>CAVVCN010000001.1:0-1353309 GCA_963746765.1 uncultured Actinomycetes bacterium
CGCAGCCCATGAGCGAGACGAAGCGCCACTGCTCCGGCGTCTCGACTCCCTCCGCCACGACCGTCGCGCCGACGCCGTGCGCGATCTCGACGCATCCCCCGACCACGGACTCCGCGCCAGGGTCGCCGGGAACTCCGACGAGCAGCGACCGATCGAGCTTCACCTGGCGGATCGGGAACGCTCGCAGGCTGGCGAGCGACGAGTAGCCGGTGCCGAAGTCGTCCACGGCGATCCGGATGCCGAGTGCGGTGAGCCGCTCGAGGACGGCCCGCGCGCGGCGATCGTCGCCGACCAGCATCCGCTCCGTGAGCTCGAGGACGAGGCGGTTCGCGGGCAGGCCGTAGCGGTCGAGAAGCTTCTCGACGTCCTCCGGCAGCGACACGTCGAGCATGTCGACGGGGCTGAGATTGATCGCGAGCTCGAGGTCGATACCGCGGCCGCGCCACTCGCGCCACTGCGCCACGGAGCGCTCGAGTACGAGCTGGCGGATCTCCTTCGCGAGGCCGCTGCGCTCCACGAAGCCGATGAAGCGGTCGGCCGGGAGCAGCCCGTCGTGGGGGTGGTCCCAGCGCAGAAGTGCCTCCACGCCGCGGATGCGGCGCGTCGTGAGGTCCGACTGCGGCTGGAAGTGCACGAGCAGCTCGCCGTTCGCGAGGGCGTCGCGAAGCTCCGCCACCATTGCCAGCTCGGACACGTCGCGGAGGTCGACCTCGGCGCCGCAGACGCGGAGGTTCGGCTGTCCGGGCCGCTTCGCGATCGAGAGGCCGTTCGTCGCCCGCCGCAGCAGCTGGTCGAAGTCGACCCCCGGCTCGGCGAGCGCTGCGCCGACGCTCACGGTGACACCGACCCGTACGCCGTCGACGACGATCGGTGCCGCCAGGGCCTGATCCGCGCGCCGAGCGAGCTCCTCGACGTGCCGCGTGTCTCCGTCGCTCGAGAGCACGCCGAACTCGTCGTCGCCGAGGCGCGCGAGGTGCGCGACGTCGTCGAGCTCGTAGGAAAGCCGCTCGGCGACCTCGACGAGGATGATGTTCCCTCCGCGCTCCCCGAGGGTTCCGTCGATGTCCGTGAAGCCGTCGAGATCCAGGACGACGACGGCTCCCGCGCTGCCGTCGGCGATGAGCTTCTCGGCCGCTGCGCGGAACGCCTGGCGGTTGGGCAGGCCGGTGAGCTCGTCGTGCGTCGCGCGGTGCTCGAGCTCGTCCAGGTTCGTGCGGATCCGCGACGCGACACGCGCGAGCAGCGGCACGAACACGAGAAGCAGCACGATGAGGAGCGCCTCGAGCACGCCGGCGACGACCCATGAGAAGCGCTGCGCCGACGCTTCCACCTCCTCGTAGTCCTGGTCGAGCCGCGCGACGCCGCGGTCAGGGCCGGGGCCGACGGCGAGCGGGATGTACGTGCTGAGAATCCGCGAGCCGTCCGCCGACGTCGTCAGGTCGGAGACGACGGTCCCCGTGAGCACGTCCTGGAGCTGCGGGCCGAGCGGCCGCCTCGCGCCGGTGCCACCGATCGAATAGAGGTGCCGCCCCGCATGGTCGTAGAGCGCCGCGCCCTCGAGCCCCTGCATGAGCACGCGGCGCGAGAACAGCCGGTCGAGCTCGGCTTGCCGCGAACTGCCGGTGCGTCCCGCGAGGTCTCCCGCGCGCAGCTCGGGCTGCAGCACGGCCTGCGCAGCGAAGCGGGCCCGATCGATCGCCGTCCGTTGGGCGTCGTCGACCTCCGCATGCCGCACGACGACCACGATCACCGCTCCCGCGACGGCGACGAAGACCGCCGTGAGGACGACGAAGAACGACACCAGCCGCGGCGGCCGCTCGCGCGAGCCCTCGGAGGCGTCGCGGCGTAGCCCGGCCATCGCTAGGGCAGCAACGCTCTGCCGGGAAGGGGAGCGTCGAGCGTCACGAGCGGCTGTTCGTCGGCAGCGAGCTCGACGCCGAGGCCGCTCTCGTCGGCGGCGATCTCGGACTGGACGAGCGGAGCGTCGACGGCCAGCGAGACGCCGCTCTGCTCGGCGGCCGGGGCCGGCTTGCCGCGCGATCCTGCTGGAGAGGGCACCAGGACCGGCGGCGTGCCGGCACTCGGCTCGTCCGTGCTCGGCGGCACGGCTGGATCGACTGCAGGCTCCCCACCTGTGTCCACCTTCGTGCCGCCTGGCTTGCCGGGAGCGCCGGCGCCGCTGCCGCCGTCACCGGTCGCTCCCGGTTCGCCATCCGCGGGCGGTTCGCCGCCAGTCTTGCCATCGCCCGCGGTCTTCGAGGGAGCGGTGAGCCCCGCTCCCGATTCGTCGTCGAACGTGACCGGAGTCGCGCTCGTTTCCCGAGAAAGGGCCGGGAAGCTGTGCAGCGGCTCGACCGACTCGAGGGCCGGCAAGGACCCCGGACTGCGCTCGACGGTGGTGAGCAGCGGGGCGGCGAGCCCGCCGAGCGCCAACGGCACCGGCAGGACGATCGCTGCGACCACGATGACCTTCTCCCGCAGGGGGAGGCCTTCCAGAAACCTGTTCATTGCAGGGCACCCGTCCGCGCGGTGGAGAAGAGCCCGAGCCGGGAGCGCGCGAGGACCGCAGAATCCCCGATCGACTCCCGGCTCAGCTGGCGTGGAGACAGGCGTCCGGCCCGTGGCTTGGCCCCAGGGGCGACCGAGGCGATGGAGCGCCGGAAGCGTGGGAATGGAGGCTGCGCCTCGGTCGCTGGGGCCTTCGGAGTCATCTCTTCCTCCAGTGCTTGACTGCGGCTATCCCCTGAGAAGCCGCACGTCGCTCGATCGTGCGCGAGCCGGCGCGAATACCCCTTTCGAGTGATGGCTCAGCCTGTCCGCCGGGGCCTACGTTGCAAAAGCGACCATTTCCGGGTAGAAGCCAATGGCCATCGCCGTCCCAGCAGCAAGCCTCTCGCCTGCTCCGGCCGTCTCCTCCGACGCCGGCCATCTCTTCGAGCAGTACTCCGAGCGGATCTACGGGTACTGCCTCCGGTTCCTCGGCTCGAGGACGGAGGCGGAGGACGCGATGCAGACGACGTTCATGTACGCGCACCGCGCGCTCGAGCGCGGGGTCGTTCCCGAGCTCGAGTACCCGTGGCTCCACTCCATCGCGAAGAACGTCTGCCGCTGGCAGCTCCGCACGCTGTCGCGGCGCGGCTCGCTCACGACCGACCTCGATCTCGACGCGCTGCCCTCCTCGCCGGGGCGCGGTGTGGAGCTGAACGAGCTCCGCGGGGACCTCGAGGACGCACTCGCGACGATCCCGGAGTCCCAGCGGAAGGCACTCGTGCTCCGGGAGTGGCACGGGCTCGAGTCGCACGAGATCGCCACGCAGCTCGGCATGAGCACGACCGCGACGTACGCGCTTCTCACCCGCGCTCGCCGCTCGCTCGCCAAGGCCCTCACCGCCTCCGGCTCTCGCCCGGTGCTCGGGCTCGACTTCCTGTCCGCCCTCGGCAAGCTCAAGGCGCTGCTCGGCGGCGGGACTGCGAAGGTCGTCGCAACGACGGTCGCTGTCGGCTCCGTCGCGGTCGGTGGGGTCGCCGTCGAGCGAGCCGTCGACGGGAGCAAGCCGTCGCAGCCCACGCCACCGGTCGTCGAGTCTTCGGCTCCGAGCCGGAGCACGACGACGCAACAGGCTCCGACGCCGACGTCCCGCGGCGGCGGGAACGTCCGGAACGGCCGCGCCGCCGTGAACGGCGCGAGCCCGACGGCGGGGACTGCGACGCCGAAGGGCGGCGCGGGTCGTCCGCCGGCAACCGCCGGAGGACCGACCGCCCCGGCCGTCGCCGGAGGCCTCGACGCTCCCGGGACCCAGCCGGGCTCGGGCGGCTCCGCCGGCGCACCGTCGCCGGCGCCCTCGCCCGTCCCGGTGGCGGCGCCGAACCCCCAGGTCGAGAAGCCGCCCGTCGAGCTCCCGCCGATCGAGCTCCCGCCGCTCGTCCAGGACCTCGTCGACAACGTCGTCGAGCCGCTTCTCGACGATCCGCTGGCGGTCGTGCCGCCCGTGGACGCCGAGCTGCCGTTGGACGAGGTCGCACCTCCGTTGAGCGAGGTCGAGGAGGATCTCGAAGAGGTGCTCGAGACGCCGCTGCCGGACATCACGCCGCCGCTCCCCAAGCTGCCACTGCTGCCGTAGCCCACTCGCGCGCGTGTCGAGCGCCCGACTGTGTCGACCTGTCGTGGGAGGTTTCCGTCTGCTGCGGCGGGTGGTAGGTTCAGGCCGCCATTCAGGTCGCCGATCCCGGGGGAGGGAACATGTCGATTGCCGCCGTAGGTCCTCGCCTGCGCGTTCTCGTGAGCGCGCTGGCCGTCATCGTGCTCGTGCTGCTCGTCCAGCCGGCGGGCGCCGTCAGCCCGAACCTCGTTGTCAGCCAGGTGTACGGCGGCGGCGGGAACGCAGGTGCCACCTACACACACGACTTCATCGAGATCTTCAACCGCGGCTCGTCAGCCGTCGACCTTGACCTTTACTCGCTCCAGTACGCAAGTGCAACGGGCACAGGGAACTTCGGCGCTTCGACGACCCAGCTGACCGAGTTGCCGTCGATCTCCGTAGCGCCCGGCCAGTACGCCCTTGTACAGGAGGCGTCGAACGCCGCCGTCGGCTCGCCGCTCCCGACGCCAGACGTCGTGGACGGCACGCCGATAAACATGTCCGGGACGGCCGGCAAGGTCGCGTTGGTCACCGGAGACCTCACGCTCGGCTGCAACGGCGGGTCGGCGCCGTGCGACGCCGCCCAGCTCGCGCGCATCGTCGACCTCGTCGGCTACGGGAACGCGAACTTCTTCGAGGGAGCCGCGTCCGCGCCGACGCTGTCGGCCACGACTGCCGCGCTGCGAAACGCAGGCGGCTGCACGGACACGGACCAGAACTCGGCCGACTTCATCGCACCTGCCCCGACTCCGCGGAACACCGCCTCGACCGCGTCGCCGTGCGTGGGAGACGCTGCGCCGTCGGTGTCGTCCACGAGCCCGGCGAACGGAGCGGTGGGCGTGCCGCTCGACGCGGACGTCACGATCGACTTCTCGGAGAACGTGGACGCCGCGGGAGCGTGGTACTCGATCTCATGCGCGACGAGCGGGGCGCACACCGCCGCCGCGAGCGGCGGCCCGCAGAGCTTCACGCTGAACCCGGACACGGACTTCGTCCAGGGCGAGAGCTGCACGGTCTCCGTGGTCGCGGCCCAGGTCACCGATCAGGACACGGACGATCCGCCGGACACGATGGCGGCGGACTTCGCGTTCAGCTTCACGACCTTCGCACCGCCTCCGACGATCGCGGAGGTGCAGGGCGCCGCGCACATCTCGCCGAAGAACGGCCAGGGTGTGACGGGCGTCGAGGGCGTCGTCACCGCCCGTAGGACCGCCGGTGGCCGCGGTGTCTGGATCCAGGATCCGACCCCTGACGCAGATCTCGCGACCTCGGACGCGGTCTTCGTGTTCACGAACGCGGCGCCGGTGGCCGAGATCGGCGATCTCGTGAGCGTCACGGGGACGGTGAGCGAGTTCAGGGGCGGTAACGACCCGGACAACCTCACGATCACGCAGATCACGAGCTCGACCGCGAACGTCACGATCCTCTCGAGCGGGAACGCCGTTCCCGCACCGACGGTGCTCGGGTCAGGCGGCCGCATGCCGCCCACTGCCGTGATCGACGACGACAACGCCGGAAACGTCGAGACGGCAGGCACGTTCGACGTCGCGGGCGACGCGATCGACTTCTACGAGAGCCTCGAGGGGATGATCCTCCAGGTGAACAACGGCGACGTCGTGAACGCGACGAGGAGCTTCGGCGAGATCACGCTGCTCCCCGACGACGGCTCGTGGGCGACCGGTCTACGGACGCCGCGGGGCGGGATCTTGCTCGGCGGCTACACGGACGCGAACCCGGAGCGGATCATCGTCGACGACGAGATCCTCCGCGATCTCGCGCCGCTTCCGCGGCCGGTGAAGGCGATGCCGGACATGAACGTCGGCGACGACCTGACCTCGGCCGTCGTGGGGCCGCTCGACTACAGCTTCTCGAACTACAAGATCCAGGCGACGACGACTCCGGCCTTCACGTCCGGCGGAATCCCGCGCGAGGTGACGGCGGCGCTGGCCGGCAACGAGGTCTCGATCGCGACGTTCAACGTCGAGAACCTCGCCGGCACGGATCCGCAGGCGAAGTACGACCACCTGGCGCAGCTGATCGTCACGAACCTCCGGGCACCGGACATCCTCGGCATCGAGGAGGTGCAGGACAACGACGGCGTCGCCGGCGGCACGGGTAGCACGGTGGTCGACGCGACGACGAGCTGGACACGCCTCGTGGCTGCGATCCAGGCGGCGGGCGGACCGACCTACCAGTACCGCCAGATCGATCCGGTGGACGACGCGGAGGGAGGCGCGCCCGGCGGCAACATCCGGGTCGGCTTCCTCTTCAGGACCGACCGCGGCGTCAAGTTCCTCGACCGGCCGGGCGGTTCGCCGACCACCGAGACGACGCTCGTCGGGAAGCCGAATGCACCCGAGCTGTCGTCCAACCCGGGCCGTATCGGAACGCAGAGCGCGGCCTTCGACAACACCCGAAAGCCGCTCGTCGGCGAGTTCAAGATCAAGGGCAAGCCGTACTTCGTGATCGTGAACCACTTCAGCTCGAAGAACGAGGACCAGCCGCTCTTCGGCCCGAACCAGCCGCCGACGCGGTTCACGGAGGAGGCGCGACACGGCCAGGCGCAGGTGGTCAAGAGCTTCGTCGACTCCATCCTCGCCCGTGACAAGGCAGCGAGGATCGTCGTGCTCGGGGACATCAACGACTTCGAGTTCTCGGAGACGGTGAGCATCCTCGAGGGCGACGTCGTGACGACGATGCTCGACACGCTGCCGGCGCCTGAGCGCTACTCGTACGTGTTCGAGGGCAACTCCCAGGTGCTCGATCAGATCCTCGTCACCAACCGCGGGATGCTGCGCCAGGACCCGGCGTACGACGTCGTGCACGTGAACGCGGAGTTCGCGGACTCGATCCAGGCCTCCGACCACGACCCGTCGCTGATCCGCTTCAAGCCGTAGGCCTTCGCGGGAAAGGCGGGCGGCGGAGTGATCCGCCGCCCGCCACTTGTCCGGAATCGGCCTGCCCCGTACGCTCGAGGGGCTCGTGCCGCAGAGACGTGAGGAACCCGGCGACGCCCGGCCGGCACCCGCCGAATGGCGGCCCGAGGTCGTGCTCGACGTCGTCTTCGAGGACGGGCTGCTCTACCTGGCGATCGCGAACATCGGCGACGCTCCGGCGGTCCGTGTCTCGTGCAGGTTCCGCAAGAGGCTGCGCGGGCTCGGCGGCACGCAGGACGTCTCGAAGCTCCCGCTGTTCGAGCGGCTCGCTTTCCTCGGGCCGGGTCGTGAGATCCGCACGCTGCTCGACACGAGCGCGGCCTACTTCGCTCGCGACGAGCCGACCGAGTTCGCAGTGACGATCACCTATGCCGACGAGCCGGGCCGCGAGTACGAGACGCGGGTCGAGCACGATCTCGCGGTCTACCGCGAGCTCGCCTACGTTCCGAAGAGGAAGGAGGGAGTGCCGAGCGATGCCTGACGAAGCCCCCTACCGCAGCTTCAACTTCCACGTGGAGATCGACGGGCTTCCGGAGGCGAGCTTCCGGGAGGTCGTGATCCCCGGTGTCCGGATCGAGGTCGTCGAGTACCGGACCGGGGCCGACAAGGTCTCCGAGTCGCGCAAGCTCCCGGGCCGGGCCACGACCGGGAATGTCGTGCTCCGCCGCGGGGTGGACGAGGACCTCGCGCTCTGGAACTGGTTCAAGGCAGTGCGGGACGGCGCTCTCGACCGCCGAAACGTCGTAATCGTCCTGCTCGATGCCGAGCGCGTCGAGGTTCGGCGCTGGCAGGTGCAGGGCGCGTGGCCGACGGCGTATGAGCCGAGCCCTCTCCATGCCGGGAAGAACGAGATCGCGATCGAGACTCTCGAGCTCACCTGCGAGCGGGTGGACATCGAGGCCTAGGCGCCTCACTCCGGCCGGGCTGCCTCGCAGTCGACGCCGGTCGGCCTGACGGCGACGCCCGTGAGGCCGACACCCACTGAACGCATGCCCTCGACCTCTGGCCCGAGGGGCGCGCCCGGGATCCGAGCGTTGCTCCAGCCGACAAGGGTGACGTCGGTCGAGGAGCCTGCGGGAACGCAGATCTGGATCCGCTCGCTGGCCGCGGCGCCCTTGAAGAGCGGGACCGCCCTCGCGTCCTCCGGCGCCTCGACCCGGTAGATGGACGGCGCGTTGGGAGGCGCCTGGACGGTGAGCTCCAGCTCGACGAGCTCGGCCGGCTCCTCGTCCCGCCCGTAGACGCGGAGCGTGACCGGGCGGCCCCTGCGCGTCCAGCCGTCGGCGTCGAGGCCCCGCGTCGTCCAGGAAGCCCGGTACGGCCGCTCCACCGCGACGAGCTCGACCCCCATGTTCGCGGCGTGGGTGTCTCCGCGAAGCCCGAAGCGGGGGTCGTTCGGCGCGCGCAGGACATACGCGGGGGCATCGGCGGTGTTCGGAACCTCGCCGGTCTCCCAGTCGATGTCGAGCTCTTCCGTCGGGAAAGGCGTATACGTGAACGGCCCCTCCGGTGAGACGTACGTGCGGGTGACGCTCTCGCTCCAGAACTCGGCGTCCCACCAGCGGATCGCGCTCAGGTGCCAGACGGTCGAGAGGGGGAAGGGGACGAGCGCCACGTCGGCCTCTCCGGGGACGACGGAGTCGATCCAGTCGAGCACGACGTCCGACTCCCCGGCGGTGGGTCGCCCGCTCGGGCTCTGGCTCGCGAGCACTTCCTCGCCGGCGGTCCGAAGCGTGTAGGTCGAGATCGCGAAGAGCACGGCGAAGACCGCGATCGCGAACGGCAGGCGGGGTGCCAGCAGAAGGCCGACGGCGAGCGCCGCGCCGAGGACGAGAGCGCCGAGCGCCGCGAACGCGCCCGTGGAGAGGCTTCCCGAGAGGTCGGCCAGCAGCTCGTTGACGACCGCGCCGGGCGAGTCGACGTTGAGGCCGTCGAAGACCTCGAAGTCGAGCAGGACGACGCTGGCGGCGACGAGGGCTGCGAGGCAGCCGGCCGCCGCCGCAAGTGCCTTCCGCGCGGCGCCCGTGAGGGCCGCCGCGGTGCCGACGAGGAAGAGCGGCACGACGTAGAAGAGGTAGCGGTCGCGAACGACCTCCGCGCCGCCGAAGCGGACGTTGTAGGAGGCCGTCTCGACCGTGAGCAGGACGACGGTCAGGAGGAAGAGCGCCGCGAGCGCACGCTCCGCGTCGGTGTGCGTCCGGACGAGGGCGACGCACATCCAGGCTCCACCGAGAACGAGCGGGACGAAGCCGGCGCCGAGCGCGACCGTTCCGAGGTGCCGCGCCGCGGAGGCCCACGTGTCGAAGGGCAGCAGGGACCCCTCCTCGAGCGTGACCGCGTACGAGCCCAGCAGACCGCCCAGGGAGTCGACGGCCGCGGCAGCGATCGCGACGACGGCTCCCGCCGCGTAGAGCGCCGCGAGGAGCTTGTGCCGGACGACGGCGTTCCGTGCTCCGGCGGCGGCCTTCCTCCACCACGGTGCCGGGGCCGGAGTCGACAGCTCCCGTCCGATCTCGTGCGCGAGGATCGCGAGCGGCAGCACGAGAGCGAGCACGGCGAACTGTGCGCGTGCGAGAAATCCGACGGCCAGCGCGGCGAGCGCGATCGCGTCGTTGCGCATCCGGGGCGAGGCGATCGCGAGCTGGAGCCCGACGAGAGCCCACAGAAAAGCGGGGTACGCGGCTGCCTCGGACATGAGGAACCCGGCCAGGACCATCCACGGCACGAGGACGGAGAGCGCGGCCACGGCGAGCGCCCACGCTCGTGAGAGCACCTGCCGTCCGAGCAGGTACACGGGGAAGACCGCGCTCGTCATCACGACGGCGTTCAGCACGTGTCCGGCGTGGAATGCGTCGGGCGGCGAAAGCGTCCCGTAGAAGGGCGCGAGCAGGAGCGGGTAGAGCTGGTTCGAGATCGAGACGGCGGTCTCGTGGATGGAGGGAAGCGGCGACCCGGTCTCGCCGATGGCCGTCGCGAGCTTCACGTACTGGAGCTCGTCGGTCATGACCGACCAGTCGCGGATGCGGCCCGAGTACCAGACGGCGAGCACCGCACTCGCGGTCAACCACATGAGCAGGAGCACGCCCACCACGAAGAGGTCCGGGCGCGATGTGAGCCCTGTCTGGCGACGCAAAGGCGACCTCATCACGGGCGCGTACCCGGCGGGCTACGCGGCCTCACACGTTACGCGACGAGCCTGTCGGCACCTGATCGGGCTGTGGCCCGATGAGTCTCCTTGCAAGACTCGGTCCGAGCACTCGATGGACCCGACGGAGCACCTGCCATGGCGAAGCTGATCTACTCGGCGCTCACCTCGCTCGACGGCTACGTCGCGGACGAGGCCGGGAAGTTCGACTGGGGGGAGCCGGACGCGGAGGCGCACGCCTTCGTCAACGACCTCGCGCGACAGGTCGCCACGTACCCCTTCGGGCGTCGGATGTACGGGGTCCTGGTCGTGTGGGAGAGCATCGACCTCGTCGGTCAGCCGCCGTTCATCGTCGACTACGCGGAGAGCTGGCGTGCTGCGGACAAGATCGTCTTCTCGAGGACGCTCGAGTCGGTGTCGAGCGCCAGGACGCGGCTGGCGCGGGACTTCGACCCCGGCATGGTCTTTCTCCGCTACCGGACCCCGGCGTGACGCCGGGCAGCGCTCCTCCGGAGGACACCGGCGACGTCGCACGCCGGATCCTGGGCTCGAACATGTACATGACGATCGCGACCGCCGGCGAGGACGGCCGTCCGTGGGTTTCGCCGGTCTGGTACGCGCCGGCGACCGACTCCGAGCTCCTGTGGGTGTCGAGGCCGGAGGCAAGGCACTCGCGCAACATCGCTCTTCGTCCCGAGGTCGCGATCGTCATCTTCGATTCGACGGTGCTGTTCGGCGGCGCCGAGGCGCTGTACCTCGAAGCGACTGCCGACCAGCTCTCGGGCGACGAGCTCGTCGACGCGATCGCGGCCTACTCGGAGCGGTCGCAGGCCTTCGGCGCGGGTGCCTGGGAGCCCGCGGACGTTCTGCCGCCCGCTGCGTTCCGCCTGTACCGCGCCCGCGCGAGCTCCCGCTTCGTGCTCGGACCGGGCGACCAGCGCCTGCCGGTCGACCCGGTCGAGGGCTAGACGCGGGGGTTGAGCTAGGGACGGTGTGACGGGCGCTTCGCAGACGCACCGCGCGCCCGCCCGGCAAGGTGCTGCTCGAGCGCCGCGAGCCGCTCGTCCCAGGCGGCGCCCACCTGCTCGATCCACTCCACCGCCTCGTCCAGAGGCTCCGGCGTGAGCCGGTAGCGCGCCTCGCGGCCACTCCGCGTCATCGCGACGAGGCCGGCATCGCCGAGGCTCGCGAGATGCTTCGAGACGGCCTGCCGCGTGACGGGCAGGCCGGCCGCGAGCTCGGTCGCGGTCGCGCTTCCGCGCTCCGCAAGGGCCTCGACCAGCGAGCGACGGCGCTCGTCCGCGAGGGCCGAGAAGACCGCGTCTACGCGGCCGCGCATGCGGCGTACGCCCTGAGCTCGAGGGCCGCCGCGAACTCGGGCGAGGTCTCGACGACGCGAAGCGTCGTGCCCGTGCCGGCCGGCTCGAGCTCGAGCCAGACGACCCCCTCGTCGTCCAGCCAGCGGAGGACGAGGCGTGACTCCGACTCGATCTCCTCGACCACGGCCTCGCGCGTCTCGCCGTTGTCCCACCTGAACGACGCGCGGCCGCCGGGCGTCGGATCGAGCTCCACCTCGTTCGCGAACCACTGCTCGAGCTCGCCCGGGTCGGTGAGTGCGGTCCAGACCTCCTCGGTCGTGGAGTCGAGGAAAACCTCGCGTTCGACGTCCATCGAGACCTCCGATCTGCAACCAGTGGGTTGCATGTACGATGCGCAACTGCAGGGTTGCACTCTAGCGAGCGAGGAGGTCCGATGGCGCTGGTCCCCGTAGTGCTCGAGTCCGACGGACGTGTCGAGCGCTCGTTCGACATCTATTCGCGGCTGCTCCGCGAGCGCATCGTGTTTCTCGGCCAGGAGGTGGACGACTCGATCGCGAACCTCGTGATCGCGCAGCTGCTCTTCCTCGAGGGAGAGGATCCCGACAAGGACATCAACCTGTACGTGAACTCTCCCGGCGGCTCCGGCTACGCGGGCATGGCGATCTACGACGCAATGCAGCACGTGCGGCCTGCCGTGTCCACCATCTGCTGCGGGATCGGCATGTCTGCCGCGGCGATGATCCTGACCGGTGGCGCAGCGGGGAAGCGCTTCGCGCTCCCGCACGCAAAGATGATGATCCACCAGGGCTCGGCCGGGTTCCGCGGCGCCCCGACGGACATCCAGATCGCGGCTCGCGAGGTCGCGGACACGACACGGCAGATGGCCGAAGTGATCGCGCACCACACCTCGCGGAGCGTCGAGCAGGTGCTCGACGACATCGACCGCGACCGCTTCATGACGCCGGCCGAGGCGATCGAGTACGGCCTCGTGGACGCCGTGCTCGAGCCTCAGGTGCGCAGAGGAGGAGTGCGAGATGGCGTCCGCTGAGCGCGTCGAGCTCGAGCTCGGATTCGAGAGCGGAGGCGTGCTCCGGTGCCTCGTACCGCCCGACGCCGCCATGGAGCTCGTGCAGGCGTTCCGCCGCGATCACGAGGGGCCTGTCGTACTCGACTCCGACCAGGGGCGTCTCGTGGTCGACGTCGGCCGGGTCGCCTACGTCCGCGAGCTCGCACGTGATCGCCGGGTGGGCTTCGTCACCTGAGGCCGGTCTGCCGAGCACGTACGCGGGAACACAGTGCTCGCCTGACGACGTTTCGACCGCCATTTACGATGGCCCCGTGATCGACGACTTCGTCGTGGCCGCCATCGATGCGACGGTGAAGTCGGCGATGGAGCGCAGTCGTCAGCCGGGGGTGGCGCTCGGGCTCACCGACTGCGATCGCACGCTTGCGCTGCGCACCTATGGCTTCGCGGATCTCGCGTCTCGGCGTCCGGTGACTCCCGAGGTGCTGTTCGAGATCGGCTCCATCGGCAAGTCGTTCACGGCGATAGCGATCTTGCAACTCGCCGACGAGGGGCGAATCGACCTGGATGCGCCCGTCGAGCGGTACCTGCCGTGGCTCGTGATCGACCGAAGGGCAGGGGACGGGCCGATAACCGTATGCCACCTGCTGTCCCACACCGCGGGGATCGTGGCCGGCGTCGATGCGACCCCCGAGGCTGCGTTCCAGGTCTGGTCGCTGCGCGATCTGCCGACGTACTCGGTGCCGGGCGAGCGATTCCACTACTCCAACGTCGGCTACAAGGTGCTCGGTCTCGTCCTGGAGGCGGTAGAGGGGAGGCCGTATCGCGAGATCCTTCGCGAGCGCGTCCTGGGGCCTGTCGGGATGCAGGCGACCGAGCCGGTCATCACCCACGAGACCAGAGCGCGGTTGGCGGTCGGCTACGCATATCTGAACGACGACCGTCTCGGGTATGCCGGCGCCACACTGGCCCCCGCACCGTGGTTGCAGATCACGACGGCCGATGGCTCGATCGCGTCGACGGCGGACGACATGTGCGCGTTCATCCGAGTCCTTCTGTGTCGTGGGGAAGGTCCGACGGGACGCGTGCTGAGCGAAGGCGCCTACTCGCAGATGACGACTGCACACGCGCGCGACGGGGGCGGGGGCGAGTACGGCTACGGCCTGGCCATTCACGAGGTCGACGGTCGTCACCTGGTCGGCCACGGCGGAGGCATGGTCGGCTACGTGGCTGGAATGGAGACGGATCCCGAGGCCGGCCTGGGCGCCATCGTGCTGCTGAACGGGATGGGGATGGACGCGATCGCACTCGCGCGAACGGTGCTGCGGATCGTGCGCGAGGCGGCAAGCGGGTCATCGCCGCCGGATGCCGGGCGAGCCACGAGAGACGCCGTCGGAGCGGCCTGGGATGTGCCAACGGGCGTGTACACGCCTGAAGAGCCGGGGCTCGACCCGATCGAGATCCTGACGGGACACGACCCGATCCTGCGTTTCCAGGAGCGGGACATCGCCCTCGTGCCGCTCGACGTCACCGACGTCTTCCTGGTTCCCGATCCTGCCTTCGACGAGTTCCCTCTTCGGATCGAGCGACCGACGACCAGCACTCCGGAGCTCTGGCACGGTGGTCGGCGCTACATTCGCGCAGGAGCTGCCGCCCGCTCGCTGCCGAAGCCGCCGGCGGACCTGCGCGCGATCGCTGGCCACTACCGTTCCTACAATCCGTGGACGAGCAACTTCCGGGTCGTCCTGCGCGGTGATCAGGCGTGGCTCGTCTTCTCGGCACCGCCGGAAGGCTTCAGGAGCGAGCAGCCGCTCCTACCTGCCTCCGACGGCTCCTTCCGCGTGAGCGAGGATCCGGCCGATCCGGAGGGTCTTCGCTTCGACACGATCGCCGACGGACGATCGCTTCGCGCCTGGCTCTCGGGCTGGCCCTACTACCGGATCGAGTAGAGCTCTCCGCGATCGACTTCGCGCAACTTCAGGCCGAAGCCAGCAGCTCGGCCTCACGCAGATGGGTGCGTGCACCGACGCTGCGGAAGAATGCGAGTGCGCCTGCGAGCTCACCGGTGCGGTCCGCAGCCGAGCGCTTGGCCGCCTCCAGACGAGCGACCGCCTCGTCCGGCCGCGATCCCATCGCCGCATACGTGTCCGCCGCGCGGACGAAGTCGCCGTCGATCACCGCGCGAGCGGCGTCGTACCACTGCGTGGGCAGGCTGGCGGCATCGAGCAAGGGCCGCAGCTCGGCCTGACGCCTCGCGTCGGCTGCCGCCAGGAGGTCCGGCAGCGCGGCGGCTCCCCAGAACGGTTGGCCGGTCGTCAGCGAAGCCAGGAACTCGTCGACGCTCGCGTCGACCTGGTTCGGAGCGGACTCGGCTGCCGCTCGTGCATGAAGCGCGAGCGCAGGGAAGAGACTCCACGGCTCGCCCGTCTCTCGCGCGAACTCGAGTGCCGCTCGTACATCGTCCCACGCTCCTTCCGCGTCGCCCCGCGCGAGACGGATGCGCGCCCGGGTCAGCTTTGCCTCCCCGACCCCGCGGTGCGGTGACCCGGTCTCGACGGCATCCAGATACTCCTCGAGGCGGGACAGGGCCTCGTCCCACCGCCCGCTGTAGTAGAGGTCGATCGCCTGGTCGGCGCGGAATCGCCGGACCTGCACCGGGATGCCGAAGCGCACGGCGGCACGCTCCCCGGCCACGTGGAGCTTCGCGGACTCCGCGAGCGAGCCGAGATATCTCCGTACATCCGCGAGGTTGCCGTAGCAGCTCAGCGACACCGGCGAGTTCAGCTCGACGGCAACTGCGAGCGCCTTCTCGTTGTCCTTGATGCCGTCCAGCTCGCCGGCGTCGAGTCTGGTCAGTCCGACGAACTGCAGCGCCTCCGCCTGGATGTCGCGAAACCCGAGCTGCTCGGCGATGGACAGGGCTTCAGCGAGCAAGTCGAGTGCCTGGGCATGCGTCGTGGCGTGCCCCAGCACGTGCGTGCCCGCCCGCGTCAGGATCAGTGCCTTCGCGTGGGACGGTGGGGCGTCGCGCACGAGCTCGAGAGCCCGCTCG
Organism: uncultured Actinomycetes bacterium; assembly: GCA_963746765.1. Lineage (GTDB taxonomy): Bacteria > Actinomycetota > Thermoleophilia > Gaiellales > Gaiellaceae > GMQP-bins7. The sequence goes on from CAVVCN010000001.1 coordinate 15,615, forward strand.
TCTCGCGTGCGTGCCAGGTCTTCTCTGCCGGCGAGCGAGAGAAGCCAGCCGTTCGTCGACTCCGCCTCCGCGGCGCAGGAGAGCTCACCGGCTGCGATCAGCGCGGCGGCAGCCTCGTCGAGGATCTCCGCTGCAGGCTCGTCCACGATCGCGAGTGCCTTCCCGTACTCGAGGAGCAGGCGCGGGCGCACGTCGTCGTCGGGCGCGCAGAGGTCGACGGCCTGTCGCCAGAGGCGCGCCGCCTCGGCGTGCGAGTGGATGGACACCGCTCGCTCTGCGGCCACTTGCAGAGCGCTCAGCGCCTGGTGCCGCAGCTCGGCCGTCGAGGTACCCGACGCGTGGGCGTTCTCGAAGGCCGTCACGTAGTGGAACGCCACCGCGTCGGCGCGATCTCGGCGGTCGCCGCTCAGCGACGACATCCACTCGGCTGCTCGCTGGTGCTTCTCCGCCCGCAGCCGGCGCACGATCGTCCGGTACGCGACGTCCCGGATGAGCGCGTGCTCGAACACCCACTCCGAGTCATCAGCTACGGCCGACTCGTGCCTGCGACGTACGAGCTGCCTGTGCTCGAGCTGCCGAAGCGCCTCCTCGATCGCCCACCGGCCACGCTCCGAGACCGAGGCGACCGCTCCCACCCAGAAGAGCCTCCCGACGACGGAAGCGTCCTGGATCACCTCCTTGTCGGTCGGCGGGAGCGCGTCGAGCCGTGCGGCGACGATGCCGTGGACGGAGTCGGGCACCGGGAAGTCGTCGGTCTGCTCCAGAACCCACTCGCCGTCGCGCTCCAGGAGGAGCTGGCGGTCCATCAGCATTCGAACGAACTCCTGGGCGTACAACGGATTTCCCTCCGCCGCGGTGAGCAGAGCCGCGCGGGTCTGCTCGGGCAGGAGCGCGTTCGGGAGCAGCACGTCGAGGAAGTCGCGCGTCTCGGCCTCGGTCAAGGGCGCGAGGGAGACGACATGCGTGGTGCTGGTATCGGCCCCCCACCGGGGCCGCCGCTCGAGGAGCTCGGGCCGCCCGGTACAGAGCACCAGCAAGGGAACGTCGGTGGCCCAGGCGACGAGGTGCTCGACGAAGTCGATCGCATCGTCGTCCGCCCAGTGCAGGTCCTCGAACACGAGCACGGTCGGCCTTCGCTCCGCAAGCCGCTCGATGAACCGTCTCCACGCGGCGAAAGTCTCGGCCCTCCGATCGCCGAACAGTGAGGTCTCTCCTTCGAGTCCCACGAGCGCGTGCAGGTGGCGCTCGACCCACTCGGCCTCATCCCGGTCGTCGATGACGGCGGCGACTGCCTTCGCGAGGTTCGAGGAGACGGCCTTCGACTCCTGCGTGTCCAGTAAGCCGGCCTCCGCCTTCACGATCTCGCCCAGCGCCCAGAAGGAGCCGCTCTCCCCGTACGGCGGCGATCGGCCCTCCCGCCAGCGAGTCAGCTCCGGCTTCTGGTCGATGTAGCGGAAGAGCTCGCGCACGAGCCTGCTCTTCCCGATGCCCGGTACGCCCACGAGCGTGAGGGCCTGCACCGAGCGCTCGCGGCTGACCCGTTCGAAGGCGTCGATCAGTACTCGGCGCTCGCGCTCTCTCCCGATGAGCGGGGTGGCATCCTGCCGCCGCCTGGTCTCGCCGATTCGAGCGCGCGCGCGCAGCGCCGGCCAGCAGCGAACGGGTTCGACCTTCCCTTTCGCACGCATCGCGAACGGCTCGTCGTACTCGATGACGTCGCACGTCGCGTGATATGTCTCCGCGCCCACCACGACACCGTCGACCGGCGCCGCGGTCTGTAGACGTGCAGCAGTGTTGACCACGTCTCCCGACGCGATGACTTCTCCCGCGGCGGGATTTGCATCGAGCGCGACGAGCGCTTCGCCCGTGTTGACGCCGACCCGGATGTGGAGGTCGAGCTCCGGATGCCGCTCGTTGGAGGCCGCTACCGCCTCACGAATTCCGAGGGCCCCGCGCACGGCACGCTCTGGGTCGTCCTCGCGGGCAAGCGGCGCTCCGAAGACCGCCATGATCGCGTCGCCGATGAATTTCTCGACCGTGCCGCCGTTCTGCTCGAGTCGCTCCCGAACGAGGGCGTAGAACGGCGCGAGGATCGCGCGTACGTCCTCGACGTCCATCTGCTCCGCACGGCTCGTGAAGCCGACGAGGTCGGCGAAGAGCACGGTGATGATCTTTCGCTCCTCCCGCAGATCGCGAGCAGCGACGAGCGTCGCTCCACAACGACCGCAGAAGCGGGAGTCGGGGGCGTTCTCATGGTGGCATCTGCCGCAAGTGACCACGACTCGCTCCATTTTCGTCGTTCCGCGACGTGCTGCGGGCCGTTTTCCGCGCTGAGAAGCCTGCGGAGCCAATTGACCTGCTCGGGCGGGTTTCGTACATTCGTCGCTTCAAACGACGGAGGAGCGTGACCACATGGATGCAGGAACTCAGTACCAGCCACCGGACTTCGCCTATATCGAGCTTACGCCCGAGGGGCCGCCCAGCACTTCTGGGCGCGTAGGACGGCTGTACCAGGACGAATTCTCGATCTTCCTCGTCCAGGTTGTCAGCGAGTCGGAGGCGGGGCGCGCGTTGCTCGTCGACCCGATCCCATTTCTCCGGGACAACATCGACGAGTTGCGTGACCGCCTTGCGGTCAAGGACGTCCGTGCTTCGGTTTTTCGCGTAAACGCTGAGATCTCGGCGAACCCGAAGCACCGCAGCGAGGTGTGGGTCGCGTACAAGGGCTCGACCAACGCGATCGGCCTTCAGTACAAGTACAACCGGGACATGACCAAGCAAGGTGAGCAGTCCTGAACAGCGCTGCCGCCCGCTCCTCTGATGGGCCGTGAAGGATTCGAACCTTCGACCTTGGGATTAAGAGTCCCCTGCTCTACCAACTGAGCTAACGGCCCGGGCGGGAAAGTGTAGCCCCGCTCAGCGCCGCAGCCCCGTGCAGCCACGGAGGCCGTGCCACGAGGCGAGGGCATTCCGGCGGTCCGCGCCCGAGAGCGGCCGCGGCGTGCCGGAGACGATCCGAGCCGGCTCGAAGCGGTAGCCGTCGATCCGGCGGCCGGTGGCCTGCACGACGAGGACTCCCGTCGCCACCGTCTCGGGCCGCTCGGAGTACCAGACGAAGTTGCCGAGGCCGTACGACACAAGCGCACGCTTCATCCGGCCCGTCCCGAGCAGCCTGTGCGCGTGCGCGCCGACGACGATGTCCGCGCCCGCACCGACGAGCTGGCGCGCGAGCGTCGCCTGGTCGCTCGTGGGGCACGAGGCGAGCTCGAGGCCCCAGTGGAGGAAGACGACGACCGTGTCGGCGGTCTTCCGCGTCTCCCGAACCGCCTGCAGCAGCCGCGGCACGTCCTTCGCGGACGCGAGGCCCGGGCCGTCCGGGTCCGCGCTCCAGGCTGCGATGAGGTGGTCGTCGAGCACCTGCGTCGCCGCGAGCACCGCGATCCTCTGCCCGCGGATCGTCGCGCGATACGGCTTGTAGGCCTGGCGCGCGTTCATTCCGATCCCGACCACGGGGAAGCCCGCCTTGCGGGCGGCCGCCATCGAGTCGCGGAGCCCGGTCAGGCCGAAGTCCATCCCGTGGTTGTTGGCCATCGACGCCACGTCCACGCCGCCTGCCGCGAGCGCGGCGAATGCCGTTGGAGGCGCGCGGAACGTGTACGCCTTCGAGGCCGCCGCGCCGCGCGAGGTGACCGCCGTCTCGAGGTTCACGACCGTCAGGTCGGCGGCGCTGAGCACCGGCCGGATCGACTTGAGCACGACCCGCGGGTTCGACGCCAGCTCCTCGCGGATCGGGCTCTCGAAGTGGATGTCGCCGGCGAAGGCGAGGGTGACCGGCTTGCCGCTGCCGAGCTGCGTCGAGCGTGCCGGGGTCGAGGGCTTGGCGACGGCCCGCGCGTGCAGCGCGCGAGAGGTGCTGAGCTCGCCAGCGCCGGCGGACGGCGACTGCCGGCCGCCCAGAACGGCCGCGAGGACGACCACGACGAGAGCGGCTCCGGGAATGCACAAACGGACGCAGGAGCGCAGCACGTCCACGGGCATGAGGTTAGCCAAGGAGCCGGAAGCTCCTCCCCAAGCACGACCGCGCAGGCTTGGAGTAGTCTCGTCCCCGGTGCGTAGGGGTATCGCACAGCTCGTCGCCATCGGCGTCGTCATCGCGTTGCTCCTGACCGTTGTCGCGGTCGTCTTCAAGTGGTTGCCGACGTCCGCGTCGGAGGAGTTCGACCGCATCCAGGCCGTCTACTGGTTCGCGACGGTGATCTCGATCGCCACCTTCGCGCTCGTCGCCGCGGTGATCGTCTACTCCGTCTGGAAGTGGCGCGTGCCGCTCGACGACGACGCGGACGGCCCGCCGATCCACGGGCACACCGGTCTCGAGATCGCCTGGACGGCCGTGCCGGCGATCCTCGTCGTCGCGATCGGGATCATCAGCGCAGTGGTGCTCGCCCGGAACGGCGAAGCGGGCACGCGCCCGCTCGAGATCCAGGCGATCGGCCAGCAGTTCGCGTGGAAGTTCGTGTACTCGGATCACGACGACCTCGAGTCCGGCCAGCTCGTGCTCCCGGTCGGGCAGGAGGCGCGCTTCACGATGACCGCGGTCGACGTCCTCCACTCGTTCTGGGTGCCGAACTTCGGTCAGAAGATGGACGCGGTCCCCGGGATCGAGACGACGATCCTCGTCACGCCGGACCGCGAAGGCGAGTTCGAGGTCGTCTGCGCCGAGCTCTGCGGCCTCGGGCACGCGACGATGCGTGCGAAGGCGCGCGTAGTCTCGCCGGCCGAGTTCGACCGCTGGATCCAGGAGGAGAGCTCGTCGTGACGACAACGCTCGAGCATCCGCCTCACGAGGAGGCGTACCCGCAGCACTACGAGCCGCCGCGCGGCCCCTACTGGCGCCTCGTCTTCGGCCCCGGGCTCGTCCGCGGTGTCTGGATGGGCCTCCTCTTCTTCGTTCTCGGCGCCCTGCTCGTGGCGGGCCTGCGCTGGTGGTGGGGCTGGGGCCCGGTCTGGAACTGGGAGGTCATCGCCGCCGTCGCAGGGATGACGACGGCGCCGATCGGCTTCCTCGCCGGCATCGGCTCCTTCGACTACTGGCTGCACTACGTCGTCGGCCGACCGACGGAGCCCGAGGACCACTCGGGCCACGGCGCCACGAGCTGGAAGGACTACTTCCGCGTCAACACCGACCACAAAGTGATCGGCATCCAGTACCTGGTCACGACGTTCGTGTTCTTCACGATCGGCGGGCTGATGGCGATGCTCTTCCGTGCCGAGCTCGCGCAGCCGGGCCTCCAGTTCGTCGACCCGCAGACGTTCAACGGACTCGTGTCGGTCCACGCGACGCTGATGATCTTCCTCTTCATCATCCCGGCGTTCGCGGGCATCGCGAACTTCGTCGTGCCCCTCATGCTCGGCGCGCCGGACATGGCCTTCCCGCGGCTGAACGCGCTCTCGTTCTGGCTGCTGCCGATCGCGGGGATCATGTTCGTCTCGAGCTTCGCCGTCTCCGGCGGCGCCTTCGGCGCGGGCTGGACGGGCTACGCGCCGCTCGCGGAGGGCCAGCCGCTCGGCCAGACGTTCTTCAACATGGGCGTCCAGTGGGCGGGGGCCTCGTCGATCATGACGGCCCTCAACTTCCTGGTCACGATCATCACGATGCGGGCGCCGGGCATGACCTTCTGGCGCATGCCGCTCCTCGTCTGGGCGAACTTCACGACGTCACTCCTCGTCGTCATCGCGACGCCGTTCATCGCCGGCTCGCAGTTCTTCGTGATGTTCGACCGGATCATGCACACGAGCTTCTTCGTCCCGGAGGGCGGCGGCTACGTGCTCGGCTACCAGCACATCTTCTGGTTCTACAGTCACCCGGCCGTCTACATCATGATGTTGCCCGGCTTCGGGATCGTCTCCGAGGTCATCTCCTCGATGTCCCGGAAGCCGATCTTCGGCTACCGGCTGATGGCGCTGTCGTTCATCGGGATCCTCGTGCTCGGGTTTTCCGTCTGGGCGCACCATATGTTCGTCGCGGGCATGGCCGACTGGCTGCGGGTGCCGATGATGATCACGACGCTGCTCATCGCCATCCCGACCGGGATCAAGGTGTTCTCGTGGATAGCCACGCTCTGGCGCGGTCGCATCCACCTCACGACTCCGATGCTCTTCGCGCTCGGCTTCGTGACCATGTTCACGATCGGCGGGCTGTCCGGGATCTACCTCGGCTCCGTGCCGATCGACATCGCCGCGTCGGACACGTACTTCATCGTCGCCCACATCCACTACGTGCTCTTCGGCGGCTCCGTGTTCACGATCTTCGCGGGCGTCTACTTCTGGTTCCCGAAGATGACCGGCCGCATGTACGACGAGCGGCTCGGGAAGTGGCACTTCTGGCTCACGTTCGTGAGCTTCAACGCGACGTTCTTCCCCATGCACTACGTCGGCCTGCGGGGGATGCCACGGCGCGTCTCCGACTATGCGGAGGCGTTCGGCGACCTGAACTTCTTCATCACCATCGCCTCGTTCGTCCTCGGTGCGTCGTTCGTCGTCTTCGCCTACAACATCATCGTCAGCTGGGTGCGCGGCCCGCTCGCCGGGGACAACCCCTGGCGCGCGCACACGCTCGAGTGGCAGGTCACGTCGCCGCCGCCGATCTTCAACTTCGACGAGATCCCGCAGGTGGTCGGCGGGCCGTACGAGTACGGAGTTCCCGGCGCCAGGCATGCGGTCATGAGCGCCGCCGCGGCCGAGCCGCAGGAGGTGCGCGCGTGAGCGACGAGCCCACTTCGGTTCTCGTGGTCGCGAACGAGACGTTGACGGGCGACGAGCTGCTCGGTGCGCTTCGCAGCCGGGCGGAGCGCGGGCCGATCCGGGTTGCGGTCGTCGCTCCGGTCACCGAACCGCGCGAGGGCTACGTCGTCTATCGCGACTCGCGACGCGCGGCCGCGGGCCGGCGGCTCCAGCGCACGCTCGAGATACTGCGCCAAGCCGGCATCCCCGCTTACGGCGGCGTCTTCGAGAGCGATCCGCTGACCGCGGTCAAGGACGCGCTCGCGGTCGAGCAGGTGGACGAGATCATCGTCTCCACGCATCCCGAGACGAAGTCGGGCTGGCTGCGGAAGAACCTGCTGGACGAGATCAGGAAGGCCGCGGGCGACCGACCGGTCGAGCACGTCGTCGCCGATGTGGTCGGGCGTGAGGGCGCGAACGTCCTCGTGCTCGCGAACGAGACCGTCCTCGGTGACGCGCTCCTCGAGCGGATTCGGCTGCGCGCGCGGGAGGGGCCGACGAGCTTCCTCATCGTCTCGCCGCAGAGCGACCCGAGCGCGGCGCAGCACCCCGAGGCGGAGGGCCGCCTGAGAACGGCGCTTGCGACGCTTCGCTCGGAGGGCATCGACGCCCACGGGCACATCGCGCAGCCGGATCCGTACACCGCGGCGATGAACGCCGTGCAGGACGAGCGGATCGACGAGATCATCGTGTCGACGTTCCCCGGTGAGCGGTCGGGCTGGCTGCGGCGCGACCTCGTCGGTCGCCTGCGCTCCGACAGCGGGGTCCCGGTCGACCACGTCACGGCCGAGGCCACCGCGCTCGCGGCGCCGCAGGGGGCGAACGCCCCGTGAGCGCCCACGTCGAGACCGCGCACGGCCACGATCACCACGGCCCGCCGACGGCGCACCAGAGCTCTCGCGTCGACGCCCGCGTGCTCGGCATGTTCCTCTTCATCGCCTCGGAGGCGATGCTCTTCGGCTCGTTCTTCACCGCCTACTTCTTCGTGCGCGTCGTCAATCCGAGCGCGCCGGATCACTGGCCTCCCGAGCCGTACCACTTCCCGGTCTTCGTCGCCGGGGTGAACACCGCGATCCTCGTCACCTCGAGCTTCACGATGCACTGGGCGCTCCAGTCGATCAAGCGCGGCAACCGTCCTGCCTTCCTCGCCGGGATGGTGCTCACGTTCATCATGGGCCTCGCCTTCCTCGTCACCCAGGTCGTCGAGTACCTCCACGTCGGCTTCAACACGAGCGACGGTGCGTTCGCGTCCGTCTTCTTCGGGCTGACGGGCCTGCACGGCGCGCACGTCTTCGTCGGGCTGTCGCTGCTCTTGATGGTCATCATCCGCGGCTTTCGCGGGCACTTCTCGCCGGAGCATCACCACGGCGTCGAGCTCCCGGGGATCTACTGGCATTTCGTGGACGTAATGTGGATCGTGGTGTACGCCGCCGTCTACTTGATCTAGGAGGGTCCCGTGGAGAGCCCGTTTCGGAGCGAAGCCGCAGCGTTCCGTTTCCTGCTGATCACGATCGGCGCCTTCGCCCTGATCGTGGCCGCCTCCTGGATCAACCCCTGGCTCGGCACGGCCGTCACCTTCACGCTCGCGGCCGTCGCGGTCGCCGTCTACATGCGGCAGCGTGGCCCGCAGGCCCCGCAACGGCGCGTGGAGCACGTCGGCTCGCCGGACGAGCGCCGCGTGCTCGTCGTCGCGAACGAGACGGTCGGCGGCGAGGAGCTGATGCAGGCGATCGGCGACCTCGCGCTCGCCCAGCAGACCGAGTTCTTCGTCGTGTGCCCGTCGCTCAACTCGCGGCTCAGGACCTGGACCTCGGACGAGGACGGCGCGCGCCTGGAGGCCCAGAAGCGCCTCGAGGCGACCATCGCGCGTCTGTCATCGCTCGGGGTCGAGTCCCGGGGGACGATCGGTGACGTCGACCCGCTCGTCGCGATCGAGGACGCGATGCGAACGTTCCACCCGGACGAGATCATCCTCTCGACGCATCCGCCGGGCCGATCGCACTGGCTCGAGCGGGGAGTCGTCCAGGCCGTGAGGGACCGCTACGACATCCGCGTGACGCACGTGGTCGTCGACCTCCAGGCGCAGGACGAGCCCCAGGACGAGCCGCAGCTCGCCACGTAGGCCCGCGCCGCGCTAGCGGCCGGCGACCGAGGAGACGTAGTCCGCGACAGCGTCGATCTGCGCCTGGTCGAGCGAGTCCGCGAACGACGGCATCGCGCCCTGGCCGTTCGTGACGCGGTCGACGACGAGCTCCTTCGAGGGCTGCGACTGATCGAGGTTCGGCCCGACGTTGCCGCTCGTGCCCGCATCGGCGAGGGTGTGGCAGCTCCCGCAGTTCGAGGCGAAGATCGACTTGCCGTCCGTCGGAGCCTCCGGCGTGATCCCGGTGCCCGCGACGCGCCCGACGTATGCCGCGATGTCCGCGGCCGCCTGCTCCTGATCCTCGACGCAGAACCCCTCGTCGACGTCACCACACTCCGGGAGCGTCTCGTCGGGGCCGGGCATTCCTGGAGCTCCCGTCGAGGTGTCGGTGATCGGGAAGAGGATCTGGTCGCGCGTCACGTTGACGAACGTCGACGTCTCCATTCCGTCCTCGCGGGCCTGTGCGAAGGCGTCGTCGAGGTTCGGCCCGATCGTCCCGCCCGTGCCGGCGTCCGCGAGGACGTGGCAGCCTCCGCAGCGCTGAACGAAGAGATCCTTGCCCGCCGCCTGGTTCCCGTCGTCCGAGTAGCCACCGGTCCCGCACCCGCCGAGGACGAGGGTCGCGGCTATCGCGCACACGCCTCCGACGAGAAGCAGGTACCTCCGAATGCGCCTCACCGGGCGCGAGTCTAACCAGCCGTAGAGGCCTGGAGCTCTTTGATCACGCGCTCGACCTCGCGCGCAGTCGGATCGTTCGCGGGCACCAGGTCGAGGTACTTCTCGTACGCCGCGATCGCCGTCGTCGCGTCCCCGCCGTTGCGGGCTGCCTCGGCGAGCTCCAGCTGGACGTTCGGGTCCTTCGGCGTGAGGGCGGCGATCTTCTGGTACGTCGAGATCGAGCTCGTCGAGGCCTCCTGCGCCTTCGCGAGCGCGTTCTGGACGTCGGCGGAGTAGTACGTCGACACCGCGTTCGAGACCGGATCGTCGAGCGGGCGTCCGTCGAGGTTGATCGTCTGGAAGACGACGGCACCCGGGGCCGCGATACGCGGAGCGGAGCTCGGCGATCTGGTACTCCCGCCGAGCCTCGTCCACCTGCACGAGGTACAGGCCGGCGAGCTCGCGCAGGGCGTCCGCGTCCCTGGGCCTGAGCCCGATGTAGCCCTCGAGCGCCTCGATCGCCTCGTCGGTCTGCTGCTCGGCCTGGGCGGCCGTGGCGAGATCACGGAATGCCTGCGGGTCGCTGGGGTTCTCGTTGACCTTCTCGCGAGCCGAGGAGAGAGACGGCACGCCCGAGTCGCCCGCGCTCTTGAAGACGTCGCCGATGCCGACGCCGCCCGCGCCCACGCCGAAGCCGACGAAGCCGAGCGCGAAGACGAGCGCCAGGAAGAGGAAGACCCACTTCGCGTTCTTGCGAAGCTTGGGGAAGAACATGGTGTCCTCGATCACGACGTCCGAGCGACGTGTGACAGCAGCCGGCCGCGTGCGTTGTGAGCGGCGCCGATCAGCTCTTGCCATGACTTCCCTCCTCTCTCGTAGCGGGATTTGCCGGACACGAGAGTAGCGACGACGCGCTCGGGGGAGCCGCCGAGAACTGCCGCCGTAACAGGATCTTCCCAGGGAACGAAGGGGCTGTCGACGAGGGACACGACCGTGAGGTCCGCGAGCTTTCCGGGTACGAGCGAGCCGACCTCGTCCTCCATGCCGAGCGCCCTCGCGCCGCCGACCGTCGCGAGCTCCAGCGCAGCGGCCGCGGTCAGTGCGTCGGGGCGTCGCTCGCGAGCCCGGGCGCCGGCGATCGCGGCGCGCAACTCCTCGAACATGTCGAAGGACGGCGTGGAGGCGGGGCTGTCGGTTGCGATGCAGACGCGGATCCCGACCTCCCGCATGGCGGCGAGCGGAGCGTGCCGCAGCCGAGCAGGGCGTTCGAGCGCGGGCAGTGCGCGACCGCCACGTCGTAGGCGGCGAGCAGCTCGAGCTCCTCGGCGTCGGCCTGGACGCAGTGTGCGGCGAGCACGTTCGATCCCAGCAGACCTTCCTGTGCCAGCGCTCGGATCCCGGTCGTCCCGAGCGGCGGGACGAGGAACTCCGAGAGCGCCTGCCACGGCCCTGCGCCGTCCCGGAGCCACTCGGTCTCGGCGTCGCTCTCGGCGAGGTGTGTGACGATCGGGAGGCCGAGCTCGGCGGAGCCGCGGTAGAGGTCGAGCGAGCAGGTGTAGGGCGCGTGCGGGGAGATGCCGAGCCGCACGCTGTCCGAGAGCGACGGCTCGATGCGGCGGCTGATGGCCGGGAACCGCGTCCTCGAGGTCCTCGCGATCCTGCCCGAAGACCTCGACGTAGACGATCCCGCGGAGACCGAGGTCCGCGCATGCCGTCGCGGCCGCGCCGCTGAAGCTCGCGTCGGCGACGGTCGTGATGCCGGAGCGCAGGCACTCGAGCGCGCCGAAGCGCGCGATCGCCTCCATGTCCTCGAGCTCGAGGTTCCGTTTGCGCTCGATGTGAAGCCCGAGCCAGGTGGGGAAGTCGAGGCCGTCGCCGAAGCCGGCATACATCGCGTACTCGAGGTGGGTGTGCGCGTTGACGAAGCCCGGAAGGATCACCGCGTCCGGGAAGCGCTCGCCCTCCCCGAGCTCGTCCGCCGTGCCCACCGCGGAGATCCGGTCGTCCTCGATCGCCACGGCGCCGTCACGGATCGGCGCCCCCTCGACCGGGACGACCCAGTCGGCGGAGAGGATCCTCACAGCACCCCGGTCTCGAGGTAGTCCTCGTCCCAGCCCCGCTGCCAGCGCTTCTCCATGAAGACCGAGATCCAGATCGACATCTCGAACAGGAGTACGAGCGGGACCACCTCGAACGCGAGCGACACGGGGTCGACGGTCGGCAGCAGGATGGCGAAGACGAGCAGGCCGACGAACGCGATCCGGCGGTTACGGCGCAGGCTGTCCGAGCTCACGATGCGGAGCCGGACGAGCCCGAGGACGAAGATCGGCAGCAGGAATGCGAGCCCGCCGGCGAGCAGCGTCACGGCGGCGAAGTTGTAGTAGTAGCTCGCGCGGATCTGGATGTCGTAGAACTCCTCGTCGTACGACGTGAGGAAGTCGAGCGCGCGCGGCAGGACGATGAAGTACATGAACGTGACTCCGCACATGAAGAGCGCCGTCGCAAGGGCGACCAGGGTGACGACCACACGCTGGGACTGGGGATCGACGGCGGGCGCGAGAAACGACCAGACCTGCCACAGCAGGATCGGGATCGACAGGGCGAGCGCGGCGATGAGGCTCACCTTGACCGACGTCGTGAACGGCTCCGTGACGCCGAGGGTCACGAGCCTTCTGTCGTCGGGGAGCGGCGCCGTGAGCCACTCCATGATCTCCCCGTGGAACGCGAACGCGATCAGGAACGCGGGGATGAGGAAGAAGAGGCTGATGATCAGCCGGGAGCGGAGCTCGTCCAGGTGCTCGACGAGCGTGGCCTCCTCGCCGTGCTGGAGGCGGCGCGGGAGCCACCGACGGAGGCGCAGGGCTCGCTCCTAGCGGACGGTTTCCCGCTCCGTCTCCTCGGCGTCCGTCTCCTGGTGACGCGGAGCGGGCTCCGGAGCGGAGGGGAGCTCGGCGGGTGGCGCGGGAGTCTGGGTCGGCTGCGTCGAGACCGCCTCTTCGACCCCGGTCACCGAATCCTTGAACTCGCGCATGCCCTTGCCGAGAGACCGGCCCATTTCCGGCAGGCGCTTCGCCCCGAAGATGAGCAAGAGGACGACCAGGAGGATCATGAGCTCCCAGATCGAGATGCCGAATGGCATGAGCGCACCTTACCAGCGTCATTGCGCCGAACGTGCGTGCGCGTTGATGAACAGCGGGTCGGCTACCATCCGACAGGCGACGCTCTTCGTCGCCGTCCGCTCCCGGAACTGGAGTCTCTCTGCGAAATGGCATTGCTCGAGATCAAGAACCTGCACGTCTCGCTCGAGGGCGGCCCCGAGATCGTCAAGGGCGTCGACCTCGCCGTGGATCTCGGCGAGAAGCACGCGATCATGGGCCCGAACGGGTCGGGCAAGTCCACGCTCGCGTATGCGCTCATGGGCCACCCCGCCTACGAGATCACGGAGGGCCAGATCCTCCTCGACGGCGAGGACCTGACGGAGCTGGGCGCCGACGTGCGTGCGCAGCGCGGCCTGTTCCTCGCGTTCCAGTACCCGCACGCGATCCCGGGCGTGACCGTCACGAGCTTCCTGCGAAGCTCGATCAACGCCATTCGCAAGGCGAGGGCCGGCGGCGAGGACGACCCGATTCCGATTCCGGAGTTCCGCAAGGAGCTCGAGGCTGCGATGGGGGAGCTCAAGGTCACCCGCGAGCTCGCATCGCGCTACGTCAACGACGGGTTCTCGGGCGGCGAGCGCAAGCGCGTCGAGGTGCTCCAGCTCGCGATGCTGAAGCCGCGGATCGCGATCCTCGACGAGACCGACACGGGTCTCGACATCGACGCCCTCCGCGTCGTCGCGGGCGGCGTGAACTCGCTCGTCGGGCCGACGATGGGCGCGCTCCTGATCACCCACTACCAGCGGCTCCTGAACTATGTCCAGCCCGACCACGTGCACGTCTTCATGGACGGGCGCATCGTGGCCGATGGAGGCCCCGAGCTCGCCCATCAGCTGGAGGCCGACGGCTACGAGGCGTTCACGCCCGCAGGCGTCGGAGGTGAGTCATGAGCAGCGCACACGAGACCGAAGTCGTTCGCGACATCCGCTCGGACTACGAGTACGGCTTCTCCGTCCCCGAGGACTACTTCTTCAAGTCCGGGCGGGGCCTCTCGCCGGAGCTGGTCGCGGCGATCTCCGAGCACAAGAACGAGCCCGAGTGGATGCGCAAGTTCCGACTGAAGAGCCTCGAGTACTTCAACGCGCGGCCGATGCCGAGCTGGGGAGCCGACCTCTCCGGGATCGACTTCGACAACATCTACTACTACATCAAGCCGACCGAGAAGCAGGCCGACACCTGGGAGGACCTGCCGGCGGACATCAAGGACACGTGGGACAAGCTCGGCATCCCCGAGGCGGAGAAGAAGTACCTCGCCGGGGTCGGTGCCCAGTACGAGTCCGAGGTCGTGTACCACAAGCTCCAGGCCGACCTCGAGGCCAAGGGCGTGATCTTCCTCGACATGGACTCGGCGCTCCGGGAGCACGAGGACATCGTCAAGCAGTACATGGGGACGATCATCCCGCAGAACGACAACAAGTTCGCCGCGCTCAACTCGGCGGTCTGGTCGGGAGGCTCGTTCATCTACGTCCCGCCCGGTGTGAAGATCGAGATGCCGCTCCAGGCCTACTTCCGCATCAACGCGGAGAACATGGGTCAGTTCGAGCGCACGCTGATCATCGTCGACGAGGGTGCGTACGTGCACTACGTCGAAGGCTGCACGGCGCCGATCTACTCGTCCGACTCGCTGCACTCCGCGGTCGTCGAGATCGTCGTCAAGAAGGGCGCGCGGGCGCGGTACACGACCATCCAGAACTGGTCGAACAACGTCTACAACCTCGTCACGAAGCGGGCGGTCGCCTACGAGGGCGCGACGATGGAGTGGGTCGACGGCAACCTCGGCTCCAAGGTGACGATGAAGTACCCGGCCATCTGGCTCATGGGCGAGGGAGCCCACGGCGAGGTGCTCTCGATCGCCTTCGGCGGCAAGGGCCAGCATCAGGACGCGGGCGGCAAGGTCGTGCACGTCGCGCCGCACACCTCCTCGGTCATCACGTCGAAGTCGATCTCGAAGGACGGCGGCCGCGCCGGCTATCGCGGGCTGCTCGAGGTGGCGAAGGGCGCTCACGGCTCGAAGTCGAAGGTCGTGTGCGACGCGCTCATCCTCGACGACGAGTCACGCTCGGACACGTACCCATACATCCAGGTGGACGAGAACGACGTCGACCTGGGGCACGAGGCGACTGTTTCGAAGATCGGCGAGGAGCAGCTCTTCTACCTGATGAGCCGCGGCCTCTCCGAGGCAGAGGCGAGCGCGATGATCGTCTCCGGGTTCGTCGAGCCGATCACGAAGGAGCTCCCGCTCGAGTACGCCGTCGAGATGAACCGACTGATCCAGCTGCAGATGGAAGGCTCCGTCGGCTAGGAGCCCCAGCTTGACGAGCGCAATCAGCAAGGTCGACACGATCGGTGTGCCGTCGCGGGACGCCGAGCGCGCGCGTGCCTTCTACGTGGACCTCCTCGGGTTGAGGCCCGACGCCCGGTCGCGGAACGAGTTCTGGATCGGCGACACGTGCTTCGCGATCTGGGAGCCGGAGCGATTCGGCGGCGAGTTCCAGCCGCAGCCGAACAGCATCGCGCTTCTGCACGTCGAGGACGTCGAGGTGGCCCGGAGCGAGCTCGAGGCCAAGGGCGTGACGTTCGTGGGCGAGACGTTCGACACGGGTGTCTGCCACATGGCGCCGTTCAGCGATCCCGACGGCAACCAGCTGACCTTGCACCGCCGGTATGCGCCGTTCGAGGGCGGGCCGCAGCGGTGATCGCCGTTGAGCGAGCCGACTACGTCCGCGTCCCGGTGACGGACATGGAGCAGGCGAACCACTTCTACGGCGAGGTGCTGGGTCTCCGGCGGAATCCGAACTCGCCCGACGACGACTGGGTCGAGTACGAGGTCGGAAATCTCACTCTCGCGGTCATGACGCCGCACACGCACGAGTACGAGTTCACGCCGTTGCCCCCCGCGACGATCGCGCTGCGCGTCCCCGACGTCGCGGCGGCGAAGGAGCAGCTCGAGTCCTTGGGTGTCGAGGTCGGTGAGGTATGGGACTCGGGCGCCTGTCGCGGCGTCGGAGTGAGCGATCCCGCCGGCAACCGCGTCCTCCTCCATCGCCGCTACGCGCCCTATCCCGACGGGACGACCCCCTGATGCAGGTCGAGCGCGTCGACTTCGTGTCCTTCCTGACGCAGGACATCGCCCGCGCGAAGCAGTTCTACTCCGAGGTTCTCGGGCTCGAGGTCGAGACCGAGGGCGAGAGCGACATGGAGTTCACCTGCGGGCAGGTGACGCTCGACATCTTCGATCCGTCGAGCATCGGCCAGGAGTTCGCCCCATCGCGCGCCGGGCTTGCGCTTCGCGTCCCCGACGTCGACGCCGCCCGAGCCGAGCTCGAGGCAAAGGGGGTCGTGTTCGACGGCGACACGATCGAGACGAGCGTCTGTCGGCAGGCCTGGTTCAAGGACCCGGACGGCAACTCGCTCATGCTCCACCGGCGGTTCGACGTATGACCCGCGCGGACATCCTGGAGCGCTATCGGGCGATTCCGCTGCCGACCACGAAGGACGAGCACTGGCGCTTCACGGACCTCGCTGGGTTCGATCCGGACGCGTGGGCGGCGAATGGCGCGACCGGCATCGCGGCTCCGCCGTCCATGCTCGAGCTGGACGCCTCCGGGGTCGCGCAAGTGGGCGAGGGCGGCATCTCGATCGAGAGCGCTCCCGACGGGATCCGGTTCGAGCCGCTCACAGACGACCACGAGCTCCTGTACTCGCTCGTCGGCTGGGACGAGAAGTTCGCGGCCCACAACGCCGCGAAGTGGGAGCACGGTCTCCTCGTCCACGTGCCACGCGGGGTCGAGCTGGACAGGCCGCTGTACGTGCGCGTGGCGAACGCCGTCGAGGGCGGGTCGCTCTTCTTCAGGCTCCTCGTCGTCGCGGAGCCCGAGAGCCGGTTCAGCGTCATCGAGGAGTACGCATCCTCGTCGCCGGAGCTCTCGTCCTACACGAACGCCGCGGTGGAGATCGTCGTACAGCAGGCCGCAAAGGTGGAGTACGTCTCGGTCCAGAACCTGTCCCGCGCAACGTGGCACTTCGCGTCGCATCACGCGCGCGTCGAGCGCGACGCCGAGCTCGACTGGGTAGCCGGCGGCTTCGGCTCGGCGAAGGGGAAGATCCGGATCCAGAACGACCTGGCCGGCCCCGGCGCCACCTCGCGGGTCACGGGCGCCTACTTCGCCGACGGCACGCAGCACCTCGACTACGACACGTTCCAGGAGCACATGTCGCCGTCGACGACGTCCGACTTCGCGTTCAAGGGAGCGCTTCGCGACACCGCGCGGGCGGTCTGGCGCGGAATGATCCGCGTGGAGGAAGGCGCGCAGAAGACGAACGCGTACCAGGAGAACCGCAACCTCCTGCTCTCGAAGACCGCGCACGCAGACTCGATCCCCGGGCTCGAGATCCTTGCGAACGACGTGCGCTGCACGCACGGCGCGACGCTGAGCCAGGTCGATCGCGAGCTGCTCTTCTACCTCATGTCCCGCGGCCTGACACACGGCGAGGCGGAGCGCGTGATCGTGCGCGGTTTCTTCCAGGACGTGCTCGACCGCGTCGAGCTCGAGCCCGTCCGCGAGGCCCTTTCCGCCGCGCTCGAGGCTCGCATTCCGCAGGCCTCGTAGAAACCTCACGAACCGCTAAAGACCTCCGGCTACCCTCGGACGATGAGGCCGGGTGGGCTTGCCGCCCTCGCCGTCGCAGCCGCCGTCGTCGGCGGGCTCGCAGGTGACGCGGGTCGCGCGGCCGAGCGGGGGTATCCGGGGGCGAACGGCGCCATCGCCTTCGTGCGAGTGATCGCCGGCCCCTCGCCGAGCGGCGTCCCGCTCGCGAAGCCTCCGTGGATCTACGTCGTCTCGCCGGACGGCGTCGGCGCCCGACCCCTGACGACGGGCTTCGACTACGACCCGGCGTGGTCCCCCGACGGCACCCTGCTCGCCTTTTCCCGAGTCACCTCGCCGACCGCCGCGGACTCGGCTCAGTCGTCCGAGATCTTCGCCGCCGCCGCCGACGGCTCCGGGGTGCAGCGGCTGACGACAAACGGGGTGGCGGAGAAGTCGCCGACGTGGTCGCCCGACGGATCGAGGCTCGCCTTCGCGGCGGAGGGCGCGATCTGGACCATGCGCGCGGACGGCTCGGACCGGCGGCTCGTGATCCGTGACGCCCTTGCGCCGTCCTGGTCGCCCAACGGGCGCTGGATCGCATACTCACGAGACGCCTCGATCGAGATCGTCCGGCCGGATGGAACGGGCCGTCGCCGGGTCGCGCAGTCCTCGTACTACGGAGACAAGTTCGGGTACGGCGAGAGCGTCGAGTGGACACCCGACGGACGGATCGCGTTCGTGGGGGACGATCTCGTCGTGCGGACGAGGACCGTCGACGTGCCGGGCCGCAGGCGGGTCGCAGCCGGGCGCGAGCCGGCGTGGTCGCCCGACGGCCAGTGGGTGGCGATGACGGTGTGGGGTCGGGACGAGCCGTTCTCGGACCGGCTGGACATCGTCGCCGCCGACGGGGGTCGCCGGCGCGCGCTGACGGAGTCCGTGGCTCCGACCTCGGACTTCCAGCCCGACTGGCAGCCCGTCTGTCACTGGCTCGGCGGGCCGGCGCGCGACGTGATCGTCGGCTCGGCTCGCGAGGAGCTTCTGTGCGGCGCGGGCGGTGGTGACTTCGTTCGCGGCGGGGGCGGGCGCGACCGGTTGTTCGGAGGTGACGGGAACGACCGGATCGTCTCGGACGACAGGCAGGTCGACGTGATCGGGTGCGGCGCCGGCTCGGATCGCGTCGTCGCCGATCGCCGCGACCTCGTCGGCGGCGACTGCGAGCGCGTTACCCGCCGTTGACGGTCTCGCGCAGCGCCGCGAGCTCCTGCTCGAGCTGCTCCACGCGGTCCTCGAGCGCCGCCAGGCGATCGCCGCCGCCTTGTACGGCCGGCTCGGTCGGGACGACCGGGCCGCTCGCCTCTTCCTCGCTCGCGCCGAGCAGCTGTGCGTAGCGCGCCTCCTTCTGGCCGGGTCGCCGCTCGAGGTGTGCCACGAGCTCGCGCTCGATCAGCCCGGAGAGCGTCCGCTCGACCTCGTCGAGCGCCCCGAACGGGTGGAGACGCTCGGTGCGCTGCTTCAGCTCGCCGGGGGTCTGTGGGCCTCGCAACATGAGCACGGCCAGGAGCGAGATCTCCGGGCCCGACAGGCCCACGGCGTCGTCGAAGAGGTGGCGGTACTTCGCGGCGCGGCTGCCCTGCCCGCTCGCCAGGCGGACCCAGCCCCGCCGGGAGAGGTGCTCGAGTGCGCTGCGGATCGTCGCCTCCTCGTACTCGACGACGGGATCGCGGTTCGTCGTTTGGTTGCACGCGAGCCGGAGCCCGTTCAGCGACAGCGGGTACGCGTCCGGCGTCGTGCGCTGCTTCTCGATCAGGCAGCCGAGAACGCGGAGCTCGGTGGGGTCGGCGTCCACAACGTGACCGTAGCGGCGAACCTGCCTCGCGTGGGTCAGAATCCCATGATGGACCGGGTCGTCCCTCGCCTCCGCGGGATCTTCCACTTCTACGCGTTCTTCGCGGTCGTCGTGGCCGGGATCGTTCTGGTCGTGCTCGCGGACGGCTACCGCGAGCGGGCCGCCGTCTGGGTGTATGCCGCGGCGCTCGGTGCGATGTTCGGCGCGAGCGCGATCTACCACCGGGTCCCGTGGCGCAGCGCCGCCGCTCGGCTGCGAGCACGGCGCGTCGACCACGCGATGATCTTCGTGTTCATCGCCGGCTCGTACACGCCGTTCGCGCTGCTCGAGTTCACGGGAGCCACCCGGCCGATCGTGCTCGTGTCCGTGTGGGCCGGCGCCGCGCTGGGAGTGGCGCTGGCGCTCGCCTGGGTCGACGCGCCGCGCCCGATCTCCGCCTTCGCCTACCTCGCGGTCGGCTGGGTCGGCGTCATCGCCGCGCCGCAGCTCTTCAGCGCCCTGGGCATCGCCGCGGCCGTGCTCGTGATCGTCGGCGGCGCGCTCTACACGCTCGGGGCTGTCGCCTACGCGACCGCGTGGCCGAACCCGTTTCCGGCGACGTTCGGGTTTCACGAGGTGTTCCACCTGCTGGTGGTGGCCGCCGCGGTGACCCAGTTCGTCGCCGTGTCGCTCGTGGTTCTCTAACCTCAAGGGCATGGAGACGATCAAGGACCTGACAGACGAGGAGTGGCGGGCACGTCTGACGCCCGAGCAGTACGAGATCTTGCGTCGCAAGGGCACGGAACGCGCGTTCACCGGCGCGTACTGGGACGAGCATTCGCCTGGCGTGTACCGCTGTGCCGGGTGCGGGAGCGAGGTCTTCCGTTCCGACACGAAGTTCGAGTCGGGCACGGGCTGGCCGAGCTTCTTCGAGCCGACGTCGCTCGACAGCGTGGTGATTGAGACGGACACGAGCCACGGGATGGTCCGCACCGAGGTCAATTGCGCGACCTGCGGCGGCCATCTCGGCCATGTGTTCGACGACGGGCCTGCGCCGACCGGGAAGCGCTACTGCATCAATTCCTGCGCGCTCGACCTCGAACGCGACTGACCAGCATCCGGCGATGACCAGCTGCTGCCGGTCGGGACCGTGCGAGGAGATGTTCAGCCCCCGCGTCGCCAGACGCAGCCTGCGCCGCTACCGGCAGCGGGGGCTCGACGAGATCGAGCGGGGAATGGTTGCTGCCGGGATGCACGGCGGGCTCGAAGGTGCTCGGGTGCTCGAGATCGGAGGCGGAGTCGGTGCACTCCAGGCGGAGCTCGTCGCCGCGGGCGCGAGGCAGGGCGAGGTGGTCGAGCTCGTCGCCGCCTACGAGCCGTACGCGCGAGAGCTCGCCCGCGACAAGGGCCTCGAGGAACGAGTTGCGTTCCGCGTCGCGGACGTGCTCGAGCATCCGGAGGAGGTGGAGGCCGCCGACGTCGTCCTCCTCAACCGCGTGGTCTGCTGCTCGCCCGAGGGGATCCGGCTCACCGGCATCGCGGCGCGCCTCGCCGGTAGCACCCTCGTCCTGAGCTTCCCGCGCGATCGGCTCCTCGTCCGGGTGGGTCTCCGCCTCGTGAACGTCGGGCTGGGCCTGTTCAGGCGGTCCTTCCGCGTTTTCGTCTATCCCCGCGCAGCCCTTGTCGCGGCGGCGGAAGCGGAAGGCCTGGCGCTCGCCGACGGCGCCCACGGCTTCGCCTGGGAGTTCGTCGCGCTGCGGCGGCGGGCATAGGGTTGCGTGGATGTCCGAGCTCGGGCTGTTCCCGCTCCCACTCGTGCTCCTCCCGACCGAGCAGGTGCCGCTCCACATCTTCGAGGAGCGTTACAAGGAGCTGATCGCCGAGTGCCTGGAGGAGGACCGCGCCTTCGGGCTCCTCTTCGCCGAGGGAGACGGCATCCACGAGGTCGGGACGAGCGCCTCCGTCGTGGAGGTGCTCACCGAGTTCGACGACGGGCGCATGAACATCCTCGTCGAGGGCGGCGAGCGCTTCCGCGTCGAGGAGCTGACGAGCGGCCGGAGCTTCCAGACGGGCCTCACGTTGCCGTTCGTCGACGACGACGATCCGGCCGATGAGAAGGCGATCGAGAAGGCTCTCGAGCTCTTCGGGCGGCTCAAGGAGGCGACGGGCAGCGACGTCGAGACGCCTTCGGCGGATTCCATGCAGCTCTCGTTCGCGCTCGCCGCGCGCGTCGAGCTCGAGCCCGAGGTGAAGCAGGCGCTTCTCCAGGAGACGTCCGAGCGAGGCCGGCTCGAGCGCGTCAGCGAGCTGCTCGTCGAGGCCGCCGCGACCGTCGAGCGGCATCGGCGGGCGGCCGAGCGTGCCTCGACGAACGGCCGCGTCGACCTCAGCTGAGCTCGCCGAGCCGGGCGATCGTCACGATCTCCGGGCTTGCCGGCTCGAACGGCTCCCGTGACCAGGCGCCGTAGCGCGCCTCGACCTCGAAGCCGGCGCCGCGGAGGAAGTGGTCGAGCTTGTCGGCGTCGAGGAAGCGTAGGCTCGCGCGGTCGACCCGCAGTGGGACGCCGGCGTCGTCGCTGGTCGTCTCGGTGAGGGTGACGACGTCTCCCGAGACCGCCTCGACGCCGTGCGAGACGGTGACCTCGCGGCCCGACGGATCGACGACCGTCGTCGCGTTCTCCGGGATCCAGGTCTCCCAGGCCCGGGCGAGCGGGTTCCGGGTCTCGAACGCGAATCGCCCGCCGACAGCCAGCGCACGCGCGATCGCGTCCAACGAGGTCCGCACCTCGTCGTCGCCAACGAGCACCTGGAACGCGTGGCCGGTCATCAGAGCGAGGTCGAACTCGCGGCTCCAGGCCATCGACGCCGCTGTTCCGTCCACCCACTCGATGTCGTCCCGTCGCCGCGCCCTGCGGAGGCTGGCCGCATCCGGGTCGACGCCGCAGAGTCGCCCGCCGTGCCCTGCCTCGCGCACACGGTGGAGGACCCGGCCCGTGCCGCAGCCGACGTCCAGCACCGACGGCGAGTCCAGCGCCAGGGCGAGGTACAAGTCGTCGCCGGGTCCCCAGCCGCTGAGCACGTCATAGAGCGCCGCAACGTCGTCGTCCGAGTACACCGGGTGAGCGTACGGAACCCGCGTGCCACGGGACGACGGGGAGGCGGGGGTACGATGCGATCGTGGCCGTAACCACCACTCCGGCTATCGACGCGCGGCGGCTGCGTGCGGACTTTCCCATCTTCGAGCAGGAGATTCACGGCAAGCC
Organism: uncultured Actinomycetes bacterium; assembly: GCA_963746765.1. GTDB lineage: Bacteria > Actinomycetota > Thermoleophilia > Gaiellales > Gaiellaceae > GMQP-bins7. The sequence continues at coordinate 38,027 of CAVVCN010000001.1, forward strand.
GCTCGCGTTCCTCGACTCGGCTGCGAGCTCGCAGAAGCCTCGGCAGATGCTCGAGGCGATGACTGCCTTCTACGAGACGTCGTACGCGAACGTCCACCGCGGTGTCTACGTGCTCGCCGAGCGAGCCACCGAGGGCCTCGAGCTCGCCCGGGAGAAGATCCGCGCGCTCCTCAACGCCCCGTCGGCGCGCGAGGTCATCTTCGTCCGCAACGCGACCGAGGCGATCAACCTCGTCGCGTACTCCTGGGGGTTGAACCGGCTCGGGCCCGGCGACCTCGTCGTCGTGAGCGAGCTCGAGCACCATTCGAACTTCGTTCCCTGGCAGTACATGGCGAACCGCACCGGCGCCGGCTTCCGGCTGATCTCGCTCGACGACAACGGCGAGCTCCGCCTCGACGAGCTGGACGAGATCGCGCGCGAGGGCAACGTCAAGGTCGTCGCCACGGGCGTCGTTTCGAACTCGCTCGGCACCGTGAATCCCGTCGAGCGCCTGGCCGCGTGGGCGCACGACCAGGGCGCGATCATGGTCGCCGACGCTGCGCAGGCCGCGCCGCACATGAAGGTCGACGTGCAGGCCATGGGCTGCGACTTCCTCGCCATCTCCGCACACAAGATGTGCGGGCCGAGTGGTGTGGGCGCCCTCTGGGGCCGCGCCGAGCTGCTCGAGGAGATGGAGCCGTTCCTGACCGGCGGCCACATGATTCGCGCCGTCGGCCCGGACGAGACGTCGTGGGGAGAGCTGCCGCACAAGTTCGAGGCCGGCACCGCGCCCATGGCGGAGGCCGTCGGGTTCGGCGCGGCGGTCGACTACCTCTCGGAGATCGGGTTCGATGCGATCGAGCAGTACGAGCACGAGTTGGCCGCCTACGCACTCGACCAGCTCGCTGAGCTGCCCTGGCTCACGTCCTACGGCCCGCCCGCGGACCGACGGGCCGGGATCGTTTCCTTCAACGTCGACGGGGTCCATCCGCACGACGTCGCCCAGGTGCTGGACTTCGAGGGCATCGCGATCCGTGCCGGGCACCACTGCTGCCAGCCGTTGATGCGCAAGCTCGGCGTGGCGGCGACGAATCGCGCGAGCTTCTACGTCTACACCGTCCCCGAGGAGATCGATCGCCTCGTGGAGGGCCTGCACAAGGTCAAGAAGGCGTTCGCGTAGTGGGCGAGTTCGACCAGCTCTACCGGGAGCTCATCCTCGACCACTACAAGAGCCCCCGGAACCACGGCCTGCTCGAGCATGCCGATGCCGAGGCCGAGGGCCAGAACCCGCTCTGCGGGGACGAGGTCACGGTGTCCGTTCGCTTCGGCGAGGGCGACGTCGTCGAGGAGGTGGGCTTCGAGGGCCGCGGCTGCGCGATCAGCCAGGCTGCGACGTCGATGCTCACGGACCTCGTGAAGGGCCGGACCGCATCCGAGATCGCCGCGATGCCGAAGGAGGAGCTGCTCGATGAGCTCGGGATCCCGCTCACCCCGGTGCGCCTGAAGTGCGCCATCCTGGGGCTCGGAGTTCTCAAGCTCGCGCTCTCGAAGGCGAAGGGAACGCCGTTGCCGGAAGAGTGGGGCACGTCGGTCCGTGACCTCGTCCTCGAGTAGCGTGGCGGAGATCGAGGTCTGCCCGGTCGAGGAGCTGGGACCGGGAAAGATGCGACTCGTACCCGCCGGCTCGCTCACGATCGGCGTCTTCAACTGCGGCGGCAAGCTGCACGCGATCGAGGATCGTTGCTCGCACGACGACGGTCCGCTCGCCGAAGGCGACTGGGACCCCGAGGCGTGCGTCGTCGTCTGCCCTCGGCACGGGTCCCGGTTCGATCTGGAGACGGGCATCCCGATGTCGCTCCCGGCGTTCCAGGCGGTCCGAATCTTCCCGGTCTCGGTGCGGGACGACGGCATGGTCGTCGTGGACGTGGAGGACTGAAGCGTGCTCGACGATCGCGTGCTCTCGGTGCTCACGCGGCTGGAGGAGGAGGACCGCAACGAGCGGGAAGCCGGGCTTCCTGCGGCGGAGCGTGCACGGCAGGTCGCGCCCACCACCGGCCGCTTCCTGTTCTCGCTCGCCGCGTCCCAGGCAGGCATCGAGGTTCTGGAGGTCGGAGGCTCGCGGGGCTACTCGAGCATCTGGCTCGCGGCAGGAGCGCGCGTGCTCGGCGGCCGCCTGGTCTCCCTCGAGTCCGATCCGGTGAAGTGCGGGGCCTGGCGCCGGAACATCGCCGACGCCGGGTTGGAGGAATGGGCCGAGCTCGTCGAAGGCGATGCCTTCGACACCTTGCGAGCGACCGAGGACGTCTTCGACCTCGTCTTCCTCGACGCGGAGAAGGACGACTACGAGGTGCTCTTCTCGCTGGCGCGGCGACTGCTCGAACCGGGGGCGCTGGTCGTCGCCGACAACGTCACCTCGCACGCGGAGACGCTCGCGGAGTACTCGGCCGCTCGCCAGAGCGACCCGACCCTCGTGTCGGTCACGGTGCCGCTCGATCGCGGGCTCGAGCTGACCGCGGTCGTCAACGAGGCGCCGGGGGCCTGACCTCGCTCATGAGACCGTGCAGGTTGCGGTCCGGGTCCCGGAAGAACGCCATCCAGAGGTCGTGGTCCGGCATCGTCGCAATGAGGTGGGGCTCGTCGTCGAACGGTACGCCGAGGTCCCGCAGCTCCTCATACGCCGCGTCGAGGTCCCGCACCCGGAAGTAGACGGTCGAGCTCGGGTGGTCGTGCTCGCCGCGCTCGGGGATCGCGAGCATCAGGCGTACGTCGCCGCAGCGAAAGAACGCGAGCGGGCCGGCGTCGAACAGGAATTCGAGCCCGAGCTGGTCGCGATAGAACGCGACCGCAGCAGGTAGATCGTTCGTCCTGATGGCGATCTGACCGATGCTTTCGAGCAGTCCGGTCATCCGGAGGCCCTCCTTCCATCACCATAGTTAGCTAGGCTAATGATCTACTTAGCATGGCTAACGATCGGACGTCAAGTACGGAACTGGAAGTGGTCGCCGACCGGCTGCACTCCGCGGCGATCCACCTCCTGCGCCGCGTGCGCAAGGTCGACGAGGCGAGCGGTCTCTCGGCGGCGCGGCTGTCGGCGCTCTCCGTGCTCGTGTTCGCGGGCCCCGCGACGATCGGGCAGCTCGCTCGCGTCGAGCAGGTCTCGGCGCCGACGATGACGCGCCTCGTCCAGGCGCTCGAGCGCGACGGCCTCGTCACCCGCGAGACGCAGGAGGGTGACGCACGCGTCGTGCGCGTGCGGGCGACCCCGGAGGGCGCGCGCATCCTCGAGCTCGGCCGCAAGCGGCGCGTCGAGGAGCTGGCTCATTTGCTCGAGGCTCTTCCGCCGGCCGAGCTCGCGGCACTCGGCTCCGCCGCCGAGACGATCGAGCACTTTCTCGGCCGACCGCTATCCGCCACGAGTGCGTATGCTGCACGTACCGCGGAAAGGAGGTGGTCCGATTTGAGTGATGACAGTTCGGGCAGCGGAGGTACCAGCGGGTAGAGGCGTGCCCCCGGGACCACCGGGAATCGCCTAGCCAGCGTAGGGGGCTCGCGACCCGCGCCGCGTTCGACCTCTTTGGATCGGTCGACGCAGGAAGCGCCTCTACTACTTCAACGCTGGTATCCAGGATCGAGGGGCCGCTTTCGCGGCCCCTCATCCGTTCTCGGTGCTGCTTCAGGCCGCGATCGGCACGGCGGCCTCGTGCACGAGCGCCTCCAGGTGTCTGCTCAGTCGCTCGGCGACGAGCGGGTCCCGGAGCCCCCCGGCCTCGTCGAAGACGTTCTGGGCACGGGCGACCGGCAGCTCGCCCTCGACGACACGGGCACCCGCGATCCCGAGGATGCGCCGGAGGTCCTGTTGCGCCCAGATCGCTCCGTACTGTCCGGTCGTTGCGCCCGCGACCGCAGCGGTCTTGCCCCAGAGCACCGCGCCGCCGCCCGGGTGGGCGGGACGCCCAGTCGATGGCGTTCTTCAGTGCGCCGGACACGGAGCCGTTGTACTCCGGCGTCACGACGAGGAGCGCGTCGGCCGAAGCGATGCGCTCCCGCAGGTGACGGACGGCCGTCGGCTCCTCCTCGCCTTCGACGTCGAGGTCGGCGTCGTAGAGCGGCAGCTCACCGAGGCCCTCGAAGACCTCGACGTCGATGCCGGCGTGGCGCGAGCTCGGCCGCGGCGCGCGCCAGAGCCGAGTTGAACGACTGCTCGCGCAGGCTCCCGGAGATGGCGAGGATTCGCACGGTCAGCTCTTCCTGACCGCCGCGAAGGTCGCCTTGAGCACGACTTCGTTCGGGAGGAGGAACCCGCCCGCCGGGAGCGGGGCGTTCCAGTTGAGGCCGAACTCGGTGCGGTCGACGGTCCCGGCGAGCTCGAGCCCGATGCGCTCGTTGCCCCACGGGTCGTTGTCCGAGCCTGCATAGGTTCCGAGCAGCTCGACCGGCTTCGTGACGCCCTTGATCGTGAGATCGCCCCGTGCCACGAGCTCGTCACCGTCGGTCTCGAGCGAGGTCGACTCGAAGCGGAGCTCCGGATAGCGCTGCGTGTCGAAGAAGTCGGGCGACTGAGATGTGCGCGTCGCGCGTCTCGTCGAAGGTCGTGATGCTCGTCGCGTCGACGGTGCCCGCGAGCGCCGGCTTCTCGCCGCCGACGATGCTGCCCGTGAAGCCGGGGACACGCCCCTTGATGGAGACGAGGCCGAGCTTCCGAACCTCGAACTCGAGCGCCGACCAGACGGGGTCGATCTCCCACTCGCCGGCGGGAATGCCCGTCGCCGACTCTTCTGCGACGATTGTGGCTGTCATCGACAGACTCCTTTGCGTTCGCTACTATTGAGTGCACAAGCAATGTACCAGGAAGATATGTGATGAGTCAAGTATTGAGCGATCAATCGACAGGAGTCCGCGCGTTTGCCGCGTTGATTCGGGCGCACGCATCCGCGACCCGTCGTCTGAGCGCGCAGCTGATGGCCGACCATGGACTCACGATCAGCGACTACGAGGTCCTGCTCCGCCTCGCGTGGGCCGAGGACAGGCGCCTCCGACGCGTCGATCTCGCTTCTGAGGTGCTGCTGACCGCCTCCGGGATCACGCGGCTGCTCGACGGCCTCGAGAAGGCGGGCTACGTCGAGCGAGGCACCTGCGACAGCGACCGTCGCGTGGTGTACGCGGTCCTGACCGATGCCGGTCTCGCGAAGCTGCGGGAGGCATCGACGAGCCACGTCACCCAGATCGACGAGCTGTTCGCCGAGCGCTTCGACCCCGGGGAGATCGCGCAGGTCGGGCGACCTGCTGTCGAGGCTCGGCGAGACCGAGCCTGGCGACTGCGTGCCGGACGACTAGCCCGGGTCGACGAAGTTCTGCCAGTAGCGGCTCGGCGTCGGGCCGCGCTGGCCCTGGTACTTCGAGCCGATCCCCGCCGAGCCGTACGGGCGCTCGGCGGGCTCCGAGAGCTGCACGAACGAGAGCTGGCCGATCTTCATCCCCGGATAGATCGTGATGGGGAGGTTCGCGACGTTCGAGAGCTCGAGCGTGACGTGACCGTCCCAGCCCGGGTCGATGAAACCCGCGGTCGAGTGGATCAGGAGGCCGAGCCGGCCGAGTGAGCTCTTGCCCTCGAGCCTCGCGACGAGGTCGTCCGGGAGCGTGATGCGCTCGAGCGTCGAGCCGAGCACGAACTCGCCTGGATGCAGGATGAACGCCTCCTCGGCGGCGACTTCGACGAGCTCGGTCAGCTCCTCCTGCTCGGTCTTGACGTCGATGTACGGGTAGCGCGAGTTCCGGAAGACGCGGAAATAGCGGTCGACGCGCACGTCGAGGCTCGACGGCTGCATCAGGCCGGGCTCGAACGGGTCGACGCCGATCCGGCCCTCGTCCACGAGGCGGCGGATCGTCCGGTCGGAGAGGACCATCGGGCGATTCTACGAGCAGGGAGCACGCCTCTCGCGCGTTCGGCGCCGCCTCCGGAGCGGCCACATGTGGGTTGCCGGGCGTGGCGACTGCGATAAGGTCCGTCTTCGGTGTCGATGCTGTTTCCACCGATCGACCCGAACGAGCGGTTTCGGGCACGCCGGGCTGCGGTTCGGCGGAGAAAGCGGCTGAGGCGCACCGCGCTGATCAGCGTGCTCCTCCTCGTCGTCGCGCTGTTCGCGGGCGGCGCTCAGCTCGTCGGTGGGACCGGCGGTGCCGAGCCGAAGCCGAAGGCGCTCGAGTCCGCGACCACCTTCGCCGCCTCCACGGACCCGTCCGACCCGCGACCGCTCCCGCTCGAGGTTCGAGGCGTTCACGTCACGCTCGGCCTTGCCTCGCTGCCGGGGAAGCTCGAGGAGTATCTCGCTCTCGAGGAGGACGGTCTGACCGCGCTCGAGCTCGACGTGAAGGAGGAGAACGGCCAGGTCGGGTTCACGCCCTCGAGCGTGCCGCTCGCGAGCCAGGTCGGTTCGGCACGTGACTACTACGCGCCGCGCGAAGCGGCACGGATGGCTCACGAGCGCGGGCGTCTACCTGGTCGGGCGAGTCGTGACCTTCGAGGACCCGATTCTCGCCACCGCGCGGCCGGAGCTCGCCGTCCGCCGCAGCGACGGCTCCGTCTGGCGCGACGGCGCGGGGCTCGCGTGGGCGAACCCGTACGACCGCCGCGTCTGGAAGTACAACGTGGACCTCGCCGTTGCGGCCGCGCGCGCCGGCTTCGACGAGATCCTCTTCGACTACGTTCGCTTCCCGTCCGACGGCGACGTGGCCGCCGCTGTCTATCGCAATCGCGGCAAGCTGAAGAAGGTCGACGTGGTGCCGGCGTTCCTCCGCTATGCGTCGCGGCGACTCGAGCCCTTCGGCGTGAGGGTCTCGGCGGCCGTGTTCGGCCTCTCTGCCGCCCGCGACCTGGGAATCGGTCAGATCCCGCGCAAGATGAGCCCGCATCTCGATGCCGTCTACGCGATGACCTACCCGTCGCTGTTCGGCCCGGGCGAGCTCGGCGTGACGGATCCCGGCGCGATGCCGGGCGCGATGGTCACCGAGGCGCTGCGGCGCTTCCGCAAGGCGTTGCGTGGACGCGACACGCTCCTGGTCACATGGGTTCAGGACTGGAGCTTCGAGGTGGACTACGGCCTCGAGGAGGTGCGAGCGCAGATCCAGGCGGCGCGCCTCGCGGGCGCCAAGGGCTTCATGCTCTGGAACGCCGAGGGCGTGTACACCGACGGCGCGCTCGCCGCGCCCTAGGGCCTACGGGGCGAGGCGCTCCCTGCGCCAGGTGCCGGCCGTCCGCCGGTAGAGCACCCGGTCGTGCAGACGGTTGTCCCGGTGCTCCCAGAGCTCGATCGTGTGGGGCACGACCCGGTAACCGCCCCAGAACGGCGGCAGCGGGATCACACCGTCGCCGAGCTCCCGTTCCGCCGAGGAATAGAGAGCTTCGAGCTCTTCGCGCCCGGCGACCGGGCTGGACTGCGGCGAAGCCCAGGCGGCGATCTGGCTCCCACGCGGGCGTGTCTGCCAGTACGCCTCGGATTCGGCCGGCGCCACGTCCTCCACGCCTCCCTCGATCCGAGCCTGTCGACCGAGCTCGTACCAGTGGAGCACGAGCGCTGCGCGCGGGTTCTGCGCGAGCTCGGTCGCCTTCCGGGAGGTCCGGTTCGTGAAGAAGACGAGGCCGCGGTCGTCGAGGCCGCGAAGGAGCACCTGGCGCGCTGACGGCTCTCCGTCCGCGGTCGCGGTCGCGAGCGTCATCGCGTCCGGTTGCGCGCACGCCTGCTCCGCCTCGCGCAGCCAGGCGTCGAGCTGCTCGATCGGGTCGGCGAGGAGGTCCTGCTCGTCCACGGGGCTGCAGCATGCCCGTTCCCCCGGCCGGGTCACTGCATCACCCTTGACTATCCGGCAGGCCGGGAACACTTTGCGAGCATGGGATTGCCTCTCCTCGCAGTGCTTCTCGTGCCGCGTCTGCTCTTCGCGGGAATGTGGTACTTCGGCGACAAGGTCGAGACGGCGTTCGGCGACAACTGGTACTGGCCCGCGCTCGGCGTCACGCTCTTCCCCTGGGCGACGATCATGTATGTCGTCGCGTACCTCGAGGGCGAGGGCCTGACGAGCGGCAAGTGGGTTCTCGTCGGGCTTGCGGCGTTCGCGGACGTCATCTCGTGGTTCGCCCGCGTGCCCGAGCGCCGGCACCGCTATCCGTAGAGCCGCGAATCGCTCGCTCTGCGGGATAACCTGATCGCCGTGGCAGCGACGCGCTCGATCGAGCTCCGGACCGAGATCCCGGGGCCGCGCGCCCGGGAGATCCTCGAGCGGGAGACCCGCGCGGTCGCGCGCCCGCTGATCGTCCACACCCCCGTGGTCGCCGCCGAGGCGCGCGGGGCCACGATCACGGACGTCGACGGCAATACGTTCATCGACTTCGTGGGCGGCGTGGGCGTGATGAACGTCGGTCACAACCACCCGCGTGTCGTGGAGGCGGTGGTCGCGCAGGCCGAGCGCTTCCTGCACACGGACTTCACCGTGGTCGCCTACGAGCCGTACATCGAGCTCGCCGAGCGGCTGGGCCGGCTCGCGCCGATCACGGAGGACACGCGGTGCGCGTTCTTCAACGCCGGCACCGAGGCGGTCGAGAACGCCGTCAAGCTCGCCCGGCTCCACACGGGCCGGGAGGGCGTGATCGCGTTCGAGGGCGCGTTCCACGGGCGCACGCTGCTCTCGTTGACGATGACCTCGAGGACGCATCCCTACAAGACGGGGCTCGGGCCGTTCGCGCCGGAGGTCTACCGCGCTCCGTATCCGAACTCGTACCGCGGCCCCGATGCGGAGACCGCGCTCGCCGCGCTGCGTCGCATGTTCTCGACGCACGTCGCGCCGGGCGACGTCGCGGCGATCGTGTTCGAGGCGCAGCAGGGCGAGGGTGGTTTCCTGCCCGCGCCGGCTGCGTTCGTCGAGGGGCTCCGGCGCATCTGCGACGAGCACGGCATCGTCCTCGTCGCCGACGAGGTGCAGACCGGCTTCGGGCGCACGGGAAGGATGTTCGCGATGGAGCACTTCGACGTCGAGCCCGACCTCGTCGTGGTCGCGAAGTCGATCGCCGGCGGTCTCCCGCTCTCCGGCGTGGTCGGCCGCGCCGCGATCATGGACGGGGCGCACTCCGGGGCGATCGGCGGCACGTTCATCGGCAACCCGGTGGCCCTTGCCGCGGCCCTCGCCGTGCTCGACGTCTTCGAGGAGGAAGACCTCGTGGCGCGAGGCGTCACTGTCGGGAACACGATCCGGGAGCACATGGAGCAATGGAAGGCGCGGTGGCCCCAGGTCGGCGACGTCCGCGGGCTCGGGGCGATGCTCGCGATCGAGCTCGTGACCGATCCCGAGACGAAGGAGCCGGCGCCCGAGCTGACGTCGAGGGTCATCGACGAGGCTCTCCAGCGTGGCTTGATCCTGCTGAAAGCTGGAGTGCACGGGAACTGCATCCGCGTGCTCTGCCCGCTCGCGATCTCGGACGGTGAGCTCGACGAGGGGCTCACGGTCTGGGAAGACGCGCTCGCTGCCGCGCTCGCCTAGGGCCCCTCGCCAACAGGCGGCACGGTCGGGAAGACTTCCGCCATGAGGCGCTGCGACAGCTGCGACGCGCGGGTCCCGGACGACGCGCGCTTCTGCCCTGCGTGCGGCGCTCCGCAGGAAGCGTCGGTCCCGAGCGGCGAGGAACGGAAGCTCGCGACCGTGCTCTTCGCCGACCTGGTCGGCTCGACGGCGCTGGCACACGGCGAGGACCCGGAGCGCGTCCGCGTGCGGCTCGACCGCTTCTACGCGGCGATGGCGGAGGAGATCGAGCGGACCGGCGGCACGCTGGAGAAGTTCGCCGGCGATGCGGTGATGGCGGTCTACGGCGCTCCGAGCGCGCTCGAGGACCATGCGGAGCGGGCGCTGCACGCGGCTCTCGCGATGCAGAGCAGGCTCGAGGAGGTCTTCGGCGGCGAGTTGCAGCTCCGCATCGGCGTGAACACCGGCGACGTCGTCGTGGGGCAGGGCCGCGCCAGCTCGTTCGTCAGCGGCGACGCGGTCAACGTCGCCGCCAGGCTCGAGCAGGCCGCCGAGCCCGGCGAGGTGCTCGCGGGCGAACGTGCGGTGGCTGCAGCTGGCGCTGCCTTCGAGTTCGGCGAGCCACGGACGCTCGAGGCGAAGGGAAAGCCGGGTGGGATCGTCGGCCATCCTCTGGTCAGGGCGCTCCTGCACGCGCGGCCGCGCGGGCCCGCCGGGCTTCGCCGTGTCTTCGTCGGTCGCGTGCGGGAGGTGGACCTCCTCCTCGCAGCCGTACGCCGGACGTTCGACCAGGGGGAGCTCCATCTGGTGACGATCGTGGGCGAGCCCGGAGTCGGGAAGACCACTCTCGTCAGGAGGCTCGCGGGCCTCCTGGCCACCGACGGCACCGCCCCGCTCAGTCTGACCGGGCGGTGTCGTGCGTACGGCGACGGGATCACCTACCGACCGCTCGGCGACGTCATCCGTGAGCACCTCGGCCTGTCGGAAGGCAGCTCCGCGGACGAGGCCCTCCCCAGCCTCGACGGACGCGAGATCCTCGCGCTCGCGCTCGGGCACGAGCCGACATCCGAGCTGCACCCGCTCGACGCACGGGAGCAGCTCCACGAGGCGGCGGTGAGCTTCGTCGAGTCGCTCGCGACGGACCGCCCCGCCGTCGTGCTCTTCGAGGACGTCCACTGGGCCGAGGACGACTTCCTCGACCTCCTCGAGCGCATCGTGCGCGAGGCGCGGGCCCCGGTCGTCGTCGTCGTCACCGGCCGCCCGGAGCTGCTCGACCGTCGCACGACCTGGGCGGGCGGGCGCAGGAACGCCACGTCGATCTGGCTCGAGCCGCTCACCGACCAGGATGCGTTGCGCCTCGTCGACCAGCTGCTCGAGGTGGAGCTCCCGGGAGAGCTGCGACAGCTGCTCGTGGAGCGTTCGGAGGGAAATCCGTTCTTCGTCGAGGAGCTCGTTGCCGAGCTCGTGGATGCCGGCGTGATCGAGAGGGCCGGCGACGGGTGGAAGTGGCACGAGCTGCCGGCCGGGTTCGCGATCCCGGACAGCGTCCAGGCCGTGCTCGCAGCCCGCATGGACCGCCTCCCGTCGAGGGAGAAGGCGGCGCTGCAGGCGGCTGCCGTCGCGGGCCGCGTCTTCTCGCCGGCTGCCGTGGTGCACCTCGTCGCCGACGCGCCGGACTTCGGGTTGCTCGAGGAGCGCGACTTCGTGAGACGGCGTGTCGGCGCGTCGGTCGGCGGGCCCGAGTACGAGATCAAGCATGCGCTCACGCGCGAGGTCGCCTACGCGAGCATCTCGAAAACGAGACGCGGACGCCTTCATGCGGCTCTCGGGGACTGGTTCGCCGAGAAGGAGACCGGTGAGGACCGCGTCGCGCTCGTTGCGTACCACTACGCCGAGGCGCTGAGGCCGGAGGACGCCGACCTCGTCTGGGCCTGCGCCGAGAACGAGCACGAGCGGAGGCGCGTGGACACGATCGACTGGCTACGTCGTGCGTCCGGGCAGGCGCGCCGCCGCTACGAGCTCGAGGAGGCGATCGAGCTGCTCCTGCGCGCAGTCGAGCTCGCGGGCGACGAAGGCGAGTCCGCGCCGCTCTGGCGCGAGATCGGCGAGCTGCGCGCGTTGCGCTACGACGGGGAAGGCTTCTGGGAGGCGATGCTCCGGAGCCTCGAGCTCGGGACGCTCGATCGGGAGAGCGAAGCGGAGACGTACTCGTCCCTTGCTTTCCAGACGGCGATCCGGTCGGGCATGTGGCTCAAGCGCCCGGACCTCGCCCCGCTACCCGGCTGGATCGACAGAGCGCTCGAGCTCTCGGCTCCGGACGGGGCGGCGCGTGTGCAGGCGCACCTTGCGCGGGCGTTCTCGACGGTGTCGGAGCCGGACGCGGTCGCAGCCTCCGAGCTCGCGGAGCGTCTCGGCGACCTCGAGCTCCGTTCCTTCGCACTGGGAGCTCGCGCGGGCGCGGCGGCCCACCGGGGCGCCTGGGACGAGGCGTCGACCTTGTCGGAGAACAGGCTGCAGCTCCTCGAGCAGATCGAGGGGCTCGACCATCGCTGTGAGGCATACGAGTCGGCGGTGCCCCTCGCCGTGGCGGTCGGACGCTTCCGGGAGGCGCGGAGGCTGGCGGCGCTCCACGCCGAGGCGTCGGCGCGCCTCTCGCCCCACCATCGCGTCCATGCGGTGTCGTTGCGGGTCGAGATCGCGGAGAACATCGCCGACTGGGACGACGCTCGGGAGCACACCGCGTTAGCGATCGAGACCGTGGAGCTGAATGCCGCGACGCCGTGCGTGCGGAACGCGCGAACGCTGATGGCGTGCGGGCTCGCGCACTACGCGCTCGGCGACGAGAGCTCGGCGCGCGAGCTGCTGGCGAGGGCCGAGGGCTACGAGGACTGGGCGCCGTACCTCGGTCCGCTCGCGCTTCGCTACGCGCTGTTCCGCGGCGACCGAGCCGAGGTCGAGCGGCGGATCCACGACGTCTTCGAGCGAGAGTTCGTGTTCGGCCCCTCGGTCAAGGCGGTCAGGCTCGATGCGCTGTCGGCGCTCGGCGACCACGAGGCCGTCGAGCGCGAGGCGCCACTGTCGCTCCGCACGCAGACGTTCGTGGAGCCTTTCGCGCTGCGTGCGCTCGGCATCGTTCGCCGCGACGACGACCTGCTCGCGAAGGCCCACGATCGCTTCGCTGCGCTCGGCCTCGCGTGGCACGCGGCTCAGACCGACGTGCTGATCCGCGGCCTCTAGTACTCGAGCCGCGAACGGCGCTCGTGCCGCTCGAGCGCGAGCTCGATCAGGCGGTCGAGCAGCTCGGGGTACCGGACGCCCGATTCCTCGAAGAGCTTCGCGTAGACGCTTGTCGCCGTGAAGCCGGGGATCGTGTTGATCTCGTTCACGACCACCTCGCCGCCGGGGCGCACGAAGAAGTCGATCCGGGCCATCCCCTCGCACTCCGTGGCGACGAACGACTCGACCGCCAGGCGCCGCACGTCCTCTGTCGACTCGGGGGAGATGCGCGCCGGCACGATCAGATCCATCCCGCCCTCGTCGTACTTCGCCGCGTAGTCGTACCACTCGGCGTGCGCGACGATCTCGCCGACGACCGACGCCACGGGATCGCGGTTGCCGAGGACGCCGCACTCGACCTCGACTCCGTCGACCATCTCCTCGATCAGCACCTTGTCGTCGTGACGCCGGGCGAGCGACGACCGCGGCGGCGAGCTCGCTCTCGTCGTGCACCTTCGAGATCCCGACCGACGAGCCGAGACGCGCCGGCTTCACGAAGACCGGATACGGGAAGGTGTGCTCGGGCGCGTCGCCGTCGCGAAGCGTGACGTTCTGCGCGACGGGGATCCCGCGATCGCGGAGGACGGCCTTGAAGAGATCCTTGTCCATGCAGAGCGCAGAGGCAGCGACGCCGGCTCCGACGTACGGCACCCCGGCGAGCTCGAGCAGGCCCTGGACGGTGCCGTCCTCCCCGAACGGCCCGTGCAGGATCGGCAGCACGACGTCCACGCGCCCGAGCACCGCGGCGGGAGGGGAGGACTCGGCGAGGACGGGAAGAGTCTCGCCGACCGCAGGCGCGAGTTCCTTCGCGGCCGCGTTCCCCGGCAGCGCCCAGCGACCGTCGCGTCCGATCTCGATCGAGACGGACTCGTAGCGAGCCGGGTCGAGCGCCTCGAGGACGGAGCGTGCCGACGCCTGCGAGATCGCATGCTCGCTCGAGCGCCCGCCGGCGAGCACCGCGACCCGCACGCGGTCGCTCACGGAATCGTCGTCGTCGTGGTGTCGCTGGTTTCGGTGGCGACGCCCGTGAAGCGGCCGACGAAGAGCGTCACCGTCGCGTTCGCATCCTGCTGTGTGCCGCCGATCGGATCCTGCGAGATGACGACCCCCTCCAGCGTCGGGTCGTCGGTGTCCTCGAGCACGGTGCGGACCCGGAACCCGGCCGCCTCGAGCGTCGTCCTCGCGATCGAGACGTCCTGGTTCGTCACGTCCGGCACGGCCGTGGTCGTGGGGCCGCGGGAGACCTGCAGCGTCACCGTCGAGCCCTTCGCCGCGGTCGAGTTCCCGTCCGGATCCTGGCCGACGACGATGCCCTGCGTCAGGTCGGAGTCGACCTCGACGCGCGCGACCGCGAACCCTGCCCGCTGGATCTCGGCAGCGCCCTGCTCGTACGGGAAGCCGATGACGTTCGGGACGCTGACCGGCGCGGGCCCGCGCGAGACGTTGATGCGCACCTGTGTGCCCTCGACGACGACGGTTCCCGGTTGGGGCGCCTGGCCGGTCACGGTCCCGGGCTCGCGTTCCGAGTCGACGTCGACGACCTGTGCGTCGAGCCCCGCTGCGGTGAGCTCCTCGACCGCGTCCTCGACCGACTGCCCGACGACGCTCGGCACGGTCACCTCGGGCTTGCCCGTGGAGACGTCGATGGTGACGACGGTGTCCTCCTCGACCTGCGTCCCCTGCTGGGGTGTCTGCGCGAAGACGAGCCCTTCCTCGACGTCCGAGTTCGGGAGGTTCCGGACACGCGGCACGAGACCGCGCTCGGTGATCTCGGCTCGCGCTCCCGCCTCGGGGGTGCCGACGACATACGGCACCGCCACGGAGTCGGCGCCGCGGCCGGAGATGACGTCGAAAAGGACGAAGGCGAGGACGGCCGCGCCGATGACCGCTCCGATGCCGAGCAGCCACGGCCACGGCGACCTGCGCCGGCGCCGCGGCTCGAACGGCTGCTGCGGAGGGCCGCCGCGTCTCGCGACCTGCGTCACCGCCGTCGCGCCGTTCGCTGTTCCGGCCCCGGAGAGCACCATCGTCGCCGCCTCGGCGGTCTCCGCGGGGACGCGGCCGCCGTGCGCGACGGTCTCGAGATCCGCGTCCATCGCCGCGGCCGACTGGTAGCGGTCGGCGGACTCCTTCGCGAGCGCGCGCACGACGAGCAGGTCGAGGTCCTCGGGGATGTCGAGCCGCTCCACCGACGGCGGCTCCGGGATCTCCGAGAGGTGCTTCATCGCGATCTCCACGGGCGAATCGCCCGTGAACGGCACCTTCCCGGTGAGGAGCTCGTAGAGCACGATGCCGGTCGAGTAGAGATCGGACGTCTGGTCGACCGGCGCGCCGCGCGCCTGCTCCGGGGAGAGGTACTGCGCGGTCCCGATGATCGCGCCCTCCTCCGTCATCTGGCTCGCGCCGGCACGCGCGATGCCGAAGTCCGTGACCTTGACGACGCCCTCGGGGTCGACGATCACGTTGTGCGGCTTGATGTCGCGGTGGATGACGCCGTTTCGGTGCGCGTAGCGGAGCGCCGCGAGGATCTGGCGCGTGTACGCGATGGCCACCGGGACCGGGCAGGGCCCGCGCGAGCGGATGAGGTCCTTGAGCGTGCGCCCCTCGACGTACTCCATGACGATGAAGTAGGAGCCGTTCGTCTCCCCGCGGTCGTAGATCGAGACGATGTTGGGGTGCGACAGTCCGGCGGCGTGCGTGGCCTCTCGGCGGAAGCGCTCGACGAACTGGTCGTCGTTCGCATACCGCTCGTGGAGGATCTTGATGGCCACGCGGCGGCCGAGCTCCTGATCCTCTGCGAGGTAGACGTCGGCCATCCCCCCGCCGCCGAGCTTCCGGTTGATCCGGTAGCGGGCCGCGAAGAGGGTTCCTGAGAGCGTGTCCTGGGTCGCCATGAACGTTCCTAGAGGTTAGGGATTCTCCCTGGAGCGCAGGATTGCCTCCATGACGGCGCGGGCGATCGGGGCAGCGGTCTGGCCGCCGGTCCCGCTCTGGTCCTCGAGCACGACCGCGATCGCGACCTCGGCCGGGCTCTCGTCGTCGGGCGCGGCGAACGCGATGAACCACGTCGTGTTGCGCCCGGGGACGCCCGTCTCGCCGGTACCGGTCTTGCCGCCGACGGAGTAGCCGCTGATCTGAGCGGCGGTTCCTGTGCCCCGGTCGACCGCGAGGCGCATCATCTGCGCGACCGCGTCGGCGGTGTCTCGGCTCACTGCCTGACGGATCAGCGACGGTCGCTCGCGCACGATCGTCTTCCCGTCCGGGGCGACGATGCGACGTACGACCTGCGGCTCCATGAGCTTGCCGCCGACGCCGATCGAGCCCGCGACCATCGCCATCTGCAGCGGCGTCACGAGCATCCGCTCCTGGCCGAACGCCATGCGTCCCGCGTCGACATCGGAGTCGAGCGTCGGGTAGTAGAGCCGCCGGTCCTTGTAGAGGCCGCTGATCCGTCGCTCGTCCGCCGGGGTCTCGAGCGGCGGGAGCTCGTAGAACCCGAACCGCTTCGCCTGGTCGAGGATGCGCTTCGCGCCGAGCTCCTTGCCGATGTTGCAGAAGACGGAGTTCACGGAGTAGGTCAGCGCGTCCTCGAGGTCGACCGTCCCGAACGGACTGTCCGTGTCGAAGTTGTTCACGCGCTTGCCGTAAACAGTGCAGTAGCCGGGGTCGACGAAGGACGACTCCGGCGTGAACTTCTTCGACTCGAGCGCGGCCGATGCCGTCACCACCTTGAACGTCGAGCCGGGCACGTAGAGGCCTGCAGTCGCGCGGTTCAGGAGCGGCGATGCGGGGCGGCAATCCGCCGTGATGCGCTCGATGCTCCCGAAGTTGCTCTCGACGCGGTTCGGATCGAAGCTCGGCGACGAGGCCATCGCGAGCACCTTCCCCGTCCGTGGGTCGAGCGCGACGACGGCGCCGCAGCGGGTGCCGAGCTGCTCGAGCGCGACCTCCTGCGCTTCGAGGTCGAGGTTGAGCACGACGTCGTTCCCCTTGACCGGCTTCCCGCGGAGCTCGTCGAGCGCCTTGTCGACGAGCGTCGAGAGGTTCGCGTTCGACGAGGTCAGGTAGTCGTTCAGCGAGCGCTCGAGGCCGGTTCGCGAGCGTGCCGCCGTCGAATAACCCACGACGTGCGCGGTGAGCTCGCCCTGCGGGTAGCGGCGGAAGAAGAGCGTCCGGTTGTCGACCTTGCGGGTGACGTTCCGCGCGAGGCGCCTGAACGGCGAGGTCGAATAGATCTTGCCGCGGTCGATCGAGAAGTCGGCCACGCGCTTGATCGCGTTGTCCTGCCGCTCGGCGAGTGCGGGCGCGGCCCACGTCTGCCAGTACGTCGTCATGACGACGAGCGCGCCCAGGAGCGCGAGTGACACGTAGGTCAGGCGGATGATCCTGGCGTTCACGGTTTCGGTGCGCTCGCGCGGTTGGAGACGAGGAGTAAGCCCGCGAGGAGGAGGAAGTTCGCGACGATGCTCGAGCCGCCGTAGGAGACGAAGGGCAGCGTGATGCCCGTCAGCGGCACGATCCGCAGGACGCCGCCGAGAATGATGAACGTCTGCAGCGCGAGCCCGAAGGTGAGGCCGGCGGCGAGCAGCTTCGAAAACCCGTCGTCGACACGGAGTGCGATCCGCATGCCTCGGACGACGAAGAGCATGAACAGGAGCACCAGGGCCGCGGCGCCGATCAGGCCGAGCTCCTGCGCGATCGCGGAGTAGATGAAGTCCGTGCGGAGGGCCGGGATGAGCTCCGCGCCGTCGGGCGACCTGAATGTCCCTTCACCGAGGCCCGTGCCGCCGAAGCTGCCGTTGGCGATCGAGTACAGGCTCTTGACGAGCTGGTAGGAGGCGCAGTCCTGCCTGAGCTCGAGCTCGCCGTTGAGAGCGCACGGCACGCGCTCGTCCGTCCAGGGGTGGAGCCAGATCGTCACGCGCTCCTGCACGCGGTCGAGCGCCTGATAGAGAAGTGTGGCCCCGGCCAGGAAGAGCCCGAGCCCGACAGCGACGTAGAGAGCCCGCCCCGTGGCCACGTAGATCATCGCGAGGAAGATCCCGAAGTTGAGGAGCGCGCTCCCGAGGTCCGCGGACTGGACGATGACGAGCATCGCCGCGCCCCAGATGGCGAGCAGCGGGCCGAGGTCCTTGAGCCTGCCCTGGGCGAGCGCCTCGCGCTTCTCGCGCAGGTACCCGGCGAGGAAGACGATGAGGAAGATCTTCGCGAGCTCGCCCGGCTGGAACTGGAGCGGCCCGACGTGCACCCAGAGGCGCACGCCGTTCACGCGCTCGCCGATGAACGGCAGGGCCGGCAGGAAGAGCAGCGCGACCGCCGCGATGCCGAACAGGTAGCGGTACGACTCCAGGACGCGGTAGTCGTGGCGCAGGAGGTAGATCGTGGCCGCGAACACACAGACGCCGATCACGACCCAGACCGCCTGCCGGCGGCCGTCGTCCGAGTCGAGCCGGTAGTTCACGACGAGCCCGATACCCGTGAGTGCCGCCGTCAGCGGGAGCAGTGCCCCGTCGGCGTACGGCGCGAAAGCCCTGACGACGACGTGCGCGAAGAGGTAGACGCCGAGGAAGAGCGCCGCGTACGTGAAGACACGCGGAGAGATCTCCGTCGTCCGGGCGACCGTGACGCTCGCGAGCGCGAGGGTGGCGATCGCAGCGGCAACGATGAGGCCGAAGAGCTCCCGGCCGCGAGCAGTCAGCGTGTGATCCCCCAGTAGAGGACGAGTGCCGCGACGATCGTCGCGGCCGCGATGAGGAGGATCGCGGCGAGGCGCCCACCAGGCCCGGCACCGTGCCGGCGCAGCCGCGCGCCCGTTCCGCCCGCGGTCGGATCCGCCGGCTCACCCGGGCTTGCGCCGTCGATCTCCGGCGCGCCGTCCATCGCGTCCTCGAGCTCGGTGGTCCCGTGCTCCTCGGGCTCGCCCTCGACGATCTCGAACAGCAGCACGGTGATGTTGTCGTCGCCTCCGCGCGCATTCGCGTCCTTGACGAGCTCGTCGCCGGCGGCCTGCGGATCGCCCTCGGCGCGCTCGATCGCCGCTGCGATCTGCTCCTCCGAGAGCATGTCCGAGAGCCCGTCGGAGCAGAGCAGGAAGAGATCGCCGGGAACGACCTCGATCGTGAAGACGTCGGGCTCGACCGCGGGCTCCGTCCCCAGCGCGCGCGTGATCGCGGAGCGTTGCGGATGCCGCAGGGCCTCCTCCGGGGTGAGCACGCCGCTCTCGACGAGCTCGGCCACGAGCGAGTGGTCGGTCGTGACCTGTTCCAGCACGCCGTCTCGCATCCGGTAGGCGCGTGAGTCGCCGACGTGCACGAACACGACCCTGCCAGCGGCCTCGTCCACGAGCGCGACCGTGACCGTCGTGCCCATCCCGGCCGTGGCGGGGTCGGCGAGCGAGCGCTCCCAGATGCGGCGGTTCGCCTCGGCGATCAGTGCCGCGACCTCGTCCGTCTGGAGCTCGCCGCCACGTGCGCCCTCGAGCGTGTCCGCGGCGATGCCCGCTGCAATCTCGCCTGCCTTCGCGCCACCCATCCCATCGGCTATCGCGAACAGCGGCGGCTTCCAGACGTATGCGTCCTCGTTCCCGAGGCGCCGCCTGCCGGTGTCGGTGACGACCGCCGCGCGCCCGAGCCTCATCGCGTCCACCTCATTCGAGCCGGAGCTCCGTCTCGCCGACGCGCAGGACGTCGCCCGGCTGAAGCCTTTGCGACGTGATCCGCTCGCCGTTCACGAACGTGCCGTTCGTCGACTGGAGGTCCTCCACCCAGACCCCGTCCGGTCGCGGGTCGATGCGTGCGTGGCGCGTCGAGGCGAACTCGTCCCCGTCGAGGCGGATGCCGCTCTCGGCGTCGCGGCCGACGATCGTGACGCCGCCCACCTCGATCGAGCTGCCCACGTGGAACCCCGGGCCGGTCACGACGACGAAGCGCGCCGGCCGGAGCCCATGCGCTGCGCGGAGCTTCGCGGCATCGGCAGCGCCGAGCACGATGCTCTCCTGCGGTGCCCCGCCGAGATCTTTCGTCGCAGTACGCACGATGAGGAGGATGAAACCGTAGAGCAGCACGAGGAACGCGAGCTTGAGGATCAGTAGCGTCTCGTCGGTCGAGAGGGCGCTCACGATTCGGTGCCGAACACGATCTGCGTCGAGCCGACCGTGATGGTGTCGCCGTCCGAGAGCTTCTCGCGGTCGATCTTGCGGCCGTTCAGAAGCGTGCCGTTCGTCGAGCCGAGGTCGACGAGGACGAACTGGTCGCCCTGGTCGCGGATCTCCGCGTGCTTCCGGGAGACGTTCAGGTCTGAGACGCGCACCTCGCATTCGCGCGAGCGGCCGATGACGGCGCGCTCGGTCGCGAGCTCCTGCCGTTTGCCCTCGACGGCGAGCGTGTACGAGCGCTGCGGCTCGGGCTCGGGCTCGGGCTCGGGCTCCGGCGCGGGAGGCGGCGGCGCAGCGACCGGCGCCGGCGCCTTGTAGATCATCGTCTGGGCCGGCTGATCGAGTGGCAGCGGGATGGCGGGCTCCGGCTGGTCCTCGGCGGCGACGAGCCTCGTCGCGATGCCGAACTCGCCGACCGCGAGGTCGTCGTCGACGGTGACGAGCACGCGTGGAGGCGTCAGCAGCGCGTAGTCCTCGCGCCGCGCGTGCTCTGCGAGGTACTCCTGCAGCTCGCCCACCAGCGACTCCTCGTAGCCCGCGAACTGCTTGCGGTCGGACGGCGAGAGGTAGACCGTGTACTCGTTGGGCACGTAGACGCGCGAGACGGAAACGCTGCGGTGGTCGTCCATCTCCTTCACGAGCTTCCGCGCGAGCTCGATCGGCTGCACGTGGGTGCGGAACGCGCGCCCGAAGATGCCCTCGAAGAGGCCTTCGATACGCGCCTCGAGTGTTCGCAGGACGCTCATGGGCACCAGGGAAGGATGCAGGCGCTCGTGTTCGGGCCGCGTTGTCTCATACGGCGGGGACTACCCGTCCGGGCGTCGAGTCTACCGGCGTGATCCGGCGGCGAGCAGCGCCGGCAGCGCCCCAGCAGGCGGTGGTGATGAGGACTCCGAGCGGCCCGGAGCCGGTCGCCACCGCGGTGGCGACGAGCACGACGCCGATCGCCGCGACGCCGAAGCGGTGCATGCGGCGCACCCACGGCAGGGCGATGGCTGTTGCTGCCGCGACGAGCGCAGTGGCCAGGGCCGCCGGCTGCGTTACGACACCGGCCCAGAGCGCGGCCGCCACGTCGGTCACCGAGGAAGCGGGCGAAAGCCCGCTGCCAGTGGCGATCGCCGTCACGAATCCTGCTGCGAGCACGGCGACGGCAGCCTGCGCTCCTCGCAGGAACGGGCTGCGGACCGGCTGCACGACGAGTGGGAGGAGCGCGAGCGCGCCGAGCGGTGCGAGCAGCGGGCCGGCGACGAAGAGGAGGCCGAACCGCGCCTCGCGCCAGGTGAGGACGACCCAGGCCAGGGCCAGCCCGCCGTAGAGGACGGCGGCGCTCCGCGCGTCGTTCCCGAGCGGGAAGAGCGGCGCACCGAGCGCGAGCACGAGCCCGAGCCGGGGGCTGAGCGCGGCTGCCGCAGCTGCCGCGACGACCAGCGCAACCGCGAGCGCAGGGGGCCAGAAGGGCAGGAGCGGTGACGCCGAGCGCCGCGGTGGCGCCGGCGAGCAGGACCGGAGCGATCCGCCGGGCCGGCCCGCGAACGGCTGGAACCGGGTGGCGCGGCGTCTCCACCTCGGCCGCACGCCTGACGGGCCGGCGCTTCTCGGGCTGCCGAACCGCCGCGCGCAGCTCCGCGGCGAGCGTCGTTGCGTGCGGCCGCGCGGCGGGATCCGTCGCGAGCGCCCGATCGACGGCGTTCGCGAGGCGACGCGGGAGGTCCGGCCGGCGGCTCGCGAGCGCTGGAGCGCCGCGCTCGATCGCCCGGGCGACCTCCTGCAGCGGCATGCCCCAGAACGGGTGCTGGCCGGCGAGCGCCTCCCAGAGAACGACACCGACGGCCCACACGTCGCTCGCCGGGGTCGCCTCCTCACCGCCGAGGCGCTCCGGGGCGATGTACGCGAGCGTGCCCGGCACGTCGCCGACGGCGGTGAGCGTGTCCGCGCCGTCGAACTGCGCGAGACCGAAGTCGAGGAGCTTGACCGCGATGTCGTCGGAGTGCTCGAGCAGCATGTTCGAGGGCTTCACGTCTCGATGGACGATTCCCGTGCGATGCGCGTGGGCGAGCGCATCCAGCACCTGCGCCGCGATCTCGACGGCTTCCACGTCGCCGACGTCGTCGCTTCGGAGCGCCTCGCGAACCGTGCGCCCCGGGACGTACTCGTAGGCGATGTAGACGTGCCCGTGGTCGTGGCCGACGTCGTAGGCGCGCACGCACCCGCGGTGGCGGAGGCGACGCGCAGCGAGTGCCTCCCGCTCGGCCCGCGCTGCTGCCTTGCCCTCGCGCGGGATGATCTTCAGCGCGACGTCGAGGCCCGTCTGCTCGTCGCGGGCGAGCCACACGGAGCCGTTGCCGCCGCTCCCGAGCGGCCGCACGGCCCGGTAGCGGTCGAGGACGAGCTCCCGGGTCGGGAGGGCATGCGCAAGCGAGGACACCGTTGCGGCTTGGTTATCCGCTCGGCGCGGAAGTCCTCTCCCGGTTGTCGCTCCTGCCCCTCGTCTACAGTGGCGAGTCGAAAGACGGCAAATCGTGAGCACGCGCGACGAAGACATCCTCGATTTCGACTTCTTCGACGAGGAGGAGCCGCCGTCGTGGGACGAGCCGAAGGAGGGCGGGCCAGGTCCCCCTCGCGGCCGTGGCCCACGGCCACCCGGCCGACGCCTCCATGCGCCGAAGAACCTGACGCCGCTTCTGCGACTCGTTGCGCTGATCGGGCTTGCGATCCTCGTCGTCGTCCTGCTCGCGGTCTGGGTCGAGGGCTGCTCGTCCGACCGCAAACGCGATACGTACTCGGGCTACATGACCGACATCGGGACGATCGGCACCGCCTCCGCACGGCTCGGTGAGCAGCTCGCGACGACGCTGACGACCGTCGGCCTGAAACAGGAGGAGCTCGACGCCAAGCTCGCGGGCTACGTCCAGGTCGCCGAGACGCAGACGCAGAACGCCGAGAACCTCGATGCGCCCGGGCCGCTGCACAACGCGAACGAAGGCGCCGTCGAGGCGCTGCGGCTACGGGCGATCGGGCTGAACGGCCTGCGCACCGTCTTCAAGGACTCGGCGGACGCGGACGATGCCGCCGAGGTCGGTCAGCTCCTCGCCGCGCAGATGCGACGACTCGAGGCCAGTGACGTCGTCTGGGCAGATCTCTTCCGCGCCCCGGCTCAGGTCGTGCTCGACGAGGAAGGCATCGAGGGCGTCCAGGTGCCCGCGTCGGTGTTCGTCCCGACGGACGATCTCACCGCTCCGAGCGCGCTCGCCGCGGTCTGGCAGCGGACGCAGGAAGCAGCTACGGGCGGCACGCCGACCGGGCTGCACGGAAACCAGATCGCGACGGTACGGGCGCTTCCGAGCGGCCAGCAGCTCTCGACCGACACCGAGACGACGATCAGGGTGTCGACGCAGCTCGCGTTCGAGGTCGGGGTCACGGACTCCGGTGACAGCCAGGAGGTCCGGGTCAAGGTGACGCTCACGATCCCGAAGCAGCCGGAGCCGATCGTGCAGACGAAGACGATCCCGATCATCGACCCCGGCGAGACGAAGACCGTGACCTTCCAGGTGGGAACTCTCGTTCCGTTCGGCGAGCAGATCGCGGTGAAGGTGGACGTCGACCCGGTGGCGGGAGAGACGAACACGTCGAACAACACGGCTGAGTTCCCGGTCATCTTCACCCTCTAGCCCTCATGGAGGCGTCGCTCGTCGTAGCGATTGCCGCGTGCGCCGTGGCAGCGCTCGCGCTCGTCACCGTGCTCTGGCTCTGGCGCCGGCAGGCGCGGATGCAGTCGGCGCAGTCGCTCGTGCTCGGCAGTGGCCGCCAGGACCTTCTGGACTTCGCGGTCTCGCTCCAGGCGCGCATCGACGACCTCCACCGGGCGGTCGACGAGGTCGCGACCGGGCTCTCGCGCGTCGACCGGCGCGTGGACGGCTCCGTGACGAACACGGCCGTCGTTCGCTACGACGCCTACGAGGGCACGGGCGGCCAGCAGTCGGCGTCGATGGCGCTTCTCGACTCGACCCGGACCGGAACGGTCGTGACCGCGATCCAGGGACGCGACTACGCGAGGATCTACGTGAAGGACCTCGACCGCGGCCGGTCCTCGGTCGCCCTCTCGCCCGAGGAGAAGGAAGCCGTCGAGCGCGCGATGGCGCGCTAGCTACGCAGCCGCGGCGGCTTCGACGCCCGGCAGGTACTGCCGCCAGGTGTCGGGGATGTGCTCGGCGGTCAGCCGGATGAAGAGCACCGGCGTGGGAGGCCGCGGCACGGTGCGCAGGCTCATGCTCGTCTCCTCGAGCAGGCGGTCGCCCTTGCGGTGGTTGCACGGCGCGCAGGACGCGACGACGTTCTCCCAGACGGACGTGCCACCCCGCGAGCGAGGCACGACGTGGTCGAGAGTCAGCCGGTTGCTGCCGGTCCCGCAGTACGCGCACTGCCAGCCGTCACGGGCGAAGAGCACTCGCCGTGAGATCCTCCGCGTGACGGCACGCGGCACGCGCACGTAGGTCACGAGCCTGATGACGTGCGGCCGGGCGAACGCGGTGGTCGCGGACCGGAGCTGTCCGTCGCTCGCCTCGAGGATCTCGGCCCGGCCCTTCCAGACGAGCACGTGCGCGCGCCGGAGCGAGCACACGTTAAGCGGCTCGTAGCTGGCGTTCAGGACGAGTACGCGCTCCACCGCGCGCGCAGCGTAGCACCCGAGCAACGCGGAAAAGCCCTGCCAGACCGCGCATTTCTCCCTCGGCAGTATGCGCATATCATGCTAGTCTGCGCATATTCATGAATGAGTTCGTGAACACGCCGGAGGCAATCCGGTGAGCACCGCGGTCGTCGCCTACTCGGGTGGTCTCGACACGAGCTGCATCGTCGCCTGGCTCCGTGAGGACTGGTACGGCTTCGACGAGGTCGTGGCCGTGCTCGTGGACGTCGGGCAGGAGTTCGACCTCGAGGAGTCGATCGTCCGCGGCCGGGCCGCCGGCGCGAGCGAGGTCCTCCTCGTCGACCGCAAGGACGCGTTCGCGGACGAGCAGTGCGCGCGGGCGATCGCTACCAACGCACTCTACGAAGGCAAGTACCCGCTCGTCTCGGCGCTCTCGCGGCCGGTCATCGCGCAGGCGGTCGCGGAGATCGCCGACGAGCGCGGCGCGGAGGCCGTCGTGCACGGCTGCACGGGCAAGGGCAACGACCAGCTTCGCTTCGAGCTCGCGTTCAAGGCGACGTTCCCCGACGCGAAGGTGATCGCCCCGCTGCGAGACCGGAGCTGGACGAGAGACGAGGAGATCGCGTACGCCTTGGAGCACGGGATCCCCGTCGTCCAGACCGCCGCCTCGCCCTTCTCCATCGACGAGAACCTCTTCGGACGGGCGATCGAGGCCGGGGTGCTCGAGGATCCGTGGGCCGCGCCGCCCTCCGAGCCGTACGCCCTGACCTCCGACCCCGCGACCGCGCCGGGTCCGGTCGAGATCGTGCTCGGCTTCGAGCGTGGCGTGCCCGTGTCGCTCGACGGCGACGAGCTCTCGCTCGCCGAGCTCATCGGCCGCCTCAACGGCATCGTCGGCGCGTACGGCATCGGCCGGATCGACATGATCGAGAACCGCGCGGTGGGCATCAAGAGCCGCGAGATCTACGAGGCGCCCGCGGCCATGGTTCTCATCGGCGCGCACTCGGCGGTCGAGGACGTGGTCCTCACGCGCGACGAGGCGCGGCTGAAGCGGCCGCTCGAACAGCACTGGACGGAGCTCGTCTACGAGGGACGCTGGTTCAGCCCGGCGCGTGAGGCGATCGACGCGTTCGTCGCCTCCACGCAGCAGCTCGTCAGCGGTGACGTCCGTGTAGAGCTGCGGCCGAATGCCGCGGTGGTCACCGGCAGGCGGTCGCCCCACGCCCTCTACGCGGCGGATCTCGCCTCGTACGGCGCTGCCGACAGCTTCCCGCACGAAGCCGCGGAGGGCTTCATCAGGATCGCTGCGCTCGAGACCGAGCTGCACGCCGCCCGCGCACGGGCGACAATCGAGGTGTGACCACCTGGTCCGGGCGCGTCGAGGGCGCCCTCGCTCCGGAGGTGTGGGAGTTCCTGCGCGCAGACGACGCGGAGCTCTTGCCCTACGACTGCGAGGCGACCGTTCTCCATGCGCAGCGGCTCGCACGCGCCGGGATCCTGAGCGCCGACGAGCTCGCCGAGGTCGAGGAGAGGCTGGCCGGCCTCGCTCAGGGCGGCGACGCCGCTCTCGCCGAGGACGAGGACGTCCACTCCGCGATCGAGCGTGAGCTCGGCGAGGTGGGCCGGAAGATCCATGCGGGGAGGTCGCGCAACGACCAGGTCGCTGCGGCGCTACGGCTCTACGTCCTCGACGCCTGCGCCGAGGCGCGAGAGGCGGTCGACGCACTCGCGCTCGCCGGCCTCGAGCTCGCCGAGGCGGAGGCCGAGACGGCGATGCCGGGCTACACCCATCTCCAGCGGGCCCAGCCGGTCACGTTGGGGCACCACCTCCTCGCCTGGGTCGAGATGCTCGATCGCGACCGGACCCGGTTCGCCCAGGCCGCAGAGGCAGCGTCCGAGAGCCCGCTCGGCTCGGGCGCGCTCGCGGGCTCCACGCTCGAGCTGCCTCCCCCTCCGCGCCAGATGCGGAACTCGATCGACGCGGTCGCCGACCGGGACTTCGCGCTCGACTACCTCTACGCGGTGTCGGTGCTGTTCGTGCACATGTCGCGGATCGGGGAGGAGCTCGTCCTCTGGGCGAGCTCGGAGTTCGCGTTCATCCGGCTGCCGGAGTCCGCTGCGACAGGATCGTCGATGATGCCGCAGAAGCTGAACCCCGACGTCGCGGAGCTCGTGCGCGGGAAGGCCGGGGCGGCGATCGGCCGGCTGACCGGCCTGCTCGCGACCGTCAAGGGCCTCCCGCTCGGGTACGACCGCGACCTCCAGGAGGACAAGCCTCCGGTCTTCGCGGCGCGGCGCGACGTACGGCTCGCGCTCGGTGCGCTCGCCGTGCTCGTCGGCGCGCTCGAGGTGGACCGCGAGCGGCTCGCCGCGGCGGCAACGGACGCGCAGCTGCTCGCGACCGACGCGGCCGAGGCGCTCGTTCGCGACGGCGTCCCGTTCCGGGACGCCCACGAGCAGGTGGCCGCGCAGGTTCGCGCCGGGACGTTCGAGCCACCGGAGACGCAGGCGCCGCGTCTCGCGCCCGGGCCGTCGGGGATCCGTGAGGCGCTGGCCGACGCCAGGCGCCGCTTCGACGATCGCTAGCGCTCGGCGAGGAGCGCCGCGACGACCTTCTTCTGGAAGTCGTGGATGAGCTGCTCGCTCTCGCGCATGAGCCGACCCTGGGGGACGGCCCGGCTGTCGAGTCCGGTCTGAACGGACTCGCACAGGGCGAGATCCTCCTCGCCGACCTGCGTTCCGAAGTCGATCACCTCCTGCGCCTGCTCCTCGGCCACGTCGCCTCCGAAGAAGTAGTCGGTGACCTCCGCCGTCGTGCGCAGGCCCGTGGGGACCCAGCGCTCGATGGCGATGTTCATCGGTCCGGCCTCGATGCTGATGGTCGTGTTGGGCCAGATGAAGTGGTACTGCGCCTGCGTCACGGCGCCGCGTGGGACGTACGGCGCCTTGCCGTTCCCGGTCAGCACCGATTCGCGCACGCGGCCGACCTGGCTCGAGTACGCGGCCGAGACCGTCAGCAGGTAGGCGTCGGGATCGACGTCGATGAGCTTCGAGAAGCCGGGATGGGCGACCGGGCAGTGGTAGCACTCGAGGTAGTTCTCCATCGCGACCTTCCAGTTCGACCTGATCTCCCACTCGTGGTGGGAGTGGAACTGCAGCTGGTCGAGGTCGACGCCGCTCTCGGCGACGAGCGCCGGGAGGCCGCCGAGCGTCTCCGCGAGCGGTGCGGCGCCGGGATCGGGGTTCACGAACAGGAAGGGCCCCCACGTGTCGACGGAGACCGGACGTAGCGAGAGCACCGTCGGGTCGAATCCGGGCTCGCGCTCGGCCCGCGGCGCGCGGCGCAACGAGCCGTCGAGGTCGTACGTCCACGCGTGGTACGGGCACTGGAGCGTCTCGCGGCAGCCTTCGCCGCTCGCGACCGGGTGGCCACGATGGCGGCAGACGTTGACGAACGCGCGCAGCGTCCCGTTCCGATCGCGCACGACGACGACCGGCACGTGCCCGGCTCGCGTGACGAAGAAACCCCGTGGCTCGTCGACCTGGCCGGCCCGGCCGGCGTATTGCCATGTTGTCGCGAAGATGCGCTCGCGCTCGAGGGCCCAGACCTCCTCGTCGGCATACCAGCCCGCCGGGAGCGTCCACCCTTCCTCGATCGGGTTCTCGATCGCGGGTATCGGCCGTGTCATCGCATTCGCCTCCATGCCACGCCTCCTACCCGTCGCCTGACCGTACGGTCAGGATAAACGCTCGAGACGCGAATGGGAGAAGATACGCAGCTGTGAGCACAGCCGCCTCGGCACGCACTCCGGCTACCGGCGACCGCGTCGCGGTCATCCTCCAGGCCGCGTGCCGTGTGGTCGTGCGCGACGGCGCACACGCGCTGAGGATGGCCGAGGTCGCGCGCGAGGCCGGTGTGTCGAAGGCGCTGCTGCACTACTACTTCTCGACTCGACAGGAGCTCGTGCGTGCGGCGTTCGCATACTCGAGCGACCTCTGGGACGACGGCGTCCGCGGCCGCCTCGACCGGGCGCCGAGCGGACTTGCCAGGGTAGAGCTCTACCTCCTCGCGTCGGTCGACTCGAGCGAGCCGTACAACGAGCAGCGGGCGCTCTGGAACGAGGTGTGGAGCAGCCTCCGCGTCGACTCGGAGCTACGGCCCCTCGTGCAGGACGCGTACCGCAGCTGGACGCAGCGACTCGTGTCCCTGATCGAGGAGGGCCGGAGCGACGGATCGGTCCCGAAGGAGGTG
This sequence comes from uncultured Actinomycetes bacterium, assembly GCA_963746765.1. GTDB lineage: Bacteria > Actinomycetota > Thermoleophilia > Gaiellales > Gaiellaceae > GMQP-bins7. The sequence continues at coordinate 66,836 of CAVVCN010000001.1, forward strand.
TCCGCACGACGCGCTGGGGAGCGGCTCGCTGCGTTCGCCGACGGCCTGGACTCGATGCTCTATCTGGGCCTCACCGATCGTAGGAAGGCGCGGCGACTCCTCCGCGAGAGCGTCGAGCGCGAGCTCGCGACGAAGTGAGCGACGGGACGAGCGGGGTCGTGCTCGAGCGCGTCAGCAAGCGCTACGCGGACGTGCCTGCGGTGAACGACGTCTCGCTCACGATCCGCCAGGGCGAGTTCTTCTCGTTGCTCGGGCCGTCGGGCTGCGGGAAGACGACCACCCTGCGGATGATCGCCGGCTTCGAGCGGCCGGACACCGGCCGCATTGCGATCGGCGCAGAAGACGTCACGGAGACGCCGCCGCACAAGCGGCGCGTGAACACGGTGTTCCAGAGCTACGCGCTCTTCCCGCACCTGAGTGTGGCCGAGAACGTCGGGTTCGGGCTGCGCTTTCGCTCCGTCTCGGCGACGGAGAAGGACAGCAGGGTCGGGGAGATGCTGGAGCTCGTGCGCCTCGGCGGGCTCGGGACGCGGAAGCCGCACGAGCTCTCGGGCGGGCAGCAGCAGCGGGTCGCCCTGGCGCGCGCGCTCATCCTCTCGCCGGACGTCCTGCTCCTCGACGAGCCCCTCGGCGCGCTCGACGCGAAGCTCAGGCGCGAGCTCCAGGTCGAGCTGAAGAGCATCCAGCGCGAGGTCGGGATCACGTTCCTGTACGTGACGCACGATCAGGAGGAGGCGCTGACGATGTCGGACCGGCTCGCCGTCATGGCGAACGGCCGCGTCGAGCAGCTCGGCTCGCCACGTGAGGTCTACGAGCGGCCCGAGACCTCGTTCGTCGCCGACTTCATCGGTGTGTCGAACCTCATGCGCGGCCAGTCGGCCGGCGGCGCCGAGATCGAGGTCGGCGAGACGCGGCTCGCCGTGGCCGCAACCGTGGAGAAGGTCGGGATCGTGCGAGTCGCGATCCGCCCGGAACGCGTGCGGATAGAGGCTCAGGGCGTCACGGGCGAGAACCGGGTCCCCGCGCGGATCGAGCGCTTCGTGTACCTCGGCTCGACGACACAGGTCTTCGTCACGCTCCCCGGCGGGGACCGGCTGCAGGCGCTCGTCGCGAACGACGAGGACGTCGACGAGTACGACGTCGGCCAGGAGGTCACCGCCTACCTACCGAGAGAAGCGCTGCGGGTGCTCGCCGACGACGAGGCGACGCACTGAGCGACGTCGTCGTGCTGGGAGCGGGCCTGGCGGGTCTCGCGGCCGCGAGGGACCTGGCCGCCGCGGGCGCCGACGTCCTGGTCCTCGAGGCGCGAGACCGGGTCGGCGGCCGCGTCGAGCAGGTGCCTGCTCTCGACGGCGGACGGCCGGTGCAGCTCGGAGGCGAGCTCGTCGGCCCGATCCACACGGCCTATCTCGAGCTCGTCGACGAGCTGGGGCTCACGCTCGAGCCGACCTACACGTCGTCCGCGGGGGACACGACGTACGACCTGCTCGACGGCGTGTTCCGCTCCGAGGGCTTCCCGTTCCCGGACGCGGCCGCTCACGCCGACTACGAGCGCATCCAGGGTCTGTTCGTCGAGCTCGCGAGAACGGTCGACCCGGCGGATCCCTGGTCGCATCCGGAGGCACGGCGGCTCGACGACGCGTCCGTCGGCGCGTGGGCCCGCTCCGAGGGCGCGCTGCCCTCGACCCTGCGTGCGCTGCAGGTCGGGTCCTTGTCGCTCGCGGCCGGCTCCTCCGAGCAGATGTCGCTGCTCTCCGAGCTCCGCAGGTCGATGGTCGCTCCCGACCCCACTTTCGACGCCTACTACGACCAGTGGGAGTCGCTGCAGGTCGCAGAGGGCAGCGCCGAGGTGGCGCTGCGGATGGCAGCCGAGCTCGGCGACCGTGTGCTGCTCGGGCACGACGTGCGGTCGGTCGAGGTCGACGCCGGGCGGTGCGTCGTGACGGCCGGCTCCGGCGAGCGCTTCGTCGCCGAGGCGGTCGTGTGCGCGTTGCCGGTGTCGGTGCTCGGGGACGTCCGCATCGCAGGGGTCGACCCGGAGCGGGTCGACTCGCTCCGGCGACAGCGTCACGCACACGCCGCGAAGATCGTGACGGTCTATGACCGCCCCGTGTGGGCGAGCCTCGGCGCGAACGGGCTCTCCGAGGGCGAGCACCTGCTCGGGTCGACCTGGCCGCAGCGAGACGGTGTCCTCTCGGGCCTCGTCCCGCCCGAGCGGATCGCGTGGCTGCTCGCGACGGCGGTGGACGAGCGGGTGAGCGTCCTCCACGAAGAGCTGCGGCGGGCCTACGACGACGCGGCGGCGCAGCCGCTCGAGACGTACCTCCGGCTGTGGGCGACCGATCCGTTCACGCGCGGCTACGTGACGCACTGGTGGCCCGGCGACGTCATGCGCGTAGGGCCGCGCCACGGAACGCACGCGCCTCCCTTCTATGTCTGCGGGTCGGACCAGTGGGTCGCGGGCTATATGGAGGGCGCGGTTCGCACGGGACGCGCAGCCGCAGCCGCGGCGCTCGGCGCGAAGGAGAGCCGGTGGGTGCACGCGAGCTGACCGCGGACGTGGTCGTGGTCGGTGCGGGCATCTCCGGTCTCAGCGCGGCGACGCGCCTCGTCGAGGGAGGTCTCGACGTCGTCGTGCTCGAGGCCCGCGACCGTGTCGGCGGTCGTCTCTGGAACACCGAGCTCGGCGGGGAGGCGAACGAGCTCGGCGGGGAGTGGGTCGCTCCGTACCAGACACGGCTCCACGCGCTCCTCGAGGAGCTCGGAATCGAGCTCTTCCCGGCGTATCGCGACGGCGAGAACGTCTACGTGGACGCAAATGGCGCCGTGCACCGGTACACCGGGCACGAGCCCGTGGCTGCGGCCTCGATGAGCGCCTACGACGAGGCCGAGGCGAAGCTCGACCGCCTTGCGAAGGAGCTCGATCCGGAGGCGCCCTGGACGCATCCGGACGCAGCCGAGCTCGACGCGACGACGTACGAGGCGTGGCTCCGCCGCGAGGTCGCCGACGAGGTCGCGCGCGACCTGCTCCGGGCGTGGCTGGCCGGCGGGTTCCTCACGAAACCGGCGCACACCTTCTCCCTGCTCCAGGGGCTGTGGGTGATCGCCGGCGCCGGCGGCGTGTACGAGCTGTTCGCCGCCGAGCAGTGCCTCGCGTACCGCGTCGTCGGCGGCTCGCAGCTGACCCCCTTGCGGCTCGCCGAGCGGCTCGGCGAGCGCGTGCTCCTCGAGGCGCCGGTCCGGGAGGTGCGCTGGACTCCCGAAGACGTCGAGGTCGACGCCGGTACGACCGTGGTGCGCGCACGCGCGGCGATCGTCGCCGTCGCGCCGAACCTCACCGGCCTCATCCGTTTCGACCCGCCCCTTCCCGCCTGGAGGCTCCGCCTCGAGCAGGCGATGTCGCAGGGGAGCGTCAACAAGGTGCTGGTCGCCTACGAGCGAGCCGTTCTGGCGCGACGACGGGCTCTCCGGCGAGGGCTTCGCGCCGTACTCGCTCGTGCGCGAGATCTACGACAACTCGCCGCCCTCGGGAGCGATAGGTGTGCTCTGCACCTTCCTCGCCGGCGAGGTCGCGGAGGACGCCGGCCGCCTGAGCCCGGACGCGCGGCGTGCCGCCGTCCTCGAGGGGCTGGCGGCCTACGTCGGCCCGCGCGCGCTGAAGCCGACGGCCTACATCGAGACGGACTGGTGCGCGGAGGAATGGACACGCGGTGCGTATGCCGCGACGTTCTCGGTCGGCGGTCTCACACGGTTCGGCCCCGATCTGCGCCGGCCCGTCGGGCCGATCCACTGGGCGTGCTCCGACATCGCGGGCGTGGGGCACATGCACATGGAAGGCGGGGTCCGCGCGGGCGAGGCTGCGGCGGCGGCGATCCTCGCGGGCTAGCGCAGACGGGTCGTGTCCGTCTCCATTGAGCCGAACTCCTGGAGCACGGAGCCCTTGCGGCCGCGTCGCGCCTCGACGAGGCGCCAGAGGAGGAACGCGACGGCGGCGATGACCAGGGTGATCACGAGCGTGAGCGTGGCGAGCGCGTTGAGCGCCGGTGTGGGCGCCGTACGGCCCGCGGAGTAGATCCGCACCGGCACCGTGTCGGTCGTCGAGCCGGACGAGAGGAACGCGCTCACGACGAAGTCGTCCATCGAGATCGCGAAGACGATGATCGCGCTCGCGACGATCGCGGGCGTGAGCATCGGCAGCAGCCCGAGCCGCAGCGCCTGCATCGGCGACGCCCCGAGATCCCGTGCCGCTTCCTCGTACTCGGGCCCGATCGAGAGCAGGCGCGCGCGGACGATGATGAGAACGAAGGAGAGCGAGAACGTGATGTGCCCGATCGCCTGCGCCGTCGTCCCGAGCGGGATGAAGGTGAGCAAGTTGACGAAGACGAGGAAGAGCGCCACGCCCATCACGATCTCCGGCGTCACGAGCGGCACGACCGACACGAAGCGCGAGGTCCCCGCGCCCCGTCCGCGCCAGCGCGTGAGCCCGATCGCGAGCGCGACGCCGAGCGGCACGGCGATGGCGACGGCGATCGCCGAGAGCCGCAGGCTCTGGAAGAGCGCGGAGCGCAGATCAGGGTCGTTCCAGACGGAGAGGTCGGGGTCGTCGAAGTACCAGCGCAGGGACCACCCCTGCGCCGTCGACCGCGACCTGCCCTCGTTGAACGAGAACCTGATCGCGATGAGGATCGGGACGATCGACCACGCCAGGTAGACGAGCGTGAAGAGTGGGAGGAACCGCGGCTTTCCCCACGGGTTCGCGATCCAGTTGCGGAGTCTGCGGGCCACCGAGGGCCGTGCCTCCGCAGGAGCCGTGGCCGCGGCCGTGCTCACTGCCTGACCCTCCGCTGGGCACGTCCCGTCACCACGACGTAGTACGCGAGCAGGATCGAGAGCAGGAGCATGAGCACGACGACGAGCGCCGCTCCGACCGGGATCTGCTGCCCGCCGCGGATGTAGAGGTTGACCTGGTTGCCGACCAGGGTCGTGCGCGGCGAGCCCGAGAGGAGGTCCGGCGTGTAGTAGTCGCCGAACATCGGGAGCGCGATGATCGCGCAGCCGGTGAGGATCGCCGGCACGGAGAGCGGCAGCGTGACCATGCGGAACGTCTGGAACCTGCTCGCGCCGAGGTCGCGCGCCGCCTCGAGCAGGCTCCGGTCGATCCTGTCGAGGAACGCGTAGAGCGGCAGGATCATGAACGGGATGTAGCCGTAGACCATCCCGAGGATCACGCTCGAGGCGCGGCCGTCGAGCCAGTTCCGCGGCTCGTCGAGGATCCTGGCCCAGATCAGGACGTCGTTCACCCAGCCGTCGTCCTGGAGCAGGTTGATCCAGGCCAGCATCCGCATCAGGTAGCTGATGAAGAACGGCGCGACCAGCCCGAGCAGGAGCAACGCCTTCCAGCGGCCGCCGTGCCGCGCGACGTAGTACGCGACGGGGTACGCGATCAACAGCGAGAGAACGACCGACACGGTCACGTAGACGAACGTGCGCACGAAGACCCGTCCGAAGGCCCGGTCGCCCGTGAACAGCCCTTCGAGCACGAACTGGAACGCGCTCCAGTCCCAGTCGAGCGGGCTCCACGCCGGCTGCGGCGTCTGCAGGATCGGGTCGACCGTGCCGAGCGCGACCGCGACGATGACGTAGAGCGGCAGGACGAAGAAGATCGCGAGCCAGGCGATCCCCGGCACCGCGAGCCCGGCCCAGAACGCGTCGCGGCGACGCGTTACGTGGCGGTCCTGCTCAGGCACCCGCCTTGAACTCGGCCCACGCGTTCTGCCACAGCGTTTGGCCCTCCGGGCTCAGCTCGAGCGGCTGGTTTCCTGCAAGGAAGTCGCTCTCCCGCACGACCGCGGGCTTCAGGTTCTCCGCGACCACTCCGTCCGCCACGAGCTTGTCGGGGTCGGTCGAGGTGAGTGGAGGCTGGTAGCCGACGTAGTTGGCGAAGTTGTCGTACCCGTGCTTCGCGTCGAGCAGGTAGTCGATGAAGAGATGGGCGAGGACGGGGTTCTTCGCCGAGCGGAGGACGGCCATCATGTCGCTTCCGATCAGGCCCTTGCCGTCCGGCGGGTACCAGTAGCCGAGGACCTCGGGCCCGGTGCCCTCGGGCAGGTACCACTGGGCGGAGATCGCGCTGCCGGACCACATCTGATGGACCCAGGCCCTGCCCTCCGGCACGTTCGTGTAGTCGTCGGTGGACAGCTTCACGTTGACCGCAGGGGTCAGCGACTTCAGCTCCTGCTTCGCAAGGTCGATGTGCTCGGGGTTCTCGGTGTTCGTGTCGAGGATCCCGTTCTTGAGCAGCATGTGGATGGGCGCCTCGCGGCCGTCGTCCAGGAGCCACGTCTTGCCGCTGTTCCGCTCGTCCCAGTAGATCTCGTACGGGTTCGAAAGGTCGTACGGCGTCGTCTCGACCTTGTCCGTTCGGTAGCCGATGCCCGTCGAGTAGATCGTGTACGGAACCGTGTACTGCGAGCCCTTGTCGTAGAAGGGGTCGCGGAAGGCGGGCCAGACCGACTTCTGGAGGTTCGGGAGGTAGTCGTGGTTCAGCGGCTGCAGGAGCTTGCCGAGCACCATGCGCCCGAGCCGCTCCTGGTACGGGAAGAAGACGTCGTAGTCGACCGCCCCGGACGAGATCTTCGCCATCGACTCGTCCGTCGTCGCGAACGTCGAGAGCTCGACCTCGACCCCGTACTTCTTTCCGAAGTCCTTCATGATCCGGGGCCACAGGTAGCCGTTCCAGTTGTAGATCTTGAGCGGCCCCTCCTCGGGCTCGAGCCCGGAGGCGATCGGCGCGTTGTCGTCGTACAAGGGCCACGTGATCGGGCTGTCCGGGCGTGCGAGCTGGAGGTCGGCGGCGCTCGACCCGCCGTTGCCGCCTCCGCACGCGGCGAGGATCGTGCCGAGGCTCGAGAGGCCGGCGATCCCGACCGCGGATCGACCGAGAAACTCTCGCCGACCGTATCGCCCTTCTCGCGGGTGGAACGCCATGCTCACCTCCGGCCTGTAAGCCCCCGCGCGAGTGAAGCAGAGACTGACCGCGCGGTCAATGTGTTGCCGACGGGGCCACGACGACGAGCGCGTCGACCGCAACCGTCGTCTCAGGCGACACGACGAGCGGGTTCACGTCGATCGACTCGATCTCGGGGTACGCGAGTGCCAGGCTCGAGATCGCGACGAGCGTCTGCGCGACGACTCCGTGTGGATCCGAGACTCCGGCGTCTTCGACGAGCCCCTGTGCGATCGCGTGGTCGAGCGGCGCGACGGCGAGCGTCACCTGGCCCAGGCTCTCGACCGCGGCGCCGCCGGCCCCGACCGCGAGCACGGGGCCGAAGTCCGGGTCGCGCGTCATCCCGCACAGGATCTCGTCGCCAGGCTCGACCTGCTTTGCGACCAGCACCCGGCCGCCGAGCTGCGCCGCCGCCGCCGCGACCGCGTCGGCAGACGCCAGCCCGAGGACGACTCCGCCCTCCCGGCTCTTGTGCGCCGGGCCGTCGCGCTTGACGACGACCGGGTAGCCGAGCTCCTCGGCCGCCTGCGCCGCCTCCTCGGGCGCCGCGGCCTGCCGTCTCGGCGCGAACGGGACGCCCACCAGTTCGAGCACCAGCGCGGACCGGTGCTCCGACAACGCTCCTGCGGTGAGCAGATCGGACACGTCCGGAGCCGCGGCCTGGGCGACGACTCCTTCGACGGGTCGCAGGCGCGCGCTGCGGGCCAGTGCGAGCATCGAGTCGCGCGGCCCACGCAGCAACGGCAGCCGCAGCTCGCGCGCGAGATCCTGGAACGCGCGGGGCGGGTCGGCGCTGTGCACCGTCGTCCCGGCGACGAAGACGCCCGTCCGGTCACGAAGGTCCGCGAGCGAGCGGAGGGTGAGCTCGCACCACCCGTCGTTCGTCTCGTCACGGAACTGGGAGAGGTCGGCCTGGGCGACGAGGATGTCGAACGCACCGGACTCGGCCAGCAGCTCGAGCGAGCGCGGATAGACGATGCTCTCGTCGGCCACCGCCCAGGCGTCGAGCGGGTTGCCCGGGGCGAGGTAGTTCGGGAACTCGGCCCGCAACAGGCCGGCGAGCTCTTCTGGCAGCGGTTCGAATGGGATCCCCGCGGCTTCGGCCTGGTCGGCGAGGAGCGCGCACTCCCCGCCCGACTCCGAGATCGCCGCGATCCGGGTCCCGGACGGCTTCCCGCCACGACCCAGCACCTCGAGCGTCTCGACGAGCTCGTGGAAGTCGTCCACCTCCACTGCTCCGTAGCGCCGCAGGACGGCCGAGAACGCACGCTTTGAGCCTACGAGCGCACCGGTGTGCGAGAGCGCTGCGCGTGCGGCCGCCTCCGAGCGCCCGACCTTGAGGCAGACGACGATCTTGCCGGCGAGCGCGCAGCTTTCGAGCGCGGCGACGAACGCATCCGGGCGGCGTACGGTCTCGAGAAACAGGCCCACCGCCTGCGTTCCCTCGTCCTCCGCGAAGAACGAGAGGAAGTCGGCCGCATCGGTCACCGCCTCCACGCCCGACGAGACGATGCAGCGGAAGCCGACGCGCCCACCGAGCGAGAGGAAGGCGTCCGCGACCGAGCCGGACTGGCAGAGCACGGCAACGTGACCCGGCGCCGTCGTGGTCGGTGCTCTCCCGATCCATGCCATGGGCCCGTCCGGGACGACGACGCCCATGCAGTTCGGCCCGACCATCGCCGCTCCGAGCTCCCGGGCCCGCACCGCCAGGCGCGCGACGGTCGGCGCCGCTGCCGCTCCGGCCTCGGCTCCGACGCCGGGGACGACGAAGGCGCGCACTCCGGCCTCGGCGGCATCCTCGAACGCCTCCTCGACCCGCTCGTGATTCACGAGCAGCAAGGCGCTCTCCGGTGTCTGGGGCAGCCCGGCGAAGGACGGGAAGCACTCGAGCCCCGCGACCTCGTCGCGGTTCGGGTTCACGCCCCACGCACGGACGCCGCTGCGGACGACGGTCTCGACCGCGTCGAGGTTCCTCGGCGAGGCGCCGACGACCGCGAGCGAGCGGGGAAAGAGGAGTGCGCGCACGTCGGGCACGGGCCGCATTCTCTCCGTACGATCGACGGCGTGGCTCACGAGAAGCGCATCGAGATCCGTTGGCGCGACGTCGACGCCTACCAGCACGTGAACAACGCCGTCTACGCGACGTACTTCGAGGAGTGCCGGGACGAGTGGCTTACGAAGGCTCTGGACGGTCAGGGCGACGAGTGGGACTTCGTCCTCGCGCGCGTCGCGATCGACTTCCGGCGCGAGCTCCGGCTCGAGCACGGCTGGGTGGTCGTGTCGTGCCGCATAGAGCGCATCGGGACGGCGAGCGTCACGTTGCGTGAGGAGATCCACACGGACGAGGGCTGGCTCGCGGCGCGAGCCGAGGCGGTGGTGGTCGCCCGGGATCGCGAGGCGGGCAAGGCGCGGCCGCTCAGCGCGGTCGAGCGCGCGGCCTTCGAGCGCGCGTCGAGTAGTCTCCCGTCCGCCTGACCGCACGGTCAGGAATAGGAGGAGCGCCCTGTGATCGTCCCCGAGCTACCCGCAGACATTCGTGAGCTGAAGGAGCGGATCGGCCGCTTTCTCGCCGCCGAGGTGTACCCGCTCGAGCTCACCATCGCGGAGCGCGGCGCGATCGATCCGCGCGAGGTCGAGGAGCTCCGCAGGAAGGCGCGAGCCGAGGGCTTCGCGATGCTCAACATGCCCGCCGACCTCGGCGGCCGCGACCTCTCGATGCTCGGCCAGGTCGCGCTCGAGGAGGAGTCGGGCAAGGCGACGAACGGGCTCGGCTTCGCCGTCGTCGACCGCGGGCCGCGTGAGTTCCTGGAGATCGCGACGCCCGAGCAGCGCGACCGCTACGTCGCACCCGTCGCCCGCGGCGAGTACCGCGAGGCGTGGGCGCTGACGGAGCCGGGCGCGGGATCCGACCTCGCCAACCTGCAGGCGACCGCCGTGCGGGACGGCGACGAGTGGGTGCTGAACGGCGAGAAGTGGTTCGTCACGAGCGAGGGAGATCCGGGCTTCTACATCGTGCTCGCCGTCGCCGAGGGTGAGCAGACGCTCTTCATCGTCGAGCCGGACGCGCCGGGTCTCGAGATCGTGCGCACGCCGCGCTTCCTCCACGATCCCTATCTGGATCACCACCCGGAGATCGTCTTCCGCGACTGCCGTGTCCCCGACGCGAATCGCGTGCCGGCAAGCGGGGACGCGGGCGCGAAGGAGTGGATCCTCGTCGAGCGTCTCTTCATCGCGGCGCGATGCTGCGGAGCGGCCGAGCGGCTGTTGGACGAGGCGAGTGCGTGGGCGCAGGAGCGCGAGGCGTTCGGGGCGCCGCTCTCCGAGCACCAGGGAATCGCATTCCAGCTCGCCGACTCGCTGACCGAGCTGCTCGCGGCGCGCCTCCTCACGTACCACGCCGCGCACGCGTTCGACATGCTCGCCGATCGCAAGGTCGTGCACGGCAAGGTTGCGATGGCGAAGCTCTTCGCATCCGAGATGGCCGGCCGCGCCGCCGACCGGGCGGTGCAGGCATTCGGCGGCCGCGGGTACATGATCGAGAACCCCGCCGCCCGCTTCTTCCGCGAGCTCCGGGTCGATCGCATCTGGGAGGGGACGAGCGAGATCCAGCGCCTGGTCATCGCCCGCGGGCTGTTCAAGCGCGGCGCTGCACCGTACCTCGGCTGGCAGTAGCACGCCACCAAGTGTCAATTTGACACTTGGTGGGTGTTCGCCGCTGGTGAGAGCGAGCCCCGGTTGTCGGCACCGAGGGCGACAGATCCCAAGTGTCAATTTGACACTAGGTGTTTCGGGCGTGACGTCGACTAGGGGCGGCGGCGTATTCCGGCTGTCACCGACTTCGGAGGAACCCGATGAAGACCCGTCTCCTGATCGCAATCCCAGCTCTCCTGGCCGTCGTCGCGCTCGCGGGCGCGCTGGCGCCGTCGCCGGATCCGGCCGCCGCGCAGGCTCCTGCCGCAGCCGACGAGAACACCGTCACCGTGACCGGAGTCGGCTCGGTCGAGTCCGTCCCGGACGAGGCGAACTTCAGCTTCGGCGTCGAGAGCCGCGGGCGCACGGCGCAGGCCGCGATCGCCGCCAATGCGACCGCAATGGAAAGGGTCGTGGCTGCGCTTCGGCGGGCCGGTGCCCGTGAGATCGCGACGCAGTGGGTGAGCGTGTACACGGTCAGCGACGAGAACGGCAACGTCACCGGGTATTCCGCGAGCAACAGCGTGTCGGCGACGATCGGCGTCCAGCGCGCTGGCGCGCTGATCGACGCGGCAGCCGAGGGCGGTGCGAACCAGATCTCGGGGCCCGGCATGAGCTCGAGCGATGCCGACCGCCTCTACCGCGAGGCGCTCGCCGACGCGGTCTCCGATGCGCGGCAGCGGGCAGAGGTGCTCGCGCGGGCCGCGGGGCGCTCGCTCGGCGAGATCACCACGCTCTCCGAGGTCGGATCGCAGTCGATCCCCTACTACGCCGAGGCGAGGGACGCCGCCACGGCCTCCACGCCGATCGTCCCGGGGGAGCAGGAGACCTCGGCGACCGTCAGCGTGACGTTCTCCCTCCGCTAGCCCGAGTCGGTGAACCGGGGGCGGGCTACTGGCCGTCCGCCCCCGCCGGGCCGGTCGCGATCATGCCGCCATGGAGGCGTCGTCCGAGCGTGCGGTGCGGGTCTCGACGCTGGAGCTCTTCTTCGACCTCGTCTTCGTCTTCACGATCACACAGCTGACAGGCGTGCTCGTCGACGGCGGGGACGCTGCCTCGGTCGCGCAGGTCGCCGTCATGTTCGCCGTGATCTGGTGGATGTACGACGGCTACGCGTGGCTCACGAACGCGATTGCGACCGACCGCGTCCGGTACCGACTCCTGTTGCTCGGCGGCATGGGCGCCTTCCTCGTGATTGCGCTCGCGACGCCGCAGGCGTACGACGGCGACGGACTTGCGTTCGGGCTCGCCTACGTCGTCGTGGTCTGCCTGCATGCAGCCATGTACGTGAAGGGGACGTCGGTCTCCGAGGTGGCCGCGATTCTCCGCATCGTTCCGTTCAACCTCGTCGCGGCCGCGCTCGTGCTCGTCGGCGGGATCATCGGAGGCACCGGCCAATGGGTGCTCTGGGCAGCTGCTGCGGTCCTACTCGCGGTCGTTCCCTGGTTCACGTCCGTGGAGGGATTCGTGATCTCCCCCGCGCATGCCGTCGAACGCCACGGGCTGGTCGTGATCGTCGCCCTGGGCGAGTCCGTCGTCGTCATCGGAGCGGGCGCTGCGTCGCTCGAGCTCGACGCGGGGCTCGCACTCGTCGCGCTCCTCTCGCTCGGTCTCAGCGCTGCGCTCTGGTGGACGTACTTCAGCGACGAGCGAGCAGTCGAGCGGGCGCTGCACGACGCGGCGCCGGAGCGGCGTCCGCAGCTCGTGCTGATCGGCTTCGCGTACTGGCACTACGGCCTGCTCCTCGGCGTCGTCGCGCTCGCCGCAGGCCTGAAGAAGGCGATCGGCGATCCGTACGAGCCGCTGGAGGGCTGGGTGGGGACGGAGCTTGCGGTCGGCGTCGCGCTCTTCATCGCCTGCGACATCGGCTTCCGCCGGACGCTCGGTCTGCGCAGGGATGCCGCGCGGGCCGGTGCCGCGCTCGCCGCGCTCGCGACGATCCCCATAGGCACGGAGATCTCGGCGGCGGCGCACATCGGCGTGCTCGCCGTGATCGTTGCGGCCGCGCTCGTGCTGGAGGGCTGGGGCCAGGCCCGAAGGCCCGGCCCCGAGCCGGCCGCTCAGCAGTCGTAGTAGAGGGCGAACTCCGCCGGATGCGGGCGGAGGCGCACGGCGTCGATCTCGTTCTCACGCTTCCAGGCGATCCAGGTCTCGATCAGCTCCTTCGAGAACACGTCGCCCTTCAGCAGGAACTCGTGGTCGCGCTCGAGGGCGTCCAGCGCCTCTTCGAGCGAGCCCGGTACCTGCGGCACGTCGCCGGCCGCATCCTCGAAGAGGTCGTAGTCGGAGGGGACGCCCGGGTCGAGGCCGCGCTCGATCCCGTCGAGCCCCGCCATGAGCATGGCCGAGAACGCGAGGTACGGGTTCGCGGCCGCGTCCGGCGGCCGGAACTCGATCCGCTTCGCCTTCGCGGACTCCGAGTACATCGGGATCCGGATGCAGGCCGAGCGATTGCGCTGCGAGTAGACGAGGTTGACGGGAGCCTCGAAGCCGGGAACAAGCCGCCGGTACGAGTTCGTCGTCGGAGCACAGAACGCGAGGAGAGCGGGAGCGTGCGCGAGGAGGCCGGCGACGTATGCACGGGCGAGGTGCGAGAGGCCCGCGTACCCGGACTTGTCCGCCATCAGCGGCGTGCCCTCCATCCAGAGCGACTGGTGGGTGTGCATGCCCGAGCCGTTGTCGCCGTAGATCGGCTTCGGCATGAACGTCACCGACTTCCCGTGTCGGCGGGCGACGTTCTTGACGACGTACTTGTAGGTCATGACCTGATCGGCCATGCGCGTGAGCGTCTGGTAGCGGAGGTCGATCTCGCACTGCCCGCCCGACGCGACCTCGTGGTGATGGAACTCGCACGGGATGCCGACCCGCTCGAGCGTCAGCACCATCTCGGTGCGCAGGTCGTGGAGCGAGTCGGACGGCGCCGTGGGGAAGTACCCCTCCTTCGGCCGCGCGGTGTAGCCGAGGCCGGGCTTGCCCGAGTTCCAGTACCCCTCCGGCGAGTCCACGGAGTAGTGCGACCGGTTGGGCGCGAGGTCGTAGTGCACCTCGTCGAAGACGAAGAACTCGCACTCCGGGCCGAAGTAGGCGGTGTCGGCGATCCCCGACGAGCGGAGGTAAGCCTCCGCGCGGCGCGCCACGCCGCGCGGATCCTTCGCGTACGGCTCGTGGGTGATCGGATCGGCGATCTCGCACACGAGCGACAGCGTCGGTACCTCCGTCGCCGGGTCGAGGATCGCGCTCGAGGGATCCGGCACGAGCAGCATGTCCGAGTCCTGGATCGCCTGCCAGCCGCGGATCGACGAGCCGTCGAAGCCGAGGCCCTCGTCGAACGCGCTCTCGTCGAACGCGCGCACGGGCAGGGACACGTGCTGCCACGTCCCGAGCAGGTCGCAGAACTTCAGGTCCACCATCGCCGCCCGGGTCTCGCCCGCCCACTCGAGCGCCTCACGGGCGTCGGGCAGCGCCTCGCTGCCGTTTCGCAGGTAGTGCCGCTCCTCCAGCTCCGACATCGCTCGCCTCCTTTGGACCACAAAAAAAGCCCCAGGGCTCTCGAGCCCTGAGGCGACATCGCCTCGCCGGACCCGACCGCGGCTCCGACAGGTCGAACGTTAGCGGTCGTCGTGGACAGAGGCAACAGCTCTTGGACGCCGTCGGGGCCCGCTGCTATCGTGCGCGACCTGATGTTGCTCCGCAACGGCTGATTAACACGTTCGCGGGCCCCGCCATGACGGGGCCAGTGCCAGCTTGCCGTTGTCGTTCGATCCAGGAGCCACGGAGATGTCAGAGGTACAGGAGGAAGTGTCAATGACGGCCGACCCGACCCGGGCGGAAGCCGTGTCGCGCAACGGCGTGGCGGCCGTCGACGTCCACGAGCTGCGGAAGGTCTTCACGCGCCGCGACCGCAAGCTCGGCCGCTTCGGCAAGCGCGAGCGCGTCGCTCTCGACGGCGTCTCGTTCACGCTCGAGCGCGGCGAGACCGTCGCCATCCTCGGCCAGAACGGCTCGGGGAAGTCGACGCTCGTCCGCCTGCTCTCGACGCTGCTCCTCCCGGACGGGGGAAGCGCGAGGATCTTCGGGCACGACGTCGTGGCCGAGCATCGGGCGGTGCGCCGGCTGGTGAACCGCGTTTCGGTCGAGGCGTCGTTCTTCAAGAAGATGTCCGCGGCCGAGAACCTGAGCTACGCGGCGCGCTACTACGGCATGACGGCGAAGCAGACACGCCGTGAGATCCCCGTCCTCCTCACGCGCGTCGGCTTCCCGTCCGATCGGCGAGACGAGCCGATGGAGAACCTCTCCCGCGGCATGCAGCAGAAAGTCGCACTCGCACGGGCGCTCCTCACCTCGCCGGTTCTGCTCCTGCTCGACGAGCCGACGACGGGTCTCGACCCGCGCTCGAAGCTCGAGGTGCAGGACTTCATCCGTGAGATCCGGACCTCGCACGACTCGACGATCCTTCTCTGCACGCACGACCTCGCCGAGGCGGAGACGCTCGCCGAGCGAGTGGGCATCCTCGACCGCGGGCGCCTGCTCGCCCTCGAGTCCGCGGATGCGCTGAGGGCGAGGTACGACGCCGAGACGCTCGAGAACGCGTTCTTCGCGGCGACCGGGCGCGAGTTCGAGGCAGAAGAAGACTCCGACGACGACGACCGGGAGGTGTTCGCATGAGAGCGATGTTGGGGACGATGCGGGCCGAGCTCGTCGGGGCCGGCGGTGTCGTCGAGCGGAACGCCTATCTCACGAAGCGCTACATCTGGTGGGACGTCGCCTGGTTCGTCTGGACCGTCGCGAACACGCTGACGATCGTCTTCATCGCGAAGGGCATCGAGGCCGAAGGCGGCACGCTCGACGTGAACCAGGCGATGACGACGCTGCTCATCGGCGCGGTCGTCTGGGCCTACCTCGGGATCCTGTTCGAGTTCCTCATGGAGACCGTCGCCTGGGAGCGTTGGGAGGGGACGATCGAGTACACGTTCATGGCTCCCCTATCGCGGGCCATGCACCTCGCCGGCCAGGGCGTCTTCGCGATCCTGTACGGCCTCCTGCGGGCGATCTTCCTGTTCATCGTCTGCGCGTTCGTCTTCTTCGACCTGTCCATGCCGGACGCCAAGTACTTCCCGGCTTTCGTCGTGCTCGTCGTCGCGTCCGTGTCCTTCATCGGGATCGGGATGATGATGTCGGTGCTGCCGCTCATCTCCCCGGAGAAGGGGACCCAGCTCGGGTTCGTCGCCCAGGGCACGCTGCTCGTCGTCTCCGGCGTCTACTACCCGGTGGAGGTTCTGCCGCAGTGGATGCAGTGGATCGCGGTCATCTCGCCGGCGACGTACGCGCTCGACGGCATCCGTGAGGCGATCCTCGAGGGCCAGGGTCTGACTGCGATGTGGGACGAGCTGTGGCCGCTCATGCTGATCGGCGTGGTCTCGATCCCGCTCGGCCTCTGGGTCTTCAGTCGCGGCGAGCAGTACGCGAAGCGGCACGGGAAGCTGAAGAGGTCGGGATGACGGACCTGGCAGTCCGAGTCGACGCGCTCGAGAAGGTCTTCGACGTCCCCGAGCGCGAGCCCGGCCTGCTCGCGGCGACGAAGAGCCTCGTCCGCAGGAAGACCCGTTCCGTGCGAGCGGTCGACGGTATCTCGATCGAGATCGGACCCGGCGAGATCGTCGGCTTCCTGGGGCCGAACGGCGCCGGCAAGACGACGACGCTGAAGATGCTCTCGGGCCTCCTCTACCCGACGGGCGGAGAAGCCCGCGTGCTCGGGCATGAGCCCTCGAAGCGCGAGAGAGAATTCCTTCGCCGTATCACGCTCGTCATGGGCAACCGGAACCAGCTCCAGTGGGATCTTCCCGCGCTCGACTCGTTCGAGCTCAACCGCGCGATCTACCGCATCCCGCGAGAGGACTTCACGCCGCTCCGCGATGAGCTGATCGAGCTGCTCGACGTCGGAGACCTCGTGCGCAAGCCGGTGCGGAACCTCTCCCTCGGGGAGCGGATGAAGGTCGAGATCGTCGGAGCCCTGATCCATCGTCCGCAGGTCCTCTTCCTCGACGAGCCGACGATCGGCCTCGACGTCACGATGCAGAAGCGGATCCGCTCTTTCGTCGCCCAGTACAACGCGCGGCACGGGGCGACGGTGCTCCTGACGAGCCACTACATGGCGGACGTCGAGGCGCTCTGCAAGCGCGTCATCGTCATCCACCACGGGCGGATCCTCTACGACGGCCAGCTCACGGGGCTCGCAGCGCAGTTCGCCGCGTACAAGACGATCGGAGTGGCGCTCGAGAACGGCGCCGCGGACCTCGATCGCTACGGCGAGGTCATCCACCGCGAGGGCGACTGGATCACGCTCCGCGTGCCGAAGTCGGAGACCTCCGAGGTAGCGGCGCGGCTCCTCGCTGAGCAGGACGTGCTCGACCTGAACATCGAGGACCCGCCGATCGAGGACGTGATCGAGCTCGTGTTCGCGCAGGAGCGGCCCGAGTGACGGCGCTCGCCGAAGGCGTCTCGCCCGCGCTACCGCAGGCGGGGCGGCTGCGCTCGACCGTCGACTTCTACGTCACGACGATGAAGCTCGCGGTTCAGGAGCAGTTCCAGTACCGGACCGCGAACTACTTCTACATGCTCGGCATGGTCGCCGAGCCCGTGATCTACCTCGTCGTCTGGACGACGATCGCCGACCAGCAGGGCGGCTCCGTACAGGGGTTCACGGCGGGCTACTTCGCCGCCTACTACATCGTCTGGACGCTCGTCCGGAACATGAACATCGTCTTCGGCGCGCCGTACTGGGAGTACCGGATCCGCGAAGGGCAGCTCGCCGGAGCGCTCCTGCGTCCGCTTCACCCCCTGCACTACGACATCGCGTACTTCGCGGGCTGGAAGGTCGTCGTGATCGTCCTGTGGATCCCGCTCGCGGTCGGGCTCTCGCTCGTCTTCGACCCGGCGCTCGACCCGCGTCCCATGGAGATCGCCGTCTTCGGGGTTGCGATCTGGGGTGCCTACCTCCTGCGGACGATGTTCCAGTCGACGCTCGGGATGCTCTGCTTCTGGACGACGCGGGGGGCGGCGATCTTCGACCTCTGGATGACGCTCGAGCTGCTGCTCTCCGGCCGGCTCGTGCCACTCCCGTTGATGCCCGACTGGGTGCAGACGATCTCGTGGTTCCTGCCGTTCCAGTGGGCGTTCTTCTTCCCGATCGAGAGCCTCGTCGGCGATCTGTCGGATGCGGAGCTCGCTCGCGGCCTCGCGTTCCAACTCCTCTGGATCCTCATCGGCCTCGGGCTCTTCAAGTTCGCCTGGCGCTACGCCGTGCGGCACTTCTCGTCGGTGGGCAACTGATGAACGCGCTCCGCGTCTCCTGGCTCTTCTTCCGCGTCGGCGTCATGAACGAGCTGCAGTACCGCGTGAACTTCGTCGTGCAGCTCTTCCAGTCGGCGATCACGCTGCTCGTCGGGCTCGCGGTCCTGGCGCTCGTCTACTCGCACACGGATGCGCTCAACGGCTGGACCGAGTCCGAGCTGCTCTGCGTCCTCGGCATCCAGATCCTCATGGGCGGCATCGTGAAGACCTACATCCAGCCGAACATGAACCGCGTAATTGACGAGGTGCGCGAGGGAAAGCTCGACTACGCCCTCACCAAGCCCGAGGACGCGCAGGTGCTCGCGAGCGTGCGCGAGGTGCGGATCTGGCAGGTCGTGGACGTCATCTCCGGGGCAATCGTCCTCGGCATCGGTCTCTCCCGCCTCACCACCGGGGTCGGTGTCGTCGACAGCCTCGCCTTCGCGGTCGCGCTGCTGATCGGGGCGCTCCTCATCTATTGCTTCTGGCTCGTGATCGCTACGGGCGCCTTTTGGATCGTGAACATGTGGACCGCCGCCGAGCTCTTCGACGGCATCTTCCAGACCGGACGCTGGCCAGTGGGCATCTACCCCGGTTGGCTCCGTCTGAGCGTGACGTTCCTCGTCCCCGTCGCTTTCGCCGTCACCGTGCCTGCGGAGGCGGTGACCTCACGGCTCGACTGGGAGACCCTGCTGCTCGCAGCGGGCTTCGCGGCCGTCGTGTTCGTCGCGACCCGCAAGTTCTGGAAGCTCGGGCTCCGCAACTACACCGGCGCTTCCGCATGACGGTTTTGTAGACTCCCGCGGTCTTGATGAGGCGACGTGGCCTCGGACGGGGGATCCCGTCCGAGGTCTTTTTGTTTTCGAGGAGGCGAGATGGCACGACCGAGAAGCAGCGCACGAAGCAGCGGAGCGCGTTCGACCATGGTGCGGAGCAAGGATCGGGCGACCTCGCCCGTCGCCGCCCGCCGCGCCGTGCTCAAGCGCATCAAGGACGAGGGCGTCGAGCACGTCCTCTTCTGGTTCACGGATCTCGAAGGGCACCTGAAGTCCTTCGCGATCACGCCGTCGGAGATGCAGGAGGCGCTGAACGACGGCATGGGCTTCGACGGCTCGTCGATCACGGGCTTCAACGCGATCGAGGAGTCGGACATGGTCGCGATCCCGGATCCGGCCTCGTACCAGCTCATGCCCCGACCGCTCGACGAGCACGGCAACCCCGTCGGCGCGAAGGTCGCGCGCATGATCTGCGACGTCGTGACGCCGGACGGCGAGCCGTACGAGGGCGATCCGCGCTTCGTCCTCCGGCGGGCTCTCGAGCGGATGCAGGGCCTGGGCTTCGACGCGTTCAACGTCGGCCCGGAGCTCGAGTACTTCGTCTTCGAGGACGACAAGGGCACGGAGACCATCGACGAGGGCGGTTACTTCGCGATGACGGCGCAGGACGCCGCGACCGAGATGCGTAACGACACGATCGCCGCCCTCGAGTCGGTCGGGATCCCGATCGAGTACCACCACCACGAGGTCGGGCCGTCCCAGCACGAGATCGACATGCGCTACGCCGACGCGCTCGCGATGGCGGACTACACGATCACCTACCGGCTGATCGTCAAGGAGGTCGCCGCCTGGCACGGGTACTACGCGACGTTCATGCCGAAGCCGCTGTTCGGCGAGAACGGCTCGGGCATGCACACCCACATGTCGCTCTTCAAGGGCGGGCGCAACCAGTTCTTCGACCGCAGGGACGCGTTCCACCTGTCGCCCGTCGCAAAGGGCTTCATCGCGGGTCTGCTCGTGCACGCGCGCGAGATCTCGGCCGTGCTCGCGCAGTGGGTGAACTCGTACAAGCGTCTCGTCCCGGGCTACGAGGCCCCCGTCTACGTCGGGTGGTCGCAGCGGAACCGTTCCGCGCTCGTGCGCATCCCGCTGTACAAGCCCGGATCCGAGCAGGCGACCCGGGCGGAGATCCGTTGCCCGGATCCTGCGTGCAATCCATACCTCGCGTTCGCGGCGCTGCTGCAGGCAGGGCTCGAGGGCATCGAGAAGGGCTACGAGCTGCCGGATCCGATGGAGTCGAACCTCTATCGGCTGACCGCGGACGAGCGGCGCGAGCAGGGGATCGTCTCGCTCCCGGAGTCGCTCGGTGACGCCATCGACGAGCTCTCAGGCTCCGAGCTGATGCAGCGAACGCTGGGCGAGCACATCTTCCCGCGCTACATCGAGCTCAAGCGGCGAGAGTGGGACGAGTACCGCGTCCAGGTCACGGAGTGGGAGAAGGAGAAGTACCTGGCGGCGCTCTAGCGGGCTCGTGTTTTCCACTTGCGCACCACGTGAGAAAGACGGATGATTCGCCCTGCAGGGTGTGCCGCAAGGCGAGCGGCGCACCGTGTATCTGACGGCCGATCGCGGGCTCCCCTTTTGTGGAGCCCGTGGTCGTTGTGGACTCGGAGGTCTTGGGCCGACGCCGCTTCGGGGCGTATCCTGAGGCGATGCGCTTGCACCCTCCCTGGTGATTGATCCGTAGATCGCTCGGCGGCGTCGTCGCGACGCTGCTGGCGATCGAGCTGCTCGACGAACTGGTCTTTGGCGCGCGCGAGGCCGCGTGGCCGCTCATCCGGGACGACCTCTCGCTCTCGTACGCGGAGATCGGGCTGCTCCTGTCCGTCCCGAGCCTCGTGGCGCTCGTCGTCGAGCCCGTGCTCGGCGTGGTGGCGGTCACGTGGCGGCGGCGCCTGCTCGTCTTCGCGGGAGGCATCTGCTTCGCGGTCGCACTGGCGCTCGCCGCGGGGGCGCCGACGTTCCTGGTCCTCCTGCTTGCGTTCAGCATCCTCTACCCGGCCTCGGGCGCGTTCGTGTCGCTGTCGCAGGCGTCGCTGATGGATCTCGACCCCGGCCGGCGCGAGCACAACATGGCCCGGTGGACGTTCGCCGGTGCGATCGGCGCCGTCATCGGCCCCCTCGCGCTCGCCGTCTTCGCGTGGGTCGGCCTCGGCTGGCGGGAGCTGTTCGCCGGCTTCGCCCTGCTCGCGCTCGTGCTCGTGCTGCTCGTCCGCCGCGGAGCGACCGACGACGGCGACGGCGAGCGGCTCGGCGTCCGCGACACCCTGCGCGTGCTCACCCGGCGCGAGGTGTTCCGGTGGCTGTTCCTCCTCGAGCTCTCCGACCTCCTGCTCGATGTCTTCCTCGGCTTCCTGGCGCTCTACCTCGTCGACGAGGCCGGCGCCTCGGCCGCGGCAGGCGGGCTCGCCGTCGCGGTCTGGGCAGGAGCCGGGCTCGCCGGCTCGGCTCTCGCGATCCTGCTGCTCCAGCGCGTCGACGGGCTCCGCTACCTCCGTGTCAGCGCCGTCGTGACGGCCACGCTCTTCGTGGCGTTCCTGCTCGTGCCGAGCCTTCCGCTGAAGCTCGTCCTCGTCGGCGCGATCGCGATCGTCAACGCCGGCTGGTACCCGGTCCTCCAGGCGCGTCTCTACGGTGCCCTCGGTGAGGCGAGCGGGCTCGCGCTGACGGTCGGGGCACTCTTCCCGCTGAACGCAGTGCTGCCGCTTGCGATCGCCCTCGTCGCGGAGCGGTGGGGTCTCGCGACGGCGCTCTGGCCGCTGCTCGCGGCGCCGGCCGCGCTGCTTCTGCTCGTGCCGCGGCGGAGCTAGTCGGGCTTCCCGGACATCGCCCACACGGCGACGACCGCAGCCGCCAGCACGATGAGCGCGAGGATCATCGTCGCCTTCAAGAGTCCCTCGCCTCGGCCGTCCTTGAGGCGGCGAACGCCGATGCCGCCGACGATCAGGGCAATCAGCGTGAGGAGCGCGCCGACGTCGGCGATGACGTACCCGATCCCGATCCACGCCGGCTCGTCGATCCCCTCCGGAAGGTCGTCCCAGCCCTCCTTGGAGTAGATCCACTCCGCGCCGATCCGCATGACGATGTACCCGGGCAGCGCGACGGCGAGCAGCGTCCAGTAGCCGAGGCGCAGCAGGCGGTAGTCGCCGCGTGCGAAGGCGAGGAGGCTCACGCCCGTGAGCAGGCCGCCGACCAGGACCATCGCGCCGAGGACGTGCACGAAGAGCGGAAAGTTCCACTCGGTCGGGCGAGTGAGCGCGAGGACGGTGCTCATGCGCCCGGCTTCCAGACCATGTCGATGACGATGAGCAGCAGGAGCAGCGACGCGATCGCGTGCAGGACGACCCCGTTCTGCGTGCGGTTGAGCGCGAGCAGCTCCGCGTTCGGCCCCGTCTGGCCGGCCGCCTGGAGCTCCTCGGCCTTCCTCATGCCCTGCAGGTAGGCCTGGCCGGTTCTCTGCCCGACCGCGCCGACCGCAAACCAGAGCACGATCGCGGCGATGATCCAGCCGTCCCAGATGTCGTAGTCGCCGTACGAGAACGCGAGCCAGATGCCGAACACGATGGTGCCCCCGGCTCCGATCCCAATTGCCGCGTTCCCGACCTTCACGATCGGCTCCATGCGGGTGGTGCCCTCCGGCGTGTCCGTCTTGCGTACCGCAACGATGAGGACCCAGAACAGCACGGTCCCTGCGACGAACGCGAACGCGCTCAGAACGTGGAGCGCGAGGATCCAGTCATCCAAGCTCACGCGAGTTGATCCTATGACACGTTCGCCACGTTCGTAAACAGGACAATGTGCGCGTGGACGCTCCTGCCCGACACCTCAGGCTGCTGACGGAGACCATCGCGGCCGTCAACTCGTCGCTCGACCTGCAGGAGGTGCTGGAGCTCGTCGCGAGCAAGGTCGCGGACGCACTCGGTACCGACGCCTGCTTCGTCTACCTCTACGACGAGCGGAGCGACGAGCTCGTCCTCCGCGCGACGCACGGGAGCCGCGTGGAGGAGATGACACGGACGCCTCGGATGCGTCCCGGCGAGGGGATCACAGGCGTCGCGGCGGCCGAGCGGGCACCCGTGATGATCGCGGAGAGCGCTCATCTCGACCCTCGCTTCAAGCAGTTCTCGAACCTGCCCGAGGACGAGTACGAGTCGATCCTCGCCGTCCCGATCCTCGCTCGGGAGAAGCTCGAGGGAGCGCTGAACGTCCGCACGCGGGCTCCGCGCGCGTTCACCGAGGCCGAGATCGAGCTCCTGGTCGCCATCGCGTCGCAGGTCGCGCAGACGATCGAGCACGCGAAGCTCTACGCGGCAGCGCAGCGCCGCGTCGTCGAGCTCGAAGCCCTCGCGCGCATCTCCGAGGCGGTCTCGGAGTCGCTCTATCTCGAGGAGTCGCTCGGGGCGATCGTGCGGACGACGATGGAGTCGCTGCACGCGAGCGGGGCCGCGCTCGTGCTCGAGGACGGGAAGATCGCGTGGCCAGAGGGTCGGCCCGGTGCCTACGCCGTTCGCATGCCACTGCGTTGGAAGCGTCGACAGATCGGCGAGCTCGTCTGCGACCGCGACACGCCGTTCACGGACGACGACCGGGCGCTCCTGGAGGCGATCGCCCACCACGCCGCCGTCGCGCTCGAACACGGACGGGCCGTCATGCGCGGCGTGCTCGCCCAGGAGATCCACCATCGTGTGAAGAACAACCTCCAGGCCGTCGCGTCCCTGCTCCGGCTCCAGGCGCGGGCCGACCACGTTGATGCTCGCAAGGCCCTCCAGGACTCGGTCAACCGCGTCCTCGCGATCGCCGCGGTGCACGAGGTGCTGACCGAGCACCGCGAGGACGACGTCGACCTCGGCGAGCTCGTCGATCGGTTGCGGGCGATGCTCGTGCAAGGAATAGGTGGAGGGAAGGCGGTGACCGCCGCGCTCGAGCCGGTCTCGCTCGCGGGGCAGCAGGCGACTGCCGTCGCGCTCGTCTTCACCGAGCTCTTCCAGAACGCACTCGAGCACGGCGGCGACCACGTCTCGATCGCGCTCGCGCAGCGAGAAGGCGAGGTCGTGCTCACGATCGCGGACGACGGTCCCGGCATCAGGGGGAACGGGAACGGGACGGGGCTCTCGATCGTGCGCGCGCTCGTGAAGGACGAGCTGCAGGGAGCGCTCGAGCTCCACGACGACGGCGGGCTCCGCGCGGAGGTCGCGTTCCCGGCGTGACCGACCCGTACGCTCACCTCAAGGACAACTCCTGGCGCGAGCTCGCCGAGATCGATGCCGCACTGGAGAGCGGCGTGATCGACGAGGACGAGTGGCACCGGCGCGCGGGAGCGATCGTCGTGCCCGCGTACCTCGGTGCCGAGACGCCGTGGGGACAGTCCGGCAAGTCCGGGACCGAGGAGGACTGGGAGCGCTCGCGTAGCCTTGTCGCCGACGCGATCGACCGTGACGGCTCGTTCCTCGATGTCGGCTGCGCGAACGGCTACCTCATGGAGTGTCTGCCTCGCTGGACGACGTTCGCGGTCGAGCCGTACGGCCTCGACATCTCCCCCGAGCTCTCCGAGCTCGCGCGGCAGCGCCTTCCCGAGTGGGCGAACAGGATCTTCGTCGGCAACGCACTCACCTGGGACGCGCCGCATGCCTTCACGTACGTGCGCACCGGTCTCGACTACGTCCCACCGACGCGTCGGCACGAGCTGGTGGAGCACCTGCTCGGCTTCTCGGAGCGGGTCGTTGTCGGAGTCTTCAACGAGCACGAGAGCGAGCGGACGATCGAGTACGCGATCGAGTCCTGGGGTCTCGCGATCGCCGGCCGCAGCGTGCGCGCGAATCCGTGGAAGCCGGGGATGGAGTACCGAGTGGTCTGGGTCGACCGGTGAGCGCGGGGACGGATGCGCCGGTGCGGGTCCTCATCGCCGAGGACGAGACGCTCATCCGGCTCGACCTCAAGGGCCTTCTCGAGGCGGCGGGGTTCGAGGTGTGCGCCGAGGCGCGCGACGGCGAGGAGGCCGTGCGCCTCGCGCTGGAGACGACGCCGGACGTGGCGCTGCTCGACGTGAAGATGCCGAACCTGGACGGGATCGAGGCAGCACGCAGGATCCTCGAGCAGCGGCCGCTGCCGATCGTCATGGTCACGGCCTACGGCGAGCGCGAGCTCGTCTCGCGCGCGATCGAGGCAGGTGTGTTCGGCTACCTCGTGAAGCCGTTCCGCGAGACGGACCTGCTGCCGGCGATCGAGACAGCCCGCGCGCGCCACGAGGAGCTGGTCGCGCTCCGCGAGGAGGCCGACTCGCTCGCCGAGGCGCTCGCCGCGCGCAAGGCGATCGAGCGTGCGAAGGGGATCCTCATGACGCGCGAGGGGCTCACCGAGGAGGAGGCGTTCGCGCGCCTCCGGAAGGCGAGTCAGATCTCGGGCCGACCGCTGAAGGTCGTCGCCGACGCGCTCATCGCGACGCTCGGAGCCGAGCGACCGTCATAGGGACGGCCGCGGGGCTCAGTTCGCGGTGAGCAGGCGCTCGTCCTCGCGGCGGCGGTAGAGGCGGTTTCCCAGCCAGAGCGCCAGCGCGAGGAGCGCGAACGGTGCGGCCACGATGAGGATCGCCAGCGCGACCACGCCCTCCCACACGAGCACGTTCAGCGCCTCGTCGAGCGTGCGGTCGAGCCGGGAGGGAACCGGGACGGCTCCCGAGCTTGCCTCGGTGACGACGCTGAGCTGGACCGTCGCCATCCGCGCCTCTGCGCTCGTCCCCGCGATGCCGCTGCGGAGGCTGCGAAGCTCGGCGCGCAGGTTCTGGCGGCGGGTCTCGAGGCGCGCGCGCGTCTCTGCGTCGAGCGGCTCCGACTCGAGCCGGGCGGTGATGCCCGCGATCTGCGCTCGCACGGACCGCTCTCGTCGCTCGAGCTGGTCGAGCGTCGCCTGGAGATCCTCGACCGACACCTGCTGCGACACGATCGTGCCTAGTGCCGACAGCCCGGCGATCGCCTCCTGCACGCGGGCGACCGGGACACGGAGCGTGAGCGCCGCGTTCGCGCCTTCGCCCGTGATGACGGTGGAGCTCACGACGTGCCCGCCGAGGCGCTGGGCCAGGGCGATCGCCTTCTGCGCCGAGTCGGCGACGCCGTCGGAGTCGGCGACCTCGACGGTCATCGTCGCGTTGATCCGCTGCGCGCGATCAGCGCTCGCAAGCGCCTGGTCGGTTGCGGTCGAACCCTGCGTCGGTGGCGCCGCGGCCCTGGACTCCTCCGTCCCCTTCTCCGAGGAGTCGGCGCTGTAGACGGCCTCGCGCGAAGCCTCCGTCACGGGCGCGTCGGAGCGTGCGAGCCCGAACACGCCGGCGCTCACGATTGCGAGAGCGGCCGTCGCCGGCAGGACGACGAGTGCGAGCCGACGGCTCGGGAGGCGCAAGCGCGTCCAGATCGGTGCCGAGGCGGCGGCTTGGCCGGCGGCGATCCCCCGCACGCGGGCTCGCAGAGCAGAAGGGGCGTCCGGGCGCGACGCGCGCAGCAGAGCTGCGAGCTCGGGCGACAGGTCAGGCGACGTCATCGTGTCTCATCCTCTCCTCGAGCTTTGCGAGCGCCCGATGCAGGCGCGTCGAAACTGCGGTCGTGCTGATGCCGAGCAGGCGCGCGGTCTCCTCGCCGTCGAGCTCGAGCACGACCCGGAGCGCGACCACCTCGCGCTCGGCGGCGCTGAGCTCGCGCAGTCCGGCCTCGAGCGTCGGCGAGAAGCCCTCGAACGCCTCGTCCGTCGCGACGCGAGGCTCCGTCGCGCCGACCCGCTCCTCCCGGCGCCGGCGCCTGCCGTCGGCGCGGAACCAGTCGAGCGCCGTCGAGCGCGCGATGGACAGCAGCCACGCACGCGGCGTGCCGCGGCGCGGGTCGAACTTCCGCCACTTGCGGAATGCCGTCTCGAACGTCTCTCCGGTCAGGTCCTCGGCCAATGCGCTGTTCCTCGTCAGGTAGAGCAGGTAGCCGTACACGTCGTCGAGACATGCCTCTGCCACCGACGCGAAGGTCGGCGCGGCTCTCTGGCCCGGGATCTCGAGCGACACCGCGTGCACGCCGGATGTACGCCGCCGGGGAGGGGTCACGTCACCGACAGTGTGTTGCAACGAGCGGCGGTGTTCAGCCTGCGGGCGTCTGTGCCGACTCGAAGAGCTCTTCCCACCGCTCGAGCAGTGCCTTGAGCTCGTCGCGCGCCGCGCGGTGCGCCGAGAGCACGTCCATGTTCGTCCAGTCGTCCGCCAGCTTCCGCTCCAGCTCTTCGACACGCCTCTCGGTCTCGGCGATACGCCCTTCGAGGAGCTCGAGCTCCGTCGGGCGCCGGCGCGCCTCGCGTGCACGCGCCGGTTTCGCGGCGGGCTTCGGCACCGGCGCCTCCTCCGGCTCCGGCTTGGCCGACCGCTCGCGGACGAGATCCGCCCAGCCTCCTTCGTACGAGCGGAGCGTTCGGTCCTCGACGGCGATGATGCGATCGGGGACGGCGTCGAGCAGCGCCCGGTCGTGCGAGACGAGGAGGACGGTGCCGGGAAAAGCCTCGAGCGCGGCCTCGAGCGCCTCGCGGCTTTCGAGGTCGAGATGGTTCGTCGGCTCGTCGAGGACGAGGAAGTTGGCCCCTGACGCGACGAGCAGGGCCAGCGCGAGCCGACGGCGCTCGCCCCCCGAGAGCGCGCTGACCGAGCGCTCGTGGGTCTCCCACCCCGAGAAGAGGAATCGTCCGAGCAGGTTCTGCGCCTGCGGTCGCGAGAGGCTCGTCGCCGCTGCGGTCGTGTCGAGCACCGAGCCGCGATCGGGCAGCTCCTGCGTGTGCTGGGAGAAGTACGCCGGTACGACCCCGTGGCCGAGCCGCGCCGAGCCGCTTCTGAACCCGCCGTCGCCCAGGAGTGCCTCGACGAGCGTCGTCTTGCCGCTTCCGTTCGGTCCCACCAGCGCGACCTTCTCGCCGCGCTCGATCGCGAGCCCTGCATCGTCGAGCAATGCCTTGTCACCTGCCGAGAGCGCGATGCCCTCGGCCTCGAGGACGACGCGTCCCGAGCGTGGCGGCGAGAGGAAGTCGAAGCCGAGCGTGCGGCGCTTGCGCGTCAGCGACTCGTGCTCGCCGGCAGCTCGTGCGCGCTCCTTCTCGAGCCGCCCGATCTGCGTCAGCTTGGCCTGGGCCTGCTTCGCCTTCGACTTCTTGTACCGGAACCGCTCGACGAAGCGCTCGAGTCGCGCGATGTCCTCCGTGACGCGCTCGGCGGTCCTCGCCGCTGCCGCCGCACGCGCCGCCTTCTCGCGTCGCCATTCGTGCCAGGGGCCGGCGAAGTAATGCGCGCCGCCCGGTGCGAGCTCCAGGACGGCGGTTGTGACGGACTCGAGGAACCAGCGGTCGTGGGCGACGAGGATCACGGCTGCGTCGAGGGTCTCCAGCTCCTTCTCGAGCCACTCGAGGCTCTCGACGTCGAGGTGGTTCGTGGGCTCGTCGAGCAGAAGCAGGTCGGGGTCACCCGCCAGCGCGCGGGCAAGCGAGGCGCGCGTGAGCTCGCCGCCGGAGAACGTGTCGAGTTTGCGATCGAGGTCTGCATCGACGAACCCGAGGCCGCGAACGGCGGATGCGACCCGGTCGCGCCAGGCCCAGCCGCCGGCGTGCTCGAGGTGCGCCTGGGCGTCTGCATAGCGACGGAGGGTCGAGTCGTCGTGCGCGCCGCCTTCCATCGCCTGCTCGAGTCGCCGCAGCTCGGACTCGAGGGCGAGCAGATCCTTCGCGCCGGAGAGCGCGTACTCGCGGAGCGTCAGGCCGACGTCGCGCGGCGGCCGCTGGTCGTGCAGCGCAAGGCGGGCGCCCTTCGCGAACGCGAGCTCGCCTCCCTGGAGCGACGTCTCGCCGGCGATGGCTCGCAGCAGCGTCGTCTTCCCGGCGCCGTTCGGCCCGGCCAGCGACAGGCGGTCGCGCCGGTTGACGGTGAACGAGACACCGCTGAACAGCGGGTCGCCGGAGAACTCCTTGCGGAGCTGGCTTGCGATCAGGACTGCCACGAGAGGAACGGTACTCGGGGCCGGAGCGCCGAGCCGTACCCGGGCCTAGCGCGCGATCTGCTCCGAGCGCTCGCGGACGAGCGTGCGCGCTGCCTCTGCGATGTGCTCGGCGTCGATGCCGGCCGCGGCCAGCAGCTCGTCGGGCTTTCCCGACGAGGGCAGGATCCGCACTGCCAGCAGCACCACGTGAGGCGTCTCCTCGGCGTCCGCGAAGGCCGACAGCACCGCCTCGCCGAGCCCGCCCTCGGCCCAGTGGTCCTCGACGGTGACGAGCCGACCCTGTGTCGCCTCGGCGGCCGCGAGCAGCGTGCCGCGGTCGAGGGGCTTGATCGAGTAGAGGTCGATGACGCGGGCCGCGATGCCCTCCTCCGCCAGGAGGTCGGCGGCCGCGAGGCTCTCGTGGAGCGTGATCCCGGCGGCGACGATGGCGACCTCGTCCTCGTCCGATTCGCGGAGGACCTTGCTACCGCCGATCTCGAACTCCTCGTCGGCGTCGTAGAGCACGGGCGTCGCCGGCCGCAACGTGCGCAGGTACGAGATCCCCTCGCGGTCGGCGAGAGCCGCGACGAGCTTCGCCGTCTGGTTCGCGTCGCTCGGGTGGAGAACGGTGCTGCCGTGGATCGCGCGGAAGGTGGCGATGTCCTCGAGACCCATCTGGGACGGACCGTCCTCGCCGATCGAGACGCCGGCATGCGAGCCGGAGAAGACGACGTCGGCGCGGCTGATCGCGGCCATGCGGATGAAGTCGTAGGCGCGGGTCAGGAAGGCGGCGAAGGTCGAGGCGAACGGCTTCCAGCCGCGCACCTGGAGCCCGACCGCCGCCGCGGCCATCTGCTGCTCCGCGATGAACATCTCGAAGAAGCGGTCTGGATGCGCCTTGCCGAAGATCTCGGCGAACGTCGAGTTCGACACCTCGCCGTCGAGCGCGACGATCTCGCCGCGCGCAGATCCGAGGGCCGCGAGCGCGTCGCCGTACGCCTTGCGCGTCGCGACCTCGGCTCCCAGCTCGTAGCGGGGAAGCTCGAGCGGGCCGGTCTCGAAGCGATGCGGCTCCGCCGGCTCCGGCTTCTGCACCTCGATCCGCAGGTCGCGGTCTCCGCCGAGCTCGGCGACCGCCTCCTCGGGGTCGTCGAGGGGCTTCCCGTGGAACCCGTTCACGTCCTCGACGGCCTTGACGCCCTTGCCCTTGACCGTGCGTGCGACGACGACCGTGGGCTTGCCCCTGGTCGCGATCGCCTCGGCATAGGCGCTGTCGATTTCCTCGACCGAGTGCCCGTCGATCGCGATCGCGTGCCAGCCGAATGCCTGCGCGCGCGCGACGTACCTGTCGAGTTCCCACCCGACCATCGTCTCGCCGCGCTGGCCGAGGCGGTTCACGTCGAGAATCGCGGTCAGGTTGTCGAGCTCGTAGTGCGCGGCGTGCTCGAAGGCCTCCCACATGGAGCCCTCGGCGAGCTCGCTGTCCCCGCAGAGCACCCAGACGCGATACGGAAGGCGGTCGAGGTACTTGCCGGCGAGACCGACCCCGACCCCGATCGGAAGCCCCTGGCCGAGGGAGCCCGTCGCGACGTCCACCCACGGCAGGACCGGGGTCGGATGCCCTTCGAGCTTGCTCCCGAAGCGTCGGTAGGTCAGGAGCTCGTCCTTCGAGACGGCGCCCGCGGCCCGGTACATCGCGTAGAGCAGCGTCGACGCGTGGCCCTTCGAGAAGATGAGCTTGTCGTTAGCCGGGCTCTCGGGCTGGTCGAAGTCGTACTGCAGGTACCCGTCCAGGAGCACCGACATCAGCTCGGCGGCTGACATCGCGGACGTCGGGTGTCCCGACTTCGCAGCGGCGCTCATGCGCACGGAGTCGACGCGCAGCTGCTGCGCGAGCTCACGGCGGCGGTCGGCGTCGTCCACGGGCTGCATTCTATGGCTCCGGTTTCCCCGGGCTCCGCGCGCGGTAACGTAGGTGCATGGCGAAGAGCCGCTTGCACGATCTCTCCGAGCACGGAGTCAGCGTGTGGGTCGACTCGCTGTCCCGCGAGATGCTCGAGACCGGTGAGCTCGCACGACTGATGACCGAGGACGCTGTGGTCGGGGTCACCTCGAATCCGACGATCTTCGAGAAGGCGCTGTCGACCGGCGACTGGTACGACGAGCAGCTTCGTGAGGTCGTCGATCGGTTCGAGGACCCGAGGGAGATCTTCTTCGCGCTCGCGGTGGAGGACATTCGCGACGCGTGCGATCTCATGCGCGGAGCTTGGGAGCGCTCGAACGGGGAGGACGGCCGCGTCTCGATCGAGGTCGATCCGGATCTCGCGTACGACCGGGAAGCGACCTTCGAGCAGGCGATCCGCCTCCACGAGCTCGTCGATCGTCCGAATGCCTACGTGAAGATCCCGGGGACGACTCCGGGCCTCGGCGCGATCGAGGACTGCATCGCGGCCGGGCGCGCGATCAACGTCACGCTCATCTTCTCGCTCGCCCGCCACGCGGAGGTCATCGAGGCCTACATCCGGGGCGTCGAACGGTTCGTCGAGGCCGGGGGAGACCCGTCCACGGTCACCTCGGTCGCGAGCTTCTTCGTCTCGCGCGTGGACACGGAGGCCGACCGCCGCCTCGAGGAGCTCGGTCGCACCGATCTCCAGGGGAAGCTCGCGATCGCGAACGCGAAGCTCGCCTACCAGCAGTACCTCACCGCGTTCGGCGGTGCACGGTGGCTGCCCTTGGCCGACGCCGGTGCGCATGCCCAGCGTTGTCTGTGGGCCTCCACGTCGACGAAGAACCCCGCGTACCGGGACGTGCTCTACGTCGAGGAGCTGGTCGGCCGCGAGACCGTGAACACGATGCCGGTCGAGACGGCCGCCGCGTTCCAGGATCACGGCGAGGTCCGCGAAGACACGCTCCTCGAGGGCATCGAGGAGGCGAAGGCGCTGCTGGACGAGCTCGCCGCGGCGGGCGTCGACTACGACGACGTCGTCGAGACGCTCGAGCGCGAAGGCGTGCAGAAGTTCTCGGACTCCTTCAGGTCCCTGCTCGAGGGGATCGAGGCGAAGCGCAGCGCCCTGGTCGCCTAGCTGTCGGCGACATATGTAATTCACATATAATTTGGGCGTGCACCGCAGACGCCTTCGGTCGCGCAACCGCCACCGGCTTCCGGACGGGAGCTGGGAGGTGCGGGCTCGCGTCGAGCGCTTCGGCGAGCCGTCGCTCCTCCTGCTCCTCTCCGACGGGCCGACGCACGGGTACGAGCTGCTCGAGCGGCTCCCCGGCCTCCTGGGCGAGGACCGGGTCGACGTCGGCAACGTCTATCGCGCACTCCGCTCGCTCGAGGACGAGGGCCTCGTCGTCTCCGAGTGGAGCGCCGACCTGCCGGGCCCCGCGAAGCGCACGTACACGCTCACCGCTGAAGGCGAGAGCGCGCTCGGCGTCTGGGTCGAGTCTCTGGACGCGCTCCGCGACGGTCTCGAGGAATTCGTCGATCGAGCACGACAGAAGGGAGGTGACGATGTGCGGACCGCATAAGCACCGGCGGCGAGGCTGGCGCGCTCCGAGCCGGGAGGAGCTTCAGCGCGCGCTCGAGGAACGCCAGAAGGACCTCGAGCAGGAGATCGCTGACATCCACGATCTGCTGCGCCGGATCCGTGACGAGGGAGCAGCCGAGACCGGCAGCGCTCCCGCGGGTCAGCCGGCTCCGGTCGTATGACGCGGACGTCGTAGGGGCGAGCTCGCTCGCCCCTACTCCAGGGTCGGGAGCAGCTCGCCGTGCAGGAGGCCGTTCGACGAGACGGCGGTGCCCGAGTCGATCCGCGACTCGCCGCGTGCGTCCGTGAAGCGCCCGCCAGCCTCCTCGACGATCACCTGCACCGGCGCGAGGTCCCAGACGTTGACGCCGACCGCGTCCACTGCGCCGTCCACCGCGCCCTCCGCGACGAGCATGTGCGCCCAGAAGTCGCCGATTCCGCGGACGTGCCAGGCGCGCGCCGCGAGCGGGGGCAGCTGGCCGTCGAGCGCGAACGAGAGGACTGCGTCCTCGACGCGCCCCACGGCCGACACGTGCAGGCGTTCGGATCCCGCGAACGCGCCGGCGCCGCGCTCCGCCCACCAGCGGCGGGCGAGCGCGGGCGCGGAGACGACGCCGAGCTCGACCACCCCTTCGACCTCGAGTGCGATCAGCGTTGCCCAAACCGGCACGCCACGGGAGTAGTTCTTCGTCCCGTCGATGGGGTCGACGATCCAGCGGCGCGGCGAGTCGCCGCGCGTACCGAACTCCTCGCCGAGGACCGCGTCGTCGGGCCGTGCGTCCGCGAGCAGGCTGCGCAGCTCCGTCTCGACCGCCCGGTCGGCCTCGGTCACCGGTGTGAGGTCGGGCTTCGTCTCGACCGTGAGCCCGGTCTTGAAGCGGGGGAGCGAGATCGCGTCGGCGGCGTCGGCGAGCGCGAGGGCGAGCTCGAGGTCGGGGCTCACGCCCGCGACCCTACTGAGTCCCGCGAGCCCGGCTAGCGGCTGACGCGGAAGGTCGGGCGCGCGACCTTGACGCCCACGGGCTTCGACCAGGTCATGCCCGAGACGCCGATCTGCACCGTGTTCAGCCCGCGCACGCGGTAGTACCAGCGGCCGGGGGCGAGATTGAGGACGGTGGAGGTCGACTGGAGCGACCGGTGTCCGGAGCGCCGCCACGGATACGTGGTGCGGGACCACTCGATCTCGTACGCCGTGGCCCCGACGACGGGGCGCCAGGCGACGAGCGGGCTCGAGTAGACCACCGGCCGCGAGCCGGCGCTGGCGAGCAGGCGACCCTTCGGGGTCAGGCCGGAGACGTAGGCGCCCCCCGAGCCGGTGATCGCCGGCCGCGAGAGCTTCGCGAAGGTCGAGACACGACCCGCCTCGCAGGCGTCCTGTGGGTGATCGACGTCGACGTACGTGAAACCGCCGGCCTCGTTCACCGTGATGCCGACGGGCACGACGGTCCAGTAGTAGCGCGTCGTCTTTGCGTCGACGTCCGGCAGGTCGACGCGGACGCCCGAGGTTTCGTCCTCGCCGGCCTTGGACTCGCTCGACTTGAAGTCGGAGCCGTCGGCCATGACGGTCTTCGCGACCTCGGTGTCGGCGCTCTCGAGGACGCCGATGGTGGCGAAGTCGAGCTCCTCGGTCGAGGTCGGCAGCTTGAGCGGCCCGCTCGTTCGCGGTGCGAACGCTGCGCCGCCCATGACGGAGCCGCGGAAGACGACGTTCACACAGTCGCGGTCCGTGAACGCATAGACCCGGAAGAGCGGCCACGCCTGGCCCGTGAGATCCTGGTCACCGGAGAAGGTGAAGGCGGGCATGAGCTGGTGAGCGCCGTCCTTCCACCCCGAGCTCACGACGTTGGTGACGGAGCTGCGGAGGGTCAGCTTGCCCGAGGTCAGGGAGGGGTTCGTCGTCGAGTACATCGGGCTCCACGGCCCGTAGGAGACCGCCGGGAGGCCGTTCGGGCTCGAGCCGAGCACGTGCCGAACCGCGCGGACGCGCCACCGAACCGTCGAGTACCAGTTCGGATCGTCGTGGAAGAGGTAGAGCTCGCGCTGGTCGGCGACGTTCGTGTGCGTCGAGAACGACTTGCGGATGTCCGGGTACCAGACCTGGTACGAGGTCGCGCCGTCGACGGGGCGCCAGCGGACGAGGCCCGGGCGCGACGACATCGGCACCGGCAGGTCCTCCCAGCGCATGTTGAAGCCGAAGGACTTGCTCCACTTGGTCGGGCCCTGCGCCGTGATCGCGCGAACGTGCGCGTAGAGGGCGTACGGCTTGCCCGTGAACCAGGGCAGGGTCAAATTGATGGACACGGCGGGAATGCGGATCGCTGGAATCGTCCCCGTCTGCGTGCTCGTCTCGGTGAACTCGCCGGAAGCGTCGGGCGTCCCGGTGACCGACGAGGTCTTCACGGAGCCGCAGCGCTTGCCGGCCTTCGTGCCCTCGGCGGTGTTCGACCAGACGATCGTGCTGGACTCGTACGACCGGCTCGTCGCGAGCTCGAACTCGTAGCAGGCGGCTCCGCGCACCGGGGCCCATGCGAAGGCCGGCGTGCGCGAGAACGTGTGCGTGACCGACTCGTCGGGGCGCAGAAGGAAGCCCTGCAGGTTCTTCGGGGCGGCCGGTGTCGAGGCGCTCTTCGCGAACGCGCCGGAGACCACCGCCGTGAGGAGGAGGAGGACGACGAGAGTGCTGAGGCGGGCCGCGCGCATCGAACTCTTATGTCGGCAGGCGCAGGTTCCCGGCCCTCCCTCCATTGGGGGATGCCCCCCTCGCGCGAGCGAGGCCGCTAGTCGAGCTGGAGGTACAGGATCGCGACGAGGAACGTGCCGGCGAAGAGGAGCAGGAAGAGCCCGAAGAGCGCCCAGCCGAAGCGGAGGTTCCTGCGCTCGAGCTCGCTGTCGTGTGGCTCGGTGCTCACGTGAGAAGCGGATCGATCGCCGCTGCCGCGAAGAGCAGCGCGAGGTAGGCGAGAGAGTAGTGGAAGAGGACCTGCGCACGGGCGCGGCTCAGCTCCCGCTGCAGCAGTACCGCGAGCACGACGAGGACTCCTCCGAGGACGGCGGCAGCCGCCGTGTAGACGGGCCCGAGCCAGTAGCCGACGGCGAGTGTGAACACGACGAGAGCGATGGAGTAGAGGACGATCTGCCGCGCCGTCTCGCGGTCACCGCGCACGACCGGGAGCATCGGGATGCCGGCCGCGGCGTACGCGCGCTTGATCATGAGCGCGAGCGCCCAGAAGTGCGGCGGCGTCCAGAGGAAAACGATGAGGAAGAGCCAGAGAGCGGGGAGCGCGAGGCTGCCCGTGGCGGCCGCGTAGCCGACGAGCGGAGGCACGGCCCCGGCGGCGCCGCCGATGACGATGTTCTGCGGTGTCGAGCGCTTGAGCCAGCGCGTGTAGACGACGACGTAAAAGGCGTTCCCGACGAGCGCGAGCGTCGCCGTGAGCACGTTCACGGTCGATGCCAGCAGTGCGAAGGAGAGCGCCGAGAGGACGAGCCCGAACTCGAGGGCCTGCCCTGGTGAGACACGGCCCGAGGCGACGGGCCGCCGCTCGGTGCGGCTCCCCATGAGCGCGTCGATGTCGCGGTCGAGCAGATGGTTCAGCGCCGAGGCGCCGCCGCAGGCGAGCGCGAGGCCCGTCATCGTCAGGACGAGCAGGTCGAGCGGGGGAGCGCCCTGGGCGCCGACGAACATGCCCGCCGCTCCGGTGAGGAGCAGGAGCGACATGATCCGCGGCTTCGTGAGCGTCAGGTAGTCGCGCAGCGAGGCAAGAGGCGCCGAGCGCCCTCTCCACGCGGTGGCGACGGAGAGGAGCGATGCACCGAAGGCAGCGGCGGCGCCTCCGACGTGGAGCCCGACGGCCCAGGCCGCGCTGTCGCTCCAGGCCACGACTCCGCCGAGTGCGATCGCGAGGAGGAAGAGTGCGAGCGTCGCGGTCGTGCGCGCGAGCAGTGGCGGGTATGCGTAGCGGGCCGCGAGGACGTTCACGACGAGCGCCGGCAGCACGATCGCCGCGAGACCCCAGTGGGCAGCGCCGAGCTCGAGCACCGCGCTCGCGACGACGACGCCGGTGCCCACACTGCCGACGAGCGCCGACAGGCGGAGCAGCGGGCCCGGGACCTCAGGTGAGCTGCTTGAAGCCATTACCCTCACGCAACCTCCGCCGTAGATCGTAGAGCGGCCGGGCGCTCGTCACGTACGGCACCCGATCGAAGTTGTGCGGCGGCGGCGGGGAGGTCGTGTACCACTCGAGCGTGTCGCCCTGCCACGGGTCGTTCCCCACGCGTGGGCCGCGCCGCTGTGTCTTGATCACGTTCCAGATGAAGAAGAGGATCGCAACGCCCATGAGCCAGGACCCGATCGTCGAGGTGAGGTTGTACGCCTCCCACTCCTCGTTCGCGTAGGTGTAGATCCGCCGTGGCATGCCCTCGAGACCCAGGAAGTGCTGCGGGAAGAACGTGATGTTGAACGCGATGAAGAGCAGCCAGAAGTGCCACTTCCCGAGGCGCTCGTCGAGTGTCCGCCCGAACATCTTCGGCCACCAGTAGTAGAGCGCGGCGAAGATCGCGAATAGCGAGCCTCCGACCATCGTGTAGTGGAAGTGCGCGACCACGAAGTACGTGTCGTGCACCTGCCAGTCGACCGGGAAGGCTGCGAGATAGACGCCCGTGAGACCGCCGATGACGAACACGGAGAGGAAGCCGAGCGCGAAGAGCAGCGGCGTCTCGAAGACGAGGTTCCCGCGCCAGAGCGTCGCGAGCCAGTTGAAGATCTTCATCCCCGTGGGCACGGCGATGACCATCGACGAGATCATGAAGAACGCCTGCAGCGAGACGGGGAGGCCGACCGTGAACATGTGGTGCGCCCAGACGAGCATCGAGAAGAAGGCGATGGCGACCGTCGAGAGCGCGATCGCCTTGTAGCCGAAGACCGGCTTGCGCGCGAAGACGGGCAGGACCTCCGAGATGATCCCGAACGCCGGGAGCACGATGACGTAGACCTCCGGGTGCCCGAAGAACCAGAACGCATGCTGGTAGAGGACGGCGGACCCTCCGTCGGCGGGGTTGAAGAAGCTCGTCTGGAGCTCCCAGCCGGCGATCGAGACTCCTCTGTCGAGCAGCAGGAGCGTGAGCCCGGCGGACAGGACCGGGAGGATCACCACGAGCAGCCACGCGTAGAAGTAGATCGACCAGACGAACAGCGGCATCCGCATCCAGTTCATCCCGCGCGTTCGCATGTTGTGGATCGTCACGATGAAGTTGATCGCGCCCACGAGCGACGAAACCGAGAGGATGTGCAGGGACAGGATCCAGAGGTCCTGTCCGTTTCCCGCGTCCTGAGTGGAGAGGGGCGGGTAGGCGGTCCAGCCGGAGCTCGCCGCTCCGCCGTCCGCGAAGAACGAGAGCATCAGCACGAGGCCGCCGAGGAAGAAGAGCCAGTACGAGAGCGCGTTCAGACGTGGGAAGGCGACGTCGCGGGCGCCGATCATGAGCGGCACGAGATAGTTCGCCAAGCCGGCGAAGATGGGGACGACGACGAGGAAGACCATCGCCGTGCCGTGGATCGTGACGAGCTCGTTGTAGCGATCCGGGCCGATCACGCCGGCGTTCGCCTGTGCGAGCTGGAGCCTGAAGACGAGCGCCATCAGCCCGGCGAGGACGAAGAAGAGGAAAGAGGTCCAGACGTAGAGGATCCCGATGCGCTTGTGGTCGGTCGTGACGAGCCAGCTCGTCACCCGGCCGCGCTGCCATGGTGGGATCGCGGCTTCCGCTCTAGCTGCCATCGGGCGGGTCCTCCCGCAGGTAGGTCGTCAGCGCGTCCATCTGCTCGTCGCTCCAGCCGGATCCGACCGCGGGCATCGCGTTCCGCCCGTTGCGCACGATGTCCTCGACCGCGGCGGCGTCCGCGAGCGTCGCGGAGCCCGCGAGGCGCGGGCCGATCCCGCCTTCGCCGTTCGGGCCGTGGCACTTCGCGCAGACGCCGGCCCAGAGCTCTTCGCCGAGCTCCGCACCCTCCGCGCTCTGGTCGGCTCGCCGGTCCGTCAGCCAGGCGGTGAACTCAGCGACGGGCATGACCTCGACGGACGCGAGCATGTTCGCGTGCTCGAGGCCGCACAGCTCGGCGCACTGTCCCGTCGTACGTGCCGGCTTCGGCCTCGAACCACGTGTCGTTGACCGTGCCGGGGATCGCGTCGATCTTCCCTCCGAGCGCCGGGATCCACCAGGAGTGGATGACGTCGTCGTCAGGTGAGGTCACCTCGAGGACGACCGGGACGCCTGCAGGCGCCCGCATCGTGTCGATCGCGATGACGCCGTTCGGGTATTCGAACTGCCAGTAGAACTGACGGCCCACGACGCGGATCTCGAGCTGCGGAGGCCCCGCGCCGGCGGAGGGGACGTTCTTGATCCCGGGCAGCTCGATGAAGACGAACGCTGCGATGACGAACAGCACGACCACCGGCCCCGCCGTCCACATGAGCTCGAGCCTCGTCGAGCCGTGGATCTCGGCGCCCTCCTCGAAGCGGGCTCGCCGCCGCCTTCGGTAGCGGATGGCGAATGCGATGAGGAGGCCCTCGACGAGCACGAAGATCGAGACCACGAAGATCGAGATGAACGTGAAGCTCCTGCCGATCCCCTCCGCGTTCGGCGAAGCCGGTTCGACAGGCGTGAAGCCGCCGTTGTCGCCGAACGCGCTCGGCGCCAGCGAGACGGCGAGCGCCAGAGCCAGGGCGACGGCGATGGAGAGCTTCAGGCGCACCGCGCTTGCCATTCTATGAACGTGTCAGAGCACGCGCGTACGGGTACTCGCGTTCGCCTGCCCGCCGACGTGACCCGTCCTTTCGAGGTCTACGTGAACGGCGTCTTGCAGGAGGAGGGCAACGACTTCGGTGTCGAGGGCCGCACGCTCGTTTTCCACTCCGAGCTGAAGAGCGAGGGCAGGCTCGGCTTCTGGCGCTGGGCGTCGATCTTCGTCGGCGTCGCGGGCACGTACCGGCAGAACGACTCGGTGGACGTCGTCTACGAGCGGAACGGCAAGCGCGTCGTCGCGACGAAGCTGCCGCTCGAGCCTCTCGCCGCGCACGAGTAGAGCCTGCGCGGCGGGTCTCGAGGCCGCCGCTAGTGTTGAAATGTGGCTCGGGAGAACGGGATCGTCGTCCAGGATCTCGTCCGGGAGTACAAGAAGGGGCCGCGGGCCGTCGACGGGATCGACATCACGGTCGCGCCCGGTGAGATCTACGGGTTCCTCGGGCCGAACGGGGCCGGCAAGTCGACGACCGTCCACGTCCTCACCACACTGCTGCCGCCGACGTCCGGCTCCGCCTTCGTCGGCGGGTTCGACGTGGTCAGGGAGGGGCCGAAGGTCCGGTCTCTGATCGGCGTCGCGCTCCAGGAGGCGGCACTCGACCCGCTGCTCACCGGCCGCGACCACCTTCGGCTGCAGGCGACGCTCCAGGGGGTCCCGAAAGATCGACGGCGCGTCCACGCGGACGAGCTGCTCGAGCGGGTGGGCCTCACCGACGCGGCCGATCGCAAGGTCTCCGGCTACTCCGGCGGCATGAAGCGCCGCCTCGACCTCGCGCTCGCCCTCGTGCACCTGCCGAGGATCCTCTTCCTCGACGAGCCGACCACGGGCCTCGACCCGCAGAGCAGGACGTCGCTCTGGGAGGAGGTCGCGCGGTTGCGGCGGGAGGAGGGCGTCACAGTCTTCCTGACGACGCAGTACCTGGAGGAGGCGGACGTGCTCGCGGACCGGGTCGGGATCATCGACCAGGGGAAGATCGTGGCCGAGGGGACGCCCGCCGCGCTCAAGGCCGAGATCGGCCGCCCGAGCGTCCACGCGATCCCGCGCGACGAGAAGGACCGCCCTGCGATCGCCGCCTTCCTCGCGCCTTTCGGCGAGCCGCTCGCGACGACGCGCGACGTGGCGGTTCGGCTGCGGGAGGGACTCGGGCTCACGGACATCGTGCGCGCGGTCGACGCGAACGGCGTCGACATCGTCGATCTGGAGCTGCGCGCGCCGACGCTCGACGACGTCTTCCTCGTAAAGACGGGCCGCACGCTCGAGGGCGCGGCCGAAGAGGCGGAGACGGGACCGCCGGACGGGCGGAGATGAACGTCGCCTGGCCCCAGATCGGCGCGATCGCGCGCCGGTCCGTCGTCCGGACCGCGCGACAGCCGGCGAGCTTCATCCCGCCGCTGATCTTCCCGATCGCCCTCATGGCCGTGAACGCGGCCGGGCTCCAGTCCTCGACCGAGCTCGCGGGCTTCCCGACCGACTCCTTCCTCGCGTTCGCGCTCGCCGTCCCGTTCATCCAGGGCGCGCTCTTCTCGACGATGAACGCCGGTTCCGACCTCGCGCGCGACGTCCAGACCGGCTTCGTCAACCGGCTCTCGCTCACGGCGCTCCAGGACTGGGCACTCCTCTCCGGCCAGCTGGCCGGCGTCGTCGCGCTCGGGATCATCCAGGCGCTCTTCTACCTCGCCGTCGGGCTCGCCTCGGGGGTCACGATCGCATCGGGGCCGCCCGGTGTCCTCGTGCTGCTCGTCTACGCGGCGATCGTCTCGCTCGCGTTCGGCGCGCTCGGCTCCTACCTCGCGTACCGGACCGGCTCGGGGGAGACGATCCAGGCGCTCTTCCCGGTGCTCTTCGTCTTCCTCTTCATCTCCTCGATGAACACCCCGCGCGAGCTCATCGGCGTGGAGTGGTTCCGGATCGCAGCGACCCTGAATCCCGTCTCGTACATGATCGAGTGCGTCCGAAGCCTCATCGTGACGGGCTGGGACGTGCAGGCGCTTCTCCTCGGCTTCGGCTTCGTCATCGTGCTCGGCGTCGTCTCGCTCGTGCTCGCCGCGAAGGCGCTGCGCTCCCGGCTGACGAGGACCTGAGCATGTGGCCCGTGGTCTCCGGAGTCGCGTGGAGGACGCT
The DNA here is from genome assembly GCA_963746765.1 of uncultured Actinomycetes bacterium. Lineage (GTDB taxonomy): Bacteria > Actinomycetota > Thermoleophilia > Gaiellales > Gaiellaceae > GMQP-bins7. The sequence continues at coordinate 108,124 of CAVVCN010000001.1, forward strand.
GAAGAACGCCCTCACGAACCCCCAGATCCTCATCCCGACGATGGCCTTCCCGCTCTTCTTCTTCACCGCGTTTGCCGGTGGGCTCTCGCAGCTGCGCGAGATCCCCGGATTCGACTTCCCGCCCGGGTACACGGCGTTCCAGTTCGTCTTCGTGCTCCTCCAGTCGGCGGCGTTCAGCGGGGTCTTCACCGGGTTCGGCCTCGCGCGCGACTTCGAGGGCGGGTTCGCGAAGCGCCTGCTGCTCGCTGCTCCCCACCGCTCCGGGATCGTCCTCGGCTACGCGCTCGCGGCGCTCCTGCGCTGGGCGGTCGTCGCCGTCGTGCTGACCGTGGTCGCGCTCATCGCCGGGATGCAGATCGGCGGCGGCCCGGTCGACCTCGTCGGCCTCTACGGGCTCGCGCTGCTCGTCAACTTCTGCGGGTTCTTCTGGTCCGGGGGGATCGCGATGCGCTTCCGCACGATCCAGGCGGCGCCGCTGATGCAGATGCCCGTGTTCCTCGTCCTCTTCTTCGCGCCCGTCTACGTCCCGCTCGAGTTGCTCGAGGGATGGATCGAGGGCGTCGCCTCGGTGAACCCGCTCACCTACATCCTCGAGACGGGGCGCGGGTTCATCGCTGGAGACGCCCCGCACGTCGCCGGAGCGTTCGCGCTCGCCATCGGGCTCGGAGTCGTCTTCTGGATGTGGGCGTTCCTCGGCCTGCGCAAGGCCGAGACGGCCGGCTAGCGGCGACCCACGACGCGGCGAGGAGGCGCAGCAGGCCCTCTACGACCTCCGGGTCGAACGCAAGCCATTGCTCTTGAACCGAAATCCCTCTGCGAAGATCGGCCCGTGATCGAAGCACTCGCCGGGATGGGTGCCGTCGGCTTCGGTGTCTTCTCGCGCGCGGGCGGCGAGCCGCGGGTCGGCTTTCGCGTGGGTGCCGGCGTCCTCGACCTCGCCGAGGCGGGTCTCGGGTCGGCGTTCGAGTCGCCCTCCCTCAACGCGTTCCTCGCGCTCGGCCGCCCGGCCTGGGAGGACGTCACCGCCCGGGCCGGGGAGCTCGTCGCCGCGGGCGCGGAGCTCGTACCGCTCGCGGACGTGACGGCCCACCTCCCCGTCGAGGTAGGTGACTACGTCGACTTCTACTCGTCGCTCGAGCACGCGACGAACGTCGGACGGCTGTTCCGGCCGGACGCCGACCCGCTGCTCCCGAACTGGCGGCATCTGCCGGTCGGCTACCACGGCCGCTCGGGCACTCTCGTCGTCAGCGGGACTCCGATCGTGCGGCCGTGCGGGCAGAGCAAGTCTTCGGACGCCGACGCGCCGAGCGTCGGCCCGAGCCGTCGCCTCGACTTCGAGCTCGAGCTCGCGTTCGTCGTCGGCACGCCGAGCACGCTCGGGCAACCGGTGCCCGGCGCGGCCTTCCGCGACCACGTCTTCGGCGTCGTTCTCGTCAACGACTGGAGCGCCCGCGACATCCAGGCGTGGGAGTACCAGCCGCTCGGCCCGTTCCTCGGCAAGTCGTTCGCGACTTCGGTCTCCTCGTGGGTCACCCCGCTCGCCCTGCTGGAAGGGCGCTTCGTCGCCCCTCCGGCCCAGGATCCGGAGCCGTTGCCGTACCTCCGCATCGTTGGTGACTGGGCGCTCGACGTCGAGCTCGAGGTGGAGCTCGCGGGCACGGTCGTGACGCGAACGAACGCGTGCGGCCTCTACTGGACGATGCCGCAGCAGCTCGCGCACGCGACGGTGAACGGAGCGTCCATCCGTACGGGCGACCTGTTCGCGTCCGGCACGATCTCCGGCCGCGAGCGCGGCTCGGAGGGGTCGCTCATCGAGCTCACCTCGAACGGCGCCGAGCCGGTCCGGCTCGACGACGGCAGCGAGCGCGCCTTTCTCGAGGACGGCGACGAGGTCGTGCTGCGCGGCCGCGCGGGTGCGCTCGAGCTCGGCGAAGTGCGAGGCGTCGTGCTCTCGGCCCGCGCCTAGGCGTGCGGCGGAAAGGGCCCGGCCCGGTACAGCTGGCCCTCGAGCCGGCGGCCGAGCACTCCCTCGAGCCAGGCCGAGACCTCGATCAGCGCGTCGAGGTCGACCCCGGTGGCGATGCCTTCCCCCTCGAGCAGGTAGCCGAGGTCCTCGGTGGCGATGTTCCCGGTCGCGTTGGGGGCGAACGGACAGCCTCCGAGGCCGCCGATCGACGCGTCGAGCACCGAGGCGCCGGCGTCGAGGGCGGCGAGCGCGTTCGCGTAGCCCGTGCTGCGGGTGTTGTGGAAATGGCCGCCTGTAGCCACTCCGAGCTCGCCGACCTGGCCCAGGAGCCGTCGCACCTGCCCCGGGACGGCGACGCCGATCGTGTCGGCGAGCATGAGCAGGTCCGGCTGAGCCGCGACGAGCGTCTCCGCGAGCTCGAGCACGCGCGCTTCGTCGACGCGGCCTTCGAACGGGCAGCCGAACGCGACGCTGACGATGAGCGTCGACCGGAGCCCGTCCGCGCGCGCCCGCCCGGCGATGCGCCCGGCGAGCGCGAGCGACTCCTCGACCGACGCGTTCTGGTTCCGCCGGTTGAAGGACTCGGTCGCGCCGAACGAGAACCGGACCTCTCCGAGACCGGTCGCGACGAGGCGTTCGTAACCGCGCTCGTTGAGCGCCAGGCCCGCGTAGACGACGCCCTCGGCGCGCGGCAGCGCAGCGACGACCTCCTCCGCGCCCGCCATCTGGGGCACGCGTCGCGGGTCGACGAAGCTTGCGACCTCCACCGCCTCGAGGCCCGCGCCGACGAGCCGCTGCACGAGCTCTGCCCGCACGTCGGGCGCAAGGACGTCGGGCTCGTTCTGGAGGCCGTCGCGTGGGCCGACGTCATAGAGCCGGACGCTCGCAGCCACGCGTCCACCTTACTCGGGCGTGACCGCGGGTCGCACTGCTCCGGATGGCGTACGCTCCGTACATGCCCGGCTCGATCGTCGTCGGTGTCGACGGCTCGCCTCCATCGATCGCGGCGCTCCGCTTCGCGGCCGAGGAGGCCGAGCTCAGGAATGCGCAGCTCGTCGCGATTCATGCGTGGCGGTTCGTCAGCCCTTCCGCGACGATCGGCGACGCGGGGATGATCGCCATGCCGGACGTGGACTACGTCGGCCAGCTCGAGGCCGAGCGGCAGGCCGCCGACGCGGATCTGGAAGCGGCGATCGCCGAAGCGTTCCCGGGCGGGCCGCCGGTCGAGGTCGAGTCGCGTCTAGTCGAGGACTCGGCCGAAGAGGCGCTCGTCGCGGCGGGCGAGAGCGCCGACCTCCTCGTCGTCGGCTCGAGCGGCAAGTCGGGCCTCACCTCGGTCCTGCTCGGATCGGTGAGCCGGCACGCCGTGTCGCACGCCCGCTGCCCGGTCGTGATCGTGAAGCCTGCGCGCGACGGCTAGCCGGCGAGCTCGGCCGAGCGCGAGGCGAGCTCGCGGTCACGGTCGGTGATGCCGCCGGCCGTGTGTGTCCACCACCTGAGCGTCACGTTCTTGTAGTCGATCCGGATGTCGGGGTGGTGGTCCTCCGCCTCGGCGAGCTCGCCGACCCGGTTCACGAACGCGAGTGCCTCGACGAAGTTCGCGAACGAGAACGTGCGCTCGAGTGCGTTGTCGACCTCGTTCCAGCTCTCGTTCTCGGCCATCGGGAGAGTATGCCCGGGATGAGCGCGTAACTACCATCGAGTGCGATGGCCGCCTCGTCGGAGCCCGAGAGGGTCTCGAGCGCCTCTGTCCCCACGGCGTCGAGTCGATGGCGGCGAGCGCGTCCAGAGCTCGTCGTCGAGCTTTTCTTCCGACCGCTCGCAGGCGTCCTGGTCGGTCTCCTGCTCCCTCTGCGTGTGCCGCCGCCCGCGGTCGTGTTCGCCAATGGGGTCGCCGGGCTCGCGGCTGCCTACCTCGTCGTGCGCGAGCAGTGGCTCGGAGCGGCGCTCCTCCTGCAGCTGAAGACGCTGCTCGACAACGCGGATGGCCAGCTGGCGCGGAGATCGGGCCGCACGAGCGCGTTCGGGCGCTACCTCGACACGGAGGTGGACCTCCTCGTGAACGTCGCGCTCGTCGCGACGCTCGGGTACGTCACCGGCGCGTGGGCGCTGGCCGTGGCGGCCCTCTTCGCGCTCACGTTCGTCCTCAGTGTCGACTTCAACGAGGACGCCCTCCATCGCCGCGCGCACGGGCAGAAGGTCGTCACCCAGCCGTCGACCGAAGGCGAACTGCGGCCGGCCTGCTGGCTCGCCGGCGTGTATCGGGTCGTCTTCGCCCCGCAGGATCGCGTCCTGCAAGGGTTTGCGACGCGCCGCCTCGAGCGGGCGCTTGCGGGCGTCGCAGACCCCACACTTCGTGCGCGGGCGTTGCTCGCGTACTACGACGGATTCACGTCGGCCGTGCTCGCGAACCTCGGCCTGTCGACTCAGCTCGCGGTCCTCGGTCTCTGCCTCGCGCTCTCGACGCCCGAGTCGTACCTCTGGTTCGCGCTCGCCTGCGCTGCCGTGCCGCCGCTGCTGCAGATCCGGCGCGAACTGCTCGTACGGCGGCTGCTGGCTAGTGCGCCCCGCGCAGCGTGAGGCGCTGGCCGTTCATGGAGGTCGCGGCGTCCGAGCACAGGTAGGCGATCGCCTCGGCGATCTCCTCGGCGGGCGTGAAGGTCGCGAAGTCCTTGCCGGGGCTCTCGGCGCGCATCGCCGGCGTCACGATCGCTCCGACGACGATGACGTTCGACGTGCTGCCGGTCCCGCGGAAGCGGTCGGCGAGCGCGAGCGTCCAGGTCTCGCCCGCGGCCTTCGCTGCCGCGTAGAGGGCGTTCGTGTGGGTCGGGGCCTGCGCCTGGCCCGTGCTGATGCCGACGAAGCGCCCCCGCCCGCTCGCGAGCAGGTGCGGAGTGAACGCCCGGGTCGTGTGCACGAGGGAGCGGACGAGCAGCGGTTCGAGAACGCCCCAGTCCTCGAGCGGCGCCTCCTCGATCGGCGCGCCACCGCGCCAGCCGCCGATCAGGTGCGCGAGGCCGTCCACGCGCCCCCTCCTGTCCACGACCTCCTGCGCCCAGCCGAGAGCCGCCGCGGGATCGAACAGGTCGACCGCTGCCGTTCCGATGTCGCCGCCGACGCTCGTCGCCAGCTCGTCGAGCTTCGTCGGCTCGCGACCGGCGAGCTCGAGGAGAGCTCCTGCGCGCGCGAGGCGGCCGACGACGGTGGGGCCGAGGTTCCCGGCCGCGCCGGCGATCGCGATGACACGACCTTCCAGCGAGCTCGGCGTTGCAGAGCCGCTTCCGCTGGAGTTCATGGCGCCACGCTACACAGCCTGACGCGCGTGGGCTACCCGACTGGATGCCGACACTCCCATGCCGGTTGCGCGCCCCCGGGTAGCGTTCGGGCATCGAGTACAGGAACCTGGGCTCATCGGACGTCGCCGTCTCGGTCGTCGGGCTCGGCTGCAACAACTTCGGCCGGCGGATCGACGTCGGCCGGGCACGGGAGGTGGTCGACGCCGCCCTCGGCGAAGGCGTCAACTTCCTCGACACCGCCGACGTGTACGGCGACGGCGAGAGCGAGCGGTTCCTCGGCGAGATCCTCGACGGCCGCAGGGACCAGGTCGTGCTGGCGACGAAGTTCGGCTGGCAGTCGGGACGCGGGGAGCTGCGCGGCTCGGCCGAGTACGCGAAGCAGGCGATCGACGCGTCACTTGAGCGGCTCCGCACGGATCACGTGGATCTCTACTACTACCACCGGCCCGACGGCGTGACGCCGCTCGAAGAGACGCTCGGCGGGATGGACGAGGTCGTGCGCGCCGGCAAGGCGCGTCACGTCGGCTGCTCGAACCTGACTGCAGAAGAACTGCGCGAGGTCGTCGAGACAACGACGCGGGCCGGTCTTGCGCCGATCGTGGCGCTGCAGAACGAGCTCAGCCTGCTCGAGCGGTCGGCAACGCGAGAGATCCTGCCGCTCTGCCGCGAGCACGCCATCGGCTTCGTCCCCTACTTCCCGCTTGCCAGCGGCCTCCTCACCGGGAAGTACCGGCGTGGCGAGGAGCCGCCGCCCGGCAGCCGTCTCGAAGGGCGATCCGAGCGGTTGACCGGCGACGCTTTCCGGGTCGTCGAGGCACTGGACGGCTTCGCAAGCGAGCGCGGACGCACGCTGCTCGAGCTCGCGATCGGCGCGCTCGCCTCGACTCCGGGTGTGAGCTCGGTGATCGCGGGGGCGACGAGCGCCGAGCAGGTGCGCGCCAACGCGACCGCCGGCGGCTGGCAGCTCACGGAGGACGAGCACGCTCAGCTGCGCAGCCTGCTCGAGTCGCTCGAGCAGGAAAACATCCCCGTGCACTGACAAACGAGCGCCGGCGACGTCTTACCTACACGACCCGCTCCGTGCCGCGGAGCCCGAGGGAACCACGTTTGGTTTTCGTGAAAGGGAGCAGGTCGGTATTGCATTTCTGCGGCAGGGGTGTAACTTTCGATCAGGCCGCTGTGGGAGCAGCGGGTGGGGACTGATTTCAGGGGGAAGGGGAGACCGATTTACGGCCAATGCGGTGGGCGTGACGCCTCGACTCTTGGGGCGCGCAAGTGACGGTTGTCGACTCCAGTCTGGCGACCTCCGAGCTTTTCGATCAGCTGGCGCCCGGGCTCAACGCCCGGACGATCAACGTCATCGAGCGGCATCGCAGCGGCGGTGTCGTCAGGGGCCGTGGGTGGCTCGTCCGCCGCGCGCTCGCGCTCGCCGACGTCATCGGGCTGAGCGCTGCCTTCGTCATCGCGATGGTCTGGTGGGCGGGCTCGCCCGTCGACGATCGCGTCTCGGATCTCCTCGAGGTCGCGGTCTTCTGCCTGTCGCTGCCGGCGTGGATCGTCGCCGCGAACCTGTACGGCCTCTACTCGAGCGACGAGGAGCGGACGGACCACTCGACGGCCGACGACCTCGTCCGGGTCTTCCACCTCGTGACGGTCGGCAGCTGGGTGCTGTTCCTCGGCGTGACCTTCACGGAGGTCGCCGATCCGAGCCTGCAGCGTCTCCTGACGTTCTGGGCTCTGGCGATCGTGCTCATCACGTCGCTGCGCGCTGTCGCCCGCGGGATCTGCCGCAGCACCGACATCTATCTCCAGAACACCGTCATCGTCGGCGCCGGTGACGTCGGACAGCTCGTCGCGCGCAAGCTGCGCCACCATCCGGAGTACGGCCTCAACGTCGTCGGCTTCGTCGATGCCCAGCCTAAGGAGCGCCAGCCAGGTCTCGGCGACCTCAACATCCTCGGTTCGCCCGAGCGCCTGAACGAGATCGTCCGCGCGCTCGAGGTCGAGCGGGTCGTCATCGCGTTCTCGAACGACTCCCACGAGGAGACGCTCGATCTCATCCGGTCGCTCAAGGACCAGAACGTCCAGATCGACATCGTGCCGCGGCTCTTCGAGGTCATCGGCGCGACCGTCGGGCTCCACACCGCCGAGGGCATGCCGATGCTCGGGCTCGCGCCCCTGAAGCTCTCACGCTCGGCGCTGCTGACGAAGCGCGCCCTGGACGTCACGGTCTCGCTCTTCGGGCTGATCGTGCTCTCGCCGTTCCTGGCGGCGATCGCGATCGGGATCAAGCTCGACTCGAAGGGCCCGGTCTTCTTCCGCCAGGTACGGCGCGGAGAGGGCGACCGCGTGTTCTGCATCTACAAGTTCCGGACGATGCGCCTCGACGCGGAGGAGCGGAAAGCCGAGGTCGCTGCGCTCAACAAGCACCTCGCCGACGGCGGGGATGCGCGCATGTTCAAGATCCCGGACGATCCTCGAGTCACGCGCTTCGGCAAGTTCGTTCGGCGCTACTCGCTCGACGAGCTGCCGCAGCTGATCAACGTCCTGCGCGGCGACATGAGTCTCGTCGGGCCGAGGCCGCTGATCCTCGAGGAGGACATGCACGTCGTCGACTGGCGCCGCCGCCGGCTGAACCTGAGGCCGGGAATCACGGGACTCTGGCAAGTGCTCGGTCGCGACGGCATCCCGTTCGGGGAGATGGTGACGCTCGACTACCTGTACGTCACCAACTGGTCGATGATGGGCGATGTCAAGCTCATCCTCCGGACCATCCCGGTGCTGTTCCGCTCGCACTCGGCGTAATCCCGAACCTGGCCGAACTGAGGATGAACGCCTATGCGTCCTCGGCTGCGCTCACGATCGGTGACCTCACCGTGCACCGTCTCGGCTTCGGGACGATGTCGCTCACCGGCCCGGGTGTGTGGGGAGCGCCGAAGGATCCGCGGGAGGCGCGCGCAATCCTGCGACGCGCTGTCGCGCTAGGCATCGACTTCCTCGACACGGCCGACTCGTACGGCCCCGAGGTCGCCGAGGAGCTCGTGGCGGCCGAGCTGCACCCCTACGACGGCATCGTCGTCGCGACGAAGGCGGGGCTCACGCGTCAGGGACCCGGAAGGTGGAGCCGCGACGGCCGCCCCGAGCACCTCCGGGCGGCGTGCCATGCGAGCCTCGAGAGGCTGCGAGTCGAGCGGATCGACCTCTTCCAGCTCCACTCGGTCGATCCCGCGGTCCCGATCGAGGAGTCCGTCGGAGCGCTCTCGGAGCTGCGTGCCGAAGGCAAGATTCGTCACGTGGGCGTCTGCAACGTGAATGCCGCGGAGGTCGAGCGAGCACTCGCGGTGGAGCAGATCGTCTCGGTGCAGAACCGCTTCTCGCTCGCGGACAGGTCGTCGCGGCCGGTGATCGAGCTCTGCGAGACGCACGGGCTCGCGTTCATCGCGTGGGCGCCGCTCGCCAAGGGATCTCTCGCCTCGCCGAACGAGACCCTGTCCGCGATCGCGGCGGCGCGCGGCGCGACTCCCGGTCAGGTCGCCCTCGCGTGGGTCCTCGCGACGTCCTCGGCCACCGTGCCCATCCCCGGCACGAGCTCGCCCACTCACCTCGAGGAGAACGCCGGCGCCGCCGGCATCACCCTGAGCACGGACGAGCTGGCGACGCTCGAGCGCGCGACCTTCCGCATGCCGCGCCGCGGAGGGCCCCTCGGCGCAGTCCGGCGGCGGCTGAGCGGGCTGGTCCGACGCTGACGAACGAGCAGGCATCCGGCACTGACGTCGCGACTGCGCGCTCGTACGAGGAGCTCGAGGCGCTGCGCGACCCGTGGGGTGCGCTCCAGGGGACGCACTTCCCGACCGACTTCGACGCGTACCAGACCATCCTGCGCCACCAGCCGGAGACGCTGCGGCCGCACGCGCTTCTGCTCGCACGAGACGGCTTCCCGCGAACGCTCGTGTTGGCGCGGGTCGAGGACGTGCGGCTGAGCGCGAGGATCGGCTATCGCGACGTCTATGCCCCGCGGCTCCGCGTGCTCACGGTCGTCAACGAGGGCATCCTCGGCGAGGACGACGAGCAGGCCTCTCGGGCGCTTCTCGGCGAGCTCAGGCAGTCGCTCGAGGCGGGAGAGGCCGACGTCCTCCGGCTTCGCAACCTCCGGGTCGGCTCCGAGCTCCATCGGGTCGCGACGAGCGAGCCGGCACGCCTCGCGCGCGGATACCGGACTGCGCCCGCGGTGCACTGGGTCCTCGATCTACCCGAGTCGTACGACGCCTTCCTGAAGGGGCTCTCGTCGAGCACGCGCGAGGGCGTCAAGCGGTATGGGCGCAAGCTCACGCGGGAGCACGGCGACCGGCTCGACATGCGTGTCTTCCGCGACCCGTCCGAGCTGGACGAGCTGTTCGAGCACGTCGGTCAGGTCGCCGCGAAGACGTATCAAGGCGGTCTCGGCGTTGCCTTCACGGGGGACGAGGTGCAGCGGGAGCTGACTCGCCTGGCCATGGAGCGCGGCTGGTTCCGGGCCTGGGTGCTCTCGCTCGACGGCGCGCCGGTGGCGTTCTGGCACGGCGAGACCTACCGCGGCGTCTTTCGCATCGGCGTGCCGGGCTACGACCCGGACGTCGCGCATCTGCGGGTCGGGAACTTCGTCCTGATGCGCCTCGTCGAGGATCTCTGCACCGAGGGCGACGTCGACATCGTCGACTTCGGGTTCGGCGACGCGGAGTACAAGCGCCGGTTCGGCACGCGCAACTGGCAGGAAGAGGACGTGCTCGTGTACGCGCTCTCGGCGAAGGGAGTGCGCGTGAACATCGGGCGCAGCAGCGTCCTCTTCGCCGGCAGCGTCGCCCGCCGCGGGCTCGAGCGGACCGACGCTCTCTCCCGGTTGAAGCGCTGGTGGCGCGGTCGCCTTCGCTCGGAGGCAGGCTGAGTGCTGCGCAAGGGGCTCTTCGTCGTCCTCCTCGTCGCCGTCCTCGGCGCCGGCGCCGTGCTCGCGAGCGCCGCTCTCGACCGGCCCGCGCGGTACTACCGGGACGCGGTCGTCGTGGAGGCCCCGCGTGCCGCCATCTGGGCGTTGCTCACGGAGTTCGACCGCTACGAGGAGTGGAACCCGTACATCACGGAGGGCCGCGGCTCGGCGACGCCCGATTCGACGCTCGAGCTCGGCTTCCGCGCGGGCGACAGCTTCGAACGCCAGTCGGCGAAGGTCCTGATCGTCAGGCCCATGCGCAAGCTGGAGTGGGAGACGCGGACGCTCGTACCGGGGCTCCTCGACCGGGAGCAGATCTTCAGGGTGCTGCCGATGAACCGCTCGGACCGCTGGCTCGTCGTGCAGGAGGTGCGGCTCGAGGGCTTGCTCGCGCCGGTCAGCGACTTCGACGCGGATCGAGCCGGGCTCGTCGCCATGCTCGCCGCGATTCGCGAGCTCGCTCCGGACTACCAGTCCTCGCCGGCGTAGAACTCCGGCCAGACGTCGCGCGTTCCCTCGCGGACGCGCTCGATCTGCTCGGGCGTCAGGCGCTTCCTCCATGCGCCGACGCTCGCGCGGCTGTTGAGCCGTACGTCGTGCCAGCCGGAGATCTCGTCGGGGTTCTCCTCGTCGCTGTGCTCCGCGATCTGCCGGCGGATGTCGCCGCCGAGCTCGATTCCGAGCGTCCCGTACAGGGTCTCGAAGCCGCCGACAGGGTCGAGCGACAGGTCCTCGTGCCGCAGGAACGTCCAGTCCGGGTTGCGTGAGCGGAAGGTCGCCACCGTCGAGTAGATCAGGCGCCAGAGAAGGATCGCCTGCTCGAAGCTGTCGTGCGTTCGCCCGGCGAAGTCCCTGATCTCGTCCTCGAAGCTGCCGAGGTGATCGCGTAGGAGCAACGGCTGGTCGAGGAAGCTTTGGAAGTCGTGGGACCAGCCGAGGCGTGTGAGGCTGCTCGCGAACGCTGCCGGGTGCCGGACGAGGACGACGACCTGCATGCCGAAGCGCGATGCGAGCCACTCGCTCGAGAAGACCGCGATGGGGTCCTTCACGAGCGGCCGCGTGCGGCGCACGCGGTTGACACCGAACTTGTAGAGATCGATCCCGGTCCGCCGGAGCACGCGGAGCGAGCGGACGGTCGGGAGCTGGCGGCGGAGGTCGTACGAGTAGCGCAGCGTGCGTGCGACGCGGTCGGCGTACTCCTGCTCGTTGTCGGCGGTCACGTACTGGAACGCCCGCTCGAACGGCCCGCCCGAGACTCCCGGGGAGGTGTCCGGGCTGAAGGGCTCGTGGATCAGCCCGATCCGCGGCGAGAGGGCGAGCATCGCCCCGACCCAGGTCGTCCCAGAGCGGTGGGCGCCCGTGACGAGGATCGGTGGCTGCACGGACGGTCGGAGGCGCGTCTTACGAGGGCGTCAGATAGCCGAAGCGCTCGAGTGACGGGGCCGCGATCTCATGGAGCTCGTCGAGCGCTTTCTGGTTTCGCTCCTTCCAGCGCCCGAGCGTGTCCGGCGGCCGCACCTCGGCCGCGGCTCCCTCGATGTCGCCCTGGAGCCCGAAGAACTCGTAGATCCGCGCGACCGTCGCCGCCGGCTCGGAGCAGAGATCCTCGAAGCGCACGCGCAGATAACGGTCACCCATCCGCTGCTCGCCGAAGTCCGCCGCCTGCGAGTTCACGTGCGACCAGAGCGCGATCGAGCGCTTCGGGCTCACCTTGCGCCACGCTCGCCCCGGGAGCACGGCGTCACCGTGCTTTCGCAGCTGCTGCTGGTTGTCGGAGAACGCCATGTCCCGCCCGTCTCGCATGAAGTGGAGGAAGCGAAACCTCGGCATGACGGCGTCGAAGAACGAGATGAGGTAGATGCTCCGAGGCTCCTTCCAGCCCCAGGCAAGCGCGTCTGCCGGTTCGTCGCGACGGTGCGCGTCGAGGGCCCGGCCAAGATCGTCGGTCATCTCGCTGCGCGTGTCGGACGTCAGCCCGGCGAGGCCCGTTTGCACGAACCCGTTGATCCAACGATCCGAGAAACCGGCGAGATCGAGGGCGTCCTGGTAGTCGTTGAGGTTCGTCCCGATGTACATCCCGCCGGCCCGGACGATGCGCCCGACGACGCGCGTCCCGGACCCGCCCGTCGCCCCGATCGCCCGCGGTTCGAGGTCCGAGAGAAGCGGGTAAGCCTCCTCGAGACGTGCCGCGGGACCTGGAGAATCCGTCATGTCTGGGTAGCCGTTCGTGGGCTCGTGGACGCCCTCGGAACAGGCGCGTCAACGCTACCAGCGTTGCACCGAAGGCAACGCCGCGACCGGAAGGGGAAGACCGCCGAACGCTGGTTGCCAAGCCGGGAAAATCCTCAAGGAACCCTTACAACTACCCGTTTGTCCCCGCTCAGAGCGGGATTCCCCGGAGGCTTCGAAACGGCCTCTACGAGGTCTCCGACGGTTCTCGGATGATGCCCGCGAGAGGCCCTGCTAGGTTCCTCCACCGAGGGCGCTTGGTGTTGTCGAGGCCCTCGATTTCGTTTTTCGATGAGAAAACGCCGCCGCGTCGCACTCTTCGAGATCGTCCCCATCTGCGCCTCCGCGGACTGGTGCTCATCGTGACGAGCGACTCCCCAGGTCGCTCTGAAGTCACGGCCGCTCAGGCCGAAGCTATCCAGCCGAGGAGGCTGATCCCATGAGTCGTAAAGCCCTCAAGAGAAACATCGCGTTACGTTCGCGCTTGTTGCTGACGTGCGGGGCGATCGCCGCGGTCGTCATCGCCGTCCCCGCGACGGGCGCCGAGGAGCCGACGTCGACGGACGCTTCCAGCGCGTCGATCACTCCCAACGCCGGCATCGGCATCCTGCCGCCCGGCCCACCGCCGCCGTCACCCCCGCCGCCGTCTCCGCCGCCCCCTTCCCCACCTCCTCCTTCGCCTCCACCACCTTCGCCGCCCCCGCCGTCCCCACCTCCGCCGTCACCCCCACCCCCGTCTCCACCCCCGCCCTCGCCACCGCCCCCGTCACCTCCGCCGCCGTCACCCCCACCCCCGTCCCCACCCCCGCCCTCGCCACCACCGCCCTCCTCGGGCAACTGCTCGGTCGCGAACTACACCTCGTGGTCGTGGCAGCAGTGCTCGGCCGGCACGACGATCACGGTGACGAACCAGGGCTGGCACTGCGATCGGCCGCTCTCGAGCTACGGGCGGTTGCCGATCAAGGTCATCTCGATCTCGACGTCAGCGTGGAACGACGTCGCCGCGGTGACCGTGAACTCCGGGTGCACCGGATCGCCGGGTAACGACATCAACCTGATCGTGGACATCCGCGGCAGCGGCCCCCGCAGTTCCGCGGGCCCGGGTCAGGATGCGTTCAAGACCCGCCAGAACCCGTCGAACCTCCGCATCACCGGTTCGATCCAGTGCGGACGCCGCGGGTCGGGCGCGCATCAGGACTCCATCCAGTTCCAGGGCGGGTCCAACATCGCTCTCGTGAACGTCGTTGCCGGTGGCGACTACGACGCGGGCACGTCGACCTGCATGGGCGCAGGCGGCGGACCGTTCTACTCGATCAACCAGAACAACAACATCGACGTCCTGGGCGGGAAGTACATCTCGTGCAACCACGCCCTGAACGGCGGCAACGCCAGCTCGGGGAGCGAGGTGCGAAACGCGCGCTTCCGCTCGGGCCGGAGCAGCGACCCCAACTGCTCGGGCTTCGCGGCGTCCCCGCCGTGCCTCAACACCGGCCGCCTGTCGATGTCGGGGTACACGTGCGAGCGCTGGATCGGCGGTCGCTGGACCGCAGTCCCGCCGGAGTAGCGCACGGAAACGTCATCTCCACGCTCGTGGGGGCTCCATCCGGGGCCCTCGCGAGCCGGGGAGATGCGCCACGACGAAGTGCCCCCGGCATGAATCGAACATGCGCTCGCGGTTTAGGAAACCGCTGCTCTATCCACTGAGCTACGGGGGCGCCGGCCCCCAGGGTACTTCGTACCCGACTAGGGAGTCGGCGGGGGAGCGTCCGGGCCGTTCAGGTTGATCTCGTCGTCCGCCTCGACGTTTCCGATCACCTGGTCGTTACCCGAGCCGCCGACGAAGACGTCCTTCGCTCCGTCCGTCGTGTGGTAGCGGTCGTTGCCGGGGCCGCCGTACGCGGTCGCGCCGTCCTGGCCCCCGACGAGCGTGTCGTTGCCGGCGCCGCCGAGGAGCACGTCGTTGCCCTCTCCGCCTTCGAGCCGGTCATTGCCCGCGCCGCCTTCGAGCGTGTCGTTCCCGGAGCCGCCGAGCATGGTGTCGTTGTTGTCGCCGCCCGCGAGCTGGTCGTCGCCGGCGCCGCCTTCGAGCCGGTCCGTCCCCGCGTCGCCGCTCAGCCGGTCGTTCCCGTCGCCCCCGAGAAGCGTGTCGTTGTTCGCGCCGCCTGCGAGATCGTCGTCACCGCCGCCGCCCTCGAGCCGGTCGTTCCCCGCCTCGCCGCTCAGCCGGTCGTTCCCGTCGCCCCCGAGGAGCGTGTCGTTGTTGGCACCGCCTGCGAGATCGTCGTTCCCGGCGCCGCCGTCGAGGGAGTCGTTCCCCGCGTCGCCGCGGAGGGCGTCGTTCCCGTCGCCCCCGAGAAGCGTGTCGTTGCCGGCGCCACCGGCGAGGTCGTCGTTCCCGGTGCCGCCTTCGAGCCGGTCGGTTCCCGCGTCCCCGCTCATGGAGTCGTCGCCACCTTCTCCGAGGAGCGTGTCGTTCCCCGCGGCCGCGATGAGCCGGTCGTTGCCGTCACCGCCTTCGAGCTGATCGTTGCCGGCGCCGCCGTCGACGCGGTCGTCGCCCGCTCCGCCGCGCAATGTGTCGTTGCCTGCGTCGCCCGTCACCGTGTCGTTACCGGCGCCGCCGTCGGCCACGTCGTTGCCGGCGCCGCCCGTGACCGTGTCGTCGCCTGCGCCTCCCGAGAGCGTGTCGCCGCCCGAGCCTCCGTCGATCGTGTCGTCACCGGCTGCGCCGTCGAGGACGTCGTTGCCGGCGAGCCCACTGATCGTGTCGTTGCCCGAACCGCCGGTGAGCGTGTCGGGGCCGTTCGTACCGACGATCGTCTGGGGCGGGTCCGGCGCGGGAAGCGGTGGCGGAGATGCCGCCGGAACCGGAGCTGGTGCTGGGCCGCCGCCCGATCCTCCGGCGGGAGCAGGGGGCTGCTCGCCGGGCGGGGAGGACGGAGGAGCTCCGGGCTCGGTGCTCGGTGGTGCCGGATCGCCGGAGGGCGAGCCTTCGTCGACAGCTGGCTCCGTCGGGACCACCCAGTCCGTGGACAAGCCCGCCGACGAGCCCGCCGGCGCGACCGTCGCCGGGCCGGCTGCCGCAACCCCGACCCCTGGGGAGGCAACGGCGCCAACGACGGGCTTGCCGCCAAGGCCACCGCCGCCGCTACCTGAGCCGGCCGGCACGTACACGTTCGGGGAGCCCGTCGGGAAGACGACCGAAACCTGACCGCCTGCGTTCGCGCTCGGAGTTGCCAGATTCTGGGAAGGGGAAGCGATCGTGACGACCGGTGTCGTCGCGCTGCCACCGACAACCGTCGGGGCGCGCGAACCGGTGTCCACGAGCTGGCTCGCTGCGAGCCCGAGCGCAACGGCCGCGGCCACCGTGGCCGGCAGCGCCCAGGTCGGACGGCGGAGGGTCGCAAGGATTGCGCGGGCCTCCGACTTCGTGCACTGCATGAGGTCGGACAGCGCCTGGACGATGTCGTCCTCCTCGAGCCCGAGCGCCGTCGAGAGTGCAGCGACGTCCGCCGCGCGCAGCGGGATGATCCCACCGGGCGCGCGCCGAAGTGCCCACACGAGCTCGAGGTACGCGGCTAGCACCGCACGGCTGTCCTCGGTTCCAGAGAGACGCCGGACGGCTCCCCCGGATGCGAGGAGCCCCGCTGTCAGGTCGACCTCGAGTGGCCGCCGCGGAGCCGCGACAGAGTCCAGCTCGACCTCGTACAGGTCCGCGAGCAACGACGAGAGCGTCTCGCCGGCGGGCCGCCGACCGCGCTCGAACTGACGAAGGTCCCGAACCGTGAAGCGGCCGCGCGACTCGTGCGCGAGCGCACGCAGCGAGACGTTCCGCTGCCGCCGGGCCGCATGCAGGGTTCTCCCCAACCGCGGGGCCCATCCCTGGGGGTCGAGGAAGACGTTCGGAGCGATAGCCGCAGAGCTCACCGTCACGTGATCGCTGGCAGGAGGGAACCGTGCATCCCCCGACAGAGGTAGCTTTTCGTGGGCGTCCGCATCGCCCGCGGACTCCCTCAGCGGGTCACCCGTCGGGCGACGGGCCGAGACGCTCGGGAAGACGTGCTGCATACCAGTCTTCCCAGCGCTCGTCGGCGGCGGCCTTCTCGGCCGTGTACTCCCGGTCGAGCTCGACGAGCGTGTGGACGAGGTGGCTTCGCACCGGCCGGGCGCCGAGAAGATCGGGGAGCTCGGACAGGTCGAGGAGCCAGTCCGCATACCAGGACGCCCAGTCCGGGTCGTCGCCGTCGGTGATGCGGTAGACGACGTGGTGCGTCTCGGCCGCCTCGTGCAGCAGGCTCGAGAGGCGCGTTCGGTCGATCTCGCTCACCGGCTCATTCTGACTGCGCCCGGTCCCGCGGCGCGCGCTCGGCGAGGCGGTTAAGAATCCGCTGAGGCCCGCGGCGGAGCCCCCGGGACGTGATTTCTCGACGGTACGATCCGCGCATGACCTTTCTGATCGCCTTCGTACTCCCGCTCCTCATCGGCCTCTGGGCCCAGCACAAGGTGAAGAGCACCTTCGCGAAGAATCTCCAGGTCCCGGCCTCACACGGCTTGACCGGAGCCGAGGTCGCGCGCCGGGTGCTCGACTCCAATGGGCTTCACGACGTCCCGATCGAGGAGACGCCGGGCCAGCTCTCCGACCACTACGACCCCAGAAACCGCTCGGTGCACCTGTCGCCGGACGTCTACCACGGCCGCTCGATTTCCTCGTCGGCCGTCGGGGCCCACGAGGTCGGCCACGCGCTGCAGCACGCGAAGTCGTACGCGTTCTTCAAGTTCCGCAGCGCGCTGTTCCCCGCCGTCTCGTTCGCGTCGCAGATCTGGGTGCTCTTCCTCTTCGGCGGGATCATCCTGCAGATCACCGGTTTCATCTTCGTCGCGGTGGCGCTCTACTCCATCGCCGTGCTGTTCCAGCTCGTCACGCTGCCGGTCGAGTTC
Source organism: uncultured Actinomycetes bacterium (assembly GCA_963746765.1). Classification (GTDB taxonomy): domain Bacteria; phylum Actinomycetota; class Thermoleophilia; order Gaiellales; family Gaiellaceae; genus GMQP-bins7. Next base: position 125,513 of record CAVVCN010000001.1, read on the forward strand.
GACGCCTCGAAGCGCGCGAAGGGTCAGCTCCGGGATCTCGGGCTGATCGGCTCGAACGAGGCGGGAGGCGTGAACAGCGTCCTGAAGGCCGCGGCCTGGACGTACGTCGCCGGCGCACTCGCCGCGGTCGCGGTGCTCCTGTACTACCTGTCGCTGCTCCAGAACCGCTAACGAGCTTCGATCGACGGGCAACGGGCCGGCCATGTGCCGGCCCGTTCTCTTCCTCCGCTAGCGGTCGCGCGGCACCCAGCCGAACCACCGGAGCGCGATCGCGACCCCGGCCGCACCCCAGGCCGCGACGATCGCGAGCGCCTGCGGATTCGCGAAGAGGGAGTCCCCCTCGAGGTAGACACCGTCGACGATCTCGAGGAAGTACGTCAGCGGGAGGACATCCGCGATCGCCTGCAGGATCGCCGGGTACTCGTTTCGCGGGCCGAACGCGCCCGAGAGGAACGCCATCGGCAGGACGATGACGTTCACGACAGCGGAGACGCCTTCTGCCGAGCGGATGAGCGAGGCGGCGCCGACACCCAGCCCCGCGAAGCACGCGACGCCGAGGACCACGGCGCCCGCGAAGCCGGCGACGTTGGCGGGAGAGCTCGCGCCGAAGGCGAGGCTGCCGAGGAGCAGTAGCGCCACGGCCTCGAGCGCGAACACGACCAGCGTGGAGAGCAGGACGGCGGCGAGGTACGTCACGGGCGGCAAGGGCGTCGCGCGCAGGCGCTTCAGGAGACCCATCTCCCGTCGCCCGACGAGGATGATCGCGAGCCCGGCGAAAGCCGTGTTCGCGGCGCCGTAGCCGAAGAGCCCTGCGAGCAACAGGTCGGCCGACGGTATCCCGTCGATCTCGTCGGAGTACACCGACGCGAGGAGCGAGTACAGGAGTATCGGGAAGATGAAGATGAAGACCGCCGCCTCCCGGCTCCGCCAGAAGATGCGCTGCTCGAAGAGGAGCTGGTGGGCGAGCACCGTCATTCCCCGGGCTCCTCGACGAGTTCGAGGTACACGTCCTCGAGCGAGGGCCGGCGCACCTCGAGCTGCTCGAGCTCGCGCCCGTCGGCGAGGGCGGTCGCGGTCAGCTCGTGGAGCACACGAGTCGGCTCCTCGGTCTCGATGACGACGAGCTCGCCGTTCACGCGATGCCTGATCTCCGTGCGCCGCGTGACCCCGATGAGCTCCGCCGGCGTCCCCAGCGCCACGATCTCGCCGGCGCGCATGACCGCGACCCGGTCCGCGAGCTGCTGTGCCTCGTCCAGGTAGTGCGTCGTGAGGAGGATCGTCTTCCCGAGCGCTCTCAGCGAGCGAATCATGGCCCAGGCCGAGCGCCGCGCGGCCGGGTCGAAGCCCGTCGTCGGCTCGTCGAGGAAGACGAGGTCGGGGTCCCCGACGAGCGCGGCTCCGAGATCGAGCCTCCGCTTCTGGCCTCCGGAGAGCGTCCTCACCCGCGCGTCCCGCTTCTCGGCGAGGCCGACGAGCTCGATGACCTCGTCCACGTCTCGTGGCGTCTCGTAGTAGCCCGCGAACATGCGGTGCACCTCGCGCACGGTCAACAGATGCGCGTTCTCCGACTGCTGGAGCACGACGCCGATCCGCTCGCGGAGCTCCTTCGGCGCATCGCCGGGATCGTGACCGAGCACGGTGGCGTCGCCGCCGTCTCGTCTCCGATAGCCCTCGAGGATCTCGACCGTCGTCGTCTTCCCGGCCCCGTTCGGGCCGAGGAGCCCGAAGACCTCACCGGGTGCAACGGCGAAGCTGATCCCCCGAAGCGCCTCCACTCCGCGATACGACTTGCGGAGGTCGCGGACTTCGATCGCGCTGGTGGTCCGGCTTTGCGGGCTCGAGGAGCTGCTCACGGCTCGAGCCTGAGCGCCGCCATGCCCGCCGGCGGGAAGCCGGGATCGCTGCCCGTCAGGGCGAGCGCGATCTCGGAGCAGTCCGGCTGGTGGCAGACGGCAGCCACTGCCCGCGTCTCGTCGCCGATCGACCGACGAAGCGCTGCCGGGTCCGTGCCCGGACCGAGCGACGGCTCGACCCGCAGCCTTGCGGCGGTCGCACGGGCGATCTCCTCGGCCGTCTGCCGAGCGCGGAGGAGCGGGCTCGTGAGCACGAGCACGGGAGGCTCGGCTTGTCGGGAGAGCGAGTCTGCGAGCCTCCGCGCCTCCTCGAGGCCTCGCGCGGACAGCGGGCGCGCTTCGTCCGGTTCCCCGGAGTCCGCGTGCGCGTGGCGGACGAGGTAGACGAGCACGTCGCGAGGATAGACGCGGCCCGAGGCATCTAGGCTGCGAGCGTGCCAAGGCTTCGCTACGTCGTGGCCGACGTCTTCACCGACCGTCCGCTAGCCGGCAATCAGCTCGGCGTCTTCACGGACGGTCGTGAGGTCGATCCCGAGACGATGCAGGCGCTCGCGCTCGAGCTCGGCTTCTCCGAGACGGTCTTCGTGCTCCCTGCCGAGGGCGACGGCGACGTCCGGATCAGGATCTTCACGCCCCGGGCGGAGCTGCCGTTCGCCGGCCATCCGGTTCTCGGCACTGCCTTCGTGCTCGCCGCGCCGCTGCAGCGCGACGTGATCGTGCTCGAGACGGGCCGCGGGCCGGTCCCCGTCGAGCTCGAGCGCGACAGCTCCGGGGCGATCTACTTCGGCCGGATGACGCAGCCCGTCCCGTCTGTGGAGCCATATCCGGACACGGAGGTCCTCCTCGCGGCGCTCGGGGTCTCTGGCTCGCTCCTCCCCGTCGAGCGCTACGACAACGGCGTTCCGCACACCTTCGTCGCGCTCGGCTCGCGCGAGGAGGTCGCTGCGCTCCGCCCCGACCTCACGGCACTCACCGAGCTCGGGGTGAAGGCGAATTGCTTCGCGGGCGAGGACACGTCGTGGAAGCTCCGCATGTTCGCCCCGGCCGCGGGCGTCGCGGAGGATCCCGCGACCGGCTCCGCGTGCGGCCCGCTCGCCTGCCATCTGTGCCGGCACGGGCTGGTCGAGTGGGGCACGCAGATCATGGTCGAGCAGGGCGCCGAGATCGGGAGGCCCTCGACGCTCTACGCCCGCGCGGCCGGCGGCGCGGGCGGGATCGAGGCGGTGGAGGTCGGAGGCAGCGCCGTCGTCGTCGCGCGCGGCGAGTTCCGGATCTGAGTCAGTCGCCGGAGAGGAACGCGGCCACGGTCACGGTGGCCTTGTCGGCGGCGTCCACGGGCCCGAGCCCGGCGGCCCGGCCGGTGAGGTAGGCCGCCGAGAAGGTGTCACCCGCGCCGGTCGGGTCGACAGGGCCTACGACGACCCGGGCCGCGACCTCCTCGATCGATCGAGGCGTGATGACGAACGAGCCGCGCGAGCCGAGGGTCAGGATCACCTCCGGGACGCCAATCGCGGTCAGGTCCTCCGGCTGGGCCGTGCCGAGCAGCGTCTCCGCCTCCTCGTCGTTGAGCTTGAGGATCGCCACGTGACGAAGTGCGTCGCCGACGTCGCCGTCCGCCCGGAGCGGTCCGAGGTCGGGTCTCCGCACGAGACCCTGGGCGTCGACGAGCAGCCTGCGTCCTTCCGACGCGAGCGCGGCCAGCGTCCGGGGCGGGAAGTCGCTCCTCGTGAGCGCGCCGACGTGGATCCACTCGGCGTCCCCGACGGCGGCGACGGCGGTCTCCGGCTCCCAGGGATCGCCGACGTCGTCCTGGCGCATGATCCGGCGGTCGCCTTCGTAGTGGAAGCTGTAGCGGGCGGTCGTCTCCGACTCGTGCCAGCTCAACGGGAGGCCGAGCTCCTCGAGCGGCGGCAGGAGCGCCGGTCGGTCCGCCGCCGAGCACGACGCCGCGATGCGTGCGTCGGCTCCGATCCGCGCGAACGCACGCGCTGCATAGAACACGGCCCCGCCCGGCCGGGGCGGGCTCCCGGCGACGACGTCGCTCGCGATGTGCCCGAGGCAGGCGATCGCCGTCACGCGGCGGCTGCCCCTGCTTCGGACCGGCGCGAGAGGGTCGCGACCACGCTCGCCACGACGAAGGACACGAGGAAGCTCGGGACCGTCGCTCCGATCCCCCAGTCGGGCGGGCTCAGCTTCTCGACCGCATCGACCCACCAGCCCGGGCCGGACGGGAAGAGCCACTGGTAGAGCGCGAACCCGGCGAGCCACGACGCGATGAGGCCGAGCCGCCACGGAGGCGCCGCGAATACGTCCTGCTCGGTGTAGTGGCGACCGGCGGCGAGCCAGTCGGCGAGCAGCACGGCGAAGAGCGGCACGAACACGGAGCCGAGCAGCAAGAGGAAGCTCTGGTACGTGACGAAGTCGACGACCAGCGCGCCGCCGACCGCAACCCCGGTGACGAGCACGATGAGGAGCGGCTGCGGCGCGCGCGGGACGAGATTCTGGAGCGAGACGGCCGCGGAGTACGTGTTGGCGAAGGCCTCGTCCGCCTCGGTGACGAGCAGCGCGAGCAGGGCCAGCATGGCGGCGGCGCCGCCGGCGACGACGGCCGCGGGCAGCGCCGCGGGGTCGCTCAGGTCTCGCGAGAGGACGAGGACGACGCCCAGCGCGAGCAGCCACGCGTCCGGTACGAGATAGCCGAGCCCGGTGCCGAGAAACGCGCCTCGGCGGGTCCGGGAGAACCGGGTGTAGTCGGCGGCGTAGGGGACGAACGAGACGGTGATCGCTACCACGATGTCGGCGCCCTGCCACACGGAGAGCCCGCCCTCGCCCGGCCGGTTCCAGAGCTCCCCGAGGTCGGCGCCGTCGAGGGCCCACCATGTCAGGTAGGCGAGCGCGACCGGCACGGCCCAGACGGCGACCTTGCGCACGAACCGTCGTACGAAGCCGATCGGGCCGAGGAGTGCAAGCCCGAGCGCGACCCCGCCGCCGACGAGCGTCCACAGCCACTGCGCGCGGAACCCGAGGAGCTCGTCCGAGAGAGCCGCTGCGGCGGTCGCGATGACGAGCAGCTCGAAGATCGTCCACCCGATGCCCTGGAGCACGTTGACCGTCGTCGGCAGGTAGGAGCCTCGGCGGCCGAGCGGCGCGCGCAGGAGGACCATGCCCGGGACACGCGCGTCGGCGCCGATGGCCCCCGCCGTCGCGAGCGCGAGGTTGCCGAGGACGCAGCCCACGACGATCGCGACGAGTGCGGCCGGAAGCGAGAGAGCGGGCACGAGCGCCGCTCCTGCCACGACGACGAGGAGGGAGACGCCGAGGTTCCCCCACAGGAGCCCGGTGTCGAGCCCGCCGAGAACCCGTAGCCGCGGCGGTACCGGCTGGATGCCCCAGCTTCCGGGCAGACGCTCGTCGGACACGAGCGCGAGCCTACCCGTGGCTCTCGGCCAGAATGCCTCCGTGATCCCGCGCTATTTCGTCGTCGCGGAGTCCGGGCACGAGCTGCAGAACCCGACCTCGAAGGAGAAGCTCCTCGAGCTGGGCCGGCGGATCGGCCTCGGACCGCAGTCGAGCGTCCTCGACATCGCGTCCGGGCGTGGCGGGCCGGCGCTCGTCCTCGCCGGAGCCTACGGCTGCACGGTCGAGGGCGTCGAGCTCTCGCCTGACTTCCTGGCGGTGGCGAACGAGCGGATCGAGTCCGCCGGCCTCGCGGAGCGCGTCTCCTTCACACTCGGAGACGCCTCGCAGCAGACCTTCGACGCGGAGAGCTACGACGCAGCTCTCTGCCTGGGCGCGAGCTTCGTCTGGGGCGACCTTGCCCGCACGCTCGACGCGCTCGAGCCGGTGGTGCGACCTCGCGGTCACGTCGTCGTCGGCGAGCCCTACTGGCGCAAGCTGCCGGTCCCCGACGAGTACGAGTTCCGGACCCTGCCCTGCACGACGCTCGAGGGGACGGTGGACATCTTCGAGAGCGGCGATCTCGTCGTCACCGACATGCTCGTGTCGACCGAGGACGAGTGGGATCGGTACGAGACCCAGCACTGGGCTGCGGTGGACGGGTGGCTCGCCGGGAACGCCGACGATCCCGACGCCGCCGACATCCGCGCACGGCAGGAGAGCTACAAACGCTCCTATCTCCGATACGGCCGCGACCACCTCGGGTGGGCGATCTTCGTCGGCCGCAAGAAGAGCTAGCGGCAATGGCCCATCCGGACATCCCCGCCGAGCAGGCCTATCTCGACCACGCGTACGAGTGCCTCGAGCGCATGCGACAGGCGCTGCTCCGCACGGTGGACGCCGCCGGCGTCGGCGAGGACGGCTTCGACATCGCCGCCGGGCGGATCGAGGCGTGGGTGGACCGGCGGCTCGCGGCGTACGAAGCGGCCGAGCAGATCCTCTGCTTCGGCCGCATCGACGTCGACTCCGTGCAGCACCCGCTCTACGTCGGCCGCCGTTGGGTGCACGACGACGACGGCGTGCTGGTCGTCAACTGGCAGGCGCCTGCCGCGCGCCCGTTCTACACCGCGACGCCGGCTGCGCCGCACGGCGTCACGCTCCGGCGGCGGTTCCGCCTGCGGGGCCGGACGCTCACCGGGATCAGCGACGAGGCGCTCGACGGCTCCCTCGCCGACGCGGCGAGCTCGCTCGACGACTTCCTCCTCGAGGAGCTCGAGCGCGCCCGCGACGCGCGCATGCGCGACATCGTCGCGACGATCCAGGCCGACCAGTACGGCCTCATCGCGCGCGAGCCTGAGCCACCGCTCGTGATCCAGGGCGGCCCGGGTACGGGCAAGACTGCGGTCGGCCTCCATCGCGCGTCGTTCCTGCTCTTCGGCGCACCGCGAGTCGCTGCGTCGGATCCTCGTCGTCGGGCCGAATCCGATCTTCATGGACTACGTATCGCACGTGCTTCCGTCGCTCGGCGAGGACAGCGTCGACCAGCTCGCGGTCGGCGAGCTCGTGCCTGGGGTCAGCGTGACTCGCGAGGACGCGCTCGACGTGCAGCAGCTGAAGGCAGACGTCCGCGTCGCCGAGGTCGTGCGGCGCGCGGCCGAGCTCGGCACGGTGGGCGAGGCGACGGAGCTCGTTGCGCGCATGGAGGGCAGGTTCGTCGGCGTCGAGGCGGACGAGGTCGAGCTCCTGTTGCGGGACACGCGGGAGACGTCCGGGGTCTCGTACCGCGGCCCGGGAGCAGTTCCGGATGAACGTCCTCCGCCACTTCTACGCGGACTACGGCGACCGCCTCGGCGGCCTCGCCGTGCGCGCGTTCGACGAGGTGGAGCGGGCGCTTCGCCGCGACGGCGTGCTGACGCGCTTCCTCGACCTCGTCTGGCCCGCGCCGAAGCCCGAACGCGTGGTCCGTCAGCTCCTCGTCGTCACGAGACCGTCTCGCCGAGGCTGCCGACGGGATCCTCGACGCCGACGAGCAGGCACTCCTCCGGCGCTCGCGGAGCGGCTGGAGCGACGCCGATCTCGCGCTGATCGACGAGGCGCGGGCCGTGCTGCTCGGCCCGCCCGCCGCCTACGGGCATGTGATCGTGGACGAGTCGCAGGACCTGACGCCGATGCAGCTCCGGATGATCGCCCGTCGCGCCGCCGGCTCGTTCACGATCCTCGGAGACATCGCGCAGGCTACGGGGCCGGTCGCGTACACGAGCTGGGAGCGAGCTGCTGCCGTTCCTCCCAGGCGGTGGCGAGGCCGAGATCGAGGAGCTGCGGCACGCGTATCGCGTCCCGCGCGAGATCATGGCGCTCGCGCTCCCGCTCCTCGAGCACATCGCGCCCGACGTCGAGCCGCCGGTTGCGTACCGGGTCGGGGCCGAGGCGCCGACGATCGTCCGCGGCGACCCGCCGCTCGATACGGCCTACGCGGAGGCGGCCCGGCTGGCGGGCGAGGACGGCCTGCTCGCCGTCATCGCTCCGGCGTCGCTCCGTGGCGCGGAGGCGGCCGCGTCCCTCTTCGACGACACGCGCATCTCGGTGCTCACGCCTCGCGAGGCGAAGGGCATGGAGTTCGACCACGTGATCGTGGTCGAGCCCGCGCTGATCGTCGACGAGGCGGCCGGCGGGCAGGGTCTGAAGGAGCTCTACGTCGCGCTCACGCGGCCGACGACGACGCTCGTCGTCGTCCACTCGCGCCCGCTGCCGCCGGAGCTCGGGGCCGCTCCGGCAGCGAGCCAGCCGGCTCGATGAGCCCGGGAGGCGGCAGCTCGCCCGGAGCCTTTCCCGTGCGCGAGGTCGCATCCGCCGCCGGTGCGAACCCCGTCGAGTGGACCGCGGTCGCGAGCGGCGGCTACGGGCGCGTCAGCGCTCACTGGCGCGTGTCGCTCGCGGACGGGCGTTCTGCGTTCGTCAAGCATGCGCTGACGCAGGAGGCTGCCGAATGGCTGCGCAAGGAGCGCCTCGTCTACGAGTCCGTCCGCGGCGCGTTCATGCCCGCGTACCTCGGATCGTTCGACGAGGACGGAACGACGCTGCTGGCGCTCGAGGACCTGAGCGGCGCCGAGTGGCCGCCGCCTTGGTCTGCGGCACGGATCGACGCGGTGCTCGCGTCGCTCGAGGAGCTTCATGCGACCCCGCCACCGCCCGGAGTCGCATCGCTCGACGAGAAGCGCGAGCACGCCGCGGGCTGGGGGAGCGTGGCCGCGGATCCCGAGCCGCTCCTGGCGACGGGCCTCTGCTCTCGCGGGTGGCTCGAGGAGGCACTGCCGGCGCTCACCAGGGCGAGCGGCGAGGCCGAGCCCGGCGGTGACGAGCTCATTCACTTCGACGTGCGCAGCGACAACCTCTGTATCGCCGGTCGCCGCGCGATCCTCGTCGACTGGAATCTCGCCTGCCAGGGGAACGGTCGCTTCGACGTAGCGTTCTGGCTGCCGAGCCTGCAGCTCGAGGGTGGGCCCATGCCCTGGGAGATCCTGCCGGACGCGGGCGGCCTCGCAGTCGCGGTCGCGGGCTTCTTCTCCGCTCGGGCGGGCCTCCCGCCCCCGGCGGGCGCTCCGACCGTGCGCGAGTTCCAGCGCGCACAGGCTGCCGTTGCGCTCCGGTGGGCGGCCCGGGAGCTCGGCCTCGCGATCCCGTCGTAACCGAAGGGCCGCGCTGCGCTCTGGGGCGATCCTGAACGGCGGCTACGAGGCGAGCAGGCGCCGCAGGACGTAGAGCAGGATCCCCCCGTGACGCAGGTATTCCCGCTCGCGCGGTGTCTCGAGCCTGACGATCGCGCGGAACTCCTTCTCGTCCGCCCGCACCGTCACCTCGCGCGCCTCGGCGTTCTCGACCCCGACGATCGAGAACTCCTCGCGGCCCGTGAGCCCGAGTGACTCGCGGTTCTCGCTCGGGGAGGAACTGAAGCGGGAGGATCCCCATCATGAGCAGGTTCGAGCGGTGGATCCGCTCGAAGCTCTCCGCGATCACCGCGCGCACGCCCAGGAGCTTCGGGCCCTTGGCCGCCCAGTCGCGCGACGAGCCCGACCCGTACTCCTTTCCGGCGAGGACGATCAGCGGCACGCCGTCGGCGCGGTAGCTCTCGGCCGCGTCGAAGATCGTCATCTCCTCGCCCGACGGGCAGGTGAACGGTCCAGGTGCCCTCCGACCCCGGGACGAGCAGATTCCGAAGGCGGACGTTCGCGAACGTGCCCCGCACCATCACCTCGTGGTTCCCACGGCGCGAGCCGTACGAGTTGAAGTCCTTGCGCTCGACACCGTGCTCGACGAGATAGCGGCCCGCGGGCGAGTCCAGCTTGATCGCGCCCGCCGGGGAGATGTGGTCGGTCGTCACCGAGTCGCCGACCGAGACGAGGCACCGCGCGCCGACGACGTCCTCGACGACCTGTGGCTCCGGCGGCATCCCGTCGAAGTACGGCGGACGGCGCACGTACGTCGACGCCGGGTCCCAGGCAAAGAGCTCTCCCTCCGGAACGGGCAGCGCCCGCCACTGCTCGTCGCCCGTGAAGACGTCGGCGTACGTCGACCGGAACATCTCCTCGTCGATGGTCGCCTCGATCGTCCGCTGCACGTCCTCCGGCGACGGCCAGATGTCCGCGAGGTAGACGTCCTCGCCGTCCTTCCCGACCCCGATCGGCTCTGTGAGGAGGTCGAGGTCCATCCGGCCCGCGAGAGCGTAGGCGACGACGAGCGGCGGCGATGCGAGGTAGTTCGCCTTCACCTCCGGATGAATCCGCGCCTCGAAGTTGCGGTTTCCGGACAGGACGGCGCACGTGACGAGGTCGGCGTCGAGGATCGCACGCGAGATCTCGTCCGGCAGCGGCCCGGAGTTCCCGATGCAGGTCGTGCACCCGTAGCCGACCGTATGGAAGCCGAGCTGCTCGAGGAACGGCGTGAGACCCGCCTCGTCGTAGTACTGCGTGACGACCTTGGAGCCCGGCGCAAGGCTCGACTTCACCCACGGCTTCCGCGTGAGACCGCGCTCGACCGCGTTCTTCGCGAGCAGGCCGGCTCCGACCATGACCGCGGGGTTCGACGTGTTCGTGCACGACGTGATCGCCGCGATGACCACCGAGCCGTGCTCGAGCTCGAACGTCTCCCCGCCGAGCGTCACCTCGGCGCCGCCCGGCATGTCCGAGAGCGCGCACCGGCGCAACGTCGACGACCGCTCGCCCGCGGCGTGGGCTCGTGCCCGGGCACCCCGGCGGCGACGGGATCGCTCGCGGGGAACGTCTCGGCGACCGCCTCGTCGTGTGCGTTTCCGTAGTCGACGCCGAAGCTCGGGAGCGTCTGGAGAAACTCCTACTTCGCGGCCCGGAGCGGCACGCGGTCCTGCGGCCGGCGCGGCCCGGCGAGGGAGGGCTCGACGGTCGAGAGGTCGAGCTCGACGACCTGCGTGTAGGTCGGCGCGTCGTCGGGGTCGTGCCAGAGCGCGTTCTCCTTGCAGTACGCCTCGACGAGCGCGATGCGCTCCTCGGAGCGGCCGGTGAGCCGCAGGTAGCGGAGCGTCTCGGCGTCCACGGGGAAGAAGCCGCACGTCGCGCCGTACTCGGGAGACATGTTCCCGATGGTCGCGCGGTCCGCGAGCGGTAGGCCCGCCAGCCCGTGTCCGAAGTACTCGACGAACTTCCCGACGACGCCTGTCCTGCGCAGGATCTGCGGTCACGGTGAGGACGAGGTCGGTCGCCGTCGCGCCTTCGGGCAGCTCGCCCATGAGCTTGAAGCCGACGACCTGCGGGACGAGCATCGAGACCGCCTCGCCGAGCATGGCCGCCTCGGCCTCGATCCCGCCGACTCCCCAGCCGAGCACGCCGAGCCCGTTGATCATCGTCGTGTGCGAGTCGGTGCCGAGCAGCGTGTCCGGGAACGCGGTGCCGTTCCGCTCGTCGACGACGCGCGCCAGGAACTCGAGGTTGACCTGGTGGACGATCCCGGTCGCGGGTGGGACGACCTTGAAGTTCACGAAGCCGCCCTGGCCCCAGCGCAGGAAGGCGTAGCGCTCGCGGTTCCGCTCGAACTCGAGCTCCGAGTTCCGCCGAATCGCGAACGGGCGTCGCGAACTCGTCCACCTGGACGGAGTGGTCGATCACGAGCTCGGACGGGAAGCTGTGGGTTGATCCTCCCCGCGTCGCCGCCGAGATCGCTCATCGCGTTCCGCATGGACGGCGAGGTCGACGATCGCGGGGACGCCGGTGAAGTCCTGGTGCAGGACGCGGCCCGGAGTGAAGGAGATCGCCTGCGACGGATCGGCGGTGGCCACCCAACCCGCGACCGCCTCGACGTCGGCGGCGGTGACGGTCGTGCCGTCCTCGTGGCGGAGGACGTTCTCGAGCAGGATCCGGAGCGTGTAGGGCAGGCGCAAGCACGTCGAACCGCTCCTGGAGCGCGTCGAGGCGGAAGACCTCGACCTCGCGCTCGCCGACCGCGAGCCGGGAGCGCGCTCCGAAGCTGTCCGGATGGGCCATCGCTTCCGATTCAAGCAGCTTCGAGCGGGCCAGCCGCTCGACGCCGCGCTCCACGAGCGTCTTCTCGCTCGGGGACGAAGTGCCGGACGACGGCCTCCGCGTACGGACGGCCCGACGCGACGGGCGTAGGCGCCGAAGCCCTCGTCCCGGACGGGCGCGAGATCCTCGGTGTACGGATCGAGCAGATGCTGGCGTCCGACCTTGCGCGCGGAGTTGAAGAACGCGAGCCCCATCCCGAGCGAGACCTCGAGCAGGCTCTTGTTCTCGCGCTCGCGCCTCCCGCATGCAGCGCCTCGTACACGGCCGCGAGCTCGGCCGGGCTCGGCAGGCTGCCCGCGTCGGCGCGGAGATCGGCGAGCGACTGCTTCAGAGCCCTCGACCTCGAGCGGCGGGAGGTCGATGAGCCGTGCCGTCGTCCCGCTCGCGCCCTCGCAGCGCCGCGAGGAGGTCGTCGACCGACGCGAGCTCCGCGTCGCGCGCGATGACGCCGGCTTCCTTCAGCTCGGCGACGAGCGCGTCGAGGTAGACGCGCGTCCCGTGCGTGACGTCGGCGGCGCCGGCGAGCAGCCAGAGCGGCGAGAGCCCGAAGGCGAGGATCGATCCGAGCTCGACGACGTTTCCCGCGCCCTTGCGAACCGCGAGCTTCCCCGCCGACGGCTCGAACTCGCCGGCACGTCGCGCTCATGCGGTCGCTCGACACCGCCGACGAGCTCGACGGTGATCCGGAGCAGGTTCTTCGCCGTCGCCTCGTAGAGCCGCGACCGGCGCACGAGCCGCGGAAGGACGAGCTCGGCGGTCTCGTGCACTGCGCCGCCGCCTGCCGCGGCCACGAAGCGGACGAGCCGCTCGGGGAGCGTGAGGAGGTACCGCAACCGGTTGTTCACGCGGCGGTGCTCGGCGTCGCCGGCAGGCCCGGCTTTGACGGCGATCCCACCCGAGGAGCGCGAAGCCGTCGAGGACGAGCAGCGGAGCATCGGCCTCCGTCGGGCTCCGGCACAGTCGACGTCGACGCCGCCCGCGATCGAGGTGACGCTCGATTCGACCCTCCAGCCCGGACGGCACGCGGATCGCCACGCCACCGACGAGCGCCGTCACCGACAGCGCGCCTCGGCGCGAGCTCTGCCTCGCGCAGGTCGACGGCGATACCGCCGAACCACGCGAGCATCGAGCCACCGCGGAAACCACGCGCCCGGCTCCGGAGCTCCACGCCGTCGAAGATCGCGGCGAGCGCGACCTCGTCGCTCGTCTCGTCACCGCGCGACGGAATAGCGCGCTTCGCGAGCATCGGTCGCGGCGACGAATCCGGCGACCGACCCGGCCGCAGCGAGTCCGATTGCTCGGAGCAGGCGCATCGAGCGTCGAGCGTAGCGGGCGGCTAGCATGGCCGCGGTGGAGGCCGAGGCGATCCGCGCGCTGCTCGAGCAGGCGTTTCCCGACGCCGTCGAGCTGACGGTCGAGGACCGCACGGGAACGGGCGACCACTTCCAGGTGATCGTCGAGAGCCCCGACTTCGACGGCCTCTCGCTCATCGACCAGCACCGACGCGTGAACGCGGCCCTGGCCGCGCCGCTCGGAGACGGCTCCATCCACGAGCTGCGGATCAAGACGAAAGGATCGACATGAAGAGCTTGCGCGAGCAGATCGAGGACGTGATCAAGGACGAACCGGTTGCCCTCTTCATGAAGGGCACGCCGGAGATGGTCATGTGCGGCAACTCGTACCGCGCCCTGAACGCCCTGAGCGCTGTCGGCGCGCCGGTCACGACCGTCGACATCCTCCCCGACCCGCGGATCCGCCAGGAGCTCTCGTCGCTCTCCGGGCTGGCCGACGATCCCGCAGGTCTTCGTCAGGGGCGAGCTCATCGGCGGGGCCGACATCACCGAGGAGCTGCTCGAGTCCGGCGGCCTCGCGCAGAAGATCGACGAGCGCGCTCGGCGACCGAGCGGACGCAGGACGTGAAGGTCGTCGCGCTCGCGCTCGACTGACGCCGTTCGACCGACCCGAACTGAGGGTTCCATTTCCGCACGGTCTGAGTAGGGTCAGGGCCGTGGAAAACCAAGCGCTGGAGGCGCTCCAGGCCTGGTACGCCGCACAGTGCGACGGGGACTGGGAGAGCCGCTACGGCGTCATGCTCTCGACGTCGGAGGCGTCGGGCTGGGAGCTGCGCGTGGATCTCGTCGGGACGGCGCTCGAGGGCCGTGAGCTCGGTCGCGTCCGCTCCGCGACCACGCCCGCCGACTGGTTCGAGGCCTGGTGCGACGGCTACACGTTCCGGGCTGCCGGCGGCGTGGACAGCCTCGAGCAGCTGCTCGCGGCGTTCTTCGACTTCTCCGAGCTGCGTCGAAGCGGTCTAGGCCACGTCCGCCCGATGCGGTCGGCGAGCTCGCGGGAGATCGCGTGCTCGCCGTTCTCGGTGCGGAGGGTGACGGGGCCGGCGAACGGCGCCTGCGCGACCATCTCCACGGGCGCACCCGGAACGAGGCCCGAGCTCCGTCGAGGTAGCGGAGCAGCTCCGCGTCCTCGTCGGGAACGCGTGAGACCTGTGCGCGCTCGCCCGGCCTCGAGGTCGACGAGCGTCCGGCCGTGCGCAGGCTCGACGCGGAGCTCGCGGTCCGGGATGGGGTCGCCGTGCGGGTCGTGCGTCGGGAACCCGAGCTCGGCGTCGATCTTCGCCTCGAGCTCCTCCGAGAGCGCGTGCTCGAGCCGGTCGGCCTCGACGTGCACCTCGTCGAGGGAGAGTCCCAGGCGGTCGGCGAGGTAGCGCTCGAGGAGACGGTGGTGGCGCGTGACCTCGAGGGCGCCGCGCCGGCCCTCTGCGGTGAGCGACGACGCCGCGATAGGGAGCCCGTTCGACGAGCCCGAGCTCCGCGAGGCGCTTCGCCATCGCGGTCGCAGACGGAGCGCTGACGCCCATGCGCGCCGCGAGGGCGGAGGTCGTCGCGCGCCTGCCCTCCGACTCGAGGGCGTAGATCGCCTTCAGGTAGTCCTCGATTGCGACGGTGAAGTCATTGGTTGCCGACATGCACGCATGAGAGTACACTGCGATTCGGAATTAGTCTTGTCTAAATCCCGACTCACACGACGCAAGCTTCTCGCCGCAGCCGCGCCCATCGCGGCTGCGCCGTTCGTTGCGAAGCTCGCACTCGAGGGCGATGCCGTGGCCGGCGGTCACGGCGAGGCGACGCACGTTCATCCGAGCGAGCGAGCATGCGCGCGTCGTGGGTAACGGCGCCACCCCAGGGCATGCGGCGATGATCGGCGAGTCCGCGCCGGCCGTCGGCGGGCCCGAACGACCTCGACGCGCTCCTCTACCCGACGCCCGCGAAGCCGTACAGGCCCGGCCGCGTGAGCGAGCACACGCTCGTCGCGATCGACAACGAGCTCGAGGTCGCGCCCGGGATCTTCTTCCCCGCCTGGACGTACAACGGCACGGCGCCCGGGCCGGTTATCCGCGCCACCGAAGGCGACACGCTCCGCGTCCGCTTCCGCAACGAGGGCTCGCACCCGCACACGATCCACTTCCACGGGATCCACCCGTCGAACATGGACGGCGTCTTCGAGATCGTCGAGCCGGGCGGCAACTTCACGTACCAGTTCGAGGCGCGACCGGCGGGCTTCCACCTCTATCACTGCCACGCGACGCCGCTCAAGAAGCACATCCACAAGGGCCTCTACGGCGCGTTCATCATCGACCCGAAGGAGCCGCGCCCGCCGGCGCAGGAGCTCGTGATGGTCATGAACGGCTTCGATACGGACGGCGACGCCGAGAACAACTTCTACACCGTCAACGGCCGGTCGTTCTACTACGCGCGCTATCCGATCCGGGTGCGGCGCTCGCAGCTCGTCCGGATCTACCTCGCGAACCTGACCGAGTTCGACCTCATCAACTCGTTCCACCTCCACGGCGACTTCTTCAGGTACCAGCCGACCGGCACGGGTGACCACTGGGAGTACACGGACACGGTCATGCAGTGCCAGGGCCAGCGCGGCGTGATCGAGATCCAGTTCGCGAATACGGGGCGCTTCATGTTCCACGCGCACCAGTCGGAGTTCGCCGAGCTCGGCTGGATGGGCTTCTTCGAGGTGGCGGACTGAGCATGGAAGCCGGGTCCGCGTCCGTCCGCGCACGTTTCGGCTGGCGGCTGTGGGCGCTCGTGCCGGTCCTCCTGCTCACGATCGCCGTCGCAGCGGTGTCGATGAGCGGCGACCGCTTCGCCGAGCTCATCGGCAGCAACCCCCCGCCCGCGGACGAGTTCGACATCCGCCGAGTCGAGTTCTCGCCCGGCGAGATCCGGATCCTCGTCCGCAACCCGCAGCAGGACGACCTCACGATCGCGAACGTCAACGTGGACGACGCGATCGTGCCGTACACCGTGGACGGGCCGACGACGCTCGGCCGGCTTCGCTCGAGCACCATCGTCGTCCCGTACGACTGGGTCGAGGACGACCCGATCTCGGTCGGGGTGACGAGCTCGAGTGGCGTCCAGACCGTGGAGGAGATCGGTGCGGCGGTCGAGACGCCGGAGCCGTCGCTCGACAGCTTCTTCGGCTACGCGCTCATCGGGCTGCTCGTCGGCGTGATTCCCGTTGCCCTCGGCCTGCTCTGGCTGCCCGCGCTTCGGCAGGCGAGCGCGCCCTGGCTCGCCGCGTTCATGGCGTTCACCGCGGGCCTCCTGGCGTTTCTCGGCGTCGAGGCGCTCACGGAGGCGTTCGAGTTCCAGGCGCTGCTCCCGGCTGCGCTCGGCGGAGCCGGTCTCGTCCTGCTCGGTGTCGCGCTCAGCTTCCTCGGGATGACGGCGCTCGCCGGTCGACTCGGGCGCGGCTCGGGCGCGACCGGGTTTGCACTCGCGCTCCTCGTCGCAATCGGCATCGGCGTCCACAACCTCGGCGAGGGGCTCGCGATCGGCACGTCGTTCGCCGTCGGCGAGCTCCAGCTCGGCACGTTCCTGATCATCGGCTTCATGATCCACAACATCACCGAGGGTCTCGGCATCGCGACGCCGCTCGCGAAGACCCGCTCGACCCTCCTCGCTCTCGCCGGTCTCGCGCTCGTCGCCGGCGCGCCGACGATTCTCGGCGCGTGGATCGGCGGCTACACGAAGAGCGACGTGCTTGCGGCGCTCTTCTTCGCGATCGCGGCCGGAGCTGCGTTCCAGGTCGTCCTCGAGGTCGGCCGCTACGTCGCGCGGCAGGCGCCGGGCGGGCTTCGCTCCGGCTACGCGATCGGCGGTTTTCTCGTCGGCATCGCCGCCATGTACGTCACCGGCATCCTCGCCGGCTGATCTCACCCGGGCGAAGCGCCTGCTCGCAACCTGGCTTTAACGGGCTCTAACCCGGCATACATCGCCGCCGGGCTATAACGGACTGCGCATGTCCTCCTGGCTTCGCTCCCTGGTCGCACTCATCGCGACGGCAGTTCTCGGCGGCATCGTCGCGGTCGTCGGCGTTGCGCTGCTCGGCGGCCTCGAGGGCGACACGACCGTCGTACAGGAGACGACGACGGCGACTCGCACGCAAGCTGCGCCCTCTGCGGTGGGCGCGATGAGCGTCAACGAGATCTACGAGCGCGCGTCCTCGGGAGTCGTGCAGATCAACTCGCAGTCGGGGGTGTCGAGCGTCTCCGGCGACCAGCAGGCGCTCGGCTCCGGCTTCGTGGTCGACAAGAGCGGCCACATCGTCACGAACTACCACGTCGTCCAGGGTGCGAACCAGATCCGGGTCGGCTTCTCGAATCGCGACACGGTCGAGGCGAGGCTCGTCGGAACGGATCCTTCCACCGACCTGGCCGTGCTCCGCGTCAACGTCGACGCGAGCGCCTTGACGCCGCTTCCGCTCGGGAACTCCGACGTCGTGGAGGTCGGCGACCCGGTCGTCGCGATCGGCAACCCGTTCGGGCTCGACCGCACCGCGACCGCGGGCATCGTGTCCGCCGTCCAGCGGCTGATCACGTCCCCCGACCCACGCTTCTCCATCGATCATGTCATCCAGACCGATGCGCCGATCAACAAGGGCAACTCCGGAGGCCCGCTGCTGAACGACAACGGCGAGGTCATCGGCGTGAACACCCAGATCGAGACCGGTGGGGTCAGCACGGGGAACGTCGGCATCGGCTTCGCCGTACCGGCCAAGACCGTGAAGAACGTCGTCGCGCAGATCATGCGCAATGGCCGGGTCGAGCATCCACACCTCGGCATCACGGGTCGCCCGATCACCCCGGACGTCTCCGAGTCGTACCGGCTCCCGACCGATACCGGCGTCCTCGTCGAGTCGGTCGCAAACGGCAGCGGCGCCGACAGCGCCAAGATCCAGCCGGGCGACACCAAGGTCGTCGTCGCGGGTGAGACGTACATCCTCGGCGGCGACATCATCATCGCTGCCGACGGCAGGAAGGTTTCCTCTATCGAGGATCTCCGTGACGCGATCGCCGCGCACATGCCCGGCGAGAAGATCAAGTTGCAGGTCTTCCGCGACGGAGAAAAGACGAGCGTGACTGTCACGCTCGGGCGGCGGCCCGCTTCCCCCCAGGGCTAAGCCGCACAGGCCCCGGCTTGCCGGGGCCTGATTTGTCAAAACGGTAGGAGGGCCCGTCTGTGCCTGCCCGGGCCCTCCTGCCGTTCTTTCCTCCGGTCAGCGCTCGAGAACCTGCGGGTCGGCCGCGAGCGCCTCGTCGGTGAGCCGGTAGCCGCGCTCGACGAGCGCGAGCTTCGTCTCCTCGTCCCACTCGCCGCGATACGTCGGATCGAGCCCACCCTCGCCGGGCGCCGCCCGGACGATGAGCCGGCCGATGGCGCGGTCGGTGCGGAACGGGAAGCGGGCGGACGCGAAGAGCTCCTCCAACTCGGCGCGGAGGGCTCGCCGGCGCCAGGGCGCCGCCGCCTGCACGGCGGTCTCGACGAGGTCGTCGCGGAGGCGGTGGAGCTCGAGCGCCGATGCCTCGCGCTCGGCCGACAGGCGCTCTTCGAGCACCGTGTTCCTCGCGATCGCGACGCGCATGAGGCGGATGATCAGCTCCGGGTAGTGCGCGGGCTCACCGCGGCGCGCCCGCTCCTCCGCGAGGCGGATCTCGTCGAGGATCCCGCGCACCGGCGGCACGGCGCGAAAGCGCTCCAGCCGCTCGCGGAGTCGTTCGAGGAACGAGATGTCGAGAGGCCGGTAGCTCGCGATGTAGCGAAACGCGGCGAGAGCGACGACCTCCGGGTTCGCCTCGGCGTGCTCGAGGGGGAAGTTCCGCACCCAGCCGCCGTCGGTGGCGATCGCCCCGTCGATGGGGATCGGGAGGACGAGGGCGCTCACCGCCGCCGAGGCGAGGATCGCTCGGCCCATGACGTCGGGCGAGACCTCATGGGACGAGTATGTGAGCTCGAAGCTCCGGGTCGGGTCCGCGTCGAGATGGTCGCTGACGTCGGTCGCGAACACGACGAGCTCGATCTCGGCGGCGGCGAGAGCCGAGCCGAGCTCCTCGGGTCCGCCGAGCCGCTCGGCGATCGTCTCCGGAAGCGTGTAGTCGCGGAGCCCACCGAGCGGTAGCTGCCACATGCGGCGTGGCCGGAAGGCGTCGTCGGAATGCAGTCCGAGCAGGAAGTGCTCGAGCTCGTCCAGGCGGTCGAGCGCGGCCAGGGTCCCCGACAGCGCCCCGGCGGACGTCCCGTAGATCCAGCCGACCCGATCCCAGAACGAAGTCTCGCGGAGGCGCTTCAGGAAGCCCAGCTCGAGCAGCACGCCGTTGATGCCGCCCCCCGAGAGCACGAGGGCCGCGTCGCGCGGGGGCGCTTCGGACACGTGGCTATTGTTGCCGACGTGGAGCGCGAGCCTCGTCCGGGCGCGACGATCCTCGACGACCTCGTCGAAGACGTCGACGAAGATCTCTGGCGGGAGGACGACAGCGGCAACCACGCGGGCTGGTTCTGCGTGCAGACCGACCCGTTTCCGTGCCCGGCCGAGGGGTGTACGTTCGTCGCGGTGTTCATGACGGCGGCGCACCTCGTTCTCGTCTGGGAGGAGCGCGACGATCCCAATCTCCTCTGGCATGCGCAGCGCGCGATGGAGGCCGGGAGGAACCCGCGCGTGGTCTCGTACGAGATCCACTACGGGCCGAGTGCGTCGTACTACGCGTGGGAAGCCGCGGGGCGGCCGGTGCACGGCGTGAAGCGGCGCTCGAACACCTGAATAACGCGAAAGCCGGTGTCCTAGACACCTCTCAACCGTATTTACGGGTGTTACGGTTGGAGCTTGCGCCGGCATCGTGAACCCGTGGATCTCGAGGGCTTCCAGCCCGGCGGGCGGGCCCCGGCGCCGCCTCCGCTCGATCTCGTCCAGGACTTCGTCAACACGGAGATCCCGGACTTCGCGCACGACGCGCTCGCAACGCCGGCCGAGGTCGAGTCCTGGCTCCGGGCACGTGGCCTCCTGGAGGGCGATGAGCCCGTCGAGCCCGGCGACTTCGTCGCCGCACGCGAGCTGCGCGCGGTGCTGCGCGAGCTGGCGCTCCTGAACACCACCGGGGAGACGCCACGGGACGCTCTCCGCACACGTTTCGACGCCGCGCTCGAGGACGTCGTGCTTCGCCCCATGCTCGGACCGGACGGAGCGGTCGTGCTCGCCCGGGCCGGCTCGGGTGCTTCGCGGGCGCTCGGGTCGATCGCTTCGGTGGTCCTCGAGGCTCAAGCGGTCGGAGCGTGGCGCCGCATGAAGGCGTGCCGGAAAGAGGGCTGCGGCTGGCTCTTCTTCGACTCGTCCCGCAACTGCTCGTCGAGCTGGTGCTCGATGTCGATCTGCGGAAACCGCTCGAAGACGACCGCGTACCGGCGGCGGAGGGCTTCGTCATGAGGTCGGCCCGGTACGTGACGTGGCTCGCCTGGCGACGAGTCCGGCGCCGGGGCAGTGGTGCGCTCGTCGCGGCGCTCGGGCTGGCCGTCGCGGCCGCCGTCCTCGCGGGAGTCCTGGCAGGCGTGACGGTCGCGGCGGATCGTGCGACGGCGCAGGCGGTGGAGCGGATTCCCGCCTCCTCGCGCTCGGTCCGGGCCGTGTGGTTCGGCGTCCCGGCAGGGGTTGACGAGGCGTACGCGGTCCTCGACCTGTCCGTTCGCGAAGCGCTTGCCAGACTGCCGCTGGGCGAGCCGACGCCGCTCGCCCTGGTGCGGGAGAGCACCGTCGCCGAGCGCTTCGTCGGTCTGGCGGCGGTGGAAGGGCTGGCGCCGCACGTGCTCCTCCGCTCCGGAAGGCTTCCGCGCCGCTGCACGGCCGCACGCTGCGAGGTCCTCCGGCTTCGCGGAAAGGGCACCCTCCCGGATGCGCCGGGCCTTCGCCTCGTCGAGGTCGGCACTGGGAGGTTGCGCTCCCGCCAGCTCTTCGGCGACTTCCTCGAGCCGACCGACAACGCGACCGCGGACGCGGAGCTGGCGCCGGCCCTCCGCGAGTCCGGCCGTTACCACCGGCCGGCTCCCGCACCGCTCGTGGTTGCGGAGGGGATCGACGCCCTCGCCGCGTCGCCGCAGGTCGCGCGCACGTACCGAAGCTACGCCTGGGTCTGGCCCCTGGCGGCGGGGAGCCCGCGCCTCTGGGAGCTGGACGGCGTCATCGACCGCGTCGAGCGGGCCCGCAGCGAGCTCGTCGCCCGCTCGAGCTCGTTCTCGGTGAACGTCCCCGAGGAGGAGCTGCGCAGCGCCGAGCGGCGCGCGACGGTCAGCTCGCGGCGCCTGTTGCTCGTCGGCGGGGAGACGGCCGCTCTCCTGCTCGCCTTCGCGCTCCTGGCGGCTCGCGGCATGCGGCGAGACCTCGGCGCTGCCCGGACGCGGCTCACCTGGTCCGGCGCGCAACGCTGGCAGCTCGGTCTGCTGACGCTGGTCGAGGCGGGTATCGCGGCGGTCGTCGGAGTCCTCGTCGGCTGGGGCGTCGGAGCGGTCGCCGGCGCCGTTGCCGCCGAGATTGCGGGGGCGCCTCCTGGCGCCGTCCTCGTCCGCAGCGTCTTGTCGCCCTCGGGCCTCGCGATCGCCCTCGGGCTGACCCTGCTCACGACGTGCCTCGTCGTCGCGGCCGTCACGCTGCGCCAGCGCGAGGGCGTCAGGATCGGGGCTCCCGAGATCGTCGCAGCGGTTGCGCTGCTCGTCATCGGCGTCGCACTGCTCGGAGGCGCGCTCGACGAGGAGCGGCTCGCGACTGCGGAGGGACCGGCCGTGCTGCTGCTCGCGCTCCCGGGCCTCGTCGTCCTCGTCGCGGCGATCGTCGTCGGGCGGATCGTGCCGTGGCTGGCGCGTCGCGTCGCGGATCGACGCCGCACGCCGCTCGCGCTCCGGCTCGTGGCCGTCGGGCTCGGTCGCGGCCCCGGGACGACCGTCGTCACCGTTGCCTTCCTGACCATCGCCTTCGGACTGGCACTCCTCGCCGAGGGGTACCGGGCGACGCTCGAACGTGGGGAGCGGGAGCAGGCCGCTTTCCAGGTGCCGCTCGACGTCACGGTGCGCGAGGACCTCGCGTCGCTCGTGCGTGTCTTCGACGCGGCGAAGCTCGGGCGTTATCGAGGCGTGGCCGGAGAGGGCGGCAGCGCCTATCCGGTCCTCCGAGTCACCGGCGGTGCCGGTCGGGCGGAACAGGTCACCGGTGTGACGATCCTCGGTCTCGACCGCGAAGCGGTCGAGCAGGTCGGCGTGTGGCGCCCGGAGTGGGCGGGAGGTGCCGAGCGCGCCGAGGTCGCCGAGCTTCTCGATCCAGGACGCACTGTCACGCTCGCGGGTTCAGTGCTCCCCGAGGGGCGAATCCGGGCGACCGTCGGGCCGGGCCGCGTCTCGTTGGTCGCCGTCGTCGAGACTCCGGCGGGCAGTTTCGAGCGCGTCGAGCTCGGAGCTGCGAGCCCCGACCGGGCATCGACGCTCACCGGCCGTGCTCCCGCAGGGTCGCGGCTCGTCTCGCTCGAGGTGCGGCCGCCGCCGCGTCTGATCGAGGGCGGTGCCGATGCGGGCATCGCCTTTACCGGAAGCGTGCGCGTAGCAGGCCCGCTCGGGCGGGAGGTGCGCGGGTGGAAGGGCACCGACGGTGTCCGGGTCGAGACCTCGCGAACCGGTGTCGACCTGCGCTTCGTGCTCACGCCCCAGCGCACCGCGCGCCTGCGCGCGCCGCAGACGACCGATGCCGACCCCCCGCAGGTCCTTGCGAGCCCTCGGCTCGCCGAGCTGGCCGGCGGTGTGGGCGGCACGCTCCCCTTGCGGGTCGGAGGAGCGGTCTCGACGGTCCGGGTCGCGGGGGTCGTCCAGCGCTTCCCGGGCACGTCGGACGAGGTCGTCATCGGCGATCGCGGAGCTCTCGCGACGACGATCAACGCAGAGGCGCCGGGCGCCGCCCGTGAGAACGAGGTCTGGATCGCGGCTTCCAGGGAGCGCGAGCCGGAGCTTGCCGCGGCGCTCTCGGAGGCTCCGTTCCACGTCCTCGACGTCACGACGCGCGCGGAGCTCGAGCGTGAGTCGCGCCGCGATCCTCTCGCCCACGGGACGCTCCTCGCACTCGGAGCGGCCGCGCTGCTCGCGCTTCTCCTCGCAGCTGTGGGCCTCGCGCTCGCGGTGTGGTCGGATCTCCGCGACGACCGCAGCGAGCTGTACGAGCTCGAGGCTCAGGGCGGTACGCCGTCGTTCCTGCGGCGGGTCGTCCGGACTCGCGCGCTGGCGCTGGCGGTCGCGGGGCTGCTTGCGGGCGCGGCCACGGGCCTGGTCCTCGTCACGCTGGTGACGAAGCTCGTCTCGGTCACCGCAAGGGCCGGCTTCGCCGAGCCGCCGCTGCAGGCGACCGTCGACCCGCTCGTCATCGCAACGGGGGCGGCCGCGTACGCGGTGCTCGCGATCCTGCTCGTGGGAGCCGCGACGCGCCGCGCCTTCGCCGAGCCGCGCGGTCCGAGCGCGGAGAGGGTCTAGCGATGGCACCGCTCGTCGACGCGCGCGACCTGTACGCCGTCTACCCGTCTCCTGCCGGCGGGGTGGCTGCACTGCGCGGGCTGACGCTGTCGGTCGACGAGCAGGAGGTCTGCGTCGTGCTCGGCCCGAGTGGTTCGGGCAAGTCCACGCTCATGCGCGTGCTCGCGGGGTTCGAACGACCGCCGGCCGGCTCGGTCGTCGTCGCGGGTCTCGACCTCGGACGCGCGTCGGCAACGCAGCTCTCGCTCCACCGCAGCGAGATCCTCGGCTACGCGGACCAGCACTACTGGAGAGCGCTTGCCGGCGAGCTCACCGCCGAGGAGCTCGTGGCCGTGCCGCTCGGGCTCGCGGGAGTCGGCGAGCGACACCGGCAGGCGCGTGCGCACGAGCTGCTCGAGCGGGTCGGGCTGCTCGACCGGGCCACCGCGCGCCCGACCGAGCTCTCGGGTGGCGAGCAGCAGCGGATCGCGCTCTGTGCCGCCCTCGCCCACAGGCCCCGGCTCCTCATCGCAGACGAGCCGACGGGCGAGCTCGACGCGGCAACCGCGGCCGACGTGCACGCCCTCCTGCGGGAGCTCGTGGTCGAGCACGGGTCGGCCGCGGTGATCGTGAGTCACGATCCTGCGTCCACGGAGATCGCCGACCGCGTCGTCCACATCCGTGACGGTCGGGTCAGTGAGGAGCAGCGGGGCGGCGCCGAGACGGTCGTGGTCGGCACGGGAGGCTGGCTGCGCGTTCCCGAGGAGATGCTCCAGGCCGCCGGCATCGGCGAGCGCGCGCAGCTTGCGTCGCGAAACGGTGTCGTCGAGCTACGGGCCGCCTCTTCCGGAGAGGGCGTCGCGCCGCCGGCTCTCGCGGCACTCGTCGGGGCCCGGGGAAAGCGGCTCGAGGCGAGCGGAGTCTCGCGTCGCTACGGTTCGGAGACGGCGCTCGACGAGGTCGATGCGCGCTTCGAGCCCGGCGAGCTCACAGTCGTCACCGGGCCTTCCGGCTCGGGCAAGTCGACGCTGCTCGCGCTCCTCGCCGGGCTGGATCTGCCGGACGAGGGCGAGGTGGTGCTCGGTGAGGTAGCCATCTCGTCGCTCGATCGATCTGCACGCGCCCGCCTGCGGAGCTCCGAGATCGCGGTCGTCGGGCAGGCCTCGAACCTCCTCGATTTCCTCTCGGCACAGGAGAACATCGAGCTCGCGCTCTCGCTTCGCGGCGTCGACGGGCAGGCCGCGCGCGAGCGCGCTGCGGACGCTCTCGGTGCGGTCGGGCTGGCCGAGCACGCCGAGCGGCCGGCGGGCGTCCTGTCCGCGGGTCAGCGCGAGCGGGTCGCTCTCGCCCGTGCGTTCGCGGCGCGCACGGGAGTCGTGCTCGCGGACGAGCCGACCGCGCGCCTCGACGCGGCGACGACGCTCCAGATCGGGCAACTGCTCGCCGAGCTCGCCCACGGGATCGGCTCGACGGTGGTCTGTGCGACCCACGATCCGCTGCTCGTCGAGCTGGCCGACCGCGAGGTGCGGCTGCGCGAGGTCGTGCCGATAGCATCGACTCCGTGACCGTCAGCGAGACCGTGCACGTCACCGGAATTCGTTGCGAGCGCTGCGTCGAGCGGCTCGCGCAGGCGCTCCGCGGCCACGACGGGATCGAGTTCGCGAACGCCACGC
Source organism: uncultured Actinomycetes bacterium (assembly GCA_963746765.1). Classification (GTDB taxonomy): domain Bacteria; phylum Actinomycetota; class Thermoleophilia; order Gaiellales; family Gaiellaceae; genus GMQP-bins7. The sequence continues at coordinate 150,820 of CAVVCN010000001.1, forward strand.
TCATGGGCGACGTGACCCTCTCCTGGGACGACCAGCGCACCTCACGTGACGCGCTGCTCGATGCCATGGGCCGCGCGGGTTTCCACGAAGTTCGCAACGAGCGGGAATAGCCCGGGAGGTGGGCTCGTTGCAGCCTCCTGTAAACCACGGGTACGGTTGCTTGGTGAGCGAGCCGGAGCCGTCCACCGAGGCCACTCGGATCGCGCGTGAGGCGCGCGACCGTGTCCGCTTCGAGGAGGAAGCGCTCGGGCTCGCCGACCAGGTCTACCGGGTGGCGAGAAGGCTCGTCGGATCCCGCGAGGAGGCGGAAGACCTGGTGCAGGAGACCTACGCAAGGGCATTTCGAAGCTGGCAGTCCTACACCCCCGGCACGAACATGCGTGCCTGGCTCCTGCGGATCCTCACGAACCTCAATCTCGACCGCGGCCGCCGCATCCAGCGCACGCCCGACCTCCAGCCGCTCGAGGAGACCGACTACTACCTCGCGAACAAGCTTGCCTCCGCGGGAGGCGAGGAGGTCCTCGAGCAGGAGCAGGTCGTCGAGCGCCTGTCGCAAGATACGGTCGTGCACGCGCTGTCCGACATCCCGCCCCAGTTCAGGGACGTGGTCGTGCTCGTGGACATCGGCGACTTCAGCTACGCGGACGCCGCGCAGATTCTCGACATCCCGATTGGTACCGTCATGTCACGATTGCATCGAGGCCGACGCGCGTTGAAGCAGCGGATGGCCGAGGAGACGATGGCATGACGTTCAGGGATCCGTGTGACCGTTGCGAGGAGCTCATGCAGGACTTCCTCGATCGCACGCTCACAGACGGCGAATGGCAGGAGGCGGAGGTGCATCTCGGGGGCTGCGAGTACTGCCGCCGGCGCTACCGCTTCGAGGAGACACTGCGGCGCTACGTGAAGACGAGCGCCATCGAGCGCATGCCGCCCGGGCTCATGGACAAGCTCCAGGAGCTCCGCGGCCTCGACGCCACGGCCTAGCGTCCGGCGAGCTCGGGCGGGAGGTCCGCCCGCGTGTCGACGTCGCCCGGCGCGCCGAGGTCGTCACAGGGGACGAGCCGCACGGGCCGCCCGTGCAGGCCCTCGTCGGGCACGTCGTCCCAGTCCTCGCGCCCGACGACGAGCGGGTGGCTCCGGGAGCCGCCGTACGACGCCGCGACGATTCCGCCCTCAGTCCGCCAGGCATCGAGCACACGCGCGATGCTCGCCGGCGCGAGGAAGGGCCCGTCCGCGAGGACGACGACCGCGGCCTCGACCGAGTCGGAGAGCGCCGCGAGACCGCAGCGAAGCGAGGACCCAGGGCCTTGCGCCCACGCAGCGCATGGGACGACACGCGCGCCGGGCGCCTCCAGCTCGTACGCGCCCTGCACGACGACGATCTCGTCGACGGCGGCGTCGCGGAGCCGGTCGAGGACCGGGGGCAGCAGCAGTCGCTGCTTCGGCGAGCCGAACCGCGTCGCCTCGCCCGCCGCGAGCACGACCGCGGCCACCGTCATCACGTCTCCTGGACGGTGACCCCGTTGATGACGACGGCCTGCGTCGGGCGCTCCTCCTCGTCCCCGAGCAGCCCGATGCGCTCGACCACGTCGAGACCCTCCGACACCTCGCCCACGATCGCGTACTCGGCGTCGAGCTGTGCATCGTCTGCCGTGACGACGAAGAACTGGCTGCCTGCCGAGCCGGAGGGCTCGGCGAGCGACTTCGCCATCGCGACGACGCCCTTCGTGTAGCGCGCGGAGCCAGGGGGCGGGTCGGTCGTGGTGTAGCCGGGGCCGCCCGTCCCGGTCTGCGACGGGTCTCCGCCCTGGATCACGAAGCCCGGGACGATGCGGTGGAAGACCGTGTTGTCGTAGAACCCCTGCTCCGCCAGCGAGACGAGCGAGGCCGTCGTCTCCGGAGCGAGCCGGGTGTCGAGTGCGACGGTGAAGCTCCCGCAGCTCGTGTCGAAGACGAGCGCGTACGACTTGGTCGGGTCGAGGGTGCCGCTCGGCGGCTCGAGCGTGTCCGGCTCGCGCGGCTGGGGCGCCTCCACCTGCTCGCAGGTGTCGCCACCGCCCTCGTTCCCGCCCGTCTCGTCGTCGCCGTCACCTCCGCAGCCGGCGAGAAGGAGGAGTGCTGCCAGTGCGATCAGGAGGACTCGCATCGCGTGCGATCCTATCGGCGCGCAATGGCACGAATCCGATGTACCTGGGCAGGACAGGACGAGCTCATGGTCGCCCACCACGACGACGAGTGGGGCGTCCCGTCGCACGACGACCGCCATCTCTTCGAGCTGCTGACGCTCGAGGGCGCGCAGGCCGGTCTCTCGTGGAGCACGATCCTCCGCAAGCGAGAGGGCTACCGACGGGCCTTCGCAGGTTTCGACCCGCAGGCGGTCGCCCGCTACTCGGCGAAGGATGTCGGCCCGCCTGCTCGACGACCCCGGAATCGTCCGCAACCGGGCCAAGGTCGAGTCGACGATCGCGAACGCCGGAACCGTCCTTGGCGTTCAGGAGGAGTACGGACGTCTCGACGCCTACCTCTGGGGCCTCGTCGGCGGAGCACCGCTCGTCAACCGTTGGCACACGCTCTCCGAGATCCCTGCTGAGACGGCGGAGTCCAAAGCGCTCTCGAAGGAGCTCAAGCGGCGCGGCTTCCGGTTCGTCGGGCCGACGACGTGCTACGCGTTCATGCAGTCGGTCGGGATGGTCAACGATCACACGGTCGACTGCTTTCGCTACGCCGAGCTCACCCGCTGACTCGCGACGCGGTGATTGTCAGGCGCGCGTCGTGACGGCGATCAGGTCGGCGAGGTTCACGAGCTGGATCGCGGTGCGCATCGCGACGACGTGCTCGTCGTCGGACACGAGCTCGCCGCTCTGTCGCCAGAGCTCGCTCGCGGTCGCGAGCAGCTCCTCGATCCGCTCCGCCTCCTCCACGTGGCCGTCGCGTTCCCGCGAGGCGTTGACCGCGAGCCCGAGCGCCCCGATCGCGTCCCGCTGGCGCAGCCAGAGGAGCGGCACGGCCATCGAGATGTACTGGTGGATGCGGGCGAACGTCATCGGCTGGACGAGCGAGCTCGACCCGAGTCGGGCCGTCAGGTCCGGCAGCGGCGCGCGCTCTGCGATGCACTGCGCGTTCTCGCCCAGCACGCGCGCGCAGCTGCGAGTCGTCGAAGCCGGCGAGACGGGCGGTGCGGACGGTCATGAGCACCGAGTTCGGCTGGCGGCCGTACGGGTAGTCCGAGGCGTAGACGATCTGCTCCGGCGACACCTGGCGGTAGAGATCGAGCAGGTCGACGCCGCTCCAGACGGAGGTGTCGAAGAAGACGCCGGGAATGCCGCCCAGCCGTCCCGCGAGGCCCGGCCATGTCGGCGATGCCCGCGTGCGCGACGATCAGCCGGACGCCGTCGCAGCGATGGACGAGGGTCTCGAGGTGTTCCGCGATTGGCGGCAGGCCACGGCCGCCGTGGATGAGGATCGGCACGTCTCGCTCGGTCGCGAGCTCGAAGATCGGCGCCAGCCGCTCGTCGTCGAGCGAGAACGCCTGCGCGCGGGGGTGCAGCTTGATGCCCTGTGCGCCGAGGTCGAGGCAGCGACGGGCCTCCTCGAGCGGGCGCGTCGTGAGGTCGAGCCGGACGTACGGCACGAGCCGCCCGGCCGCCTTCTCCGCATACGCGAGCGTGCGGTCGTTCGCCACCGTGAAGGCGGGCTCGCGGTCGTGCTCGTCCATGCAGAACACGTTCGCCTGCGAGAAGCCGTACCGGTCGAGGAGCCCGATCAGCTCGTCGTAGTTCGCAACCATCCCGTCGATGTCGTTCCCGAGGTGGGTGTGCGCGTCGTAGAGGACAGTGCCCTCGGGCAGCTCCGAGCGCATGACCTCGCGGTACGAGTCCACGATGGCCCGTGCGCGCTCGGTCGAGGTCACGAACGCAGTCTACGCAGGCGTCTCGGCGTCGTTCAGCGCCGCCCAGACCCGTGGAGCCGTCATCGGCAGCTCGCGAAGCCGTAGACCCGTGGCCGCGGCGATGGCGTTCGCGATCGCACCCGGCGCGGCGACGACCGGTGCCTCGCCGACGCCCCTCGCTCCGAACGGGCCGTCGGGAGCCGGGACCTCGACGATGAGCGCGTCGATGGGCGGCACTCGCTCCGCGGTGGGGATGGCGTAGTCGAGGAACGAGCTCGAGAGCAGTCGGCCGTCCTCGTCGTGCCGCATCTCCTCGTAGAGCGCCCACCCGATCCCCTGCGCGACACCGCCCCGCATCTGGCCTTCGACGAGCGCCGGGTTGAGCGCGCGGCCGACGTCCTGGGCGATCGCGTAGCCGAGCGTCTCGACCTCGCCCGTCTCCCGGTCGACGCGGACATGGGCGAGGTGCGCCGCCGCGGCGGGCGCGGTGCTGCGCTGGGCGGAGCCGCCGAGCCCTTCGATCGGCTCGTACCGGCCGGCGAACTGGAGCGACTTCGCTGCGATCTCCTTCACCGTCAGCGAGCGGTCCGGTGCGCCCACCGCCCGGACCACGCCGTCCACGATCTCGAGGTCGTCCGGCGCGATCTCGAGCTCGTCCGACGCGACCTGCAGCAGCTTCGTCCGGGTCGCCTCCGCGGCCCGTTCGACCGCTCGGCCGATGTTGTACGTGATCTTGCTGCCTCCGCTCACGCCGCCGTACGGCGCCGAAGCCGTATCGGCCGAGACGACGCGCACGTCGTCGACGGGAACCCCGATCACCTCGGCCGCGATCGCCTGGAAGACCGTCAGGGTCCCGGTCATGTCGACGGTCGCCGTCACGACCGTGATACGGCCGTCCGCGTTCAGCCTGCACGCCGCGGACGCGGGCTCGATCGCACCGGGCCAGTAGCCGACGGCGATGCCGACACCCTCATCGGCGGGGAGCGATCCGCGATGCTGCCAGAGCTCGTGCTCCTGGAGTCGTTCGAGGCATTCGCGCACGCCCATCAGCGGGAACGGGCGCCCGCTGACACCGACGTCGCCCTCGACGACCGCGTTGCGGAGGCGGAGCTCGAAGGGATCGAGCTCGAGCTCGACGGCGAGCTCGTCGAGCAGCGACTCGATCGCAAACGCCGCCGGAGGCGCGGCGGGGCCGCGGTAGGCGCCGAAGGTGACGTGGTTCGTCTGGACGCCGTAGCCGGTGATCCCGTACGCCTGCCAGCGATACGGACCGGCGACGAGGATCGAGGCGAGGTCCTCGAGCCCCCATTCGACGTTCGCGCCGCGGTCGCAGACGACACGCGCCTCGAGCGCCGTGAGCTCCCCGGCTCTCGTCGCGCCGGCGCGGACCTCCATGAGCTGCGCCGGCGCGGGGTTCGTCGCCTGGAAGTCCTCGGTGCGCGTGAAGGTGAGCCGGACGGGGCGGCGGAGGGCGAGTGCGGCGCCGGCCGCGAGCGGCTCGACGATCGCGAGCTTGCCGCCGAAGGCGCCGCCGAGCGGCGCCGCGCGCACGCGCACGTCCTCCTGCTCGAGGCCGTAGGCGCCGGCGATCTCCCGACGCGTGAGGAACGACCCCTGGGTGCTCGTCGAGATCGCGAGGATCCCGCCCGGCTCGAGCCACGCGGTCGCCGTCTGCGGCTCGACGTACGCCTGGTACACCCACGGCGTGCGGAACGTCGCGCCGACGACGGCATCGCTCGCGGCGAACGCGGCCTCGACGTCGCCGTCGCCGCGGAATGACCGCTTGAGCACGTTCGCCGACAACTCCTCCTCGGGAGCGTCCTCGTCCGCCGAGGACACGGCGGCATGCACCGAGCCGAGCCCCGAGTCCTCGCCCTCGTCCGCCGCCAGCCGCGCGGGCGGCGCGTCGAGTGCGAGCGCGGCGTCGAGATCGAAGACCGCCGGAAGGCTCTCGTAGCTCACGAGGACGGTCTCGGCGCCATCCTCTGCCGCGGCCTCGCTCTCGGCGACGACGAGCGCGACGGGCTGTCCGGCGAAGACGACCTCGGAGCGTGCGAGCGGCTCGTGGGCCCGGCGGCCGGAACCGGCGGCGGTCGTCGGCAGGTCCGCCGCCGTCAGCACCGCGACGACGCCTTCGACGGCGAGCGCGCCGTCCTTGTCGATGCTCTCGATCAACGCGTGCGGCTCGGTGCTCAGCACGAGGCGTGCGTGCAGCAGGCCGACGAGCGCGTCGTCTGCGGCGAACTTCGTCTCGCCCGCGACCCTCTCCGCCGAGTCGATGCGTGGGCGGGAGACGCCGATCGCACTCGTCATCCGTCCTCCTGTGCCCGCTGGCGAGCCCGGTCGAGCGCGCGCCGGGCCACGATACCGGCGAGATGCCGGCGGTACTCCGCCGGGGCGTAGTCGTCGCCGTAGATGTCCGCCTCGGCCAGTGCGGCCTCGAGGTCGTCCGCCGGGAAGGCGAGCTGCTGGCCTCCGACCCCGGTCAGCGCGACGGTCGAGCCGTCCGGCCCGACGAGCGCTCCGGCTCCGGCGAGCGCGAAGCCGGACGCGGGATGCTCGATCTTCACGTAGGCGGAGCCCGCTCCCGCCGACGGGAGAGGCACGCCGACCTCGGTGAGGATCTCCCCGGGCTCGAGGGCGGTCGTGAACGGGCCGCGCTGGAACTCCCCGAGGGAAATGGTGCGGTTGCCGGTGGGCGAGCGCAGCTCGAGCGTCGCGCCGAGCGCAAGCAGCGCCGCCGGAGCGTCGGCCGACGGATCCGCGTGCACGAGGCTCCCGCCGACCGTCCCGCGGTTGCGAACCTGGAGGTCGCCGATCACACGCGCGCAGTCGGCGAGCCCAGCGAGCGCCGGCCGCTCGACCTCCGGAGCGTGCGCGAGCTCGCGCCAGGTCGTGAGCGCTCCGATGCGCAGGGCATCGCCCTCGACCGTGACGCCGGCGAGATCGAGCCTGCCGATGTCGACGAGCACCGTCGGTCGCACGACGCGCAGCTTCAGGACCGGGAGCAGCGACTGGCCGCCCGCGAGCACCTTCGCCTCCGGATCGCCGAGCGCGCGCAGGGCGTCTTCGAGCGAGTCCGGGCGGAGGTAGTCGACCGCCGCCGGGATCACGCTGCACCGCCCGTCTCGAGCGCGGCTCCTGCCGCGCGGACCGAGCGCACGATCGTCTCGTACCCGGTGCAGCGGCAGAGGTTCCCGCGCAGCGCGTGCCTGATCGTCTCGTCATCCGGCTCGGACTCGCGCGAAAGGAGGTCGAGCGAGGTCAGGATCATCCCCGGCGTGCAGAACCCGCACTGAAGACCGTGCTCCTCGACGAAGGCCCGCTGGATCGGATGGAGCTCACCGTCCGTGGCGAGCCCCTCGATGGTCGTGATCTCGGTACCCGCCGCCTGGAGGGCGAGCACGGTGCAGCTCTTCGCGGCGCGGCCGTCGAGGAGGACGGTGCACGCTCCGCACTGGCTCGTGTCGCAGCCGATGTGCGCGCCGGTGAGGCCGAGCCCGTCGCGGAGCGCCTGCACGAGAAGCGTGCGCGGCTCGACGTCGAGTGAGCGCGCCTCCCCGTTGACCCGGAGCTCGACGCGGGCGAGGGTGTCAGGCACTCGCGGGAAGCGCCGAGACCTTCTCGCGGAGGTACGCGAGGTACGGCTGCGGGTCGATCTGCGGCGAGCCGGTCAGCCGCTCGATCGTCTCCTTCGGCGTGAGCTTCCGTCCGAGCGAGTAGAGGTTGTCGCGCAGCCAGTCCGACAGCCCTTCGAGCTCGCCTGCCTCCATCTGGGAGTCGAGGTCGGGGATCGCCTCGCGCACGACGCTCCAGATCTGGAGCGAGATGACGTTGCCGAGCGCGTAGGTCGGGAAGTACCCGATGCCGCCGCTCGACCAGTGGATGTCCTGGAGCACACCGTCCGCGTCGTTCGGCACCTCGACACCGAGCAGCTCGAGCATGGACGCATTCCACGCCTCGGGGAGGTCCTTCGGGTCGAGGGTGCCCTCCATGAGCTGCCGCTCGATGTCGAAGCGGAGGATGATGTGCAGGCTGTAGGTCGTCTCGTCGGCCTCGACGCGGATGAGGCCGGGCTCGGCACGGTTGACCGCGACGAGGAAGGTCTCGAGGTCGACGTCGCCGAGCTGGTCGGGGAACGTCGCCTGCAGGGGCTCGTACCAGTGCAGCCAGAACGGGCGGCTGCGGCCGACGAGGTTCTCCCACGAGCGGCTCTGGGACTCGTTGAGGCCGAGCGAGGGCGCTCCCGCGAGCGGCGTCCGCTCGAGCGACTTCGAGATCCCGTGCGCGTAGAGGCCATGGCCGGCTTCGTGCATCGTCGACCAGAGCGACTCGATGCCGAGCTCGTGGTAGCGCGTCGTGAGGCGGACGTCGCGCGTCGAGAACGACGTGCAGAACGGGTGCACGGTCGTGTCGAGGCGCCATCCGCCGTCCTCGAATCCGAGCGTTGCGAGGATCTGCTCCGCGAACTGGCGCTGCAGCGCCTGCGGGTACGGCAGCCGCAGGAAGGGCGCATCGATCTCCGGAGCCTCGCGCACGAGCTCCTGGAGCACCGGCTTGATCGTGTCGAAGACCTCGGCGACCTCGGTCGTCTTCATGAACGGCTCGAAGTCGTCGAGGAGCGGCGTGTACGGCGAGTCGTCCCACTCGAAGCACTCGACGTAGCGCCGCTTCAGCTCGAGGTTCGCCTGCAGGGCGGGCAGGAACGCCTCGAAGTCGTTCCGCGTCCGCGCATCGACCCAGATGTGGTGGCCCCTCGAACCGGCGCGCAGCATCTCGGCGCGGAGCTCGGCCGGGACGCGCCGTGCCTTCTCCCAGTCTCGGCGCGTCACGCGGATCAGACTCGCGTCGTCCGAGTCGTAGTCGAGCGATTCCTCGTAGGGACGAAGTCGCTCGAGGAGCGAGCCGACCTCGTCGTCGATGAACATCTCGTGCGAGATCCGGCCGATCGTTCCGAGGGCCTCGGCGCGCGCCTCGCCTCCGAGCGGGGGCATCGTGACGCGCAAGTCCCACCCGAGAACTCCGCCTGCCTTCTGGAGGTCGGAGATCTCCGCCAGGCGCTCCTTGAGCGCGCGCAGGTCGGCTTCCACGAGGGCTGACTCTACCGATGCGGGGTAGGATCGCGCCCGGATGCCAGCGACCGCGATCCTGATCCACGGCGACACGGTCCGCACCCCCGAGCTCCGGCACGAGGTGCCGCTCGGGATCCCGGATCCGTTCTTCTACGCCGAGCTGGACGGGCGTCGGCTGGTCGCGATCGGCTCGATGGAGGCGATGCGCGTCGAGGCCCTCGGCACCGGCCTCGAGGTGCACACGCCGGAGGAGTTCGGCGCCGACGAGCTTCGCCGGAGCGGGCTCGACCTCCACGCGTACACGACCGCGATCGCCGTGCGCATCGCGCGCGGCCTCGGCGTCGAGAGTGCCGTCGTCCCGCGCGGCTTTCCGCTCGGGATCGCCGACGCGCTGCGTGCCGACGGCATCGAGCTGAACGTCGACCAGAAGCTCTTCGACGACCGGCGCCGGGCGAAGAGCTCGCACGAGCTCGACGGGATCCGTCGAGCGCAGAAGGCAGCCGAGGCCGGCATTGCGGTCGCCCGAGACCTGCTGCGCCGGGCGACTCCGTGCGAATGGCGGCCTTGCCGTGGACGGCGAGCCGTTGACCTGCGAGCTCCTGAAGGAGCGGATCCAGACGACGTTCCTCGCGAACGGCGCGCTGTCCGACGAGATGATCGTCTCGCACGGGCCGCAGACCGCGATCGGCCACGAGATGGGCTCCGGAGCGATCGGAAGCGATGACGTCGTGCTGCTCGATCTCTTCCCCGTCGACCTCGAGTCGGCCTGCTACGCGGACATCACGCGCACGTTCGTGGTCGGAGACGCTCCACAGGAGATCCGGGAGTGGCATGCCCTCTGCCGCGAGGCGCTCGAGCTCGCGACCGCGGAGATCCGCCCCGGCGTCAACGGCGGCGACGTCCACCGTCTCGTCTCGGAGTTCTTCGCGGAGCGCGGGTTCCCGACGCAGCTCACGAAGAAGGAGGGCGAGGCGCTGCGGGACGGCTTCTACCACGGGCTCGGGCACGGCGTGGGCCTCGAGGTCCACGAGTCGCCGTCGCTCGGGTTGATAGGTGAGGAGCTCGTGCCGGGTGACGTCGTGACGATCGAGCCGGGGCTCTACCAGCAGGGCCTCGGCGGCGTGCGGGTCGAGGATCTCCTGCTCGTGACCGAGGACGGCTACGAGGTCCTGACCGACTGCCCCTACGAGCTCGACCCGTCGTGAGCGATCAGGCGATCGAGACCCTCCTCGCCGAGGAGCGCCGCTACCCGCCCTCGCCGGAGTTCGCCGCGCGGGCGAAGGCCAAGGCCGACATCTACGACATCCCGTTCGAGGACTTCTGGGAGCGGGAGGGGCGGGAGCTCGTCAGCTGGTTCGAGCCGTTCACGTCCCTCTACGAGTGGGAGCTGCCCTACGCGAAGTGGTACCTCGGCGGGAAGCTCAACGTCTCGTACAACTGCCTCGACCGGCACATCGAGGCCGGTCGCGGCGATCGGGTCGCGTACCTCTGGGAGGGCGAGCCCGAAGGCGGGCGAGTTTCGCTCACGTATTCCGTCCTGCTTGCCCGGGTGACGCACATGGCGAACGTGCTCAAGGAGCTCGGCGTCGCGAAGGGGACGCGCGTCGCGATCTACATGGGCATGGTGCCCGAGCTGCCGATCGCGATGCTCGCCTGCACGCGCCTCGGCGCGCCGCACACGGTCGTCTTCGGCGGGTTCTCGGCCGACTCGCTCTCCGACCGGGCGAACGACATGGGCTGCGAGGTGCTGATCACACAGGACGAGGCGTGGCGGCGCGGCACAACGGTGCCGTTGAAGCGGACGGCCGACGAGGCGATGGCTGCAGCCCCCGGGCTCCGCGCATGCCTCGTCGTGCGGCGTACCGGGAACGAGGTGCCGATGCAGGAGGGGCGGGACCGGTGGCTGCACGACTTCGACGTCTCCGACGACCCGTCGACCTGTCCGCCCGAGCCGATGGACGCCGAGGACCTCCTCTTCCTCATGTACACGTCCGGCACGACCGCGAAGCCGAAGGGCATCGCGCACACGACCGGCGGCTATCTCGTGGGCGTGGCGAGCACCCACCGGTACATCTTCGACCTCGAGCCCGAGAACGACGTCTACTGGTGCGCGGCCGACATCGGCTGGATCACCGGCCACAGCTACATCGTGTACGGGCCGCTCTGCAACGGCACGACCTCGGTCCTGTACGAGGGCACTCCCGACTTCCCGGACAAGGATCGCTGGTGGGACATCGTCGAGCGCTACGGGGTGACGATCCTGTACACCGCGCCGACGGCGATCCGCGCACACATGAAGTGGGGGCCGGAGTTCGCCGAGGGGCACGATCTCTCGTCGCTCAGGCTGCTCGGCTCCGTGGGCGAGCCGATCAACCCGGAGGCGTGGGTCTGGTATCGCCGGCACATCGGGAGCGATCGCGTGCCGGTCGTCGACACGTGGTGGCAGACCGAGACGGGGATGATCCTGATCTCGCCGCTCCCCGGGGTCACGACGCTGAAGCCGGGCTCGGCGACGCGGCCTTTCCCGGGAGTCGATGCCGCGGTGGTCGACGACCAGGGTCAGGACGTCGGGCCGGGAGGCGGTGGCTACCTCGTGCTCCGGCGGCCGTGGCCGGCGATGACACGGGGGATCTTCGGGGACGACGCGCGCTTCCGGGCGACGTATTGGGAGCGGTTCCCGGGGATGTACTTCGCGGGCGACGGCGCGCGCGTCGACGAGGACGGCGACTTCTGGCTCCTCGGACGTGTGGACGACGTGATGAACGTCTCGGGTCACCGCATCTCGACCATCGAGGTCGAGTCCGCGCTCGTCGACCACCCGAGCGTCGCCGAGGCGGCTGTGTGCGGGCGCACGGACTCGCTCACGGGTCAGGCGATCGTCGCCTTCGTGACGCTCAAGGGCGGCCAGGACGGCTCGGTCGAGATGCTCGAGGAGCTCCGCAACCACGTTGCGACGAAGATCGGCCCGATCGCGAAGCCGGCGAACATCGTGTTCACGCCCGAGCTCCCGAAGACGCGTTCGGGAAAGATCATGCGTCGGTTGCTGCGGGACGTGGCCGAGGATCGGCCGCTCGGAGACACGACGACGCTGGCGGATCCGGCAGTCGTCGCCGAGATCGCAGATCGCGCGGCGACGACACCGGTCGAGGACTAGCGGCCGCTCACCGCGGCCGATACGTCCCGAAGCTCCAGAGATTCCCCTCGGGATCGCGGACGATGTAGGCGCGCGAGCCGTAGTCGGTGTCGTGCAGCGTCCGCACGACCTCCGCGCCGGCCGCGGCGGCACGCTCGTAGTGCTCGTCGATGCCGTCGTCGACGATCACGTACACGCCCTGGTTCACCGCGCCGAGCTCCTTCGCCGTCTTCATGCCGAGGTCGTTCGCGCCCGCCGTGCCGAGCATGACCATGCCGTCGCCGGCGCGCAGCTCGGCGTGCGCGACCTTGCCGTTCTCACCTTCGTGCACGTCGCCCTGCTCGAAGCCGAATGCTGCGCCGAGCCAATCGAGTGCGGCCCTTGCGTCGTCGTAGTTCAGGAACGGAATCGCGTTCATGCAAGCCTCCTCTCGGTCTTTCGAGTCAGGCTAGGGACGAGCAGACGCGGCGTCTTGGACGAATGTGACCTACGGGGCGCCGAGCACGCCTCCGTCGGGGAGGAGACGACCTGCGAACTCGAGTGGCGTCGTGCCCGAGAACTCGCGGAAGTCCCGGTTCATGTGCGCCTGGTCGAAGTACCCGCACTCGGCCGCCACCTCGACGAGCGCAGATCGCGGCCGCCGCTGCAGCGCCCGGACCACACGGTTGAACCTGATGATCCGCGCGACCGTCTTCGGCGCGAGCCCGATGTGCGTGCGAAAGCCTTCGAGGAGGTGCCGGCGGCTTCGTCCGATTCGCTCGGCGAGCGCGTCGATGCGTGCGCTGCCGCCGGTGCTCTCGAGGGCACGCCATGCCCACAGGATCTCGGGCACCGGCTTGCGGGCACCCGCGACGCGTCGGAGGAGCACCTCGTCGAGCAGCTCGAAGCGCGCCTCCCAGCTCGTCGCGTCCTCTAGCCGGGCTGCGAGGTCGTCGTCCGGCCCGAGGACGTCGCGGGTGTCGATGACCCTGTTCGCGAGCTCGCTCATCGGAAGCCCGAGGACGAGGTGGGCGCCGATCGGGGTGAGGTCCACCTGCACGCAGGACGCGGGGCCGTCGGCGGCCACGAAGACGGAGCGCTCGTAGAGCCCGGCGACGAAGCTGTCCCGGAGCACGGGCCTGGCCGAGCCTGCGTCGTCGATCTGCCACGGCGAGCCGAAGTTCACGATCAGGGGGACGTGGAGCGACGGGACCTCCTGCCGCACGACCGGTCCGGCTGCCGCCGACTCGACGTAGCCCTCGTAGCGGTGGACGATCCCACGGAGCCGGCGGTCCGGCTCGGCCACTCCGAGCTCCCAGTCTCCGAGGTCGGACTCGTGGCGAACGAGGCGCACCGGTGGCCCCTCCATTCCCGGAACGCTAGCGCGCTGCCGCCAGCGCTCCCTCGAAGGCGGCGAGCGTGCGCTCGATGTCGGCCTCGCTCGTGCGCCAGTTCGAAACGGAGAGCCGGATCGCGGATCTACCGTCCCACTTCGTGCCGCTCATCCACGCCTCGCCGGTCGCCTGCACCTCGGCGAGCACCGCGTCGGTCCGCTCGTCGTCCTCGAACCTGAAGAGGACCTGGTTCAGGACGACGTCGTTCAGAACCTCGCACCCCGGAAGCGTGTCGACACGCGTCGCAAAGAGCTCCGCGCACGAGCAGCAGCGCTCGACGAGCTCGCGCACGCCGCTCCTGCCGAGCGAGCGCAGCGCGGCGTAGACGGCGAACCCGCGCGCACGGCGTGAGAACTCGGGCGTCCAGTCCATCTGGTCGCGAGCGGCGTTCGGGTCGGCGACGACGAGATACTCCGCGGTCGCCCCCATGGCCGCTCGATGGGCAGCCGGATGGGCCACGAACGCGAGGCCGCAGTCGTAGGGGACGTTGAGCCACTTGTGGGCGTCCGTCGCCCACGAGTCGGCCTTCTCGATTCCCTCGACGAGGTGTCGGAGCGGAGGTGACACGGCCGCCCACAGCCCGAACGCCCCGTCGATGTGGAGCCATGCGTCGGACCGCGAGCAGAGCTCGGCGATGGCGGGAATGGGGTCCGTGCCTCCGGTGTTGACCTCGCCGACCTGCGCGCAGACGATCGCCGGTCCGTCGACCTCGTCGAGCGCCGTCTCGAGCGCGTCGGCGAGCATCCGGCCGTGGTCGTCGGCCTCGACCACCGTGATCCCCTCGGTGCCGAAGCCGAGCATGCGGAGAGCGCTGTCGATCGTGACGTGGCGCTTTGCTCCGACGAAGACCGTGACAGGTGGAGCACCTGCGAGCCCGCCTCGCGCGACGTCCCAGCCCACTCGTTCGAGAACCGCATGGCGGGCCGCCGCAAGGCACGTGAAGTGCGCCATGTGGCACCCGGTGACGAATGCGAACGACGCTCCCGGGGGAATGCCGAGCAGATCCTTCACCCACTCGCCGGCGATCTCCTCCGCGACGGCCGCCGCCGGCCCGCCGACGACGAGACCGGCGTTCTGATCCCACGTGCTCGTCAGCCAGTCGGCAGCCAGCGCCGCGGGCAAGGCGCCGCCGATGACGAAGCCGAAGTAGCGGCCGCTCGGTATTCCCACGACACCCGGCTCCACGTGCCGGACGAGCTGCTCGATGACCACCAGTGGGTCGGTGGGCTGAGTCGGGAGCTCTCCGCCGAGCGCTTCACGAAGCTCCTCGACCGACGCGGGCGGCCAGACCGGCCGGTCGTCGAGCGACTCGACGAAGTCGCCTGCGAGCTCCGCGGTCCGGCGCAGGAGTTCACGCTCGCTCACGCGTCGAGTCTACGCAGCGGGGCTCGATCGTCTGTCGCGGGAGCTCGGCCGCTGGACCGATCAGGCGGCGAGCAGCTGCTCGAACCGGGCGGGGTCGTCGAACGGACCCACCACTGCGAGATAGAGCTGCTTGTCGTCGAGCAGGTCTCGTGCGACGTCCTGGATGTCTTCTGCGGTGACCGCGTCGAGCTCGCGCAGGACATCCTCCGGCTCCTCCAGGCTGACCCTCGAGCACCTCGCGTCGGAGGCCGAACTGGATCAGCGCCTGCGGGCTCTCGAGCCTGAGCACGAAGCGGCCCTTCGCGTAGCCCCGCGCCTTCTCGAGCTCGTCCGCGGGCACGCGCTCGGCTGCGATCTTCCGCAGCTCGCCGACGATCGTCGAGATGGCCTCGTCGATGCGGTTCACGTCGACCCCGGCACCGGTGTACAGCGTGCCCGCGTCCGTGTACGACGCACTCGATGCATGGACGTAGTACGAGAGCCCGCGCCGCTCCCGCACCTCCGTGAAGAGCCGTGACGACATCCCGCCGCCGAGGACGACGGACAGGAGCTGGAGTGCGTACCGCTTCGGATGACCGAGCTCGTAGCCGCGTACCCCGAGGACGAGATGCGCCTGCTCTGATTGCTTCGTGTGCAGCAGCACCGGCGAGCTGTCCGCCGGCAGTTCGACGCGCGGCGGAGCGCCGGTCTCCCGCGGCTCGATGTCGCCGAGCAGCTCCTCGAGGCGATCCTCGAGCCCGTCGCCGATCCGGCCTCCGATCCCGACGACGATGCGCTCCGGCCGGTACCAGGAGTCGAGGTAGGAGGTGAACGTCTCGCGCGTCGTGCCCTCGATCGTCTCGCGGGTCCCGAGGATGTCCCAGCCGAGCGGCTGGTCCGCGTACAGGAGACGGTCGTAGACGTTCCCGACATACCGCTGCGGCGTGTCGAGGTAGACGTTCATCTCCTCGAGGATCACTCCCTTCTCCTTCTCGATCTCGTCCGGGTCGAAGCGCGAGTTGCGCAGCATGTCGGTGAGCACGTCGAGCGCGACGTCGCGTGTCTCCGTCGACGAGCGCACGTAGTAGCCGGTCAGCTCCTTGCCGGTGAAGGCGTTGAACTCGCCGCCGATCGCGTCGATCTCGGTCGAGATCGAGCGTGCGGTCGGCCTGCGCTCGGTTCCCTTGAAGAACATGTGCTCTGCGAAGTGCGCGATCCCCTTCGACTCGGGCGTCTCGTAACGAGAGCCCGCCGCGAGCACGACGAAGCAGGCCACGGAGTTGACGTGCGGCATCGGCGCTGTCGAGCACGCGGATGCCGTTCTCGAGCGTCGAGGTCTCGAAGACGGACACGCTTCGATGGTATAGACACGTCTGATGCCCGGAAACCTGACCCGAAAGGCCATCGCGGCGCAGCCCGCGTGGCTGCGCCAGGTGCCCGAGCGGGTGGGCGAGCTCCGGCTCCCGGCCGGCGCGCGTGTCCTCTTCACCGGCTGCGGGACGTCGTTCACGCAGCGATTGCCTGCGGTCCCGCCGCGCAGGCGTTCGAGGTCGTCCTCGGCAACGCTCCCGAGGCGGACGTCCTCGTCGCCCTCAGCCACGAGGGTGGAACCCGGCTGACGCTCGAGGCGGTCGAGGCTTTCTCGGGCGAGACCTGGGTCATCACTGCCGTCGCCGACAGTCCGATCGCCAAGGCGGTCGACCAGGTCGTGGTCGCGACGCCTGAGGTCGAGGAGAGCTACTGCCACACGGTGAGCTACACCTGCGCCATCGCGGCCGGCCGTGCGCTCCGCGGCGAGGACGTGAGCCCGCTGGCGGGCGAGGTCGAGGCGGAGCTGGCGGCTCCTCCGCTCGCGACCTCGGGGCACGACCGCTTTGCGGTCATCGGCGCCGGGGCCGACACGGCCACCGTCCTCGAGGCGGTGCTCAAGCTGCGCGAGGGAGTGCACGTCGCGGCCGAGGCGCACCACACGGAGCAGATCCTGCACGGGCACCTGGCGGCGATCGACTCTTCGGTGCGGTGTCTCGTGCTCGAGGGCGAAGGTCGTGCGGCGGAGCGTTCGGCCGAGGTCGTTCGCGCGCTCGGCGAGCTCGGCTGCGAGACGGAGCGCTTCCGGGGTCGGCATCCGGTCGTCGACATCGTCCGCTTCCAGCGGCTCACGGCCGATCTCGCCGACGCGCGCGGCATCGAGCCGGACCTCATCCGCTGGGACGAGGACCCGTGGGACCGCGCCCGAAAGGCGTACTCCTAGGGGCGCTCCTCCAGCCGGTACACGAATCGCAGCGCCTGCCAGCTCTCGTCGACCGAGCACGACTTGTTGTCGACGAGGCCGTGGGCGAGGCCGATCTCCTGCACGGTCTCGAAGCCGAGGTCGCCCTCGATCTTCGCCGCCTTCTTGGGCCACGCGATCCAGAGCCCGTCGGCGGGGTCGAGCGTTCCTTTGAGCGACTCGAAGCGGCGCTCGAGGTCGGCGCGCGTGGTGGTGAAGAAGACCACGACGCCCAGGCCGGGCTTCGCGCCGAGCTTCCGCGAGAGCGGGGTGTCCGAGTAGTCCTTATCTGGCATGCCACGTCTCGAGCAGTGCGGTCTCGCGCTCCGCTGAGAGCCCGACGCCATCCCGGGTGTCCGCGAGCTCGAGGGTCGCTCGCACGGTTTCCTCGAGCGGCCGGAAGCGAAGCCCTGCCGCGACCGCTCGGGCGACGTCGACGCAGTCGGCGTACGCTGCCGCCGGACCTGCGAGCCAGAGCGGCAGCTCCATCCACTCGCCGACCTCGTGTGCGAGCAGAAACGCCTCGTCGACGTACGTGATCCGGGCGTCGGCGCCGGTGACCGCACGGCACGACTCCAGCAGCTCGGCCCAGCTGACGCCCGGATGAGTCGCGTTGAGCGTCCCCGCGACTCCCTGCTCGCCGAGATCGACGAGCCATGCGCCGAGATCGCGCACGTCGACGAACTGGGTCGGTCGCTCGGGAGGCCCGACCGCAAGCACCTCGCCGCCGCGGGCGACCCGGTGCGGCCAGTAGGTGAAGCGTCCGGTCGGGTCGTGGGGGCCGACGATGAGGCCCGGCCGAACGTTCAGTGCCCTGCCGCCGAACGTCTCGCGCACGGCCGTCTCGCACAGCGCCTTGAGCGCGCCGTAGTTCGAGAAGTCGGGCGTGAGCGCATCGCTCGGAGCACCGTCGAGCCCGGCCACCGGGCTCTCCTCGTCGACCGGCACACCGAAGTCCGCGTACACGGAGATCGACGAGACGAAGCAGTAGAGGCCGGAGCCCGCGAGCGCCTCGGCTGATGCACGGACGACGTGCGGCAGGTAGCCGCTCGTGTCGACGACTGCGTCCCACGTTCGGCCAGCAAGCGCGGTGAGATCGCGCTCGCGATCCCCTCGGAGCTTCTCGACCTCCGGGTAGAGCTCCGCGTTCGTCTGCCCGCGGTTGAAGAACGTGAGCTCGTGGCCGCGGTCGAGCGCGGCATCTGCGACCGCCCGGCCCAGGAACTTCGGCCCGCCGAGCAGGAGGAGCTTCACACGAGCTCAGCGAGCGCGCCCAGGAGGCGGTCGACCTCGTCGTCGGTGTTGTAGTGGACGATTCCGGCGCGCACGGCGCCGTGCGTCGAGCCCGAGGTGCTTCATCACCTCGACGGCGTAGTAGTTGCCGTGCCAGACCGCGAGGTCGCGCTCGGCGAGGAGCGATGCGACCTCCTCGGGCGACCGGTCGGGCACGTTGAAGCAGAACGTCGGCACCCGACCTTCCATGGCTCGGATCCCGTACAGATCGATCGCCGTGGGCAGGCCTGCGAGAAAGCGCTCGCCGAGCGCCGTCTCATGGGCGACGATGGCGTCCCAGCCCAGCGACTCGATGTAGTCCACGGCTGCGACGAAGCCGGCGAGGAGCTCGTGCGGCAGCGTCCCGAGCTCGAAGCGGTGCCCGACGGGCTCGTCGGCCGCCGGCCGCACCTTGTACGGGCGCCAGGACTCGATCAGCTCGCGTCGGCCGTACGCGAGCCCGAGGTGCGGGCCGAAGTACTTGTACGGCGAGCAGATGAGAACGTCCACGTCCCAGCCGGCCACGTCGGTCGGGCCGTGCGGCCCCCAGTGGACGGCGTCCGCCCACGCGAGCGCGCCTGCCTCGTGTGCGAGCTCCACGATGCGGCCGACGTCCGGTGCGGTCCCGACCGAGTTGGCGGCCACCGGGAAGGCGACGACGCGCGTGCGCTCGCCGATCTGCTCCGCGAGGTCGTCGTAGTCGAGTTCGAGCTCGTCGGTCAGGCTCGCGAAGCGGACGACGATGCCGAGGTCGTGCTGCAGCTCGAGCCAGGGCGCGACGTTGCCGTCGTGGTCGAGCCGCGTGACGACGACCTCGTCGCCCGGCCGGAGCGTCCGCGCGAACGCGCGCGTGAGGAGGAAGTTGAGCGCGGTCATGCTCGGGCCGAATGCGACCTCCTCGGCGGTGCAGCCGAGGAACGTGGCCGCGCGTCCTCGTGACCGCTCGACGAGGGCGTCGGTCCGCCGGCTGGTCTCGTAGGGCGCTCCGATGTTGGCGTTCGAGGTGCGCAGGTAGCCGGCGATCGCGTCGATCACCTCGTCCGGGCACTGCGTGCCGCCCGGCCCGTCGAAGAACGCGAGCGGGCGGTCGAGCGCCGAGAACCGCGCACGGACCGCGGCGACGTCAAGCACGGTCGTGCTCACCGGATCTCCTCTCCGTTGACAGTCCAGTGATAGACCGGGCGCGCCGTCAGCGAGTTGCCGACGAAGCAGCCGCGCTGGGCCCGGTCGACGAGGTCGACGACGGCGTCGCTGCCCGGATCGCCTTCGAGCTCCACCTCGAACCGCGCCTCGACGTCGACGAACGCGTAGAGGCCGTCGTCGTCCCGCCTCGTGACGGTGCCTCGCGCCTCGCCTCGGGCAGTCGCTTCGAGTCCGGCTTTCTGCAGGTGGTGGTCGAGGCTCGTCACCGTGCAGCGCAGGAGCGCCGCGAGCGTGAGGTGCTCGGCCGACCAGGCCTTGTCCACCGTGAGCAGCGATCCGCCGCGCCCACTGCGCACGGTCCGCTCCCGGTCGATGGAGACGTCGAATTCGAGCCGCTTCGGCTGGGCCTTCGCCACGAGGCGGAGCGTACCGGCGTCGTCCGGCACCTGACCTACGGTGCGCAGCGATGAGCTCGATGCGGCCGCTCAGCGAGTCCGAGTGCTACTCCCGCTGCTACGGCTGGCGTGGCGACGACGGGGTCCGCGTCCTGCGACCGGCCGGGCACGAGCAGGACCCGCGGCTCGACCCCTCCGAGGCGGGCGAGCGGCTCCGCCGCCTGCTCGAGCTTCGGCTCGACGCCCGAGAGCCCGAAGCCGCCTGACGGTTGCTGCGGGCCCGCGGGCTCGCGCGTGCGCATCATCCCGCGATGACCTCGCCGGAGGGTGCCGTCCCCGACACGCTCGGTCCCGGCATGAAGCTCGTCCTCGTCGGGATCAACCCAGGGCGCTGGAGTGCGCGGGCTCGCGCCCCCTTCGCCAATCCGCGAAACGACTTCTGGCGCCTTCTGCATGCGGCCGGTCTCACACCGCGACCGTTGGAGCCCCAGGAGCACGCAAGCCTGCTCGACTACGGCATCGGACTGACGAACTCGGCGCGGAGGACGACGAGCGGCTCCGGCGAGCTGCGCAAGGCCGACTTCGCGGGAACGGTCGAGCGGCTCGAGGGGATCGCGCGTACGCATCGTCCGCGTGCGATCGCGTTTGTCGGCAAGGTCGCGTATACCGGGCCCTTCGGCGGCCGGGCGGAGCTCGGCCTTCAGACGAGGACGCTCGACGGCGTGCCGCTGTTCGTGCTCCCGTCCACCTCACCCGCCAACGCCGCCGTGCCGTGGGACGAGCGCGTACGGTGGTTCCGGGCTTTGCGTGAGCTCGTCGATGAGTGAGCTCCGCATCAGGCGGGCGACGCGTGCGGTCGTGCTCGACGATGCAGACCGCATCCTCCTCGTCCGCTTCGACTTCCCCGATCGCACCGTCTGGGCGACGCCGGGTGGCGGGATCGACGAGGGAGAGACGGACGAGGACGCGCTCCGGCGCGAGCTGCGCGAGGAAGCCGGCCTCGACGGGTTCGAGCTGGGCCCGTTGATCTGGACGCGAACGCACCACACGCCGCTCGAGGGCGGGCGCTGGGACGGTCAGTCCGATCGCTTCTACCTCGTTCGGACCCCGGCGTTCGAGCCGCAGCCGGAGCTCTCGTGGGAGCAGCTACGGGCGGAATGGATGACCGATGTCCGCTGGTGGACGCGAGACGAGCTCGAGGCGGCGGAGCTGCCGTTCTCGCCCCGCCGCCTTCCGGCGCTGCTCACGATCCTGCTCGCCGACGGCCCGCCACCCGCGCCCGTCGACGTCGGCGTCTAGGGCCGCGCCTTCGCCAGCTCGCCGAGGACGAAGTCCCAGCCGGTGTCGTACGCACCGCGCTTCTCCTCGGCTTTCTCCGCGATCGCGTCCCAGCCGCGATGCTCGAGGTCGACACGCGTCGCGTCGCCGTCCGCCGAGAAGCGAATCTCGACCTCCGTCGCCACGGCCTCGCGCTCGAGGATGTTCCACGCGAGCACGAACCCGTTCGGCGGGTCCCACCCGAGGACGGTCGCCCAGTGGCTCCGCGTGCCGTCGGGGCCGACCTCGAACACCTCGCCGCCCTCGTGAGGCTCGAAGACGATCTCCTTCACCTCCGAGCCGTGGATCGAATGGCTCTCGATCGGCCACCAGCTGTCGGCCTCGGCCGTGAACACCCGGAAGGCCTCCTCGACCGAGCAGTCCACCGTGACGGTCTTGCGGACGGCTTCGAGCACGAGCGTCCTGTTCATGATGCTCCCTTCTCCTCTGCAACCGCCTTGAAGCGGGCGAGGGCTTCGTTCCAGAAGTCGTCGACCCACGCGCGCAGCACTGCCACGCCCGAGCCGTCGAGCTCGTAGAGGTTCCTCGTCCCGTTCCGGCGATGGGTGACGAGGCCCGCGTCCTCGAGGACGCGAAGGTGCTGGGAGACCGCGGGCCGGCTCACCGGCACGTGCTCTGCGAGCTCGCCGACCGAGCGAGGGCCGCCGCGTAGCAGCTCGAAGACCTGGCGTCGGGTCGCGTCCCCGAGTGCGTCGAGCGGGTGCCCGTTAGTCTCCACTTACCGTAAGTTACTACTTACGGATAAGCTCGTCAACCCTTCCAGCGGTTCGTGATCGGCACTCGCCGATCGCGCCCGAACGCCTTCGGGCGCAACTTCACGCCCGGAGGCGCCTGGCGGCGCTTGTACTCCGCCCGGTCGACGAGCGCGAGCACGTGCTCGACGACGTGCGCATCGAACTCCTCGAGCAGCTCCTCGCGTGAGCGGTCGAGCTCGACGTAGGCCTCGAGCACCGGATCGAGCACGTCGTAGGGCGGGATCGAGTCCTCGTCGCGCTGGTCGGCGCGGAGCTCCGCGCTCGGCGCCCGCTCGATCGTCGACCCGGGCACGAGCTCGCGTCCAGCGCGCTCGTTCAGGTAGAGCGCGAGTCGGAACACGTCCGTCTTGAAGACGTCCTTGAGCAGCGAGAAGCCGCCGACCATGTCGCCGTACAGCGTCGAGTAGCCGACGGCGAGCTCGGACTTGTTCCCGGTCGAGACGACGAGCCAACCGTGCGTGTTGGAGAGCGCCATGAGCAGCACGCCCCGCACCCGGGCCTGCAGGTTCTCGGCGGCCAGGCCGGCCGGCCCGCCGCCCGTCGGGTCGTGGAGCACGCCCCCGTACGCCTCCACGACGTCTTCGATGGGCAGCTCGAGGAAGTCGCAGCCGAGGTTCTCGGCGAGCACGCGGGCATCCGTCCGCGTTCCCTCGGACGAGTACCGCGACGGCATGGACACGCAGTGCACGCGATCCGGGCCGAGAGCCTCCACGCACAGCGCTGCCGTCACGGCCGAGTCGATCCCGCCCGAGGTTCCGACCACGACGTCCGAGAACCCGTTCTTCTCGACGTAGTCGTGCAGGCCGAGCGTGAGCGCCCGCCGCATCTGCTCGAGCTCCTGCTCGAAGGGAACCGTCGCGGGGCCGGTCTCGTGTTCTCGCGCCGGGGGCTCGCCGAGGTCGACCATCTCCACCGCCGGCGTGGACTCGCGCGAGCGTTCGAGCTCCCGCCGGCGCACGTCCCGCAGCCGGCGCCCGACGGCGAACGCGGGCTCGACGTCGACGACGAGGAGGTGCTCCTCGAACCCGGGCGCCCTGGCGACGACCTCCCCGCCGTCGTCGAGGACGACCGAGTGCCCGTCGAAGACGAGCTCGTCCTGGCCTCCGACGAGGTTGCAGAACGCGAAGAAGGAGCTCGTGTCCCGCGCGCGCGTCACGAGCATCTCCTCGCGCTCCTCGGCCTTGCCGACGTGAAACGGCGACGCGGAGAGGTTGACGAGGAGCTGCGCTCCGCCGAGCGCGAGGTCGGTGGCCGGCGGGCCGGGCTGCCAGACGTCCTCGCAGATCGTCGGGCCGACGTACGCGTCCCCGAGCCGCAGGAGCACGAGGTCGCGGCCCGCCGCGAAGTAGCGGTGCTCGTCGAAAACGCCATAGTTGGGCAGGAACTGCTTCCGGTAGACGGCCCGGACCTCGCCGTCCGCGCAGATCGCGCACGCGTTCGCGAGATCGTGGTCGAGCCACGGCGTCCCGACGAGCGCGACGATGCCGCTCGTCGCAGCGGCCACCTCCTCGAGCGACCTCCGGGCGGCGTGGAGGAACCCGGGACGCAGCAGGAGGTCCTCGGGCGGGTAGCCGGTGACGGCGAGCTCCGGGAAGAGCACGAGGTCGGCCCCCGCCTCCCGTGCCTCCCCGAGGGAGGCCACGATCTTGTCGCGATTGCCGTCGAGGTCTCCGACGACGACGTTCAGCTGCGCGAGCGCGAGCCTCATGGAGCAGCCTGGCCGCAGCTGAGTTTTAGACTCATAGTCGATAACCAGTCTAACTAGAGTCTCCGCCGTGCACGAGTCGTTCGCACGGCGCTTCCGTGGGCCGCTCGCCTCGGCGAACGGAGGCTACGCCTGCGGACGGCTCGCGGCTCACGTCGGCGCGGACTCCGTCGAGGTGACGCTCCGTCTCCCTCCGCCGCTCGAGCGCCCGCTCGAGGTTCGTGCTCGGGACGACGGAGCAGTCGTCCTGCTCGACGGAGAAGCCGTCGTCGCCGAGGGGCGACCTGCCGTCCTCGACCTCGAGCCGCCGGCTCCGGTCCCGGTCGGGGACGCCGAAGCGGCCCGCGAGCACGGGCCGCGTGACTGGGAGGCCGAGTTCCGCGAGTGCTTCGTGTGCGGCGAGCGGCCCGACGGTGACGGGCTTCGCCTCCACGTCGGCCTCGTCGCCGGACGGGAGCCGGTTCACGCGGCGCCGTGGCGCGTGGCCGAGCAGGCTTCCGAGATCGTGTGGGCCGCGATCGACTGCCCGGGGGCCTACGCGGTGGGAGGGGAAGGGCGCGGGCTCGTCGTGCTCGGGCGTATGACCGCCCACGTCGCCCGTGTCCCCGAGGCAGGGGAGACGTGCGTGGTCGCGGCCTGGCCACTCGCGGAGGACGGCCGCAAGCTCTACGCGGGCACGGCGCTCTTCGCGGAAGACGGCGAGCTGCTCGCGCTCGCCAAGCAGGTCTGGATCGAACCGCGGGCTAGCGCGGAGTGAGCGCGACGAGGAGGCCCCCGTCGTCGTCGTAGGCAGGGAAGAAGTCGACGGTCACGGGCTTCGCCCTCCCGCCCCGGGTCCGTAGCTCGAGCTCCTGTCCGAGCTTGCGCACGCCCCACTCCTGCACGACCTCGATCGGTGACTCGTCAGACAGGCCGAGCGCCTCGCCGATAGGGCGGCCCATGATGTCGTCGTCGCGGTAGCCGGTCAGCTCGAAGACGCCGCGTCCGACCGCGAGGATGCGCCGGTCGCGATCGCAGACGACGAAGCCCGTGTCCGGGGCAGGGTAGAAGTCCTCGAGCAGGCGGAAGAGAAAGCCGAACCCACACGTCCGGCACTGCACCGCCTGGGTGGTGAAGCCCTCGTAGCCGTCGAGGTCCACGGTGCGGCGCTTGCAGTTCGGGCAGATGTAGACCGGCACCGAGCTGATGGTACGGACCGGCCTTTTCTGGGCGCGTTAGGCGGATGTTCAGCGTCTGAGACGGATGGAGTTCAGGTCGTTCTCCGCGATCTCGTCTGCACGCTGGATCAGATCCTCGACGTCGTCGTGCTCGGCGTGGATGTAGCGGCCGGCGAGCGCGTCTGCCCGGCCCGACGCCAGCACCCGCACGAGCTGCGGTGCGAGCTCCGGCGGAGTCCACGGCGCCTCGTCGCCGAAGTCGTCGGTCATGGCCGTCCGGACGAGGCCCGGGCTGAAGAGGAAGACGACAATGCCATCCGGCCGGAGCGCTGCGGCGAGGATCTCGCTGAACCTGCCGAGTGCGGCCTTACTCGGGCCGTAGGCGGTGCCGAGCGCGGTCGACGGGCTCGTCACCGGAAGGTACGAGCCGCCGCTCCCGACGTTCACGATCCGGCCGCCGCCGCGCTCCTTCATGAGCGGCGCAACGATGCGGCAGCAGAGGTACGCGCCGAGGGCGTTCACCTCGAAGACCTTCCACCACTCCTCGGGCTCCTCCTCGAGGAAGGGCTTGCCGGTACCCGCGATGCCGGCACAGTTCACGAGGAGCGCGATCGGTCCCAGCTCGTCCTCCACGGTTCGCACCCAGCGCTCGACGTCCTCACGGCGTGAGACGTCGCCCACGAGCGCGAGTCCGCCGATCTCGGACGCAACCGCCTCCACCTCGCTCGCCGTCCGCGCCGTTACCGCCACCTGCATCCCGGCGTCCGCGAGCTCCCGGGCGATCGACGCGCCGATGCCTCGGCCTCCGCCTGTGACGAGCGCGACACCTTCGAGTTGGTCAGACGGCATTTGCGATCTCCTCCAGTACCTCGGGGTTCTCGAGCGTCGAGATGTCGCCGGGATCCTCGCCGAGCGCCTTCGCGCGCACGGCGCGGCGCACGATCTTCGCGCTCCGTGTCCTCGGCAGGGCCGAGACGAAAAGGATGCGCTCGGGCCTGAACGCCTTCCCGAGCTCGTCCGTGACCGCCGCCGCGACCTCGTCGGTGCCCGGCGACTCACCGTCACGCGCGACGCAGAAGAGCCAGACGACCTCGCCCTTGACCTCGTGCGGCACGCCGATCGCCGCGGCCTCCGCGATTGCCGGATGGTTCACGGCCGCGGACTCGACCTCGGCCGGCCCGATCCGCTTGCCCGCGATATTGAGAGTGTCGTCCGAGCGGCCGTGCAGGAACCAGTAGCCGTCCTCGTCGACGGAGGCCCAGTCGCCGTGCGTCCAGACACCGGGGAAGCGGCTCCAGTACGTCTCGAGATAGCGCTCGGGATCGCCCCAGATACCGCGCGTCATCCCGGGCCACGGCCGCTTGCAGACGAGCTCGCCGACCTCGCCGCGGAGCGGCCTTCCCTGCTCGTCGAAGACGTCCATGTCCTCCGCGAGGGCGGGGAACCCGAGCGAGCAGGGCTTCGTCGGCGCCATGAGGCTGACCGACAGGAAGCATGCGCCGACCTCGGTACCGCCGGAGATGTTCACGATCGGGATCCCGCCGCTGCCGCAGACGTGCTCGTCGAGCCAGTCGTACGGGCCGCGGTTCCACGGCTCGCCCGTGGTCGTGACCGCGCGGAGGGACGAGAGATCGGCCTCCGGGACGCCCTTCGGGATGAGTGCCCGCACGAGCGTCGGAGACACGCCGAGCATCGTGATTCGCTCGGACTCGACGAGCCGCCAGATGCGATCGGCCGGCCAGTCCGGCGCGCCCTCCATGAAGACGACCGTCGCCCCGACCGCTCCGCTGCCGACGACGGTCCACGGGCCCATGATCCAACCCATGTCGGTCGCGAAGACGACGCGGTCGCCGGCCCGCAGGTCAGCCTGGTAGGCGGCCTCACGGGCGATCGAGAGCAGGAACGAGCCCTGCACGTGGAGTGCGCCCTTCGGCGCACCCGTCGTTCCGGACGTGTACGCGATGAGGTACGGCGCCTCGCTCTCCGCCTCGACCGGAGGGAGCGTGCCGGGCGACGTCGCGACGAGCTCGTGCCACCAGTGGTCGCGGTTCGGCGCCATCGGCACCTCCGCTCCGAGCCGCCTCCAGACCACGACGTGCGCGACCGACGGCGCTCCGGTGAGCGCCTCGTCGGCAGTCTCCTTCATCGGGACGGTCGCACCTCGTCGTAGCGAGGCGTCCGCCGTGATCAGCGCTTTCGCCCCCGCATCGGCCAGCCGGGCCGCGATCGCCGGCGCGGCGAAGCCGGAGAAGATCGGCACGTGCACGGCCCCGAGATGCGCACAGGCGTGCGCCGCGATGGCGACCTGCGGGGACATCGGGAGGTAGATGCCGACGGCGTCGCCCGCGCCGACGCCCAGCGCGGCCAGGCCTTCCGCGAGGCGCACGACCTCGTGCGAGAGCTCGCTCCAGCTGAGCGACGACCGGTGCCCGTCCTCGCTCTGCCAGACGACGGCTTCCTCGGTGCCGCGCTCGCGCGCCCAGCGATGGACGCACGCGTCGGCGACGTTGAGTCGCGCGCCGTCGAACCACGTCGTCCACTCGAGACCTCGCGAGTCGTCGAGCACGCGGTCCCAGTCGCGCATGAACGGGAGGCGGAGGTCGTCGCGAACCGCACGCCAGAAGCGGTCCGGCTCCTCGACCGAGACGCGATGGAGTGCGGCGTAGTCGTCAGAGCCGAGAGCCCGCGCGAGCCGGACGACGTTCGCGCTCTCGAGCTGCTCCGCGCTCGGAATCCACGTGAAGACTTGCTGAGACAAGTTAGTATCCGCTAGCTTAGTGCTCACTAACTTACGAGAGGAGACGATGCGCGCTCGGATCTTCGCAGAGGAGACACGGAAGTGGTTCACGCTGGCCGCCGTCTCCTTCGGCCTGTTCATGATCATGCTCGACAACACGGTCGTGAACGTCGCGCTGCCGGCGATCCAGAGCGACCTCGGCGCCGACCTGTCCGAGCTCCAGTGGGTCGTCGCGGGCTATGCCCTCACCTTCGCGGCGATGATGTTGATCGGCGGCAAGGTCGCCGATGCGTACGGACGGCGGCTGATCTTCGTCGTCGGCATCGTCGCGTTCACGGCTGCCTCCCTCTGGTGCGGGCTCGCCGACTCGAGCGACGAGCTGATCGCCGCGCGCGTCTTCCAGGGATTCGGGGCGGCGCTGATGAACCCGGCGACGCTCTCGATCATCGCCGCCACGTTCCCGGCTCGCGAGCGCGGAACCGCGATCGGGATCTGGGCGGGCGTCTCCGCGCTCGCGCTCGCGATCGGCCCGCTCGTCGGCGGCCTCATCACCGAGCACATCCACTGGAGCTGGATCTTCTTCATCAACGTGCCGGTCGGCGTCCTCGCGATCGCCGCGAGCTTCCTCTTCATCGACGAGTCGCGGGACATGACGCATACGCGGCTCGACCTGCCGGGGCTCGCCACCTCGGGAATCGGGCTGTTCGCGGTGACCTACGCGTTGATCGAGGCGAACACGTACGGCTGGACGTCGACGCGGATCCTCGGCTCGTTCGCGCTCGGAGCCGTGATGCTGGTCTCGTTCGTGCTCCTCGAGCGCCACCAGCGCAATCCGATGCTGCCGCTCGAGCTCTTCCGCAACGGCACCTACACGGGTTCGAATCTCGTCGTGCTGCTCGTCGCGCTCGCGATGTTCGGCGTCTTCTTCTTCATGTCGCTGTACATGCAGAACATCCTCGGGTACTCGGCAGTGCAGACGGGAGCGGCGTTCCTCCCGCTGACCATCCTCATCATCCTCGTCGCCCCGATCGCGGGGAGGGCGAGCGACCGGTTCGGGTCCCGCGGTCTCATCACCGCCGGGATGATCCTGATCTCGGTGCAGCTTGCGTACTTCTCGCAGCTCGGCCTCGAGGCGACCTTCTGGACGATCTTGCCGGCGTTCCTCGTCGGCGGCCTCGGGATGGCGTTGACGATGACACCGGGCGCGGCGGCCGCGACCCGAAGCGTCCCCGTCGACAAGGCCGGCGTCGGCGCGGCTGTCCTCAATGCGTCGCGGCAGGTCGGGGGCTCGATCGGCATCGCGGTGATGGGCGCGATCGTGGCGGCGTCGGCCGGGGGCAGCCGCACCCCCGAGGCGTTCATCGTCGGCTTCGAGCGAGCGCTGCTCGTCGCGGCCGCGATCGCTGCGGTCGGAGCGGTCGTTGCCTTCGCGCTGGTGCGTCCGCACGAGACCGCCGGGCGGTCGACCGCCGGCCACGAGGCGATCGAGCCGGTCGCGTGAGCACGCCCGCCGGGACGCGCCTGTCGGCACCGGAGCGCCGGATCGCGATCGTCGACGCCGCGCTCCGCGTGTTCTGCGCGGGTAGCTACGCCGGAGCCACGACGGCCGGCATCGCGCGGGAGGCGGGAGTCTCGGAGCCGATCCTGTACCGGCACTTCGAGTCGAAGCGCGAGCTCTACTTCGCCTGCCTCGAGCAGGCGTGGTCTCGCATCCGCGAGCAGATCGAGGCGGAGATAGAGGTGCGCGGAGCAGCGGAGGGGTGGCGGTCGATCGGGCCGGCGACGATGCGGCAGATGAAGGTGCTCCTGCCGAGCCTCTGGATGCAGGCGATCACGGAGGCCGGCGAGGACGCCGAGATCCGCCGTTTCGTGCGGAACCACATGCGCGAGGTGCATGACTTCTTTGCCCATGTCATTCGCCTCGTCCAGGCGGAGGGCGGGATCCACCCCGACCGCGATCCCGACGCGGAGGCGTGGATCTTCGTCGCGGGCAGCCTCCTCGTCACGGTCGCGGACCGGCTGGGCGGCCTGCTCGGAGAGCAGGACTTCGCCGCGATCAAGTCCGAGCGCACGCGCTGGCTGACCGGCGCTTCCTCGTAGGCCAGCGACGCCGCCCGGCGCACGACTGAACCGGGCGCGCAAATGAAAACGCCCCCGGCTGCGGCTCCGGGGGCGTCTTCCGTTCGAGGCTACCCCTTCCCGGGGCGGCGAACCGGAGAAATCGTGACTCTGCGGCCCAGTCACGTTCTGCCTGTGTTCGCCCGCCGATCCGGCGGTGGTGCCCTCGCATCCGATCTGGCGTCCGATCGGTTGCGGTCTGGGGCGGACTATAGGAGCCACGTCTTCGAAAGTCAAGTAGCTCGGTCAAGTGATTTCGGGTACTGTCCACTTCACTGGCGTCCACTGGCGTCTATGCTCGCGACACCGCTCGAATGAGAGACGAGCGGTTCCCCCCGATGGGGGAGCCCGGGCCGCCGGTTAACACCTTGACTCCGATGGGCGTGGAAGACAGCACCGCAGCCGCAGACGCACCCCTCTCCGAGGTTTCCTCGGAGGCGTCTCCGCCTGCCATCGCGCCGTCGGGCGCGACCATCCGGCTCGGCGAGCGCGTGCGCTCGCTCCGCGTCGGGGCCGGCCTGACGCAGACCGAGCTCGCGGGCGGCCGCTTCTCGAAGGAGTACATCAGCCAGATCGAGCGCGGCAAGACACGGCCGACGGAGTCGACGATCGCCTGGCTTGCGGATCGGCTCGGCGTCGATCCTGCTTTCCTCGCCGTCGGCGTCTCCACGGAGGAGCGGACGAAGGTCGAGACGCTGCTCTCGCGGGCGGAAGCCCTGTCCGAGGCGCACGACTACGCCGACGCCATCGACGAGTTCCGGGCCGCACGCGCTCTCGTCGAGGGAACGTGGGCACCGGCACTCGAGGTTCGCGCCCTCTCCGGCGAGGCCTGGGCGCTCCAGCAGCACGGCGAGGTGCGGCAAGCCATCGACCTCGTCGTCAAGGCGCGCGAGATCGCCGAGGGCCCGGACTTCTCCGACGTCGACCGGGCCGAGGTGCTGTTCCGGCTCGGCGTCTGCCGTTACAAGCTCTCGAGCGTCGGGACGTCGCTCGCGCTCCTGAACGAGGCGCTCGAGCTCGCGGAGAAGTCGGGACTTCCCTGCGATCTCCTGCGTGCCGACATCCTCGGCTGGCGCTCGCGCTGCCACCGCATGCAGCGCGACTACGTCGCCGCGAGCGAGGACGTCGAGCGCGCGCTCGAGCTCGCCCAGGATCTCGGCGACCGGCGCGCGATCGCGAACACGTACTTCCAGGCTTCGCTCGTCGCGCAGCGGCAGGGTCACTGGGTCCTGTCGCGGAACTACGCGCAGCGGGCGCGCGAGCTGTACGCGCAACTGAACGACGAGCTGAATGTCGGGCGGCTCCTCCTCAACCTCGGCGGCCTGACCTTGCTGCTCGGAGACGAGGAGCAGGCGATCGAGCATCTCAAGGCCTCGTTCGCGAAGGCGATCGAGACCGATGCGCCCGCCGATGCCGCGCAGGCTCTCGGCGGACTGGCCACCGTCCATCTCCGCCGCGGCGAGTACGACGAGGCGGACGAGACAGCGCGGAAGGCGCTCGAGCTTCTCGCCGATCGCGAAGACTTCCTCCACGAGGTGTGCCCGTCACAGCTCGTGCTCGGCCGCGCTCTCATGGAGCGTGGGCGCTACGACGAGGCTGAGGCGTGCTTCCACGCGGCCGACGACGCCGCCGAGCAGCTCGCTTCACTCGGCCACCGATCGGAAGTATGGATCGCCCTGGGTGATCTTGCCGTACGGCGGGGGAACGACCGCGAGGCCGCTCGCCTGTACCGGAACGCTGCCGAAGCGCTCCAGGAAATCCGCTTCTAAGAGAGGAGGGTCGCCATGAAGCCACGCCTGCTTCTGCTTCTCGTGAATCTGGCGCTGCTCGCGTCCTGGCTGGGTGCGTTCGGACGCCATTCATGGTCTGACGGCCACTTCTAGGAGCTCCGCCGACTGCGGCTAAGTTCCGTGGCTGCCGGGTGCTGGATTCCGGCGGCGTTCAGAGGGGACGTCACTAGACTGGTTTCGATGCGCCGGTGGGCCGCACTGGCTGGAGGGTCGTGCCTCGCGGCCCTGATCCTCGCTGCTTGCGGCGGGTCGGGCGACGAGGCAGCTCCGGAGGAGACGGTGCCGGGCGGCGGCAGCACGCTCGAGGAGCTCTGGCGCGCGCCGGGCGACGACGTCGCTGTCGTTCCCGGAACGTCGAGCTTCGAGCCGGGGCGCGTGCGGGTCGCGTTCCTCGTCCTCGACGCCGAGGGCGTTCCCGTCACGCTCCCCACGGCACGGTTCTGGCTCGCTCGTGGGCTCGAGGAGAAGCCGTTCCTCGAGTCCACGGCCGAGCTCGAGCGCATCGGCGTCCCCGGCGGCGCAGAGGTCGACGCGACTCACATCTACGTCGCGCACGTGCCGATCGCGAAGGCCGGCAAGTACTGGTTCCTCGCCGAGCCGGAAGGGGGCCCGGAGGCGGTCCAGGCCCTCGGGAACATCGTCGTGCAGAAGTCGGTCGACGCGCCAGGCGTCGGCGAGCCCGCTCCCGCGTCCGATTCGCCCACCCTGGCGTCGGCCGGCGGGAAGGCCTCGAAGGTCACGACCCGGGTCCCGCCCGACCTCACGCTCATCCAGCACTCCGTCGCGGAGAGCCTTCGCGCCGGAGTCCCGTTCGTCGTGACCTTCTCGACGCCGGAGTTCTGCGCGAGCCGGGTCTGCGGCCCGGTAGTGGACGTCGTGGAGGAGACGGCGACGCGCTTCGAGGGCGAGGACGTCCGCTTCATCCACGTCGAGGTGTACGAGGGGAACGATCCGGCGAAGGGCTACAACCGGTGGATGAAGGAGTGGGGCCTCGTCACCGAGCCGTGGACCTTCGTCGTCGACGGGAACGGGAAGATTTCGAGCCGGTTCGAGGGTCTTGTGTCCGTGCACGAGCTCGAGGACGCGGCGCGAGACGTGGTGGCGCCGAGCTAGGGACGGTGCTAGTCTCGCCAAGACTTTCCAAAGTGAAGTATTGAGAGGAGGACGTATGGGGATAGACGTGGCCACCAAGGTCCTCGTGACCACTGACTGGCTCGCAGAGCACCTGACCGACGCGGGGATCATCGTCGCCGAGGTCGACGAGAACCCGGACGTCTACGACGAGGGACACATCCGGGGCGCGGTGAAGCTCCACTGGCGCGACGACCTTCAGGACAAGGTCATCCGCGACGTCGTCCCGAAGGACGAGTTCGAGCGTCTGCTCGGCGAGCGCGGCATCTCGAACGACACGACGGTCATCCTCTACGGGGACAAGAACAACT
The DNA here is from genome assembly GCA_963746765.1 of uncultured Actinomycetes bacterium. GTDB lineage: Bacteria > Actinomycetota > Thermoleophilia > Gaiellales > Gaiellaceae > GMQP-bins7. Next base: position 183,755 of record CAVVCN010000001.1, read on the forward strand.
GGTTCGCCGCGTACGCGTTCTGGTACCTGAAGATCTACGGGCACGAGGACGTACGCCTGCTCGACGGCGGGCGCCAGAAGTGGATCGAGGAGGGTCGCGAGCTCACGGCGGACGCCGCGACACCGACACCCGCGACCTACAAGGCGAAGGATCGCGACGAGTCCATCCGCATCCACCGCGACCAGGTGCTCGCCGGGCTCGCCGACTCGGGGATCGCGCTCGTCGACGTGCGCAGCCCGCAGGAGTACTCGGGCGAGCTCATGGCACCGCCCGGGTACGAGCAGGAAGGGGCGTCGCGCACCGGCCACATCCCGGGCGCGCAGTCGATCCCGTGGGCGACCGCGGTGCGGGACGACGGCACCTTCAAGAGCACCGACGAGCTCGAGGAGATCTACGGCGCGAAGGGCATCACGCCCGACAAGGAAGTGCGGGCGTACTGCCGCATCGGCGAGCGCTCGGCGCACACGTGGTTCGTCCTGCGCGAGCTGCTCGGCTACGAGAACGTCAAGAACTACGACGGCTCGTGGACGGAGTGGGGGAATCTCGTCGAGGTGCCGATCGAGAAAGGCGCCTAGCGAGGCGAAGTGCCGGGGGTCTGGCTTCGGCCGGACCCCTCGCTACACGACGTCGCCGACCCGCTCCACCACGATGCTCGGAACCCGGGCCCTCGGGCTGAGGTGGAGCACCGCACGGGCGAGCTCGACGATGTCCTCCGGCTGGATCATCTCGTCGGCGGCAAGCCCCGTCCAGTCCGTCATCGGCGTCGCGACGAAGGCGGGGCAGAGCGTCGTCCCTCGAACGCCGTGCTCGGCTTCCTCGCGGTTCAGCGAGTTCGTCCACGCGATCAGCGCCGCCTTCGTCGCGCCGTAGATCGCGAGCCCGGGCGTGGGGATCGTCCCGGCGATCGAGGCGAGGGTGATGACCTGGCCTCGCGAAGCGCGAAGCAGCGGTAGTGCCTCGCGCGTGATCACGAACGTGCCCCGCAGGTTCACGTCGAGTTGCAGGTCGACCTTCTTCGTCTCGAGTGTGCCGAAGTTGCCGCCGATGCCGATTCCGGCGGAGTTGACGAGGACGTCCATGCCGCCCCACTTGTCCGCATGCCGCGCGACCGCCTCCACGCACGCGTCCTCGTCCGTGACGTTGGCTGCGAACGACTCCGCTCCGAGCTCCTCGGCGGCGGACGCGAGCTTGTCCGGCCGCCGCGCCACGAGCGTCAGCTCGTAGCCCTCGTCGCGGAGCATCCGGGCGAGCGCGAGGCCGATTCCCGAGGAGCCACCCGTGACGAGCGCGGACTTCACGCGCGCGAGTATCCCACGGCGCCTCGGAAAGGGCGCGGCCGCCGAGGGGGCGGCGGCCGCGATCGTGCTCTCTGGGGAGAGGGGGATTGGGGACGTATCTCTCCAGCGGTGTCGTTCGTCTCGTCGCGCGCGTCTCCTCCTGCGCATCTCCTCCCCCGACCGGTCCCTACAGTTCCGGGCGTGGATGCGGTCCCGCTGACGTCGCTCGCGAAAGCCGGTGGGTGTGCCGCGAAGTACTCCGCCGCCCGGCTCGAGATGCTGCTCGGAGGGCTCGTGCCCGCGGAGGCCGAGGATCTCCTCGTGGGGCTCGACCCCGCCGACGACGCGGCCGTCTACCGCCTCGACGACGACCGTGCGCTCGTCTTCACGGTCGACTTCTTCCCTCCGCTCGTGGACGACCCGCGAACGTTCGGCGCGATCGCCGCGACGAATGCGCTGAACGACGTGTTCGCCATGGGCGGCACGCCGCTGCTCGCACTGTCCATCGCTGCGTTTCCGGAGGAGCTCCCGACGGAGGTCCTCGGCGAGGTGCTCGCGGGCGCGGACGAGCGGGTTCGCGCGGCAGGGGCAATCCTCGCCGGTGGGCACACGATCCGCGACGACGAGCCCAAGTACGGGCTCGCGGTCGTGGGAACGGTTCATCCCGATGCGCTCTGGCCGAAGGCCGGCGCCAAGCCCGGCGACGCGCTCTTCCTCACGAAGCCACTCGGAACCGGGATCGTACTCCAGGCGCATCGCGACGGCGTCGCGCCCGAAGGCGCTCTGGACGCGGCGGTGGCGGCGATGGTGGAGCTCGACCGCGCCGCGGCCGACGTCCTCCGCCCGTTTCAGCCGAACGCGGTGACCGACGTCACCGGCTTCGGCCTCCTCGGGCACGTGCACGAGGTCGCGTCGCGAAGCGGGGTGCGGGCGATCCTCGGCGCGGACGCGCTGCCGGCGCTGCCCGGCGCGCTCGAGCTCGCGCGCGACGGAGTGCGCACGGGAGGCGACCGCAGGAACCGCGAGTTCGCGGCGGTGCATGTCGAGAGCAGTGCGGACGAGGCGAGCGAGGCGCTCGCCTACGACCCGCAGACCGCGGGTGGGCTGCTCGTGTCGCTGCCAGCCGAGCGCGGGGCGGTGCTCGTCGCCTCGTTCGCCGCCGCGGGCCTCGAGCTGGCGGAGATCGGGCGGCTCGAGGGCGGAAGCGGGGTCGTTCTCGCGTGATGGCGACCGCTGCCGCACGACTTCGCACCCTCTCTCCGGTTCGCTTCCTCTGGATTGCCTCCGCCTCGTGCGCGTCGCTCTTCCTCGTCATCACGTCGGGCGCGTTCGTCCGCCTCACGGGCTCGGGCCTCGGCTGCGAGAACTGGCCTCGCTGCGGCGACAAGCCGTACCCGGAACGCGACTTCCACGCCTTCGTCGAGTTCGGGAACCGCATGGTCGCGCTCGTCGGCCTCGCGCTCACGCTCGTCACCTGGCTCGCAGCGCGCCGGACGAGCGGATTGTCCGAGATCGGGCGCTGGACGGCGGTCGCGACGTTCGTCGTCGTCGTCGCGCAGATCCCGCTCGGAGCGATCACGATCGCGGTCGACCTCCACCCGCTCGCCGTCATGTCGCATTTCCTGCTCGGTCTCACCGCACTCGCGCTGGCCGTCGTCGTCGCGCTCGAGGCCTGGCTGCTCGTAGACGGTCGCGCGCGCCCCGTCGGTCCGCGTTGGCTCCGGCAGCTGGTCGCCTTCGCCGGGCTGCCGGCCTGTGCGGTGCTCGTGGTGACCGGCGCCGTCGCAACCGCGTCAGGCCCGCACCCCGGCGCGGACGAGCAGGTCGAGCGGCTCGGGATCGCGATCACGGACACCGTCTACGTGCACGTGCGCGTCGCGGCCGTGTTCGGGATCGGCGTGCTCGTCGTCGGCTGGCTCCTGTTCCGCCTGCGGGACCGGTATCTCGGCGTGGTGCGGCTCTGGGCACTACTCCTCGGCGTGCTCGCAGCGCAGGCGATTCTCGGCGAGATCCAGTACCGCAACGCGCTCCCGTGGGGGCTCGTGCTCGTCCACGTCGCGCTCGCGGCCGCCATCTGGGGCCTGAGCGTCACGCTCGCGTACGTGCTCTGGCGAACTCCGGCGCGACTGGCCCGACAGTAAGCTCAGAGCATGGCCCGGGAGCTCCGAATGTACGAACAGCCGTCGCTCGAACGGCCGGTCCTGATCGGTGCGTTTCGCGGCTGGAACGACGGTGGGCAGGCCGCCACGCTGGCGGCGGGGTACCTCGCGAAGCTCTGGGAGGCGAGGAAGTTCGCGGACATCGACCCCGAGCTGTTCGTCGACTTCCAGGCCACGCGGCCGAACGTCTCGCTCGACGAAGGGCAGACCCGGCGGATCGACTGGCCGGAGAACGCCTTCTTCCGCGCGCGGATACCTGGCACCGGCCGAGACGCGGTGCTCCTCGTCGGCGTCGAGCCGAACTACCGCTGGCGGACATTCAGCGAGCTGGTCGGCGAGCTCGCGACCGACCTCGGCATCGAGATGGTCGTGACGCTCGGAGCCCTGCTCGCGGACGTCCCGCACACGCGGCCCTCGCCGGTGACGGGCGCCGCGACCGACCCGAAGCTCGTCGACGAGCTCGGGCTCCAGCTCTCGCGCTACGAGGGCCCGACCGGCATCGTCGGCGTGCTTCTCGACGCCTGCCGTCGCGCAGGCATTCCGTCCGTCAGCCTCTGGGCTGCGGTCCCGCACTACGTCTCGCTCGCACCGAGCCCTCGCGCTGCGCGGGCGCTCTGCGAACGCCTGTCGACGGTTCTCGGCATTTCGATCGACGTCTCGGAGCTCGCGGAAGCTGAGGAGTCGTACGTCGACCAGGTGTCGCAGGCGGTTGCGAGCGACTCGGACACGGCAGCCTACGTCGAGGAGCTCGAGCAGCGCGCCGACTCGCTCGACTGGCTCGAGGAGTCCGGGGATCTGCCTTCGGGTGAGGCCCTCGCGAACGAGATCGCCCGCTTCCTGCGCGAGCGGGAGCGGAACGGCGGCGCCGGCCCCGCCCCTGGCACGGACTGAGCTCGGCCGCTAGGCGTCCCGGCGCGAGATCGACCACAGCCCGAGCAGGAGCGCGACAGCGGCGTACGCGCCCACGACACCGAACGCCTGCCAGGGCTCCAGCGGGATGCTGTCCTCGCGCTCGACCGTCTGCTGGATCGCGAGGCCCGCCCCGATCAGGGATGCCTGCTCCACGCGCTCCGCGACGTGCTCCGGCAGGAAGCCGATGGCGATCACGGGCCCGAGCACGAGCGTCAGCACGACCGTGATCGCGGCCGCGGTGTGGCGGAGGAGCGCGCCCACCCCGAGCGCGAAGATCGCAAGCGCCACGAGGTAGACGGCGGTCCCTGCGACCGCGCGGAAGGTCGAGCCCTCGGTGAGCGTCTCCGCCGGGTAGCCGTGCTCGTACGTGAAGCCGTTCGTTCGCAGGATCCGCTGGCCGATGAAGAAGCAGGCGACAGTGATCGCGAGTCCGGCCGCGAGCACCGTCAGCGCGACCGTCGTCGTCTTCGCCGCGAGCACGGTACGCCGCCGTGGATTCGCCGCCAGAGTCGCCCGGATCATCCCCGTGCTGTACTCGGACGTGATCGCGAGCACCGCGAGCGCGACGAGCGCGACCTGGCCGAACCAGATGCCCGCGAGGCTGTCCAGCACCATGTCGTTGTCACCCGGGTGGCCGGGGCTTCCGCCCATCGTCTCCGACTCCCACGCGGCGAGTGAGGTGAACAGCACCGAGATTCCGGCGAACACGAGGAGCGACCACGTCGTGCTGCGCACGGTCCGGAGCTTCGTCCACTCGGCGCCGAGCGCCTGGCGTGCTCCTGCGCGTGCCGAAATGGCCGTGTCGCTCACGACGACGCCTCCGCTCGTGCTGCGAACTCGACCGCGTCGCGTGTCAGTTCCATGAACGCCTCCTCGAGCGAGGTGCGGTGGGGCGTCAGCTCGTGCAGTGGGAGCGCGCCCTCGGCTGCGATGTCCGCGATCTGCCGGGCCTCGAGGCCTGTGACGACCAACGTCTCCGCGTCCGTCGCCGTAACCCGTCCCCCTGATCTGGCGAGAACGGCCATCACCTCGGAGGCATGCTGGGTGCGGACGGTCACGCGCTGGTCCGACATGGAAGCGAGCAGGGACGCGACGCTCGTGTCGGCGATCAGGCGCCCGCGGCCTATGACGACGAGATGGTCGGCCGTGTCCTCGAGCTCGCTCATGAGGTGGCTCGAGACGAGTACCGCTCGCCCTTCGGTCGCCAGGTCCCGTAGCAGCCCGCGCATCCACCGAATGCCCTCCGGGTCGAGCCCGTTGATCGGCTCGTCGAGCACGAGCACCGGCGGGTCGCCGAGCAAGGCGGCTGCGATCCCCAGGCGCTGCGCCATGCCGAGCGAGAACCCGCCCGTGCGCCGGCGGGCGGCGTCGGACAGTCCCACGAGCTCGAGCACCTCTTTCACCCGGCGCCGAGGGATCCGGTTGCTCCGCGCGAGCCAGCGCAGATGGTCGCGGGCGCGTCGTCCCGGGTGGGTCGCGGACGCATCGAGCAGCGCACCAACCTCGCGCAACGGGCTCGCGAGCTGCCGGTACGGCCGCCCGTTGACCCGCGCCTCGCCGGCATCCGGCGCGTCCAGGCCGAGGACCACGCGCATCGTCGTCGACTTCCCCGCTCCGTTCGGCCCGACGAACCCCGTGACGACCCCACGTCTGACGGTGAAGGACAGGTCGTCCACCGCGAGCGTCCGCCCGTAGCGCTTCGTCAGTCCCTGCACCTCGACCGCGATGTCCATGCCGTTGACGGTACGACGAGGGCGAGGTCCTGTCGTCGTGCGGGAGAGCGGTCTTCGACGACGCTCGCGGCGGTGATCGCACGCTCGTGCGTCACCCTCGGGAGCGACGGGCGAGGTCGCGATACCGGACGATGCGGTCTCGGCTTTCGCGGGCCACAATGGCCGCATGAGCACCACGCCGGACGATCCGCTCGAGCACGCCTCCGACCTGCTGGCCCGCAGCGTCGCAGCTGCCCAGCGGATCCTTGCAGGCCCCGACGGCCCGCTTGCGCTCGCGCTCGTCCTCGCGCTGGTCGCGATGACCGAGGTGACGATCTACACCGACGAGCTCGTGCCGGCGATGATCGCGAACCTGCTCGCGACGCTGCCCCTCGCGTTCGTGCGGCACCGGCTTCCGTGGTCCGCGGGGGCGATCGTCACCGGCGTCCTGTTCGGAGTCTCGGACGGCGGGGCGACCTTGACCATCGCCGCCGTCGTCTCGCTCTTCATCGTCCTGTATCTCTTCGCGGCCCGTTACGGCCGCCGCTGGTCCGTGGTGATCGCACTTCCGTTTCTCGTCAACGCCATCACGCCGTTCTCCGGCGAGAACGCAGGCTTCGCGAGCGTCCTGCTCCTGATGCTGGTGATCGCGGCCGAGGCCCTCGGCGACGCGCGCCGCCGGCAGGGAGAGATGGTCGCGGAGCGGGACGAGTCACGGCGCGCGATGGAGGACTCTCTGCAGAACCAGGCCGAGATGGGGGAGCGCGCCCGCATCGCGCGCGAGCTGCACGACGTCGTCGCCCACCACGTGTCCGCCATCGCGGTCCAGGCGGAGACCGCGCGCCTGACGACGGAGGGAATGCCGGACGAGGGCAAGCAGCGGCTCGAGGCGATCGGTGACACGGCACGCGACGCGCTCGGCGAGATGCGTCGCCTCCTCGGAGTCCTCCGCAGCGACACGAACGGAGCGGCCGAGCGGGAGCCACAGCCGGGGCTCGCGCGTCTCGACGAGCTCGTGGACACCGCGCGGGAGGCCGGCTCCGACGTGCGTCTGACGCTGTCCGGCCGGGCAGTGGCGCTACCCGCCGGCATCGATCTCTGCGCGTACCGCATTCTCCAGGAGGCGCTGACGAACGCGCGCCGCCACGCGCCGGGCGCGACCGTCGACGTCGAGGTCGCCTTCGGCATCGACTCGCTCCGGCTGCGGGTGAGCGACGATGGGCCTGGGCCGGCGATGGCGGAGCCGGACGGGCACGGGTTGCTCGGGATGCGCGAGCGCGCGCTGATGGTCGGAGGCACGCTGACGGTGGGGCGTGTCGACGGCGCGGGCTTCGCCGTCGAAGCGGACCTGCCGATTCCCGCAGCCGGATGACGCGGGCGGCGACCATCCGGGCTGTCGTCGTCGACGACCAGGAGATCGTCCGAGCCGGATTCGCGGCGCTGCTCGACACGCAGGACGACATCGAAGTCGTGGGCACAGCGGCCGACGGGGAGGAGGCGGTCGCGATCTGCGGCGAGCAGAAGCCGGACGTCGTCCTCATGGACGTCCGCATGCCGACGATGGACGGGATCGAGGCGACGCGGCGGCTCGCTGCCGACGCAGGGGCCGGGCCGAAGGTCATCGTCCTCACGACGTTCGACCTCGACGAGCACGTCTACGACGCGCTCGGCGCCGGCGCCAGCGGTTTCCTGCTCAAGGACGTCACGGCCGAGACGCTGTTCGACGCCGTGCGTGTCGTCGCCGCGGGGGACGCGCTGCTGGCACCCTCGGTCACGCGTCGGCTGGTCGGCGAGTTCGCGCGCCTGCGTCCGTCGCTGCCGCCGAGGCCCGAGGCGCTCGACGATCTCACCCCGCGCGAGACGGAGGTGCTGCGCCTCGTCGCCGAGGGTCTCTCGAACGGCGAGATCGCCGAACGGCTCGTGGTGAGCGAGGAGACGGTGAAGACGCACGTGAGCCGGGTGCTCGGGAAGCTGAGCCTCCGCGACCGCACGCAGGCGGTCGTACTCGCCTACGAGTCGGGGCTGGTCGTGCCGCGCGCGCACGAGCCCGCCTAGATGTGAGCTAGGCGGCGTCCTCGGCCGGCGGTGCTGCGTGCTCTGCGCCTGCTTCGCCCGCATCGTCGGCGGGGCGCCCGTCCGGTGCGATCGAGACCGGCTCGGCCGCGTCCCCGGCCTGCTGCTCGGCGTTGGCCGCGGGCTGCGCGGAAGGCTGGCTCTTGCGCTTTCGGCGCCTCCTCCGTGACTTACGCGCAGTGAGCTTCGGTGCGGGCAGGTTGTCCGCGAGCGCGTTCGCGATCTCCGTGATCGTCCCGATCTCCTCGCGCGCCTTGTCGAGCGCGGCGTTCGCGCGAGGCGTATAGCCGTCGGCGGACGCGAGCAGCGCGGCTCCGACCGGAAGAGGCATGGCTTCCGCGACCTGCACGAGGCGGTTCACGTTCTCCTCGTGCCGGTAGCCGCGTGAGTTCGCCACCGCTCCGAGAAGTCGCTTCGCCTCGGGGAACTCGGTCGAGACGCGACGGTCCTGCACTTTGCGCGTGGCACGTGCAAGCCGCCAGGTCCAGCGGGCGAGGATCTGATCGGGCGCGACCGCCTTGCCCTCGCCGATCGCGCGCAGGAGCACGCGGACTCCCGCAGCCCGGTCCTTCTCCCACGGCGGCGCCTGGGTCACCAGCGTCACGAGGTCGTCGAAGTCGGCGCGCTCGACGGGTGTGGCGACCCGATCCATGAGCGCGGTCATGCGGAGGCGGCGGTTCGGGTTCTCGGCCGCGCACGTCGCGAGGAACTGCTCGAGGGCCGCCTTGCTCGCTCTGCCTTCCGCGAACTTGCGCGCGAACTCGCCGCGCTGGTCGAAGCGGATCTGGCGCCCGGCGATCGTCGCCCAGAAGCGCTGCTCGTCCTCGTCGAGGTACTTCGGGTCGATCCGCTGCCACTCGCGCTGGATGACCCCCAGCCGGCGGGCGACGTCGGGCGTCACCGGGACGAGCCACGGCACCGGGGAGAGCTTGCGCCTGGCGCGGCGCTGCGAGCGCCTCCGCGGGGCGGGCGTCACCCGCGCTCCCTCGCGGTAGAAGTCGGCGTCGAGCAGCGCGTGCAGCGACACGACGCGCTCGTTGTGGGTCGCCGCCTTCGGGACGAAGTCGACGACGATGCCGGCCTCCTTGCGCGGGTGGATGCGCATGATCCGGCCGATGCGCTGCTGGTACACGCGTCGCGAGGCCGTGGGAGCGAGGTGCATGCAGATCGTCGCGCGCGGGGAGTTCCAGCCTTCGGCGAGCAGCTGGGCGTTGATCAGCACGTTGATCTCGCCGCGCTCGTACGCGGCCAGGGTCTCGGCGAGCTTCGTCGGAGGCGTCCTGCCGGAGACCGCCTCCGCCTTGAGACCGGTAGCCCGGAACTCCTGCGCGAGGTTGTAGGCGTGGTCGACTCCGGCTGCGTAGACGATCCCCGGCGTCGAGCCGAAGCGGTCGCGGTAGAGGCTCGCGGCCGCCTGGTTCAGCGCCTGATGGTCGAGCGCTGCGGCGAGCGCGCGCTCCTCGAAGTCGCCGCCGACGATGGGCACGGAGTTCACCGCTGCGGCCGGCGGCACGCGGAGGTCGCGGAGCGGCGCAATCAGCCCGCGGCGGGCGGCATCGGCCAGCGGAAGGTCGTCGACCGAGGCCGGGAAGACGTCGGAGACCTGCTTCGCGATCAGCTGCTCCGTGGCCGTCATGCCGATGTAGAGCGGCTCGTGGAAGGCGCGGATCGCCGCGCTCGTCTTCTCGCCGAGCGCCGTGTGCGCCTCGTCGCAGAGCACGAGGTGGTACGCCGAGCGATCGAGCTCCGAGCCGTGGCGCGCGAACCACGCGTAGGTCTGGATGGTGATCGGGTTCGGGCTTCCGCTCGATTGGCCCGCGAGGATCGCGTCCGTGAAGCGATCGCCGTAGCCCTCGGTGGTCAGGTCTCGCTGGTACTGGGTGACGAGCAGGCGGCGGTGCGTGAGGATGAGGACGCCGAGCCGGCGCGCTGCGTCGACGAAGCCTGCGGCGGCGATCGTCTTGCCGGAGGCTGTCGGATGCCGGAAGCGGTAGCGCCGGAACGCTCCCGGATCGTGGCCGTGGAACTCGGACTCGAGCGCCGCATCGTCGACGAAGCCGGCGTCGTAGTCGTCGTCGACGTCCTCGTCGAGCTCGGCCTCGGCTACCGCGCCGTTCCCGCTGCCGTTCTCGCCCCAGGTCCCGTTCCCGTTCTCCTCGGCGGTGCGCTGCGTGGACGCGATGAGCTCCGTGAGCATCCCGGTGAGTGCGTCTACCTGGTGGCGCCTGAGCTCGGTGCCGGCTGCCGTTCGCACCGGCTCCTCGACGAGGACTCGCTCGAGGCCGAGCATGAGGCCGTAGCGCACCTTCCAGCGCGCCGAGGGCTCCGTGAGCCCCGCGGCCATCTCCTCGAGGGCGTGGTCGAGCGCCGCGCGCCGGGCGGTGCCGGGGGCAAGTGCGACCGAGGCGTCCTCGCCCTCGTGGACGAAGGGCTCCCCGAACCAGGACGCGGCTCTACCCGCAGCTTGGGTCAGATCGAGTTGGGTTTCCGACGTCAGCGTCGGCGTGGTCTCTGCTTCGTGCATGCGCGCAGCACGGACTGCTGTGCCGCTCCTTCCGAAGGTTGGCGCTCGCGTATCTCCCGGCGAGCGTGACCCGCAGAGCATACCTCAGATGACGGCGCAACAAACGGTGATCAGCCGGGGACGCGCGCGCCGATATCGCTCAGAAGGCTGCCCGTAACCCGTTCGGAGACGCCCGTTTGGTCGAGGTGCTTCGTGATCCCACCGAGCCAGAACGGATACCCCGCCCCGAGGATCAGACAGGTGTCGATGTCCGCTGCCTCCGCGACGACGCCGTCCTCCAGGATGTGTCGCGCTTCGTCGGCCAGCGCCTCGAGCACCGCTTCGTGCAGCTCCTCCACGCTTCGCGGGGCGTGCTCGACGACCACCGGCTCGCCGCCCTCGGCGAGGCTCTCGAGCGTCGCCGAGAGGGCAAAGCGCTCCGGCCACACGCCGTGCAGCGTGTGCCGTACGTGGTTGGCCACCCTGGGCCCGACCAGCTGGATCAGGAACGACGGCGCCATCGGCACGCCGAGCCGCAGCACGGCCTCGTCCGTCTCCTCCACCGTGTTCCCACGGTCGAGCGCGCCGGTCACGACAGTGCCCTGGCGCCCGAGCAGCCGGTTGACCACGAACGCGGGCGAGTCGCGGACGAGGACGCCGGTCTTGCGAAGCTTCTTCGTGACCGCCCACGCAGTCGCGATCGACGTGTCGTCGGTCTCGGGCGTCCGTACGAGCTCGACGAGCGGCAGCACCGCCACCGGGTTGAAGAAATGCATGCCGACGAGCCGCTCCGGGTGCTCGAGGTCCGAGCCCATATCCGTCACGGACAGCGAGGACGTGTTCGTCGCGAGCACGGCCTCCGGGCGCGACGACGCGCTCGATCTCGGCGAAGACGTCCTTCTTCACCTCGAGCTCCTCGAAGACCGCCTCGAGCACGAGGTCGCAACCGGTGAAGAGCTCCCACGTCGTGCCGCCGTCGACGAGCGAGGCAAGGAAGCGTGCCTTGCCCTCGGCGAGGCGTCCTTTCGCGACGAGCTCCTCGAGCTCCGACCGGATCCAGGCGATCGCCTCGTCGACCTGCTCCTGCGAGAGGTCGCGCAGGACGACCGGAGCTTCGAGCCGGCGCAGGAAGAGGAGCGCGAGCTGGCGCGCCATGAGGCCGGCGCCGACGATGCCCACTTTCGACACGCGCCGCGGCTCCGCGTCGGGGATGCCGACTCCGCGCTTCGCACGGCGCTCGACGAGGTGGTACGAGTAGACGGACGCCTGCGCCTCCGGGCCTGGCAGCAACTCGGCGAGGGCGTCCTCCTCGGCCCGGTAGCCCTCGTCGATGGTCCACGTGCCGGCGCCGACGATCAGGTCCAGCGCCCGGTACGGGGCGGGCGCGGCGCCGTGCACCTGGTCGTCGAGCCGCGAGCGCGCCTTCCGCACCACCTCCTCGAGATCGGAGAGATCCGCGGCGGTCTCGCGCTTGCCCCCACCCTCCTCGATCGTCCGCACGAGGAACGCGAGCGACTCGTCGAGGAACTCCACGGGCTCGAGCAGCTGGTCGGCGAAGCCGGCCTCGAAAGCCTGGCGCGCGTTGAGCATCCGGTTCTGACGCAGCGGGTTCTCGACGATGAAGCGCACGGCCTGCTCGGCGCCCACGAGCCTCGGAATCAGCTGCGTCCCGCCCCAGCCGGGGATGAGGCCGAGTAGCACCTCCGGACATGCGAAATGACGAACATCCGCGGAGATCGTCCGGTAGTCGCAGTGCAACGCGATCTCGACTCCGCCGCCGAGAGCGGCTCCGTTCAGCGCCGCGAGCGTCGGAAACGGCAGCGCGCTGATGCGCCCGAAGAGCTGGTGCCCCGCCTCGCTGCCTTCGCGCGCGCGCTCGGGAGTGATCTCCCCGAACTCGTCGATGTCTGCGCCGACCGCGAACACGAACGGCTTGCCGGTGAGCAGGAATCCGGCCCACTCGTCGGCCTCGACGCGCTCGAGCAGTTGCTCGAGCGAGCGGAGCGCCGCCTCGCCGAACGTGTTCGGCTTCTGCCAGTCCTCCCCGTTGTCCATCGTCACGAGCGCGACGCGCCCGACCTTCGTCGGGACGCGCTGGAGCTTGAACTCGGTGGGTGCGCTAGCCACCGTTCTGCACGTTCTCCCACAGGATCGCGGCGCCCATGCCGAGTCCGATGCAGAGGGCGGTCAGGCCGTAGCGGACGTCCGGCCGCTCGCGGAACCCGTGAGCGAGCTGCGCCATCAGGCGCACGCCGGTCGCTGCGAGCGGGTGCCCGCAGGCGATCGCGCCGCCGTACGGGTTGAGCCGCGCGTCGTCCGGGGCGACCCCCAGCCCGTCGCACCAGGTGAGCACTTGCACCGCGAACGGCTCGTTCAGCTCGAAGAGGCCGACCTCGTCGATCGTGATGCCCGCCTGCTCGAGCGCCCGCTTCGTCGCCGGTACCGGGCCGAGGCCCATGAGCTCCGGCTCGACTCCCGCGTAGGCGAAGGACACGAGCCGCATGCGCGAATCCAGCCCGAGCTCCTCGGCGGCCCGCTCCGATGCGAGCAGCGCGGCGGTCGCGCCGTCGGTGAGCCCGGCCGAGTTCCCGGCCGTCACCCGGCCCGCGGTCCGGAACGGTGTGCGTAGGGTCGCGAGCCCGTCGAGCGTCGTCTCCGGGCGGAGGAACTGGTCGCGCTCGGTGACCGTCCAGCCGTCCTCCGTGAACACCGACATCGGGACGACGAGCTCGTCCATGACGCCGTCGTCCCAGGCCCTCGACGCCTTCTGCTGGGAGGCGACGGCGAACGCGTCCGCATCGTCCTTCGTCAGCTCGGGGAAGGCGTCGTGCAGGTTCTCGGCCGTCGCGCCCATCACTGCCGCGGACTCGTCCACGATGCGCTCCGAGATGAAGCGCGGATTGAAGTCGACGTCCTCGCCCATCGGGTGGTGGCCCATGTGCTCGACGCCGCCGACGAGGACGACGTCAGCCGCGCCCATTGCGATCTCGCCCGCCCCCGCGGTCGTCGCAGTGAGCGCGCCGGCGCACATGCGGTCGACTGCGAAGCCCGGGACGGTCTTCGGGAGGCCTGCGAGCAGCGCGACGTCGCGCCCGAGGGTCAGACCCTGGTCGCCGACCTGCGCCGTCGCTGCGAGCACGACGTCGTCGATCTTCTCGGGCGGGAGCTGCGGGTTCCGGCGCAGGAGCTCGCGGACGACCTTGACCGCCATGTCGTCGGCGCGCGTCCGCCAGAAGTAGCCGTCCTTGCCCGCGCGGCCGAAGGCCGTGCGAATCCCGTCCACGTAGACCACCTCGCGGAGCTCCCGTCCCACCGCTGGGACGATACTTCGTCGATCGTGAGCGCCGGGATGGAGCAATGGGAGGAACGGGCCGGCCGAGCTCGCGAGCGCTACGAGGACGGCGCAGCGCGTTTGCCGGAGGAGCCCGACGAGCGTCAGCGTCAGCTCACGCGCATGGGCAACGCAGCGTGGGCCGCCGGGCTTTCGTTCCTCATGCTCGGCCGGCGGGAGAACGCAGGCGCGTGGCTCGCGCGGGCCGCGGAGAGCTACCGCAAGAGCTGGCCCGACGCGCCGCCTGGAAGCTGGGGGCGGCCGATCGGCGCGATGAAGTCGCGCCTCCTCGCGGGTGACCGGGAGCGCGCCGCCGAGGACGCCCGGTGGGCGCTCGAGGCGGGCGCTGCCGAATCGGAGAGCCCGATCGGCCGCTATGCCGCGACGCTCGCCTCGCTCGTCGTCGGCGACGACGGTCGCGCGACGGAGCTCGCGGCGACCCTGCTGGGTCGCGACGACTTTCCCGCTGCGGTCGCCGACACGCTCGCGGCGCTAGTGGGCGGTGACCCGGCCGGCTATGACGCGGCGATCCGCGCTCTGCTCGCCGACTTCGAGTGCTCGCAGCGACTTTCTCGAGGACGTCCCGGTCGCCGACACCGTCCTCGTCCTCCAGCTGCTCGCCTCCGATCGAGGCCTCCTCGTCGACCTCGAGTCGCGGCTCCTGCCCGCCCAAGTGTCAAATTGATACTTGGTGCTCATGCGAGTGCCCGGGCGGCGGCTAGGCGCCGGAGGCGAGCTCGCGCGCGCGCATCATCGCCGCCTGGATCGCGTTCAGGAACGCGGCGCGCACGCCGGCCATCTCGAGCTCGCGGATGGCGGCGATCGTCGTCCCACCGGGCGACGTCACCATCTCGCGCAGCTCGACGGGGTGCATCTTCTCGTCGCGTAGCTGCTTCGCCGTGCCGAACATCGTCTGGACGACGAGCTGGGTCGAGATCTCCCGCGAGAGGCCGAGCAGGATCCCCGCCTCGATCATCGCCTCGGCGAGAAGCGCGAAGTACGCCGGACCGGAGCCCGAGACGGCGGTGATCGCGTCGAGCGCGTCCTCCGGAACACGCACCACCGCGCCGAGATGCGAGAGCGCCTCCTCCGCGAGGTCGAGGTGCTCGTCGGTCGCGTGCGCGCCCGCGCACAGGCCGGCGATCCCCTCGTGGACGGTGGACGGCGTGTTCGGCATCGCCCGGACGACCGGGACGTCGGCGCCGAGCCGCGCCTCGATGCGCGTGGTCGGGATCGCGGCGGCGACCGTGAGGACGGTCTGCTCGGGGAGGATACGGTCGCCGACCTCGTCCGAGCAGCGCGTCGATGTCCTGCGGCTTGACGGCGATGACGACGAGCGCCGCGCCCGAAACGGCGTCCGGATTCGAGAGCGTCGCCTCGATGCCGTAGCGCTCGCGTAGCTCGGCGACGCGCTCCGCGCGCCGTGCGGTCGCCGCGATCTCACCGGCCGCTCGCCAGCCGGAGGAGAGGAGCCCGGACAGGAGCGCTTCGCCGATCCGCCCGGCGCCGAGGATCGCGATCTTGCGCGTCGTCGACCATCGTCGGAGTCTACGAGGAGAGCGGTACGGCTTCTATCCACGAGCCGGCGTCGTCGAGCTCGCGTCCTCGGCGCAAACCGACCGACTCGAGGTCCGCGTCGAGCTCCTCGTCGCTCAGCAGCTTCGACTCGAACGGGTGGACGAGCCGCTCTCCGTCGACGACGTACTCCATCTCGCCCGTCACGATCGTCGCCCTCGACCTCGTAGCGAGCGCAGCCGGAGGCGCACGTCGCCGAGCGCCGACCAGTCCGTGCCCGGCTTCCAGTCGCGGGGAAAGCCCTGCAGCAGGACCTGGCCTCCCGGCTGGACGTGGCGGACGCACGACGCGAGCAGCTCGCGCCGCTCGAGCAGCGTCCGCGTGGTTGATGAAGTTGCTCGCGAGGACGACGACCGGGAAGCGGCGCCCGAGGTCGAGCGCCTCGATGTCGGCCTGGACGATCTCCGCGCCGCGGACGAGCGCGAGCATCTCGGCGGAGTTGTCGACCGCGACGACCGGGTGGCCGAGCGCGAGCAGGCCGTGCGTGACGCGTCCCGCCCCCGCGCCGAGCTCGAGGATCTCCGCGCCGGCCGGCACCGCCTCGTGGATCAGCTCCGCCTCGCCGAGCGCCGGGAGCCGGGCGTAGAGAGCGACCGGGCTCCCGTCCGGAGCGACGCCGCTCACGCGGCTCGGCGGGCGCGGGCGAGGCGCGCGCGATCCATGCTCGCTCCCGGGACGAGGCCGCGCTTGAAGCCGGCGAGCATGAACACGCTTGCGAGGCCCTGCCACTCCCCGTACGGCTCGAGCAGCTCGGCGGTCTCGTCGGGCTCGGGCCAGCGGCCCGTCGCGAGCCGCGAGGAGCTTCACGAGGCCGAGGTCGCCGACGAGCCCGGCGTCGTAGCGACCGAGCCCGCTGAGCGCGATCACCCCGACGCTCCACGGGCCCGATCCCGCGCTCGCGGCCGAGCCGCCGCAGCGCCGTGGCGGGCGACTGACGAAGCGCTTCGAGGTCGATCGTCCGGACGAGCCGCGCCAGGGTCGCGGCGCGACTCGGTGCGAGCCCGCACGCCGTCAGCGCCGCGGGCGACAGCCGGGCGACGGCGCCTCGCGTCACGGCGGAGCTCTCGCCGCACGCGCGCGATGACCGCCCGCTCGATCTGCCGCGCGCGGCGCGACTGGATGAGCTGACCGCAGACGGCGTGCACCGCTGCGTCGGCGACCGTCGCCCGACGCGTCGGTCGCAGGCCCCGCAGCGCGCGAACCGTCGGCCCGAGCAGCGGGTCGTGCGCGAAGCGCGCGGTGGAACTCGCTCGTGTCGTCGTCGAGCGCGAGCAGGAAGCGCGCCTCGTCGACCGCCTCGCTCGCGACGACGCCCGCACGACCACGGTCCCGTCCGGGCTCTGGCGCGCCTCCGCCCAGCGTCCGTCGGGGAGCACCGCCGCTCCATTCGGCCGTCCAGGTCGTGAGCTTCAGCGAGTACGGGCCGCGTGGACGGAGCCTGGCCTCGACCATCGGCGCCAGCCTACTCGTCGCCGCGGAACCGATACTTACGGCCGTGAAACTCGCCGACAGCGGTCTCCATGCGCTCCCGGAGGCGGAAGCTCCAGCTCTTCCTCGACGAGCTGCAGCCGACCGCGGAGACGACGATCCTCGACGTCGGCGCCGACGAGCTCGGCTTCGACGAGTGCGACGGCTGCGGGACTCTGAACTTCTTCGAGGAGCTCTACCCCTGGCCGGAGCGGATCACGGCGCTCGGGCTCCACGACGGCGCGCGCTTTCGCGAGCGCTACCCCGCCGTCCGCTACGTGCAGGGCGACGCGCTCGAGCTCCCGTTCGCGGACGGGGAGTTCGACATCGTCTTCTCGAACGCCGTGATCGAGCACGTCGGCGGCCGCGAGCAGCAGCAGCAGTTCGTCGCCGAGGCTCTTCGCGTCGGCCGGCGCGTCTTCGTCACCACGCCGAACCGGCGCTTCCCGCTCGAGGTGCACACGCGGCTCCCCGTCTTGCACTGGCTGCCCGACCGGCTCGCGCATCCGTCCTACGACGCCCTTCGCCGGGACTGGGCGAAGGACATCGACCTGCTCTCGAGCCGGTCGCTCCGGTCGCTTTTCCCGGGCCGCGTGCGGATCGTGAACCTCGGGCTCACGCTGGTGGCCATTGTCGACTGATCGCATCGCACGGGTCGCGCTCGTCGCGCTCGTCGTCGGCCTCGCGTTTCACAACACTGCGATGGCCCAGCTGTGGGAGCTCGGCCTGCGCGGGAGCGCGCTCGACGTGGTCGCCGCGTGGAAGGAGGCGCTGCTGCTCGTCGCGCTCCTTGCCGTCGCGTGGCACGTCCGGCGACTTCCGCCCGTGCAGGCGGCCGACGTGCTCGCCCTCGCGTATGCCGCCGTCATCGTCCTCTACTGGCTCCTTCCGCAGGGCTGGCTCGACGGCGACGCAACGGCGCGCGGCGAGCTGCTCGCGCTCCGCCACCACCTGCTACCGGTCGCCGCGTACGCGCTCGGAAGGCTCCTGGCGGAGCTCTGGCGGACGGAGCGCCTCGGTCTCGTCATCGCGCTCACGGCGGCCGGCGTCGCGCTCATCGGTCTCGTCGACCTCGCATTCGTCTCGCTCCAGGCGTGGCGCGACTCGGGCGTGCCCGGCTGGTACCGCGAGCAGCTCGGGCTCGAGTACGAGGGTCTCTCCGGGCTTCCGGAGAACTGGGTCTACAACACCGGCGACGAGCAGAACCCGATCCGGCGGCTCGTCTCGACCTTCCTGTCGCCGCTCGCGAGCGCGTACGCGTTCGTCGTCGGGCTCCTCTTCGTGCTGAGCCGCCCGCTCCGCTGGTGGTCCGGGGCGCTCGCTGCCCTCCTCTACGCCGGGCTGCTGTACACGCACACGCGGGCTGCGGTCGGAGCACTCGCGGTCGGGCTCGTCGTGCTCGCAGCCGCGCAGCGCCGCCTGGCGCCCGCAGTGATCGCGGTCGCGGCCGTCGCCGTGTCGGCTGTGTTCTTCGTCGCCTACCCCGACATCGGGCCGTCGACGAGCTACACGCAGGAGGAGCTCGAGTTCCTGCGGCAGAACGCCGAGTCCGACCCGGGCGCGAGCAGCGATCCCTTCTCGCCGTCCGAGTCCTCGCTCGCGAGCCACTGGCGCAACCTCCGCGACGGCCTGCAGGCGGTGCTCGAGCACCCGCAGGGTTACGGTCTCGGTAACGCCGGTGTCGTCGCGAAGCGCACGGGGGTCGAGATCAAGGCCGGCGAGTCGACCTACGTGGAGCTCGGGATCGACGCCGGCCTCGTGGGCCTCGCTAGCGTTCGTCCTGTGGAGCGGGTTCGTGCTCTTCGGGCTCCTGCGCCGGGAGCCCTGGGTTGGCGCGGCGTTCGCGGCGGTGCTCTTGCTCGGGCTGCAGACGGACGTCATCGGCGTCCACTGGCTCGCCGTCGCGGTCTGGGCCGCAGCGGGGATGGCGCTCGGTGCTCGGCGGGCAGCGCCGGAGCCCGAGCCGGAGCCCGAATCCGAGGCGGAAACAGCGGCTCCGGAGGCGTCCTGAGACGAAAGTCCTGCTAAGGTCGTGCGCGTAAAAGTTCTAGAGCGAGTCCGGTTTGCGCTACCTGTGCGCCTTCCTTACCCGTTCGTGAGTAGGTGAAGGAGGTGTTTTCATGGCAACCGGAACCGTCAAGTGGTTCAACGACAGCAAGGGTTACGGGTTCATCACGCCCGACGAGGGCTCGAAGGACCTGTTCGTGCACCACAGCAACATCGCCGGCGAGGGCTACAAGAGCCTGGCCGAGGGTGCGCGCGTCGAGTTCGAGGAGCGCGAGGGGCAGAAGGGCCCTGAGGCGACGAACGTCACCGCTGTCGCCGGATAGGTGACCCAACGGGGGGACGTACTTGCGTGGCCGCACAGTTCGCGCTGGCGGCCACGCACGTCCATCGATCAAGGGAGCCGGCATGGCAGTGAAGGAAGAGAAACTCGAGGTCGAAGGTGAGGTCATCGAGGCTCTGCGGAGCCAGATGTTCCGGATCCGCCTCGACAACGGGCACGAGACGCTCGGCTACATGGCCGGGAAGATGAAGCGGTACCGGATCAGGATCTTCCCCGGTGACCGCGTGCGCATCGAGCTGTCCGCGTACGACCTCACGCGCGGGCGGATCGTCTACCGCCTCAGCTAGGGGCCGTTCTACCGGCTGACCGGCGCGAACGTCGCGACGCCGAACGCCGCCGCCCTCGCGAGCTCGCGGAGCACGTCGAGGTCGATTTCGGCCAGGCGGTCGCACGTGCGGTGGTAGCAGGCGTAGTCGCCTGCGTAGAGCCCGCCGACCTGAATCCCGCGAGCTGCGAACGGCGCATGGTCCGAGCGCCCGCCCGGATCGATCCGCGTCGCATCCCTCCCGCGAGACTCGAAGTACCCGAGCCAGCGGCTCGCGTAGCGGTCGCTCCCGTAGACGCCGTAGCGGCGTGACGGGGAGCCGAGGACGTCGAAGTTCAGGTAGCCGGCGACCTTCGCCGGGGCGACGGTGCTCGCGTACGCGCGCGAGCCGAAGAGCCCGAGCTCCTCCGCTCCCCAGAAGGCGAAGCGCACGGCGAGCGGGCGTCGGCTCGCCTTCAGCGAGCGGGCGATCTCGAGGAGCGCAGCGACGCCCGTCCCGTTGTCGTTGATCCCTGCTCCGGCGGGCACCGAGTCGAGGTGGCCGCCGACGATGAGCACGCGGGCAGCGCCGCGCCGCGAGTCCGCGATGACGTTCCGCGAGGTCGCCCGCCGCGTCTCGGTCGCGAGCTCGAGCTCGACGACCGCGTCCGAGGCCGTCGCGAGCTCGCGCCCGAGGGCCTGGGTGATCCCTGCCACGGGGATCGCCGACGCCTGTGGGTCACCGAGCGTGCCGTCGAACGGACCGGCCTCGGAGTTGAACACGAGAAGGGCGGCCGCGCCGGCTCCGTGCGCGTTGGCCGCCTTCACGGCGAAGAAGCAGGAGCCGCGCTCCACGAGGGCGATGAGCCCGCGTACCTGGCCGAAGTCGCCCGGCGCGCAGCCGTCGCCGCTCTCCACCACGCGGGCGCGGATGCCGCCGGCGGGCGTCGCCGGCGAGTACTCGAGCGCCTCCAGCGGCAGCTCGCGCTGGAGCGGCGAGACCTGCCGTCCGCGCTCGAGCGTCTCGACGTAGTGGACGTACGGGAACGAGGTCACCTGCGGCGTGTAGCCAGCGCGGCGCAGCTGGTCGCGGACATAGCGGACCGAGGCGGCGTAGCCGGGCGTGCCGGCGGCACGCGATCCCCCGTTGCGGTCGGCGATCTGCTCGAGTGCTCGCAGGTCCTGGCGCATACGCGCGAGCGAGAGGGACTGGGGGAGCTGGGTCGCGGCCGTGGTGCTCGCCGGGCGCACCGGCGAGGAGCCGGCGCCGCCGGCGCCGAGCGCGAAGACCAGGGCCGCGAACGTCGCGCCGAGGACGGTGAGTCGGGGAAAGAGCCGTGCCACGAGTTCTCACGGACTGTGACGACTTCGCTGCGAGCGCGTTTGCAGTTCGTGTCCGAAGCTACGCTGCCGCAATGTCCGACGTACTCGACCCGCGGGTAGACATCGGGCACGTCCATCTCAAGGTGGCCGATCTCGACCGGGCGCTCGAATTCTGGTGCGGCGTGCTCGGCTTCGAGGAGCAGGCGCGGCTCGGCGACCAGGCAGCGTTCGTCTCCGCCGGCGGGTACCACCACCACATCGGCCTCAATACCTGGGAGTCACAGGGAGGGACGCCGCCGCCGCCGGGCCACACCGGCCTCTTCCACGTCGCAGTGCGCTTCCCCGACCGGAAAGCGCTCGCGGAGGCGGTGCAGCGCGTGCTCGGAGCCGGCATGCGGCTCGACGGCGCCTCCGACCACGGTGTCAGCGAGGCCATCTACCTGCACGACCCGGACGGGAACGGGGTCGAGCT
Organism: uncultured Actinomycetes bacterium; assembly: GCA_963746765.1. Taxonomy (GTDB): domain Bacteria; phylum Actinomycetota; class Thermoleophilia; order Gaiellales; family Gaiellaceae; genus GMQP-bins7. The sequence continues at coordinate 205,150 of CAVVCN010000001.1, forward strand.
CTATCGCGACCGTCCGCGCGAGGAGTGGCCGCGGCAGCCGGACGGCGAGTCGATCGTGATGTACACGCGGCCTCTCGATCTGGCCTCGCTGCTCGCCGAGGCCGGGCGGGCCCAGGCGCCAGCCGCGCCTGCCTCGTCCTCGACCTAGCTCCTCAGGTCGTCCAGCGTGTCAAGCCGCCCGGCGCGCCGGCGGCGGAGTTCGCTATACCTCGGAGATCGCGAAGTCCAAGCCTGTCGAGCAGCTCGAGCGGGTCGTCATCCGTTTCGCGGGTGACTCGGGCGACGGCATGCAGCTCACCGGCGACCGCTTCACGAGCGAGACAGCCGTCTTCGGGAACGACCTCGCGACCTTCCCGGACTTTCCGGCCGAGATCCGTGCGCCGGCCGGGTCGCTGCCCGGGGTCTCCGGCTTCCAGGTGCATTTCGCGGATCACGACATCCTCACGCCCGGCGATCAGCCGAACGTGCTCGTGGCGATGAATCCGGCCGCGCTGAAGGTCAACCTCGGCGACCTCGCGAAGGGCGGGACCGTGATCGTCAACACGGACGCGTTCTCCGACCGCAACCTCCAGAAGGCGGGATACGCGGAGAGCCCGCTCGAGGACGGGTCGCTCGGCGACTTCCACGTCCACGAGGTGGCGCTGTCGTCGATGACGATCGAGGCGCTCAAGGAGGTCGAGGGGATCACGTCGCGCGAGGCCGAGCGCTCGAAGAACTTCTTCGCGCTGGGGCTCATGTCGTGGCTCTACCACCGGCCGATCGAGGGCACGCTCGGCTTCATCGAGACGAAGTTCGCGAAGCGCCCCGAGATCGCCGAGGCGAACACGAGGGCCTTCAGGGCCGGCTGGAACTACGGCGAGACCTCCGAGGACTTCGCGATCTCGTACGAGGTGGCGCCGGCGAAGCTCGCTCCCGGCACCTACCGGCAGATCTCGGGGAACACCGCGCTCTCGTACGGTCTCGTGGCCGCGAGCCGGCTCTCCGGACTACCGCTCTTCCTCGGCGCATACCCGATCACGCCCGCCTCCGGCGTGCTCGAGGAGCTCGCCCCGCTCAAGCACTTCGGAGTGCGCACGTTCCAGGCGGAGGACGAGATCGCCGCGTCCGGAGCGGCGCTCGGTGCCGCTTTCGGCGGCTCGCTCGCCGTGACGACGTCGGCGGGCCCGGGTGTGGTGCTGAAGTCGGAGACCGTCGGCCTCGCGGTGACGCTCGAGCTCCCGCTCCTGATCGTGGACATCCAGCGCGCCGGGCCCTCGACGGGCATGCCGACGAAACCCGAGCAGGCGGACCTCCTGATGGTGTTGTTCGGGCGGAACTCGGAGTCGCCGGTGCCGGTCGTCGCGGCTTCCACGCCCTCCGGCTGCTTCGACAGCGCGATCGAGGCCGCGCGCATCGCGATCAAGTACCGGACGCCCGTCTTCCTGCTCTCCGATGCGTACCTCGCGAACGGCTCGGAGCCGTGGCTGATCCCCGGTGTCGACTCGCTGCCCGACATCTCGACCGAGTTCGCCACGGCGCCGAACGACGGCGAGGGCTTCCTCCCGTACAAGCGGGACCCGCAGACCCTCGCTCGGCCGTGGGCGATCCCCGGAACTCCCGGCCTCGAACACCGCATCGGGGGGCTCGAGAAGGAAGACGAGACGGGCAACGTCTCCTACGACCCCGAGAATCACGACCTGATGGTCCGGCTCCGGGCGGCCAAGGTCGCCGGCATCGCCGCCGACATCCCCGAGCTCGAGGTGGACGACCCCGACGGCGCGGACACGCTCGTGCTCGGCTGGGGCTCGACTCACGGCGCGATCGGCGCCGCGGCTCGTCGTGTCCGGGCGACGGGCAGGAACGTCGCCACAGCGCATCTCCACTACCTCAACCCGTTTCCGCGCAACACCGGTGAGGTCGTGCGGGCATACGACAAGGTGCTGATCCCGGAGATCAACCTCGGACAGCTCCGGATGCTGATCCGCGCCGAGTTCCTCGTCGACGCGATCGGCTACAACAAGGTGCGAGGCCGGCCGTTCCAGGCGGCCGAGCTCGCGGACGCGATCACGGCACTGGTGGATCATGAGCGAAGGCAACGGCGGAAACGGCAACCTCGTGCAGCTGAGCGCGAAGGACTTCAAGTCCGACCAGGAGGTGCGCTGGTGCCCGGGCTGCGGGGACTACGCGATCCTCAACGTCATCCAGGGCTTCATGCCCGAGCTCGGGCTCGAGCGGGAGCGGATCGTCTTCGTCTCCGGGATCGGGTGCGCCGCCCGCTTCCCTTACTACATGCAGACCTACGGGATGCACTCGATCCACGGACGCGCGCCGGCAATCGCGACCGGCCTCGCCTCGACGCGTCCCGATCTCTCCGTCTGGGTCGTGACGGGTGACGGCGACGCCCTCTCGATCGGGGGGAACCACCTGATCCACGCGCTCCGCCGCAACGTGAACCTCAAGATCCTCCTCTTCAACAACCGCATCTACGGCCTCACGAAAGGCCAGTACTCGCCGACCTCCGAGCTCGGCAAGGTGACGAAGTCGACGCCGCTCGGCTCGCTCGACCATCCGTTCAACCCGCTCTCGATCGCGATCGGCGCCGAGGCTTCCTTCGTCGCGCGGGCGATCGACACGGACAAGAAGGGGCTCACCGAGGTGCTCGGCGCGGCGGCGCGCCACCGCGGCTCGGCGTTCGTCGAGATCCTCCAGAACTGCAACATCTACAACGACGGCGCCTTCGACTTCGTGCGCGAGCAGAAGGGGAACCGCATCTACCTCGAGCACGGCGAGCGCATCCGCTTCGGCATCGAGAGCGAGCGCGGCGTGCAGCAGTACCCGGATGGCTCGTTGCGCGTGGTCGACGTCGAGGAGGCGGGAGAGAACTCGCTCCTCGTCCACGACGCCGATCACGCCCAGGCGAGCCTCGCGTTCGCGCTCTCGCGGATCACCTTCGAATCCGACGGAGCGGTGCCGCTCGGCGTGTTCCGTGCCGCGGAGCGGGAGGTCTACGACGACCTCATGAGCGAGCAGCTCGCGGCCGCACGGGAGAGCGCGGGCGAGGGCGATCTCGCGTCGCTGCTGCACTCCGGCGACACCTGGGTAGTCGGCTCGTAGGCGGCGGGCCGCGGGCCCGCTGGACGTGGGCCGGATCGCGGTGCGCTTGACATATATATCTTGCCGATATATCTTGTTGCGGTATGGAGCCGCTCAGCGGCACCGGGTACGTGATTCTCGGGATGCTCGGCCTCGGTGTACGGACGGGCTACGACATCAAGGCCAGCGTCGACCAGTCGACGCGCTTCTTCTGGGCGGCGAGCTACGGTCAGATCTATCCCGAGCTCCGTCGACTCGAGGAGGCCGGCCTGGTCGAGGGGAAGAGCTCTCCCACGGGCAGGCGGAAGCGAAACGAGTACTCGCTGACCGACGCCGGGCGGGCCGAGCTCGTGCGCTGGCTCGAGGCGCCGGCTCAGGCGCCGGAGCTCCGTGACGAGAACCTACTGAAGCTCTTCTTCGCGGACGCGCTGCCGGCGGAGCAGGCGCTCGACCACCTCCGGCAGCGCCGGCTCGGCCACCAGCAGGTCCTCGAGCTCCTGCGGGAGCTCCATGCGCAGCCTGGTGAGGACCCGCCCTTCGTCGACCTCGTCCTCCGGTACGGCATCGCGTACACAGAGTTCAACGTCGCCTGGTGCGAGGAGCAGGAGGCGCGGCTTCGGGAGGCGCAGGAGGCCGCCGCGTGAGCGCGGGCCCGGCAACCGCGCCCGCGTCAGGGGAGCACGGTCTCCCTGAGCCGAGCTTCGGCTCGGTCCTCTTCGCCGGCGCACCGCGCTTCGTGCGCGAGGCGTTCGGTCCCGTGGCCGCGTTCTACGTGGGCTGGACCGTCGCGGGCCTCGTCGTGGGGATCGTGCTTGCGAGTGCGGTCGGGATCGCCCTCGACCTGTACGAGCGCAGGCGCGGGCGCGCCGGTGCGCTCGCGCTCGTCTCGGTCGCGTTCGTGCTCGTGCAGGCCGTGATCGGGATCGTGGCCGACAGCGCTGTCGTCTACCTCGCCCAACCCGTGCTCGTGAGTGCCGTGTGGGGCGTCGCCAACATCGGCTCCGCGATCGTCGGACGGCCCCTTGCGGGAGTCCTCGCCGACGCCTGGTATCCGTTCCCGCGCGAGGTCAAGGTGTCGCGCACGTACCGTCGGATCTTCGGCTTCGAGTCGGTCGTCTGGGGCGTCTACCTGCTGGCTCGGAGCGCGATCCGGATGCTCGTGCTCACGAGCGGGAGCATCGGCGCCTTCGCCGTGGTCCAGGTGGCAACGGGCATCCCGTTCACGATCGCGCTCGTTGCCTGGTCGGTCTGGTACGCGACCCGCGGCTTCGAGCGGAGCACCGAGTGGGACGAAGCCGACGCGACCGACGAGGTCAGTGAGCCGTCTGCTCGTCCTCGATGAAGCGGACGATCCGTTCGGCGATCTCCTCGCCCTTCTCCTCCTGGAGAAAGTGACCGGCGCCCTCGACGATCTCCGCCGGACCGGCACCCGGGATGCGTGAGGCCATGTGCTCGGCCGCGACGGGTGTGAAGATCGGGTCCGAGTCGGAGAAGAGAACGAGCGTCGGCTTCTCCCAGCGCTCGAGCGCGGCTCGCACCTCGAGCATCTTCGCCGCGGAGGGATGCTCGAGCTCGGTCGGGACCAGCTCGGGAAAGGCGAGCACGCCCGCCTTCGATTCCGGCGTCGGGAACGGTGCGTTGTAGGCCTCGACGACGTCGTCGGCCAGCTCGGCCACGCTCGAGATGCGGATCAGCTGCCCGGGGACCAGCTCGCTGCCGACCCGGCGCATGAACGCGCGGAAGCGGAGCCACTCGGGTGACGGCGCCCGGCCGGCGCCGATGCCGGTGTTGAGGATGACGAGCCGCGCGACGCGCTCCGGATGCTCGACCGCGAGCCGGAGCCCGATCGGACCACCCCAGTCCTGCACGACCACGGTCGCGTCGCGAAGATCGAGCTCCGTCGCGAAGCGCTCGATCGAGCCGCAGTGGAAGTCGTACGAGTAGTCCTCGATCCGGGTCGGCTTGTCCGAGCGCCCGAAGCCGAAGTAGTCGGGTGCGAGCACGCGGGCGACGCCCGCGAGCGGCCCGATCATCTTCCGGTAGAGGAACGCCCAGCTCGGCTCGCCGTGGAGCAGGAGCACCGGGTTGCCCGTACCTTCCTCGACGTAGTGCATGCGCAGGCCGTCGTGCTCGAGGTAGCGCGGAGCGAAGTCGTACCCGGGGAGTCCTTCGAACCGCTCGTCCGGCGTGCGGTAGTAGTTCACGAGGCGATCATGACGAGACACGGAGGCCGTGTGGATTCCACCGGACCTCCGGCGGGACGAGTAGGAGTTCTAGGCGGGCTCCGGCGCCTGGGCGCGGCCGCGCTCGCGCGCGAGCGTCGCCAGCGCGATCGTGACGAGCGAGGTCGTCCCTGCGACCACGAACGCCAGTGACGTCCCGCCGAGCTCGGCGAGCCAACCGGCGAGCAGCCCCCCGACCGGTGCGAGGCCGACGAAGGCGAAGAGGTAGAGGCCGATGAGCCGGCCGCGCAGGAAGTCGGGCGAGCCGAGCTGCACGAGCGCGTTGGCGTTCGCGGTGAAGAGCGTGAAGGCGACGCCGATCGCGAAGAGGAGCACGCCCGCGAGGATCTCGTTGCGGACGGGTGCGAGCGCGATGGCGAGCACGCCGAACGCGGCCGCCCCGGTCGCGAACAGCCGCCAGCTCGCCTCGCGGAAGCTCGCGGTCACGAGCGCTCCGACGAGCGCTCCGAGCCCGAATGCCGCCGAGAGGAGGCCGAACCCCTCCGGGCCGACGTGCATCGTCTCCGACGCGAGCAGTGGGACGAGCACGTGGAAGTTGAAGCCGACCGTGCTCACGATCGTCACGACGAAGAGCACGAGCCGGAGCTGGGGATCGCGCCGGGCGAACCCGAGCGCACGGCGAGTTCCGGCCACGAGCCGGGCCTTCGGGTCACGCTCGACCTCGAGCAGCTCGCTCGTGCGGAGGCTCGCGAGCGCGGCGAGGACCGCAAGGAAGCTGACGGCGTTCAGGACGAAGCAGATCCCCGTCCCGGCGGTTGCGATGATCACGCCGGCGATCGCGGGGCCGATGATGCGCGACCCGTTGAAGACCCCCGCGTTCAGGGCGACCGCGTTCGGGAGCGAGCGCGGCCCGACCATCTGGTAGGTCAGCGACTGGCGCCCCGGCGCGTCGAAGGCGAGCGCGATGCCGCCGAGGGCCGCGAGCACGTAGACGACCGGGAGCGTCGCCGTACCGGTCAGGGCGACGACGGCCAGGGCGACGGAGACGAGCATGGCCGCCCCCTGCGTGGCCATGACGAGCCGGCGCGAGTCGAAGCGGTCGGTGAGCACGCCCGCGACGAGGCCGAACACCGTGAAGGGCACGAAGCGCCAGAAAGCGAGTGCCCCGACGGCGAGGGCGGAGCTCGAGAGCTCGAGCACGAGCCACGCGAGCGCGACGTTCTGCATCCACGTGCCGGCGAGCGAGACGAGCTGGCCGAGGAAGAAGATCCGGTAGTTGCGGTGGCGCCTGAGGCTCCGGAACGTGCGCGTTCGGAGGGCGATGACGAGTGCGGTCATGCGTCGCCGACCAGCCGCATCAGCGCAGGCATCGCAGCGTCGATCGAGCGCAGCTCCTCCGGGTCGAGGACGCTCATGCGCGCTGCGAGCCAGGTGGTCCGGCGCGCGCGGATGCTGCGCATGACGCGTGCGCCCTCCTCGGTCAGCCGAAGGCCGACCCGCCGTCTGTCCTCGCTCGAGCGGACGCGCTCGATGAGGCCGGCGCGCTCGAGGCGGTCGACGTGACCGGAGAGCGCGGGAGGCGAGATGCCTTCCTCGGCGGCCAGCTCGGCGAGCGAGAGGCCGGGGCTCCGCTTCACGAGCCAGAGGAGCGTCGCCTGTCGTGCTGTGACGCCGAGCTGCTCCGTCTCCTTGCGGAGCTCGCGTGCGAGGCGAAGAAGCACCGGCCGGAGCTCGGAAGCGACCTGGTCGTGCGTAAGCGTAACCTCGCTAATCATTAACGAGGCTAAGAGTATCGGAAGACGGCACGGCTGCCGTGGTCGGTTCTTAGCGAACAGGTTGCGCCGGACCGGGCCCGACGGTTACTTCGGCTGCGCTTCGAGCTTGTAGCCGACGCCGTAGCGCGTGTGGATGAACGTGTGCGCGGGGGCCCGGCGGTCGACCTTCTCGCGGAGCTTGCGCACGAAGACGTCCACGGTACGGTCGCGGTGGGTCGCTCTCCGCCCCCAGACGCGCTGGAGGAGCTCGTCCCGCGTGAGCACGCGACCCTGCTCACGGGCGAGCGTGTAGATCAGGCGGAACTCCGTCGGGGTCAGCTCGGCGCTCTCGCCGTTCACGTACGCCTGCACGTTGTCCGGGTCGAGCCGCAGCTCCTCGATGACGATCGCGTCGCCGCGACGCGGCTCGGCGTGGCTCACCCCCCGGCGGGCGGCGACCTGGACGCGCGCCGCGAGCTCCTTCAGCGAGAAGGGCTTGACGAGGTAGTCGTCGGCGCCGATCTCGAGCGCGTGGACACGGTCGTGCTCGGTGCCACGGGCCGAGACGACCACGATCGGCGTCCCGATCCCCTCGGAGCGAGCCTGCTCGATCACCCGCCACCCGTCGATGCCGGGAAGCATGAGATCGAGGACGCAGACGTCGGGGCGTTCGTAGCGAAGTCGCGCGAGGCCGGTCTCGCCGTTCGCCACGCCGACGGCGTCGAAGCCCGCCGCCTCGAGGTGTCGCGCCATCCCACGGGCGATGACGTCGTCGTCCTCGATTATCAGGACCTTCGCCATCCGGCGAAATCATGGCGGCCCCCGGGGATGCCAGGGGCCGCCTACTGGTAACCGTGTGGTGTCCGGATGGTGAAGGAAGAAGGGAGCGCCTAGCCCTCTGCCTCCGCATCCGCCTCGGCCGTCTCGCCTTCCGCCTGCTCCGGCGTCAGGTCGACGACGAGGTAGAGCTTCTCGCATCCGTGGAGCCGGGTCAGCGGGCGCTCCGCGCGCAGCACGAAGGCCTCGTCGCTACCGTCGCCGCAGTTGAGGACGTCGATCGCTCCGTCGGAGGCGAGCGCGTGCAGCTTGTCGTCGCCGTTTCCGCCGCCCACGCGATCCGCTCCCCAGCCGCCGTAGAGCGTGTCGCTGCCGTCTCCGCCGGTGACGTGGTCGTCGCCCTTGTTGCCGGACACGCGGTCGTCGCCGTTGCCGCCGGCGGCGTAGTCCGCGTCCGAGCCGCCGTAGAGGCGATCGCCACCGTCGCCGCCGTACACGGAGTCGGCACCGCGTGCCGCCGTACGCGACGTCCGCGCCGTCACCGGAGCGCACGCCGTCACTTCCGGAGCCCGCGCGCGCGAGGTCGGGGCCGCGACGCGCGTAGATCGCATCGTTGCCGGCGAACGCGCGGATCTCGTCCGCCTGCGCGGTGCCGCGCAGCACGTCGTCCCCCGGCGTGCCGTTGACCACGGCCGCCACGCCGGCCGTCGCAAGCGCGAGCGTCACCGCCGCCGAGCCCGCTACCGCAAACACCTTGAGCTTCATTCGTGCCTCCCGTCCGTAGTGCCTGACGAGATGCATTGACGGACATGTGAGTTTGGGCGCGGTGTGGCCGAAGCAAGCGTTGCGCAAACCTTCTGTTAGAACGACGTGACGTGGACGCCGATGCGATCAGAGGACGCACGCTCGTCGACGAGAGCCGCGAGGCGGTCGTCGTGCTCGACGACGACGACCGGGTCGTGCTCGCGAGCCGCCGCGCGCGCCAGGCGATGGAGGGCATCCGCGAAGGCGAGCTGCTCCCTGCCGGGCTGCTCACCGGCGAGCGCGGGGTCATCCCGCTCGTCGTCCCGTACGAGGTGGACGGGCGGCGGGAGCGGCTCGTCTACCTCTCGCGCGAGGGCGACCTCGCGGCGTACGAGGAGCTGCGCTCCGGCTTCACCGCCGCCGTCTCCCACGAGCTGCGCACTCCACTCGCCCGCCTGCTGACGCTTCTCGAGACCGCGTCGCTCCCGGGCGAGGATGTCGCGGAGATGATCGAGCAGGCCGCCGGCGAGGTGCACCAGATCACCGAGCTCATCGACGAGGTGCTGTTCCTCAGCGAGCTCGAGTCGGGAGCGCGAGTCGTCGCCCTCGGCTCGGAGCCGGTTCGCCCCGTGCTCGAGGAGGCGCTCGAGGGGCTGGCGGAGCGAGCGAGCCGTGCGGGCGTCGAGCTTCGGCTCGAGTGCGATCCGGCGCTCGAGCTCTCGATCCGCCCGCGGATGCTGCTCGTCGTCGCCCGCAACCTCGCGGAGAACGCGACTCGCTACGCCGGTCCCGGAACGACGTTCACGCTCACGGCGACCGGGAATGACGACGGCTCGGTCGAGCTCCTCGCCGCGGACGACGGTGTCGGGGTGGAGGAGCCCGAGCTTCCCCGGCTATTCGAGCGCTTCTACCGCGCGGATCGCGCCCGGGCTTCGCGAGGAACGGGGCTCGGGCTCGCGATCGTGAAGCACGTGGTGACGCAGGCGGGCGGCTCGGTCGAGGCGACCGGGGGACGTGGCAAGGGGCTCGAGATCCGCTGCTTCTTCCCGGCCGGCTAGCCGTACACCGGATCGTCACCACATTCTTCACCAGCGGGTGTCCCGGCGGTGTCTTTGCGCCCGGGAGACTTGCGGCATGACCATACGTCGCGTACTCGCATTCCTGTCCGTGCTCGTGATCGTCGTCGCCGCAGGCTGCGGCGGGGGTGACGACGAGAGCGGCGGTGGCGGAGACGTCATCACCGCCGACGGCTCGAGCACGGTCGGCCCGTTCGTCACCAAAGCGGCCGAGGACTTCAAGGCCGACGGGGGGGTCGATGTGACGGTCGGCATCTCCGGCACCGGTGGCGGGTTCGAGCGGTTCTGCGCGGGCGAGACCGACCTCTCCAACGCGTCGCGCGAGATCGACGACGAGGAGGCGGTGCTCTGCGCGGACAACGGCGTCGAGTACATCGAGTTCCGCGTCGCGACCGATGCGCTGACCAACGTGGTCAACACCGCCAACGACTGGGCGACGTGTCTCACGGTCGACCAGCTCGGGAAGATCTGGGGGCCGGGCTCCAAGGTCACCAACTGGAACCAGGTTGATCCGTCGTTCCCGGACGTCGCGCTGCGGCTCTTCGGTCCCGGGACCGACTCCGGGACCTTCGACTACTTCACCGATGCGATCAACGGCGAGGAGGGCGCGAGCCGCACGGACTACTCGCCGAGTGAGGACGACAACGTGATCGTCCAGGGCGTCTCGGGTGAGGAAGGTGGCCTCGGGTACTTCGGGTTCTCCTACTTCGAGCAGAACCAGGACACGCTCAAGGCTCTCGAGGTCGACGGCGGCAGCGGCTGCATCGCGCCGAGCGTCGAGGCCGCGCAGAACGACACGTACACGCCGCTCTCGCGTCCCCTCTTCGTCTACGCGAAGCAGAGCTCGTTCGACGAGAGCGAAGACGTCCGCAACTTCGTCAAGTTCATGTTCGACAACAACGAGGCGATTGCGACCGCTGCGCAGTTCGTGCCCCTGAGCCAGGCGCAGCTCGACGAGCAGCTGACGAAGTACGAGGACGCCAACCCGTAGTGCCGCCTCCGGCTGTCGCCTTCGACCAGCCTTCCGCGGTCGCGCTGCCGCGGAAGAGGATCCGCTGGGGCGAGAAGTTCGTCCACCTGATCCTCTTCATCGCGGCCGCGATCTCCGTCCTCACGACGCTCGGGATCGTCGTCTCGCTGCTAATGCCCGCGATCGACTTCTTCCGGGAAGTCAGCCCCGTCGACTTCTTCACGGGGACGACGTGGGCGCCGCTCTTCCTCGACGCGAAGTTCGGCGTCGTTCCGCTGGTCGTCGGAACCTTCGTCATCTCGTTCTGGTCCGCGCTCATCGCGTTCCCGCTCGGCGTGGGCGTCGCCATCTACCTGAGCGAGTACGCGCGCCCGCGCGCGACTGCGGTGCTCAAGCCGATCCTCGAGATCCTCGCCGCGATCCCCACGGTCGTCCTCGGCTACTTCGCGCTGACGTTCATGACCCCGTTCCTCCGAGACGTCGGCGTCCAGGTCGAGATCTTCAACGCGCTCTCCGCGAGCATCGTGCTCGGGATCATGCTCATCCCGACCGTCGCGACCCTCTCCGAGGATGCCATGGCCGCCGTGCCTCGCGACCTGCGTGACGGTGGGTACGCGCTCGGCGCGGACAAGCTCCAGGTCTCGACCCGCATCGTCGTCCCCGCCGCGATCTCCGGGATCATCGCCGCTTTCGTGCTTGCGTTCTCCCGTGCGGTCGGCGAGACGATGATCGTCCTCATCGCCGCCGGTCAGCTCGCGCAGATCACCTTCGACCCGCGCGAGACGATCGAGACCATGACCGCGTTCATCGGCGCGACCGGAAACGGCGACGTCCCCACCGGATCGATCGAGTACAAGACGATCTTCGCGGTCGGGCTCACGCTCTTCGTCATGACGCTCGTCATGAACCTGATCTCGATCAGGCTCGTCCGCAAGTACCGTGAGATCTACGAATGACGTCGCTCGAGCCTTCGATCGAGCGCCACCACGAGCCGGCTCGGGAGGAGCCGAGCCGTCGTGGCCGGGTCTGGAAGAACAGGCTGTTCAAGGCCGCGATGCTGTTCTCGATGTTCGTCGCGTTCGGCATGCTCGCCGTCCTGCTCATCGACACGATCATCACCGGCTGGCCTGCCATCAGCTGGCAGCTCCTGAGCGGCGTTCCGTCCACGGTTCCCGAGGAGGCGGGCGCCCGGCCGGCGATCCTCGCGACGCTCTACCTCGCGGTTCTCGTGCTGATCCTGTCGGTGCCGATCGGGATTCTCACCGCGATCTACCTCGAGGAGTACGCGGACCGCACGCGCTGGTGGAACCGGATGATCGAGGTGAACATCCAGAACCTCGCGGCGGTGCCGTCGATCGTCTACGGGATCCTCGGGCTCGCGTTCATCGTCCGCGGGATCGGCGTCGGGCGGGTCGTCCTCGCCGGCGGGCTCATCCTCACGCTGGTCGTCCTGCCCACGGTCGTGGTCGCCTCGCGCGAGGCGATTCGCTCGGTGCCGGACTCGATTCGCCAGGGCGCGTTCGCGCTCGGCGCGACGAAGTGGCAGGTCGTGTGGCGCCAGGTCCTCCCGGCGTCCATCCCGGGCATGGCAACCGGGTCGATCCTCGCGCTCTCCCGCGCGGTGGGCGAGACCGCGCCGCTGATCATGGTGGGCGCGATCACGTACGTCGCCTTCAACCCGGAGCTCTTCGGCGCGTACACCGCGCTCCCGGTGCAGATCTACAACTGGACGAGACAGCCCGACCCCGGTTTCCAGACCCTGGCTGCCGCGGGCGCGATCGTGTTGCTCGTGATCGTCCTGAGCATGAACGCGGTGGCGATCTTCCTTCGTAACCGCTATCGCAAGCAATGGTGAGGACATGACCCAGATGGAGACTCCGCAGATCGACAGCACCCGTATCGCAGAGGCCTCGCGCGGAGCGCTCTCGCGAGCCGACATCGAGCGCCGCGAAAAGGTCTTCTCGGTGGCGGACCTCGCCGTGTCCTACAGCGGCAAGTCCGCGATCGAAGACGTGAACCTCGACGTGTTCAGGAACACGGTGACCGCATTCATCGGCCCTTCAGGCTGCGGCAAGAGCACGTTCATCCGCTGCTTCAACCGCATGAACGACCTCGTGCCGGGCGCGAAGGTCGACGGCACGGTGCTCTACCACGGCGCGGACCTGTACAGCCGCGACGTCGACCCGGTCGAGATCAGACGTCGGATCGGCATGGTGTTCCAGAAGCCGAACCCGTTCCCGAAGTCGATCTACGACAACATCGCGTTCGGCCCGCGCGTGCTCGGGATGAAGGGCAACCTGGACGAGCGGGTCGAGGGCGCGCTGCGCCGCGCCGCTCTCTGGGACGAGGTGAAGGACCGTCTGAAGGACGGCGCGCTCGGCCTCTCCGGCGGTCAGCAGCAGCGACTGTGCATCGCCCGCTGCCTGGCCGTCGAGCCCGACGTGATCCTCATGGACGAGCCGGCCTCCGCGCTCGACCCCATCTCGACGACGCGCATCGAGGATCTCATGCACGAGCTGAAGAAGGAGTTCACGATCGTCATCGTCACGCACAACATGCAGCAGGCAGCGCGCGTCGCGGACATGACGGCGTTCTTCAGCGTCGTCGTCGCCGAAGACGGCAGCGCGCGTCGCGGAATCCTCGTCGAGTACGACATGACGACGAAGATCTTCACGACGCCCTCCGACAAGCGAACGGAGGACTACGTGACGGGTAGGTTCGGATGAGAATCGAGCTGCAGGCCGAGCTGGACGCTCTCGAAGCAGGTTTTCAGGAGACCGGGGAGATCGTCCTCCGGTCGATCCGCGGGGTCGTGGACGCGTTGCGAACGCAGGACGTCGAGCTCTGCGACGAGGTGATCGCGTTCGACGACGAGGTGGACGACCGCTATGTCGCCATGGAGAAGCAGGTCGAGATGGTGCTCGCGCGCCAGAACCCCGTCGCAACCGACCTTCGCCTCGTGCTCGCGCTGCTCCACAACGCCCTCCACCTCGAGCGGATCGGAGACCAGTGCGTGACGATCGCGAAGCTGACGAAGCTCTCGAGCCACCTCGGGACGCAGACTGCGGTCATCGACAGTCTCGTCGACATGGGCGAGCGCTCGGCGGAGATGGTCAAGGTGTCGCTGAACGCCTTCGCGGCCCGTGACGTCGACCAGGCCCGCGGGCTCCACCAGCTCGACGAGCTGATCGATCGCGCGAACCGGCAGGTGTTCACCGAGGTGCTCGGGTACGTCCACGACGCCGAGGCGCTCGAGTGGGGCATGCGGCAGATCACGGCGGCGCGGTGCTTCGAGCGCATCGGTGACAACGCGGTGGACATCGGCGAGCAGACGGCGTTCCTGGTGACGGGCGAGCTGACCGAGTTCACCGACGCGTCGCACGATCCGCGGCCGGCGAGCTGATCCCGCCGGTCCTCCGGCCTGATCACCACTTCGCCACCTCTCGTTCACTTCTCATCAGCCCACGGGCACACCCGGCGCCGCGACGATCGCACCGGCTGTGCCATCTACCAGGAGGAGTTGGGACGGGATGAAGCAAGCACTCAGGCGCCGTGGCGTCATCGTTCTGGTGGGGGCCGTCGCGAGCCTTGCGATCGTCTCTGCCGCAACCGGGGCTGGCCCGACGTACAACCTGAAAGCGCTCAAGGGCTCGATCACCGCCGACGGGTCGTCGACCGTCGGCCCGTACACGACGGCAGCTGCCGAGCTCTTCAGTCGCGCCGGCGCATCCGGGGTCAAGGTCACCGTGGGCATCTCCGGTACCGGCGGCGGCTTCCAGCGCTTCTGCAAGGGCGAGATCGACCTCTCCGACGCCTCTCGGCCGATGCGGCAGACCGAGGCAAAGGCGTGCAAGGACGCGAACATCGGCTCCTGGCGCGCGTTCACGGTGGCGAACGACGCGCTCACGGTCGTCGTGAACCAGCAGAACACCTGGGCGCAGTGCCTCACGGTCGCCGAGCTCAAGAAGATCTGGGAGCCGGGATCCAAGGTCAACAACTGGCGCGATGTCCGCCCGAGCTTCCCGGACGTTCCGCTGAAGCTGTTCGGCCCCGGGACGGACTCCGGTACGTTCGAGTACTTCACGGAGGCGGTCAACGGTCGCGCCCGCGCGAGCCGCACCGACTACCAGGCGAGCGAGGACGACAACGTTCTCGTCCAGGGCGTGTCGGGTGAGCGTGGTGGGATGGGCTACTTCGGGTACTCGTACTTCGTCGAGAACCAGAGCAGGCTGAACGCGCTCCAGGTCCGCAACCCGAAGAGCGATGCGTGCGTTGCGCCCGGCGTGAGCACCGTGCACAACAACACGTACAAGCCGCTCTCCAGGCCGCTGTTCATCTACGCGAAGGGCTCGTCGTTCAAGCGAAAGCCGGTCCAGGCGTTCCTCGACTTCATCTTCGACAACGAAGTCGCGATCGCGCAACGGGCGGACTTCGTCTCGCTCACGAAGGCGCAGCTGAAGAAGGGCAGGGCGAACTTCCTCCTCGCCGTGAAGGCGGCCAACAAGGGCCAGTAGCCATCGCACCTTCCCGCGCTCAGAGGGGCGGCTCTCCGGAGCCGCCCCTCGCACATCCGGCTGCGGGTGCTGGGCCTCATCGTCGGGCCGGGCGGTGCGCTGGAGGCTTGGTGCGGCGTTGCCGATTACGCTGAGACGGCTGTGCGGAAGACGATCGAACACGAGCTGAAGCTCGTTCCGAGCACCCGCTTTCGCCTGGCCGACCTCGGTGAGCCGGTCGAGACGCGCGTCCTGCAGGCGACGTACTACGACGCCGCGGATCTCAGGCTCGCACGCCATGGGCTCACGCTCAGACGCCGCATCGAGGACGGCACGGCGCTCTGGCAGCTAAAGATCCCGAGCGGCGCGGCGCGCATCGAGCTCGAGGTTCCGGGTCCAACCGAGGCGATCCCCGTCGAGCTCACTGCTCTTCTCGTTGCCCTCCTTCGCGAGGAGCCGCTCGAGAAGGTCGCGCGGCTGCGCACCCGACGGCAGGTCGTGCGGCGCGACGGCGCCGAGATCGTCGAGGACGCGGTGTCCGTGTTCGAGGGCCGGCACGTCGTCAGACGCTTCCGTGAGGTCGAGGTCGAGCTCGTCGATGGCGACGAGCGCTCGCTGCGCAGGCTCGAGCGCCTCCTGCGCAACGCGGGGGCCGAGCGCGGCGAGCTGATTCCGAAGCTATACCGGGCGCTCGAGCTCTCGTTCGAGGAGCCACCGAGCCTCGAGCCCGGGGCAAGCCCGGGCGCGGCACTCGGTCGCGGGCTCGGCGAGCAGCGGCGACGGCTGCTCGACCACGATCCCGGGACGCGGCTCGGCACCGATCCGGAGGACCTCCACCAGATGCGCGTCGCGACGCGTCGGGCTCGTGCATTTCTCCGTGCGGCGAAGGAGCTCGTCGATCCCGACTGGGCCGACGCCTTGCGCACGGAGCTCGGCTGGCTCGGCTCGATGCTCGGCCCTGCTCGCGACGCCGATGTGCTCTACGAGTACCTGACCGACGCCGTAGCGGGCCTCGGGGACGAGGCCGGCGCGGCGGACGGCCTGCTCCGGGCCCTCGAGAAGGAGCGGAGCCGGGCGAGGCGGGCGGCCGTCGCCGCGCTGTCGCGCAAGCGCTACCTCGACCTGCTCGACCGGCTCGCCGCCGCGGAGAGACCGCCTCTCCGCCCGGGCGTCGACGTGCGTCTCGCCGACCTGTGGTGGAAGGAGTTCCGGCGCACGCGCAAGGCGTTCGCCGAGCTCGACAAGGCCTCGCCGGACGACGAGCTCCACGCCGGGCGCATACGTGTCAAGCGCGCCCGCTACGCGGCGGAGCTCGCGCGCCACGAGCTCGGCGGGCCGGGCGAGCGGTTCGTCGACGCGGCGAAGAAGCTCCAGGACATCCTCGGCGACCACCAGGACTCGGTGATCGCAGAGGAGTGGATCGTGCGCTGGGGCGACGCGAGCCCGGAGTCGGGGGCCGTCGTCGCACGGCTGCTCGAGCGCGAGCGCAAACGGCGGCGCAAGGCGCGTCGCGCATGGCCGGACGCCTGGGAAAAGCTCGCACGGAAGGCGCGCCAGGCGCGGCGATGAGCGGGGTCGTGCGAGCGGCCGGAGGGGTCGTCCGCCGTGACGGCTCGGCCGACGTGCTGGTCGTGCACCGTCCGCGTTACGACGACTGGTCGTTCCCGAAGGGGAAAGTCGAGCCCGGCGAGACGGACGAGGACTGCGCCGTCCGCGAGGTGGAAGAGGAGACGGGCCTCCGTTGCGAGCTTGGCGACGAGCTGCCGTCGACGGAGTACATGGACTCTCGCGGTCGCCCGAAGCGTGTGCGCTACTGGCTCATGCGGCCGGTCGAGGGTGAGCTCGCGTGCCGGAACGAGGTCGACGAGGCGCGGTGGGTCTCTCCCGCTGACGCACGTGGCCTGCTGACCTACCAGCGCGACGTCGCGCTGCTCGACAGCGCGCTTCCCTCCCTCTTGACCTGAGTTGCCTCGTCTGGCCACAATCGCGTGGCGGGGCCTGGAAGACGCGCCGAAAGGGTGGGCGATGCTGCTGCTGAGACACGCAAGCGCTGGCAGGCGGCTGTCGAGTCCGACGCTCGACCAGGAGCGCCTGCTCGATGCACGGGGACGCGTCCAGGCGGCCTCTCTTCACGACGCGCTGGCCGGCTACCGGATCGAGCGGATCGTGTCGAGCCCACTCGTCCGCTGCGTGGACACCGTCGTTCCGCTCGCCGGCGCGCTCGGGCTCGAGATCGAACCGTACGCCGAGTTGGAGCCCGCCGCGTCGAAGCGCAGCGTGCTCCGTCTGCTCCGCGAGCTCTCCCCGGACGCGCTCGTCTGCACGCACCGCGAGGTCCTCGAGACGCTGTTCGGGCCCGAGATCGGCTGCGAGAAAGGCGGCGCCTGGCTCGTCCGTCCGCGGGGGCGTGGCTTCGCTCCCGCCGCCTACCTTCCGCCTGCACGGCCGGCTCGGGCGCCGGCCGTGTCGCTCGTCGGCTGACCGCGCGAGGTCGTTGCCCGACGGCAACGACACGGCGACAGGTCCGATAGGCCGGCGCCACCGCTGTGCCTAGGATCCAGTCCAGGTGGACGTATATCTCGTACGCCACGCGATCGCCGAGCCGCGCGACGGCGAGCGCTGGCCCGACGACGCGCTGAGGCCGCTCTCGACCGAAGGCGCCGAGCTCTTCCGCCTCGCGGCGCGCGGTCTCAAGCGACTGGGGATCGAGGTCGAGGCGGCGCTCGCGAGCTCGAATGCGCGGGCCTGGCAGACCGCTGAGATCCTCACCGAGGTCGCGGATTGGCCGGAGGCTCTCCCGTGCCCCGAGCTCGAGCCGACGAGCGACCCGGAAGCCGCCTTCGCAGTGCTCGCCGGCAGGACGGAGTCGCTGCTGGCTCTCGTCGGGCACGAGCCGGATCTGTCCGAGCTCGCATCGCTCTCCATCACCGGCGATCGAGATGGAGCGCAGCTCGAGCTGAAGAAGGGCGGCGTGATCTGCCTTCGGTTCCGCGGCACGCCGACTCCGGGCGGCGGGCTGCTGCGCTGGAGCGCCAGCCCGAAGATCCTGCGTCAGCTCGGTCGCTGAGCGAGTGCGCTAGGCGACGGCTGCGGCGGTGTGCGCGAGCTGGAGAGCCGCACCCTCGCGGAGACCGCCCTTGCCGACCTCGAGCCGCGAGTCGAGCTGCTGCGCGATCTCGGCGAGCACGAGCGTTCCTCCGAGAAGGGTCTCCGCCCGCTCCTCGGTGATCCCGGTTCCCGAGACGACCTCGTCCGCGCCCTTGCGGACGATCGACTTCGCGAGCTTGCCGAGCTCGTCCGGCCCGAAGCGCTTGCCGACGAGCCGGCTGACGGCCCGGGCAGTCCCGCCCACGGCGAGCGCGGCATCCGGCGAGGGTGGATCGAGGTCGCCGAGGAGATGGTGGACGTTGAGCCGCGCGCTCTCGACGTCCTGCTTCGTCGGCGTCTCCGAGGGCAGGAAGGCGCGGGTCACGCGGAGCGCGCCTGCGTCGCGGGACTGCACCCACGACGGGCTGTCGCCCGGCGTCCCGACCGCCAACTCGCACGATCCTCCTCCGAGATCGACGACCGCGACCGAGTCCGGAGGGTCGTCCATCCTCGCGACCGCCCCGTGCCACGCGAGGCGTCCCTCGTCCTCCGCGCTGAGCACGACCACGGGCGCGCGGGTGGCGTCCGAGAGAGTCTGGACGAGCTCGTCGCCGTTCTCCGCCTGGCGCCCCGGAGCCGTCACGATCGACTCCAGCCGCTCCGAGCCGGCCTTGCGGGCGATGCGCGCGTAGCGCTCGGCGACCTCGCGGGTCAGTGCGAGCTTCTCCGGGCCGATGGCGCCGAGGCGATAGGCGTCGTCACCGAGGCGGAGATAGACGCGCTCGCGCTTGAGCTCCGTGACGTCCGTCTCGTCCACATTCGCGACGAGCAGGCGGACGGAGTTCGAGCCGACGTCGATGACCGCGACCTTCACGGAGTCATTGTCCCCGTGTGACCGGCTGTCTAACCGCCACGCCGCTCGCGTTCTCGCCGCTGAGCGCGTTTCTGCACGCGACGCATCATCGTCTCCTGGTGCGTGCGTGGCTTCTGGGAGCTCTCCGGAGTGACCCGAGCCCACGTGCCGTCGGGCGCGAGCTCCCAGGCGTTCGTGTTGTCGGCGAGCGCGCTGTCGAGGATCGCGCTCGTCTCCTGGCGGATGCGCGCGTTCTCGACCGGTACGACGACCTCGATCCGGTGGTCGAGGTTCCGGGACATCAGGTCCGCGCTGCCGACGTACGTGGACGTGCGATCCCCCGCCTCGAAGGAGTAGATCCGGCTGTGCTCGAGGAAGCGCCCCACGATCGACCGCACGCGGATGTTTTCCGAGAGCCCTTCCACTCCGGGCCGGACTGCGCAGGTCGTCCGGGCGATGACGTCGATCGACGCGCCCGCCTGCGAGGCGGCGTACAGCTCGTCGACGATGCCCGGGTCGACGAGGTGGTTGACCTTGATCCGGATGCGCGCGTTCTTCCCGCGCTTGGCCGCAGCGGCCACCGCCTGGATCTCGTCCACGAGCCCGCTGCGGAGAGTGAACGGCGCGACGAGCAGCTTGCGGAACTTCGTCGGTCGCCCGAACCCGGTGATGTAGTTGAAGAGGTCGGCGACGTCGGCCGTGATCTCCTCGTCGGCGGTGAAGATCCCGAAGTCCTCGTACATCCGCGCCGTGGCCGCGTGGTAGTTGCCCGTCGCGATGTGGGCGTAACGGCGAAGCCCGGTTCGCTCGCGGCGGACGACGAGGGTCATCTTCGCGTGGATCTTGAGGTCCGGGAACCCGTATGCAACGTGGACGCCGGCCTGCTCGAGCGCGCGCGACCACTCGATGTTCCGGCGCTCGTCGAAGCGCGCCTTGAGCTCGACGAGGCAGACCGATTGCTTGCCTTCCTCCGACGCCTCGATCAGCGACCCGACCAGCACGCTGTCGTCGCTCGTCCGGTACACAGCAGTCTTCATCGCGATGACGTCAGGGTCGAGCACCGCGGCCTGCGCGAAGACCTCGAAGCTGCCGCGGAAAGACTCGTACGGCTGGTGGACGGCGATGTCGCCGCGGCGGATCTCGTCGAAGATCCTGGGCGCGTCCGTCTGCGCTGCCTCGACGCGCGGCGGGATGACGGGGAGCCACGGCTCGTGCTTGAGGTCGGGACGGTCGAGCGCGTACAGCTCCTCGAGGTCGGCGAGGTCGAGCGGGCTCTCGATGCGGTAGATCTGCGTCTCGTCCGCGTCGAGCCCGCGGGTGAGGCGGTCGACCATCTCGGCCGAGGCCGAAGTGCTGACCTCGAGGCGCACGACGTCGCCGAAGCGACGCTTGCGCAGCTGGCTCTCGACCGCTTCGAGCAGGTCGGCGGCATCGTCCGACACCTCGAAGTCGGCGTCGCGCGTCACGCGGAACGCCGCCCGCTCGACGATCGTCGCGCCCGGGAAGAGTGAGGGTAGGTAGTGGGCGATCACCTGCTCGAGCGGGACATACAGCCCGCGGCTGCCGATCTGGTGGAAGCGCGGCAGGCCCTCCGGGATCTTCACGCGCGCGAACCGCTCCTCGCCGGTCTCTGGATCGGCGGCGAACACCGCGAGTGACAGCGAGAGGCCCGAGATGTACGGGAACGGCTGGCCCGGCCCGACCGCGAGCGGAGTCAGAACGGGATAGATCTCGCGCTCGTAGACCCGGCGGAGCTGCTTCAGCTCCTTCTCGTCGCAGTCCTCGATGCCGCCGATGACGATGCCCTCCGCGGCGAGCGCGGCGCGCAGGTCGCGCTTCCAGAGCCGGGACTGCTGACCGGTGAGCTCGAGGACGCGCTCGCGGATACGTGCGAGCGCCTGCTGGGGCGTAAGACCGTCTGCGGACCGGACCGCGAGGCCGGACTCGGCCTGTCCGAGGAGACCGGCGACCCGTACCTGGAAGAACTCGTCCAGGTTCGACGAGAAGATCGAGCAGAACATGGTCCGCTCGAGCAGCGGGACGGTCTCGTCGCCTGCGAGCTCGAGCACGCGCGCATGAAAGTCGAGCAGCGAGAGCTCACGGTTGAGCAGCCGCTCGGCCGGCTCGGTGAGCGTGCGCGGCGTCATGACCTCGCATCATCCTCCGCCGAGCCGATTTGTGGGGTGACGATCTGGTTAAAGGCTCCGATCACGCGGTTGCGGGCACCAGACGGCGCCTCGTCTCGTAGCTCCGTCCGAGGAACGCCGCCGCCGAGATCACGATGGCGAGCACGAGGACGATCAGTGCGCCGCCTTCGACGCGCGTGATCAGCTCCATGAGCCCGCCGACGAGCCCCGCCATCGGGATGGTGAAGATCCAGGCGAGCAGGATGTTGCCCGCGACGCCCCAGCGGACGGCCGAGAAGCCCCGGACCGCGCCCGCGCCCAGAACGCTGCCCGAGATCGTGTGCGTCGTCGAGACCGGGAACCCGTAGTGCGCCGTTCCCCAGAGGATCCCGGCACACGCCGTCTGCGCGGCAAAGCCCTGCGGCGGGTCGATCTTCGCGATGCGCTGGCCGAGCGTCCTGATGATTCGCCATCCGCCGGCGTAGGTGCCCGCGGCCATCGCGAGCGCTGCGGACACGATCACCCAGAGCGGGGGACGGTCGAAATCCGGAGAGAGGTGGCCCGCGGCGACGAGCGCGAGCGCGATGATCCCCATCGTCTTTTGCGCGTCGTTCGTTCCGTGCGTGAACGCCACGAACCCGCCCGAGATCAGCTGCGCCCTACGGAAGAAGCGGTTGACCTTCGTCGGCGCGCGGCGCGCGATCAGCCACGTGATGCCGAGGATGAGCACGAAGGCGATGGCGACGCCGAGGAACGGTGCGATGAGTGACGGGATGAGAACCTTGTCCTTGATCCCGTCCCACTTCACGACGTCCCAGCCGGACGCGAAGATGGCCGAGCCGAGCATCCCGCCGATGAGCGCGTGGCTCGAGCTCGAGGGGAGCCCGAAGAACCACGTCACGAGATTCCACGTGATCGCGCCCACCAGGCCCGCGAGAATGACGTCGAGGGTGATCGCGCTCTGGTCGACGATGCCGTTCGCGATCGTCGCGGCGACCTCGAAGGAGACGAAGGCGCCCGCGAAGTTGAGCACCGCAGCCATGGCGACGGCTGCCCTCGGGCTCAGGGCCCGCGTCGACACGCTCGTCGCGATCGAGTTTGCGGTGTCGTGGAAGCCGTTCGTGAAGTCGAAGAAGAGTGCGACGACGACGACGGCGACCAGGGTTGCTTCCACGGGGCGCTAGGCGTTCTTCACGTAGATGTTCGCGATCACGTTCGCGGCGGTCTCGCAGGCGTCCAGCGCGCGCTCGAGGCCCTCGTAGATGTCCTTCCAGCGGATGACGATGAGCGGGTCGATCCGCTCGTCCCGAAAGAGCGACGCGAGCGCGTCGCGCAGGATCTGATCGCCCTCGTCCTCGAGCCGCTTGAGCTCGATGAGCGCTTCCTGAACGCCTTGCATTCCCTTGAGGTTCTTGCACGCCGTTGCAAGCTGCTCGCACGCGCCGACGATGACGCTGCACTGCTCGACGGCGTGGCGGGTCGGCATCTCGACTCCGTACAGGCCGAGCAGGTCCGACGTTTCCTCGAGGTAGTCGACGACGTCGTCGATCTCGGTCGCGAGCAGGAAGATGTCATCCCGGTCGAACGGCGTTATGTACTGCGTGTTGAGGAGCGTGATCAGCTCGCGCGTGATCGTGTCGCCGTCCGTCTCCTCCGCTTTCACCTGCTCCTGCGTGACGCCCGAGTTCGGGTGCTCGCGAAAGCGACGCTCGACGAGCCGCGCTACCTCGAGTGCGTTCTCCCCCGCGCGCGAGAACAACGTGAAGAACTCCTCGGTGCGCGGCGTGAGGCTGATGCGCATGGCGCGCGAGACGTTAACCGAACGGACTCATTTCTCGCCGTGTGTGGCTGGCCCATCACAGTAGGCGTGAGCGGGGCCGGCCTCGGCGGGCCCCGCTCGACCCCTTGTGCCCCCGCGGCCCGGTCAGTCGAGAGGCACACCGAGGCGGACGTAGGCAGCCGCCTCGAGCTGGGTCAGGTCGTAGCGCTCCGCCGCCTCCGCGAGCTCCCCTGAGACGACCGGGCCGAAGCCCGCCGGCGGGTCGGCGTAGCCCATTACGGTCTGGCGCGCGGAGTTGCGCCGCGGGAAGGGTCCCCACACGGCGAAGGTCGTCCCGGGATCCTGGACGTTGACGAAGAACGTCTTCCCGTCGGGCGCGAACGTCGGGCCGGCGAACTCGTTCATGTCCGCGTGGGCGTTCCGCGCGAACACGTAGGTCTCGCCGAGCGGCGTGATCCCGACCATGCGGTTCTCGCCGCCGCCGTCCTCCGCCATCCACAGGTCGCCCCAGGGCGTGACGATGATGTTGTCCGGCAGATCGAGGGTGTTGAGGTCGGTGGACTCGAAGAACAGCTCGAGCGTGTCGGCGCCCGGTGAGCCTGCTCCCGGAGCCTGCGGCGACCCGATGCGGAGGCGGTAGATCTGGCCACGCCTCGCCTCGCCTCCCTGCGTGTCGTCGAACCAGAACGTCCCCCCGACGAAGTGCGATCCCTCGAGCCGCGTGAAGCGCACCGCGCCCTTGGCGAGCGCGTCGTCGTGCGGTTCGACCGGGTTCACGGTGACCCAGCGCGTGACGAACTTCTGGCCCGGGTTGTAGAGATCGGCGTTCCGGGGCGCCTCGTCGATCGCGAGGGCCTGGAGGGCGCCGCCCTTCTGGAGGGTGCCCGGCCGGCGGCCGCGGTCGTTGGGTACGAAGCGATAGAGGAAGCTCGACCGGTAGGCCGGATCGAGGTCCACCTCGGTGCTCGGATCGGCCGGGATACTGCCACGGAAGTCGTCCTCGGTGAGGTACACGATGCCGGTGTTCGGGTCGACGTCGATCGACTCGTGCGAGAAGAACCCCATGTCGACGATCGGCGTCTTCGAGAGTGCGTTCTCGGGATCGTCGGGCATGACCTCGAAGCAGTAGCCGTGCGGGCTCGTCCGTGTCTCCTCGCAGGTGATCCACGTGCCCCAGGGCGTACCTCCGCCGGCGCAGTTCACCCATGTGCCGGCGCTCGTCACGTACGAGTCGAGCTCCTTTCGGTTCGGCCCGACCACGACCGCGGTCGTCCCACCTGCGGGCTCGCTCGTGTAGGGATTCGTGCCGATCACTTTCGGCTTCGGCCCAGTCGTCGAGAGCTCGTGGTTCCTCACGAGCACGGTCGTCCTACCGGGGCCCTCGAACGCCGACATGCCGTCGTGGCTGCCGGGCACGGGGATGCCGGAGGTCGTCTTGTTGCGCATCGTCGGCGCTCCCTCGGGAGAGAGCACCCGGTACTGGAAGCCGGCCGGTAGGTCGAGCAGGCCGCCGGGATCCGGCACGAGATTGCCGAACGGGCTCGCGGACGACGCTCCGAGAGCGCGCGTCGGTCCGAGCAGCGCGAGGGTCGCCGCCGCGCTTCCCGAGACACCGAGGAAGTCGCGCCGGTTCAAGCGCTTGCGATGGGTCTTCACGGTGAGTCGTCTCCCCTCCTCGTTGACGCTGCGAGCCTTCCAGCGGCCCCGAGGGGCATGGGGGCGTGCCTGGTGAAGCAGCTGAGTCGGGCCGGTGAAGCGTCAGGCGAGCGCGTCGAGGAGCAGCGCCTGGAAGTGTGCGACGAGCTGCTCCGACTGCGGCATCAGCCGTCCCTCGTCGAGGAGCCCGGAGCGTACGCCTGCCTGAACCCGCTCCACGAGGATGCGGTCCTCGGCGCCGACCTGCGCGTCGAACGCGAGCATGTCGGCGATCCAGTCCTCCTCCGCGTCGGCCGGGACGAAGTAGTCGAGGAAGCGGTACGTGCGCTCGGGAGCGAGCGGCACGATCGGGCCGATCGAGAAGGCCGGCTTCCCCGGCATGAGGTTGACGACGGTTCCGGGGAAGAGGAGGTGGAACTGCCCGCGCTCGACCTCTCCGCGGAGGTCGTAGCCTCCGCGTGGCTCCGGCCGCGGCGGGCTCCACTGTGTCATGCGCAGCGTCCCGGTCTCGAGCAGGTACGCCTCCGGCGACACGTCCATCGCGGCCGAGAATCCGGGATGGGCGACCGCGCAGTGGTAGCACTCGAGGAAGTTCTCCGCGCAGATCTTCCAGTTCGCCTCGTACTCGGACTCGGCGCGCGAGAGGAAGCGCAGCTCGTTCACGTCCACCCCCGCCTCGGCGATCAGGTCCGGGACGCCCTCGAGCGCCTCCGCGAGCGGCGCGGCCTCGAGATCGGGGTTCACGAACACGAACGGGCCCCAGGTGTCGACCTGAAGCGGGACGAGCCCGAGCAGGTCCGCGTCGAAGCCCCCTTCTCGATCGGAGCGCGGCGCCTTCAGGAGCCGGCCGTCGAGGCCGTACGTCCATGCGTGGTACGGGCACTGCAACGTCTCGCGCCGACCGGAACCGCGACAGATGATCGAGCCTCGGTGCCGGCAGACGTTGAGGAACGCGCGCAACTCTCCCTCGCGGTCGCGGACGAGCAGCACCGGGATGTCGCCGGCCCTCGACGTGTGGAAGGTCGCCGGCTCCCGGATCTCGTCGGTGCGGGCGACGTACTGCCAGAACCGCCGGAAGATGCGCTCGTGCTCGAGCCGGTGGATCTCTGGATCGACGTACCAGCTCCACGGGAGCGTGCGCGTCTCCGTGATGCTCACGATGCCTCCCGGTGGCCGGTCACCGGCGGAACGCTACCGGCCGTTCGCGCTAGGCGGCCGCGCGAGTCGCCCCGACGCCGAAGCGCGCGAGGTACACCGGCCGGGTCGAGCGAAGGTAGTCCACGACCGCGTCCTCGGCGCGTTCGCACGGGATCAGCGTCTTCCACCCGGCGAGGTGCTCGGGGCGGTGGAAGTCGCCGGTCGCGACCGCGAGCCGGCCGGCTTCGGCAACCCAGGGGAAGAGCTGCGAGCGGTTGAAGAGCTCGAAGCGATGGACGAGCGCTCCGAGACCGTCCGGGTCTGTCGCGAAGCCGAGAGTCGGATGCGACCGGGACGTCGTCTCGACGACGTCGTCGGGGTGCGCGCCGATGAGCGCCGCCCCGGCCGTCTCGGCCCGTTCGAGCGCCGCCGCGATGCCGTCCGCGAGCGAGACTGGCTCTCGGACGCCGACCGCGACGGCGTGGGCCGAACGCCTGGGGTCGAGCTCGTTGTACGAGAGCTCGAGGCCGGGGAGGACGAGCAGGCCATGACGCGTGCGCGCACGTGCGGCCTCGCGCTCGATCTCGCCGAGATAGTCGGCGTACGTCTCGGCCCCGACTCCGCGCGCGCCGGTCGCGACCACCGGGTCGTCCTCCCGGTACGCGTGGTCGCTGATGCAGAGAACGTCGAATCCGGCCGCCCCGTAGAGCTCGACCAGCTCCCGGACGGACAGTGCGCCGTCGCTCCAGGTCGTGTGCGAATGGAGCTCGGCCAGCAGCGGCGAGAGCTTGCGGTGCATCTCGCTCCGATGGTGGCTTCCGCCCGCGGCGGCGGGGCAGAAAAGTGGTTGCTTTCCAGGGAGAAAGAGGCGCTTGGAAAGTCGCGGCATGGGGTATGCTCGCCCGCGATGGCGGGGGATGGAAGGGGGCACGGACACGACGCGCTCGTGCGGAGCGCCGAGGAGCTGATTCGACCGCTCAGCCTCGAGCGCAACCTCGCGTGGTGGGCCGTCAACGCCGAGGCGAACGAGGAGAACGAGCGGCACCGGGCGGAGACCGAGCTCTCGTACTCGAACCTGCTCGCCGACTCCGAGCTCTTCTCCTCCATCGCGGGCGCGCGGGAAAACGGTGCCGACGGGCTCGTTCGCCGGCGGCTCGACCTGCTGTACGACCTGATGCTGCCCCACCAGGTGCCTGCAGCCCTCCGCGAGCGCATCGTCGAGCTCGAGGCGTCCGTCGAGGCGCGCTTCAGCAAGCACCGCGGCGCCGTTCGCGGCGAGGAGGTCGACGACATCGCGATCAAGCGGATCCTGCGCGAGAGCGACGACGTGACCGAGCGGCGCGAGGCGTGGGAGGCGTCGAAGACGGTCGGCGCGGCGGTCGCGGACGACGTGCGCGAGCTCGCGCGGCTTCGCAACGAGGCCGCTCGCGTCCTCGGGTACCGCGACTGGTTTGCGCTCTCGATCGCCGTCAGCGAGCTCGACGAGGGGAGGCTCTTCGAGACGCTCGCCGCCTGCGACCGGGCGACGGCCGAGCCGTTCGCCCACTGGAAGGCAGCGCTCGACGAGCGTCTCGCCACCCGGTTCGGCTGCGCCGCGTCCGAGCTCAGGCCGTGGCATTACGCAGATCCGTTCTTCCAGGACGCGCCGCCGGACGGCGGGGTCGACCTCGACCCGCTCTTCCGCGGCCGCGACCTCGTCGACCTCGGGCGCCAGACCTTCGCGGGCATCGGGATCGACGTCGCGGGCACGCTCGCGAGAAGCGACCTCTTTCCGCGTCCCGCGAAGTGCCAGCACGCGTTCTGCATGGACGTGGACCGCGCGGGCGACATCCGCGTCCTCATGAACGTCACCGACAACCACGACTCGATGGACACGCTCCTGCACGAGCTCGGGCATGCGGTGTACGACCTCGGGTTCCAGGAGGAGCTTCCCTGGCTCCTGCGCGACACGCACCTCGTCACCACGGAGGCATCCGCGCTCCTCTTCGGTTCGCTCGCGGGGCAGCGCGAGTGGCTCGTCGAGGTGCTTGGGATCGAGCCCGACGAGGCTGCCTCGCTCGAGGATCGTCTCCGGGCGGCGCGGGCGGCAGAGCTCCTCGTGTTCACGCGCTGGGTCCTCGTCATGACGAACTTCGAGCGCGAGCTGTACGCGAATCCCGAGGCCGATCTCGACCGGATCTGGTGGGAGCTCGTCTCCCGGTACCAGCTCGTCCGCCCTCCCGACGGCAGGAGCGCACCGGACTGGGCCGCGAAGATCCACATCGCGGTCGCGCCGGTCTACTACCACACGTATCTGTACGGCTCGATCGTCGCGTTGCAGCTTCAGGACGCGCTGCGCCGCGAGGCGGGCGGGATCGTCGGCCGAGCCGACGTCGGGCGGTTGCTCGGCGAGCGGCTCTTCGCCTCGGGGATGTCCGAGCGCTGGGATCGTCTCGTCGAGGGGGCGACAGGGTCGCCGCTCTCGGTGGGCTCGCTCACGCGCGAGGTCGCGGTCGCCTGAATCTGTTCGAGCTTCCGGATGCCGTCGGGGCGGCCGAGCTCTTCGAGCACCTGGCCGGGAGTGGTGACGTGCTCGTCGAGCGGATCGTCTCCACCGGGCAGTCCACGCCGCCGGGCGAGTGGCTCGTGCAGGAGCGCGACGAGTGGGTCGCGGTCCTACGCGGAACTGCAGAGCTGTCCTTCGCGGACGGGACCCGTACGCCGCTCTCCACCGGCGACCATGTCCTCGTCGCTGCCGGAATGCGGCATCGGGTCGAGTCCACGAGCGTCGAGCCGCCGTGCATCTGGCTGGCGGTGCACGCGGTCGGCCTCCGAGGCGACTAGCCGATCGTGCCCGAGACGGAGCGTGCGACCACCGCTCCGGCGACCGTCACTGCGATCGTGCTGCGGAACCGCCGCCCGCTCGTGCCCTCCGGGATGTCGAAGCCGCAGACGGCGTGCCTGCCGACCAGGCGACTCGTACGCACGGGCATGCGCCTCCCTCCGACCCTCGCCGCGCAAGACACGTTCGCGCGCGCGGGCGCTGCGCCCGTGTCCGTCCTGATCACGCCGAGCCTCATGCGCTGCTGGTTCCCGGCTCTCGGCGTCGCCGGCGTCGCGGAGAAGCTCGTCACGCGGAGCAGCTGCGCGTCGTGGCGCCACAGCGCGCCCTGCTCCGGCGCGGTGTCGAGGACGGCACTCGTGAGGTCGTAGGCACGAGCCGCCGGGTCGAAGCGGACACCTGCCGTGACGACGACCGAGAGTGCGACCCGTTCGAGCCGCCGGAGCCCGAGCTCTCGGGCGTCGATGCTGAACGTGGCAGCGCGGTCGTACTCGAAGCGCACCGACCCGGACGGGTCTGCCCGGCCGCCGCTGCACGTCGAGCCGTTGCAACGGAAGAGCCCCACCGCGCCGTAGCCGAGCTCCCAGCGGTCGACGAGGAGGTTGTGGTCGAATCCTTCGCGCCCCTCCACCGCCAGGCCGGTCGATCGGTCGTCGTCCGCGTCCAGCCAGATCCTGATCCTCATGTCCTCGGTCAAGGTCGGGTGTGTAGGCACGTCGACGCGCACGGTGAGCTCGTCGTCGTCGCTCGAGACGGTGACGAGGCTGATGTCCGGCCCCGACGGGCTCTCCGCCCGGGCGTCGCGGAACACGGTCTGCTTCTCGGCGACCCCGTCGTGGTCAGCTACGGCCTGCCCGGCCCCGGTGCCCGCCATGACGAGGCCGACGACATAGGTCGCGAGGGCGACTCGTAGCACGCTCGCAGGGTAGCCCCGGTTCCTCCGCTACGGAAAGCGCCGCGGCGCCGGTCCGTCCGGCACGAGCCGCCCCAGCCGCGAGCGGTGCTCGGCCACCGTGCGATACGCGCGATCGAGAAGCGCGTCGGGGACGACCGCGACGAGCGGCGCCACCGGCCGGGTGAGGCGTAGCGCCCGGAGCAGATCGCGCAGACCGGCTCCGCGACCGACGAGGGATCCGTCCTCGAGCGCGAGGTGCCAGCTCGAGTAGCGCTGCTCGGTCGGAAGCCGGGCGAGGAGCTCGGCCGCCTCGGGATCGAGCATCGGCAGCTGGGCGAGCTCGCCGTGCCGATCCAGCCGCTGCACGACCCGGATCGTCCAGCGGCAGAAGCGACAGTCCGAGTCGTAGAGGAGAACCGGCCGTTCGAGCGCGCTCACCGCGGCTCGAACCGGTACTCGGCGGCGACGCCCGGCTCGAGATATGCGGCCGTCGGGCTGCCGGCCGGCGTGAAGATCCCGACGATGGTCAGCTCGCGGTCCGGGCTCGCGTTCTCGACGATGTGCACCTCGCGCGGGCGCAGCCGGAATGCGTGGCCCGGCGGGACGTCCTCCACACCCTCGCCGAGGTGGAGCCTGGCGGGGCCGTCGGGGATCCAGACGATCTCGTCGTAGAGGTGGTAGTGCCACGGCGCACTGCCGGGTGGGACGAAGCCGACGAAGAGCGTCGCCCGGGTCGAGCCGTTGTGCGGGCCGAGCAGGACCTGAAACGAACGCGCGCCGGTCGCGGCCGAGAGGCGCTCGGGATCGAGCTTCGCCACCGTCTCCCGGGCACCGAGCGGTGCGTGCCGGTCGGCGTCCGGCCCGACGGTCGCGACGATGGACGCGAGGCCGGTCTCCGAGCGGAGCTCCGCCTGCTCGCCCGCCAGGACGAGCGCCGCCGCGCCGGGGGCGAGCGCTTCGTCCTCGAGCGACCCGCTTCCCTCGAAGACGTAGACGAGCGAGTCGGCCGCGGGATCGGCGAAGGCGAGGCTCTCGCTTGCGCCGAGCCTGACCACGTCGAGGGCAAGCGGCGAGTCGTCGATCGCCGGGATGTTCGCGAGCACGCGTCCCGTCACGCGATCCAGACTCCCCGCGAGAAGGCGATGCCTGCGGCTGCGCTCAGCGCACCAAGCCCGACGAGGACGGCGGTGCGGATGCTGGGGCGCTCCTGGATCACGGCGGCCAGCGCGATCAGCACCGGGAAATCGGACAGGACGAAGCGGGGCAGGCTCACGAGGGGGAACCCCGTCGACGGGACGCTGAGGATGACGACGAGCGTGGCAGCGGCGTACAGGCCGAACGCCGGGCCGAGGCGCCGCCACGCGACCCAGGTCAGCCACGCGACCGGAACGAGGAAGACGAGGTGCGCGGCGTTCCAGAGGTTCACCTGCAACGCCTGCGAGTAGCCGGTGCCCCCGGGTTCGGTGCGCGGGAGGTCGCGCAGGATCTCGAGCGCGCCGTGCCCTCCGGCTTCGATGGCCATCCACAGCCCGCCGAGCGGGCCGAGGAAGGCGAGCTCGCGCTCCCAACCCGATGCCTGGGCGTCGGTGAACGCGAACGCGTCGCCAACCTCGCGGTCGAGGTAGAGCGCATACGCGACGAGTGCGGCTGGGAGGAGCAGGAGCGGTGCGAGCTGCCAACCGTCGCGGCGGTGCCTCGGCCACAGGAGATAGACGAGTGCGGGAAGGAGGGCGAGTCCCATCGCCCTCGTCGCGACTGCGAGCCCGCCCGCGATGCCCGCGAGCCACGGGCGTCCCTGCTGCGCGGCGAGGAACGCCGCTGCCGAGAGCATGAGGAAGAGCCCGTCCGAGTAGACCGCAGTGAACACGAACGCAGTGGGGAAGAGCGCGAGGATGAGGACGGTGTCGCGAGCGCCGGAAGGGCCGAGCCGCTCGCTCGCGATTCGCGAGACGACCCAGGCACCGACGCCGGCGGCGGTGAGCGAGAGCAGCGTTCCCCAGACGAGCGACGACCCGCCGAGCGCGACGAGCGCCGGGTAGAGGGGGAAGAACGCGGCCGAGAGCCCGTCGTAGCCGTTGCGGGCGATCTCGAGGAACCAGCGTGCGTCCCACTGGTCGAAGGTGCCGAAGACGAGGTCGGTGAAGGGCCCCCAGGCACGGTTGACGGCGACCGCTTCTCCACTCGCCGGCGCCCACAGGAGCGTCGCTGCG
Organism: uncultured Actinomycetes bacterium; assembly: GCA_963746765.1. Taxonomy (GTDB): domain Bacteria; phylum Actinomycetota; class Thermoleophilia; order Gaiellales; family Gaiellaceae; genus GMQP-bins7. The sequence goes on from CAVVCN010000001.1 coordinate 236,784, forward strand.
GTCCCGATGAGGAACGCGACCCTGATCCAGACGAGAGTCCAGAACGGATGAGCGGCGCGCATCGGCTCCGATCCTAAGCTGCCGGATGGGCCGGCCTGGCTCAGGAAACGCTTACCTCACGCTCAGGCGCCTCTCAGGCGGACTCCGTACCCTGCCTGCCATGGACGAGAAAGGAACCGGAGACCGGCCCGTGACGAGAGGTCGCGCGCTCCTCGAACTGGGCGGATTCGCCGCCACCGCGCTCGGCGTCGGTGCGCTCGGGGCCAAGGAGCTCCTCGATGCCGAGTCCGCAGGTGCCGCCGGATCCGGTCCCGCCGCCGTCGAGTCCGGGCTCGTCACCTGCGTGCTTGCGCCCGAGATGACCGAGGGCCCGTACTTCGTCGAGGGCGACAAGGTACGGCGCAACATCACCGAGGGCAAGCCGGGAGTTCCCCTGAGCCTGCGCCTGACCGTCGTCGACGTCTCCACGTGCAAGCCGATCAGGAACGCCGCGGTGGACGTCTGGCACTGCGACGCCGGTGGCACGTACTCCGGAACGGGTCAACAGGGGACGGACGGGCTCACCTTCCTCCGCGGGATCCAGAGGACGGACAAGAACGGGCTCGCGCTCTTCAAGACGGTCTATCCCGGCTGGTATCCGGGACGCGCCGTCCACATCCACCTGAAGCTGTTCCTGGGCGGATCGACCGTGCACACGGGCCAGCTCTTCTTCCCCGACAAGCTGACGGACGTCGTCTACAAGCGCTCGCCCTATAACCGCCGACCGAACCGCGACTCACGGAATACCGCCGACTCGATCTACCGGAACGGCGGAGCCCGGTCGACCCTCAAGCTCGTGCGCACCGGGACCGGCTACACCGGCCGCATCACGATGGGAGTCGCCCGCACGTAAGCGAGCCGGGTGCCGCTACGCGTCCGGGTCTCAGCGCCCGCAGCGGCGGGAGGGCGGGACACGGCGCCCGAGCGAGAGCGCAGCCGACGCCTGAAGCGTCCGCGCCGTCCGAGCGGGCACGCCCTTCGGGGCGAGGGCGGAGGACAGCAGCGGGCTACCGACCAGGCGCCCGTATACGACGAGCGCGGCCAGGTAGGTGCCGAGCTTGCTCGGGTGGAAGCCGTCCGGCCCGTAGAGCGCCAACGCGCGGTTGCATGCCCACGCCCTGCGCCACGCGTCTCCGGCCGGGAACAGCTCGGCGTTCGCACCCGCCGCTGCCCGGCGATATGAGCTGATGACCGCGCCGAGGGCCGACCTCCGGGTCGACTCGGGCCAGACGGTAAGGAGCGCTGGTCTCGTGTCGGCGTGCCGCGCGAGTGCCGCATAGCGGCCGGCCCACTCGCGGAGGTGCGCCTGGCTCTCCGGCAGCGACGACGGCCCCTGCTGGAGGATGACGACGTCCCAGTCCCCGGACACGATCGCCGCGACCGCATCGCCCTGGCTCCAGTGGTCCTCGAGGCTGAAGCCGCTGTGAACCACGGTGCCCGTCTCGAGCTGCCGGTTCCCGGCGCGTGCGAGCGCCTCGACCTGTGCGGGAAGGTCGTTCGTCGCCGTGAGACTGTTGCCGACGAACAGCACCCGGAGTGGCGGGGATGCCGCCGGCTGGCCTCGAGCTGCGCCGACGAGACAGCCGAGAGCCGTCAAGAGAGCGACGGCGAGGAGAAGGCGTGCGATCCGGGAGATCACGTCTTGGAGTAAGACGTCCGTCCGGCCGGTCTGCTAGCTCGCGGACGCGTTTGGAACCGCACCTCCCCGGTGGTACCGTTCGGGCACTGGGGAAAGGGGTTCGAGGGTGGATGGGATGAGGGATACGAGTGACCGCGTCGCCACCGACGGGCGATACGGGGAACGCAAGAACGCCGTGCGCGGCGACGTGCCGCTGCTCTTCGGCATCGTCACGTTCCTCTGCCTCGTCGCGGCCCTGACGCTGTCTGCGTACGGGCACCTGCCTGCGCTCATGCTGCCGATCGCGATCGCGTGCGCGGTCGTCTTCGTGAGGCACGGAGACGGGCGGGAGCACTGGACGCCGGCGCAGGAGCGGAACAGGCTCGACACCCGCGCGCGCAGGCGCTGACCCGAGCCCAGGGCGGGTCGACCTCGCCCACGGTGCCCTCGCGGCGAGAATCCCGCCGTGGCCGAGGAGGTGCTCAGCCGGCGTGAGCTGAACCGCGCGACCCTCGCGCGCCAGCTGCTGCTCGAGCGCGAGAGCGTCTCTGCGCGCGACGTCGTCGAGCTGCTCGTCGGGCTGCAGGGCCAGGCGTCCCTCCCGCCGTACGTCGGTCTCTGGTCGCGGATCGCGGGCTTCGACCCGAACGAGCTCGGCTGCCTGCTCCTGGAGCGAGAGGCCGTCCGCCTGACGCTGATGCGCGGCACGGTGCACCTCGTCACCGTGCGGGACGCAGCCATCCTCCGACCTCTCGTCCAGCCGGTGATCGAGCGCGCGCACAACGGCGCCTTCGGTCGCCGCATGGCGGGAGCAGACACCGAGCGGCTCGCCGCCCGCGCCCGCGAGCTCCTCGACGACGAGCCCTTGACGGCTCGCGAGCTCGGGCGGCGGCTCGTTGCGGAGGGAGTCGGCGACGACGTCGAGGCGATCGGCAACGCGAGCCGGGTCTATGCGCCGCTCGTGCAGGTGACTCCTCGCGGGGCGTGGGGGAAGAGCGGACAGGCGAAGTACGCCACGTTCGAGTCCTGGACCGGGGGCAGGCTCGAGGACAGCCCGTCGCTCGACGACGTGCTCCTCCGCTACCTCCGTGCGTTCGGGCCCGCGACCGTGATGGACGCGCAGAGCTGGTCGGGGCTGACGAGGCTGCGCGAGGCCTTCGATCGGCTGCGGCCCCGGCTCGTCACGTTTCGGGACGAGGACGGCAAGGAGCTGTTCGACGTGCCGGAGGCGCCGCGGCCGGATCCGGACACGCCCGCCCCGGTGCGCTTCCTCGGCGAGTTCGACAACGTCCTCCTCGGTCACGCCGATCGCCGGCGCTCGATCCCGGACGGCTTTCCGTGGCAGGAGATGCTCGCCGAGGGCCGCTTCGTCAGCAACTTCCTCGTGGACGGGATGCTCCGGGGAACCTGGCGGCTCGACCGCGACGGGAAGAGGAGCGCGACGCTGCTCCTCCGGGCGTTCGGCGAGCTGGCCTCGGCCGACCGCCGGGCAGTCGTGGACGAGGCGCGAAGGCTCGTCGACCTCGTCGCCTGGGACGCGTCGAGCACGGAGGTCCGCTTCCAGCCGCGCGTGGGCTGACGCGGCCGACTTCCGCTCCCGGCCGGTTTCGATCGCCCGTCGGGGCGGGAATACACTGCCGCCGATGCGGTTCCGCAAGGACGCAAAGCTCGATCCCTCGCAGGTCGAGGACTACCGGGGCCGCGGGCGCGTACCCGGGGGAGCGCCGATCGCGGTCGGCGGAGCGGGAGGCGTCATCGGGATCGTCATCCTGCTCGCGTTCCTGCTCCTCGGAGGCGGCGGGCTCGGCGACCTTGGAACGCTCGAGGGCCAGCAGGTCGGGCCCGGGACGGCCTCGTCGGAGCTGCAGACCGAGTGCAGAACCGGTGAGGACGCGAACGAGCGCGAGGACTGTCGACTCGTCGCGACGATCAACAGCATCCAGACGTACTGGTCGAGGGCGTTGCGGAACTACGAGCCGGCGCGGACGCGATTCTTCGAAGGTGGCATCCAGACGGGCTGCGGCGCGGCCTCGTCGGCAGTCGGGCCGTTCTACTGCCCGAACGACCGCTACATCTACATCGATCTCGGCTTCTTCGACCAGCTCGAGTCCCAGCTAGGCGCTCGCGGAGGCCCGCTCGCCGAGGCCTACATCCTCGCCCACGAGTACGGGCACCACGTCCAGAACCTGACCGGCGTGCTCCAGAGCGCGAACCGCGACACCGGGCCGCAGGGCGGCCAGGTGCGCGTCGAGCTCCAGGCCGACTGCTACGCGGGCCTCTGGGTCGGAAACTCGCTCGACACGGGTTTCATCGAGGACATCACCAGGCAGGACGTCGCGGACGCGCTCGACGCCGCGTCCGCGGTCGGCGACGACCGCATCCAGGAACGCGCCCAGGGGCGCGTCACGCCCGAGTCCTGGACGCACGGCTCGTCGGAGCAGCGCCGGGGTTGGTTCGTGCGCGGTGTCGAAGGCTCTGGACCGCAGAGCTGCGACACGTTCAGCGGCCGCGTCTGACCCGCCGCCGACTGACCAAGTGTCAATTTGACACTTGGTCATCCTCCGCCGCTGGGCGGGTGGCCTCGAGCTCGGCGCGGGCGGTCCGCTCGCGGTCGCGGGCGCGGCGTCGCGACCTGCGGAGGTGCAGGAGGTACGCGACGAGGCCCAGCGCGAGTGCGGCGCCTGCGAAGGACCCGCCGCGAAACGCCGGCGCCTCGACGTCGAGGATCCGGTCGCCGGCATGTGCGGCGTTCCCCCGCCCGACGACGATGCCGAGCGTCATGAGGTTCGGCAACGCGAGGAGGATCGCGATGCCGAGGGCGATCGCGAGCGCGCGCCACGTCCGCCGCCAGGCGACGACGGCCACGATGAGAGCGAGCGGTAGCAGGGTGAAGACGAAGCCGTAGAAGAGCCCGACGAAGATCCCCGTCGTGATGCTCCCGTCGACCTGGTCGCCGATCCTTTGCGCCCACCAGCGCGGAACCGTCGCGGAGGCGATGTAGCCGAGCACGAGGACGAGCACGAGCCCGCCGGCGATCCAGAGGAGGCGGCGGCCCCAGGCCGTGCGCTCGGGCTCGGCCGGCGCAGGCTCGACTGGTGTCGCGCTCAACGTCCGCCGGCGGCTACTGCGAGGCGGAAGCCTGCGAGAGCCGGTTGAACACGCGGTCGAGATCGGACTCCGGAGGAAGCTCGCCCTCGGGCGTCACGCGATCGACGAGGTTGGGGAGCACCGTTGCGATGCCCTCCGCCGCCTCGTCGTGGGAGACCCCGAGTTGACTCGCGATCCGGTCGATCTCCTCGCCCCCCAGCGCATCCTCGACCTCGCCCGCCGACACCGGCTCGTTCGGGCCAGTCCCGACCCACGAGTTCGCCTTCTCTCCCTGACCCCTCTGCTGGAGGCTCGCGAGGATCTTCTGCAACCCCCCGTTCGCGAGCAGCGTGCCGAGCAGCGGCAGGAGTGCGGCGAGCATTCCGGCGCCGCCTCCCCCCGTCCTGCTACCGGGCTGCTGAGCGCCGCCGAGCTGATTCAACAGATCCGAGACGCCTCCACCACCGCCTTGTCCTCCGAGGAGCCCACCCAGAAGATCGTCGAGCTGGCTCATGTCCCCTCCTCGCCTAGACGGCGCCGACGCAACGTCGGCAGACGAGCCGGAGCATAGGTGAACGGTTGGGATCGATGGCTACGCCGTCGGCACCCAGACGAGCGCGAGCCGCTCGACGCGGACGTCGCTCGCCTCGGGTCGGATCGCCAGCGTGTCGATCTCGGCCGCGACGAGGCGCCACTTCTCGTCGATCTCCTGCACCTCGTCGAGGATCTCCTGCTCGAGCTCCTCGAGATCGCCCGCGATGCGCTCGATCTTGTCCTCGGCCGTCTGCTTGCGCGCAGCGGTCCGGCTCGACATCCCCCGGCGCGAGGCTGCACCGCCGATGGCGTTCGTGATCGAGCGCGTGCTCCGGCGCCCGCCGAAGAGCGCGCCGAGCACGGCTCCCGCGCCGGCGACGAGCTCGTTCGCCTGCCGCGAGCGCTCGTCCACCGTCAGCTCCTCGACCCGTTGCTGCGCCTGCTCGAACGCGGCCTCGAGGCGGTCACGGCGTGCCTCGAGCCGGTCGCGGATCTTCGCGGCCTCCGCGTCGGCGGCCGACTGCGCAGCCTCATCGCAGCGCTGCGCGAACTCCTCTGCGGTCTCGCCGGGCCGGGAGACGAGCTTCAGCGCACGGTTTCTGGAGAGCTCGAGCGTCTGTGAGGACACGAGCTTGCGCGCGATGTCGCGCTCCGCGCTCTTGAAGAACGACGGCTCGGAGATCGGAACCGTGGGGAGCCGGTACGTCGCTCCGTCCGGCGCGGCGTCGCCGAAGTCGCGGTCGTCGTAGTCGACCGCGAGCTCGGATCCGAGCTCGAGCCCTCCGTCGAGCGGACCGTAGACGGCCTCGTACTCCTGCTGCTCGTGGACGTCCGAGCGCGCGTCGTCGAACTGAACGTGGACGCGGGCGCCGAGGTACGGGCGGAGGACTCGGCCGTCTGGAGCTGCCTCGAGCTGGGCCGCCCAGCCCGCCGCCGGATCGAGGTACAGGACGGGGACGCCGGTTGCGACCGCCGGCGGGATTGGGGTCGTGCTCGAGCCCGCATCGTGAGTGGCGGCCTCGGGCACGGGGGCGTCGGCGGGCGCCCGGGCCGCCTCGGGGCGATCTGCGCCCTCCATCAACGTGGCCACCTGATCCTTCGTGAGCGGCCCGCGCAGATACGACATCGCCCACCGGCTCCCGAAGAGGACGGGTTGGCTCGACTTCGCGCTGACGAGGAGGAACTGCCGCTTGTCCAGGCCCCCGATCGCGGCGTCGAGCGCCTTGACGTCGCTGCCGCCCGTCGCCGAGCGGAGCCCTTCGAGGACGCGGGCCTTGTCGTTCTCCGTCTGGAGGCGGCCGACCATCCAGAGACCGGCATTGGACATCGCCTTGTAGTCCAGGTCGACCGGGTTCTGCGTGGCGAGCACCATCCCGACGCCGAAGGCGCGGCCCTGCTTGAAGATCGTGAGGATGGGCTTCTTCGCGGGCGGCGCCGCGGTCGGCGGCACGTAGCCGAACACCTCGTCCATGTAGACCAGGGCCCGCAGGTCGGGCGTGCCGGGCTGGCTCCGCATCCACGTCACGAGCTTCGAGAGGATGAGCGTCACGACGAACTGCCGCTCCTCGTCTGACAGGTGTGCGAGATACACGATCGCGGCCCGTGGCTTTCCCTCGGACGTGCGCAGGAGTCCGCCGGGATCGAGCGTCTGTCCCTGGCCCCACGCGGCGAACGACGGCGACGCGACGAGCGCGTTCAGCTTGAGCGCGAGCTCCGTTCGTTCCTTCGGTGGGAAGAACGTGCCCAGGTCGAAGACACCGAGCTTTCGCAGCGGGGGCGTCTGCACCTGGCCGATGAGCGCCGCGAGATCGAGGTCCTGCCCCGCGCGCCAGGCATTCTCGATCAGGTTCGACATGAGCACGAACTCACGGCTCGAAAGCGGGTCGGCCTTGATCCCCACGAGGCCGAGCAGGCTCGTGACCGTGCCTTCGATCTCGTCTCGCAAAGTCTCTGCCTCGGTTTCCCAGGAGAGCTCCGGCGCCGCGAGCGACCCGATGACGTTCAGCGGGACCCCCGCTTCCGAGCCCGGGGTGTAGATCGAGAGCTCGGCCGCGTCGCGCAGCGCCTGGATCCGTGCTCCGTCGATGCCGGCAGAGTCCAGGCCGTTCCGCCAGATCTTCGCCGTGCGGTCGGCAAGCTCGTCGACCGAGATCCCGTCGCGGCGCGCCTCCTCTTCGCTCACCCACGGCCGGAAGGAGGCGGCGGAGAGGTCGGGGAACGTGAGCAGCAGGTTCCCCATATCCCCCTTCGGATCGAGGATGAGCGCCGGGATCCCTGCCGAGAGGATCTCCTCGAGGAGCACGACGGCGAGCCCGGTCTTGCCGGAGCCCGTCATCCCGACGATCACGCCGTGCGTCGTGAAGTCGGCGGCGTCGAGCGACAGAACGTCCGTGCCCGGCTTGCCCGTCGCGAGGTCGATGCGCGTGCCGAGGCGGAGACCGGCCACGGCGCGATCGTAGAGGAGTGGTCGAGGCGCGGCCCGGAGCGAGCCGCGCCTCGAGCACGAGCGTCAGCTAGGAGTGGCGTCTCGCGGAGCGTTCCGCGAGCGCGACCCAGAGCACCGCGCCGATGACTCCTCCGACGAGCGGACCGACGATGTAGATCCAGAGATCGCCGAACTCCCCGTTCACGAACACAGGCGCGATCGAGCGGGCCGGGTTGAACGAGCCGCCCGAGGCCGGCCCCACCGCAACCGCGGCCGTGAAGATGAAGAGGCCGATCAGGAGAGGCGCCATGACGCCCTTCCACGGGGCCCGGTCGTCGGTCGCGACCGTGCAGATCACGATCACGAAGCCGGCGGTGGCGATGATCTCGAGCAGGAGCGCCGCGCCGCTGGAGATCCCGAGCCCAGGCGCGGTCGCGAGCGCGTCTGCGGCTCCGCCCGAGTACACGATCACGATGACGAGCGCGGCGAAGAACCCGCCCACGAGCTGCGCGACCCAGTAGGGAATGACCTCGCTCCAGGGGAACTTCCGGGCGGCGGCCAGCCCGGCCGAGACCGCCGGATTGAAGTGGCCTCCGGAGTGGTGGCCGAGGCCTCCGATGGCGAGAGCGAGCCCGAGCCCGAAGGCGAACGCGATGCCGAGAGACGTGATGCTGTCGCTCCCGATGTCGACGGACACTGCGATGGCGTTGAAGCCCATGAAGAAGAACAGGAACGTTCCGAGCGCCTCCGCTGCGAGACGAACACCCAACGGCGGTGTGTCCACGGTTCCCTCCCTGCGTCGGGGACGGCTCGATCCTAACGCAGCACCCGGGCGGCGTTGTCCGTGGAGACGCCCCGCGTGATGTGTGCACGGGGCGTATCGTTGTCGTGAGAGAAGGCTGGAGAGGAGGCTTCCATGCCAGACACGGTGAGGCGCGTCGAGTACTACTACGCGACCGTCCCGGACACGCCTGGAGAGGGCCGGCGCATCCTGTCGGCGCTCCAGGAGAGCGGCGTCAACCTGGCCGCGTTCCTCGCCTTTCCGACCGGGAGCGGCGAGTCCCAGATCGACCTCGTCCCCGAGGATCCGGCTGCGCTGCGCACCGCCGCCGAGCAGGCGGGAGTGAAGCTGAGCGAGCCCAAGCAGGCGTTCCTGATCCAGGGCGACGATCGAGTCGGCGCGGTCGCGGATGCGACGGCGAAGCTCGCCGAGGCGGGCATCAACGCGACCGCAGCAGCAGCAGCGGCGGCGGCAACGGGCACCTACGGGATGATCCTCTGGGTCGCTCCAGAGGACTACGACCGGGCGGCCGCGGCACTCGGCGTGTAGTCGGCCGGGGGGATCACGACGGCGGCTGTCGGCTCCCGCGGCTCAGCTCGTCCACGGCTGTCTGCACGGTCGGAAAGCTGAGCGCGCGCGAGCCGAGGCCTGGACCGTCGTCAGTGTGAAGAACGACTGGGCGACGGTGTTCGACGACGTGAGAGGGTAGAGCGGATGGGTCAGGCGATCGGCCAGACGCTGCTGCTCGCAGTCGGCGTAGCTCTCTCCCCGATTCCGATCATCGCGGTCATCCTCATGCTCGTCACCCCGCGTGCGCGCGTGAACGGACCGGCGTACGCAGTGGGCTACCTCCTCGGCCTCGCGCTGATCGGCGCCATCGTGCTGCTCGTCGCCGGGCCAGCGGGGGCGAGCGACGACGGCGATCCCGCCACGTGGGTCGACCTGCTCAAGCTCGCGCTCGGAGTGGGCCTCGTGCTGCTCTCCGTGAAGCAGTGGCGCGGAAGGCCCCACGGAGACGAGGAGCCCGCAACGCCCAAGTGGATGGGTGCGATCGAAGGCTTCTCGCCGGTGAAGGCGTTCGGCGCGGGCGTTCTGCTCGCGAGCTTCGCCAACCCGAAGAACCTCATCCTCGCGGTCAGCGCCGCGACGGCGATTGCGCAGACCGGCATCCCGGGCGCCGAGCAGGCGCTCGCGTACGCGGTCTTCGCGCTCCTCGGGACGGTTGGGGTCGCGGTTCCTGTCGTTATCTACTTCGCGATGGCGGATCGCGCGCCGGCACTGCTGGATCGGCTCAGGACGTGGATGGCGGCGAACAACGCGGTGATCATGGCCGTGCTCTGCCTCGTCATCGGCGCGAAGCTCGTCGGCGACGCGATCACCGGCCTCGCCTGAGCGCGCGGGCGACGGAGCGAACGAGGCTCAGCGGCCGACAGGCGGATCGAAGAACGTCGCCACCCTCGCGCCCGGTGCCAGCCAGGGCTCGACGAGTGCGAGTGCGCGCTCCGGCTCCCTGTTGAAGAGCGCGACCCGCACCGCGAAGACGACGTCGAACCGGCGGCCGCCGAGGTTCAGGTCCTCGAGCTTGGCCACGAGAAACTCGGCCCTGCCGCTGGCGACGTGCTCGGCATTACGCTTGCGCGCCGCTTCGACCATCGTCGGCGAGCGGTCGATCGCAGTGAGGCGGCCGCCGTCGAGCCGCTCGCAGACGAACGTCGCCGCGACTCCGTGGCCGCAGCCGATCTCGAGGACGTGGTCGGTCGGCTGGAGCGCGAGCTGGTCGACGAGCGCTTCGAGCCGATGGGGTGCTGCCATCAGCGGCCGTCGAGCCGGATCGTCCACGGCTCGATCGCGTTGATCCGGAGGTGCGACTCGCTCCAGGGATCGCGCGCGAGCGTGGCGCGGATCTCGTCTTCCGACTCCGCCTCGACGACGTGCACGACGCGATGCTCGTCGGCGAGCGGCCCGCCGAGGACGATGAAGCCTGCGTCCACGAGACCGTCCATGAACGCAGCATGCGCGTCCCAGCCGGACTGTCCCTCGAGCGGTTGTGCCGGATCCCACTCCGGGCCCGAACGGAGGAGCACGACGTGGAACATCGCCACCATCGCGTTCTAGCGAACGGGCGCAGGTGACGGCGTAAGGAACCGGGCTCTCCGCGGTTGTAGGTGCAACGACCCACGACCAGGAGGAGACCATGAAGCTCCGCATCAGCCCAGCCACCTTCATCGCCTCGCTCGCGCTGTTCGTCTCGCTCACGAGCACGGCCGTCGCAGCCGTGGTCGTGACGGGTGCGAACGTCGTCAACGGCTCGTTGACCGGCGTCGACGTTGCGAACGAGACGCTCGGCACTGCCGACATCAGGAACCGCTCGCTGCTTCCGATCGACTTCCAGAAGCTTCCGGTTGGCGCCCAGGGTCCTCAGGGGCCGGCCGGACCGGCTGGCCAGCCCGGCCCTGCCGGGCCGCAGGGATCGCAGGGATCGCAGGGCGTCCCCGGGCCGAAGGGCGCGACCGGGGCGAAGGGTGCCACCGGCGCCAAGGGCGCTCAGGGCTCGGCGGGCCAGCAGGGCCTGCCCGGTCTGAGCGGGTACCAGGTCGTCACGAAGAAGTCGGTGTCGAACTCCGACGACATCAAGTCGGTCGGAGCCGTGTGCCCCGCGGGGAAGCGGCCGCTCGGCGGCGGTGCCCTCGTCTTCGACGGCGGCTATCCGGACGAGGTGCACGTCCCGCTGAGCTTCCCGACCGACAAGGGCTGGAACGTCCTCGCGCACGAGGTCGAGCCGAAGCAGGGCGGGTGGCAGCTCACGGCCTACGCCGTCTGCGCGTACGTCACCCAGTGACGTTCCGGAGAGCGGCCGCCGTGCATGTCGGCGGCCGCTCTCCCGTCTAGTTCGGCGCCGATGACCAGCCGAGGTCGCCGGCCGCGTCGCGAACCGCAGCGAGGAGCGCCTGCACGGACGGCCGCGTCGCGTCCGCGGAACGCGTGGCGGCGAAGATCGCCCGATGCACCGGGCGCTCGGCGATCGCTCTCACTGCGACGCCGGCCTGGGCTTCGGGCCGCACGAGCTCCGGTAACAGCGTGACGGCGCGGCCGCCCGCGACGAGCGCGAGGCTCACGACGGCGTCGTTCGTTCGATGACGGATGTCGGGGTCGAATCCCCCGAGATCGCGGCAGGTTCTCGTCACCATCGTCTCCCAGGCCGTGTCGAGATGGCCGGTCGTCCATGTCTCGCCCGAGAGCTCGGCGATGGGCGCGGCGACACGGTGGCGGCGTGCAGCGGGGTGATCCTCCGGGAGCACCACGCGGACCGGATCCCGGTGCAGGTCGATGCGGTCGACGCCTGGCGGACGCGCGACGGGCTGGTGCTCCCACTCGTCGGCGAGGACGAGATCGACGTCCCCGAGCGCGAGCGCGGGCAGCGACTGCTCCGGCTCCGCCTCGACGAGCTCGCAGCGAAGCTCGGGCGCATCGTGCGCGAGCCTCTGCAGCGCCGGCACCGCGAGGCGGAGGCCGACCGACTGGAAGGACGCGATGCGCACGCGCCCCACGACTCCGCCGGCGGCAGCAGCGAGCTCCGCCTCGGCGACCTCGGCCCGGTCGAGGAGAGCGTCGGCGTGGCGAGCGAGGACGAGCCCGGCATCGGTCAGCCGGACGCCGCGACCGGCCCGCTCGAGGAGCTTCACGCCGGCTTCCCGCTCGAGCACCGACAGCTGCTGCGACACGGCGGAGGGGGTGAAGCGGAGCGCGTCGGCGACTGCGGCGATCGTGCCTCGCGCCTCGAGCTCGTGGAGCAGTCGCAGCCGGCGGAGGTCGAGCATTCCATTAGGGATCCTACAGAATAGTGTGAGTGAAGTTGAGTTGTTCTACCGAGTAAGCGACCCGCAGGATGCGGGCATGCCTCCGCTCGGCGCCCTCTACTGCCTCGCGTCGGCCGTCGCGTTCGGCGCGATGGGCGTCGTCGGCAAGCTCGCCTACGATGAGGGGGCGACGGTCGGCACCCTGCTCGCGACGCGCTTCGTGGTCGCTGCCGTCCTCTTCTGGGTCATCCTCGTCCTTGCCCGACACGCGGGCGGCCTGCGCAGCCTCGGGCGGCGCGACCTCGGCATCGCCGTCGCGCTCGGCGCTCTCGGCTACAGCGCGCAGGCGGGCGCGGCATTCGCGGCGCTGGAGCGCCTCGATGCGTCGCTCTTCTCGTTGCTCCTCTACGTCTTCCCCGTGTTCGTCACGGTCGCGGCAGTCGCGCTCGGCCGCGAGCGGGCGAGCGCACGGACGGCCGCTGCTCTCGTGCTGGCTTCGACCGGGCTCGTCCTCGTTCTGGCAGGCGCCGCAGCAGGCGCCCTCGACCCGATCGGGACGGCGCTCGCGCTCGGCGCCGCCGTCGTCTACAGCGTCTACATCCTGAGCTCCGAGGGAGTCGCCCGGCGCGTGGGGCCGCTCGTGCTGAGCACGCTTCTCTGCACGGGCGCGGCCGTGACGCTGACGTTCACGAGCTTTGCCCGCGGCGACCTGCATCCGGGCCAGGTAAGCGCGCTCGGCTACGTCTGGCTGGGCGGCCTCGCCGTCGTCTCGACCGTCGGAGCGATCGCGTTGTTCTTCGCCGGGCTGCGGCGCGTGGGCCCGACGGCTGCGTCGATCCTCTCCACGCTCGAGCCGGTGGCGACCGTCGCGCTCGCATTCGTCGTCTTCGGCGAGTCGCTCGGTCCCATCCAGCTCGCCGGCGCAGCACTCGTCCTCACCGCGGCGCTCGCCGTCCGGGCGCCCAGACGCGTCGACCGGGAGGCAACATGACCGACGGCATGTCGACCAAGCCGCTCACCGGGAAGGTCGCTCTCGTGACGGGCGCGACGCGCGGAGCCGGCCGGGGCACCGCCGTGGCGCTCGGCGAGGCGGGGGCGACCGTCTACTGCACGGGTCGCAGTACGCGCGCGCGGCGTTCCGAGTACGACCGGCCCGAGACCGTCGAGGAGACCGCCGAGCTCGTCACGGAAGCCGGAGGTACCGGGGTCGCGGTGGCCGTCGACCATCTCGAGCCGACCCAGGTCGAAGCGCTCGCCCGCCGCATCGACGACGAGCTCGGAAGGCTGGACGTCCTCGTCAACGACATCTGGGGCGGCGAGCTGCTCTTCGAATGGAACAAGCCTCTGTGGGAGCACGACCTCGCGAAGGGCCTGCGCTTGCTCCGGCTCGCGATCGACACCCACCTCATCACGAGCCACTTCGCGCTGCCGCTGCTGACGCGCGAGCCCGGCGGCCTCGTCGTCGAGATGACCGACGGCACGCGCGAGTACAACGAGACGCACTATCGGATCTCGACCTTCTACGACCTCGCCAAGTCGTCGGTCATCCGTCTTGCGTACGCGCAGAGTGTCGAGCTCGCCCCGCACGGCTGCACCGCGGTCGCCCTGACGCCGGGCTGGCTTCGCTCCGAGATGATGCTCGAGATCTACGGCGTGACCGAGGACAACTGGCAGGACGGAGCGGCCGTCAACCCGCACTTCGCGGCCATCTCGGAGAGCCCGCGGTTCGTCGGGCGCGCGGTCGCCGCGCTCGCCGCCGACCCCGACGTCCGGCGCCGCAACGGAGGCTCGTTCTCGTCCGGCGAGCTGGCGCGAGAGTATGGCTTCACGGACGTCGACGGGTCGCGGCCCGACTGCTGGCGCTACCTGGTCGAGGTGCAGGAGGCCGGTCTGCCGGCGGACCCGACCGGGTATCGCTAGCGGCGCGGGGCGGCCCGTTGCCGAGCCGCCCCGTCGTGATCCTCTACGGCAGACCGTCGGCGAGTGCCCGGATCAGCTCGCCGTCCGGGGTGTCGCCGCTGAGCTCCCAGAACATGATCCCGCCGAGGCGGGCGCTCCGAACGTAGTCCGCCTTGGCTGCCATGACCGGCGGGTCGTCGAAGGTCCAGAACGTCGTCCCGTCGAACAGCCACGCAGCACCGGCGGCCGTGTCCTCGTGGCGGGTGAAGCCGCTCCCGAGGCGCTGCTTCGCGACCTCGTAGTCGTCGGCGCCGGGCTCCCAGGTGCCGGGCGCGGCCCCCGTTGACGGCTGGTAGAGGCCGTCGTTCGCGGGCGTCACGCCCGTCCAGCCTCGCGAGTAGAACGGGACGCCGAGCACGATCTTCTTGCCGGGCGCGCCGCGTTCCAGGTAGTCGCCGACGACCGAGGCGCTCGAGTAGCGCGGGCTCGAGGGATCGCCGGGCGACGTGTGGAGGTTCGACTGGTGATTGGTCGTCGGCTCCCATGCGCCGTGGAAGTCGTAGCCCTGAACCGTCGCGAAGCTCAGCGTGTCGAAGACGTCCGGGACCCTGAACCCGGCGTCGATCTTCGTCTCGCTCGCGGGCAGGAACGCCGTCAGGAGATAGTCCTGTCCGGTCACCCTGCCGTGGGCACGGAGCTGCTTGCGGAACTCGAGGAGCAGCTTGGCGTAGTTCTGCTTGTCCTCGGGGCGGATGATGTTGCCGACATTCCCCTCGGACCCGGGCCACTCCCAGTCGACGTCGATGCCGTCGAAGACACCGGCCGCCGAGCCGGGACCGCCCATCCCGCCCCAGCCGGGAGCCGGGATGTCGCCCTTGATGAACAGGTCGATGCACGACGAGACGAAGCGCTCGCGTGACTGCCGGGTGAGTGCGGCGTCGGAGAAGTACTTCGACCACGTCCAGCCGCCGAGCGAGATCAGGACCTCGAGGTCGGGGTGCTGGGCCTTCAGCGCCTGCAGTTGCTGGAAGTTGCCGAGAATCGGTCGCGGCCAGGTCACTTCCTCGCCGGTCACGGACTCGTCGGCGGTCCACGGCCGTTGGTAGTCGGCCCACTCGTCGCCGAGCTTGCACACGACGTCGCCCGCGGTGTCGGGCGCGACGTTGCCGAAGGCGTAGTTGATGACGGTCAGCCTCTCGGCCGACCCACTGGTCTTGACGTCTTTGACCTTGTAGTTGCGTCCGTAGATGCCCCACTCGAGGAAGTAGCCCACGACGTGGCTTCCCCTCGCGGGGGCACCGGCCGTGGTCTTGGAGAGTCCGGTGGCTGCAAATAGGGCGATTGCGGCGACCGACATCAGGATCGTCAGGACTGCGAGGCGGCGTCCTCGTCGCGACATGTGCTCACTCCTCCCGGTGGCGAACGGTCGAGTGGTTCATACCAATTTGTGTCCCGTCCACCCTTCCACGACACATGGGTACTTGTCAACCGGCTGTTGGAGCCGTTTCAGGGACGATTGGTACTGACCTCGGTCATCGTCGCCGGACGGGAAGAATCGGCGCGATGAGTTTCGGTGCAGCCGCCCGTCAGTACGACAGGCCCGACGAGAGGAGCATCCGATGAACGAGCAGTTCACCGAGACCCTGCGCAAGAGCCCGAGCGAGGGCGGCTGGACGTACGTCGTGTGGCCCCGCTCGGTGGAGCACTTCGGGACCCGCGGCCTCGTCAAGGTCCGTGGGACGATCGACGGCCATCCCTTCGAGAGCGCCTTCATGGCGATCGGCGACGGCACCCACAAGCTTCCCGTGAAGGCGGCCATCCGCAGGGTGATCGGGAAGGAAGCGGGCGACACCGTGACCGTTCGTCTCGAGGAGCGTCTGAGCACGTGAGCGACGGCGACCGTACGCTCGACGGAGGGTGCGTCTGCGGCGCGGTGCGCTATCGCGTCGCCGACGAGTTCCGTTACGCGGCGAACTGCCACTGTTCGCAGTGCCGGGCGGCCACCGGATCCGCGTTCAAGCCGTTCGCCGGCATCGAGCGGGAGAAGCTCGAGCTCACGCAGGGTGCCGACGCGCTGCTCGTGTACGGCGAGGAGGAGCTGAACGACACCAGATGTGGCCGGTGTGGCTCGCTCCTCTTCTCCGTCGTCCGTGATGGCGCATACGTACACGTCGCCCTCGGCTCGCTCGTCGATCCGCCGAGCCTCCGGCCGACGGAGCACATCTTCGTCGGGTCGAAGGCAGCGTGGTTCGAGATCACGGACGAGCTGCCGCAGCGCGACGAGTACGCCTGACGAGCGCCTCAGACGCTGAGGACGATCTTCCCCTGGGCGTGCCCCGTTCCCATGTAGTCGAGCGCGTCCCCGATCTCGCTCAGCTCGTATCGCCTGTCGATGACCGATCGAAGCTGCCCGCCCGCGAGGAGGTCGCGCAGGAACAGCAGATCAGGCTTGTTGACGCTCGCGATGAAGAACACGATCCGCTGGCTGCTTCGCAGAGCACCCAGGCGCACCTTCACGAGGTGACTCAGCGGCCCGAGCAGCCGGTTGCCCTTCGGGGCCGAGCCGATCATCACGAACGTCCCGTTCGGAGCGAGCACACGTCGGTACTCCGACCACGACCTACCGCCGCCGATGTCGACCAGCAGGTCGTAGCGCTGGTCGCTCTGGGTGAAGTCGTCACACGTGTAGTCGACGACGTGGTCGGCACCGATCGAGCGTGCCGTGTCGACGTTCCGCGTGCTGCACACGGCCGTCACGTGTGCTCCGAGCGCCTTGGCGATCTGCACCGCGAACGTGCCCACGCCTCCGGACGCACCGTTGATCAGCACGCGCTGTCCCGCCTGGAGCTTGCCCTTGTCCCGAAGCCCCTGGAGCGCGGTGAGAGCTGCGACCGGCACGGCCGCGGCTTCCTCGAAGGTCACGTTCGAGGGCTTGGTCACGATGCCTCGCTCGGCGCGAGCGCACACGTACTCGGCGATGCAGCCGCTCCTCGCGCCGAACACCTCGTCGCCCGGTCGGAAGTCCGTGACGTTCGCACCAACGGCTTCCACCGTGCCCGCGTAGTCCGTGCCCAGAGTGCAGGACTTGGGCTTGAACAGTCCCATCTGCGTGCGGCCGACGAGCGGCGTTCCGGTCACCGCATACCAGTCCCCCATGTTCAGCGAGACGGCCTGGACCCGCACGAGCACTTCGCCGTCGCCGGGCGCAGGCTTCTCGGTCTCACGGATCTCGACCTGGTCGGGTGACGTGAACCTGTCTCGGACAGCGGCTCTCATCGCGCCTCGCTCCCGTTCAGAGTCAGGACGACGTTTCCGGTCTTCTGCCACGTCTCGACGTACCGCGTCGCCTCGATGACCTCCTCCAGTGGATAGCGACGGTCGATGACCGCCCGGTACTCACCGGCTTCGATGAGCTCTTTCAGGCGGAGGAGCTCCTCTTTCGTCGAGCGCGAGACGTCGAACACGACCTTCTTGTCGCCGAAGCGCTTCGTCCAGAAGGCCAGCACGAAGTTGTGCAGACCGTCGGTGGCGACGAAGAGGCCCCCGGGCACGAGCGAGCCCTTGCACTTCGTGAACGAGTGCTTCCCGACGGCATCGAGGACGACGTCGTAGGTCTCGCCGCTCTTCGTGAAGTCCTCCTCGAGGTAGTCGACGACCTCGTCGGCGCCGAGGGAGCGGACGAGCTCGACGTTCTTCGTGTTGCAGACGGCGGTGACGTGCGCGCCGAGATGCCTGGCGAGCTGCACGGCCGCGGTCCCGCACGACCCCGAGGCTCCGTAGACGACGAGGCGAGTGCTGTTGCCGACGTTCGCCTTCCTGAGGTGTCCGTGCGCCTGGGCGGCGCCGTCGCAAACCGCCGCCGCCTCGTCGAACGTCATGCCGGTCGGCATGTGCGCGAGGAGGCCCGACTCCGGCACGCACACGTACTCGGCGTGCGAGCCCCAACGCTGACCGAAGACGCGGTCGCCGACCGCGAACTCCGTGACGGCCGTGCCGACCGCTTCGACCTCGCCGGCGAACTCGGAGCCCAGCACCTTCCTCTTCGGACGGAGCAGGCCGGAGAAGAAGCGCCAGAGGAACGGCTTCGCGCGGCGGATGTGGCAGTCCGTCTGGTTGACCGTCGTGGCGCGGACCCTGACGAGGACCTCGTCCGCACCGGGGACGGGCCGCTCGACTTTGTCGAGGCGGAGCACCTCCGGCCCTCCGTACCTGTCGTGCACGATCGCTCTCATGCCGTCACCTCTTCTCGGTGGTTCGACTTCCGGGCCGAGGCAGCGCCGGCCACGGTCAGCACGACGTTCCCCGTCTTCTGCCCCGTCTCGACGTACCTCGTCGCCTCGACGACGTCCTCGAGCGGGTAGCGGCGGTCGATGACCGCTCGGTACGTCCCCTCCTCGAGCAAGGACTTGAGGAGGAGGACGTCCTGCTTCGTGTACTTCGTGATCCCGAGCTTCACCTTTCTGCTCCCGAGCCACCGGGTCGCGAGCACCAGCAACGGGACGTGCCACATGAACCCGAGGTCGGTGTCGACGAACGTCCCTCCGGGCTTCAGCGATCGCCTCGAGCGCCTGAACGAGTGCTTGCCGACCGCGTCGAAGACGACGTCGTACGTCTCTCCGTTCTTGGTGAAGTCCTCCTGCAAGTAGTCGACGACGACGTCGGCTCCGAGCGATCGCACGAGGTCGACGTGCTTCGTGTCGCACACTGCCGTCACGTGGGCACCGAAGTGCTTGGCGAGCTGCACACCGGCGGTTCCGACGGCGCCGGATGCCCCGTACACCACAATGCGTCTGCCGTCCAGGGGCCCCGCCGCGCGGAGGCAGGCGAG
Organism: uncultured Actinomycetes bacterium; assembly: GCA_963746765.1. GTDB lineage: Bacteria > Actinomycetota > Thermoleophilia > Gaiellales > Gaiellaceae > GMQP-bins7. The sequence continues at coordinate 255,792 of CAVVCN010000001.1, forward strand.
CGCGAGCTCCGCCCCGTCGCAGACCGCCGCCGCCTCCTCGAAGGCGACGCCTGACGGCTTGTGAGCCACGGCGCCCTGCTCGTTGACGCAGACGAGCTCGGCATGCGCACCTGCCCGGACGCCGAACACCTCGTCGCCGAGCGTGAACTCGCTGACCCTGGCACCGACGTCCTCGACGACGCCGGCGAACTCGAGGCCGGGGATGCGGCGCTTCGGCCGACGAAGCCCGGTGACGAAACGACTGATGACGTACTCCGCGCTGCGCAGTCCGGCGTCCGTCCGAGTGACCGTCGTCGCCTGGACCCTGACGAGGATCTCGTCTGCCTCCGGGTAGGGCCGCTCGACCTCCTCGAGCCGCAAGACCTCCGGTGGACCGTACTGGTCGTGAACCACGGCCGTCATCGTCGGCTTGGACGTGCTCGCCACCGTGGTCACGGCAGCGCGTGCCGTCGCGCGGCCAGGAAGTGTCCGAGGAGCGCGACACGCGGAGGTCGCTCCAGTGGGCGGGCAGGTCGGGCTCGCGCCTGGAGTGCGAGTCGCTCGGTCACCGCGTCGCGCTCGCGCTCGAGCCTGCGATCGCTCGTCAGCTGTAGAAGCAGATGGTCGGGCAGCATGGTCATTCCTCTCTCTCGATCCGGCGCATCAGCGTGCGCCGTCGAGTGTCAGTACGACGTTTCCGGTCTTTTGGCCCCGCTCGACATATCTCGTTGCCTCGACGACGTCCTCGAGCGGGTACGTGCGGTCGACGACGGCCCGGTACTTGCCCTCCTCTACGAGCCTCTTGACGAGGAGGACGTCCTCCTTCGTGTACTTCGGGATCGGGAGCCGCACACGCTTGCTCCCGACCCACCGGGTCGAGAGCGCGAGCAGCGGGACATGCCAGAGGAACCCGAGGTCCGTCTCGACGTAGGTGCCGCCGGGGTGCAGCGAGTGTCGGCAGTGGCGGAACGACTGCTTGCCCACGGCGTCGATGACGGCGTCGTACGTCCGGCCGTTCCGCGTGAAGTCCTCCTGCAGATAGTCGACGACCTCGACGGCGCCGAGCGAGCGCACGAGCTCGACATGCCCCGTATCGCAGACCGCGGTGACCTCGGCGCCGAACGCCGTCGCGAGCTGCACGACGGCCGTTCCGATGGAGCCTGATGCGCCGTAGACCGCGATGCTCTGGCCTTCGCGCACGCCGGCCGCCTGCACGCACGCGTGGGCGATGCTCGGCCCGTCCGACAGCGCTGCGGCTTCCTCGAAGGTCAGCCCGGCCGGCATGTGCGCGAGCGCTCCCTGCTCGCGCACGCACACGAGCTCGGCGTTGGCGCCCGACCGCAGGCCGAAGACGCGGTCGCCGACCTCGAACTCGGTGACGCCCTCGCCGACCTCCTCCACTACGCCGGCGAGCTCGGCCCCGACGATGCGCTGCCTCGGTGCCCGGAGCCCGGTGAAGACCCGGGAGAAGAACGGGTCCGCGGCGCGGTAGCCGCAGTCGGAGCGCGTGACGGTCGTCGCCTGGACTCTGACGAGGACCTCGCCGGGCTTGGGGAGAGGCCTTTCCACCTCGTCGATCCGCAGGACCTCGGGCGGCCCGTACCGATCGTGGACCACAGCTCTCATGGCTCACTTCCTCTCGTCGTGTCGCAGCAGGCGGTGAATGGGGCTGCCGTAGCTCCAGGCCCGGCCGGCCCGGTACAGCTCCGCTGGTCGTCCGCCGGACGAGCCCGGGCGAGCGCGGCGGCCGGTTGGTACCACCCACCCGTCCTCGGCCACGATGGCGCGCCGGAAGTTCGCGGCGTCTAGCTGCACGCCCCAGATGGCCTCGTACACCGCGCGTAGCTCGGCCATCGTGAATGTCGTTCCGACGAACGCCGTGGCGATTCCCGAAAGCTCGAGCTCGACGCGGACACGGTCGACCGCATCTCGGACGATCTGCAGGTGGTCGAACGCCAGTTCGAGCTTCTCGTTGAGCACGTCCGAGACGGGGACGAGTGCGGCTTCCGCAGCGTCGGTGCCCGCGACGAGCGCGCCGACGTCCCGGAGCACCGCGAGGTACCCGACCGTGACGACGTTCATGCGCGGGTCGCGGCCGGGATCGCCGTACGCCCCGAACTGGGTCAGCAGGCTCGCGACGTCGAGCCCTGTCTCTTCGCGCAGCTCCCGCCTCGCGGCCTCGTCCAGCGTCTCGTTGGGTCGCTTGAAGCCGCCGGGGACCGCCCACATCCCCGCATACGGCGCCTCGCCGCGGCGCACGAGCAGCATGTGCAGCCTGCCCTCGGACATGGTCAGGATCACCATGTCCACGGTCACCGCGAACGCCGGGAACTGCGAGGGGTCGTAGCCCTCGGGCACTCCCGCGTCGTCTGTTTTGGTCGCCACGACTATTACCCTAGCACGAAGTTATGGTCTTGTCGACCAGAACTTCTAGAGCATTCCGTGCCTACATTCGAGGGCGCGACCTCGAGGAGGAGAGATGACCGACGCACTCAAGGGCGGCTGTGCCTGCGGAGCGGTTCGATACCGGCTCACGTCCGATCCGCTCTTCGTCCACTGCTGTCACTGCCTGAACTGCCAGCGCCAGACCGGGAGCGCGTTCGTGATCAACCTGTTGATCGAGACCGAGCGCGTCGAGCTCCTGGCAGGCGACCCGGTGCCGGTCGGCGTGCCTCGCGGCGGCGGCAAGAAGCAGAAGATCTGGCGCTGCCCGACTTGCCAGACCGCCGTCTACAGCCAGTACACCCGTGCCGGCATCCGCTTCGTCCGCGGCGGGACGCTCGACGACCCGTCGAGCATCGAGCCCGACGTCCACATCTACACGCGATCGAAGGTGGGCTGGGTCACGCTCCCGGAGTCCGCTCCGGCGTTCTCGACGTACTACGACACGGAGAAGCTCTGGCCGGCCGCGAGCCTCGAGCGTCTCCGGGCTCTGCAAGGGCCCGGGCGGTCGGCGGGCTGACCCCGATCAGCCGGAGGGCTGACCCCGATCAGCCGGAGGACACGCGGCGGAGTGGGCGAAGGACGACGTTCCATGGCCTGGCGAGTGGACGAGGTGTGGCTCGACTCGGACGTGCTCTGGTTCCGAGAGCATCCGCGGAGAGCCTTCGCTGCGCTCGGGCTGACAGCGCCGGCGGTTGCCGCCGACGGCCTCGACCCGTCGCTGTTCGGACCGATTCCGAACGGGCTGGAGGCGTCACGACAGCGGCGGCTCGCACGCCAGCTCGCGCGTCGGCGCCGGTTCGCCACGCGCACCGCGCCGGCCGTCGCGCTCGTCGTCGGTTCGGCCACGATGATCCCGATCGCCGTCTTTCGGAACGGCAGTGGACAGGCCGCCGGCCCGCTTCCGGCCGATCCCCCGAGCCTGACGTTCCGGCTCGACGGCAGTCGCGTCGACCTTCCGAAGGCGCCGGCCCCGCGCAAGAGCGGCTCGTCCGGCAAGCGGGCCGAAACGCCACCGGCGGCGTTCCCCCGGGTCGAGTGGCGAGAAGCCACGTCGATCGGGCTCCCGTACGCCGGCCGCCTCGTCAACGGCACGCAGCTTCCCGTCGAGGGGGCGGACTGGGTGACCTGGAACCCGGCCACCGACAGCGCTCCGAACGAGCCGCACCGGCTCTACGGCCACGAGCGCACGATCCGGACGGTCGTCTCGGTGCTCGCCGCCTACCGTGCGGCGCACCCGGCCGCGCCCCGGGTCGTCGTCGGCGACATCAGCTTTCGCCACGGGAGGAGCATGGACGAGCACGTCTCGCATCAGAACGGGCTCGACGTGGACGTGTACTACCCGCGGCTCGACCGGCGCCTGAGCGCTCCGCGCGAGAGCAGCCAGATCGATCGCCGGCTCGCACAGGATCTCCTCGACCGTTTCGTCGCCGCCGGCGCGCACATGGTCTTCGTCGGCTACTCCACCGACCTCCGCGGTCCGAGCGGCGTCGTCGTGCCGTACCCGCGCCACGAGAACCACATGCACGTTCGCTTCCACGCGCCGCGCGACTGACGGCGCCCGAGCTCAGCTGCGTAGATACCGATCGCCTAGGAGGGCGGTCGTCCGCTTCGGAAGGGCGCCGGCGTCGAGCAGGTCCTCGAGCGTCATGGAGGCGAACGTCGACTCGTCGACGAGAAGCGCCCGGTAGCGGTCGCACGCTTCGGCGAAGTCGGTGTTGCCGGCGGGGTGGACCACGACGTAGAGCCCCCACTTCCACGAGCCGCTCGCGTGCTGGAGCATCGACAGCAACAGCAGGTGCTCGAGCCACATCTCGCAGAGCGCCGACCTCCCCTCGACCTCGTCGGTCGCCCCGGGCCGGAACGCGCCGGATCTCTCTGCGACCTCGAGGTACCGCCACATGTTGCTCGGCTTCGGGATCTCTGGCTTCGCCCACTCGTGGAGCTTCGTGTCGACTGCGACGATCGCCTTCGTGCCGTCGCCGAGGTCGAGCACGAACGCCGTGTCGAAGGCGCGAAGGCTGTTCAGGTAGCCGGGATCGAACCGGCCCGGCGAGTGTGCGAAGCGGACGTCGCTCACGGTTCCGGGCGCGTCCGGCCACCACGTGTGAACGGCCCGGTCGGCGAGCGCGTCGCCCGCGGCAAGGTCGCCGAAGAGGTTGAAGGCGAGCGTCGGCGACCAGAGCAGGTCCGCCCAGAGCCGCTGGTGGTCGAAGGTCTGGTGCGGTTCGATCACGGAGCTTCGGGCTCTCGCGGCGTCGAGCGCGCCTGCGGTGAGGAAGTTCGCGCCGGTCTCGCGCGCATAGTCGAGCGGCAGGCGGCTCCCGAGGCGGCGGGACGGCTTCCCTTCGCGCGGGACGATCGGCTGCGTGCCTAGCGGGTGCTTCGCGTCCTCGCGCCACCGCGCCTGCCGGTAGCGCAACGCGCGGCGGTACTCGGTCATCTCCGGCCGGCCCGGCACCCGGTCGTCGGCCTCCCAGGCGTGCAGTGCTGCGAGGTCCTGCTCGGATGGATCCTCAGCCAACGCGATCGAGGAACGCCAGTACGCGTTGTGTGAGGACCTTCGTCGCGTCCTCGTCGTACGAGGGCAGGCTGGAGTCGGCGAAGTAGTGCTGATCGCCCGGGTAAAGGAACAGCTCCGCGTCCTCGGCCGCGGCCACGAGCTCGCGGGCGGCGTCGACGTCGCCTTCGTCGATGAAGATCGGGTCCGCGTCCATCCCGTGGATCTGCGCCGGCACGCCGGCCGGCCAGTCACCGAACTCCGCCACGGGGATGCAGGAGTAGAAGAACAGTGCTCCCCGTGCGCCCGCGCGCGTCTGGGCGAGCTTCTGTGCCGGCATCACCCCGAGCGAGAAGCCAGCATAGACGAGCTCGCTCGGCAGTTCGTCCGCCGTTCGCACCCCGCGCTCGAGGATCTCCATGAAGCCGACCTCTCCGGCGTAGGCGATGCCCTCGTCGATCGATCCGAACGTGCGGCCGTCGAACAGGTCGGGAGTGTGCACGGTGTGTCCTGCGCTTCGTAGCTCGGCCGCGAACGAGTGGAAGCCCGGGGTCTGGCCCTGTGCGTGGTGGAACAGAAGTACGTCCGCCATCTCGTCCTCCTTCGTCCAGGGTTGTCGCGACGACCAACGATCCGTAGCCTTCGATCGATCGAAACTACTAGAACGATCCAGTGTTGCGGGTCGTCCGCACGCGGCGCGTACGCGCGATCGACGAGCGCTACTACGGCCGCACCGCGCGCATGTTCTACGTCGGTGTCGTGAACCGGCCGGGCGACGATCCGACGACCGTGCACGCGAACGCGCTGTCGGTGGCCGCGGCCGAGTCGGTTCCGGCCCACGAGGCCGACCGGCTGCGCACGAGCCTTCGCCATGCCCGCATCCCCGACGGGAGCGCGGCCGAGTTCCGGGAGCGCGTGGCGGGTCTCGTCCGGGGGTTCTCGCAGCTGCCGCGCTCCGGGGACACCGTGTACGGGTTGGCCGCCGGCCTCGACCCGACCGAGTTCCCGAGCCTCCCCGACCCCGTCGTCGAACCCGTCGACGGGTAGGCCGACCCTTCACGCCAGTCGGGCGCTCACGGCACGATGTTCTGGTTGAGCCTGAAGAAGTTGGTCGGGTCGTAGGCGCGCTTGAGCTCGACCAGCCGTTCGTAGTTTTGCGCTCCATAGGCCTGGCGCACCCGGTTGCCGCTCTCTTCCCCGAGGAAGTTCACGTACACGCGCCCCCCGGCGTGCGGTTGCAGCGCGTCGAAGAAGTCCCGCGCCCAGGCGATGTGGCGTTCAGAGTCCGGATCGTCCTCGGTCCAGACCGCGTTGATGGCGACGTTGTGGGCGGCATCGCGCTGGCTGAAGGCGGTCGCGTCCTCATCCACGCGGGCCAGCGCCCCGCCGAGCTGGAGGACGATGCAGTAGGACCTGGGCGAGGTTTGCACCGATGCGTGCTCGACGAGCGTCTCGATCGCATCATCGGTAAGGGGCGGCAGCTCGACCGACTTCCAGTAACGGTGCCAGCCGTGCGGCACAAAGGGGTCGAGCATCGACTGCAAGGCGGTGTAGGGCTTCGGCTCCAACAGGTCGACGATCGGGCGGCCGAACTGCTTGAGCGGGCGGACGACCTCGGCGCCCTCGTCCGGAGATCCCGCGTAACAGGCGCCCACCATCAGGATCGGCTTGCCGTGTACCTCCTCCGGCAAGAAGGGGGCCGGCGGCGCCATCTCGAGCTCGAAGATCGTGGTCAGCTCGTCCGGGGCCTCTGCGATGAACTCGCGGTAGAAGCGCAGGACGTCCGGCGCGTCCTCGATTGGGTGGAAGACAGGTCCCGCGAGGACGATCGGGCCAACCGGGTGTAGCCGGTACTCGAACGAGGTGACGATGCCGAAGTTGCCGCCGCCGCCGCGGATCCCCCAGAAGAGACCGGGGTTTTCCTCCTCGCTCGCGGTGACGACCTCGCCCTGCGCGGTCACCACGTCCGCGGAGACCAGGTTGTCGACGGTCGCGCCGTACTTCCGCATCAGCCACCCGATCCCCCCGCCGAGCGTCAGGCCCGCGATTCCCGTGTGGGTGACGATCCCGCCGACCGTCGCCAGCCCGAAGTGCTGCGTCTCGCGGTCGAGCTCGCCCCAGAGCACGCCGGCCTCGGCGCGCGCGGTGCGCGCCGCCGGATCGACTCGGATTCCCTTCATCGCCGAGAGGTCGATAACGAGCCCGCCGTCGCAGACCGCATGGCCGCCGACACCGTGGCCACCGGAGCGCACCGCCACAAGGAGGTCGCGTTCCCGCGCGAAACGAACAGCCGCGACGACGTCGGCGACTCCGGTGCAGCGTGCAATGCAGGCCGGGCGGCGGTCGATCGCGCCGTTCCAGATCCTGCGCGCGGCGTCATATTCCTCGTCGCCCGGTCCGATCACGGGGCCTTGCACGACGCTGCGTAGACGCTCGACGGCCGTGGCCGTCGCCACCGTTGCCGTATCGGTAGCCATGCGACGACGGTAGGCGGATGCGTCCGGACGGGCTAGACCGACTTTCGAACCAACTGGTTCGAATTCCGAACCTAATGCCTATCCGGGACTAGCATTCCTGGAGCATGTGAGCATGCGGGGCTACGCCCAGTACTGCCCGATCGCCAAGGCGAGCGAGGTCCTCGGCGACCGCTGGACGCTCCTGATCGTGCGCGAGATGTTGGGAGGTGCGAGCGGGTTCAACGAGCTCCAGCGCGGCCTGCCGGGGATCTCGCGCTCGGTCCTCGCCGATCGGCTTCGCTCACTCGAGCGGTCCGAGATCGTCGAGCGGCGCGTCGGCCCCAAGGGGAGGACGCTGGACTATCGCCTGACGCTGGCCGGCCGCGACCTCGAGGCCGTCGTGCAGGCGATCGGGGAGTGGGGCGCGACCTGGTCGTTCACCGATCCCCGCCCCGAGGAGCTCGACCCGGACCTCTTGGTCGTCTGGATGGCCCGCCACGTCGATCGTGAACAGCTTCCCCCGGGTCGCACGGTCGTCAAGTTCGACTTCCGCGAGCCGACGAAGCGCTACTGGATGGTGCTCGAGCCGTCCGAGGTCTCGGTCTGCCTCCAGCACCCCGGGTTCGATGTCGACCTCGAGGTCGCGGTCGACACTGCGACCCTCTACCGCGTCTATCTGGGCCGCGCCGAGCTGGCCGGCGCGATGCGGGCGCGCAAGCTGACACTGAACGGCCCGAGGACGCTCCAGGGCGCTTTCGGGCGCTGGTTCGCCTGGAGCGCGTTCGCCCCGGCCAGCCGCCGCGCTGACGAGCGCCGGAGGGCGGCGTCGCGACTCGCGGACCCAGAGCGGGTGCGGGTCGAACGGCCGCTGCGTCCCTACTCTCGATCGGATACCTGGGCGTGACAGTGGGATTGCCCGCGCGGCACCCGCCTACCTGCAGGCGCTTGCGAGAATTGACAGCTGGAGTGATCCTATGAGTGAGCCCGAGCGCTGGCAGGTCTCCACGGACGCTGCCGAGGTCTACGAGTCCTGCTTCGTACCCGCGATCTTCGGCGCCTGGGCTGGTCGAGTTGCTGACGCCGCTGGAGTCAGTAGGGGCAACCGAGTTCTCGACGTCGGCTGCGGTACCGGCGTGCTCGCCCGCGAGGCCGTGGGGCGGGTCGGGCTGGAGGGTCACGTTGTTGGCCTTGATCTCAACGAGGGGATGCTGGCGGTCGCAGCGCGAACTGAGCCCGAAATAACTTGGCGACAAGGCGATGCGGCATCTCTTCCCTTCGAGGATGCGAGCTTCGACGTCGTAGTCAGCCAGTTCGCGCTGATGTACTTCCCGGACCGCGCGACGTCTTTGAGCGAGATGTGGCGTACGCTCGCATCAGGTGGACGCCTTGCGATCGCCGCGTGGGCGCCTCTTGGTCGCGCCCCTGGCTACCAGATCCTTGTCGACATCGTGACCCGACGCTGCGGAGGTGAGGCCGCAAGCGTGCTGGCAGCGCCTTTCGTCCTCGGCGATCAGGCAGAGCTTGCCAAGGTCGTTCTCGACGGCGGCATCTCGGGAGCCAACGTCACTCCCCACGAGGGTTCGATCCGGTTTCGGACGGTAAAGGAGTTCATTCGCATGGAGGTCAAAGGGTCGCCACTGGCTGACATGGTCAGCGACGATGCCATGGAGACTCTCGCCGCCGAATCGGCGAGTGCGCTCGCCGAGTTCGTGGTTCCTTCAGGCGAAGTTGTCATGCCGATGGACGCGCACATCGTGACCGCGAGCAAGCCCTAGATTGGACCCTGACCGCCTCGCCCGGCTCGTGCCCGCCGAGCAGCCCGCACGCATCGCGTCGGCGGCGTCTAGCTCCATGAAGGCTCCCTCATTCGTTGCCTGCCAGTGCAGATGCGCTTCCTGCGCCCGCGCTGCGGGCTACGGCCTGGGTGGTAGACGGTTCATCGAGCATGCTCATCGGCTGGCTGGGGGCGAAGCGGTGGCGTGTTTGGCCGAACATGCCCTTGCCGAAGGCGAACACCTTGGTTGGCTCCACCTCGAAGACGAGGGCCCGGCCGTGTTCGTGCTCGAAGCCTCCGTCTCCGACCTCAAAGCGCCAGCGCCCGTCCCACTTCCTTCCCCAAGCGCTCGCAAGCCGTCGGAGCTTCGGGTCACCGGTCACCCTGACCGCGGTGCCTTCGATGACGATGTCAGTTCCGTGTTCCCACTCGTTGCACCCGGTCGTTAGGACGACGTGCGGGTTGTGTGTGAGATTGACGGCTTTCTGCTCGCTCGGGCCGGTGCAGAAGTGGATCGCGTCGTCGAGCCAGACCGCTACGAGTGGTGTTGTGTGCGGTCTGCCGTCGCGGCGGACGGTTGTGATCCAGAAGAGCTCGGCCTCTTCGAGCGCCTGCCGCGTGTCGTTCCAGCTCGTGGCGACGGCGTCGGCGTCGCTGAACCTCGCGTCCAGTTTGGTCTCCGGGGCGCTCATCGAGACTCCCTCACCAGGCCTGGGGTAAACAGCTTCCAGTGCCCCTCGGAGACGACCTCGACGGTGCCGTCGGTCACCTTGATGGCGGTCTGGTCGTCGATCGCGTACGCCGGACCCGACAAACCGGCCGCCCAGCGTTCTGCGTTGGCCATCGTGTTCCAAGGGAGATCCTCGTTGTCCAGGTGCGGGAAGATCGAGAAGTCGACGATCCCGAGCGTTTCGTCGCCGCCGGTGGGCGGCTTCCAGCCGACGAAGTCGTCCCCGATCCTGTGGGTCATCACCATGCTCCCGGCGCTCAGTCCCACCCAGACCGTCTCGTCCAGCGACGGCAGTAGGTCTGCCAGCCCGGACTGCCGCATCCAGTGGCACAGATACAAGGCATCGCCGCCTGAGGCCAGCAGGACGTCGGTCTCCTGCACCAGGGGAACCCAACGTTCCTCGTCGATGCTGGGCAGCGCGGTCAGCTCCAGCACTCCCAACGACTTCCAACCCAGCTCGCACATCGGGCAGTCGGGCTCTTTCCCACTGATGAACTGCCATGCCAGCTCGCCGGGGCCGACCAAGGGGTGCCCGTACATCGCGGTGGGGATGCAGAGGGCGCTGGACTCGCTGATCGACTTGCCCAGCAGGTCGACCAGCGCGTCGTGGATGCTCGCGTTCTTGATGCCAGCGGACGTGAGAAGAAGCCTCATGCTGCCTCCGGAGTCATTACTGCAGGCCAGAACCGTCTAGGCGCTTGCGGATACGTACGCGGTGGAGACTGGCAGACGACCAAAAACTGATCGGCTCCGGTCAGATCCAGCCTCACGTCTTCCGGGCACATTCCCGCACGCGGTCCCACGCGAGGCGCCCGCCTCGCGAGCGGGATGAGCTTCCTTGGCGACAGGATGGATACGAAGCGTTCGTCGAAGCTGGAGAAGTCGACGTCCCCGTGGAGGGTTCTCTCGATGCTTCTCCATGCGCTCGGGTCGCCCGAGGAGCAGGCGCAGCGGGCTGCGCTCGCGGCTGTGGCTGCAGGTCTCGGACACTGAGTGCTACGCAAAGTGCCGTAGGCGGTCTGTCGTTGTCCGACCGGAAGCTGCCCGCGCCGCAGAACCTAGGCGTTGTGCGGGCTGCAAGAGACGGGAGCGACGGGACTCGAACCCGCGACCTCCGGCGTGACAGGCCGACCGGGACTCGCTGCACCGGTCGACTGAGTGTCACGCGAACGGCGCGACAAGGCAGCAACCTTCGCGATGGGGAGGGTGGCGTCGCCGTGTGAACTCAGGTGTGCGCGACGCCGTGGCGGATCGTATGCCACGACTGCCAGGTGATTCGGAGGATCACCGCCGTAATGGCGAGCGCGATGAGCGGGTCAGCCACGTCGAATCCAAGCGCGACCACCACGGCACTGAGAATGACTCCGAGACTGACGTAGGCGTCGGCGCGGGCGTGGTTGCCATCGGCCACGAGAGCGGGGCTGTGGAGGCGTCTGCCCGCTCGCGTGCGGATGAAGGCAGCAGCCATGTTGCCGAGGAAGCCGATCGCACCTGCGAGGGCGAGTGCGAGGAGGTGCTCGGGTGCCTCGGGGTTGATGATCCGCATGATCGCTTCGTAGGCGGCAACGCAGGCGCTGATGAAGATCGCCAGCACGACGGCAAGACCGGCGTAGCCCTCGGCCCGCTCGGAGCGTAGTGCGAATGCGACGCCAAGAGGGACTGCCGTGAGTGCGTCTCCCACGTTGTGGATCAGATCGGCCATGAGAGCGACGCTGCCGGTCACGACGAAGATCAGCGCCTGCGCGGCCGCTGTCAGACCGAGCACGATGAGCGAGAGCGCGACGGCCCTTATGCCAGCGCGTGAGCGGAGGATCGAGCGGTCAACGAGACCGTGCGAATGACCGTGGTCGTGCGAGTGTGGCCCGCCGTGGCCGTGCGTGTGGCCGTATGGGTGCTCGTCGGCCACATCGATCGTCTCGGACTTCCAGGGCGCGAGAAGATGGCGGTGCGACCTGGAGTGCGAGTGGCTGTGCTCGCGGCGCCCGTGCCGATGCGGAATGGAGGTAGCTGCGGCCACGAATGCTCGGTGAGTCTAAATCGGACGAAGCTCCTGGTGCCTTCCGTCGCCGCCCTGCCCGCCCCTTCCGCCCGGCCCGGAAGCCGAGCGGAAAGTCGGGGCCTTGAACCTATTTGTGCGGTGGGAGGAACGTGTCGGTCTCGTAGCTGTGCAACACGGCTGACGTATGCAGCCCAACGTGCGCGATCGGTGCTCCGATCGGGTTCAACGTCAGGAGCGTGGGTGCGCTCCAGATCACGTCACCTCTCAGCGGCTTCGTCATTTTGTCCGAGCGGAAGTCGCTGTAGCCGGAGTGGTAGATCGCCGTCATCGCCAGCGAGGCAGCGAGAGCGACGATGCCGATGACGACCTTCCCGGCAAGACGGTCGTTGAGGCGAGTGCCCGCGAACGCCGCGAAGACGACGAGGATCGGGAACACGGAGAGGAGCAGCCCGTCGGTGACGCCGTACAAGATCCCGCGCCAGGCGAGTGCGCCAGCCAGTTCGAGTCCGTCCGGCCGAGCAGTTGCGTTCTCCGTCCGGAGAACCATCGCGGCCAGGACAGCGCCTGCTGCCAACCCGAGTAGGAGTGCCGCGATCCAGTGACGCTTCGAGGCCGCAACGAGGTCGTACCCGGTCGATCGCGACCACAACGCGAACAGGCCGATGACTGCGAGGGCGTACAGCCCGTAGAAGAGGTCGCGGTTGATCGCGAACACGTCCGCGAGCACATAGGGCACCGCGAATGCGAGAACGAACCCGCCCGCGAGCCATGCCCAGTGAACGGAGAGGCCGTGCCACACGCGCACCTCGACCTGTGAGACACGTCCGAGAGTCTGCGTGCTCATAGTGCACCTCCTTCACGCAGAACTTAGGCATCGCCTATCAACGGGTCATCGGTAACCGTGCGCGACATGGTTGCGGCATAGCCGCACCGGAGACCCTGCTCCAGCAACAGGCCCCAGCCGCCCGAGCGCCTCGCGAGGGGGAGGGTGACCCGCGACGGCAGGCCCCAGTGCCGGACTAGTTGCGAGCGGGAGGAAGGGGCGGTACGGCTGAGAGCGCGGGGCCGGTTGACGCCTAAAGGGCGTCGTCCACCTGGAAGCTGAACATCATCCCGCTCTCGTGGTGCTCGGCGATGTGGCAGTGCGCCATCCAGAGTCCTGGGTTCGTGACATCGAGGAGGATGTCCACCGTCTCGCCGGTGCGGACGAGCACCGTGTCCTTCCAGACCAGGTTCTGCTCCGCCACGTCGTCGCGGGCGAGGATCAGGAAGCGCCCGGCCCCGTGGATGTGGAAGGGATGGGGCATCGGATGGTCTGAGTCCATCTCGTTGACGAGGCGGATCTTCACCTGATCACCGACGCGGAAGTGCCAGTCGATCGCGGCGTTCTCCGCGCCCGTCGAGCGATCGACGAGCTTCCAGCGCATGTTGGCGGGAGTGGTGATCCGGTTGACCTCGACCATGTCGTCCTCCCACTCGATCCCCTGCGCGGAGTCATGCTCATGCTCGCCATCGTGATGCTCATGTCCGCCCTCGTGGTGCTCGTGCCCGTGCTCATGTCCGTCTCACGCTCTCTGACACCAGGCCGAGCCGGCACGAGCTTCATGCCGCACTTCGGGCAACGATCGGGTGCATCGCTCGTCACCTCGGGGTGCATCGGGCAGACGTAGCGTCTCTGATGGAGACGCGATCGCAAGGAGCTTCATGCCGCACTTCGGGCATGAGCCAGGCTCGTCGCTGACGACCTCGGGGTGCATCGGACATGCGTAGACGACTGGCCCGTCGGGTACGCCCATGTCCATCTCTGCGACGAACGCGAGCGTCTTGTCGGCGGGTCTGTCGAAGTGACGACTCAACACGTTCACGCTCGGCGACCATGTCAGCGTTCGTTCGCAGCGTCTCGAACGTGTCTGCCGAGGCTGACTCGGTGGCTTCCTCGCTCGACCGTGATTCCAGCCAGTCGGTACTCGCGGTCGGGAGTGCGATGGACGAGCACCAAGTCGCCAGGCTGGTCGAACAGCACATCGACCACCACGCGCTCGGACGGGGCGATGAGCACCTCGTCCACGTACTCCTCGCGCTCGTAGTGCCCGCTGTCGGCACCGACGAGCTTCATGCGAGCGCCGGGTAGCGTCACGTTGAACACCCGAGTGTTCGCCGTGTTCGTCAGGAAGAAGCGGACGACCTCGCCCGCGGCTCGCCGCCAGCGAAAGGTCAGCCTCCCCGGAGACGAGCATGACGTTGCCGAAGCGACCCATGGCCACGTAGGTCGTCTCAGAGGGACTGAACGTCGCGATCTTGCCGTCCTCGATGAGAACGTCGTCGAGGGTGAGGAGGAGTTCGCGATCGGCAGGCGGCCAGTAGTCGGGATCGGTTGGGACGACAAGGATGTTCCCGTACAGGCCCATCTCCTGCCCGTAGTCCTCGCGAATGTGCGGGTGGTACCAGTAGACGCCTGGATCGGGAAGGGCGATCTCGGTAGGTGAAGGACTCCCCCACCGGAATCGGAGACTGCGTCTCATGCGTTCCGTCGTACCGGTTCTCAAGACGCAGGCCGTGCCAGTGCACAGTCGCGTCGAGGTCGCCTCGGTTGGTCACATGGACGGTGATCGTCGCGTCCTGTGGTGCGACGAGCGTTGGGCCGGGAACCGAGCCGTTGTAGGCGAGCATCCGAACCACCGTGCCGCCTATCTCTTTCTTCACGGGAGCGATCTCAAGCGTGACCTCGTCTCCGTGCACGAGGTCGAGCCGCTCCATCGGCTGCGCTTCTGGCAACCCCTCGGTGGCGGTCGGGGAACGTCGCCCTCGATGGCCTGATGTGGACGCATCGGACTAGCCACGCCTCGCCGTGATCCTATTCACGTCGCGGTACTCGTCTCGGCTCATTACCGACATCAACCGCGGACGCGGACACCGACTTCTGCTCGTAGGTCTCGATCTGCTGGGCGATGTACTCGGCGTCGTCTCTCACCCAGCCGATAAGCGCGGAGCCTCGCGTCCACTGCCAGTACAACCCGAGGAAGTACAAGCCCGGAAGATCGGTCAACCCGCGTCGATGTCGAATCCGGCTTTCGGCGTCGATCACCGGCACGTCGAGCCAGGAGTAGTCGGGGCGGTAGCCGGTCGCCCAGATCACGGCATCCACGTCGAGTTCGCCCCCATCCTCAAACCGAACGGTCTTGCCCTGAGCGTCGATGACACGAGGCTTGAGCGTCACGCCATGGCGGCTGAGCCGTCGAGGGCTGGAGCCGATCAGCGTGTCTCTGTGCTGCATGCGGCTACCTAGCCGAGACTCGACGGTCTTGTTGATCACTCGGCTCTTGGTCAGCCACCAGAAGAGGTCTCGACCAAGGACTCTCTGGGGAAGGGGCATCTGCCGCGAACCGACCGCGAGAACGACGCGGTCGTGAGTCGAGGACAGCTCTTCCGCGATCTGGAAACCGGTGTTTCCTCCCCCGACGACGAGGATCGTTCCCTCCGGCACTTCGGACGGCCTTCGGTACTGGACGCTGTGAGCTTGATAGATCTCGGGTGCGAGCTGCGTGGCGACGGCTGGAACGAAAGGCTGCTGAAACGGTCCGGTGGCGACGACAACTTGGTCTGCGGCGATCGATCCCTCGATCGGTGTCGATGACGTATCCGCCAGACTCGCCCGCACCCAGCCGCCGAACGTTGGTGTTGAGGCTGACCGGTAACTCGAAGCGGCGGGCGTACTCCTCCAGGTACTCGATGACCTCGTCCCTGTTGGGATAGCCCGCGGCGTCGCCCGGAAAGTCGAGTCCCGGAAGGCTGTCGTAGCGGCGGGAGGTGAAGAGCGTCAGTGAGTCCCAACGTTCTCGCCACGCTGATCCGACAGATCCGGCCCGCTCGACGATCAGGAAGCGACGTTTCTGACGCGACAGGAAGTACCCCATCGCAAGCCCTGCCTGCCCGGCCCCGATGACGACGACCTCGTAGTGCTCCGCTGTGTCCTTCACGCTGGGTTGGCCCTTGTCCTCACTCGTGTTCCCGGCGAGTCGGTGCCGAAACTCTCACATCAACCTCGGAAGGGCGCGAGCCGAATGGTTAGGTCGCTCATGGCGAAGCGGTGCAGGTACCAGGCGCGGCCGCGAGGGACTTGCTTGGCCTCGGCTCGAAGAAGCCCGGCGAACTCCCGCTTGAAGTCCAGCCGCGGGTACTCCTGGATGACGCTCCGGCGGACTGCATCGGGTATCTCGTTGCTTCGTAGGCCGAACACATCGAGGGCTGCACCGGCAGATAGGAGGTAGGCCTCGGCACCGGATTCAAGGCCGACGCCGGGGGTGTGGTGCATGGCGATCGCGTTTGCAACGCGCTCGCGGTTATCGGCAGGCACGTGGTGGCTGTCGGCGAACTCGCGTGCCACCGCGGCGCTGCGAACCGTGAAATCGACATCGGGCACCGGGCTCGGGATCCCGGTGTCGTGGAACAGAGCAGCCAGGTACAGAAGCTCACGGTCGAACGTGATCCCGTGAAGTGCGGCGATGGCCGCGCCCCACGTGTAGGCACGACCAGAGTGGTTGAGGAGTGCCGGTGTCAAGCGTTCCTGCACCGCGACCTCGGCATCTCTTGCGAGATGGGAGTCGGGAGGCACCAGGCTCGCCGGATCGATGGAACTCCGGCGTCCCGAGTGCATTCGGAGCACCATCGCCAGACGGCCGACAAGGATGCTGATCTCCCCCCGCAGCAGGGGTCGGGCAAGTGTTAGGCATTCCCGAGCGGTCAGCACTCCCCCGGTGCGTTCGGTCCATCCAATGGATCCGATCGGATCGGTATGTCGTGGCTGGCTCATGGGGGCTCTCAGTTCGGTGGTGTCGCGGTCAGGTGGCGGGGACAAGGACGCCGATTAGTCACCAAGCCGGGCGCACGGGGCCGAGAGCCCTGGTCAGCATCCTAGTATCGGCCTAGGCGCGACCGCGAACATTCAGCGGTCGCGGAAGCTGAAGAGAGATCGATCGCTCGTTCACGCGCTCATCTCCGAGACTCCCCCGAGAGCAGGCCCCGTTATCCGTGGCTTCGCGAGGGGGAGGGTGTCACCACCTCTGACCTCCTACTTCATGAGTAGGGGACTAGCCGACGAGTGGCTTGCGTCTCGAAGAGGTCGCGTCCGGCCGAGGACGTTGGAGACGGACTCGCGGTACGTCGCCTTGGTGAAGTCCTTCTTCGGGCGTAGGCGAGTTCAGGACGTCGTCCCAGCCGACGTGGAGAGGTTCCTGGTGGCGCTGCGCTCGGGGGCCGTGGGTTCATCCCGAAAGCCGTTGGCGGAGTGGACGACCACGAACGCGCTCAAGACGCTGCGCATGGTGCTGCACAAGGCCGTGCTCGACGGCATGTTGACGTTCAACCCTGCTGCGGCGAGTCGCTTGCAGCCGCACTCCCGCCCCCGCCAGGTGAACGTTCGACAGCCTCTCGTCCTCAGTGCCCAGCAGGTCGACGCGCTAGTCGAGGCCGCAGTCAGGATGACGCCGAGCTACGCGGCCGTGATCGCGACGGCGGCGTACACCGGCGCTCGCATCCGGGAGGTGCTCGGGATCCGTTGGTGCGACGTCGACCCCGAGCGGAAGCTCATCCACCTACGCGGACAGATCAACGTCGACGGCACCGAGATCGTCGCGATGAAGACGGCGGAGTCGGAGCGGTTCGTCGCTCTTGTCCCGAAGCTGGAGGCGTACCTCGGCCGTCAGGGTCGGATGGCCGCCCGCTGGTCGGCGGATGACGACTTCGCCTTCTCCGCCTCGCGGCACCGGCCGAAGGACTACGGGAACCTGCGCAGGGCGCTCGCTGTCGCCTCCCAGGAGGCCGGATTCGGGAAGGTGCGGGCGCACGACCTACGCCACTCGTTCGTCTCGAACCTGCTGCCGCACGGTGACCTCGCCACCATCTCGCGGGCCGCAGGTCACGCTAACCCGCACATCACCGCGAAGCTCTACAGCCACGCGCTCGGGTCGCCCGAGGAGCAGGCTCAGCGGGCTGCGCTAGCGGCTGCGGCGGCAGGTCTCGGACACTGAGTGCTGTGCAAACTGCTGTGCAAGCGGTCTGTCGTTGTCCGACCGGACGCTGCCCGCGCCGCAGAACCTAGGCGTTGTGCGGGCTGCAAGAGACGGGAGCGACGGGACTCGAACCCGCGACCTCCGGCGTGACAGGCCGGCGTTCTAACCAACTGAACTACGCCCCCGAGCCGGCCTAGTGTAGCCGCGTGGCGGAGGCCCGGCCTCCCTGCCGCGTACGCTTCCCGGCCTGTGGCCACCGCCGACTGGATCGTCCTCGGCGTCGTCGTCCTCTTCGGGTTCTACGGCCTCTCGCGGGGGCTCGTGCGAGGAGCGCTCTCGCTCGCCGGGTTCGCTCTCGGCGCGTACCTCGGGGCCCAGATCGCACCCGCGTTCCTCGACGACGGGTCGCCGTACGCGCCGCTCATCGCGCTCGGCGCGGCCATCCTCGGCGGCGTCCTGCTGCAGAGCGTCGCCGGGATGCTCGGCGGGACGCTCCGCGCGAGCATGGGAGCGGTTCCCGGCCTGCGTGGCATCGACTCGGCCGCCGGGGCGGTGCTCGGCGTCGCCGCGGGCTTCCTCATCTGCTGGGCCGTCGGAGCGGTGCTCCTCTATCTGCCGGGGCAGTCGGAGCTCCGCAGGTCGGTTCAGGAGTCGACGATCCTCGCACGCATCAACGAGGAGTTCCCGCCGGAGCGACTGCTCGAGACGCTCGAGCGCGTCGACCCGATCGGTGTCGTCATCGGCCCGCCGGCGGTCGTGCCGCCGCCCGACACGGCGATCGCGCGAGACCCCGACGTCGACCGCGCGGCGGGGAGCGTCGTCCGCGTGACGGGAATCGCGTGCGGCCTGGGGGTCGAGGGCTCGGGGTGGATCGTGCGGCCCGGGCTCGTCGTGACGAACGCGCACGTCGTCGCCGGCATCGACCGGCCGCGCGTCGACCGGCGCGGCCGCGCCGCGTTCCAGTCGCAGGTCGTCGCCTTCGACGCCGCGAACGACATCGCGGTGCTCCGCGTCCGCGGGCTTCGTGGTGCTCCGCTCCAGCTCACAGATCCAGAGCGGGGGGCACCCGTCGCGCTCATCGGCTACCCGGGGAACGGGCCTCTCACAGTGATCCCGGCACGCCTCGGCGGTACCGGCCGGGCATTGAGCCGCGACGCGTACGGACGCGGGCCGATCACGCGCTCCGTGACCGCGATCCGCGGCGAGGTCCGCCCTGGGCTCTCGGGCGGACCGGGGGTCGACGGACAGGGACGCGTGCGAACGGTCGTCTTCGCCCGCCGCCCAGGCGACGTCGGCGGCTACGGCGTGCCGCCCTCCACGGTCCGAGACGTGCTCGCGAAGGTCGGCCGGTCGCCGCTCTCGACCGAGTGCGCGCGCTGACGGCCGTTACGTAAGGACGTCGAGCGCCGCCAGCGGCTGCCGGAACGGCGGGATGAGGTAGGCGCCTGCGGCGCGCTCGCGCGACTCGTCGAGGAGCTCCTTCGCGAGCGCGAGACCGGCGTCGCCCGCGTTCGCGCCTGCATCGCGTAGCCGGGCCTGCACGTGCTCGGGCACGACGATGCCGGGCACCTCGTTGTGGAGACGCAGCGCAAGCTGGTAGCTGCGCACGTAGAAGATGCCGATGAGCAGGGGAATCGGGCAGGAGCCGCCGAGCCGCTCGATGAAGCGGTCGAGGAAGGAGAAGTCGAAGAGCACCTGCGTCATCGCGAACTCGGCGCCGGCTTCGAGCTTCTGCTCGAAGCGCTCGAGCTCGGTGTCGAGGTCGTCGGCGGCAGGGTTCACGGCGACGCCGAGGAAGAAGGAGGTCGGCGCGTCGATCTCGGCGCCGTTGAAGTCCTCGCCGACGTTCATGTGCGTGATCACGCGGGAGAGCCCGATCGAGTCGACCTCGTACACGCCGCTCGCGCCCGGATAGTCGCCGGCCTCGGGTGGGTCGCCCGTGACGGCGAGCACGTTGCGGATCCCTTCCGCGTGTGCCCCCAGAAGCTGTGACTCGAGGCCGGCGATCGACGAGTCACGGGGTGTGAGGTGCGGGATCGTCTCGATGCCGACGTGCCGCTCGATCGCGACGGACGCCATCATCCCGCTCATCCGCGCGCGCGCCCGCGGGTTGTCGTTGACGTCCACGACGTCTACCCGTCCCGAGTCCTTGAGCGTCCTCGCGATCTCGAGCATCCCGTCGGCATTGGCCCCGCGCGGCGGGTCGATCTCCACCGAGACGACGAACTCGTTCGCCCGGAGCTTCCGCTCGAGGAGCGTCTCCTCGCCCGGCGACTGTGCCGGCGCGACGAGCGTTCGCTCGCGGACGACGAGTGGTGCGACCGGTCGCCGGTCCTCGTCCACGGCGCTCCTGATGGCGGCGATCTCGGCCGGCGTGCAGCCGCAGCACCCGCCGATGATGCGAGCGCCGAGCTCGGCGGCATGCGCGGTGAACTCGCCGAAGTACTCCGGCGTCGCGTGGGGGAAGACGATGCGCTGGCCGGCGAGGCTCGCGAGGCCGACGTTCGGCATCACCGCGAGCGGCTTCTCGTTCCCCCGCATCTGCTCGATCGCCCGTAGCGACGCCTGCGGCCCGGCGCTGTGGTTCGCGCCGATTGCGGCCACGTCGAGCCCGGAGAGGCGGCCCGCGGCGTCGCCGGCTCGCACCCCGCTGAGGGTCTGCGCGTCCTCGTCGAACGTGAGGAGGGCAACGATCGGCAGCGACGAGACCGAGCGAACCGCATCGATCGCGGTCGTGAGCTCGTCGAGGTCGAAGAACGTCTCGACGACGAAGAGATCGACGCCGCGACCCTCGAGGAGCTCGGCCTGCTCGGCGAAGAGGGCGCGCTCGTCCTCGTCCTGCTCGGCGGCGTCGCCCAGCGGCCCGATCGACCCGGCGATGAAGACGTCGCGGCCGGAGACTTCCCGCGCCTCCCGCGCGATCTTCACGGCGGCCTCGTTGATCCGCCGCGTGTCGTCGTCGAGGTAGCGCTCCCGCAGCTTGCGCCGGTTCGCCCCGAAGGTGTTCGTCTCGATGAGCTCCGCTCCGGCCCGGATGAACCCGAGGTGGAGCGAGAGGACGCTTTCCGGGGAGCGGAGGTTCGCCTCCTCGGGGCAGCGCAACCGCGGCACGGCGCTCGACACGAGGACACCCGTGCCGCCGTCTGCGACGATCGGCGGACCGGACTCGAGCCGCTCCAGGAACCGCGCCGCCATCGCCGAGCCACTCTAGTGAAGTGGGTGAAGTGGCCCGGTCAACGCCGTTCGGGGGATCGGTCAACCACTCCGGGGTGACGCCCGAAACGGGTGGTTGTCGCAGGCTACGGATCACTCACAACGCGCGACGATGCGGCGGCCGCGCGGGTGAGCTAGCAGGGGACAGTGCGGTTCCTCACACTCGTTTCGAGGAACCTGCCGGGACGAGGAGCGGGGCTACCGGCGGCAACCCCGCTCCCAGTCCCCTCGAGGCTTCGAGTTTGGGCTCAAGGTCGCGGGGGAAGGTGCCGATACGCGAGGGTGACTCCCGACTGGGGACTGACGGCATCAGGCTCAGACGGAGAGGAGAAAGGGGCGGCGGACGACGCCGCCCTTTCTCGTTTCTCTAGCGCCGCCACTCGAAGACGGCGATGAGACAGCCGCCTTCGGTCCACGAGTTGTGCCGCGTGCCGGCCTCGTAGACAACGAAGTCACCCTGCCCGAAGACGGTCCCGTCCGAGTCGGTTAGGTCGCCCTCGAGGATGAGGAACTCCTCCATCACCTCGTGGTCGTGCTCGATCGTGACCGCACCAGGCTCCATGCGCATGAGATACGAGCCCACGCCGGTCTCGCGGTCGTAGCTCAGCGGGAGCCAGCTCATCTCCGGTTGGACAGGGCCTTCGAGGTCGTACGGGAGGAACGGCGTCGTGTGGGCGTTGACGACCGTCCGGTCGCTCATGCGCGCTCCTTCACTCGGGGTGGATGGTCCGGCCTTCCATGCCGCCTGCCACGACCACCACCTGACCGGAAACGTGCCCGGACAGGGTGTCGGAGGCGAGCACGACGACCTGGGCGGCGATGTCCTCGGGCCGGGCGACCTTCCGGAGCGCCATCGTCCGCGAGGCGGCGCGGACGTGCTCGGGGTCGACGAGGCCGCGCGTCATCGGCGACTCGGTCCAGCCCGGTGCCACCGCGTTGACCCGCCCCGTGGGGGCGATGCGCACGATCTCGTTCTTCAGCGACAGCAGGAGCCCGCCGAGGAGGCTGGACTTGGCGGCGGCGTAGTCGGCATGGCCTGCCTCGCCGAAGATCCCGGCGGTCGAGCCGATGAGGACGAGCGACCCGTGTCCGACCCGTTCGACCTCTCGGAGGTAGCCCCGCGCGACGAGGAACGTCGTGGTGAGATTCGCGCGCAGCGTCTCGTCCCAGCGCTCGAGCGGGAGCTCCCAGACCGGGACGTCCTCTCGCGGCCAGACGCCCTGCACGGCGACACACACGTCGATCCCGCCGAGCGCCAGTCGAGCCTCGTCGAAGAGACGCTCGACCTCCGCCTCGTTCGTGAGGTCGGCCTGCGCGACGGAGGCACCCTCGAGCTCCTCGGCGAGGGCGCGGGCACGATCCTCGCCTCGGTGGTAGTGGACGACGACACGCGCGCCCTCGGCTGCGAACGCACGCACGCAGGCCGAGCCGATGCCACCCGACGCCCCCGTCACGAGCACGCCCTTGCCCTGAAGCCCCGTTTCGATGCGGCGTAGGCTACTCGCGTGCGCGTCCACGTCATCTCGGACATGGAGGGCGTTGCCGGCATCGTCAAGTGGGAGCAGACAACCGGTGGCGAGGCCCTGTACGAAGAGGGACGGAAGCTCTACACGGAGGAGATCAACGCCGCGGTACGGGGTGCGAGAGCCGCCGGCGCGACCGAGGTCGTCGTCATGGACTGCCACGGCGCGGGACAGGGTTGGACCTTCAACTCGCTCGTGCCGGAGGACCTCCATCCGGACTGCGAGTACGTCGTCCAGAGCGAGTGGACGGAGTACACGGAGCTCCTCGAGCAGGGCTGCGACGCCGCGCTGTTCGTCGGCATGCACGCTCGAGCGGGAACGGCGCTCGGCGTCATGAACCACACGATCTCGGGTCGCGACTACCAGCGGCTCTGGTTCAACGACGTCGAGGTCGGAGAGACGGGGATCAATGCCGCGCTCTGCGGGACGTGGGGGTGCCCCGTCCTGCTGGTGACGGGAGACGACGCGACGTGCGCCGAGGCGACTGCCCTGCTCGGGGACGGGCTGACGACGGTCGCCGTGAAGCGCGGCCTGGGCGCGCTCGCCGCACGCATGATCCCTCCCGTCCGTGCACGCGAGCTGATCGAGGAGGGCGCGAAGCGTGCGCTCGCGGATCTCGATGCCGTGGCGCCGTGGGACCCGGGACGTCCGTGCGCGGTGAAAGCCGAGTTCAAGCGAACCCAGGAAGCGGATCGACTTCGCTTCAGGCACGGGGTCGAACGGGTCGACGAGCGCACGATCGAGTCGCGCGCGGACACGTGGTGGGAGGCCTGGAAGCAGTTCTATTTCTAGTCCTGCTGCCGGTTACGCGCCATTGACATGACAGCGGCAACACGGTGTGATGCACCGTCGGGAAGGTCGAATGACGTTCGGGAACGCAACAACGAGCGCTCGCCGACGTCAGATCCGAAGGGCAATTGTCAGCTAGAGGAGGGCAGATGAGGAAAGGTTTCATCGCAGCCGCGATCGCGGTAGCTGCGTGCGCGGTCGTCACGACCGTCGCCGTGGCGAAGCCGGCTGAACCGGCGTCGCCGGCGCAGCTCGCGGCTTGCTCGAACGTGTCGCTCGGCTTTCTGGGGCCGCTGACGGGACCCGCCGGGTTCCTCGGCCAGGAGCAGGTGTCCTGGCTCAAGTTCGGCGTCCAGAAGTACAACAAGGCGAACGGCACGAGGTTCGCCGTCGTCGAGGGCGACACGCAGCTCAAGGCGCCGGTCGCGAGGACCGTCGCTCGGCGGTTCGTATCCGACTCGAAGATCATGGCCGTGATCGGCGGCTCGGAGAGCCAGGCCGTGCGGGTCAGCGGGAAGCTCTTCGCGAATGCGAACCTCGCATCAATCTCGGGCTCCGCGACGGCGGTCGACCTCACGAAGGGCCATCCGTACGGATCGTTCTTCCGCTCCGTGCCGAACGACGCGATCCAGGGGCCGGATGTCGTCGCCTTCGTCTCGAGGAACCTCAAGGCGAAGAACGTCGTGATCATCGACTCGCAGGACGACTACTCCGTCCCGCTCGCAGGTGCGATCAGCCGTGGCCTGCGCGCGCGGAACGTCAGCGTCTCCCGTGAGTCCGTCTCGGCGGACGACACCGACTTCTCGTCGGTCGTCGCGAACGTCGGGTCGAACGTCACCGTCGTCATCTTCGCGACGCAGGTCGCGTCGGCGGCGAACACGCTCTCGAACCAGCTTCGCGAGCAGGGCAAGAAGGCGATCGTCTTCGGCACGGACGGCGCGTACTCGCCGTCGCAGTTCAAGCCGAGGAGCGGATACGTCTCGGTGTTCGCACCGGACCTCCACTTCGACAGGGCGGCCCGGGCGATCATCGCCGAGTACCGCCGCTTCGTGAAGCAGGACGTGTCGGGTGCGTACGGGCCGGCGACCTACATGGCCGGCTACGTCGCAATGGAAGCGATCAGGAAGGCGTGTGCGAATGGCAGTGCCACGCGCGCCGAGGTCGTGCAGAAGACGAGGGCGACGAACGTGCCCTCGATCATCGGCGACAACATCCGCTTCGACGCCAAGGGCGACCTCAAGGGCGGCGGCGAGTTCGTGATCTACAAGATCACGAGCGGGAAGTACAGCCCCGTCGGCTAGTCGAAACGACCTGGAAGCGAGCGGCCCGCCCGGAAACGGCGGGCCGCTCCGCTTCAGGCCGCGAACTGTGAGATAACGCGCCCGTGGACTGGGACAAGCTCGTCCAGCTCCTCGTGAACGGGCTCACGCTCGGGAGCGTCTATGCACTCGTAGCGCTCGGGTTTTCGATGGTCTACGGGATCCTGAAGCTCCTGAACCTCGCGCACGGGGACGTGCTCATGGTCGGTGCCTTCATCGGCTGGGGGATCATCAGCTGGCTCGGCCCTGCGTCCGACCCCAGCGTCGCCGTCTGGTTGCTGATCGTGCTCATGATCCTGGGGGCGATGGTCGGCTGCGGCTTCCTCGGAGTCGCTATCGAGCGCTTCGCGTACCGGCCGCTCAGGCGTGCCCCCCGAATAGCGCCCTTGATCAGCGCGCTCGGCGTGTCCTTCTTCATCCAGAACTCGGTGCTGCTCCTCTTCGGCGCGAACTTCCGGAGCTACGACACCTTCGACCTCGTCGACGTCGAGGTCGGCATCAGCTGGGGGCCGCTCAACGTCTGGATCATCCGGCTCGTCGTCATGGGCGCGGCGTTCGCGATGATGCTCGGGCTCTGGGTGCTCGTGACGAGGTCGAAGCTGGGGAAGGCGATGCGTGCGACGTCCTTCGATCGTGAGGCCGCGGCGATGATGGGCATCGACGTCGACCGCGTGATCATGAAGACGTTCTTCATCGGCTCCGCGCTCGCCGGGGCAGCCGGCGTCCTCGTCGGGCTCGTGTTCGGGCAGATCAACCACTTCATGGGCTTCAACTACGGCCTCAAGGGGTTCACGGCCGCCGTCGTGGGCGGGATCGGCTCCATTCCCGGGGCGATGCTCGGCGGGCTTCTCATCGGGTTCGCCGAGGCGCTGTCCGTCGGGTACATCGAGGACGTCACGTTCGGCCGCGTCACGAGCGCGTTCAGCGACGTCGTCGTCTTCCTCATCCTCATCGTCGTCATGCTCGTGCGGCCACAGGGGATCCTCGGGAGGCCCGACCTCAAGAAGGTATGAGCGAGCCGCCCCCCGAACAGCAGCCCGAGAGCCCGCGGATCGGCGTCGACGAGTGGGTCGCAAGCGCGGACGAGCGTCGCGGCCGCTCGGTCGGAGGCCGCGTCAACGACGCCTTCAACCGCGCGCCGCCCGTCGCGAAGCTCGCGACGCTGACGCTGCCGTTCGCGGTGTTCCCACTCCTCGTCGAGTCGGACTACCTCATGCAGGTGGGCGTGGACACCCTCATGTACGTCCTGCTCGCCCTCGGCTTGAACGTCGCCGTCGGATGGGTCGGCCTGCTCGACCTCGGCTACGTCGCGTTCTTCGGGATAGGCGCTTATCTCTATGCGGCCGTCGCCTCCGAGTACGCGGGCCGGTACTGGGAAGCGCAGTTCGCCATCCCGCTCATCGCTCTCGCCGTCGCGCTCGTCGGGCTCGTCGTCGGACTGCCGTCGCGGCGCCTGTCCGGCGACTACCTCGCGATCGTGACGCTCTTCTTCCTGCAGCTGTACCTCGTCGTGCTCATCAACTCGACGTTCACGCGCGGGCCGAACGGCATCTCCGACATCTATCCGTTGAAGTTCTTCGGCAAGCAGGTCACGTCTCTCGACGGTCTCTACTTGGTCGCACTCGGGGCGTTCGTCATCGTCATCTCGGCGCTCTACCTGCTCAACGAGTCGCGCACCGGCCGCGCCTGGCGGGCGCTCCGCGAGGACGAGCTCGCCGCCGAGCTGATGACGATGCCGGTGAACCGGCTCAAACTGATGGCGTTCGCGATCGGCGCGGGAGTCGCCGGAATCGCCGGTGCGATCTTCGCGCCCGTGCAGGGCGCGGTCTTCCCGGCGAGCTTCGATCTCGTCCTGCTGATCACCGTCTACGCGATGGTCGTGCTCGGCGGCGCGGGGAGCCTCCTCGGCGTGACGGTCGGCGCCGTCCTCATCAACGCCTCGCTCGAAGCGCTGCGCTCTCCGGAGGACGCAAGCTGGCTCTTCTACGCCGCGGTCGTCATCACGATCCTCGTGCTCGCGAAGCCCTGGTGGCGCGGGCCTGCTGTCATCGGGGGAACGATCGCGTTCGGGTTCGTCGTACACGAGCTCGCGGAACGGATCCGACCCTCGCTCGTCGAGGGCACCGGATTCGGACAGGCTCGCGTGGACGAGCTCGTCGACTCCTGGGTCCTCCTGCCCGTGGACATCGTGACCCCGGACGGGCTCCCCGCCGGCGCGCTGGGACGGCTGGCGTACCTCGCGCTCATCGCGGGCGCACTCGGGCTCACGCTCGTCAGGAAGCCGCTCTGGCGGATGGTCGGGCTCGTCCCGGTGCTCTACCTCGCGGCGTGCGTCTGGGCGAACCTCCTCGTCGCGCAGCCCGCGGTCGCGCGCTTCATCCTCATGGGCGCGATGCTCGTGGCGCTCATGGCCTACCGGCCGCAGGGCCTCCTCGGGCAACAGCGCGTGGAGATCGTATGAGCGCGGTCGAGCGAGCGCCGCTGCTCGACGTGAAAGGGCTGACGCTGGCTTTCGGTGGGCTCACGTGCATCAGCAGCCTCGACCTCGTCGTCGGCGAGGGGGAGATCGTGAGCGTGATCGGGCCGAACGGCGCGGGCAAGACGACGCTCTTCAACATCGTCACCGGCGTCTACCGGCCCGACGACGGCGACATTTTGTTCGACGGCGAGTCCATCGTCGGGCTCGATCCGAACCAAATCGCGCGCAAGGGGATCGCGCGCACCTTCCAGACGCTTCGGCTGTTCCTCAACATGACCGTGCGCGAGAACGTGATGGCCGCCGCGTACGGCCACACGAAGGCGGGCGTCGTCCGCTCGGTCCTGCGCACGCCGGGAATGCGGCGGGAGGAGCGCGAGATCAAGGCGCTCGCCGAGGAGCGGCTCGGCTTCTTCGGACAGCGGTTGGTGGGCTACCGCTGGAACCAGCCCGCGTACAGCCTGTCGTACGCCAACCGCCGCCGTCTCGAGATCGCGCGGGCGACCGCCGCGAACCCGAAGCTCCTCCTCCTCGACGAGCCCGCTGCGGGAATGAACCCGGTCGAGACGCACGAGATCACCGAGCTCATCGCGCGCCTCCGCGACGAGGCGGGCTACACGATCCTCGTCATCGAGCACGACATGCACGTCGTCGAGGGCATCTCCGACCGCGTGGTCGCACTCGACCACGGCGTCAAGATCGCCGAGGGCAGCTTCGACGCGGTCGCGACCGACCCGAAGGTGGTCGAGGCCTACATCGGGACGTCGGGCAAGGAGCGGAAGTGACTACGAACGGTCGCCCAGAGCCGCTCCTTCGCCTCCGCGGCGTGAACACCTACTACGGCCAGATGCACATCCTCCAGAACGTCGACCTGGAGGTCGGCGCGGGCGAGCTCGTCTGCCTTCTCGGCGGGAACGCGTCGGGCAAGTCCACGACCCTGAAGACGATCCTCGGGATCGTCGAGCCGCGTAGCGGGTCGGTCGAGCTCGACGGGAAAGACGTGACCCGCATGGCGACGGCGCACCGAATCGCCCGCGGCCTGGCGATCGTCCCCGAGAATCGCCGCCTCTTCGGGCCGATGACGGTGCTCGAGAACCTGGAGATGGGCGCGTACCTGCGTCCACGGGCCGACCTGAAGGAGGACCTCGACCGGGTCTTCACCACGTTTCAGTTGCTGGCCGAGCGCCGGAAGCAGCTTGCGGGCACTCTCTCCGGCGGCGAGCAGCAGATGGTGGCGATGGGGCGCGCGCTGATGGCCCGGCCCACGCTCCTCCTGATGGACGAGCCGTCGATGGGCCTCGCCCCGATCTTGGTCGAGCGGAGCTTCGAGATCATCCAGCAGGTTCACGAGTCGGGTGTGGCGATGCTCGTCGTCGAGCAGAACGCCAACGTCTCGCTCTCGATCGCCGACCGTGGCTACGTCCTCTCGACCGGCCGGATCGTGCTGGAGGGCAGGGCGTCGGAGCTGCTCGAGCACGAAGAGCTCCGTAAGGCATATCTCGGCCGATGATCGGCGAGGCCGTTCGCGCGCGGTTCCCGATCTTCGAGCACACGACCTACGCGAACTCGTGCTCGCAGGGAGCGCTCTCGACCGACGTCCGCGAAGCCTACGAGGCGTATCTCGAAGGCTGGGACG
The DNA here is from genome assembly GCA_963746765.1 of uncultured Actinomycetes bacterium. Classification (GTDB taxonomy): domain Bacteria; phylum Actinomycetota; class Thermoleophilia; order Gaiellales; family Gaiellaceae; genus GMQP-bins7. The sequence continues at coordinate 284,636 of CAVVCN010000001.1, forward strand.
CACGCGGGGCGGAGTGGGAGCACTGGGTCGAGCGGGCGGAGGCGGCGCGCTCGACCTTCGCGCGCCTCGTCGGCGCGGCGGCCGAGGACGTGGCGGTCACGACGTCGGTCTCCCAGGCGGTGAGCGCCCTCGTGAGCGCGCTGCCGCTCGAGGGCGAGCGCCGGAAGATCGTCATCTCCGAGTTCGAGTTCCCGACGGTGGGGCAGATCGCGCACGCCCAGGAGCTACGTGGGGCCGAGGTTGTCCACGTGCGCCCGGACGACGACGGCCGGATCCCGCTCGAGCGCTTCGCCGAGGCGATCGACGAGCGGACGGCGCTCGTCTGCTGCACCGCGATCTCGTATCGCACGGGCTACCGCCTGGACGTCGCCGAGGTCGCGCGCCTCGCGCACGAGCAGGGTGCTCTCTGTCTCGCCGACAGCTACCAGGCCGCCGGGGCCGTCCCGCTCGACGTCTCCCGCCTCGGCGTCGACCTCCTGACCGCGGGCACGGTGAAGTACCTGCTCGCGTCGGCGGGGCTCGCGTTCATGTACGTGCGACCCGAGCTCCACCAGCGGCTGCTCCCGACGCAGACGGGTTGGTTCGCGGACGAGGACATCTTCCAGATGGACATCTCGGACTACTCGCCGGCGTCGACAGCGCGCCGTTTCGACGCCGGCACGCCGCCGGTGCCGAACATCTACGCCGGAATCGCCGGGATGGGCATCGTCGAGGCCGCCGGTATCGCGGCGATCGAGGCACACGTGCATGAGCTGTCGACCGACCTCGTGACCGGGCTCGGCGAGCTCGGCGCCACGGTCGCCACGCCCACCGGCCCGGGGGAGTTCGGCCCCCTCGTGTGTGTCGCCGCGACCGACCCGGAGGCGCTCGTCGCGGCGCTCGCCGAGGATCGCGTCGTGACGTCGTCGCGCGACTCGAATCTGCGTATCTCGCTCCATCTCTACAACGTCGCCGCGGACATCGAGCGGCTGCTCGAGCGCCTCGCCGCGCACCGGCACCTGCTCGCCTGATCCCGGAGCGACCGCGGTCACAAGCTGCGGCGCTGGCTATGCGCTGGCAGCGGCCAGGGGCTTCCGTGCCCGCACGATCGCTCCGTGCATGCCGTCCGCGACCGCGTGCGTTCGCACGACCTCGACCTCGACCAGGCCGGCGGCTTCGAGACCTTCCCGATATTCGCTCTCCGAGAGCGCTCCGGCGATACAGCCGACGTGACTGCCGCGCTCCCCGCGGTCGGCCGGCGTCAGTCGGTCCTCCGCGACGACGTCGCTGATCCCTACCCGCCCGCCGGGGCGGAGGACGCGGGCGATCTCCGCGAGGACCCGGTCCTTCTCGGGCGAGAGGTTGACGACGCAGTTCGAGATCACGACGTCGACGCTGTCCGCGGGCAGCGGGATCGCCTCGATCAGGCCCTTCAGGAAGTGGACGTTCGGCAGCTGAGCCTTCTCCGCGTTCTGCGCCGCGAGCGCGAGCATCTCGTCCGTCATGTCGAGCCCGTACACCGTCCCGGTCGGGCCGACGCGGCGGGCCGAGAGCAGCACGTCGATCCCGCCTCCCGAACCGAGGTCGAGCACCGTCTCACCCGGCTCGAGGTCGGCGAGCGCGACCGGGTTGCCGCAGCCGAGACTCGCAGTCACGGCGCCCTCCGGAAGCGCTGCCCGGTCGTCGTCGGCGTAGAGGCCCTGCCCGAAGAGCGTCGTCGACTCTTCGCCGCAGCAACCGATGCTCTCGCAGTCGCAGCCGCACCCGCACCCGCCCGCGAGCCCGACCGCCGCGTCGGCGTAGCGCTCGCGTACCTGCTCCCGCACGTCTGTCGTCATGCATGCACTCCTTCCAGCTCTAGAATTCCGGCCGCTCGGGCGACCGCGTGCCGATCGAGGCGGTAGAACGCCCACACGCCTCGCTGCTCGCGCAGGAGGAGACCCGCGTCGACGAGCTTTTTCAGGTGGTGGCTGACCGTCGGCTGTGCGAGCCCGACTACAGGCGTGAGCTCGCAGACGCAGACCGGCTCCGGGCTTCCCGCCAGCACGTTCACGATCTTCACCCGAGCCGGGTCGGACAGCGCCTTGAACACGGCCGCCGTCCCGATCGCCTCCTCGTCGCTCAGTGTCGGCCCGTCGAGCGGCTGGCAGCAGACCGGGGAGGAGAGCAGAGGCAAGGCATCGACATTCATCGATGTTTGACGATGCCAGATAGATCGACGTTTGTCAATGAATGAGATACTCCCCGCGTGGAGCTCGCGGACCTCATCGCCCGGTACAACGACGCCTGGAACGCTCACGACGTCCCGGCGATCGCGTCGATGCACGCGCCGGGGATGGTCTTCGAGAATCACACCGCGGCCGAGCGGGTCGCCGGCGACGACGTGCCCGCGCACGTCGCGCAGATCTTCGAGAACTGGCCCGACCTCTCGTTCCGCGGTCGCCGGTTGCTCGTCCGTGAGGGCCTCGTCGTGAGCGAGTGGACCGCCACCGCGACGGACCGGGAGGGACGGCGGCTGGAGTGGGACGGCGTCGACGTCTTCACCTTCGACGACGGCCTCGTCGCTCGGAAGGACGTGTACTCGGCCGCGCATCGTCCTCGCGTGCTCAGCGAGTAGCGTCTCGCGCATGCCGGCGTTCGGCTCCGCATCCATGACCGGGACGCTCGAGCGTGTGCTCGTGCGACCACCGCTGGCCGAGGACGCGGCCAAGTGGCGGGAATACGGCTGGCGGGCGGCGCCCGATTCCGCCGCTGCGGCTGCGGAGCACGAGGCGCTGTGTGCGCTGCTCGAAGCCGCTGGTGCCGAGGTGGTGGTGTCCCGTCACAACCCGGGCAACCCGGACGCGATCTACGTCTACGACCCGGTTCTCGTCGGTCGCGAAGGAGCAGTGCTGCTCCGGCCGGGCAAGGAAGGCCGCCGTGGCGAGCCGGGCGCGCTGCGGGCGGAGCTCGAGTCCGCGGGGGTGCCGCTCGCAGGCGCGGTCGACGAGCCCGCGATCGTGGAAGGAGGCGACACCGTCTGGCTCGATGGGGACACGCTGCTCGTCGGCATCGGCTACCGGACGAACGAGCGCGCCATTCCGGCGCTCGATGCCGCGTTTCCCGGCGTCGACGTGGTCGCCTTCGACCTTCCGCACTGGAACGGCGCCGGAGAGGTCCTGCACCTCATGTCGTTCATCTCGCCGCTCGATCGTGACCTCGCGCTCGTGTACCCCAGGCTCGCTCCCGTTCGTCTGCTCGGGCTCCTCGCCGAGCGGGGGATCCGGGTCGTGGAGGTGCCGGACGAGGAGTTCGAGTCGCAGGGCCCGAACGTTCTCGCGCTCGGGCCGCGGCGTGCGCTCGCGCTCGCCGGCAGTCCCGAGACCCGCCGTCGGATGGAGCGCGCCGGAGTGGACGTCGAGGTCTACCGCGGCGAGGAGATCTCGCGGAAGGGGGACGGCGGCCCGACCTGCCTGACCCGACCGCTCCTACGTGCGTAGACCCCCTAGGACAGGCCGAACCCGACCGCGAACCCGAGAGCGGTCAGGAGCCCCGCCTCACGACCCGCGAGCTTCATCGCCTCGGGAATGAGCGTGTCCGCGAGCATCACGAGCAGCGCTCCCGCGGCGAACGCGAGCACGAACGCCCCGCTGGCGCTCGGGATCGCATCGAGGACGAACCAGCCCGCCGCGGCCGAGACGACGGAGGCGGCGACGACGATGCTCCACATCCCGAACACGCGCCGGCGTGACCAGCCGGCCTCCAGGAGCCCGGTCGTTCCCGAGAGCGCCTCCGGAACGTTCGAGACGAAGACGCCGACCACGACTGCGACCGGCACGACGCCTTCGTCGACGAGCGACGCACCGAGCACGAAGGACTCGGGGATGCCGTCCAGCACGGTCCCGAGCACGATCGCGTTCGCGCTGCCCGCCAGCTGCGCGTCCCCGCTCATGCTCTTCCGGCCGTGTCCACCTCGTCGATCGATCGCCCAGTCGCCGACGTAGAACGCGAGCGCGCCGACGGCGAACCCGACCGATGCCTGCCTGAAGTCCGATGCGTACGCTTCCTCGACGAGCTCGTACGCGACCGAGGCGATCAACGCCCCGGCGCCGAAGGCCATGGCCAGGCCGATCCAGCGGGCACGCGGCCTTGCAATGAAGACGAGAGCCGCGCCGACCCAGAGCGAGCCGCCGGTCACGAGCCCCCAGAAGGCAGCTTCCGCCACGGCGCGATCCTACGGCTCCTCGAGCGTCAGTTGCCGGTATGGCGACAGGCTCGAGACTCCGACGCCGACCAGCCGCAGCGCTCCAGGCCGGTCGCGGAGCCCACGGTCGAGGAGCCCGCAGGCGACGTCGCCGATGGTGTCGGGGTCGTCCACCGCCGACCCGAGCGTGGTCGATCTCGTTCGAATCGAGAAGTCCGCGTACCGGAGCTTCGCCGTCACCGTGCGACCCGACAGGCTCGACCGGCGGAGCCGCTCCGAGACGAGCTCCGACAGGCGGCGAACCTCGGCGTGGAGCTGCTCGCGGTCGATGAGGTCGCGCGCGAACGTGTCCTCCGCCGAGATGGACACTTGCTCTGCGCTGAGCTCGAGGTCGCGCGGGTCGATCCCGCGCGCGCGGTCCCGCAGCACCTTCCCGACCGAGCCTCGAAGCACCACTCGCAGCCCGGCGTCATCGAGCCCGGCGAGCCCGCCGATGGTGGTGACCCCGGCGGCCACGAGGCGCTCCTCCGCGCGCGGGCCGACTCCGGGGAGCAGTCGCACGGAGAGCGGCGCGAGAAACGCCGCTTCCCGCCCGGACGGGACGACGGTGATGCCCGCGGGCTTGCGCCGGTCCGACGCGATCTTGCATACGACCTTCGAGGTCGAGACGCCGAGCGAGCAGCTCAGGCTCGTCGTCGCGCGCACCGAGGTCTGCACCGCCGCCGCGACCGCCCGTGCGCGACTGAAGTCGGTCGCGACGGTCGAGAGGTCGAGGTAGCCCTCGTCGAGCCCCGTGCGCTCGACGCGCGGCACGATCTCACCGACCACCTGCCAGACGGCCCGCGAGTACTGGCTGTAGAGCGCATGCCGCGGCCGGAGGAAGACGGCGTGCGGGCAGCGGCGAAGCGCCTCCGCCGAGCTCATCGCCGAGTGGATGCCGAACTTACGGGCCGTGTAATTTGCCGTGGAGACGACTCCACGGCCGTGCGGGTCGCCGCCCACGACGAGTGGCTTGTCGCGCAGCCCCGGGTCCTCCAGCTCCTCGACCGCGGCGAAGAACGCGTCGAGGTCGAGGTGGGCCAGAATCGGCACGGCGCAACGCTAGACGGAGGCCGCCTCCCCGGTGAGGAAGCCGAGCACCTCCGACAGGAAGAGGTCGGTGGCCGTGTCCATGGCCACATGCGTCTGGCCCTGCAGCACCACGACCCGGCAGTTCGGGAGCGCGTCGGCCACCGCACGCCCCGCCGCCTTGAACGGCTCGGGGCTCTCGCTCCCTTGGAGGAACAGGGTCTCGACCGTCAGCAGGCGGAAGCGCTCTGGGTCGAAGAGGTACTCCCTGTTCGTGCGCTCCTCTCGGGGTATCGTCCCGGCCGTCGCGAGCCTCGCTTCCCACGCAGGTAGCGACCGCATCACCTGGATCTGCTCATCCGGAACGCCCGCAACGTTCTGGAGGAAGGCGGCGACGAGCTCGTCGCGCTCTCCGGCAGCCAGCAGCGCGTCGAGCTGCTCCACGACATGGGGCGACGGACGGACGAAGCCGAGCGGAGGCTCGTAGAGGACGAGCCGCGCGACCGCGTCGGTCAGGAGCGACGCCTCCAGTGCGCAGACGCCGCCGTACGAGTGTCCGACCACGTGGACAGGCTCGCCGGCCGCTGCGACGACCGCAGCGACGTCCTCGAACTCCCGCTCGATCGCGTACGTCTCGGCATCGCCGCTTCGGCCACGGCCGCGGCGATCCATCGCGAAGACCGTGAAGTGCCGCTCGAGCGCGGGGAGGACCGGGGCCCAGCGGCGGTGGTCGGCCGAGGTGCCGTGGACGAGCAGGAGCGGTGGCCCTGCGCCGCCGCTCCAGACGGCGATCGGCGTCCCGTCGCGCGAGGCGACCGTCCGGAGCTTCCGGCCGTCCGGGCCGTCCACGGATCCCAGTCTAGGAGATGCACGATCCGCCGACCTGCTTCGATCTATCGTTGGGCCGTGGTAGATGCTCCACAGGCTCCGCCGCCGGCGATCGAGCAGCCGGCGCCGTATCAGGTGTCGTTCGGGAACGTGACCGGGATCGCGCCGCGCGGCACGCAGAGGGTGCTCGTATTCGCGAGCGGCAGGAAGCTCGCCGACCGGAAGCTGCGAGGCCGCCGATTCACGCTCCGCGTCCCGCTGCCGACCGGGGACGCCACGATCAGGGTCGTCACGGTCGGGGACGCAGGGCGCTCGTCTGCAACCGTCGCGAACGTCTACGGGCTGCCCGCCGCCGGTCGGCCGCGCACCGTTCGCTCACGCAACGATCCGGCCCTTGCCCGCAAGCTGCGGCCGCTGCTTCGCCGCTACTCCGGCTCGTCGGCCGTCTACGTCCAGAACCTCGTCGAGGGTGGAGGTGCGGCCTGGAACGCGAAGGCACGCTTCCCGGCCGCCTCGACGCTCAAGCTCGCGATCGCGGCGGCCGTCCTGACCGAGCACCGCGGGATCCCGCCCCCCGGGTCGTTCGTCGGCTCCACCTTGCGCGAGATGATCGTGCCCTCGGACGACGCGGCGGCGAACGCGCTCCTCGTCTGGCTCGCGGGCTCGACGAGCGCGGGAGGCCACCGCGTGAACACGCTCATGCGGTCGATCGGCATGGAGGACTCGCTCATGTACGGCGGCTACGAGACGAGAAGCGTCTCGGGCCCGATCCCCGTTCGGGTCGACGAGCAGCCCGCGTGGGGGGTCGGGAAGTACACGACTGCCTGGGATCTCGCGACGCTCCATCGCGCGATCTGGCTCGCTGCGGCGGGGCGGGGGCCGCTGGGGCGCGATACGGGCCTCACCTCCGCCGACGCGCGCCATCTCCTCTGGCTGCTCGCGCACGTCCGCGACCAGCCGAAGCTGGACACGACCGTCACCCGGAGCCGGGACGTCCGTGTCCTGCACAAGGCGGGCTGGATCAACGCGGCCCGGCACGACTCTGGGCTCGTGTTCTGGCGGGGCGGCGTGTTCGTCGTCAGCGTCATGACGTGGCGCCGGTACGGGGTCGGTCCTTCGTCGGATCGCCTCGCGGGCCGTTGCGCCCAGGTTGCGCTCGATCGCTTCCGCGCTCGCCCGGGATGAGGCCGGCAGGAGGCGACGCTCTACTCGCTACAGTTCTTGAACTAGCTATGCGACACGAAGCGAGGAGGACGTGAGCGAGAACGTGACCAGATTGCTGCTCGTACCCCTGGACGACATCGTCGTCTTTCCGAACATGAGCGTCACCCTGACGGTCGACGTCGGTGACGAGGAAACGGTTTTCCTCGTGCCCAAGCACGAGGACGAGTACTCGAAGGTGGGGACGGTCGCCGAGGTGACCGAGCGCATCCGTCTGCCCGGCGGCGGACGGGCCGTGGCTCTGTCCGGCCTGCACAGGGGCATCGCCGGCGCGGCGGGGACGGACTCCACCGGGCGCCTCTTCGTCGACGTGGAGGAGCGCCCCGACGAAACGGCGTTCGACGGCCGCCTGCGTGAGCTGGAGGTCGAGTACCGCGCGGTCGTCGAGGAGATCCTCGAGCTGCGCGGAGACGACGGGCGGATCGCCGCCTTCGTCCGCTCGATCAGCGAGCCGGGCGCGCTCGCGGATACCTCCGGGTACTCACCCGACTTCACCTTCGAGCAGAAGGTGCAGCTCCTCGAGGCTGTGGACGTCCGCGAGCGTCTCGAGCTCGCGCTCGAGCTGCAGCGCGAGCGTCTGGCGCTGATGCAGGTACGCCGCCGCATCCAGGACGACGTCGAGTCCGGAGTCGAGAAGCAGCAGCGCGAGTACATCCTGCGCAGGCAGCTCGACTCGATCCGGAAGGAGCTCGGCGAGGACGAGGGGTCGGTCTTGGAGGAGTACCGCCAGAAGCTGGCCGACGCCGAGATGCCCGAGAACGTCCTCGAGCAGGCGGAGCGCGAGCTCTCCCGGCTCGAGCGGATGGGCGACCAGTCGCCCGAGGCGTCCGTCATCCGGAACTACCTCGACTGGATCCTGGCCGTGCCGTGGGGCAAGCGCTCGGAGGAGCGCCTCGACCCGACGTACACGCGTGAGGTCCTGGACAAGGACCACGCCGGCCTCGACGACGTGAAGGATCGGATCGTCGAGTACATCGCGGTTGCGAAGCTCCGCAAGGAGCGCGGCGTCGAAGCGGACAAGCGCTCGGGCGCGATCCTGACCCTGATCGGCCCGCCGGGCACCGGCAAGACGTCGATCGGCGAGTCGATCGCGCGCGCCACGGGACGCGAGTTCGTTCGCATGTCGCTCGGCGGCATCCGCGACGAGGCCGAGATCCGTGGTCACCGTCGGACCTACATCGGCGCGCTGCCCGGCCGGCTCGTGCGGGCGCTCCGCGATGCGGGGACGATGAACCCGGTGATCATGCTCGACGAGGTCGACAAGGTCGGCGCCGACTGGCGCGGCGATCCGTCGTCTGCGCTGCTCGAGGTCCTCGACCCCGCGCAGAACCACTCGTTCCGCGACCACTACCTCGACGTCGAGCTCGACCTGTCCGAGGTGCTCTTCCTCGCGACGGGGAACATGGCCGAGACGATCCCGGGCCCGCTCCTCGACCGGATGGAGGTCATCCGCTTCGACGGGTACACGACCGACGAGAAGGTCGCGATCGCGAGCGGCTACCTGTGGCCGCGCCAGCGTGAGCGGAACGGGCTGCGCGAGGACGAGGTGTCCGTCTCGGACGAGGCCCTCGACCTCGTCATCACCGAGTACACGCGCGAGGCGGGCGTGCGCCAGCTCGAGCGCGAGCTCGGGACGGTGCTCCGGAAGACGGCGACGAAGATCGCGTCCGAGGAGATCGCTCCTCCCGTCGAGATCGGCGTCGACGCTGTCCGCGAGGCCCTCGGACGCCAGAAGTTCTTCCGCGAGACGGCGGAGCGGACGGCGGTGCCCGGTGTCGCGACGGGACTCGCGGCAACGGCCGTGGGGGGCGACGTGCTCTTCATCGAGGCGACCGCCCATTCGAACGGCGACAAGCTCGTCCTCACCGGACAGCTGGGCGACGTCATGAAGGAGTCGGCCCAGATCGCCCTCTCCTCCGTCAGGTCGCTCGCGCCGCAGCTCGGCATCGACGAGGACGCGTTCGACGACCGTGCGTTCCACCTGCACGTGCCAGCGGGTGCGATCCCCAAGGACGGCCCGAGCGCCGGCATCACGATGGCGACCGCGCTCGCGTCGCTCCTGACGCACCGGCCGGTCAAGCACACGGTCGGGATGACGGGCGAGATCACCCTCCAGGGTCGGGTGCTCCCGATCGGCGGCCTCAAGCAGAAGGTGCTCGCTGCGCATGCCGCCGGGATCACCGACATCATCATCCCGGAGCGGAACCGCGGCGATCTCGAGGAGATTCCCGAGAACGTGCGCGACGAGGTGAAGTTCCATCCGGTCATGTCGATCGACGAGGTGCTGAACCTCGCTCTCGAGGAGAAGCAGGTTCAGTCGAATGTGGCGCTGTAAGGCGACCACGCCGATTCCCGAGGACGTCCGCCGAGCGGCGGGCGTCCTCGAACGGCGTTACGCGGTCTCGATCCTCTTCGCCTCGTACCAGGGCTGCACCCGCTTCAACGAGTTCCGGCAGGCGCTCGGCGAGATCCCGCCCGGCACACTCGCGCAGCGCCTCGTGGAGCTCGAGGAGGCGGGAGTGCTTCGGCGCGAGGTGCGGGACGCGCGCCCGCCGCGGGTCGACTACGTCCTGACGAGCGAGGGCAAGCGGCTGCAGCTCGTGCTCGACGCGCTCGTTGCCTGGGCGCGACCCTAGAGCACCGGTAATACTTCCCAAAGTGAAGCGGCGATTGCAGCGGCGCGCCGACCCCTATCGCGACCTCGACGTGATCGATTCCCGGGCGCCGAGGTTCAACCAGGCGGTGATCGGCGGCCTCTCGCTGGTTGCCGTCCTCGCGGGCTGGTGGTGGCTGCTCGCGCTCCTCGCCGCGCAGCTCGTGGTCGGTCTCACGCTCGGCCGACGGTACTGCCTACCGTGCCTCGCGTACTTCGAGCTCGTCCAGCCGGTCTTCGGCGAGGGCCCGCTCGAGGACTCCCGGCCGCCGCGCTTCGCGAACATGGTCGGTCTCACGGTGCTGGCCTCGGCGTCGCTCGCCTACGTCGCGGGCTTGGAGGTCGTCGGCGCCGCGCTCGGGCTGCTCGTCGCGGCACTCGCCTCGCTCGCGGCTGCGACCGGGTTCTGCGCAGGGTGCGAGGCGTACAAGCTCGGCTACCTGCTGACGGGGCGCCGCTTCGTCTCCTGCCCGCTGCCGCCTCGCCCGAGCGCCGTCCGCGACGCCTAGCCGGCCCTACGCGGGCCAGAAGTTCTCGAGGTACTCGGCGTCCTCCTTGGAGCCGCCCTCCACGCGCTTCGAGACGATGATCAGCACCGCGTCCTCCGGCTCGTCGTTCCAGACCGAGCGCCACGTCTCCGGAGCGATGCGGATCGCCGTGCCTTCCTCGAGCTCGAGCACCTCGTCGCCGAGCTTGAACTGGAGCTTCCCCGAGGCGACGAAGTAGACCTCCTCCTGGCTCTTGTGGCGGTGGCCGTACGAGCCCTTGCCGCCGGTGTGCTGCGGCATCCGCCGGTACGTGAATGCGACCTGCTCGGCCTCGAGGTCGTCGGTCATCATCCGCATCTCACCCGGGTAGTCGCCGAGGACGTCCGCCACCTCGTTCAGCCGCTTGATCGTGTAGTCGCTCACGTCAGGAGACCCTACGTTCCAGCGGCGTCAGGCAGGAGCGGTACGACTGCCGGCTGCTCGGCTTCGTCGCGAGGTCGTAGCGGGAGCCGCCCTTCGACTCGTAGTAGGCGGCGAGCTCGATCCGCGCGTGGCCGCGGATGAACCGGCAGACGTAGCGGATGAAGTCCGGGAAGTCACCGCCCGCGAGCCCGAACTCGGGGAGCGCGTACGGCTTCGCGTGGGCACGGGCGAACGCGTACAGCGCCTCGTTCTTCTGCGCCGAGTAGACGCCGTTGCTCGTGTACATGTCGTTGCCGACGACGTCGACGTACCGGTCGCCCGGATAGAAACGTGTCGCGGCGTTCGCCGGGATATCGGGACCGCCGCCCCCGAGCGGGTTCCAGATGACGCGGAGCTTCGAGGTCGGGTTCTCCGCGAGGTCCGCGTCCCCGCCGACGAGCGGCGGCAGGCCGAGCCGCCGGAGCGTCGCGTTGATGGCCGTGCGGGTCCCGCCGTGCAGGATCACGTACATCCGCGCGAACGCCTTCCGGTACGCGGCGGGCGAGTACTGCGGCCCCTTCGAGCTTCCGTCCTCCCGGAAGGCGGCGTGGAACCACTTGTGGTGATTCATCTCGGCCATCAGGCGCAGGTAGACGAGACCCTCGTGCACGGCGATTCCCTCGTTCAGCGCGATGAGGAATGCATCGCCGGCGCCGTTCGCGATCTGGAGAGGCTTGATCGCCTCGGTCTCGCCTCGCGGCCCGCCGGTCCCGATGTGAACCATGGGAATCGGGCGGAGGCTGGCGAGGAGCACCGGGATCTTCTTCCCGAACGTGCGTCCCTGATCCCAGCTTATGAACGCCTGGCGCACGGCCGAGCGCTGCCCCGTCTGGCCCTCGAAGCGGGCGGGGTCGCCCCTGATCCCGAGGTACAGCGAAGAGACCGACGGTGCGCTCGGCCCGCTAGCGGCGAGCGGGAAGAGTGCGACGAGGCACGCGGCCGAGCAGACGAGCAGTCGGCGCATCGCGCGGTTCTATCACGCCTCGTCGTGAATGCCGAGTCCCGTTTCGGGATCGAAGAAGTGCAGCCGCGAGACGTCGACCACGAGCTGGAGCGGCTGGCGCTCGCGCGCGGGCGTTGTTCGCTCGAGGCGCGCGACGAACGCAACGCCGCCGCCGCGCGCCCGCTCCGCCGCGAGGCGAGCCTCCTGGTCCTCCGGAGCGTCGACGATGAGCGCCTCGACGACCTCCTTCGAGCTCACCGGCTCTGCCGCGACGTTGAAGTGGACGTACACCTCGGAGCCCATGTCCTCCCTGATGTCGCAGACCACCGACATCGACCGGCCGTCGAGGCTTCCTCCCGCGACCGCGGCGTCTTCGAGGTCCTCCGGGCGGATCCCGGCGATCACCTGCCGGCCCTCGAAGCGCGCCAGCGCCGGCCGCTGCTCGAGCATCTGCGGGGCGAGCCGGAGGCGGTGATCGCCGAACGTCACCCACACGCCGTCGCCGTCGCGCTCGAGCTCGGACAGGACGATGTTCATCGCAGGTGACCCGATGAACTCGGCGACGAAGAGGTTCCTCGGCCGCTCGTAGAGCACCTGCGGCCGGTCCACCTGCTGGAGGAGGCCGTTGCGCATGACGGCCACGCGGTCTCCCATCGTCATCGCCTCGGTCTGATCGTGCGTGACGTACACGGTCGTGACGCTGAGGTCTCGTTGGATGCGTGCGATCTCCGCGCGCATCTCGACGCGCAGCTTGGCGTCGAGGTTCGAGAGCGGCTCGTCCATGAGGAACGCCTGCGGCTGGCGCACGATGGCGCGGCCCATCGCGACTCGCTGCCGCTGTCCACCCGAGAGGGTCCGCGGCTTCTTCTTGAGCGCGTCCGTGAGCCCCAGGATGTGCGCGGCCTCGCGCACGCGCTTCTCGATCTCGTCCTTCGGGACGCCGCGCATCTTCAGCGCGAAGCCCATGTTGGCCCCGGCGTTCATGTGCGGGTAGAGCGCGTAGTTCTGGAACACCATCGCGATGTCCCGGTCCTTCGGCGGCAGATCGTTCACGACCTCGCCCTCGATCTTCACCGTGCCGGAGGTGACGTCCTCGAGGCCGGCGATCATCCGCAGGGCGGTCGTCTTGCCGCAGCCCGACGGCCCGACGAAGACGACGAACTCGCCGTCGCCAACGTCGAGGTTCAGGCCGGTGACGGCCTCGGTGCCGTCGCCATAGACCTTCGTCAAGTCCTCGAGCGCGATTTCGGCCATGTTTGCTCCCGGGGCGCAATCTACTAGCATCGGTCCAGGTCGCATGGAAGCGGAAGCTGCGCGTGTGAGACCGGCTCGTAGGCGTTGGCGGCACGCACTCGAGAGTCGTCGAGTACTGGCGCCGGCTTTGATCGCGCCCGCCGTCATCTTCATGGCGCTCGTGGTCGGCGTCCCGCTCGGCTGGGCCATCTACCTCAGCCTGACCGACGCGCTCGGCGGCTCGCTCAGCGGCAACTGGGTCGGCCTGGACAACTTCAAGACCGCGTGGGAGGACGAGAACTTCCGACGCGCCCTCCGGAACACGCTCCTCTTCACGGTCGCGTCGCAGGCGATCGTCGTCGTCGGCGCTGCGGTCCTCTCGGCATTCCTCGTCCGTCCGTTCCGCGGGAGGTGGATCGTCCGCTTCCTCGTCGTCCTGCCCTGGGCGGCTCCGGTCGTCCTCTCGACCATTGGCTGGCTCTGGCTCTTCGACTCGCTCTACAGCGTCATCAACTGGACGCTCGCGTGGCTCCATCTCGACAACGCGCTCGTCTGGTTCCTCGCTGCCGTGAACCTCGAGGAAGACGCGCAGGTGCCGCTGCAGTGGCTCGGGCGGCCGAACCTCGCGCTCCTCGCGGTGACCGTCGTGCACGCATGGCGGATCCTCCCGTTCGCGGTCGTGATCTTCATCGCGGGCCGCGCCTCGATCCCCAACGAGGTCGACGACGCCGCCAAGGTAGACGGGGCGACCGGCATCAAGAAGCTCTGGTACGTCGACGTCCCGCTGCAGTTGCCGATCGCGCTCGTCGCTGTCCTCTTCGGGATCGTCTTCACGGCCGGCGACTTCGCGGTCGTCTACCTCCTCACGGCGGGCGGACCGTTCAACTCGACGCAAGTGCTTCCCACGTGGGCGTTCCAGATCGGGATCAACTCCGGGTCGCTCGGCGAGGGCGCGGCGATCTCGCTCTACCTCTTCCCGTTCCTGATCGCGGTCACGGTCGCGATGCTCTACTTCGCCCGGCGGGTCCAGGTGAGCTGATGCGCCGCCGCGACACCTTCCTCACGTACGCGGTGGTGGCGCCGTTCGCGATCTTCCTCGCGTTCCCCTTCTACTTCGCGCTCGTGACGATGTTCAAGACGAACCTCGACCTCGCCAACGTCGAGAACTCGCCGTACGTCTACAACGACGTCGAGGGGGGCTCCCACTGGGACTTCTGGAACTACGCGACGACCGAGCACGTCACGTTCCTCTTCACCGACACGAACTACCCCGACTGGATCCTCAACACCGTCTTCGTCGCGGCCGCCGTCGTCGTGATCACGCTCCTCGTCGCGCTCCCGGCCGGGTACTCGCTCGCCCGCCTCGCGGGCGGCTGGGGACAGAGCGCGGGCGTCGCGATCTTCCTCGTGTACCTCGTGCCGCCGACGCTGCTCTTCCTCCCGCTCTCGCGCCTGATCACGAACCTCGACCTGAAGGACTCGCTCTGGTCGCTGATCCTCGTCTACCCGTCGTTCACGATCCCCTTCGCCACCTGGCTCCTGATGGGCTTCTTCAAGACGATTCCGCAGGAACTGGAGGAGGCAGCGCTCGTCGACGGCTGCTCGCGGCTGAAGGCTCTCGTCCGGATCGTTTTCCCCGTCTCTTTGCCGGGAATCCTCACCGTCGTGATCTTTGCGTTCTCGCTCTGCGTGAACGAGTTCATCTACGCGTTCACGATGATCTCGAGCTCCGAGCAGCGGACGATCTCGGCCGGGATCCCGAACGACCTGATTCGCGGCGACGTCTTCTTCTGGCAGTCGCTGATGGCGGCGACCCTCATCCCGACGATTCCACTCGCGCTTCTCTACAACGCGTTCCTCGATCGCTTCATCAAGGGCTTTACAGGCGGAGCATTCCGTTGAAGAATCGACCGGGAAAGGAGGTGCACTCGTGCCAGACGTAGCCGACGAGCTCGTCGATCCGAGCTCGAAGCTCACGCGCGAGGACCTGCTCAGGCGTGGCGCGGCGGCGACCTTCGCCGTCGGCATGTTCGGCGGCCTGACCGAGCGGGCATTCGGGTTCTACGGCCCGCTCAAGTACGCCCACAAGCAGCTGTCGGGCGAGCTCCGGATCCTCCAGTGGGCGCACTTCGTGCCGTCCTACGACACGTGGCTCGACAACACCTACATCAAGCAGTGGGGCGAGAAGAACGACGTCGACGTAAAGGTCGACCACATCAACAACGCCCTGCTCTTCAGCACCGCGTCGTCGGAGGTGGCGGCGCAGAGCGGTCACGACCTCTTCCAGTTCCTCAATCCGCCGTCATCGTTCCAGCGGCAGCTCATCCCGCTGAACGACATCGTGCAGGAGGTGACACGGAAGCTCGGGCCGATGACGAAGGTCGGTCAGCGCAGCGTGTACAACCCCCGGACGAAGCAGTACTTCGGCTTCCCGGACAACTACGCGCCGGACCCCGTGCAGTACCGGCGGAGCTACATGCAGGAAGCCGGGGTCAGCCTGAGGACGTGGGAGGACGTCCGCAAGGGCGCTGCCAAGCTGAAGCAGATCGGGCACCCGGTCGGTCTCGGCATGTCGAACGAGATCGACTCGAACATGTTCCTGATCGCGCTTCTCTACTGCTACGGCGGCTTCATCCAGAACGAGGAAGGGCGCATCGTCTTCAACCAGGGCTCGAATCGTCGCGGGGCGATCCAGGCGCTGGAGCTGATGCGCGACATCTTCCGCAACGGCATGACCGACGAGGTCTTCGCCTGGACGGCCGCATCGAACAACCAGGCCTTCCTCGCGGGCCGGCTCTCGATGGCCCTGAACGCGATCTCGATCGCGCGGTCGGCCGAGACGTCGGGCAACGACTCGCTGGCGAACGACACGTGGCTCGCCTCCATCCCGCGTGGGCCGCACATGCGGATGGGCAACGAGCACGTGATGGGTGTCTACGTCATCTGGAAGTTCGCGAAGAACAGGCAGAACGCGAAGCGCTTCCTGGTCGACCAGCAGCTCGCCTACCGGACGCACTTCGTGCGGAGCGGCTTCTACAACTTCCCGGGCTGGAACGGTGCCATCAAGGGTGGCTTCAAGACGATCCGGAGGATGGCCGCGGGCGACGATCACAGGCCGCGCGGCAAGTACACGATCCTCACCACGATCGCCGAGAACTACACGGCGAACGTCGGCTATCCCGGGTACTCGAACGCGGTGATCGACGAGATCTTCCAGCGCTACCTCATCCCGCAGATGTTCGCGCAGGTCGCGCAGGGGAAGACGAGCCCGGCCGATGCCGTCCGCACCTTCGACGCGGAGTTCAAGAAGCTCTACCGCAAGTGGAGGGGCCAAGGCCTCGTCTGAGGACGGACGGAACGAGGTACCGAGGGCCCGGTTCGCCGGGCCCTCGCCGTTCCCGCTCTTTCCGATTCGGGTGGCCTGGGGTACCCTCCGGACGTAGCTCGAGCTGCGGCAGGAGGTTCGGATGAGGGAGTCTGCCGCGCAGGGCACGATCACACCGGGGATGACGGCGCAGGGGAACGGGTCGTCGAGCGAGCACGTGTCGTTCTCGGACGTCGCCCGCGCGCACTTCCACTGGGACGTCGCGACGGAGGGCGACGAGCGTGAGCAGGCGCGCGGTGAGTTCCAGGCGAAGCTCGCACTCTTCGAGCAGCAGACCGGCGTCGAGATCGTGGACGCGTACTGGTGCCAGCGCCAGGCCTCGGCCGTCGCCCTCGCGCAAGGCCGGGTCGAGACGAACGGAAGGACGGGCGTCGTGCAGCGGATGCTCGGGCAGCGCGCGACCCCGGAGTTCCGTCTCTACCGCGTCACCGACTGGGTCACCGGCGACATCCGCAAGCTCGCGGACCTCCTGCACGACTGCGACGTGCTCGCGATCAAGGCGATCTGGGGCCTCGAGGGGATTCAGCGCGCGGTCGTCATGCAGTGGCTGCTCGCCGTCGAGACGCACGTGCTCGGCTTCCTCGAGGGCGGCTGGAAGCAGGAGCAGGAGCGGAAGCTTCGCGGGAACGGCGCCGAGGACCGAGCGCGCGCCGCCGGACGCGATCTCGCCGCGCTGCACACGCGAGTGCTGCACGAGCTGAGCCAGATCGAGGACTACTACCAGGCAGCCGGGATCAAGCGCGCGCGGCTGCACTACGTCCAGGGCATGCTCCTGCTCGGCCTGCCGGCGGTCGCGCTCGTGGCGGTGCTGGCCGGCGTTCTCTTCTACGTCTTCGGGCTCATGGACTTCTACGACGAGGGCGTGCGCACGTTCTTCGCCTGCATGGCCGCAGGCGCCATCGGTGCGATCGTCAGCGTCGTCATCCGGATGTCCGGCCGCGGCGGCGGGTTCACGATCGACCACGAGCTCGGCGCGGCCGGGGTGATGCAGCTCGGGGCGTTCAGGCCGCTCATCGGCGCGGTGTTCGGCGTCATCATCGCGCTGCTCGTGCAGACGTTCCTCGTGCCGATCGACGAGAGCGAGCTCTCGTTCGAGCTCTTCGTCGTCGTCGCATTTCTCGCCGGGTTCAGCGAGCGCTGGGCGAAGGTAGTGCTCGACGGCGCGATGAGGACCGTGCACTCGGAGGAACCCGACGGTGAGGAGCAGCAGTCGCCGTCTACGACGGGCACGGCGGCGCAGGCATGAGGAACAGGCAGCACATCCGTCCACCTGGAGGACGCCGCGCGGTGGCCCTCGTCGTCGGCGGGCTGCTGCTGGCCATGCTCGCTGGGGTCCCGGCAGTCCTGGCCCAGGAAGGCGACGGTGATCACCAGGACACGGTTCAGATCTGCCACGCGGAGAAGAAAGGACAGTACGAGCAGCGCCAGGCGCGGGAGACCGACTTCTACGGAGCCGGTCGCCAAGGGCACGGCGAGCATGACGACGACATCGTCTCGCCGTTCGTGATCGAGAACCCGCGCCCCGGCGATCCGTCGTCCTTCCCGGGGCGGAACTGGGACGAGCGCGGTCAGGAGATCTTCAACGCCGGGTGCGCGACCGCTCCACCCCCACCGAAGAAAGTGCGCATCTGCCATGCGACGAGCTCGATGAAGAATCCGTACGTCTCGAACGAGCCCGCGATCGCGAACAACGGTGACTTGAACGGTGGCCATCTCGGCCATACGGGCCCGGTGTACCCGGCGGCCGGTTGGGGAGACATCATCCCGCCGTACGAGTACATCGGCGCGAACGGCCAGCTGCAGACTTTCCCGGGCTACAACTGGACCGAGGCAGGCCAGGCGATCTGGCAGTACAACTGCGAGCCGCCATCGCCGCCCGTGCCTCCGGAGCCCAAGCCGCTCGCGCCGACTCTCGAATGTGTCGAGGCGGTCGGGAACGGTTTCCTCGCGCACTTCGGCTACGTGAACCCGAACGCGACGACGATCGAGCCACCCGCCGGCGAGAACGTCTTCTCGCCGGCGCCGCCCAACCGCGGTCAGCCCACGGCTTTCGCGTCGGGCACAGTCGCGGACGCCTTCCAGGTCGAATGGGGAGGCGGCGAGCTCACGTGGTCGCTGACCGGGAACTCCGTGACGGCATCGAGCGGCTCGAGGCGGTGCACGGGCTCGATCACGATCTTCAAGAAGCTGATCCCGGCTGACGATCCCGGCCGCTTCAGCCTGCGGATCGACGGCGAGATCGTCGGCGGCGCGGAAGCAGTCGGTGACGGCGACACGACCGGCGCTATCGCCGTCTCGGCCGACCGGCACACCGTGAGCGAGACGGGCGCTCCAGGGACATCGCTCGACGACTACCTAGTCGACATCATCTGCCGCGACGGCGGCGGGACGCGCCAGCTCGGTGCAGGGTCGAGCGGGCCGTCCGTCGCGGTCCAGGTCCGCAGAGGCTCCGCGATCGAATGCGTGATTACGAACATTGCCAAGGAGCAGCCGCGCGACGTCACGCCGATTCTCGAGTGTGTCGTCTTCAGCGACGGGGAGCCGGACCTCGCCGTCTGGGGGTATCGGAACGGGAGCGACGAGCCGATCCGCATTCCGGTCGGCGCCAGCAACCGCTTCGCGCCGTTGCCCGTCAATCGTGGCCAGCCAGACGTTTTCGAGGCGGGTAGATATGTCGGCGTGTTCCAGACCGACCTCGCCGCCGGAAGCACGCTCGTGTGGACGCTCGACGGCAAGACCGCGAGCGCGTCCGAGGGCTCGCCTCGCTGCACCGCGACGGTCGAGTTGCGCAAGGTCCTGGTGCCTGCCGACGATCCGGGTGTCTTCCAGCTGCGGATCAACGACGAGGTCCTCGGAACAGGCGGCAACGGTGCGACGACCGGTCCGATCGAGGTGGGCATCGGCGAGGGGGCCGTCAGCGAGACCGCTGCTGCCGGTACGAGTCTCGCCGACTACGACGCGAGCGTGGTCTGCACGCGGAACGGGGTCGTCGTGGTCTCCGTCCCTGGAACGAAGGTCGACGGGGCCGTGGCTCGCGGCGACATCGTGGTCTGCACGTTCACGAACCGCCGGAAGGGGACGCCGCCAACTCCACCCCCGCCGCCGACTCCACCACCCCCGCCGCCGACCCCACCGCCACCCCCGCCGACTCCACCACCACCCCCGCCGACTCCACCACCACCACCACCATCACCACCACCACCGCCGCCGACTCCACCACCCCCGCCGCCACCGCAACCCCCGACTCCACCGCCCCCACCGCTTCTCGACCTTGCGGTCGTGAAGACCGGCAGGCCCTCGGTGGTCACGGTCGGCGCTCGGATCACCTGGACGATGACGGTGACGAATCGGTCCACGGTCGCCGCCGACGACGTGAACGGCCTCAAGCTCGACGATCCGCGCTCGTACCGCACGAGGCTCATCTCGCTCAGGGCCTCGCAGGGCACGTGCAGGCCGTATACGTGCGACCTCGGTCGACTGGCGCCGGGGGCGTCTGCGACGGTCGTCGCCGTGACCGAAGCCCTCGAGGTCGGCGTGGTCGCCAACGTCGTGCGTGTCGGCTCAGAGGAGCGCGAGTCGAACTACCGCAACAACGTCGCGGGCGCGCTCGTGCGCGTCGTGGGACCGCTCCGTCCGCCGACCGGGCTCAACCAGTGCCGCACCCTCACCGCCGTCCCGCGTTCGCTCGAGGCGGGTCGTTCCTCGGTCGTGCGCGTGACGGCCAGAAACCGGCGAGGCATGCCGCTCCCGGGCATCGTCGTCCATGCTCGCGGAGCGGGTGTCAACCTCCGCGCCCGAACGGGGAGCAACGGAGTCGCACGCCTGTCGGTGCTGCCCGCGCGCGTCGGCCGCGTCTTTTTCGCCTCCAGCCAGCGGACGCTCGCGGCACGTGGCCCGCAGTGCGTCACGCTGCTCGGCGCGCTTCGTGCGAAGCCGACCCGCGTGACCGGCTAGCCGGTCACGATGTCGATCGGGGTGCCGAGCGGCGCTAGCCGTCGCAGCTCTCTCGCCACGCCGTTGCCGACCCGGATGCAACCGTGCGAGACCGCCTGGCCGAGGAGTTCCGGCCGGTTCGTGCCGTGGATCCCGACGATGCCGTTGTCCGGCCAATCGGTCAGCTGGGAGAACGCGCTCGTCTCGAGCGCAAGCGCGCCGTAGAACGGATTCCGCGGGACAAACGCCGACTGGACGTAGAAGTCTCTGCCGAGTGGCGTCTCCGCTCCGGGTCGCCCGATCGCGACGCGTCCGTCGAGCAGCAGCTTCCCGTCCGCGATGCGGCGAACCTCGAGCCTGAACGACGAGAGGCGGATCACGATCCTGTTGCGCACCGGCCGGACGTCGATCGCGTCTGCCGGAACCCAGCCACGCCCGCCGTTCGGGCGACCCGGGAGGCTGAGCTCGTACCATGCCGCGCCGTCGGTGCCACGCCGCGCAGAGACGGCGAGGACCATCTGGAACTGGTGATCCGACCGGAAGCGCGGCATCCGGCGCACGACCCGCGCGGAGGGGCTCGGCTGCGCGCGGACTGTGAGCGCGCGAAGCGGCTCGCCCGCAGCCGGGAACCGCGCGACCCGTTCCGCTTCCGCACGTCCGCTCTGCGTGACGGCAAGCAGAAGAGCGAGCGCCGGGATCGCCAGTTGCCCTGCGTATCGAGTCGTCACGGCCCGATCAGAGTAGACCCGGGTTCCGCGAGTGGGCCGGGTTGGATTCGAACCAACGACCTTGGGATTAAAAGTCCCCTGCTCTGCCAGCTGAGCTACCGGCCCCGCCGCGGTGAGTGTAGGGGCTGCCGGGGCGCTGCCGGCTGCGCGAGGCTGGGCGGGTTGGCGGCGAACGGGTCGCCTCTACACTGCTGCCGGGCCCCCATCGACTAGCGGCCCAGGTCACAGCCCTTTCAAGGCTGTAGCGCGGGTTCGAATCCCGCTGGGGGCATCATCAGGGAGTTCAACTCTCGTTCTCCTCTCATGCGGCGCTCGCCCGATGAGTTGACCGGCCATTGGTGGTCTTAGTGATCGGGGAACGTCAGGGACCAAAGGAGAAGCATCGTGAAGAAGATCACCGCAGGCTTGTTCATCTCGCTCGACGGCGTCGTCGAGGCACCCGACCAGTGGCACTTCCCGTACTTCAACGAGGAGATGGGCGCCGCCGTGGACGCCACGTTCGGCGCTGCGGACACCATGCTCTTCGGGCGCAAGACGTACGACAGCTTTGCCGGCGCCTGGCCCGAGCGGGAGGCGGCGGGTGAGGAGGACGCCCACTTTGCGAAGAAACTGGGAGACGTCCGCAAGATCGTCGTATCCGGCGAGCCGCTCGAGTTCACCTGGCGCAACTCCGAGCAGCTCGAGGGCGACCTCGTCGAGGCCGTCGCCGAGCTCAAGAACGGGCCGGGCGACGGCACGATCGGCATGAGCGGCTCGGTCTCCGTCGTCCGCCAGCTGCTGGCGGCGGGGCTGCTCGACGAGCTGCACCTGCTGGTGCACCCGATCGCGGTGCGCAAGGGCATGCGGCTGTTCGACGAGGGCGACGCCCCGGTCCCGCTGACGCTGATCTCCTCTGAGACCTTCGGGACAGGTGTGCTGAACCTCGTCTATGCCCCTGCCGAGTCGGTCGGCAACGGCGGCTACGAGGAGGCGAAGGCCCAGCTGCCCCAACCCGAGGCCGGGTAGCGGCGCTTCGGAGCGACTGACCGCCCGACCAGAGGGCGGCCGCCGGTCAGGTGGCGACGTATGCGGCGAGGTGCTCGCCGGTGAGGGTGGAGCGGGCCGCGACGAGGTCGGCCGGTGTGCCCTCGAAGACGATCCGGCCACCGTCGTGGCCGGCGCCGGGGCCGAGATCGATGATCCAGTCGGCGCGCGCCATGACCGCCTGGTGGTGCGCGATGACGACGACCGACTTGCCGGAGTCGACGAGCCGGTCGAGCAGGCCGAGCAGATGCTCGACGTCCGCGAGGTGGAGGCCGGTGGTCGGCTCGTCGAGAACGTAGACGCCGCCCTTCTCGGCCAGGTGGGTGGCCAGCTTGAGCCGCTGCCGCTCGCCGCCGGACAGCGTCGTGAGGGGCTGGCCGAGGCTGAGGTAGCCGAGCCCGACGTCGGCCAGCCCGGTGAGGATCTTGTGCGCCGCCGGCGTCTTCGCTTCGCCGGCGCCGAAGAACTCGGCGGCCTCGTTGACCGACATGGCGAGCACCTCGCTGATGTCCTTGCCGCCGAACTCGTACTCGAGCACCGCTGCCTGGAACCGCTTCCCCTCGCAGTCCTCGCAGGTGGACTCGACGGTGGCCATGACGCCCAGGTCCGTGTAGATGACCCCTGCGCCGTTGCACGTGGGGCAGGCGCCCTCGGAGTTGGAGCTGAAGAGGCCCGGCTTCACGCCGTTGGCCTTCGCGAACGCCTTGCGGATCGGGTCGAGCAGGCCCGTATACGTCGCCGGGTTGCTCCGTCGCGAGCCGCGGATCGCCCCCTGGTCGATCACCACGACGCCGTCGCGGCCGGAGACCGACCCGTGGATCAGCGAGCTCTTGCCCGAGCCTGCGACGCCCGTGACCACGCAGAGCACCCCTAGAGGGATGTCGACGTCCACGTCCCGGAGGTTGTGCGTCGACGCGCCGCGGACCTCTAGCGCGCGGGAGGACGACCGCACCGACTCCTTCAGGGCCGCCCGGTCGTCGAGATGACGGCCGGTGGTGGTGTCGCTCCCCCGCAGCGCTTCCACGCTGCCCTCGAAGCAGACGGTGCCGCCCTCCGTGCCGGCGCCGGGGCCGAGGTCGACGACGTGGTCTGCGATCGCGATCGTCTCGGGCTTGTGCTCCACCACGAGCACGGTGTTGCCCTTGTCGCGTAGCTGCAGCAGCAGGTCGTTCATCCGCTCGATGTCGTGCGGGTGCAGGCCGATCGTGGGCTCGTCGAAGACGTAGGTGACGTCGGTGAGCGACGAGCCGAGGTGCCGGATCATCTTCGTCCGCTGTGCCTCGCCCCCGGACAGGGTGCCTGACGGCCGGTCGAGCGAGAGGTATCCCAACCCGATCACCGCGAAGGAGTCGAGGAGGTGCTGCAGTCCGCCGAGCAGCGGGGCGACCGATGGCTCGTCGAGGCCCCGGACCCAACCACCCAGGTCGCTGATCTGCATCGAGCAGACGTCGGCGATGTTCTTGCCCTTGATCCTCGACGACCGTGCTTCCTTGCTGAGCCGGGTGCCGTCGCACTCGGGGCACGTCGTGAACGTCACCGCGCGCTCCACGAAGACGCGGATGTGCGGCTGCAGCGCGTCGACGTCCTTGGACAGGAACGACTTCTGGATCCTCGGGATCAGACCTTCATATGTGAGGTTGATCCCGTCGACCTTGATCTTGGTCGGCTCTTTGTGGAGCAGGTCGTGCAGTTCCTTCTTGGTGTACTTGCTGATCGGCTTGTCCGGGTCGAAGAAGCCGCAGCCGCGGAAGATGCGGCCGTACCAGCCGTCCATGCTGTAGCCGGGGATCGTGAGCGCGCCGTCGTTGAGCGACAGGCTGTCGTCGTACAGCGCGGACAGGTCGAAGTCTGTGACCGAGCCCATGCCCTCGCAGCGCGGGCACATGCCGCCGAGACGGGTGAAGGTCGCTTTCTCGGTCCTCGTCTTGCCGGCGCCGCGCTCGATGGTGATCGCGCCGCTGGCCCTGACCGACGGAACGTTGAACGAGTACGCGTTGGGCGAGCCGATGTGCGGCTTCCCGAGCCGGCTGAAGAGGATGCGCAGCATCGCGTTGGCATCGGTCGCGGTGCCGACCGTGGAGCGAGGGTTCGCGCCCATGCGCTCCTGGTCGACGATGATCGCGGTGGTCAGCCCGTCGAGCACGTCGACCTCCGGCCGCGCGAGCGTCGGCATGAAGCCCTGCACGAAGGCGCTGTAGGTCTCGTTGATCAGCCGCTGCGACTCCGCGGCGATCGTGCCGAACACCAGTGAGCTCTTGCCCGAGCCGGAGACGCCGGTGAACACCGTCAGCCGGCGCTTCGCCAGCTCGACGCTGACGTCCTTCAGGTTGTTCACGCGCGCGCCGTGCACGCGGATCAGATCGTGGCTGTCGGCGGCCCGCGGCCCCGGCGGCCGCACGGCCTTCCCCGTCGCCATGCTCCTCAGCGCACCGCCTTCTTCACGAGCGTGACGATCTTCCTCTCCTCGGCGGCGGTCAGGTCCTTGAGCGCCCAGGAGGTCGGCCACATCGCCCCCTGGTCGATGTTCGCCTCGTCGCTGAACCCGAACGTGGCGTACCTCGAGTCGAACTTCTCCGCGCTCTGAAAGAAGCAGACGATCTTGCCGTCCTTTGCGTACGCGGGCATGCCGTACCACGTCTTCGGCGAGAGGGCCGGCGCGGCCGCCGTGATGATCGCGTGGAGCCGCGTGGCCATGGCGCGATCCGCTCCCTTCATCTCGGCGACCTTCTCGAGCAGGGCTTTCTCCCCGTCCGCCTTGGCCGCCTCCGCCTTCAGCTCCTTGGCGCGCTCCTTCATCGCCGCCCGTTCCGCGGCCGTGAATCCCTGGGACTTCTCGGCGGACTTCGTCGTGCCTTTCTTGGCAGGTTTCGTCTCAGCCATCGATCATCTCCTCGATGCGAATCACGTTGCCTGCGGGGTCGCGGATGGCGCGTTTGCGGACCCCGTACGTCGGACCGGTTCTGCTGGTCACATGCGAGATCGTACGTCGCGGGTGTTGCCCAGCGCCGCGGGCTCCCACCATGCGCCGTGCTTCTGCCGGTGCTGCGGGCCGTGTGCCACCCTTAGGCGCGACGGGCGGTTAGCTCAGCTGGTAGAGCACCTGCTTTACACGCCCCCGTACGTCGGACCGGTTCTGCTGGTCACATGCGAGATCGTACGTCGCGGGTGTTGCCCAGCGCCGCGGGCTCCCACCATGCGCCGTGCTTCTGCCGGTGCTGCGGGCCGTGTGCCACCCTTAGGCGCGACGGGCGGTTAGCTCAGCTGGTAGAGCACCTGCTTTACACGCAGGGGGTCGCAGGTTCAAGTCCTGCACCGCCCATCTGAATCGGCCTCACGGTGCTGGGCCGTGTAACCAAGCCATGCAGTCCGAGCGATGGATGCAGTCCATGCGGTGGCGTGCCCCCCTCGGTGCTCCCTCGAACCGAGGGCTCGACCGATCGGAACCGGTGACCTCCGGCTTGCAAATTCGGCCGAGCCAGCGTCAGGACTGGTCGCAGCTGGTCGGGATGGCTTCACTGAGCGGATCGCGCCTGTGGCTAGGTCAGCAGAGAGCCCCGACGATCAGGGAGATCTGACACAGATCTGACATACGACAGGTAAAGCTGCAGAAAGGCCTGCGCCGCCCTTTCATTCGGACGTCGCCGTCAAAGCGAGATCCGACGTCAGTCTGTGCCTAGCCTCGGTCGAAACGCGATGTACAGCGCGACTGAGAGTGCAAGCCCGCCAATGCCACCCACCATGATGGCCACCTCATCCGTCGCTACAAGGAGAAGGATGAACCCGGTCAGCGCTGCCAGAACCGCCGGTGTGAAGATCCACATCCAGGTCCACACCATGTAGGCGTAGACGACCCCGTGATTTTGACGCGCATGGTGGAAGACGAACCCAGAGCGCCGGGCGGCCGCCTTCCCCGATGTCCACATTCGGAGCCTGTGGCCCGTACTCTCGGCTCTTCGAAGCACGCCGGCGCGGATTCCCGACTCACTACCGACCGATCGCCCCGCGGCGGACCAGAACCCGGGAGGCAGCGCAAGTTGGTCGTACACGTAGACGCACGCGACGAGGAGTCCCAGCGACAACGTGAGGAGGATGGCTGCGGCTGACTCGAGTCCTGAAAGAGGGCCGCCGGTTATGAGCTCCACCAGGCCGGCGAAGGTGAAGCCGGCTAGCAGCGTCGTCACCGCGGTCTTCGAATGCAGCTTGTCGCGCAGGACGTTCTCCGGCTCTCCCCTGAGACCCGTCCCGAACTCGACGCACGCGCGCCCGCGACGGTATTGCAGAACGTCGTTGCCGAGAAGCGACACAGCTTCCGCGCGGGCAAGCGGCCGGCGGCGCGTGCCGGTGGAGTGGGCAAGAACGAGGCTCAATCGTGGTTCGTTGCCGACGATCGCGACTGTTGCTTCGGGGTCAACGGGTTCGAGAGCGTCGAGCACGCGGTCGCACCAGTCACTCGCGGTTGCCGTCATTGCGTCGAGGTCGTGCACGGACCCCTCATCGAGGCGAAGCTCCTCGCCGAGAGCCTCGCCCGTATGTCGGGCGTCGCCTGACGTGCTCGTGAGGATCACAGTCGGCACGACCTGTAGCTGGCCTAGATGCGCAGCGAGGACTCGTGTCTCCTCGATCCCGTCCGCACTCAAGACCTCGCCGTCCGTGCTCGCTGCATGCCGGATGAGCAGAACCCTCATGACTCCATCCTCCTACGGCCGATGTTCCTCTACAGCGGATCTTGGCAGCAGGACGAGCGGTGCTAGCCTGAACCTGAGGGCGTAGTGAGCCGTAGCGCCGTGGGGTACGCGTGAAGTGAAGCAGTACAGCCATTTGCCGCGAGAGCTCGTTGAGGACTGGAAGCAGGAAGTCCGGCAGTGGGACGCCGGAGCGTCTCCGGGTCGCTTCCACTATCACGACGTCGATGAATGGCTCGTTGTGCTTGAGGGCGAGATCACATTCTTCACGCTCGGCGACAAGCCGTTCCACCTGGTGGCCGACGGCGTGCTGCGAATCCCGCGGGGGGAAGTCCATCGGACGCACGTCGGATCCGACGGAGTTGAGTATCGAATGTTTATCCCCACCTCAGTGACACCGTTCGCCACCGACCTGGCGGAAAGCGAGATCGACCTGCTAGGGCGCCAGCTCCTGTTCCCGGAGTACGAGGACGGGAGGGAAGGGGCCCCAGGCGAGTTCTTCGAAGAAGCGCTCTCCGACGCGCTCGTGTTCTGCCGGGCGGACGGCACCATCGTCGACAAGAAAACCTTCTTGAGGGGGCCGTTCTTGGACGGCGGGCGCTCGTCGTCGGGCACGTTGCGCGTCCTCAACAAGGGGGCAAAGGGCGCGCTCATCTCGACCATCGTTAATAAGACCGAGAACGGCAGCACACGCTCGTTCACGAACGTTCGCTTCCTCGCAGCAGAGGGCGGAACGCTCCGCTGCCGTATGTGGATCAACTATCCGGAGCTGGCGCCCGAGTAGCACCGTACGTCAGCCGCCCTGTCGCGCCCGAGGCGCGATGTGACCGTTGTTTGGGCACGATCTTCCTGGCGTCACCAGTACATGACCGTCGTCATGCCCGAGGCCCAGGCGTAGTAGAGGCGAACCCTGAGTACGTAGTGTCGACCTTGGAACAGCTTCACCGAGAGCCGGGCGTTGCGGTCGTAGCCACTGTCATCGTCGCCGGCGACATAGCGCAACCGGCCGTCGATGCTTTCGAAGAGGACCATGACCGAGTCGGCAGACCCGAACGTCCCGATCTCGTATCTCCGTGAGCCGGTCGGTTCTATGAGGAAGTCGGCCTGCTCGGCGGGCTTGAGCGAGAGCGGCACCGACTGAAACGGAACGAGCGTCGGCGGCGCCTGAGGTCCCTGTCCGGGGTACCACTTGAGCACGTATTGCTTGTCGACGACCGAGATCGTGCCTGGCGGATCGATGCCGGACTGATACTCGGCGGGCTCGACAATCAAGCCAGCTGGGAACCAGTACTCCATGATCGAGTCGGGATCCCAGCTCGATCCTTCGACATCCGCCAGGCTGAGCTTCCGGAGTACGTTGTAGAAGGTTTGCTCGCGGGACCAGAAATTCGGTGAGCCGCTGAAGTACGCATAGACTCGGTTCTCGTCCCAGCTGATCCCGGCAAATGGGTTTTGGTGCTCATGTGGGAGCCCGAGCGTATGCCCGAGCTCGTGCAACGCCGTCGTTCGCCCGTATGGCGTTGTCAGATCCCAGCCAAAGTTCATGGTCCGCTCGTTTGCTCCCACGTTGAGCACGTCTCGGCCAACCGCCGACCACGATCCATCGCCGGCCATGAAGCCAATCTTCACCTCGGCCTCAAGGCGATCCTGGACCTCAACGAACTCGAGCCCGATGCCGAGACCCTTCCAGGTGTCAAATGCCTGACGCGCTGCGTCTCGCTGCGTCTCTGCTCCGACCCAGGAGACAAAGCGTGTCGAACCGTCTGACAGCGCAACGGTCTCGCCGTCGCCCTCCTGGTCGAAGAAGTAGTAGTGGAGCACCGTCCCGTTCACCCACTTCGAGCGGCCCACCAGGATCGCCCGCTCCCTCTCGTGCGTTAGGTCGGTCGGCAGGACAGGAATGGGCTGTGGTCGCAATACGCATTGACGTGCGCGCTCGTCGGCCTGTTCGGTATAGGTGCTTCCCGGCATATGCTGGGACTCTTCGTGCGCCGTCATCGTTACCCCCGTTCGATACCGCGCATCTGAATGCGCGAGGCGGACCTACGCTCGTCAAGTCGTACTGAGCCTCAGCGGTGACACTCGAGACCCATGGAAAGCGTGGCAGATCCGGAGCTTGCCCGAAACCCGGAAACCCCTGAGATTTGACGATGTGTCCACCCGAACACGGGTCCCCGAGGGCAAGGAAATCGCGAGTGTGGCTTTGGCGCAACTCGTGCACTGAGCCTCACTACCGGGTCAAGACCCAGCTCCATCGTCAAGACCTGCTTTGAACGCAACGCTTTGGCCATTCGCTCCGGCTGAATGACCCAGAGTCCTCTCGAACTCCTGCCGCTCCCAACCCGCCGCGGCGGTCACGCTTCCCCTGAATGCAGCCACCGAGTCCTTCGGACCGAGAGGATGTCGACCTTCACGGCAGTGGGCATGATCACCCTCTCCCAGATTGTGACGACTGCTGCGATCCTCGAGGAGCGCGGCGCACTTCGCGGCTTACGCCGTGCCATGGTTGGTCGCGGGGGCGGGGCTGACGACCGAACGCGGCTTCGTTGTGTGGTCGGTCGGCGTTGCCACACTCGAGGACGTATCGCCCTCGGACGCTGAGGCTCGTTGCTTGGCTCGCGCCGCTTGACACAAAGTGGCGGGCGTGGAATTGTGGCCGCCAAGGGAAGGAGTGGCGAGCTGGAGAGTAGCCGTGGTCACTTCTCCTGCGGCAACCGCGCTCCGGAGGCGGGGATGTGATTCGTACCCTCGTAGTTGCGGAGCTCCGCCTCTATCGTGAGGGTCTGGCGTCAGTCCTACGCTCGACAGAGGACATCGAGGTCGCCGGAATCGCGCGCGGCGACCAACAGGCAGTGCGGGCTGCGGAGCGGCTTCGCCCCGACGTGGTACTGGTCGACATGGCCATGGTCGACAACAACAGACTCATCCGTGCCCTCGTACGAAGAGTTCCGAGCGCCAAGATCATCGCGATCGGGCTTCCCGAGAGCGTGCGATCTGTCATTCCGTGCGTCGAGGCCGGAATTGCTGCCTACGTCGGGCGCGACTCCTCGCTGGACGATCTCGTCGAGACGCTCAGGCGCACCATGAAGGGCGAGACCGAGTGCCCACCTGTAATCGTCGCAAGCCTGTTCCGGCGCGTGGCCTCACTCGCCACGCGGCGCCATGACGAAACCCCAGTAGGGAGGCTGACTCGCCGCGAGAGTCAGATCGCCTCGTTGATCGCATCCGGTCTTTCAAACAAGGAGATCGCGGGTCAGCTGCAGATCGAGGTGTCGACCGTCAAGAACCACGTGCACAGCGTCTTCGAGAAGCTGCATGTCGCTCGGCGAACGCAGATCGCCGGCTCGCTCCACGCTACGTGGGACGAACTAGACGATCTAGAACCCTGGGCGACGGAGCGGCCGTTGGTACTGGATCGTTCTAGGCCTCTCTCGTAGGCCGAAAGTCCATCCAATGCCCCATTGCGCCTGCGCGGCGCGGGCGAAGACTGGGTGCAGGGCCATGAAGATCGATGAGGACGTCGCTTGAGCCAAGTCCGAATCGTGTTGGTGGAGCTGAGAGGAATCTTGCACGACGTCATTCGAGGCATCGTCGAGGTCCAGCCCGATATGGCAGTTGTGGGCGACCTCGATCGGCCCGATGGTCTCGGGCGAACCATCGCCAAGACCGATGCGGCGTTCGTGATCTGGGGCGTGGAGGACGACGTCTCCGACTTCTATCCGGGCTTGCTCCACGACTGGCCTCAGGTGAAAGTGCTGGCGGTACAGGGCGAGGGTCGTGAGGGATTCCTCTGGCAGATGCGGCCGACGAGGGCACCGCTCGGCGAGCTCTCGCCGGACCGCCTGGTGGCGGCTCTCCGCACGGCGGGCGATGCCTGAGCCATGTCGGTCGTCTCGTCTGGGAATGCCCGGCATGGATCCAGCCGTTCGGAAGTCTTCCAGGGGCGGAGGCGTTGGTGGGAGCGGCTTCGGCGCAGGGAGTTCGACGACGATGCGTCCGCCGAGCTGGTGTCTCTGCCGCTCACGCGAACGGCCAATGACGCCGGAGCGCTGCTGCGCGGCTCCGGCGGCAAGCGAGCTTGACTCGCGCCTCCTCGCCGCAGCGCGGTCTCAGTTGACTCCCGACTTCAACGGACAGTTCGCAGACCTCGCCGCGCCGCTCGAGCGGCTCGACCGCATCCTGGCGCGCGCCGTCGAGCGGGTCGTCGCCTCGTACGGCGCGGAGGCCGCCGCCGATCCGTTCCGCGGCTCTACATCAGCGAGAGGGACGCCGACCCACTGGTCGCAGAACCCGCGCGTCGCGCCGATCCTCGGCGTCGCCGACGGACGAGGTCGCCTGGTCGACCTGATCGCGGAGCTCGCCGCTGGCGGCCGTCGCCGGGCGTACGGGCTCACCGAGCTTCGACCTCGAGCTCATGATGATCGCGCTCGCGCCCGAGAGTCGACCTCCGCTACGAACGGCTCTACGCGTTCCTCCAGGACGACGTCTCGCGGCGCTGGCCGAGTCGTGGACCTCGCGCTCAACCTCCTGTCCGCGACCGCCGAGGCGAAGCTCGCGCGCCGCGAGCACTTCGCGGCCGATGCGCCCCTCGCTCCGCGACGACCTGATCGAGCTGGTTCCGGACCAGAGCGGCGCGCAAGCCCTCGCTCCTGGCACTTCGTGAAGCTCGACGACACCGTGGTGCGGTACCTGCTCGGCAGCGTGGGGTCGATCCGCGGCTGCGCGAGTCGGCGCCCTGCTCGAGCCGGACGGCTTCGCGGCCACCGCCGCTACGCGGCGACGAGCGGCATGCGCTCGCGGCGACTCGTGGCCGACGCGCAGCGGCGGGCGAGAGCCTCGGCTCTACTTCTCCGGGCCCGGCACGCGCTCAAGCGCGAGACCGCCCACGCGCTCGCCGAGCGCGGCCGGCGCCGCGCTGCTCACGGTCGACCTCGAGGCGCTCGGCGGCGAGGGCGATTCCGACGCCTGCTGAGGGTCGCCTTCCGCGAGGCGCTCCTCCACGACGCGGTGCTCTACCTCGAGCCGCTCGACCCGCTGCGCGCCGAGCCGCGCCCGTGTACAGCCGGCTCGTCGATGCGCTGGCCGACCGCGCCGGCGTCACGATCCTCGCCGGCACGCGCCGCGACGCCGCCGCTGGCCGGGCCCCGCGGAGTCGTCGACGTCCCGTTCCCGATCCCGTCCCACGACGAGCGCGCGACGTCTGGAGAGACCGGCTCGCGGCTGCGGGATCGATCTCCCGGCGCGCGAGCTCGAGCAGCTCGCCGGCCTGTTCCGGCTGACGCCCGATCAGATCGCGGATGCCGTGGCGGTCGCGCGCAACCGCTCGCGGCCTGCGCGTTGCTCGGCGCGTCCGGCCGCCGGACCTCTTCGAGGCGGCCCGCACCCGGTCGGACGCCGCACTCGACGGGCTCGCGCGGAAGATCGAGCCGACCCACGACTGGGACCAGATCGTCCTGCCGGCGGACCCGCTCGCCCAGCTCCGGGAGATCTGCGCCCAGGTCGTCCAGCGCCACCGCGTGCTCGACGAGTGGGGCTTCGCGCGCAGCGCAGTCCGCTCGGCAAGGGCGTCAGCGCGCTGTTCGCCGGCCCGTCCGGCACCGGCAAGACGATGGCGGCCGAGATCATCGCCGCGCGAGCTCGGGCTCGACCTCTACAAGATCGACCTCTCCGGCGTCGTCAGCAAGTACATCGGCGAGACCGAGAAGAACCTCGAGCGCATCTTCGCCGCGGCCGAGAACGCGAACGCGATCCTCTTCTTCGACGAGGCGGACGCGCTGTTCGGCAAGCGCTCCGAGGTCCGCGACTCGCACGACCGCTACGCCAACATCGAGATCGCCTACCTGCTGCAGCGGATGGAGCAGTACGACGGCGTCGCGATCCTCGCCACCAACCTGCGCCAGAACATGGACGAGGCGTTCGTGCGCCGGCTGCAGTTCATCGTCGAGTTCCCGTTCCCGGACGAGGAGCACCGGCGCGGATCTGGCAGCTGCTCTTCCCCGCCGAGGCCGAGCGCCGACCGGACATCGACTTCGACCCGCTCGCCCGCCAGTTCCGGATCACCGGCGGCAGCATCAGGAACATCGTCCTCGGCGCCGCCTTCCTCGCCGCGAGCGAGGCGGGCCGATCGGCACGCCGGCACCTGCTGCACGCCACGCGCCGCGAGTACCAGAAGCTGGGCCGGGTCCTCACCGACGCCGAGCTCGGCCCCTACGCCGAGCAGGTGGCGCCGTGACGGACGTCGACGTGCTGCGCGGCCTGCTCTACGCGCACAACCGCGCCAACGCGAACACGAGCGAGCTGTGCGATGCGAGCGCGACCCTCGAGGCGCTCGTCGACCTGCTCGTGGACGAGGGCGTCGATCGAGCGGCCCGCGCTGGAGGAGCGGCGGCAGGTCGCCGCGGCTCGCCTGCAAGGCGAGTTCGTCGAGCGCGGCATGGCCGTCGCGATCCAGGAGTTCGACGTCAGCAAGTACGACTTCGACGGGCGGCGCGGAGATCGACTGCGAGGACCGGCATCCCGCTCTGCGGCGCGGCCTGCTGCAAGCTGCCGCTCGCGCTCAGCCGCGGAGGACGTCGAGGAGGGCGTCGTCCGCTGGGACCTCGGGCGGCCCGTACCTGATCCGCGCAGGACGAGGACGGCTACTGCGTGCACATGGACCGCGAGCACGCACCGGTGCGGCGTCTACGAGCAGCGGCCGATCCCGTGTCGCGGCTACGACTGCCGCAACGACAAGCGGATCTGGCTCGACTTCGAGGCCCGCGATCGTCAACCCGCGGATCCACGACCCGGACTGGCCGGCGTGCCGGGACGGACGAGTGACGCGGACGCGTGTTCGACGACCTCGACAGCA
This sequence comes from uncultured Actinomycetes bacterium, assembly GCA_963746765.1. GTDB lineage: Bacteria > Actinomycetota > Thermoleophilia > Gaiellales > Gaiellaceae > GMQP-bins7. The sequence goes on from CAVVCN010000001.1 coordinate 318,295, forward strand.
CGCTTGACGCAGCTGCTCAACGACGCGCCGGCGCCGGAGCTGCAGGAGCTGCGCGACGCCGACGTGAGCTTCGATGACGCCGGACCGCAACTTCGCGCCCGGCGCAGGCGACCGTGAACCTGTTCCTCTACGAGGTGCGCGAGAACCGCGAGCTGCGCGACCCGCACGCCGATCGTCGAGCGCGAACGGCGCAGCGCTTCATCCGCCGGGCCGGCCCGCTGCGGGCGGACTGCTCGTACATCGTCACGACCTGGGCGGCCGGCAGCGCCGGCGCCGGCGCGCGTCGCCGCCGAGCACCGGCTGCTCGGCCAGGCGCTGACCTGGCTGAGCCGCTTCCCGACGATCCCCGACGAGTACCTCCAGGGCGCTCCTCGGCGACCCGGACCGGATCTACCCGCCGCCGACGATGGTCGCCCAGCTCGACCCGAACCAGAACGCCGGCGACTTCTGGACGGCGATGGGCATCGCGCCGCGGCCGGCGTTCTACCTGACCGTGACGGTCGAGCTGGCGACCTCGGCGTCGAGGTCGACCGGCCCGCTCGTCACGACGCGCTCGACCGGACTTCAGTCAACGCGGCGAGCTCGACGGCCGTGGATCGGGATCGGCGGGCGCGTCGTCGACCAGGCCGCGGCGAGGGCGTCGCCGACGCGGTCGTCGACCTCGTCGACCTCGACCTCCGCACCCGATCGCGGCGTCGAGGGCCGCTACTCGTTCCCGCGCGTGCCGCCGGGCGCGCACACGGTCCGCGTCGTCGCGCGCGGGTTCCAGCCCAAGACCCAGCCGCTCGTCGTGCCCGGCCGGCCGGAGGACTACGTCGTCGAACTGACGCCATTGCCATAGGAGCCGTCAGGAGGAAGGGACAGCACATGTGCGCGTTCGCCACCACGAACAAGGCGCCCGGCGTCTACATCGACGAGATCCAGCGTCCCGGCCCGATCGCGGGCGTCGGCACCAGCACGCGCCGCGTTCGTCGGGCCGGCGCGCGAGCGGGCCGATCGGCGTGCCGGTCCGGCTCGCGAACTGGACCGAGTTCGTCGAGGCGTTCGGCGACTCGACGACGCGAGCCCTATCATCACCCAGCCGCTCGTCTACGCGACCCACGCGGTCGCAGGGCTTCTTCGCGAACGGCGGCTGCGGACTGCTGGTTCGTTCGCGTCGGGACCGCGGTGCGGCGCGCTCGCGCTGACGGATCGCAGCGACGGGGCCGGCAACGACACGCTCGTCGTCACGCGCCAAGCAGGACGGCGCGGCGGGCAACCACATCACCGTCGAGGTGCAGGACGCCGAGCATCGCCGCCGGCCACGACGGCCCGTCGGCGCGGCAACCGCGCCGGTCGCCGCGGCCATCGACCAGGCCACTGCTGGCGCACGCCGACGGACGCCGGGAAGTTCGTCGTCGGCGACCGGGTCGCGATCGACGACGGCACGAACACCGAGGAGGCGACCGATCGCCTCGATCACGGGCGCGACGCTCACGCTCGAGCCGCCCTCGCGAACGCCTACGCGCAAGCGACGACGTCCGGCATCGCCGACCTGGCGCCGGTCACAACGCGGCTCCGCGTCGAGGACACGACCGGCATCGAGCCGGGCACCGACGTCGCGTTCACGCAGGACGGAACGACCGACGGTGGTCCGTCGTGAACAGCGTCGACGGCAGCACGGGCATCGTCACGCTCGCCGCGGCGCTCGCGAACGCGATACGTGACCTCGACGGCCGGCGACCCGGTGCGACGTCGCAGTCGCAGGAGTTCACGCTCGTCATCGGCGGAGCCGAGACGTTCGAGCGAGCTCTCGCATGGATCCGCGCCACAGCCGCTACTTCGCGCGGATCGTCGACTCGGAGCGACGTCGACGCTGCACGCGGCGGACTCCGCCGAACCCGACGCCGCCGCCCGACGACCTGCCCGCGCGTCGCGCGGCCCGCGAACCTGCAGGGCGGGCGCCGACGACGATCCGGCGCGCGCTCTGGACGCGAACGCGTTCAAGGCCGGCATCGACGCGCTCCAGCACGGTCGACGAGGTGAACATCCTCTGCGTCCCGGACCGCACCGACCAGGACGTGCAGGCGCACATGATCGACCACTGCGAGCGCTGCAGGATCGCTTCGCGATCCTCGACCCGCAGCCGCGGCGCCGACTCGGCGCAGCGATCCGCCACGCAGCGCGACGCGGCTCGGCAGCGACCGCGGCTTCGCGGCGCTCTACTACCCGTGGATCGTCGTCTCCGACCCGAGTCGCCGGCGGCCGCGATGACCGTGCCGCCGTCCGGCCACCTCGCCGGCCTCTACGCCCGCGTCGACAACGACCGCGGCGTGTTCAAGGCGCCGGCGAACGAGGCGCTGCGCGGCGTGCTCGACCTCGAGCGCGCGGCTCGACGACGAGCGAGCAGGGCCCGCTCAACGAGCAGCGGCATCAACGTCATCCGCGCGCTTCCCGGGCCGCGGCATCCGTGGTCTGGGGCGCGCGCACGATCTCCGACGAGCACGCAGTGGCGCTACGTCAACGTCCGGCGGCTGCTCCTCGTTCATCGAGGAGTCGCTCCAGGAGGGCGACGCGAGTTCGTCGTCTTCGAGCCGAACGACGCCGACGCTGTGGGAGCAGGTCAAGCGGCAGGTCACGGAGTTCCTGACGCGCCAGTGGGCCGCCGGCGCGCTCGTCGGCGCCACGCCGGAGCGAGGCCTTCCGCGTGCGCGTCGACGAGGAGCTCAACCCGCCGGCGCGCGAGGCGCTCGGGCAGCTCGATCATCGAGGTGACGTCTGTCCCCGACCACGCCGGCCGAGTTCGTCGTGTTCCGGATCATCCAGCAGCCCGGCGGGCCGCTGGTCGAGGAGTGACGGTCGCAGCGACGCGACGAGAAAGGACGCAGCCATGGCCAACGGCGAGCGACGTCGATCCGTACCGCAACTTCAACTTCCTGGTCGAGATCGACGGCATCACCCAGGCCGGCGTTCGCCGAGTGCACCGGCTTCGGCTCGACCAACGACCCGATCGAGTACCGCGAGGGCGACGGACCGCACGACGGTGCGCAAGCTGCCCGGGCTGACGAAGTACACCAACATCACCCTCAAGTGGGGCCTGACCGACTCGCGCGAGCTCTACGACTGGTACCGCGGACATCACCAAGGGCAAGATCGAGCGCAAGAACGGCAGCATCGTCCTGATCGACCTCGACGGCGACCGAGAAGGTGCGCTGGAACTTCTTCCAGGGCTGGCCGACGCAAGTGGGACGGCCCGGACTTCAACGCCGAGGGCACCGACGTCGCGATCGAGACGCTCGAGATCGCCCACGAGGGGATCGAGAGGGCGTAGCCATGCTGCAGACCGAGCACGAGTTCACCCTGCCGTTCGGCTACCTCGACGACGACGGCACCCTCCACCGCGAGGGCGTCATGCGGCTGGCGACCGCGGCGGACGAGATCCTGCCGCTGCGCGACCCGCGCGTGCAGGCGAACCAGGCCTACCTGATCGTGATCCTGCTCTCGCGCGTGATCACGCGGCTCGGGGACGTCGACGCACATCAACCCGAAGGTGATCGAGGACCTGTACGCGGCCGACCTCGCCTACCTGCAGGAGTTCTACAACCAGATCAACCGCGACCGGGACGCCGCAGCGTCCCGGCGCCGTGCCCGCACTGCGCGCACGAGTTCGAGCTGGAGCTGAACGGCGTGGGGGGGTCCTAGGCTACCCCCTCGAGACGCTCTACGAGGAGGTGGCCTTCGTCGCCTACCACTTCCACTGGCCGATGAGCGACATCCTGGAGCTCGAGCACGCCGACCGCCGGCGCTGGGTCGACGAGATCTCGGCCATCAACCGGCGCATGAACGAGGCGGCGGCGTGACGCATCGCGCTCCTCGAGTCGGCTGCGCCGGCGGCGCGCGCCGTCGACGCCGCCGCGCGCTCGCGGTCGCGTGGACGCGCGCTGGCAGCGCGGCGCTCGCCGCGCCGGCGCGCGCCGGCGTCGTCGGCGTGCGCGGCTCCGCCGCCGATGCGCTCGCGCGTCCGCGCTCGCGGCATGCGTCCGACGCGTCGTCGCAGCGGACCGCGCTCGACGTCGCGCCACGCGTCGCAGCGTCGCGCTGCGACCGTCGCGCGTCGGTGCCCGGCGCCAGCGCCGCTCGGCCGCGCTCGCGGCTCGCCGCCGGCTGCGAGCGGCTCGCCGACGGCGCCGTCCGGGCAGCCGCACGAGCGCTCGCTCGCGGCTCGCCGTGCGCCGCTCGCGCAGCCGCGGCTCCGCGCCGCGCCCACGCCGCCGACTGGTGCGATCGCCGGCGTCGCGCGAGCGCCGCATGCCGCCGCGTCGTCGAGGACGGCCGGCGCGTCGAGCTGCCGCGGTCGCCGAGGCCGGCTCCGCGCACGGTCGCGGCGAGCCGCGGGCGCGCGGCACCGCACCGCGCGCTCGGCAGACGCCCGGCGCCGGCACGCCGCCGGCGGCCGCTCGCCGGATGCCGCCGGCGGCCGCGGTCGCCGCGCGCCGCGGACGCCGGACGGACGCGCCGGACGGCCGCGCGCCGCCACGCCGCGGCCGCCGGACGCGCCCGCGCGCAGGTCGACCTCGAGCGCGCTCACCGACAGGTCGTGCGCCAGATCGACCGCCGCATCGTCGCCCACCGCGAGCGCGCTGGGACGGATCTGAGGTCGGCGATGCCGCTCGAGCAGCTGCAGATCACGGTCGAGACACACCGGCGACGAGCTCGACGGTGCTCTTCAACCCCGAGGAGTACACCGTCAACAAGGACAACAACTTCGCCGTCCAGGGCGTCCCCGGCCTCGGCTCGCCGATCCTGCAGTTCGTGCAACGGCAACCAGCGCACGCTCGAGATGGAGCTGTTCTTCGACACCTACGACACGCCGACGCTGCCGAAGCAGGACGTGCGCGACGCAGACACGGCCGGTCGTCGACCTGATGGAGATCGACGGCGAGCTCCACGCGCCGCCGGTCCTGCGGGTGACGATGGCGTCGCTGGACTTCCGCTGCGTGCTGTCGCGCGTCAGCGAGCAGTTCCTGATGTTCCTGCCCGACGGCATGCCGGTCCGCGCGCGGCTCGCGCTGCACGTTCATCGAGTTCATCGACGCCGAGCAGGAGGCCAAGGAGGTCAACCTGCAGACGGCGGACTTCACCAAGGTCCACGTCGTCGCGCCGCGGCGAGACGCTGAGCGGGATCGCCGCCGCCGCTACGAGGACCCGCAGCTCTGGCGGCCGATCGCGCTCGCGAACGGCATCGCGAACCCGCGGGCGATCGCGGCCGGCCAGCCGCTGCGCGATCCCGTCGCTGCCCGTTCCTCGATCCCGAGACCGGCGAGGTGGTGGTCTGAGATGGCCCGCTACCCGACGTACGCGCCCGAGCTTCACCGTCCGGATCAACGGCGAGCCGCTCCCGACCGGCGCTGCGCGCCGCGATCATCGAGCGTCCGCTACCAGGACGGCATCGAGGGCGCCGACCGCGTCGAGCTCGACGCTCGCCAACGACGGCCTGCGCTGGCTCGACCATCCGCTGCTGCAGGTCGACACGCCGTTCGCGCTCGACGCTCGGCTACGCGCCCGATCCACTCGAGACGGTCTTCGTCGGCGAGATCACCGGCGTCGAGGCGACCGTTCCCCTCCGGCGGCATGCCCGACGGTGACGGTCGTCGCGCACGACTTCCTGCAGCGGCTGACGGTCGGGCACCAAGGACCGCGCGTTCGCGCTCAGCCTCCCCTGCATCGGCAAGTTCCCGCTGCCCGACCCGGTCGTGGCGGCGCTCGTCGCGGCCACGAACCTGCTCGATCCCGGCCATCGACCCGGTCGGCGCGGCGCTGTCGTTCCTCACGCTGCTGCTCGCCTACGCGATCGACCCGCTCGAGGCCGAAGCGCGCGATCCGCATCCAGCAGGGGCAGAGCGACTTCGACTTCCTGTCCGGGCTCGCCAAGGAGAACGGCTGGGAGATGTACATCGACCACACGCTGGAGCCGCAGGGGCTACGTCCTGCGCTTCCAGTTCCTGATCCAGGACTACGCGCCGACGCGTGACGCTGAAGTGGGGCGAGTCGCTGATCGACTTCACGCCGCGCCTCACGACGGTCGGCCAGGTCGCGGCCGTCGCGACGCGGATCTGGATCGCCGCAATCAAGACGGAGTTCGTCGTCGTCCTCGGCTGGGACTACGACCGCGCGGCGTTCGACCTCCAGATCTACCCGGGCCTCGGCGACCTCGAGGCGCTGCTCGGCCCCGACAAGGCGCGCGGCACGCTGCGGATCGACGCGATCGGGCCCGGCGACGGCGCCGAAGACGATCCTCAGCGAGCTGCTGCCGCGGCTCAACAATCGGCTGACCGGCGAGCGGCAACGACGATCGGCAACCCGGCGATCAAGGCCGGCCGCGTGATCGACCTCGACGGCCTCGGCGACCAGTTCGGCGGGCTGTACCGAATCACCTCCTCCACGCACACGATCGACAGCGGCGGCTACCGGACGCTCGTTCGAGGCCCGCAAGGAGGTCTGGTTCGGCTCGATCCCGCTGCCCAAGGGCGGGCGGGCTGGTGCGCGTCCAGGGACAGCGGATCGGCTGAGAGGAGGACGAGGTGCCTATCAAGCTCTACGACTCGGCGGCGAGAGCCCGAGCGAAAGTCAGAGACCGGAGCCAACATCGTCAGTGGCACGGTCGTCAACAACTGCGACCTGATCAACCAGGGCAAGGTGCTCGTCCGCATCCCCTCGCTCGACCAGGAGGTGTGGGCGCGGCTGACCGCGATCGGCGGCGGGTCCGGCGCCGGGTTCCTCTACACCCCGCGAGTCGACGACGAGGTGCTCGTCGCGCTTGAGCGAAGGCGGCTCAGACGAACGCCTACATCCTCGGCGGCCTCTGGAGCACGCAGGACCAGCCGCCCGTGTCGAACTCCGTCGACGCGCAGACCAAGCGGGTGCTCAAGACCGGGCTCAAGGGCGGCGTCGGTCACGAGGTCGAGTTCGACGACGCGCTCCAGTCGATCACGATCGTCAGCTCGACGAAACAGAAGGTCACGATCGACCCGGCGAAGATCGAGCTGACGAACACGGCCGGGACGCTCACGATCACGCTCGACAACAAGACGCAGACGGTCACCATCACGGGCGTAAAGGTGACCGTCGAGGCCACTGCGCACCTGACGCTCAAGGGCGCGCCGTGGAGATCAAGTCACGGGCTCTCACGATCGACACCTCGCGACCGCCTGCCTGATCAGCGGGAAGCCGATCGCTCTCAACTAGGGGGTGTTGGATGCCGGCAGCTGCTCGCGTCACCGACCAGACCGCGCACGGGACGCCGCTCACGCCGTCCGCGCCGCCCGGCGGGAGCACCGACGTCGTAATCGGCGAAGCTGCCCGGCTGGCGCGCTCTCGTCGACACGCACATGTGCCCGCTTACGTCGGGCACGGTGCCCGCACGTCGGCGGCGTCGTCGCAGTGGGCAGCACGACGCGTGCTCATCAACGGCGTCGCCCGCGGCGCGGATGGGCGACAAGATCGTCGAGGCCGGGCCGCCGAACACCGATCGCGCCAGGGTGTCCGACCGTGACTGATCGGCGGCTGACGGATGCCGACGCCGACCCAGCACGCGGCGTTCCTCGGCGTCGGGTGGGTCGTTCCCGCCGCGCTTCGACGCGACGGGCAGATCGCCGAGGCGTCAGTACGAGGAGGACGTCCACCAGGCGATCCTGATCATCCTCGGCACGAACCCGGGCGAGCGCGTGATGCGACCCGACTTCGGGGCCGGGCTCGACCGCTTCGTGTTCGAGCCGCTCGGCCCGGCGACGCTGGCCGAGGTCGAGGGCGACGTTCGCGATGCCCTGATCGCCTGGGAGCCGCGCATCGACGTCGAGCGACGTGCGCGTGACGCCTGAGGGGGAGCCGCCAAGCATCCTCGTGATCGAGGTCGACTACCGCGTTCGTGCGACGAACACGCGGCAGAACCTCGTCTTTCCCTTCTACCTCCAGGAGGGGGCACCCGTGTGAACGATTCCGCCACCGCCGAGGTCGGGCGGCACGCGGTGCTCGACGTGCGCGATGCGCCCTCGTTCGTCGCGCGCCTCACTGCACTCGGTCCGGATACGTGCCCACGTGGCTTCCGGACCGCGCCGGCGCCGAGATGGCGCTCGTGCAGATCGTCGCGCCGCTACCTCGCAGTCGATCGCCCGGCGGCTCGAGCAGGCGCCTGCGAAGAACGAGCTCGCCTTCCTCGACCTGCTAGGCGTGCGCCTCGTCTCGCCGCAACCTGCGCGAGCGCCTGTGTCGGTCGAGCTTGCCCGAGACGCGTCCGACGTCGCGCTGCCGGCCGGCACGCGCATCGCGGCGCCGCCTCCCCCGGGCGGTGGCGCGCAGATCACGTACGAGACCGAGCGGACGATCCGGCTCGCCGCGGCGCGACTCACCGAGGCAGTCAGCCTCTGGCCCGGCCGCGACCAGTTCATCGATCACAGCGAGGCGCTCGCCGAGCAGCGTCCGTTCCAGCTCTTCGACAGCCGCGCGCCTCGAGGACACGCCGCACATGCTCTACATCGCTCACGACCGACTGCTTGCGCTTGACGGCCATAGCGAGGTCACGGTCACGTTCGAGCTCACGACCGGGAGCAACACGGCGCTCGACATCCGCTGGGAGTACTGGGACGGGGAGGTCTGGCGCTCGTTCGCGGACATGCGGCCCGCGTGCAGCAACGACGACGTCGCTCTCCTCGACAGCACGCTTGGCCTGCGGACGAGTGGCGCGTACAGGCTCGAGGCGGATTGTGCGCAGACTGCGAAGACCACGGTCTCGGGTGTCGAGAGCTTCTGGGTACGGGGCCGCCTGGACGAGACGCTGCCGGCAGACCCCGCTCGCGTACTGCCCGAGGTCGAGGCCGTGCGGTTGAGCACCCAGATCGCCCATTCGTACGCGTCGATCTGGGACGCCGGTGTCAAGCCAGGGGAGAGGCCCGTAGCGGCGTCGGCGGGGATCGCCGTCGTCCTCGTGCGCGTCCTCGACGCGGCCGGAATCCCCCTCGAGACCGTGACCGTGATCGCCGAAGAGGAGGATCTCAGGCGGGCCACCAACGCCGAGGGCGAAGCCGACTTCCAAGTTCCTGCCGACGAGGATCAGACCTTCGTCGTGAGGGTCCCGGGTTTCGAGCAGGCCCATGTCGTCCGCCCAACGTCAGATGCGCCGGTCGAGCTCACTTTCCGGCTGTCAATGACGGCGCTTGACAAGGCGATCGCCGACGGCGCACCTGTTGATCTGACGAAGCCGTTCGCACCGTTCGGTGCGCAACCGCTGCCGGGCGCGGCCTTCTACTTCTCACACGACGACGCGTTTTCGAAGCCGGGCGCACTCGTCCGCCTCTACATCGAGCCGGCCGCGATGCCCGACAGCGGGATCTCCGGCGAGTCGGACACGCCAATCCCGCGCGTGATCAGCTGGGAGTACTGGAACGGCCGCGCGTGGACGTCGCTGTTGACGTCACTGTTGACGGAGGACTCGGACGCAGACGACGACCCGGCTGGGCTCCGGGCACGCGGGATGATCGACCTGGTCGTCCCGGACGACATGACTGCGACGTCGGTTAACGACGAGGAGCGGCTGTGGATGCGCGTCCGACTTGGCAGCGGGGGATTCGGCGTAAAGCGGTCGCTGACGATTGACGGGACGTCCATCGAGTTCTTCGTTCCGCAGCCTCCGACCCTTGCCGACCTTCGGCTCGGGTACGCGTGGCAGGACGGTCCGTACCCGCCGGACCGGGTCTTCGCGTACAACGACTTCGGATACACGGACGTCAGCTTCGAAGCACGGTGGCCCGGGAAGACGTTTCAGCCGTTCGTCCCGGTGTCGGAGTCCACGCCTGGTCTCTACCTCGGGTTCGACCGCCCGCTCCCGAACGACAACCTCGGCCTATTCTTCGACGTCGTCGAGGAGCGGGGCGAGTTCGACGGGCCGACGCTCGTCTGGGAGTACTGGAACGGCTTCACGTGGAATCGTCTCCCGGTCGAGGACGAGACGCGCAACCTCCGGGTTCCCGGGATCGTGTCGCTCGTCGGCCCCGACGACATGCGGCCGCTCGCGCGCTTTATGGAGCCGCGCAATTGGTTGCGGGCTCGTCTGAACGAGGATGGTCCCCCGGGCGAGCCGACGCTGAAGGCGATCGCCCCGAATGCCGTCTGGGTCGTCCAGCAGCAGACGATCACGGACGACCCTCTCGGTGCGGCGACCGGCCAAGCGGGCGAGGTCCTCGCGTTTCGCCAACTCCCTGTGCTGCTAGGGCAGGTTGTCGAGGTTCGGGAGCTCGTTGGCCCGCGAGCGAACGTCGAGTGGCGCATCCTCGCGGCGGAGCTTCTGCCGCAGCCGGAGGCAGCGATCCAGGAGCTCGAGGCGGCGCTCGCCGCGGAGGGACCGGAGGTCGATGTTCAACGTGGATCCCTGCGCCTGCGCCGAGACCGCTTGAAGCGCGTAACGGAAGCTTGGGTGCGCTGGGAGGAGCGGACGACGCTGCTGCTCTCGAAACCGTCCGACAGGCACTACGCGGTCGACCGGGCTCGCGGTCGCGTCCTCCTTGGCGACGGCGAGCGGGGCCGAACCGCACCCGTCGGAGCGCTCGTCGTCGCGCGCCGGTACCGGACCGGCGGGGGCAGCTCGGGCAACGTCGGCGTCGGCGCGATCAGCCAAATCCTCGGGCCAGTCGGTGGGATCGAGAAGGTAACCAACGTCGCGCCTGCGGAAGGCGGCGCCGATGGTGAGACGCCCGACGCAGTGCTGCGCCGGGGGCCGAGCAGCGTGCGCGCCCGAGGCCGCGGCGCCACCGTGGCCGATCTCGAGACGCTTGCGCGCGAGGCGTCGCCATCGGTCGCGGTCGCGCGTGCTGTCCCCGCGCACGACGCGTCCGGCCGGCCAGCTCCCGGCTGGGTCACGCTCGTCATCATCCCGGCGAGCGCCGAGCCACGGCCGTTTCCTTCGTTCGGGCTGCGGCAGCTGGTGCGGCGCCACCTCGAGGAACGGATGTCGGCAGACGTCGCCGCTGCGGCGCAGGTCGTTGTGGCGGGGCCTGACTACCAGCCGGTCGATGTGGCCGCGACGCTTGTGCTCGAACCTGGCATCAGTGCGGGTGCGGTCGAGCGCGCCGCCCATGCCGCGATCGCTCTATTCCTACACCCGCTCGAGGGCGGTCCGTCGGGCCGGGGGTGGCGACCAGGAGAGGACGTTTACCTCTCTGACCTCGCCGCGGTTGTCGAGCGTGTCGACGGCGTCGATCACAGCCGCGAGCTCGCCCTGCTCCGTCACGGCATCGCGCAGGGCGAGCGGCTCATGATCGCACTCGACCGGCTGCCCGTCGCGGGCGAGATCCAGCTGAGGATGGTCGACCGATGACGACGTTCCTACCCTTGCCGCGGCTCGACGACCGCCGCTGGGAAGAGCTGGTCGAGGAGGGACGTGCGCTCATCCCGCTGTACGCGCCCGACTGGACCGACCACAACGTCAGCGACCCCGGCATAACGCTGACGGAGCTGTTCGCCTGGCTCGCCGAGATGCAGGGGTTCCAGCTCGACCAGGTGCCTATCAGCCACCGGCTCGAGTTCCTCGGCCTGGTGGGCCTGTCGCCGGCGCCGCCGAAGCCCGCCCGTACAGTCCTCCGGTTCGGCCTGACGTCCGGGGCCGGGCCGCTCGCGCTGCCGGAAGGCGTCGAGTGCGAGGGAGAGAACGTCTCCGGGACGACGGTGCCGTACCGCACGCTCCGCGAGCTCGCCGTCGTCGACGCCCGCGTCGAGGAGCTCGAGAGCAGGAGTGACGCCGCGACCGTCGACCTCACGCGCCGCTGGCTCCGCGGCGAGACGTTCGCCCCCTTCGGTGAAGACCCGCGTCCGGGTGTGGCGCTCGTCCTCGCGCTAAGCGCGGCGCTTCCCCCCGGGGTACGGGTGACGCTGTTCGTGAGCCGTGCGGACGCGGGCAGCGAGGACGAGCGCGCCCAGATCGAACGCGCCGAGGAGCTGCGTGCTGCGGCCTGTCGCACGCCCGAGTCGCTGATCGCCTGCGAACGGGGGGAGGAAGAACAACAGGCTGAGAAAGGCGACCGCTGCGGCGAGCCAGTCGATGGACCGCTTCTACATCACTCGGCGCGAACGGTGTGGGAGCTCGAGGTCGCGCCGGGTCGCTGGCGCCCCCTCGACCCGGCTGCGGGAGAGGTGGTCGACTACACACGCGCGCTCACGCTCGACGGACGCGTCGAGATCGTTGCGCCGGTGACGATGCATTCTCGAGCGTCGGCGCGCGGCACACGGTTTCTCCTGCGCTGCCGCTTCGTGCGGGGTGAGTACGACGCTCCGCCCACGCTCCGCGACGTGTCCTTGAATGCGCTCGAGGCCGAGCAAGCCGTGCCGGCCCACCTGGCCTGGAGGGTTGCGCCGGCCGCCGCGGTCACGGAGGCGCTCGAGGTCGGCCGCAACCTTGCCCTCGGCGCGGAGCTCGACGACGAGCTGCGGATCCGAAGTCTCGACCCGACTGACGCCTGGGCGCCTGTCGCACTCCTGCTCGCCTATGAGGAGGCGGAGCCGCTGCCGGAGGATCCCCCGCCACCCGGGACTCCGCCTCCGAAGGACGGCGCATTCGTCGTCGAGGCCATTGTGCTCGGGCTCAGCGACGGCTCACCTGAGCAGGTCGTGTCGCTGGACGCCGTCGCCGAGGCTGGCAGTCTGCGCATCTGGACGCTCGAGCGTGGCGCAGGCTCGTCCGGCCGGCGCTGGTCGCTCCGGCCGGACCTGAAGTCGTCGGGTCCCGCGGACGCGCACGTGGTCTTCGACGCGGGCGCCAGCACGATCGCGTTCGGCGATGGCGAGCGCGGTCTTGTTCCGCCGCCCAGCGCGGCGATCGTCGCCCTCTACCGGACGACGCTGGCGCAGGACGGCGATCTCCCGGCGGGCGCGGTCAGCCGCGTCGCCGGGAGCGCGCACAACGATGCCGTTCTGCCGGCAGGAACGCGCGACCTGCTCAACGTCAAGAACCCGGTTCCCGCGACGGGCGGCGCGGCCGCCGAGACGCTGGAGCATGCGGAGGGCCGGGCGGCAGAGTTGCTCGACAGCACCGGTCGCGCGGTAACGCTCGCCGATTACGAGCGCCTCGCGCGCGAGACGCCCGGTGTCCGCATCGCCCGTGCGGCTGCGCGAGCGAATGTCCATCCTGGGTTTCCCTGCGTAGACGCGGTCGGCGTGGTCACCGTCGTCGTCGTCCCGACGCTCCCCGCCCGCCGGCCGGTGCCGAGCCCGGGACTCCTGAAAGCGGTGGCCGGCCATCTAGCCACCGGGCGAGTCGTCGGCACGAGGATCGCGGTCACCGGCCCGACGTACACCGCCGTCTCCGTCCGGGCGCGCGTCAGCGCACTCCGCGTCGCGTCGCGAGGCGACGTCGCCCACCGAGTCGCGGAGGCGATCGACGCCTTCTTCGACCCGCTCGCTGGCGGGCCTGACGGCGCCGGCTGGCCGCTGGGGCGCGACGTGATCCGCGCTGAGGTGCTTCAGGTCATCGACGGCGTCGGGGGCGTCGACCATGTGGTCCAGGTCGATCTCGTCACTCGCGACGGGCGCACCTGCGGGAACGTGTGCGTCGGGCCGCTCGGCCTCGTCGCAGCGGGCGAGCACACGATCGAGGTGATCGCCGCGTGAGCCGCCGGCCCGTCGAACTCGAGCGGCTGCACCACGTCTCGCGGGAGCTGTTGCGCAGTCGGGACTTCAACGCCGCCGTCACGGCCGACACCGAGCTCCAGTGGTGGCACCAGCGTGCGGCGCACGACTCTTTTGGAATCGCGGACGGACTCTGGGTCGAGCTCACGGGCGACGGGGAGGCCGTCATCGTGTCTCCGGGGCTCGCGTACGACTGCTACGGCCGTGAGGTGCAGGCGTTAGAGGAACAAGTCGTACCGCTCCCGAGTGAGCGGACCGAGCGGATGACGTTGCTTGTGCGGCGGCAGGAGCGACGTCGCGCCGCGGCTGTCGAACCATGCGCCGGAGGCGTGCGCCGGCCCGAGCCGGAGTTGATCTGGCGCCGGACCGCCCGCGCCGACGTTCGTGCCGGCGTGCCGCTCGGCGTCTTCGACCCGAACGCGAGGCGGCGCGGCCGGTGGGAGGCGATCCGGTCGCGCGTGCTGTCCCGCCCGCGGATAGGCGCCGGCGTGACGCAGCCCGGCGGGACGGCGTGGACGCCGTCGTTCGTCTTGCCGGCGCAGTCCATCGCGGATGGGATCACCGTTCGCATCGACACGCGGCGGGCTGGATTCACCGACCCGCCGTGCTACTTCGCGTGGCTCCAGTGGCCGGGCGTGGGGGCGGCGAGGGATCCGGCCTGGATCGTCCTCAGCAGCGGCCTCCAGACGATCGAGAAAGCAAGCGTCGACGGCTTCACCTTCCACGTCTGGCTCGGGCGTCAACGTGCGGGAGGCACGCGGGGTGGACTTCGGCCGCGTTCGCGCGCCGGAGGCGACTGTACGTCTCCTGGCTCGGCATCCAGGCCGAGGACGCTGTCCACGTCAACCCAAGCACGAAGGGGAACGCATGAGCATGTTCGACGACACGCGCTCGGTCGAGCGTCCGCGCTTCTTCGACGGTCAGCAGCTCTTCGCGGCCGACCTCGACGGCATCGCCGCGTTCCACCGAGCGATGCGCTGGCTGCACAACCGAAGTCTCCATCAGGCCGGGGTCGGCAACGGGTTCGCAGTCTCCGGCCGGCGCGGCGACCGCGAGGTGCGTCGTTCAGCCCGGCTACGCGCTCGACGCCGAGGGCCGTGAGATCGTCCTGCTCGAGACGCACGACGAGCCGGTGCCGCCGGTCGCCGGCGATCCCGGCGGCGGGTCGGCATTCTTCGACCTCGCGGTCTCGTACCCGTCCGACGACGATCTCGAGGAGCCCGGGAGACGCGTGCCGGTGTCTGCGTCGAGCGCGGGGCGGTCCGACTGCGCGAGCGCCCGGTGTTCTGCTGGGTGCGCTCGTCCGCGACGCTCAGCGGTCGTCTGCGCCCTGTGAGCGACGCGCACGCGCTCGAGATCCAGAACGGTCTCGCGATCGTCCTGGCCCAGGCCGAGGTGCGCGACTGTCAGCTGGACGCCGACCTCGAGATCGCGGTACGGCGGACCGCTCGGCCTGCGCAGCAGCCGCGGATCGCCTGCGGGACGACGCGTGTCGGAGTGGGAGCCGGCTGGGCGCACGCCCGGCGAGCAGACTTCGCCTACGGGCTGCGGCCGCGGTCGACACCCGCTCGGGCACTTCCGCCAGACGCCGCGCTACGCGGCGCGCGTGGAGGGCGTGCGGCCGCTCGAGCTGTCCGCAGCTCGACATCGAAGGGCCATCAGATGCGTTCGCGCTCGACATCTCCACGTACGTCGACGACGCGACGCCCGACGGCTTCACCTGCCTCGTGCCCGACCTTCAGACTCATCGGGACCGAGAGTGCGCGTTCCCGGCCCCCGTGCCACAACGAGGTGGCTCGAGACGGCGCGCGAGGCCTGGCGCGTGACCTGGCTCGGGGTCGAGGACTGACTCGTGCGCGAGCCGCTGCACTACCGCTACCTGAACCGCGAGGGTCGCTGGCTCGACTTCCACTGGTGCGGGCCTCGAGCTGCACCCGGACGGCGCGCTTCGGCTCCAGTCGCTCCCGCGCATGGCCGGGGGGTCGCCTCCCGGGCTGGCCACGACGCCCCGTACGGGCCGGCCGGCGTCGCGGTCGCGCACGGGGACGTCTACTTCACGGATCCGGAGGCGCACACGCTCTCCGTCGTCGACGCGTGCGACGGGACCGAGCACCCCGTCCGTGCCTCAGGCCCCGGCAGGGCCCGGCGAGTTCGACTCCCCGCGCGGGCTCGCGTACCACGCAGGTCGCGACGCTTGCTCGTCGCCGACAGCGGGAACACACGCGTGCAGGTGCTCGCCCTGCCGGACCTACGGATCGACCGAGATCTGGGATGCAGCGGTCCGCTGGTCGAGCCGGTCTCGCTCGCGGTCGACTCGTCCGGCAACGTCTACGTCGCGGACCCGGCGCCGGCACGGTTCTCCGGCTTGATGCGCTCGGGCGCCACGTGCCGGACCTTCGCGACGCCGTCCGGCCCTCGGCGACCTGACGCCGAGCGAGGTCGCCGTCGGCGAGTCGACGGAACCGAGTGGCTGTACGTGCTCGACGCCGACACGGGACGCGTCCACGTCCTCTCGCTCGACGGCCACCGTCACGCCAGCTGGGACACCGGCCTCTCGCAGCCGATCGGCCTGGCGGCCTTGGGCGGCCGCGTCTACGTCGGCGACAACGACACGCGCCGGCTGGTGGTCTTCACCCGCGACGGCGAGCGGATCGGCGTCGCTCATGGCTACGACGGTCCGGTCGCGGCCGTCGCGATCGACCGCGGCGACTATCTGCTCGTCGCGCCGGGCGGGGGAATGCCCCCCTTCGGCTGGATGTAGACGGGGCGTTCCGCAGGCGCGGCCTTCTCTGGGGAGGGCCGTTCGCGAACCCGTCCGCGCGCAGCGACCCGCGCCACTGGATTCGTGCGCGGTTCGCTGCGACCGAGCCCGATGCGCACATGCAGCTGTTCGTTCTGGCGCAGCCGGCCGGCACGTCGGCGCCGGTTGTGGACCCCGACGCGACCGAGCCGTTCGCCGACCCGCGCTGGCGGCCGCTCGCGCCGGATGCGCCCGAGACGCTCGTCGGGGGCGCGGTCGGCGACGAGGCTCTGGCTCGGGCTGACGTTCACCGGCGAGGGCTTCACCACGCCGGCGCTCGAGCAGATCCGGATCGACTTCGACCACGAGACGCTGCTCCAGTACCTGCCGGCGCTCTACGTGCGCGACGCCGCCTCAGCGGACGTACTCGCACGCTGGCTGACGCTCTTCGAGAGCACGTTCGAGGTCACGCAGGCCGGCATCGAGTCGCTGGCGCGCCTGTTCGACCCGGCCGCCGCGCCGGCCGACTGGCTGCCGTGGCTCGCCGGGTGGCTCGCGGCTCGAGCTGCCGGAGGCGTGGGACGAGGGCCGCCGCCGGCGCGCGATCGCCGAGGCGTTCGCACGCACCGCGCGGCGCGGCACCGTCGACGGCCTGCGCGACGCGCTCGGCGACGAAGGCGGGCGTCGAGGCGGTGATCGAGGAGCCGATCGTGCAGACCGGCTGGTGGGCGCTCGCGGACGACGGACGCCGCGCGACGCCGAGGCCGCGCTCTCGGTCCTCGGCGTCGGCACCGTGCTGGCCGCCGCCGAGCCGCAGGGCGCCGTGGTCGGCACGACGGCCGTTCTCGACGGCGTCGTTCCTCGCGCCGCAGGAGGAGTACGCGCACGCCGCTGTTCGCCGACGTCGCGCACCAGTTCACCGTGCGGGTCTACCGGGGGCGGAGCTACAGCGAGGCCGCCGTCGGCGCGGTGCGCGCGTTACTCGAGCGAGAGCGGCCCGCCCACACCGCGTACCACGTCTGCGTCGTCGAGCCCCGCATGCGGGTCGGCGTGCAGGCGCGAGTCGGCGTCGACGCGATCGTGGCCGGCCCGGTCGAGCCGACGCGACTCGACGAAGCCGGCGCGAACCGGCCTCGTCCTCGGCGGAGAGCCCGCCGGACGCCTCGGCGTCGGCACGAGCGTCGGACGACGTACGGCTGACGGAAACGGTCATAGACAGTTGAAGCGACGAGCGCGGCCTTCGGCCGAAGGAGGAACGATGCACGAGCAACAGTCGAACGGCCGGCGGGCCGGGGCTCGAGACGCCCGACCCGCAACAACTACTTCTACGGCCAGCTCCTCGGCGTCCAGAACTTCGAGCTCGAGACCGGCTACGCCATCCGCCAGCGGCGGCTGCTCAACCGGCTCGTGCTCGGCTACGGCGTCGTCTGCGGGCTCGGCGTCGAAGGCTGGCCGACGACGGCCGCCGCATCGCGATCGAGCCCGGGCGTGGCGATCGACGGCTGGGGACGCGAGATCGTCGTCGCCCGCGCGCGTCGGCCTGGATCCCGATCCCCGACGACGTCATCGCGGCGGCGCTCGAGCGGGCAGACGAGTGCCGCGAGGACGCCTGCGTCCAGGTGCTCATCTGCTACCACGAGTGCCTCGGCGACCCGGCGGTCGTGCTCGCCGGCGACTGCGGCACCGTCGACCCGTGCGCGCCGAGCACGATCCGCGAGCGAGTACCGGATCGAGCTTCCGCGACGAGTGCGCGCCGAAGCGCGAGCCGGCGTGCGAGCATCGCGAGCCCGATCAGCGACGGACGGCTCGACTACGAGCAGCTCGCGAAGTGGGTCACGTACCGACCGCCGCTGCGCCGAGCTGCCGCGCGACCCCTGCATCCCGCTCGCGAACCTCGCGGTCGTCGAGACCGATGACTACACCGCGGTGCGACCCGGACCGCGTCGACATCAGCGTTCGGCCGATCGTCGCGTCCAACGTCGTCCTGATGGAGCTGATCCTGGCGCTACTCGGCCGCGAGCGGCAGCGAGCCCTACTACGAGTGAGGAGCGGAGCGATGTACCCGCAACGACCGAGATGCGCCCGTCCGGGTTAGGTCTGCTCGAGCGTCCGCGCTACTTCGCGCGCCAGCTGGTCACGCCGGCCGAGCTCAACCTCGAGGCCGCGTACTTCGTCGAACGGCTGCGCCGGCACAACCGGATGCTGCACGGCTGGGGCGTCGTCTGCGGCGTGCAGGTCTGCCGCGTTCCGGTCGCGAACGGAAGCGGGCGCCGAGCCGTGGAAGGTCGAGGGTTCGGCCCGGGCTACGCTGATCGACGGCCACGGCAACGAGATCACGATCGGGCGCGAGCGGATCTTCGACCTGCGCTCGAGCAGCCTCGTGGTCGGCCCGGGCGACCCCGATGGCGAGTTCGAGGACCCGTGGTGCAGCGACGTCTGGCGGGAGCGCGAGCCGGGCCGGCTGTGGGTCGCCGTCTGCTACGAGGAGAGACTCGCGCGGCCGGTCCGCGTCCAGCCGGCGGGCTGCGGCTGCGACGACACGTCGTGCGAGTACTCGCGCTGGCAAGACGGCTACGAGCTTCGCGTCCTCGACAGCTGCCCGGAGAGTCACCAAGGCGACCGCCGACGCCGCAGAGCTTCGTCGACGCCCTCGGGGGTCCCATTCCGACGTGCCCGCCATGTCCGGAGGATCCCTGCGTCGTGCTCGCGGCGATCGACCTCGACGCGGACGGCGCTATCACCGCCATCGACAACTGCTCGTGCCGCCGGATGGTCGTGTCGGCCGCCTCGTTCTGGTGGCGCTGCTCGGGCCTTGCGATCACGGGTGTCACGGTGTCGAAGAAGGCAGGCCCCGGGGCGAAGAATGTCAACGTGACAGTAAGGGGCCACGGCCTCGAGGACATCGAGGACATCTCTCTGGTCGCCGCTCCCGGCTTGAGCTTCGACGTGAAGGAACACAAAGTGAGCCCGAGGGGAATCCTGACCTTGGTCGTCGACGTGCCGGACGACGCAGAGCCGGGACCGCGAACGTTGAGAGTCACGACCGAGGATGGCTCGTTCGCGACGTTCCCCGGTGCGCTGACCGTGCCAGACCCCAGCGGCTAGAGCGGTGAAGACTGCAGCGCGCCAGACGTCGGCGAGTGCGGCCCCAGTCCAGCGATCCGCGGCGCTTGACCTCGGCGCCTTCTCGACGCGCGACCATCGCGTCCTGACCCTGCAGCGGCTCGCTGGAAATCACGCGGTTGCCCAGAGCCTTGGCGTGAATCTGCAGGCGAAGCTGGTCGTTGGCGACTCCGGTGACGCTTACGAGCGGGAAGCCGACCGGGTAGCCGATGCCGTACTCCGTCACCCGAGTTCGGACGACTCGTCCGCACCCGGGCGACTCCGGCTGCCGCCAGCGGTCGGACGCCTCTGCGCGGAGTGCGAGAGAGATCACGTGAAGAGATCGCCGACCGACCGTCCGGCTATGCAGCTGCGCTCGTGGCCAGTGGTCCGACGCATGTGTACGGAGTGCGAGGAGGAACTGGTGCAGCGCGTGTCGAGCGAGACCGCGGAGCCCCCCGGTGGCGCGGTCGCCTTCGAGCTCGAGGAGCGGATTCGGGCGCTCCGTGGCGGCGGCCAGCCACTCTCGCAGCCGGATCGAGCGTTCTTCGAGACACGAATGGGGGCAGACTTCGGAGCCGTACGAATTCACCGAGGCAAAGAGGCGTCGGCACTGGCGCAGGCGCTCGGCGCGCGTGCCTTTGCGGTTGGTCAGGACGTCGCGATCGCGAACAGGGAGCCGGATCTTCGTGGCCACGAGGGACGGCGCCTCCTGGCTCACGAGCTGACACACGTCGTCCAGCAAGGCGCCGCTCGAGTGGACGGCGCGCCGACAGCTGCTCGGGCTCCCGTCGCCGTGCAGCGCCAAGAGGACGTATCGACGCTCGACGTGATCGGCGCCGCAGCCTTCGGCGGGGCTTCCGGCCTCGCCGGGCTTGCATGGCTCGGCCTATCACGGAGCCAGAAGGAGTACTTCATCGACGCTGCGCTCGAGCAAGCCGCGGGCGCGGTGCGGGCGCTTCCGGAGGACCCCGCGCTCGGCGTCGTCTGGCCGCTCTTCAAGGCTGGTCTGGAGGGCTTAGTAGCCCGCCTCCGGTCCCCCGCCGTCACCATCGACGAAAAGATCGAAGCGATGAACAAGCTGGCCAGAATCCTCGCTGGCCGCGACACCGAGTTCACCCTCGCGTACCTGAAGGGCCTCGCCCACGGCTTCTTCATCGACGGGATGCTCGGGATCTTCATCCTGATCTACGACCTGTTGAAGGCGATGTCGGCCGTGTGGGGTTTTCTCGAGCAGGTCGGCGCAGCCATCCAGGGCTTCCCCGACGAGATCAACGCGCTGATCGTGCGGTTCGTTCAAATCTACGAGGCAATCGTCGCCGACTCGGATTCGGCGCTGGAGGAGGTCAAGAAGTGGGCCAGCGATCCCAAGCGGGTGCTCGACCTCCTCGCGAGCGCCGGTCAGGCCGTTCTGGACGTCGCGCGAACCAAGGGTGGCGACCTCGGCGAAGGCCTGGTCAAGGCGATGAACCAACCGGGGAGCGCCAAGGCGCTCGGAGGCACTGCCGGGAGCCTCACCGGGACGATCCTCTGGGAGGTCCTATTCGCGGTGCTCACCGCAGGCGGAGGCGCGGCGGTCACCGCGGCCAAGACCGGGCTCAGGACCGCGCTCGGCGTCGTGAAGAAGTTCGTCGGCCGTGTTGTCGGCGGGTTCCTGAAGCTCTTCGGCGAGATCCGGGCTGCCTTCTCCGTGGTCGGCGGCTGGATCCGCAAGGCGGCAAAGGCGATCAAGGGCAAGTTCGCGTCGATCAGCGAACGGCTCGCGAAGCTGCTCGACGACATCGGCGAGTTCTTTGCGATGCTGCTCCGCAACTGCCACGAAAGCAAACTCCGATGCAAGTTGCCCGGCGCGAGGCGTCCAGGGACGAAGAGCCGCTTCACGCAAGGCGAGATCGCGAAGGAGATCGCTGAGGAGACGGGCAAGGTGCCCGCCGGCCAGCGTGCGCTTGCCGAAGCCGGGGTGGCTTCTCGGGCGGCGCGTAAGGTAGAGGAGTTCCACCACCTGCTCGTGCAACAGCTCAGGAAGTGGTTCAAGGCGCGTGGTGTCGACATCGACAGCTTCACAGTTAAGCTCAGCGCCGATGAGCATCGCTGGATACACAACGAATACAAGTGGAACGACCTTTGGAAGGACTTCATGCGGAAGAACCCCAAGGCTTCCCCTGCGGAGATCATTGCCCAAATGCAGGAGCTTCAAAAACAGGTCGGACTCGAGGGCCTCGAAGTCGTCCCCTACCCGAGGTCACGATGAATGGCGCCGCGGCGCCCAGCGACCACGGCGTCGGTCAGCGTCCACGAGACGCAGGCGCAGCCTGTCCGGCTGCGCCTGGCGGCCGCGAGCGTTCGCGAGGCCGAGGTTCGGAGACGACTTCTCTGCCGTGCGCCTGCATTCCGATGCACTAGCGGAGCGCTCGGCCGCGGACTGTAACGCCGCCGCCGGCACAGTCGGATGGGGGGCGTCTTCGACTCGGCATCTGGTCGCTTGCGACCTTCCCGAACACCTGACGGAGTGGAGGCCGTGGGCAAGCCGGTGAGGACTGCAACCCGACGGACGCAGGCGCCCGCCGCCTCGGCACAACGATCCGCGGACCGTGACGTCCGGGCATCCTCGACGCGCGACCGCCGCTTGCTAGCGCTCCAACACTTCGCGGGAAACCGGGCAGTCGGGCAGAGGCTGAGCGTCGGGAACGTTCAGAGACAGCCGAGTGGCAAAGGTAAGGCTCCTTCGGCCACGCCAGCCACCACCCTGCTCAAGGGAGCAGCTGCCGAGCGTCTGTCCAAGCTGGGCGCTGCTTGGGTGACATTGAGCACAAATCTGGCGGAGATGAACGGCGAACGCGAACAATTCGCCGGCAGCTTCGAGATGTACGGGCGACAGATCACGGACAACCTTTCAAAGGGTCTGAATGACGTGATCGGTTTCGGCGTGGCCGCGGACGTGGGGCGCCTTGACCGACTACGGCCCAGCCTCATTGGCTCCATAGCTGGTGAACCTCGAGAGGCCGCGACCGAGGAAGGCATCAAGGCAGGCGGTGAACTAGTCAGGCCCGGCGTCATCGTCACGAGGCGGGCCAAGACCGCGACCCACATCAGGTTCACGGGAGTTCCCAAGCTGGCCAAGTTCGGGGCCGGAGTTGTCAAGGCTGCCCCGGTCATCAACTTCGTGCTTACAGAAGCTGTCGCCGTCTTCGACACGATCGAGGCGAACGCGAGGATCGATGAGGCGATGTCCCTCGCGAGGGCGCAGGGTGAGCTTCAGACGGAGGCAGACGAGGCCATGGTCTCCTTCCTGAACTCGTATGTCTTCACCAAGGGCTCGGTGCTTCATCAACTGAAGCAGTACGAGAGCCGGGGCGAAACGCTCTCCGCCCTCATGGAAGCCGAACAGGGCGAGCTTCAGCACGCGATGCGTGAGCTCACAGAGGGAAGGCCAATCAGTGCCCAGACCACCCAGCGGCGGCTCAAGAATGTCGGCCAGCTCATCGAGCGACGGCGGGAATGGGCGGCTGGATTTGCCGCGGCCAGGCAGCGTGCGGCTGAGGCGATCGGGCGGATGCCGGACGCGATGGATAACGCCCTTGGCGTGGCGCTGGTGAAGTACGAGGCGTTGGGGGGAGATCTGCCCAGGGGCACATATCAGGCGAAGGTGGCCCGATATCGCCTTGCACAGCGTGTCGTGGGCCAGAGAGGGGAGATCAGTCCGTCAGGACGGGGCGTGGAGATCGGGCAGTGGAACTACCCTCTTTGGAAGCCCCTACGGCCCTACGTACGAAGCGGTCAGCTAGCTGTCGTCACGCGCGTTCGTTACGGGCAAGGCCTAAAGCCTGACCTTCCGAACTATTACAAGTGGACGGACGACATGTTCGAGCTTGAGGTAGAGCTCGGCGGCTTCCCGACCGTCGTCCCTTCCGTTGTGGGCCTGGAGATGCGAGAAGCTGCGAAACGGGTCGCTGTCGATGCGGGTCTCGAGCCCCATTTCGTCGAACGAGCCTCAGGAATTAGGGCCGGCTTCGCGCTCGGCATCGACCCGCCACCAGGAACCAGACTAGCTTCCGGCTCGCGCGTGACGATCACAGTCTCGTCGGGACAAGCGCCCGGAGAACGGGCCCCGACTGTCCCGAACGTGACGAGGAGGAGGACGTGGCGGCCCAGCCGTGATTGATCTCCGACACGCAGAGTCGGGGTCGTCGGCGATCGTCCATGGATACCAGCGCAATCGAGCAGTGTCAGATCCAGGTCAGATCTGAGGTCTCGGGCGCTGAGCACCGAATCGCTCGTCGGGCGAAGCCGAGAGGTCTCGAGTCGAGGGCGCCCCACGGTGGCCGTAATCCTCGTCCGGCATGAGCTGTCAGCGTGGGGCGCCGGATCCTCGGCGGCCGACGAGTGGAATGGTTCTCAGGTCATTGCCGCGAACCGCCGCCATTCGGCGGGAACGCGCGGTGCCCAGTTCGTCTTGCCGGGCAGCCTCGCCGCCACATGACAGGCAGGGCCTGCCTCGGTTGCTCCATGCATATGGAGCTCGCAGGCCGGAACGACCACCATGCCGCCCTCAGCAACGATCTGTTCATCCTGGCCCGGGAAGGTGACGAACCCGTTGCCACGGACGAAGTACAGGAGCTGCTCGGTCGGATGGGAGTGCGGCTTCGTCCTTGCCTCGGCCTCGAAAAATACAGCGAGCATCTCGACTCCGGTCAATCCGGCCTGGTCGGACAAGTCGATCGTACGCACGGTTCCGGTGAAGTGCTCCGGGTGCGCCGGCGTGAACTCGCCACCTTCATCGGGTGCGGAGAGCTGCTCGTGCGCGTCGTCGATCCGGAAGACCCTAAGCGGGCCCGTGTCGCCTCGAGTCGTGTCCTCGATCCGTGTGCCGATGATGGGTAGGGGTAGATGCTTGTCCTCGATTTGCTTTGCGAACTTGCAGATGACAGCGAAGAACCGCTCGAAGTGCGGACCGTCCTTGTGGAGGGTGAACGCAGCTTCGTCGTCGTAGCCCTCGTTAAGGGCAAAGCGGCTTCGTGTCCCTCCGTCCTCTGGCGTTTCCACCTGGAGGAGCTCGAAGCGTCTCGTCCCGGTTTCGTTGGCGAGAGAGTCGCGGCCGTCCTTCAGCGCAGCGTCAATGAACTCCTGCTGCCGCTCGGCCGCAACGTCGAATAGGGCGACGACCTGGTACATGAGTGCTCCTTCCCGATCGGGGGTGGTGCTAGCCGGCGCGATAGTGAACGCCGTCGCGCTTGAGCATTCCGACGCGGCGGCGCACCGCGCCGGTGCTTGTATGCCGGCTAGCGACGTCATGCGTGTAGGCGCCGAAGAGAGGACGGGGGGCGCCCTCGCGTGAATGCCGTGTTGTTGCTAGTCAGGGACATCGGTCAACGCGACGTCGGCGGCGAGCATTGCACGGCGACATAGGTGGCGCATGCGTCGTCGATCGTCCCGGCGCCTCCGCGACCGGGCCCGGTGACAGAGTCCGTCGATGGGCGTGGGATGGGCGGAGGGCTGCCTAGGGCAGGCGTGACTCTGATTCCCCGGCATGCATGGTCGGAGGTCGCTCCGAAACCACGATGAATGCAGGCGTCGCCGAGCATTGTCAGATCGGTGTCTGATCCCGAAAGGGCCGAGAAGGAGCCAGCGCGGCCTTGCCTGATGGTCGCGGTCGAGTCGGTACCGTACTTGCGGAAGCGAAGTGATCTGGCGGCCATTTCTTCCGGAGGCCCGGCCGCCGTTCAAGTTCGACGCCAGCGACCCCGAGCCGGTTCCGCTCGCTGCCCTCTGCGACGCCCGTCGTCTCTGCGCGGACTTCCGCGACCACGCCTTCACTCGACGAACGGGTCGACGACTCCGCCCTTGATCGAGTAGAGACTGACGGCGACACTCGTCGTCTTCCGCCTCTGAAACTGCCCTGTCTAGCTCGATTTCTTGTCCGACGAGTCTCTCTTATCGTCCTTCTTGTCGGGCACCTTACGCACGAGCTTCGGCTGCTTGCCTGACAGCTCTACCCGGTAGCTGGCGTGAACGTGGAGAATGGTCTCGTCGTCGAGTCTCGTCTCGAGGCTTCCGATTCCGTCCATCGCCATTACTCCGGCTGGAGGCGCCGAACGGTCAGAGCTGATCTCGACGACTGACACAATCGCGCCGTATCGGTCGTAGTAGACGTGGGCCCTTGCCATCAGGGCACCCAAACCCTCATGTGGTACATGGCTGTTTCGGAACCGTTGTTCTTCACACTCACGTAGTACGTGTAGAGGTCATTTCCGAACCAGTCGGTTGACTCGAGCTTGCAGGTGAACTCTCCATACGTCAGCGGGACGCCGATCCCCGTGTAGGAGATTCCTTCGGGGAATGTCGCGACCGGGTGCGCGTCGAGCTGCGGAGTTTGATCGTGCGTGTACCAGCCGTTGCCGCCCGTCCACCAACGGTGGGTCTGGCCGGCACTGATCGTTGCAGCAAACTCAAAGACGGGCACGATGGCCCTCCTCGCTTGAGTTCTGAACGGTGCGCGAATCCTAAGCCGCCCCGACAATTGGGTCAAACCTCGTTCACGAAGCGGGCAAGGACGTTTGTTGCATCGAGTACCCGAGAGCAGGTCCCCGACACGCGACGTTCCGATCGGAGGGGTGGCGGGGGCGTCGGAGCCCCGACAGTCCGGGACATGCGAGGGGGAGGGGTCGTCACGTGAGGAATCAGTCTCAAAGACCTCCGACTCGTCGAGTCGGAGGTCGCGCTGAATCCGCGATGAATGCAGGCGTCGCGGAGGCGTGTCAGATCAATGTCAGATCTGCGCGAGCGCTCACACGGCCTCGGCAAGTGCTCTAGCAACTGCCGCCCGGGCCTCCGGCTCCCACCGACTTACCTCGGCTCGAACAGCGTCGTCTCCATGCTCGTAGAGCTCGGTCGCGTGCGTCAGCTTGGGGCCGAGATACAAGGTCGTGAATATGTGCATCGCCTGGACGCCCACTGCGACGAGAACCACACCGGGCAAGAGCTCTTGCCAACCGAGGTCGCCGCGCGGGAGCCGGAGCGAGGCCCAGAGCCAGATCGCGAACGGAAGGACGATTAGCGCAAGGGTGGCGATGAGGCCGACGCTTGCGCTCTCGGTGCGCAACGCCCGAGCGGCGGCCGTGGACGCGGCGAAGGCGAATACCAGGCCGCTGAAGGCGAGAGAGGCGACGAGCGGGTTCCTGATGCGGGGCGCGGGTACGGACCAGATCGTCGCGTGGACGAGCACAAGCGCCTTGACGCACGTGTAGCCCGTCGACAGCAAGAGCAACACGCCAACAACCACTAGCGACCAGTCAGCGGCCTGCGAGTTCCGCGATGTCTCGTCAACGAACTCGACGACGACCGGGCCGAACCCCCAGTCGGCGAGCTTGTCGGCAACCCGCGAACCGCCGAAGGCTCCGAGCGCTCCGATGTTGATGAGTGAAAGGGCAACGAGCCAGAAGAAGAAGCGGTAGGCGACGCCGCCTGCGAGTACGCCTGCCGCCACGCGCTTGTCCCGGTCCGCGACCCTGAAGCCCACGTCCACAGAAGCGTGTGACTCGCGCGCCTCGAACGCCCACGCGCTCGCCTGCTCGGCCTTCGCCTTCGGCCAGGCGAGAGCCCGCGTCATGCAGCGCCTACCTCGTCGCCATGTCGAGATCCGCCAGCTGAGATCGCGAGGATGAAGAACTCGTAGGTCGTGCTCTTCAGATCCTCGCGGCCAGGGGCCGTCGGGGCAGCGTTCACAAGCCAGTCTTTTCGGGGGAGGGTGCGTCGACCCTCCTGCGCACAGTCCGTTGCTGCACCGCGATGCGGAGCGCGTGTATCGCAGGGGCGGGGAACACCGCCGGTGCAGGCTCTAGCTCGGGCGTGCGCTCCGGCTCCGGCTCGTGGTTCGGCTCCGGCGTCGGGGCCTGCTCGCGGGATAGTCCGTAGCCAGCCAAGGCGACGAACTGGTCAACTCACTGGTCAACTCTTCTGGTCGCGCCGAGTGCTGCGCAGGACGATCGAGCGTGCGTTCATGCGGTGTCGTCACGTCGAGTAGCGCCCAGAGGCGTATCCGCCACGCTTTACACGCAGGGGGTCGGGGGTTCAAGTCCCTCACCGCCCATCGTCACGCTTTGACTTCCGGCAGCCGCCGCAGCCTATGATCGAGGAGTGTCTGCTCCCGAGCGCACCGTGTCCGACGTCATGCTGCGGCAGCCGAAGACGCTCCCTGCGGACGTGACCGTCGAGGAGGCGAGAAAGGCTCTCGAGCACTCGAGCATGAAGATGCTGCTCCTGGTGGATGACAGTCGCTTCTCCGGCGCGGTCACCGACATCCCGGCCGACGCCGATCCCGACGAGCCGGCGATTGGATTCGCCAGTGAGTCGCCGCCGACGGCGACCGAGGACATGTCCGTGTCGGAGGCGTTGGCCCGACTCGAGAGCAAGCCGAACGGACGGCTCGTCGTGCTCGATGGCGCGCGCCTCGTCGGGCTCGTGTGCCTCACCAAGGACGGGACTGAGTTCTGCGGCATCCCGTCAGCTTCATAGCTCCGTAGCGGCCACCGAGACACGGGCTACAGGAGAAAGGCCACCGCGACGAGGGCCGCGACGTACGTGTACAGGCTCGTGGCGACGAACGTGAGCAGCAGGACCACGCCTGTATCGGCGCTGGAGATCGCCTCGTCCTCCGAGACTGCAGCGGTGGTCATCCACTCAGTAGAAGCCGGCGCGGGCCGAATCGTGTGAGCCGCGTCGAAACTCGGCCTACAACGTCCGACTCCTGAGCGCCCGATCGACGCTCGGCCCCTACCGCTTCACGCCAGGGTCGTTATAGGCTCACGTCATGTTTGGCTTCGTCGCACGGACAAAGTCCGTGAAGCAGCGAACGCAGTCACTCGTGCGCCTGAACCTGGAGCTGGCGAAGCTCGAGGCGAAGAAGAAGGCCATGGCGCTCGGCGTCGCGGCGGGGCTTGCATTCCTCGCGGCGGTTCTCGTCGTCTATGCGATCGGCTTCCTCTTCGCAGCTGCGGCGGCGGGCATCAGCGAAGCGCTCCCGCTGTGGCTGTCGCTTCTCATCGTGGCCGTCCTGCTCCTGCTTTTCGCTGCAACCGCTGGATTCCTGGCTTCTCGCTTCGCGAAGAAGGCCTCTCCTCCCAAGCCCGAGCAAGCGATCGAGGAGGCAGAGCGCACGGTGGAGACGCTTCAGAGCCATGTCTGAGCGAACCACCGAGGCGATCCGCACCGAGATCGCGGCCGAGCGGCAGCGCCTCGACGAGGATCTCACTGCGCTGCGGTCGGAGATCCGATCGCTCGGAGTGCTCGTTGCTGCCGGTCTCGCCGTCGTCGCGCTCGTGACGTGGCGGAAGGGGTCACGGACCGGCGTCGCGATGCTTTGGAAGCTCCTCCGGTAGCGGACGGATCCGCCCGGACAGCAATCAGCTCAGCAGGAAGTCCAGGAGCAGCGGGTTCACGAGCTCCGGTGTCCGGATGTCGGGCCGGTGCCCGCCGTCGCGGATCACCTCGAGTCGTGCATTCGGCATCGCTGCGACGATGCTCTCCGCGTGGGATACCGGGACGGGCTTGTCCTTCTCGCCGTGGATGACGAGTGCCCTGCTCGTGACCTGCCCGAGAAGGCGCGCCGGCGGTCTCCAGTCGAGCTCGAGCTCTTGATCGGCGATCACATCCGGCGTCGCTTCGAGCCCGATGGCGATCATCTCTTCGATCACATCGTGCGAGTCCGGCTCCGTGAAGACCGCGTGCATGAACGGCACGATGAACCCACGCCAGTCGGTCCGGAGTGACTCGACCCACTCGGGGTTCGGAGGGGCGGGCTCCGCCTCGAGCTGCATGTAGGGCGCGATCCCGACGACGCGATCGAAGCGGTCGGGGTCTTCGACGGCCAGCAGCACTGCCGCGTTCGTCCCCCTCGACGCCGTGACGAGCGCGGCGCGCTCGGTCCCGGTGGCGGCGAGAACCGCGAGCGCGTCGGCTGCGTGCCGAGGGAAGTCGTAGCCGCGAGCCGGCCGGTCGCTTGCGCCGGCCCCTCGCGGGTCGTAGGTGAGGACGGTGGCGTGCGGCTCGAGCGCGACGACCTGGTGCCCGACGACTCTTGCGTCCACGAGGTTCCACGTAGGCATGAACAGGATCGCCTGCTCGCCCTCGCCGTACCGGTACCACGCGATCCGCGTTCCGTCGGCGCTCGCAGCCATGCCGCGGTCGTTCGGGGTAGGCCTGGGGATCACGGTGCTTGTGTTCAAGCGCACGGAGTCTAAGGCGCTTGTGCCTCTCTGCCTTGCACGCGGCCGTCAGTCGGCGACGGGGATCTCGAGCACGACCAGCAGCCTTCTGACGCGGCCGTCGATCTCGTCGCGGATTGCCCGCACGTCGTCGAGGGACGCGGCGTCCGCGGGGTCACCGACCACCCAGTCTTCGTACCGCTTCCCGGGATAGACGGGGCAGGCGTCGCCGCAGCCCATCGTCACCACGACGTCTGCGGCGCGGACCACCTCGTCGGTGAGCGGCTTCGGGAAGGCCTCGGCGAGGTCGACGCCCAGCTCTGCCATCGCTTCGACGACGAGCGGCTGGACGTCTTCCGCGGGGTTCGAGCCCGCGGAGCGGACGTTGACGAGCCCGGCGGAGCGAAGCGTGACGAGACCCGCGGCCATCTGGCTCCGGCCGGCGTTCCGCACGCAGACGAAGAGCACCTCGGGCAGCTCTTTCGTGATGAGGCCCTCCGCCTGGGCGAGCGCCTTGAGCCGTTCGCGCGCGAAGCGGTGTGCGAGCACCGGCACGAACACGTTGATCTTCGAGTCGCCGAGCAGGTCCACGGACTCGGCGATGTAGCGCGCGATCGTCTCGCGGGAGAAGGTGCCGGCGAACTCGTCCTCCAGCGCGTCCGCCGCCTTCTCGACGTGGGCTCGGGTAACGGGATCGAGCATCTCGGTCATCTCGCGACTCCCTCGGATCGACGGTGATCGATGAGCTCGATTGTGGCAGGTCATCGATGTCTGTCAATATCCGGCGATGCAAGAGCTGACGATCGTCGGGCCTGCGTGCCCACCGCTGCTCCAGGGGCCGCTGGCCCAGCACGAGGCCGAGCGCCTGTCGGTCGTTCTGAAGGCGCTCGCGGACCCTGCACGGCTCCGGCTGGTCAGCCTGCTCCAGGCGCAGCCGGGGAACGAGGCCTGCGTGTGCCACCTCACCGAGCCGCTCGGCCTGTCGCAGCCGACGGTCAGCCACCACCTGAAGGTGCTGCTGCAGGCCGGGCTCGTCGAGCGCGAGCAACGCGGGAGCTGGGCGTACTACCGCGTCGACCCCATGTCGCTCTCGGCGCTTCGCGAGCTACTTGCCTGAGGCCCGGCCGTCGTGACGTCGCGACGCGTCCGCAACCTCCTCGCGGAGGCGATCGGCACGTTCGCGCTCGTCTTCGTCGGCTGCGGCGCGATCATGGTCGATGCGGACACGCAGCAACTCGGACACCTCGGGGTCTCGGCGGCGTTCGGGCTCGTCGTCATGGCGATGATCTACGCGGTCGGGCACGTCTCCGGCGCCCATCTGAACCCCGCCGTGACCCTCGGATTCGCGCTCGCGCGGCACTTCCCGTGGTCGCGCGTCCTCGGCTACTGGGCGGCACAAGCGGTGGGAGCGCTCATCGCGGCACTGCTCCTCCGCGCCTTGCTCGGAGACGTGGCCAGCATCGGTGCGACGATGCCTTCGGGGTCGTACGCGCAGTCGTTCGCGCTCGAGCTGGTTCTGACGGCCGTTCTCCTCTTCGTCGTCATGGCCGTCGCGACGGACACCAGGGCTATAGGCGAGGCGGCGGCGCTGGCGATCGGCGGCACGATCGCGATGGCCTCGCTCGTCGGCGGGCCGATCTCCGGTGCGTCGTTGAACCCGGCTCGCTCCCTCGGGCCGGCCGTCGTCGCGCTCGATCTCGGCACGCTCTGGATCTACAGCGCGGCGCCGCTCGCGGGAGCGGCGCTCGGCGTCCTCGCGTATCAGCTCCTGCGCGGGGACGTCGACGACCGCGCCTCCGCGCGCGAGGCGATCTCATGACGAAGTCTCATGAAGCGCTTCTGATCTCTGCGACCACGTAGTCGCACCAGAGCCCGACGTCAGGGCTGATGTCGTCCCAGCTCTCGTTCTCGGCGCCCACATAGGCCACACGCGCCCGCTCGAGCACCGGCCGCTGCTCCTCCGGGAGCCGCTCGAGCGCCCACGCCGCGGCACGGTCCTTGGGCAGGATCGCGCCGGTCTCGAGCGTGGTCCAGATCCGAGCCAGCGTGAGGATCCCGTTCCGCGTATCCGTCCCCGTTTCGATCCCCGGGAGCACGTCGTCGACCGCCGAGGAAAGCGCACTCCTGACGTCGTCTCGCGGGACGGGCTCGAGAACGTTGGCGGGCGGCAAGCCGTGCAGGGGCCGGTTCGCATCGCGCGCCATCGTGACGAGGAGCGCGAGGTCGTGATCCTGCGTGGGACCGACGCAGTCGAGGTCGTCGCGCTCGATCTCCTTGCGGAGCCATTCGCCGTACTGGAACTCGCGCCGCGGCGGGTAGCGCCAGGGCGTGATGTCGGGCCGGGCGACGATCGTCAGCTCGACCGGTCGCGGCGGATCCGGTGGATGGTACGCGGACAGACCCAGGAGGCCGCTCGCGAGCCGCTGCCGGTCCTCGGGGGTCGTGCGGCGCCCGGAAACGGCGAGCACGTCGAGGTCGCTCCGCACCTTCAGGCCGCCGAGCACCGCCGATCCGAAGAGATACGCGCCGACGAGGTCGTCCTCGAGGACCTCGCGCAGGAGCGCCACGACCTGCTCGACCTGCTCCTCGTCGCGCGGCTGCATCACGAGACGAACGATCCGCGCGGCATGGGCGCTGTGCCGGATCCGCGCTGCACGCTGCGGCTGTCGAGCGAGCGGTACGGGTCGAGTGTCGTACCGGGACAGGCGCCCCAGAGGCCTCGCTTCGCGGCCTTCGCCTTCCTCGCCTCGGACAACAGCCGGTCCGCGTACCGACCGCGGTCGCCACCGAAGAAGTACGGGGCAGCGGCACCGGCGCGAACGAGCGCCAGGTTGACGTTCATCGTGCCCCGGTGCACGTAGCGGAGCACGCGCCCGAACCGGTCCATCTGGTCGAGACGCGGATCCGCCTCGAGGAGGACTGCGCTGCCGACCGGCACGAGCCCGAGCAACACGCTTCGGGCCGCTCGGGAGTAGCACTCGCCGCTCCCGAGCTCGGGGGTGTCGATCTGGACGAGGCGCACGCGCTTGCCGCCGGCGACCGTCAACGTGTCGCCGTCGGCGATCGAGGTGACGAGCTCCGTCGCACGTCCCTCCGCGCGCGCCCCGTGACCAGCGAGCAGGCAGAGGAGGACGAGGCCGACTGTCAGCAAAGGAATCCGGCGCCGCATGCCGAGCGGATGGTGGGCGTACCCCTTTGCCGTGTCAAGAACGGACGCGTCCCCTGCCCGGGGGAAAACGCTCGCCCCGGCCTATAGCCCGAACGAGGGATTGCCGATGTATTGGCACGTGAGCGCGACGAACGCGATCTCTGCCCGACTCATCGGGGCGATCTTCCTCGAACGCGGCCTCGTCACCGAGGAGCAGCTTCAGGCTGCGCTCGCGGTGCAGGTCGAGACCAAGGAGCATCTCGGCGAGATCCTCGTCCAGCACTTCGGCGTCTCCCGCATCGAGCTCGCGAGCGTGCTCGCAGAGCAGTGGGCCGACCTCGAGCGAGCGAATGCCGGGGCGACTCCGCCGCCGCAGGCCGAGAAGCCGGCGCTCCAGGTCGTCCCGGAGGAGAAGTCTTCGCCGTCCGAGCATCCGGCCGAGGCGCATGAGGAGGAGGAGACGCCGCGACCGCTCGGCGAGATCTTCGTCGAGCGAGGCCTCGTGACCGACGACGAGCTCGATCGCGCGCTCGAGATCCAGAAGGAGGGCGGCGAGAAGCTCGGCGAGATCCTGGTCGCACAGGGCAGCATCACGCGACTCCAGCTCGCAAGCGCGCTCGCGGACCAGTGGACGGCGCTGCGCAAGATTCGCCCGCCCAGCTCACCCGAGGCCGTTCCCGCGACGACCGTCACCGTGCGCGAGGCGGTGCCTTCCGCGGAGGTCGATCGCCTGCACGATGCCGTCGACGCGCTCGAGCAGCGTCTGCGTGCAGCCGAGAGCGTCGCCGCGCGGGAGCCCTGGCGCGAGGAGATCGCGAACGCGACCTCGGCTCTCGAAAGCACTTTGGCCGAGCTTCAGTCCAGGCTCGAGACGACCGAGACCCGCGACGAGCTCGCGTCGGTCGACGAGCTTCGGACTCGCGTGCAGGAGCTCGCGAGCCGGCTCGAGGAGCGAGCGGCGAACGAGCGTCTCCAGGAAACCGATCTCACGCGCCGGGTGGAAGCAGCCGCAGAGGCCGCCGAGTCCGCGAAGTCGAGCCTGAGCGGAGGGCTCGAGTCGCTCTCGCTGCGGCTCGCCGACGTCGAATCTCGAGTCCACGACCGGACGGAGCTCGCCACGCTGCAGGAGGAAGTCCGAGAGCTCGCCGAGCGCGTCGGCGCGTCCACGGACACTGCCTCCGGCGCCGACACCGATCAGCTGCGCGACGAAGTCCGGCGCCTGGCAGCCGAGGTGACCCGGCTCGGCGGTGCGTCCGGAGAAGTGGATCCCGAGCTCGTCGCTCGGGTCGACGCCCTGGGCAGCCGGCTCGACGAGCTCACCCCGGTTCTCCGCGCGGTCGAGGACGCTGTCACGAGCGACGACCGGAGTGCGGTCGAACGGGAGCTGACGACGCTCGCCGAGCGCCTCGACGCGCTCGAGCACGGAGGCTCGGACATCGAGGAGATTCGCGGTTCGCTCGCAGAGCTCCACGCCCGTCCGCACGTCGAGTCGGTGCTCGCTGAGCGCCTGTCACACTACGGCGCAGCACCCGATCAGCTCGCCGAGCTGCGCGAGCGCCTGGATCAGATCGAACGCAGCAGCGCCGAGCTGAGCGAGCGGAACCCTGCGCTCGACGAGCGCATCGAGTCACTGGCCGGGCGCCTGCACGCACTCGAAGCGGCGGAGCCGGCCGACGAGCTTCGTGCGCTTCACGATCAGGTCGACGAGCTCGCCGCGCGACCCACCGGAGATCCGGCTGCGGCCGAGCAGCTGGAACGCCTCGCTCAGCGTCTCGAAGCGGCGCCCACGGCGGAGCACGTCGCAGAGCTGCGAGCGCACATCGAGGAGCTCGCGGCCCGACCCGCGGCAGATCCAGCGGTCACCAACCAGGTTGCGCGTCTCGCCGAGCGTCTCGAGGCTGTCCCGTCGCCAGAGCAGATCGCGGAATTGCGGGCCCGGGTCGAGCAGCTCGCGACGCGTCCCTCCGCGGATCCAGCCGTTGCCCGGCAGGTGGAGCTCCTCGCGGAGCGGCTCGAGGCGTCGCCGTGGGTGGAGCACGTCGCGGAGCTGCGAGCCCAGATCGAGGAGCTCGCGGCACGACCTGCGGGCGACCCGGCCCTCCTCGAGCACGTGGAGCGCCTGGCCGAGCGTCTCGACGCGGTGCCTTCTGACGAACAGGTCACCGAGCTGCGGGCGCGGATCGAGGAGCTGGCAGCGCGGCCGGCCGGAGACCCCGGTCTCTCCGCGCGGATCGAGCAGGTGGCGAACCGGCTCGACGCCATGGCTACCGCCGAGCACCTGGACGACCTCCGCACACGCATCGACGAGCTGGCTGCTCGCGCGGCTGCTTCGCCTGACGACATCGCCGCCTTGCGCGCCGAGCTGGAACGCCTCGGCTCCCGCCCCGTCGCCGACCCAAACCTCGAAGCGCGGCTCGACGAGCTGTCGAGCCGGGTCGACAGCGCAGCCACGATCGAGCAGATCGCGGAGCTTCGTACGCGCATCCACCACCTGTCGTCGCGCCCCGGCGAGCCGTCCGAGGAGCTTGCCGAACTGCGCGGCCTGGTGGACGGGCTCGCCTCGCGCCCGACGGTGGATCCCGCGCTGACGGGCCGCCTCGAGCGGGTCGAGGCTCGCGTCGACGACCCGAGTGCGACCGAGCGGCTGGACGAGCTGAGCACGAGCATCGGGGAACTGTCGGCTCGGGTGAGCGCCCCCGAAGAGGAACTCGCCGAGCTTCGGGCGCGCGTCGACGAGCTCGCCTCGCGGTCAGTTCGCGACGACTCGCTCGCAGACCGCGTGGCGGCGCTCGACCGCAAGATCGCGGAGCTCGACGACCGTGCGGGAGCCAGCCCCGAGGCGGTTCACGAGCTTTCACAACGGGTGGACGAAGCCGTCGCCTCGACGCGCAAGCTGTCGAAGCTTCGCGACCGGATCGACGAGCTCACCGCGCGGATCGACGCGCCTCCCGCGGAGCTCGCGGAGCTCCGCAGCGAGCTCGAGGCTCTTGCCGCGCGGCCCGCCGGGGATCCGGCGCTCGCCGAGCGCGTCGACCGTCTGGCCGACGAGCTGCGGGAGGCCACCGCAGGCAACGCGCAGCTCGAGGAGCTGCGAGCGCGTGTCGAGGACGTCGCTCGAGCGAGCGAGGAGCACCGTGCGACCACTCCCGAGGAGCTGGGCACTCTGGCCGACGATCTCCGCCGGTCGATCGAACGGCTCGGCGCGAGGGTGGACGCGGTCGAGGAGCGCCCGGAGCCACCGGAAACCAACTACGAGCCGCGCTTCGACGCCCTCGAGAGCAGATTGGAGGAGCACGTCGCCCGCGGCGTGGCCGTGGACGAGGCCCTCGAGCTGATCTCGGGACGCGTGTCGGCGGTCGACGAGCTCCGGAGCAGGCTCGACGAGCTGACGGAGCGCGTCGGAGCAAGCGAGAGCGCGCAGGGGAAGATCCTCAAGAAGTCGGATCTCTCGTCGCTTCGGAAGGTGCTCGCCGACCGGCTCGAGGCGCTCGACCGGCGGGTCGAGTCCGTCGCGACGGAGTCGAACGAGGCCAAGACGTCGAACGCCCGTCGGCTCGACGAGGCCGTCGCATCGATCCGCGAGGACGTCGAGAGTCGCTCCGCCGCCACGGACGAGCGCGTCGCCGACGCCGAGAAGCGCGCGTCGAAGCTCCGCCAGCAGCTCGAGCAGCTCCGCGTGGCCGCGGACGACAAGCTCGCCGAGCGCAAGGGCGCCGAGGCCGAGCTCGAAGGCAGGCTCGAGGACCTCGGTGCGCAGCTCGCAGAACGGCTCGCGGAACCGCAGGCCGATCCGACGCCGGTGCTCGACGAGCTTCGCTCGGAGCTCGCGTCGCTCGCCGAGCGGCTCGAGCGCTCCGACGCGACCACCGCCAAGGCGCTACGCAAGCTGACGAAGGACCTCGAGGCGGTCGCGCAGTCGAGCATCGATCTGCTCGGCCACGTCGAGCGCGCCGGAGCCGGCGACACGGCCGAGGTCGACGCGCGCCTGGAGGGCATCGAGCGGCGGCTCGACGCGGACACCGCGCGGGCGGACGAGCAGGTTCGGGCGACCGAGAACGCGCTGCGGGAAGGTCTCGCCGCGCTCGGCGGCCGGCTCGCCGAGACCGAGTCGAGCTACGTCGACGCGGGCAACGCATTGCGCCGCTCGATCGAGCGCCTCGGCGCAGCGATCGTCGAAGCCGACGGTTTCGTCGCGTCCGAGCCGAAGATCGCCGAATCGGTGGAGGAGGCGCCACAAGCCGGCCCGTATCTCGCTTTCGTGCCCAACGGCGCCGGCTACGAGCTGCGCGAGCTCGAAGGCCGCGTCCCGGAGGTCGGCGAGGCAGCCGCCACCTCGGAGGAGGGCGACGAGCTCGTCGTCACCCGCATCGGGCGCTCCCCGCTTCCGCTCGACCGTCGTCGCTGCGTGTATCTCGAACGGCGCAGCGCTCCGGCTGCGGGGCTCGACCGTGTCCCTTGATGGGGTGACGGTGCCGCTCGACAGCGGCTCCGATAACCGTTTCGTGGGAAACCTCGCTGCCTCCTCGCCTGGCCGGGCGAGGGCGCCGGGAAGCGTGTGATGAGCGCCATTCCGGACACGACTCTCGGGCGTCGCTCGATCGGCGAAATTCTGCTCGAGCACGGATACGTGACGAAGGAGCAGGTGGACGAGGCTGTCCAGGCTCAGGCCGAGACGGGGCGCCCGCTGGGGCAGATCCTCGTCGAGGCCGGGACGATCACCCGACTCGAGCTCGCGAGCGCCCTCGCCGAGCAGTGGTCGGACTCGGGCGCGCCGATCGCGCCGCCCGTCGGGCTCTCGCTCTCGGGCTCCGTCCCCGCTCTCGACACCTTCGAGCCGATGGGCAGCTCCGTCTTGTCGGCGAGCCAGCAGGACCTGCTGCCGCGCCTCGAAGCTCTCGAGGAGGCGCTGCGCCGGCTCGAGGAGGACGACGAGGAGAGCCCGCTGCGTGCCGCCGTCGAGGCGATCACCGAGCGGGTCGACGCGCTCGCGGCCGACGACGGCCAGGACGCGCCGCTCGAAGACCTGGTTGCAGCCGTCGGCGAGCTTCAGGAACGACTCGCCGCCACGGCTCAGACAGCGGAGTCGGCGCTGCAACGGACCGACGACGTGGCCGGCGAGGCTGCGACGGCGGTCGAGCGGCTGCGCGAGGGGCTCCGCGAGGAGCTCGCGACCTTCGCCGAGCGGATGTCCGTGTACGCGGCGGACGAGGAGCTCGAGCGGTTGCGCGAGGTCGTCGTGGCGCTGAGCGAGCGCCCGGCAGGCGATCCCGCGCTCGCCGCGCAG
Source organism: uncultured Actinomycetes bacterium (assembly GCA_963746765.1). Lineage (GTDB taxonomy): Bacteria > Actinomycetota > Thermoleophilia > Gaiellales > Gaiellaceae > GMQP-bins7. Next base: position 356,415 of record CAVVCN010000001.1, read on the forward strand.
ATCGAGGGCCTCCAGGAGGCCGTCGAGGTGCTGGCCGCACGTCCGACTCGCGACCCGGACCTCGTGGGCCAGATCGAGGACCTGCAGGCAGTCGTCGAGGCCATGAGCCAGCGACCCACCCGCGATACCGAGCTCGCGGCGCAGGTCGACACCCTTGCGCTCCGCTTCTCCGAGGTGGGCGACCGCCTCGATGTGCTCAGCACGGCGGTGCAGAGCTTCGCGGGCGACGCCGACACGCTCCACCAGCTCGAGGGCGCCCTGGCGGATCTCGCGCAGCGCCCGGTCGCCGATCCCGCATTCGAGCGCCGTCTGGACGACCTCGCGCGGATCGTCGATCAGCTCGCGCAGCGCCCGGTGGCCGATGTCGCGCTCGAGCCGCGCCTGGACGAGCTGACGCGGACAGTCGAGATGCTCGCGCAGCGACCCGTCGGCGACCTCGCCGTCGAGCAGCGCGTGGACGCGCTCGCGACCGCACTCGAGGAGCTTCGTGCGGCGACGCAGGAGCTCGCCGACCGGCCCGCGGGCGACCCCGAGCTCGATGCCAAGCTGTTCGACCTGACCTCGCGGCTCGCGGAGGTCGAGCGTGGAGACATGCTCGACGACCTCCGAGCGCGAGTCGCCGAGGTCCTCGAGCGCCCGGCCGTCGACACGTCGCTCCTCCAGCGGCTGGCGGAGCTCGAGAACAGGATCGAAGGTCTCCCCGGCGACGAGGTGCTCGAGCGGCTCGAAGCCGGCGAGCGCTCGGTCGGCTACCGGATCGACGGCGTCATGGCGCGCGTGGACGAGGTCACAGCTGCGCTCGAGCAGGTGAGCCAGCAGGCCGGCGAGCCCGGTGTCTCCCGCGAGGCGTGGGAGGAGGCCGTTGCGCTGCTCAACTCGAGGTTCGAGGCCGAGCGCGAGATCGGCGACCGGATTGCAGCCCTCGAGGGTCGCATCGCCGAGGCTGCGACCAACGGAGACGGATCCGTCAGTGCTGCCGCCGACCCGAAGCTCGCGAAACAGCTCGCTGCGCTCAGCGCCCGCGTCGATCAGCTCGTGGCGGGCGGTATGCCCGTCGCCGAGCCCGGCGAAGGCTCCGACGAGACTCCGGCAGGACCGACCGCCGCGACCCTCGAGCGGGACGTGGAGCACGTTCTCATGGCGATCGAGCGCCTGTCCGTCCATCTCGGCGCCCACGAGCGCGCCCTCACCGAGCTCATGGGCCCCCGCGGGCTCGGGGCGCAGGTGCAGGAGCTCGCGGCGCGCGTTGCCGACTTCGAGACCTACGGCGGTGGCGGCGGTGGCGGCGAAGGCGGAGGAGGCGACGGAGGCCACATGCGCTCCGAGCTCCGGTCGCTCATGCGGCGCCTCGAAGACGCCGAGACAGCGCAGAAGAAGGACCGGGAGCGGGTCATCGAGCAGCTCGAGAAGGCCGCGGGCGCGATCGACTGGCGGCTCCAGCGGCTCGAGTCCGTCCGCACGGACGACCCGCAGCCGTAGCGCCGGAGCGCCGCGCGTCAGCGACTCGGTCGGCCGAGCGCAGGTAGCGGGCGACCCCGCCGAGTGCGTCTACCAGCCGGCGGGCGGGACGACGTAGATCGTGACGCCGAGCCCCGGCAGCTTGTCCACGACGAGGTTCCCGAGCGGCGTCACCAGGCGGCCGTCGGCGAACACCTTGAGCTTCCGCGCGGCGAGGCCGGGAACCGTGAAGGACGCGGTCGCGGTCGAGGTGGACGTGTTGACGGCGATCACGTACAGCGCGCCGTTGTGCTTGCGGACGCCGACGCGGACGGGCTGCTGCGGGGACCAGGTCGCGTTCGTGACCTGCCCGAGGAGGGCCGGAGCGAGCGCGAGGATCTCGCGGTTGACCTGGCGCACCTCGTTGCGGATGTCCTCGGCCCAGTAGTCCGGGAAGTAGCCGATCCCGCGCGCGCCACCGGCGATCGCGAGCCACGTCTCGGCCCGGACGACGGCGGGGGTGGGATCTTCGTTCGCGCGGCAGTGCTCCATCGGGCCTGCCTCGATCCACTGGAAGGTCGGCTTGCCCTTCGTGAGCTGGACGAGCTCGCGCTGCATCCAGTACACGTTGTCGATCTGCGCGAGGCTGCAGCGGACCTCGACCGGATACGTGTCGAAGCCGATGACGTCAGCCGTCTGGAGGAGGCCCGGGTAGATGTCCTTCCCGTGCGGGCCCGCGGCGGCGTTCACCGAGAACTTGTCCGTGAGCGTGAGGAAGGTCACGCGTCCGTCACCTCTCGGGGAGGGGAGCTTGTCCGCCCCACCGACCGAGACGTCGGCCTCGTCCGGCAGGTGCCAGCCGAGGTGGGACGGTCCCGACTCGCCCGGGTTGTACGCGTCCGTCGTCGAGGCGGCGCGTCCCGCGAGCTTCGCGAACTGCTCGCCCGCGTCGGCGCAGCTGACGCCGAGGAAGACGTTGATGCCCGCGCCGATGCTCGTCGGGTAGTAGGTCGGGCACTGGCGCCAGACCATGCGCGGGAAGACGGCGACGCCATTGACACGAAGCGGCGCCGAGGAGCCGGCCGGCGGAGCGACGTTCGTGCCCGGCAAGGTCGCCGGCGGCGAGTTGCCGCCACCCAGCACCTTCGGAGGCAAGGCGGGATTCAGGATGAAGGGCGTGAGCGAGCCCGAGTTCGTCGTCTCGGCCGAAGGCGTGACGGTTGCCGAGAGCGAGTGTGGCCAGGGATCCGTGCGGAACGTGCCGCGGTCCTCGCCGCGCCGCCCGTCGCGGAAGCGCGCCACGACCTTGTAGCGGTAGGTCGTCGCGGGCTCGAGCCCGGAGAGCGTCGTCTTGTCCGTCACCGGCCCGCGCGTCGTGCTCGTCGGAGACCAGATGCCGTAGCGGTCGTCGACACCGACCTCGACGACGACGCGTGCGGCGTCCTCGACGTGCCAGCGGACGACGGCCGAGAACGGTGCGGTGTTGACGCTGACGACGGCAGGGACGGGCGACCGGGCGGCGTTGACGCCTCCGGAAGCAACTGCGATGGACGCTCCCAGGGCAAGCGTCAGCAAGGCCGCAATGCGTCTCAGCATGTTGTGACTGTCGGCAGCAGGGCACGCGAAGGGCGTCCCTCGGACGGGGGAAGGGTCTTTAGCCGGACGAGGGATGCGTCTCGGTCACGGCGCGACGGGCCTCGCGCTCGTACGGGTTCGACGCGTACCGCGTCGTCACCCAGGTCCAGAGCACGTTTCCGCGCCGGTGCTGTCCCTGCCAGATGTGGCAGAGCTCGTGCGTCAGCAGGTCCTCGGACGGGCGCTCGGACTTCACGACGATCGTCCTCCAGAAGGCGTACCCCGAATAGCGACGGAATCCGGGGATGCGGAAGACCCAGGGCGCGTGGAGGACGCGCACGCGCCGAATGTCCACCGGGGCCGGGTACCAGTCGAGCGTGTCGAGCCTCGCCTTCGCTCGGGCGACGCCGGCAGTGGGATCAGCCAAGCGCAGGCGTGAGGATCATGAGCGGGCTCCCGTCCTGCGCCGAGTCGTACTGGTAGGCGTAGAGGCGCGGGCGCGTGATCCGCTCGATCGTGCTCATCTCGTCGGCGGGGATTCCTCCGATGTCGGGGACGATCGGAGCGGTCAGGGTCTCGTCGAGCGGGCGTGAGAGCTCCCCACCGATGTCGGATCTCTCGAGGAAGACTGCCGTTGGGGGCAGCTGCGGCTGGTCCTGGGGGAGAAGGACGACGACCGAGCCGACATCGTCCACGTACTTGAACGTGTACAGGGCGAGCTCGAGCGCCTCGCGCCTCAGCAGTGCCTGACGCTCGGGCGTCGGTGTTCCCTCGCCGATCCCGCAGGTGCGCCCACCCACTCCGCAGAGGATGTACATCATCGAGTCCCGCGCATCGACGACCTCGACGTCGTCCGACTCGGCCTGGCCGCGAGTTGTCTGCGGGCGAACGAGGATCGCGCGGATCCGAACGAGCGTCCCGTCGGACGAGGGAGCAGACGGCGGCCCGGGGACAGCGGACACGAGCTGGTCGCCGCTCTGCAGCCGGTACGGCCTCGGGACACGGTCGGCGATCTGGGCGACTCTCCTCTCCGCGCTTCCGACGGGCTCCCACTCGGACCAGGGCGGAGCGGGGGCGGGACTACCTCGGCCGACGAGCACTATGGTCGTGGCGATGGCAGCTCCCGCGATCGCCGCCAGGACGGCGTAGAGGACCGCGAAGCGCCAGCGATAGACCGACCGGCGGGCGCGCTCGGCACGCGACGGCTCCGCCGCCGGAAGCGCTGCCCGCGCAGGCGCTCCTCCGGAGGCGGGCACGTCGGCGGCGCTGCGGTTCACGTCCTCCGCTCTCACGGAGCCGGCCACACGCTCTCGTCGGCGAGATCGATCTGCGGGATCTCGAGCTTCGCCCCGTCGAGCAGCTCGAGGAGCTCGTCCCCGAAGAGCTCACGCCGCGCCTGGAGGACGTCGGCGATGTGCTCGACCGCCTCGCGGTTCGCGAGCACGAGGTTGTGGGCGGCCACGTACGCCTGCCCGAGCAGCTGGGCGACGATCGGACGCTTGTCCGGGTCGGAGAGCACGCCGGCGATCGGGTTCGCGTCGAACGGGCCGCCGCCGCTCGTTCGGTTCATGATCCCGTAGCCGATCTTCTCGAAGCGCCGGAGGATGCGCTCGCGCGCCTCCTCCTCGGACTCGTCCTGCTCCGGCGTGACGTGGAACGGTTCCGGCCCCATCGCGGACGCACCGACCATGTATGCGGCCTGCGCTGTGACGCTCGCGACGTCGCCGCCGACGCCGTTCGAGTTCTCGCCGTAGAAGACGCGCTCCGCGGCCATCGCCCCGAGCGCCCACACGAGCCTCGCGAACTCCTCACTGCGGAAGCGGCTGAAGCGCTCCTCCTTCTCGAGCGCCTGGTGGTGGCCGAGCGCGCCGCCCCGCATGCGGATCGAGAGGCGCGTCGACTCGGCGCCCTTGAGATAGGCATGCCCCGCGGCGGCATGCCCCGCTTCGTGGATCGCGACCGCGCGGCTCTCCTCCGGCACGTAGTCGACGCCGACCGCGGTACCCGCCTCGAGCGTCGTCATCGCGTCCACGAGGTCGTCCCAGCCGAAGACCTCGCGGCCCGAATGGTGCGCGATGGTGAGCGCCATCGACGTCACCTGCTCGATCATGGCCGGCGAGTAGCCGTTCGTGACACGGGCGATCTCCTCGCGGCGATTCGCCCGGTCCAGCTCCTGATCGTGGGAGACCTTCCCGATGTAGAGCTCGAGGATGTCGAGGCGGTCCTGCTTCGTCGGCGTGCGGAACCAGACGTGGCGTCCCATGCGACCCGGCCTCGTGAGCGCCGGGTCGAGCCGTTCGACCGGCACGTTCGTCGCACCGATGAAATAGATCTGCTCCTTGCGCGGGCGGGCTGCGGGGATGCGGAGCGACCGGCCGCGGAAACGCCGCGGGACGATGTAGATCCCGTCGAGCAGCGTGTTCGTCTTGTTCGTGAAGAACTTCTTGAAGAACGGCGGGTTGTCGATGCCGTCCATGACGACGAGCAGCTGGTTCAGCGCGAGCGAGCCCCCGCCCATGCCGCCCGGGAACATGAAGCTGAAGATCCCGTTGGCGCGCTCGTGCCAGCCCGAGGCCGCCTGCGGAGCGCGCTCGGCGAACAGGCGCTCGCGCCACTGGCGGTTCTCGAGGACGAGGTCACCGGACGGGTTGAGCGCGCCGTTCGGCCCGTACCAGAGCACCTCGTGGACGTTCGTCGGCCCGTGTGCTCCCGCTGCGCCGCCGAGGCCCGGGTTCAGCACGTTTCGCCGCATGCCCACCGCGTCGATCTCGTCGATGAAGACGATGCACTGGCCGCCCCACTTCTTCGCGAGCCGCTTCGCACGCCGCGCGAGGACGCGGACGACGATCGCGTCGATGCCGATGAACGTCGCCGCGAAGCCCGAGCCGGGGATCGAGACGAACGGCGAGTTGAAGCCCGTGGCGAGCGCCTTCGCGAGCATCGTCTTCCCGGTACCGGGGGCGCCGAGGAAGAGCAGCCCGCGCTCCCGCTTCCCGCCCGCGCGCTCGAAGGCCTCGCCCGACTGCCAGATCGCGACGACGCGGCGCACCTCCTCCTTCGCCTCCACCTGGCCGCGGACGTCGTCCAGCTTGACTCCCCACTCCGCGTCTCCGGGCTCGAAGGCCTGGATCTGCGTGAGGTTCATGATCAGAAGGGGCCCGAAGAGGATCGCGAAGTTCATGATCAGGTAGAAGGGGAAGATCACCAGGAGCGGCAGGACCTGGATCAGGAGCCCCGAGTTCACCAGCGAGATCAAGGGCAGCACGATGATCGCGACGACGATCGCCGTCTTGAGCCAGAACCGCCAGAACCAGACCCGCCGGCGCGCGACGACGTCCTCCTCGCGCAGCTGAGGGCTCTCGAGCCCGAAGAGGCTGGGCCGCGGGATCAAGCGGTGGAAGAGGAGGTCGACGAGCCCGCGGAAGACGACGACGGCGGTGAGGGCGGCGAGGATCGACCAGAACCACGACCAGCCCTGGGTCTGGTTGAGCCACACGACGATCGCCGGCGCCGTGAGCAGCGCGACCGCAGTCGCGGCCCACGTCAGGCGGCGCCACTGGACGGCCAGCTCGGAGGACAGCTCGCTCTGGGTGAACCCCGCGAGGTTCTCTGCCTCGGACGCCATCGAGTCTTCCGACGCCGAAAACGCCCACGAGTTTGGGGTTGGACGGTGGGGCAGGCGTCACCTCTCCGTAGGTAGGCTCGGGCCGATGAGCCGTGCCGTGCTGCACACGAGCGAAGGGGACGTCGAGCTCGAGCTCTTCCCGGAGGACGCCCCGAAGACGGTGGGGAACTTCACGAAGCTCGCCGGGGAGGGCTTCTACGACGGCATCACGTTCCACCGGGTCATCCCCGACTTCATGATCCAGGGCGGCTGTCCGCTCGGGGACGGCACCGGCGGTCCGGGGTACCAGTTCGAGGACGAGTTCAACGACCACCGCGTGGTGAAGGGCGCGCTCGCGATGGCGAACGCGGGGCCGAACACGAACGGCTCGCAGTTCTTCATCGTCACGGCCGACGAGGCGTCGTGGCTCGACGGGAAGCACACGGTGTTCGGGCAGGTCGTCTCGGGGCAGGACGTCGTCGACCGCATCTCGCTCGTGGAGCGCGACGCGCGCGACCGCCCGGTCGAGCCGGTTCTGATCGAGTCGATCGACTTCGCCGACTGACCCGAGCGCACGGCGCACGTTCTCTAGGCTCCGGGCGTGGACCTCGCAGGGAAGACGGCGATCGTCACCGGTGCGTCGAGCGGCATCGGCGCCGCGACGGTGCGCAAGCTGCGTGACGCGGGCGTGCGGGTGGCCGCCGGCGCGCGACGGGTCGAGCGGCTCGACGCGGACGTCTCGCTCCCGCTCGACGTCACCGACGAGGCGAGCGCGACGGCGTTCGTCGAGCAGGCGGCCGCCGAGCTCGGCGGCGTGGACATCCTCTTCAACAACGCGGGCCTCGCCCTCGGGCGCTACCCCTTCACCGAGTCCACGCTCGAGGACGAGGAGACGGTGCTGCACACGAACGTCGACGGCGTGCTGCGGATGACGCGGCTCACGCTCCCGCACATACGCGACGAGGGTCACATCCTGTTCATGGGCTCGGTTGCAGGCCGGCAGGCGTACCAGAACGCTGCCTCCTACGTCGCCGCGAAGTTCGGGCTGCGCGGCTTCGTATACGCCTTGCGCGAGGACCTGCTCGGCCGGCCCATCCGGATCACGACGGTGGACGCGGGCCTCGTCGAGACCGAGTTCTCGCTCGTCCGCTATCGCTGGGACGAGGACGCGGCGAAGGCTGTCTACGAAGGCGTCGATCCCGTGACCCCGGACGAGATCGCGGACTGCGTCCTGTTCGCGCTCACCCGCCCGCTGCACGTGAACGTGGACGAGATCGTCGTGAAGGCGCTCGCACAGTCGAGCGGGGCAAGAGTCGTCCGCCGGGAGCCCTAGCCGTGCTCACGATCCTCGAAGGCTCGACCTTCTGCCTGAGCGACGACCTCGGGGACGTGGCCGGGGAGACGTCCGGGTTCTTCGCCTGGGACACACGCTTCCTCTCCCGACTCGCCCTGCGCGTGGACGGTGCCCGCCCGCTGCCCCTCTCCGCCGGCCGCCTCCAGCACTTCGCTGCCGCTTTCTACCTGCGGAACCCGCGCGTGAACGAGCTGCCGGGAGACTCGCTCTCGATCGCGCGCCGCCGCTTCGTCGGGACGGGCCTCCAGGAGCGGATCGCGGTGCGGAACGAGAGCATGGAGAGGCTCGCCTTCGAGCTGTCGGTCGAGCTCGGGGCGGACTTCGCGGACATCATCTCGGTGAAGCAGCACGACTTCGCGCTCGGCGACCCCGAGCATGCGCCGGTTCTTCCGCCGCCGGCCGAGGTGCGCGAAGGAGTGGACGGCGCTCTGCTCTTCTCCGAGCCGAACGGCGATGCCCGCACGCGGGTGGTCCTCTCGCAGCCGGGGCAGCTCGCGGACGGGCGCGTCGTGTACCCGCTCGAACTCGAGCCGCACGAGACGTGGGAGCTCCGGCTGGACGTCCTACCTTCTCTCGGCGGCGAGGAGATCGAGACCGCGCCGGCCGTCGAACGGCTCGACGACGAGATCGAGACGATCGGCGACGTCGTCGAGGCGTGGATGCTGCGCGTCCCGAAGCTGCGCGGCGGCTGGGAGTCGCTGCGCCGTGCGTTCGACCAGTCCATCGCCGATCTCGCGGCGCTCCGGATCCGGAGCGGCGAGGAGCGCCGGCCGCACTTCGCGGCGGGGATGCCGTGGTTCATGACCGTCTTCGGGCGCGACACGGCGATCACGTCGCTCCAGACGATGCTCCTCGGTCCCGAGCTCGCGGTCGGTGCGCTCGACGTTCTCGCCGAGCTGCAGGCGGACGAGGTGAACCCGGCGATCGACGCCGAGCCGGGAAAGATCGTCCACGAGGTGCGGCACGGGCGCGCGGCCGAGTTCTGGTTCAGCCGCTACTACGGCTCCGTCGACTCGACGCCGCTCTTCCTCGTTCTCCTCGCCGAGGCGTTCCGCTGGACTGACGACACCGCGCTCGTGACGCGGCTCAAGGGGCCCGCGCTCCGCGCCCTGGAGTGGATCGACCGCTACGGGGACAGCGACGGCGACGGCTTCGTCGAGTACTCGCGGCAGACCGAACGCGGGCTCGACAACCAGTCGTGGAAGGACTCGGGCGACTCGCAGCGCTTCCACGACGGCCGGCTCGCGGAGCCGTCGATAGCACCGGTGGAGGTGCAGGGCTACGTCTACGACGCAAAGCTCGGGCTCGCCGAGATCGCGCGCAAGGCGTGGCGCGACGCGGAGCTCGCAGACCGACTGGAGCGGGACGCGGCGGAGTTGCGTGCGCGCTTCAACGAAGCGTTCTGGACGCCGGAGCGCGGTGGCTTCTACGTGCTTGCCCTCGACGGCGAGAAGCAGCAGGTGGACTCGCGGTGCTCGAACATGGGTCACCTGCTCTGGAGCGGGATCGTGCCGCCGGAGCGCGTGGACGCAGTCGCCGACCAGCTGCTCTCCGAGACGCTCTGGTCGGGCTGGGGCATCCGGACCATGGCGAGCGACGAAACGGCGTTCAACCCGCTCAGCTACCACAACGGGACCGTGTGGCCGCACGACTCCGCGCTCGCGGCCTGGGGCCTCGCGCGGCACGGGCACGTCGAGGGCGCGCGCCGGGTCGCGCGGGCGCTGATCGATGCGGCCGGGCACTTCCACTGGTCGCTCCCCGAGGTGTTCGCAGGCTTCGCGCGGACGGAGACGCCGTTTCCGATCGCCTATCCGACCGCCGCGCGGCCGCAGGCCTGGGCGGCCGGCACGCCGATCCTCCTCGTCCGCGTCCTGCTCGGGCTCGAGCCGGACCGTGCGCACCAGCGACTCGTCACGACGGTCGACGATGAGCTCCCGAGCTGGCTCGACGGGGTGAGACTCGAGGGCATCCGCGCATTCGGGCGTTCCTGGACTGTTGTCGTCGAGCGTGGCAATGTCAGCGTCTCGGAAGGTCCCTGATGAGAATCGGAATCGTCTGTCCACCATGGTTTCCCGTGCCTCCCGAGGCGTACGGCGGCACGGAGCGGGTCGTCGCGCTCCTCGCGGACGGGCTCGTCGACGCCGGTCACGACGTCACGCTCTTCGCCTCCGGCGACTCGCAGTCGAGAGCACGTCTCGACGCCTTCTTCCACACGGCGCCGAGCGAGTGGATCGGGCACACCTTCTGGGAGCTCCAGCACACGATCTTCGCGCTGCGGCGCGCCGACGAGTTCGACGTCGTGCACGACCACACGGGCCTTATGGGCCTCGCACTCGGGGGGCTCCTCCAGGTGCCGTTCTGCCACACGGTGCACGGGCCGCTCGACGGGCAGCCCGGGCGGCTGTACGAGGACGTCGTCGCGCTTGCCCCGACCGCGAAGCTCATCTCGATCTCGCTGAACCAGCGCAAGCCGAAGCCCGAGCTGCCGTGGATCGCGAACTGCCCGAACGCGCTCGACCTCTCCGTCTACCCGTTCCGGCGCAAGCCGGGAGGCGACTACCTGCTCTTCCTCGGGAGGATGAGCCCGGACAAGGGCGCGCACCGGGCGCTCGCCGTCGCGCTCGAGACCGGGATCCCGCTGAAGATCGCGGCCAAGTGCCGGGAGCCGCTCGAGATCCGCTACTTCGACGAGTTCATCCGCCCGCACCTCGGCGGCACGATCGAGTACGTGGGCGAGGTCGGGCACGCCGACAAGGTCGAGCTTCTAATGGGCGCCCGCGCGCTCATCTCGCCGATCGACTGGGAGGAGCCGTTCGGCCTGATGATGATCGAGGCGATGGCGTGCGGCACGCCGGTGCTCTCGACGCGCCGTGGCGCGGCGCCGGAGATCGTCGACCACGGCCGCACCGGCATCCTCGTCGACAACTACAGGGACATGGAGGATCCGGCCGTGCTCGAGCAGGCCGACGGGCTCGACCCCGCGGAGCTTCGTCGCGAGGTCGAGGAGCGGTTCTCGCCCGAGCACATGGTCGCGGACTACGTCGCCGCGTACGAGGCGACGATCGCAGCTCGCCGCGGCGCGTGAGGCTGCGCTCACCGTACGACGGCCAGATCGCACGGCTGGCAGTCCCGGCGCTCGGCGCGCTCGCGGCCGAGCCGCTCTACCTGCTCGTCGACACGGCCATCGTCGGGCACCTCGGCCGGTCGCAGCTCGCGGCGCTCGGTATCGCGGCCGCGATCCTCGGCGGCGTGTTCGCGATCTTCAACTTCCTCCAGTACGGGACGACTGCGCAGGTCGCGCGGGCTGGGGGCGCGGGCCAGGCCGAGACCGCCCGCCGGCTCGGAGCGCAGGCGGTGTGGCTTTCGCTCGGCTTCGGGCTCGCCGTCGCCGCGCTCGTGGCGATCCTCGCCGAGCCGCTCGTCGCGCTGATGGGCGGCGAGGACGAGGCCGCCGAGTACGCGGTCACGTACCTGCGCATCGCGTGCGTGGGGCTCCCGGCCGCGTTCCTCGCCCTTGGCGGCCAGGGCTACCTGCGCGGGGTCATGGACCTCAAGACGCCGCTCGTGATCGTCATCGTCGCGAATGCCGTCAACGTCGTGCTCGAGGTGCTGTTCGTCTACGTCTTCGACTGGGGAATCGAGGGCTCGGCGTGGGGGACGGCGATCGCGCAGCTCGGCATGGGCGCGGCGTTCGTCATCGCCATCCTGCGCGGGCTGCAGCGGGCGGAGGCGCTCCCTCGGCTCGCGCTCGCCCGGCGCGTGCTCTCGCTCGGGAAGTGGATCTTCCTGCGGACGACGGCGCTGATGGGCTCGTTCGTCCTCGCTGGAGCGGTGGCGACGAGGTTCGGCGAGGCGTCGATCGGAGCGCACCAGATCGCCTTCCAGCTCTTCATCTTCCTCGCGCTCGTCCTCGACTCGCTCGCGATCGCGGGCCAGATCATCGTCGGCCGCGAGCTCGGCTCGGGCCGGCGCGAGGACGCCTACGCGGCCGGCGAGCGCATGATCTGGCTGTCCGTTGCGGTCGGCGGCGTGTTCGCGCTGCTCATGCTCGGGCTCGCCGGGGTGCTTCCGCGCATCTTCACCGGGGACGACTCGGTGCTCGACGAGGCGGCGCTGCTGTGGCCGCTCTTCGCGCTCATGCAGCCGTTCAACGGCGCCGTGTTCGCCCTCGACGGGATCCTCATCGGGGCGGGCGACGGTCCCTTCCTCGCGATCTCGATGGCGATCGCGTTCGTCGCGTGCGCGACGGTGCTCCTGGCCTCCATCGCCGGCGACTGGGGCATCCGCGGAGTCTGGGCCGCCCTCGTCGTCCTCATCCTCGTCCGCCTGGTCTCGATGACGGCCCGCTTCCGGCGAGGGCGCTGGCTCGTCACCGGCTGGGCGTAGGTGACTCCGGGCTGAAGCGGTAGCCCATGCGCGCCTCGGTGACGAAGTACCGGGGTCGCGCCGGGTCCGGCTCGAGCTTCTTGCGAATCTGCGCCAGGTAGACGCGGAGGTAGTTCGTCTCCTTCTCGTACTGGGGCCCCCAGACCTCCTGCAGGAGCTGTCGTTGCGTGACGAGCTTCCCCGGGTTCCGCACGAGGACCTCGACGATGTGCCACTCGGTCGGCGTCAGTCGCGCTTCGCCCTGCGGAGTGGTCACGCGCTTCGCCGCGAGATCGACCGAGAAGTGCTCGGTCTGCACGATCGCCTCCTCTTCCCCGGGTGCCGAGCGGCGCAGGGCCGCCCGCAGCCGCGCGAGAAGCTCGTCCATGCCGAACGGCTTCGTGACGTAGTCGTCCGCGCCCGCGTCGAGGGCGGCGACCTTCGCGGCTTCCGTCTCTCGAACGGAAAGCACGATGATCGGTACGGACGTCCACCCGCGGAGACCCTCGATGACCTCGACTCCATCGATCCCCGGCAGCCCGAGGTCGAGAACGACGAGATCGGGATGCTTGCGGGCCGCCAGCGCCAGCGCCGCCTCGCCGGTCGGTGCGAGATCGACCTGGTAGCCGCGCGCCTTCAGGTTGGTGCCGAGCGCACGGAGGATCTGCGGCTCGTCGTCGACGACGAGAATGCGCGCCGCGCTCACTCGGCAGCCCGCAGGATGATGACGACGGTCAGCCCGCCACCGGGTGTGTCCTCGACCTCGATCTCGCCGCCCATTGCCTCGACGAACCCTTTCGCGACGGCGAGGCCGAGGCCCACGCCGTCTCCGTGTGGCGAGTCGCCCAGCCGCTGGAAGGGCACGAAGAGCCGAGGCCGTTCGTCTCGTGGCACGCCCGGCCCTCGGTCGACCACGCGAAGATCGACGGTGCGGTCGAGCGCGCCGGCTGTGACGCGTGGGCGGGCGCCCGCGGGTGTGAAGCGGATCGCGTTCGAGATGACGTTCGCCAGCGCGCGCTCGAGCAGACCGGGGTCGGCGAGGACGCGCGGCAGGGACTCCGAGACGTCGAGCTCGACCGAGCCATCGCCGACTCCGAGGCTCCGCAACGCCGCGGGCACGACTTCCTCCAGGCCTACCGGGGTCGTGCTGATCTCGAGTGCGCCCGCCTGGAGCCTGCTCATGTCGAGCAGATTGCCGACGAGGGCGTCGAGCCGGTCCGTCTCCTCGTCGATCGTCTCGAGAAACTCGCGCTCGGCCTCCGGCGTCCAGTCCACGTCCTGCTGGAGCAGGCTCGTCACGGAGGCCTTGACCGCCGCGATCGGCGTACGCAGGTCGTGGGAGACGGCGGAGAGCAGCGCCGCGCGCAGCTCGTTCGCGGCGGCAAGCGTTCCGGCGGTCTCCGCCTCCGCCTCGAGCTCTCCTAGCTCGACGGAGGCAGCGAGCTCTTTCGCGAACGCATCGAGCACGCGCTGATCCTCGCTGCGGATCGTCGAACCCGTGAGCGCCAGCACGTGCTCGTCGTCGAGCGCGACCGTCTTCGTGCTCGTCTCCGGGCTATGGGGGACGTTCTCCCCGCTCGCCGCCTCGATCCTCCAGCCGCCCTCGAAGCGATGGAGGACAGCAGCTCCGTCGAGATGGAGCACGCGCCGCAGGCTCTCGAGCACGACGGTTGCCGGCGACGCTCCGGCGAGGCGCAGGAGCGCCTCCGCTTCCGAGCGCGCACGGTCTCCTTCGGCGGCGCGGCGGGCGGCGAGCGCGACGAATGCGCTGACGGTGATCGCGACGGCGAGGAAGACCGCGAGCGCGAGGACGTTCTCCCCCTCGGCGATCGAGAACTCGTACAGGGGCGGCGTGAAGTAGTAGTTGACGAGCAGGAACCCGCTGACGGCGGCGACGACGGCCGGCCAGAGACCTCCGACGGCGGATACGCCGACGACGAGCAGCAGGAACAGGAGGAGGACGCTCGGGAGCCCGAGGTCGCCCCGGAACTGGGCGAGCAACACCGTGAGGGCGGGTGGCCCCGCGAGGGCCAGGGCGAGTCCGATCTCGCCACGGCGGCGCGGGAGGGCGCTTACGCGTCGGCGCCGCGGCACCGCAGTCTCCTCGTGCCCTTCCGGATGCCGGATGACGTGGACGTCGATGCCGAGTGCCGACTCGCGGATCACCCGCCCGATGACGGAGCCGCGCAGGAGCCGTGCGCGTCGCGACCGGCGGCTCGCACCCATGACGATCTGTGTCGCGTTGAGTGACCGCGCCGCCTCCACGAGTGCCTCGGCGACATCCGCGCCGACGGCCTCGTGGTAGGTGCCGCCGAGGTCCTCGACGAGTTCGCGCTGCCGGGCCAACCGCTCCGCGGAGGGGGCGGCGAGGCCGTCCTGCGGGCGAATGTGGACGGCGACGAGGTCGCCATTCGAGCGCTGCGCGATGCGGGCGGCACGGCGCACGAGTCGATCGCCGTCGGACGATCCCGTCAGGGCGACGAGCACGCGCTCCCGCGTTTCCCATGTCTGCTCGATGCCGTGCCGCTCTCGGTACTCGACGAGACCCTCGTCCACGCGATCGGCGAGCCAGAGGAGAGCGAGCTCGCGCAGCGCCGTGAGGTTGCCGGGGCGAAAGTAGTTGGCGAGCGCGGTGTCGATGCGCTCGGCCGGGTAGACGTCCCCGCGCGCGAGCCGGTTCCGGAGGGCGACCGGAGTGAGGTCGACGAGCTGTATCTCGTCCGCGCGGCGAACGACCTCGTCCGGAATCGTCTCGCGCTGCTGTACGGAGGTGATCTGCTGCACGACGTCGTTGAGCGACTCGAGGTGTTGGATGTTCATCGTCGTGATGACGTCGATCCCGGCCTCGAGTAACTCTTCGACGTCCTGCCACCGCTTCTCGTTGCGCGAGCCGGGGACGTTCGTGTGCGCAAGCTCATCGACGAGCGCGACCGTCGGGTGCCGCGCGAGGAGCGCATCGACGTCCATCTCCTCGAAAGCCGAGTCTCTGTACTCGATGTGCTTTCGCGGTAGCACCTCGAGGTCGGAGACCTGCGCCGCGGTCTTTCGGCGCCCGTGGGTCTCCACGAAGCCGACGACGACGTCTTCGCCGTACTCGCGGCGCCGTCGGCCCTCGTTCAGCATCGCGAACGTCTTCCCGACGCCCGCGGCGGCGCCGAGATAGACCCGGAGCGCACCTCGCCCCATGGCGAAAGCCTGCCCGTTATCCGCGCTCGGCGTCGAGCGCGAGGTTGAGCTCGAGCACGTTGACGCCCGGCTCGCCGAGGAAGCCGAGAGGGCGGCCGTCGGTGTGCTCGTCCACGAGCGCGAGCACGTCGTCGAGCGTGAGGCCACGTTCCTGCGCGATGCGCGGCGCCTGGTGCCGGGCATTCGCCGGTGAGATGTGCGGGTCGAGCCCCGAGGCCGAGGCGGTCACGGCGTCCACGGGGACTGCGTCGCCGGGTGCGAGGCCGTTGTCGTCTCGATACGCAGATACGCGGTCCGCGATCGAGTCGAGGAGGTCTTCGTTCGTCGGACCGAGGTTCGAGGCCGAGCTGGACATCGCGTCGTAGCCGTCACCTGCAGCCGAGGGGCGCGGATGGAAGTAGCCGGACCCGGTAACGGTTTGCCCTATGAGCCTCGAGCCGAGGACGACGCCGTCGCGCTCGACGAGCGAGCCGTCGGCCCGGCCGGGGAACGCGACCTGTGCGACGCCGGTCACGACCAGGGGATAGGCGATCCCGGTGAGCACGGTGAATGCCAGGAACGCGACGACGGCCGGAACGAGCTGGCGACGAATCACGACCCACCCCTGCTCACGAGACGCCCAGGCCGCTGATGACAACGTCGATCAGTTTGATCCCGATGAACGGGACCACGAGCCCGCCCACGCCGTAGATGAGGAGGTTCCGCCGCAGGACCGCCGCGGCGGAGAGGGCCCGAAAGCGAACGCCCCGGAGGGCGAGCGGGATCAACGCGACGATGATCAGTGCGTTGAAGATGACCGCGGACAGGATCGCCGAGCGATGGCTCTCGAGTCGCATGACGTCGAGCGAGTCGAGCACCGGGAAGGTGCCGGCGAACATCGCGGGGATGATCGCGAAGTACTTGGCGACGTCGTTTGCGATCGAGAACGTGGTGAGCGACCCGCGTGTGATCAGGAGCTGCTTGCCGATCTCGACGATCTCGATGAGCTTGGTGGGGTTCGAGTCGAGATCGACCATGTTCCCTGCTTCGCGCGCGGCCTGCGTCCCGGTGTTCATCGCGACGCCGACGTCGGCGACCGCGAGCGCTGGTGCGTCGTTCGTGCCGTCACCCGCCATCGCAACGAGGTTCCCGCCGGCCTGCTCGCGCCTGATGAGCTCCATCTTGTCCTCGGGCTTCGCCTCGGCGAGGAAGTCGTCGACGCCTGCTTCGTCGGCGATCGCACGGGCGGTCAGCGAGTTGTCTCCCGTGATCATCACCGTCCGTATCCCCATCGCGCGAAGCTGGGCGAAACGCTCGCTCATGCCCTCCTTGACCACGTCCTTCAGATGGATGACGCCGAGCACTCTGGTGTCCGTGGCGACGACCAGTGGCGTCCCGCCGGATGTCGCGATCCGCTCGACGATCGCGTCGAGCTCGCCCGGGATCGAGCCTCCGTGCTCCTCGACCCAGCGCCGAATCGCATCACCCGCTCCCTTTCGGACGGAGTTCCCGTTGAGGTCGACACCGCTCATCCTCGTCTCGGCGGTGAACGGGACGAGGGTCCCTTCGTGCACGGAACGCTCCCGCAGGTCGTAGCGCTCCTTGGCCAGCACGACGATCGAGCGCCCCTCGGGTGTCTCGTCCGCGAGGCTCGAGAGCTGCGCCGCGTCGGCCAGCTCCTGCTCGGGGACGCCCGGAAGCGGAAGGAACTCGGTCGCCTGACGGTTCCCGAGGGTGATCGTTCCCGTCTTGTCGAGCAGGAGGGTCGAGCAGTCCCCGGCCGCTTCGACGGCGCGTCCCGAGAGGGCGAGCACGTTCCGGCGCACGAGCCGGTCCATTCCCGCGATCCCGATCGCCGAGAGGAGCGCGCCGATCGTCGTCGGTATCAGGCAGACGAGGAGCGCCACCAGCACGATGACCTCCTGCTCGGCGCCCGAGTAGATCGCGAACGGCTGGAGCGACACGACTGCGAGCAAGAAGATGATCGTGAGCCCCGCGAGCAGGATGTTGAGTGCGATCTCGTTCGGTGTCTTCTGGCGCTCGGCGCCCTCGACGAGCGCGATCATGCGATCGAGGAAGCTCTCACCGGGCTGGGCGGTGACCCGCACGACGATCTCGTCCGAGAGCACCCTGGTGCCGCCGGTCACCGCGGAGCGGTCGCCGCCGGATTCGCGGATGACCGGTGCCGACTCGCCCGTGATGGCCGACTCGTCCACGCTCGCGATCCCCTCGATCACTTCACCGTCGGCCGGGATGACCTCCCCTGCCGATACGACGACGAGATCGCCGACCCGAAGCGCGGAGCTCGGTAGGTCCTCGAGCGAGCCGTCGGGCTTTCGCCGGTGAGCGATCGTCTCGGCACGAGTCCTGCGGAGCTCTTCCGCCTGAGCCTTGCCGCGGCCCTCGGCGATCGCCTCCGCGAACGTCGCGAAGAGCACTGTGAACCAGAGCCAGGCGGCGACGAGCCCGGCAAAGACGTTCTCCTGCGCCGACGAGTCGCCGAAGTCCTTGATGAAGAGCACCGTGACGAGCACGCTGCCGAGCTCGACGACGAACATGACGGGATTGCGCACCAGGTGGCGCGGGTCGAGCTTGACCAGGCTGTCTCTCGCCGCCCGCCGCACGATCGCGGAGTCCAGGAGCGAGCGGGGCTCGTTCCGGAGCGTCACAGCGTGAGGTGTTCCAGCACCGGCCCGAGAGCGAACACGGGGAGGTAGGTGAGGGCGACGACGATCAGGACGACTCCGACGAGAAGGCCGACGAAGAGAGGCGTTCCGGTGGGGAAAGTGCCGGCGGAGACGGGAGCCGGTTGCTTGCGCGCGAGCGAGCCTGCGATCGCGAGCACGAGAACGATCGGGAGGAAGCGGCCGCCGAGCATGGCGAGGCCGAGCGCCGTGTTGAACCAGTCCGTGTTTCCCGTCAGCCCGCCGAACGCCGAGCCGTTGTTGTTCGCGGCCGAGGTGAACGCGTACAGGACCTCGGAGAGACCGTGCGGCCCGGGATTGAGGATGGAGGACTTGGCGTCGTCGAGCAGGACGGAGATCGAGGACAGCGTGAGGATGAGCGTCGGGACGACGAGGAGATAGAGGACGACGAGCTTCATCTCCGCCGCCTGGATCTTCTTGCCGAGGTACTCTGGTGTACGCCCGACCATGAGGCCGGCGATGAAGACGGCGAGCAGCGCGAAGACGAGCATCCCGTACAGACCCGCCCCGACGCCGCCCGGTGACACTTCGCCGAGCATCATGTTCGCGAGCGGCACCGCCCCGCCGAGCGGCGTGAAGCTGTCGTGGGCGGCATTGACTGCGCCGGTCGAGGTTGCGGTCGTCGACGCGGCGAAGACACCGGAGGCGGCAGGCCCGAACCGCACTTCCTTCCCCTCGTAGTTGCCGGAGTCGGTGGTGCCGAGAGCTTCGACCCGCGGATTGCCGTCGACCTCGAAGCCGGTCGCGAACCCCACCGACGCGATCCAGAGGGCGAACATCGCGGCAAACACGGCCCAGCCCTGGCGTTGGTCACCGACGAGGCGACCGAACGCGTACGTGAGTGCGAACGGGATCGCGAGGAGGGCGATGATCTCGATCAGGTTCGTGAACGCCGTCGGGTTTTCGAAGGGGTGCGCCGAGTTGGCGTTCGCGATTCCGCCTCCGTTGGTCCCGAGCTCCTTGATCGACTCCTGGCTGGCGAACGGCGCCCGATAGATCGTCTGGGACGCGCCGTCGACGGTCGTCGCCTCCGCGGCGCCGGAGAGGGTCTGCGCGACGCCCTGGGTCACGAGGACGAGCGCGACGACGGTGGCAAGGGGGAGGAGGACCCGCGTCGTCGTCCGTGTCAGGTCCACCCAGAAGTTGCCGATCGTTTCCGAGCGTCGTCGCGCGAGTCCGCGAATCAGGGCTACCGCCACCGCGATCCCGACGGCGGCCGAGACGAAGTTCTGTACGGTCAGCCCGGCCATCTGCGTGAGATGGCTCATCGTCGATTCGCCGCCGTAGTTCTGCCAGTTCGTGTTCGAGACGAAGCTGACCGCAGTGTTGAACGCGAGCGTGGGCGGGACGCCCGCGACATCGGTGGGGTTGAGGAACAACGCGCCCTGTACGCGCTGGAGCAGGTACAGGCCGAGAACCGACACGGCGCTGAAGGCGAGCAGCGAGAGCGCGTAGACGTTCCAGCGCTGCTCGCGCGTTGGATCGACGCCGAGCAACCGGTAGAGACCGCGCTCGACCGGGAGGAAGACGCGATCACCCGGGGCCGGCCCGGCAGCGAGCACTCGCGCGAGGTAGGGGCCGAGCAGACGTGTGACGACGACGACGGCCGCGACGAGCGCGAGCAACTGGAGCCAGTTGGCGCCGCTCACAGGTGGAGGTCGCGGAAGAGGAGGGCGAGCACCGCCAGGCCGAGCCCGAGCCCCACGACGAAGACCGCGACCACGACGACCTCGAGCACGGTCGTCATCCGAGCTCCTCCGGCGAAAGGAGGGCGTAGACCAGGTACGCCAGTACCAAGATCGCGAGTACGAGGCCGATCGCGTTCTCGAGACTCACTCGCCGGCCTCCGCCTTGCCGAGGATCAGCTCACAGGCGCGGACCAACAAGATCGCGAGGGCGAAGAACCCCACCACGACGAGGACGAGGACGACGTCGCGCATCGATCATCTGTCTAGCGCGACCGACTCGACCGCGGAGGCTTCCTGACGCATCCTCTACGCGGGCCGACGGAGTCTTGACGCCGCCTTGACGATCTACTCTTCGCCCGTGAACGTCCTCGGCGGCGACCTCGAGCCGTGCTCGCTCGACCCGGTGACCGGCTTCTTCCGAGACGGCTACTGCCGGACCGAGGGCCGCGACCCCGGCTTCCACTCGGTGTGCGCCGTCATGACCGAGGAGTTCCTCGAGTTCTCGAAGTCCGTCGGGAACGACCTGTCCACGCCGCAGCCGCAGTGGCTCTTCCCGGGTCTCCGGCCGGGTGACCGCTGGTGCGTCGTCGTCGCCCGCTGGGCCGAGGCGCTCGCGGCCGGCGTCGCGCCCCCGGTCGTGCTCGAGGCGACCCACGCGTCGGCGCTCGAGTTCGTCTCGCTCGCCGATCTCGAGGCGCACGCGCTGCGCGAATAGGGATGGGGGGCCTGCGGTGCTACCCGACCTGGGCGACGCTCGCCTCGCGCCGCTTGCGCCAGTACCGCTCGATGCCGCGGAAGTGATGCCAGAACGGCGCGGCGTGGTCGAGGTCGTCCACGAGCTCGGGGTCGACCTGCTCGACGTCGTAACGGGCCGCGGCGACGAAGGTCGCCTCGTCCATCCCGTTCTCGACGCGTGACGACCACCGCGCGAGCGTCTCGCGGAGCTCCGCCAGATGCTCCTGGACGTCGTCGAAGACGCCGAAGTGGATGAGCGCGAGGCGGCCGGGCGCCCTGGCCTCGATCTCGGAGATCGTCCGCTCCCAGACCTCGAGGTCGAACTCGGGCGGCGGGCACGGAGCGGTGACGAAGCTCCCACCGGCCATGCGCACGCCGGTCGCGTCGCCGGCGTACAGGGTCCCTCCCGAGTCGAGATACGAGACGTGATGCCAGGCGTGGCCCGGGGTCTGGAAGCACTCGAGCCCGAGCACGCTCGGGCCGACGACGTGCACGTTCTCCGCAGGCACGGGAGCGATCTCGCCCCAGAGAGCGTCGAAAGCGGTGCCGTACAGCCGGCGGGCCGACGCCTCGAGCTTGCTCGGGTCGACGAGATGCGGTGCCCCGACCTCGGACACGTGCACCTGGAGCCAGGGGTGCTCCCGCACGAGGACGCCGGCCGCTCCTGCGTGATCGAGGTGGATGTGGGAGAGCAGCAGATGCTTGACCTCGGTCAGGTCGAGGCCGCGCTCAGCCAGCCCCGCCTTGAGGTGCGCGATGCTCGGCGTCGGCCCGCAGTCGAAGAGCGCGGGGCCGTCGGAGGTGTCGAGCAGGTACGACCCGACGATTCCGGGCGCCTGATGCTGGAGGTCGATCGGGGCCGTC
Source organism: uncultured Actinomycetes bacterium (assembly GCA_963746765.1). Classification (GTDB taxonomy): domain Bacteria; phylum Actinomycetota; class Thermoleophilia; order Gaiellales; family Gaiellaceae; genus GMQP-bins7. The sequence continues at coordinate 377,907 of CAVVCN010000001.1, forward strand.
ACGCCGCGAGCGCCACTTCGAGGTCGTCGAGCAAGTCCTCGACGGACTCGAGTCCGACCGACAGGCGAATGAGGCTCGGCGGCACCGCGAACGGCGCGTCCGCGGTCGACGCATGCGTCATGCGCGCCGGCAGCTCGATGAGGCTCTCGACGCCGCCGAGGCTCTCCGCGAGCTTCCAGATCTTCGTCCGCGCGACCATCGCCGCCGCCTCTTCCTCACTGCCGAGCGTGAACGAGACCATGGCGCCGAAGCTCCGCATCTGGCGGGCGGCGAGCGCGTGCCCGGGGTGCGTCGGGAGCCCGGGGTAGAGGACGCGCGCGACGCGCGGATCCCGGTCGAGCACGGTCGCGATCGTGATCGCGTTCTCGCTCTGCCGCTCCATCCGCACGGCCAGCGTCTTGACGCCGCGCAGCACGAGCCAGCAGTCGAACGGGCCGGGCACCGCGCCGAGTGACTTCTGCAGGAACGCGAGCTGCTCGGAGAGCTCGTCGTTCGACGTCGCGACGAACCCGCCAATGACGTCAGAGTGCCCGCCGAGGTACTTCGTCGTCGAATGGAGCACGAGGTCGGCGCCGAGCTCGAGCGGCTGCTGGAGGTACGGGCTCGCAAACGTGTTGTCGACGACGACGCGGGCGCCGACCGCATGCGCGGCCTCGGCGGCGGCGCGGATGTCGACGAGGTTCAGGAGCGGGTTCGTCGGCGACTCCAGCCACACGAGCTTCGTCTGCTCGTCGACGTGCTCGGCGAGCCCGGTGGAGATCTCCTCGGGCGTCAGGAACGTGAAGCGGTATCCCTTCGGCTCGTACACCTGCGTGAACATCCGGTAGATCCCGCCGTAGACGTCGTTCACGGAGATGACGTGATCTCCGGGCGCGACGAGGTGCATCAGCGTCGTCGCCGCTCCGAGGCCGGACGAGAACGCGTGCCCGTGCGTCGCGCCCTCGAGCGCGGCGAGTGCCTCCTGGAGCGCGGTACGCGTCGGGTTCCCGACGCGCGCGTAGTCGTAGCCCTTGTGTACGCCGACCGCGTCCTGGACGAACGTGGACGTCTGGTAGATCGGAGTCGTGATCGCGCCGGTCGCGGGGTCCGGCTCCTGGCCGACGTGGATCGCCTTCGTCTCGAACTTCACCGCGCGGATGCTACTGGCGAGGTCCTGCCCCGCCCCGGAAGCTCCGTCACGCGCGAACGTTCGTCGCGCCGAGCCAGGTCGCGAGGCTCTCGAGCACCTCGTCGAGGCGCGACGTGTCGCCCCAGGCGCCGAGCAGCTCGAGCGTCCCGGTCTTCCGGTCGTAGCGGGGCTCCGCCCGGCCGACGAGCTCGTCCCCGACGAGCAGCGGCAGCACGTAGTAGCCGTACTCCCGCTTCGCCTTCGGGACGTACATCTCGAGGCGGTAGTGGAAGTCGAAGAGCGCCTCCGCGCGGTCGCGGTCGTGGACCAGTCGGTCGAACGGGGAGAGGAGCGTCGCCCGCTCCGGCACCGGCCCGTCCGTCACCTCCGGATGCGCTTCCCAGCCCTTCTCGGTCAGCCGGACGCCGAGTGCGCGAAACCGTCGGTCGGCGAGCTGCCGCTCCGCCTCGCGGAGCGGCACCGGCTCCGCCTCCGGGTACCACCGCTCCGCGAGGTCCCAGAGCCGCTGCCCGTTCCGCCGGCCGACGATCGCGACGATTCCGCGGCCGGTCAGGATCTCGAGCATGTCCGCCACCCCGCGACCACCGGTCCAGCCGTGGGAGTGGCGCGGCGTTCGCGCCCTGTCTTCGAGGTCCCGCGCGAGGAGCGGCCCGCGCTCCTCGAGCTCGCGCATGACGAGGCGTCTGAAGCCGGCGTTCGCTTTCAGGAACTCCGTCCCCCGCCGCTCGTACGAGTGCGTCCCGCGCCGCCGTCGCATGCGCGCGCGGACGAGCGGATAGACCTCGATCGGCCAGATGAACGCGGACCACTCGAAGAGCTTCTTCTCCTGCCAGAGGAGGCGTTCGAGCTCCGCGAGGTCGTAGGGTCCCAGGCGGCTCCAGAGGACGAGCTGCTGTGGCGGCGCCACCGTCGAGATGGGGTCGATCTGGAGATAGCCGAGCTGCCGGACCGTGTCGAGGATGCTCGTCGCCGAGCCGTCGAGGAGCTGCGCCCGGATCGCGATGCGCCGGGCCTCCTCGGCGGAGACGATCGTCACCTGACGACTCGCTCGAGCCCGGTGTTGCGACGCAACCTGTCGAGTGCCCGGTCGAACGCGTCTTCGAGCGCGCCGGACGTGCGTACGCCGGGCTCGAGGTGGAACGCCTTTACCTGCAGCGCCCCGTTCTTGCGGTCCGACTTGAGGTCCGCGCGCCCGACGATCCGGTCGCGCCAGAGGAACGGGAGGACGTAGTAGCCGTACTTCCGCTCGGGCGCGCGCTTGAAGATCTCCATGACGTGGTCGAAGCCGAAGGCCCTGCGCACGAATTGCCGGTCCCAGAGCAGGTTGTCGAACGGCGAGAGAAGGACGCCCGCGGAGGGGCGAGGTGGCGCGAAGTCGGCCCCTGCAGGGACGAGCACGGGCGGGCCGCCGTCCTCGACGGAGACGCGCTCGAGGACTCCCGCCGCGACGAGCTCGTCCGCGACCGGCGCGATCCGCGCACCGCCGCCGGCCAGATCCCAGTGGTTCGAGACGCCGACATCGGTCAGGACGCCTCGCGCCACCACGGCGCGACGGACGAGTTCACGGAAGCGCGTCTCGGGATCCGGCGTAGGGGCCTCGAGGACTTCGCGCGGAAGGACTCGCTCGGGGAGGTCGTAGAGGCGCTGGAATCCGTTGACGCGTCCTGCGATCACGATCTCGCCGCTGTTCCAGAGCGCTTCCAGCACGATCTTCGCGGGTTTCCAGTTCCACATGCCGCCGCTGCCGCCGGCGCCCTCGAACTCGCGCGACGTGACCGGCCCGCGTTCGCGAATCGTCGCCCGAACCTGGTCGGCCAGCTCGGCGTGGCGGGCGAGAGCGTCGCCGCGCCACGGGTGATCGGTGGTCATGCGGAGCCGGTAGAGCGGCTGGTCCTCAACCGGAATGAAGCACGCCTGATGGGCCCAGAACTCGAAGATCCGCCCCTCGCCGAGCAGGCGCGACAGCGTCTGGCGCGGATAGTCCCCGACGCGTGACGAGAGCACGATGCGATGGCTCCGCTCGACGGCCGTGATCGAGTCGATCTGGATGCACGACGCGCGGCGAATCGCGTCCTCCACCTCGCGGGCCGTGGCAGTCCGTGATCGGGTCGCGTAGTCCTGCGCGGCGATCGCGAGCCGGCGGACCGTAGTGAGTGAGATCGGTCGCATCGTGGAATGATCGCGTTTGCATGACGGCCGAAGAGTCCAAGGCGGAGCGGCTCGACCGCGAGCTTATCGAGCTGCTGAACGAGATCCGCGTGCTCCTCCCGGGCGTGCAGGTCCTCTTCGCGTTCCTCCTGACGGCGCCGTTCGCGTCGGGCTTCGAGAAGGTGACGGAATTCCAGCGCGACCTCTACGCGCTCTGCCTGCTCGCTGCGCTCGCCGCGACGGCCTGCCTCGTCGCGCCGACGACGTACCACCGGATCCAGTGGCGGCAGCGGGACAAGGAGGCGCTGCTGCAGCGCGGCAATCGCCTCGTGCTCGCGGGCTCGGTCTTCCTCGCGATCTCCCTCACGTCCTCGATCCTGCTCGTCGGCGACTACCTCTTCGCGCGCTGGGTCGCGCTGCTCGCCGCGATCGCGACGGGGATAGTGTTCGCCGTCCTCTGGTACGGCGTCCCGCTTGCCCGCCGCGGGGCGCGCTAGTCCGGCACGCGGTTCTCGAGGATGGCCTGCAGACGGGCAGGGTCGATGTTCCCGCCGGACACGATGCACACGACTCGACCGGACCCGCCTGCGCCGGCGAGCGCTGCTGCGACCGGTAGCGCTGCGGCGCCTTCCGCGACGATACGCGCCCGCTCCAGCAGCAGGCGGACGGTCGCGGCGGCGGCCTCGAGCGTCACGACGGTGGACCCCGCGATGAGTGGCTGGGCATGCTCCCACATGGCGGCGATGAGACCGCCCGAGCCGGCGCCGTCGATGAAGGCCGGCTTGTACACGACCGGGGTCGGCACGCCGCCGTTCGCGAGCGCGGCGGTGACGGGCGCTCCGTTCTCGGGCTCGCAGACGACGATCCGCGTCTCCGGCGAGAGCGCGTGCAGGGCGCTCGCGATCCCGGTCGTGAGGCCGCCGCCTCCCCAGGGAACGAGCACGGCGTCGATGTCGTCGAGCTGCTCGACGAGCTCGAGACCGATCGTCCCGTTCCCCGCGATCACCGGCGGATCGCGGACGGGGTGGACGAAGAAGCCCTCGACGCCATCGCCGAGATCGCGCTCCTCGTCCGCTTCGACGGCCGCCCACCACTTGTCCCAGGGAATCCGCACGATGCGCCCGCCGAGCCGCTCGACCGCTGCGAGCTTCGCGGGGGATGCGTTGTCGGGGACGACGATCGTCGCCGGGACGCCGAGCTGGCGCGCCATCCAGGCGACGCCCTGTGCCATGTTCCCGGTGCTCGTCGTCACGACGCCGGCGGCGAGCGCAGATCGCGGCGCCTCGAGGATCGCGTTCCCCGCACCGCGGAGCTTGAAGGAGCCGATGGGTTGCAGGTTCTCGAGCTTCAGCCAGATCTCGGGCTGCACGGCGTCGTGGTACAGGCGGACGAGCGGCGTGCGGACGATCGTCGTCGCGAGACGCTCGCGCGCCTGCTCGATGTCGTCCAGCGGGATCAGAAGTCGACCTCCGTCCCCATGCCGCGCTCACGCGCCCGGCGCAGGACGAGCTCGGCCGACGCGAGATCCTCCACTGCGAGGCCGAGCGACTTGAACACCGTCAGCTCGTCCTCGTGCTCCCGTCCGGAATGCATCCCGGCGAGCACCTCGCCGAGCTCCGCCTTGATGTGCTCGGGCCCGACGGCGCCCTCGGCGGCGGCGAGCAGGTAGTCGCCCGCCTCGTTGAGGCACGACTCCCTGCGGTCGGTGAAGAACGACGCCGCCGCGACCGTCTCCGTGTCGAGCTCTCGCGTCGTCGGGATGCTCGAGCCCACGGCGTTGACATGCGTCCCCGGGGAGAGCCAGCGCTTCTCGACGATCGGCTCGCGCGAGGCCGTCGTCGTGCAGACGACCTCGGCGCCGAACAACGCGGCGTCCACGGACGGCGACACGGTGCCGCCCACCTCGCCCGCGAGCTCCTCGGCAGCCTCGAGCCGACGGGCCCAGATGCGGATCTCGGGGTCGTTCAGCACGGCGCGCATCGCGTGCACGTGTCCCGCGGGCCTGCGCCCCGGCGCCGAGGATCGCCACCCGCCGTGCGTCCGGGCGGGCCAGGGCGCGGGTGGCGACTCCGGAGACGGCCGCGGTTCGGATCTCCGTCACCGCCGAGGCGTTCATGATCGCGACGAGCTCGCCCGTCTCGCCGTCGTGGAGCAGGACGCCGCCCATGTGCGTGTCGAGGCCTCGCGTCGGGTTGCTCGGCACGACCACGATCTCCTTGAGCGCGAAGGACGGCGACGCTCCGCCGCGGTAGCTCGGCATCAGGCCGAAGAGGTTCTCCGCACCGGGGGGCCTCGCGACCGAGCGGAGCGGCTGGAAGAGCTCGTCGCGGGCGAGTGAGACGAGCACCTCCTCCATCGCCTCGACGCACGACTCCATGTCGAGCAGCTCCCGCACGTCTCTCTCCGAGAGCACGATCACGCGAAGAACCCTCGCAGATGGTCTCGCTCCCCGGAAGAGAGCTCCACCGCCGGCGCCTCGGCCACGGGCTCCAGGTGCTCGGCCCGCGTGGGCCCGACGACGACGGCGGTGACCTCCGGCGTCGCGAGCAGCCAGGCGAGCGCGAGCCCGGCCATCGACACGTTCCGCTCGGCCGCCTCGCGCTCGAGTGCCTCCAGCGCGTCGAACACGCCGTCCGTCGCGTAGCGGAGGTACGTCTCCGGGCGCTGTGTCATCCGCGAGCCCTCCGGATAGGCCTCGCCGCGCCGGTACTTCCCGCTGAGCCAGCCGCCCGCGAGCGGGCCGAACGCCTCGTAGGCGAGGCCGTGCTCCCGGCAGACCGGGAAAACCGTCTCGGCGTCGCCTGCGTCGAGGAGCGAGAACGAGTTCTGGACGACCTCGTAGCGGGCGAGCCCTTCGAGCGCGGAGAGCTCGACCGCTTCGGCCAGCTGCTCCGCGGTGAAGTTCGAGGCGCCGACTGCTCCGACCTTCCCCGCCTGCACGAGCTCGTCGAACGCACCGAGCGTCTCCTCCTGCGGCACGTCCGGGTCGAAGTCGTGTGCGAGATAGATCGGCAGGCGCTCGAGGCCGAGCCGCCCGAGACTCGTGTCGATCTGCCGGCGAATGCGCGCAGCCCCGAGACCGTGGTCGCCGCTTTCCTCGAGGGGGTTGAACGTCTTCGTCTCGACGACGATGCGGTCGCGGGCGTCTGCGCCCTTCGCGCCGAGCCACTCGCCGATCCACGTCTCGCTGCGCCCGCCGCCGTAGGCATCCGCGGTGTCGAACGTCGTGATCCCGAGCTCCCAGGCCGTGTCCATGATCCGGAACGCCTCGTCCTTCGCGATCCCCTGGCCGAAGAACGCGGGCGAGGAGCCGACGCCGCCGAAGTTCCCGCAGCCGAGGACGATGCGCGACACGGTGATCCCGCTGCGGCCGAGCTCTCGGTGCTCCACGCGCCGATCCTAGGCTTCGGCGGTCCGGACGGGCACGTGCGTGGTCAGGCGCGCGAGCAGGAGCCCGCCCACGGCCGCTGCGAGCGCCCCGGCGATGAAGACGCCCTCGTAGCCGGCGAACGCGGCCACCCCGCCGAGGGAGAGTGCGCCGAGCGCGAAGCCGACGTCGATGCAGGCGCTGAACGTCCCGATCACCGAGCTCCGCTCCGACACCTCGGCGCGGTTCACGGCGAGCGTCATCAGCGCCGGGAAGGCGAGCGCCGTGCCCACGGCGAAGAGCGCCGTCCCGAGGTAGAGGCCGAGCGGCTCGTTCCAGACTCCGATCATGAGGAGCCCGGCCGCGAGCAGCCCGAGCGCGGACCCCGAGGCCTGCTTCGGGCCGAGCTGATCGGGGAGCTTCCGCCCGAAGATGCGGATCGCGACGACGATCGCCGAGTAGAGGAGGAAGACCCAGCCCGCCCCGCCCAGGCCGAGGTCGCGCGCGTAGAGCGCGACGAAGGCGTTGAAGCCCGCGAAGCCGAAGGCCGAGCAGATGAGGACGAGGCCGGGGCCGATGGCCGCAGGGTGCAGGAGCCGCGCCTGCGCGACCGCCCCGGAAGCCTCGGGACGGGTCTCCGTGAGCACGAACCCCGCGACTGCCGCGAGGAGCGCGCTGGCGGCGGCCGTCAGCCAGACCGCGTCGTACGAGCCCTGGTGGAGGATCACCTCGCCGAGCACGGGTCCGATCGCGAGGCCGCCCCAGACGCCGAGCGAGTAGAGGCTCACCGCCTCGCCTCGCCGCGCCTCCGGGGCAAGGTCGTTCACCACCGTCGCCGCACCGACGAAGACGAGGCCCTCGCCGACGCCCGTCACGAGACGGAGGAGGACGAGCGTCGAGAGCGAGTCGGCGAACGTGTATGCCGCGACCGAGACCGCGACGATCAGCGGGCCGACGATGACGAGGATCCTGCGCCCGCGGCGATCACCGAGCCGACCGGCGAGCGGCTGGATGAGGAGCGCGGTCGGGCTGGCCGCCGCGACCGCGAGCCCGACGCCGACGCTGCCGGTGCCGAGCGAGTCCTTCGCGTAGACCGGCAGGACGGGCAGCAGGAGCCCGATCGCCATGGAGACGCCGAGGATCGTCATCACCGCGAGCAGGAACTGGCGCGAGAGCAGGCGCGTCGTCTCCATCCGGCGAGTCAACCAGAACGCCGCGAGCGCCCGGCCGGGGTAGGCGCGGTTAGCTGCGGACGAACTCGAGCAGCTCGCCGAGATGTCCGTGCGCGAGGCAGACGACCGTGTCGGCGGCGCCGTAGTAGACGGTCAGCCGATCGGCGTCCGGGTCCACGAGCGCCGCGCAGGGGAAGACGACGTTCGGAACGTCACCGACCTGCTCGTACGTCACGTGCGGCGCGAGCAGGAAGTCCCGCCCGCGCGCGATCACCTTCCACGGCTCGTCGAGGTCGAGCAGCGCGGCGCCCATCGAGTAGACGAAGCCGTTGCACGAGGTGAGGACGCCGTGGTAGAGCACGAGCCAGCCCTCGGCGGTCTCGATCGGCGTCGGGCCGGCTCCGATCTTCGTCGACTCCCACGTCAGCGACCGCGGCGACATGACGTGCCGGTGCCGTCCCCAGTGCACGAGGTCGGGGCTCTCCGAGTAGTAGATGTCGCCGAACGGCGTGTGGCCGCCGTCGCTCGGCCGGCTGAGCATCGCGTACCGGTCGCCGATCCTGCGCGGGAAGAGGACGCCGTTCCGGTTGAAGGGGAGGAAGGCATTGTCGAGCTGGTGGAAGGTCTCGAAGTCGTGCGTGTAGGCGACCCCGATCGTCGGGCCGTGGTACCCGTTGCACCACGTCACGTAGAAGCGGTCCTCGAGCCACGTGACGCGCGGGTCGTAGGCGTAGAGGAACTCCTCCCGGATCTCGCGCACGCGGCCGTCCTCGGCCCGGAACGCGATCGGCTCGTCGTCGATCTGCCACTTCACGCCGTCGCCCGAGCGGCCGGAGTGGACGTTCATCACGCGAGTCCTGTCGTCCACGCGGAACACACCGGCGAAGCCGACGCCGAAGCGCACGACCGCCGAGTTGAAGATGCTGTTCGCGCGCGGGATGTGGTCGCGGGCGATGATCGGGTTCCGACTCGACCGCCAGATGACGTCGCTCGAGCCCGGCGGGCGCTCCTCCCAGGGGATCGGAGCGAGCTCGTCGGGCACCGGCGCGGCCGCGGTCATCGCGTGCCCTCCCAGGCGACGAAGTGGCCTTCCTCGACCTCGACGAGCTCACCGCCCGCGTCGAGGGCCTCCGCTGCGGTCTCCCGCGGCTCGTCGCCCCACTTGCTGTGGAGCTGGGGGACGGACGCGAGCAGCATCTGCGTGTACGGGTGCTGCGGGTTGCCGAACACGCGCTTCGTGGCGCCCATCTCGACGATCCGACCGTGCCGCAGGATCACGGTCCGGTCGCTCAGGTAGTTGCCGAGGGACAGGTCGTGCGTGATGAACAGGATTCCGAGGCCGCGCCCCTTGAGATCTCCGAGGAGGTTCAGGACGTCGATGCGGGTCGAGGCGTCGAGCATGCTGATGATCTCGTCGGCGACCAGCAGCTCGATGTCGAGCAGCAGCGCCCGCGCGACGAGCAGCCGCTGGAGCTGGCCGCCCGAGAGCTGATGCGGGTACTTGCCGAGGACGTCGCCCGGATTGAGACCCACCGACTTCAGCGCCTCGTCGAGCCACCCCTGCCACTCGGACCTGGCGAACTGGGGGAAGAACGTCTGCCTGATCATCGTGAAGACGCGGTCGGCCTTGAAGATGGGGTTGTACGAGCTGAACGGGTCCTGGAAGACGCCCTGCACGCGCCGGTAGTAGCCCTTCAGCTCGCCGCCCTTGAGCGTCGAGACGTCGACGTCGTTGAACGAGATCGAGCCTTCGGTGACGGTCGAGAGGCGCAGGATCATCCGTCCGATCGTGCTCTTGCCGCTCCCGCTCTCGCCGATGAGCGACACGACCTCGCCGGGGCTCACCTGGAAGCTGACGTCCTTCACCGCGGCGAGGTCCGTACCGCCGAACGTCCCCACCTTGTACGTCTTCGAGACCCGGTCGAGCGTCAGCATCGCGTCACGCCTCCCAGCAGGCCACGTGGTGGCCCGGCTCGATCTCGACGAAGGGCGGCTGCTCGAGGCACTTCTTCGATGCCAGCGGACAGCGGTCGCGGAAGCGGCACCCCGTCGGCGGGTCGAGCAGCGACGGCGGCCGGCCCGGGATGCCCTGGAGCCGCTGCTCCGCGTACGTCACGCCGACCTCGGGGAGCGACGACAGCAGCAGACGCGTGTACGGGTGCTTCGGTGAGTGCACGATCGTCTCTGCGGGCGCTTTCTCGGCGAGCTTGCCCGCGTACATGACGAGAATCGTGTCCGCGATCTGGTAGAGGATCGCGAGGTCGTGGGTGATGACGATCATGCTCTTGACGAAGCCGCGATCACGAAACTCGACGAGCAGCTCGCTCACGGCCCTCTGGCTCGACACGTCGAGCGCCGAGGTGAGCTCGTCGGCGATCAGGAGCGACGGGTCGAGGAGGGTCGAGACGACCATCACGACGCGCTGCTTCATTCCTCCCGAGAGCTCGATCGGATAGAGGCCGAGGACGCTCTCGTCGAGGCCGACGACCCCGAGTCGGCGGTGGAGCTCCGGCAGCGTCTCCTCGTAGCTCACTCCGCGTGAGTCGAGGAGCTCCGAGACCATCCGCCCGATCTTCCGGATCGGGTTCAGCGCGCTCATCGCGTACTGCGGGACGATGGAGACCTCACGGAAGCGGAACGGGTTCATCGCCCGGTCGTCCCCGATGGGCAGCCGGGCACCGTCGAGCTCGACCGTGCCGTCGACGAGACGCATGCGCCCGTCCAGCCGGATGAGGCTCTTGCCGAGAGTCGTCTTGCCGCACCCGGACTCGCCGGCGAGGCCCATGATCTCCCGGTCCGCGACCGCGAAGGTCACGCCGTCGAGCGCCTTCACGTCGCCGCGCAGCGTGCGGTAGTGCACCCGGAGGTTGTCCACGGCGAGGCTCATTTCTCGCGCAGCTTCGGGTTGAAGACCTCGTCGAGCCCGACGTTCATCACGTAGAGGCCGCCGACGATCGCGGTGATGGCGAGGCCCGGCGGGACGAACCACCACCACATCTCGAGCTGGAGGGCGCTCGAGTACACCGCCGTGTACATCATCTGGCCCAGCGACATGATCTGCGACGGGCCGAGCCCGAGGAAGTCGAGTGTCGCGGCGGTGAGGACGGAGCCGCCGAAGAGCAGGATGAACACGAGGAAGAGGTAGGAGCTCATGTTCGGCGCGATCTCGCGGACGATGATCCGCGTGCTCCCGGCGCCGGAGAGGCGGGCGAGGCTGACGAACTCCCGCGTCCGGAGCGAGAACGTCTGGGCGCGAATTGCGCGCGCCGCCCACGGCCACAACGTCACGCCGATGAGCACGGCCTCGGCGAGGAGGCTGTCGACGCTCAGGTAGGCCGCGAAGACGATGAGGAGCGCGAGGGTCGGGATCACGAGCACGACGTTCGTGACGATGCTGAGGACGTCGTCGACGAGCCCGCCGCGGTAGCCGCTCACGAAGCCGACCGTCATTGCGATCAGCGACGCGACGCACGCCGAGAGCGCGCCGACGACGAAGCTCGAGCGGAGGCCGTACACGAACTGCGAGAAGACGTCCTGGCCGGCCGCAGTGGTCCCCAGCCAGTGCTCCGACGACGGCGCCTCGCCCGGCGGGTACCCGAACTCGAACGGGCCGGCGTCCGTGAGCCAGGGCCCGATGATCCCGAGAACGAGGAAGAAGAGGACGACCGAGAGCCCGATCACGAGCTTCACGTTCCGGAACGCGAAGTACAGGACCTCGTGCCAGCCTCGCTTCGGCCTGAAGCCCGTGCCGGCGGGGATCTCGGCGGTGACCTGCTCGGTCGGGAGCTCGGCGGTCGACATCTAGGACCCCTGGATCCCGGTGCGGGTGCGCGGGTCGACGATGACGTACGCGATGTCGACGATGAAGTTCGCGAGCAGGACGCCGACGATGATGAAGAGGAAGATCCCCTGGAGGAGGAAGTAGTCGCGGTTCTGGATCGCGTTGAGGACGAGCGAGCCCACACCGGGATACCCGAAGACGATCTCCGTGACGAGCGCGCCGCCCACGACGACGCCGAGCGCGAGCGCGAGCCCGGACATCTGCGGCAGCACCGCATTGCCGTAGGCGTACTTGCGAACGAGCCGGTTGGGCGCGCCGAGCGAGTGGAGGTAGTTCGTGTAGTCCGCCTCGAGCTCGTAGATGATCAGGTTGCGCATCCCGATCGCCCACCCTCCGAAGGACACGAGGAAGAGCGTCAGGAACGGGAGGAACCAGTGGCTCAGGAAGCTCTTCACGAACTCCCAGGTCCAGGCGGGCTGGAGTGAGAAGTCGTAGGCGCCGGAGACGGGGAACAGGCCCCACTGGAAGGCGAGGACGTAGGCGAGCACGAGCGCGAGCCACATGTACGGCGTAGCGCTGAGCACGTACGAGACCGGTAGCACCGTGTTGTCGAGGGACTTCTTCCGCGCCGCCATCGCGCCGACGCGGTTGCCCGCGATGTAGCTGAGCACGATCGCGGGGATGAGCAGCGCGAGGGTGTAGGGCAGCGCGGCCCAGATCAGCTCGCTCACGGACGAGCCGACGTACGTGATGCTCGGGCCGAGGTCGCCGTGGAGGAGGCCGCGCCAGAAGTTCAGGTACTGCTCCCACAGGGGCTGGTCGAGCCCGAACGACTCCGTGAAGTAGCCGTGCAGCTCCTGAGAGGCCTCCGAGTCGGCCTGGAAGCGGGCGATGAGCCCGTCGATCGGGTCCCCTGGCATGAGCCGCGGGATCGCCCAGTCGATCGACACCGCCACGAAGAAGGTGAGCAGGTAGATCGCGATCTTGCGGGCGAGGTATCTGGTCACGTCAGTAGGGCGACGATTGCAGATCGCCGCGGGGTCGGCTCGGGCGGGCCCAGGGGCCGGCGAGGGACCGCCGCACCCCGGTGGCGGGGTGCGGCGGTCCGGCAGGCCGTGGGTCGCCGGTGGTCTTGCCTACCTGTTCTTCTTCAGGTTGGCCAGCGCGTCGATGCCGGTCATGTTGAGGTAGCCGTTCCACGTCGACGGCGTGTTCTGCAGCCCCTTGCCCGTGGCCGACGGGAAGTTCGTCCAGACGGACGTGTTCCACTGGGCCCACATCCCGTTGTACCAGAGGGGAATGGCGGGAAGGTCCTGGAGGATGTACTTCTGGATCTGCGAGTGGATCTTCTTCGCCCTCGCCACGTTCGACGACGGCACCTTGTTCAGCTTGAGCGTCAGCGCCCACGGCGCCGCGCCCGCCTGCGTGAAGCGCGAGAAGTTCGCGAACGTCTGCGAATCCGCGACCGGCAGGTGGAACAGGTAGTCGTAGTACGTGTACGGCGTGTTGCCGATCTGCTTCTCGTTGTTGATCACCAGGTCGAACTTGCCCGAGTTGCGCTCGTCGACGAGCCCGTTGAAGTCGGGATACGCGGGAGTCAGCTTGATCCCGGCCGCCTTCGTCGAGTCGGCGATGATCTGAATGGCGGTCATCCAGTCCGACCAGCCGTTCGGGACGATGATCCGGAGGTTGATGTCGGACCCGTCCTTGTTCTCGACGAACCCGTCGTTGTCACGGTCGCGGTAGCCGTTCGCCGCGAGCAGCGCCTTCGCGCCGTTGACGTTGTACGAGAACCCGAGCTTCTTCGCCTGAGCCTTGTCGATCCACTTGCTCCAGGTCGGCAGGAGCCCGGTCGGGTTGGCCTTCGACACGATGTTGCCGTAGTCGGCCACGACGATCCGGTTGATGTTGATGGACATGGCGAGCGCCCGGCGGAACGCACGATCGCTGAGCGGTGCCTTGGTCGTGTTCGGGACGAGCCAGGCCGTGTTGGCGGCCAGCATGTACGGCGCCTTCTTGTAGTAGGTGCCGATCTTCCCGCCGACCTGCTTGTCGATGCCCGGGAAGAAGTTGTTGCTGAGGTCGATCCTGTTCTGCAGGAAGTTCTGGAGCGATGCGGTGTTGGACGTGTTGTGGACGTCCACGATGTACCGCATCGGCATCCGCTTCCCGAGTGCCTTGGTCGCCCACCAGTTGTTGCGCCTCGAGTACTGGAGCGTCTGGGAGCTACCCGCGCCCGCGGCATAGGCGAACGGGCCCGTTCCGACGATCTTCGCGCGTTCGGACGCGTTGCCGGTCGTGATCTCGGAGGCGCTGTACTGGGACCAGATGTGCCTCGGCACGATCGGGATCGAGTACATGTTGGTGTCCCAGTCCTGGTAGTTCGGGACGCCCCTGAAGTTGAAGCTCACGACGTTGCCTCGCGTCGTGACGCTCGCGAGCCCCGACTTCCACATCGTCGAGTACTGCGAGCCGGCGAGCTTGCCCGTCTCGAACGTGAACTTCACGTCCGCTGCGGTGAGTGGCTTGCCGTCGCTCCAGGTCACACCGCGGCGCAGGGTCACGACGTAGCTCTTGCCGACCCACTTGCCGTTGGTCGCGAGCCACGGGATGAACCTGTCCTTGAGCGGGTCGTACCGGAAGAGCGTCTCGTAGACGAGACCGACGACACCGGTGTTGTAGTCCGGCGCCAATGGGTTGAAGTTGGTGTACGGGCCCCACTGCTTGCCCGACGTGTACAGCGTGTCCGCACGCGGAAGCTGGAACGGCGACTGCTCGCGCGCTCCCGCCCCTCCGGCGGCGATGGCGATGGCGGAGACGGCGACGAGCAAGGCGATCGCGCCGGCAACGGCCTTCGTCCTACGGGTTGACATAGTCCTCTATCCCTCCTCGGTCGAGGGCGATTTGCCCCACAGCGTGTGACGCTGGGGGCCGCTCCCGGTTTGCCTCATCGATCGAGGCAGCGTTCGGGAGTCGGGCATCCCGCGTCCAATGCGATCGCCAGGCGATCCAGCGCACGAAGGGACTACAGCACTTATCCGGTTAAGTGTCAACCGCTTCGTTACCGGACGGCGACGGGACGGCCCGTGCTTCCCCGGGTCGTGAGCTCACCGCGGACCGTCTCGACAGCCGTCGCCGGCGCCCCGTCGACAGCAGCGAGCAGGTGCCGCGCCGCGGCGATGCCGAACGCCTCGATGTCGCGTGTGATCGCGGTGAGGGGCGGGTGGACGACCTGGCTGATGAGTGAGTCGTCCCACCCGATGATGGACAGGTCGTCGGGGACGGCGAACCCCATCTGCTGGGCGACGCCGAGCCCCGTGACCGCGAGCAGATCGCTGTCGAAGACGATCGCGCTCGGTGCGTCGGGCGAGGACAGGAGCTTGCGCGTCACGCGGCCGCCCATCTCCGCGCTGTAGTCCGTCTCGACCACCTGCCAGTGCAGGTCGAGAGCCTCGGCGGCCTGGCTGAACGCGGCCGTCCGCTGGCGTGTGTGCACGAAGTCGGTCACGCCCGCGACCTGGGCGATGCGCTGGTGGCCGAGAGCTGCGAGGTACTGGACGGCCTCCGTCACGACCGAGGCTTCGTCGTGCCAAACCGCAGGCAGAGTGCTGTTTTCCAGGGGTCCACCGACGACGACGGCCGGAAGCCCGAGCCGGACGAGCTCCGGCAGCCGCGGATCCTCGATCCTCGGGTCGACGAGGAGCACGCCGTCCACGCGGTGCTCGCCCCACCAGCGTCGGTACACGGTGATCTCCTCGTGCACGTCCTGGACGAGCTGGATCGTGAGCGCCATCGAGCGGCTCGCGAGCTCCAGCTCGACGCCTGCGATGAACTCCATGAAGAACGGCTCGAGCGCGAGCGTGCGCGCGGGTCGCGCGAGCACGAGGCCACACGCGTCCGCCCGGGCAGCCGAGAGCGCGCGGGCTGCCCTGTTCGGGTACCAGCCGAGCTCGTCCGCGATCGAAACGATCTTCTCGCGGGTCGCATCGGACACTCCCGGCTGTCCGTTCAGCGCATACGAGACCGCGACCTTGGACACGCCGGCTCGCTCGGCGATGTCCCGAATCGTCACCCTGTCGCGCCGCTGCTCCGACACTTCGCGCCTCCCGCTTGTCGCGGACGATAAACCACGTATGATCGCCTTATCCGGTTAAGTGACGATCATGCAGAGTAGCTCACCCACCAACGGCCACTTCCCCCCGGACTTCTTCTGGGGCGCCGCGACCGCTGCCTACCAGATCGAGGGCGCGGTTCGCGAGGACGGCCGCGGCGAGAGCATCTGGGACCGCTTCGCGGCCACCCCCGGCCGCATCGCGAACGGCGACCACGGCGGGATCGCCTGCGACTCGTACCACCGCTACCCGGAGGACATCCGGCTGATGCGGGAGCTCGGTCTCAACGCGTACCGCTTCTCGATCGCCTGGCCGCGCATCTTCCCGGACGGGCGCGGGCGCCCGAACCCTGCCGGCTTGGACTTCTACGACCGGTTCGTCGACGAGCTGCTCGCGAACGGCATCGAGCCGTTTGCGACCCTCTACCACTGGGACCTCCCGCAGGCGCTCGAGGACCGTGGAGGCTGGCCTGTCCGCGAGACCGTCGAGGCCTTCGCGGAGTACGTCGAGGTCGTCGCCGAGCGCCTCGGCGATCGCGTCTCGCGCTGGATCACGCAGAACGAGCCGTGGGTCATCGCGTGGCTCGGGTACGGGAAGGGCGAGCACGCACCCGGACGCGCCCGGCCCGGCGACGCGATCGCAGCCGCCCACCATGTCCTCCTCGCCCACGGCCGCGCCGTGGAAGTGCTTCGCCGTCAGGTCCCCCGAGCGGACGTGGGGATCACGATCGACGTGATCCCCACGCATCCGCTTACGGACTCCGAGGAGGACGCCGACGCGGTCCGCCTCGAGGACGGCCTGCGGAACCGCTGGTTCCTCGACCCCGTGCTCCGCGGCACGTACCCCGAGGACGTGTTCTCCGAGTACGAGCTGTTCCTGCCGAACGGCGCGCTCGACGACCTTCCGGTCATCGCCGCACCCATCGACTTCCTCGGCGTCAACTACTACCGGCGGCACGTCGTGCGCGCGAACGGCGGCGCTCCCGTGGTGGTCGAGCCCGAGAACGCGCAGTTCACGGAGATGGGCTGGGAGGTGTACCCGGACGGCCTCCACGAATTGCTCGTGCGGCTGCACGAGGAGTACGACGCACCGCCGCTGCACGTCACGGAGAACGGTGCGGCGTACCCGGACCGTCGCCAGAACGGCAGCGTCGAGGATCCGGACCGGAGGTCGTACATCGAGAGCCACCTCCGGGCCATCGCGACCTCGATCGAGGCGGGCGTTCCGGTGCAGGGGTACTTCGTGTGGTCGCTGCTCGACAACTTCGAGTGGACTCGCGGCTACGACAAGCGGTTCGGCATCGTCTTCGTGGACTACGAGACGCTCGAGCGGGTGCCGAAGGCGAGCTACCACTGGTACCGCGACTTCATCGCCGCCCAGCGCGCCGCAACAGCAACCAGCGGCTGAGAGGAGCACGCCGTCGCGCCCGCGAATACCGCGGTCGTGACCATCACCGAGGCGGAGGCCCGCGCCGAAGGGCGGCGGGAGGCGGCGCCGGCAGCGCTGGCGGCGCTTGCCGTCATGACGGTGCTCGCGCTCGTGAGCTTGGCCCGTGGCTGGGAGCTCCTCGGCCTCCCGTGGTGGGTGTGGCTCGTCCTCGGGACGCCGACGCTGCTGCTGGCGCTCGACTTCGTCCTCGCTCTTCGGGGGCGGGGGTTCGTACGTTCGCGCCGCGCGGCTCTCGTTCTGCTCGGGCTGCTCGTGCTCGGCAACCTCGTAGCGCTGGCGATCCTCGTGGCCGGTCTCGTCACCGCGAGCACCGACGAGCTGAGCGGCGGCGAGCTGCTCGGCACGGCGTTCGCGATCTACACGACGAACACGATCGTGTTCGGCCTGCTCTTCTGGGAGCTCGAGGCGGGCGGGCCGGACGTGCGGCTGCGCGCAGACCGGCGTGAAGCTCGCGACTTCCTCTTCCCGCAGGACGACCTGGAGCGTCAGCCCGCGAAGGACTGGCGTCCCGTGGCCTGGGACTACTTCTACGTCTCGCTGACGAACGCGATTGCCTTCAGCCCGACGGACACGATGCCGCTCACGCTGCGCGCGAAGGCGGCGATGGCGCTCGAGTCCACCATCTCCGCCGTGATCGTGCTGCTCGTCGCGGCGCGGGCAGTGAACGTGCTCGGCTCCTGATCCTGCGCTAGCGTCCGTCGCGATGACCGAAGCGATCAGCGTCGAGGAGCTCCAGCTCGCGGCCCGGAACCACGGGCTTCCGCTCGAGGCGCTGCGCTGGGACGTCACGCCCGTCGGCCTGCACTACCTGCTGACGCACTACGACATCCCCGAGGTGGATGCGACGACCTGGCGGCTCGAGGTCGACGGCCTCGTCGACCGGCCTCTGTCGCTGGCGCTCGACGAGATCCGGGCACGGCCGTCCGTCGAGGTCGCGGTGACGATGGAGTGCGCGGGAAACGGCCGTGTCCATGTCGAGCCGCACGTTGTGAGCCAGCCGTGGCTTCTCGAGGCGGTGGGAACCGCGCGCTGGCGCGGCACGCCGGTCGCGGGGCTGCTCGAGGAGGCCGGCATCTCCGGCGGGGCGACGGACGTTCTCTTCAGCGGGCTCGACAGGGGTGTGGAAGGCGGTGAGGAGCAGGACTACGAGCGCAGCGTGCCACTCGCCGAGATCCTCGCCGGCGACGCGTTCCTCGCGTACGAGGTGAACGGCGAGCCGCTCCCGGCGCAGCACGGCTTCCCACTCCGGCTCGTCGTGCCCGGCTGGTACGGCATGACGAGCGTGAAGTGGCTGGGGCGGATCACGCTCCTCGACTCACCGCACGACGGGTACCAGATGCGGCACAGCTATCGCCTGCGCCAGGAAGAGGACGAGGTGGGCGAGCCGCTGTCGCGCATCCAGCTGCGGTCGCTGATGATCCCGCCCGGGATCCCGGAGTTCCTGACCCGGGCGCGGGTCGTCCGGGCGGGGACGTGCGAGCTGGCCGGGCGTGCCTGGGCCGGCGATGCGGAGATCACCGGCGTCGACGTCTCGACGGACGGGGGCGAGACCTGGTCGGAGGCGGAGCTTGGCGACGACTCCCTCGGCCGCTGGGCCTGGCGCTCGTGGCGCTTCTCGTGGAACGCGGAGCCGGGCGAGCACGAGCTCTGCTGCCGGGCCCACGACGCGGCCGACCGGAGCCAGCCGCTCGAGCCGTCCTGGAACGTCGGCGGCTACGCGAACAACGCGGTTCAGCGCGTGCCGGTCACGGTCGTTCCGTAGCGGCCAGCGCTCGCGCGATCCCGTCGACCTCCTCGCGCGCCCAGGTGGGCCACGAGTCGCGAAAGGCCGCGTGCTCGCGCGACTCCAGGATCCACAGGAGCATCTGCATCCGGCGCAGCACGAACAGCGCTCCGAGGTGGCGCTCGTAGTCGGCCGGCAGCTGCCGGGCCTCCGCATACGTCTCCAGGTGCGCGTCCCGGAGCTCCGCGTAGTGCGGCCGCTGCTCGAGCTCCCACAGCGTCACCGCGACGTCGTACAGGTGCAGGCCCCACCCGCAGTCGTCGAAGTCGATGGCTTGTGCCTCGCTCTCGAGGAAGAGGAAGTTCTCGTAGTGCAGGTCGGCGTGGACGAGCCCGAAGCCGTCGGCGTCCTCCGCGAGCGCCCGCGTCGTCTCCCGGACGTGCTCGAGCGCGCGCGCGAAGAGCGCCGCCGCATCGTTCGAGACGAGCGTGTCGACGAGCTGCCTCGCGCGCTCGCCGTCCTCGTGCGTGGGGCACACCCCTGCGCGCGCCGCGTCCGCCGACGGCGCGAGCGACGCACGCCGGCCGGCGGTCGTGAGCGTCTCGACCCGTGGGCGGACGAACGCGGTGGGCGGCTTCCAGCTCGACGCGTGGCTCTGGAGCCCTCCCTGCAGCGCACCCACCCGTCGCAGGTGGACCGGTGAGAGCCGCTCGTCCACGAACCGTCCGTCGAGCCAGCGCACGAGAACGCAGGCGTGCGGCTCCGGGACGCCCTCGTCGTGGGCGACGACCACGAGCGAGTCGTGCGCGGCCACGGGCTCGGGGACGCCCAGGTCCGTGTCGCGCCGAAGGGCCGCGAGCCACGCCAGCTCGGACTCGATCGTCGCCGTCGTGTGCACACCCGGCCGGTTCATGCGGAGGACGTACGCGTGGCCGCTCGCGTCGACTCTCCACGTCGTGTTGTGCTCGTGCTGCAGCAGCCTGAGCCGAGCCTGCTCGAGCCCGTAGCGACCGAGTGCCGCCCTTGCGAGACGCCGCAGTCGCGCGATCTGCCCGCGCCGGGTCAGCGATCCGAAGTCGACTTTGCCTATCGTCTGCATCGTGAGATTGGGTTTCGTCGCTGTCGTGCTCGCCCTCGTCACGCTCGTCGCGAGCGAGACTCTGCCTGCTCGGAGCGACGGGACCGCGGCGACGGCGGTGCTGACGCTGGACGGGCGGACGATCCGCCCCGAGGTCGCGCTCACGTCCGGGCAGCGCTCGGTCGGGCTGATGAACCGGTCGAAGGCGCCGAAGGACGGGATGCTCTTCGTCTTCAGGTACCCGAACTCGTCGGGGTTCTGGATGAAGAACACGCTCGTGCCGCTCACCATCGTGTTCTTCGACGTGCAGGGAAAGCGGGTGCGCCGCCTCACGATGCAGCCTTGTCGCGAGGATCCGTGCCGGATCTACGACCCGCAGCGGGTCTACCGCTTCGCGCTCGAGCTGCCGGCCGGCGACAAGCGCGCGGCTCTCCGGCTCGGGCCCCCGGCGCGGCTCAGGCAGCTCGTCCAGCGCGCCACCTGAGACCCTCAACCGCGAGCGGCTGCCGGCCGATATCCCACGGAGTCGTGGGGATCGAGGATCGAGACTGGTTCCGGGAGGAGGACCGCCGTCCGGGCACGAGCGACGTGTCGCCGTGGCGCGTGGTGGTCTACGTCCTCGTCGGGTTGGCGATCGTCGCCGTGCTGAGCCGGTCGGTGTTCGATCACGAGCGTGGCGCCAACGGCGTGCGGCTCGAGCCGATTCCGGGTCTGCCGGGAATCACGCTCGGCGAGCAGCGCCTGTATGCGGAGAACGACCCCTGGCGCGCCTGGCTCGCCGACGAGAAGACGTGCCCGGGCGGGGAGAGCGTCGCCGTGCCGCCGGAGATCCAGGTGCAGGTGATGCTCTGCCATCTGAACTTCGCCCGCGCCCACGAGGGTCTCGATCCGGTCGCCCTCTCGCCGTTCCTCAGCGGAACCGCCGCGAGCAAGGCGCGCGACATCGCGCTCTGCCGTCACTTCAGCCACGAGGCCTGCGGGAAGCCGCCCTTCCAGGCTGCCGACGACCTGGGCTATCGCGGTGCTCTCGGCGAGAACCTCTACATCGGTGAGGGCGCGCTGATGGCCGCCCGCCCGGCAGTCGACGCCTGGCTGAACTCGGACGGCCACCGGGAGAATCTGTTCCAGCCGGGCTGGCGAGCGGTCGGCATCTCGCTGCTCCCCGGAGCCTCCCTCGACGACATCGAGGACGGCGTCGTCTGGGTCAACCACTTCGGCACGTAGCGCTCCGGGCACACTGCTGGCCGTGGTGAGGCTCTCCGTCGTGCTCTTGTGCGTGTCGATCGCGCTCGTCCTCGCCGCCGGCGGCAACGGGGCGAGCCCGACCGTCGTCGTCGTCGACCCGGGCCACGACCTCCGCGGAAACCCGGAGACCGAGCCGATCGGGCCCGGCTCCTCGACGCAGAAGATCAAGGACGGCGGCGGAACGAGCGGCGTGGTTACGGGCCTGCGCGAAGCCGAGCTCAACCTGTGGGTCGCGAAGCGGCTCCGAGCCCTCCTCGAGCGCGCGGGCGTGCGCGTCGTCATGACGCGGACGAGGACGGCGGGCGTGAGCATGGGGAACATCGCCCGCGCCCGCATCGCGAACCGCGCCGGCGCCGCGCTCTTCCTCCGCATCCACGCGGACGGCTCCTCCGACTCGTCGGCGCGCGGCACGCACGTCCTGTATCCGGCTCTTCGGCAGGGCTGGACCGACGATGTCTACGGCGCGAGCAAGCGGGCGGCGACCGCCGTCCAACGGGAGACGCGGAGAGCGCTCGGCTTTCCTGATCGCGGGCTGCAGGAACGGACCGACTTCACGGGCTTCAACTGGTCGGACGTCCCCGTGATCCTCGTCGAGATGGGGTTCATGACGAACCCGACCGAGGACCGGCTGCTCGCGACGCCCTCGTACCAGCGCCGGGCCGCCGTCGGGATGTGCCGGGGGACGCTTCGGTTCCTCGGGCGCTCGCCCGAGCGCTGCGGCTAGCGCCAGTCGACCGAGACGAGCTCGACCGGCTCGGCGATCCCGCGCAGCTCCTCCTGCCGCGGCGCCGAGAGCTTGAACGCCGTACCCACACCGTCGAGCGTCTCGGTCGAGACGAGGATCTCCGCCGCTCCCGCGACTGCCCCGATCCGCGCCGCGACGTGGACGTCCTGGCCGCCGAAGTCCGTGCCGTCCGCGCCCGTGCGGAACGCCTCTCCGGTGTGGGCGCCGATGCGGACGTCGGGTGCCACGATCTCGTCGGCCAGCGCCCGCTGGATCGAGACGGCGGCGCTGATCGCGGCCTTCGGGCTGTCGAAAGCGGCAAAGAAGCCGTCGCCGGTCTTCTTCACGACCTCGCCACCGTTCTCGACGATGCGCTCACGCAGCAGCTCGTCGTGACGCGCGAGCAGACGCCGCCACTTCTCGTCACCCAGCGTCCCGAGCAGCTTCGTCGAGTCGACGATGTCCGTGAAGAGGAACGTGCGCCGCGCCTGTGCCCGTCCGAGGAGCTCCTTCGCGCGCTCGGCGTCGAGTCGCGCGCCGAGCCGCTCGAACGTGGTGAGCGCCGACTCGAGCTCGGCGGTCCCGGCGTGCTCCTCGCCACTCCGGCGATAGGCAAGACCGAGAAGCAGGCGGGACTGTGCCGTCTCGTAAGGCGCGCCCACCGCCTTCCACTCGTCGCGTGCGTGCCGGAAGCTCTCCGTCGCGCCCTCCCAGTCCTTCTCCGCGAGCTTGATCTGACCCCACGCGTGGCTCGTCGTGGCGTCCAACGCGGCAGCACGGCGCTGGCCGATCTTGTACGCGTCGACGATCGCGTCCAGCTCCTCCGCTGCGGCGCGTGCAGTCTTGAGGTCGCCTGCGGCCACCGCGATCTCGACCTGGGCCGGAAGCCGGCGGAGCCGGCCGAGCGGCTCCTTTGCCTCCCGCAGCGAGTGGACGACCCCCGCGAAGGCGGCGTCGACCTTGCCCTCCGCGAGGCGAAGCAGGGACAGCCCCGGCTCGGAGCGCCCGCCGAGCTCGGTCGCGGTCCGGTACGCCTCCTCCGCGCCCGCGAAGTCCCCACGGCGCCGCCGGATCTCCGCGACCTCGTAGTAGCCGCTCGCGGTGATGCTCCTGTCGAAGTCGCGGAGCTCCTCGCATGCAGCGAGCGCCTGGGCCTCCGCCGCGCTCCAGTCGCCCCGGAGCCGCATCACCTCGGCGCGGTGGATGCGGCACGCGCCGGGGAAGCCGGACAGGTCGAGCTGATCGCACCAGCGATTCGCGGTCTCCGTCCACTCGGCGGCCCGCCGGACGTCCCCGAGGTCGTGGCAGGAGCTGATCGTGATGCAGTAGACGAGCCCGGTCGAGTGGGGTCTGAGGTCGCCGCACATCGCCGATGCCGACGCCTCGTCGAGCAGAGCGAGGCCGGCATCGATGTCGCCACGCTTGATCAGCGCGCGGCCCTTCGCACCCAGAGCGAGGATCTGGACGTCCCGGTCGCCGACGCGCTCCGCGACGGTGTACGCCTGGTCGAGCAGCTCGATAGCCGTGTCGTACTCGCCGCCCCCGGCGAACATCGCCGTGATGCCCTTGATCAGGAGAAGACGGGCGTGCTCGGGCGCCTCGGGCTGGCCGTCGAGGAGGCGCTCGGCGCTCGCGAACCACCCGCTCGCGACGGCGAACGAGCCGCGGCCCTCGTAGTCCCACGACAGCGTCAGCGCCAGTCGGGCGGCTCCCAGCTTGTCCCCCGCGGCCGTATACGAGGCGTAGGCCCGTTCGCGCAGGCCGATCGCCTGGTCGAGCTTGCCCAGCCACCAGGCCGCTTCGCCGTACAGCTCGAGGTCGCCCGCAGTCAGGCTCGCCGAGTCGGCGGCGTCGTACGAGGCGTATGCCTCTTTCCACGCGAGCCGGGACGCCGCTCCGCGCGCAGCCTCGAGGTTGTCGAGCACTTGGGACATGGCGGCCTCGCATTGTCACAGCTGCCTGCGGGTTCTCGCCAGTCGGGCGCGACGTACGCCGTGTAGCGAACGCGACAGAGCAGGTGTACTCTCCCGCGGGAGGAGAGTGCAAGGGTCGTGACCTCTCGCCGGGCGCCGACCAGCCGCTTCATCGGACTGGTAGGTGTCGTCGTGGCCTGCGCCGCCGTCCTGGTCGCAACCGGTTCCTCCGCGACCGACGCGCAGACGACCGTGGCCGCGCGTAATTTCCCCGGCGGCCCGTACTTCACCGTCGTGTGCGGCTTCAGCCACCGCAACAACGACGATCCGATCCGGTTTCCGGGACAGCCCGGCCGCTCGCACAACCACACGTACATCGGAAACACCGACGTGGACGCCTCGACCACCCCGGCGAAGCTCCGCGGCGGCGAGACCACCTGCGACATCGAGCGCGACTCCTCGACGTACTGGGTGCCGACGGTCTTCCTCGGGCAGGAGCCGATCACACCGCTGGCGGCGGTCGTCTACTACACGAAGCGAACGACCGGTCCCGTCGTCGCACCGCCGGTGGGCCTGAAGATGCTCGCCGGGAACCCGACCGCGCACCATCACCAGCCGAGGGAGACCGCGTCGTGGAGCTGCGGCGGTGTGGGCGGGCAGAAGCGGTTCGCGGCGATCCCGGCGTGCCGCACCGACGACGCGCTCGAGCTCAACGTCCGCTTCCCGAACTGCTGGAACGGCAAGACGACCGACAGCGCCAACCACCGGCGGCACATGGCGTACTCCACGGCGGCCGGAGAGTGCCCGCAGGCTCACCCGGTCCGGCTGCCGACGATCACGATCGTCCTCCTCTACCCGTCGCTCCCGAAGGGCGCGAAGCCGGCCTCTGGGACGTTCGCGGCGCACGCCGACTTCATGAACGGCTGGGAGCAGGGCGAGCTCGAGCGCCTCACTGCCGGGCTCAACTCGAGCCGCTAGCCGCCGTCCTCAGCGGTCGCCGTGGTAGACGGCCTCGATATTGTGGCCGTCCGGGTCGTGCACGAAAGCGGCGTAGTAGTAGCCGCCGTACGGCCGCTCTCCGGGCGCGCCGTTGTCCCTCCCCCCGGCGGCGAGGGCGGCGGCGTGAAAGGCATCGACCTGCTCGGCGCTCGTCGCGGTGAGCGCGACGTGGGTGAGCGCGGGCGCCGACCGGCTGCGCTCGACCGCGAGTGGCTCGTCGTTCTCCCCGCCGTCGCCCACACCGAAGCCGAGGCTGTTCGGGCCTTCGTAGACGAGCCGATAGCCGAACGGCTCGAGCGCCGCCTCGTAGAAGCGCTTGCTCGCCTCGAGGTCCTCCACGGGCAGCTTCACATGGTCGATCGGCACCGGCCGAGGCTAGCGGGCGACGTCAGGGCTTAGGTCGCGCGCACGGCTTCCGTACACCGCGTTCGCGGGGGTACGATCAGTCGGCGCCGCGAGGGCGCATCCGGTCCGCGGGAAGGGCTGTGCCCACCTCGTCGAGCTCGACCTGGTGCCGAAGCGATCTCGACTCCGGCCCGATGACGCGGACGGCGGGCACGAAGGAGGGAGATCGTCGTGAACCTCGAGCAGCTCCGCAAGCAGGCGAAGGAGCTCGTCAAGGCCGCCCGTGCGGGTGACCCCGTTGCGCTCGAACGGCTCGCGGGCCGCGAGCCGACACTCAGCCGGGCCCAGCTCGTCGTCGCCCGCGAGCAGGGCTTCGCGAGCTGGCCAGCGCTCGTCGCAGCGGCCGAGGCGAACGCGGAGGCGTTCGTGCTGGCGGCGACCGAGCGCCGGTGCGCCCATGCGAGCGCCCTGCTCCGCGCGCGTCCCGAGATCGAGCAGGATCCGTGGGCCGGGCTCGTCCTCGGCCGCGGCTGGGCCGGAGACCCGAGCGCTCCCGGCGGCCCGCGTGGGTGGGCGCCGCTCCTCTACGTCTGCCACTCGTGCTTTCCGAGCGCCGGGGTGGCAGCCGAGCTGCTCGGGCGCGGCGCCGACCCGAATGCTTCCTTCGAGAACGAGTACGGCTCGATGTCCGCGCTCTACGGGGCCGCGGGCGTCGCGCACGACCCCGAGCTGGCACGCGTCCTGCTCGAGGCGGGCGCCAATCCGGACGACGGAGAGTCCGTGTACCACTCGACCGAGGCCGAGAGCACCGAGTGCCTCCGGCTCCTGCTCGAGCACGGCGCGACGGCCCGCGGGACGAACGCGCTTGCCCACGCCCTCGACGACGAGCGCCTCGAGCACGTTCGACTGCTCCTCGAGCACGGCGCCGACCCGAACGAAGGCGCGCTCGTGGCGCACGCGGTTCGGCGGGGCCGAGGCCCCGAGTTCATCCGCCTTCTCGCCCAGCACGGCGCCGACCTCGACCGCCCCGGGGGTGAGACCTGGCGCGGCGAGGTCCCGCTGCGCACGGCTTACCAGCATGCTCTGCTTCGTGGCCGGCGGGAAACGGCCGAGACGCTGGCCGGGCTCGGCGCTTCGACGTCGACGCTCCCCGGCGACGAGGCGGTCGCGGCGATCGCACGCGGCGAGCGTCCGGCGACGGCTCTTCCGAACGAGCTCGATCCCGACCTACAGGAGGTGCTCGTCCTCTCGGCCCTCCGTGGGCAGCTCGACCTCGTGGTCGCCTCGGTCGGGCCGGACTTCGCCGGCGTGGTCGGCGGGTCGCCGCGCGGGCCGCTGCTCCATCACGCCGCGTGGGTCGGTAACCCGGACGTCGTCCGTGCGCTCCTCGCCCACGGGGCCGATCCGGAAGCCCGTGCGGAGAGCGAGCTCGCAACGCCGCTCGGCTGGACGGCCCACGGGTCCGAGTTCCACGAATTGCCGGATCGCGACTTCGTCGGCGTGGCGGAGGCGCTCGTCGAGGCGGGCAACCCGCTCGAGCCACGGCTTCTCGAGGTCGCCCAGGGGCCGCTCTACGACTGGCTGGCCGAGCGGCTCGCCTGATCAGTCGTCCGCGTGGCGCTCGACGTACTCGGCCGCCAGCCTCTTGGGCGCCTGGATGAGCCAGGCGTCCTCGAGCCGCTCGAAGAGCTCGTCGCGCTCGATCGCAGCGAGCGTGATGATCACCGCCGGATAGCCGTTGTAGTGCGGCGTCGTGTAGTAGACGTCGGGTTTCGCGTCGAGGAAGAGCTGCTTCTCGTCGCGGTCGACCCGCACCGCGAGGCCGCGGCCGTCCCGGTCTCGTGCGCGCCAGGCGAAGAGCTTGCCGCGCACGCGCCAGGCCGGGCGGCCCTCGGCGGAAGCCTCCACTTCCGGGAAGCGCTCGGCGATCCTCCGCACCGTCCTCCAGTCGGCCATCGGCTACGTCCGAACGACCTTGTCCACGGCGTCGACGACCTGCCCCTGGCGGCTCTAGCTCGGCGGCCGCCGCTCGGGGTAGCGCGGCAGCCCGTCGTCCGGGATCGGCTCCCAGGCAGCGGCGTACGCGACGAACTGCCGGCTGCTCGGTCGCACGCCCGGATCCTCGTCGAACGCGCTCATGCGGACCCCGGCGATGTGGTCGTCGCTCGGGTCGCGAGTCCAGAGGTGGGCTCCGCAGCGGGAGCAGAACACCTTGGCGAACCCGTCCTCGGGCTCGAAGGCGCCGAGCGCGTCCTCCCCTGACAGGATCCGGAGCGATCCCGGCACGATCGAAGCCGAGACCGAAGAGGCCGTTCCGGTTCGGCGCTGACAGCGTGTGCAGTGGCAGTAGCTCGCGGAGGTCGGGGCCTCGTCGACCTCGAAGCGGACGGCGCCGCAGAGACAGCCTCCGGTCAGCGGGAGCTCGGCCATGTCACACGGGCACCGGCTCGACCTCGCCGGCGCTGACGGCCGCCACGTCCTGTCTCCGGAGGAGCAGCAGGAGGAAGACCGCTGCGACCCCGATCATCACTGCGCTCCCGATGTACGCGACGTGGAAGCCGTCCACGAGCGCCTGCGCCTGCTGGTCCTGCGAGGGCTCGCCGACGCTCGAGAGCGTGTCGGCGGTTGCGCTCACCGCGAGCGTCGACAGGATCGCGAGCCCGAGCGCGCCGCCAATCTGTTGCGAGGTGTTGTAGAGGCCCGAGGCGAGACCGGCGTCCTCGCCGGGGATCCCGCTCGTCGCGATGAGCGTGATCGGCACGAACGTCAGCCCCATCCCGATCGACGCGAGGATGACTCCCGGTAGGAAGTCGGTCAGGTAGTCGCTGTCCGGCTGCAGCCGGACGAAGAGCAGCATCCCGGTGATCGCCATCGCCATCCCGATGACGGGGAGCTCCCGCGCCCCGACCTTCGGGACGAGCGCCTGGGAGAGACCGGCGCCGACGATGATGCCGGCGGTGAACGGCAGGAAGGCGAGGCCAGCCTCGAGCGGCGAGTAGCCGAGCACGCGCTGGAGGTAGAGCGTGTTGAAATAGAACATCGCGAAGAGCCCTGCGGCAACGAAGAACATGGCGACGTTCGCTGCCCGCACGGTTCGGACGCGGAAGATCGAGAGCCGCACGAGCGGCTCGATCGAGCGACGCTCGATGAACACGAAGGCGACGAGCAGCGCGACGGCGATCCCGCCGACCACGAACGTGTGCGCCGAGGCCCAGCCCTTGTCCTGCGCTTTCACGATCGCGTACACGAGGATGACGAGGCCCGACGTAACGGTGACTGCTCCCGCAAGGTCGAAGCTCTTGTGGGCGCGCTCGTCCTTCGACTCGGGGACGTAGCGCAGCGCGGCGATGAACACCGCGATCCCGACCGGGATGTTGACGAAGAAGATCCACGGCCAGGAGAACGCGTCGACGAGGATCCCGCCGAGGAGGAGCCCCACCGCCCCGCCTCCGACCGCGATCGCGGCCCAGACGCTCATCGCCTTCGCGCGCTCCGGGCCCTCGGCGAACGTCGTCGTGATGATCGACAGCGCCGCGGGAGCGATGAGCGCTCCGCCGAGGCCCTGGAGACCGCGGAAGAGGATAAGGAGCTCCGAGCTCGGCGCGAGCCCGTTCAGCAGGGAGGCGACGGTGAACACGACCACGCCGGCGAGGAAGACCCGCTTGCGCCCGATGAGGTCACCCGCGCGTCCGCCGAGCAGGAGGAAGCCACCGAAGATGAGCGTGTACGCATTGACGACCCACTGCAGGTCGGCGTCGGACATCTCGAGGTCTGCCTGGATCGACGGCAGCGCCACGTTCACGATCGTGGCGTCGAGGATGACCATGAACTGCGCCATGCAAACGATGACGAGGACGAGCCACGGGTTGACGGCGTGCCCGTGCTCCGTCGCGCGGGTCGCGGCCGGCTCGCTCATGACTGCTCACCCTAGCGACGGAGGTGCAGGCGGCGTATCGGTAGCGTCCCGGCCATGACCGACGACGAGAAGGCCGCGAAGAAGGACGACGCGGACGAGAGGAAGCGCGACCACGAGCCGCCGCCCGGCGCCGAGACGACCGGGACCTGGACCGGCGGTGGCGAGCCGATCGAGTACACCGCCACCGGCAGGTGGATCGTGCTCCGCAAGAAGGAGAAGCCGGCCGCCGAGATCTTCTCCGTCTCGTACGTCGCGAAGGACGGCGGCGAGGACCGCCCCGTCACGTTCGTCTTCAACGGCGGCCCCGGGGCGTCGTCCGCGTACCTGCACCTCGGCGCCGTCGGACCGAAGCGCGTCGACTTCCCACCGGACGGCTCGCTCCCGGAGCTGCCGCCGCGGCTCGTCGAGAACGAGGGCTCGTGGCTCGCGTTCACCGACCTCGTCTTCGTCGACCCGGTCGGGACGGGCTTCAGTCGGATCATCGAGCACCGAGAAGAGCGAGGACGGGAAGGAGAAGAAGGAGGAGGCAGACCCGAAGGAGTACTTCGGGCAGAAGCGGGACCTCGAGTCGCTGTCGGAGTTCATGGGCCGCTGGCTGTCGACTCACGGCCGCTGGAGCTCGCCGATCTTCATCGCGGGCGAGAGCTACGGCGGCTATCGCGTCGGCCGCCTCATGCGGACGCTCCAGGAGACGACCGGGATCGGCCTGAACGGCGCGATCCTCATCTCGCCCGCGCTCGAGATCACTCCGCTGAGCCCCACGGACTACGACGCGGCCTCCTGGATCGACCGGCTTCCGACCATGGCCGCCGCGGCAGTGCACCACGGCCGTTCGCGCGCGTTCGCGGCCGGCACGCCGCTCGACGAGGTCTTCCGCGGGGCCGAGGACTTCGCGACGAACGAGTACGCGACCTTCCTGGCGCGAGGAGCGTCGATGCCGGAGGAGGACCGCGACCGGGTCTTCGAGCGGCTCGCCGACCTCCTCGGCCTCCCGCTCGACCTCGTCGTCCGCGCGGGCGGACGGATCTCGATCCGGCTCTTCTCGCGGGAGCTCCTCCGCGACGAGCGCAAGGTCCTCGGGCTCTACGACGCGACGATCACCGCGACCGATCCGTTCCCGGACCGCGACCCGTTCGAAGGCCCGGACCCGACGCTGTCGGGAATCGGCCCGGCCTACACGATGGGGATCAACCGCCTGCTGCGCTCCGAGATCGGAGTCGACACCGAGCGCGAGTACGCGGTCCTCAACTACGAGACCTTCATGGCGTGGAGGAACGACGCCGAGCAGCAGCACTTCTTCACGCCGCCCGTCGGCGCGGCCGACGACTTCCGCTACGGCATGTCGCTGAACCCGCACATGAAGGCGTTCATCACGCACGGCCGCTACGACCTCGTCACGCCCTACTTCGCGAGCGACCGCCTGAAGAACCTCATGCGCCTCGACCCCGAGATGGTGGGCCGGCTCACCGTGCAGCACTTCGGCGGCGGGCACATGTTCTACGCCTGGGAGACGAGCCGGAACGAGTTCACGTCCGCGATCGGCGACTTCGTCGCCGGCGCGTTGCGCGGCTAGCTCCGGTCAGGCGCGCGCGACCAGCGCCCGGAGCGGGCGCGGCTCGGAACCGGGAGTCGTTGCTGCGACGAGCAGCGGGGCGTAGAGGGCCTTTCGCCCGGCCCTCGTGCCGAAGAACCGCCGCAGCTGGTCTTCACGCCGCTCGCCGCGATGGGCGGGCTGCTGCGCGAGCCCGTGGAGCGAGGCCAGCTCGCCCTGGGCCGCGATGACCCTCTCGACGCGCTCGACGCCAAGCGTGCGGATCAGCTCGTCCTCGAGGTCGCGGTCGCAGATGAAGAAGCCGAGCGCCTCCAGGCCCTCGCGGTCGAGCTTCGAGCCGAGCCCGGCCGCCTCGAGCGAACGCGCCCAACGGCGTTCGTGGTCGATGTCGCAGAGACCGAGGAGCTCGAGGCCGAGCCCTGCCGGGCCGAGCCGCCGTACCTGCTCGTCGAAGCCGCCTCCGCCTCCGAGTGAGAACACGCGGATGCCTTCCGCCTCGAGGTCGCGCCCGAGGCGGCCGGCGAGCGCGCGCACCGCGAGGACGTCGCTCATGCCCTCGACGAGGATCGCCTTTCGGAGTGCCGGCCCAGCCATGGCCTGCGTCATCCAACCACCAGCGAGTCTCTAGGATGGTCGTGGTGTCGAACGCGTCCTTCGCCCCGCCGGCAGACGTCGCCGGCGAACTCGAGCAGCACCGTGTCGAGCTGACCGCGTACTGCTATCGCATGCTCGGATCGCTCGAGGCCGAGGACGCCGTGCAGGAGACGTTCATCCGCGCCTGGCGCAGCTTCGAGAAGTTCGAAGGCCGCGCGGCGCTCCGCACCTGGCTCTACCGGATCGCGACGAACGTCTGCCTCGACATGCTCGAGGGACGGAAGCGGCGAGCGCGCCCGATGGATCTCGGGCCTGCGGGTGAGCCCGTCGCCGAGCACCTCTCGACGCGACCCGAGGCGACCTGGATCGAGCCGATGCCCGACGGCCGGATCGTGCCCGAGGGGGACCCGGCCGCCCTGGCCGAGTCGCGGGAGACGATCAAGCTCGCGTTCGTCGCCGCTCTCCAGCACCTGCCGCCGAAGCAGCGGGCCGTGCTGATCCTCCGTGATGTGCTGCGCTGGAAGGCCACGGAGGTGGCGGAGCTGCTCGACACGAGCGTCGCCTCCGTCAACAGCGCGCTCCAGCGTGCACGGGCCACGCTCGAGGCAGGCGACCTGAGCCCGACGACCGCGCCCGCTTCGGTGGACGCGGCCGACGAGGATCTCCTCCGGCGGTACGTGGAGGCGTTCGAGCGCTACGACATCGACGCGCTGACGTCGCTGATCCACGAGGACGCGACCCAGTCCATGCCGCCGTACGAGCTCTGGCTCTCGGGTCGCGACGACATCCTGAGCTTCTGGGTCGGTCCGGGCCACCAGTGCCGCGACTCGCGGGTGATCCCGGTGGTCACGGCCAACGGCTCGCCGGCCTTCGGTCAGTACCGGCCGCGACCCGACGGCGAGGGCTACGAGCCGTGGGCGCTGCAGGTGGTCGAGATCGAGGACGGCAAGATCGTCGAGCTGACGTTCTTCCTCGACACGGCCACCGTCTTCCCGCGCTTCGGGCTCCCGCTCGAGTATCCGGGCTAGCCGCTCCCCTCGCGGAGCGACGTCACCGTCACGCGGGCTGCTGCTCGAGCGCGGCCGGATCCATCCAGAAGATCTCCCAGTGGTGCCCGTCGGGATCCTCGAAGCTCCGCCCGTACATGAAGTCGAGCTCCATCGGCTCGAGCGCGGGCGAGCCACCCGCCGCGAGCGCCTTGTCGGCGAACGCGTCGACGTCCTCCCGGCTATCCGCCGACAGGGCCATGATCGCCTCGGTCGAGCGCGTCGCGTCGGCGAGCTCCTTCTTCGTGAAGTCCTGGAAGCGATCGCGGACGAGAAGCATCACGACCGCCTGGTCGTTGACGATCATCGCCGTGGCGGTCCCGTCCGAGAAGCGCTCGTCGAACGTGAAGCCGAGCGACTTGAAGAAGTCGATCGATCGCCCGAGATCCGCGACCGGAAGGTTGAGGTACATCGTGCGTCCGTTGCCGTTGGTCGGCATGGCTCCCTCCTCGTTTGCTCGTGGTCTCACCCGGTAGGACGGCGCCGAAACCCGAGACTCAGCGCTCGGCTGTGCGGTGAAGACGTCAGTCAGTCCCATGAACTCGACGAGCGAGCTGAGCTCGTCCGACGCGTTGCACAGGCACACCCGGCAGCCCCGCCTCTTGGCCGCGAGCTGCAGGCGGGCGAGCGCGTCGACGGTGAC
Source organism: uncultured Actinomycetes bacterium (assembly GCA_963746765.1). Classification (GTDB taxonomy): domain Bacteria; phylum Actinomycetota; class Thermoleophilia; order Gaiellales; family Gaiellaceae; genus GMQP-bins7. Next base: position 410,843 of record CAVVCN010000001.1, read on the forward strand.
GGCGTCGCAGTCGACGCCCGTGACGTCGCAGAGCGCGAGCGCCGCGTCCGCTCTGCTCAGGAGCCCGCAGACCCGGTCGCAGAGCCCCGGCAGGTCAGCTCGCGTGATGGGGCCGCTGATGGCGAAGGCGACCGGCTGCGACCCAGGTGTGGGCATCGTGATACAGACCGGTCCAGCACGCGAAACTCATCGCGCGGCGCCGCAGGTGCGAAGCGTTGAGCAGCCGTCATCATCGGCTTCCTGAGCGGGCTTGCTCGAGTCGTGGCTCGCCGGGCGATGATTTCTGGGCCTGCCGGCGGTCTCTAGACCGGAACGAAGGTGACGAAAGGAATTCACTCATGACCATGGACTCCCGCACCCGCTGGCTCGCCCTCCTCGTCCTCTGCCTCGGCGATCTGATGATCGTCCTCGACGTGACCATCGTCGGAGTCGCGTTGCCGTCCATCCGGGAGGATCTCGGCTTCTCCGAGGAGTCGCTCGCCTGGGTCGTGAATGCGTACCTGATCACCTTCGGCGGCTTCCTGTTGCTGGGCGGCAGGCTGGGCGACCTCTTCGGCCACCAGCGGCTGTTCCTTCTGGGGATCGTGCTTTTCACTGTCGCGTCGACTGCGTGCGGGCTCGCGACGTCGCAGGAGATCCTCATCGGCGCGCGGGCAGTCCAGGGCCTCGGCGCAGCCGTCGTCTCGGCGGTCGCGCTGTCGCTCATGATGACGCTCTTCACCGAGCCGGCCGAGCGGGCGAAGGCGATGGGGATCTTCGGCTTCGTCGCCTCCGGTGGGGGATCGATCGGAGTCCTGTTGGGCGGCATCCTCACCGACGCGCTCAACTGGCACTGGATCTTCCTCGTCAACGTGCCCGTCGGGATCCTCGTGGTCGTCCTCACGGTGCTCCTGATCCCGGCCGCCCGCGTCGCCACGGCTGCGCAGCGGCTCGACGTCGCCGGCGCGGTCACGGTCACGGTCGCGCTCATGCTGGCCGTCTATGCGATCGTGAACGGGAACGAGGTCGGCTGGACGACGGTCCGGACGCTCGGGCTGCTCGCCGCCGCGGGAGTGCTCCTCGGCGTCTTCCTGTTGATCGAGTCACGCGTCCCCTCACCGCTCGTTCCGCTGCGCCTCTTCCGGCTGCGCAACATCGCGGTGTCGAACGTGGTGGGCGTGCTCTGGGCAGGGGCGATGTTCGCCTGGTTCTTCCTCTCGGCCCTCTACCTCCAGCTCGTGCTCGGCTACAGCCCGCTCGAGGTCGGGCTGGCGTTCCTGCCCGGGAACCTCGTCATGGGCGTGCTCTCGATCGGCCTCTCCGCAAAGCTCGTGCTGCGCTTCGGGATCAGGCCGCCGCTGACGGTCGGGCTCCTGCTGGCGGCACTCGGCCTTCTGCTCTTCGCCCGCGCCCCGGTCGACGGAAGCTTCTGGGTCGACGTGTTCCCGGCCATGATCCTGCTCGGGCTCGGCGCCGGCATGGCGTTCAACCCCGTGCTCCTCGCGGCGATGAGCGACGTCGAGCCGACCGAGGCCGGCCTCGCATCCGGCGTCGTCAACACGTCGTTCATGATGGGCGGCGCGCTCGGGCTCGCCGTCCTCGCGAGCGTCGCGGCATCGCGGACGGACACCCTGCTCGCGAACGGAGAAGACCAGGCCACCGCGCTCACGGGTGGCTACCACGTGGCGTTCCTGATCGGCGCTATCTTCGCCGCCTCTGCCGCCGCGATCGGCGGGCTGCTACTCCGCCACGGCGCGTATGCGGGTGCTCATCCGGAGATGGAGGGCGAGCCGGAACAGACCGTCGCCGGGGTAGCCTGAAGCATGGCCACGGTTGCCGACATCTCGATGTCGCTCGACGGCTTCGTCGCTGGACCGAACCCGACCCTCGAGCAGCCGCTCGGCGAAGGAGGGGAGCACCTCCACGACTGGGTGGTCGAGCTCGCCGCGTGGCGCGAGCCGCATGGCCTGGAGGGCGGCACGACCAACGCGAGCTCGGACGTCATCGAGGAAGGGCTCGCGAGGAACGGGGCGGTCGTGATGGGGAGGCGGATGTTCAGCGGAGGAGAGGGCACCTGGGAGGACGACCCAAAGGCCTTCGGCTGGTGGGGCGACAACCCGCCGTTCCACGTTCCCGTGTTCATCGTCACGCACCACTCGCGCGAGCCGCTGTCGATGCAGGGCGGCACGTCGTACACGTTCGTCACGGAGGGAGTCGAGTCCGCGATCGAGCAGGCTCGTGCCGCGGCGGGTGAGAAGGACGTGCTGATCGCGGGCGGCGCCGACGTCATCCAGCAGGCCCTGGCCGCGAGGTTGGTCGACGAGGTCCAGGTCAATCTCGCGCCGATCCTGCTCGGCTCGGGGACGCCTCTGTTCGTGGCTTCCCGAGGCGGCACTCCGCAGCTCGAGCCGACCAGAGTCGTCGCCTCGACCGGCGTGACGCACCTCCGCTACCGCGTCGTGTGAGCTTCCTCGTGACGGTGCAGACGCGATAGCGTCGGCCTCGTTCTGCAGCCGCCGAAAGGAACCCCATGGACCTGAAGCTCGAGCTCGTGCTGATTCCCGTCGCGGACGTCGATCGCGCGAAGGCGTTCTACTCCGAGCAGCTGGGCTTCGACGTCGACGTGGACACGTCTCCGACGGAGGAGTTCCGCGTCGTGCAGCTCACGCCGCCCGGGTCCTCCTGCTCCATCACGATCGGCAAGGGCGTCACGAACGCGGAGCCCGGTTCGTACCGGGGCACGCACCTGTGCGTCGCCGACATCGAGGCCGCGCGCGCGGAGCTCGTCGGCCGCGGCGTCGGCGTCAGTGAGATTCGCCACTTCGATCGAGCAGCAGGCTCGTGGAAGCCAGGTCCTGATCCCGCCCGCGGCAAGTACAACTCGTTCGCCGACTTCGCCGACCCCGACGGCAACACCTGGGTGCTTCAGGAGATCGGGGAAGACTGAGGAGCCGGGCTCGGCCGAACCGTTCCGCCCCGCTCGTCACGCCTTGACGCGCGTCACCCGGTGGAGGCGGACGGGTCTGGCCACGCCCTTCAGCTCGACGTCGCCGACGAGCTCGTACTCGACGCCGTCCGTCTCCGCACGCTCCTTGGCGGCCTCGCTCACGAGCACCTCGCGCGGCCCCGCGTAGTCGGCGATCCTGGCGGCGACGTTGACAGTCCGGCCGAAGTAGTCGCCTTCCTGCGCGATCACGGTGCCAGCGTTGATGCCGATGCGAGCGGGCACGTGCAGCACGTCGTCGGCCCGGTCGACGAGGTCGAGCCCGGTGAGGATCGCGCTGCCCGGGCTCGAGAAGTGGAACATGACGCCGTCGCCGAGCCACTTGACCGTTCTGCCTCCGTGGTGCGACGCGGTCTCCTGGACGATCGCCGCGAGGCCCGCTGCGACTTCCGCCGCCGCCTCGTCTCCACGCTCGTCCGCGAGCGTCGTGTAGCCGGTGAGGTCGAGGAACGCGATCGCAGGCGGCCGGCGCTCGTGGTCCGGCGCGATCCCGCGCTCCTCCATGAAACCCTCGGTGATGCCGACGAGATACTCGAGCACGCCGCGCTCGCGGTGGCGCCGCTGGAGGTACGGGACGAGCTCGCCGCCGAGCACCGAGTACGCCGCGCCGTGCTCGGAGACGGCGCGGTCCTTGTCCTCGTTCGAGAGGTCGAACGTCGCCACGCGTTGGCGGACGATGGTGTCGAAGAGCTGGAGCGCGGACGCGATCAGTTTCTGCACGGTGCCTCCGTAGAGCCGTGCGTAGCGTGAGAGCTCCTCCTCGTCGGCCAGCTCCAGCGTGGTCACGATGCGGGCGAGGATCTCGGCATCCTCCTCGCGCAGGTGGTCGTCGTCCGGCGGCGGAAAGCCGAGCTCGGCACTCAGGCGGCGGAGCAGCTCCGGTGTGCGAGCCGAGTCGTGCGCCCAGCATCTCGAAGGTCTCGGACCTGCGCGCGGGCTCGGGCATGAAGATGCCCAGCGGGAACAAGAGCTCGCCCTCCGCCACGCCGCGCGCGACGTCCTCGAGCGAGAGTCCTGCCTCCTCGAACGCGTCCATCAGTCGGACGACGTGCACGTCCGCGGAATCGTGGAGCCCCTCTTCCGGCGTGAGCAGGCCGAGTCTGCGAAGCATTTCGACCCGCTCGAGCGAGCAGGGGACGAGCTCGGCCACCTCCTGCGCGGAAATCCGGGCCATGCCCGACTCTAGACGCGAGCAGCCTGCATAAGCTCTTGGCTCGAGCCCAAGAGAGGAGAGCCGCATGGACTGGAAGCTGGAGCTGGTTGCGATTCCCGTTTCGGACGTCGACCGCGCGAAGGCGTTCTACACCGAGCAGGTCGGATTCAACGCCGACCACGACCACGACGTCAGCGACTCGATTCGCTTCGTCCAGCTCACACCTCCTGGGTCGGCATGCTCGATCGCCATCGGGCGCGGGGTGAGCGATGCCGAGCCGGGGTCGGTGCAGGGCATGCAGATGGTCGTGTCGGACATCGACGCAGCGCACGCGGAGCTCTCGGAGCGGGGCGTGGCCGTGAGCGACGTGCAGGACTTCCCGTGGGGCTCCTTCGTCTTCTTCAGCGACCCCGACGGCAACGGCTGGGCGGTGCAGCAGGTGCCGCCGCGCGCCTAGGGTGAGTGGCTACGCGCATGCGGACGGGGAGGGCGAGGCGCTCGCCTTCAGCGAGGCCGAGTTCCTCGTCAAGGCGTCGGCGGACTCGACCGGCGGCTCGTTCTCGGTCATCGAGGAGCGCGACCCGCTCGATACTCCGCGGCACACGCACGAGCACGAGGACGAGCTCTTCATCGTGCTCGAGGGGGAGCACGTGTTCGAGGTCGGCGGCGACGAGTTCCACGCAGGCCCGGGAGCCGTGGTGTTCGCGCCACGAGCTGTGCCGCACGCCCACCGTCGCGTCGTTCCGCGTACCGGGCGCTTCTTGACACTGATCTCGCCGGCGGGGTTCGAACGCTTCTTCCGTGAGCTCGCGGACGCCGAGCGGAGCGAGGAGCCGCAGGCGGATGCCTACGGGCGGATCTCGGCGAAGTACGGCATCACCTGGGGCTAGCCCTCGATCACCGACAGGATGTTCCCCGCTGGATCGCGGAACCACGCTTGCTTCGGGCCGGGTGTCGCGATGCCCTTCTCGTTCGTCTTGATCGGGCCCTCGTCGTACTGCTCGAACTCGACTCCCGCGGCGCGAAGCTCGTCGACCGCGGCCTCGATGTCGTCCACCGGGAAGTTGAGGATCGTGTGCTCCGCCGGCACATGGCTCGGCTTCGGATAGATGAGAACCGCGTAGCCGTTGCCGGCCTGCAGCGAGAGCAGTCCGCCGATGTCGATGACCCTGGCCCCGAGCGTGTCCGCGTAGAAGGACTTCGCCCGCTCGAGGTCGTCCACGGCGAAGCCGGCATAGAGCGGCGAATTGGTGAGCATCGTGCCTCCTGTTCGGCTCGTTCGTCTCCTCGGTAGACGGTCGTCGCCGGTGAGACTCATCGGCTAGTCGGGAAGCAGCGGCATCACGACGCCGGGATCGCGACCGACGAGCACGCCCCGCGTGATGGCCGACGATCCGAAGCGATCGTGTATCCGGTCGAGCGCGAAGTCGAGCGCGGCGTCGTGTTGCGGGTCGAACGAGATCGCGAGCTGGACGCGGTCCGCGTCCTCGAGATTCGTGAGGGAGAGCCCGACGAGCGTAAGGCCCTGGTCGTCGATCAAGGGCTTCGCCGCGGCGAAGAGCCCGCGCGCCGTCTCGAGGATCGGCTGCGTGCGGGCCGTGGCCTGGGGCATCGTCTCCGAGCGAGTCGCCCGCGTGAGGTCGGCGAAGCGAAGCCGGAGCACGACGGTGCGGCAGACGCGCTTTCCGGTCCGGAGCCGACGCGTGACCCGGTCGACGATCGCGACCAGCGTTGCGTCGATCTCTGCGGGCGGTCTCGGTCGGAAGCCGAGCGCGCGTTGCGAGCCGACCGACCGCCGCCGTCGCCCGACGCGCACCGGCCGCGGGTCGCGGTTGTGGGCGAGCGCGTGCAGCTGCCGTCCGGTCGCCCGCCCGACCATCCAGACGAGGATGGGCTCCTCGAGCTTCGCCACCTGGCCGACGGTCCTGATCCCGCGGTTGTGCAGCTTCTGCGCGGTCACACGGCCGACTCCCCAGAGCTGCTCCACCGGGAGCGGGTGGAGGAAGCCGATCTCGTCGTCGGGCGGAACGACCAGGAGCCCGTTCGGCTTCGCGACGGCACTCGCGACCTTGGCGAGGAACTTCGTGCGCGCTATCCCGACCGTGATCGGCAGCCCGACCTCGTCGAGCACCCGCTGTCGAAGCCGCGCCGCGATGTCGGTCGGCGGTCCCGCCAGCCGCCTGAGCCCACGGACGTCGAGGAAGGCCTCGTCGATCGAGAGCCCCTCGACGAGCGGGGTCGTGTCCTCGAACACCTCGAAGACCGCCTTGCTCGCCTCCGAGTACGCGCTCATCCGCGGCGGGACGACGATCGCCTGCGGGCACAACCGCAGAGCCTGGCGTCCTCCCATCGCAGTCCGGATGCCGTACGCCTTCGCCTCGTAGCTCGCCGCCAGCACGACGCCGCCGCCGACGATGACCGGCCGCCCGCGCAGCCGCGGGTCGTCCCGCTGCTCGACGGAGGCGAAGAACGCGTCGAGGTCGGCGTGGAGGATCGTCGCCTCTCCTGACACGAACGTATGTTCGCACCGAGGCGGAGGCGAGGCAAGCCCGATACGGTCTCGCGCGTGGTTGCTCTGGAGCAGGAGGTCGATGCCGTCGCAGCCGAGACCGGCTTCTCCGGCGTGGTCCGGGTCGACCGCGGCGACGAGATCGTGGTCGCGAAGGCATACGGCTGGGCGCATCGCGGCTGGGAGATCCCGAACGCTGTGGACACGCGGTTCGCGACCGCGAGCGCAGCGAAGGGCTTCACGGCACTGGCCGTCGTCAGCCTCGTCCAGGAAGGTGTGCTCGAGCTCTCGACGACGGCGCGCTCGCTGCTCGGAGAGGACCTCCCGCTCGTCGCGGACGACGTGACCATCGAGCAGCTGCTCGCCCACCGGTCTGGCATCGGCGACTACCTGGACGAGGACGCGGACGTCGACCTCGACCTCGACGCGTACCTGATGCCCGTCCCGGTGCACGAGCTGGCCGAGACGGAGCAGTACCTCCGGGTCATCGACGGCTTCCCGACGAAGTTCGTGGCGGGCGAGCGCTTCTCGTACTCGAACGGCGGCTACGTCGTGCTCGCGCTCCTCGCGGAGCGCGCGAGCGGCGTGCCGTACCACGACCTCGTACGGCAGCGCGTGACCGAGCCGGCGGGGCTGCGGGATACCGAGTTCCTGCGCTCGGACGAGCTGCCAGGCCGAACCGCGCTCGGCTATCTCGCCGCGGACGGCCTGCGGACGAACGTGCTCCACCTGCCCGTGCGCGGCGTCGGCGACGGCGGGATCTACACGACTGCCGCCGACATGCGGGCGTTCTGGACGTCGTTCCTCGCAGGTCGCATCGTTGCGCACGAGTGGGTGGTCGAGATGTCGCGGCCGCGGAGCGATGCGCCCGAGCTCGCAAAGCGCTACGGCCTGGGCCTCTGGCTCCGCGAGTCGACCGGCACCGTGCTCCTCGAGGGCATGGACACCGGCGCCTCGTTTCGCTCCTGCCACGACCCGGTGGGCGACGTGACGCACACCGTGCTCTCGAACACGGCGGAGGGCGCGTGGCCGGTCACCCGGCTACTTGCCGAACGGCTCGGGGTATGACCGGCGTCCCGCTGCTCCGCTACGTGCCGGCGCCGAACGAGTAGCCGATCGACGTCTTCCTCGAGACCGAACGGCTGGTGCTGCGCCGCTTCACCGAGGACGACGTCGAGAGCCTTCTCGAGCTGGACGGCGATCCGGAGGTCATGCGGTACGTCACCGGCGGTCGTGCCACGTCGCGCGAGGAGATCGAGGCGGAGATCCTCCCCGCCTTCCTCGGCTACTACGAGCGCTATCGGGGCTACGGCTTCTGGGCGGTGGTCGAGAGGTCGACGGGCCACTTTCTCGGCTGGTTCCACCTCCGCCCCGACGACCCGGAGCTGCCCGACGTCGTCGAGCTCGGCTACCGGCTGCGCAAGTCGTCGTGGGGAAAGGGCTACGCGACCGAGGGCTCGCGGGCGCTCGTCGCGAAGGGCTTCGCCGAGCTCGGCGTCGAGCGCGTGTTCGCGACGACGATGGTCGTCAACGTCGCGTCACGCCGGGTTCTCGAGAAGGCGGGCCTGCGGTTCGTGCGGATCTTCCACCAGCCATGGCCCGACAAGATCGAGGGCGACGAGGCAGGCGACGTCGAGTACGCGTTGCACAGGGCCGAGTGGGAGCAGGCGCAGTCGGGCGTGAGTCGCGCCTAGCCGGGAAGCCAGCCGTCACGGTACGGCCGCTCGGAGCGCTTGTTGTCCGAGAAGCGCGCGTAGGCCTCCTGCGGGTCGATCGTCTCCTCGTCGACCCCGACGCCGTGTCGCTGCGCGGTCTCGTCCGGCATGTAGCCGCCCCAGTCCGCGTTCTCCGGCGCCCCCACCGAGCGCTCGCGCGCGCCGACGGCGAGGACCACGCACGGGCCGTCGCCGGCACCGAGGATCGTGTGCTTCGTCCCCGGAGGGCAGTGGAAGAAGTCCCATTGCCGAAGGGGGCGCTCCTCGCCCTCGACGATCAGCAGGGCCTCCCCCGACAGCACGAGGAAGTCCTCCTGGTCGGCCTCCCAGTGGTACATCGCCATCGGGACGCCTGGTTCGAGCACGTTCAGATTGATCCCGAACTGCGTGAAGTCGTACGTGTCGCTCTCGAAGATGCAGATCGCCGACCGCCCCTCGGCATGCCACCACGGGACGTTGCGCGCGTTCAGGACGAACCAGCCCTCCCCTTCGGGGACGAGGCCCTGTTCCTTCTCGTGAAGCTTGGCTTCCGGGATCACCTGCGATAGAGCCTGCCGCACCGCGGGCACGGGCGCAACGCCGAATCGGAGCCGAGTTGCCAACCGCCGCTCCCGCGTCGCGAGCGTCCCACAGGCGCTGGCCGACCCGCCGTGTCTTGCATACGGTGTCGACGTGTCACGCCCTGGCCTCGGGATCGCCGTCATCGGCGGGCGCGGGATGATCGGACAGCGCATCGTGCGAGAAGCGCTCGACCGCGGCCACGAGGTCGTGCTCGTCGCCAGGAGACCGGCTCCGGAGACCGGCGAGGAGCGGCTGGCGATCGTCCGGGGCGACGTGCTCGACCGCGTCGGCCTCGCCCGCTCGCTCGAGGGCAAGGACGTCGCGATCAGCGCTGTCGGCACCGCCAGGGCGGAGGAGCCCGACTACTCGCTCTACCTGAGCGCCGCAGAGTCGCTCCTTGCCGTTCTCCGCGGCCTCGGCGATTCCGCGCCGCGCCTGATCGTGGTCGGGGGCGTGGGAAGCCTCCTCGACGCCTCGGGGCGGCCCGTCCTCGACCGGGTGCCCGAGGACCGCCGGCCCGAGCACCTTGGCCAGAGCGCCGCGCTCGACCTCTACCGGACGGTCTCGGACGTGCGCTGGACGTACGTCAGCCCGCCCGGGCGCATCGCGCCGGGCGAGCGAACGGGCGACTATCGCGTTGGCGGTGACGAGCTCCTCGTCGACTCGAACGGCGACAGCAACATCTCCATGGAGGATTACGCCGTCGCCGTTCTGGACGAGGTAGAGGGGCCGCAGCACATCGGCCGCCGGATCACGGTGGCGTACTAGGTGCGTCTCCGGAGCCTGCTCGCAGCCGGCGTGCTGGCACTGGTGCTGGTCGGGGCGGGCGCCTCGCGCGACGTGAGCTCGGACCGGGCGGCCGAGCTGCCGCTCGAGCAGCAGGTCGGGCAGCTCATCGTCATGCGCTTCGCCGGCACGACCCTGCCCGCGTACGTCCGCGCCGCGCTGCGCGAGAGGCGTGCGGCGGGCGTGATCCTGTTCGGCGACAACGTCACCTCGCGAGAACAGCTCCGGGCGTTGACCCGAGGGCTCAGGCGTACCGGAGGTCGGCCGCTGATCGCGACCGACCAGGAAGGCGGCTCGGTCCGGAGGATCCCGTGGGCCCCGCCTTTCGCCTCGGCGCGCGAGCAACAGGAGAGCGGCACGGCCGGATCCGAGTCGCTCGCGGCCGCGAAGGCGCTGCGAGCGGCGGGGATCACCGTGACGCTCGCGCCCGTTGGCGACGTCGCCACGACGAGCCGCGCGCTCGGGTCGCGCACGTTCGGCAGCGATCCCGACGAGGTGAGCAGCTCGGTGGCAGCGGCCGTGCTCGGCTGGAGGCGCGGCGGTGTCGCTCCGACGGTCAAGCACTTCCCCGGCCTCGGCGGTGCGGCGATCAACACCGATCGCGGCTCGGTGACCATCGCGAGGTCGCGGGCGAAGCTCGAGGCGGTCGACTTCCCGCCCTTCGCAGCAGCGATCCGAGCGGGCGTGCCGCTCGTGATGGTCGGCCACGCACGCTATCCGGCGCTCGACCGAACGCGCATCGCCTCGCAGTCGCGGACGATCGTGCACACGCTGCTTCGCGAGCAGCTCGGCTTCCGCGGCGTCGTCGTCACCGACTCGATGGAGGCGGGCGCGTCGCTCGCGACCGGGAGCATCACGGCGGTGTCCGAGCGGGCGATTCGAGCCGGGGTCGACCTCGTACTGCTCACGGGCCGCGGCTCCTACGCACTTGTTCACAGGCATCTGGTGGCCGTCGCCCGGGTCTCGGCGGGGTTTCGCGAGCGCGTTCGCGAATCGGCTGCACGGGTCCTCGAGCTCAAGGAGCGCGGCGCGCGGGCGCCACGGTGACCGCCGCGGAGCAGATCGAGATCCGGCGGCTCGACGCTGCGGGAGCGCACCAGCACGTCGATGCGCTCGCGGCCGTGCTCGTCGACTGCGTCGAGGGCGGCGCGGGCGTCGGCTACCTCGCTCCCTTCTCACACGACGACGCCCGGCGCGTCTTCGAGAGCTATGCCGCAGAAGTCGCCGGCGGCCGGCGGGTGCTCCTGACCGCGTTCGTCGCGGCGGAGCTCGTCGGGACTGCACAGATCGTCTTCGCGCCGCACCCCAACCAGCCGCATCGAGCGGACATCGCGAGGGTGCTCGTTCATCGCTCGGCGAGAAGGCGGGGCATCGCGCAAGAGCTCATGGAGCGCGCGGAACGCGAAGCGCTTGTCGAAGGCAGAACGCTGCTCGTCCTCGACACGGTGACCGGCGGCGATGCCGAACGCCTCTACACGCGCCTCGGCTGGACGCGGGTCGGAGTCATCCCCAACTACGCGCTGCAACCTGACGGCCGTCCGTGCGACACGACGGTGTTCTTCAAGGAGCTCGGAGCTACGCGCGCCGGGCCAGCCGACGAATCGTCCCGGCCGGCACGGTGAGGTAGAGCGCGATCCCGAGGTAGAGCGCGACCGCGAGCACCGGGAACAGGAAGCCGATGGCGATCGCAACTGCGTAGAGCACGTAACTCGGCCGGTAGCGGCTCGCCTCGGTCGCGGCTTCCTCGTTGACGCGTTCCTTCACGAGCCGGCGTTGCTCGAACGCGTAGCGGAGAAGCAGTGTGAGCGAGACGACGAGCGCGAGCAACGTGATCCCGTCGAACACGACCGCGACTCGTTCCGCGTCCTCCTGCTCGATGAAGTCGCCCACGAGCTTCGTCGGGAAGGGCAGGAAGGAGACGAGCAGGAGCACGAGCAGGTTGAGCCGGTACAGGGTGGAGTCGGCTCCGCGGAGCGCCCCCGTGATCGTGGCGTGGGCCATCCAGACGGCGCCGATCGTCATGAAGCTCGTGACGTACGCGAGGTACGACGGCCACTCGTCGAGAATCGCGCGGAGCGGGCGCTCCGCTGCGTCGGGCTCGACCGCCAGCTCGAGTACGAGGAGCGTGATCGCGATCGCGAACACGCCGTCGCTCAGTGCTTCGAGGCGACCGAGCGGCAGGTCCGAGTGGACGTCGGACACGTGCTGAGCGTAGAGCCGGGTGCCGACAGACCCGCTGCGCTGCGTCAGCCGAGGGACGCCAGGCGGAATGCGGCGACCCGCGCTTCGAGGCCACTGGTCGAGGACATGCTGACTCCGAGGTCGCGCAGCAGACCGTCCTCGAGCCCGTACACGAGCCCATGGGCGGTCAAGTCCTGGCCACGCGCCCACGCGTCCTCGAGGATCGTGGTCTGGCAGACGTTGACGACCTGCTCGACGACGTTCAGCTCGCAGAGCCGGTCGAGGCGGTCCTCGTCGGTTAGCAAAGCCAGCTCGGCCGCGTGCTTCTCGCCCACGTCCATCACGTGCCGGAGCCAGTTGTCGACGAGGCCGTGCCGCTCGCCGGTCAGAGCCGCGCCGACACCGCCGCAGCCGTAGTGGCCGCAAACGATGACGTGCTTCACGTGCAGAACGTCGACCGCGTATTGCAGGACCGAGAGGCAGTTGAGGTCGGTGTGGACGACGACGTTCGCGACGTTGCGGTGGACGAAGACGTCGCCCGGCGGGAGGCCCACGATCTGGTTCGCGGGCACGCGGCTGTCCGAGCAGCCGATCCACATGTACTCGGGCGTCTGCCGCTCGGCGAGCGCGGTGAAGAACTCGGGGTCGCGAGCGCGCACGGTCGCAGCCCAGGCGCGGTTGTTCTCGAAGAGCTCGGTGAGGCCGCCCACGCGCGAGACGCTACTCACTACGCCGAGCCGGCAGCGCCTATTCGGCGAAGTCGACGACGAACGAGCGCAGCACCTCGTTGTACGCCTCGACATCGGCCGTCGTGACGAGCTTCACCTGGACGTAGACGAGGTATCGCGGCGATCCGGTGTGCTCGGCCGCCAGCAGGCGCCACTGCGCTTTCGAGCAGTTCCAGGTCAGCACCTCCCCCTTGTACGCGCCCTTCCGATACGAGTCGCGCGCCCAGCGGACGCAGCTGTCGTCGAAGGAGATCGCGTCGAGCACGTCGCTCGGCTCATGCGTTTCCAGGATGCTCTCCGACGCACCGATGAAGACACCCGGAGTCCGGAGATCCGCTTTCCAGGCGGCGGGGTCGGGAGCCGCATTGAGGCCGGGGCCGATCCGTGTGCCATTCGGGATCGGGTGCAGCCCGCGTACGTGCCAGCCGTCTCCTTCCTTCCGCTCCGTCCAGCCGATCGGCACGCGCACCGCGATCTGCGCCCTGTCGTCCTGGGTCGCCTCGTACGAGTAGCTGATCGCCTGCGGAAGGCCGAGCTCGTCCGGCTTGATCGTCGCCCCGATCGCCACCGGTGACTCGCCCGCGCCGAGCAGGCCGGCGAACGCGGCGGAGCCTGCGGCGAACGTGCCGAGGCTCCCGAGAGCGGATGCGAGTGCGAGCAGCGGATGGTCGCGCACGAGCTGTGCCAGGCGCGCAAAGCGCCCCGCGCCGCCGTTCGGGGTGCCGCCCATCGGCGCGAATGTAACGCTTTGCGGAAGCGATGCAAACGGTGCCGCTCGCACTGGATGGCGGCCCTCAGCGCCGTAGATGGCCCGCGACGTCCCACGTCCAGAGCTCGACGACGTTCCCGGCCGGATCGGTGACGTACGCGGCGCGGCTGTCGCCCATCGACTCGAAGCGGTGCTCCTCCGGCTCGTACCCGTGCTCGCGGAGGCGGTCGAGCGCGGCGTCGTAGTCCGCCTCCGAGATGTGGAAGGCGAAGTGGACGTGCGCGCCGCCGCGGCCGCCGGCGATGCCGACGAACCGCCGCCAGAGACCGACGCGAGTGCGCTCTCCGGCCATGACCCAGGTCGCGTCGTCCCCCCAGCGCTCGACGATGGGAAAGCCGAGGACCTCGGCATAGAAGTGCTCACCGGCTCCGAGGTCCTCGAACTCGAGCACGAGCTCGCTCACCCCGGTCACCGGGATCCCACTCACGGGGGCACGGTACCCGCCCGGCTACTGAGGCCGACCGGCACTTCGACGCTCCCAGGGCTGGTTGCAGTCGCGGCCGTCAGCACGTCCCCGAAGCAGGGCCGGCGCGTGTATAGGGTGCGCGCGTGCCAGAGCGCGTCCTCTCGCTGCGCGAGCTGAACCGCGCGACGCTTGCCCGCCAGCTTCTGCTCGAGCGCAAGCGGCTCGGGCCGACGGCCGTGCTCGAGCGGCTGGTCGGCATGCAGGCGCAGTGGCCGCCGGCGCCGTACATCGGGATCTGGACACGCACGACGAGCTTCCGCCGCGACGCGCTCGAGCGAGAGCTGGCGAGCGCGGCGGTGGTCAAGGCGCCGGTGATCCGGGCGACGCTGCATCTCCTCACCCGTCGCGACTACGGGCTCCTGCGTGCGGCCCTGAGCGAGACGAATTTCCCCTGGGAGACGTCGATCGCGAAGCGCCTCGAGCCGTCGGCTCGAGCTCTCGCGGCGAACGGGCCCGTGACCACGGCGGACGCGCTCGCCCAGCTCGAGCGCGAGCACGGCCTCACCGGGATCGATGCTCGTCGGGCCTGGCAGGCGGCGCGCGTCCGCGCGCACCTCCTGCACCATCACGAGACAGCTCTCTGGCATGCGCGGCCCGAGGGCCGATTCGTCCTGCTCGATGCGCCCGAGCTGCACGATCCGACGGAGGCCCGGGCGGAGGTTCTCCGCCGCTACCTCGGCGCCTTCGGGCCCGCGTCGCGGCGGGACATCGTCGCCTGGAGCAAGATGCACGTCTCCGAGATCCAGCGTGCGCTCGATCGGCTCGAGCCGCTGCGCCGCTTCCGCGACGAGCAAGGACGGGAGCTCCTCGATGTTCTGCGGGCGCCCCTGCCGGGTCCCGATACGCCGGCGCCGGTCCGCTTCCTCCCGAAGTGGGACAACGTGCTGCTGGCGTTCGACGATCGGACGCGCGTCCTCCCGGAGGCGTACCGGAAGACGGTGATCCGGATGAACGGGGACGTCGCGCAGACGTTCCTGGTGGACGGGTTCGTCGCGGGCATGTGGCGCGTCGAAAACGGCAACGTCGTCACCGAGCCGTTCGTGCCGCTGTCACCATCCGTGCGGCGTGCGGTCGAGGACGAGGCCGGTCGCCTGGAAGCGTTTCTCGCCGACTGAACCGGGTCGACGATCCCGCCCTCGGTCGGCTAGTGCGGTCCGACGGACGCGGCGAGCAGCGCGGCGTCTTCCTTCGTGCCGGCGCCCTGGAGGAGGAACGCGACACCGTCGTCTCGCCAGAGCAGCGCGCCCGCCGTGACGTCGAAGAGCTCGCGATGGATTGCCATGTCGGCTCCGGTGACCGTGAAGGTCCCACGCGCCGTGCCCTCGATCCAGAGCATGCGCTGCGCTCCCACCATGACGTCCTCCGCCGTTCCGCTGCTCGGGACGACGTCGGCCCGTGCGCTCACGTCGGCCAATGCCCACTGGGAGAGGCGGGTTCGCCCGTCGCGATACGTGACGGTGACCATCCCACCGACGATGTCGTCCCGAACGAAGAACGCTTCCGGCTCGCCGAGTGACCGGATGGTCCTGACCGGGAACGCGACGGACTGCTGCGCCTCGGTCGGTTGTACCTCCCGTCCCCCGAACGCCGGTGTGACATCGGATGGAACCGGCCCGAGCTCGGGCACCGAGTCGACGTCGAACAGTTCGGCGAGCCCGGAGACCGCGGCGGGGGCTGCGACCATGCCCGAGACCGCTGCCAGAGCCGCCAGCGCCACGAGCCAACGCCGGGGTAGCCGTGGGGCGGACGTGTGCAGCGCAGCCGGGTCGACGACGGGTGCGTCGGCGTCCAGCGCACGGGCGGCTGCGCGGAGGCGGAGCTGGAGCTCTCGCTCAGACATCCGCGTCCTCCAGCAGCGCCTCGAGCCGTCGGCGCGCACGCATGAGACGTACCCGGTACGCGCCGGTCGACGTCCCGCTGAGCTCTGCCGCCTCGGCATCGGGGAGCTCGGCGAAGTAGCGCAGCGCGACCACCAGGCGATCGGCCTCGGAAAGCCGTGCGAGCGCTCCCAGGACGGTCGCGACTTCCTCACGCGCGAAGACCTTCTCGTCTGCGCCCGCGAGGTCCGTCTCGCACCGCTCTGCCGCGCGCTCGACGAGGCGCTCGTGCCGCAACTCGGACCGGCGTACGTTGCGTGCCTCGTTGACGACTATCCGGAGCAGCCACGGCCTGAAGGCCGCGCCCGGCCGGAAGCGCCGTAGGGAGCGATACGCCTTCACATAAGCGTTCTGAACCGCCTCCTGCGCGTCGGCGTTCCAGCCGGTGATCGAGACCGCGACGCGGAAGGCGACATGCTCGTGTGGCCGGACGAGCGCTGCGTAGGCGTCGCCGTCGCCTGCCGTGGCACGTTCCACGAGCGCGGCTTCCGAGTCTCGTTGCGACCGCAGCCGCGGGAGCTCGATCGGAAACTCGGACGCCATGCCTTCTATTACACGACGAGCGGGAAGAAGATGACAGCTGTAACGCGACGGCCGCTCGCCGCGTACTTGGGGCATGCGCCCGTACGCGATGCTCGGTCTCGCCGTCGCCACGCTCGCGTGTGCTGCCCTCGCCGGGGCGGCCGCGCCTCCTCCGAAGCCCGAGCTGCAGCGAAACGCCGACCGGCTCGTCGCGACGACGGCGCTCCCCGGCGTCGTGACGCTCGTCGAGCAGGACGGCCGTCGCACCGTGGTCGCGGCAGGGCTCGCCGACATCGCACGCCGCAGAGCGTTGCGCACGACCGACAGGTTCTGGGTCGGGAGCGTGACCAAGGCATTCGTCGCGACGGTGGCCATGCAGCTCGTCGCCGAGAGCACGCTCGGGCTCGACGACACGCTCGACGAGCTTCTCCCCGGTCGCTTCCGGGACGGGACGCGCATTCGACTGCGGCACCTGCTCAACCACACGAGTGGGATTCCCGAGTACATGCGGCTCGATCCGTGGGCCACCGCAGTCGGGCGAAACCCCCGCGTGGTGATCCCGGCGCAGCGGCTTGTCTCCTCGGCCGCCCGCCTTCCGCTCGACTTCGAGCCGGGGAGTCAGGTCTCGTACTCGAACACGAACTACCTCGTGCTCGCCGAGGTTCTCGAGCGGGTCACGGAGCGCCCGCTCGCGCAACTGCTGCGCGAGCGAATCTTCCAGCCTCTCGGCCTTCGCGCGACCGGGTTCGTGCGTGGGGGGCGCGCCGTAGGAGGCAACCGCGTCCACGGGTACGACGTCTCCGGGTCGCGACCACGCGACGTCTCCTTGCACCGGCTCGGCGGTCCGTGGGCCGACGGTGCGCTCGTGTCGAGCGCCGGCGACCTGGCCGTGTTCTTCGGCGCGCTGTTGCGAGGCAAGCTCGTCCCGGCGCCGCTGGTCGAGCTCATGAGGACGAAGACGAGGGTGCCGGGATCCCACGGCGAAGGGCTGGGCCTCTACGAGCTCCCGTCGCCCTGCGGCCGCTGGTACTACGGCCACGCCGGGGGCACGCCGGGCTATGTCACCTGGGCCGCGGGGTCACGCGATGCCCGCAAGATCGTCGTCCTCGCCGTGAACGGCGTCGGTCAACAAGCGCTGCAAGCGCTCGGGACGTACCTCGACGGCCTTCTCTGCCGCCGCTAGTACGCGTTCTCGGACCTGGGCAACATGTACGGGCCGACGCTGGCACGACTCTGATTGGAGAAGTAGCGTTGGCGCGTGGCGCCGTTCTCCGGCCGGCGATGACCGAGCACCAAGCTGCGCTCGCCTACGCCGAGGCGCAGGTGGCGGCCGCGCGCGAGGATCCTGCTGCGCGCTTTGCCCTGATCGAGCGGACGTACCACGGCCCGACGGGTCGGGCACCACGACACCTGCCGTTCCGACGAGCTGCATTGTCGTTCATGCAGTGGCAGGCCCGGCGCGGCCTGCTCAACCCGCTCGACGCGTCGCCCCCCGGGAGCGTCTGGTGGCGTACGGTCAACGACCGCCTCCTCCGCGACGGATGCGAAGCGGTCGCGCTGTT
Source organism: uncultured Actinomycetes bacterium (assembly GCA_963746765.1). GTDB lineage: Bacteria > Actinomycetota > Thermoleophilia > Gaiellales > Gaiellaceae > GMQP-bins7. The sequence continues at coordinate 428,655 of CAVVCN010000001.1, forward strand.
CGGCGGTCGACCGGGCGAGCCGTCGTCGCGGGCCGTACGGCTCTGGCTCGACTTCATCGACAGACCGAGCGGAGGCAACTGGTACCGCGCTCACAACGCGAGCATCGTCGGCGGATACCTGCAGAACCAGAAGCTCGCTGAGGTGGAGAGCGCCCCCGAGCGGTTCTTCATGAACGTCGCGCTGGCACGCGTCCTCTACGCACACACTCTCGTTGCAGCGCCGCGCCTGGCGCTGGGGCGGCTCGCTCCGCTCGCGCGCGTGGTCGGCGACCCACGGCTCGGGATGGCGGGCGCGTTCCTCTCGCTCCGCCGTGTGCTCCCGAACCGCTACCCGCTCGAGCAGGACGTCGAGAGCTACATCGCAGACGAACAACGTCTCGGTCGAATGCTCGACTATGCGGTCATCGTGCCGCGACTGCAGCGGCTGTACGAGTGGTCCGCCGAGCAGCTCGACGAACCACGCCTACTCGAGGTCGTTCGCGACGGCAGTCCGATCTACGCGTGGCCGTACGAGAAGCGGAGCGTCTGGCGTGCTCGGCACATGCCGTACACGGCGCGCGTGCTCCAACGCATCACGAAGCCTCGCTGACGCTGCGGCGGCGGCCGAAACCTGGCAGCTGCTCGCCGAGTTCGAGGATCGCCAAATCCTCTGCGAGGCGGCAGTATGCGCGCGCCGGCCGTGAGAGGCGTGCCAGGAGCGGACCGGCCTCGCTCGTGTCGACGATCTCCGGCGGCGCAACGCTGAAGGTGTGTCCCCGACGGACGACGTGGCCGCCTCCATGGCGCAGGTTCCGTAGCCAATCTGACTGTTGGCCGTACAGGAGAGCGATCACCAGCGTCCGGTCGCGCTTGAAGGCAAGAAGCGGCGTGCGGTACTCGCGTCCCGAGCGTCGACCGCGATGAAGAATGACCGCCCACGGCGGCACCAGCCACGCGTACAGGCCCTGAATGCGGTTCGTGACCCGCGTGTTGAAGCGCGCGAATCGTCGGGAGAACGTCATCTCCAGCCGGCGTCGTGTTCGGGATCCATGAGCTCGCGAGTCACCGTCGGGCACCGAGAATACGTCCGGGCATCCGCCGGATGCCGGCAGCCAAGGGTTGACCCCGCAGGGGAGCGGGTACGCCGTCGGTCGACGGCGAACGAGAGAGGAAGGGACAATGGACAACATCACGCCCTGCTTGTGGTTCGACACCGAGGGCGAGGAAGCGGCGAAGTTCTACACGTCGATCTTCCCCAACTCGAAGATCAACGAGGTCACGCACTACGGCTCGGCAGGGCCTCGCGCGAGGGGAACGGTGATGACGGTCGACTTCGAGCTCGACGGCCAGTCGTTCGTCGCGCTGAACGGGGGTCCTGACTTCACGTTCAGCGAGGCGATCTCGTTCCAGGTGAGCTGCAAGACCCAGGAGGAGGTCGACTCGTACTGGAGCAAGCTCAGCGAGGGTGGCGAAGAGGGGCCGTGCGGCTGGGTCAAGGACAAGTTCGGCCTGTCGTGGCAGATCATCCCGACGGCGCTGCCGAGGCTCCTGAGCGATCCCGACATCGAGAAGGCGCAACGTGTGATGGCCGCGATGCTCGAGATGAAGAAGATCGAGATCGACGGGCTCGAGCGGGCAGCGGAGAAGGTCGCCGTCTGAGGTCGTTCGCTCGGTAGCCCTCGGCTCAGCAGCTCGCCGACTCGAGGTCAGCGTTCGGCGCTCGACCCGAATCGCGAGACCACGGTCACGAACACGAGGGCTGGCGTCGCGAGGATCAGGATGAGAGCGATCTGGTACAGGCCCTCCTTCGGCGCGATGACGTTCGCCAGCAGCACGACCTGATCGGCGATCGCGACCAGTACGAACGGGGCCATCTGGATGATCAACGCACGCCGGGAAAGGTCGTGCCGAAGCTTCGGCCACCCGGTCCAGGACGTCCCCGCGCTGATCTGGTGACCGTAGAAGACGACGACGAGGAGCCCGGCGCTCATGATGCGGAGAGCCGGGGACTCGCCGATCAAGTCGGCCAACGGCACGATCAGGAGCGCCCCGAACAGGGTCGTCAGCCCGTACAGGATGATCGTGCTGATCTGGGCCACCTCGTATGCCTTCCACGCCGCACCCTGCGGCCGCAACGCGAGGTAGAGGCCGGCGAACCCGGCGAAGCTCGTGCTGATCGCGGCGATCGCGTAGAAGAGCGGCGCGTTGCTCACCGCGCTGAATCTACGTCCCGACGACGCCGAACGCGCAGCCTGCTGTGAGCCGGAGCGCGCCGACGATGAGGTCCCCCGCGTACATATGGGTAGAACGCCGCGGGCGGCGCGCTCAGCCTGTGCGCGCCGCCCGTCGGGCTGATCAGCGCAGCGAGGCGAATGCGGCGCGCACCTCGGCGGCGAAGAGCTCCGGCTCCTCCCAGGCGGCGAAGTGCCCGCCCCTGTCGGCCTCGTTGAAGTAGGCGAGGCCCGGGTAGACCGCCTCGACCCAGCTGCGCGGGGAAGCCCAGATCTCGTCGGGGAACGTCGTGAAGCCGACCGGTACCGAGACCGCCGGAGGAGCTTGGCCGCTTGCAAGCGCGGCGGCCAGCGCTCGTCCGTCCTCCCAGTACGACCGGGCCGCCGACGCTGCGGTGCCGGTCAGCCAGTACAGCGTGATGTTGTCGACGATGGTTTCCCGGGTGAGATTGCCCACCGGCTCGCCGTCGACGAATGCGCGGGAGATCTTGTAGTAGCTGTCCGTGTCGTGGTCGAGCAACCAGGCCGCCAGCGCGACGGGTGAATCCAGCAGGGCGTAGCCGATCGTCTGTGGCCGCGTTGCCATCTCGAGGAAGTACCCGAAGCCGTCCTCCCTGAACGTCCCGACCGCCTCGGCCGCTGCGCGCTCCTGTTCGGATTCCTTGGGCAGGTGATCGCCGATTGCGAGCACCGCCGTGAGCAGGTTCAGGTGGTAGCCGACCAAGCCCTCGACCGCCTGGCGGCCCATCAGGTCCGTGACGAGGGCACCGACGTCGCCGCCCTGGGCGACGTAGCGCGCGTAGCCGAGGCGGTGCATCAGCTCCGCCCACGCGCGTGCGGTGCGGCCGGCGTCCCAGCCGAGTTCCGTCGGCTCGCTCGAGAAGCCGTAGCCCGGCAGCGACGGCAGCACGAGCTCGAATGCGTCCTCGGTGCTCCCGCCGTGCGCGGTCGGGTCGGTGAGCGGGCCGACGACATCGAGCAGCTCGATGACCGAGCCGGGCCAGCCGTGGGTCATGATCAGCGGCAGCGCGTTCTCGTGCTCGGACCTCACGTGGATGAAGTGGATGTCGACCCCGTCGATCTCGGTGGTGAACTGCGGCAGCGCGTTCAGCCGCGCCTCGACGCGCCCGAAGTCGTACTCGGTCGCCCAGTAGTCCGCGAGCGCCCGGGTCGTCGCGAGTTGGACGCCCTGCGAGCGATCAGCGACGAGCTCCTTGCTCGGCCACCGGGTCGCATCGATGCGCCGTCGAAGGTCAGCCAGGGCTTCGTCGGGAAAGTGAACGTCGAACGGTCGAATTTCGATGCCGGTCTGGACGGTGGTGCTCATGAGGACCTCCTTCGGCTGGGGTCGTTCGGCGAACGCACTCGACGACCACGCTGCTTGCACGTTCCCGCCTCGGTCAACGCTACTCCGGTCGCCAGGAGCAAGCAACACGTGTCACCACGTGAACACAAGCTGCCCGCGAACAGTCGAACACCTTGCGGCCAGTGCTTACCTTGTGCTTCTATGCATGGTGCTTCGAGCTATGGAGGCGTCATGCACATCGACAAGGATCTAGTCGCGGCCTCGGCGACACCGCTCGTGCTCGCGATTCTGGCGGAGGGTGAGAGCTACGGCTACGCGATCCTGAAGCGGGTGCGGGCGCTGTCCGAGGACGAGCTCCAGTGGACCGATGGGATGCTCTACCCGCTGCTCCATCGCCTTCTTCGGCTCGGGTACGTGACGACGGAGTGGCGAACGCCCCCGCAAGGGCGTCGCCGCAAGTACTACGCGATCACCGACGAGGGACGAGCAGCACTCGCAGAACAGCAGCAGCAATGGGTGGCCGTCACCCGTGCGCTGAAGGACGTCTGGCCCGGCTCCGACGGGCTGCTGCCGGCTATCGGCGAAGCATAGGCCCATGGAGAGCCTCGAGTCCCAGATCGCGGAATGGCGCGCCTACGTCGCAAGCGCCCCGGCGGTCAACGGCCGCGACGTCGACGAGCTGGAGGATCATCTTCGTCACCAGATCGCCGACCTGAACGCGGCCGGCCTCACGGCCGACGAGGCGTTCCTGATCGCGGTCAAGAGGCTCGGGGACGTCGACGACCTGTCTCGAGAGTTCGCGCGCGAGCACAGCGGACGACTGTGGAAACAGCTTCTGCAAAGCGGTGAGGACGAGCCGGCGCGTCTGTCCAGCGGCTGGGTCGAGCCCTTCGTCTTCGCTGTGGCCGCGGCCGTAGCTATCCAGGTCGCGCGCCTCGCTGCCGGCTCCGCCGACGACGAGGAGCCAACCTGGCTGGTACGCAACGCCAGTCTGTTCATATTGCCGTTCCTTGCCGCGTACTTCGCTCGCCAACGGAAGCTCGTCATCCGGCAATGGGCGCTGCTCGCGGCTCCGTTCGTGCTGGCCGCGCTCGTGGTCAACCTCTACCCGTGGGGTGGAGGCTCGAGCACCGAGGCCTTCGGTACGGACTCGGACACCGAAGTACTCGTCATCCTCAGCCTGCCCGTCGTGCTGTGGTTCGTGGTCGCCTACCCGTACATGGGCGGGACGCTCCAGTCCCACGAGCGGCGCATGGACTTCGTCCGCTTCACGGGCGAATGGTTCATCTACTACGTGCTGATCGCGCTCGGGGGTGGTGTGCTCATGGGTCTGACGGCGGGGATCCTCGAGCCGACCGGGGTCGATGTCGATCGCGTCGCCGAGTGGGTGGTCCCGTCGGGCGCCGCGGGCGCCGTGATCGTGGCCGCGTGGCTCGTCGAGTCGAAGCAACGGGTCGTCGAGAACATGGCGCCGGTGCTCACGATGCTCTTCACGCCGCTGTTCGCGGTGATGCTGGCCTGCGCGGCCGTCGTGTATGCCGTGACCGGATTCGGCGACGCGTTCGACCGCGAGCTCGTCAGCGTCTTCGACGCGCTGCTGCTGGTCGTCCTCGCGCTCGTCCTGTATGGCATGTCCGCGCGGGACCCGTCGACGTCGTCGCGCGAATGGATGGACGGCATCCAACTGGTTGCGGTCGTGAGCGCCCTCGTGCTCGACCTGGTGGTGCTCGGCGCGATGATCGCGCGGATCGGCGACCTCGGGTTCACGCCGAATCGAACGGCGGCGCTCGGCCTCAACATCGTCCTCCTCGTCAACCTGGCCGGAGCGGCCTGGCTGTCCGCCCGCTTCCTCAGGGGGCGCGCGAGGTTCCACCAGCTGGAGCGCTGGCAGACCACCTACCTTCCCGTCTTCGCCCTCTGGGCAGCCACGGTCGTGGTCGTCTTCCCGCCGGTGTTCGCCTTCGACTGATCCACGCCCGTGCGATGAGTTCGCGTGCAGTCACCGGTCTGAGTGCAGAACAGAGGAGGCGACATGGGGAACGTGGTGATCGACATGAGCATGTCGTTGGACGGTTACATCGCCGGGCCCGACGACAATCCCGAGCAAGGACTGGGCGAGGACGGGACAAGGCTCCATGCGTGGTTCCTCGACCATCCTTCGGCTTTCGAGCGGGTGGCCGGCAACCTGCTGGAGGAGACGGGCGCCGTCATCATGGGGCGCCGGAGCTTCGACAACTCGATCGAGGCCTGGGGTGGCAAGGGCCCGCTGGGCGACGTCCCCTGCTTCGTGGTCACTCACGAGCCGCCTGCGAGCTCGGACCCGGTGTTCGTCTTCGTCACCGACGGGATCGAGAGTGCCCTCGCGAAGGCCCAGGAGGCCGCCGGCGACAAGCGGATCGGGCTGATGGGCGCGAACATCGACCAGCAGTTCCTCGCGGCGGGGCTCGTGGACGAGATCAGGATCCACCTGATCGACGTCCTGCTCGGCGGGGGCCGCCGGCTGTTCGACCACCTCCCGCAACGAATCGAGTTGAAGCAGACCGGGCTCATCGAGACCGAGGGAGCGACGCATCTCGAGTACCGCGTCGTCCGGTAGTGCCGGCACCAGCCCGCGCTACGGGCGCGTGAGAAACAGCCGCTTCTCCTGAGCGAGATGCGGTGGCCACTCGAGGCGGCTCGCGCCCGCGAAGCTCAGGTAGGCGCGGAGCGCATCGCGCATCGAGTCGACGAAGCCCTCGCTGCGGCGCGGTGAGAAGCCCTTCTCCCACCAGAGGTCGAGCATCTGCACGTGACCGCCGGCGCGGTCGATACGCGGCTCGATCCGGCCGACGAGGCGGTCACGGAAGAGCAGCGGAAGCACGTACCAGCCCCAGCGACGCTTGGCCGGCGGGACGAAGAGCTCCCACACGTAGTCGAACTCGAACAGGGATCCCAGAAGGGCGCGGTCCCAGACCAATGGATCGAAAGGCGGCAGGAAAGCGACGGAGGGAGGCGGCTCAGGAGGATCCTCCAGGAGTCCGACCTCGGCTTCGAGCACGAACCGTTTGCCGCGCACGCCCTCGACTTCGACGGGAACGATCTCGCCGTCGGCGATGAGCTCCTCGCGCAGTGCCGTTCTGCCCGGATTCTCCGGACGATCCGGGTCCGGCTTGGCGGGGCCGATACCGCTGAAGATGTCGCCGCCGCCCCCGACGAGGCCGTGGGCGCGGTAGCGCGAGAGGAGCTTGTGGCGGAGCTGTTCCTTCAACGGAATGCTGCGCGCGAGGACGTCGGCCGGTAGCAGTCGATCGAGGAGGTCGTAGTAGCGGCGGTTGCCGTCGCGTCGCGACAGGCCGAGCACGCCCGTGACGGCGTATGCCTCGAGCGCGGCGCGCACGGCGTTCGTCGGCATCCCGAACCAGTCGACGGTGGTCCCGGTCTCGCGCTCGAAGTCGAGCGCCGACATCGGCCCCTGAGCGCGGATCCGCTCGAGCACGCGCTCGGCCACCTCTGCATTCTCGGCGAGGGCTCGCTGCGCGCTCCGGTTCGGCGTCGCGCGGAACCACGGGAAGTCATCGGTCAGGACGAAGGAGAGCCCCTTGTTGTAGGCCTCGAAGATCTCGCGGTGCTCGTAGAGACGCTCGCACCACGCGGGGTCGTAGTCGGCCACCCGCGCATGCAGGACGAGGTCGTGGGTGCGACCGGCAACCGCGAGCGGATCGAACTGAATCGAGCCGAGACGGCGAAAGACCTCGAGCACTGCATTCGGTCCTCCCTCGAGCGAACGCGCGGGAGCGAGCGCGTGGCGCGAGACGAGAAAACGGCGTGCAGCCTCAGCAGTGACCCGCACGCAGAGACGCTACCCGCCGGCGGCCGAGCCTTCCGGGAGAACCCGACCGTCGGCGCTCACACGGCGGCATCCCTAGCGAACGGAGCCGCGTTTCCGCGGCTCCGTGCTGGTCATCCGAGAGGCGGGATCAATGGCGGCGAGCATCCCCATGTGGTGGTCGGTCGGTAGCCGCCTAGCGGCGAGCACCGGGCAGCGTGCTCGCGAGCTTCTCGGCGGCGGCGCGCTCGGCCTCGGCGGTCGCGCGTCCATCGACTGAGAGCGATTACGCTGCAACGCTCGTGTCCTCGATCCGCGACGAGTAACTGGACCCGACTCCATGAGCCCGATTCCGCCTGAAAGCCGACAAGCCCCCAGTGATTGAAGGGGCGACGATGGCGACGATGGCGGCAGCGGCAGGTGTCTTCGTGGGGGCGCTTGTCGCCCGATGGTGGTCCGTCGTTCTCGCGGTCCCGGTAGGGGTGATCGCTTCGACCATGCTCAGCTTGGAAGGACTCTCAGGCACCGAGGTCGGGGTCTTGTCCGGGATAGTCACCGCGATTGGTCTTGTCATCGGAACGGCGTTACGAAAGGTAGTCGCATCGCTCGACCGCGAGCAGTGACGGAACTTCGTGCAAGACGTGCGCCGCCGATCAACTGCAGCCGGTGTTCGTCCCGCAGTCGCGGCACGTGTAGCAGCTGCCCGTCCTGACCATCCGCCCGCCGCACTTCGCGCACTCGACGGCGTCCTCCCACTGGTTGAAGAGAGCGGTCTGGCCCGGCGCAGGAGCATCGATCGCCGACACGGCGACCGAGTGTCCGCCTGCCTCGTTGTAGGCAGCGGCCAGGCGAGCCTTCACCTCGGCGGTGAGGATGCCGGCCTCCTCCTGCTGGTCGGTGGAGAGGAACTTCTTGCCCATCCAGCGGAAGATGTAGTCGACGATCGACTTCGCGATACGAATGTCCGCGTCGTTCGTCATGCCCGAGGGCTCGAAGCGCATGTGGCTGAACTTCGAGACGTACACCTCGAGCGGCACGCCGTATTGCAGGCCGAGCGAGACGGAGATCATGAACGAGTTCATGAGGCCGGCGAGGGTCGTGCCCTCCTTCGCGATGTCCACGAAGATGTCGCCGGGTGTCCCGTCCTCGAACAGGCCGACGTGGATGTAGCCCTCGTACTCGCCGACCTTGAACTTGCGCCCGACCTCGACGCGATCGTCCGGGAGCCGCCGCCGCTGCGGGAGAGCGCCCGCGACCGCGACGGGAGCGAGGGTCGTCGCGCCGGCGTCGGCCTTCCCCGAGAGCGGCTGGGCGACCTTGCAGTTGTCGCGATAGATCGCGATCGCCTTCACGCCGAGCTGCCAGGACTCGACGAAGAGCTGGGAGATCTCGTCGACGGTGGTCTGCTCGGGGAGGTTGACGGTCTTCGACAGCGCGCCCGAGATGAACGGCTGGACGGCGCCCATCATCTTCACGTGGCCCATGTAGTGGATCGCGCGGTCGCCGATCGCGCAGTCGAAGATCGGGAAGTGCTCGGCCTTGACGTTCGGCGCGCCGACGACGGTGTTCCGCTCGTCGATGAACGCGACGATCTCCTCCACCTCGTTCGGCGCGTAGCCGAGCTTGTCGAGCGCCATCGGCACGGTCTTGTTGACGATCGTGATCTCACCGCCGCCGACGAGCTTCTTCGACTTCACGAGCGAGAAGTCCGGCTCGACCCCGGTGGTGTCGCAGTCCATCATGAAGCTGATCGTCCCGGTGGGAGCGAGGACGGTCGCCTGCGCGTTCCGCCACCCTGACACCTCGCCGAGGTCGAGCGCCTCGTCCCATGCCCGACGCGCTGCCGCGAGCAGGTCGTCCGGAACCGAGCTCGTGTTCTCGATGTTGCCGACCGCCGCGCGATGCTTCGCGATGACGCCGGTCATGGCCGCGGCGTTCGGCTGATAGCCGGCAAATGCGCCCATTCGCTTCGCGACCTGCGCCGACTTGCGATAGCCGCGGCCGGTCATCAGAGCGGTGATGGCGGCTGCGTATGCGCGTCCGTCGTCGGAGTCGTACGGGAGCCCGCGGGCCATTAGCAGCGCGCCGAGATTTGCGTACCCCAGGCCCAGCTGCCTGAACGCCTTCGCGTTCTTCTCGATCTCGGGCGTCGGGTACGACGAGTAGCCGACGGCGATCTCCTGCGCGAGGAAGACGACATCGACCGCGTGCTCGAAGGCCTCGATGTCGAGCTCACCGTCCTCGCGGCGGAACTTCATGAGATTGAGCGATGCGAGGTTGCACGCCGAGTCGTCGATCGACATGTACTCCGAGCACGGGTTCGACGCATTGATGCGCCCCGTGTTGGGGAGCGTGTGCCAGTTGTTGATCGTCGTGTCGTACTGGAGGCCCGGGTCTGCGCACTCCCACGCCGCCTCCGCCATCTGCCGGAGCAGGTCGCGGGCGTCGCCGGTCTCGACGACCGAGCCGTCGGTGCGCGCGGTGAGGTTCCACTCCTTCTTCTCGACGACCGACTCCATGAACGCGTCCGTGACGCGGACCGAGTTGTTCGCGTTCTGGTACTGGATCGAGGCCCAGTCGGGCGAGTCGAGGGTCATGTCGTAACCGGCCGACTCGAGGACGCGCGCCTTGCGCTCCTCCTTTGCCTTGCACCAGATGAACTCCTCGACGTCTGGGTGGTCGACGTCGAGCACGACCATCTTCGCCGCGCGCCGCGTCTTGCCGCCCGACTTGATCGTGCCGGCGGAGGCGTCGGCGCCGCGCATGAAGCTGACCGGGCCGGACGCGTAACCGCCCTTCGACAGCTGCTCCTTCGAGGAGCGCAGCCGCGAGAGGTTCACGCCGGAGCCCGAACCGCCGCGGAAGATGATCCCCTCGCGCCGGATCCAGTCGAGGATCGACTCCATCGAGTCCTCGATCGAGAGGATGAAGCAGGCTGAGCACTGCGGCTTGGCCTCGAAGCCCACGTTGAACCAGACGGGGGAGTTGAAAGACGCGTACTGGTTGACCAGGATCGCCTTCAGCTCGGCCTCGAAGGTGTCCGCTTCCTCGTCGGTCTCGAAGTAACCGCCCTCGCGGCCCCAGCCGCCGATCGTGTCGACGACGCGGCCGACCATCTCCTTGACGGAGCGCTCGCGCTCGGGAGACGCCATGCGCCCACGGAAGTACTTCTGCGCGACGATGTTCGTCGCGGTCTGCGACCAGAACTTCGGGAACTCGACGTCCTTCTGCTCGAAGGCGGGCCCGTCCTTGCCCGGGATGTGCGCGTCCCGGAGCTCCCACTCGATCTCCTCGAACGGGTCGCGGCCCGGGATCGTGAAGAAGCGGCGCGGTGCGACGCTGGCCTCCTCGTCGACGACCGTGTTGACGTACTCCTCCTCGATCGCCTCGCCGGTGGTGGTGGGGGCCGCCTGCTTCGCCGTAGCCATCTGATCCTCCCGAGCCGTCTTGGACACTAGGGCCTCCCGCCCGGTGGAACGACGAGCGTCTTTCGAGCGGACCAAGGAGAGTAGGGCGAGTGTCGGACGGAGAAATTTTCCCGCAATTTGCAGGTATTTTCAGAGATCACCACGACCTCCGAAGTGTACCCTGCGAGCCCCCTCCGGCCGGAGGGCTCAGTCGGCCGCGGTCTCGGCCGGGCGCGCCGCGCGATGGCGCCGCGCGAGGTGGCCGGCGAGCCCGCCGGCGAGCACGAGGAACGTCACCACGAGCACCACGACGACGGGCAGCGGCACCGACGAGTCGCCGGAGGTGTCGACGGCGGGGGCCACGCTCGAGGAGGCGTCCGCGCCGGCGCCCCCGGTCGGCGGCTGCTGGCGGGTGGCGGCGGTCAGCGCGCGCGCGATGACGTCCGCGGCATTCGTGTAGTCGCGGAGATCCACCGGGATGGCATCGATCGCGGCCTCGTAGCAGGTGAGCGGGTACACGCGGTCGACGCGGCCGTTGTCCGACCAGTCCGCGATGACGCGCTCGGCGCAGGGGGAGGCGCCGAGGGCGGGCGAAGCGGATAGCGCGAGAGTCGACGCTCCCACGATGGCGGCAAGGCACGCGACGAGCGTGCGCGCGGAGCGATTCATGGCGTCCATGTCGTGTTCCCTGAAAGCACCGACGCCAAACGGACAACGGAGTTAGCCGATCGGCCAACTCCTCACAGCTTGCTTACGTCGGCGTCAGGCGAGGGGGTCGAGCGGGCCGCCCTCGTCGTCCGACCCGTCAGCTGCCTGACGGCGACGCGAGAGGTAGCCGAGCCCACCGGCGGCGAGCAGTGCCAGCGACATGCCGCCGAGCACGATGAGCGGAATCGGCACCGACGAGGCACCCGAGCCGTCGACGTCCGGGCTTGCGACGGAGCCGCCGGTTCCCGCATCGCCCGGGTCGTCTCCGGGAACTGGCGCACCGGGCTCGCGGATCGGGCCGTCGTTCCCCGGCGAGGGGTCGTCGCCACCCGAGGCGAGCTTCCCGCCGACGGCTGCCTGGAGCGCGCGCGAGATCACCTGCTCGGCGTCCGAGTAGTCCCGGATGTCCTGCGGAATCCCGTCGATCGCCTCCTCGTAGCAGTGCAGCGGGTAGAGACGGTCCACGCGCCCGTTGTCCCACCAGTCGTTCAGCACCTTCTCACCACAAGGGGTCGTCTTCGCGGCCGCCGCCTCGCCTGCGAGGGAGAGCGCGACGAGGGCGCCAGCCACCAGCACGACGAACGTGCGGGCGAGGCGAGCGGGCATGTGGGTTTTCGGGGAGACCAGTGTCACGAGCGCGACCGGGAGCACCAACGGCTGGGGCCCTGGCTGCCAAGGCCCTGTCGGAGTCTCCAGGCTTCAGGTGATCCGAGGGTGTGTGGAGAGTAAACGATTTGTTAGACGACATCGGTCGATACCCTCTTTCGCCCAAGGGCGAACGCCGAATTCGCTGCTAGCGTGGCCGATCTATGGAGACGGCGCCCGAGGGGTCCGCCGGCCAGAGCTCGGGTGCTTTTCGGTGGGGGGCTGCTCACGGCGCGGGGGTCATGGTCAGCGCGGCACTCGTCGGGTGCGCAGTCCTCGGAGCCGCCTTCGCCGGTGAGGGATCGACCTTCGACGGCGTCCTTCCGGTGGGTGGCGCGGCGCTCTTCCTCCTCGTGGCTCTCCTCGTCGCTTTCGCGTTCGGCGCGATCCCGTTGCCGCGGTTCGGCGCGTCTGGTCTGGCGCTGCTCGCGTCGCTCGGGCTGCTCGTCGTGTGGACTGGTTCGACCGTCATCTGGTCGATCGCCCCGGACCGCAGCTGGGAGACGTTCAACCGCGGCCTCGTCTACGCGGTGTTCCTCGGCCTCGGGGTCATGCTCGCGGGAGTGGGGGGAGCGCGCGCTGCCCGGCTCGCCGCGGCGCTCCTCGCCGTCGTCACCGGTGTCGTCCTCACCTGGGCACTCGCGACCAAGGCGTTCCCGTCGCTCGATCCCGATGCAGAGCGAATCGCACGCCTGCAGGAGCCGGTCGGCTACTGGAACGCGCTCGCGCTCCTCGCCGACATCGCGCTCGCGCTCGCCTTGTGGCTCGGCGCGACGGAGGGTAGGCGGCTCCCGCTCCGTGCCCTCGGTGCGCTCCTCGCCTATGCCGCGACCCTCGCGCTACTCCTGACCCTCTCGCGCGCCGGGCTTGTCGCCGGAATCGGCGTCGCTCTGCTCTGGCTCGTGCTCTCCCGCGAGCGGCGGGTCGAGGGCGGCCTGCTCGTTGTTGCCGCGGCGGTTCCGGCCGGGCTCGTGGCGGCCTGGGCGTTCACGCGGCCGGCGCTCGTCGAGGACGGCGCAGCCGAGTCGGATCGCGTTTCCGACGGGCGGCTCTTCGCCGCGCTCGCGGTCGTCGGGGCGCTGCTCGTCGTGGCGCTCGTCGTCTTCGGGGTACGACGCGGGCTCGACCCCGAGCGGCGCACGCGAGCCCGACGCGCGCTCCTCGCGGCCGCGGCCGTAACGGCCGCGGCCTGCCTCGTCGCTCTGGTGGTCGAGATCGGGAACCCCACGACGTGGATCGATGAGGAGGTGACGGGCTCGTCGTGCACCGAGGTCGTGAACGACCCGGGCCGCCTCGGCTCGCTGAACCTCAACAACCGCTGGTGCTGGTGGACCGAGGCCGTGGACGTCTACGCCGAGCACGCACCACTCGGGTCGGGCGCCGGCACGTTCGAGATCGCGCGCAAGCGCGTGCGGACCGACATCCGGAGCGTGCTCCAGCCGCACAGCCTCCCGCTGCAGCAGCTGAGCGACGGAGGCGTCGTCGCGCTCGGGCTCGTCGTCCTGCTCGTGCTGGCAGGGGCGGTCGTGTGCGTCTGCGCGCTACGCCGGCTCGGCGGCGCGGAGCGGGCGGCCGCTGTGGCGCTCGTCGCCGCCCCGGCGGCATTCCTCGCCCATGCCCTCGTCGACTACACGTGGGACTTCCTCGCGGTCACCGCGCCGACGCTGCTCGTACTCGGCGTGCTCTCCGGTGCCGGGCGCGAGCCGATTTCACCTGGACGAAGGCCGTTTCTCGCGCTCGCCGCGGTGCTGGTCGGACTCGTCGTGCTGGTCTCGTTCGCCTCGCCGCGGCTGTCCGAGCGCAGCGTTCGCGGGTCGACGCGAGCGCTCGACGGGAACGACTTCGACACGGCCCGCGACCGCGGTCGCCGCGCGCAGACGTTCAACCCGCTGTCCGTCGAGCCCGTCTGGGCGCTCGCGAGAGTCGACGAGCGGCAGGGCCGCTACGACGACGCGGAGGAGCGCTACGTCGAGGCGGTCGAGCTCCAGCCCGACAACCCGGAGACGTGGTACGCGCTCGGGCTCTTCGAGTTCCAGGTGCGGGGGGACCTGTGCCGTGCGTACGAGTACCTGAACGAGGCGTACACCCTCGATCCGTCCGGGAGCCAGTGGGTGGAGGGCGGCGAGCTCGACGTCGCGCGCGCCGCCGTCGACAACGGCGCGTGCGAGTAGGCGCGTACGAGGAGCTAGGGACGGTCGAGGATCGGAGCGCTGCCGCTGCGGAGCGCCTCCAGGACGCGCTCGAGGGTACGAGGCGGTGCGAGCTCCGCCGGCAGCGAGTCGAGCGGGAACCACGCGACCTCGCTCACCTCCGCCGGGTCGAAGTTGCTTTCGTCGCCTCCGATCGGCGCGGCGAGGTAGTACGCGACGTTGATCACATCGTTGTCCTCGACCCCGACGGCATCTGCGTACTCGTCGACCCAGACGCCGAGGTAGCCGGTGACGTGGACGCGCAGTCCGGTCTCCTCGAGGACCTCCCGCTCGACCGTCTCGATCGGGTGCTCGCCGCGCTCGCAGAAGCCGCCGGGGGACCCCCAGGCGTCCTTCCAGGGAGCGTAGGAGCGGCGTGCCAGGAGCACCTGCTCGTGGTCCACGACGATCGCGTTCGCGCACGGCTTCGGGTTCAGCCAGTGACTCGTGCCGCAGGCGGTGCACGTCACGGGCGGCTTGGCCGGCAGCTCGGCCCCGCAGGCGGAGCAGAAGCGCATGCCGGGCACCGCTCGAGCTCTACGCGCCGAGGATGTACACGGCGTGCGCGCCGTGGAGCTGGCCGACGCGCATCCCGTCGAGCGGGACGACCTGCCGCACGCCGAGGTCGCCGCCGAGGCGGCGCGCTTCGCCCACGAAGCCGGGGCGGTACATCACGAGGCTACGGGCGAAGTTGCTGCGCGGAGCGTTCCCGACCCCACGGATGCGATAGCCGCGCTGCTGGACACGGCTCGCGGCAACTGCCGCGGCGCCCTGTCGTCCGTTGCCGTTGAGGACGAGCACGCGAACCTTCGTCCTCGGGAGCTTCGCGGGGACCTTCTCGAGCTTGCGGGTCACCTCGGCACGCTTCGCCGGCGCGGAGGTGGAGAGCGCGCGCTGCTCCGCGGCCTTCTCGACCCGATCGGAGACGGCGCCGATCAGTGCCCCGCCGCCGATCGTGAGGAGGATCAGGAGCTCGACCGCGGCGATGGCCGCCGCTACGAACGCGGCGATGCGCCAGGGGCGGATGAGTGTCTCGGGTGGTGCAGTGAGCGGATGGTCCATCCGGGCGATCGTTTCGCCCGCGACGCGGCTACTCCTCCCGGCTCGAGCGGACCCAGTCCCACGTCGCCCGCAAACCCTCGTCGAGCTCGACGAACGCCTGGAACCGAAGCTCGCTCTCGGCCCGCGAGGGATCGAGCGCACTGCGCTGGAGCTCGCCCGGACGCGGCGGCTCCGAGAGCGCGTCGAGGTTGGCCCCCGTGACCTCGCGGCAACGCGCCCAGAGCTCGGTCACGGACGTCTCGCGCCCGGTGCCGATGTTGAACACGCCTCCTTCGTGGCCCAGCGCCGCGACCGCCGCGCGGGCGGCGTCACCGACGTAGACGTAGTCGCGTGTCTGGCTGCCGTCGCCGAAGATCCGCGGCTGCTCGCCCGTCGCAGCTGCCCCGAGGAAGATCGCGACCACACCGGCCTCGCCGCGCGGATCCTGGCGCGGCCCGTACACGTTCCCGTAGCGGAGGGAGATGTGCTTCGAGCCGTAGAGCCGGTTGAAGCCGCGGAGGTACTCCTCACCCGCAAGCTTCGCGACGCCGTACGGCGAGAGCGGCGCGGGCGGCTTGGACTCGGTCGCGGGGGCGTCGCACTCGCCGTACATGGCGCCGCCTGTGGAGCTGAAGACGATCTGGCCGTTGCCGTGCAGATGCGCCGCCTCGAGGACGCGGATCGTTCCGATCACGTTCGTCAGCCCGTCCTCCGCGGGGTGCTCGACCGAGACCCGCACGTCGGCCTGCGCAGCGAGATGGAACACCGCCTCCGGCTCGAAGCCGGCGAAGAGGTCGTCGAGCGGCTCCCGGATGTCCCGCACCTGCAGCTCCGCGCCGGCCGCGACGTTCTCACGCTTGCCCGTCGCGAGCGAGTCGACGACGACGACCTCGTCGCCGCGGGCGAGGAGGGCGTCGACGACGTGCGAGCCGATGAAGCCGGCGCCTCCGGTCACGAGCGCACGCACGCGCCGCATCCTACGGGCGCCTCGTCCGAGCGTGGTCGGATCCGCGGGCAGCGAGGCGGCCATAGGATTGGCGACCGATGTTCGTCACCTTCGAAGGCCTCGACGGCTCGGGCAAGTCGACGCAGGCGGAGTTGTTGCGCGCGCGCCTCGAGGCCGACGGTCGCGAGGTCGTCGCGACCCGCGAGCCGGGAGGCACGGAGCTCGGCGAGCAGATCCGCGACCTCGTGCTGCACGGCGGCCACGTCGCCCCCTGGGCCGAGGCGCTCCTCTACGCAGCCTCACGCGCACAGCACGTGGAGGAGGTGATCCGGCCCGCCCTCGAGGCGGGCGCGGACGTGATCTGCGACCGCTACGTCGACTCGTCCGTCGCGTACCAGGGCGTGGCGCGCGGGCTCGGCCTCGACCGCGTGCTCGACCTGAACCTGAACGCCGTGGACGGGCTGCTGCCCGAGCGCACGTTCCTGCTGCGGCTCGACCCGGCGGCGGTCACCGACCGCCTGGACGGCGAGCGTGACCGGCTCGAGCGGGAGAGCGGGGCCTTTTATGCTCGCGCCGGCGAGGGCTACCGCGAGCTCGCGGAGCGGTTCCCGGAGCGCATCGTCGTCCTCGACGCGACCCGTCCGGCCGAGGAGCTGGCGGAGGAGGTGTATGGAGCACTTCGCTGAGCTCACCGAGCAGCCCGAGGCGAAGCGCCTCCTCGAGGGGGCGCTCGCCGAGGGCCATGCGCAGGCATTCCTCCTGCACGGTCCACCCGGTATCGGCAAGCAAACTGCTGCCTTTGCGCTCGCCGCCGCGCTCCTCGGTGACGCGCGGAGGGTCGCGACGAGGACGCACCCGGACCTGTACGTCCTCGAGCCGCTCGGCGAGATGATCCGCATCGACGACGTGCGGGCGCTGCGGCACGACCTGCACATGCGCCCGTTCGAGGCGGATCGCCGCGTCTACCTCGTGCTCGACGCGGATCGCATGAACGAGGACGCAGCCGACGCGCTGCTGAAGGACCTCGAGGAGCCTCCGCCGTACGCGGCGATCGTCCTCGTCGCGAGCGAGCTCGGGCCGCTGCCGCCGACGATCCTCTCCCGCTGTCAGCTCGTGCCGTTCCGCCGGCTGTCCGAGCGGGCGGTGCGCGAATGGATCGCGGCGCGGGCCCCGGAGCGTCCGGAGGACGAGGTCCGCGCGCTGGCCCGGGCGGCGTCGGGGCGGCTCGACCGGGCGCGGCGGCTTCTCGACCCGGCCGCATCCGGCCGGCGCGAGGCGCTGATCGCCATCGCCCGCGGGACGTATCGCGATCCGGACTTCGAGCCCGCGGACGCGATGGAAGCGGTGCTCGCCTTCGCCGCCGAGCGCGCGGAGGAGGCGAGGGTCCGCGAGCGGGAGACGATCGAGCCTCTCGGTCTTCCGGAACGTGAGGCCGACCAGCGGATCCGGCGGGCTGGTCGTGGCGCCGAGCGCGACGAGCTCCTCGCCTCGCTCGAAGGGCTCGAGGCGTGGTACCGCGACCTCATGGTCGTCGCGGCTGGAGCGGAGCAGGCGGCCGTCCATGCGGACCGTCTCGCCGAGCTCCGCGAGGACGTCGCGCTCGACCTCGGCGAAGGGCCGGCGGAGGCCGCCGAGACGGTCCGAGAGCTCTGGCGAGGCATCGAGGAGTTCAACCTCAACTCCTCGCTTGCCTTCGAGGCGCTCTTCGTGCGCGTCCAGAGGAACCTGCGCCCGGCTCACGCGTGGTCGTAGGCCTCGTCGGCTGCGGTCGGTGGGGGAGGCACATCCTCCGCGACCTCGTGGCGCTCGGGTGCGAGGTCCCGGTCGTCGCGCGCTCGGACGAGAGCAAGGCCCGTGCGGTCGAGGGCGGAGCGAGCGCGATCGTCGCGACGACCGACGGGCTACCTGCGCTGGACGCCGCGGTCGTCGCAACGACGACGAGCACCCACGCGCTCGTCCTCGAGGACGTGCTCGAACGGGACGTGCCGGTCTTCTGCGAGAAGCCGCTCACGAACGACCGGACCGCCGCGGCTCGACTCGCCGAGTTCGCTCCCGATCGGCTGTTCGTGATGGACAAGTGGCGCTACCACCCGGGCGTGCTCGAGCTCGCTGCGATCGCGCGCGAGCGGAGGCTCGGGGCCGTGTCGGGGCTGTCGACGGTGCGAGTCGGCTGGGGAACGGGCCACGACGACGTCGATCCCGTCTGGGTCCTCGCACCGCACGACCTCTCGATCGCGCTCGAGGTGCTCGGCGCCGTCCCTCGCCCCTCGGCTGCGGTCGCGCAGGTGGGCAACGGCGTGATCGCCGGGCTCTCGGCGCTGCTCGACGGCGACGGCGCGTGGCACGCGTTCGAGGTCTCGGCCCGCTCGCCGGTGCGCTCGAGGCGCGTCGTGCTCCATTGCGACGAGGGCATCGCGGTACTCGCCGGTGCGTGGGACGAGCACGTCACGGTCTTTCGCGGTGATACGGCGCGAGCCCGAGCCCGAGCGGATCGACACGCCGGGCGAGCTGCCACTGTTGAGTCAGCTGCGGGCGTTCGTCGAGCATCTCGACGGCGGCCCGCCACCAAGGTCGAGCGCGGCGGAGGGGGCCGAGATCGTCGCCGCGTTGTCCGAGCTCCGGGACCTCGCTCGCTCGGGATGATCGACGCGACCGTCCTGCTACCGACCCACCGGCACGCGGCGTTCCTCCCGTTCTCGATCGAGAGCGCGCTCGACCAGGAGGACGCGTCGATCGAGCTCTTCGTGGTCGGCGACGGAGTCGAGGACGCAACGCGCGAGGTCGTCGCACGCTACGAGGGAGACCTGCGCCTGCGGTTCTTCGATCTTCCGAAGGGCCCGCGTCTGGGCGAGGCTCACCGTCACGGCTTGCTGCAGGAGGCACAGGGACGCGTGGTCTGCTACCTGTCCGACGACGACATCCTGCTGCGCGGCCACGTCGCCGAGATGCTGCGCCTGCTGGAGGACGCGGACTTCGCACATCCCCCGTCCGCCCGCTTCGGCGGGGAGGGTGAGCTCCTCTTCTTCCCCTGGAACTACGGTCGCCCCGAGTTCCGGGAGCTCGCGCCGGCACGCCGTGGGTCGATCGGCCTGACCGGCGCGGCGCACACGATGGATGCCTACCGGCGGCTCCCGCACGGCTGGCGCACGACCCCGCCGGGAACGCCGACCGACCACTACATGTGGATCCAGTTCCTGGAGCTCCCGGGCTATCGGGGCGTTATGGGCAGGCGACTGACCTACCTCAGCTTTCCGGAGCCGGTCTACGGCAAGCTGCCCGACCCGGAACGGGCGGCGATCATCGAGGACTGGTACCGGCGCTCGCGCGAGCCGGGCTTCGACGAGGTGATCGACGAGGTCCTCCGGGATGCGATCTGGCGGGCCGCCGAGGACTACCACGTCTGGGCACGGCGCGAACAGCTCGAGGTCGAGGAGATCCGCGCCACCCGTACGTGGCGCGCACGCGAGCGGCTGACGCAGCTCGGGCCGCTCCGACGCCTCCTCGCGCGGCGGTCGAGCGAGCGCTGAGGAGCCCGCTGCGGACAGCGTCTTGCCGTTCGACGGCCGCTGTATGCTCCCGCGTCATGGCGACCGTCGAGCGGACGATCACGGGCCTCGAGCACGCGGAGAAGGACACCCCGACGGTCGACTCGAACGGCCGCTCGCTCCAGGATCCGATCGCCGGCGTCGAGGTGCGGCGATCGCTGACGCACGCAGATGAGCGAGGGACGTTGAGCGAGGTCTACGACCTTCGCTGGGAGTTCACCGACGACCCGCTCGTCTACGTCTATCTCGTGACCTTGCGCCCGGGCCAGGTACGTGGGTGGGTCGTCCACCTCGTCCAGAACGATCGGCTCTTCGTGTTCGACGGCGTGATCCGCGTCGCGCTCTACGACGCTCGCGAGGACTCGAAGACCTACGGCAGGGTCAACGTCTTCCATCTCGGAAGGCACGACCGCGGGCTCGTCAGCATTCCCGCGGGCGTGTACCACGCGCTCCAGAACGTCGGCGACACCGACGGCGGCTTCGTCAACATGCCCTCGGAGCCGTACCGGCACGACGACCCGGACAAGTACCGGCTCCCGCTCGAGAACGATTTCATCCCGTACCGCCTGCCGCCCGCGTAGCGCGACCCGTTCGTCGAGACCGCTTCAGGCGGCCGCCGAGCCACGCGCACGCTCGCGCCCGGGTACCCTGTGCTTCCCCGCCGACGTAGCTCAGCTGGTAGAGCACTTCACTCGTAATGAAGGGGTCCGCGGTTCGAGTCCGCGCGTCGGCTACGCGAAAGGCCCTGGAAACAGGGCCTTTTCCATACGCAAGCGCTGCCCCGAGCTCCCCTCGGCGCGTTTAGCTCCGGGGCGGACGTGCCAGATCACCGCCGGGTCGCCGGTCGAGGTGCGAAACCGACTCGGCGGCCAACTCGTACTGCGCAATGTCTGCACACCGGGGATAGGAGGACGACACATGCGCTTGCTTGCCATCACCGCCTTCCTGGGAGCCCTGTTCGTCGTCGCCGGGGCGGTTGCCGCTCCGGCCAAGGACAACTTCCAGCTCAAGGGCGAGGTCTACCCGAACGGCCTGTACAAGATCGAGATGAAGAACCAGGCCGGCAGGAAGCTCACGAGCGTGAAAGCCGGCACCTACCGGATCAAGGTCGAGGACAAGGCCACGATCCACAACTTCCGTCTGCGCGGCCCGGGCCTGAACAAGGCGACGTCGGTTCGCGGCAAGGCCGAGACGATCTGGACCGTCCGGCTGCGCAAGGGCTCGTACGCGTTCCTCTGCGATCCGCATGCGAGCGACATGCGCGGCTCGTTCCGGGTGACCTGAGCGGGTCGGTCGGGGGGCCGCGGCCTCCGCTAGGCGCCTTCGCCGGCGAAGGCCGAGAGGAGGATCGTGTTCCCGTCGGGGTCGTCGACCATCGCGAAGCGGAGCTCCGGCGTGACGTCGTACGGCGCACAGTGGCTCGCGTAGCCGTACCCGGTCAGCTCCTCGTACTTCGCGTCGAGCGCGGCGCGATCCTCGAGGTAGAACTCGAGCACGATCCGGTACCCGCCGGACGCGTCCGACCTCGCGGGATCCCAGCGGGCGTTCGCACGTTTCGTGCTGAGGAAGAACGTGAGGCCGCTCATCTTGATCTCGACGTGCCCCTCGCCCTCGGCGCCGTCCGGCACATCGACGCCGAGCCGCCGGTAGAACTCCGCCGCCCGCGCCATGTCCTCGACGATCACGCCGACCATGTAGAGCTCGAGTGCCATCGTTCGAGTCTAGGCGCGCACGTGCCGGGGGCGGTGGTCGTAGCATCGCGTGCATGGATGCGGGGAAGCCGGTCACGACGCCGCTCTCGCAGCTGCTCGTCGCGTTCACGATCGAGTTCGACAACGAGTTCGAGCGCCGGTTCGCCGCGGCGGGTGGCGGTGCCCGCGTCGCCTCGCTCGTCATGTGGTCGAACTTCATGCGCTTCGTCGGGGACGGGATCACAGTCGGCGAATTGCCTGCCGTCGCCGGGCTCCCGAGCGCCCTGGTCCGCTCGACGATCGGAGGCATGGAGCGGTGGCGGTACGTTGCCGTCGGGCCGGCCGGCGAGCCGGTCACCGCGAAGCGGGACGGCTACGGAAGCGGGCGCGGTCTCCGTACGTCGTGGATCGTCCGCCCGACGCCCGTCGGCCGGACGGCGCAGGAGATCTGGCCGCCGTTGTTCGCCGAGATCGAGGGACGCTGGGAGGAGCGGTTCGGTGAAGCCGAGACGGACGAGCTCCGGAACGCTCTCCGTGCGATCGCCGGCCGGCTCGACAGTGCGTTGCCGGAGTACCTGCCGATCGTCGGCACCGCGAACGGGATGGCCGTCGACCTCCCGCCTCGCGAGAGCGACGCGGGCGACGACGCGTCGAAGCTCCACCTGGCGGCGCTCCTCTCGCACGTGCTGGTCGGATACGCGATCGACTTCGAGCGCGAGTCGGAGCTCTCGCTTTCGCTGGCCGCGAACTTCGTGCGTGTCCTCGGCGAGTCCGCCATGACTGCGCGCGACCTGGCGGTCGCCGCCGGTGTGTCGGACCAGGCGACGAGCATGGCGCTTCGCCACCTGGCGAAGACGGGACACGTCGAGGTCGACGCGAAGCTCGTGCGCCTGACGGAGCAGGGCCTCGCAGCGCTCGAGAGCTCCCGCCGGCGGCACGCCGAGGTGGAGCGGTTGTGGGAGACGCGCTTCGGGGCCGACGCCGTGGGTGCGCTGCGCTCGTCGCTCGCGAAGGTGCTCGAGCAACGAGACGCGCTCTCCCGGGGGCTCGAGCCACACCCCGACGGCTGGCGAGCGAGCAAGCCGTACCTCGAGCACACGCGGGCGCTGGTCGACGACCCGACCGGAACGCTGCCGCACTATCCGATGGTGCTCCATCGCGGCGGCTGGCCTGACGGGAGCTGATCAGAGGGGCACGTAGCGGGCGCCGAGAGTCGTCGCAAGCGTGCGGTGGGCGGGTGCGTTACCGACGAGGACGAAGGCGGCCGGGTCGAGGTCGTGCGCGCGGCCGAAGGCGAGCGCGAGCCCGGGAAGCGGCGGGCGGCACCAGCACACCGGCGGCCCGGCCGCGTGCGGGCAGAGCGCGGTCTCCACGAGTCCGGAGATCTCGGCCGCGAGCGCGGCCGCGAGCGGCGCCAGCGCCTCGGCGTCGCCGTCCGGACTCCAGTCGTAGACGAGGTGCGGCGCCGCGGGGTCGGCGTTCGCCACCGCTTCGGCCCATCCCGCGCTCCGCAGAACCGGCGCGGCGACGAGGACCCCGACTCCAGAACGGCCAGCCGAGCCGCGCGTGAAGGCGGCGCGTTCGACGCTCGAGAAGCCCTCGTCCTCCGACGGCGGCTCGAGTTCGCGGAGGGCTCGCATCTGCGACGTCGGGGCGAGAACCCCCGGCTCCTGCCGTGCGACCTCGCGCACCTCCTCGGGGGTCGGGAGGGAGCCGAAGCGCGCGAGCAGCCGCTCCACGACGTTCACCTGCGCCTGCGCGAGCGGCGTGTCGAGCCAGATGCATCGCACCGGGATCCCATGTCGCCCCGCCACCTCGACGACGTAGCTCCGCGTCGCCCGGGTGAGGTACGTGTTGTCGAGGACGACCCGTCGCGTGCCCGCGGACAGCTCGTCCTCGAGCACCCGGGCGAGCTCGCGCAACGAGCCTCCGCGCTCGTCGCGGTTGAGCCGGACGTAGCCACGACGCACATGCTCCTCGGCGACGAGGCTCTTGCCTGCTCCCGGAATGCCCATGACGAGCACCACCTCGGCATCGTCGGCCGTGCGTCGGCGCGCTCGCGGGGCCGGGTGAGCCGCGCCGAAGGCGGTCGCCAGGAGCGCGAGGTCCGCGTCGTCGAGCTCGATGCCGGCGGCGTGCGCTGCGGAGCGCGCCGTCTCCGGGCGGCGGGCGCCCGGAATGGCGAGGACGGCCGGGGAGAGGTGCAGCAGCCACGCGAGCGCGATCTGCGCCGGCGTCGCGCCGTGCTTCAGTGCCACCTGGGTCAGCTCCTCGCGCCGGCCCAATCGCGCCGCCCGTCGCGGCCCGCCGAGCGGGGAGTGCGCGATCAACGCGATCCCGAGCTCGGCGCAGCGCTCGACCACCCCGCCGCGGAGAGCCCGGTCGTCCTCGACGCCGAGCGCGACCTGCACGGCTGCGATCGGCGCGAGCTCGAGTGCCTCGTCGAGCTGGTGGCGGCTGACGTTGCAAACCCCGACGCGCGGCACCAGGCCGTCGTCGACGAGGCGAGCGAGCCCGCGCACGGTGGTTCGCCAGGGCGTCCGCGGATCCGGTGCATGTACGAGGTAGAGGTCGATGGGCAAGCCGTCCAGCGCTGCCAGGCTCGCCTCGCAGTCTGCGCGGAGCGCCTTCGCGCGACCGTCGGTGATCCAGCCGCCGCCGGTGCGCGTCATCCCGCCCTTCGTCACGATGCGCGCCCGACCGGACCGAGGCAGCGCGCGAGCCAGCAGTCGCTCGTTGTGGCCGAGCTCGTCCGTGCCGTGGCCGTACGCGTGCGCCGTGTCGAAGACGGTGATGCCCTCGCCGAGCGCCGCCGCCAGCGTCTCGAGCGCGACCGCCTCGTCGCGATCGTCATCCGTCGACAGACGCATGCAGCCGAGGCCGATGCGGAGGTCGGACGGATCGAGCCAGCTGCTCAACGCGAGGCCCACCCGAGGTCGAGCTCACCACCGAGGAACGTCGCCATCCGCTCACCCTCGGCACGGAGCTGCGAGCGCGCCCAGGCCGGCAGCTCCCCGAACGGCTCGAGCTCGACCCGCACCCGCCGGCCCTCGCACGCGTGCTTCCAGACTCCGGTCATCCGGCCGTTCACGAGCAGGACGGGAGAGAACCAGCCCTGCTTGCGGTACACACGCGGCGCGTGCCTCGGATCCACGAGCGCAGCGGAACCGCGCGTCGCCCCGACCACCCAGGGGTCGAAGGCCGGGAGCAGCCGCGCGACATCGACCGGCTCCGTGCTCGCGAGCTCGTCCACGTCCCGCGCGAGCACCCAACCGCGCGCTCCTTCGACGTCGACCTCGACGGCCTCGTCGCCGAGCGCGGCGAGCATTCGCCTGCCCGGCGCGGGGCCGAACCCTCCCCACCAGAGCGCGAGCCCCTCCGCCGTGGCCGGCCCGTAGGCGGTCAGGAAGCGCCGGGTCACCTCGCGGAGCGCCTCGTCCGGCTCAGGCGACCGCATTCGTCTGCGAACCCATGTCGCCGGCGTCGTGAACCGCACGCGTCCGTCCTCGTCGCTCGGCGCGAAGCAGAGCCTGCCTCTGAACGATGCGGGCTTGAGGTACGAGCCCCAGCTCGAGCGAACGTACTCGCCCATCTCCGGTGAGCCGGTGACCCTTTCGATCTCGACCGCGAGCTCCTCCCGCGTCAGCTGCCGGCCCTCCAGCGCGCGACCGACGGCGTCGGTGAGCACGTCGATCTCGGGATGTCCGGTCATGCCGCGGTTCGTGTACGTCCCGAGCGCGGCGACCCAGGTGCCGAGCTCGGCCGCGGGCAGCAGGTGCAGTGTCCCGCGCATCGCCCAGAGCTTCACGAGGCTCCGCTTCTTCCAGAGCGCCTCCTGTACGACGGCGCGCTCGAGCCCGTCGATGCGTGCCCACAGGATCAGCTCCGCGGAGGAGGAGAGCTGCGCGTGCACGCCGCCGATCTCCGCGATCACACGCAGGAGGTCGGACGGCTCGGCCCGTTCGACGAGGTGCTGGCGCCGCAGCCGCCACGATCGGGCCTGGTCCCAGGAGATCCGGTCGGGCGGCACTTCAGGGCTAGGCTAGTCGGCCATGATCGCCCCGCTCCGCGTCGAGCCTGGAGCTCCGGCTCGAATCGCCGATCGCGACCCACGCGACACCCTCGGGCTCGACAAGTCGCGGGCGAAGAAGGCACGCGCGGAGCTGCACGAGCGGCTGGATGCCCTCCAGCGCCGGCTCTTCGCCGAGGGGCAGCAGAGCCTGCTCCTCGTCCTCCAGGGCCTCGACGCGTCGGGGAAGGACGGCGTGATCCGCTCGGTCTTCGCCGGGCTCAGCCCGCAGGGCTGCCGGGTCGTCTCGTTCAAGGCGCCCACCTCGACGGAGCTTGCGCACGACTACTTGTGGCGCGTGCACGCGCAGCTGCCTGCGCGTGGCGAGATCGGGATCTTCAACCGGTCGCACTACGAGGACGTCGTCGCCGTCCGCATCCACGAGCTCGCTCCGGAGGAGGTCTGGCGGCGGCGCCCGGGTCACATCCGCGAGTGGGAGCGGACGCTCGTCGACGAGGGCACGACGATCGTGAAGGTGTTCCTCAACGTCTCGAAGGAGGAGCAGCGCGTCCGTCTCCAGGAGCGGATCGACGACGCGGAGAAGCGCTGGAAGTTCAGGCGCGACGATCTCGAGGTCCGCGCCCGCTTCGACGAGTACATCGCCGCCTACGAGGAGGCGCTGACCGAGACCTCGACGGACTGGGCCCCGTGGTACGTCGTGCCCGCCGACCGGAACTGGGTGAAGGCGTACGCGGTGGCGAGGCTGCTCGTCGAGGCGCTCGAGCGGATCGACCCGCAGCTGCCCGAGCCCGAGCCCGGCATCGAGGGTCTCGTGATCGAGTAGGGCCGGCTCACTCCTTCGGCGCTTTCGGACGCCGGAGGTCGCTGCCATAGTGGACACGCCGTGCCGCAGCGGATCCCAGGGAAGCTCGACCTCGCCCAGGTCTACAACGACACGTTCCGGGGCTGGCCGGTGAAGCCTCAGAACCGCCAGCATCCGATCCGAGGATCGTTCCTCGATCCCCGGCCGCACCCCGACCTGGGCGCGATCTACCACGACGGCGTCGACGTCGCCGTTCGCGACGACCGGCGCGAGCCCGGAGCGCCACCGCGCCGCACTCATCGGGTCTTCGCGATCGAAGGCGGGCCCGTGCATCTCGCGACGCCGAGCGGCGGAAGAGGGTTCGTGCACGCGGGTCACTTCGGGTACGGGCACATCGATCCCGTCGTCGCAACCGGGGAGACCGTCGTCCCGGGTCAGCACATCGGCTGGACGTGCGAGGGCGACTGGCACGTGCACCTGAGCGAGTTCATCTTCACGACGGGGCAGAAGATCTCCGTCAACCCGCTGCGTCCGGGCGGCAAGGTGGCGCCGTTCGTCGACGCGGCCGCGCCCGACATCAGGGAGGTTCGCTTCTACACGGTCGCGAACCCGGCCTGGGCCCGGCGCCCCACCACGAGCGTCGCGCTCTTCCCCCAGGACGGGGAGCGACTCCGCCGGAACCGGCTGTTCGGGCGGGTGGACGTGCGCGCGCGCGTGAGCGACCCTCAGTCGTTCATCGGCTGGTTTCGCGACCACCCGCATCTGGCCGCGCCGCACCACCCGTTTCGCCTCGCGGTCGCGATCGTCGATCGCGCGAGCGGGAAGATCGTGCGGCGGCGCGAGTCGTTCCGCGCCGAGCAGGTGCTCGATCAGCCCACCGGCCGCCACTTCGCCCCGGGCACGGAGCAAAACCTCCCCGCAAAGGGCTGCATGAAGCGGCACCTGGCGCTTCGCTGCGATGGTATCTACTGGTTCCGGCTCTTCCCGAACGGCTGGGACACCACGCGGCTCGTGGACGGGCGCTACGAGGTGCGGGTCCGCGCCTGGGACGTTGCCGGGAACGTTGCTCGCTCCGTGGTCCCGGTGACGATCGCCAACGGCGTGTGACGGTCAGACGTCGGGCACGAGCCCGAGCCAGTCGACGGCGCCGGGCAGCTGGAGCTCGCGGTAGCTCTCGGCCGTGTGGCTCCACGAGCCCGTGACCTTCTCGAGCGTCGCCTCGGTGCCCATGGCCTTGAGGTCGGCGAACAGCTTTCCCGACTGGTTCTCCTGGCCGGTGACGATCTCGTCCGCGTCGCTCCACCACATCTGGAGCGGGACGCCGGAGCTCGCGATCTTTTGCGCGAAGTGGGAGGCGCTCCTGCGGTGATAGGCCAGCGGGTGGGTCGCCGGCGTGCCGCCGACCTCGAGGCGCGCGAGCGCCTGCAGAGCCTGCCCCTTGCGTCCGAGCGCCGCGAAGTCGTCGTAACGTCGGAAGAAGTCGGTCACGGAGTCGAACGCCACGGCTCCCGCGAGACGTGCCGCCGGCCGCGTGACGAGGAGCAGCGTCTCCTGGCCGCCCATGCTCCCGCCGACGGCGTACACGCGGTCGAGGTCGACCCGCAGCCACGGCCGGGCTGCCGTGACGATCGCGGGCATCCGGACGAGGTCGTCGATCTGGCCGGGGTAGCCCCACGAGTGGAGCGGGAGGCGCCGTCCCATCCCGCCCGGACAGATGACTGCGAACGTGCCTCGCCCCGGCAGGTTCTCCCACATCTTCGCGTTCGTCCGTGCACGCACGCCGCGGCCGTGCGGCGAGACGACGAGCGGGAGCGGCGGCGAGGGGCGCTCCGGGCCGAACTGCGCAGGCGCGATGAGAACCGCCCAGCGAAGGATCTTGTTGTGCGCGCGGTAGCGGATCCCCCACTGCTTGATCTCGCCCGCCATGCCGACGGTTTACACCCTTCGGGCCCTGCTTGGAAGGGGTGCGTCAGAGGTCGGCGTACTCGTCGGCCAGCTCCTCGAGCTCCTGCCTCGCCTCAGCCGCAGTCGGGCGGTCAGCCGGATTGCGCGCGAGCATCCGCCGAACCGCGCGCCCGACCGGGCTCGGGACGTAGTCGGGGATCGGCCGCGGCTCCTCGACGAGCTGCCGGTAGCGCAGGAACGGCTCGCTTCCGCGCGGACCTGCCTTCGAGAACGGCCGGTTGCCCGTGAGCGCGTGGAAGAGCGTCGTGCCGACGCCCCATACGTCCGCCGGCGGGCCGATCGCGCCGAGGGGGGAGCCCGGGTCGCACTGCTCGGGCGCCATGTACGCCGCCGTGCCGATCGGCGTGCGCCGCCGCTCGAGCTCCGCGAAGCTGCGCGCGGCGCCGAGGTCGATGAGCCGAGGTGGGTCGGTGATGACGACGTTGCTCGGCTTCACGTCGCAGTGCACGATCTCGTGCTGCGCCAGGTGCTCGACGCCGTCCAGGAGGTCGAGCGCCAGGTCGAGGGCCTCCCCCATCGGGAGCGTCGCCTCGGCCGCGAGCACATCACGGAGGTTCTGTCCGTCGACGTACTCGAGGAGAAGATGCGGGTACGGGCCGTCGAGTACCGATCCGAGCCCGCGGGCGAGCACGGGGTGCTGCAGGAGCTCGAACAGCGATGCCTCGCGCCGGAGCGCATTCACCGCGCGCTCGTCCTCGACGCGGCTCGGTCGCAGCACCTTCGCGACCGCCTTCTCGCCGAGTCCGTCGTCGTGGACGAGGAAGACCTCGTAGCGGCCTCCGCCGCCGAGCGGCTCGAGCACCGTCCGCCCCTGGGCGATGGATGCTCCCTCCTCGAGGTTCCAGCTCTCCTTCATCGCAAGGCCGCCTGCGAGAGTCGCACACCTGCGACGAATGAGCCGAGGGGACCTTCCGGTCCCCTCGGCTCTTGGTCACGAACGATGGCGCTCGTCGTCGCTAGCAATCGCGGCGACGGTCTCCGCGGTCGTGGTCGTCGGAGTCGTCCGAGTCGTCGGAGGAGTCGTCCGAGCTGTCGGAGTCGTCCGAGTCGTCGTCGTGCCCGCCGCCGTTGTGGTCGTCGCAGTCGTCGTCGTCACGACCGCGAGAGGACGAGCCGTAACCGCGCTTGTCGTCGTCGCGATCGCCCTTGTCCTTGCCGTAGCCGTACTTGTTCTTGTCCTTGCCCTTGTCCTTGTCCTTGCCGTGCCCCTTGGGCGGGCAGACCGGCGGCTTCGCCTTGCACGTCACCGTGACGCTCGCGCTGTCGGCCTGGCCCGTCTCACGGATCTTGGCCGTGTTGACGTGCGTGCCCTTATCGCGATCGCACGCGAACGTGCGGGTGTACGTCTTCGAGCCGCTGGCCGAGAAGAGCCAGGACATCCCGTTCGTGTCGTCCACGTTCACGGAGTCGCGCACGAGCGTGGGCGAGGCCGGGAAGGTGAACGGTGCTTCTGCGCTCGGGCCCATGGGCGTGCCCGGCTCGCGCGCGTCGTTGGTGATGGTCGCCCGCGCGTCGTTGGCATAGCCAACGGCGTTCGGGAACGGCCCGACCGCGAACGAGTACGGATAGCAGTGCGACTCACCCGCGTCGAGCACCGGGTTGGCCGAGACGTCGAGCGCGTTCGTCGAGACGAGCGTGCGCGTGCCGCCCGGCAGGATCGCGATGATCCTGTCGCTGATCGTGAGGTTCTCGGTCGCGAGCGGGCCCGCGTTCGAGACACAGACCGATCCGTCCACCCAGATCGCGTCCGTGCCGGCGCTCTTCGTTACGGAGACGTTGTACGTCGCCGTCGTCGAAGCACCGGACTGGAGCTCTATCACGGGCTTGTCGACCGCCTTGTCGACCGTCCAGTCGTACGTCCGCGTCCAGTGGGCGGTCGCGGTCTTCGAGATCGTGAGCGGTGTCGTCGCGAGCGCGGACGGTGCGAACAGTCCGCCGAAGACGACCGCTAGAACGGCCACAAAGCCCGTTCGCTTGCGGAAAATCGAACCCATGGATCCCCTTTCGATGCCAGATCTCACGGGGCGAAGGCACGCGTGGGCAAGCCGCAGAGCAACGCCCACCGTCCTTCTCTCCCCGTCGCCCCTCCCTGAGGCCGCGAGATGGTACTCAAGTCACCGTACTGACCTTTCGGGGGGTGTCATCTCCCCGTTCGAGTGATTGCTTATCCCCCCGCAGGGGGATAAAGTGCGGCGCGTACATCTGCGGCTTCAGACCCTACGCAAGGCAAAGGCGAACGGGTCTTCGGCCTTTGCACGTCAGCGAAGGGAGAAGAGTTCTATGCGGCACCTGGCGTTTCTGCGGCGACGCGCGGTCTTGGTGGGGGTTTCCGCCCTGCTCGCGGCGCTGTTCCTGGGCGTTGCGGGCGGCCAAGCGACAGGCCCGGGCGCGAAGATCATCGTTCAGAAGGAGACCGACCCGGACGGCGATCCGACGAGCTTCGCGTTCACACTGACCCGTCCGAACGGGAATGCGCCGACGGCGAGCCTGTCGGACGGCGGGCACTGGACCACCGGTCAGCTCACCCCGGGGACGTACTCGGTCTCCGAGGCGACGCCCGATGGCTGGACGCTCACTTCGGCCTCGTGCAGCGACGGGAGCCCGCCGAGCGCGATCTCGATCAGCGAGGGCGAGGAAGTGACGTGCGTGTTCCTCAACACGAAGAACCCACCGCCTCCTCCACCACCTCCACCACCTCCGCCGCCACCTCCACCACCTCCACCACCTCCACCACCTCCGCCACCTCCACCTCCACCACCTCCACCACCTCCACCACCTCCACCACCTCCACCACCTCCACCACCTCCACCACCTCCACCACCTCCACCACCTCCACCACCTCCACCACCTCCACCACCTCCACCTCCGGCGCCCCCGCCGCCGCCTCCGCCGCCTCCGCCGGCGACCCCGCCGCCTCCACCTCCGGCTCCGGGGCCGTTCGTGCCGCCGACGCCGAAGCCCAAGCCGACGCCGAACGTGTGCCTCACGCTCACGGTGACGCCGAAGCTCGTGCGGGTGGACGGCAAGCCGGATCGCGTCTCGGTGCGCGTCACGGCCGGCAAGAAGAACATGCAGAACGTGAAGGTGCTGGTGACCGCCAAGGGCGTTCGCGCCACCGATCGCACGAACTCGAGAGGCGTCGCGATCATCCGGGTGAACGTCACCGACCCGGGCGTCATGACGATCTCGATCCTCGGGCGAAAGGCCTGTAGCTCGAAGCGAATCGGCGTCGTCGGCATCTTCCTCCCGCCGCTGACCGGCTAGGTCGAGCGTAAGGGGGGCGTGTGGAAGGGGCGGCTGCGGCCGCCCCTTCCGCGTCCGCATTGACTTTTTGCTGCTGTGCAGGCATTTCTGCGGTCACGGTGAACAGATGATCCGGAAAATGACCTTGCGCACCCTCCTCGTCGTCATTGCCGTCGCGTTCCTCGCTGCGACCGCCTCCGCCGTGAGCAGGCCCGGCGCGGAGGCAGCCGGCTACGTCTCCCAGCGCGCCGACGCGGCCGCAGCCAAGCCGGCAGCGATCCGCACGGTGGTCAGGGCGGAGCCGAAGGTCGAGGTCTCGTTCGTCCGCAACGGCCGACTCGTCCGCGTCGAGCGCGTCGTGCCGAAGGGAACCGCCCCCGCGCGGCACGCCCTGCGCGAGCTGCTTCAGGGGCCGACGAAGCTCGAGCGGCGCGAGGGCCTGCGCTCGGCGTTCCGTCCAGGCGGGCGGCTGCGCTCGCTCCGCGCGCAGGATGACCTCTGGCTCGTCCGGCTCTCGCGCTCGGCGCTCGGCGCCGCGACCGCGCAGACGATGGAGACGCGGCTCATGCAGATGTCGGCGACGCTCTCCCGGCTCGGCCCGCAGACGTGGGCCGCGATCTCCGCCGAGGGCCGCCTCGCGACGATGTTCCGGATCGGTGTGCGCCCGAGCACGTGGCGCGCAGTGACCGGTGAGAAGGGCTATCCGTACTCCGTCCGTGGAGTCCAGATCCGGCTCTGGCAGCTCGGCTACCTGAATCGCGCGTCGGTCACCGGGAGCTCGGACTACGTCACGGAGCAGGCGCTGCTCGCGTTCCAGGGGTGGAACGATCTGGCCCGGACCGGGACCGTGACCGGCGAGACGCAGCTCGAGCTCTTCCGGGCCGCGCCGCCCATGCCGTTGACGCATCGGGAAGGTCGCCGCATCGAGATCCATCGCGACCGCGGCGTCCTGCTCATGGTCGAGGGCAACGAGGTCGTGCGCGCGGTGCACACGTCCACCGGCGCCGGTGGGATCACTCCGACGGGCTCGTATCGCGTGTACCGGAAGGAGCTCATGTCCTGGTCCGTGCCCTTCAGCACCTGGATGCCCTACGCGTCCTACTTCGTGGGCGGGATCGCGATGCACGAGTACTCGTCCGTCCCGAGCTACCCCGCATCCCACGGGTGCGTGCGCCTCCCAGCGGGCGAGGCTCACCGGGTCTACGAGTTCGCCGGGTACGGCACGCCGGTCATCGTCTTCTAGGCCCTGGGCGGCGACGACGCGGACGCCCGCTACGTCGCGAGCGACAGCGTCACGAGCAGCGGAAGGATGATCCAGACGCCGAGCGTGAGCGAGATCGCGATCGTCGCGAACCGCCGCGAGTGGTCCTTCGGCGGGCTCCCGCACCAGCCGATCGTCAGCCAGAGCTCGCGGAGCGGCTCCTCGACCGAGAGGCGTATGCGTCGTCCCGCGAGCGCTGCTCCCCGGAGAACGACCCAGGAGATCCCGAGCCCGAGAAGGACGCCGGCGAGCCCGATGAGCGCGGCGACCCACCAGTGCTCGAACGTGAAGCCGCTCGCGAGGCGCCAGACGGAGAGGCTGGCCGGCAGAAGCAGCACGAGGACGAAGGTCGGGACGCCGATCTCGCGTCCGCCGGTGATCTCCATGAGTGCCTGCGCGTCGCGTCGCCCCCGCCGGAAGAGCGGGACGTGCGTCGTGTCGTCCGACTCCATCTCGCGGAGCCAGTAGAGGTTGCGCATGTCCATGACGACCCGCTTGACGTACGACACGACGAGGTAGCGGGCGACGAGCTCGACGACGTACCGGATCGCCCGCCGGAGCGGCCCGAGCCTGGAGCCTGCGCGCGAGCCGTGGAATCCGTGGCGCCGCAGGCTCTCGAGGGCGACGACCACGCGCCGGTGATCGGTCTCGAAGCGCTCCGGGCGGGCAAGCGACGTCGCACGCGCCAGCTCGGCGAGCATCTCGCGCTCCCGTGGGCTGCGGACCTCGATCTCGTCGAGGAAGGCGGCGATCGCCGCGTCGTCTCCGGCGAGGAGCTGGAGCCGCTCGAGCGGGTTGTCGTACAGCTCGTCGAGCTCCTCCGACGTGGCCCCGGCGGTCCGAGGAATGGCGGACGGATCCTGCATGGCCGGTCTCGCCGATCGTAACCCGTCCGCATGCTGGCGCTCGGGAGGGCGGGGCGCGCGTGGCAAGATCCGCCCGCCGTGGAGACGATGCGAGCCGTCCGCAAGCGGGAGTCCGAGCCCGGGCTCGTGCTCGACGAGGTCCCGGTGCCGACACCGGCGCCCGACGAGGTCCTCGTGAAGATCGAGGCCGCGAGCATCTGCGGAACCGACCTCCACATCAACCGTTGGGACCGATGGTCGGCGGAGCGGGTCCGGCCGCCGCTGACACTCGGGCACGAGCTCTGCGGCACGGTGGTCGCCGCCGGACGCGAGGTCCGTGAGATCGAGGAGGGTGACTACGTCTCCGCGGAGAGCCATGTCACGTGCGGCACGTGCTTCCACTGCCGCACCGGCCGGGCGCACATGTGCGAGCGGACGCGCATCCTCGGCGTGGACCGGGACGGAGGCTTCGCCGACTTCGTCGCGATCCCCGCCTCGGTCGTCTGGCGCAACGACCGGTCGAAGCTGCCACCCGAGATCGCGTGTCTCCAGGAGCCGTTCGGCAACGCCGTGTTCGCGACGAGCACACAGGACCTCGCCGGCCGTGCGGTCGCCGTCCTCGGCTGCGGGCCGGTCGGCCTGTTCACGATCGCGATCCTGCGGGCGTTCGGCGCGGGTCGGCTCCTCGCCTCGGATCACGTGCCGTTCCGGCTCGAGCTGGCGAAGAAGCTCGGCGCGGAGGAGGTCGTGAACGTCGGTGAGGTCGAGGACGTCGCCGGTTGGTTCGCGGAGCAGAACGAAGGCATGGGGATGGGCATCGTCTTCGAGATGTCGGGCGCGCTGAAGGCGATCCACGACGCGTTCGAGATCGTCCGCCACGGCGGGAACGTCGTGCTCTTCGGCATCCCGTCGCAGCCCGCGACGATCGACGTCGCTGAGTCGCTCATCTTCAAGAACCTCACGGTGACCGCGGTGAACGGGCGCGAGATCTGGGAGACCTGGTACACGACGCGCTGGCTCCTCGAGCACGGCGTCGTCGACCTCCGGCCGCTCATCACTGCAGAGCTCCCGCTCGAGCGCTTCGACGAGGCGTTCGACCTGCTCGAGACCGGCAACGCGTGCAAGATCGTCCTGCGACCGAACGGAGCCGGGCAATGAACTCGATCCTCAAGGAGCGCATCGGCGAGGAGCTCGACGGGCTCCGCGAGGCGAAGACGTACAAGCGCTTCAACGTCCTCACCTCCGCCCAGGGCCCGGTCGTGGAGATGGAGGGTCGCGGCGAGGTCGTCGTCCTCTCCTCGAACAACTATCTCGGGCTTGCCGGCCACCCGGAGGTAGTGCAGGCGGGAATCGACGGGCTCGAGCGCTACGGCGCCGGGACGGCCTCGGTCCGCTTCATCTGCGGGACCTTCGAGCCGCACCTCGAGCTCGAGCGCAAGCTCGCCGAGCTCTCGGGGACGGAGGCCGCGCTGTCGTACGTCTCGTGCTGGAACGCGAACGAGGCGGTCATCCCGTCGCTCACGGACTCGACCACGGTGATCCTCACCGACGAGCTGAACCACGCGAGCATCATCGACGCGGTTCGCCTGTCGCGGCCGGCGCAGAAGGTGATCTACCCGCACTCGGACATGACGGCCCTTCGCGATGCGCTCGCCTCCGCGCCGAAGGACGCGCGCAAGCTGATCGTCACGGACGGTGTCTTCTCGATGGAGGGCGACCTCGCGAAGTTGCCCGAGATCGTCGAGCTCGCCCGCGAGCACGACGGAGTCGTGATCGTCGACGACTCGCACGGGGTCGGCGTGCTCGGAGAGACGGGCCGGGGAGTCGTCGAGCACTTCGGCCTCCTCGGCGAGGTCGACGTCCTCACGGGCACGCTCGGCAAAGCGCTCGGCGGGGCCGCGGGCGGGTACGTCGCGTCCTCGGAAGAGGTCTGCGACCTGCTCGCACAGCGCTCGCGGCCGCAGCTCTTCTCGAACGCGCTGCCGCCGACTGTCGCCTGCAGCGCGCTGCGTGCCATCGAGCTGATGCTCGAGCAGCCGGAGCTGCTCGCCCGCCTCCGCGAGAACACCGCCACGTTCCGCACCATGCTCGCGGACGCGGGCTACGAGCCGCTCGACGGCGAGGCGGCGATCATCCCGATCATCGTCGGCGAGACGTCGACGGCGATCGCGATGTCCGAGCGCCTCCTCGACGAGGGCGTGTTCGTGACCGGGTTCGGCTTCCCCGTCGTGCCCGAGGGCACGGCGCGGATCCGCATCCAGATGTCGGCGGCGCTCGAGCCGGAGCACCTCGAGCGTGCGGTCGACGCGTTCCGCCGCGTCAAGAGCTGAGCAGGCTCAGCGCTTCGTGAAGACGTAGTCGTTCGACTTCGCCAGCACGTGGCAGGACGTGCAGAGCTGCCCCTGGGCGAGGACCGAGTAGCGCTCGCGCGGTCCCGAGCGCTCGTACTCGACGAAGCGCCACCGGCCGCTCTGCTTGCGCATCACCGCGAACTGCCCGACGTACTTCGTCCCCGGCTTGACGATCGTCTTGACGATGACGGTTCCGTTCGGGAACCTCGAGCCGACCTTGCGCCTGCTCGCGTAGACGTTCTTGACCCCCGTGTGCGCGCTCGACAGCGGCCCCGTGGACCTGAACGGCTTGCGGTTCAGCTTCTGCCATTGCTGGTAGCCGTTCGTGTACGCGGGAAGGCCGTTCGCGTTGGTCTGCGCGGCAGCGACGACGACCACCGTAGCGGCGAGCGCGGCAGCGGCGAGCGTGGCGAGGAGCTTCGTCCGCATCGAGGGAATGATGGCTTGGCTTCGCAGCGTTCGGAATACAGGCCGTGTGAAGCGTTCCTTAAAGCGTCAGACGCCAGCATCACCAGGCGGTTGCGCAGGGACTCGCAGCCGCGCAAGACTTTCTCGAGGACAACACGTGAGCTCCGACTTCGCACCAGGCATCCGCCAACGCCTAGAACGGCGTTCGGCACGAGTTGCTCGGCGACCGGGGAAGGTCGTCGCGATCCTGCTGCTCGGACCGCTGACGATGTTCGGCGGGCTCGTCTGGGCCATCGCCCAGCCCTACCGGATCGCGTTGCTGGACCCCGACAGGCAAGGGCGCGTACGACCTTCTCGTCCAGCCGCCACTCCTCGTCGCGCTCGTCGGGCTCGTGTTCATGGTCCTGATCGCGCCCGGGCTCGTCGAGGACCTGGAGAGGGAGAAGGATGGTCCCCCGGGCTGAGATCGCGCACTGGCTCGCCGGGTCGGTCGCGCTCTTTCTCGGGCTCGTCCTGCTCTCCGAGGTCATCGTCGGCACCGAGGTGTTCCGGCGCCGCCGCTGGCGGGCGTATCTGTGGCCGTCGCTCGCGCTCGTCGCCGGCGTTCTGCTCTGGGTGATCGTCGCCTTCTCGACGTTCTCTACGCTCCACCTGCTCGCGCACGCAGTCTGGGCGCAGGTTGCGATGGTCGCCGGGGCGCTGCAGCTCGCGATCGTGCGCGGGAAGCTCACGTCGTCGCGCTGGCCGCTCGTCATCGCGGGCGGTCTCCTCCTCTGCGGGCTCGCCTTCGTGATCCACGAGCAGAACCCATGGCTCTTCTCGCGCTCGGCGTTCCTGCACCACGCCATCGGCTGGACGCTCATCGTCGCCGCGCTCTTCCCGCTCGGGCAGGCGCTGTGGCCGAGGCGCGTCGCTTTCCAGGCCGGCTTCGCGCTGACGTGGATCGCGATCGCGGTCCTTCTCTACGCCGACCGCGACGTAGCGCCGATCTTCGGGCATCTCTCGGAGAAGGCGGGCGCGCCGTGAGGCGCGGCAGCCTTCTCCTCGCTGTCGTCGGAGCGGCGCTCGCCATCCCGGCCTCCGCGGCTGCCCATGCAGCTCTGATCAAGGCGGCGCCCGAGACCCAGTCGCGGCTCGCGAAGGCGCCGACGGAGGTCCGGCTCGAGTTCAGCTCGGTCGTCACCGCCGGGCCGAACGCGATTCAGGTCCTCTCGGCCGACGGACGCACGCTCTCCGGGCCGTCGCGTGTCGTCTCGGGCGGCAGGGTCGTCGTCGCCCGAGTGTCGAAGCTCGCGCGGGGGTCGGCCTACACCGTGCGCTGGCGGGTCACTGGTGCCGACGGCCATTCGCCGGCCGGCGTCTTCACCTTCGGCGTGGGCGTGAACGCGCCGCCGCCGACCGAGGCGGCCGGTGCCGCAGGTGCGACGTGGAGGGACGACGTCGCTCGCTGGCTCCTCTTCGGTTCCCTCGCGTTGCTGGTCGGACCACTCGTCGTCCGGCTCGTCGTCCTGCGCGGCGCTGTGCCGAACGTCCTCGAGCGCCGCTTCCATCTCGTGACGACCATCGCGGCCTTCGCGGTGATCGACGTCGGTATCGCCGCGTTCCTCATCCGGGCGTCCAACGCCCTCCAGCTGCCCGCCGGCGACTTCCTCTACGGCGACCTGCAGCCGTTCGCCGAGAAG
This sequence comes from uncultured Actinomycetes bacterium, assembly GCA_963746765.1. Taxonomy (GTDB): domain Bacteria; phylum Actinomycetota; class Thermoleophilia; order Gaiellales; family Gaiellaceae; genus GMQP-bins7. The sequence goes on from CAVVCN010000001.1 coordinate 466,735, forward strand.
ACGCGCTTCGGGATCGCGTTCCTCGTCATGACCGTCGGCTTCGCCGTCGTCGCGACCCTGCTCCTGCTCGCCTGGGTGCTCGACCGCCTCGAGCTGCGCTGGCCTGCGCTCGTGCTCTCGGTGCTGCTCGTGTCGGGGCTCTCGCTCGCGAGCCATCAGGGGACGGAGCCGAACTCGACCGTGTTCTCCGAGTTCGCGGACTGGATCCATCTCGTTGCGGCGTCTGTCTGGGTCGGAGGCGTGGCTACCCTCGCCCTGCTCGTCTGGCCGGTCGCGCCGGAGCTCCGGAGACGGGCGTTCGTCGGCTTCTCCCGCATTGCCGTCGGGCTCGTCGCCGCGCTCGTGCTCGCGGGCGTGTACCTCGCGGTCGTTCGGCTGCCGGAGCTCGCCGATCTCTGGCAGACGGACTACGGGCGCCTGCTCCTGGTGAAGGTCGCGATCGTCCTGGTCGCACTCGCCTGGGGAGGGTTCCACCACACCTTCGTGCGGCCGCGACTGGAGGCGGGACAGAACCCGCGTGTGCGCGGCAGCCTCCTCGCGGAGAGCGGCGTCGCGCTCGCGGTGCTGCTCGTCGCCGCGATGCTGACGAACGGGTCGCCGCCGCCGGCGGATACCGGGTCGCCGGCCACGGCCGTTCGCCCCGACCGGTAAAACGCTCTCGTGGCTCATGACCACCACCACGACGCGCGGTCGGCGAGCACGCGGGCGCTTCTGATCGCCCTCGCCCTGACCGCGAGCTACACGCTGGTCGAGGTCGTGGGCGGGGTCCTGACGGGAAGCCTCGCCCTTCTCGCCGACGCGGTGCACATGCTCTCCGACAACGTCGCGCTCGCGCTCGCGCTGTTCGCGCTCTGGCTTGCGCGCCGGCCGGCAACGCCGGAGCGGACCTACGGCTACCGGCGCGCGGAGGTCCTGGCGGCGCTGGCGAACGGGGTCGCGCTCGTGGCGCTCGCGATCTGGATCTTCTACGAGGCGATCCGGCGCCTCTCGGACCCGCCCGACGTCCTCGGCGGCTGGATGCTGGCAATCGCCGCCGTGGGGATCGCCGTCAACGTCGCCGCAGGGGTGATGCTCCACGGTGCTCGCAGCGGCAACCTCAACGTCGAGGCCGCGTACCGACACGTCCTCGCCGACCTCGCGGGATCGGTCGGGGTCGCCGTCGCCGCGGTCGTCATCGTGGCGACGGGCTGGCTCGAGGCGGATCCGGTCGTCAGCATCGTGATCGGCTTCCTCGTGCTCGCGAGCTCGTGGACGATCCTCCGCGACTCGACGTCGATCCTGCTCGAGGCGGCTCCGAGAGGCATCGACACACGCGCCGTCGTCGAAGCACTGACGTCGCACCGCGGCGTCGTCGAGGTGCACGACCTGCACGTGTGGACCATCACCTCGGGCTTCGCGGCGCTCTCGGCGCACGTGCTCGTGGAGCCCGACTGGGACTGCCACGGCACGCGGCGTGAGCTCGAGCGCGCACTCGCGCAGCAGTTCGGGATCGAGCACACGACCCTGCAGGTCGACCACGTCGGCGAGCAGGGCGAGCTCGTCGAGCTCGGACGCTTCTAGAGCGTGAGCTCGGCGCGGGCCGTCCCGGCGCGCTCGTGCCGGGCCGTCAGGCCGACCGTCGCGCCGGCAGGAGCCTCCACGACCCACTCGAGCTTCGCGAGGTCGGACGTCGAATGGTCGACGCCCCACCAGAGCACGGTCCTGCGCTCCACGCGGCCGTCGAGCTGCCCGGCCTCCTCGCGCGGCTTGCCCGTGACGACGCGAGCGCCCTCCGGCAACTCGAGCTCGACCTCGATCGGGAGAACAGCCTTCCGCTCGACCGCCTTCTCGGTGACGTTGGTCGGGAGCCAGCCGGAGTTCTGGAGGACGACGCGGAGCCGATGCGCGCCGTCGCCGATCGCTTCCGACTCGAACGACCGCACCTCGAGCCGCGGCGAGACGAGCGCGAGGAAGAGCGCGAAGTCCGCGTGCGGCCGCACCTCGTCCTCGAGCTTCGAGAGCGGCGGGTTGTACCAGAAGCGAACGAGATCCCAGCCGCCGAGCTCGACCTGCCCGAGCTGCGGGTGCTCGAACGGATACCAGTCGACGTAGCCCTCGCCGATCTCGTCGGCGAGCTTCAGCAGGGCGAGGTCGTCGTCGGGCGGATGGTCGCGGATCCAGTCGATGAAGTGGTAGTCGGAGATGCCGGCCGCGCGTTGCGGGCTCCAGAACTCCGTCACCCATGCGTAGACGCCGAGGAAGTCGTACACCCAGTCGACGTCGCCGCCGCGGATGACCATCTTCGGGTCGTACTTGAAGTCGTGGTAGATCGAGATGCTCGGGTAGCCCGTGAGGCGCGTCGCCTCCTCGCCCATGAGCTTGAACGCGCGCAGGTCGGTCGTCGGGAAGTCCTCGTCCTCCCGCGCCGAGTACGGACGCAGGTGTACGCCCGAGAACGTGTGGTAGCCGACGTAGCTCGTGATGTTCGGCCGCCCGACGATGGCCTCGACGAGCGCGCGCACCTCGGGCTCGGAGGTCGGGTAGGGCCCCGCGCCGAACTGCTCTCCCTCGGGCGCCCAGTCTGCGGGCCAGTTCCGGTTCAGGTCCAGCCCCTCGAAAGCGGGCGCGATCTCGACGGTCACGCCGTCCCAGTTCTTGATCGTCCCTTCCGGGAAGACGCGGAAGAACTCGCCCTCGACGTCGTCCGGCCTGCGTGCGACGAGCAGCCGCGGATCGTCCGGGTGCGCCTTCCAGTGGCCGTTCGGATCGGGCTGGCGCATCATCAGCACGCGTCCGTCACCGTCGACGTCCTCCCGGTGGAGGCCGTCCTGCGGCTCGTCGCGCGGATACGGCCTGACACTCGAGCGCCGGAAGCGGCCGTCAGCGAGCCCGGCGTCTGCGCCGTCCGGGTTCACGCGCGGAACGACGTAGAACGTGCGCGTGTCCAGCGCCGTCGTCACCCGCGCGTCGTCGCCGTACCCGTGTAGCAGATGGTCGAGCAGGTTGAGCGCGGCCGTCGTGCCCGTGAACTCCATCGCGTGGATCTGCGCGTGGATGAAGACGGCGGGCTTCTCCTCCGGTGGCCCGGTCTCGAGGTTCGTCACCGTCACAAGGGGGATCTCGCGTCCCTCGTACGACGTCCCGATCGGGTCGACACGGCAGAGGCCCGGGAACTCCGAGACCCAGGCGTCGAGCGTCTCGGTCAGGTCGGCGTACGTGTAGAAGCGGTCGAAGCGGACGCGCGTCGGCACGCGCGCGACCCTAATGGATTCGCCAAGCGGGTCGGCGTCGTATCCGCACGCAGGCCTTGACTTCGAGCGCGCTCGAGGTCGTAGCATCGAGGCGATGCAGGGAATGTCGATCGGCGAGGCGGCGCGTACGTGCGGGCTGACGGCGTCCGCGCTCCGCTACTACGAGCAGGCGGGACTGATCCCCGCCGTCGCGCGCAACGGGTCGGGTCGACGGGTCTTCGGCGAGACCGACCTCGCCTGGATCAGGTACGCGGTCTGTCTTCGCTCGCTCGGCATGGGCGTCGCGGACATCGCGCGCTACGTCGACGCCGCGGAACGGGCAGACGGCACCGCGGAGCAGATGGCCCTGCTCGCGGAGCACCTCCAGCAGATGCGCGCACAGCGGGCCGAACTGGACCACTTCATCGATGTCGCGGAGGCCAAGCTTCGCGCGAACGGTATGCCGACGTGATCACGTACCGGCCGCTCGGCCGGACGGGCCTCGTCGTGAGCAGCATCTGCCTGGGGACCATGAACCTCGGCGGGCGCACCGACCAGGCCGAGGCAGTCCGCATCCTCGACCGTGCGTTCGAGCGTGGCGTGACCTTCGTGGACACGGCCAACGTATACGGCCACGATCCGGCCGACTTCGGGGTCGGCCGGGGCCGCAGCGAGGAGATCGTCAGTGGCTGGCTCGCCGGGCGGCGCGACGAGGTCGTCCTCGCCACGAAGGTCTACTTCCCGATGCACGACGTGCCCGGTGCGCTCGGTGCGAGCCGGCGCAACGTCATCCGCGAGTGCGATGCGTCGCTCCGCCGGCTCCGTACGGATCACATCGACCTCTACCAGCTGCACCACCCGTCGAACGACGTCCCGGTCGACGAGACGCTCCGCGCGCTCGACGATCTCGTCACCGCCGGAAAGGTGCGCTACATCGGCACGAGCTCCTTCGCCGCCTGGCAGGTCCTCGAGTCGCTGTGGGTGTCGGCCGACCGGCGGCTCGCTCCGGTGTCCTCGGAGCAGCCGGTCTACAACCTCCTCGACCGCCGGATCGAGCGTGAGCTCGTCCCGATGGCGGTCACGTACGGCCTCGGTCTGCTGACGTGGTCGCCGCTCGCGGGCGGCGTGCTTGCGGGCAAGTACGGGCGGAACGCGCCGGTCCCTGCCGGCTCCAGGCTCGAGACCCTCTGGGGCGGCTGGGACGAGGAGCTGACGGACGCGGTCTTCGACGTCCTCGACGAGCTCCGTGCGCTCGCCGCCTCGGCGGGACTCGAACTGCATCAGCTGGCGCACGCCTGGCTCCTGTCTCGGCCGGAGCTCACGAGCGTGATCGTCGGCCCACGGACCGTCGGGCAGCTCGACGCCGCGCTGGGAGCGACGTCGATCGAGTTGCCGGCGGACGTGCTCGAGGCCGTCGACCGGATCGTCCCGCCCGGGCGCGCGACGCTTCCCCAGTACGGACACGACGGGCTTGCCTGGAACACCTGGGGCCCGCACCGCTACGCCTGGCGCTGAGCCCTCGCGCGATCGGTCGTCTACGCTCAGCGCGTGCGTGAGCTCCACGAGTACCGGGACGAGTTCCCGATCCTCGCCTCGACGACGTACCTCGTGAACCACTCGCTCGGCGCGATGCCGCGCCGAGCTGCGGAGCGCCTCGCGGAGTTCTCGCGCATGTGGGCCGAGCGCGGGATCCGTTCGTGGGCCGAGGGCTGGTGGGCGACGCCGTGGACGGTCGGCGATCAGATCGGCCGGATCGTCGGCGCGCGGCCGGGCGCCACCGTCATGCAGCAGAACGTCGCGATCGCGGAGGCCATCGTGCTCTCGTGCTTCCGGCCCGTCGACCCGGCCCGGAACCGCATCGTGTACGAGCGCGGGAACTTCCCGTCGGTCCGCTACCTGTACCAGGCGCAGCCCGACCTCGAGGTCGTCGTGTGCGAGGACGACGGTGAGATCCTGGAGCGGATCGACGAGCGTACGCTCCTCGTGCCGATCACGCACGTCCTCTTCAAGTCGGGCGAGATCCAGGACGTCGAGCCGATCGTCCGCCGGGCGCACGAGGTCGGCGCGCACGTGATCCTCGACTGCTACCAGTCGGCCGGGATCGTCCCGCTCGACGTGTCGGCGCTCGGCGTGAGCTTCGCGGTCGGGGGCTCGGTGAAGTGGCTCTGCGGCGGGCCCGGTAACGGGTGGCTGTACGTCAGACCCGACCTTCGTCGACTCGCTCGAGCCGACGTACACGGGCTGGCAGGCGCACGAGCGCCCGTTCGGGTTCGAGGAGGAGATGGAGTACGCGGACGGAATCGCCCGCTTCCTCACCGGGACGCCGAACGTGCCCGCGCACTACGCAGGGACGGCCGGGCTACGACCTCGTGGAGGAGGTCGGCGTCGCGCGCATCCGCGAGCGCTCTCTCGCGCTAGACGCAGCTCCTGATCGACCTCGCCGACGAGCGCGGGTACGAGGTGGTGAGCCCGCGCGACCCCGCGCGCCGCGGCGGGACGGTGACGGTTCGCGTCCCCGACTTCCCGGCCGTGCATGCGGAGCTCGAGGCCCGCGGGATCCTCTGCGACTTCCGCCCGGACGCCGGGAATCCGTCTCGGGCCGCACTTCTTCTCCACCGACGACGAGGTCCGGTTCGCGATCGAGCAGATCGCCGAGATCGTCGAGACGGGCGCGCACCGGCGCCACCTCGGCGCCGTCGCGCTTCACTGACGTCAGTCGCTCGGCGACTCCACGTCGTGGATCAGCCAGAGCCGGTCGCCGGTCTGCGATCCCGTTCGTGCCTGCGCGGTGATCTGCTTCAGGTCGGGGTACTCGACGACCTCCGGCGACTGGAGGGTCGAGGCCATGACGAAGCGGACGGGCTCGTCGGTGTCGTTCGTGACGCCGTGCGCGCCGTCGGGGCCCGCCGGGAAGTGGACCGACTCGCCCTCGGCGAGCTGCCGGCTGCCGTCCGGGGTCCGGAGGGTGGGGCGGCCTCGGAGGACGACCATCAGCTCCTCCGACGCGTGGTGGAAGTGGTAGACGACGAAGTTCCCGGGGCCGAGCTCGTAGACGCTGGCGCCGAGGTTCAGGCCCCGCGGCAGCCGCTTCGAGGCCCCGCCCCCGCCCGACCAGTCCTCGCCGGGATCCCACTCGTCGGTCCACACGTTGCGATCGCTCATGCCCACACGCTAGACGGGATCGTACGCCGCTAGACCCGGACGGCCCGGGCCGCTTACGATCCGCCTGCACATGGCCCTGCGGACCGGCGAGAAGACGCTCCACCAGATCGTCTCCACCGTCGCCTCCTCGCTCGAGCTCGACGAGGTGCTGAAGGCGGTCGTCCGCCTGATGTCGGACGGGAGCGGCGTGCACGCGTGCTTCGTCTACCTCGTGGACGAGAGCGGCGACCGGCTCGTGCTGCGCGCTGCCTCGGCGCCGTACGAGCGCCAGGCCGGCAAGGTCGCGCTCGAGCGAGGCGACGGCCTCGCGTGGTGGGCGGCCGAGCACGGCGAGCCCGCGTTCATCCGCGACGACGCGCTCGCCGACCCGCGCACGAAGTACGTGCCCGAGCTCGAGGAGGAGAAGTTCCAGTCGTTGCTCGCCCTGCCCATCGTCGGCCGGTCGGGCGAGGCGATCGGTGCGATGACGGCTCACACCGAGGCGCCGCGCGAGTTCTCCGACGACGAGGTGGACTTCCTCGTCAGCTCGGCGAACCTCGTGGGCAGCGCGATCGAGAACGCGCGGCTCTACGAGGAGACGCGGCTGCGCGTGACCGAGCTCGAGCAGCTGACCGAGCTGGCCGAGGCGATCGCCCGCGCCGATGCCCTCGACGACCTGCTCGGTACGGTCGTGGACGGCGCACTGCCCCTGCTCGCTGCACGCGCCTGTCACGTCTATCTCCTGGATCCCGGAAGCGAGGAGCTCGAGCGCCGGGCCAGCGCGCCCGAGGCGGGAAGCGCGCGTCCGCGGCTCGGGCTCGCGGAGCTCGGACCGGAGCTCGCTCGCGGCGGACGCAGCAGCCGGCTCGCCGTCCCGCTCGTCGCGAACGGCGAGCTGATCGGGCTGCTCGTCGCCGAGGGCAGCGCGCGCGTCGAGCTCGCGCGCGCGGTCGCGAGCCAGGTCGCCGTCGGAATCAAGAAGGTGCAGGTGATCGAGCAGCTCACCGAGAAGAACCTGATCAAGGACTTCTTCGAGGAGCTCGCCGGCGGACGGCCGCGAGGCGACCTCGAGGGTCGCGCGGCGAGGCTCGGCTGCGACCTCGACCAGCCTCACGTCGTCCTCGTCGCGGAGCCCTCCGACGAGGCGCTCGAGCGTGCGCTGCGAACGGCCGCGACGGGGTCGCTCTTCGACCGGCGGGAGGATTCTCTGCGGGCGCTCGTCAGGCTGTCGACGCCGAGCGCGGATGCGTTCCTCGCCCGCCTGCGACGCATCCACGCGGACCTTGCGCAAGCCCGTCTCGATCGGCGTCTCGAGCGTCTGCCAGGGCGAGTCCACCTTTCCGGACGGCTTTGCCGAGGCCCAGCAGGCGCTGCTCGGGACCATCGTGCTCCGGGCCGACCCGACTGTGCTCGCCTACGAGGAGCTCGGCGCCTACAAGTACCTCCTCCGGGTCGCCGTCGACGGCGGGATCCGCGACGCCACGGTCGACGCCGTCGGGCGGCTGGCCGAGTACGACGCCCAGCGCGGCTCTCAGCTCGTGACGACGCTCGAGGAGTTCATGCGCCGCCACGGCAACATCAGCGCGACCTCGGAGGCGCTCTTCGTCCATCCGAACACGCTCCGCCAGAGGCTACGCCGGGTCGCGGAGCTCTCGGGGCTCGACCTCCGCCGCGACGACTGGCTCATGATCGAGATCGCCGTGAAGATGGTGAAGCTGCAGCACGCCCTCGGAGCGGCGAAGCACTCGCCACCGGCAGCGGCCGGCAGAGCCGCCGAGTGATCGTGGCTCCGGCGAGAGGGCGGTCCCGCCGGAGCCACAGCTGAGCGTCCTACGCGGAGATCCTGTTCTCGACCGCGATCGGGTTCGGATCGAGGCCCGCGTCGTAGTAGGCGGTGTCGACGCCCGGACCTCCCTGCAAGCTGACATCGGCTTCGTCGTCGGCTGCGTGGAACGTGTCGTCGCCGCCCGAGCCGATGAAGTCGTCGCTCCCCGAGCCGCCGGTCAGCGCGTCGTTGCCATCCGCGCCCTTCAGGATGTCGTTCCCTCCGGCTCCGTCGAGGGTGTCGTTCCCGGCGTTTCCTTCCAGCGTGTCGTTGCCGCTGCCCCCGTAGAGCTCGTCGTGCCCCGACCCGCCCTGGAGGAGGTCGCCGCTCGGACCGGCGTGCAGGGTCACCTTGCCGAGGAACGTGCTGCCGGTCCCCGCGCCGCCTCTGCCGGACAGCAGGTTGACGCCGCCGTGTCCGAACACGGCGACCTCTGCCGGTAGCGGAGCGAACGTGACGTCGTTGTCGCTGTCGGCGTTGAGCCCCACACCGGTCTGGCCGACCCTGATCGTGTCGGCGTCCACGGTGCCGTGAACGATGACGACGTCGGCCGCGTCACCGAGCGTGGTCTGTACCTCGATCTCGGCGAGGCTGTTCGCCTCGGCTGCCGCACCCGGCGCGAAGGCGCCACCGCGCATGTCGAGCACGAGCGTCTCCTTCGTCCCGGCTTGACCTGCGATCTTGATCGTGTCGGTGTTCGTCGTGGTTGCAGCCGCGCAGGGCTCGCCGCCGAAGTGGATCGCGCCAGAGACGACCTCGAGGGTCGCCGTGGTTCCCGGATCGATCGTCGCGAACGCGACCTTGGTCGCCGGGTTGAACGAGCACGGCCCCTCCGAGGGCGGAGGCGGCGGCTCCTGGCCGAACTTGTTCTCGACCGCGATCGGGTTCGGATCGAGACCGAGGTCGTAGTGCGCGGTATCGACTCCCTGGCCGCCGCTGATGACACTGTCTGCCTCGGCGTCGATGGCGAAGAACGTGTCGTCCTCGCTGCTCCCCGTCATGCTGTCGATGCCGGAGCCGCCGATGATCGTGTCGTTGCCCGTCCGGCCGGTGATCGTGTCGTTCCCGGAGCCACCGTCGAGGTTGTCGTCTCCTGTGTTCCCGTCGAGGGCGTCGTTCCCCGCCCCGCCGGAAAAGACGTCGGGGCCTGCGCCGCCCCTGAGATTGTCGTTGCCCTCGCCTCCGGAGACGATGATCGGCCCGAGGTACTCGAGCCCCGCAGACGGGCCGGCGCCACGACCGTGGAAAGCGTCGTCGCCGCCGAACAGGTTGACCTCGAGCCGCATCGCGCCGGGTGTGAGGACGATCTCCGGATCGTCGTCGCTGTTGAGCGGGATGCCCCTCTGCCCCGCGGCGAAGCCTTCGTTGCCGTCGGTCCCCGCGAACACGAGCGTGTCGGTGTTGTCGCCGAGAGCGGCGTAGATCTCGATCTCGGAGATGAATGCGTGCGTGGGGCTGAGCTCGGAGGTGAAGCCTGGCTCGAACGCCCCGCCGCGCGTGTCGATGAACAGCCGTTCGTTCGTCCCGGCCGTCGCGTTGACGTTGATGGTGTCGGTGTTCGTCGTCGTCGCGTCGCCACACGCCGTGGCCACCTGCCCGAAGTGAATCGCTCCACCGGCCACGACGAGCCTGGCCTCGCCACCGCTCGTGACCGTCGCCGTCACCGTCTTCGATGCGCTGTCGTACGTGCACGCCTCTGGATCTGCAGCTGCCGGGCTCACCAGCAGTCCCGCGATCAGGGCCACCGTGCAGGTCGTACCGACGACAGCGGCTATCCGCCTCCGCGAGCTCGCGCGCATCCTAGTCCCCTTTTCCCCGTTGTTTCGGCGCGCCGCGCCGCCGCGGCGTCGCCCACCCGCGCCGAAGAGTAGAGCGCCTGCGCGGGTCCTCAAGTACGAGAATCGGACGATTCGGTCGGCACGGCGAAACCCGACACATCGCCGCGGCGCAGGTGTGGAGGACCCGCACCTTCATCCCTGCGGGGACGCGTGGTAGGCCTATGCACCCACGTTCAGGGAGGTTCGTCCATGCCCGTAGCCGTCGATGGCGTCTGGAAGGAGATGCAGGACCGCGGAGTCGAGTTCGTCTTCGCGCAGTTCGTCGACATGTACGCGAGGCCGAGCGCGAAGCTCGTCCCCATCCGGTCGAAGGAGGATCTCGAGGGCCTCGTGTCCGACGGGGCAGGGTTCGCGGGCTTCGCGGCCGGCGAGATCGGGCAGGTGCCGAGCGACCCCGACATCGCCGCGATCCCGGATCTCGAGAGCTACACGCCCGTCCCCTGGCAGCCGAACCTCGCGCGTTTCGCCTGCGACGTCACCGTCGAAGGCGAGGACTGGCCGTACTGCCCGCGGACGATCCTCAGGCGCGCCCTGGCCCGGGCCGAGGAGAAGGGCTACGAGTTCAAGATGGGGCTCGAGCTCGAGTACTTCCTCGTCAAGCAGCGCGAGGACGGCTCGATCGAGATCGCCGACCCGTACGACACGCTCGAGAAGCCCTGCTACGACATGTCCGGGCTCACGCGCCGCTACGACTTCCTGACGACCGTCTCGCGCTACTGCAACGACCTCGGCTGGGGCAACTACGCGAACGACCACGAGGACGCGAACGGGCAGTTCGAGCAGAACTTCACGTACGCGAACGCGCTGACGAGCTGCGACCGCGCGATCTTCTTCCGCTACATGGTGCACACGCTCGCGGAGCAGAACGGGATGATCGCGACGTTCATGCCGAAGCCGTTCAGCGAGCTGACCGGCAACGGCTGCCATTTCCACATGTCGCTCTGGGACGGCGACACGAACCTCTTCCTCGACGAGTCCGACCCGCGCGGCCTCGGGCTCTCGGACGTCGCCTACAACTTCATCGGCGGCCTGAAGTCCCACGCGCGCGCGACGAGCGCATTGACCGCGCCGACCGTCAACTCGTACAAGCGCCTGAAGGTCGGGACCACGGCAAGCGGCGCGACCTGGTCTCCCATGTGGATCTCGTACGGCTACAACAACCGCACGCAGATGCTCCGCATCCCCGGCCCCGGACGGGTCGAGGACAGGACGATCGACGGCTCCTGCAACCCGTACCTCGCCGCCGCGGCCGTTCTCGCAGCGGGCCTCGACGGGATCGAGCGAAAGACCGACGCCGGCGAGCCCAACTCGGAGAACCTGTACGCGATTCCCTACGACGAGCTGCGCGCCCGCGGGCTCGACACGCTGCCGACGAACCTCCTCATGGCGACCCACGAGCTCGCCCAGGACGAGGTGCTGCGGGAGGCGCTCGGGCCGGTGCGCGACGAGGACTACGTCGACTACTTCATCCGCGTGAAGCTCGAGGAGTGGAACCGGTACCACGAGCAGGTCACGCCCTGGGAGATCCGCGAGTACCTGACCCGGTTCTGAGGCATATGGAGGAAACCTCCATATCGAAACCGACAAGAACGGTGGAAACACAGGCGTTCGTGGTCGACGCCATGTGTACCTTCTGAACATATGTGCGGGATCGTCGGGCTCTTCGCGAAGTCGGCCGAGGTGGAGGCACGGCTCGGCGTGCACCTCGCCGCGATGCTCGAGCAGATGTCGGACCGGGGCCCGGACAGCGCGGGGGTGGCCGTCTACCGCGATCCGGCGCCCGACGGCTCAAGCAAGCTCACGCTCTTCTCGCCCGACCCGTGCGAGCCCTGGGAGGAGGTCGCGCGCGCGCTCGTCGACGCGTTCGGCGGGGCGAGCGAGCCGGGGGTGCGCGCGAGTCACGCGGTCTTCGTCGTCGAGGCGGAGGCGACCGAGGCAGAGGGGTGGGTGCGGGCGAACCGCCCCGACCTGCGGGTGATGAGCGCGGGCAACGTGATCGAGATCTACAAGGAGACCGGCCTCCCGCGCGAGTTCGTCGAGCAGTTCGCGCTCGCGGAGCTCACGGGCACGCACGCGCTCGGCCACACGCGCATGGCGACCGAGAGCCGTGTGACGACCGCTGGCTCCCATCCTTTCTCCACGGGGTTCGACCTCTGCCTCGTGCACAACGGTTCGCTCTCGAACCACAACCGCCTGCGCACGAGCCTGCGCCGCGAGGGGATCGAGTTCCAGACCGAGAACGACACCGAGGTCGCAGCCGGCTACCTCGCGTGGCGCATGCGCGAAGGGGCTTCGCTCGAGGTCGCGCTCGAGGGCTGCCTGGACGACCTCGACGGCTTCTACACCTTCGCCGTCGGGACCGCCGACGGGTTCGCCGTGCTCCGCGACCCGATCGCGTGCAAGCCCGCCGTGCTCGCGCAGACGGACGACTGGGTCGCGATGGGCTCCGAGTGGCGCGCGATCTCCGTGCTTCCGGGCGCGGCCGACGCGGACACCTGGGAGCCCGAGCCCGGAGTGGTGTACGTCTGGGAGAAGGCGACCGTCGCATGATCGCGGCGCAGGCCAACGAGGTCACGTCCGAGGTCGTCGACCTCGGGACGAGCACGCTCAGGGACCTGAACCAGCGCCTGCACGAGCTCGCGCGTGAGCCGGGGCCGACGGCGTGGCGCGTCGTCAACCCGAACGGCGCACACGCCCTCGCCTGCGGGGTCGACGCGGATGTCGAGGTCGAGATCGAAGGGCATGTCGGCTACTACTGCGCCGGAATGAACAAGCGGGCGACCGTGCGCGTGCACGGCAACGCCGGCCCCGGGGTCGCCGAGAACATGATGTCCGGGCTCGTCCTCGTCGACGGCAACGCGAGCCAGTCGGCGGGCGCCTCGGGGCACGGCGGGCTGCTCGTCGTCCGCGGGGACGCGTCGGCCCGGTGCGGGATCTCCATGAAGGGGATCGACATCGTCGTCGGCGGGTCCGTGGGTCACCTGAGCGCGTTCATGGCGCAGACCGGATGTCTCGTCGTCTGCGGCGACGCGGGCGAGGCTCTCGGCGACTCGATCTACGAGGCGCGGCTCTATGTGCGCGGGGAGGTCGCCGGGCTCGGCGCGGACTGCGTCGAGAAGGAGCTGCGACCCGAGCACGGAGCGCAGCTGCGCGGCCTCCTCGAGGCGGCGGGGATCGAAGCCGACCCGGCCGACTTCCGCCGGTACGGGTCCGCACGCCAGCTCTACAACTTCCGGATCGACAACGCGGGCGCGTACTGATGGCGATCGAGACCGACCGCCCCTGGCACCTCCGGGAGTCGTATCTCTTCGACCGCACCGTCATCGCCGAGATCCAGCGCGCGGCCCGCGAGGGGATCTACGACATCCGCGGCTTCGGCGCGAAGCGGCACGTGCCGCATTTCGACGACCTCCTCTTCCTCGGCGCGAGCATCTCCCGCTATCCGCTCGAGGGCTATCGCGAGCGCTGCGCGACGGACATCAAGCTCGGGACGCGGTTCGCCCGCAAGCCGCTGGAGCTCGAGATCCCGGTCACGATCGCAGGCATGAGCTTCGGGGCGCTCTCCGCTCCCGCGAAGGAGGCGCTCGGGCGCGGCGCGAGCGAGGTCGGAACGTCGACGACGACCGGTGACGGCGGCATGACGCCGGAGGAGCGCGAGCACTCGAAGACGCTTGTCTACCAGGTGCTCCCCTCGCGCTACGGCCTGAACCCCGACGACCTGCGCAAGGCGGACGCGATCGAGGTTGTCGTCGGGCAGGGGGCGAAGCCGGGCGGGGGAGGGATGCTGCTCGGCCACAAGATCTCCGACCGGGTCGCCGAGATGCGCGACCTGCCTCAGGGAATCGACCAGCGCAGCGCTTCCCGCCATCCGGACTGGACGGGGCCCGACGACCTCGAGATCAAGATCCAGGAGCTACGTGAGATCACCGACTGGGAGAAGCCGATCTTCGTGAAGGTCGGCGCCACGCGGACGTACTACGACGTCCAGCTCGCGGTCAAGTCGGGCGCCGACGTGATCGTCGTCGACGGGATGCAGGGCGGGACTGCGGCGACGCAGGACGTCTTCATCGAGCACGTCGGGATTCCCACGCTCCCCGCGACGCGCATCGCGGTCGACGCGCTGCAGGAGCTCGGGCTGCACCGCCAGGTGCAGCTGATCGTCTCCGGTGGCATCCGGACCGGCGCGGACGTCGCGAAGGCGCTCGCGCTCGGCGCCGACGCGGTCTCGATCGGCACTGCGGCCCTCGTCGCGATGGGGGACAACAGCCCGGAGTACGACGAGCAGTACCGGCAGCTCGGGAGCGCCGCGGGTTTCTACGACGACTACCAGGCGGGACGCGACCCGGCCGGCATCTCGACCCAGGACGACGAGCTCGCCGCCCGCTTCGACCCGATCGTGGGCGGGCGGAAGATCGCGAACTACCTGCGCGTCCTGACGCTCGAGACCCAGACCCTCGCCCGCGCGTGCGGGAAGTCGCACGTGCACAACCTCGAGCCGGAGGATCTCGTCGCACTGACGGTCGAGGCGGCGGCGATGGCGCGTGTGCCGCTTGCCGGGACGGACTGGATCCCGGGTACGAGCACGAGCTGAGGGATTCACCCGGGCCCAGGAGCGGCCGATCGTCGCAGTACTCTCCGCCCGCACTCTTCCCGGGCGATTCCGACGTGGAGGTCGAGAAACGATGAGACGATCGATCGCTCTGACGGTGATTGCGGTCGTTGCTCTCGGGGTCGCGCTCGCGGCATCCGGCGGAGCGGTCGGGAGCACCGACGAGGCCGCCGCAGACCGCTGCCTGCGCGGAAGCTGGCGTACGACACGAGCCGAGGCGCAGCGCATTCTGACCGTCTTGACGGGCGGCACGATGAGGGTTGCCGAAGGCACGCTCACGGCGGGCTTCAGCGCGACGCGGATGACCTACGGATCCACGCACTTCGTCGTGCGCATCCAGCAGGGCGACTTCCTGCTCGAGGGAACCGCGAACTTCATCTACGAGGCGCCGTACACGACCCGAGGCGAGAGCATCATCGTCGGGCGAGGACGGAGCGAGCTCTTCATCTCGAAGTTCAGGGGCGAGAAGGACGGGCGCTCGATCACGGTGCCCGGCCCCGGACTGAGGGTGGTGCGAGTGCCCGCCGGCCCGGTGTCGTACAAGTGCCGTAGGGGGTCGATGAACATGGGCATCCCCGGGCGCCGCGAAGCCATTCGCTTCCTGCGCGCCTCCTAGCGCAACCGGTCGACGAGCTGTGCGAGCGGCTGGCCCTCGGGAAGGTCTTCGGGGGCCGTCGCTCGCGCAAGCTCGGTGCCGGCGAGTGAGGCGTACACCTCGGCCATCGCCTCGAAGAGCGCCGGCGTGAGGCCGGCCGCCTCCTGCGTCGCGGCGATCTCTCGCATCTCGCCGACGTAGCGACCCGACTTCGCGGCGGCGTTCCCGAGCCGGCGGTCCAGGTTCGCGACGAGCTCGGGCGCGCCGGTCCGCAGGTCGGCCAGGACGTGCTCCAGGACGCCGTTCTCGTGCGCCGCGAGGAGCGCCTGGACGAGCAGCGCCGAGGTGCCCTTGTACACGGACGCGGTGCTCATTTTCACCGCCGACGCCGAGCCGACCCGCCCGCCGACCACGACGCGCTCGACGCCGTCGAACGGCAGCACCGCGACGTCCTCGGCGCGCGGGCCCGAGAGATAGAGCCGCGTCGTCCCGGAGCGCCACGGCGGCGGCCCCGAGATCGAGCCGTCCACGAGCTCGACGCCGTCCGCTGCCGCAGCCTCCTCGAGTCGAAGCGCGGTCGCGGGCGCGATGGCGTTCAGCTCGGCGAGCAGCGGGCCGGCACCGTGCTCGCGCGCGGCGCGCCCGACGTCGGCGGCCACGGCGGGTGCCGCCTCGGGCGGCACGATCGACAGCACCACGTCCGCCTCGCGCACGACGGCTCCGAGGTCGTCGAGGAGCTCGACCCCCGCTCGCGCGGCCAGGCTGCGGGTCCGCTCGCTGCGCCCGGCGAGCGACGCGACGACGCGTGCTCCGCCGCCGGCGAGCGCACTCGCCATGGCGCTGCCCATGGCGCCAGGGCTGACGATCCCGACGGTCGGCACCGACCGGGCGAAGTCAGTTGCGGGTCACGTGCGCGGACACCGCAAGCCAGCGGCCGTCCCGCCGTGCCCAGACGTCGGTGTACCGGCCGCCGCTCGGCCTGCCGTCCGCGAGGGCATAGGTCGTGCGGGCGTGGATGATCGCGATGTCGCCGAGCAGGCGGATCTCGACATCGTGCGCCTCGAGCCCGGTGATCGTCACACGCTTCGCGGTCTGCTTCAGGAACGCGGCACGATCGACGAGCGATCCGTCCGGGTTCGAGCAGCGGAAGTCGTCGGCGAGTATCTCCTCGAAGCGAGCGACGTCGGAGTGCTGCACCGAGTCGATGTAGTCGCGGTTGAGGGCGGTGAGAGCCTCGAGGTCGGTGGTCGCAGCGGCCGTGGTCACGATCAGGTCCTCCTCGCTGGCGCGTGCGGGTTCAGCCGATCATTACACCCGGCGGCGCGGCTCAGTCGCTCTCGGGCTCGAGGAGGATCGTCCAGCGCTCCACGCTCTTCACGGTGAGCATCCCGTTCAGCGCCCAGGGATCCTCCGCAAGCCGTTCTCGGATGCCCTGCTCGGAGGCCGCGTCGACGACGAGCAGGGCGTGCCGGTCGCCGTCGAGCGGGCCCCCGAGCCGGACGAAGCCGTCGTCGACGAGCGCGTTCATGAAGCCCGCGTGCTCGTCCCAGGCGTTCTGCTCGCGGAGATCGCGCGACCAGTCCCACGGACCGCCGCGCTCGGTGCGGACGACGTAGAGCTGCTTCGCGCCGGTGCCCATCACGCTTCTCCTTCGAAGGAGGACCGGACGTAGGCCTGCTTGGCGGTGTCGTCACGGGCCGACCGCAGGTAGCGGCTCCACTCGCGCTGCTCGTGACAGACGGCCGCGAGCTCCCAGACGCAGAAGGTGGGGCGATGCGTCCCTTCGGTCGGCCAGGCGTGGAAGGTCTGATCGGAGTCGCCGTCCTTTGCCCACACGGTCTCCCAAAGCTCGTTCTCGTTGCGCCAAGTCGAGATGAGCAGGAAATAGAAGCTCTCGCCGCAGCGATGCAGGATCACGAAGCCGAGGTCACCCGCGAGCGACAGCTCGCCGGCCCGGGCGGCCTCGCGGAGCGCGACCTCCGCGAGCGCCCTCACATCGTCCTCGACGGGCGTGCTCTCGGCGGCGATGTCGTACCACTTGAGGATCGCGTCGGCGACGACGATGCTCGGCCCGGGAGAGACGAGCTTTGCGACGTGCTCGTAGTCCGGCGCGATCGTGCCGATGCGCTCGAGGACGCTCACGTCCGCTCCTTTGCGGGGGTGAAGTCCATGACCCAGTTCGTCTCCCAGGTCTCGCCGCCGTCGTCCGAGAACGCCTGCTCCCACCGCGGCGTACCGGTGGTGGCGCGTGACCAGACGAAGCGGACCAGGATCGGCCTGCCCTCGAAGAGGTCTGCGCCCTCGAAGACGCCGGTGTCGCCGGAGAACGCGCCGAAGACGGGAGGATCGAGCTCGCCCGACCGACGCGTGTCGGCCCAGTAGATCGCCCACCGGCCCTTCCCTGGGTCGAGGAAGCGGAACGACATGCCGATGAAGCCGCCGTCGTAGTCGGTCCGGAACTCGTCCTCGTTCCCGAGGCCGTCGAGGAGCGGTCGCGCGACGCTCGTCGCCTCGAACTCGTCCCACTCGTCCGAGCCGGCGAGGCGCTTCCGCAACCGCCGGTTGTGGATGTTCCAGCTCCCCATCAGGAAGTCGAAGTCGCTCGTCGTCGCAGGAGCCTCGACGGTGCTCGTCATCTCGTCCTCCTCGCTCGTCGTCACTTCGATCGACCCTAGCGCGCAAATAGGGCTGTTTCCGCCCTCTATCTCTGCTTGACTTCATGCGTGCCCACGTCGACCGCGCGCCTGCTCGAGTTGCTCGAGCTCCTGCAGGCGCAGCCCGTGACGACCGGGAGCGAGATCGCGAGCCGGCTCGCGATCGACGCGCGCACCGTGCGGCGCGACGTCGCCCGCCTGCAGGAGCTCGGCATCCCGGTCGAGGGGCAGCGTGGAGTGGGGGGCGGCTACCGCATCCGTCCCGGCTATCGCCTACCACCCCTGATGCTCACCGACGAGGAGGCGGTCGCCGTCACGCTCGGGGCGATCGCCGCCGGCCGTCTCGGTCTGACGAGCTCGGAAGGCTCGGTGGAGGGTGCGCTGGCCAAGATCCATCGCGTCCTCCCCGACGCCCTGCGGCGGCAGGTCGAGGCGCTGGAGACGACGCTCGACTTCACGAGCGGCTCGACGAGCACCGTGCCGGTCCCGGGTGAGCTCGCGCTCCAGCTCGGCGACGCGATCCGCCGCAGGAAGCGCCTCCGGACCGGGTACCGGTCCTTCTCCGGCGAGGAGTCGCAGCGGGAGCTCAGCCCGCACGGCCTCGTCGTCCACTCGGGGCGCTGGTACCTCGCCGCCTACGACCACGGGCGCGAGGACCTGCGCGTCTTCCGGGTCGACCGGATGTCGCGGGTCCTGCTCGACGACGAGACGGCGGTCGCCCCGCCCCGGGGCTTCGACGCCGCGGAGCACGTGAGCCGCTCGCTCGCGCGAGTGCCCTGGCCGTGGCAGGTCGAGGTGCTGCTCGAGCTTCCGCTCGCCGACGCGGCACGGCGGCTCTCGTCGACGCTGGCCGAGCTCGCCGAGACCGACGGCGGTACGCTCCTGCGCATGCGCGTCAGCTCGCTCGACTGGACGGCCGGTGTTCTCGCGGGCCTCGGGTGCGCGTTCACGATCCGCGAGCCGGACGAGCTCCGTACAAGCGTGCGCGCGCTCGCCGAGCGTCTGACGAGCTACGTCTGAGTCGCGCGTAATGCCCGCGCGCGCTCGATCTCGCGCACGGAGCCGAGCCGCTCGAAGACGGCGAGCGCGGATGTCAGCTCCGGCTCCGCCCGCTCCTGCTCACCTGCGACGAGCAACTCGCCCAGCAGGACACGAGACCACGCCTCCTCCCAGCGGGCGCCGATCGCTGCGAAGCCGTCCGCGCAACGGGTGAGAAGCTCCGCGCCTCCGGCGAGGTCGCCGTTCGCGGCAGTCGCCCGGCCCTGGAGCCGATCGGCGAACAGGGGAAGCGAGAGCTGCTCTCCTACCACGGCCTCTTCGCGTGTAGCGACTACGAGCTCGGCGGCGTCGTCCCAACGCTCGCGCATGGCAGTGATCTCGCACAATGCCTCGAGCATCACGCCGGTGCTGACCCTTCGAGGGGAGAGCCGGGTGACTGCGAGCGCCTCGTCGAAGCGCCCTCGCCGCGCGAGCGTGACTGCAAGCGGCGCCAGGTGGATGGAGCCCCACACCTGCATGGAGGCCCTCCGCTCGAAGAAGCGGAGCCCGAGCTCGATGTACCTATCCGCCTCGTCGCGCTCGCCACGGAGGTCGTGAAGGAGGGCAGCACGCGTGTAGGCACTCATCGCGTAGACCGGAGGCAGCTCGCGCGGAGTGAGAGCCACGACGCGCTCGAGCTCCCCCTGGTCGGCGAGCGCGCTGTCCCACTCACCGAGGACGAAGCGAGCTGCGATACGCCACGTGAGCCCGTGGAGGTACGAGCCGGAGTCGATCCCCCGCGCGCGCTCGATGCACGCGGTCGCATGTGCCTCGGCTTCGCGGTAGTGGCCGAGGTGGTATCCCGACCGCGCGGCGACCGCGTAGCAGTCGCCTATCTCCTTCACGTCGCTCATGCGAGGAACGAGCTCGATGCGTCGCAGCGACGTGCGGTACGACTCGCCGTAGCGGCCGCCCTGCTCGTGATGCGCATGCACGAGATCGAGAGCAGCCGAGAGAAGGTCGGCAGCGCCCAGCGCCTCCGCGGCAGCGACTGCTTCTCGTACGGCATCGTCCGTCTGCTCGTCGCGGCGGCCCTCGCGCTGGCTGAAGAGAAAGCCTCGGTTGACGAGCAGCAACGTACGCTCCGGGCCGCCCCCCGGTGCCGCGACCAGCCCGCGCTCGATGACGCGCCGCACCGCGTCGACCGCAGGTAGCACGTGCATGGTTCCCGTGAATCGAGCGGCGAACATCGTCGCCTTTCCGGCGAGACGCGCGGCTGCCGGATCGTCCTCCGGGAGCTCCTCGAGCGCCTCGCCGTACGTGCGCCAGGCGGCGTCGCCGAGGAACGAGAGGTAGTGGAGATCGCCAAGCGCCTCGAGAGCCTTGGCGCGCTCGGCGCCGCCTTCGGAGAGCTCGACCGCCCGGCGGGCGAGGCGATCGCCCTGCTGGATGGCGAACCGGCGGTGCGCGTTCGCCGCGCCGGTGAGGAGGTGGGCGCGGGCGCGCTGCCGGAGGTCGTCCTCCCGCAACAGCGAGAACGCCGCGTCGTAGTGGTGCCCGAGCAGCTCCGCCAGCTCGTCGGAGCGTTCGCCGCTCGTCTGCTCGATCCACGCCGCCGTCTCCGCGTGTGCGCGGCCTCGCTCGGGGCGGGGGAGGCTGGCATAGGCGACGTCGCGGATGAGGACGTGCTTGAACGCGTACTCCGCTTGACCCGGAATGACCGAGGAGAGCCGCTCGAGCACGAACTCGCGCCGACGCAGGGTTCGGAGGGCCGCGTCTAGGTCGTCGACCGGAGCGATGCGAGCGAGGACGCCGTCCCAGAACACGCGGCCAACCACGGCGGCGCGCTGCGCGACCTGCCTCTCCTCCGGCGACAGCAGGTCGAGCCGGGCGAGGATCACGGAATGGACGTTGTCCGGTATTCCCAGCCGGTCGATCCCCGTGCCGGCCCGCCACCGGCCGCCTTCCCAGACGAGCCGCCCGTCGTCGATCAGATGCTGGACGATCTCCTCGAGGAAGAACGGGTTTCCACCCGAGCGCTCGAGGATCAGGCGCCGCACGCCGACAGGCAAGTCGCCGACGCCCGGCAGGAACGAGGCCAGCCGCTCGCTCTCGTCGCTGCTCAGCGGGTCGAGCGCCAGCGAGCTGACGTTCCGACGTCCGCCACCCCAGTCGGGACGCGAGCGGAGCAGGTCGGGACGCGTGGTGCAGAGGAAGAAGATCGGGCCGTCGAGCCGCTCGGCCAGCTCGTCGAGGACGTCGAGCATCGTCGGGTCGGCCCAGTGCAGGTCCTCGACGACGGCGACGACGGGGGAGTGACGTCCAAACGATGCGAGCAACGCCCGCCAGGCACCGACGAGGTCCCGGTAGAGCTCGCGCGGATCGAGCGACGCATGCGCGTCGCCGGGTAGCCGCACGCCGAGCGTCGAGGCCAGAGCGGCGGCTGTGCGCTGACGGTCACCTGCGAGGTCTGCCTCGATGCTCGTGTCGACGAGGCTCGAGATCTTCGCGGAGGCCGTCTCGGACCGATCCGTCTCGAGCACGCCCGCCTCGGCCTTGAGCATCTCTGCGAAGGGCCACAGCGTGACGCCCTGTCCGTAGGAGAGGCAGCGGCCGATCAGCACCTTCGCGTCGCCGTCGAGCGGGGAGAGGAACTCGCGCGCGAGCCTGCTCTTGCCGACGCCGGCGTCGCCGATCACCGTGACAAGCGCCGGCCGTCGGTCCTGCCGCGCGGAGTCGAAGGTCGTGCGCAGGAACGCAAGCTCGCGATCTCGACCGACGAGCGGCGGCGCGATGCCGAGCTCACCGCGCGGCTCCTCCGCTGCGCGCGCTGCGCCGACGATCCAGGCCGCAACCGCCTCCGATCTTCCCTTGAGCGCGAGGCGCCCGTCGAGCGGGTCGAGCTCGAAGTGCGCGCGCACCGCACGGGCGGTGCGATCGGTGACGACGATCGTTCCCGGCTCTGCTGCCTGCTGGAGTCGGGCGGCGACGTTGACAGCATCGCCCGTGATGTGGAGATCGGCCCCCGGCGTGCCCGAAACGAGCACCTCGCCCGTGCTCAGGCCGATGCGAATCTCGAGCGCCTCCGTCGGGTCGCGCTCGTCATTCCACGCCCGCAGGCGGTCGAGCATGCGCGATGACGCCCTTGCGGCGCGGACAGCGTCGTCCTCGTGCACCGTGGGAACGCCGAAGACGGCCATGATCGCGTCGCCGACGAACGTCTCGATCGTGCCGCCCTCGGCCTCGATCTCGGCGGACATCGCGGAGAAGTAGTCGGTGAGGACGTCTCGAACGTCCTCGGGGTGCCGTGTCTCCGCCCGCGCAGTGGAGTCGACGATGTCCGCGAAGAGGACGGTGACGAGCTTCAACATCCCCTCAGGTGGAGGGGTAGACGCCGACGGAGGTGTGACGCGCTCGGCGTGCGCTGCAGTCAGCGCTGCCGGATCCAGGCTCGAGTCCTGCTGGAGGATTCGGCGCTCGAGCTCGCGGAGCGCCGGCGAGGGCTCGATGCCGAGGTCGTCGGCGAGTACGCGTCTCGCGTCCTGGTACGCCGACAGCGCCTCGGCCTGCCTGCCCGACCGGTAGAGCGCCAGCATGTGCTGGCGGCGGAAGCTCTCGCGCAGCGGGTAGCGGGCGATCACGGCCTCCAGCTCGCCCGCGATCTCGCTGTGGCGTCCGAGCTGGAGGTCGGTCTCGAGCCGCTCCTCGAGCACCCCGACGCGGAGCTCCTCGAGGCGAACCGCCTCGGGCGCTGCGAACGGCTCGGAGGAGAACTCCTCGAGAGCAGGCCCGCGCCAGAGGGACAGCGCCGCGCGGAACCTGTCTGATGCGCTCTGGACGAGCCCCGCCTCCCGGGCCGCCCGCGCCTCGGCGACGAGAGCCTCGAACCGGTGCAGGTCGAGCCGGTCCGGCTCGATCGCGAGCGCGTATCCCGGCGGGCGCGTGTGCAGCGTTTCGGGCGGCAGCGCCTTGCGCAGCTTGGAGACGTAGATCTGCACCATCTTCTGCGCGCTCTCGGGGACGTCGTCGCCCCAGAGGTCGTCGACGATCCGGTCGATCGCCAGCGTGCGGTTCGCGTTGACGAGCAGCAACGCCAGCAGCGCGCGTTGCTTGCCCCCTCCCAGCCGCACCTCGCGATCCCCGTCACGCACTTCCAGTGGCCCGAGGATTCGAAAGTCCGCCTGCGCCCCTGCTCGTGAGCCTGGCACGGCACTCGAGGCCGTTGCCCAGACGTTCGGTTCGCGCGCGAGCCCGTTCTCCGGCTCGTCGGGCGTACCCACGAGGCGCTCTTCCGGCTCCTGCTCCGCGTGGGCCGACCCCGCGTCGGGGAGTGCGAGCTCGATCCCTGCGCCCTCGGCAAGCCGCTCGAGCTCTCGGAGCAGGGGTCTCGCGCCGATCCGTGCTGCCACCGCATGCGCGTCCCTGAGCGGGACCGCCACCTCGTCGCGGGTCGCCCCGGCCGCGACGAGCGCTTCGGCCTGCCGCCAGCGGCAGTACGCCGCCAGCGGCGGGCGCTCGACGCGCTCCCACAGGGACACGGCCTGCGCCCACGTTTCCGGGCGAGCCCGGCCGTGCGCGCGTTCGTACTCGGCCTCGGCCTGCGCGGCCCAGCCGGCGCCGTTCGGTGTGACCTCTGCAGCCGCGGGGGCAGCGCGACGGGCCGCCGTCAGGAGCTTCCGCGCCTCGCCGAGCTGGTGGCGTTCGGCATCGCCGTCACCGCGCTCGCGGGCGTTCGCCGCCAGCTCCGCCTGCGCTCGCAGCCCGTGCGCGCAGAGCCGGACGCGGATCTGGGCGGCGGCGGGAACGCACGCCCGCGCCAGGCCGTCGCGCACCGCCCTCTCGGCGTCCGTCCAGCGGCGCTCCCAAAAGGCGAGCTCGGCCACGAGGGCGTCGTAGGTCAGCAGGCTGCTGTCTCCGCGCGCGGGGGCGAGCGCGGCTTGGAGATGCGCCCGCGCGGCGTCGAAGTCGCCGCGGCCGATCTCGAGCTCGGCGCGGCTCAGGAGCGGTCTGTGGGGAAAGTTGGCAGTGCTGGCGCGTAGCCCGGCGATGCTGACGCTGTCGGCTTCGTCCCATTCGCCCATTGCAACGAGCGCCTCGACCTGGTTGGCGACGAGGTGGGTTGTCTCGATGCCGTAGCGCCGCGCGACTTCGAGGGCCGTTGCCGCCAGCCGGACCGACTCCCGCGGCCGGCCGAGCATCGTCAGCGTCTCGGTGAGCTCCGTATAGGCGTATTGCACTTGCCGTCCATCGCGGTCCTCCTCGGCGAGCGCGAGCGCCAGCCGGAGCTGCGCGACGCCCTCCTCGGCGCGGCCGGTGAAGGCGAGGATGACGCCCAGCGTCGCGAGCGCCGTGAACTCGGCTCTCCGAGCGCCGACCTCACGCGCGAGCGCGAGCGCTTGCTCGCAGATCGGGAGCGACTCCTCGGGACGCCAGGACACCATCAGCACGTTCGCGAGGGCCGCCAGCACCTGCGCGCGCTCCGGCGAGGGCGGCTGGGCCGGCACCAGCTCGACAGCGCGCTCGCGAGCGGCGACGGCGGCGGCGCTCGAGCCGCTCGCATGCAGGTAGCGGCCGAGACGCTCGTACAGAAGCGCCGCGCGAACCGGGTCGCCCTCGCCGACGAGCTCGATGGCGTGCCGCATGAGCTCGACGGAGCGCGGCGCCGCACCCGTCTGCGCGGCGAGCTCGGCCGACCATGAGCAGAGCTCGGCGAGATCCAGCCCGGCGCGTTCGGCAGCGTCCGGCGCGGCGTCCCACAGCCGAAGCGCCCGTTCGAGGTGGGCGAGCGCCTCCGCAAGACCGTGGACGGCCTCCGACTCGCGCGCTGCCTCGACCGAGGCGGCGAGTGCTTCCGGAGCGCGCCCCGCGGCCTCCCAGTGCGGCGCGAGCTCGGCTGGAGACGCCTGCGGCTCGCCGCGCGCGAGCTCCCCGGCTAGTCGCGCATGCACTTGCTCTCGCTCGCCGGGAAGAAGCGTTGCGTAGATCGCCTCCGCCAGGAGCGCGTGGCGGAAGCGGAAGCTGCTCGTCTCGTGGTCGCTGACGAGGACGCCGTGCTCGACCGCGCCGCGCAGCGACTCGCGCAGCTCGAGCTCTGGCAGCTCCGATGCGGCACGCAGGAGCGGGTAGCCGACGTCGCGCCCCGCGGCGGCCGTAAGGCGCAGGAGCTCTCGCGTTCTGCGGTCGAGCCGCGCCACGCGCTGCAGGAGCACTTCGCGCAGGCCGCGTGGCAGCTCGACCCCCCGGTCGCTGGAGGCTGCGAGCAGCTCCTCGGCGAAGAACGGATTGCCCTCGGAGCGGGCGACGATCGCCTCGGTCAGCGCCGTCGCCGGAGGTGCGGCGGCGCGATCCGCGAGCAGAGCGGTCAGCTCCTTGCGCTCGAGCGGTCCGAGCTCGAGCACCAGCGCCGAGCCGGAGCGGCGGACGCCGTCGGCGAGCCGGCGCACGCGCTCCGCCGACGTGAGCTCGTCCGCACGGTACGTCGCGAGCAGCAGCACGCGCCGCGCGTCCAGGTTGTGCGCGAGGAAGACGACCAGATCGAGCGTCGAGGTGTCAGCCCAGTGCAGATCCTCCAGCACGAGCAGCACGGGTGAGGCGGATGCACGCTCGGCGAGCAGCGCCAGCGTGTCCGTGAAGACACGCTGCTGCGAGCCTGCGCCTTCGGCGGGCAGCACGGGTAGCTCGCGCAGCGCCTCGACGAACGGCTGGTAGGCGAGCTCGGTGCCGATGAGATCGAGGCACCGCCCGAGCAGGAGCTCGAAGCCGGCCTCCCGGGCGCGCGTAGCCAGCTCGGCCGCGAGCCGCGTCTTGCCGATCCCCGCCTCGCCTGCGACGAGCACGGTCGAACCGGCGCCCGCCGCCGCCGCGTCGAGCGCCCGCTCGAGCTGGCCGAGCTCGCCCGCGCGGCCGATGAACGCGCCGGTCGCCATCGAGCCAGTATCCCGCGGCAGGCAATGGTCGAGAAGCCGAGTGTGATGCCGGTTTACCGGCCGATTACCGGCGAGTTGCCCGCCGCCAGCCGCCTCGGAGTCTCCTTGGTCGCGACGTCGTCCTCCCCGCGAAAGGAGACTGAAGATGACGAAGGCGTCACAGGCAGGCGAGGGACGCGGCGCGAAGCCCGCCTCGTTCCATCGCTCCCCGGCCGACGCGCAAGGAGCGGCGCCGGAGGAGTACCTCTACGTCGCGGCGATGCGCGCGGGTACAGGCGTCGACGCGCCCGACTTTCTCGCGGTCGTGGACACGCGGCCGGAGTCGGACACCTACGGGCAGATCGTTCACGAGACGCCGATGCCGTATGTCGGGGACGAGCTCCACCACTTCGGGTGGAACCGGTGCTCGTCCGCGTGCCACGGGCCCGACCGCTCGCACCTGATCGTTCCGGGCTTTCGCTCCTCGCGGGTCTACGTGATGAACGTTGCCCACGACCCGCTGCGACCGCAGCTCGAGAAGGTGATCGAGCCGGACGAAATCGAGCGCGCGACCGGCTACACCCGGCCGCATACGACGCACTGCATGCCTGGCGACAACGTCGTCATCTCGATGCTCGGCGACGTCGAGGGCAATGCCGCAGGCGGCTTCGCGGTCATCGACGGCCAGACGTTCGAGGTCAAGGGCCGGTGGGAGAACGGCGGCGCGCGGCCGCCCATGAACTACGACTTCTGGTACCAGCCGCGGAAGAACGTGCTCGTGTCGAGCGAGTTCGGCGTCCCCAACGCCTACGAGCCGGGCTTCGACCTCGCCGACGTGGAGGCCGGACGTTACGGCCAGCGCCTCCACTTCTGGAACCTCGAGCGGCGTGAGCTCGAGCAGTCGATCGACCTCGGCGCGAAGGGGCTCGTCCCGCTCGAGATCCGCTGGAAGCACGATCCGGATGCCGACGAGGGGTTCGTCGGAGCGGCGCTGTCGTCCACGATCTGGCGCTTCAACCGCGAGAACGGCTCATACGCGGCGGAACCCGTGATCACGGTCGACCCCGTCGACCTCGCGAGCTGGCCGATCCCGGTGCCGGGCCTGATTACCGACCTCGTCCTCTCGTTGGACGACAAGGCTCTGTACTTCTCGAACTGGCTCCACGGCGACCTGCGCCGCTACGACGTCTCCGACCCAGCCAACCCCCGGCTCACGGGACGGCTGTGGCTCGGCGGCGTGCTCGGCCAAAAGAGCGACGCCGGCCGGCCGCTCACCGGCGGCCCGCAGATGCTCCAGCTCTCGTACGACGGGCGTCGGCTCTACGTCACGAACTCGCTGCTCTCGACCTGGGACAACCAGTTCTACCCGGGGCTCCGTTCGAACCTGCTGAAGGTGGACGTCGCTGAGGACGGGTCGATGTCGGTGGATCGCGGCTTCTTCGTCGACTTCCACGACCGCCCCGACGGGCCTGCGCGGGCGCACGAGATGCGGCTGCAGGGCGGCGACTCGACGTCCGAGGTGTTCCCGTGATCCTCGGACACCACGGCGGCGAGGCACCGCTGCTCCAGGCGGCACTTGCCGCCGCGGGCTCGCTGTCGATCGCGCTCGCTCTGTTCCGAGTCGAGCTCTTCCGGCTCGGCAGGTGGCTCCGTCGCGGACCGCGCACTCGAGACAACGAACTCCGCGCTGACGGCGCGGGACCAATGCCAGGAGGAGAACGATGAGAACTCGAATCACCGTCGGGCTCACTGCGCTCACCTGCGCCGTAGCGGCGCTGGTGGCGGTGGTCGCCACCGCGTCGGGGTCAGGAGCTCCCGCGAGCGGACACAGCCACGGCATGAAGCAAGGCGGGAAGCAAGAGCGATACCTCTACGTCAGCACCATCGCGCAGAGCACCAACGACCCGGACTTCATCGCCGTGGTCGGTGCGGACCCGCGACGCGCCGACTTCGGCAAGATCGTCAACCGCGTCGACATGCCTAGCGTCGGCGACGAGGTCCACCACTACGGCTACTCCCACGATCAGAAGCGGCTGCTCGTGCCAGGCCTCTTCTCGAGCCGGATCCATGTCTTCGACGTCAAGGGCGACGGCCGGCGGCTGAGCTTGAGGGCGGTCAACGACCAGCTGGCCGCGAAGAGCGGCTACGTCGTGCCGCACGGGGTGATGGCTCACGGCATGCCGCACGGCCGCGCCCTCGTCACGATGATCGGTGCCGGGACCGACACGACGCTCCCCGGAGGCATGGTCGAGATCGACGACAGGACAGGCGCGTTCGTGGAGCACTTCGGCCCTGGGCCGGTGCGTCAGCCCGGCGAGTCCGACCCGAAGTACATGTACGACTTCGAGTCGCTGCCCGGGGCGAATCGCGGCATCAGCACGACGTTCGGCTCACCGGCCGGGTGCGCGGCGGGCATCGACCCGGGCTGCCTCGGCGACGAGGTCGCAGTCTGGGACGTCCGCGAGCAGAAGGTGACCCAGACCGCCAGCCTCGGTCCTTCGAGCGGGGCGCTCATGGTGCATTTCGTCATGAAGAAGGGCGTTCGACGCGCGTTCATCAACGCGCCCGGAACGAGCGCGATCTGGCTGGCCGACGACGACGACCGCGACGGCGTCTTCGACTTCCAGCAGGTGCTCGGCCCGGAGGACGGGCTCGCGCTGCCGCCGGACATGATCGTCTCCCACGACAGCAAGTACCTCTACGTGACCAACTGGTTCGGGGACACGGTGCAGCAGTTCGACATCGCGGATCCGTTCGACCCCGTTCTCACGGCGACAGTATCCGTGCCGCACCCGAACATGCTTCGCCTGAGCCACGACAACAAGCGGCTCTACGTCACGAACTCGTTGCTCACGTCATGGGACAACGACCCGGACTTCGGGGCGCCGCGGAACGACGACTACGGCATCTGGCTCTTCCGCGTGAACCAGCGTTCCGGCCGTCTCGTGTCGTCCCGCGCGGGCGGGAAGCCATGGATCAGCTTCACGAGCGTGCGCAAGAAGAACACGACCGGCCCCGCCGGGCCGCACATGATGCTCTTCGACCCGAGCATCCCGATGGTGCCCGGAGAGCACTAGGGCTCTCAGGGGTGGAAGCGCAGGCGGTCGACGATCTTGTCGACCGCCTTGCTCTCCGCTCGGAACGCGATCCCGACGAGGTCGAGCTCGTCTGCCGGAACGACGGCGACAGCTGCGCGGTTCGCGGCGTCGTGACCCGTCGCGAAGAGGTCGTGCGTATAGATCGCCGGCGTCACGTCGCGGGCCAGCGCGCGCTCGTACGCCCTGCGCAGCGCTGCCGCGTCCGCCTCGTAGACGAGAACGGGCTGGACGAACATCGGCAGGTACTCGTTGCCGGATGCGTCCCGGTAGGGCTCTCCGACGATGCCGGGCACGGTGCCTGCGATACCGCTGACGAGGAACGCGGTCACGTTCGTCTTCTGCCAGACGGCGAGGTCGTCGCGGAGGACGACCGCGATCTTCGTGTCGAAGCGCAACGCGTGTGGCTAGACGCCGCGCGGGGCGGCGTCGTCGAGCACGACGCGCATGAGGTCGCGGATCGACACGATTCCGAGCACGCTGCCGTCTTCGACGACCGGCAGGTGGCGGAAGCCGCCGTGGATCATGAGCGTCGCGGCCATATCCGTCGTCTCGGTCGGATCGATCGTCTCGGGATCCCCGGTCATCCAGTCTCCGGCGAGCGAGCCTTCGATCCGACCCTCGCCGACGGCGCGAAGCACGTCTCGCTCGGTGAGGATGCCGACCAGCCTCTCGTCGTCGAGCACGACGACGGCTCCGACCCGGCCGCCGCTCATCCGCCTCGCAGCCTCGGCGAGCAACGTGTCCGGTGCGACGCTCAGCACCTCGCGAGACATGATCGTGTCCACGGCCGGCATCGAGCCGAGCATAACGAGCCGGCTCGCGCGGTCCCTACCTCAGCCCACGCGCCAGCCGAGCTCCCGCGAGATCGCGTCGACCGCGTCCAGGAGCAGCGGCAGGGCGACCGCGACCGCGTCGGCGTCGAACCTCGCGGTGGGTCCCTGGAGGGCCAGGATGGCCTCGAGCTCGCCGCGGCTGCCGCGGATGGGCGCAGCGATCGCGCTCAGGCCGGCCTCGCGCTCCTCGATCGCCTCGGCCCAGCCCCGCTCGCAAACGCGCTCGATCTCGGCGGCGAGCGTCCTCGGCTCGGTGATCGTCCGCGGCGTGTACGCGCGGAGCGTCCCCTCCGGGAGCGGGCGGTCGGCGAACGCGAGCATGACCTTGCCCGCCGAGGTCGCGTGCGCGATCGAGGGTCGTCCGAGCCGGGACACCGGCTGGATCTGGTGATCGCCGGCGACGAAGTCCACCGTGATCGCGTCCTCCTCGCCGGCGACGGAGAGCGTGGCCGTCTCGCCCGTGCGGCGGACGAGCTCCTCCAGGTGGGGCCGCGCGACGCCGCGGACGTCGAGGCGCGCGAGGATCGAGTTCGCGAGGTGGACGATGCGCAGCCCGAGCCGGTAACGGCCATTGGCAGGGACGCGCTCGACGAGGCCGGAGGCAGCGAGCGTTCCGAGCTGGCGCGACACGGTGCTCGGCGTCATGCCCGTCCGGCGCGCGATCTCGTTCGTCCCGAGCTCGCCGCCCTCGGCGAGCGTGTCGAGGACGGAGATCGCCCTCTCTGCGGCGCCGATCCGGCGCGTTGATGGTTGACTGGTTCGGGCCATCCGGTGTACGTTCCGTTGCGGATCGTGGCACAGCATTGTTCGTGATGCAATTCGACCCGGGAATCGGTTGATGTCGTTCCTCCTGCCCTGCCCCCACTGCGGGCCGCGGCCCGTGGACGAGTTCGCGTACTTCGGCGAGGTGACGCGGAGGCCGCAGGGGTCGCCGACGCTCCGTGAGCTCACGGACTACGTCTACTTCCGCGACAACGTTGCCGGCGAGCAGCGGGAGTGGTGGCAGCACAGGAACGGGTGCGGGGAATGGTTCCTCGCCGAGCGCGACACGCGGACGAACGACGTCAGCTCGACCACGCTGCCCGAGTCCGCCTCGTGAGACTGCCCGCGCAACCCGGCGAGCTGATCGACCGGAGCGAGACGGTGCGCTTCCAGCTGGGCGAGTACAAGCTCGAGGGCTTCCGCGGCGACTCGATCGGGTCCGCGCTCTTCGCCAACGGTCGGCGGGTCTTCTCGCGCTCGTTCAAGTACCACCGGCCGCGCGGTCTGCTCTGCTGCTCCGGCCACTGCCCGAACTGCCTGATGACGGTGGACGGCGTCCCCAACGTCCGCGTGTGCGTCGAGCCGTTGCGGGAGGGCGCGGTCGTGACGCCGCAGAACGTGGTCGGGCGCCTCGACATGGACTTCCTGAGCATCACCGACAAGATCGGCGGGCCGTTCACGCCGGTGGGCTTCTACTACCGGACGATGATCCGGCCGCGCTTCATGTGGCCGCTCTACGAGAAGTTCCTGCGAGGCGTCGCCGGGCTCGGGCGGCTCGACGAGCACGCAGGTCATTCGCGCCGCTACGACGTCGAGCATCGGCGTGCGCGGGTGCTCGTGATCGGCGGCGGGCAGTCGGGTCGCGCGGCGGCGCTCGCCGCAGCGACGGCCGGCCCGGGAGTCGTCCTCGTGGACGAGGGCATCCGGCTCGCGGCAGCCGACCTGGCAGGCGTCGAGGTGCTCGCCCCGGCCCGCGCGCTCGGCATCTGGGAGGGCGGGCTCGTCCCCGTGGACGCGGGCACCGTGCTCTACCGCTACCGAGCGGAGCGGATCGTCGTCGCGACCGGCGCCGTCGAGCAGCCCCTCGTCTTCCCGGGGAACGACCTCGCGGGCGTGATGCTGCCCGAGGCGATCCGGCGGCTGGTCAGGGACTTCTCGCTGCGACCCGGGCGGCGGGCCGTCGTGCTTGCCTCGGACGACGCCGCGCTCGAGATCGCCGAGTCGCTGCGTGAGGCGGGGGTCGCCGTACCTCGGGTCATCGATCTGAGGGAGGGCGCGAGCCGGCTCGAGGCCCAGGGGCGCGGCGGGAAGGTGCGGCGCGTCGTCGTCGACGGCGAGTCGACGGACTGCGACCTCGTCGTGGTCTCGGGTGGACGTCAACCTGCCTACTCGCTGCTCTCCCAGGCGGGCGCGCGCGTCGAGTACGACGACGCGCTCAAGGTCTTCGTCCCGAAGGACCTCCCGGACGGAGTCGAGGCGGTCGGAAGCGTCACCGGCGAGGGGATCGTCCGGGCGGAGGGCCACGCGGCCTACGAGGGGCGCGGCAAGTGCTTCGTCTGCGTGTGCGAGGACGTGACGACGAAGGACGTGAAGCGGTCGATCGAGGAGGGCTTCGACTCGATCGAGCTCTCGAAGCGGTACACGACGGTGACGATGGGGCCCTGCCAGGGGAAGCTCTGCCAGCTCCCGAGCATCCACCTGTACGCACGCGAGCTCCACATGTACGAGTCCGCGATCGGCACCACGACCGCCCGGCCGCCCTGGGCGCCTGTGGAGCTCGGCCTCCTCGCCGGCCGTCACCTCGAGCCGACGAGGCGCACGTCGCTCCACTTCCGGCACGAGGAGCTCGGCGCACGGATGATGTGGGCAGGGCCGTGGAAGCGCCCCTACGCCTATGGCGAGCACCCCGAGGACGAGGTGCGCGCCGTTCACGAATCGCTCGGCGTGATCGACGTCTCGACACTCGGCAAGCTCCTGGTCGAGGGCCCGGAGGCCGCACAGCTCCTCGAGCGGCTCTACCCGAACCGCTTCGGGGATCTCCGGCCGGGCCGCATCCGCTACGGCGTGCTCACGAGCGACGGCGGCCGGATCATGGACGACGGCACGGTCGCGCGGCTCGCCGACGACCTCTTCTACGTGACGACGACGTCGACGGGAGCCGACGCCGTGACCGCCTGGTTCGAGTGGTGGAACGCCGTCTGGGGCTACGACGCCGAGATCGTGAACGTGACCGGCTCGCTGGCCGCTCTCAACCTCGCGGGCCCGCAGGCGCGAGACGCGCTCGCGCGCCTCACCGACGAGGACGAGGTCTCCGCCGATGCATTCCGCTACCTCGACGCGAAGCACCTCGACGTGGCCGGCGTTCCCTGCCTCGGGCTCCGCATCGGCTTCGTCGGCGAGCTCGGCTACGAGCTGCACTTCCCGAGCGCCGCCGCCGAATTCCTCTGGAACCGCCTGCTGGACGAGGGCGCGCGGCCGTTCGGGCTCGAGCCGCAGCGGGTCCTCCGGCTCGAGAAGGGGCACGTCATCGTCGGCCAGGACACGGATTCGGAGTCGAACCTCCTCTCCGCGGGGATGCCGTGGCTTCCGAAGATGGACAAGGACGACTTCGTGGGCAAGTTCGCGCTCGAGCACTTCGCCGTGCGGGATCCGCTCGAGCTGCTGGTCGGGTTCACGATGGAGGACGACGTCGTACCGCCGGAGGGCGCGCAGGTCGTGGTCGAGGGGATGCCGGCCGGGCGCGTGACGAGCGCGCGCCGCAGCGAGCAGGTCGGCGCCGTCATCGGGCTCGCCTGGCTGCCGCCCGACCGGACCGAGGCCGGCACGCGCTTCGAGATCCGCGTCGACCGGCGCCTGCTCGGCGCCCGCGTGCACGACGGCGCGTTCTTCGACCCGGCCGGGGAGCGGATGCGCTCGTGAGCGTCCTCGACTTCCTGTCGCCGTGGCGTTGCGAGCCGCAGACGCTCGCGTCGCCGCTCGCCCGTGCGCTCGCCGGCGCCCCTGAGAGCCTGCGCGATCTCTCCGGGGACGGGAAGGTCGAGCTACGCGGCGACCTCTCGCTGGTCGAGCCGGGCGAGGGCGAGGAGCTCGTCCGCCTGACGCCACGCCGCGGCCTCCTGCTCACGGACGATCCGCTCGGCGCGCTCGAGCGGGTGCGCGACAGCGGGCTCCGTGCGTACGACGTGACCGGGGCGCTCGCCGGCCTCGCCTTCGACGGCGAGCAGCTCTTCCGCCGGCTCACGGATCTCGACCCGGCAGCGCTGCCGACCGCCGGCAGCTTCGCGCGCATCTCGGCCGTCGTGGTTCGCGACGAGGGCGAGCGTTTCCGCGCCTACTTTCCCCAGGAGCTCGGCCACTACGTCGCCGAGGTCGTGCTCGACCTGCTCGCCGGGCTGTCCGGGGGAGGAGCGCACAGCACGTGAAAGAGATCTTCTTCCCGAAGCGCATGTGGCGGCCGCGCGGAGAGCTGAAGCGCCGGTACGACGTCGTCATCGTCGGGGGCGGCTCGCACGGGCTCGCGACCGCGTACTACCTGGCCAAGGAGCACGGCGTGAAGAACGTCTGCGTCCTCGAGAAGTCCTACATCGGGTCGGGCGCCTCGGGGCGGAACACGACGATCGTCCGCTCGAACTACCGCACGCCGGAGGGAGCCGCGTTCTACGGCGCGAGCGTCCGCCTCTACGAGCGGCTCTCGAAGGAGCT
Organism: uncultured Actinomycetes bacterium; assembly: GCA_963746765.1. Classification (GTDB taxonomy): domain Bacteria; phylum Actinomycetota; class Thermoleophilia; order Gaiellales; family Gaiellaceae; genus GMQP-bins7. The sequence continues at coordinate 500,884 of CAVVCN010000001.1, forward strand.
CGACTTCAACCTCATGTTCTCGCAGCGCGGCCATCTGACGCTCGCGCACTCGGACCGCGCGCTCGTCGTCATGCAGGAGCGGGCCGAGGTGAACAAGCTTCTCGGGATCAAGTCGAGCGTCGTCGGCCTGCGCGAGATCGCAGCGCTCTGCCCGGAGCTCGACCTCTCCGACCGGCCGACGTGGCCGGTGCTCGGCGCCCTCTACCACCCGCCGGGCGGGATCATCCGGCACGACGCCGTCGTGTGGGGGTTCGCGCGCGCGGCCGACCGGCGCGGCGTGGACATCCACCCGTACACGGAGGTCACCGGCTTCCAGCGCTCGAACGGGCGGATAACGGCGGTCGAGACGAACCGGGGCCGCATCGAATGCGGACAGGTCGTCAGCGCGACCGCCGGCTGGTCGACGCTCGTCGGCGCCCTCGCCGACGTGCGTCTCCCGATCACGACCCACATCCTGCAGGCGTTCGTGACCGAGCCGCTGAAGCCGTTCCTCGACGTGATCATCGTGTCGTCGCAGCTTCACGTGTACGTCTCGCAGACGGACCGCGGCGAGTTCCTGATCGGCGCCGAGATCGAGCCGTATACGACCTACAAGGGCGCCGGGACGCTCTCGTTCCTCGAGACCTCGGCTCGACACTCGCTCGAGCTCTTCCCGCAGCTCGAGCGCACGAAGGTTCTGCGGACCTGGACGGGGCTCTGTGACCTCTCGCCCGACTACAGCCCGATCCTCGGCAGGACCGAGGTCGACAACTTCCACGTCTCGGCCGGGTGGGGGACGTACGGCTTCAAGGCAGCGCCGATCGTCGGCGTGACGCTGGCCGAGCTCGTCGCGACCGGCAAGACTCCCGATCTGATCGCCCCCTTCGCGCTCGAGCGCTTCCATACCGACACGCTCGTCTCGGAGCTTGCTGCGGCGGCTGTGAGCCACTAGGACAAGGAGACCGATGAAGACCGCGATGCCCTCGAGCCTCGAGATCGCCCAGCAGGCGGAGCTCCGACCGATCACGGAAGTCGCCTCCGACGCCGGGCTCCTTCCCGAGGAGATCGAGCAGTACGGCCGGTACAAGGCGAAGGTCGACCTGTCCGTGATCGAGCGTCTCGCCGACCGTCCGGACGCGAAGCTCGTGAACGTGACGGCGATCACGCCGACACCCGCGGGCGAGGGCAAGACGACGACGTCGGTCTCGCTCACGCAAGGCCTCGGCGTCATCGGTCGCAAGCCCGTGCTCTGCCTGCGTGAGGCCTCGCTCGGGCCCGTCTTCGGAGTGAAGGGCGGTGCGGCCGGCGGCGGCTACGCACAGGTCGTCCCGATGGAGGATCTGAACCTCCACTTCACCGGTGACCTGCACGCGATCACCGCCGCGAACAACCTCCTCTCGGCCTTGATCGACGCGCACCTCCATCACGGCAATGCGACGGGGCTCGATCCGCTATCGATCTCCTGGCGCCGGTGCATGGACATGAACGACCGCAACCTGCGGAACGTCGTCACCGGTCTCGGCGGGAGAGCGCACGGCGCACCGCGCGAGACCGGGTTCGACATCACCGCCGCGAGCGAGATCATGGGGCTCGTCGCCGTCGCTCGCGACCTCCAGGACCTTCGCGAGCGGCTCGGCCGGATCACGGTCGGCCAGACCTACGAGGGTGAGCCGGTGACGGCCGAGCAGATCAAGGCGGCCGGCGCGATGGCGGTCGTCCTCAAGGACGCGGTCAAGCCCAACCTCGTGCAGACGCTCGAGGGTCAGCCGGCGTTCGTCCACTGCGGCCCGTTCGCCAACATCGCGCACGGCAACAACTCGCTCGTCGCGGACCGCGTCGCGCTGAAGCTCGGCGAGTACGTCGTGACCGAGTCCGGGTTCGCGTCGGACATGGGGATGGAGAAGTTCTTCGACATCACGTGTCGTATCGGCGACCTCCGGCCGAGCGCGGTCGTACTCGTCGCGACGGTGCGAGCTCTCAAGCATCACGGCGGCGATCTCGACGGCGGGGCGGCCGAGATCGAAGCCGGCGCGGCCAACCTCGCACGTCACATCGGAGTCGTCAACGGCTACGGGCTGCAGGCAGTCGTAGGTGTCAACAAGTTCCCGACCGACACGGCGGACGAGCTCGAGCTCGTCCGACGCCTAGCCACCGAGGCGGGCGCATATGCGTCGGAGATCAACACCGCCTTCGAGGACGGTGGCGCGGGCGCAACCGCGCTCGCCGAGGCGGTCGTCGCCGCTGCGGACGAGCCCAACACGTTCGACTTCGCCTACCCCCTGGACGCGACGATCGAGGAGAAGATTCGCCTCATCGCGACGCGGGTCTACGGCGCGGACGGCGTCGAGCTGCTGCCGCCCGCGAAGAAGAAGGCCGCCGAGTGGGCGGATTCGGACCTTGCGCGCCTGCCGGTCTGCATGGCGAAGACGCATCTGTCGCTCTCTCACGACCCGGCTCTCAGGAACGCGCCGACCGGCTTCACCGTCCCGGTTCGCGACCTGCGCCCCTACACCGGCGCGGGTTGGATCGTCGCGCTCTGCGGCGACATGATGACGATGCCCGGGCTCGGCAAGAACCCGGCCGCGTTCGCGATCGACATCGACGAGTCGGGCGAGATCGTCGGGCTGTTCTAGCGCGGAAGCGCTACGAGGCCTTGCGGAGCCCGCTCACGGCGACCGTCTGCCAGTCCGTGTGCGTGCTGACACACGTGGGACAGACCCTGACGGTCGCGGCTGCACCCGCGCCGTTGCCGCGCTGTTCGACCGTGAGCTCGAGGCGGCCCCAGGCCGCGCCCGAGATGAGCCCGTCAGCCTGCTTTCTCGCGCAGATCACGCAGTGGAGGTAGAGCCCAGCCACGTCCGAAGGGTACTTACCCCCAGGGGCCGATGAAAGGCCCGTCGAGGCCGGAGAGCAGGATCACGACCACGATCACGATGCAGACGAGCGACAGCGCGAGCATGAACGGGGCGACGCGCCGGTCCTCCTTCTGCAGCGGCGGGAAGTCGATCTGCTTCTCTGCCATCGCTCCTCCCTCCTATGCCGTGGGACCGCTCGGGCGCTCGAGCGCGCCGGACGCGCGGAGGCGCTCGGCCTGGGCCGCAAGCTTGCGGTTCTCGAGGCGGACGAACCCCCAGAAGGCAATCAGCATCGCCGCGAATCCGAGCGCCGTGAGGATCCAGGTTCCGGTCGAGCCCTCGCCGCCGAAGGTCCAGAACTCTGCGATGTCCTCGCTCCACTCGTCGTACGGGAACGCGTCGAACATCGTCTAGCTCCTCTCTCCGGTGCCGGCCGGGACCCTGGGCTTGCCGTTCGTCTGCCAGTACGCGTCGAGCAGCACCGGCGCCGCCTCCACCTCGCGCCCGTCGGGCTCGATGACGATCTCCGGAACGCGCTCGAACTCGGGGTAGAAGTCCTGGCCGAACTCGGCGAGGTCGAGTCCCTCGAGCTCCACCTCGGCGGGGACGCGCAGGAGGTTCATCTTCTTGAGCAGCCAGCTCACGAAGTAGCCGGGCAGGAACGCGAGCGGCAGGAAAGCGAGCATGCCCATGAGCTGCCCGCCGAAGGACGACTCGACGTTGTTGATTCCGGTCGGGTATCCGCCGGCGAAGATGCCGACGAGGAAGACGCCGTAGAAACCGCAGACGCCGTGCACCGCGACCGCGCCCACCGCGTCGTCGATGCGGAGCTTCTTCTCGATGATGCCGCCCGCGTAGACGGCCAGCATGCCGCCGGAGATCGAGAGGAGATAGGCGAGCGACGGGTGGTAGACGTCGGCGCCCGCGGACACCGCGATGACGCCGGCGAGTCCGCCGGACAACGTCCAGAACGGATCGCCCTTGCTCGCGAACCACCCACCCGTGAAGCCGCCCGCGAAGCCGATCGTGATCACGAACGCGATCGCGCCGAGGGTGGTGGGCGAGAGGTAGATGTTGAGCCACCCCGGGAACACCGTCGACTGGATGACGAGGCAGGCGGCGTAGAACCCGTAGAAGCCGGTGAAGATCAGCATCAGCCCCATCAGGGTGAGATGGGTGTTGTGACCGCGGAACGTCCTCGCGGCGCCGTCGGTGGTGTATTTGCCGATGCGCGGCCCGAGGTTCAGCAGGACTCCTAACGTGAACGCCCCGGCGACCCCGTGCACGACGAGGGACGCGATCGCATCGTGGAACCCGAAGCGGGTGACGAGCCAGCCGCCGCCGCTCCAGCCCCAGGCGGCGTCCATGATCCAGACGACCGAGCCGAGCAGCGCGCCGAGGATGAGGAACGCCGAGAGGCGAACCCGCTCGATGAGCGCTCCGGACATGATCGAGGCCGTCGTCCAGGAGAAGAGCAGGAAGGCGAGGAAGAAGACCGCGCTGACGTGATCCTGGAGGTTCGGCCCCATCTGGGCCGCCCAGGGCGCGGTGTTCTGGCAGAAGCCGACGAGGAAGTCGAGTCCTTCGACGGTCGGGCTGTCGTGCCCGTCCTTCGGCCACCCCTCCTCGAAGCAGCCGTAGATGTACCAGCCGAAGTAGTAGAAGGTCGGCGTGACGACGGCGATCGTGAGGATGTTCTTCATCGCCGTCGACATCACGTTCTTGCGCCGAGCTGCGCCACCCTCGTACGCCATGAAGCCGACGTGGATCAGCCACATGATGACGACGGTCCAGAAGTAGAACTGCTCGGTGAGGACGAGCGAGTCGAGGGTTACCTTGGCGTCGATCTCCTCAGGCGTTGGAGCTTGGGCGAGCCAGGTCGGCAACAGCGACGAGATCATTCGAGCCCCCCTCCGCGGGCGGCACCACAGTCGACGCCGGGACCGTAAACACGCGTAACCGGTGGTTCCATGTCCGGCTACACCGGCGTTCGACGGTGTGATGTGTGCGAGAGCTACACAGCCGCGTTCAGCGGCTCTGGGTCGCTTGGCCCGTCATCACGTCGACGAGATAGGTCTTCGTCTGGATAGGCCTGCCCTGGGCGTCGAGGCGCTCGGCCAGCCCGACGACCCAGTACAGGCGGGACGGGATCCCCTGGCGCAGGGCACGGACGAGGACGCAGCCCGTCTCCGAGCAGGGCTCGAAGCCAGCCTCGGCAGTCGCGATCTCGATTGCCTCCTCCTGCGAGACCTCCTGGTTCGAGGAGCCACAGGTGCGCGCCACCGCGAGGGCGGCGACCAGCACGAGGGCGAGCAGGGCCACCTTGCCCAGCGGGTGGTCCCGGATCCCACGGCGCGGCGCCGGCTCGTCCGGCGGCCCGCCGTCACCCGCTGGCTGCGTGCCAGCGTCGATAGACAGCGTAGGCCCTCAGGAACAGATAGCCGACGAAGTGGGTCATGAAGACGAGCAGGAGCCACCAGATCCACCACGCGTAGTGCAGGTCTCCGAGCTCCCGCAGCTCTACGACGGTGAGGTAGAGGACGACGACGAGCGTCAGCAGCATGAGGATCGGCGCGAAGCCGAGGACGACGATCAGGAGCACGGCGTCATCCTGGGCCAGCGGCCCGATTCGATCAAGTGGGTGCGCTCGAAACCGGGTGAGTCAGGCCCTTCCAAGGAACCTCGGGGGGATCCGTCCGGACGCGTCACGCGAGCGTCGAGACGCCGGCAGTGCAGAATCGCGCGGATGACTGCACCGGGCCACATGCTCGCCCTCACCGAGATCGGCGACTTCGGCGAGGTCATCCTCGCGGTCTCGGCGACCCTCTTCGTCGCGCTGCTCGGGATGCGCCTCGCGGATCGGCTGTCGCTTCCGTACGCCGCGCTGTTCCTCGTCGGCGCCGCGGTCATCTCGGATCTCTGGACCGACGTCCAGGACGTCATCTCCGTGCGCGACGTCGAGCGGATCGCGGTCGTGGCGCTGTTGATCATCCTCTTCGACGGCGGCCTGCACATCGGCCTCGGGCGCTTCCGCCGCTCGCTCGCCCCGATCCTCGGGCTCGGCGTCGTCGGGACCTTCCTCACCGCGGGCGTCGTCGCGCTCGCGGCGCACCACCTCCTCGGGTTCAGCTGGATCGAGTCGGGCCTGATCGGCGCGGCGGTGGCGCCGACGGACCCTGCGGTGACGTTCTCGGTGTTCGGCGCGCGCGAGATCCGCGGCCGCTCGGGGACGATCCTGGAGGGCGAGGCAGGCGTCAACGACCCGGTCGGGATTGCGTTGATGATCGGGATGATCGAGCTCGCGTCGCAGGACGACGGCAGCCTCTGGATCGTCGCCGAGGAGTTCGCGATCGAGATGGCCCTCGGGCTCCTCGTGGGCATCGTCGGAGCGCTCCTCCTGCTGCCCGTCTTCCGGCGGGTGTACCTGACCGGCCCGGCGCTCTACCCGATCCGCGTCCTCGCGGGCGCGGGGATCGTCTACGGGCTGGCGGCCGTGCTCGGAGGCTCCGGGTTCCTCGCCGTCTTCGTCGCGGGAGTCATCCTCGGGGACGCGGCGATGCCGCGCAAGGGCGAGATCGAAGGGTTCCACTCGTCCCTCGCAGGAGTCGCCGAGATCGCGGTCTTCGTCGCGCTCGGACTGACCATCACGGTCGGCAACCTCGACACGCTGGAGATCTGGGCGAAGGGGCTCGGGATCGCGATCATCCTCGCCTTCGTTGCCCGTCCGCTCGCCGTCTTCCCGCTGCTGCTGCCGGCGCGGCTCACGAACGCCGAGCGGCTCTTCATCTCCTGGGGCGGGCTGAAGGGAGCGGTTCCGATCCTGCTCGGGTCGCTCGCGGTGCTCGCGAGCGTCGACGGCTCCAGCGAGCTCTACGGGATCGTCTTCATCGTCGTCGTCTTCTCGGTCGTCGTGCAGGGCGTGTCACTGCCGTTCGTCGCGGAGAAGCTCCGCATCCCGTTCCGCCGGGTCGACCACGACCTTGCAGAGGTGCTCGAGCTCGTCGTCGGCGAGACGTCGTTCGCGTCCGGCGCGCGCATCCGGGAGCTGCCGCTCGGCGAGCGCGCGTGGGTGGGCGTCCTGATCAGGGACGGGCGACCGCAGCGCGTCGAGGGCAACATGGTGCTCCAGCCCGGAGACCGCGTCCACGTCTACGCTCAGCCCGAGGACGCGGCGGCGCTCCAGCGGATCTTCGTCGGAACGCCCGGCTAGGACCAGGGATACGGCGAGCTCGAGACCGGATGCAGGTCGCCGGTCGCGAAGCGCTCGAAGCGGAACGGGTACAGCAGGCGCGAGTGCTCGCCGACGAGCACCGCGGCGACCTCTCTCCCGACGCCGATCATCTTGTAGCCATGGTTCGAGTCGAGGATCGCGTAGAGGTTCGGCCTGAAGTAGTCGAAGACCGGGAAGTTGTCGACCGTGAACGCCCCGACGCCGCCCGAGCGCGCGTCCTTGTACAGCGGCCGGCAACCCTCGAACCGCGACATCGAGTGCGAGAGCGCGGCGCACCACATGTCCGGGAACGAAGGGTCGACATCGGTCGTCGAGGGGTACGGGTCGAGCTCGACGTCGCCGTCGACGACGAGCGGCGAGGCGCCGCCCTGCACGCCGTGGCGGTCGCGCTTGAAGTAGATGCCCCAGAGCTCGTCGGTCACGAGCTCGCCCTCGTCCGTCCGGAGAGGAGCGTCCGTGTCGAGATGGATGACGGGCGGCGCGCCGCCGTCCGCGGTCGCGAAGAGCAGCGGGTCGATCGCGACCTCGCCCTCCTGGAGGTTCCAGTACGTCCACATGGGCCGGTCGGGGACGACGTCGCCGCTCGGCGTGCGGACGTCGATCGTGTCCGGGAGGCCGAGCATCTTCCAGAAGCGACGCGCCCACGGGCCCGGTGCGACGACGACCTGCTCGCCGACCGAGATCGTGCCCTCGCCCGTCTCGACCGCGGTGATCGTGCCGTCGCCGGCCTCGGCGAACCCCGTCACCTCGACGCCGCTCAGCACCTCGACGCCCTCGGACCGGCACTTCCCGTGCAGGCCCTCGACCGAATCGAGGTTGAACGCGAAGCCGCCCTGCTTCTCGTGCAGGCACGCGGTGACGCCCTGCGCGCGCCAGTCGGGGAAGAGCCCCTTCATGTGCGCGTCGACCGCGTCCGTGCCGAGAATCAGCTCCGAGTCGTAGCCGATGCGCTCCTGCCGCTCGTACGTCGCGGTCAGGTCCGCCTCCTGCACCGAGGCGCCGAGCGCGATGTAGCCGACGGGGTTGTAGGCGTACGCGACGGGGTCCGACTCCCAGACCTCGACGCAGGCCTGCATCAGCTCGCTCATCGCGGGCTGGAAGTAGTTGTTGCGGACGACGCCGCACGCGATGCCAGAGGCTCCGGCCCCGGGCTGCGCCTTGTCGAGGACGACGATGTCGGCGCCCGAGCCAGTGCCGCGCGAGCGGAGCTCCTTCGCGAGGTGGTACGCGGTCGAGAGGCCGTGGATGCCGGCCCCGACGATGACGTAGGAAGCGGTGCTCGGGAGCGTGGTCATTGCGCTATGGGCAACACCGTTGCGTGGTGGCGAATCGAATCTAGCACCCGCCGTCTGCGGGCGCTCGCTCGGGCCGGGTGCCGCGTGCTGATGGCGGCTCCGGCCCGAGCGAGCGGCAGCTCTGCCCTACGACGACCCTGAGGTCGCCGCGGGTGTCGGGGCGGCCGGCGCGCCGTCCCCGGAGACGCCGTTCCCCGAATAGAGGGAGAGATCGGACTCGAGCCCCCACACGGGACCGTCGACGCCAGCGACCTGCTCGTCCTCCGAGAGCCGGAGCCCGGTGGTCCGCTCGAGGATGAACGCGAGCACCCAGGCGGTCACGACGCCGAGCCCGACCGCGACGACCAGGCCGATCGCCTGCCACAGCAGGTTCACCTCGGCGTTCTGGAACGCGTACTCGCCCTCCGTGACGCCGAAGTAGCCGCCGTGCGCCGTACCCCACTTGACGATGCCGAGGATCAGCAGCCCGTATGTGCCCGCGCCGAGGAAGAGCGGCGTGAGCTTGTGCTCGTCCCACCCGCGCCTCTGACTGAACTCGTACGCGATGTAGCACGCGAACGGCGCGACGAGCGCGACGAGGAACATCTGCCACGGCTTGTAGATGTCGAACCCCGGCGCCCCTGCCACGTACGCCCCGAGAGGCCCCAGCAGGAGGTAGATGTAGCTCTTCTTCCAGTACGCGATCGCGGCGCCGGTGAGCGCGCCGCCCGCCCACGCGAGGCCGAGGTTGTTGAACGCGATGCCGACGCTCGTGTCGGCCATCGTCACGCTCACTCCGTACGCCTCGGGGGCGAAGAAGAAGAGACAGGACAGGATGACCATCGGCAGGCCGGCGAAGATGATCGCGACGCCTGCCACCGTGATCCCGAGGTTGTACGAGCGGTAGACGGGGACCTTCGGATGGGGCTCGTACATGCCTGGTCGCGCCCCGACCTTGCGGACGAGCACGAGCGCCATGCCCGCCGGGAAGAGGTAGACGAACGCGATCCCGAAGAAGTCGTGGAAGCCGGCGTTCGTGAGCGGCCCCGTCGAACCCCATGTGAGCCAGCTCAGGACCGACGAGACCAGCGCGGCGACCGCGGCGATCACGTAGTACGCGGCGGGCTTCATCCGCTCGGTCACGGAGAGATGGAGCAGGACGTTGACGATCCCTGCGAAGCAGGCGAGGAAGAAGATGAAGATCTGCTGGTTGTTGAGGTTGACACCCATGCTCGCCGGGTCGACGTTCTGTGCGAGGTCGTTCGCGAACGTGCCTCCGAGCCACCAGTCCTTGACGGACTGCCAGTACGGGTTCTCGATGTCGAACGCCACGTAGTACTGCCAGTTCCAGATCGCGAAGCCGATGAGGAAGTAGACGGCGAACCCGATGAAGAACCCGACCATCTTCTCGATGGTCGCCGCGAAGACGTTTACGCGTCGGACCCCGCCGAGGTCGACCATGATCAGACCGGCCAGGATCATGATCGCGCCAACGGTCCCGGAGGCGTACACGACGTTCTGCACCAGCGAGTTCGTCGTGACCTGCTCAGGGAACTGCGGGGTTGCCTGCGCCAGCATGCTCGCTAGCTGCATCGGCGACTCCTTTCACTCGGATGGGGGGACGGCAGCCGAAGACGTCCGACGCGAGCCGGGCGCTCGCGCGAGATCCCGCCGCATTCACCGTACGATCGGACATCGCCGGGTGGGGCCGATTATCTGTCGCGGGCCAGACGGTTTTCAAGCCAGCGGCTCGGAGTAGAGTCACCCGCGGAGCGATGGCGACCCCAAGCGATGTCCCGCCGGAAGAGTTCGAGGTCGCACTCGCGAGCGCGATCTCGGCGCCCGAGGCGTTCGGCGCCTCGTTCGACGCGATGCCACTCGCCGACAAGCTCGAGCTCGGCGTCGGGCTCGAGGGCGACCCCGCGATCGCCTTCCGCCGCACGCTCGGCATGTTCGCGACCGGCGTCACCGTGATCACGACGCGGACGCTCGATCAGGTGCACGGGATGACGGCGAACGCCTTCATGTCCGTCTCGCTGCGGCCTCCGCTCGTGCTCGTCTCGGTCGACCGGCGCGCGCGGATGTCGAACCTCCTGCACGAGGGCACGAACTTCGGCGTCAACGTCCTCGAGGCGGGGCAGGCGACGCTCTCGGACCACTTCGCCGGCCGGGCGGTGGAGGATGCGACCGAGCCGCTCTTCGAGCTGGTCCACGACACCCCGCTCGTCGAGGGCGCGCTCGCGCACCTGGTCGCGCGGGTCGTGCGCTCGTACTGGGGCGGCGACCACTCCCTCTTCCTCGGGCAGGTCGAGTTCGCGCGCTACGGCGAGGGCGAGCCGCTCCTCTTCCACGGCGGACGCTACGAGCGGCTGATTCGCGACCCTCGCGTCTTCTCGCTCCTGCCCGCCGAGCTGCTCGAACCGATCCTCGCGCTCGGCGAGGAGCGTGAGTACGGCGACGGCGACGCGATCATGCGCATCGGCGAGCCGGGTGCGGAGCTCCTCCTCGTGCTCGAGGGCAACGTGCGCGTCGAGCGTCCGGGCCGGAGCCTCACGCTCGGTCCCGGCGAGCTGATCGGCGAGATCGAGGTGCTCGATCCCGGCGGCGGCCGCATCGCGGACATCCACGCGGCGGGAGCGGTTCGCTGCCTGGCGATCTCGCGCCACCAGCTCCACGCTGCGCTCGAGGCGGATCCGAAGGCTGCGATCGCGCTGATCGAGGTGCTGGCTGCGCGCTTCCGCGAGACCGCGTAGCTAGCGCACGACGCGTGTGGGCCGGCTCACGGCGATCGCGACCCCGAGTGAGTTGAGCGCGGTCACCTCGACGCGCAGACGCTTGCCGCGGTCGGCGGGCCGAACGCGGTAGCGCGGGCTGTGGGCCTTGCCCGCACCCGCGGGCTCGCACGCTCGCGCGGCGCAACGCAGCCAGCGGACGCCGAACCGGAGATCCGTTCCGCTCCACGAGCCGAGCCCGGCGACCAGGCGCCTGCCCACCCGCGCCGTGCCGGCGATCGAGGGTCGTGCGATCGACGTGGGACGAGCCCCGACCGCACGAGTCCTCGGTGAGGCGACCTCCGCGAGGCCGGGTGCCGAGACCACCAGACGCAGCGTTAGGCGGGCGTCCTCCGCCGTGACCCTGTACTGCCGGGCGTTCGCACCGGGAACGGCCGTGCACGTCTCGCGGCAGCGCTCCCAGCGGTACGCGATCGCGAGCCCCGCACCGGACCAGAGCCCTGTGAAGCCCTCGAGCCGCTCGCCCACGATCGGCTGGCCGAACACGACCGACTCGAGCGACGGCTCCGGCCGACCGAGTCGCTCCAGCGCCGCGGCGGCGTCGACGAGCCCGAACCGGATGCCGGGAACCGGCCGCGCGGTGGCCGAGAGCGCCCGCTCGAGGTCGTCGGCGGTCGCGAACGGCGCGCTGGCGCGCAGCAGCCCGACGATGCCGGCGACGAGCGGGGAGGAGACCGAGGTCGCGCACCCGATGCCCGAGCCACCGCCGAGCGCCGTGATCGGCGCGCACTCGGGCGCGGCGAACTTGGCCCAGTCCCCGTAGCTCGTGAACGGTGCGCGCCCGCCGCCGGCGGTGGCGGAGGCGACCGAGATCGTCTCCGGGAACGCCGCCGGATACTGCGGATCGGTGCTCGCCTCGTTCCCCGCCGCGGCGACCACGAGCACGCCCGCCGCTCGTGCGCGGGCGATCGCGTTGCGGAGGACGTCGGGCGAGTTCGGCCCGTAGATGCTGGCGTTCACCACGGCGGCCCCGTGATCCACTGCCCAGTCGATCGCCTTGGCCGTGTTCGTGTTCAGCGCGATGCCGTCGGGGCCGAGCACGCGTATGGGCATGAGCCCGCACCGGAAGCATGCGCCGACACCTCCGAGGCCGTTGTTCGCGCGGGCCGCCGCAACCCCCGCCACCGCGGTGCCGTGGCCGTTGCGCGCGGAGTCCGCTGCATCCGCGTCGCCGTCGACGAAGTCGTAGCCCTCCCCCACGGCGCCTGCCAGGTCCGGGTGCGCGGGGTCGACCCCGGAGTCGACGACGGCGATCACGATCTCCGGAGATCCGACGGTCTGCTCCCAGGCCGCCGGGAGACCCAGCGCCGAGTACGCCGGGTGGGCGCCCTGCGGATCCGAAGGCGTGAGTGCCGAAGCGGTCCCTGCGAGCAGGGCGACTCCGGCGCCCACGAGCGCGAGACCGCCGCGTCTCCGGATCATCGGCTAGTCGATGGCCGGCAGCCCGGCCAGCCAGGGCGTGCGGTAGCCGGACTCGTCCCACATCACCGGGAAGAAGGACTCGTCGAGCGAGAGGTCGCCGCGGCGGCGATAGCGCGAGTAGGTGACGTCGACGTTCACCTCGTGGAAGCGGGCCTCGACGGGGATCATGTGCGAGACGAGCGCCATCCGCGCGACGGAGGCGTTCGTGTTCGGTGCCGAGCCGTGCCAGGTGAGCCCGTGATGGAACGATCCGCCGCCGGCCTTCACGACCACTGGGACGACGTCCAGCTCGTCCTCGTTAGGAGCGGCCGAGCGCGGCCCGGCAAGCCAGTCGTCGGGAGCGTGGAACTGCGTGTGCTGCGGCGGCGACTTCGGCCACGTGTGCGAGCCGCGGACGAACGCGAGCGGCCCGGCATCGGCGGTCGTGTCGTGCAGCGAGAGCCAGCACGTGATCATCTCCGGCGGCACGAGGTAGTCCGCGTACGACGAGTCCTGGTGGAACCCGATCGCCTTCGTTCCCGGCGGCTTCCAGAGCACGTTGTCCTGGAGGATCCGGACACCGCGGTACCGGGCGAGCCGGGCGGCCAGCCGGCCGACCCGCTCGGACAGCACCTGCGCTGCGACGACGTCGTCGGACTTCCAGGCGTTGCAGAGCTGACGCGTCCGGTCCTCGGGGTCGCGGCCACGTACCCAGTTCACCTCGTCCGGCCGTATGCCCGTCTCGTACTCGCCGTCGAAGAGGCGCTCGTAGCGCTCGCGGAGGAGGCCGAGCGCCCGCTCGGAGACGAGCCCTTCCTCGACGACGAGGAAGCCGTCGCGCGCGAACGCCTCGACCTGCGCGGGCGTGAACGACTCGACCATCGTGGCTACGAGCGCGGCCGCGTCTTCTCCGGGTCGTAGAACGGGAAGCCGACGACGGTTGCTCGGATCCTCTTCTGGAGGCCGTCGAGCTTGCCGACCTCGAGCGCCGTTCCGGGCTCTGCGTACTGCACCGCGACGCGCGCGAGGGCGATGTTCTTCTTCATGATCGGGCTGCGCGTCCCGCTCGTGATGACGCCGACACGCTGGCGGCCGACGTACACGTCGTCGCCGTGGCCGCCCGTCTCCGATCCGTCGAGCTCGAGCCCGACGAGCACGCGCTGCGGATGGGCGTTCCGCTCCTCGAGCGCCTCGCGCCCGACGAAGTCGTCGTCCGTCCCGAGGTCGACCGCGAAGCCGATCCCGGCCTCGAAGGGGTCGACCTGGTCGTCGAACTCGGACCCGGCGAAGATCAGTCCCGACTCGATGCGGAGGATGTCGAGTGCCTCGAGGCCGAGCGGCGTCAGGCCGTGCTCCTCGCCCGCCTCCCAGATCGCGTCCCAGACCGCGGGCCCGTCGGACGGGTGACACCAGACCTCGTACCCGAGCTCGCCCGTGTAGCCGGTGCGGGAAACGACGATGGGGATCCCGTCGTAGGTCCCGATTCGTCCGACCGTGAACCTGAACCAGCGGAGGTCGTCGAGCGAGGTCTGCGAGGGCGGCGTCCAGACGACCTTCCTCAGGAGGTCGCGGCTCGCCGGGCCCTGGACGGCGACGTTGTGGAGCTGCTCGGTCGACGGCTTCACCCACGCCTTCAGCTCGTGCCGCTCCGCGAGCTCCTTCAGCCAAATGCCGTCGTACTCGTCCCCGCCGACGAAGCGGAAGTTGTCCTGGCCGAGCCGGTAGACGGTGGCGTCGTCGATCATGCCGCCGGTCTCGTTGCAGACCGCTGTGTACGTGACCTGGCCAACGGAGAGCCGCCGCGCGTCACGCGTGATCGCGCGCTGGACGAGCGCCTCCGCGTCCGGCCCGAGGATCTCCCACTTGCGGAGCGGCGAGAGGTCCATGACCGCGACCTTCTCGCGGCACGCCCAGTACTCGGCGATCGCGCCCTCGTTGTCGAAGCAGTGCGGGAGCCAGTAGCCGCGGTACTCGACGAAGCTCTTCGTGAGCTCGCTCGTGCGCGGGTGGAACGTCGTCTCCTTCGTCAGCACGGGCGCCGCGTCGGCCGTCACGCGGTGGGCGATCGCCATCGAGAACGTGTTGTCGGGCGCGTACACCCGCACGTGGATCGGGGTCACCTGCCAGCCGTTCGCCGGATCGATGTCGTCCGGGCACGAGGAGGAAGCGCACACGAGGTCCGTCATCGCGCGCAGGAGCACGTAGTCGCCCGGTCTCGACCAGGGCTCGTCCATGACGAAGACGTTGTTCGCGTCGAAGCCGGTGTTGTAGAAGAAGTTGAGCGCTTCCCAGCCCTTGCGCGGCGCGATCGAGAAGGGGTCGACCTGCCCGTTGAAGTTCTCGGTGCAGTTGACGTGGCCGGGGTAGCCCTTGTCCTCGTAGTACTTCGCCGTGCACGCGAGGCCGAAAGTGTCGTGGCGGCCGACGGTGTCGCGCACGACCTCGACCAGCGGGTCCTGGTCGACGTCGTAGAACTTCCCGTACAGGCCGGGCTGCGGGTACGCCTGACCCATGAGGCTGCGCGTCGTCGTCGCGTCGAGTCCGCGCTCGCGGCCCGCCTCGAGCTTCGCGCGATGGAAGGCGAGGAAGTCGGAGCACTGCTTCCCCTCGACGTCGATCACCTGGATGAACTCGCCGGCGCGCACCTCGTAGGCGAGCGCCGTCGCCGAGTCCACGCGGAGGTCGAGTCGCGGCTCCGCGAGGGGCGGCGGGAGCTCGAACTGCTCGTAGCGCCTCGGCTCGACGCGTCGCACCTCGACGAGCAACTCGGACGGGGGAGAGGCGCCGTCGACGATGCGACCCGCCGGCGCGGCGACGACGACCGTCACGGGCCGGTCCGCGCGAAACGCCTGCGAGCTGCCTGGCGCGGACCACTCGCCGAAGAGCAGGACGGCCTTCGCCTCCGCCGGATCGAGGCCTCGCGACCCGAGCTCCGCAGCGAGCAGGCTGCCGTTCCGGTCGCGGTAGGCGTCGCGGACGACCGTCGCGGGCGCGTCCGCGATCGCGCCGAGCGCAGCGGCTGCGTCCCGGCCGCCCTCGTCGAGCGCGGTCAGCTCCGCGACCTGCCCTCCGTGCGCGTCGACCACCGTGACGCGCTCGTCGGCTGCGAGGGCGAACACCGTCGCCCCGCCCGGCCTGACGAGATACGTCTCGACGAACGGGTCCTCGGGGAGGAGCCAACCTCGGAGACCGCTCGACGCCCCGGTCGCCATACCTAGGCCTTCTGCGCCGGTTCCTTCGCTTCTTGCTCCTCGGCCTCGGCGAGGAGCTGCTCCGCGAGCTCGCGCTTGGCGGAGGAGTCGAGCTTCTTCAGCTCGTTCTCGACCGCCCGACGGTTGTAGGTCTGGTTCCAGTAGTCGAGCGAGTCGAAGCCGAGGAGGACGGCCTTGCCGACGAACTGCCGGAGCACCTCGTTCGTCGGTCCCATGACCCAGCCGGCCTTCGCGTCGCGGAGATAGCGCTCGAGCTCCATGTCGCGCTTGTAGCCCGAGCCGCCGCAGGCGTGGAGCATCTTGTCCACGACGTGGGCGACGTTCTTCGCGGCGATGAACTTGATCTGCCAGGCCCAGTGCAGGAAGTCGGCCCGCGCGAACTCACCAGGAGCGAGAACCTTCGTGTTGTCGTCCGTCGCACGATCCATCGCGTTGGCGACCGAGAGGACGAAGGCGCGGGAAGCGTTCGTGTCCATGACCGCCTCGCCGACGTAGTCCTGGATCGTCGGGTAGTCGGCGACCCGCATGCCGACGTCGACGTGGCGCTTCCGCGTCGTGTGCCGCTTCGCGATGTCGATCGTCCCGAGCGCGATGCCGTTCCAGACCGAGGAGGAGCCGATCAGGAACCACGGGTCGACGGACTCGTCGTTCGACGCCGCGCCGTCCCCGACCGGGCCGACGATCTGCTCCTCCGGGATGTCCACGTTCGGAACCTCGAGCGGCCCCGACTGGTTGCCGCGGAGGCCGAGCGCGTCCCAGAGCGAGGGCTGCGACTCGACGTGGTCGCCGTCGATCACGAAGACGGAGAGGTCGTCGTAGCCGGAGAAGTCGGGGCTCGTCGTCTGCACGACGTAGAAGTCGGCGAAGCCGGCGGAGGTGGTCCACGACGCCTTCTTCCGCACCTTGAACCCGCCGTTCGAGCGCTCGGCTCCCGATGAGATCGGGTACCAGAAGTGCGAGCCGGTCTCCGGGTCCGAGTAGGAGAGCGTCCCGATCTTCCCGCTGCCGAGCGGGCGGATGTACTTGTCCACGAGCTCGGGGGTCGGCCGGAGCATGATCGTGTTCACGGCCCCGATGTGCATCACGTAGCACATGGCCGTCGATGCGCAGCCGTAGCGCGCGATCGTCTCGCAGGTCATGGCGTAGGCGACGTGGTTCTGTCCGAGGCCTCCGTACTCCTCGGGCACGGTGAGCGCGAGGAAGCCGTGCTCGCCGAGCAGCTCGAGGTTGCGCCGCGGGAAGAGGAGCTCGTCGTCGGAGCGCTTCGCGTTCGCGCGCATCTCCTTCTCGCAGAGCTCGATGAGCGTCGCCCGGAGCTCCTTCTGGCGATCGGTCAGGAACCAGTCGGGATCCCACTCGTAGCCGAGACCCCAGAAGGGCTCGGAGCCCCACATCTTCTCGGACATGCCCACCTCCGTTACGGCGTCGCTTGCCGGTCATCGTAGAGCGTGGCTCGACGCCCGGGCAAGAAGGCACAGGGACCGTTGGCTCCAGGTCAATTCCGTCCCGACGAGGCGAGGAGGAGAGGGGGAGCCTGCCCCGCCGGGAAGAGCGGGGCAGGCGGGGAACGGTGTGACTACCTCTTCACGGCGAACTGGTAGATCGTCCGGGTCTCGTACTCCTCACCCGGGCGAAGCACCGTCGAGGGGAAGTTCGCGTGGTTCGGCGAGTCGGGGTAGTGCTGCGTCTCGAGCGCGAACCCGTCGCCCTGCCGGTACATCCGGCCGCTGGTCCCGACGAGGGTTCCGTCGAGGAAGTTGCCCGAGTAGAACTGGATCCCGGGCTCGGTGGTGTACACGGCGAGGATGCGGCCGCTGTCGGGCTCGTGTGCACGGGCCGCCAGGATCAGCTTCTCGTCCTCCGGGCTCGGCCGGTCGAGCACCCAGTTGTGGTCGTAACCGCGGCCGATCACGAGTTGCGGATGGCCGTCCCGGATGCGGTCGCCGATCGCCGTCGGCTTCGTGAAGTCGAGCGGCGTGCCGGCCACGGGATCGATGGCGCCGGTCGGGATCAGCGTCGGATCGACGGGCGTGTAGCTCGGCGCCTGCAGCTCGAGCACGTGGTCGTAGATGTCGCTCGTGCCCTCGCCCTCGAGATTCCAGTACGCGTGGTTCGTCAGGTTGACGATGGTCGGAGCGTCGGTCGTGGCGTGGTAGTCCATGACGATCTCGTTCTGCTCCGTCAGCGTGTAGGTGACCCTGGTCGTCAACTCGCCCGGGTACCCCTGGTCGCCGTCGGGGCTCGTGAACCGGAGGACGAGCCCGACCGTCTTCGACGTCTGGAACGGCGTCGCCGCCCAGACGTGCTTGTCGAAGCCCACGAAGCCGCCGTGCAGCGAGTTCGGCGGGTTGTTGATCGGCAGCTGGTAGGACTGACCGTCGAGCGTGAACTGACCGTTTGCGATGCGGTTGGCGTACCGACCGGTGATGCAGCCGAAGAACGGGCTCCGTTCGACGTAGTCCTCGAGGTTGTCGAACCCGAGGGTCACGTTCGCGCGCTTGTTGCCCTTTCCGGGGACGACGATCGACTGGAAGATGCCCCCGTAGGTGAGGACCTTCACCTCCATGTCGTTGCAGTTGGTCAACGTGTAGCGATCCACGGCCTCGCCGCCGACGCTGCCGAACGGCTCCTTCTTGATGCTCGGTGAGCAGGCAGCCGACGTCGAGACGGCCGACATCGCCGCCGTCGCCGTCGCGGCAACCACGACGAGAGCGACGAGCGCAGCGAGCACGAGCCGCCGCTTCGAGTGCACGGTCCTCATTGGGAACCCCTTTCAACTAGACGACTAGTTGCGAGTTCGCCGCAAGTTCGAGCATATAAAACTACGGTATTACTTGTCCAGCCGACCCGCGCGCCATGCCAGGAGGCGACGAGGCGCCGTCAGGATGCCGAGGCGAGCAGCTCGAGCACGTCGTCGCCGTAGCGCTCGAGCTTCACCGGGCCGAAGCCCTTCACGCCAGCGAGCTCGGCCAGCGTCTGCGGGCGAAGCGACGCCAGCTCGCGAAGGGTCGCGTCCGGGAAGACGACGTACGCCGGGACGGCGTCCTCCTGCGAGCGCTCGAGGCGCCAGCTCCGTAGCCGCGTCGCGAGCTCCTCGTCCACGTCGGAGTCGCTGCTCGTCCGGATCCGAGGAGCCTCCACCGAGGTGTCGGCCCGGAGGACGCGGAAGCCGTCCTGCGTGGTCACCTCGACGAGCGCACCGGAGTCCTCGCAGAGCTTGACCCAGCGCCGGACGTCGGCATCGCTTGCCGCGGCGAGGAGGCGGTAGGCAGAGGAGCGGCGTGCGGAGGGAGGCGCCTTCAGCGAGCCGCGCAGCGCCGCGACCAGGCTGCGTCGGCCGAGCGGCCACGTGAGTGACGCCACCGCGTCGACGATCGCCTCTCCGATGTCCTCGGGGAGCGGTGGAGGTGGGGCCGCGACCGACGCCGCGCCACGCTCGAGCGGCGCGCACACGTCGCACGCCCCGCACGGCCCGGAGAACGCCTCGCCGAAGTGAGCCGCGACCTGCTCGTGCCGGCACACGCGCGACTCCGCGAACGCGATCACGCGCTCCGCACGCGACTCGGCGACCAGCTGCGCCCGGTCGAGCAACGCTTCGACGCGCTCGCGCGCGTCCTCCGGCGCAGTCGGCAACTCGATGCGCATGCGGCGCCCCTCGTCGAAGCTGCGCCGGAGCAGACCGGCCTGCTCGAGCATGCCGACGAGGACCCGAGCGTCCCGCTCGGGAGCGAGCGCGGCCAGCTCGTCGGGGTCGACGAGCCCGCCGGCGTCCCGGAGCACGCGGTATACGGCCCGGAGCTCGGAGGCAGCGGGCACGTCCGAGACGGCGAACCGGCGGAGAGCGGTCGCGTCGGTCGGGCTTGCGAGCAGGAGCGTCTGGCTTGGCTCGCCGTCGCGGCCGGCGCGGCCGACCATCTGCACGTACCCCTCCACCGAGTCCGGGTAGTTGACGAGGCAGACGAGCCGCACGTCGGGCTTGTCGATGCCCATGCCGAACGCCGTCGTGGCGACGACGACCTGGGCCCGGCTCGCGACGAAGTCGTCCTGCACGCGCGTCCGCTCGTCTGCGTCCAGGCCGGCGTGGTAGTGCTCGGCGCCGAAGCCGTGACCGCGGAGAACGCGGGCGAGCTCCTCGGTCGAGCGCCGCGAGCGCGAGTACACGATCGCCGAGCCTCCGCGGAGCGCGCGAAGCCGCTCGACGAGGATGGCGATCCGGTCCTCCGCATTCGCCACCTCCTCGACGTCGTAGCGGAGGTTCGGGCGCATGACGCTCGTGTGGACGACCTCGAGCGTCCGGCCGAGAGCGGTACCGATGTCCCGCGCGGTCTCCGGCGTGGCGGTCGCCGTCATCCCGAGCAGCGTCGGCTCGCCGAGCGCCTCGAGCCCGCGCCGGATGAAGAGGTAGTCGGGCCTGAAGTCGTGCCCCCACATGCTCACGCAGTGCACCTCGTCCACGACGACGAGCCCGATCCCGATCCCGGCGAGGAGCTCGACGAAGCGCGACTGGCGCAGGCGCTCCGGCGCCGCGTAGACAAGGCGCGTCTTCCCGGACGCGACGCCGGCCAGTCGCCGGGCGGTCTCGTCGGCGGAGAGCGACGAGTTGACGAACGTCGCGGTCGCCGCGATGCGCGGAGGCAGCTTGTCCACCTGGTCCTTCATGAGCGCGATCAGCGGCGAGAGGACGAGCGTCGGCTCGGGCCGGAGCATCGCGGCGAGCTGGTACGTCAGTGACTTCCCCGAGCCGGTCGGCATGAGGGCGAGCGTGTCCCGCCCGTCGACGGCAGCGCGCACGACGTCCTCCTGCCCTGGCCGGAAGGCCTCGAAGCCGAAGAGCTCGTGGAGCGGGGAGAGGAGGTCGCTCAGGCGGGCGAGTATAGGAGCCGCCCCGGGCGTTCCCGGAGTCCGGTACACGGTCGTTGCGAAGTTCTTACGTTTGGCCCGCCGTTCTCAGAGCGAACGCGGTCGCACGAGGCGCAGGTCGTACGCGAGCACCACCGCCTGGACGCGGTCCCGCAGGCGCAGCTTGCGGAGCACGGACGAGACGTGGGTCTTCACCGTGGCCTCGCTGACCACGAGCCGAGCTGCGATCTCCGCATTCGAGAGCCCGAGCGCGACCAGGCGGAAGACCTCGAGCTCGCGCTCGGTGAGCTCGCCGAGGTCGACCGGGGAGTCCGCCGGCTCCGAGAGCGTGTCCGCGAGCCGGTCGAGCAGCCGCCGCGTGACCGTCGGTGCGAGCAGCGCGTCCCCACGCGCGACGATGCGCACGGCGTCGATGAGCTCGCCGGGGCGCACGTCCTTGAGCAGGAACCCGCTCGCCCCGGCCCGGAGCGCGGAGTAGACGTACTCGTCCGCGTCGTACGTCGTCAGCACGACGATCCGGGCTTCGCTTCCCGACGCGACGATCCGGCGTGTCGCCTCGATCCCGTCGACGTCCGGCATGCGCACGTCCATCAGCACGACGTCCGGCGCGAGGCTTCGCACGAGACGCTCGGCCTCGGCGCCGTCGCTCGCCTCGCCCACGACCTCGATGTCGGGCTCCGAGGCAAGGATCATGCGGAAGCCGCCGCGGACGAGCGCCTGGTCGTCCGCGAGCAGGACGCCGATCGTCACGACGCGGGCTCCAGAGGCAGGCTCGCGCTCACGCGGAAGCCGCCGCCCGGGACCGGCCCGGCCTCGAGCGTCCCGCCGAGCATCGTCGCGCGCTCGCGCATGCCGAGGATCCCGTAGCCGGGCGTGCCGTCCACCGCGGCGCTGCCGCGCCCGTTGTCGAGGACGTCGAGCTCCAGCAGCTCGGCCGAGTAGCGGAGGGTCACCTCCGCGCGCGTTCCGCGAGCATGCCGCAGGGTGTTCGTCAGCGCCTCCTGGACGATCCGGTACGCGGACAGGTCGACCCCGGCGGGGAGCGGGCGGACTGGGCCCTCGCGGCGCACGTCGACGCTCAGGCCGGCCGCCCGCAGCGGGACCGCGAGCTCGTCCAGGCGGGCGAGCCCCGGCTGCGGGTGGGTCGGATCGTCGTGGGCGTCCGGGCGGACCGCAGTGAGCAGCCGGTTGAGCTCACGCTGCGCATCGCGTGCTGCCAGCTCGATCGAGCGCAATGCCGCCCGTGCCTCGTCGGGCCGTGCGTCGAAGACGTGGTCGGCGGCGCCTGCCTGCACGACGATCACCGAGACGCTGTGGGCAATCACGTCGTGCAGTTCGCGCGCGATTCGTGCCTGCTCCTCCCGTACGGCGCGCAATGCCTCCTGCTTGATCGCCTTGGCCCGGTTGCGCGCCGCCTCACCGAGCGCCCAGGCTCCCACGGCGAGCCCCATCGTGAAGACGGCGTCGCCGACGGTGGTCGTGAAGAAGTTGGACGCCGAGAGCGCGAGCAGGCCGGCGAGACCGAGGAGTGAGACGCGCGGCGGCCGTGCGGCTGCGAGCGAACCGACGGCGAAGAGACCGGCCAACGGGAGCACGATCTCGGGAACGATGAGCTGGTACGCGAGCCCGAGCGCGAGGACGATCGCCGTCACGAGCTCGGGTCGCCGCCGGCGCCAGTACAGCGCGCCTGCCTGCGCCACCGCGAGGGAGACGCTGAGCACGAGCAGCGACCACCACGTCGGCGTCGCGTACTCGTCGATCGCGGTCAGGACCAGCAGGAGCCCCACAGCACAGGGGATGGCCCAGTCGGCGAAGCGCGCGAGCTGCCTGCGCGAGGGGAGTCGCATGCGCCGATCGTGCCCAAACGCGTGCTCGTCCGCGTCCGTCTCGAGGATGAGGCGAAGCTCGACCTGCGACCGAGGCGCAGCACGACGCGTACGCGTACATTCGTCGGAGTGACGAGCGACGGAGCAATCGTCTCGGCGCGCGGCGTGGTGAAGCGCTACGGCCGCAGCGTCGCCCTCGCAGGGCTCGACGCCGACATCGGCCCCGGCATCACGGGCCTGCTCGGCTCGAACGGAGCGGGGAAGACGACGTTCATCTCGATCATCCTCGGGCTCCGTTCTCGCGATGGCGGCGAGCTGTCCGTTCTCGGTAGAGATCCGGCGACCGCCGGCATCGAGGTACGCGAGCGGATCGGGTATGCGCCCGAGCACCACGATCTGCCGGCGGAGCTCGCCGCGAGCGACTTCGTCCGGCACCTGGCGGAGATGCACCTCCTGCCGCGCCGCGCGGCCGTGCAGCGCGCGAACGACGCGCTCTGGCTCGTGGGCCTCGGCGAGGAGCGGTTCCGCCCGGTCGGGACGATGTCCACCGGCCAGCGGCAGCGGGTGAAGCTCGCGTCCGCGATCGCCCACGACCCCGAGCTCGTCCTGCTGGACGAGCCGACCGACGGGCTCGACCCGATGCAGCGCACGGAGATGCTCGACCTGATCCGGCGCATCGGCACCGAGTTCGGCATGCACATCGTCGTCTCGTCGCACCACCTCGAAGAGGTCGAGCGGATCTGCGACGGCGTGATCATCGTCGAGAGCGGCGAGGTCGTGCACGCCGGGACGCTCGCCGACGTGCGGCGCGGGCCCGAGGGCCTCGTGGTGGAGGTGGACGAGCGGTCGGCCGAGCTCGCGTCCGTCCTCACGGCGCTCGGCTTCGAGGTGACCGCCGACGGCGACGTGCTCGTCCTCGCCGCCGCGGACGGCGCGTACGACGCCGTGCGCGACGCCGTCGCCGACCTCGAGGTCGGGTTGCGCCGCCTCGCGCCACGCGGCCGGACGCTCGAGGACGTCTACCTCGGAGCCGGGTCGTGACCACGACCCAGGATGCACGCCTCTTCGACCTCGGGTACCGGAGGTACGACGGTGTCCGCGAGCGCCCATGGCGCGCGATCGTGACGCTCGCGTCGTTCACCGCCGGCCGCGTGCTCGGGATCGGGCGCGGCGGGCGGCACAAGGTGCTGCCGGCGATCACGCTCGCGATCGCCTTCCTCCCCGCCCTGTTCTCCGTCGCATTCGCGGCGATCGCCGACAACCCGGCCGCGGGCGACTTCGCGAGCTACGGCGAGTACACGTTCATCATCGGGAGCGCGCTGGCGCTCTTCGCCGCGCTCGTCGCGCCCGAGGCGCTCTGCCCCGACCGCCGCACGGGCCTGCTCGGCCTGTACCTCGCCGGGCCGCTCGACCGGACCCGTTACCTGATCGCGAAGGGAGCGGGCGTGCTCGCCGTCATGCTCCTGATCACCCTCGGCCCACTGCTCTTCATGCTGCTCGCCTACGTCCTGGCGGGGCTCGGGCCGTCGCTCACGGGAACGCTCGGCGACCTCGCGCGCATCCTCGTCGTCGGGCTCGTCACGGCACTCCTGTACACGAGCCTGTCGCTCGCAGTGTCGAGCTTCACGACCCGGCGCGCGGCAGCCGCGGTCGGCGTGATCCTCCTGCTCTCCGTCCCGGCAACGGTCGTGCGAACGGCCATCGAGAGCTCCGGCGCGCCGGACGAGCTCGACCTGCTGAGCTCGCCGTTCGTCGCGGCCAACCTCGCGTACCGCATCTTCGGGGAGACTCCCGACGACGGCGAGCCGGTCGCCGAGCTCTCGACGTGGGTCGTCAGCGGCGGCCTGGCCGCCACCATCCTCGCCGGCGCGCTCGTCTGCTGGCTCCGGTACCGGCGCCTCGAGGCGTTCCGATGATCGACGAGCCCCGCGTCGTTGCGGAGAACGTGTCGAAGTGGTTCGGGCCGCTCGTCGCCGTCTCCGATGTCAGCTTCGACGTCGGCCCGGGGGTGACCGCGCTGCTCGGGCCGAACGGGGCCGGCAAGTCGACGATGTTCCGGATGCTGAGCGGTCTCGCGCGTCCGTCGAAGGGCACGGTCAGCATCCTCGGCCGAGATCCGCGCCAGGACCCCGGCGTAGCGCGGTTCATCGGGCTCGTTCCCCAGCAGGAGACCGTGTTCGAGCCGCTGACGGCGCGCGAGTTCGTTGCGCTCTCGGCGCGCCTGCACGGCCTTGCCGATCCCGAGAGCGCCGCTACCTCCGCGCTCGAGACCGTCGACCTGGACCCCTCCGACACCCGTCGGCTGCCGACGTACTCGAAGGGCATGCGCCAGCGCGTGAAGGTCGCCCAGGCGATCGTCCACGAACCGACGGTGCTCATCCTCGACGAGCCGCTGACGGGCCTCGACCCACGGCAGCGTGTGGACATGGTGGCGCTCTTCCGCCGCCTCGGGAGCGAGGGACGGTGCGTGATCGTGTCGAGCCACGTCCTCGGCGAGGTCGAGCGGCTCGGCTCGCAGGTCCTCGTCATGTCGCAGGGCAGGCTCGCCGCAGCCGGCGACTTCCACGAGCTCCGCGCGCTGATGGACGACCGGCCGATGCGGATTCGCGTCCGGACCGATCGTCCCCGAGAGCTCGCAGGAGCGCTGCTCGAGAAGGGCAGCATCGTCGGCATGCGGCTCGACGGCGACGGCGTGCTCGAGCTCGACACGTCGGACGCCCGAGCACTCGCTCGCGCGCTCGCCCCCGTGGCGCGGGAGCGCGACGCGAGCCTGCTCGAGGTGCTGCCTCTCGACGCCGACCTCGAAGGCGTCTTCCGCTACGTGGTGCAGCGATGAGCGCCGTCGCCACCTCCGCGCCAACGCGGCCGCGCACCCTGACCTCGCTGTTCGCGCTCTACCGGCTGCTCCTCCGGACACAGGTCAGCGTCCCGCGCCTGCTCGGCATCGCCGGCCTCGGCGCGCTGGCGGTCGTCATCGGCCTCTTCGGCCGCTGGGACGACAATCCGGCCCAGGCGGCAGCGGACACCGTCGCCTCCTTCGGGCTCGGGATCCTCGTGCCGTTGGCGGCGCTCTGGCTCGGGACGTCGGCAGTCGGCGACCTCGTCGAGGACCGTCTGCTCGCCTACCTGTGGCTCAAGCCCGTCCCGCGCTGGCAGCTCCCGGCGGCAGCGATTCTCGCGACGATCACCGTCGTCGTCCCGCTGACCACATTGCCTCTCGCGGCGTCCGCGCTGGCGGCCGGCTCGGGCAGCGTCGCCGTCGCCGCGCTCCTCGCTGCAGCGCTGGCCGCGGTCGCGTACGCGGGGCTGTTCGTCGCGGCCGGCATCTGGTTCCGGCGTGCGATCTGGTGGGGTCTCGCGTTCGTCCTGATCTGGGAGAACGTCGCCGCCTATGCGGCAGAAGGCACGGCTCGCTTCACGGTGCTCGGCTGGGCGTCGTCACTCCTCGGGCTCGCCTCGGACGTCGAGGTCGACCTCGAGGCCGGCTCGCCGGCGGTCGCCTTCGTCGTGCTCCCTGCGATCGCGATCGGCGGGCTGCTCGTCGCGACGTGGCGCTACGGGCGCGCGGACGTGGACTAGCGCGAAAGGGTGGAACCGGCTACCGCGGCGGGCGCGAGCACACGGTCGAACCAGCGCTCGAAGAGCCCGGTCGCGTGTCCTGCCATCGCCTCGCTCGCGATCGCGAGCTCGTCGACGAGGCGCTCGAGCGCTCCCGGCCCGAGAACTCGTTCGAGCGACTCGGAGTACTCCGGAACCGCCGCCCACTCTCGTGCGAGCTCGGGTGAGACCTCGAGGTGGAACTGGACGCCGTAGGCGCGCCCGGCGCGGAACGCCTGGTTCGGGTACGCGGGCGATCCGGCGAGGCGTACGGCGCCGTGCGGCAGATCGAAGGTGTCGCCGTGCCACTGCAGCGTCGGTAGCTCGTCGGGCAACGCACCGAACACCGGGTCGCGGCGGCCTTCGTCCGTGATGGTCACCGGGAGTATCCCGACCTCCGGCACGGGCCCCGGGTACACGCGTGCGCCGAGGCTCGCGGCGAGCAGCTGCACGCCGAGGCAGACGCCCCAGAACGGCTTCCCGGCGCTCGCCGCCTCCGCGATGAGCCGCTTCTCGCCCGTGAGCCACGGCAGCGCGTCGTCGTCGCTGGCGCTCATCGGGCCACCCATCGCGACGATCCCGTCGAACTCGCGCCAGTCGGGGAGGCGCTCGCCTTCGTCCAGCTCCACGCGCTCGAGCACGGCTCCGCGCTCGCGCAGGACGTCCTCGTAGGTGCCCGGCGGCTCGCAGGCGATGTGCTGGAGGACGAGGACGCTCAGCGCCACGGGATCTCGAATCCCGCGAGCTCCGAGTCGCGCGGCAGCCCGTCGTCCGGAAGCTCGTCGAAGTCGCCGCCCTGGTGCGCGTACCAGTGCCCAGCGACCACGAGCTTCGTCGGGCGGTCGAGCGTGCCGGCGGCGATGTGTATGCGGTCGCTGTCCGCCGGCTGCCAGAAGAGACTCGAGCCGCACTCACCGCAGAAGCCGCGCTCCGCGTGGCGGTCGCTTGCGGGGCTCGAGACCCAGCGCAGCGCGTCGCCCTGGGTGAGCGCGAAGTCCGACTTCTCCGCCGCGGTGAACGCGCCGACGTAGCCGCCCCAGCGTCGGCACTCGACACAGTGGCAGAGGAGTACGTCGCGGAGAGGCCCACGCACCTCATACGAGACCGCGCCGCACAGGCACCGCCCGGTTGCGCGTGGCTTCGCCTCGGTCATCGCGCGCCCAACCTACAACGCCGGCGTGTGTGCCAAGAGGCATACCTAGTGTCAAATTGACACTAGGTACCGCTCGCGCGCACGCAGTTCGGAACCGATACCCCGAACCATGGGCCGCTACCCTCCGGGCTTGGTCGTGCGGCGTTCGATCCGGTGGCTTCCGTTCGCACTCGTGCTTGCGCTTGTTCTCGCCGGCGCCGGGTGCGGTGGCTCGAGCGCGTCCTCGGAGACGACCGGTGACGGCGCACGCCTCTTCAACGAGGCAGGCTGCGCGGACTGCCATGCGCTGACCGCGGCCGGAGCCCGCGCCCGCGTCGGCCCCGACCTCGACGCGATCGCTCCGAGCTACGCCGCCGTCGCGGAGCAGGTTCGGGAGGGAGGCGGCGGCATGCCGGCCTTCTCCGACGAGCTGAGCGAGAACGACATCGCCGAGATCGCAAGCTTCGTCTCGAGCGCGACGGGCGGCTCGACGGATCCGGCGGATGCGGCCACCGCCGCCGAGTTCACGCCGGACGAAACCGAGCTCGCGAGCTGCGAGGGTAGGTTCTCGTGCCTCGAGCAGGCGTTCGGGAACCTCGCGTACGAGGAGGGCCCGAAGGAGGCGCTCGCCGAGTTCGACAAGCGAATCGCCGCGGACGCGGAGATCGAGCGGAACTGCCACCGGATCGCGCACATGATCGGAGCGGCGGCGCTCGTGCGCTTCGACGGCCGAGTCGGGAAGGCGTTCGCGGAGGGCTCGGCAAGCTGTTGGTCGGGCTACTACCACGGGATTCTCGAGCGGGCGTATGCCGACGTCGAACCGGACCAGCTCGGGCCGATCTCGCGGGAGCTCTGCTCGGAGGCGGATGTGCGGCGCACAGCTTTCATCGCGTACCAGTGCGTGCACGGGCTCGGCCACGGGCTGATGCTGTTCACGAACTACGACCTGCCGAAGTCGCTCTCCGTCTGCGACGAGCTCGCTACTTCCTGGGATCAGACCTCGTGCACCGGCGGCGTGTTCATGGAGAACATCTCGTCCTCGTACGGCATCACCTCGAAGTGGCTCCGCGACGACGACCCGATCTACCCCTGCAAGACGGTGGCCGAGCGGCACAAGCTCTACTGCTACCTCATGGTCACGTCGCGGATCCTCCCGTTCGTGCAGTGGGACTTCGCGAAGGCGGGCGAGGTGTGCCGCGAGAGCGACGTGCAGTGGATCGCGACCTGCTTCCAGTCGCTCGGTCGCGATGCGTCGGGTCAGACGCGTGGCGACGTCCACGAGATCCTCCGGATCTGTGCAACCGGCGGCGACATGGAGCGCGAGTGCGTCTACGGCGCGGGACGCGATCTGACGTCGAACGACGGCGGCTCGCGGCGGGCGAAGGTGCTGTGCCGGAGCGCGCCCGCCGAGCACCAGCTGTACTGCTTCGAGGGCGTCGGGACGATCCTCGGCGGTCTCTACGCAACGACGCCCGAGCGGGAGTCCTCGTGTGCCGAGGTCTCCCCGGAGCCCGCGCTCCGGGCGGCGTGCCGGCGCGGCGCCGGGCTTCCCGCCTAGTCGGCGACGCCTGAGCCGAGCGCCGCGAGCTGCTTCTGCCGCCAGCGCTCGGTCGCCTCCAGCTCGTTGAACGTGAAGACGTGGAACCCCGCGACCTTGCCGTCCGGATCGGCGAGGGTGGGTGAGAGCTCGCGGATGAGGCCGCCCGGGTCGTAGGTGCCCGGCAGGAGGAGGCGTCCGACGAGGCCGCGGTGCTTCCGCAGGAAGCGGACGGAGTCTCCGAGCCCGATGCGCGCGGAGGTCCGGAGCAACCGCGACGTGTGCACGATCCCGGGGATGCCGACGTGGATGGGGAGACGCGTCCCCCGTGCCCACACGTTCTGGATCCAGGCGGCCGTCACGCCCGCGTCGAAGCAGATCTGGCTGACGATGTAGGTCGCGAACTCCGCCTTGTCGAACATCGCCTGGATCGTCGTCTCGTCGTCGATCAGCGGGTGGCTCTCCGGGTAGCCGGTGATCCCGACGGCGGTCAGGCCGTGGCCGAGCCGGGACATCGCGCGCAAGAGCGCGGCCGCGCCCTCGAACTGCCCCGTCGGCTGCGAGGCGTCGCCGGCGACGACGAACGCCTCCCGCAGACCGGCGTCGTCGAGCCGGGCGAGGATCGAGCGCAGGTGCCCGTCGTCGAGCACGAGGCGCGCGGACAGGTGCGGCACGACGTCGTAGCCGGCCGACGAGAGCCGCTCGGCGAGCTCGAGCGTCGGCTCGAGCCCCTTCGTGGGCGAAGCGGTGACCGTCACCTTCACCTCCCGCGGGACGTGCGCGAGGATCGAGTCCTCGACGCCGTCCAGCGGGATGACTTCGTAACGCGGTCGCTCGAGCAGCCGCTCGCGCGGGTCGCTCGTCTCGTCAGTCGACGTTCGACGCCTCCGCGGCCGCCCCGATCACGACCTCCTGTTTCGGCGTGTCCTTCTTCGCGTCGATGAACGGCTTCGGCACGACGACGGCCGACTGCCGACCGGTCGACGCTTCGACCTCGAGCTCGGTCCCGAACTCGGTGAGCGCGATCGGCAGCATCGCGAAGCCGATGTTCTTCTCGAGTCGTGGCGAATAGCACGCGGACGTGATCAGGCCGACCGGCTTCCCGTCCTTCGAGACCTCGAAGTAGTCGATCATCGCGCCGTCGTTGTAGCTCCCGAGCCCGGGCCCCTCGATCTCGACGCCGACGAGCTTGCGCGAGACACCCTCGGCCTTGATGCGCTTGAGCGCCTCCTTGCCGATGAAGTCCGCCTCCTGGTCCAGGTCGACCATCCACTCGTAGCCCATCTCGACCTCGTACGGGTTCGTGTCGAACCACATGTCGCAGCCGAGGGCGAGGATGCCCGCCTCGATGCGCTTGATGTGGCACGGCCCGATGACGTTGAGGCCGTGCGGCTCGCCCGCTGCGAGCACCGCGTCCCAGAGCTTGACGCCGTCGCGGCTCGCGTTCCTGAGGTAGATCTCGTAGCCGAGCTCGGCCGTGTACCCCGTGCGCGACACGACGACCTGCATGCCGTCGAGCTCGTACTCGCGCATGAAGTAATACGGGATGTCGGCGATGCTCTCGCCGAAGAGGTCGAGCATGACGTCCTTCGACTTCGGCCCCTGCACCTGCAGCGGGCCGACGTCCGGCTCCGTGATCTCGACGTCGAGCCCCGCGTGGTGCGCGATCCCCTTCGCCCACAGGAGGATGTCGCTGTCGGCGAGCGAGAGCCAGAAGCGGTTCTCCTCGAGCCGGAGCAGCACCGGGTCGTTCAGGATCCCGCCTTCGGCGGAGGTCACGAACACGTACTTGCACTGGCCGACCTCGCACTTGTTCAGGTCGCGCGGCACGAGCATGTTCGTGAAGGTGAAGGCGTCCGGACCGGAGATCTCGACCTGGCGCTCGACGCCGACGTCCCAGAGGGTGACGCCGTTCAGGAGCTGCCAGTACTCCTCGACCGGATCCCCGTAGTGCCGGGGGTGGTACATGTGGTTGTAGAAGCTGTAGAGCTGCACGCCGTGGCGGCGTGAGGCGTAGAAGTACGGCGACCTGCGTACCCGCGAGTAGAGGAGCACGCCGGGGTGCTCGTTGATCTGGCTCAAGGCTCGTTCCCTCCTCGGCTTGCGTCCGGTATGTTCCGGATCGTGGAACTGTGCTGCATCATGAGAGAGACTAGTAGAGGACCGCGAGCGCCGCAATGGTCCAGTCGGTAGAGCGCGCCTTCGCGATCCTCGCCGCCGTCGCCGCCCGCCCGGCCGGGGTCACCGCGCTCGCGGCGCAGGTCGACCTCCCGAAGAGCACCGTCGCGCGCCTCCTCGCCTCGCTCGAGGGGCTCGGCGCCGTGGAACGCGTGGACGGCAGGCGCTGGCAGGTCGGGCCGGGCGTGGAGGCGCTCGTCGGCCCGGTTCCCCTCGAGCGTTCGCTCACCGCGCTCGCGTATCCGGAGCTCACGCGTCTCGTGGATGCTCTCGGCGAGGACGCGGGCCTCGGCCTACCCGACGGCAACGAGGTCCTCTACGTCGTTCAGGTGGAGTCCGATCACCCGGTGCAGATCCGCGACTGGACCGGAACGCGCGCTCCCCTGCATGTGGTGCCGTCAGGTCTCGTGCTCCTCGCCGACTGGCCGGCGGACGCCGTCCTCGCTTACTCGGCCGGGGGCCTCGCCGCCCTCACCCCGCAGACCGTGGTCGACCCGGAGCAACTCGACGCACGGCTCGAGGACGTGCGTCGGAGCGGCTACGCGTGGGGCCTCGAGGAGTACGCGGAGGGGATCAATTCCGTGGCCGCGCCCGTTCGCGACGCGCATGGTCGCGCAGTCGGCGCGATCCACGTCCACGGCCCGGCGTACCGGTTCCCTGTACGCGGGCAGGAAGAGCACGCGACCGAACTCGTCGCCGCTGCGGGACGGTCTGTCAGCCGCCGCCTCGAGCGCGAGTCGACCGCCCACGCCCGCTAGCCGGGCCTCGACGGCACCCGCGAGCTCTCTCTTGTAGGGTCGCCCGGTCTCGGCGGGTGACCTCCGCCGGAGGAAGGGGAGACCATGAAGGTACGGATCAAGGTGGCCGCGGCTCTTGCCGTCGTTGCTGCCGGCGCTGCCGTGCTGACGCCGCTGGGGGCGACGTCCTCCGGCGACGACAAGCCGTCCCGCGTCCTCTTGCTCGTTCTCGACGGCATGCGCGCGGACTATCTCGACCGCTTCGACCTACCGAACCTTCGAGCACTTCGCGACGGAGGTGTGAGCTTCCGCGACAGCCAGGTGGGCTACATGTCCTCGATCACCGTGATCAGCCACAACGTGATCGCGAGCGGCCAGCTCCCGCGGAACCAGGGCTGGGTGGACGAGATCTATCGAGACGTCGACGACGTCCTCGGTGGTGGCGCCGGCGCGCTCCATGTCATGTCGAGCGCTGCCTGCGGTGACTTCGATCTGCTCGTACGCGCCGCCGGGTACCCGAAGCTCGAGGACTACCTGGGAGCGCTCGAGCAAGACGGCGACGCGCGCTTCGTCTCGATCGCCCAGAAAGACCGCTCCGCGTGCGGGGTCGGCCAGCCCGCAGACTCGAACGACGTCGTCATCGGAATGGCGCGGCTGGGCAGTCCAGGCATCTCGTGCGACGGCAGCCCGCTCCATCGCTGGCGCTTCCCGCGCGGCGTGAACGTGCCCGAGCCCATGGCGGCGCCCTGCAGCCGGTACTACGTCAACTCGACGCTCGACTACGGCACCAACTCGACGGCGCCGGCACTGCTCTACCCGGTCGACGGGAACCGTTTCGTCCCGGGGTTCGACGAGGCTCGCCTGGGTGGTGACGTCTGGTCCGTCGACGCCGCGATCGACATGATGCGGGCGGATCTCGCGGACGCCGACTCCGATGACTGGCGCGGCATGTTCGTCGGTCTCGGCGGCCCCGACAAGATGGCGCACATGTGGGGGCCCGACGACGCTGTAACGGGCCCGCCGGGATCCGTGGACGACATGATCCACCTCCCCGGCGAGCTGAGGCTTGCCGACCAGCAGGTCGGGCGGCTCCTCGACGAGCTCGAATCGGAAGGGCTTCTCGACGAGACGCTGATCGTCGTCACCACCGATCACGGCATGACGGACGCGAAGCGGTTCCACGGGAACACCGGGCCGCCCATCGACGGCGGCAACTTCAACTGGTACTACGGAGCCGAGACGGGCACTCGGGCGGACGAGTCGTACCTGAGCCCGAGCCCGGCCATCGCCGCGCTCGCAGGCAGGATCGGGACCAACCTCGAGTTCTCGTACCAGGACACGCACGTCGCCGTGTGGCTGAAGGACCGGTCGCAGCCGGCGCGTGACGCGGCCGCAGAGGCGATGCGGTCTCTGCCGGATGCGATCGCGACCTTCCGTCTGAACAAGGCGGACGCGGCGTACATCCCGGACTGGGTCTCCGCCTCGATGACCGCGGACGAGCGACGCTGGTTCAGCGCCAACGGCAAGCAACTGCTGAACACGATGGCCGCGGCGAACGGCCCCGACGCAGTGGCACTGCTCGCCGACGACGTCACCTACAGCGTCCAGGGTGACCACGGCGGGCACCAGGCCGACAACCAGATGATCCCGATCATCTTCTCCTGGCCCGGGCTCGAGGCCAGGCGGTTGAACCTATCGATCACGAACGTGGACATCCTCCCGACCATCCTCAGGCTGCTCGACATCGCTCCGACGCATCGCCTCGATGGAAACGCGGTGCGGCTGCCGCGCAGCAGCGACTGATCTCGATCCGGCCGGGGCGCGTGACCGCGCGCGCCCCGGCGGTCAGCTGCGCGTCCTCTCGGGAGCTCGGTGGCGGAAGAAGTCGACGTCCTGCGGCGGGAGCGGCGTGGCGCCGAGGATCAGGTCGGCGGCCTTCTCCGCGACCATCATCACCGGCGCGTAGATGTTCGCGTTCGTGACGCGGGGCATCACCGACGCGTCCACCACCCGCAGGCCGTCGAGGCCGTGGACGCGCAGGGTGGCCGGGTCCACGACCGCGAGCTCG
Organism: uncultured Actinomycetes bacterium; assembly: GCA_963746765.1. Lineage (GTDB taxonomy): Bacteria > Actinomycetota > Thermoleophilia > Gaiellales > Gaiellaceae > GMQP-bins7. The sequence continues at coordinate 534,563 of CAVVCN010000001.1, forward strand.
TCCGCGCCCATCCGGCACGAGCAGGACGGGTGGAGCGCGGTCTCGGCGTCGCGCGCGACCCACTCGAGCACCTCCTCGTCCGACCGCACCTCGGGCCCGGGTGAGAGCTCGCCGGCCTCGTACTCCGCGAACGCCGGCTGGCCGAGGATGTGCCGCGCGCAGGCGATCGCCTCGACCCACTCGCGGCGGTCCTGCTCGGTCGAGAGGTAGTTGAAGCGGAGGGCGGGATGGGCGCGCGGATCCTTTGAGGTGATCCTGACCGAGCCGCGCGCGTCGGAGCTCATCGGGCCGATGTGCACCTGGTACCCGTGCCCACCGGCTGGTTGCGTCCCGTCGTAGCGGATCGCCAGCGGGAGGAAGTGGATCATGAGGTTCGGGTACGCGACGTCGTCGTTCGAGCGCACGAAGCCGCCGGCCTCGAAGTGGTTCGTGGCGCCAGGCCCGTCACGGAAGAACAGCCAGCGGAAGCCGACCCACGGGCGGTTTCGCCACTTCATCGCCGGCGCGACCGAGATCGGCTTCGTGCAGGCGTGCTGCACGTAGACCTCGAGGTGGTCCTGGAGGTCCTCGCCGACGCCTCGGAGCTCGTGGACGACCTCCACGCCGAGCGGCTCCAGGTGCTCCGGGGTTCCGACCCCGGAGAGCTGGAGGAGTTGCGGCGAGTTGATCGCGCCGCCGCAGAGGATCACCTCGCTCGCCCGTACCTGCTCGAAGCCTCCCGCCCGTGTGAGCTCGACGCCGACGGCACGGGTCCCCTCGAGCAGGACCCGCGTGACGAGCGCCCGCGACTCCAGCTCGAGGTTCGGACGCCGCAGCACGGGATGCAGATACGCCCGCGCCGCGCTCAGCCGCCGGCCGCGGTGGACGTTCCGGTCGAAGCGCGCGAAGCCCTCCTGCCGGTAGCCGTTGACGTCGCTCGTCAGCTCGTAGCCCGCCTGCTGTGCGGCGTCGAAGAACGCGCCGAAGAGCGGGTTCGTCGCAGATCCGCGCTCCACGACCAGCGGCCCGTCCCCGCCGCGGTACTCGTCCGCCCCCTCGACGCAGGTCTCCATGCGTTTGAAGTAAGGCAGGCAGTGCGCGTAGTCCCACTGCTCGAGACCGGGCTCGGCAGCCCACTTCTCGTAGTCGAGCGGGTTTCCGCGCTGGAAGATCATCCCGTTGATCGAGCTCGAGCCGCCGAGCACCTTCCCGCGTGCATGCGTGACGCGACGGCCGTGCATGAACGGCTCCGGCTCCGAGGCGTAGCGCCAGTCGTACCGCTTCGAGCCGATGGGGAAGGAAAGCGCCGCGGGCATGTGGATGTACACGTCCCAGAGCGAGTCCCGCCGCCCGGCCTCGATCACGAGCACGCGGGTCGACGGATCCGCGCTGAGCCGGTTCGCGAGCACGCAGCCCGCGGATCCGCCGCCGACGATCACGAAGTCGTAGGCGCCGCGGGTCACGAGCGCTCCAACGCCTCGACGAGCAGTGTCGAGACGTCCGCGACGCGGAGCTCGCGACCCGTCTGGCGCACGCCGTCGTCCAGCATGATCGTGCAGAACGGGCAGGCGACGGCCAGCGTCTCCGCGCCGGTCTCGGCAGCCTCGCGCACGCGCTCCTCGTTGATCGCGGAGCCACGCTCCTCCATCCACATGTGCGCTCCTCCCGCACCGCAGCAGAAGGTGCGCTTACCGGTCCGCTCCATCTCGACCGGCTGCCCTGCTGCGGCGACGAGCTCGCGGGGGGACGAGACGACGTCGTTGTGCCGCGCGAGATAGCACGAGTCGTGGTACGTGATCCGCGTGTCGCCGGCGGCCGGCGCCAGCCGCCCGTCGCGCACGAGCTCGGCGAGGAGCTCGGTGTGGTGCACGACCTCGTAGCGGCCGCCGAAGTCCGGGTACTCGTTCGCGAGCGTGTTGAAGCAGTGCGGGCAGCTCGCGACGATCTTCGTCGCGCCTGCCTCGTCGAGAGTCGCGACGTTCTGCTCCGCGAACGCCTGGAAGACGTACTCGTTGCCCATCCGCCGTGCCGGGTCGCCGGTGCACGACTCGCGCGGCCCGAGGATCGCGACGTCCAGCCCGGCCGCGAGCAGGAGCGTCACGGTCGAGCGGGCGGCCTGCCTCGCTCGTTCGTCGTACGACGCTGCGCAGCCCACCCAGTAGAGAACCTCCGGCGGCGAGTCGCCCGGCTGTAGGACACGCACGTCGAGCCCCTCGGCCCACGCGGCCCGCTCGCCCTGGGGCTTCCCCCACGGGTTCGAGCTCCGCTCGACGTCCCGCAGCATCGGCTCCGCCTCGGCCGGGAAGCGAGACTCGACCATCACCAGGTGCCGGCGCAGGTCGACGATGTGGTCGACGTGCTCGATCGCGACCGGGCACTCCTGCACGCACGCTCCGCAGGTGACGCAGTCCCAGACGACGTCGTCCGTCACGGCGTTCGGTACGAGCGCACTCGGCTCGAACGCGGGGTCCGCGAGCACCTTCGGGCCCTCGGCGAACACGTGGTCGCGGAGGTTCATCACGAGGAGCTTCGGCGAGAGCTCCTTCCCGGTCGCGTACGCAGGGCACACGTCCTGGCAGCGGCCGCACTCCGTGCACGACATCGTGTCGAGGATTCCCTTCCACGTGAGGTCGGGCACAGTGCCGGCGCCGAAGCGGAGCTCGTCGTCCGGTCCGTCGAAGCGAAGCGGCTCGAGCCGCCCGCGGGCCCTGGTGCGCGAGAAGAACACGTTCGGGCCGGCGGTCGCGATGTGCAGGTGCTTCGAGTACGGGAGGTACACGAGGAACGAGAGGATGATCAGGACGTGGGCCCAGACGAAGACGCGCTCGAGCGCCTCGGTCGTCGAGCCGTCCGAGAAGAGCCCGGCGAGGGCCTCCGAGACCGGTGACCACCCCTCGGGCCACGGGTTCTGCCCGAGCGCGATCTGCGTCGCGTGCCAGAGCAGCAGCGTGGTCACGATCCCGGTGATGAGCGCGAGGATGAGGTCGGCCTCGCCGAGGTGGCTGCCCTCGAAGCGGGGCGGCCGCTGCACCTTCCGGATCCAGAAGGCCGTCGCCACGCCGGCGAGCACGAGGCAGCAGAAGGCGTCGACGAGCAGCGCGAACCATCCCTGCCGCTCGAGCCAGGCGAGCGGCGAGCCTGCGGGCAGGTCGGGCTCGGCGTCGACGACGTAGATCGCCGCGACCAGGATCGTCGGGAAGAGGACGACGAAGCCCCAGAAGATGAACGCGTGCATCAGTCCCGGTACGAGGCGCTGGAGCAGCTTTCGCTGGCCGAGGACGATCACGGCCTCGTTCTCGACACGCTTCGGCAGATCGTCGAAGCGCTCGAGCGGCGCACCCATGCGCACGAGCCGGTAGAGCAGCAGCGCCCGCCGCGAGAAGAGCGCGAGCGCGACGGCCGCGACCGCCGCGAAGGCGAGCGCGGACACGGGCACGGCTACAGCCCTCGCGTCTTTCGGAGCTCGGCCGTGATCGCCGGGACGACCTCGTGCAGGTCGCCGATGACCGCATAGTCGGCACTGGCGAGGATCGGCGCGTCGGGATCGGTGTTGATCGCGAGGATCGACTTCGCTCCCTTGCAGCCGGCCATGTGCTGCGTCGCGCCGCTGATGCCGCATGCGATGTAGAGGTCGGGCGCGATCTTCGTCCCGGTCTGCCCGACCTGATCCGTGTGCGGTCGCCAGCCGGCCATCGTCACTGCGCGGGAACAGCCGACCGCCCCGCCGAGGAGGCCTGCGAGCTCCTCGATGATCCCGAACCCTTCCGCCGAGCCGGCTCCGCGGCCGCAGGAGACGACGAGCTTCGCCTCGGCGAGCGAGACGCCGCCGCTCTCCGCCTGGGCGCGCTCGGAGACCCGCACGATCAGGTCAGCATCGTCGAGCGACGGCGAAAAGGACTCGACCGTCGCCGGCGTGCCGCCCACAGGCTCCGCGGCCAGCACATGCGGCGCGACCGTCAGCAGGGCCGGCGTGCCGTGCAGATCCGCTTCCTCGAGGAGGCTGCCGCCCCAGCGCAGGCGGGTGACCCGCACCGTGTCGGCGGGCGTCGCGTCGATGCAGTTCGCCGCGAACGGCTGGTCGAGCAGGGCGGCGAGGTGGGCGAGGACCTCGTTCCCGCGCTCGCTCCCCGCCGCGACGACGGCCGTCGCCCCGAGGCGCTCGGCCGTCTCCACGGCTGCCCGTGCCGTCGCGACCGGCGCGTAGGAGGCGAAGACGTCGTGCTCGGCAGCGTGCAGCGTCGCGACGCCGTGGTCACCCAGAGCAGCGCTGACGCCTGGTGTCAAATTGACACTAGGCGTGCTTGCGACGAGGGCGTGCAGCGGGGCGCCGCGGGCGAGGCCCCGAGCCAGCGCGAGTGCCTGGAGGGAGATCTCGTCCACTCCGTCGGAGTCCCGCTCGATCACGACGAGGACGGTCATGCGACGCCGATCCGCTGCAGCACCTCGACCACCCTCGGTGCCGCCTCCGGGCCGTGCCCGAGGATCTCGGCCTCCTTCCTCACGCCGGGCGGGGCGAGGAGCCGCACCTTCCGCAACCGCGCCTCCGGACGTGTCGGCGCGGTCGCCGCGACGGGCTTCTTCTGCGCGCGCATGCGGCCGGGGACGGACGGGTAGCGCGGGAAGTTCAGCCCTTCCTTCACGGTGACGACGGCCGGCAGCGGTAGGTCGAACACGTCGCGGCCGCCGGGGACCTCCTGCTCGCAGCGGACACGGCCGTCGGCCACGGCGACCCCCTTGAGGCCGGTCGCGACGGGCAGCCCGAGCGCGTGCGCGACCCGGATCCCCACCTGGTAGCCGCACGCGTCGGCGGACTCGTTCCCGAAGAAGATCAGGTCGAACGCGGTGCCCGCGGCACGCTCCGCCTCGATCGCCTGGACGATCGCCGTGGCAGTCGCCTGGCCGTCCCACTCCTCGTCGGTCACCAGCTGGATCGCGCGGTCGATGCCGAGGGCCATCGCGTCGCGGAGCTGCTCTTCGGCTTCCTGCGGCCCGAGCGTGAGGACGACGGACTCGCCGCCGCTCGCCTCCACGAGCCGCACCGCCTCCTCGACCCCGCACTCCTCGTGCGGGGAGATGGTGAAGCCGAGGTGCTGCGTCGCGATCGCCTGCTCGTCCTCGGTCAGAACGATCCTCCCGCCGGTGAGCGGCACGCGCTTGACGCACACGAGGACGTTCACGAGCGGATGCGCGAGTTCTCCGGGTCGAAGACCGGCGTGGCGCCGGCGACTGCGACCGAGACGGGGTAGCGCTCGCCGAGATAGTCGACCAGGAGCTCGGTCCCTGCGACGGCCTGCCCGGGCGGTAGATACGACATGAGCAGGTACTGGCCCAGCGAGGGAGCGGCGCCGGCGCTCGTGACGTAGGAGCGGCGACCTCTTTCGTCCACGAGCGGGTCGCCGCTACGCGTGAGGACCGGCTCCCGTCCGAGCGGATAGCGGGCGACGCCGGACGAGGAGGTGTGGTCGTCCACGGTGAGCGTGCAGAGAATCGCGGCGGGCTCCTCCTCGCGGTGGCGGAGGTGCGCGTCCTTGCCGACGAAGTCCGCCTCCTTCACGCGCGGCGACGTCATCCCCGCCTCGACGACCGTGTACTCGCTCTCGAGCTCCGTGCCGTACGCGCGGTAGCACTTCTCCAGGCGGCCGGTCGTGCCGTAGACGCCGATCCCGGCCGGGACGGCACCGTGCGCACGACCCGCCTCCCAGACGAGGTCCCAGAGCCGGGCGCCCTGCTCGATCGGCACGTAGAGCTCCCAGCCGAGGTCGCCGACGTAGGAGATGCGCGACGCGAGCACGCGCAGCGGCCCGACGTCGATCGTGCTGCAGGTGGCGAACGGGAATCCCTCGTGGGAGACGTCGTCGCCCGTCACGCTCGCGAGGATGTCGCGCGCCCTCGGCCCCCAGAGCCCGAGCGTGCACCACGCGGAAGTCTGGTCGGAGAGCCGGGCAGAGCCGTCGTCGGGCAGGTGGTCGCAGAGCCACTTGCGGTCGGACATGCCGTGCGCTCCGCCCGTGACCACGCGGAACTCCTCGTCGCCGAGCCGCATGACCGTGAGGTCCGACTTGAAGCCGCCGCCGGGCGAGAGCCACGGCGTGTACACGACCCGCCCTACCGGGACGTCGATCTGCCGGGCCGAGACCTGCTGCAGCGCGCCGAGGGCGCCGGGGCCGGTCACGTCGAAGATCGCGAACGCGGAGAGGTCGAAGATCGCGGCCCGGTCGCGCATCGCGAGGTGCTCCGCGTTCACGATCGGCGACCACCAGCGCGCGTCCCACTCGGCCTCGCGCCTACCCACACGGTCTCCGTACTCGTCGAGCAGCGAAGCGTTCGACTCGTACCACTGCGGCCGCTCCCAGCCCGCGGCCTCGAAGAAGACGGCGCCGAGCTCGCGCTCGCGCTCGTTGAAGGGCGAGAGGCGGACGTCGCGGTTCGAGGCCCACTGCTCGGACGGGTGGACGATGCCGTACGTCTTGTTGAAGCCCTCCGACGTGCGCGCCTTGATGTGGGCGCTCGTCTTGTGGTGCTCGTGGAAGCGGGCGACGTCGGAGGAGTGGAGGTCGATCTCGGACTCGCCGTGCACCATCCACTCGGCGAGGCCCTTGCCGACGCCGGGGCCTTCCTTCACCCAGACCGCCGCGGCCGACCAGAGCCCCGCGACCTCGGGCGTCTCGCCGAGCACCGGCATCCCGTCGGGGGTCAGCGAGAGGATCCCGTTGATCGCGTACTTGATGCCGACCGACTCGTCGCCGACGATCTCGGGCATGAGCTCGAGCGCGTGCTCGAGCTGAGGCGCGAAGTCCTCCTGGGTGAACGGGAACTCGGTCGGCGAGGACGCGGCCTCCTCGACCGAAGGAAGGTCCTCGGGCTCGTACAGGATCGGGCGGTGCGCGTACGACCCGATCTCGAGCGAGGTCCCGTCCTGGCGCTCGTACATGTTCGTGTCCATGTCGCGGACGATCGGGAACTCGATGCTGCGCGCCGCCTGCTCGAAGCGCGGGACGGGCCCGATGTCGATCATCTGGTGGACCGCGGGTGTGAGTGGGATCCGCGCGCCGGCCATGCGCGCGAGCTTCGGGCTCCAGACGCCACATGCGACGACGACCGTCTCCGTCTCGATGTCGCCCTCGGTCGTGCGGAGCCGCCGCACTCGTCCACCCTCGACGTCGATCCCGACGACCTCGACCCCCGCGGCGACGGTGAGCAAGCCGTCGGCGGCCGCCTGCTCGCGCATGAGCGTGCCCGCCTGCAGGGAGTCGACGACGCCGACGCTCGGCGTGTAGAAGCCGCCGAGGATCACCGACTCGTCGATGAAGGGGACGAGCTCCTTGACCTCGGCGGGCGTGACGAGCGACACGGGCTCGATGCCCCACGAGATCGCCGACGACACGCGCCGGTGGAGCTCCTGCAGGCGGTCCTCGGTTCTCGCCACCTCGATGCCGCCCGACTCCGTGAAGACGTCGAGCGCCCGGTACTGCCGCACGCTCTCGAGCGTGAGGGCCGTCATCTCCTTCGAGTGGTCGACGGGGAAGATGAAGTTGGACGCGTGACCCGTGGACCCGCCGGGGTTCGGCAGTGGGCCCTTCTCGACGAGGACGACGTCGCCCCAACCGAAACGTGCGAGGTGGTGCGCAACGCTCGAGCCGACGATGCCGGCTCCGATGACGACGGCCCTGGCGGAGGTGGGGAGGGACGGCATTCTGCGCTACATATATCAGTCTGCAATCACGGATACACCAGCTGCGCGGTGTCTTCGGTCAGAGCACACGCCGGATCGCTTCCTCGAACCCGGCGACGTGGCGCCGCATCGCGTCCTCCGCACGATCCGGATCCCCGTCGCGGATCGCGACCAGCAGCTCGTGGTGCTCCTTCACGGCGTCGCCGAGCCTGCTGACGCGCTCGAGCGCGAGGAACCAGATACGGAGCGTGAGGACGTAGTAGCCGTCGAGCGTCGCCTCGAGGAACGTGTTGTGCGTGCACGTGTACACGTGCCGGTGGATCCGCTGGTCGAGGTCGATGAGGAGGCGCTCGTCGGCCGTTCCCGAGAGCTCCTCGAGGTCCGCGATGAGCTCGATCGTCGTCTCGCGGTCGACGATCGGTGGAGCGCTCGGCCGCGAGACGTGCGGCGAAGCCCTCGAGCACGGTGCGCACCTCCGAGAGCACTCCGAGATCGAGCACGTTCACGTTCGAGACGAAGATGCCGCGCCGCGGGTAGACCTCGATCAGGCGCTCGCCCTCGAGCCGTTGGAGCGCCTCCCGCACCGGCGTTCGCCCGACGCCGAGCCTCTCCTGCAGCTCCCGTTCGCTGACGATCGAGCCGGGTGCGAGCTCGAGCGTGACGATGAGCTCGCGGATCGCGAAGTACGCGCGGTCGCCGAGCGATTGCGCCTCGGCGGCCTCGGGTTGGTGGACGTGGATGGGTGATGTGCTCATCGGGCGTTGAGCGGGACAGGGCGCGGACGGTTCCGCGCCCTGTCACCGACTCGGTCACTTCAGCCAGGCGTTGACCTTCTTGGCGTTCGCCTTGACCCACTGCTCCGCCGCCTTCTCCGGCTTCAGCTTCTTGCCGGCGATGAGATTGGCGACGAAGTTCTGGTCGGCCGACGTCCACTTCCACTTGCGGACGAACTTGACGGCCGGCGACCCGCTCGTCGCGAACTTGCCGCTCACGAGCTTGTCGAGCCCGTACGAGGGGTACTCGCACGCGTGCTTCCCGGACTCCTTCTCGTCGTCCAGGCAGCCGTTGAAGCGCTTCGGCAGCTGGACCCGCACGAGGTCGTACTGGGCGTTCAGGTACTGCGGGTCGTACCAGTAGAAGAGCACGGGCTTCTTCTGCTTGTAGAGCTGGCTCCAGCGAGCGACCTGTGCCGGCTCCGCGCCGGCGACGACGTGCTTGAGGTTCAGCCCGAGCTCCTTGATGAGCGCGCGGTCCTTCTGCACGTACGAGGGGTCGCCGCCGAGGAACATCCCCTGCGAGCCCGACTCGGGAGACTTGAAGACCGTCTCCTTGCCCTTGAGCCCCCTCCAGGTCTTGAAGGACGGGTACTGCTTGAGCAGGTACCGCGGGATGTACCAGCCGATGACGCCGGTGATCCCGTTCGAGCCCACCACGCGCACGGACTTGTCCTTGATGTAGCGCTGGCCCGCCGGCGTGAGCGTGTTGTCCCAGTCCTCGAGCGCGACGTCGACCTTGCCGTCACGCATCGCCTGGAAGTACGGCGTGCCCTCGGTGACCTGTGTGAGCTTCACCTTGCAGCCGAGCCGCTTCTCGAGCACGTACTTCGCGACGTACGTGTTCGCAGTGGAGCCGGCCCATGACTGCTCGTTCATGATCACCGTGCCGCAACTCTGCGCGGCCCGGCCGAACGCGCTCCCGGAGACGGCGAGCGCGGCGACGGCGACGAGCGCGAGGCCGACCACGGCAAAGCCCCCCCGCCGGCCACGTCGTATCGACATCCGACCCTCCTTGTCGTTGTGTCCCTTCATGCCAAGTCCACCTTTCTCTGTTTCCGCGTCCCCTGCGTGACGCGGTCGAGTGCGATGCCGAGCGCGAGGATCGCGAACGACGCGATCACGCCCTGTCCGAACTGCCCGCGAACGAGTCCCTGCGCGACCTCGTAGCCGAGGCCGCCAGAGCCGACGAGCCCGCCGATGACGACGACGGCCAGCACCATGACGATCGCCTGGTTGACCCCGAGCATCACTGCGTCGCCTGCGAGCGGAAGCTTCACCTTCCTCAGCGCCTGCGACCGCGAAGCGCCGAAGGCGCTGGCCGCCTCCACGGAGGTCGGCGCGACGTCGCGCACGCCCCGCTCGACGAGTCTCAGCGTCACGGGGAAGGCGTACAGGACCCCGGCCACGATCCCGGGCACGATCGAGACCGGCATCAGATAGATGAACGGGATGATGTAGACGAGCTGCGGGAGCGTCTGGAAGAGGTCGTTCACCGGCCGCATGGCCTTCGAGAAGCGCTCGTTCTCGGCGGCGAGCACGCCGAGAGCCACGCCGATGGCGACCGCGAGCGCCGTCGCGACGAGCACCTGCGAGAGCGTGTCCATGGAAAGCGCCCACACGCCGGTGAAGCCGATCAGCAGAAGCATCACGAGCGTGGTCAGCGCCGGCCGGAGGCCGCTGACGACGAAGGCGATCGCGGTGAGCCCGGCGACGGTCGTGAACCACGGGCCCTCGACGAGGAACTCCTGGAGCGGGAGGAGCAGCTGCTGGAGGATGAACGTGCCGACGCGCTCCGTGATCGCGAAGACCCACGTCGTCGGGTCCTGCACGTAGTCGAGGACGACCTGGATCTTCCCGAGGAACCAGGACTCGAGCGTCACGGAGCGGGGCGGATCTCCGGCCTCGTCGGGATAGATCGAGGCCACACCGAGCACCTTCGAGAGCACGATGCCCAGGAGGATGACGGCGAAGGCCCCGGCCGTCTGGAGCCGGAGCCGCCGCCGGCGCTCCTCGTCGAGATGCCGGCGTGCCGGGTCCGTGCGGTCGGCGATCGCCTCGGTGGAGCGGTCGAGCGCCATCGCCATGACGACGATGACGAAGCCGGCGAGGAGCGCGAGCGCCGGGTTCGAGTACAGGCCGCTCGTGACAACGGCACCGAGCCCGCCACCGCCGATGAGGCCGGCGATCACGACCATCGAGAGCGCGAAGAGGATGCACTGGTTGACGCCGAGCAGGATCAGGCGGCGCGCAAGGGGAAGCTGAACCTTGCGCAGCAGCTGGCTTCTCGTCGAGCCCAGCGAGGTGGCCGCCTCGACGGTGTTGACGGCCACGCCGCGGATACCGAGCGCGGTGATCCTGATCGCCGGCGGGATCGCATAGATCATCGTCGAGACGACCGCTGCGGCCGGGCCGATCGAGAAGAGGATGACGACCGGCATCAGGTAGGCGAAGGCCGGGACGATCTGCATCGCGTCGAGGATCGGCGTGATGGTGCGGTTGAAGCGGTCCGAGCGGCCCGCGACGACGCCCAGCGGGATTCCGACGAGCAGCGAGAGCAGCACCGCGACGAGCATGAGCGCGAGCGTCTGCATGCTCTCCTCCCAGAGTCCCGTGAGTGCGAAGGTCGCGAACGCGAAGAGGACGAACCCGGCCGCGCGCATCCCTCCGAACCGCAGCACGAGCGCAACCCCGGCCACGGTCGTCCCGAGCCAGGTCATCCAGAGGAGGAAGCGCGTGAACCAGTCGACGAGGTGGTCGATCGAGCTCGAGAAGGCCTCGAAGGCGGTGAAGACGAAGCTCTGGTCCTCCTTGCCCCGCTCGTCGAGGAGCCAGATCTGGAACTCGTCCAGGTGCAGCGAGAGCTCGTTCCAGACGAGCGAGTTCGGCCAGGGGTACTCGAGCTCCCACGCGCGGTAGGCGACGTACATGAGCGCCACGATGCCCGCGACCTGCACGAGCTTCCCGCGCCACCACGGTCGGTGCGCGACGACAGGGGCCGCGGTGACGACCGGCTCGGCGATCGACGCCATCAGTCGCCCTCACCGGCGATCGCGGTCAGCACGGCGTCCCGGTCGACGATCCCGACGACGTTGCCGTTCTCGACCGCGCAGACCGGCTTCTCGCTGCCTGCGAGGACGGGAACCGCCTTGCGCACGGTCGTGCCGACGTCGAGCCTGGGCCCGTCCAGGCCCTCGCCGGGCGCGGGGTCGCGCATGATCCAGCGCAGCGTCAGCACGTGGCTGCGCGGGATGTCGCGCGTGAAGTTCTCGACGTACTCGTCGGCGGGCGAGCCGACGAGCTCCTCGGGCGTCCCGAGCTGGACGATCGCGCCGTCGCGCATGATCGCGATCCGGTCGCCGAGCCGCAGCGCCTCCAGCAGGTCGTGCGTGATGAAGATCATCGTCTTGCCCGTCTCGCCCTGGAGGCGGCAGATCTCGTCCTGCATGTCCCGGCGGATGAGCGGGTCGAGGGCCGAGAACGGCTCGTCGTAGAGCATCACGTCCGGGTTGACGGCGAACGCGCGCGCGACGCCGACGCGTTGCTGCATACCGCCCGACAGCTGATCCGGGAACTGGTCGGCGACGTCCTCGAGGCCGACGAGCGCGAGCACCTCGCGGGCACGAGCGTGCCGGTCGGCCTTCGCGACGCCGCGGATCTCGAGACCGAAGGCGACGTTGTCGAGCACGCGCCGGTGCGCGAGCAGCCCGAAGTGCTGGAAGACCATCGAGACCGAGTGGCGCCGCAGCTCCCGCAGCTCGGCCCGGCTCGCCTTCATCACGTCGCGGCCGGCGATCTCGATCTCGCCCGCGGTCGGCTCGATGAGCCTGATCAGCGTGCGGACGAGGGTCGACTTGCCGGACCCGGAGAGGCCCATGACGACGAACACCTCGCCCGGCCAGACCTCGATCGAGACGTCTCGGACTGCGGCGACGCAGCCTGTCTCTTCGAGCAGCTCGCGGCGCGAGAGCTCGGCCTCGGGCGTGCCGATGATGCGGTCGGCTTTCGGGCCGAAGATCTTCCAGACCCCGTGCGCGCGGATGAGCGGCTCCGCACCGGGTCGCGCTGTATTCAGGTCGTCCACGCCGCTCAGGACGGACTCCGGGCCACTGGTATACGGTGAATATACTTCCGCCGCGCCGGAGTCAAGCGGAGCGGAGACAGCCGATCGACTACTCGATGCTCATCGGAGGCGCCTGGGTCGAGAGCGAGTCCGGCGCGCGCTTTCCCGCCGAGAGCCCGGCGACAGGAGAGACGATCGGAACCGTCCCGGAGGGGACGCGCGAGGATGCGCGGCGCGCGATCGCCGCTGCCAACGAGGCGTGGCCGTCCTGGGCGGCGGCGTCCGCCTTCGAGCGCGCGGCGGCCCTCGAGCGAGTCGCGGAGCTCGTCGGTGACCGGCGCGGTGCGCTCGCCCGGACGCTGACGCTCGACCAGGGCAAGCCGCTCGCGGCCGAGGCCTACGACGAGGTGCACGAGCTCGCCGGCTACTTCCGGAACGCGGCTGCGGACGCGACGCGGCTCGAGGGATCGCTGCCGCCGTCGGTCGATGCCTCGAAGCGCGTCCTCGTCTACCGCGTGCCGCGCGGGGTCGTCGGCGTCATCACCCCCTGGAACTGGCCGTACACGATGCCCGCGGAGGTCATCGCGCCCGCGCTCGCGTGCGGAAACGCCGTCGTGTGGGCGTCCGCGCCGTCGACCTCGGTCTGCGCCGTCGCGCTCGCCGAGTGCATCGCGGACGCCGGCCTCCCGCCCGGTGTGCTGAACCTCGTCACCGGCCCCGGGCCCGTCGTCGGGGACGAGGTCGCAGCGAGCCCCGGGACGCACGCGGTCGCCTTCATCGGCTCGATCGAGACCGGCCACCGCGTCGCCGAACGTGCGGCCGGCAAGGCTCTCCTCCTGGAGATGGGCGGGAACGGGCCGTTCGTCGTGTTGGAGGACGCCGACGTCGCCCGCGCCGCCGAGGCGAGCCTGCCGGCGGCCTTCCTCTGCGCCGGTCAGAGCTGCACCGCGGGCGAGCGGTTCCTCGTGCACGAGCGGGTGCACGACGACTTCCTCGGTGTGCTCGAGAGCGCGATCGCCCGCGAGATACGGCTCGGCGACCCGTTCGACGACGCCACGACCATGGGCCCGCTGAACAACGAGGCGACCGCGGCGAAGGTGGACGAGCACGTGGGCGATGCGGTCGAGCGCGGCGCGGAGCTCGTGCTCGCAGGCGGGCGCGCGGACGACCGGCCGACCCGCCTCTACTACCGGCCGACCGTGCTCGCGGGGGTGTCGGAGGAGATGACGATCGCGCGCGAGGAGACCTTCGGCCCCGTGGTTCCGATCACGCGCATCGGCTCGGACGAAGAGGCGCTCGCGATCGCCAACGCGTCGCCGTACGGGCTGCTCACCGCCGTGTGGACGGGCGATCTCGCGCGCGGGCTGCGCTTCGCCGAGGGCGTGCGGGCGGGCTGGGTGAACGTGAACGAGTCCACGAACTACTGGGAGAGCCACCTCCCCTTCGGCGGTCGAGCCGGCTCACGCTCCGGCGTCGGGCGTGTCGGGGGTCGCCATCCGCTCGACGTGTTCACGGAGCCGAAGACCGTCGTCGTCTCGTTGCCGTAGCGGCACTCCTAGACTCAGCGCCGTGGCGGCTTCGAACACGGTGACTGCGCTCCTATCCGCGATTGCCTGGCGGGTCGGCGAGCTCGCGTGACCGCCGTCCAGCTGACCGGGCGCACGCTGACGCTCGCCGACGTCGTCGAGGTGGCCCGCCGAGGCGGCGCGGTCGAGCTGGGGCCTGAGGCAACCGAGGCCATGCAGGCGGCGCGGAGCGTCGTGGAGGACGCCGTCGAGCGCGGGGAGGGCGTGTACGGACTCACCACGGGCGTCGGCATGCGCAAGCGGTTCGCGATCGAGGAGGAGCAGCGCCGGTTCAACCGGATGCTGATCGCCGGGCACCTGATCGCCCAGGGTGACGCCGCCCCCGAGGACGTGGCGCGTGCGACGATGGTCGTCGTCGCGAACGGGCTCGCGAGCGGCGCGGCAGGAGCCCGGCCGGAGCTCGTGCAGCTCGTCGTCGACGCGCTGAACGACAGGTGCGAAGCCGCGCATCCGGACTCTCGGCTCGGTCGGGCAGGCCGACCTCGCCGCGAACGCCGATCTCGCGACACGAGCTGCTCGGAGAGTTCGAGCTGGCGCCGGGCGAGGCGCTCGCGCTCCTCAACAGCAACGCCTTCTCGACCGGCGAGCGCCGCCCTCGCGGTCGCGGACTACGCGACCCTGCTCGACGCGCTCGACTCGGCCGGCGCGCTCGACCTCGAGGCCTTCGCCGCGAACACGAGCCCGCTCGATCCAGCCGTCGCGGACGCGCGTCCGCACCCGGGGCTGACGACGACCCTGGAGCGACTCCGCGAGCTGCTGGACGGCAGCTCGCTCTGGAGCGACGAGCCTCGCAACCTGCAGGACCCGCTCTCCTTCCGGACGATCCCGCAGGTGCACGGAGCGGCGCGCGATGCGCTCCGGTACGCGGAGAGCGTGCTCGCCGTCGAGCTCAACTCCCATCAGGGCAATCCGCTCGTCGTCAGCGACGGCGGGCGAATCGTCTCGGTCGGGAACTTCGACGTCGTTCCCCTCGCGGCCGCGCTCGACTTCCTCCGGATCGCGCTCGCGCCCGCGCTGACGAGCGCGGCCGAGCGCGCGCTCAAGCTCCTGCAGGCGCCCTTCAGCGGTCTTCCCGAAGGCCTGGCCGCGAAGCCGGGGCTCGCCGAGCCGGGGCTCAGCGAGCTCGGAGCAGCGGTGCAGGCTTTCGCGGCCGAGGCCCGGCTTCTGGCGCAGCCGGTGTCGTTCGAGCTGGTCAGCACGACGCAGCACGAGGGGATCGAGGACCGGACGACCATGGCGCCGCTCGCGGCCAGGCGCCTCGCGCGAGATGGTCGGGCTGGGCGCGCGCGTCGCGGCCGTCGAGCTCACGATCGCAGCTCAGGCGATCGACCTCCGACAGCCGAAGGCGCTCGGCGCGGGACAGCGCGAACGCGTTCGAGCGCGTACGTCGAGCTCGTCCCCTTCACGGCCGCCGGAGAGCCGCTGCCGCCGGATCTCCAGCCCGTCGTCGACCTCGTCCGGTCGGGCTCGCTCGGCGCATAGCGATGGCCGTCGTCGACGTGCACCAGCACTTCTGGCCGGCCGCGCTGGTGGAGGCGCTCTCCAAGCGCAGCGATCCGCCGCGCCTTCGCGGCTCGACGCTCGAGCTCGAGGGCGTCGCGTCGTCCACCGTCGATCTCGGCAGCGCACGACTCGACGCACGACTCGCGCTGCTCGACCGCTTCGAGATCGACGTGGCAGTCGTGTCGCTCCAGCCGACGCTGGGCATCGGCGACCTGCCCGGACGGACGAGCGCGACGAGCTCGTACGCCGCCTTCGAGGACGGCATGCTCGAGCTCGCGGCCTCGACGGTCCGGCTCGTCCCGCTCGCCGCCGGGCAGATGCGAGAGGGCTTCGCCGGCGCGTGCGTCGCTGCGTCCGAGCTCCTCGACCTCGACCGGGCAGCGCCGCAGCTCGACGACGCTCGAGCAGCGGGGCGCGTTCCTCTTCGTCCATCCCGGAGCCGGCACGAGCCGACGCCGGAGCGCCGACCTGGTGGCCGGAGATCGTCGACTACACGTCGCAGATGCAGGCCGTCTACGCGAAGTGGCTCACCGAGGGCGTCGAGCGCTGGCCACGCCTCAAGGTCGTCTTCGCGATCCTTGCCGGCGGCGGGCCGTTCCAGCTCGAGCGCCTCCGCTCGCGAGGCGTCTCCGGTCGCGGACCTCCTGCACGACAACGTCTTCTTCGAGACGTCGTCCTACGGCCGCCACGCGCTCGAGCTCTGCCTCGCGACCTTCGGCGTCGGCAAGCTGCTCTTCGGGACCGACGCGCCGGTGATCGATCCCTCGCCGACCATGGACGCAGTCCGCGCTTCGGCGATGCTGTGGCCGACGCGACTTTGCGAACAGAATCCAACACGGCTGCTGAGTTGAACGAGCTCGTCTCCAGTGGGTTCACGCGCGCGTGCCGGAGGACACCGATCTCGACCTGCAGACGCTCTCGGAGCCTCGTCGACGGAGCTCGGCGGCGAGCCTCGCTTCTGGGAGCACCTCGTCCGGCACGACCCGAGACTCGCGCTACTTCTTCCAGCTGTACCGCGACCCGCATCTCGATCTCTGGCTCATCTGCTGGCTCGACGCGCAGGACACGGGGTACCACGACCACGACGTCTCCTCGGGTGCGGTCTACGTCGTCGAGGGCCGCCTCTACGAGGACTACTTCGGCCGGGACCCGGACGGCTGGATCCGCGAGCGGACGAACGTCCACCACGCGGGCAGCGCCTTCCGACTTCGACTCGTCGTACATCCACGGCGTGCGGCACGCAGGCGGGCCGCCTGCCACCTCGCTGCACGCGTACTCGCCCGCGCTCTGGCGGATGGGTCACTACGAGCCCGGACGACAAGGGCGCTGTTCGCCGCATGCCGATCACGTACGCGGACGAGCTGGCGACCGCGCAGTAACGCGGACTGGCCACCCGCTCGCGGCTGCGGGAGAATGCGCCGTGAGCGAAGACGCGATCGTTCTCTGGAACGCACGTCTCCTCGGCGCTCGTGACCCCGTCTTCCTCTCGATCGCGGACGGGCACATCGCGGACATCGGCGCTGCCGGCGGCGACGCGCCACCTGGAGCGATCGAGCTCGACGGACGCACCGTTCTCCCTGGGCTGGTCGACGCCCACACGCACGTCGCGAGCGATGCGTCCCGGAGCCCCGGCTTTGGTCCTCCGGCGGAGCTCAAGGGAGAGGAGCCGCGGCCGCGTGAGCTCGGCTGGTTCGTGCTTGCGAAGACCGCGCGGGCGCTGCTCGACGGTGGTGTGACGACCGTTCGCGACGTGGGGAGCTACGACGACGAGGCGATCGTCCTCCGGCGCGCAGTCGAGCTCGGGCTCGTGGACGGGCCGCGCATCCTCTCCTGCGGGAGGATCATCTCGGCGACTGCTCCGGGCGGTGTGATCTTCGGGAGCATGTACCGGGAGGCCGACGGCCCGGACGACATGCGGAAGGCCGTTCGCGAGCAGATCCGCCGCGGCGCGGACTTCGTGAAGATCATGGCCACCGGCGCGCGCTCGGTCGTGCGCGAGGATCCCGAGCCCGCCCAGCTGACGCGCGACGAGGTTCGCGCCGTCGTCGACGAGGCGCATCGCATGGGTCTTCGCGTCGCGGCTCACGCAGAAGGTCTCGGTGGCGCGCGCCTGGCCGTCGAGGAGGGCGTGAACACGATCGAGCACGGCCTGTCCCTGCACCGCGCTCCCGAGCTGCTCGCCGAGATGGCGGAGCGCGGCATCGTGCTCGTCCCGACGCTCTCGACCTTCCACGACCTCGCCGAGCGCTTCACTTCCGACTTCTCGCCCGTGCTCGTCGAGCAGGCGAAGCGGCAGCTCGAGGAGGCGTACGAGACCCTGATTGCCGCCCACGCAGCCGGGGTGACGCTCGCGATGGGCTTCGACAGCGGCCCGCCCGGCGCGAACGCGCTCGAGCTCGTGCGGATGGTCGAGGGCGGGATCGACGCGCTCGCGGGGATCACCGCCGCGACGCGTGGGTCGGCGCTCGCGCTCGGGCTCGACGGCGTCGGCGCACTCGAGCGCGGGCTGGTCGCGGACGTCCTCGTCGTGTCCGGCGACCCGCTCGACGACGTCCGCGTGCTGACACGTCCCGAGGAGATCTGGCTCGTCCTGAAGGACGGCCGCCCGGTCGCCGGGCAGGCGCTCGCCCGCGAGCTAGCCGGCGTGCCCGGCTAGCGCCTCGTCCAGCACGAGGACTGTGCGCGCGCCCTCTCCGCGCCGAAGGCGCTCGAGAGCGTCCTCGACTCCCTCGAGCCGGTCCACCTTCGAGATGACGCCCGCGAGATCGAGCTCGCCCGCAAGTGCGAGCGCGGCCAGGTGCGGGAGGTCGCGCGGCGGGTCGCCGTTCCCGTAGTAGGACCCGCGTATTCCCTTGTCGGAGAGGAACTCGATCGCGGGGAGCGAGACCTCCGCTCCCTGGGGCGCGAGGCCGACGACGACGGCCGTGCCCCCGGAGCGCAGGACGTCCCAGGCGAGCCGCATCGTCGCGGGGATGCCGACGACCTCGAACGCGTGCTCCACGCCTCCGCCGGAGAGCCGCTGGACGCGGGCGGCGGTCGTCGCGGAGCCGGCCTCGACCGCGTGCGTCGCTCCCCGGGCCAGCGCGAGCTCGAGCTTGCCCGGGTCGCGATCGACTGCGATCAGCGGGGAGGCGCCGGCGAGGCGTGCAGCGGCGACGACGTGGAGACCGACGCCGCCGCAGCCGATCACGGCGACGCTCTCTCCCTCGGCGACGCGTCCGACGTTGCGGACGGCGCCGAATGCGGTGACGACGCCGCAGCCGAGGAGCGCCGCCTGCCAGAGCGGCAGCTCGGCGGGAAGTCGAACCGCGCCCTCGGCCATGACGACGACGCGCTCGGCGAAGCACGCCGTCATGAGCGCGTGCTGCAGGGGGTCGCCGTTCGCGTCCGTCAGGCGTGACGTCCCGTCCATGAGGTTGCCCCGGGGTCCGTTCTCGCCGGCCGGGATGCAGAGGTTGAACCGGCCCGCGAGGCACTCGCGGCACCGGCGGCACGACGGGACGATCGAGAAGCCGACGTGGTCGCCCGGCGCGACTCCGGTCACGCCCTCGCCGACCTTCTCGACGACGCCGGCACCCTCGTGGCCGAGCACCATCGGCCAGCGGCCCGGGCCGAGCTCGCCGTCCGCGAGGCGCACGTCGGAATGACAGACGCCCGCGGCAGCCACCCGGACGAGCACCTCGCCCGCCTTGGGCGGGGCGAGCTGGACGTTCTCGATCTCGACGGGTCGCCCGGGCTCGCGCAGGACGGCGGCGCGCATCTGCATCAGCCGACCCGATACTCCTCGAGCGAGTCCCAGTCCGGGACGACACCGAGGCCCGGCCCGTCCGGTGGCGCGACCGTCCCGTCGGTCGCGATCTCGATCGTCACGGGCAGGAGCCAGTCGCGCCTCTCCGCCGACCACCCGGGCGGGTCGAACGGGACCTCGAGGTAGGGGCACGTCGAGAACGCGAGCGCGGCGTGGAGGTTGGCGAGGAGCCCGTACCCGTTCGACCACGTGTGCGGGCTCCACCAGCGGCCGTGCGCGGCAGCGAGCTCGGCCACGCGGCGGCAGCCCTCGATCCCGCCCGCGAGGACGACGTCCGTCTGGATCACGTCGACGGCGCCTGCGCGAACGAGCGCATCCGCCTCCGCGGCGGAACGCACCATCTCTCCCGCGGCGATCCGGATGCTCGTGTCCCGACGGAGCGCCGCGTAGCCGTCGAGGTCGCTCGTCGGCAGCGGCTCCTCGAGCCAGTAGACGCCGAGCGGCTCGAGAGCCGCGGCGAAGGCTGCGGCGGTGGGCAGGTCCCAGCTCGGGGTCAGGTCGCCGGGCATGCGCCAGCCCTGGTTCGCGTCGACCATCAGCTCGAGGTCCGGGCCGGCGGCGGTGCGCACCGCTTGCAGCACGGGCAGGTCGGCCGTCCAGTCGCTCGAGTGCAGACGCACCTTCACCGCGCGCACGCCGGCCTCACGGAGGGCGACGCACCGTCGCGCGCGCTCGTCCGCCGGCACGAGCTCGCCGCTCGAGGCGTACGCGAGCAGCTGCTTCCCGTTCCCTCCGAGCAGCTGCCAGAGCGGCGTGTCGGCAGCGCGCGCCACGAGGTCCCACACCGCGACCTCGAGCGTCCAGTTCCGACCGTGGTGGAAGTCGACCGTCGCGCAGACCCCGTGCACGACGTCCGCGCGCCGAGCATCGACGCCCACGAGTAGGCGCTCGAGCAGCCCGCGGTCGGGCAGGCCGTCACCGCTCGCGTAGCCCTCGACGCCGTCGTCGGACCGCACGATCACGACCGTCGCGTCCTGGTGTCCGCGCGGCTCCGGGTCCCACGCAACCGTGAACGGCGGGTCGAACGGACAGCGGTAGAGCCGCGTCTCGATCGAGGCGATCTTCACTCGCCGCTGTAGAACGGATTGCGAAGCGAGTCGCGCCGCTCGACGAGGGCCTGGGCCGCGGCCGGGTCTCGTCCCTCGACGCACACGCCGAGCGCCTTGCGCGTCGCCGCGCGATTGGCCAGTCGCACCGCCGTCTCGTCCTCGGCGGCCGGGTCGACCCAGACGGCGACGAGGACGACGAGATCGCCGCTCGGCTCGATGAGCCCGTCGGCGACGGCGTCGAGCACGCCCTGGGCGATGCCGAGCTGGGCGGGGCCCCACGTCATCGTCTGGTGACGGTCATCGAGCGCGGTCGCCTTGTTCATCATCAGCGTCGGCGGCCAGACGGGCTCGTACTCGGCCTGAGTGGGACCGACGCACACGAGGACCGGGGTGTGCCCTGGAGCGGGCTGAGCGAGCATCGAGAGCGCCGTCGCCGCGGTGGGGCTGCCCCGCCGCGCGAGCACGATGTTCACGTGCGAGCCGTTCGGCGCGACGCCGCTCCAGCCCTCGCCGATCCGCCCGTCGAGCTCGTCGAGGTTCACACTGCATCCCCGAGCTCGAGGACGACGCGCAGCGCGTCGCCGGAGAACATGAGCTCGAAGGCCTGCTCGACCTGGTCGAGCTTCATGCGGTGCGATACGAGCCGGTCGAGCGGCAGGCGCCCTGACCGGTAGAGGTCGAGCGTGAGCGCGAAGTCGCGCTCGGGCTTCGTCGACCCGTAGATCGAGCCCAGGACCCTGCGCTCGAGACGGGGGATGGTCACGGCGGGAAGCGTGAGCACGGCGTCCGGGCGGGGGATCCCGACGAGGACGGCTGCGCCGCGGGCCCTCGTCGAGTGGAACGCGGTCTCCATCGCCTCCGGGCGACCGGTCGCCTCGACGGCGATGTCGACGCCGCCTCCGGACGCCTCCTTTACGGCCTCCGCCGTCGCCTCCGGGCTCCCCGCCCACGGGATCACGTGCGTGGCCCCGAACGAGCGGGCGACGTCGAGTTTCTGCGGCATCGCGTCCACGGCGATCACCGGGCTCGCGCCGGCGGCCACCGCGGCCATCAGGGCAGAGAGGCCGACGCCGCCGCAGCCGATCACCGCAAAGCGGTCGCCGGCCTTGATTCCCGCCGTTCGCCAGACCGCTCCGACGCCCGTCGAGACACCGCAGCCGACCAGTGCGGCGACGTCGAACGGGACGTCGTCCGCGATGGGGATGCACGAGCGCTCGGACACGACGCAGGCGTCCGCGAAGGTGGAGAGGAACGAGTAGTGGTACACGGGCTCGCCGTTCCGCGAGAGGCGCGTCGTCCCGTCCACGAGACCGCTTGCGTCCGTCGTCGACCACACGTCCTTGCACAGGTGCTGGAGGTCGCGGGTGCACTCCTCGCAGTGGCCGCACCACGGCGCCCACGAGAGCGCGACGCGATCGCCGACGCGAACGCGGCTCACCCCCCCGCCCACGGCCTCCACGATGCCGGCGCCCTCGTGCCCGAGGACGGCAGGGCAGCGCGTCTCGGACGTCCCGTCGATCGTGTTGTAGTCGGAGTGGCATACCCCGGCCGCGCGCAGGCGAACGAGCACCTCCTCGGGGCCGGGCGGCGCCAGCTCCAGCTCCGTGATCGTCAGCGGCCCGCCCGTCCGCTCGAGCACCGCGCCCCGGATCCTCATACGCCTGCCGTCTCCTTTCCCTGGAGTTGCCTCAACTCGTCGATGGGGATGTGGCACCGCATGAGGTGGCCGTCCTCCGCCTCGAGCAGCGGCGGCTCGATCTCCTCGCAGATGGCGCCGACCTTGCGGTGGCAGCGCGTGTGGAACACGCAGCCGGAGGGCGGGTCGGCGGCGCTCGGGATGTCGCCCACGAGCCTGATCCGATCACGGCCGCCGCCGTCGATCGTCGGCACCGCCGACAGAAGCGCCTCCGTGTACGGGTGATGCGGGCCGTCGAACACGACGTCCGCGGGCCCGAGCTCCTGCAG
Source organism: uncultured Actinomycetes bacterium (assembly GCA_963746765.1). Lineage (GTDB taxonomy): Bacteria > Actinomycetota > Thermoleophilia > Gaiellales > Gaiellaceae > GMQP-bins7. Next base: position 556,961 of record CAVVCN010000001.1, read on the forward strand.
GCGTCCGAGGTAGAGCACGGCGATGCGGTCCGAGATGTACCGCACGACGCCGAGGTCGTGGGAGATGAAGAGGTACGAGACCCGCCGCTCCGCCTGGAGCTCGACGAGCAGGTTGAGGATCGCGGCCTGCACCGAGACGTCGAGCGCGGACGTGGGCTCGTCGCAGACGACGAGCCGCGGGTCGCCGGCGAACGCGCGCGCGATCGCGACGCGCTGCTTGAGACCACCCGAGAGCTGGACGGGCTTCTGCGTCAGCGTTCTCTCGGTGAGCCGCACCCGCGCCGCGAGATCCTCCATGCGCCTCGTCGCCTCCTGGCCGCCGACGCCCGAAAGCTTCTTCAGCGAGCGAAGGAGGATCCGCTGGACGGAGTGGCGCCGGTTGAGGGCCGAGTCCGGGTTCTGGAACACGATCTGCAGCGCGCGCAGCTCCGCGCGCGAGCGCTTCTGGAAGGTCGGAGGCAGCTCACTGCCGTCGAGCGTCGCCGTGCCCTCCGTCGCCGGCACGATGCCGAGCAGGGTGCGGGCGAGCGTCGTCTTGCCGCTCCCCGACTCGCCCACGAGGCCGAGAGTCTCTCCGGGCCAGACGGCCGCGCTCACGTCGACGAGCGCGTGCACCTCGTGCCCGCGCTGCTTGAAGATCTTCGTGAGCCCGTCGAGCTCGACGACGGGAGGAGCCGCCCGATCGACGACGGCGAGCTCGAGGTCGGCCGCCACGGCGCGGGGAAGGCCGGCGGCCTGCTCGTGGTACCAGCAGCGGCTCTCGTGGCCGGACGCGATGTCGAAGAGCGGCGGCTCCTCCTCGTGGCAGCGCTTGTCCGCGAGCGCGCACCGGGCGGCGAAGACGCACCCCGGCAGCTCGGCGCCGAGCGGCGGCAGGAAGCCGGGGATCGTGTCCAGGCGGCCGTGGTCCTTGCGGACGCCCCCGCGCGGGATGCAGCGGAGCAGCCCGACGGTGTACGGGTGCCGCGGGTCGCCGAGGACGGTCTCGACCGGCCCCTCCTCGACGAGCCGTCCCGCGTACAGGACGCCCACGCGATCGCACATCTTCGAGATGACGCCGAGGTTGTGGCTGATGAAGAGCACTGCGGTCTCCATCTCGGACTGGAGCAGCGAGACGAGGTCGAGCACCTCCGCCTCGACGGTCGCGTCGAGCCCGGTGGTCGGCTCGTCGAGGATCAGGAGCTCGGGGTCCTTCGCGAGCGCCATTGCGATGACGACGCGCTGCTGCATCCCGCCGGAGAGCTGGTGCGGGTAGCGGCTCATGACGGAGGACGGATCCGCGATCTGCACGACCCGCAGTGCCTCGCGGGCCCGCTCGCGCGCATCCGACTTGCTCGCGCCGAGCACCGTGAACGCCTCCGCGACCTGGTCGCCTGCCCGGATCGACGGGTTCAGCGCGGCACCGGGGTTCTGGTAGACCATCGAGACCGTACGGGCGTGGTAGTCGCGGAGGGCACGGCCACGGAGGGCAAGGACGTCCCGGCCGGCGACCGAGACGCGGCCGCGGGTGACGCGACCGTTGCGCGGCAGGTAGCGCACGATCCCGAGCGCCGCGGTCGACTTGCCGCAGCCGGACTCGCCCACGAGACCGTACGAGCGCCCCCGCTCGATCGAGAACGACACGCCGCGGAGGACGGCCCGGTCGACCCCGCGGACGCGATAGGCGAGCTCGAGATCCGAGACCTCGAGCGCGGGCGCTACTGCGACGCTCACCGCTCGTAGACCTCGCGGATGCCGTCGGCGACGAGGTTCACCGAGACGACGAGGCTGGCGATCGCGAGCGCGGGGAAGAGCGTCATCCACCAGTACGGGTCGATGAGTGTCCAGTACTGGTTGATCTGTGCCGCCCAGTCGGGCGAAGGCGGCGCGACGCCGAAGCCGAGGAACCCGAGCGTCGCGACCGCGAAGATCGCGTAGCCGAGCCGGACGGTGAACTCGACCACGACGAGCGAGAGCACGTTCGGGAGGAGCTCCGAGAACATGATGTACGGGGCACGCTCCCCGCGCAGCCGGGCGGCCTGCACGTAGTCGAGCTCGGTCTCGGCGAGAACTCCAGCGCGGATTGTCCGGGAGATCACCGCGGTGAAGATGAGACCGATGATGAGGATCACCGTGCGAGGTGACGACTCGCCGACCGCGGTCACGATGAGGAGCGCGGTCACGATCACGGGTAGCGAGAGAACGGCGTCCACGAACCTGCTGACGACGTCGTCGGCGACTCCGCGCATGTAGCCCGTGATGAGGCCGATCGTGGTCCCGAGCACCGTGCCCAGCAGCGTCGCGGCGGGCGCGATGAGGAGGATGTCCCGCGACCCCGCGAGCACGCGGGAGAAGATGTCGCGCCCGTTCGTGTCGGTGCCGAATGGGTGTCCCCACTCCGGCGGGATGCTCGTCGGGAACTGGTTGTCGAAGATCGGGTCGTGCGGGGCGACGAGACCCGGGAAGAGCGCGCAGAAGACCCAGAACGCGATCACGAGCGCGCCGAGGAGCACGGTCGGCGAGCGCACGAGGAGCCGCAGCCGCTCGGAGCGGGCGGTACGTGCCTCCGAGCGCCCGGACGCGGGCGCCGGCGCGATCGGGGGCGTGACGACTTCGCTCATTCGGCCGCTGCTCCCAGCCGGATCCTCGGATTGAGGAGCGCGTAGAGGATGTCGGCGACGAGCGTCACGGTGAGGTAGACGATCCCGACGACGAGGACGCCCGCGGTCAGAAGCGGGAGGTCCTTCTGGCGCGCCGCCTCGTATATGAGTAGGCCGATGCCCTGGTAGTTGAAGAGGATCTCGACGGCGACGAGGCCGCCGACGAGGTATCCGACCTGGGTGGCCACGACGGCGATCGTGGGGAGCAGCGCGTTCCGGAGCACGTGCCGGCGGACGACTGTCGAGCTGGGGAGGCCCTTGAGGTAGGCGGTGCGCGCGTAGTCGCTGTCGAGCGCCTCGATCATCCCCGCCCGGGTGACGCGGGCGATGTAGCCGAAGAGCACGAGGGTCAGCGTCAGCGCGGGCAAGAGCAGGTACTTCACCTGCGTGAGGGCGTTCGCGCCCTCCTCCGCTTGCGCCGTCACCGGGAGCCAGCCGAGCCAGATCGAGAAGACGAGGATGAGGACGATTCCGGTCACGAACTCGGGCATCGCCGCAAGAGAGATGCCGGCGACCGTGATCGACTTGTCCGTGAGCTTCCCGTAGCGGAGACCTGCGATCACGCCTCCGAGGATCGAGAGCGGGACGCAGATGAGAAAGGCGACGAACGCGAGCTTGAGCGAGTTCTCGAGCGCGGGGCGGATGAGCTCGGACGCCGGCGCTTGCTTCGTGAGAGACGTCCCGAGGTCTCCATGGACGAGCCCACTCGCCCAGTCGACGTACTGCTCGAGAACCGGGCGGTTCGTCCCGAGCTGCTCGTTCAGGGTGTCGACGGAGTCCTGCGTCGCGAACGGCCCGAGCACTGCCCGGCCCACGTTGCCCGGGAGCACCGTCGAGATCGCGAACACGATCACGCTCAGCAGGAAGAGCGTGATCAGCGCGAGCCCGAGCCGCCTGAGGAGGAAGCGGGTCATCGGCGCCCTGGGCGCAGAGGAAGGCGGGCGGCGAGACGCGTTGCGATCGCCACCCGCCCTCCGCTTCGCTCTCTACGCGAGGCCGACCTTCGCCAGCCGCATCTGCGAGATCCCCTCCGGGACGTAGTTCCTGACCTTCGAGGAGCCCGCGGTCACGTAGTTGATGAAGTAGTCCGTGACGACCGGCGTGTCGCGCAGGAGGATCCCGGCCATCCGCTTCGTCGCCGCCCGCTGAGTGCCGATGTCGAGTGACTCGAGGTAGCGCGTCGCCACGCGATCGAACTCGGGGTTCTTGTAGTGCGACGCGTTCCAGTCGCCCGCCGACATGTAGCAGCGCGAGAGGTAGAGGTTCGGCACCCCGCGCCAGCCGTACTCGGTCAGCGAGCATGGGCGGTTGAGCCACGGTGTCGTGGTGAAGTAGTCCGCCCCGGCCGGCTCGGAGTCGTAGTACTTCGACGAGTCCATGACCTCGATCCCGACGTCGATCCCCGCCTGGCGCGCAAACGCCTGGATGGAGGCCGCGTGATCGGGGTGTTCGAGGAAGTTCCAGGTGGTGATGTTGAACCTGAGGTCCTCGGCGTTCCCCGCTCGGAGCAAGGCCCGAGCCAGCTCGAGGTTCTGCCGGCGTTGCTTCGTCGACCGGTCGGTCGACGTGAAGCCGCGCCAGAACGGGTTGTCGTTGCCGATCTGCGCCTGTCCGAGCATCACCCGCTGGATCTGCTGCGGCCGATTGATCACGAGCGCAACGGCCCGCCGCACCCTCGCGTCACGGAACGGCGCGACGTCCGTGCGCAGGCACACCTGGCGATGGGCCGAGACGGGCTGCGAGTAGTACCTGTACCTGGAGTTGCCTCGGAACGGCTGCGCCTCCTGCGGCGACAGCTGCATCGCCAGGTCGATCTGCCCTGCCCGCAGCGCCAGGACGAGCGGTGCGCTGCCCTGGTAGAAGGTGATCCGGACGCCGGCGAGAGGCGGCCGTCCGCCCCAGTAGCGGGCGTGGCGGACGAGCGTCGCGCTCCGCTTGTCGACGTAGTTCGTGAGCCTGAACGGCCCGGTCCCGATCATTCCGCTCTCCACCCAGTTCCCGGGCCTCGCGACGATGGACGCAGGCTGGATGATCGCCTGGTAGGTCGTCTGGCTCAGCAGGTACGGGAACGCGGCGAGCGGGGCCTTCAGGCGGACGACGACGGTGTAGCGCCCACGGGCCGACACGCCGCCCGCGTCGTAGAACGGGGAGAGACCCGCGTTCGAGCCGCGCGCGACGTAGTGCCGAAGACTGGCGACGACGTCCCTCGACGTCATCTCCTGTCCGTTGTGGAACCGAACGCCCCGGCGGAGCTGGAACGTCCACACGGTGGCGTTGCCGTTCGGCCGCCAGCTGGTTGCGAGCCACGGGAGGACTCGCGCTTTCGGGTTCGTGAACGTGAGGTACTCACCCGGGATGCCCGCGAACGCGAGCGATCCGCCCTCGTTCAGCAGATAGGGCTCGAGCGACCCGCCGAACGCGGGGATGCCGAGGCGGATCGTGCCTCCCGCCTGGACGGCTTCGTGTGTTCCCGCCATCGCGATGTCGCCCTCGCCGACGTACCGGAGGAGCGCGCCGATACCTGCGACGGACAGCCCGAACATCGTCGCCCGTTGAAGGAACTCCTGGCGGTCGAGATCCCCGCCGACGAGCTCGTCGATGAGGTTGTTCTCGAGGTCGCCGGCCTCGTTGCGGCGGTACTCCTCGATCGCCCTTCTGGTCTCCCTGTCCATCCGCCCTCCTAAGGTCGTGGACGCTCGTCGAGTGCTCTCATGGCTATGACGTCCGCGGGGCGCCCTCGGATTGGCCCTGCGCTCAACGCACCTCGACGGTTCTGCACCTGGAGTGCCGTCCCACGTTGTTCACGAGCATGACGAGTTCGACTCGGCCATGTCAACCCAGATCGTTCCCCATCTGGAATCCCGTTCGAAACCGCAGTAGGCTCAGCGGGTGAGCGTCGACGTCGCGGACACGAGCGCGAAGCCCGCGGGCGCGAGGCAGAGCACCTCGACGGGCGTGCACGCGACGCTCGCCGTGCTCGACCTGCTCGCGGCGAGGAGCCCGCTGTCCCTCTCGGAGATCGCGCGAGAGCTCGAGCTGGCGAAGAGCACGGTGCACCGGGTCTGCTCGGTGCTCGTCGAGCGGGGCTGGGCTGTACGGGACGACGAGGGTCGCTTCGACCTCGGCATCCGCGCGCTCCGTCTCGGTTCAGCGTCCTCCGAGCTGCCGATCGTCACCGCGTTCCGGACGGTCGCCGCCGAGTTCCTGACGCGGCACGACGAGACGATCGCCCTGGCGATCCTCGACGGCGTCGAGTCCCTCTTCATCGCGCTCGAGGAGACGTCGCAGCCGGTGCGTCTCGTGACCCATGTCGGCTCGAAGACCCCCGCCTTCGCCTCCGCGAGCGGCCGCGTCGTGCTCGCGTCACGGCCGCCCGCCACCGTCGCGGCGAGGTTCGCGGGGCAGCTGCTCGTAACGCCCACAGGCCGCCGGCTGAACGGCGTCGCCGAGCTCGAAGCGATCCTCGCGGACGTGCGCGAGCGCGGTTTCGCCGAGAACTGGGAGGAGACCGCGGAGGGGCTCTTCGCCGCGTCGGTCCCGGTCGCCAACGACGAGGGCGTGACGCTCTGTGCGCTCACGACGCTGATCCCGATCTCACGGATGACGCCCGGCCGGAGAGACGTGATCGTCGAGGACCTACGTGCGCTCGGCACCGAGCTCTCGGGGCTCGTCCACTGGCTGCCGTCGGTGCTCGCGCGCCGGCGGTGAGCGGCGCCAGAGCGCGCGGCGACTCGTGAAGCTCACGAGCCTCGAGACCTTCGTCGTCGGCAATCCGCCGCCGGGCTACGGCGGCCGCTACTTCGTCTTCGTGAAGCTGGGCACCGACGCCGGCATCGACGGGATCGGGGAGGTGTACGCGGCGACGTTCGGCCCCCGGACCGTGGCGGCGATGGTCGAGGACGTATTCGAACGCCACCTCGCCGGGCGAGACCCGTTCCGGATCGAGGCGCTGTGGCGAAGCGTCTACGCGCGCGGCTACTCCGGGCGGCCCGACCTCTCGCTCGGTGGAGTGCTCAGCGGGCTCGAGCTGGCGTGCTGGGACATCGTGGGCAAGGCGGTCGAGAAGCCCGTGTACGAGCTGCTCGGCGGCCGCGTGCACGACCGGCTCCGCGCCTACACGTATCTCTATCCCGAGCCCGGCGACGAGACGGACGTCTACTCCGATCCCGAGCTCGCCGCGACGCGCGCGGCCGAGTACGTCGCTCTCGGCCACACGGCGGTGAAGTTCGACCCTGCCGGCCCGTACACGATCTTCGATCCGCGCCAGCCGTCGCTCGACGCGCTCGACCGCTCCGAGGAGTTCCTGCGCGTCCTGCGCGATGCGGTCGGCAGTCGCTGCGACCTCCTCTTCGGCACGCACGGCCAGTTCACGACATCGGGAGCGATCCGTCTCGCGCGGCGTCTCGAGCGCTACGACCCGCTCTGGCTGGAGGAGCCCACCCCGCCGGAGTCGCCCGAGGAGATGGCGAAGGTGGCGCGCGCGACGACGATCCCGATCGCGACCGGCGAGCGGCTGACGACGAAGTACGAGTTCGCACGCGTCCTCGCGACCGGCGCCGCGTCGATCCTGCAGCTGAACCTCGGTCGCGCCGGCGGGCTCCTCGAGGCGAAGAAGATCGCCGGCATGGCCGAGGCCCACTACGCGCAGATCGCCCCGCATCTCTACTGCGGGCCGGTCGTCGGCGCGGCGAACATCCAGCTCGCCGCCTGCAGTCCCAACTTCCTGCTCCTCGAGGGCATCCGGACCTGGGACGGGATCCATGCCGAGCTCCTCCGGCGCCCGATCGTGTGGGAGGCGGGCTACGTCGTCCCGCCCGACGCGCCCGGGCTCGGCGTGGAGCTCGACGAGGAGGTCGCGGCGCGCTATCCGTACGAGGGCGACGAGCTGCACCTCATGCCCTCGGAGTCGCCCCCGCCGCATACATGAGAGTCGGCTTCGTCGGCGTCGGCCGGCTCGGACGGCACCTCGCGGCCAGCCTGCTCCGGGCCGGCGTCGAGCTCGTCGTTCACGACCGGTCGAGAGAGGCAGCGCGATCGCTCGAGGACGCGGGGGCGCGCTGGGCGGATACTCCCGCCGGGGCTGCGGAGGAGGCAGAGGCGGCGATCACCTGCCTCCCGTCTCCCGCCGCGGTAGTGGAGGTCGTCGCCGGCGTCGACGGCATCCTCTCGACGCTTCCCGCCGGCGGGACGTGGATCGACATGAGCACGAACGACTGCAGTGAGGTCGAGCGGCTCGCAGCACTTGCGGCCGAGCGCGGCGTGGCCGCGCTCGAGGCTCCCGTCACCGGTGGCGTGCACCTCGCCGCCAGGGGAGACATCACGGTCATCGTCGGCGGCGAGCCCGCAACGGTGGCCGCGCACATGGCGCTCTTCGAGGCAATGGGAGGCCGCGTCTTCCATGTCGGTTCGCTCGGCTCGGCGTCCGATCTGAAGGTGATCACGAACATGCTCGCCTTCGTCCACCTCGTCGCGAGCGGGGAGGCGCTCGTGCTCGCGAAGCGGGCGGGGCTCGACCTGGCGCAGGCCTACGAGGTGATCACGGCGAGCTCGGGCACGAGCTTCGTGCACGAGACGGAGGGCCAGGTGATCCTGAACGGCAGCTACGACATCGGCTTCACGCTCGACCTGGCCCTCAAGGATCTGGGGCTGGCGCTCGCGCTCGGGGAGGAGGCCGGCGTCCCGCTCGACCTCGCCGCCCGCGTGCACGAGCGCTTCCTCGAGGCGCACGAGCGGTACGGAGGCTCGGCGTGGTCGCCGATGGTCGTGAAGCTCCTGGAGGACGAGCTCGGCGTGGAGCTGCGGGCGTCCGGCTTTCCCGCTTCGCTGGATGCCGTCTGAGGACGCCGCCGGGCGGAGCCCTCAGTGCCCGGCCGGTTGCTCCCAGCCTTCGAGCACCGGCGCCTTCCAGTCGGTGCCGACCGTCTTCGAGCCTTCGACCCAGGGGCCGAGCTCGGGCTGGGGGAACTTCGTGTGGATCTCCTTCAGCTGGATGCCGTACGAGTTGCCCGACTGGAGGTGGGTGACGAGCACCTTGCGCGCGAGCTCGTGCTCGCGGCCCTCCGGGATCGGGAAGTAGATCTTCAGGAAGGAGTTGCTGTAGCGGTCGAAGACCGCGGGCACGCCGTCCTCCTCGAGCAGCTCGATGTCCTCGAGCCAGTTGAGGTCCTTGCCGGGCGTGGCCGCGAGCAGGTCGACGTCCTCGACGAGCGAGATGTCCTCCTGGTACGGGAAGCGGTGGCCCGCCAGGAACTCGGCGTCGATCGACTTGATCTTCTCCGGCTCGGAGTACGCGAGGTCGTGGCCGACTCACGTCTCGACCGCCCGGAGATCGGCGACGTCGGCGGACTGACCGGCGATGAGCTCCTCCTCGGCCTTGATCGCGAGCAGCCGCTTCACCTCGGCGAGGATCTCGTGCTCGGTCTGGCCGACGGTGTAGGTGGTGCCTGCGAGCGGCACGCGGGCCATCGCCGAGGCCTCGACCGTGAGCGCCGCGAGGTCCTCCGGCTCGAGCGAGTGGACGTTCGTCTTGCCGCACGCGCGCGCGAGCATCTGGAGCTCCATGGTCAGCGTCGTCAGGAAGTTGTAGACGCGCTCCGCGGCGTCCTCGACGACGAGCCGCTTGCGCAGCTCCGGGTCCTGCGTCGTGATCCCGACCGGGCAGCGGCCCGTGTGGCAGTGGTAGCACTGGCCCGGCGGGGACGCCGACCGTGCCCTCGTAGTCGGTGACGCCGGGGATCTCCTTGTTGCAGTTGAGCGCCATCAGCGACGCGTGTCCGAGCGCCACGGCCGTCGCGCCGAGGGCGAGGCACTTCGCGACGTCCGCGCCGTTCCGGATGCCGCCTGCGACCACGAGGTCGATCTCGTCGGCGAGCCCGACGTCCTCGAGCGCGCGCCGCGCCTCGGGGATCGCGGCCATGAGCGGGATGCCGGTCTCCTCGGTCGCGATGTGCGGCCCGGCGCCCGTGCCACCCTCGGCGCCGTCGAGGTAGATGATGTCGGGGCCGCACTTCGCCGCCATCCGCACGTCGTCGTACACGCGCGCGGCGCCGAGCTTGAGCTGGATCGGCACCTGGTAGTCGGTCGCCTCGCGGATCTCCTGCACCTTGAGCGAGAGGTCGTCCGGCCCGAGCCAGTCCGGGTGCCGCGCCGGGGAGCGCTGGTCGATCCCGGCCGGAAGCGAGCGCATCTCGGCGACCTGCTCGGTCACCTTCTGGCCCATGAGGTGGCCGCCGAGGCCGACCTTGCAGCCCTGCCCGATGAAGAACTCGACCGCGTCCGCGAGCATCAGGTGGTGCGGGTTGAACCCGTACCGGCTCTGGATCACCTGGTAGTACCACTTCGTCGAGTAGTCGCGCTCCGGCGGGATCATCCCGCCCTCGCCCGAGCAGGTCGCCGTGCCCGCCATGGACGCGCCCTTCGCGAGCGCCATCTTGGCCTCGAGCGACAGCGCGCCGAAGGACATGCCCGTGATGTAGATCGGGATGTCGAGCTCGAGCGGCTTCTTCGCGAAGCGCGCGCCGAGAACCGTCTTCGTCTCGCACTTCTCGCGGTAGCCCTCGATGACGAAGCGGGTGAGCGTGCCGGGGAGGAAGACGAGCTCGTCCCAGTGCGGCATCGGCTTGAAGACCGAGAAGCCGCGCATGCGGTAGCGGCCGAGCTCGGCCTTCACGTGGATGTCGTTGATGACCTCCGGCGTGAAGATGCGGCTGCGGCCGAGGACGTTCTTCTGACTCGGTGCGCTCTCGTCGGCCATCGCGTCTCCTAGAGCACGAGCTTCCGCTCGGAGGGCTCGAGCTTGTCGTAGTTGTAGAGCACCTTGCCGCACACGAACTTCTGGAACTCGGGCGGCGAGCCCAGCCCGTAGATCCCGAACTTCCGCTCGATCAGCTCCGTGTCCGCGTCCGTCCACTCGCCGGGCACGCAGTCGATGCCGAGCGACTTCACCTTGCCCGCGACGTAGATCGTCCCGTCGTACATCGAGTCGCCGAGCCCGGGCCCGACGTCCCCGCCGATGATGATCCGGCCGCGCTGCATCATGAAGCCGGTCATCGAGCCGGCCGAGCCGAGCACGAGGATCGTGCCGCCCTTCTGGTCGATGCCCGAGCGTGCGCCGACGCGCCCCTTCACGACGACGTCGCCGCCGCGGAGCGCGGCGGCCGTGAGCGAGCCCGCGTTCCCGTCCACGACGACGACGCCCGACATCATGTTCTCGCACGCCGACCAGCCGACCCGGCCCGTGATGTGGATCTCCGGGCCGTCGATGAGCCCGCAGCCGAAGTAGCCGAGGCTCCCGTTGAAGCGGATCCGGCAGCGCGTGAGGATCCCGACTCCGAGCGAGTGCTTCGAGCCCGGGTTGTCGATCTCGACCTCCTTGACGCCCTGCTCGTAGAGGAGCCAGCGGAGCTCGAGGTTGATCTTGCGCGTCGTCAGGTCCTTCGCGTCGAACCGCGCGCGCTCGCCGTCGATCTCGGAGATCCTGCGGGACGTCCGCGAACGGGCTCGGCGAGACCGCGCGCGTCGTACGTGATCGCCCGCTCGCCTACCGCTGCCACACGAGCACCTCGCGCTCGTAGGGGTCGTACGTGTCGATCTCGTGGTCGACGATCGCGCGGATCGCGATCTCCTCCGACGCGAGCGCGACGAGGTCGTCCGACTCGTAGAGGACGAGCGGCTTCGCGGCGAGCTCGTCCTTCGCGACTCCGAGCTCGTCCTTCGTGACCGCGATGTACGTGAAGACGCCGTCGAGCTCGTCGAGCGACTTGTCCATCGCCTCCTTCAGCGTCGCGCCGTTCGACATCTCCTCGGCGAGGTAGACGGCGATGATCTCCGAGTCGCACTCGGACATGAATCTGCGGCCGGCGCGCTCGAGTCGGCGGCGCCACATGAAGTAGTTCGTCAGCTGTCCGTTGTGGACGACCGCGACGTCGGAGTACGGGTACGCCCAGTACGGGTGCGCCCCGGCGATGTCCACCTCGGACTCGGTCGCCATGCGCACGTGGCCGATCGCGTGCGTGCCCTTGAACTCGGAGAGCCCGTACTGGTCGTGGACGGACTCCGCGTCGCCGAGGTCCTTGATGATCTCGAGCGCGCGCCCGAGCGACAGCACCTCTGCCTCGGGAATGTCCTCGACGAAGTCCGCGAGTAGCTTCAGGTCGCCGTCGTAGTCGAACGAGACGCGGAACGCGTAGGGCGTCTCCTCCTCGACCTCGGTGACCGAGGCGCCGAGCGCCGCGAGCCGGGACTCGACCTCGACGCGATGCCGGCGCAGACGCTCCTCGAAGTCGAAGTCACGCGGCGTGTTCGCGTCGGCGAGCTTGTAGCGCATGACGAGCGAGCTCGCGTCGCCGTTCTCGGTGCCGTAGAGCGCGTAGCCCGTCGAGTCCGGCCCGCGGTGCTTCATCGACTGGAGCATCCGCGTCATCTCGTCGCCGATCGGGTGCTGCGACCCGTCCCGGTAGATGATCCCCGCGATTCCGCACATGTCGCTACGGCAGCACGTCGAGGTACTCGGACACGTCCCAGTCGGTGACGGTGGCGCAGTAGCGCTCCCACTCGTCGCGCTTGTAGTGCATGAAGACACGGTACATCTCGTCGGGTAGCGCTCTTCTTCACGACGTCGTCCTGCTCGAGCGCGTCGAGCGCGTCGCCGAACGTCATCGGGATCTTCTTGACGTCCTTACCCGCCTCCATCGCCTCGTAGATGTTCCGCTCCTCCGGCTCGCCGGGGTCGAGCTTGCGGTCGATGCCGTCCCACATCGCCGCGATGAGCGCGGCGAGCGAGAGGTACGGGTTCACGGCCGAGTCGACCGAGCGGTACTCGAAGCGGCCGGGCGCGGAGACGCGGAGCGCGGTCGTCCGGTTCTGGTAGCCCCAGTCGGCGAAGACCGGCGCCCAGAAGCCCGTGTCCCAGAGACGGCGGTACGAGTTGACCGTCGAGGCCGTCACGGCGGTAAGCGCGGCGAGGTGCTCGAGGATGCCGCCGATCGCGTACAGGCCGAGCTGGCTCGGCCGCTGCTGATCGTCCGTCTCCGGCATGAAGGCGTTCGTCTCGCCTTCCCAGAGCGAGATGTTGTGGTGGCAGCCGTTCGCGGAGACGCCCATGAAGGGCTTGGGCATGAAGCAGGGGAACGCGCCGAGCTCGCGGCCGACGGCCTTGCAGACCTGACGGAACGTCGAGAGGTTGTCCGCGGTCGCCTCCGCCCGGTCGAAGCCGAAGTTCAGCTCGATCTGGCCGGGCGCGTCCTCGTGGTCGCCCTGGATCATGTCGAGCCCGAGCGCCTGCCCGTACTCGACGACCTTGTGGATGATCGGCTGGAGCTCCGAGAACTGGTCGATGTGGTAGCAGTACGGCTTCGTCAGGCCCTCGACGGAGGGCTTGCCCTCCTGGTCGAGCTTGAGCCACATCATCTCCGGCTCGGTGCCGGCGCGGAGGTGGAGCCCCGTCGCCTCCTCGAACTCGGCCTGCATGCGCTTGAGGTTCCCGCGGCAGTCCGAGGACAGGAACGCGCCCCCGTTCTCCCGCTCCTCGCGGTTCCGGAAGCAGATGCACCAGACGCGCGCGACGCTCTTGTCCCACGGGAGCACCTCGAACGTCTCGGGCTCCGGGATGCCGACCAGCTCCGCGGCCTCCGGCCCGTAGCCGATGTAGTTGCCGTGCCGGTCCGTGAACAGGTTCGCCGTCGCGCCGTAGACGAGCTGGAAGCCCTTGGACGCGATCGTCTCCCAGTGCTTCGCCGGAACGCCCTTGCCCATGATGCGGCCGGTGACCGAGGGGAACTGGTAGTAGACGTACTGGATCCCCTCGGAGTCGATCCGCTTGCGAACCTCCTTGACGCGGTCGGCACGCCCCTCGGCCTCGACGAAGCGCTCCAGGTCGGTCGCCACCCTTGCCCTCCTTTTCTCCCGCTCGGACGGACCCTGCGTGCGCGGAGCCTAAAGCGCTGCGAGCCGCGATGCATGGTTAGCCTTCGAGGCGTGAGCGAGCCGAAGTCCGAGTACCTGACTCCCGACCAGCGCACGGCGCTCGAGGCCGAGCTCGCCGACCTCGAAGGGCCGAAGCGGGCCGAGGTCGTGGAGGCCATCAAGCGCGCCCGGGAGTTCGGCGACCTCTCCGAGAACTTCGAATATCACGCGGCCAAGAACGAGCAAGGAATGCTCGAGCGTCGCATCGCCCTGCTGCAGGACCGGCTGCACAACGCGGTGACCGTCGAGCACGAAGGCGTCGAGCAGGTCGGTGTCGGCTCCATCGTCGAGGTTGAGGACGAGGACGGGGAGACGATGAACGTGGAGATCTCGGCCGTCGGCGGCGTTGCTCCCGACTCGCCGCTCGGCGCGGCGCTGATGGGCGCAGGCGTCGGCGACGTCGTCGACGTGCAGGCGCCGCGCGGGGCCTGGAAGGCGCGCGTCGTGTCCATCCGGCGCGCCTAGTGCCCGACCTCGCGGAGCTGCACGCGCGCGAGGAGGCGCGCTTCGTGGAGAGCCACCCTCGCTCGCGCGCTCTCGCCGAGGAGGCCCGGGCGACGCTCTTCGAGGGCGTGCCGATGCCGTGGATGCGGAAGTGGCCGGGCGGCTTCCCGGTCTTCATCCGCGAGGCGAAGGGCGCTCACTTCACGGACGTCGACGGGATCGAGTACGTCGACTTCTGCCTCGGCGACACCGGGGCGATGACGGGACATGCGCCCGAGCCGACGCTCCGCGCGATCGCCGAGCAGGCGGCACGCGGGATCACCTCGATGCTCCCGAGCGAGGACGCGCTCTGGGTCTCGCAGGAGCTCGAGCGGCGCTTCGGCGTCCCCTCCTGGCAGTTCGCCCTGAGTGCCACGGACGCGAACCGCTTCTCGATCCGGCTCGCGCGCCACGTCACCGGCCGCCCGAAGGTCCTCGTCTTCAACTGGTGCTACCACGGGACGGTCGACGAGTCCTTCGCAGCGCTCGCGGACGGCGCCGTGGTCGCGCGGAGCGGGAATCTCGGCCCGCCGGTCGCCCTCGCGGAGACGACTCGCGTGGTCGAGTTCAACGACGTCGACGGCCTCGAGCGCGAGCTCGCGCACGGCGACGTCGCGCTCGTGCTCACCGAGCCGGCGCTCACGAACATCGGGATCGTGCATGCGGAGCCGGGCTTCCACGACGCGCTGCGAGAGCTCTCGCGCGCCCATGGCACGCTGCTCGCGATCGACGAGACGCACACGATCTGCTGCGGCCCGGGCGGGTTCACCGCGGCTCACGCGCTCGATCCGGACCTCGTCACGATCGGCAAGCCGATCGCGGGCGGGATCCCCGCGGCGGCGTACGGCTTCTCCGCCGGGCTCGCGGAGCGCCTGGCCGGGACGATCGAGCTCGAGGACGTCGACGTCGGCGGCATCGGGGGCACGCTCGCGGCGAACGCCCTCTCGTTCGCAGCCATGCGAGCGACGCTGGCGGAGGTCCTGACGCAGGAGGCGTTCGAGCGCATGATCGCCCTCGCCGAGCGCTGGACGGAGGGTGTCGAGACCGCGATCGCGGACGCCGGCCTTCCGTGGCACGTCACGCGGCTCGGCTGCCGCGCCGAGTACCTCTTCGGCCCCGACCGTCCGCGAAACGGGTCCGAGGCGCACGCCGCAGGGAGCTTCGCGCTCGAGCGCTACCTCCACCTCTTTGCCCTCAACCGCGGGATCCTGCTGACGCCGTTCCACAACATGGCGCTCATGTCGCCAGCCACGAGCGACGCCGACGTCGACCGGCATACGGAGGTCTTCCGCGAGGCCGTGCTCGAGCTCGCCCAGTCGGCGCGCTAAGGCAAAGCGTCTGCGCAGCCTCCCGCGCCGGCGCCACGACGTGCGGGGTCCCTCCCGTCCGCGCGCGTCACGGTCTCGAGCAGACGACGTAGGCGGTCGGGATCTGCAACGACGCCGCCTTGTTCTCGATGATCGAGAGCCAACCGACCGGTGTGTCGCCGTCCTCGGGACGGGTCATGTCCGCCTCGACGGGATAGCTCTGCTGCAGCTCCTCGTCACCGAGGTTGCCGGCGAAGCCGGCACCGCCACCGACGGCTCGTTCGTTCGCTTCGCACATGGGTCTCATGACGCAGTGCACGTTGGTCGGGAGCCCTCCGGGACAGGGGCTCTGTGTGCGCACGACCACGTTCGTGGCGCCGGGAGCGCCCGCGTCGCCCCTATCCCCCTTGTCGCCCTTCGGCCCCTGGGGGATCTGTCCCGGCCTGAAGTCCTCGACCAGGAGAGAGCCGTTCGAGACGTGTCCCGTGCGTACCGCGTTGGGGGCGATCTTGGCGGCCTTCACGGCATTGCGCTTGAGCTCGGGCGTGCCGACGCTCGCCCTGGGGACGTTGAGGACGGTCGCGTAGCTCGTGCCTCCTAGTGCGATGAACAGAGCAAGCAGGCCGAGGTGATGGCGGCCGATGTAGCGAGCGAGCTTGGACAGCACAAGCGCCTCCTCGTGGTCGGGGCATTCGACGCCACACTCCAGCGCACGGCCCGGACGTATCGACCCGGGCCTAGAGCTCTCGGTCGCCCGCAGCTCTCGGCCGACGGACGTACGTCACGAACGAAAAGGGCGGCGCGCCCGTAGGGGTGCGTTGCTCGCGTGCAGCCTCTTCGAACGTGCTCCGCTCGAACTCGGGGAAGAACGTGTCCCCGTCGACATCGGCGTCGATCTCCGTCAGCAGGAGCTCGTCGGCGAACGTAAGCGCGGCGGCGTAGAGCTCGGCGCCGCCCACGACGAATACCTGCTCGGCTTCCTGGAGCAGCTGGAGTGCGTCGTCCAGCGAGCTCGCCCGCTCGGCGCCTTCCGCATCCCATTCGGGATTGCGGCTGACGACGATGTTCCTGCGCCCAGGGAGCGGGCGGAAGCGGTCGGGTAGGGAGTCCCAGGTGCGACGACCCATGACGACCGCATGGCCCATGGTCAGCTCGCGGAAGCGCCGCATGTCCTCCGGGATCCGCCACGGGATCGCGCCGTCGCGACCGATCACGCCGTTCCGCGCGACCGCGGCCACGAGCGCGATCTTCAAACTGCGCCGGCCCTAAACGGCAACCGGAGCGCGGATCGCCGGATGGTGCTCGTAGTCCACGACCTCGAAGTCCGCGAACTCGTAGTCGAAGATCGAGTCGGGCCGCCGGCGCAGGTGGAGCGACGGAAACGGGAAGGGCGAGCGCCCGAGCTGTTCCTCGACCTGCTCGCGGTGGTTGTCGTAGACGTGGCAGTCGCCGCCCGTCCACACGAGCTCCCCGGCACCGAGATCGGTCTGCTGCGCGAGCATGTGCGTCAGGAGCGCGTAGCTCGCGATGTTGAACGGGACGCCGAGGAACACGTCGGCGCTCCGCTGGTAGACCTGGCAGCTCAGTCGGCCGTCGGCGACGTAGAGCTGGAAGAACGCGTGGCACGGCATGAGCGCCATCTCGGGCAGGTCGGCGACGTTCCATGCGGACACGATGATCCGGCGCGAGTCTGGCTCCTCACGCAACAGGCGGACAGCCTCCGCGACCTGGTCGACGTGGCCGCCGCCCGGCTTGGGCCAGCTCCGCCACTGCACGCCGTACACCGGCCCGAGCTCGCCGCTCTCGTCGGCCCATTCGTCCCAGATCGTGACCCCGTCCTCCTGCAGGGAGCGGACGTTCCCCTCGCCCCGGAGGAACCAGAGCAGCTCCTTCGCAACCGAGGGGAAGTGCACCTTCTTCGTGGTGACGAGCGGAAAGCCCTCCGCCAGGTCGAACCGCATCTGGTACCCGAAAACGCTCACCGTCCCCGTGCCGGTGCGGTCCGACTTCGGCACACCGCTTGTGAAGACGTGACGCATGAAGTCCTCGTACTGCGTGCGGATGGGGCGCTCGGACACGACGGATCGACGATAGCGCCCGAGGCGGAGGCTGCCGAGCCGGCGCGTAACCGCTCGCGCGCGAGCGGTGTAGGAGCGATGGTGCGTGGCCCGTGAGCGAGCCTGTCCTGAGGATGGTCCCGGAAGCCGGGCCCGACGAGGCCGGCCTGGTCGAGCGAGCTCGCGACGGCGACCACGATGCCTACGAGGCGCTGATGCGGGAGCACGAGCAGGCGGCGTTCCGCGTCGCGTACGTCATCGTCGGCTCGGCAGCCGATGCCGAGGACGTCGCCCAGGAGGCGTTCGTGAAGGCGTACCGCGCGCTCGGTCGCTTCCGTCCCGGATCGCCCTTCCGGCCGTGGCTCCTGCGGATCGTCGGCAACGAGGCGCGGAACCACCGTCGCGCGGCCGGGCGGCGGACGTTCCATCAGTACCGCGCGCACCTGCTCGAGCCGGTCGGCGGCGGTGCCGAGCCCGCCGACCTCGTGCTGGCCGGAGAGCGCAGGCGCGAGCTGCTGGCCGCGGTCGCCCGGCTGCGCCAGGCCGAGCGTGAGGCGATCGTCGCCCGTTACTTCATCGGACTGTCCGATGCCGAGGCGGGTGCGGCGCTCGGTGTCCCGCGCGCGACGATGAAGATGCGCGCCTGGCGTGGGCTCGAGAAGCTCCGCCGTGAGCTGGGGGAGGTGGAGCCATGAGCGAGACCCGGCTGCGCGAAACGGGCGCCGACTGGTTCCCCGCGACCCCTCCGATCGCGGCTGTGGCGAGGCGGATGCTGCCGGAGCGCCCCGACGAGGTCGTCGAGCGCCGCCGTGGCCTCGTCGTCGCGATCGCTCTCGCAGCTCTTTTGCTGACCGGCGCCGCGGTCGCTGCCTCGGCGCTCGAGCTCGTGCCCGGAGTGCGGATCGAGCGTGTCGAGCGGCTCCCGGAGGTGCCCTTCGCGACGCCTCCGTCGTACGGGGAGAGGTCGACCCTCGAGGAGGCGCGCCGGGCGGTCTCCTTCCAGCTCGTGCTTCCGACGGGGCTCGGCGAGCCCGACTCCGTCCTCGTCGGCCGCGATCGGGCCTGGTCGGGTGTCGTCACCGCGGTGTACGGCGGGGAGCGCGAGGCACGTCTCGTCCTCACTCAGTGGGCCGGCGGTCCGGTGCTCTTCGAGAAGCTGCTCACGTTCGACTCGAGCGCCACCTTCGTCGACGTCGACGGTGCTCCCGGCATCTGGATCGAGGACGAGGAGCACGCGGTCTTCTATCGCGGCCACGCGGGAATCGAGGACCGGGTCGGCGGCCACCTCACGGGGCACGTGCTCGTCTGGCAGCGCGGCTCCGTCAGCTACCGCCTCGAGGCCGGCGTCCCGCTCGAGCAGGCACTCGAGCTCGCGCACGGTCTCCGCCCCGCGTAACCGCGCACCGTGCGCCGGTGTACCGGGCGCATGAGGCTGTCGCTCGTGGCACTCGTCGTCGCCGCGGCCGCGTGCGTCTCGGCGGCCGACGAGGCGTCGAAGCTCCGGGCGCGCGTGTCCCCCGCACCTGCCGTCCTCGCGACGCGCGCGTGGTCGCCGACGATCGGCCTCAGCGACCGCGGGAAGCCGGTTTCGGCGCGTGTCGCGCTCTCCATCCGCCAAGGCGCCGCGCGACGCGTGTTCACCGCACGCGCCACGCGGCGGCGTGGCTCGTACCGCGTCCGTGTCGCGTTTCCGGCGGACGGACGCTGGTCGTGGGCGGTGACTGCCGGCAGGGAGACGATCGCGAGAGGAGCCGTCACCGTGTCGACGGAGATCAGCTTCGACCTTCCGTACGACCTCGCAGTCGCGCCGGACGGAACCGTGCTCTTCCTCGACCGCTCGCGCGTGCTGGCGCTCGATCCCGCGACGAGCCGGCTTCGGATCCATGCGCGCGCGACGCCGCCCTCCGAGTTCGTCGCGCTGGAACGGCTGGACGACGGCACGCTCTTCGTCACCGACTTTCCGCGCAACCTGATCCTCCGTATCGATCCGGCGGGTCGCGTCTCTCAGGTCGCCCGCGTGGCGGCGCCGGCCGACCTCGTCGCCGATGCGGCGGGGACGACGCTCTGGGTGGCCTCGATCGCGGACGGCACAGGCGTGTTCCGCGTGGACGTCGCCTCGGGTCGAGTGGAGCCGTTCGCCGATCCCGAGAACCCGCACGGGATCGACCTCGACGCGAACGGCGACTTCGTCGTCCAGGACGGCCACGCCGTAAGTCGCATCGACCGCGAGACGGGGGCCCTGAAACCGTTCGCAAACGTCGACGCGATCAAGTTGCTCGTCGCAGCCGACGGATCGGTCTACGGCGTCGAGGGGAACCCGCAGGGCGGACGCGTGGTTCGTATCGCGCCCGACGGGGGTGTGACCGCGATTGCCGGCAACAACACGCTAGGACCGCATCGCGACGGCCCAGCCCTCGAGGCGCAGATCCTGCCGGGTTCGGTCCAGTTCGCGAACGACGGCGCGCTCCTCGTGACCCAGACCGAGCCGGTCGCCGCGATCCGCCGCGTCGATCTCGCGACGGGCCGGATCACGACGCTCGTCCGAGGCCGCTAGTAGCGGACGCCGTGCTCCACCCAGAACTTGAGCAGCGTCAACGCCTCTCCCCACCCCGTCGAGCAGCTTCCGAACTGCTCCCAGCCCTCGGGCGTGTCGGGATAGCCGTGCTCGCGTAGGCGCACGAGCGTCCCGCCCGGATGCTCCTCGAAGTCGACCTCGACCGTCGTCCCGCCGAGCTTCTCCTGCCAGCGGAAGACGAAGCGCTCCGGGCGCCTCGCCTCGAGCACCGGGCCCGAGTCCTCCGCAGTCACCTCGTCCGAGCCCCATCTCGACCAGCGCCAGACCATCGTGCCGCCTGGCCGCGCGTCGACCTCGGCGCCGCTCGTGAACCAGCTGTCGAGCTGCTCGGCGTGGGTCAACGCGTCGTACACCTGCTCCCGCGGGGCGTGGACGATCGTCGCCATCCGGATCTCCGGGACGGCGGTCACGTCGTCAGAAGCGGTGTCTCCGACCCCTCCTCGACCACGACCCACTCGTCGAACTCGTCGAGGCGGTAGGGCGCGTTCAGCGGTACGACGGTCGTCTCGTCCGCGTCGGCGCGGAAGTTTCCGCACGGCGCGGCCAACCGGCCGTCCTTCGTCAGCCACAGCTCGTACGTGCGGCCGCTCGCGGACGGGCCGAGGCCCGTCACCTCGAGCTCCATCGGCCAGTTGCCCGCCTCGTCGAGGTCGAAGATCTCGAGCGTCGCGTTCGCGCCTTCCGCCTGGCCGACGCCTGTCATGCCGATCACCCTCCACGTGCCCGGATCGTCGGCGCGCCCACCGGCGAAATAGCCCACCGAGAACGCGACGGCGGCAACGGCGAGCGCGGCTGCGAGCGCGGCGACGAGGCTCCGTCGGCGCGGCAGGACGCGGACGTTGTCGGGCGCCGGCGCCGCGAGCTCTTCCGACAGCTCGGGCGGCGGCCCGGCGACGACGAGCAGCTCGTGCACGCGGAGCAGGCGCTCGCGCTCCGCCGGCTCGAGGTCCCGTCCGACGAGGTCGTCGAAGCTCGGGGGCTGCACCGTCACCGGAGCTCCTCCTCGAGGGAGTCGGCAAGCCGGGCGAGAGCGCTGCGCGTGCGCGTCTTCACGGTCCCGAGCGGGATGTCGAGAACGGCCGAGATCTCGCTCTGCGAGAGCCCGCGCCAGTACGCGAGCTCGATGACGGGGCGCTCGTGCTCGGGCAGCTCCTCGAGGGCGCGGTGCACCTGCCAGGCCGTCCAGGACGACTCGGCCTGCTCCGCGGGGTCGGGATCGTTCCCCGGCCCATCGGGAACCTCGGCGGCCGGCTCCGGCGTCCTCCGGAGGCCGTCCGTGATCGCGTTGCGCGCGACCGCGTACAGCCAGGGAGCACCCCGCCCGCGATGAGGATCGTAGGTCCGTGCCGAGCGCCAGATCGCCACGAAGGCTTCCTGAGCGGCGTCCTCGGCGCGGCCGCGGTCGCCGAGTCTGCGGAGAGCCAGGCCGAGCACCGCCCGGGAGTACCTGCGGTAGAGCTCCTCGAACGCCGGCCGGTCGCCTTCGGCGATGCGGGCGATCAGCTGTCCGTCCGTCAGCTCGGGCTCGTACACGGGCTCGCGCACTCGAACGATTGTCGCCCGTCGGCTCCGGGCGAGAGGTGAAGGAACGGTGACGGTCGCAGCCATGCCCCCGGGCTACGCAGGGAGCCGTGCATCGGATTGCGGCGCCGCCTCTCCGCTACGACCGGGCGCTTTCGAGCCTGGCCGCGACGGCGTCCCAGTTGACGACGTTCCACCAGGCCTCGAGGTAGTCCGGTCGGCGGTTCTGGTACAGGAGGTAGTAGGCGTGCTCCCACACGTCGATGCCGAGGAGCGGCACGTCCGAGTCCATCACGGGTGTGTCCTGGTTCGGCGTGGACTTGACGGCGAGGCCGGTTCCGTCCCAGACGAGCCAGGTCCAGCCCGACCCGAAGCGCTTCACGCCGCCGTCGTTCACGAGCGTCTTGAGCTCGTCGAAGCTGCCGAAGGTGTCGGAGATCGCGTCGCCGAGCGCGCCGGAGGGCTCGCCGCCGCCGTCCGGGCTCATGATCTCCCAGAACAGCGTGTGGTTCGCGTGGCCTCCGCCGTTGTTGCGGACGGCCGTGCGCTTGTCCTCGGGAATGATCTCGAGGGCGGCGAGCACGGCGTCGAGCGGCCGGTCCATCCACTCGGTCCCTTCGAGTGCCGCGTTCAGGTTCGTGACGTACGCGGCGTGGTGTTTGTCGTGATGGATCTCCATCGTGCGCGCGTCGATGTGCGGCTCGAGCGCATCGAAGTCGTACGGAAGCGGGGGGACGCTGTGCGCCATGGCTCTGCTCCTCTACTCGGCGGATCCTCGACGTGGGGAAGGATATGCTCCGCGGCGTTCCCGACCCGGAGGTGGAGGAAACCGGATGTCGAGCTTCGTCGAGATCAGGCCACGTGAGCTGAAGCCGGCTCTGCTCGAGCTGGACGGCATCTCACGGACGACGATGGAGGCGCACTACCGCCTGTATCAGGGCTACGTCGGGAAGCGGAACGAGATCCTCGGGCGCCTCGCGAACGTCGACCTCGAGGCCGCGAACCAGGTGTACTCGGACGTCCGCGCACTCAAGGTCGACCTCACGTTCGCGGTGGGCGGCATCAAGAACCACGAGCTCTACTTCGAGCACCTCGGCGGGGAGGGAGGCGACCCGAACGGCGCGATCGGCGAGCTCATCGAGCGGGACTTCGGCTCGGCGGCTGGGTGGCAAGCCGATCTCAAGGCGACCGGGATGGCCGGCAGGGGCTGGGCGTGGACGGCGTACGACTGGGACGAGGGACGCCTCTTCAACTACATCGGCGACGCCCAGAACACGTTCCCCGTCTGGAACGCGACGCCGCTCGTGGCGCTCGACGTGTACGAGCACGCGTACTTCCTCGACTACCAGACCGACCGCGCGGCGTACATCGATGCGTTCTTCCGGAACCTCGACTGGAACGTCGTGAACGGCTGGGTCGGGTCGTACTCGATTCCGGGCGCGTAGCACCTGATGCTCGAGGCGCTCGCCATCGTCGGCGGGTACCTCCTCGGCTCGCTGCCGTTCGGGTACTGGCTCGTCCTCCTCTTCCACGGCGAGGACATCCGGGCCTCCGGCAGCGGGAACGTCGGCGCGTCGAACGTGTTTCGCGTCTACGGGCGCCGGCTCGGGACTGCGGTCGCGCTCCTCGACCTCGGCAAGGGCTTCGCCGCGGCTCTGCTGGGGCTCTGGGCAGGCGGCGCGCTCGTGGGCGTGCTCGCCGGAGCCGCCTCGATGCTCGGCCACGCGCGCCCGGTCTTTCTCGGCTTCAAGAAGGGCGGGAAGATGGTCGCGACCGCAGGAGGAGCCACGATCGCGCTCGCCCCACTCGCGGCGCTCGGCTGTGTCGCGATCTGGATCGCCCTCTTCCTCGTCACGCGTTATGCCTCACTGGCGTCGATCCTGGCTGCCGTCGGGCTGCCCGTGCTCGTCGTGGTGCTCGGCTACCCGTGGCCGATCGTCGTCTTCGGCCTCGCCGCAGCCGTCGCGGTCATCTTCATGCACCGGCAGAACATCCGTCGGCTGCTCGCGGGGACGGAGCACCGCTTCGAACTCCGCCGCGCCCGGCGCGCGTAGCTACGAGGCGAGCCAGCCCGCGAGGGTCGTCTGCGTCGGAGTCGGGGTCCCGGTCGCGAGTTCGCCGCGCAACTCGCCGACCGTGCCGTAGCGCTCGGCGACGACGTCGTGCACGTGGATCGTCTCGAAGTTGATCTGCTTCGCGAGCAGGAAGTCGCCGTCCTCGAGCATGGGCAGCGAGTCGAGCGCGTCCCGGAGCGAGTGGCGCACGGAGTCCTCGACGAAGCGCGGCTGCAGATGCGCGTGCTCCACGACGAAGAGCTCGTCCGGGCGCTTCAGGAGGTCGTAGATCGGTGCGCTCATGGAGCGCTCGGCGATGCCGACGAGCAGCTCGGCGTCGAGGTCGCTCCCGGTTCCGACGAAGAGCGTCGCGCGGCCACGCTGGTTGTGCGTCGCGACCGGGACGAGCTCGAAGATGCGCTCGATGTCGGCGGCGTCGAAGCCGGCCTCGAGCAGGCGCTCGCTCGCATGGTTCCGGACGAGCCCCTGCGCGCACGGGCACGCGTTGATGCCGGTCGCCTCCACGCCGACCACGCGGCGGGTCTCGTTCCCGGTCGCCGTCGCGATCCCGCAGAGCGTCACCATCTCCTGCGTCGCGAGGCGCGTGACGGGTGTGAGCCTGCGGATCGGCCACTGCGCGCGGATCCAGACCTCGGCCCTGAGCGCGCCCTGCCGCTCGACGACCCGGCTCGCGATGTGCTCTGCCAGCACCTCGACGAGCAGGGCCTCCCGGCCGACGACGATGTCGATCGCCTCCTCGAAGAGTTCGGGGAAGCGGGACATGTGCACGCCTTTCTGATCGGCCGCGAGATCGACCGTGCAGTCGATGACCGCGGCCATGACCGTCTCGGCGTCCCCGCGGCGGATGCGCACGGCCTTCTGGACGCCGCGCACGCCCGCGTGCGACAGAGCGAGGCCGATCTCCGGAGACGAGGCCTGGAGGTCGTCGACGAGATGTGGAGCTTCGGCCATCCCGCGAGAGGATACGCGCGACCGGTCGACCTGGATCTGGGTCAGCGCAGCAGGCGCGAGAGCCGCCGGTCCTTCAGCGTCCTGCCGCCCGTCTGGCAGGTCGGGCAGTAGTAGACCGTGTGCTCCTCGTAGTCGACCTGTGCGATCGGCGTCCCGCACACGGGGCAGGGCTCGCCGAGATGGTTGTGAACGCGATAGACGTCGCGGTCGCCCTTCCCGCTCTCCCGCAGCTCGAGCGCCCGCTCGAGGTCCTCGTGCAGCGCCGCCGAGAGACGCTCGAGCTCCTCGTCCGAGAGCTCCGTGGACGCCTTGAACGGCGAGAGCCCCGCGCGGTGGAGGATCTCGTTCGCGTGCGCACGGCCGATGCCCGTGAGCGCCCGCTGGTCGCGGAGGAGCGGGTGGAGCTGCCTGCGCTCGCGGTCGAGGACCTCGCGGAGCCCGGCCGTGTCGAGCTCGAGCGCGTCCGGGCCGAGGTGCGAGAGATCGAGGTCGAGCTGCTCGGGCGTGACCAGCCACACGCCCGCGCGCTTCTTCTTGCCGGCCTCGGTGAGGACGAGCTCGTCGCCGCCGACGAAGCGGAGCCGGAACATCGGCGTCTTCGGGCCTTTCGCGCCGGCCGGCAGGAACCGCAGCCGGCCCGCGCTCATCAGGTGCACCCGGAGCACGAGCTCGCCGTCGTCGGTCGGGAAGAGGAGGTTCTTGCCGCGCCGACGCGCGCCTCCGAGCCGGCGGCCGTCGAGCTCCGAGAGCGGAGGAACAACCGTCTTCAGCGTCGCGACGTGCGCCGGCCCGGCTCGCTCGATCGGGTACGAGGAGACCTGAGGCGAGAGCTCGCGCACCCACATCTCGACCTCGGGTAGCTCAGGCATCGAGGCCCACCACGCCGGGCACCTGTGGCTCCCGGAGCACGAGCGGGTCGGGTTCCTGTTCCGTAGGCATGGCTCTAAGGGTACGAAGCGGCGAGAAGAGGATCGGCAGGAAGCACGTGCACGAGCCGAGCGCGCCGATCAGGAGCGCCGCCCGCAGCCCGAAGACCGTGGCGAGGACGCCGCCCGCGAGCGCGCCGAGCGGGATCGTGCCCCAGACGATGAAGCGGCGGCTGGCGTTGAGCCTCCCGAGGAGCCGCTCCGGCGTCAGCGTCTGCACGAGGCTGATGCCCGTGATGTTGTAGACGATCCCCGCGACGCCGAGCAGCGCGAAGGACGCTGCGAGGAACGGGATCGGCAGCGAGGACGGCGCCAGGGGTACGAGGAGCGCGGCGGGACCGAAGACCGCCGCCGACCCGATGATCGTCGGCCCGACCCCGAACCTCGTGGCGAGTCGGTTCGCGAGGAGGGCGCCTGCGAGACCGCCGATCCCCACGGGGATGAGCGAGAAGCCGATCAGCTGCGGCGAGAGGTCGAGCTCACGAACGGCGTAGACGAGGAAGATCGAGAACATGACCTGCGAGAAGAAGTTGGACGTCGCGGTGCAGGCCGCGAACGGCCGCCAGTAGCGGTGCCGGAGCAGGTAGCGAAGGCCCTCGACGAGCTCCCGGCCAAGATGCGCGTCGGCGGCTCGCTCCGGGCGCTCCTCTTTGGTTCGGATGCGGACGAGGAACGCAGCCGACCCGAAGAAGCTGACCGCGTCGACGAGGATCGCGTACGGCGCCGTGAGCGCCCCCACGAGCGCGCCGGCCAGCCCGGGGCCGGCGATCAGCGCGCCCGAGCGGCTGATCTCGAGCTTCGAGTTGCCCTCCACGAGCTGGTCCTGCCGGACGAGGGCGGGGAGGTAGGACTGGTACGCGACATCGAAGAACACCGTGCCCACGCCGACGCCGAACGCGACGGCGTAGAGCTGCCAGATCGTCAGCGCGTCGAGCGCATAGGCGACCGGGACCGTTGCGAGCAGCACCGCGCGCCCGAGGTCTCCCGCGACGAGGATCGGCTTTCGTGGGAGCCGGTCCACCCAGACCCCTGCCGGGAGCGTGAAGAGAAGGAACGGGAGGAACTGGATCCCACCGAGCAGCGCCACCTCGAACGCGCTCGCGTCGAGCACGAGGATCGCCGCGAGCGGTAGCGCAAGCTGCGAGACCTGCGTGCCGACCTGGCTGACGGTCTCGGCCGACCAGAGCTTGAGGAAGTCGGCGTGGCGCCAGAGCCCGCCCGTCGGCCACGCCCTCACGGGGCGTCAGCGGGTGCGATCGGGTCGGCAAGACCGGGCAATGCAGGGACGACGTCGTCCTGACGGGGCTCGTCGTCGATCGGCTCGGGCATCTCGCGGAGGTGCCGTTGCGGCGAGAAGACGATCCAGAGCACCGCGAGGCTCGTGCCGATCGCCCCGATGAGCATCGTCTCCCGGAGGCCGATCCAGGTGGCTAGCGCTCCGCCGGTGAGCGTTCCGAGCGGGAATCGTCCCCCAGACCATGAAGCGCATGACCGAGTTCATGCGGCCCTGGAGCCGCGGCGGGCAGATCGCCTGCCGGTAGCTCACCTGGACGATGTTGTAGACGACGACGGTGAACCCGAAGACGAGGTTGGCGACGATGAGGAAGGGGATCGCCGCGTTTCCTGCCGGCGCCAGCGCCATGAGCAGGGTGGCCGGGCCCCAGAGCAGGCCGACGAGGATCGTGGTCGGTCCGATGCCGAACCGCCCGGAGATGCGGGCGGACGTCAGCGCGGCGACGAGCGATCCGAAGCCGGCGAAGGAGAAGACGAGCCCGATCGCGCCCGCCGAGAGGCCGAGCTCCCGAACGGCGAACACGAGGAAGATCGAGAAGAAGACGCTCGAGAAGAAGTTGGACGTCGCCGTGCACCCGGCCTGTGCGCGGAGGTTCGGGTTCCCGAGCACGAAGCGGAGGCCCTCCTTGAGCTCGATCCACAGGCTCGGCTTGCGGCCGTCGGCTCCCCTGACCACGGCCGGCTTCTCCTCGATCTTCCGGATTCGAAGCAGGAAGAGGCCCGAGGCGACGAAGCTGATTGCGTCGAGCAGGACGGCCCAGGGGGCCGTGAAGAGCTCCACGAGACCGCCGCCGAGACCCGGCCCTCCGACCTGCGCCGCGGAGCGGCTGATCTCGAGCTTCGCGTTGCCGTCGATGATCTGCTCGCGCTGGACGAGGGACGGGAGGTACGACTGGTACGCGACGTCGAAGAAGACCTGGAACACGCCGACGAGGAAGGCGACGACGAAGAGGTGCGGGAGGGTGAGCGCGTCGGCGGCGTAGGCGATCGGGATCGTCACGAGCAGCGCGGCCCGCCCGAAGTCGCCGACGATGAGGATCGGTCGCCGGGGAAGGCGGTCGACCCACACACCCGCCGGAAGCGTGAAGAGGATGAACGGGAGGAAGAGGACCGTGCCGAGCGCCGCGACGGCGAACGCGCTCGCGTCGAGCACGAGGATCGCGACGAGCGGAAGCGCGAGCTGCCCGACCTGCGAGCCGAAGACGCTGATCGTCTCGGCCGACCAGAGCTTGAGGAAGTCTCCGTGGCGCCACAGACCGCCTGTCGGCCAGGCCCGCACGTCAGGAGGCGTCCGTCACGGGTGCGAGTGGGTCTGCAACGCCCGGCCGCCCGGCACCGAGCTCATCGGTCACCGGCTCGTCCTCGACCGGCTCGGGCATGTCGCGGAGGTGGCGCTGCGGCGAGAAGACGATCCAGAGGATTGCGAGGCTGCCCCCGATCGCGCCCACCGCGATGGTCGCGCGAAGGCCGATCCAGGTACCGAGCGCGCCCCCCACCAGAGCGCCGATCGGAATCGTGCCCCAGACGATGAAGCGCATGACCGAGTTCATGCGGCCCTGGAGCCGCGGCGGGCAGATCGCCTGCCGGTAGCTCACCTGGACGATGTTGTAGACGACGATCGAGAAGCCCCCGACGAACACGGCGACGACGAGGAACGGGATCGCGCCGTAACCCGCCGGAGCGAACGCGACCGGCAGCATCGCGGGCCCCCAGAGGAAGCCGGCTGCGATCGTCGTCGGCCCGATGCCGAACCGGTTCGAGAGCCGTGTCGCGCTGAACGCGGCGACGAGGGAGCCGGCGCTCCCGAGCGAGAAGACGAGCCCGATCAGCCCGGCCGAGAGCTCGAGCTCGCGCACGAGGTACACGAGGATGACCGCGAACGCGACGTTCGAGAAGAAGTTGGATGTGCCCGTGCAGCCCGCCTGGGCGCGGAGGTTCGGGTTGCCGAGGACGAAGCGGAGGCCCGCCTTCAGCTCGAACCAGAGGCTCGTCGGCCCCTCGGCCGGACGTTCGGGCCGCTCCTCGTGCCTGCGGATCCCCACCACGAAGAGCCCGGAGACGAAGTAGCTGATCGCGTCCACGAGCACCGCGTACGGCGCCGTGAAGATCTGCACGAGTGCTCCGCCGAGCCCGGGGCCACCGATCTGGGCGGCGGAGCGGCTGATCTCCAGCTTCGAGTTGCCGTCGATGATCTGCTGCCGCTCGACGAGCGACGGCACGTACGACATGTACGCCACGTCGAAGAACACGGTGCAGACGCCGACGAGGAAGCCGACGACGTACAGCTGTCCGAGGGTGAGCACGTCGGCGACGTACGCGATCGGGATCGTGGCCAGCAGCAAAGCCCGGCCGAAGTCGCCGGCGATCAGGACCGGGCGGCGACGCAGCCGGTCGACCCACACGCCGGCCGGCAGCGTGAAGAGGATGAACGGCAGGAACTCGACGACTCCGAGAGCGGCGACCTCGAAGGTGGACGCGTCGAGCACGAGCAGCGCGACGAGTGGGAGCGCGAGCACGGAGACCTGCGTGCCGAACTGGCTGATCGTCTCGGCAGACCAGAGCTTCAGGAAGTCCGGGTGGCGCCAGAGCCCGCCGGTCGGCCAGAGCCTAGGCACGGTCACCTGGGGGCGGCAGCACTCCTGTCGAGCGGAAGAGGGCGAGCGTCAGCGCGTGCATGTCGCCCTCCGGGTCCTCGGCCAGCTGGAAGTCCGCGATGAGCCGGTTGAGACGCCTCTGGAAGCGGAGGATGTCCTTCTCTGTGAGCCGCACGTGCAGGAGCGCGGACTGGTCCTTCTGGGGACGGGACGCAAGCACCTCGTCGGCGGCCTGCTGCAGCATCATCGCCCCGAGCGATCCGGCGAGCTCCGGCGGCAGCGACTCGTCGCTCCGGAGCACGAACAGCCTCGCGACACGGCCGTAGTACTTCTCGGTCAGCGCGCGCACCTTGCGGGTGCGCACGACGCGGATGAGACCTGCCCGCTCGAGGACCTTCACGTGGTGCCCGACGGTCCCCTTCGGCGTGGACAGCGCCTCCGCGAGCTCGGTGATGCTTGCCGCCCGCTCCCGCAGGAGGAACACGATCTTCGTCCGGAAGCTGTCCGCCAGCGCGCGGAGCTGCGCCGGGTCCTGGACGATCATGATGTCGTCCGCGTCGTAGTCGGTGAGGTCGTCCGAACGGGCGATGGGAACGAAACATACGAAAATTCCCGACCATTCGCAAGCGCGGCTAGGCTCCTGCAGCGGTGAAGCCGATCGTCGTCGAAGTCGTGCGCGGACAGGTGCTCGAGTCGCGCCATCTCGCCCACGCGGCGGCCGTGCGCAACGGCGAGCTGGTGGCATCCGCCGGCGACCCGCACCTGCTCACCGGCTTCAGGAGCTCGGCGAAGCCGATCCAGGCGCTTCCCGTGATCCGGGCGCGCGCGGACCTCGACGAGGAGGAGATCGCGATCGTGTGCGCCTCGCACCTCGCGCGACCCGAGCAGCTCGCGCCCGTGCTCAGCCTGCTCGCGAAGGCGCCGGCCACCGAGGACGAGCTCGAGTGCGGCGCCATTGGATTGGAGGCTGGGCCGACGCCGCTCGAGCACAACTGCTCGGGCAAGCACGCGGGGATGCTCGCGCTCTGCCGTGCCAGAGGGCTGGGAGAGCCCGGGCTACCGGCTCCTCGAGCACCCGTGCCAGCAGACGATGCTCGAGGCTGTCGCCGAGGCCGCCGAGGTGGAGGCGTCCGCCGTCCCCGTCGGCGTCGACGGCTGCGGAGTGCCGACCTTCGGCCTGACGCTCGAGCGCATGGCGCACGCCTTCTCACGCCTGGAGCGGGTCGACGGCGGCGAGCTCGCCGCCTCCGCGATGCGCGCGCATCCCGCGCTCATCCGCGGTCCGGGCGCCGCGGACACGGAGCTCATGCGGACCCTTCCGGGTTGGGCGGCGAAGGGCGGGGCCGAGGCGCTGCTCTGCGCGACCTCGCCGGACGGCCTCGGGATCGCCGTCAAGGTCGAGGACGGCGGCGGTCGTGCCGTGCGTGGAGCGACTGCTGCGTTCCTCCGGCGGCTCGGCCTCGAGACCGGCGGGCTCGGAGAGGTTCCGATGGAGAACTCACTCGGCGAGACCGTGGGTGCGATTCACGCATCCTGACCGCGCGGCCAAGAATCGTTTATCGATCCCCTTCCACTTCGGGCCAGGTCCTACTAGGATGCGCGCCCTGGAAGGTGAGAGCCGGGCGGCGGGGGAACCGGCGAAGTGCACGTGGCAGGTCAGTATCCGTTCGAGGAGAAGGAGAACGCCAGGGTGGCCATGCTGTCCGTCGATATCTCCCTGCCGGAGTCCGAGGAGCTCTCGCGGCTCATCGAGCAGGGTCTCGAAAAGGGGTTTCTCACCTACGACGAGATCGTCTCGGGCCTCGAGGACGTCGAGCTCACGAAGGAGCAGGTCGAGGACTTCTACACGTATCTGATCGACCACTCGGTCGAGCTCGTCGAAGGCGTCGAGCACAAGTCACTGCCACACGAAGAGCCTGCCGTCGCGCCGGAGGAGGAGAAGGCGCCGAAGCTCGACCTGTCCGTCGAGCCGTCGCTGGACTCGCTGCGGCTCTACCTGCGTGAGATCGGCAAGGTGCCGCTGCTCACGGCCGATCAGGAGATCTACCTCGCGAAGCGGATCGAGCGCGGGGACATGTCCGCGAAGCAGCACATGATCGAGGCGAACCTCCGCCTGGTGGTCTCCATCGCCAAGGGCTACCTCGGCCGTGGCCTCTCGTTCCTCGACCTCATCCAGGAGGGGTCGCTCGGCCTCATCCGGGCGGTCGAGAAGTTCGACTACCGCAAGGGATTCAAGTTCTCGACGTACGCGACCTGGTGGATCCGCCAGGCCGTGACGCGTGCGATCGCGGACAAGGCGCGCACGATCCGCATCCCCGTGCACATGGTCGAGAAGCTCAACAAGGTCGTGCACATCGAGCGGCAGCTCGTGCAGCGGCTCGGCCGGGAGCCCTTCCCTGAGGAGATCGCGGACGAGCTCGACATCACGCCCGAGGAGGTGCGGGAGATCCTGCGTATGTCGCAGCTCCCGGTCTCGCTCGAGAAGCCGGTCGGCGAGGACGAGGACTCCTCGCTCGGCGACTTCGTGCCGGACGAGCTGGCCGAGTCGCCTTTCGACACGGCCTCGCTCTCCCTCCGCCGGGAGGACGTCGAGCTGGCGCTCTCCTCCCTGCCGGAGCGCGAGCGCCGTGTGATCGAGCTGCGCTACGGGCTCGACGGATCCCAGCCGTGCACGCTCGAGGAGGTCGGACGCGCGTTCGGCGTGACCCGCGAGAGGATCCGGCAGATCGAGAACAACACGCTGAAGAAGCTCGAAGGCCTGCCCGAGGCGCAAGCGCTCAAGGACTGCGTCTAGGCCCACACGGCGATCCATGGGGTCAGGCCTTACCCTGACCCCATGTCGGCCGTGGCTCCTCTCCGCATCGAGTACGTCGGGCACTCGACGGTCGGGATCTCCCTCGACGGCGTCCGGCTCCTCACCGATCCGCTTCTTCGCAGTCGCGTCGCCCACCTGAGGCGGCGGGGCAAGGTGGACGCGGGAGCACTCCGAGGCGTCGACGCCGTGCTCGTGTCGCACGCGCACTACGACCACCTCGATCTTCCCTCGCTCGACCGGCTCGGCAGGGACCTGCCGATCATCGTCCCGCACGGCCTCGGCGGGCTGCTCCGGCGGCGGAGCTTCCGAGGCGTCCTCGAGGTGCACGAGGGCGACACGTTGCAGATCGGCGGCGTGAGCATCCGCGCCGTGCCTGCGAAGCACGATGGCGGACGCGGTCCGCTGGGGGCGTCCGCCGATGCGCTCGGCTACGTGATCTCGGGCTCGCGCTCCGTGTACTTCGCAGGCGACACCGATCTCTTCGACGACATGGACCAGATCGGGGAGATGGACGTCGGGCTCATCCCGATCTGGGGCTGGGGGCCGTCGCTCGGCAAGGGAGGGCATCTCGACCCGAAGGGTGCAGCCGAGGCAGTACGGCGGATCTCGCCCAGGGTCGTGATCCCGATCCACTGGGGGACGTACTTCCCCATCCATCTGGGGCTGCGCGGCCTGCCGGACTTCCTCGACCTGCCGCCCGCCGCGTTCGTGAGCGCGGTCGCCGAGCTCGCGCCGGACGTCGTGGTGCGCGTGCTGCGGCCGGGCGAGCTCCTCGAGCTCTAGCCCGCGGGGAGGAGCCCGGCGTCCGCGAGCGCGGCGAGCGCGCCTTCGCGGATGTCGCTCGCGACGCGTGAGACGTCCGCGCCCGCGGGCGCGTAGGCGACGATGCTGATCCACGCGGTCCGCTCGGTGACCTCACCGACCTGCACCTCGACGTCGAGGGCATCGCCGCCGGGCACATGAGCCACGGCGTCGGCCGTGATCCGGCAGGCCTCGTCGAGCGGGGCGTCGAGGCGAACGGGGAGCTGAACCGTGACGAGACGCCGCGGATCGGCGACGGAGCGGTTGACGACCGTCGACGAGACCATCTTCGTGTTCGGGATGAAGACACGGCGGCCCTCGTCGGTCGCGAGCCGGGTGTAGCTCAGCGAGATGTCGTCGACCACGCCCGTGTGCTCCTCCACGGTGATGCGGTCGCCGAGGCGGATCGGCTGCGCGAACGCGAGCAGGACGCCCGATCCGAGGTTGCCGAGGGGCGTCGTCAGCGCGAGGCCCGCGACGAGCGCCAACACGGCGCTGGAGGCGAGGAAGGCGCGCGCGACCTCCTGCGTGGCGGAGAAGATCGAGAGCACGCTCCACGTCCCGATGAGCACGGCGAGTGCGAGTACGACCCGGACCAGGAACTGGTACGTCGTCCGCCGGCGGGCCGCGACGGCGGGATCGCGCTCGGCGAGACGGCGCTCGTAGCCCATGTACGCGCGCGTGAGCGCCATCCGCAGTCCGATGATCGCGACGAGCCAGATCGCCGCGGTGACGAGTGCCTGCGCGATGTCCGAGTCCACGCCGCGGGATTCGGCGTCCGCGGCGGCGAGCCTGCCTGGAAGCTCCTACCCGCCAGCGAGCACGTGAGCCTTGGCGGCCGCGTACTCCTCGTCCGTGAGCTCCCCGCTCGCGTGCAGCTGGGCCAGGGCTGCGAGGCGCGAGGTCAGGTCGGTGGCGATGGGTGCGACCAGCGGAGCCGCTGGGACCGGCGCTGCTGGAACCGGCGCCATCACTGGCTCCGCCCTGGGCTTCCGAGCCGTGGCCCACCAGGTCGCGAGGCGGGAACGAAGCTCCTCGAGGGCGTCCGCGCCGGTGGCGTCCGGGAACTCCCTCATCGTCTGCCCCCGCGTCACCTCGATCCAGACCGCGCCGAGTGCGGCGAAGACGACGATGACCAGGTAGCGCGAGACGTCACTGACGGGCCCGGTGAGGAGCAGCAGGGCGACCACGATCGCCAGCGCGAGATACGGCCAGATCCGCGCGCGGAGCACGGGGGCCAGGAAGCGCCTCGCCCCCACGGCCTGGCGGCTGGTGCCGGCGAGCCACGACGCCACGACGAAGGTGATGCCGACGCCGATCAGCCACCAGAACGAGCCGCGCAGGAGCGCCGTCAGGATCGACCAGGCGCGGGCCGCGGCGTCCTTGTTCTGGGTCTCGGAGACGAGCGAGTCGACGATGTAGTTGCCGACGACCCCGACGGCGATGAGGCCCACGATCCCGGTGACGAGGATGGCGAACCCGATCCGCCGCACCGCGCGGCGACGGTCGCGCGAGAGCCAGGCGGCCAGTCCGAAGGCGAGGAGCGTCAGGATCGGGAGCACCCACGCGAGCGCCTCCAGGAGCTGGACGATGCTCTGCGCCGTGTCGAGCTCGTCGGAGCGGAGGATCTCGATTCGTCCGACGTCCTCCGGGAGGTTGTCCGCCACCTGCTGGCGCAGGCCGATGCGGTCGGCCGCCTCGAGGATGATCAGCTCGAGGTTCAGCTCCACGACGCCTTCCTGGGTCGAGACCGAGTCGCCGCCGCCCTCGAGGACCTCGACGAGCGTGCGATGCGTGTTCTCGAGGGTCAGCGCCCAGAGCCGCTGGAGCCGCGGCTGCCGGAGCGCCCGGTCGACCACCCGGTACGAGGCCTCGCGCAGCGCTGCGCTCGCCGGCCCGGAGAGACGCTGGTAGTCGGGCGGAAGCTGTTCCTCGAGCTCGGCCTGGACGTCCACGGACTCGAAGAGCTCGTCCACCGACCGGGTCGCGACGGCCGCCCGGATGTCGTCGTCCTGGATGAGCTCGGTGCTCGTGTCGACGAACACGTCCGTGTTCAGTGCGACCCGATTCACCCAGATCGCGAACGCCGAGAGCAGCAGCGTGAGCGCGCCGAGGACGACGAGGATCCAGACCGCGAGCGACCGGCCGCCCGAAGCGCGAGTCGGCACGGCCTGCGTCTCGGCCTGGCTGCTCACGCGGCGAGACTACTCCGGGCCGGTGCCGAGCGCGAAAGCGTCGTGGAGGGCGCGCACGGCGCGCTCGACGTCCGCGCGGTCGATCATGCAGGAGATCTTGATGGGCGACGTCGAGATCATCTGGAGGTTGATGCCCTCGCCGGCGAGCGTGCGGAACATCTGTGCGGCGATGCCGGGGTGCGAGCGCATTCCCGCTCCGATCAGCGAGACCTTCCCCAGGGCATCGTTCTCCTCGACGTCCATCGGCCCGAGTGGCTCGCGCGTCGCCTCGATCGCGCGCCGGGTTGCGGGGACGTCGCTCTCCGGCACCGAGAAAGAGAGCTCGGCGACCCCGTGCACCACGTTCTGCAGGATCGTGTCGACGTTCACGTGCTCCGCCGCTACCGCCTCGAAGACCGCAGCCGCGGAGCCCGGCTCGTCGGGGATCCCGCTCAGCGTGAACACGACCTCGTCCTCGGAGTGCGTGACCGCCGAGACGATCGGTTGCTCCATCACCTCCACCTCCTCGACCCAGGTCCCCGGCTCGTCCGAGAACGTCGACCGGGCATGGATCCGCACGCCGTGGGCGCGCGCGATCTCCACCGCCCGCAGCATGAGCACCCGCGCGCCCGACGCGGACATCTCGAGCATCTCCTCGTAGGAAACCGACCGGAGCTTGCGGGCGCCGGGCACGACCCGCGGATCGGCGGTGAACACGCCCGGGACGTCCGAGTAGATCTCGCACGAGGCTCCGAGCGCGGCGGCGAGGGCGACCGCCGTCGCGTCGGTGCCGCCGCGGCCGAGCGTCGTCACGTCCATCGTGTCCCGGGAGAAACCCTGGAAGCCGGCGACGAGGACGATCTGCCCGTCGTCGAGCGCCTCGAGCACGCGCACCGGCGTGATCTCGCGGATCTTCGCCCTCGTGTAGACGGCGTCGGTGAGGATCCCGGCCTGCGAGCCCGTGAACGACACGGCCTCGTGGCCCAGGTCGTGCACGGCCATCGCGACGAGCGCGCAGGCGGTCCGCTCCCCGGTCGAGAGCAGCATGTCGAGCTCGCGCGGGGCCGGGCTCGGCGACACGCGGCGCGCGAGCTCGAGCAGCGCGTCCGTCGTCCTTCCCATGGCCGAGATCGTCCCGACGACCCGGAGTCCCTGTTCGCGGGCCGCCACGAGGCGGCGCGCGACCGCGCGGACCTGCTCGGGCTCGGCCACCGAGGAGCCGCCGAACTTCATGACGAGGGTCTCCACTCGGGGCTCGGCGGCGGCGCTCACCGCCGGATTGTGACGAGCACGCGCAGGTAACTAGGATCCCGCCGTCAGTTGGCAAACGGGGAGAGGGGATAGATGAAGATCTCGAGGACCAAGCTCGGGCTGCTCGCTGCGGTCGTCGCCGGGTTCGTACTCGTGCCGGCGGCCGCCCTTGCGGACCCGAGCTTCTACAAGACACCGCTCTTTGGAAGCGCGACCACGCCAGACGGCACGCTGCTCGTCGCGGACGCGGGGCAGGGGATCGTCGACGGTGACGACGGGTCGCTCGTGGCCTCGCTGCCGGGGGTCACGGACGTCGCGCCGATCACCGACACGTCGCTCTGGGCGATCACGGCCGGGCAGGACACGACGACGAACTCGGGTCAGGCGCTCTGGCGCGTCGAGAACGGCGTGCCGACGATGATCGCGAACCTCTTCGAGTTCGAGGAGGAGCACAACCCGCACCCGGAGGCCGTCGACACGAATCCGTTCGACGTCGCCGACTTCGGGCGCGGACGGGCCCTCGTCGCGGACGCGGGCGGCAACACGCTCATCAAGGCCGAGCGCTTCGGCCGGCTGAAGCTCGTCGCCGTCCTGCCGGACGAGGCCGTGTCCACGGACAACATCAAGAAGCTCGCCGGGTGCCCCGCTGGGCCGCCCGACTTCTGTGGCCTGCCACCCGAGATGGACGCGCAGCCCGTCGCCACGAGCGTCGCGATCGGGCCCGACGGCTGGATCTACGCGGGTGAGCTGAAGGGCTTCCCGGCTCCGACCGGCGAGTCGAAGGTCTGGCGGATCAGGCCGAACGCGGAGAACGTGCGCTGCGGCAAGTCGCCGGGGCGCTGCTCGGTCGCGCTCGACGGCTTCACCTCGATCATCGACCTGGCCTTCGGGCCGGACGGCCGGCTCTACGTCGTGCAGTTCGACGACGCGAGCTGGGCGGCGGTCGAGATCTTCGGTGACGGCGTCGGCGGCTCGGTCCACGCGTGCGACGTCGAGACGCAGGAGTGCGAGGTGGTCGCGAGCGGCCTGCCGATGCTCTCCTCGATCGCGTTCCGGAACGACGGGAGCCTGTGGGGGACGACGTGGTCGCTCGTGCCCGGCATGGGCGACGCCGTCCAGATCCTGCCCTAGGGATCTTGCGAGACCGGGAGGGCGCCGTCTGCGTCCTCCCGGTCGAGACCTCTTCCAGGTCGAATGCGGTCCATGTCGCGGAATGCACGGTTCACGAACCCGTAGCTGACGACGGCCGCGTACGCGATGCCGATCCCGAGGAAGGTCGCGGCGTACCCGATCGCGCCCACGAGCACGCCGCCGACGAGGACGCCGAGCGGGATCGAGGCCCAGGCGCCGGCCCGGACCGCACCGAAGACCCGCCCGCGCAGCCGGCTCGGGACGATCTCGGTCAGCATCGTGAAGAGGAGCGGGTTGATCGGCCCTGCGGCGAAGCCGACGAGCCCGAGCGCGGCGAGCGCGACGGGTAGCGTCGGCCCGGTCGCCATCGTCAGGTACACGAGCGGTATCAGCGCGAAGCAGAAGACGAACGTCTTCCGTCGCGGCAGCCGGTGCCCGATCGCGCTGTAGGCGAGCGCTCCCAGAAGCGCGCCGCCCCCGAAGACACCGAACATGAGCCCGAGATCCGCGGCGCTGCCGTACTCCTCCTCGGCGAATACCGCCATGACGACCGGGAACGGGGCATCGAGCAGGTTCGTGAGGAGGACCGTGAGCACGACGGCGCGCAGCATTCGCTCGTTCCAGATGAAGCGCATGCCCTCAGCGAGCTCGGAGAAGAAGCGGCCGCGGGGCTTCTCGGCCTCGTCCTTCGCCGGCCGCGGGACGGCGAACGCGACGAGAGCGGCAGAGGCGAGGAAGCTCGCCGAGTCGACCCAGAGCGCGTTCGTCGCCCCCAGCGTGGCCACCATGACGCCGCCGAGCGGCGCACCGAGGAGCAGCGAGAGCTGCTGGATGCTGCTCCGGATCCCGCTCGCGCGCTCCATCGGGACCCCGGCCTGCTCGACGAGGTCCGGCAGGATCGCGGCTCTCGCGGTCGCGCCGGGCGCGTCGAGGAGCGCGCCGAGGAAGACGAGAGCCATCAGCTGCCAGAGCTCGATGCCGATCGTCGTGTGCAGGAGCGGAATCGCGGCGACGGCACCCGCGCTCGCGAGGTCGGCGACGACGCTCGTCGTCCGGAACCCGAGGCGGTCGACGACGACGCCGCCGAAGAACGCCGCGAGGACGATGGGAACGAAGTTGAAGAAGACGGCGAGCGCCGTGAGGGTCGCGCTCCCCGTCGTCGTCAGCACGTACCAGGGGATCGCGAGCTGGGCCGCGGCGTTCCCGGTCAGCGAGATCGCGTCCGCTGCGTAGATCGCGTAGAGCGGCGTCCGCCTCACGCGCGAGCAGGCTAGTCGAGCCAGGCCCCGTCACTACAATCCGCCGCGCTGTGAACGTCGTCGTCTACGTCTCGGACGCGCTGCGCGCGGATCATCTCGGCTGCTACGGCGCTCGCTACGTGAACACCCGCACGATCGACGAGCTCGCCGCCGGAGGAGCACGCTTCGACCAGGCGATCAGCGCAGCCGCGTGGACGGCGCCCTCGATGACCTCGCTGGTGACCGGGCTCAACGCGTACCGCCACGGCTACCTCCACTGGGACGTCGAGCTCGACCCGGCGCCGGGGA
Organism: uncultured Actinomycetes bacterium; assembly: GCA_963746765.1. Classification (GTDB taxonomy): domain Bacteria; phylum Actinomycetota; class Thermoleophilia; order Gaiellales; family Gaiellaceae; genus GMQP-bins7. The sequence goes on from CAVVCN010000001.1 coordinate 596,063, forward strand.
CGATCTTCGGGGCGTTCGGCGCCGCGGGCTACGACGTCGGGACGTTCGTCTTCGACCGCAACTACCTCTTCAAGGACCTGCCCGAGGCCAACGTCGTGGGAACGAGCGAGACGCTCGACGGCGCCATCGCCTGGCTGCGCGAGCGTGATGACCGGCCGTTCCTCCTCTTCTTCCACAACTGGGCCACGCACATGCCCTACGACATCCTCCACTCGGAGCGCGGCGACTGGCTGGCCGCGAAGCAGGAGGTCATCGGAGGCATCCAGAGCGACTCTGCCTCGGCGCTCGAGGCCACACGGGAGGCGTACCGGCAGGCGGTCGAGCGGCAGTCGGAGGTGCTCGTCGCCTCGTTCCTGGAGGAGCTCGAGTCCCTCGGCCTGCGCGAGAGGACCGCGCTCGCCTTCCTCTCGGACCACGGGGAGTCCTGGGGCGAGCGCTTCGACGACAAGGCCGACGTGCAGGGCGTCTACCACATGCACGGCGCGACGCTCCACGACGAGATCGTCCAGGTGCCGCTCATCGTGTCCGCGCCAGGGCGCGTCGACCCGGCGACCGTCTACTCGCAGGTGCGCTCCGTCGACCTCGCGCCGACGCTGCTCGAGCTCGCAGGCATCCCCGGGAGCGACATGGACGGCCACTCTCTGCTCCCGCTCCTCGACGGCCGCGAGGAGGGCGACCGCCCGGCGCTCCTCACCGGGACCGACCGGGGCGCGCTCACGCAGCTCGGGGTGCGCATGCCGCCCTGGAAGCTCATCGTCGACGTGGAGAGCGGGGAGGAGACCGCGTACCGGCTCGATCTCGACCCGCGCGAGCACCGGCCGCGCCCGACGGGTGAGGTGCCGGGCGAAGTCCGCGAGCTCCTCTACCAGGAGCTCGACTCGGTCGAGCGCCGCGAGCTCACGGAGGAGGAGGAGGCGGTCGTGACGAAGCGGCTCTCCGACCTCGGCTACCTGTGAGCGACCACTCCAACCTGCCGGCGACGCTGTACGGGCGGATGTACTTCATCCGCCGCTTCGAGGAGACGCTTCTCGACCTGTTCGCGCAGGGGAAGCTCGTCGGGACGACGCACACGTACATCGGCCAGGAGGCGAACGCGGTCGGGATCATCGACCACCTCGAGCCCGAGCGGGACGTGATCTTCTCGAACCATCGCTGCCACGGGCACTACCTCGCGTTCACCGACGACGCCTTCGGCCTGCTCAGCGAGGTCATGGGGAAGGCAACGGGGACGTGTGGCGGCAAGGGCGGGAGCCAGCACCTCTGCCGCGGCAACTTCTACTCGAACGGCGTGCTCGGGAGCATCGTCCCCGTGGCGACCGGGATCGCGCTTGCCGAGAAGAAGAAGGGCACCGGCGCGATCTCGACCGTGTTCCTCGGCGACGGCACCCTCGGGGAGGGAGTCACGTACGAGTCGCTCAACATGGCGTCGCTCTGGCAGCTGCCCGTCCTCTTCGTCGTCGAGAACAACCACTACGCGCAGTCGACGCCGGTCGAGCTCGAGCTCGCAGGGTCGATCCCCGCGCGCGGCGCCGCGTTCGGGATCGAGGTCGCGGAGCTCGACACGACCGACGTCGCCGAGGTGCACGAGGCCGCAGGGCGCGCGGCCGCACGGATCCGGGAGACGGGCGCACCGTTCTTCCTCGTGCTCCACACGTACCGCTTCAGCCCGCACTCGAAGGGCGACGACAACCGCGACCCGGCCGAGATCGACGGGCGGCGCGAGCGCGATCCGCTCAAGATCGCCGGCGAACGCCTCGACGCGGCCGAGCGGGCCTCGATCATGGAGTCTGCCGAGCAGCGCCTCGCGGAGACGGTCGAGGCGGCGGAAGCCGCGCCGCCGGCCACTGCGGAGGCGGCGTGAGCACACCGCAGAAGCGCTGCGTCCAGGCGCTGAACGAGGCGTTGCACGGAGTCTTCGCCGAGCGGAGCGACGTCTACCTCCTCGGCGAGGACGTGCTCGACCCCTACGGCGGGGCTTTCAAGGTCACGCAGGGGCTCTCCGACGCGTACCCGGACCGCGTACTCGCGACGCCGATCAGCGAGGGCGGGCTCTTCGGGGTCGCCGCAGGGATGTCGCTGCGGGGACTGCGCCCGATCCTCGAGATCATGTTCGGCGACTTCATCGCCCTCGGCCTCGACCAGGTCGTGAACGGGATCGCGAAGTTCCGGGAGATGTACGACGACCAGGTCTCCGTCCCGCTCGTCGTGCGGACGCCGATGGGCGGCCGCCGCGGGTACGGGCCGACCCACAGTCAGTCGCTCGAGAAGCTCCTGCTCGGCATCCCGAACATCTGCGTCGTCGCGGCGAGCGAGTGCCACGATCTCGGCGGCCTGCTCGCGAACGCGGTGGACGACGACCGGCCCGTGTTCTTCATCGAGAACAAGCTCATGTACGGACGCCCCAACCGGCGGCCGGAGGACGGTCACATCGGCGAGCTGGCGGTACGGGAGACGGGGACGCGCTACCCGGCGCTCTCGTTCTCGGCCACAGACTTCACCGAGGCGAGCGCGACGATCGTGACCTACGGCGGGATGGTGCCGATCGTGCTCGAGGCGGTGACCGACCTCATCCTCGAGCGTGAGCTCTTCTGCGAGGTGGTCGCGCTCTCCCAGTTGCTGCCGATGGAGCTCGAGCCGGTCTTCGAGTCCGTCGCCCGCACGGGCGCGCTCGTGACGGTCGAGGAGGGAACGCTCACGGGCGGCTTCGGCGCCGAGATCGCGGCGCGCGTGACCGAGCAGGCGTGGAGTGACCTCCGCCGGCCGGTTCAGCGTGTGGCGGCGCGCGACGGGATCATCCCCTCGGCGCGCCCGCTCGAGGACGCGATGCTCCCGGGCGTCGAGGACGTCAGAGAGGCGATCCTCGCGCTCGAAGCCGTGAGAAGCTAGGCGCGCCCATGCTCGAGATCGTCCTGACGCGCGAGGACGCGAACACCGAGTTCGCCCTGCTCGCGGAGTGGCTCGTCGAGGATCGGGTGGAGGTCGCGCAAGGCCAGCCCGTCTGCGTCGTCGAGACGACGAAGGCGACCGTGGAGATCGAGGCCCCCGGCGCGGGGACGCTCGTGCAGCTCTACGACGACGGCGTCGAGGTGGAGCTCGGGAAGACGGTCGCGCTCATCGCCGAGCGCGCGGACGAGCTCGAGACGGCGCTCGCACGCCGCGAGCCGAAGCCCGCAGCCGACGAGAAGCCGGCGGCCGACCGCAAGGCGACGAAGAAGGCGGTCGAGCTCGCGGAGCGCCACGGCATCGCGCTCGGCTCGATCGACAAGCGCGGTTTCATCACCGAGAAGGACGTCGAGGCGGCGATCGCCCAGGCGGCCGCAGCGGCCGGCCCGTCCTCGCAGCCCGCGCTCGCCGGCGTCTCTACCGCGGGGGTCTCGCTGCCGGAGTCACTCGCGCTCGACGAGGGGGCTGGTCGGCTCGACGACGCCTTCCTCGAGTCGCTCCGCTCCGATCCCGACGCGTTCCGCGCGCTCTCGTCGGAGGAGAGGATCGACCTGTACCGCGCGAACGGCGCTCAGATCGGGGACGGCGTCGTCCTCGGCCTCGGCACCATCGTCGTCTCTCCGCAGATCGTCATCTCGCCCGGCGTGGCGCTCGGCCCCGACGGGACCGTCGTCTGCGAGGAGCTCGTCGCGATCGGCGAGCTGACCCAGTTCGGCGCGGATCTCGACCTCCGGTGCCGCCGTGCGTACCTCGGGGCCGGGATCTGGGCAGGGAGGTCGATCCGGATCGGCGGCGGCGGCCATCGCGACCCCTGGGCGACGCTGGCCGTCGGCGACCTCGCGTTCATCGGCGACGAGGCGTTCGTGAACGTCTGCCGCCCCGTCCTCATCGGCCGTGAGGCGTTCGTCACGATGCGGTCGATGATCGTCACCCACAACATCGGGCACTCGCTCCTCGAGGGCTTCGAGAACCGCTTCGCGCCGGTCGTGCTGGAGGACCGGGCGCAGGTGGGGCTCGGCGCCGTCCTCTACGCGGGGGTTCGCATCGGCGCAGAGGCGATCGTCGCCTCGAACTCGTACGTCGTCGGCGACATCCCGCCGCGCTCGTTCGCGATCGGCGTCCCCGCCAAGCCGACCGGCAACGCGGCCCATACGGTCTCGCACGCCCGCCAGGTCGAGCTCGCGCGGAAGATGATCGACGAGCTGCACGAGCTCCTCGCGCTCCGCGGCCACGACGTCTCCGCCGTCGGCGAGGGGGACGAGCACGGTTTCGAGGTCGAGGGAACCAAGGTGTACTTCACTCCGCGGTACGCGGGTGGCGGCGAGGGCCCGGCGGTCGTGCTCGCGCTCGAGGCCGCCGGCGAGCCCCCGGACGGCGTCGCCGTACTCGACCTGCTCGGGCGTACGGTGCACGGAAGCGGAGGGGTCGTGCTCGACTCGGTGCGAGAGTTCTGCCGCAAGCGCGGCATCCGCTTCGAGCCAGGCCCGTGGCGTTACTCCGGAGGGCTCGTCTGATGGCGGCGCCCGAGTCCGTCGAGCGCCTGGCCCAGCTCGCGCTCTTCGCGGACCTGCGCTGGCCGGAGCTCGAGGCGATCGCGCACACCTTCGACGAGGAGGTCTTCGCGCAGGGTCAGCGCGTCCTCCGCCAGGGAATCTCCGGCGGCGCGTTCTACGTCATCGTCGAGGGCGACGCGTCGGTCGTCATCGACGGCCAGGAGCGCGCCAGGCTCGCCCGCGGTGAGTTCTTCGGCGAGATCTCCGTCCTCACCGGCGGCGTTCCGATCGCGGACGTCCGCGCCGAGTCGCTCCTCCGCTGCCTCGTCCTGCCCGGCCCGCAGCTCGAAGCCTTCCTGCTCGAGCACCCGCCCGTGATGCTGCGGATGCTCCAGGCGGTCTCGCGGCGGCTACGCGACGCGAGCCGGTGGAGCTAGGCGCGGGCTCGAAGCCCTTCCCGCCCGGCGAGTACCCCGTGGTGGTCGTCGGGAGCGGGCCCGGCGGCCTCCAGGTCAGCTACTGCTTGCGCCGACTCGGAGTCGAGCACGCGACGATCTCGGCCGACGACGGCCCGGGCGGCATGTTCCAGCGCTTCCCGCTCTTCGAGCGGCTCATCAGCTGGACGCACGCCGGCGCGGACGCGGATCGGGGGACGCGCCGCTACGAGCTCCACGACCAGAACAGCCTCGTGGCGGACGAGCAGGAGTTGGGCGCCCTCGTGCCGCGCGAGATCGCGGCCGGTCACCGCCGACCTTCGCGGGACGAGATGGTCGCGGCCATGCGCACGTTCGCGGAGCGGGCGCCGGTACCCGTTCGCTACGGGTGCACCTGGGGGTCCACGCGGCTGGAGGAGAACGCGGTCGTGCTCGTCACGGGCGACGGCGAGTACCGCTGTCGCGCCGCGGTGTTCGCGATCGGGATGACCGAGCCGTGGGTGCCTCCGATCCCTGGTCTCGAGGTGGATCACCACTACGTGAACGTCTCGAGCGACCGCGACCGGTACCGCGACCGCCGCGTCGTCATCGTCGGCAAGCGGAACTCGGCGTTCGAGATCGGCGAGGCGGTGTCGCGGCAGGGCGTGCGCGAGCTCTCGCTCGTGTCGCCTCGCTCACCCGACCTCGGGCGGCTGGCACGCTCGCCGCTCCGGCCCTGGTACCTGACGGCGTACGACGAGCACGTGCGCGGCGCTCCCGGCCGCTTCGTGCTCAACGCGTCCGTCGATCGCGTCGACCGGCGTGAGGACGGGTACGTCGTGCGCGCCCTCGACGCCACGCGTCCCGAGCCGCTGTTGCTCGAGGCCGACGACGTCATCGCCGCGACGGGGTTCCAGTCCCCGCTGCAGGACCTCCCCGAGCTCGGCGTCGCGACCGTGCGCGAGGGCAGGCTGCCCGCGCTGACGCCGTACTGGGAGAGCATCACCGTGCCCGGGCTCTTCTTCGCCGGGAACGTCAGCGACGCCGCACCGGGCCTCCGCAAGCACGGCGTCGCAAGCCTGTCGACGATGGTCGGAGGGTTCCGCTACAACGCGCGCGTCCTCGCGCGCCACCTGGCCGAGACGCTGTTCGGCGCGCACGCCGAGCGGCCTCGCGTGGAGCGCGACCACGTTCCCTCGCTGCTCCTCGACGAGATCAACTGCTCGCCCGAGCTCTCCTTCCAGAAGGGCTACCTCGCGCGCGTCCTGCATCTCGACGGCGCGGGCGCGATCGTGAACGAGGGCATCGTGCCGCTCGAGGTGTTCGTGGACGGCGAGGCGGACGGCGTCGCCGTGACCCTCGAGTTCGACGCGGAGGAGACGATCCGGCCCGTGGTCTACGTCCGCCGGGCCGGCGTGCTGCACGAGGACTCGCTCCCGCCGCATCCGCTCCGGCGGTACGACGGGCCGCCCTACCTCGAGGCCCTCACGAAGCTCCTGCGCCCGCTGCTCGGCTAGGAGGCCGCGGCGAGCGGCGCCATGATCTCCGGCGTCTGCGGCGGCAGCGACGCGAGCAGCTCGCGTACGAGCGCGCCGTCCCCCCGCACCGCGACCGCGCCGACGTCGCGATCGACCAGGAGGTCGTAGAACCCGCCGACGTCACCCTCGACGACCGCTGCGGGATCTTCGGCCGGCCCTGCGAACGCGTCCCCGCCCGCGACGTGCGCGACCTCGTCGCCGATACGGAACTCGATGCACGGCGTCGTCGGGGGGAGCGCGATGCGGAGCGCGCCGGCGAGCCAGCCCTCCTCGAGCTCGGGCGATGCCAGCGGCGGGCCGAGCGAGCGGGCGCCCCAGTGCGCGAGGTGATGCATCACCGGCCGCAGCGCCTCGCCGTATTCGGTCAGCTCGTAGACGGTCGAGGCCGCCGGCGGAGGCAGCTGGCGGCGGCGGACGATGCCCGCCTGCTCGAGGTGCTTCAGACGCGCGGCGAGGATGTTCGTCCCGCAGCCGGTGAGGCGGCAATGGAGGTCCGTGTAGCGCAGTGCCCCCTCTTCGAGCAGCTCACGGACGATGAGCAGCGACCAGCGCTCCCCGACGAGATCGAGGGCGTGCGCCATCGGGCAGTACTGGCCGTACTTCTTCACCGCTCGCGATTGTACAGCGCAGACTTGCTGGATGTAAGTCTTAACTTGCGATTTGAAAGTAGCGACTGTAAGATCGCAACCTTCTCCGACAGGGCTGTCGATCTCCGACCGCGGCGTTCGTCAGCTCCATGACTACTGAAAACGAGCCCCGAGGGGGAAACCGGATGGTTACGTCAGATCAACGAAAATGGTGGGCACTGGCGCTTCTCTGCGCCGTGCAGTTCATGGTCGTGCTCGACATCGCGATCGTGAATGTCGCCCTCCCGTCGATTCAGTTCGACCTGGGCTTCTCCCAGGAGAACCTGCAGTGGGTCATCAGCGCGTACGCGCTCGTGTTCGGTGGCTTCCTGCTGCTCGGGGGCCGGCTCGCGGACATCCTCGGCCGCAGGCAGATCTTCATGGTCGGGCTCGTCGTCTTCTCGGTCGGCTCGCTTCTCTGCGGGCTCGCCTGGAGTGACGAGTCGCTCATCGGCGCCCGTGCGCTCCAGGGCCTCGGTGCCGCGCTGATCACCCCGTCTGCGCTGTCCATCCTCACGACCACCTTCGCCGAAGGGCGCGAGCGGAACATCGCGCTCGGTGCGTGGGGCGCCGTCGGTGGGTTCGGCGCCGCAGCGGGCGTCTTGCTGGGCGGCATCCTCACCGACCTCCTGTCGTGGGAGTGGATCTTCTTCGTCAACATCCCGGTCGGCATCGCCGGTCTCGTGCTGGCTCCGATCCTGCTCTCCGAGAGCAAGGACGCGCGCGGCCAGAGCCACGACATTCCCGGTGCGGTGCTCGTGACCGCAGGCCTCTCGGTGCTCGTGCTCGGCATCACGCAGGGCCAGCAGTGGGGCTGGGGCTCCGCGGCGACCATCGGCACGTTCGTCGCGGCCGCGGTCATGCTCGTCGCGTTCGCGCTCTGGGAGCAGAGGCAGCGCGACCCGCTCGTGCCGTTCTCCATCTTCCGGCTGCAGACGCTCACCGCGGCGAACGTCGCCGGCTTCGTGATGGGCACGGCGATGTTCTCGATGTTCCTGATGCTCACGCTCTACATGCAGCAGGTGCTCGGGTTCTCGCCGCTGAAGACCGGAGTCGGCTACCTGGCGGTGGCCGGGACGGCGGTGATCTGGGCGAACGTGGCGGCGATCGCGGTGAACCGCGTCGGCGTCAAGCCGGCCCTGGTCCTCGGGATGAGCCTGCTCACCGCCGGGCTCCTGTACTTCACGCAGGTGTCCGTCGACGGCTCGTACTGGGCCGACCTCTTCCCGGGCTTCCTGATCCTCGGGATCGCGATCCCGTTCGCGTTCGTGCCGATCACGATCGCGGCGCTCGCGGGCACGAAGCCGCACGAGGCCGGTCTCGCGTCGGGGTTGATCAACACGAGCCAGCAGATCGGTGGAGCGGTGGGCATCGCCCTGCTCTCTACGATCGCGGTCAGCGCGACCCAGGACGCGGCGCCGGGCACGGCCCTGCCGGTCGCGCTCACGGACGGGTTCGTGAACGCGTTCTGGGCCGGCGCGGCGATCGCCTTCGTCGGAGTGCTCGTGTCGGTCTTCCTCGTCCGCGGCCGCGACCTGCGGTCGAACGAGGCACCGGTCGCCGAGCCGATGCTCGAGGCCGCCTAGACAGAGCGCGGCCTGGTTGGACAGAGGTGCGCGGACTCCGCGCACCTCTGTCCATACAACGCTCCAGGCGTTAGCGTCGGGAGGAGATGTCGACGCGCCTCCCGCTGGCCGAGCTCCTCGCTGCAGCGTCCGCGCGTGTGGAGCGCCTCGAGCCGGCAGCCGCGCTCGCGGCCGTGCACGCAGGAGCGCTCCTGGTGGACATCCGCTCGGACGCCGATCGTGAGCGCGACGGCGTCGTCCCCGGCTCCCTGCACGTGCCGAGGACGGTGCTCGAATGGCGCCTGGCGCCGGACAGCGACTGGCGAACGCCGTTCGTCGAAGGGTCCGAGCAGCGGCTCGTGCTCCTCTGCGACCACGGCTGCTCGTCGCTGCTCGCAGCGGCGTCCGTGGCCGATCTCGGCTTCACGCGCGTCGGCGACGTGGTGGGCGGGTTCGAGGCGTGGCGGGCAGCCGGCTTACCGACGAAGCCGGCGCGCGGTCGAAAGCCGCCGGGAGAGCTCCCCGGGATGGGCCCTCCGGACTGACTAGCCGAGGCCGTCGGGCTCGGCGCGGGGAGCCGAGGGGGGTATCGGCCCTCCCGCGCCGGGCACCGTCGAGCAGTCGAGCTCGCCGGAGCGCACGAGAGCGACCGCTTCCTTGAAGGCGTCGTACGAGGCCTTGTGCGTCCCGTCGCGCCAGAGGACGCCTGACTGCCAGCCCGCGAGGCGATCCTCGTCGAGCAGCTCGAAGTTGAAGAACGCGCCGACCTCCGGCTGACAGCGCGCGAGGAGCAGCGCGTCGCGGATCTGGCTCGCCTGGTCGCGCACCCACGGTTCAGCGCCCGCCGGCGCGAGGGGCAGGACGGTGAAGGGGTCGGTCTCCTCACCGCGATAGAACCGGCGCTTCTCGCGGGGGATCGTCGTCTGGAAGCCCGTCTCGAGGTACCAGACGGTCGTGCGCCCCTCGCCCGGCAGTGGTTGCGCGGTTCCGGCGAAGCCCTCGCGGATCGCATCGAGGAGACGCCTCAGATCGCCCTGACCCACGGTCGTCTCCTCGACATGCGGCATCCACGGCGGCTCGGCCGCATGGTCCGGGTACGGGTTGTGTCCGAACGTGTCGAGGATCGGCCGTGTCCGGCGACGCTCCTTGTACGCCTTGCCGACCGCGCGCATGAATCCCGCGGGGTCGTGCCGGGCTGCCGTCGTCGAGATGACGTTGATGCTCGGCCGCAGCGAGTGCAGGCGCTTCCAGCACGCTGCGAGGAGTGCCTCGTAGGCCGGAGCCCCGGCGGCCTTCGGCCAGAACTGGGGCGAGTTCACCTCGTTCCAGATGGCGACGTCCTGGAAGGGGATCCGCACGAGGATGTGGTGCAGGAAGTCGCAGTACGCGCGCCTGCTCGCGCGGTCGAGGGGTGCGTCCTCCGGCCGGCCGAACACGGAGATGACCACGCGCTGGCCGCGCTCGATCATCATCGCGGCGCGGTGGAGGTAGATGCGGACGTCTGTCGGCCGGCTCTGGCGGCTCCGCCACGGGATCGTGATGCGCACCGCCTCGAGCCCGAGATCGCGGTACTTCGCGATCAGGCCGTCCGGGCGTGCGAGCCACTTCGCGTGGTCGTCGTCGACGCCGATCACGAAGGTGGATCTCGGCGCTTTCCCGCCGGGTCCAGCGCTCGCTGCTCCCGCAAGCGAGACCAATAACAGCAGGCAGACGCCCAGCCGCAGTAGTGCACCTCTCCCCAACGCCGGGCGCACCCTCTCTCAGCGAGAAGGCAAAGTCAATGGGCTCTCGTTAAGCGTGATCGGGCCGCGGCGCGCTACCCGAAAGGCGCTCGACGAGGACGCCGTTCGTGTTCGATCCCGCTACGCCGGGGACTCGCGCTCTGCGGCCATCTCCCTGCGGTACTCGAGGAACTCGCGGACGATCGCGAGCAGGGAGCCGGCGACCGGGATCGCGAGCAGCGCGCCGAGAATCCCGGCCAGCTGGGCGCCGATGAGCACGGCGCAGAGCACCGCAAGGGGCGAGAGCTGCACCGTCCTGCCGTAGACGAGGGGCTGGAGGACGTGGTTCTCGAACTGCTGGTAGGCGATGAAGGCCACGACGACGATGAGACACCGCACCCAGTTCGTCTCGATGAGGACGACCGTCGCCACGATGACGGTTGCGATCGTCGCGCCGGCGAGCGGGATCAGATCGAAGACGGCGACCACGAGCGCGAGCGCGATCGCGTAGCTACTGCCGACCGCGAACAGGAGGACCGAGGCGAAGACCGCGGCGACGAGGCTGATCAGGAGGTTGCCCGTGACGTAGCCCGAGATCGTCCGATAGAGCTCCTGGCCGACCCGCTCGTAGCGGACGCGCGTGTCGGCCGCGAGGAGCCCGAGGAAGCGGTCGACGGTGCGCGGCCCTTCGAGGAGCATGAAGTACGTCAGGAAGATGATCGTGATGACGCCGACGACGACGGTCACGACGCTCCGCACGACGTCGAGCACAGGGAGGCCGATCCCGATGACGCTTCCGACACCCTGGGACTCGATCGCCTCGCGGATCCGGTCGACGATCTGGTAGTCGTCCTGCAGGAACCCGAGCGGGCCGCGACCGCGGGTGAGATCGTCGATGAAGTCCGGAACGGCCTGCACGAACTCCCGCACCTGGTCGATGAGCGGCGGGATGACGAGGAACCCGATTCCGGTGACCGCGAGCAGGGTCAGGAAGAAGACGATGGTTGCCGCGACGGCGCGCGTCATGCCGCGTCTGATGAAGAACTCCACGGCGGGGTTCAGCGCAGTCGCGAGGAAGATCGCGACGAGGATCCAGGTCAGCACCTGCCACGCGAGGTAGACGAGGGCAAGCGTCGCCCCGATGAGGACGGTGAGCCCGATGACGAGCAGCACGGTGCGTGCGCGGAACCGTGACGATGCGGACCTCGGGCTGAGGTTGGGCCATCGGCCGTGAGTTCGCGGCCGCTGCCGGGGTTCCTCGGCGCGGCCGCACCTAGACTCCCGCCATGCGTCCGGCGGCGAGCACCGCGCTGCTCGGTCTCGCGATCGGGCTCGCGCTCGCCGACTCCTCGGTCGTGACGCTCGCTCTTCCCGAGATCCTCGGCGAGTTCGACGTCGACATCACGACCGTCGTCGTGGGTCCTGACGTCGTACAACCTCGCTGCTCGCGCTCCTCGCGGTGCCGGCCGCGTATGTCGCGCGGCGACGGCCCCGCCCGGCGTTCGCCGTCGGCGTCGTCGTCTTCGCGGGCGCCTCGCTCGCGTGCGGGCTCGCTCCGTCGTTCGAGGTCCTCGTCGCCGCCCGCTGCGTCCAGGCCGCCGGAGGGGCGCTCGTCGTCGTCGCTGCGCTCGACCTCCTCGCGGCGACGACGCGGCAGCGACGCACGGGCGGCGCACATCTGGGTGCTCGCAGGCGTTCTCGGCGCGTCGCTCGGGCCGGCGGCGGGCGGGATCCTCACCGAGGCGCTCGGCTGGGAGTCGATCTTCCTCGTGCAGGTGCCGCTCGCGCTGCTTGCCGCTCCTCGCGCTCGCAGGCGTCGTCGTCGCGCGTATCACCGGCCCCCGCGGGTCGCCCCCGGCTGACGGCGAACGCCGCCCTGCTCCTGCTCTCCGGCGGGCTCGTGGCGGCGCTCTTCCTCCTCGTGCTGCTGCTCGTCGACGGCTGGGGCATGTCGCCGGCGGCCGCCGGCCTCGTCGTGACGGTGATGCCGCTCGTCGCGATCGTCGCCGGCCGGTTCGCGCCGCGCTCGCTCGGCGGCGGGCTGCGCATCGCGACCGGCATCGTCCTCGTCGCAGGCGGTCTCGCATGCCTCGCGTTCATGCCGCGCGCCGGGCTGGGCCTGGACGCTGGCGCCGCAGGTCCTCGTCGGGGCGGGGCTCGGTCTCACTCTCGGCGCTCTGACGGAGCGGGCGGTGGCGGGCCGCTCCGAGCAGGTCGTGCACGGCGGCTGGACGATCGCCGCGCGGCATGCCGGTGTCGTGCTCGGGCTGCTGCTGCTCGCGCCCGTGCTGACGAACGCGCTCGAGACGAACCGCGAGAAGGCCGTGCGCGCCGGTGCCGCCGAGGTCCTCGACAGCCGCATCCCGCCCCTCGACAAGCTCCGCCTCGCGCAGGACGTGCTCGACGAGGTCGAGCGCGCGCAGGAGGACGGCAAGCTGCCGAACGTCGCGACCGTCTTCGAGGACCGGCCGGACGACGACGACTACCGCTCGCTGCTCGCCGGGCTCCAGGATCAGCTCGACCGCGCGGTCACGGATGCGTTCTCGGGCCCGTTCCTGCTCGCCGCGGCGCTCGCGCTCGCGGCGCTCGTCCCGGTCGCGATCGGCAGGGGCGGAGCAGCTGTGAGGCGAGCGCTGCCGCTGCTCGTCGCGCTCGGCGCGGTCGCCGCCGTCCTCGTCCCGTACCTCGCGCTCGGCGGAGCGACCTACGAGCCCGCGGCCGTCGCCGATCCGTGCGCGGCACGCGACTGGCGCGATCCCGACGGGCTCTCGGAGGTGCTCGAGCAGATCGTGCTCTCGGCACTCGACGGCGCGGCCTGCGAGCTCGGCGTCGTCGCGCGAGGATCTCGTGCTCGCCGTGCGCAGCGAGGAGGCGCTCGAGACCGTTCGCGGACGAGCAGGGCATCTCGCGCGAGGATGCGGAGCAGGCGGTGCAGGACGGTCTCGTGCGCGCCGTCGACGACGCGGAGGAGGCCGACGCGCTTCCGGGCTTCCTCGCATCGCTCGCGCGTAACGCCGTCGAGTCGGTCCCGCCGTGGTTGCTGCTCGAGGCGCTCGACCGAGTCGACGACCTCGCCGGCCTCGTTCCCTAGACCTGGTAGATCGCGGCCGTCTCGGCCGCGGCGCGCGCGATCCGCGTCCTGAGCTCGACCGGCGCGAGCACCTCGGCGTACGGCCCGTACGCGAGCAGACCGTGGAACGCCTGGTCGAGGCCGCCGAAGCGGGCGACGACGGTCGCCGGATCCCCGTCGCTCGACGATCCGCGGGCTCTCGCAGGTACCGGATCTCGCTCCGGGGGACACGCGCACGGTGACCTCGAGCGAGGGCAGCGTCCGCTCGAAGGCCGCCGAGCGGGCAGCCCAGGCTTCTCGGCGAGGTCGAAGCCGTCCGGGCGCGTGAACGACTCCGCCCGCTCGCGGGCCGAGACGATCCGCGAGACGCGGTAGACGCGCTCCTCGCCGCGGCGCCGCGCGAGCAGGTACCAGACCCCGGCCTTGAGCACGAGGCCGAGCGGGTCGAGGCGCCGCGTGACGACCGTCGAGCCCTCCGGTAGCGCATGTCGAGGCGGCGGTCGCGCCAGAGGGCGCCCGCGATCACCGGCAGGACGGCGCGCGGTCCTCCTCGCGGAACCAGCCGCGTGTGTCGACGTGGAAGAGCTGCGACGCGCGGCTCGCGCGCTCCTGCACCTCCGCCGGCAGCGATGCGAGGAGCTTGAGGCGCGCGCCGGCGAGCTCGCGCCCGAGCCCGAGCTCCGCGGCCGGGCCGACGAAGAGCGCCTCCGCCTCGGCGGCGTCGAGCCCGGTGAGCTTCGTCCGGTAGCCGCGCTCGAGCCGGTAGCCGCCCGCCGGCCCGCGAACGGAGACGAGCGGGACGCCCGCAGCAGCGAGTGCCTGGGCGTCGCGCTGCACGGTCCGCTCCGAGACCTCGAGCCGCTCCGACGAGCTCCGCGGCTGTCAGCTGGCCGCGCGTCTGCAGCACGAGGAGGAACGAGACGAGGCGGCTGGCGCGCACCGATTTCAGCAGTATGTGGTTAACACGACAGAAGATGGCGGGAACCTTCCCTAGCCTGTCAGAGCGATGGCACTTCGAGCGGTGATGCACGTGCTCGTCCGCGACGACCGCCGGGTCGCTGTGCACCGGACCGCCACCCGGGCGGGCTGGCTTGCGAGCGCAGGCATCGTCGACGGCGACGTCGAGCGAACGATCGTCTTCTGTCACAGCGCTCCGGGCGCGGGCATCTTCGATCCGGACCCCGTCGAGACACAGGCGCGTGACGTGACGCTGCTCGCGGTCGACCGGCCGGGCTACGGCGGGTCCGATCCGATCCCCGACGGCGAGTGGGCGACGGTCGGCGTCGGCCGCCGACGACATCGCCTCCGTGCTGGACGGGCTCCGCGTGAGGCGGGTGGGGGTCGTCGGGTGGTCGGCCGGCGGTCGCGTTGCCCTGGCGCTCGCGGCGCGTCGGCCGGAGCTCGTCGACCGGGTCGCCGTCGCGGCGACGCCGGCGCCGCAGGAGGCGGTGCCGTGGATCTCGCCCTGGATACGAGCTGGCGCTCCAGGCCATGCGCGGGTCACCGCCGCGCGAAGTCCACGCCGCTCTCGCGGAACACCTGGCCGGGGTCGTGCCGAAGGATCCGCTCTCGGACGAGGCGCTCGAGCTCGTCACGACGGGTCCGGCGGACGCTGATGCTGTCGGAACCGCGGAGACGCGTGCGCGCCTCGGCGAGATGCTCCGGATCGCGTTCCTGCAGGGCACCGACGGGCCTCGCGGCGGACATCGCCGGCTATTGCCTGCAGCCCTGGGGCTTCGAGCCCGGCGAGGTCGAGGCCAAGGTCCTGCTGCTCTACGGCTCGCGCGATCCTGTCGCCGGCCCGAAGCACGGTCGCTGGTGGAAGGAGCAGCTCCCGGACTCGCGGCTCGAGGTCTCGCCCGGCTCGGGCCATCTCCTGATCGTGCCCCTGTGGCATCGTGTCCTCTCGCATCTCGCGCCCGGTCGCGCGCGAGCGACGGCAGAACGCGACATCGCTGCGGAACGGCTCGGCCGGTCTCGACGTCGATGAGATTCCGGCCGCGTAGCGGTCTCAGGGAGGAATGTCCACAGGACTGGCGATCGAAGCCCGTGCGCTCGAGCAAGAGCTATGGCGAGGTCAAGGCTCTCTGCGGCGTCGACCTCGAGGTCGAGGCGGGCATGGTGTACGGACTTCTCGGCCCCAACGGGGCCGGGAAGACGACGACCGTTCGCATCCTGACGACGCTGCTCCGCCCCGACGGCGGCACGGCACGCGTCGCCGGCATCGACGTCCTCGCGGACCCGGCGGGCGTGAGGAAGCGGATCGGGCTCGCCGGCCAGTACGCAGCCGTCGACGAGAATCTCACGGGCTTCGAGAACCTCGACATGGTCGGCCGCCTCTACCACCTGGGCAGGCGGACGGCGCACGAGCGCGCGCACGAGCTCCTCGCGGACTTCGACCTGACGGATGCGGGCGACCGGCTCGTCAAGACGTACTCGGGCGGGATGCGGCGGCGGCTCGATCTCGCCGCGGCGCTCGTCGCGCGCCCGCCGGTGCTCTTCCTCGACGAGCCGACGACAGGGCTCGACATCCGCAGCCGCATGGCGCTCTGGGAGACGATGGAGGCACTGGTGGCGACCGGGGCGACGGTCCTGCTCACGACGCAGTACCTCGACGAGGCCGACCGGCTCGCGAACAGGATCGCGGTCATCGACCACGGCGTCGTGATCGCCGAGGGCACGCCGGACGATCTGAAGACGCGGGTCGGGCGGCGACCGGCTCGAGATCCGGCTCGACGACGCGGCTCGGGTCGAGGCGGCGCTGGCCGCGCTCGCTCCCGTCGCCGACGGCCGGCCGACGTTCGAGGACGGAGCGCTGCGCATCCCGCTCGAGCACAGGCGAGGCGAGATCGCCGACGTCGTGCGGCTGCTGGACGAGGCGGGCGTCGGTATCGAGGACATCGCGGTCGGCAAGCCCTCGCTCGACGACGTGTTCCTCGAGCTGACGGGGCACTCCACGGAGTCGTCCGAGGAAGAGGAGACCGTCGAGGCTGGGGTCGAGCGATGAGCGCTGTCGCCTTCGCCGTCTCGGACATGCTCGTCCTCGCGAAGCGGAGCCTGCTGCGGATCCCGCGCCAGCCCGACCTCCTGCTCGGCTTCACGATCCAGCCGGTCATGTTCGTGCTGCTGTTCGTCTTCGTCTTCGGCGGCGCGATCGACACCGGCCCGTACGACTACGTCGACTTCGTGATGCCCGGGATCATCGTGCAGTCGGTCGCCTTCGGCGGCTTCGTGACCGCACTCGGTCTCGCCGAGGACCTGAAGAAGGGGCTGATCGACCGCTTCCGCTCGCTGCCGATGTGGACGCCCGCGGTCCTGACCGGGCGCATCCTCGCGGACATCGGGACGAACATCATCCAGCTCGTGATCATGTTCGCCGTCGGGTTCGCGGTCGGCTTCTGGTTCCAGACGAGCGTCGCCGAGGTGATCGCGGGGATCGCGCTCCTCCTCCTGATCGGCTACGCGTTCTCCTGGGTCTTCGCCTTCATCGGGCTCACCGCCTCGTCCCCCGAGGCCGCGAACGGCTACGGGTTCACGATCCTCTTCCCGATCACGTTCATCTCCTCCGCCTTCGTGCCGCCCGAGACCATGCCGGACTGGCTCCAGCCGATCGCCGAGAACAACCCGTTCACGACCATGGTCGACGCTGCGCGTGCGCTCTTCATCGGCACGCCGGCGGGGAACGACGTCTGGGGGGCGGTCCTGTGGTGCCTCGTCATCGTCGCCGTGTTCGCGCCGCTCTCGATCTGGCGCTTCCGGCGCGCGGTCACCCACTGAGCCGGAGCCGGCGCGGGCGGAGGGCTCGGTCGGCGCGTCCGGTTAGATAGCTCGGTGAACGACCTCGCGAAGCGCATCCAGCGCACGTACCTCACGCTGCTCCTCGGCAACACGCTGGCGGCGTCGTTCATCTGGGGCATCAACACGCTGTTCCTGCTCGATGCGGGGCTCTCGAACCTCGAGGCGTTCGCCGCGAACGCGTTCTTCACCGCCGGAATGATGCTCTTCGAGATTCCGACCGGTGTGGTCGCCGACACGGTCGGGCGGCGCGCGTCCTACCTCCTCGGCACGATCACGCTCGCTGCCTCGACGCTCCTCTACTACGTCCTCTGGGTGGTCGACGCGCCGTTCTGGTCTTGGGCCGTCGTCTCGATGCTCCTCGGCCTCGGCTTCACGTTCTTCTCGGGCGCGACGGAGGCGTGGCTCGTCGACGCGCTGGACTACGCGGGCTACGAGGGCGGCCTCGAGGCGGTGCTCGGTCGCGGCCAGATGATCGCCGGTGCGGCGATGCTCGGCGGCTCCGTGGCCGGCGGCGTGATCGCGCAGGCGACGACGCTCGGTGTGCCGTTCCTCCTCCGGGTCGGGGTGCTGCTCGCGATGTTCATCGTCGCGTGGAGGCTGATGCACGACCTCGGCTTCACCCCGGATCGATCGGCCGGGCCTCTGCGGGCGGTGCGCAACGTCTTCTCGTCCTCGCTGCACCATGGCCTCGGGAACGCGCCGGTGCGCTGGGTCATGCTCGCGGCGCCGTTCACGTCGGGCATCGGCTTCTACACCTTCTACGCGCTCCAGCCGTACCTGCTCGAGCTGTACGGCGACTCCGAGGCGTACTCGATCGCCGGGCTCGCGGCCGCGATCGTGGCCGGCGCGCAGATCGCGGGCGGCTACCTGGCCCCGAGAATCAGAGGGCTCTTCCGTAAGCGCACGACAGCCCTCGTCCTCGCGACGATCGCGAGCAGCGGCGTGCTCCTCCTCCTCGGCCTCACGAGCGTCTTCTGGCTCGCGCTCGCGGCGCTCGTCGTCTGGGGGCTGCTGTTCGCGGCGAGCATGCCGATTCGCCAGGCGTACCTGAACGACATGATCCCGTCCCAGCAGCGTGCGACCGTGCTCTCGTTCGACTCGCTCATGGGGAGCACCGGTGGCGTCGTCATCCAGCCGGCGCTCGGGCGCGCGGCGGACGTCTACAGCTACGCGACGTCCTTCGTCATCGGCGGGCTGGTGCAGCTGCTCGCCGTGCCGTTCCTGCTGCTGAGTCGGCGCGTGGGCTCGCATGCGGACACCGCCGTCGCCGGGTCCGCAGAACCCGCTCCCGCGACACCGTAAGGAATCGCTCCGTGCCGGGTTGTACGAGCATGAGCACATACGAACATCCCCAGAACGCAGCGCCCGTGGACGAGCTCTGGCTCCGAGACTGGGCTGCAGAGGGCCTCGCAGCCCTCGAGCGATACCTCGCCAAGCAGGCGGCCTTCGCGGCTTTCCTCCGTACGCGAGCCGACCTAGACTCCGATCGTGGCGACGACGCCACACGCTGACGCAGCCCTCGTCCGGCGGCTGCGCGAACGGGACCGGACCGCCTGGGACGAGCTCTACGCCGAGTACTCGCCGCGCCTGCACGCGTTCGCGCAGCGCCTCTCGGGCAACCCGCACGACGCGGCGGATCTCGTCCAGGAGACCTTCGTCCGTGCCCTGCCGCGGCTCGACCAGCTCGACCCGGACACGGTCGACCTCGGCCCGTACCTGTTCACGACCCTCCGTAACACGTTCCTGAAGTCGGTCGACCGCGGCAAGCGCTACGAGTCGGTCGCCGAGGTGCCGGAGCCGCGCGAGCTCGCGCCCATCGAGGACGACCCGGAGCGGAGCACGCTCCTCCACCGCCAGCAGGAGGAGGTGCGGGTCGCGAACGCCCGGCTCGCGCCGAGGCAGCGGCTGGTGCTCGCCCTCCGCGAGCTCGAGGACCGGAGCTACGCGGAGATCGGGGTCGTCGTCGGCCTCAACGAGAACGCCGTCGCGCAGCTGATCTCGCGGGCGCGCGAGAGCCTGCGGACGGAACTCCGGCTGGCGCAGATCGACCCCTCGCGCCTTCCCGAGGAGTGCCTGGGCTTCCTCCCGCTTCTCTCACGTCACCTCGACGGCCAGCTCCACGGGGCTGCGCTCGACCGCACGCTGGCGCACCTCGAGGGCTGCGAGCGCTGCCAGAACGCGCTCGACTCGATGCGCGAGGCGCAGCGCCGGTACCGCAGCCTGCTGCCGCTGCCCTGGCTCGACGAGGACGAGGCGAAGGCGGCCATCGACACCGAGCTGACCGCTGTCGGGTACTGGTCGGGGCCGGCCCGTCGCCTCGCCGTGCTTCGGCGCGGCGCCGTCCTCCTCGCCGTCGGAGCCGTGCTGCTTGCGATCGGCGGCGGCGGTATCGGGGCTGCCGTCCTCATCGGCGGCAAGGACTCGGCGCCGGCGGCCGTGTCCTCCTCCGAGGCGGAGACGACGACCGAGGCCACGGAGCCGACGACCACGCCGACGCCTCCTCCTCCGCCCGCCCCGCCGCCTCCGCCGCCGACGGGCACGACCAGCCCGCCTCCGCCTCCTCCGCCGACGTCGCCGGCGAGCGGAACCGAGCCGACCGAGCCGTCCGAGATCGTGTCCCCGACGACGACGAAGCCCGAGCCGCCGCCACCACCGCCCGAGCGACCGCCACCACCTCCGCCGCCACCTCCGCCTCCGACACCACCACCGCCCCCGCCGGTCACGGAAACCGACCGGACGGCGCCCACGGTCACGATCACGGCGCGGCCGTCGGCGGAGACGACGAACGGTGCTGCCTCGTTCGCCTTCCGTGCGAGTGAGCCGGAAACGACGTTCTCCTGTCGGATCGACGGCGCCGCGTTTTCCCCGTGCACGTCGCCTGCGTCGTACGAGGGCCTCGCCCTCGGCGAGCACGCATTCGCGGTTCGCGCTCGCGACCGGGCGGGGAACACCGGCCCGCCGGCGAGCGCGAGCTGGCGCATCGTGCCGCCGCCGGACACGACTGCGCCGACGGTGACGATCGTGTCCACGTCCATCGACGGCAGCTCGGCGAGTTTCGGGTTCACGGCTTCGGAAGCGGGCTCGACGTTCTCGTGCTCGCTCGACGGCTCGGGCTTCGAGACGTGCACGAGCCCGCGCTCCTACTCGCGGCTCTCGTCCGGCTCGCACACCTTCGCGGTGCGGGCGACGGACGCCGCGGGGAACACGAGTCAGCCGGCCACGCACACGTGGACGATCGTGCCGCCCCAGCCCGATCTCGTGATCTCGGCGCTCGGTCGTTCGAGCTTCACGGTGACGAACACCGGCACGGCCGCCGCCGGGCCGTTCGTCGTGAGCGTGACCTTCGTCGGCACGTTCACGTTCTCGGGCCTCGCCCCTGGCCAGTCCGTAACCCGGACGTGGTCGGCGCTCTGCCCGACGGGCAGGGTGCTGACCGCCGTGGCCGACCGCGGCCAGGCGGTTGCGGAGTCGAACGAGGGCAACAACGCACGCTCGTTCACCTGCTGACGCCCACGATGGCGTCCTCTAGGCTGGCTCAGTCGATGACGCCTCGCAGGACGACCCTGGCCGCCCTCGCGATCTGCCTGGTCGCGGCGGCAGGCTGCGGTGGTGGGGACGGCGACACCGGCTCGGCGACGTTCGAGGAGGACGACTTCGCGATCACCTTCGAGCACCCGGCGTCGTTCGAGGAGATCGATGATGTCTCGATCGCCTCCACGGCCGGAGCCGCCTCGCGTGCCGACGCCGCGCGTGGCCTCGACAACCAGAACCTCATCCTTGTCAGCAGGTACGACCTCCGCATCGCGGTCGACGAGGAGAACCTCGATCAGGTCAAGGCCGAACTCGACTCCGTGCTGACCCAGGCGGCGAAGCAGGAGGTCAGTGGCATGCGGGTCGAGTTCGGAGGGCTCCCCGGCTACGAGTACACGTTCGACCTCGACACCGAGCCGCCCGTGCAGAGCCGCTTCGTGGTGCTGTTCGACGGCAACACGGAGTACACGCTCAACTGCCAGTCCACGGCCGAGAGCCAGGACGAGGTCGAGGAGGCCTGCCAGCAGGCGGTCGACACACTCCGCACGACGTAGCTCCGCTGCTCAGCACGGTTCGAGGACGTGGCGGGTGTTAGGCTCGCGCCGCCGCCGCCCTCCCAAGGAGACCTCGTGTCCGCCGACCGCGTGGAGCCTTCTCGATGAGCATCCCCAACCGAGAGGCGGTCGCGGGCCTCATGCCGCAACTCCGGGAGGAGCTGGCCCGGCTGGTCGCGATCCCGAGCGTTTCGGCGTTGGACTTTCCCGCGGAGACGCGGCCCGCACTGATGGACTGCTACGACGCGCTCCTCCCGCTCTTCCGGGACGCAGGTGTGCAGGAGCTCGGGGCGCTGGAGCTGCCGAATACGGCACCGGTCCTCACCGGCGAGATCCCGGGACCGCCCGGCGCTCCGATGGTGCTCCTGTACGGGCACTACGACGTCGTCGGCCCGGGCGACGAGTCGAAGTGGGAGTCGCCGCCATTCGAGGCGACGGAGCGCGACGGCGCGGTGTACGGACGGGGCTCCGCAGACTCGAAGTCGAACATCCTCAAGCACCTCGGCGCCCTACGCGCCTGGGGCGGCAGCCCGCCGGTCGGGATCAAGATCGTCATCGAGGGCCAGGAGGAGACGGGCAGCGCCTTCACGACCTTCCCGCCGACCCGCCCGGAGCTCTTCGCCGCGGACGCGATGGTCATCGGGGACATGGGGAGTATTCGCCCGGGCGTGCCGACGCTCACGATCGGCCTCCGTGGGATGGCGGTCGTGACCATCGAGGTGCGGACGCTCGCGGGGCCCAAGCACTCCGGGCAGTTCGGCGGGGCAGCTCCCGACGCACTTCTCGCCGTGCTCCGCGCGCTCGCGTCCATGCACGACGACCGTGGCGACGTCGTCGTCGAGGGGCTGCGGCGCGAGGAGTGGACCGGAGCATCGTTCAGCGACGATGAGTTCCGCGAGCTCGCGGAGATCGAGGCCGGCATGCCGTTCATCGGCACCGGTGGGCTCGGCGAGCGCCTCTGGTCCGGCCCCGCGATCACCGTGACGGGGATCGACGTCTCCTCGGTCGACGATGCCTTGAACGCGGTCGTGCCGTCGGCACGGGCGAAGATCAGCATGCGCCTCCACCCGGCACAGGATCCGCTCGAGGCGCAAGCGGCGCTCGTGCGGCACTTCGAGGAGCTCAAGCCGTTCGGGATCGAGCTCGACGCGCGGGGCGCGGAGACCGGGAAGGGCTTTTTCGCAGAGACGTCGGGACCGGCCTACGACGCGGCACGCGCCGCGCTCGGGAGCGCGTGGGGGTCGGAAACGGTGTTCGTCGCGACCGGCGGGTCGATCCCGCTCGTGAGCGCCCTCGCCGAGGCGGCCCCGAACGCCGAGGTCCTGATGTTCGGCACGACCGATGGCTTCGCGAACATCCACGCGCCGAACGAACGCGTCCTCCTCGACGAGTTCGAGAAAGCTGTCCTCGCCGAGGCGGAGCTCTTCGGGCGCTATGCGGCGTCCTTCGAAGCCAGCGCGGAGCGCTCATGACGAGCGCACCGGTTGCGATGCCCGAGAAGGTGCCGATGATGCAGCGCATCCTCGGCGCGATCGAGCGCGGCGGGAACAAGATGCCGAACCCGGCGATCCTGTTCGTCTGGCTCTGCCTGATCGTGATCGTCCTCTCCGCACTGCTCGCCTGGGCGGACATCAAGGTCACCTACCAGGTGGTGGAGCCGCCGCCGATCGCCGTCGAGGAGGTGGTCCCCGGTGGTTCCACGCAGCCCTCCGGCGGGCTGCCGGACGCGTCGGTCCAGGAGGGCGAGTACACGGTCAGGGAGGAGACGGCGTCGATACAGAGCCTCCTGTCCGCCGACGGCGTCCGCTTCCTCTTCACGTCGTTCGTCGCCAACTTCCGCAACTTCGCAGCGGTCGCGATCATCCTCGTGGTGATGATCGGCGTCGGCCTCGCCGAGGCGGCCGGGCTGATCGGGGCGCTCATCCGCAAGCTCGTCGCGGTCTCGTCGGAGGCGATGCTGACGCCGATCATCATCTTCATCGGTGTCCTCTCGAGCATCGCCTCGGATGCCGGGTACCTCGTGCTGATACCCCTGGGCGCGGCCGCGTTCAAGAGCGTCGGGCGTAACCCCCTGGCGGGAATGGCGGCTGCGTTCGCGGGGGTTGCCGCGGGATTCGGCGTGAACTTCCTGATCACGCCCCTCGACGGCGTGCTGACCGAGATCACGAACGACGCGAGCGCGCTCGTCGATCCCGACCGCTCGATCGACCTCGCGGCGAACCTGTATTTCGGGATCGCCTCGACCATCCTGGTCACGATCGTGTTGACGCTCGTCTCCGTGTACATCGTCGAGCGAACCCTCGGCAAGCACGACCCCGCGCTCGAGAGCGACGACGATTCGCTCGACGCCGACAAGGGCCCCGAGGTGACCCCCGAGGCGGAGGCGAGAGGGCTGCGCTACGCGCTCTTCGCGACTCTCGCCGTGCTCGGCTTGATCACGCTGCTCACCGTCTTCCCCGACGCACCGCTGCGCGACCCGGTCACGGGAGACATCATCGGAGACTCACCGTTCATGGACAGCCTGATCGTGATCATCACGATCATCTTCTTCGCGGCGGGGCTCGCCTACGGTCGTGGAGCCGGGACGATCCGTACGAGCGACGAGGTGCTCGCGTCGATCACGAAGTCGTGGGCCGGCCTCGCGAGCCTGCTGTTCCTGTTCCTCCTGATCGCGCAGTTCATCGCGTACTTCAACTACTCGAACATGGCGCAGGTGGCGGCCGTGAAGCTCGGCGACTGGCTCGAGGAGGCCAACATCGGGGCCGTCTGGCTGCTGATCGGCTTCGTGCTCGTGACGATGCTGGTCGACCTGATCATGCCCGCGGCGATCGCCAAGTGGGCGATCCTCGCCCCGATCTTCATCCCGCTGTTCCTGCGGCTCGACGTCGCGCCGCAGACGGTCCTCGCCGCCTACCGTGTGGGCGACTCGCCGTTCAACGTGGTCACGCCGCTGATGGCCTACTTCCCGCTGATCATCATCTTCGCGCAGCGCTACCGCAAGGACGCGGGCATCGGCACCGTCGTCGCGATGATGCTCCCGTACGTCGTCGTCCTGTCGATCATCTGGACGTTGTTCTTCGTCGCCTGGTACCTGGTGGGGATACCGCTGGGCCCGGGATCGTCCGTGCACCTCGACTAGCTCGGAGTCGTCGGTCTCGACGCACACGAGAGAGGTGCGCCGCCCCTGAGCGACGAGACGATCACCTTCCTCGTCCTCGGCGTCGTCGTCGCGGTCTTCATCTGGGACTACCTGCCGGTCGCGGCCGTCGCGCTCGGCACGGCGCTCTCCCTGTGGGCGACCGGAGTGCTCGATCTCGAGCAGGCACTCGGCGGCTTCGGCGATCCGACGGTGATCTTCATCGCCTCGCTCTTCGTCGTCAGCGAGGCTCTCGACTCCACCGGCGTCACGGCGTGGGCCGGCCAGGAGCTCATCGCGCGCGCCGGCGAGAGCCGGGCACGCGTGCTCGTCCTGACGCTCCTCCTCGTCGCGGTGCTCACCGCTCTCATCAGCGTGAACGGCTCCGTCGCCGCTCTCCTGCCTGTCGCAGCGGTGATGGCGGTGCGGCTGCGCTGGTCGCCGTCGCAGCTCCTCATGCCGCTCGCGTTCGGTGCGCATGCCGGCTCGCTCCTCGCTCTCACCGGCTCCCCGGTCAACGTCATCGTCTCGGACTCGGCCGCCGATGCGGGCGTCGGGCGCTTCGGGTTCTTCGAGTTCGCGCTCGTCGGCGTGCCGCTCGTCGCAGGGACGATCGCGATCGTCGTCCTGTTCGGCGAGCGGCTGCTGCCGCGGCGGAAGGTGCGGTCGATCACGAGGGACTTCAGCGAGCTCGCCCGGACGCTCGTCGACCAGTACGCAATCGACGACGACCCGGGCAGGCTCGTCAGCCGCGAATCGGGCCTTGCCGAGGTCATCGTCCCGCCTCGCTCCGCGCTCATCGGCGAGACGGTGTTCCCCGGCATGGTCACGGACAGCGGTGACCTCGTCGTCCTCGCCGTGCAGCGCCGGGGGGAGGATGTCTCGGTCGAGACGGAGCTCGCGGTCGGCGACACGCTGCTCCTGCAAGGCACGTGGGGGGCGCTCGAGTACCACCTCGACGACCCCGAGCTGCTCCCCGTCGACCCCCCGGCGCTCGTGCGCCGCCAGGCCGTGCCGCTCGGGCCAGGCGCGAAGAAGTCGCTCGTCGTCCTCGGTGCGATGGTCGTCCTGCTCGCGACCGGCGCGGTGCCGCCCGCAGTGGCCGGGCTCCTCGCGGCGGGCGCGATCGTCGTCACCGGTGTGCTCACCGTCGACCAGGCCTATCGCGGCGTCTCCTGGACGACGGTGATCCTTGTCGCCGGAATGATCCCGCTCTCGACCGCGATGACGCAGTCCGGCGCGGCGGAGACACTCGCCGAGAACCTCGTGCACGTCGTCGGAGACCACGGGCCGTACGCGCTCCTGCTCGGGCTCGTGGCGCTCACGCTCGTGCTCGGCCAGTTGATCTCGAACATGGCGACCGCGCTGATCGTGATCCCGATCGCTGTCTCGGCGGCCGCCGACCTCGATGTGTCGGCAAAGCCGGTGCTCATGGCGGTGTGCGTCGCGTCGGCGGCGTCCTTCATCACGCCCGTCGCGACTCCCGCGAACCTCATGGTGATGGAGCCCGGCGGGTACCGCTTCGCCGACTACTGGAAGCTCGGTCTGCCGCTGCTCGCGCTCTTCGCCGCGGTCGCGATCCTCCTGGTGCCAGTCTTCTGGTCGTTCTAGCGGGTGGCGGTCCGGCGCTCCTGGGAAGATCGCGGCCGATGCACCTGCGCCTGCTGCTGACGCTCGCGGCCGTCGTGAGCCTCGCGCTCGCGGCGGCACCGACGACCGCAGCCGACCTCGCGGACGAGCAGGCGCTTGCTGAGCGCTTCGCCCCGGCGGTCCGGCTCGTCGAGCAGGCGGAGCCGTGCGGGCACGGCGAGCCGTACGACCCGCTCGACGTCGACCTCCTGCTGGACGGCGAGCCCACGGTCGCGCTCCGCGGGCCGTGGAACGCCACGGATCTCGTGAAGATCGCGCCGAGCGCGGACGACCTCCGGAACCGTTACGAGTACCACCTCGACTTCCCCGGCAACGCGCTCGACGCCGGCTGCGACTACGAGCGCTGGACGCGCCGTCTCGCCGAGGGGAGCGAGCCGACTGTCTACGCACACGTCGCGACCGAGGAGGGCTATCCGGGAAAGCTCTCCCTGCAGTACTGGTTCTTCTACACCTTCAACGACTTCAACAACACGCATGAGGGCGACTGGGAGATGATCCAGCTCGTCTTCGACGCTGCCGACGCCCAGGAGGCGCTAGGCGAGGAGCCCGAGGCGGTCGGCTACAGCTCGCACGAGGGAGCGGAGGAGTCCGCCTGGGACGACGAGAAGCTCGAGCTCGTCGACGGCACGCATCCTGTCGTCTACCCGGCGGCAGGCTCACACGCGAACAAGTTCACCGACGCCCTCTACCTCGGGAGCTCGGCCGAGGCCGGCGTCGGTTGCGACGACACGCGGGGGCCGCATCGCGAGCTCCGGCCGGTCGTCGCGACGATCCCGAGCGACGCCTCCGCAGCGGCGGCCTCCTTCCCCTGGCTCGAGTTCGAGGGACGCTGGGGCGAGCTCCAGCAGGCGTTCTTCAACGGGCCGACCGGCCCGAACCTGAAGACGCAGTGGACGAAGCCGATCTCGTGGTCGGAGGGTTGGCGCGATCGGAGCTACGCCGTCCCGACGGGCGGGCTCTTCGGCACGAGTGCGACCGACCTCTTCTGCACGGGCGTCGAGAAGGGATCGCGCGCGCTCGTTCTGCTGCTCCGCGATCCCGCTCTCGTCGCGCTCCTCCTGGCCGCGATCGCGGGGCTCATCACGTTCGTGACCGTGAAGGCGACGTGGACGCCCGTCGCGCCGCTCCGGCTCGGCAGACGGCGGAGCTGGGGCCAGATCCTGTCGGCGTCGAGCTGGGTGTACGGCCGGCACGTGCGCGTCTTCCTCGGGATCGGGCTGTTCCTGATCCCGCTCACGCTCGTCATGACGCTCCTCCAGTGGATCGCGCTCGAGGGCCTCGACTTCCTCGGGCTCAGCGGAACCGGCGTGAGCGCCGGCGGCTCCGCGTTCCTCGCCCTGATCATCGGCACGACGGTCGCGCTGCTCGGCCTCGGCCTCGTCCAGGCGGCAACGGCGTGCGCACTCCTCGAGCTCGACGCCGGTCGCAAGATCACCGCGATCTCTGCCTTCCGGCGAGCACTGCGGCGACTTCGCCCGCTGCTCGGGGCGATCGGCCTGTTCGTGCTCGCCTGGACCGTGCTGACGACGACGACGTTCCTGATCCCCGTCGCGCTCTGGCTTGCGGTGCGCTGGTGCCTGCTCGCTCCTGCCGTCATGCTCGAGGACCTCCGTGGGCCGGCCGCGCTTCGTCGCAGCAGGACGCTCGTGCGCCGCCGCTGGTGGCGGACTGCGTCGCTCGTCGGGCTGAGCGCCGTGATCTCGCTGGCCGCCGGGCCGCTGCTCGGCGCGCTGCTCATCTTCGTGGTCGACCTGCCGCTCGCGACGATCAACGTCGTCGCCGGCATCGTCTACGCGGCCGCGCTGCCGTTCGTCGGGCTCGTGACGGCGTACGTGTACTCCGACGCGCGCGCACGGCTGGAGCTCGAGCCGGTCGCCGACCAGCGGGAGCTGCCCGCGGAGATCGAGCTCGCCACGTCGTGACGTCGGTACCGATGAGTTTCCGGTTGCCAACCGGTCTCCACGTCGAGATTCGAGCCGGGATCACGGCACTGGAGGTATGCGGAAGTGGCTACAGGCCGGGACGAAACTGATAGGAGTACCGAGATCGAGCCGCCGACGAACAGACCCGATTCGGACCGCCTCTCGGCGCACGAGCGTCTGTCGACCGGTGCCCTGGCGCGCTGGATGCGCGCGTGCGCGACGCACCCCTGGCGCGTCGTGCTCGCCTGGCTCGGCATCGTCGTTGCGCTGATCCTCCTCGTCGCGACCGTCGGCGGCAGCCTCAAGGACGAGTTCGAGATCCCGGGGTCCGACACGCAGAAGGCGACCGACCTGATCGAAGCCGAGTTCGCCGAGGAGCAGGGCGGTGTCCTGAACCTCGTCTTCGCCGCGCCAGAGGGCGAGACGCTCGACACGCCCGAGCGGCGTGAGGCCGTCGAGAGCGCAGTCGCCGAGCTGAAGACGGACGAGTTCGCCCCGACCGGGACCGACCCCGACGGCGAGGCGGGCATCACGAGCGTCGGCGATCCATTCGACGAGAACACGTTCTCCGACGACCAGCGCATCGCGTACGCCGAAGCCCAGTTCGACCGCGTGATCTACGAGGAGGACCGCGAGCGGGTCGTCGCCGTCCAGGATGCTGTGCGCGCGGCCGTCGAGCCGGTGGGCATCATCGTCGAGTTCAACGGTGATGCCGAGTTCCCGCCGATCGAGCAAGGGACGCAGGAGCTCCTCGGCCTGCTCGCGGCGCTCATCGTCCTGCTCGTCGTCTTCCGCACGCTGGTGGCGACTTCGATCCCGCTGGCACTCGCGATCTTCGCGTTGATGACGGCCTTCCTGCTGCTGTTCATCCTCGCCGGCCTTACCGACATCAACACGATCACGCCACTGCTCGTGTCGATGATCGGCCTCGGAGTCGGGATCGACTACTCGCTCTTCATCGTCACGCGCTTCCGGCAGCTGCTGCACGAAGGACTCTCACCGGTCGATGCCGCCTCCGAGGCCGGAGCCTCCGCGGGTCGTGCCGTGCTCTTCGCGGGGTTGACCGTGGCGATCTCCGTCACGGGCCTCGCCTTCTTCGGCCTCGACTTCGTGACGAAGCTCGGCATCGGCTCCGCGCTCGGCGTGCTCACGACCGTGCTGATCGCGAACTCGCTGCTCATCGCGGTGCTCGCGAAGCTCGGGCACAAGATCGATCGGCTGAAGGTGCCGTTCCTGCGACCTCTCGACGACTCGGAGGCCGCACGCGAACGGACGCCGATCGCGCGCTGGGGCCGGTTCGTCACCCGGAACGCCAAGCTGGTCTTCGTCGTCGTGTTGCTCGTCGTGCTTGCGGCCGCCGGGACGTCTGCGCTCGTGCGCCTCGGCGCTTCCGACCAGGGGACCCAGCCGGACGCGCAGACCGCACGCCGCGCCTACGACCTGCTGGCCGAGGGCTTCGGGCCTGGCTTCAACGGCCCGATCCCGATCGTCGTCGACGTGAACTCGGATGCGGAAGCTCCGCAGAGGGTCTACGAGGGCGTGCGCAATCTCGAAGGCGTGGACTCGGCGAGCGAGCCGCAGCTGAACGAGGCCGGGACAGTCGCGATCGTCTTCGTGACGCCGTCCTCGGCGCCGCAGGACGCTGCGACGGACGAGCTCGTCGACCGCCTGCGCAGCGACGTCGTGCCCGCGGCGACCGAAGGCGGTGACGCCGCCGTCTACGTCTCGGGACTTACCGCGGCGTTCATCGACATCGCGGACAGGATCATGGAGCGCCTGCCGCTCTTCCTCCTCTACGTGATCGGCGTCACGTTCATCGTGCTCGCGATGGCTTTCCGTTCGATCGTGGTCTCGTTGACGGCGGCGATCACCACCATCCTGTCCGCCTTCGTGGGCTTCGGCGTCCTGACTCTCGTCTTCCAGGAGGGCTACCTGCTGAGCGTCGTCGGTCTGGATCAGACCGGCCCGATCGAGACGTTCGTCCCGCCGATCGCGTTCGCGATCCTCTTCGGCCTCTCGATGGACTACATGGTCTTCCTCATGAGCCGGATCCGGGAAGAGCACGTCCACGGCCTCTCGACGAAGGAGGCGGTCGAGCACGGCATCGCAGCGATCGGCCGCGTCGTCGTCGCCGCGGCGCTGATCATGGGCACGGTCTTTGCCGCCTTCATCCTCACCTCCGACCGCATCTCGAAGGAGTTCGGCCTGCTGCTGGCGGTCGCGATCCTCACGGACGCGCTGCTCGTGCGCATGACGCTCGTGCCGGCGTTCTTCACGCTCCTCGGCGAGAAGACGTGGTACATGCCGCGCTGGCTCGATCGCCTGCTTCCGAACATCACCATCGAGCCGCCGCACGACGGCGAGGAGCCGAAGATTGTTCCTTCCGACCGCCCGCTGCAGGAACCGTCCGGCTAGCTCGAGCGCTTCTTCCAGCTCGTGAGGTCGTACGCCCCGTTCAGGGCCTCCAGCACCTCGCGCGCGATGATGTCGCCCCCGGCGCGTTCGAAGTGGACGCCGTCGGGGGCCCGCACCTTGATCTGACCGCCTCCCGGCGTCGTGAGGTACTCCGCGTACCCGCCGTCGGGCCCCGCGAGCAGGAGATACGTGTCGACGAACGAGACCGTGTCGGGCCGCTCCCGGGCTTCGAGCGCCGCCGCAGCGTTGACGACGCTGAAGCGCCTGCTCTCGTTCGCGTCGTCCGTGACGGGGAGGCCGAGCCACACGACGTGCGTCCCGGCGCGGTTCGCGAGGTCGAAGATGCCGCCGACCCGGCGCCGGTACTCGTTGATCCACTCCGGGCTGCCGAAGCTGCCGATCGAGACGCCCTCGGGCAGACCCGTCATGTAGGCGTTCGTGTCGTTGGCCCCGAAGGCGAGCACGATGGCGTGCGGCTTCTGCGTGCGCAGCTGCTCCCGGATCGCCTCGAACCAGTTGAAGACGTCGGGACGCGTGAGGCCGGACGCAACCTGGCCGTCGATCTCGGCGACACGCGCGATCGCCTCGTTGCCCGCGACGGCGCGCTGGATCGAGGACCCGGGAACGATCACGAGCGAGTCGCCGGCGATCCAGAGGCGGAGTTGCCGCTTCGGCGAGAACCTCTGCGGCGGGGGCGGCGTGGCGGCGGGCTGCGGGCTCGCCGGTGGCGGTTCGCCCGGCTCCTCGAGGCCGAGCTCGGTGTCGATGTCGTCGAGGCCGTCGCGTCCGATGGCCGACTGCACTGCCGCGCGCGGCCGGTCGAGGAAGAGCGCATGACTGACCTCCTTGAGCGGCCCCGTGAACGCGAGCGCGGTCTCGCGCTTCCAGCCCTCGGGCTGGTTGTAGGCGCTCTTGTGGATACCCGGCGCGTTCAGGAGAGCGCCGAGGATGAGAGCGCACGCCGAGATGATGATCGCGTGCCCCGCGCTCCAGAGCCGCCGGCCTTCCTCCTGGCGCACACGCGCGGCGCGCCGACGTCTCGGGCGCGGCGGCCGGTCCGGCGGAGCAGGCGAGCCGCCTTGAACCGGGGGTAGTGTCGGAGGGCTCGTGGACGCCACGACGCAGGCGGAATGGTGCCACGGCGGTCGCGCCGCCCGGGCCCCGGGGTCTCGCGCCTAGCTCTTTCTCGACGTGGTCTTGGCGGCCTTGAGGACGTGCTGCCGGACGAACGCGGCGAGCTCGTTGGCGCCCGTCACAGTGAGATGGAGCCCGTCCCCGCGGAACCACGACTTGCCGCCGCTGTACGCGTTCCAGTCGGCCACCGTCAGCTGCCGCCAGCGCTTGGCGGCGCGCCTGATCGCGACATTCGTCCCGTGGTAGATGCTGCTCGTCTCGCGTAGCGTCACCCAGACGACAGCGCTTGCGCCCTGCCTGAGGGCCGCCCGCATCACGCGGTCGATGCCCTCGCGGTAGCCGTAGGCGGACTCGTTGTAGCCGACCTTCACGATGAGCACCTCGCCGAGGGCTCGGCCATACCCCTGAACCGCCTCCAGGGCCGTGGTCGCCGTGGCCCCCTGGTGGGCACAGCTCGGCTGCACGAGTCTCCGGCACACGGCGAGGTCGAAGTGCACGTCGACGCCGCGCCGAAGCTCGGCTCGCGCGCTCGTGACGTAGCCGAGCGACGCTGCGACCGAGTCGCCGACGAAGGTCGCCTTCACGGGCCGGGTCGCAGCGCTCGGCGTCGGGGCGAGGCAGAGGGCCACGAAGCAGATTCCGGCAGCGAGGAAGATGCCGCTCCGCACCGAACGAGGGTAGCCGGTCACCACCACGGAGCACGGCTTCGCGCCGGTAAGGAGTCCGTGTGCGTCCTGACACGTCGCCGTTGCCTCGCTAGCCTAGACAGGCCCGACGAGCCGCCAGCGTGATCCCCAACCCTCACGAAGATCGACGCAGCCGCCGCGATCGAGTCGTCCGCAGACGACGTGCTCTCGCGGTGGCCGTGGTCGCCGGTCTCCTCGCAGCGCTCGCGGCTGCCTGGCTCGTGCTGCGAGCGGGGAGCGACACGGACACGGCCGTGGCGTCGCCTGCTCCGCCCGCAGCCGCTCCGCCCGCGGCGAACGACGGGAAGGCCCGCGGCCCGAAGAGCCAGGCCGCCAGGGCTCCGCAGCAGACCGAGGTCGAGAAGAACGCGAAGCCGTCGGACCGGGCGCGCCTCCGGCTCCGCAAGGTCCTGAGCGGGAACATCTCGCCGAAGTCGGTCGCCGCGTCGGGCGCGGGCTATGTGACGGCGCAGAACATGATGTACCGGCACTCCGTGACCGTGTACGACTCGCGGAGCCTGAAGCTCGTGAAGACGATCTCCGACGCCGTTCGGCTCACGCAACTCGGCCATCCCGACTACCCCGGAGTCTCGCGCGGCGCGCCGGTCGAGGCGGCGTTCTCCTCGGACGGGCGCTACGCGTACGTCTCGAACTACTCGATGTACGGGGCGGGGTTCGGCGCCGAGGGCAGCGACACGTGCTCGCCGAGCTCCGGCTATCACCGCAGCTTCGTGTACCGCATCGACATGGAGAACCTCGAGATCGACGCGGCCTACAGGGTCGGCGCGGTGCCGAAGGTCGTCGCGGTCACGCCCGACGACCGCTACGTGCTCGTCACGAACTGGTGCTCGTACGACCTCAGCGTCATCTCCACGAGGCTTGGCCGGCAGGTCAAGCGCATCCCCATCGGCCCCTACCCGCGCGGCATCGCGGTCTCGCCGAAGGGGAACGCCGCCTACGTCGCGGTGATGGGCGGGAACGAGCTCGTGCGGGTCGACCTCAGGCGCTGGAAGACGTCGCGCATCGGCGTCGGCTCAGGCCCTCGAGCCGCGGAGTTCCATCCGTCGGACCGCTACATCTTCGTGTCGTTGAATGCCGAGGGCCGGGTCGCCAAGCTCGACCTCAAGACGGGCGTCGTGCGCGAGAAGGTGGCGACCGGGAGCGCGCCGCGCAGCCTCGCGCTCGCCGCGGACGGCCGGGCGCTCTTCGTCGTCAACTACGAGAGCGGCACTGTGTCGAAGCTCCGGGCCTCCGACATGAAGACGATCCAGACGATCGATGCGTGTTACCACCCGATCGGGATCACCTATGACCGCGCGACGCGGCGGGTCTGGGTCGCCTGCTACACGGGGACGATCCGCGTGTACGACGACCGCTAGCGCGTGGCTCTGCGCATCCTGCTCGGCGTCGCGGCTCTCGTGTTCGCGCTCGTGGCAGCATTCGCCATCGCGGACCGGGGAGGAGAGCGCGGTGGCGGCGCCGGCAGGGTGACGACGCTCGGCGACTCGCTGAACGTCGGCATCGAGTCGTACCTCGACGAAGAGCTCGACGGCTGGGACGTCGAGCACCGGAACCAGAGCGGACGGAGGACGCACGAGGGAATCGCCGAGCTGCGAGCGCTCGGCCCGAACGTCGCACCGGTGGTCGTCGTCAGCCTGGGCACGAACGACTACAACGGCGACCCGGCCACGTTCCGCGCGCAGGTCGAGGAGGTGCTGGAGCTCGCGGGCAGGGATCGCTGCGTCGTCTGGGCGACCATTTGGTTCGACGGCCAGCACCCGTTCAACGACATCTTGCGGGATGCGGCGCGCAGGCACGCGAACCTCGAGCTCGCCGACTGGGCGGGCCTCATCGAGGCAGAGCCCTCGCTGCTCTCGTTCGACGGGATCCACGGCACGCCCGAGGGCTACGCACGGCGCGCCGAACAGGCGGCGACGATCGCGCGTCGCTGTCTCCCTGCCTCGCCCTCCTCGTCGTAGCCAGGCGACCTTCGCCTAGAGGGCGATCCCCGACACCGGGTGCGGCACATACGGCTCCTCGAGTCGCGCGACCTCGCTCTCGTCGAGCGACAGCTCGGCGGCGGCGAGCGCGTCCTCGAGGTGCTCGAGCTTCGTCGCGCCGAC
The DNA here is from genome assembly GCA_963746765.1 of uncultured Actinomycetes bacterium. Lineage (GTDB taxonomy): Bacteria > Actinomycetota > Thermoleophilia > Gaiellales > Gaiellaceae > GMQP-bins7. The sequence goes on from CAVVCN010000001.1 coordinate 630,381, forward strand.
GATCGGCGCCGTCACGCCGGGTCTCGCGAGCAGCCAGGCGAGCGCGACCTGCGCGCTCGACACCCCGCGCTCTCCGGCCACCTCGCCCACCCGGTCGATCACGGGGAAGTCGAGGTCCGGCCGGTAGAGCGAGTGGACGAACGGATCCGTGTTCGCGCGGGTCGTGAGCCGCTCGCCGCCCCGGGTGATGCTGCCTGCGAGCAGGCCGCGCGCGAGCGGGCTCCACGGGAGCAGCCCGACGCCCTGGTCGAGGCACTGCGGGATCATCTCCCGCTCCTCCTCGCGATAGATCAGGTTGTAGTGGTTCTGCATGGAGACGAAGCGCGTCGGGCCCGAGTGCTGTGCCTTCGCGAACTGCCAGGCGTACATGCTGCTCGCGCCGATGTAGCGCGCCTTGCCGGCCTTGACGACGTCGTGCAAGGCCTCCATCGTCTCCTCGATCGGCGTTCCCGGGTCCCAGCGGTGGATCTGGTACAGGTCGACGTAGTCGAGGCCGAGCCGCTCCAGCGAGGCGTCGATCGAGGCGAGGATGTGCTTGCAGGAGAGGCCGCGGCCGTTCTCGCCCGGCATCGTGCGCCCGTTCACCTTCGTCGCGACGACGTACTCCTCGCGCATCCCGAAGAGCTTCTGCAGGAGCCGTCCCGTGACGATCTCGCTCTGCCCGCCGTTGTAGACGTCGGCCGTGTCGAAGAAGGTGACGCCGCCCTCGACGGCCCGCCGGACTATCGGTTCCGCCGCCTCCTCGTCGACGGCCCACTCCCGGCTCTCGTGCTTGCCGAAGCTCATCATCCCGAGGCACACGCGCGACACGCGCAGGCCCGTGCTGCCGAGGTTCACGTACTCCACGTCACTCCTCCCGTGATCGACCCCGACACTCTGCCTACCCTTGCTGCCGGCCAGAACGCGACCCGTCAGATGGGCCGCGGTCAGCCGACCGGTTCCTGCTGCAGGTACGCGAGCACGGCCAGGACACGCCGGTGGTCGCTCTCCGCAGGCCCGGGCTGCGAGATTGCGTCTCATCACATGCCCCCCTTCTCGTGGTCTTGAGCCATGAGTCGAGGCTGCCTGCGTGGCACGCGCCGGCCAATGGCGGCGCCCGGTGTCCGACCTGGTGCTAGCCGGTGTGGCCCGAGGTGCGGTTATCCAGACGTCGTGGGCGGCATCAGCCGGCCACGAGGCGGTCGATCCCTGCAGCCGCGCGCTCGAGCCCCGCCTCGTCGAAGAGGTGCGGGATGCAGTTCCCGATCTCGTGCGCGGGCCCGTCGAGCGTGTCCGATCCGACCGCGCTGTTCAGCGCGTAGCGGACGGGAATCTCGTGGCACACGACCAGCATCCGGCGCTCCGGCCGCTCGAGGAGGCGCCTGAACGCCGCGGCGTAGCGGCGGGCCGCCTCGTCGAGGCTCTCGCCGCCCGGGAAGGCCTCGTGCCGCCCCCGGCCGTGCTTCCACACGCGGTACTCCTCGATGGTCTTCCCCTCGAGCTCGCCGACGTCGATGTCGTCGAGGAGCGGCTCCTCGACGAGTGGGATGCCACGCGCGCCGACGGCGATCTCGGCCGTGCTCCGGGTGCGGAGGAAGCGCGTGTGGACGCCGGCGTCGAGATCGAGGTTCGCCACCTGGAGGCCGAGACCGACGGCCTCGGCCTCGCCTGCGGGTGTCAGCTTCACGTCGACGGTCGGATCGCCGTTCACGCGCCGGAGTGCGTTCAGCTCGCTCTGCCCGTGACGGGCGAGGACGAAGAGCCGCATCGGGAAGAGCTTAGGTCGCTCAGTTCCGACGGAGCGACACGTCGTCGACGTACGCCTTCGCGCTCGTCGTGAGTGACACGACGACCTCGACGCCGAGCGTTCTGCCGGCTCCCGTCGCGGCGCTCGTCACGACGAGCTGGCGCCAGCCGCCGTTTCCCGTGACGGTGGCCGTCCTCGTGCGGACGACGAAGCCGCCGTTCAGCTCGCGCACGCGGAGCCTGACCGTTCGCCCTGCCGGCGCACGGACCCAGACCGACGCCGTGTAGGTCGCGCCGGAGATCGTGGACGCGACGCTGTTCGGCGAGTCGTCGAGCAGCGCGTCGCCCGTCGACCTCGTGCGCCCGAGCATCGCCGAGCACGAGCCGCCGTGCGCGAGCGCGCAGGTGCGGACGAGGGTCGTCCGGCTCGAGCCCTTCTGCCAGCCGCCGAGGCCCGCCTCGAAGCCCGAATTGGACACGAGTTGGGCCGGCGGCGGTGGTGGCGGGCTCGGCGGAGCTGGAGGAGCGGGCGGGGGAGGTGGAGGTGGCGACGGAGGTGGTGGTGGAGGCGGCGCGGGTGGCGGAGGCGGTGGAGCCGGAGGGGGTGGGGGAGGCGGCGCGGTGCCGGTGACCGCATACGACGTGTTCGACACCTTGAGGCTCGACACGTCCACCGCCTCGAACGCCGAGCCCGGGACGCCCCGGAGGGCGTTCAGATCGGAGTTGTTCCAGCCCGGGTCCGGAACGCCGCTCATGAAGAACGGAGAGCCGTTGTCGGCGAGCACCATCCCGTGCTTCTTCAACGCGCGCAGGATGACCTGGTTCGACGCGGAGAAGCCGCTGATGTCGTAACTCGCCCTGAGCCGGAGCCACGCGCCCATCGGCGGATCGGAGGCGCCGCCGCTCCCGGCCCTGTGGCTCGCCGGCCAGACGTAGGCGTTGGCAGTGCGCGGGGCGGTGAAGCGGATGGCGTGGTCGATCGTCCCGGCTGCGACCTCGTCGTTACGGACGAGCCCCGGCAGGATCGGCAGCCCGGCCGCATCGCCCGAGGTCCAGCCGAGTGGGCGCATGGCGTTCGAGTTGAGGTCCCACGTTGCGCCCGAGCCGGCGGTCCACGATGCGCCGCCGTTCTGCGGGTAGGCGCTGAAGAGCTCCCACAGGCGGCATGCGTCGCGGTCGACGACGAGGACGTGCCGGTCGCCGGTCGAGCTCGCGCCGCCCTCGATCGGGGCGTTCGGCGGTACGGGGTACGGGCCGGGATCGCTCTCGTCCTCGTACCCGAAGGAGACGGGAACGCGCGCCTGGCTGCCGGCCACGGTCGTATATGGGATGCCGATCGGCCCGCCGTTCCAGGTGCCCGATCCGAAGTCGGCTTTCAGCCCCGCCGTGGGGCCGATGCTCGAGATCCAGGAGGCCGACTGCGGGTGCACGGGAAGTCCGGACACGTCGGCGTGCCAGAACGAGTTGGCCGGAGTCATCGGGCAAGACGGCGCGCCGGGCACGGGCCGGCCCTCGGCGATCGCCGCGGCGACCAGCGCCACGAAGGCGAGCAGCGACACGAGCCCGCGCGCGATTCTCGACCTCCTGCCCACCCGCGGACACTAGACCGGGCCGACGCTGCCGGCATGGTCCGAAAGGGGCAGCGGAGCGCCGCAGCAAGTTGTCGAGCGGAGCACTGGACGTCATAACTCTATATATGTAGAGTTATGTTTGTGATCCGCACTCGGCGACCCTCCGCGCAGACCAAAGCGGTCGTGCTGGCCCTGGCCGACGAGCCTGCGACCTGGCGGTACGGCTACGACCTGTGCCGCCAGCTCGGCATCAAGGCCGGTTCCATGTACGCCATCCTCATGCGGCTCTCCGATCGAGCGCTGGTGGACACCGCGTGGGAGGCCGATCCGCCCCCCGGGCGACCGGCGCGTCACCTCTACCGGCTCACCGACGAAGGGCTCGCGCTTGCCACGGAGCTCGCCGAGACAGCCGCGGCGACTCCGACCGTCGACGAGTTGCGACCGAGTTCGCAGGGGGCGTGACGGCGCACGTGTCGACGTTCGCTCGTACCGCGCTGATCCTCGCCTTCGCGGTGATCGCCTATGCCGGGGTGATCCTCGGCGCTGTGTTCGTCGTCACCGGCGGGCCGGGATCGCTGTACGACGGGCAGTACATCGTCCCACTGGTGTTCTTCGCTCCGGCGGCCGCGGCCGGCGCGCTCCTCGCTCGTGCTTGGTGGAGACGGTCGCGGTCGCACCTGTCTGCATTGGATGGTCCGGCGCGCGTCCTGGCGGTTGCGGTCGGCGCACTGCCCGCGGAGCGCGCTGACTGGGCCGCTGCGATGCGTAGCGAGCTCGCCGGAGTACGCGGTCGCTCCGCTCGCTGGCAGTTCGCGCTCAGCGCCGCGCAAGCAGCGGTCTTGCCGCCGCCGACGAGATGGCGCTCCATCGCAGTCGCAAGTGGTGCCGCCGCGGCACTCGTCGTGGCCGCCACGCTCGCGGTCGGTCGGGCCATGCCCGAGTTTCAGGTATTCGCGTTCGCCTTCACGGCCCTGGTCGCAGTCGGCGCGGTCGTGGTCGTCGCCCGCCGGCGCCCGCTGGCACCGAGTCTCACGATCGCGGTGATCGTCGCCGCGGAGGTTGCGGGCTGCATCGCCGCGACGGTGTACGTCCTGTCGAAGGATCCTGCGGCGAGCGTCCTGGGACACGCGTCCGCGGTGGTGCTCGCGATCGTTCTCGCCGGCTGCCTGTGGCTTGCTCTGACGCCGCCTCGCGCCCTGTTGACGAGCCGCCTGGCTCGCGGGCTCGGCATCGGGGTGGGCCTCGCGCTCGGTGCCGGGCTCCTCCGGTCCTCCGGCTTCCCGAACGAGACCGGAGCCGGTGTGCTCGACTTCGTGGTGTTCGGGACGCTTCTGGTGTTCTTCGTCGGGTCCGGTCTTGCCGCCCTGCTCGAGAGCTCGTTCCGGTCCGGAGTCCAGACCGCCGTCTGGGGCGGGACGGTCGGCGTGCTGCTGATGTTCGGGCTCTGGCTGGTGGAAGGTGTGCGCTGGTACGAGGCCGGCGCCGGCCTGTTGGCCGACGCCGAGTACGCGCCGACGATGGGCGCGAATCTCCCGGACGCCGTCTTCTTCGACTTCTTCTTCATGCTCTGGGCGCTTCCGTTCGGCGTCTTCGGCTCGGCACTCGGCGCGTGGATGGGGAAGATGACGGGGCGCCGGGCACGACCGAACGGCGTCTACGCACTCACGCGCCGGACGTGACGGCGCCTTCTGACGGAGCCCGAACCGAGCGACAGAGCCCTCTCGAGATCTGCTGGCCCGACCAGTCGGGCTCAGAGTCCGAAAGGGCTCTGTCCGATCGCGGACTCGATCAGGTCACGGTGAGCGTGCCCGTCATTCCCGCCGACTCGTGCGGAGTGCAGATGTAGGTGTACTCACCGGGCTCGAGCTCCAGCGTCACGTCCGCGCTCTCGTTCGAGATGAGCTCCGTGCCCCCGACGCGCTCGCCGTCCTTGACGACGACGAAGTCGTGGGGCATGGACTCGGTGTTGTTGAAGCGGAAGGTCACCTCGCCCGCTTCGGCGCTGAGCTCGGACGGGTCGAAGCGGAGGGCGCCTTCGACGACGCCGACCTCGATCACGCTGGCGTCCGCCTGGTCACCCTCGTCCCCGCCCGTCTCGCCTCCCTCGGAACCGTCGCCGGCAGCCGGGGGCGTGACCCGCTCGCCGTCGAGCTGGAAGACGACGAGCGCCGGCTTCTGCCCTGCGCCCTGCGGGAAGCCCGCTGCGGTCACGAGCCTGTCGCCGGCGATCGCAACCGGTGAGTTCGTCCCGGCAGGCAGCCTGGAGGACCACACCTCCGAGCCGTCCTCCAGCGAATGTGCGACGAGCCGCCCGTCGAACAGCGTCGTGAACAGGAGATCGTTCGAGATCGTGATCGAGCCGAACGGCATCGTGTCGAGGTCGACGCTCCAGTCGATCGCGCCTGTCGCCAGGTCGAGCCTGACGAGCTCACCCTTGCCGGTGGCGAAGTCGACCTCGGGGACCGGCCGGTTCAGACCGGATGCGTTCTTCACGAGCCCCGGAAGGTTCACGACCGCCGCGTAGACCTTGCCGTCGTCGACGGCGAGGTTCGTCTCGACGCCACCGTAGGGGCCCGGGAAGACCTCGAACGGAGGCGTCGGGAGCTGAAGGGTGCCGTCCAGCTGCTTGCGGCTGTCCTCGTCGCGGCCGTTGTGGGTCCCCACCGGCGTCTTCCAGACCTCCTCGCCGGTCTCCGGGTCGACGGCGATGACGTACCCCAGCTTTCCACCGGTCACGACGACGTCCTCGCCGTCGTTGTCCGCGAGAACGGGCGAGAGGTGGAGATCCCAGTCCCAGAAGTCGTTCGGAAGGGCCTGGTAGTACCAGAGGAGCTCTCCGGTCTCGCCGTCGAGCTTCACGAGGCTGTTCGTGTAGAGGCGTTGGTTCTGCGTGCTCTTCGGCGAGTTCGGCGAGTAGTAGCCGTTCGCGACCGAGTAGTAGACGTTGCCGTCGTCGTCGACGAGTGGCGTGTTCCACGCCCCTGCCGAAGGTGTGTCGTCGCCGTCGGGCTCGTCCGTGGTGTCGAACGACCAGAGCTGCTCGCCCGTCTCCGCATCGAACGCGAGCGCGCGTCCACCGCCGGCCTTCGCAGCCTCGGACAGGTGCAGGATGCCGTCCCGAACCGCCGGCTGGATCGTGAAGCCGAGGTTCTGGCCCTCGGCCACGCCGAAGTCGTACTCGAGGACCGTCTTCTTCCAGACCTCGTCCCCGGTCTCGGCGTCGAGCGCGAACACGTCCCCGTTGGTCACGCCGAAGAGGACTCCGTCCTCGTGGGCGAGGCCGTTCGGGCCGATCGTCGGCGCGTCGTATTCGACCTTCCAGAGCTGCTCGCCCGTCTCCAGGTCATACGCCATGACGTTCGAGGCGAGGTCCTGGACGTATGCGACCCCGTCCTCGCTGATGAGCGGTGTGGAGGCGAAGGCGCCGAACGGACCGGAGCCGGTGAGCGCCTGCGTCCAGGTCACGTTGAGCTCGTCCACGTTCGCGGAGTCGATCTCCGAGCTCGCGACCCGCGTATTGGCGTCGTCCGCGTTCGGCTTGAGCCAGGACGCCTCGGAGTCGCCTCCGCCGCCACAACCCGCCAGGGCGCCTAGCGCCACTGCGACTGCGGCGGATACGGCGACGAGCACCACGACCATGCGCGTGCCTCTGGGTCGGAAAGTCATCGTGCCTCCTCTTCTCGAGCGCGCATCACCTGCGCACGCCGGCGCGGTTGGCTCGTCCGTCTCGAAGGTCTCTTTGCGGCCAGAAACGAGACTGTAGCGTTCCGTATTCCAGTCAGGTGCGATCGGCACGGCCCGCGCCGTGCCGTAGCCACCCTTCCTCGTGATCGTCGTCTCGGCGGTAGGCGACGGGACGCGCTGGGGCCTGGAGCCCCGTTTCGCAGGACTAGGGCAAGCGCTCCTGGTGGAACCGCTCCTTGTCCTCCTCGTGCCACTTCGCCTCGTAGGCCTCCGCGTCCGCGAACTCCTGCTCGGTTCGCGCCCTCGCGTCCGCATCGAGCGTCGCGGGAAGCTCGCCGGCTCGCGTCTTGCGGCGCATCGCCACGAAGGCGATCACGACCAGCGGTACCGCGATGACCGCGATGATGATCCACGGGATCACGCGCGGAGCGTACAGCTGTCCTCCGTGAGCAGCTCAGGGATCGTCGGCGGGCTCGCCCGATACGCTCGCCGCTGATGACCGCGCCGCTTCACGAGCGGGCCCTCTCCATCGGTGCCGATCCGCGCGACACGGCCGACGAGCGCTTCCGGAAGCGCCTTCTCGTCGGCGTGGCGCTGTTCATCCTCCCGGTCGCCTTCGTGTGGGGCTGCCTGTACTGGGTCATCGGTGAGCGCGCGGTCGCGCTCACGCCGTGGGCGTACCTGATCGGGTCGATCATCAGCGTCCTCGTCTTCGCCCGGACCCGGAACTTCGCGTTCCTCCGGACGGCGCAGCAGGTGCTGATCCTCGTCGCCCCCGCCCTCGGGATGATCATGCTCGGAGGTCTCGACGAGTCGAGCTCGGTGATCCTCTGGTCGCTGCTCGCGCCGCTCGGGGCGGTCGCCTTTGACCGACCCAGTCGAGCCTGGCCGTGGTTTGCGGCCTTCGTCGCCACCATCGTGCTCGCGCTCGCTCTCGCCGAGGTCGTTCGGCCGGACGCCGCCGACCTGCCGGACGCCTTCGTCCGGACCTTCGACGTTCTCAACATCGTCGTCGTATCACTCGTCGCGATGGTGTTGCTCGTGACCTTTGCGCGAGGACGGGACACCGCGCAGGCGCGCGTCGAGTCGCTCCTGCTCAACGTCCTCCCGGCCGACATCGCGCAGCGCCTCCAGTCGGATCCCAACTCGATCGCCGACCACTTCGATGACGCGAGCATCCTCTTCGCGGACGTCGTCGACTTCACGCCGCTCTCGAGCCGTCTCGACGCGCGGGAGGTCGTCGAGCTCCTCGATCGGCTCTTCACGAGCTTCGACGAGCTCGTCGACCGCCATGCCGTCGAGAAGATCAAGACGATCGGCGACTGCTACATGGCCGCAGCGGGCGTTCCCAGGCAGCGCCCCGATCACGCGCACGCGCTGGCCGGGCTCGCGCTCGAGATGCGCGAGTGCGCGAAGAGCTGCCTTGCCGACGGCACCGAGCACGACCTGCGCCTCCGCATCGGCATCAGCTCGGGACCGGTCGTGGCCGGCGTGATCGGCCGCCGCCGTTTCCTCTACGACCTCTGGGGCGACACGGTGAACATGGCGAGCAGGATGGAGTCCCACGGGACCCCCGACGTCATCCAGATCACGCGCTCGACATGGGAGCTATTGCGCGACGACTTCGTGGCCGAGCCGCTGGGGCTCGTCGACGTGAAGGGGAAGGGCGCGGTCGAGACCTGGCGGCTCGTGGGACCGCGCGCTGGAACCGTGATCCGCGGTGAGGCACCTGCGCCGTCGCTGGTTCACGACTCGAAGACGCGATGAGCGGCAGCCTGCTCGAGCTCATCGACTACGCGTAGTCGCGCTCGTCTCGCCCAGGCCTTTCAGGGCCAGTAGCGCACCGACGACGAAGATCCCGGTGGCGACGTACACCAGGCCGAGGTGCCCGATCGTTGCGAAGCCCCAGGGGTAGTGGGCCGGCAGCGCGACCACGAGAGCAAGCACCGGTGCAGCGACGGCCGTGGCCCAGGCCCACATCAGCCCGCGCCGCACGCCGAACCACGAGAGCGCCGCGACGGCGAGACCCGTGGCGGCGAGGAAGCCCGAGACGGCGAGGTGGAGGTGGCTGATGTAGTGGTAGAGATCCGGGCTGAACGCCCGAATCTCGTCCTTGCCCTTGTCCACCTGGCCCGGTCCGATCCCGAGCTCGAGGAAGCCGTCGGTGAAGTTGCGCACGAAGAAGATGACTGCGTAGCCGATGAACGCGACGGCGCCGAGTGCCATCAGGCCGGCGCCGGCCCTCAGGCCCGCGGACTCCTCGGGGCGTGATCCTGCAGTGGTGGTCATCGAATAGTCCTCGGTCTCGCGGGAGCGTCCGGCCCGTTCGTGCGCTGGTCTCCTACGCCGCGGCGGCGAAAATGCGTTGCGCGTTCTCGTCCGAGAAGAACTCGGCCGGTGACGTCACTCCGGCAGCGACGCGCGCGAACCCGTCCATCGACTCCTGGCTGCTGCTGACCGCACCGAGCAGCTGCTCCAGCTCGGCCGGTGGAGGCGTGAGTGCGGCGAGGTCGGCCGTGAACTCGTACATCGGCAGGACGTGCTCGTCGCGACGCACGTGATACTCGCCCAGGGCGCTCTCGAAGCTGCGCCGGCCGGCGAGCGCATCGTCGACCGCCGTTGCGCACAGCTCGGCGTCGCGGAACGCGTCGTGGATGCCCTGGGCCGTGATGAAGTCCTTGTTGTAGCCCGCGTCGCCGACCAGTGCCCAGCCGGGGCCGAAGGGCGCGCGGAAGTATCCCCGGAGCGCCGCACCGACGAAGCGCTCCTCGCGCGTTGCGCTCCGAACCCGCTCGGCGAACGCCGGAGCGATCTCGAGGGTCTCGAGGAAGGTGCCTTCGATGTCCCGTCGGAGAGCGTCGAACTGGTCGATCGGGCGACCCGCGATGACCAGCGTCAGGTCGTCGTTCGTGGGCCAGGCCGCGTACCCGAAGCCAGGCCGCAGCGTGGTCTCGAACCGGTTGCTCATCGGCAGGCCGCTCCAGTACGAGTAGTAGCTCGCCTGCAGCTGCGGCTTCTGGTCGTACTCCCGGGCGTCGACCGCGTCGGCGACGAGCGAGTAACGGCCGTCGGCTCCGATGACCACCCGAGCGAGCTCGGTGACGGTCTTGCCGCCCTTTCCGTGGCCGCGAATGCCGACGACGCGACCGTCGTCCAGCACGAGGCTCTCGACCGTGAACCGCTCACGAACCTCCGCTCCAGCCTCGGAGGCGGCGTCGACGAGCAGCTTGTCCAGCACTGTCCGCCTGGGCGCGTAGGCGACCGGCGCCTCATCCGTCCCCGGCGCTCCGGAGATCGTGACCGGCCCGAGATCGAACGAGTACGTGTCGATGGGAGGGCTTGCGGTCGCGACGACGGAGTCGAGCAGTCCCCAGCGCTCGAGCGCCGCAATCCCTGGCGGATGGATGAGATGCGTGGAGATCGTGTCGCTCGGGAATGCCGCCCGGTCGACCAGTAGGACTCTGTGGCCCCGTCGGGCGAGCAGCATCGCCGCCGGCGATCCGGCGCAGCGCGCCCCGACGACGATCGCGTCGTATGCCTGGCTCACGGCCCCTCCTCAGGATCGAGTGCTTCTCGGCCGAGGGTAGGTCGACGCCGGTCGTGAGACTTCCGAGGTACCACCCAACGTGCGCCCTATAGCGAGATGGGTGGTTTCCCTCAGAGGAGCCGGTGCTCGTGGGCGAACGCCGTGGCTGCTGCGCGCCTCGAGACGCCGAGCTTGGCGAAGATGTTGCTGACGTGCCGTTCGACGGTTCTCTCGCTGAGGACGAGCTCGGCGGCGATCTCCTTGTTGGTCTTGCCGCCTGCGACGTAGCGGAGGACCTCCAGCTCTCGCGGGCTCAATCCGTGGTCGCTCGTCGAGGCAGCCGATGTCACGAGCGAGTCCACGCGGGCCGAGTCCGGGCCCGCACCGAGCTTCTCGAAGGCGCTACGCGCGGCCTCCAGCTCGAGCCCTGCTGCCTCCTCGTCGCCCAGCCGACGGCAGGCGATCCCGAGGAGGACGCGGGTGCGCGCCGCCTCGTACGGTGCTTCGATCTCGAGCCACGTGCCGAGGGCCCGGCGCAGCGAGCCGAGAGCGTCCCGGGCGTCCCCTTCGGCGAGCGCCACCGCACCATGCGCTTGCGCGGCCAGCGCTCGCAACAAGGCGCTGCCGTGCGTCTGCGAGATCGCGTCGAGCTCGCCCGAGGCACGGCGCGCGGCCTCTAGGTCGCCCACGGCCAGCATGATCTCGGTGCAAGCCGGCAGCATTCCGGCACGCTTGAGGGGCTCTTCCGCCTCCTCCGCCACGCGCCCGATCGCTGTGGCTGCGGCGCCATCGTCGCCCTGAGCCAGGCGCAACAGCGCCAAGCCCGGTTGTGGCTCGAAGCCGAGCCGGCTCGCCGCGTGGTAGGCCTCCTCGGCCGCGGCGAACTCCCCCTGCAGCCGCCGGATCTCCCCCTGGCGGTAGAGGGCGCTTCCCGAGATGCGCTGGTTCAAGACACCGTGGCGGAGACGCTCACCGGCTTGCTGCACCTCTTCCAGAGCGGCCCGCCAGGCGCCCTGGAGCTGCAGGACCTCGGCGCGATGCACGAGGCAGACGCCGGTGTGCGCGACCATGTCGGGCTGACGGTCACACCACGCGGTCAGGGCATCGGTCCACTCTCGGGCACGGCGCACGTCGTGCACGTCTTGACAGAACTTGATCGTGTTGCAGTAGACGATGCCGGCGACGATCGGCGACAGCTCGCCCGTCGTCGCGGCCACCATGGTCTCGTCCACGAGCCTGAAGCCTTCTCTCGGCCGACCCTGCCGCACCAGCGTGTGGCCCTGCCCCATCCGCGCCATCGTGACGAGGTCCGGATCGCCGTAGCGCTCGCCGATCGCGGCAGCTTCCGTCCAGATCGCATACGCGGTGGCGTGGTCGTCGGCCTGGAGCCCGACCGGGATCAGGAGGTAGCCGTGCTCGACACAGTCACGACCTTCCCGGTCGAGCAACCGGTCGCCGCGACCGAACCACCCGTTCGCGCGGGCAGCCTCCCCGCGCATGAGCAAGTTGTGCCCGATCCACCAGGCGCAGCGCACCGCGCCGGGGACCTCACCGGCATCCAGGTGGCCGTGATGGGCACGCTCGAGGCTTCGGATGTAGTCGTCGTCGCGACCGAGCATGTACGCCGACCGGGCCAACAGCTCCAGGTCCGTCGGCTCCAGGAGGTCGTCCTCGTCCGCCCGCGACAGCCATTCGTAGGCGTCCAGCCAGGCGCGCTTCGCGTACGACGCGCGGCCACGCTCGAGCAGCTTGCCGTCGATCACCTCGTCCATTCGCGGTATCGCAATTGATCGTACGCTCGCCCGCCCCTCGCCTCGCGCGTCCGCTGACGATCATCACGGACGTGCACGAGCCAAGTCTCACCGTTCGGCGCTCCTCGACTTCTCGAGGCACGCGAGCACGACCTCGGACAAGCGCGCCGGTGTGTGGAAACACCCACACCGCGGTCGGCGAAAGTTGGGTGCCTCCGCCGATGCCAGCCTCGTCGCCTGCTCCTATCGTCGTTTGCGTCGCCGCATCGCAGATGCGAGCGAGGAGCAACCAGAGGAGGCGATGCCGATTGGAATGTTGGTGGACAACCCCGAGGGCTCGCAGGAGCTCTACGACCGGCTTCGGAAGCAGATGGGCCTGAATGCGCCTGCGGGCGGCATCCTCCCCGTCGGCGGGCCGAGCCCAAACGGGGGCTGGCGTGTCATCGAGGTCTTCGAGTCGGAGGAGGACGCCGGCCGCTTCCTCAAGGAGCGCTTCGGCCCGGCACTCGAGGCCGTGGGCTTCTCCGGCCCGCGCCTGCAGCCGCAGTTCTGACCCGTCCACAATTACATGAAGTGAGGCGAGGTGGACGAGGATCAGATTCATGTGGTGGTCTGAACGACGGCACGAAGATCGCGGGACGGGCAGAGGGACAAGAGCGCGCCCAGGCGGCCCTTCCAGTCGCCGTCCAACACTCGCCGTGTCAGGTGCTGCAGTCGGTTGCGTACCTCGGGCGTCCAGTAGGCGGCTCACCGGGGCTCAAGCCACCGACGGCGGCTGGTGCGTCGACTGCGAGACCTACTCACCTGCCGCGGGGCTCGAGTGAGAGGGGCTAGCGACCGTGCGCGCGCTGACCGTGCTGCGCGACAACGCGGGAAAACGAGAATGGTTGAGCGCTTCAAGTTCAGTCTGGTCAAGAACGAGAACGACCACGACGAGAGAAAGGATGCGCATGGCGCTTCAACGGATGGACAACGTCGGCATCGTGGTCGAAGACCTCGTAGCGGCGATTGAGTTCTTTCGTGAGCTCGGCCTCGAGCTCGAAGGGCGATTCATGGTGGAAGGAGAGTGGGCGGGGCGCGTCACTGGGCTGGGTGACCAGCGCGTTGAAATCGCCATCATGAAAACGCCTGATGGCCACAGTCGGCTCGAGCTCTCGCGCTTTCTCGTGCCGCCGGTGGTCGCCGATCACCGGAACGCCCCGGTGAACGCGCTCGGGTACCTGCGAGTCATGTTCGCCGTGGACGACATCGACGAGACGCTCGCCCGGCTCCGCGAGTACGGTGCGGAGCTCGTCAGCAGCGAAGTTGTCCAGTATGAAGACGCGTATCGGCTCTGCTACATCCGTGGGCCGGAAGGCCTTCTCATCGGGCTCGCTGAGGATCTCAGCGGGGCGCCACCACGATGAACGCCCCGCCTCGATTGCCTTCTGATGCGCTCGAGAGCGCATGCGTCCCGCGGCAGGATAATGCTCGGTGAGCCTACGTGGCCGACGACCGACTTGAACGCGAGTCCCTCCGTATTTAGGAGGGGGACAACCGCGCCTATGGGGATAACGGAACTTGTCGATTTGCGGGTATTTCAAGCCCTCTGACGGACTCGAACCGTCGACCCCCTCCTGACCATGGAGGCTGGACGCGGCAAGACGCGCCAGCGAGCATCCGATCTGGCTTGAGACCTTCGTCCCGCACCAGTACACACCAGGGCACGCCAGCGTCGAGGTTGACCATTGGTTGACCAACTCGTCGCCGGCTTCAGCTACGGACTGCTTCGAGAACAGGCACCAGCGACGAGCCGGTCCGCGAGGGGGAGGGGGTGTACGACCCGCATGCTCGCGTCCATGCTGCGACAGTGCCTGGGTTCGATCAGGCGTCCTGCGAGTCCTGAAAGGCACGCACCTCGATGCGGCCACCCAGTGCCTTCGACGCCTGCGTCGCCCACCGGACCGCGGCATCTTGGTCTGCGGCCTCGATCACCCAGAAGCCGCCGACGTACTCCGGCGCCTCAACGAACGGTCCGTCGACCACCACGGGCTCGCCGCTGGTGGCGTCGACGGTCTTGGCCGACGACGGCGGGTGCAGGCCCCCGGCGAAGCGAAACGCCCCGGCCTTGTGTAGATCGGTGTTGAACTCCTCCACGGCGGCCAGCGCGGCCTCAAGTTCGGCCGGGTCCATCGACGCCATGGTCGGCTCCTCGGCCGAGTCGTGGGGCACGGTCAAGAAAAACTGCATCACTTGTCGCTCCTTCTGGCGGGTGGTAGGGGGCACGCTGTCAGCGGCCCCTGATGACCTGGGCTTGTGGGTCTCCACGTTGCCCGATGCCCTACTTGACTGCCGCGCTGGCCGAAACTCATCGGTCACGCTGCACTACCGGCGACGACGCGATGGCAGCATCCCTGTAGTCGATCCCTTAACGGGACACGCAGTCCTCTCGCTGTCGAACAGATGTGAAGGCTGATCTGGGTGAGGGCATTCGCGCTCAGGTACTCCGTAGGAGCTTCTGCAAGTTCGTGGCCGAGGACTCCGAGATCTCGCCCGCCGAGGATGCTGCACTAGCGGGGCACGACGAGCAGGCGTGGTGGAGGAACTACGTTCAACCTCGACGTGATGCGAGTCGCGGCAGGGGATCGTCAGCAGACTCACGGCTCGTGGGATCGGCGTACGGCGCGAGGTTGACCAGAGGTTCACCGATCCCTCCTGAACGCACTCGCCTCGCGTCTATGCCCAAAGCAAAGGCCCGCGTTCGCGCGCCTTTCTTTCAAGCCCTCTGACGGACTCGAACCGTCGACCCCCTCCTTACCATGGAGGTGCTCTACCAACTGAGCTAAGAGGGCAAGACGGCCAGTCTAGCCAGCATCTTCGCCGCCCACTTTCCGGCGGCAGCGGAAGTGCAGGGAGGAGGATTCGAACCTCCGAAGGCTGAGCCAGCGGGTTTACAGCCCGCCCCCTTTGGCCACTCGGGAATCCCTGCGCGGCGGGCAATTGTAGCCGGGGTCTCGCGATCTACGATCCACGCGTGGAGCGGTTCGACGTGCTCGTGGTCGGGGCCGGGCCTGCCGGTTCGGCGACTGCGCTGCGCCTGGCCCGCGCCGGCGCGGGCGTGCTTCTCGTCGATCGCGCCCGCTTCCCGCGCGACAAGCCCTGCGGCGGCGGGCTGACCGGCCGCGCGCTGCGCCACGCGCCGTGCTCGGTCGAGCCGGTGGTCGAGCACGTCGTCGACCGGTTCCGGATCAGGCTTCGGTACGGGCGGAGCTTCACGCGTGCACACTCGCAACCGCTCGTACGCATGACGCAGCGGCGGAGGCTGGACGTCCATCTCGCCGAGCAGGCCGCTGCGGCGGGTGCGGACTTCCGTG
Source organism: uncultured Actinomycetes bacterium (assembly GCA_963746765.1). Taxonomy (GTDB): domain Bacteria; phylum Actinomycetota; class Thermoleophilia; order Gaiellales; family Gaiellaceae; genus GMQP-bins7. Next base: position 645,991 of record CAVVCN010000001.1, read on the forward strand.
ACGGCGTGCGCGTGACCGGGATCCGAGACGACGGCAGGGAGGTCGTAGCACGCGTCGGCGGCCGGCCGGTGAGCGCCGCCGTGCTCGTCGGGGCAGACGGAGCCAACGGCGTCGTCGCCCGCTCCACGGGACTGGCGGACGGCATCGTGAACGGCGTCGCGCTCGAGGCGAACGTCTCGTACGACGCCGTCGACCGGGACGCGCTCCAGGGGACGGCCGTGATCGAGCTCGGTGTCGTTCCAGGCGGGTACGGCTGGGTCTTCCCGAAAGGCGATCACGTGAACGTCGGCGTCGGCGGGTGGGGGAGCGAGGGGCCGCACCTCCGCGACCACCTTGCAGGCCTGACGGCTGCGCACGGCGTCGACCCGGGGGCGCTTCGCGACCTCCGCGGCCATCGTCTGCCGATGCGCCGGCCCGGCTCGGCGGCGGCACGAGGGCGCGTGCTCCTCGTCGGCGACGCCGCCGGCCTCGTCGATCCGCTCTCCGGAGACGGGATCTACGAGGCGTTCGTCTCGGCGGAGCTCGCCGCCGCAGCGATTCTCGAGAGCGACCTCGATGCGTACGGCGCGCGGCTCGCAGCCGCCCTCGACCAGCACGCGAGCGCCTCCTGGGCGGCCAAGCGCGCGCTCGACCGCAGTCCGGCAGCCTGTTACTGGGCCGTCCGCTCGCCGGGCGTCTTCGGCGTGGTCGCAGGGCTCCTCGCCGGTGAAGTCCGCCATCCGAACGAGGCTCGCGGTCTCGCCCGCCCGCCGCTCCGCGCGCTCGCCCGCCTTGCCGGGAGGGGAGCGGCTCCGGGGACCCCCGCCTAAAGACCGGCGCCGCAACTGCCGATGGTTGCGAGGCATGGATCTCATTCCCGTGCTGTCGCAGGCTGTCGAGCTGGGCGCATCCGACGTCCACTTCAAGCTCGGCCAACCGCCCGTCGTCCGCATCGACGGCGAGCTCCAGCTCATCGCGGACCAGCCGCCGATGAACGAGTCGACGCTCGAGGAGGTCCTCTACTCGGTGACGGCCATCGCGCCGAGGCGCCGCGAGCTGTTCGAAGAGTCGGGCGAGCTCGACATCGCGTACTCGCACCCGACGCTGCCTCGCTTCCGCGTGAACGGCTTCCGGCAGCGCGGATCGATCTCGTTCGCCTTCCGGATCATCCCGAACACGATCCCGAACTTCCACGAGCTGAACCTGCCCGCGGGCGTGGCGCGCCTGGCGAACGAGCAGCGCGGGCTCGTCCTCGTCACCGGTGCGACGGGCTCGGGCAAGACGACGACCCTCGCCGCGATGCTCGACCACATCAACCGCACCCGCCGCCTGCACATCGTCACGGTCGAGGATCCGATCGAGATCCTGCATCCGGACCGCGGCTGCATCGTCAACCAGCGCGAGGTCGGTCTCGACACCGCCAGCTTCGACCAGGCGATCCGACGGGTCCTCCGACAGGACCCCGACGTCATCCTGATCGGCGAGCTGCGTGACGCGGAATCGGCCCAGGTCGCGCTCCAGGCCGCGGAATCCGGCCACCTCGTCTTCTCGACCCTGCACACGCTCGACGCAGCCGAGACGCTCGGCCGGCTCGTCGAGTTCTTCCCTGCCGCGAAGCAGCCACAGATCCGCTCGGTCGTCGCGGGCACGCTGCGTGGGGTCATCAGCCAGCGGCTGATGCCGAAGTCCGACGGCGGTCGCGTGCCGGCGGTCGAGGTGATGGTCGTGAACGCGCGCATCCGCGACCTCATCAACGAGAACAGGCCGGACGAGATCACCGACGCGGTCGCCGACGGCGAGTACTACGACATGCAGACCTTCCACAAATCGCTGATCGAGCTTGTCCTGGACGGTGCGGTGGACCGCGAGATCGCCTCCAGCGCGGCCTCGAACCAGCACGACTTCCTCGTCGCGCTCGAGCACGCCATCAAGGAGCGGCGGGCTGCAGAGGCGGAGCAGGACTCCGGCGAAGGCGAGGCGGAGCGTCCGCCTGCCCTCGTCCCGGGTGCGGGGACGCTACGCGTCGCCGACTCGGACGACCTCGCTTCGGCTACGGGATGATCGAGGCTGCGCTCGTCCTCGGCCCGGCCCTCGCAGTCGGGAGCTTCCTGAACGTCGTCGTCGCGCGTGTGCCCGAGCGGCGCTCGCTCGGCGGCCGCTCGGGCTGCCCGACCTGCTCCGCGCCGATCGAGTGGTACGACAACATCCCGATCGTCTCGTATGCCGTCCTGCGAGGCAGGTGTCGGAGCTGCAAGACGCGGATCTCGCCGCTCTACCCGGCGGTCGAGATCGTGACGACGCTCCTCGTCGTCGCCGCGTTCTGGCGCTTCGGATTCACCGCCTACGCTGCGCTGGCCGCCGCGTTCAGCGCCGTGCTCGTGGCGCTCTCGGCGATCGACTTCCAGCACCGCATCGTGCCGAACCGGATCGTGCTTCCTGCCGCTGCCGCCACGCTCGCCGCGCACACGCTCATCGACCCGAGCCCGGAATGGCTGATCGCGGCGCTCGCAGCGGCGTCGTTCTTCCTCGCAGCGGCCCTGATCTATCCCGCCGGCCTCGGCATGGGCGACGTCAAGCTCGCACTGCTCCTGGGCGCGATGTTGGGGAGGAACGTCACCCTCGCGATCATGCTCGGCCTCGTCTTCGCGCTCGTGCCGTCGGTCGTCCTTCTCGCCCGGCACGGGACGAAGGCACGGAAGATGGCCGTTCCCCTCGTGCCCTTCCTGGCACTCGGAGCTCTCATCGCTCTGTACTGGGGTTCTCCCCTTCTTAGGGGATACACGTCCCTCATGAGCTGACCCACTCTGAGACGCACTGCGGGATCAAGTACCTACCGGCGGCGGTCGATATGCATCGCGATGTGAGCAACATCCATGGTTTTCTGCGGCGATTCCCTCGCCTGCGCGGTGAGGGCGGCTTCACGCTGATCGAAGCCGTGTTCGCCATGGTCCTGTTCGCGGGCCTGGCAGCGGCGATGGCGGGCCTGCTCACATCGGCCATCTCGTCGAACAAGCTCTCGCGCCAGCGGACGATCGCCGACCAGGCAGCGATGGAGCAGATCGAGACGATCCGCCGGCTTCCGTACGAAGACGTCGGGATCGTCCTCGGGAACCCGCCGGGAGTCGTCGACCCGACGACGTCCGTCAACCTCACCGGTTTCGATGCAACAGTCACCGTCCAGATCCGGTACGTCGACGATCCGACGCCGACCAGCTACGAGACCACGGCGAACTACAAGCGCGTGATCGTCTCGGTACGGCGCGATTCCGACAACCAGCTGCTCGCCCGAGAGGTCACCTACGTCGCGCCGAGCTCGAGGACTCCGTTCGGCGGTGTGAACCTCGCGATCGTGAAGCCCCTCGTCATCGATTACGGGCTGAACGTGCCCGTCGAAAACGTGACGGTCGACCTCCTCACCGGGCCGAGCGCGCCGCGCAGCGACGTCACGGACGTCACGGGCGAGATCGCTTTCTCGAAGCTCACGCCGAACGCGACGCCGACCTGCCCGGCCGACTGCTACGACCTCACCGCCGACCTGCCGGGCTACGTGCAGCTCGACGCGCCGACGCGCGTCAACGTCGGCCCGGGTCAGACGTCGACGCCGACGATCCAGATCTACCGTCCGTCCACGATCAACCTCGATCTGCGGACGGGGGGCGGGGCGCAGTTCACCGGCACCGCGTTCGTCAAGCTGACGTCGGCTCGTAACGGGATCACCCAGACATTCACCGTGACCGGCGGCACCGCCGCCATCAGCACGGTTGCGGGGGAGCCGATCGTCCCGAGCGTGCAGTACACCGCCGAGGCCTGGACGACCGGCAGTCCTCAGTGCGCGACTCCGGTGACCCAGTACGTGCCCGACGACTACCCGGACACGCTTAGCTCGACGTTCACGATCACGATGGCCAACTGTCCCTCGGGCAACGTCGGAGTCACCGTGAACTGGGGCGGGGCGCCCGCGCAGGGAGTCACCGTGACGCTGAGCGGCGGCCCCTACGCGCTGAGCCCGGTCTCCGGCGCGACGAACTCGTCGGGCCAGGTCACGTTCTCGAACGTGCCTTCCGGCACCGGCTACACCGTCACGGCCTCCAAGGGCGGCCAGAGCGCGACACCACAGACGATCGCCGTCACGACCGGCTCGACGACGAACGTGACGATGACGCTGCCGACGGGCACCCTCGTCGTGAACGTCAAGTGGGCGGGTGTCAACGTCAACGGGGCGACCGTCTCCCTCTCCGGCGGCCCGAGGCCCATCAGCCCGGCCATCACGGGGACGACGAACTCCAGCGGCAACGTGACGTTCTCGAACGTCCCGGCCGGAACCGGTTACACGGTGACGGCGACCAGGTCCGGCCAGTCGAGCGCGCCGACCGCCGCGACCGTCAACGCGGGCAGCACGACCAACCTCAACCTCACGCTGCCGGTCAGCACCCTGACCGTGAACGTGAAGCGGAGCGGCACCAACCAGAACGGTGCGACCGTCCTGCTGCAGGTCGGCCCCATGAGCATCAACGTCACCGGCACGACCAACTCGAGCGGCAACGCCGTGTTCACGAACGTCCCGGTCGGCGCCGGCTACACGATCAAGGCCTACCGCTGCGCGGCCGCGAACCCGAAGAGCGGGACGCTGACCAACCAGACCGTCAACACGACGGCGACGACGATCAACATCACCTTCACCACGAACACGTGCCCGCTCACGTGATCGGGCTCCGGCGCATCACGAACGACCAGCGTGGGTTCACGCTCGTCGAGCTGCTGACCGCAATGGTGGTCTTCGGTCTCCTGCTCGGGAGCTTCTCGATGGTGATGAGCTCGACGATCCGCCACACCGGCGAGGTCGAGCAGCAGGGGAACCTGCAGCTCGAGTCCCGGACCGCGATCACCACGATCGCGCAGGACCTGCGCCAGACCTACGACGGGGACAACGACGTCGCGACCTCGCCGATTCTCGGCATGAGCGCGAACCAGGTCACGGTCTACTCGCCCGATCGCAGGGTGCCGTTCCACCTGCGGAAGGTCACCTACCGGCTCAACGCGGGCCGGCTCGAGCGCGCGACGCTGACGAGCACCGACACCGACGGCAGTCCGTGGGTCGGCATCTCCGGGACGCCGTCCGCCTGGCAGGTCGTCGTGCGGAACGTCGTGAACACCGGCGCCCAGCCGCTGTTCGTCTACCGGGACGCCGACGGGGTCGTGACGGCGAACGCACTCCTCGTCCAGACGGTCGACGTGTCGATCATCGTCGCCACGAGGTCGTCGCCGTCGAGGAAGTACACCTACGAGTCGAGCGTCACGGTCAGGGGTGAGGCATGAGCTTCCGCAAGCGTCTTGCGCAGGAAGAGGGCTTCGGGATGGTGCTCGTCGTCATCGTCGCGTCGATGCTCACGCTCCTCGGCGTGGTCTTGATCGAGCAGGTGCGCGGCGAGGCGAACCGGAGCGTGCACCAGGTCTACGGCGGCACGTCCTTCCAGGCCGCCGAGGCGGGCATCGACGACTACGTCTCGAAGCTCGTCGACGACCGCCTCTACTACCTCCACTACGTGCATCCGGGCGAGGCGACCCGGCAGTCCGGCGCGACGACGGTCGCCGCGGGCGGTGCCTGGACGAGCGTGCAGACGTGGACGTATCCCAACGGCAAGGACGCCTGGAGACAGGTGCCGGCCGGGTGCTCCACGAGCGATCCCCAATGCTACGAGTACAACCTTCGCGTCTACCCGCCCGACGCCGTGTCGAAGTTCGTCCGCATCGTCGCCGCGGGGCGGAAGGCGGGCGCGACCACGGACGTCCGCGTCATCGAGACCTACGTCCGCCCGTCGTCGCTCGCCGACTACTACCGCGTCGTCAACGGGGACGTCGGCTGGGGCAGCGGCGCGATCACGAACGGGAAGATCTACGCGAACGGCGACATCACCCACGACGGAGACGCGACTGCCGACATCTTCGCCGAAGGCCAGATCAGCGGGTCCGTCGTCATGCAGAACGGCGCCCAGCGCTACGACGTCGACACGAACCCGAACATCCGCGCGAAGATCAAGAACCCGATCGACTTCACCAGCTTTCTCACGTCGTTCACGGACATCGAACGCGCCTCGCAGCTCGCCGGCATCTACCTGAACGATGCCGGGATCGCCGCCTGGCGGCTCACCTTCAACTCGGGCGGCACCGTCACGGTGCAGCGGTGCAACCAGACGAGCGGAAACGACGTCGCCGACGTCCTGCCCACGTGCACGGGATCCGGCGCCGGCGCCGGCACGTTCCCCGTCCCCGCCAACGGCGCCATCTACGCCGTGCAGGACGCGATCATCCAGGGCACGGTCAAGGGCCGCGTCACGGTCGCCTCGAACGACGACATCATCGTGGCGAACAACATCGGTCGTGTGACGGTCGGCGAGGACGTCCTCGGCCTCGTCGCGAAGAACAACGTGTACGTCGCGAAGTACACGCCCGACCCACTGACCTGGGACGCCGGCGTCATCGCACAGACGGGCACGTGGCAGGCCCGTGACTGGACGGGCACCAACAAGAGCCTGATGACGTTCCGCGGGATGGCCGCGACGGACGACGGCGGAAGCTTTGCGGGCATGTTCGACGTGCGCGACTACGGCTACGACGAGAGCTTCCTGTGGCTCCCGCCGCCGTGGTTCCCGGTCGTGGAGGACGCGTACACGGTTCTCTTCTTCCGGGAGCTCCCCTCGGGCACGTAGCTCGGGCAACTCCGAGGCCCTCGTCTCATGGGATCGGCGTCCTCTGCCGATAACCCACCGTGAGGGATTTTCTATGAGCTTGAAGCCTTCTGGACGACTGCGGGCAGCGAAGGCACTCGGTACCGATCCCGAGGCATCTGCGGCTGCCGAGAACGGCCGCGTCGGCGGAGGCTTCGCCACGCTCGCGGATCTCGTCGCCGAGCTGATCGGCCCCGCGGAGATCATCCCGCGCGACCGGCTCGCCGCGGCCAAGGCTCGTGCCGGCGTCGGCTCTCTCGCCGAGGCCCTGGCCGACGAAGGCCACGCGCAGTCCGACGGCATCGCGCGCTCGCTGGCGCGGCGGCACGGGCTGCCGTACATCGACCTCGAGGACCAGCGCCCGTCCGGCGACGCGATCGAGCAGATCCCGCTGCGGGCGCTCAAGCGCGTCACCGCGATCCCCGTCTCGCTCCAGAACGGCCGGCTCCTCGTCGCGCTCGCCGACCCTGCGAACATCCTCGCGGTCGACGAGCTCCGGCTCGCCACGCGGCACCACCTCGATCTCGCGATCTCGGGTCGCGACGACATCACGGCCGAGCTCGCGAAGCTCGAGCGCGCCACCGAGGTCTACGAGACGCAGTCGGCGCTCGAGGAGTTCGAGATCGTCGCGGAGGACGACGGCGACGACCTCGAGGCCGAGGACGGCGTCTCGGACGCGCCGCTCGTCCGGCTCGTCAACTCGATCATCATGCAGGCGGCCACCGACGGTGCCAGCGACATCCACTTCGAGCCGCAGGGCGACTCGCTCGTGGTCCGGACGCGCGTCGACGGCGTGCTGACGGAGCAGCAGCGGATTCCGAAGCGCATGGCAGCGGGCGTCACGACGCGCCTCAAGGTGCTCGCGAAGCTCGACATCGCCGAGCGCCGGAAGCCGCAGGACGGCCGCATCTCGCTCAACGCGACGACGGTCGGCAGGCTGCTCGACATCCGCGTCGCGACGCTGCCGACGGTCGAGGGCGAGCAGGTCGTCATGCGCCTCATCGACAAGTCGCGCTCGACGCCGACCCTCGAGTCGCTCGGCCTCTCCGAGACGATGCGAGGCCAGATCTCGCAGATCATCCGCAAGCCGACCGGCGCGCTGCTCTCGACGGGGCCCACGGGCTCGGGTAAGTCGACGACGCTCTACGCCGCGCTGGCGCAGATCAACAGGCCGGAGATCAACATCATGACCGTCGAGGATCCGGTCGAGTACCGCCTCACCGGCGTCAACCAGGTCCAGATCAACGTCAAGGCGGACCTCACGTTCGCGTCGGCGCTGCGCTCGATCCTGCGCTCGGACCCCGACGTGATCATGGTCGGCGAGATCCGCGACGCCGTGACGGCGAAGATGGCCATCGAGTCGGCCCTGACAGGCCACTTCGTGCTCTCGACGCTGCACACGAACGACGCGCCCGGCGCGCTCACGCGTCTCAACGAGATGGGCGTGGAGCCGTTCCTCACGGGCTCGGCGGTCAGCGCGATCCTCGCGCAGCGCCTCGCACGGCGCCTCTGCACGAACTGCTGCGAGATGTACGTCCCGACCGTGGACGAGCTCCTCGCCGCGCGCATCTCTCCGGAGACGGCACAGGCGCGCGAGGGCATGGTCGTCTACCGCAAGGTCGGCTGCCCGCGCTGCAACCGCACGGGCTACAAGGGCCGCATCGGCATCTTCCAGCTCCTCATCATGAACGACGAGCTCGAGTCCCTGGCCGCCGCGAACGCGACGCGCGACGAGATCGACCGCGCAGCCTTCGCAGCCGGCATGCGCTCGCTCTGGGACGACGGGATCGCGAAGGCCGCGGCCGGCCTCACTTCGGTCGAAGAGCTCGCCCGCGTCGTCTCCCAGTAGGCGCGGCTCGGCTCGGCCGGCTCGGCTCGGCTCGGCTTCGCCCTCGTCGCCGAGGGCCCTCAGTCATAGCAAGAGAAAGGGCGCGGTCTCCCGCGCCCTTTCGGCGATCAGCAGGGTCGCCTGCGTGCTAGCAGGTGCCCTCGACCGGCGAGGTGTCGACACCAGGGCCGGTGTACTTGTGGGGGTTGTTGGCCGTTCCCGAGCCCGCGCCGTTGGCGTCGGCCTGGATGCAGTAGCCGCTGCCACCGCCGAGGACCGACACGACGTCGAGCGAGACGGCCTGGTCGATCGACCTGAGCGTCGTGATCGTCATGCCGCTGTAGTTGCCGGTGGCGCTGTCGGCGTAGTACGCCTCGACCGCGGGGATCGCGGCGCGGACGTTCGATGCCGCCGACCGGTTCTCGGCGCGCTCCTTGAAGCCGAGGTAGGACGGGACGGCGATCGCCAGCAGGATGCCGATGATCACGAGAACGACGAGGAGCTCGATGAGCGTGAACCCGGACTCCTCACTGCGGAGGCGCTGACGCGCCGACGTGACGAGATGCATGTGTGCTCCTTCGTGGGTTGGCGGAACCACAGCCGGAACATCGGTCGCAAAGGGCGCGCGTCGCAGCCCCCGAGCGGGTGAGGTGATCCCTACGGCCGGGGGAGGGCGGGGGAGTCGCCTACTCGACGACTTCGCAGTTCAGGTACTCGAGCGCGAGCAGCGCTTCGTCGACGAAGCGCCGTGCGTAGTCCGCGTCGGGGAAGTCGAACGGGCGCTCGATCCCGGGCTCACCCGGGGCCCTGTTGACCGGCAAGACCTCGGTCTCGACGATCACGGAGCCGTCGGCGGCGCCCATCGCGCGGAGCCTGGCGACCACACGGCCCTCGCGCCGAACCTGGTACGCGTAGAGCTCGTTTCGCGGCAGATCGTGAGCCGAGGCTGCCGCCGCCTGGCCGTTGCGGTTCATCGCCTCGAGGCGCCGGCGTTGTGCGCCGCCTGCGCGACGAGCTCGTCGTCGCTCGCAGCTGCACCGTCGAGCCGCGAGACGATCCGCCCGGGTCGCTTGACGACGACCACGGTCGGGGTCGTCGTGGTTCCGACGAAGGTCTGAAGCGCCCGCGCGTTCTTCTCGTTCAGAACGTTGACCGCCAGGAAGCCGGCACCCGAGGCGCGCGCGCCCGTGGTGGCCGCGACGACGGCCGATCGGTCGGCCGTGGCACTCCCCTGATACAGGGTGACGACGACGACCTTCGAGTAGCGAAGCTTGTTGGCGACCTTCGGCGGCAGCCCCGGCAGCAGCACGAGGGTCGGCTTCGGGGCCGGTCGGCTCGCGGGAGGAGGCGTCGTGGCCGGCTGCGCCGGCGTGGTCGTAGTCGGAGCTGCGGTCTCACCGTCGCCTCCCAGCAGCATCGGCCGGGCGACGAGGAAGAGCACCGCGAGCAGCAGGGCGGCGCCCATGACGGCGAGGTAACGCGTTGAAGGCAGGGGGATCGTCGTGTTCATGGCTCCCTCGTTATCGGCAGGGGTGGGGACTCGCTTTACCCTCCGGCAAGAGAAAGGGCGCGGTCTCCCGCGCCCTTTCCTCGAGTGCCGCAGAGTTCTGCGTTAGCAGGTGCCTGCGACCGGAGACGTGTCGACGCCAGGCCCCGTGTACTTGTGGGGATTGTTCGCCGTTCCGCTGCCGGCGCCGTTGGCGTCAGCCTGGATGCAGTAGCCGGTGCCACCGCCGAGGACCGACACGACGTCGAGCGAGACGGCCTGGTCGATCGAGCGGAGGGCCGCAAGGTTCATGCTGGCGTAGTTGCCCGTGGTGCTGTCGGCGTAGTACGCCTCGACCGCGGGGATCGCGGCGCGGACGTTGGAAGCCGCCGACCGGTTCTCGGCGCGCTCCTTGAAGCCGAGGTACGACGGGACGGCAATCGCCAGCAAGATGCCGATGATGACGAGGACGACGAGCAGCTCGATGAGCGTGAAGCCCGACTCCTCACCGCGGAGGCGCTGCTGCGCCTTCTCGATGAACCGCATGTAAAGCTCCCTTCGGATTGGGTAGAGGGGTGCCACGTGGCGCAGCATCGGCAGGAGCCCTGGCTCGATCCTCCCCACATCGGGTGATCTCCGGGTGATTCAGTCCCTCAAGTTGGGGGATACGTGCGCTCGGAGGGTCGGCGGGAGGCTTTCGAGACGCGTATAGGAAAAGGCGGCCGCCCGACTCTCAAGCCGTGGCGGCCCTGTGCCGATAGACGGCGACGTGGAGATGAATCCCACAGCCGCCGTGTCGAATCCGCACGCCCAGGCTCAGCCTGCCCAGAGCTCCGGCTCGGGGCTTCCGCTGTCCATCGACGTGCTCCTCGAGCGCTCCGTCGAGCTCGGCGCCTCGGACCTGCACGTCACGGCTGGCTCGAAGCCGGCCGTGCGCGTGCACGGGCACATCGAGGCGCTCGAGGACTTCGACGTGCTCGATCCCGAGGCGACCCGGCAGCTTCTCTATCGCATCACGACGACCGAGCAGCAGAAGCACCTCGAGCTCAACCGGCAGCTCGACTTCGCGTACGGAGTCCGCGGCCTCGGTCGCTTCCGTATCGGCGCCTACTACCAGCGCGAGGCGCTGGCGGCCGCCTTCCGCATGATCCCGACCGACATCAGGTCCCTCGAGGAGCTCGGACTGCCTCCCGCGCTGCACGAGTTCACGACGAAGCCTCGCGGCCTCGTTCTCTTCACCGGCCCGACCGGATCCGGTAAGTCGACCTCGCTGGCTGCGCTGATCGACGAGATCAACCAGGCGCGCCGCGACCACATCATCACGATCGAGGACCCGATCGAGTTTCTCCACCAGCACAAGCGCTGCATCGTCAACCAGCGCGAGATCGGCGCCGATGCCGTCGGCTTCGCCGAGGCGCTCCGCGGCGCGCTCCGCCAGGACCCGGACGTGATCCTCCTCGGCGAGATGCGCGACCTCGAGACGATCTCGACTGCGCTGACGGCTGCCGAGACCGGCCACCTCGTCTTCGCGACGCTCCATACCCAGAGCGCGCCCAGCACGATCGACCGCGTCATCGACGCGTTCCCCGGCGAGCAGCAGGCGCAGGTGCGCATGCAGCTCGCCAACTCGCTCCAGGGCGTCGTCACGCAGACGCTCCTGCCTCGCGCGGACGGCAGCGGACGTGTCTGCGCACTCGAGATCCTCTTCCTGGACGATGCGATCCGGAACCTCATCCGCCAGGGCAAGATCGAGCAGGTCTACTCGTATATGCAGACAGGCACGCGTCGCGGCATGCAGACGATGGAGCAGTCGCTCGCGGAGCTGATCGAGAAGCGCACCGTCACCGTTTCGGACGCCCTCAGCCGATCGAGCCGTCCAGAGTCGCTCGTCGCCGCGCTGGAGCGCGCCGGCATCTCCGTTCCTGCCATGCCGACCGAGGGTGCACCCGCGGCCGCGCCGAGCCTTGGCGCGTCGTTGCGGGTCGCCGGGAGCTAGCTGCCATGTCCTTCTGGGAAGACCGCTTCGTCAATCGACCGCACGCCGGCGCCGTTCCGCCGACCTCGTACACGGACTTCCAGGGCAGCGCCCCATCGGGGAGCGCCCCATCAGGGAGTGCAGCCGGGAGCCTGGAGGGATCGGCGTACCCGCAGCTTCCGACGCCGGAGGAGACCGGGTGGGGCAGCGAGACCACCCCGCTCGACGACGTCGAGACCTACACGGAGGCCGAACCGGCCGAGCCGGCAGAGGGCTTCTCGTTCTCCGAGGCCGACCCGGTGGACCCGGCCGAGGACTTCTCGTTCGCGGACGAGGACGAGCCCGGCGTCGAGTATCGGCGCAAGGGGCTCTTCAGGCGGCGCAAGCCGGTCCTCGTCGAGGCAGTCGCCGACGACGAGGCCGACGTGGACGAGGCGCCGGAGCCCGAGGAGTCGTACGAGCCGTACGTGGCGCACGAGTCACACGAGGCCGACGAGGTCGCCGAGCAGGAGACCTGGAGCGTCGTCTCCGAGCCCACCGTCGAGTCCGAGCCCGAGGACGAATTCGAAGAGGTGCCCGCCGAGAAGAAGCGCGGTCTCTTCCGTCGGCGCAAGCCCGCCGTCGTCGAGAGCTCCGTCGAGGCCGAGCACGAGCCCGAGGCCGAGGGAGAGGCCGAGCACGAGCCCGAGGCCGAGCAGGAGCCCGAGGCCGAGCAGGAGACCGAGACCGGCGACCCGGATTGGCACGTCCAGCGAGACGAAGAGGAGCAGGACGAGCTCGCCGCCGAGGCAGAGCCGTTCGAGGACGAGCCTGCCGAGGAGCCCAAGCGGCGCGGCCTCTTCCGGCGCCGCAAGGCCGAGCCCGTCGTCGCCCAGTCCGACGAGGACGTGGACGCGGGCGCCGTCGAGGACGACTCCTTCGAGAACGTGCCCTACTGGAGCTCCGAGGTCACGCCCGAGCCCGACGACGAGCCCGTCGTCGACACCGACGCCGAGCCGGAGCCGACGCCGCAGGTCGAGGAGACCGAGGCCGTCGTCTACGGCGAGGACGAGAGCGTCGTCGACGAGCCGGCTCCCGAGGCCGGGCCGACCGAGGAGCCGGTGCACGAGCCGACGCCCGAGCACGAGGTCTTCGCGGCCGAGCCGGAGCAGCCGCTCGACGACTCTTTCGCCGCCGAGGCCGAGACCGCGCCGGTCGAGGTCGAGCCGGAGACCACCGAGGTGTACGCCTCCCACGACGAGCACGCACCCGCGCACGACGACTTTGTGGCCGATGAGCCCGAGAGCAGCTTCGATTCCGAGAGCGCCCCTGAAGGCGAGTCGGTCGAGGAGCAGCTCGACGAGCAGTTCCTGGAGGAGCCCGTCGTATTCGCCGAGGCCGACGAGAACGCAGAGCCGGTTGCCGACGACTGGTACGGCGCGGACGACGCGCCCGATACGGACGAGCCCGGCGCAATCAGCGAGGTCGTCCGCGAGCCGGTGCCCCTGAAGCGCCGCAACGGCGGAGGCTCGAGGGGCAAGAAGGTCGTCGGCCTCAAGGTCGGCGCGTCCCAGATCGCCGCGGCAGTCGTGTCAGGGAACGGAGAGCGCCCCGCGCTCATCGACGTCGCCCGCCGCCCGCTAGAGCAGGGCGTCGTGGTCGGCGGCGAGCTCCGCGATCCGGAGGCACTCGTCCGCGCACTCAAGGCCTTCTTCAAGGAAGCCCACCTTCCGATGAAGAACGTCCGCCTCGGGCTCTCCTCGAGCCGCGTCGGGGTCAGGACGTTCGACATCGCGGGCGTCGAAGACGAGGCGCGCTTCGACAACGCTGTCCGCTTCAAGGCGCACGAGGTGCTCCCGGTCGCGGCCCACGAGTCGGTTCTCGACTACCGGGTCGTCGAGGAGCGATACACGGAGAGCGGAGAGGTCTCGCGCCGCGTGCTGCTCGTCGTTGCTCCGCGCGACCAGGTCGAGCCGTATATCGACGGCCTGCCAGGAAGCCGGCATCCGGCTCGCCGGCGTCGACCTCGAGTCCTTCGGTCTCCTGCGCACCTTCGTCCCGCCGTTCGGCTCCCGCAGCCGGACCGAGGACAGCGCCACGGTCGTCGCAGCCATCGGCCATGAGGCCTCGACCCTGCTCGTCGCCGGCGGCGGGGTCTGCGAGTTCACGCGCGTCTTCGACTGGGGCGGTGGCACCCTCCAGAACGCGATCGCCGACGAGCTCGAGGTGCCGCACATGGAGGCGGCGACGATCCTCACCCACCTCTCGCTCGACGGCCCCGGCCGCCATCTCGACTCGCTCGACGCGGACTCGCGCGCCCGTGCTCTCGATGTCGTCCGGGCGAGGCTCACGCCGTTCGCAAGAGAGCTCGTGAGCTCGCTCCAGTTCTACCAGACCCAGCCTGAGTCGCTCGGGATCCGCGAGATCCTCATCACGGGCGGCACGGCTCACCTCGAAGGGCTTGCCGACGCGCTCCACCAGATGATCGGGGTCAACGTGAGCGTCGGCGATCCGCTCGGTCGGGTCGACCTGCAGACGGAGATCCCGCCTGCGCTCGACGCCACCATCGGCTCGCTCGCGGTGCCCATCGGGCTCGCGATCGAGGACGAGGCCGGACGGTCGGTCAACCTCATGCCGAAGGACTCGCGCCAGGCACGCAACCGCCCGAGCGCGCTCAAGGTCGCCGTTCCGCTCGCGGCCGCGCTTCCGCTCGCAGCACTGGCCTTCATGTTCGTGCAGGCAAGCGGCGCTGCGAGCGACAACCAGGCCGAGCTCGACGCAGTTCGCGCGCAGATCGCGGCGCTGCCGGAGCCGACGAAGGCGAACATCGACCCGGCGCTCGCCGGCGAGCAGGCTGCGCGCGCGACCGCGGTCGCGCAGATTCTCGGCGGCCGGCTCACCTGGGAGCGGGTGCTCGGGGACGTCTCCCGCGTGCTTCCGCCCGGGGTTTCGCTCACCGAGCTGACCGCGACGGCGCCCCAGCCGTCCACGCCTCAGGTCGCCGCGACGACGACGGAAGAGACGCCGACCGACGGCTCGACCCCGGTCGCGCCTCCTCCGCCACCGCCCGTAGCCGCTCCGACCACGTCGACCGGCGTCACGGTCTCCGGGTACGCGTTCGACTACGCGACTGTCGCCCGCACGCTGGCACGCCTGCAGGCGGTCCCGAGCCTCGCGAACGCCGAGCTGCAGAGCGCGACGCCGAGCACGATCGGCAAGAAGCGCATCGTCGAGTTCACGATCGTCGCCTCCCTGGCGACCCCAGGAGGTGTCCAGTGAGGACCAACGTGAGCAATAGAACCGCCCTTGCTCTCGGAGGCGGCGCGCTCCTGCTCTCCTGCTGGCGGCGCTCTGGTTCGTCGTCGTCTCGCCGAAGCGGAGCGAGGCCTCGAAGCTCGAGGCCGACGTCGCCGCGGCGCAGGCGGAGCTCGCGCAGCGGAAGACCGATCTCGCGCAGCCGTCCGCGGCAGTGACCGTGCGGGCAAGCGATGTCTTCAGGCTCGCGAAGGCGCTGCCCGAGAATGCGAACGTCGCCGCCGTCATGCTCGACGTCGACCGGCTCGCGAAGCGCCACGGCCTGACGCTCGAAGGCGTCCTGCCGACGGCGGTGATCCCGGTCACGGGCTACTACGCGCAGCCGCTTACCGTGACGGTGCAGGGCCGGTTCACGTCGGTCTCGCGCTTCCTGAGCGACGTGCGCAAGCTCGTGCGCGTGAAGAAGGGCCGCCTCGTCGTCGACGGCCGGCTCTACTCGGTGACCGAGGTCCGCCTCGGGAAGCCGGAAGGAGAGAACGTGCAGTTCCCGGTCGTCCGCGCCGGTCTGATCCTCAACGCGTTCGGCGTCCTGCCGGGCGTCCCGGCGACGACGACCACCCCCGAGACCACGACCCCGTCTCCGGACGGTACCTCCGCAGCAGGAGCGACTCCGTAATGGCAGCCACGACGCAAACGCAAGGGACTAGCCGCAAGCAGATCTACATCATCGTGGCGGGCGGTGTCGTTCTCGCCATCCTGCTCGCGATCCAGTTGCCCAAGTTCCTCGGTGGATCCGAGACGACGCCCTCGACCGAGGGTGCCGTGCCCACAGCGTCGCCGACCGACGGCTCGACGCCGTCGGCGAGCCCGGAGACCGTCGCTGCGAGCGGCGCCGTGCTCGGCGGTGTGAAGATCGTGCCCGGCGTCGCCGTGAAGCCGGGCGAGGGCCAGCTCGCGTCGTTCAGCCTGTTCGACAGGCGCGACCCGTTCGTCCAGCTCGTGAAGGACTCGACGTCCGGCTCACAGGACGGCGAGCCCGTAGGCGTCAAGGTCTCCGGTGGCGAAGGCGCTGGCGGCGGCGGAGCTGCTGCGGCCGGCGGCACGGGTGGCGGCACGACGGCCCCCGGCAGCCAGCCCGGATCGGTGGCCACGGGCTCCGAGCTGACGAGCGCGACGATCTGGGTCAACGGCTCTGACGAGTCCGTCGCGGTCAAGAAGCGCTTCCCGAAGGCCGATCCGACCTTCGTGCTCCTCAATCTGAAGCCGAAGACGGCTCAGCTCGGAGTGGTCGGCGGCGCCTTCACGGGCGGCGGGACGATCACCCTGAAGATGGGGCAGACGCTGACGCTCGTGAACACGGCGACTGGTGCCCGGTACTCGCTCCGCCTGCTCTACACCGGCGCTCAGCCCGAACAGGTACAGCAGTTCACCCAGGCCCAGAAGTAGCCGACGACGCGTAGCCCGACGATGCCGACCTTCGCATACAACGCGATCAACGCCCAGGGCGTCGAGCAGTCCGGCGAGATTTCGGCGACCGACCTCTCTGCGGCGCGGGACGCGCTCCGCGGCAGCGGGCTGCTCGCGGACTTCCTCCAGGAGCTCAAGGCACCGGCGCAGGCCGACGCCCGGCGCGGCTTCATGGGCCGGAGGAAGAAGGTCAAGACGAAGTCGCTGCAGATCTTCTCGCGCCAGTTCGCGACGATGATCGAGGCCGGCCTGTCGGTCGTCACCGCACTCGTCGTCCTGGAGCACCAGACGGAGGACGCGGCGCTTTCGACCGTGATCGCCGACGTGCGCGAGCGCGTCGAGGGCGGCGCCTTCCTCTCCGAGGCGATGGCGCAGCACCAGGACACGTTCAACCGGCTCTACATCGCGATGGTCGAAGCGGGCGAGGCCGCGGGCGTGCTCGACACGGTCCTCGACCGCGTCGCGACCCAGATCGAGAAGGAGCAGAAGATCAAGCGCCGCGTGAAGGGCGCGATGATCTACCCGATCGTCGTCCTCTCGTTCGCGTCGCTCGTCCTCGCCGGGATGCTGATGTTCCTCGTCCCGGTCTTCACGAAGATCTTCGCCTCACTCGGCGGCGACCTGCCGGTCCTCACGGCGTACGTCGTGAAGGCATCGGACGGGCTTCGTTCCTACTGGTTCATCATCTTCCCGGTCGCCGGCGGGCTCCTCTACGGGTTCATGCGGTGGAAGAAGAGCGAGTCGGGCCGCAAGGTCTGGGACCGCTTCAAGCTCCGCATGCCGGTCACGATCGGCCAGGTCGTGCGCAAGGTCGCGATGGCGCGCTGGTCGCGCACGCTCTCGACGCTCATCGCGGCGGGCGTGGACATCGTGAAGGCCCTCGAGATCACGGCGCAGACCTCCGGTAACTGGGTCGTCGAGAACGAGACCGCGCGTCTCCGCGTCCGCGTGCAGGAGGGAGCGACCATCGCGCAGCCGCTGATCGAGAGCGCGGTCTTCCCGCCGATGGTCTCGCAGATGGTGAAGATCGGCGAGGAGTCGGGAGAGCTCGAGAAGATGCTCGGGAAGGTCGCCGACTTCTACGAGGACGAGGTCGACGCCTCGATCCAGGCATTGACCTCGATCATCGAGCCACTGATGATGATCATGGTCGGGATCATGGTCGGCGTCATCGTCATCGCGATGTACATGCCGATGTTCAAGCTGCTCACGCTGATCGAGTAACGACGACGCCGCCGACGCGAGCAAGTAAAGGCGTCAGCCGATCCGTTTGCTGGCGCACGGGACTTCGTCGATTGTCATGCGCGCACGAGTTCCACGCGACGGAGATCCGTCCTATGGGAGTGGTGGCTCCCCCCGACCGTCGGTGCAGTCGGCGAGGTACAGGGCGGTGCCGAGGACGCCGGTCCAGAGCGTGTAGCGGCCGCGACCGTCACCCGATCGGCTTCGCTCAACCTGTCCTGCGGCGTGCATCGCGAACGCGCGCGCTCGGGTGAGCCATCGCTCGTCGCCCGTGCGCTCGAGCAGCGCCAGGAACGCGTAGCCGTTTCCGGCAGTGCCGTGGCAGAGGCCGGCACCCTTCTTGAGTGGGCCGGCGCGCCACGTCAACTCGCCGCCTGCGGTAGCAAGCCCCTCGTCCATGACGTGTGCGAGCGTGGCGACGATCCCCGGCGCGCCGTGGCACCACTGCGTGCGGATCTGACCGTCGCGGTTTCCGTCGAGTCGCATTCCCGCGTACGAGGGCCAGTTGGCGAGCCCGTCCTTCTCGATCGCAAAGCGCTGCAGCGTCTCCGAGACGGCGGCGGCATCGCCGAGCGCGAGCACACAGCCCGCGAAGCCGTGCGCGGGGCCGAGGCAGCGGCTGCTTTGCCCGTTCAGGCGTTGCGTCCACAAGCCGTCCGCGTCACGTCTCTCCCGCAACCACTCGATGCTCGCCGTCATGTCAAGCCCTAGCTCGCGACCGGCGAGGATCGTGCCGGGACTGCCCCACATGAGATCGCAACGCTCGTCCCGTTCGTTCGCAGTGATCAGCTCCGACAGCCGCTCCAGATTGGCATCTGAAGGTGCGACCCTCTGAAGCACGGCGCGGATTCCCACCTCCCCGTTCCAAAGGCTGCGCTCGGTGTCCTCTCCCGGAAAGTCAGAGCCCGCCTCGATCGAACGCTCGAGATACGGGACGTAGTCGTGTCGTAACTCGACGAAGCCGCGCCGTGCGAGGCGGTGGAGGGCGTCAACGACTCCAGCCCCGCCGTCGTACACGTTCCGGAACCGAACAGACGGATCCCCGCCCTCGACGAGGTCTCGCGGGTGCGCCGGCCAGCCTTCTTCGAACGCACTCTCCGTGTCGGCAACGATGGCGACGATCGCTCTCCGCGCCCGCTCGGCGCTCCACGTTTCGTCCCCGAGTGACTCGTGCGCTTCCGGCGAGAAGAGCATCGGGAGACTCTATGACGCCTCTTAGGGCTGATCGACGGAATTCGACACTCGTGGTTTCCGCAGGCAACACGTCACTCGCGTGGCGGTCCTTCTCCGGCATGAGGTCGCCCACGGAGTCGACGGATCGCCAGACGCTCCTCAGCAAGACTCGCCAGCGCGAAGACAGCTAGCCAGCCGGTAGCCACGACGATCCCGAGTCGCTGGCTGACGCCGGGGCTGTCGCCGCCTGTTGCCAGGAAGGCGCCGGCGGTGACAGCGGCGGCTGCGATTGTCGCCACCCCCGGCGTCCTGCTGCCGCGCCGGATCAGTGCGATTCCCGTCAGCGCGATGCCGCCGATGAGGAGGATCGTGGACACCGTCGTCGCGGTCCAGTGGCCGATCTCGGTCGAGCCCGATACCTCGAAGCGCCCGCCGAGGCCGCACGCAGCCGCGCCGTCCGGGCACTCGAGACGTGTGAACGCGGCGACGACGAAGCCGATACCGGCGAGCGCCATGGCAAGACCGGCCAGCCGCGAGAGCCGTCGTGCGAGAAGAGACGTGAAGAGCATCGCCGTTGCCGCGGCGACGATCGCGAAGATCGCGAGCTCCGCGTGCCGGGCGCCGTGCGCGGCAAGGGTGCTGACGTAGTCGCGCCGGTGCTGGTACCCGGGCTCGAGCGCCGAAGCGATCAGGATCGCGGCCCAGAAGCACCCGAGCCCGACGAGCACCGTCGCCGCGGCCGCTGCAGTTGCCCGTCGACTCCGCACGTCGCTAGAGATAGCGGAGCCGAGCTGGCGGGGTGGCGACGCCAGCCCGTTGGCTACGCAGCGACGACGGCCGCGCCCACGCCAGCCTCGTGGCAGTCGCGGCAGCGCGCCTCGTACTGCTCGGCCGCACCCACGACGACCGTCTCGCCCGAGTACGGCGCCGGTTGGCCGTCCACGAGCCGCTGCGTCGTCGTGGCCGGGCCGCCGCAGCGATGGCAGACGGCCTGGAGCTTGTCCACGAACTCGGCGTGGGTGAGAAGCTCGGGCATCGGGCCGAACGGGAGCCGCCGGAAGTCCTGATCGAGCCCGGCGGCGATGACGCGCGCGCCACCGTCGGCCAGCTCGAGCGCGGCGGCGACAACCGTCGCCTCGAAGAACTGCACCTCGTCGATCCCGACGACCTCGAAGCCGCGGGACCGGATCAGGAGCTCGGAGACCGACGAGACCGGGACCGCCCGCATGCGGATCCCGGCGTGGCTCACGATGTCGCCTGCGTCGTAACGGTCGTCGATCGCGGGCTTGAAGATGACGACCTTCTGGCCGGCGATCTCGGCACGGCGGAGCCGGCGGATCATCTCCTCGCTCTTGCCGCTGAACATCGGCCCGCAGATGACCTCGAGCCAGCCGCCTCGCTGCGGTGGGATCCTGATCACGGGCGCGATCCTATGCGTGGGACCGGTCGGCACCGATCTGGCAGCACGCGGTAACGAGGCGGTGAACGCCCTTTGCGCCGCCGGTCCTCGACCGCCACAATTCCGCCATGCGCTTCGCGCTGATCTCGCGTCGGTCGACGCCGACCAACGACTCGATCGCTGCTGCCGACGTCCCCGGCGTGCGCTGGGAGCAGATGACGCCGGAGCAGGCGCTCGACGTCCTCGCCCAGGGCGACGTCGCCCTGGGACGCCTCGACGTGCTCCCGTCGCTCGACGGCGTGGACGACGGACTGTGGGCGCTCGGAGCCCTGGCCGCGCGCGGGGTCGTCGTTCTGAACGATCCTCCGGCGTTGCTCGGTGCGCACGACAAGCTCCTGACCGCACGACTGCTCCGCCGTGCCGGCGTCCCGCACCCTCGCACGTGGCACGTCCGGGAAGCGCGGCCGGCGCCGGTTCCGAGACTCCCCGTCGTCGTCAAGCCGCGGTTCGGCAGCTGGGGGAGCGAGGTGCACCGGTGCGACGACTACGGCGCGCTCGAGATCGCGCTTGCGGCGGTCCGCGACACCCCGTGGTATCGGCGCCACGGGGCGCTCGTCCAGGAGCTCGTCCCGCCGCGCGGATACGACCTGCGGATCGTGCTCGCGGACGGTCGCGTCGTCGGCTCGGTGTTCCGGATCGCCGCACCCGGCGAGTGGCGGACGAACGTCGCGCTCGGCGGCGTCCGCCGGCCGGTCGGGCAGCCGCCCCGCGACGCATGCACGATCGCGATCGCGGCCGCTGCGGCAACAGGAGCTGCACTCGTCGGGGTCGACCTCCTTCCGGACGGCGACAGCTGGACCGTCCTCGAGCTCAACGGAGCGGTGGAGCTGACGCGTGAGTACGCGCCGTGGGGAGACGTCTTCTCGGAGATCGCGTTCATGCTCGGCCGGTCTGCGCTGGAGCGCCTCGCGGGCCGCTCGCTGCTCGCCGCGGACATCGCTTGAGTGCTCGTTTCCGAGGCCTGAAGCGCTGCTACACTCTCCCGCGCGCGGCGGCGTAGCTCAGTTGGTTAGAGCAGCGGAATCATAATCCGCGTGTCGCAGGTTCGAGTCCTGCCGCCGCTACTCGATCTGTACCTGCACAACCTTCGTCCCACACTGCAACCGAGAGAACAATGGCAACCGGAGTCCGAGTCGCGATCACGCTCGCCTGCACCGAGTGCAAGCGGCGTAACTATCAGACGCAGAAGTCCAAGCGGAACTCGCCGGACCGCATCGAGCTGAGCAAGTACTGCCGCTGGTGCGGCCGCCACACCGCGCATCGGGAGACCCGCTAGGTGGCCCGCGAGACGCGAAGGCAGCGGCGCGCCGCCAGGGCCGCCGCGGGTGAGGCCGCAGGAGGGCGCCGGAGCCGCCAGGCTCAGGTGCGCCCCTCGCAGCAGCCCGTCAAGCAGCAGACCGGCCGTAGGGAGTCGCGGCCGCGCGGGCAGTTCGTCCGCGAGTCCTACGCGGAGCTGCGCAAGGTCGACTGGCCGAGCCGCCGGCAGACCTTTCAGGGCGTCGTGGTCGTGATCATCGCGTGCACGATCGTCGGCGCGTACCTCTGGGGCCTCGACCAGATCTTCCGCCCGCTCGTCGACAAGGTTCTCCTCTAGGAGCGGCGGATGTTCCACTGGTACGTCATCAACACGTACTCCGGGCACGAGAACAAGGTGAAGACCAATCTCGAGCACCGGATCGTCTCGATGAACCAGCAGCCGAGCTTCCGGCGCGTCGTCGTGCCGACGGAGCAGGTGATCGAGACGAAGGACGGCCAGAAGGTGCAGACCGAGAAGCGCGTCCTTCCCGGTTACGTGCTGGTGAACATGAACATGACCGACGACTCGTGGACCGTGGTCAAGGGCACGCCCGGCGTGACCGGTTTCGTCGGTGCGGGCACGAAGCCGGTGCCGCTCTCGCAGCCAGAGGTCGACCGCATCCTCCATCACGGAGCTCCGGTGGGCGGCCAGGCGCAGAAGGCGATCGTCGAGTTCTCGCTCGGCGAATCCGTGAAGGTCACGTCCGGACCGCTGTCGGACTTCGACGGTGAGATCGTCGACGTGAACGCGGACGCGCAGAAGCTCAAGGTGCTCGTCGACATCTTCGAGCGTCAGGTTCCGGTCGAGCTCAGCTTCGACCAGGTCAAGAAGATCGACTAGCGAAAGGCGCTCGTGGCCAAGAAGATCCTCACGCTCATCAAGCTCCAGATTCCGGGTGGCCAGGCCAACCCGGCGCCTCCGGTCGGCCCCGCGCTCGGCCAGCACGGCGTGAACATCATGGAGTTCTGCAAGGCCTTCAACGCGCAGACGGCCCAGGAGAACGGCCGCATCACGCCGGTCGAGATCACGGTCTTCGAGGACCGGTCGTTCACGTTCATCACGAAGACGCCGCCTGCGGCGGTGCTCATCAAGGAGGCGCTCGGGCTCGAGTCCGGCTCCGGCGAGCCGAACAGGAACAAGGTGGGCCGCCTCTCGAACGCGCAGCTCCGCTCGATCGCCGAGACGAAGATGCCCGACCTGAATGCGCGCGACGTCGACGAGGCGATGAAGGTGATCGCCGGCACGGCGCGCTCGATGGGCGTGGAGGTGGAGGCGTGAGCAGCCACGGCAAGCGCTATCGCGACTCGCTGCAGCAGATCGACCGCGAGCAGGCGTACACGCCGCTCGAGGCCGTCAGGCTCGTCAAGGGCATCCAGGCGGCGAAGTTCGACGAGACCGTCGAGGCGCACTTCCGGCTCGGCCTGAACGTCCGGCACGCCGACCAGCAGCTCCGCGGGACGATCATGCTCCCCCACGGGATCGGGAAGGACGTGCGCGTTGCCGTGTTCGCGGAGGGCGAGAAGGCGCGCGAGGCCGAAGAGGCAGGCGCGGACGTCGTCGGCTCGGCGGACCTCGCGGCGCGCATCGACGAGGGCTTCCTCGACTTCGATGTCGCCATCGCCACGCCGGACCAGATGGGCAACGTCGGCAAGCTCGGTCGCGTGCTCGGCCCGCGCGGGCTCATGCCGAACCCGAAGACCGGCACGGTCACGTTCGACATCGGCAAGGCGGTGCAGGACGCGAAGGCCGGAAAGCTCGAGTACCGGACCGACCGTGGCGGCAACGTGCACGTCCCGATCGGCAAGAAGAGCTTCGACGAGCGCGCGCTGCTCGAGAACTACGCAGCGCTCGTCGAGGAGATCGTCCGCGCGAAGCCGTCCGCCTCGAAGGGTCGCTACATCCGCCAGATCACGCTCACGACCACGATGGGCCCCGGCATCCACGTCGACTCGACGAAGACCCGCGACGTCGTCGAGGAGCTGGACGAGTCGGCCGGCGCCGGTGTTGCGGCGGAGGAAGCTACAGTTTCGGCCTGACGAACGACTAGAGACCGCCGAAGACAGCTGGCAGCCGCACGCGGCAGAGGTCCAGCCGAGGTAGGTCGGAGGGGCGCTCTGCGCCTGCTCGGACCCGCCTCGTGGCGGGTCTAGTCATTTCCGGAGGAAATGACATGCTGAAAACGGACAAGGAACGGATCGTCACGGAGCTGGCCGCCGAGCTCGGCGCCGCGGAGACGCTCATCGTCGCGGACTACCGTGGCCTGACGAACAAGCAGCTCGAGAGCCTGCGTGACGTGCTCCTCGAGCACGGCGCGCGGTTTCGCATCGTCAAGAACACGCTGACGAAGCGGGCCGCCGAGCTCGCGGGCGCCGACGCGCTGCTCGTGATGCTCGAGGGGCCGACGGCCATCGCGTTCATCGAATCGAGCGGCGACCCCGCAGCCGTCGCGAAAGCGCTGGCGGCGACGGCAAAGGAGACGAACGTCCTCGAGCTCCGCGGCGGGATCCTGGAAGGGAAGACGCTCTCGGGCGCCGAGGTCGCACAGCTGGCCACGCTTCCGCCCCTCGACGTGCTCCGCGGCCAGCTCGTCGGCGCGATCGTCGCGCCGGTGACGCAGCTCCTGGCTCTCGTCTCGGCCCCGCTGCAGAACCTGCACGGGTTGATCGAGGCGCGGATCAAGCAGCTCGAGGAGCAGGGTGAGGTCGTGGACGAAGCGCCTGCCGCCGAGGCGGCCGCGCCCGCGGCTGCCGAGGACGAAGCGGAGGCCGCCGACGAGGTTGTCGCCGAGGCTCCGGAGGAGCCTGCTGCCGAAGGTGAGGTCGAAGCGGGCGCTGCAGAAGGCGATTCCGACGAAGCAACGAGCTCGGATTCAGACGACTCGAGCTCCGAAGACACAAGTGAAGGCGAGGAGGCCGAGTAATGGCAACTGACGTTTCGAAGGTCCTCGACACGCTCGGGAAGATGACCGTCCTCGAGCTGGTCGAGCTGAAGAACTCGATCGAGGAGGAGTGGGGCGTGACCGCCGCCGCTCCGGTCGCGGTCGCGGCGGCAGGGCCTGCCGGCGGCGACGGTGCTGCGGCGGCCGAGGAGGAGAAGGACTCCTTCGACGTCGTCCTGACGGGCGCCGGTGACAAGAAGATCCAGGTGATCAAGGTCGTGCGCGCGGTCACCGGTCTCGGCCTGAAGGAGGCGAAGGACCTCGTGGACGGCGCCCCGGGCCCCGTCAAGGAGGGCGCTCCGAAGGAGGAGGCCGAGTCGATCAAGGCCCAGCTGGAAGAGGCAGGAGCCGGGGTCGAGCTCAAGTAGGGCAGTTCCGCTTTCGCGGAACCGCCGAGTGAGGCAGGTTCAAGGCACCTCGCGGCATGCCCGCGGGGTGCCTTTCCATTTCGGCGTCGTCGCTCGCGCGCTGACCGCCCGTTCGCCGGTCCAGGTGCCGCGGCTCGACTCGAACGTCGCGGTCCACGGGCCAGGGCCGCACACGGGGATCGTCACGAGCGTGGCTCGACCCGGCACGAGTCGCTCGACCTGCCGTCCGTCCGGGCCGCGGATCGTAAGCGTCGTCGCGAGCTCCGGTGTCGCCCGGAAAGAGATGAGCCCGGAGACGCCCTCCGAGGACGACGAGGGCCACACGCGGAACGCTCCCGTGTGGCCGAGCCACCCGTCGTTGAAGTAGCCCTCGGCCACGAAGCGCAGGCGGAGCACGCCCAGTGGGCGAACGAGCCGGTGGGTCGGCGCGGAGGCGACCGTGACCGCATCGCGGAACTCGACCAGGCCGCCCCACTCGTCGACCACGAGCGGCCGCGCGACCGGGCGCCCGCCGCTCAGCAGCGTGCCGTCCCGGGCCACCGAGACGCGCTCGACCGTGTATGCGTCCGGCGTCGGGAGGTCGGGAGCGAGCAGGAGCGACGTCACGGAGCGGTTCCAGAAGAGCTGCTGGTACGTATCGCCCGTCGCCTCGAAGAGATGGACGAGCGCGACGTCCTCGAGCCCTGCGCGATCGACCCACGAGCGCTCGGCGGGGAGGAAGCGCTCGCGGACATTGCTCGTGCTCTCGAGGTCGAGCGCCATCGCGCCGAGCGAGGCGAGCGCACAGAAGGCCGTGGCCAGCCCGAGAGTCACGGCGGTGCCCTGGGCCGGTCGGCGCGAGCAGAGGAGCATCACGACGACGAGGGCGGTGACGAGCGCGGCGAGCACGAGCGCGCCGTAGCCGGCGCTCTCGAGCGCCTGCTCCAGTCGAAAGGCGGCGAAGAGGAACGGCGACTGGATCTTCATCGTCGAGGCGGTCGCGAACGTGACCGGCACGAGCGCCACGAGCGCAACCGTCGCCGCCGCGAGCAGCGCGAGAGCCCGGCGGTGCGGCCAGCCGCGCGAGGCGTAGAGGGCGAAGAGGAGCCCGACGAGCGGCAGCGCGTAGAAGAAGTAGCGCTCCTGGATGAGCCCGACGTCGCCGTACGTCGCTGCAACGGCGAGAAGCGCGAGCACGAGGGCTCCGGCGACCGCGCCGAAGGAAAGCTCCTCCCGGGAGCGCGGCTTCGTCAACGCCAGGTAGACGCCGAGCACGGCTCCGGGGACGAGAAGCCAGCCCGTTGCGTAGCCGAGCCCGAAGGCGTTCGTTCCGACGCGGTCCGCGAAGTCCAGTCCGACGCCGACGTCGAGAAAGGCTCCGTACTGACCGGCGAAGGAGGGTCGAGCGACGCTGGCGACAACGCCGAGACCGAAGACACCGAGCGGGACGAGTTGCTCACGCAGGACGCCGCGAAGAGCGCGCTCGCGCAGGCCCACGACTGCGACCGCGACGACGTACGCGATCGGCAGTGCGAGGAACTGCACGCGCGCGAACACCGTCACTGCGACGAGCCCGAGGAAGAGGAGCTGCAACCGAAGCCCGCCGCGTGCGAGCGCAAGTGTCCCGACGGCCACGGCGGCGAGCGCGAGCGGGTACGCGAACGGCTCGGCTAGGACGCGCGACGCGTAGAGGAAGTCCGGTACCGCGAGCGTGAAGGCGGCGCAGAGCAGTGCGACGCCCGTGCCGAGACCGAGCCGACGGGCGAGGAGGTACACGGGAACGACGGCCAGCGACATCGCGAGCGTGGCGACGACCTGGACGAGGTGGTACGAGAGCGCGACGTCGCCGACGAGCCAGAGCGGCGCCGTCAACAGAGGCTGGAGCAGCGCGGGGAATCCGCTGCCGTCGCCGCGGACGAGAGGAGCGCCGGTTTCGGCGAGCGAGCGGGCGAGCTCGGCGTAGAGGTACTCGTCCGGGAAGTAGGACGGAGTCGCCTTGTGCCAGCCTGCGAGCGCGCGCACGAGGACGCTGACCGCCACGAGGAGCGTCAGCGTCAGCGCCGCGCTGAGCCGAGGGAGAGCGAGCGCGAGGCTGCCAAGGCGCCGGGGAGGAGAGGCCGCGGTCTCCACGCTTGAGCTATCGGCACGGTCGAGAGAGCGCTTGACGTGGTTCCTGCGTCCCCGCGTGACGGGGCTCGGGCGCTGACTCGACTGCGCCGGTACGACAATGAGCGGGCCGATGTCGCGCCAGGAGTACAGCGTCGTGATCCCTGCCTACAACGCGGCGAGGTCGATCGGCGCCGTGCTCGAGGCGCTCCGAGGTCAGGAACGTCCCCCGCGCGAGATCGTCGTCGTGGACGACGGGTCGACCGACGAGACCGCGGCCGTCGCCGAACGGCTCGGCGCGTCCGTCGTCCGCACGGACGGGCGCAGGTTCGCCGGCGGCGCGCGCAACCGCGGCTGGGACGTCGCGACGGGTGACGTCGTGGTCTTCCTGGACGCGGACTCGGTGCCCGACCCGGACTGGAGCATGGGCCTGGCACGCGCGTTGACCGAGTTCCCGTCCGCGATCGTCGGCGTCGCGCGCACGTTCTCGAGCGAGAGCGCGTGGGGTTGGGTGGCACACCTTCAGTGGGAGACTCCGTACCTCCCGCTCGGCGAGGTGCGGCGCGTCGCGTTCGTCTGCTCGTACTGCATGGCGGTGCCGCTCACGGCGCCACTTCGCTGGGACGAAAGCTACGGCGGCGAGGACGGGATCTTCTGTGCCGATGCGCTTGCTGCCGGCATGGAGATCGTCTTCGACCCGCGCGTCCGGGTGCGGCACGCCCACGAGCAGCGCTCGTTCGCAGGTCTGTGGCGAATGCAGGATCGCCTTGCCTACAGCATCGCTCGCGTCGGTCCCGTGCAACGGGAAGGAGCGCGCAAGCGGGTCCTGCCACGACTGCCGTTCCACTACTTCGCGCTCGTCCGTCTCATCGCGATCCACCGCCGTCTTGGCGGGATGCCCGAGCTCCGGCGCCGCTTCACAAGGCTTCTGCCGCTGTTGGCGGTTGCCGAGTGGACTCTGGGCATCCACGCCCTCCGCTACGCGCGACGCCGACCGCCGGTCCGTGGCCAGCGTGGCGAGGGCTTCCGCTGAGCGGCCGCGCGCACGAACAATCGCCGACCGAGAGACTTGAGAAGTGCCTGCAAAGGCGTAACGTTTGGCGTAGGTACTCCGGGGGAGGGGTGCAGCATGTCAGGACAGGAACGAGCCAGGGGCGGCCCGCGCGAACGCGTGACACTTCTCCTCGTCGGCGACCCGGGAGGCCACCTTTTCGAGCTCGTCGGGCTACGGCCCGTCTGGATGCAGGTCTCGCGAGCCTGGGTGACCGTGGAGGCGAGCGATGCCGAGACGCTCCTGGCCGGGGAGCAGGTGCTCTTCGCGCACGGTCCCACGCGACGCAACGCTCGTAACCTCGTGCGCAACGCGGTGCTGGCCGTCCGGATAGTGAGACGCCTCAGGCCTGCGGTGATCATCACGACCGGAGCGGGGCTCGCCGTTCCCTTCTGCTGGGTCGGCCGCCTCTTCGGCTCGCGTGTCGTCTACGTCGAGTGCTCGGGCCGCGTCGGGCTCTCGCTGAGCTGTCGGTTCATAGCCCCGGTCGCGCATCGGCTGTACGTCCAGTGGCCCGAAGCCGTTGCGGAGGCCCGCAAAGCGCGGTACGCCGGCAGCGTCTTCCTGTCCCGCGCATGATCTTCGTCACCGTCGGGATCTCCAACCTGCCGTTCGAACGGTTGCTCTCCGTCGTGGACGAGCTGCCGGTCGACGGCGAGGAGCTCGTCGTTCAGCGTGGGGCGGCGACGACCCGTCCCCGGCGCGCAGCCCTGTGCGTCGACTACCTCGCGTTCGCCGACTTCGAGCGCTACATCCGCGAGTCGCGCGTCGTCGTCTGCCATGCCGGAATCGGATCGGTCGGCCTGTGCCTGACCTCCGGACGGCATCCGATCGTGGTTCCGCGCCTGATGCAGCACGCCGAGGCGGTCGACGACCATCAGTGCTGGTTTGCACGCCGGCTGGACGAGCTCGGGCTCGCTACCGCCGTCGAGGACGTGGCGCAGCTCGGCAACGCCCTGCGCATCGCACCGACCAGGCAGCCCCCGACGGGCCTGAGCCCGGAGCTCGCCGAGGAGCTCGTCGCGTACGTCGGGCAGTTCGCGGCCGTGACCGACCCCGACGTGTCGCCCGCAGTCGCCCGCCGAGAGCCGAGCGCGCGATGACGGCTCCGTCCGAGCCGGGCGCGCACCCGGCAGACGCCCCGGTCATTCCACGACACGGTGCGCGCTACCACCGGATCGAGGCTGTCACGCCGTCGTGGCTCAAGTCCGCGGTGAAGCGTGCCCTCAGGCGATGGCGAAGGGCATACGACCGCCGGAGGTATCTCGAGCGTGAGCGGTTCGTCGAGATCGGCGCGCGGTTTCGCTACGACCGCTCGCCACCGTTCACGACCCGGGTCGGGGAGCGGACGATCGTCGAGGAGTCGAACGTCTGGAACGCGCGACACGGCGACATCGTCGTGGGGCGGCGGTGCTGGCTCGGCCTCAACAACATCGTGTTCGGCCCCGTGACGGTCGGCGACGACGTCTCGACGGGCGCGAACGTCTCGATCCTAGGGCCCCGCACACCGTCGCCGGCGATCGGACGCACGCGGCGCGAGAGGACGATGATCGGCTCGAACGTCTGGATCGGCAACAGCACGATCGTCCACTTCGGCGTGGCGATCGGCGACAACGCCGTCATCAGCGCCGGTGCGGTCGTGAGCGAGGACGTCCCCGCGAGCTCGCTCTGCATCCAGTCCGTCCAGACGACGCACGTCCCGCTGGCCGAGACGGAGCTGCGCCAGCCGGGCACCTAGCCGAATCCGGGGCCGGAGATCCTCGCTCGCCGCCTCGCCTTCAGCGGGCTATAGGCCGGCGATTTCGGCGCCCCAGCCCCGACGACGACGCACTGCGCTACACTTCTCGCACGCATTTCCACCCGCTCCGAGCGGTTGCGGTGGAGTGTGCTCGTGCGCTATCCTTCGGGGTTCCGCCGAGCTTGCCCGTCCAACCCTGCACGCAGTTATCCATCCCCGCACTAGAGGGAGTCACATTTGAGCAGCGTCGCTGTCGCGCCGCGCGCGCGCAAGAGCTTTTCGAGCCTGAAGCACGTCCTCGACCTCCCGAACCTCATCGACATCCAGAAGGCGTCGTTCGACTGGTTCATGGAGCAGGGTCTCCGCGAGACGATCGACGACATCTCGCCGATCGAGGACTACACAGGCACACTGGCCGTCGAATTCGGTGAGTACGAGTTCGGTGACCCGCAGTTCACCATCCAGGAGTGCCGTGAGAAGGACCTGACCTACCAGGTCCCACTGTCCATCACGGTCCGGTTCGTCAACAAGGAGACCGGTGAGATCCGCGAGCAGCGGGTCTTCATGGGCGACTTCCCGATGATGACGCCATGGGGCACGTTCATCATCAACGGCACCGAGCGCGTCATCGTGACGCAGCTCGTGCGCAGCCCCGGCGCCTACCTCATGGAGCCGAAGGACGCCACGAAGCAGGTCTTCATGGCGAACCTCATGCCGTCCCGCGGCTCGTGGCTCGAGGTCGAGATCGACAAGAAGGGCATCGTCTTCGCCCGCATCGACCGCAAGCGCAAGCTGCCGGTGACGACGCTTCTGCGCGCGCTGCCGACGGGCGAGCGCTTCGAGGAGCTCTTCGCCGACATCCTGCCGGCGGACCGGCTGGCGGAGTTCCAGGTCGACGCGTCGACGAACGAGAAGATCCTCGAGCTCTTCGACGGCTCGTCGTTCATCCAGAACACGCTCGACAAGGATCCGTCCACGCGCGAGGACGAGGCGCTCATCGAGGTCTTCAAGAAGCAGCGGCCGGGTGAGCCGCCGACGCTCGAGAACGCGAAGAACCTGCTGCGCGGGCTCTTCTTCGACCCGAAGCGCTACGACCTCACGAAGGTCGGCCGCTACAAGCTCGACCAGCGGCTCGGCCTCTCGGTGCCCGAGGACGTGCGGGTGCTCACGCCCGCCGACATCCTTGCGCTCGTTCGGCGCCTCGTCGACCTGCCGACGAAGCTCGGCCTGGTCGAGGAGTCGAAGGACTACGCGGCGGACGCGGCGCAGCTGTCCCGCGACCCGATCCGCGGGGAGCTCGACGAGTACGAGGACTTCGGCAACCGCCGCCTGCGCACGACCGGTGAGCTGATCCAGGAGGCGTTCCGCGTCGGCCTCTACCGCATGGAGCGGGTCGTCCGCGAGCGGATGACGACGGAGGACGTCGACACGATCACGCCGCAGACGATCATCAACATTCGCCCGGTGGTCGCGGCGCTGAAGGAGTTCTTCGGCTCCTCGCAGCTGTCGCAGTTCATGGATCAGACGAACACGCTGTCCGGGCTCACGCACCGGCGCCGCCTGTCGGCGCTCGGCGCGGGCGGACTGACGCGCGAGCGCGCTCCGATCGAGGTGCGCGACGTGCACCCGACGCACTACGGCCGCATGTGCCCGATCGAGACGCCGGAGGGCCCGAACATCGGCCTCATCGGGTCGCTCGCCTCGTTCGCCACCGTGTCCGAGTTCGGCTTCATCCAGACGCCGTACCGCGTCGTCAAGGGCGGGAAGGTGACGGACGAGATCATCTACCTCGACGCCGCCGAGGAGCGCCAGTTCACGATCGCGCAGGCCTCCGAGCCGATCGATCCGAAGACCGGCAAGTTCCTGCACGAGCAGGTGCTCTGCCGCTCGAAGGACGGCGAGGCGGTCATGGCCGCGCCGAAGGACATCGAGTACATGGACGTCTCGCCGGCGCAGATCGTGTCGGTGGCGACCGCGCTCATCCCGTTCCTCGAGCACAACGACGCGAACCGCGCGCTCATGGGCGCGAACATGCAGAAGCAGGCCGTGCCGCTCATGATCCCGCAGGCGCCGATCGTCGGCACCGGCCTCGAGTACAGGGCCGCCGTGGACACCGGTGACGTCGTCCTCGCACGGAACGACGGCTCGGTCGTGGACGTGGACGCGGAGCGGATCGTCGTCGAAGGACGCGGCACTCGCGACGAGTACCCGCTGACGAAGTTCATGCGCTCGAACCAGGGCACGATCATCCACCAGAAGCCCGTCGTCACCCTCGGCGACAAGGTGAAGAAGGGCGACGTCCTCGCGGACGGCAGCTCGACCGACGGTGGCGAGCTCGCGCTCGGTGCGAACCTGCTCGTCGCGTTCATGCCGTGGGAGGGCTTCAACTTCGAGGACGCGATCGTCATCTCGGAGCGGCTCGTGAAGGACGACGTGCTGAGCTCGATCCACATCCACGAGTACGAGATCGACGCGCGCTCGACGAAGCTCGGTGACGAGGAGATCACGCGTGACATCCCGAACCGCTCGGAGGAGTCGCTCGCGAACCTCGACGAGCGCGGGGTCGTGCGCATCGGCGCGGACGTGGACGCCGGGCACCTGCTCGTCGGCAAGGTCACGCCCAAGGGCGAGACCGAGCTGACGGCGGAGGAGAAGCTGATCCGCGCGATCTTCAAGGAGAAGGCGCGCGAGGTCCGCGACACCTCGCTCAAGGTGCCGAACGGCGAGGGCGGGAAGGTCATCGGCGTCAAGACGTTCTCGCGGGATGCAGGCGACGACCTGCCGCCGGGCGTGAACGAGCTCGTTCGCGTGTACGTCGCGAAGAAGCGCAAGATCGCGGAGGGCGACAAGCTCGCCGGCCGCCACGGCAACAAGGGCGTCATCGCGAAGATCGTCCCCGAGGAGGACATGCCGTTCCTCGAGGACGGACGGCCCGTGGACGTCGTGCTCAACCCGCTCGGCGTGCCGAGCCGGATGAACATCGGTCAGATCCTCGAGACCCACCTCGGGTGGGCCGCCGCACACGGCGTCTTCGAGGACGGCGACCCGGTGAGCTCGCGTGCTCCGATCAACGCACCCGACCCGCGGGCGGTCGCGACGCCGGTGTTCGACGGCGCGACTCCGGAGGACGTGGACGAGGCGCTGCTCGAGTTGTCCCGCACGATCGAAGGCGCGGTCAGCATGAAGTCCGACGAGCGAGGCACCGGCGAGCGGAGCTCCGGCAAGGTCACGCTCTACGACGGGAAGACGGGCGAGCCGTTCGCCCAGGCCGTCACCGTCGGCTTCATGTACATCCTGAAGCTGCTCCACCTCGTGGACGACAAGATCCACGCGCGCTCGACCGGCCCGTACTCCCTCGTGACGCAGCAGCCGTTGGGCGGCAAGGCCCAGTTCGGCGGCCAGCGCTTCGGCGAGATGGAGGTGTGGGCGCTCGAGGCCTACGGATCCGCGTACACGCTGCAGGAGATGCTCACCATCAAGTCCGACGACACGATCGGGCGCGTCAAGGCGTACGAGGCGATCGTCAAGGGCGAGAACATCGCCGAGCCGTCGATCCCCGAGTCGTTCAAGGTGCTGCTCAAGGAGATGCAGTCCCTGGCGCTCGACGTGCAGGTGCTGTCCGACGAGGGCCGCGAGGTCGAGGTGCGCGAGGAGGACGACGAGCTCCTGCGCGCCGCCGAGGAGCTCGGCATCGACCTGTCGCCGGGCTCGCTCCAGGCGGCAGCCCGCCAGCCCACGGCCGAGGAGGTCGAGGAGGGCGGGGAGCGCGCCGACCAGGGCGGTGAGCTCGTGCTCGCGGCAGACGAGGAGCTCGGCCCCGTGGACGGGGACGGGCCCGTCGAGGGCGAGGTCGGCGAGCTGGCCGAGCCGGTCGAAGACTGAGTGAAGAAGCGACTAGACCAAGGAATGAGGCGCTAGCACACGTGATCGACATCAACGATTTCGACGCGATCCGCATCGGACTCGCGTCGAGCAAGCAGATCCGCGATTGGTCGTCCGGCGAGGTCACGAAGCCCGAGACGATCAACTACCGCACGCTCAAGCCCGAGCGCGACGGTCTCTTCTGCGAGCGCATCTTCGGCCCCACGAAGGACTGGGAGTGCTACTGCGGGAAGTACAAGCGCGTCCGCTACAAGGGCATCATCTGCGAGCGCTGCGGCGTCGAGGTGACGCGGCAGAAGGTTCGCCGTGAGCGGATGGGTCACATCGACCTCGCCGCGCCCGTCTCGCACATCTGGTTCTTCAAGGGCGTGCCGAGCCGCATCGGGTACCTCCTCGACATCGCCCCGCGCGAGCTCGAGAAGGTCCTGTACTTCGCGGCCTCGATCGTGACCGCGGTCGACCGCGAGAAGCGGCAGGAGGACCTCGCCGACCTCGAGGACAAGGTGACCGCCGAGAGCGAGCGCATCTACCTCGACCGCGACGAGGCGCTCTCCGCGCTCGACGACCGCCTCGCTCGCCGTCGCGACTACTTCGCGGCCGGCAAGGAGCGGAACTTCGACGAGGACGACGACTTCTGGGCGCGCGGGCTCTCCAACTGGGCCGAGGAGTCGGTCCTGCCGACGCTCGAGGAGATCCGGAGCCTCGGCGGCGGCGTCTTCGTGCAGCTCGCGAAGACGATCGCGAACGAGGACCCGCGGCGCGTCCGCGAGCTCGTCCGCCAGACCGCGACCCGTGACGACCGCAGGCTCGCTCCGCGCGAGGTCGAGTCCGTTGCCGCCGCGGCGATGCAGATCGTCGCCGCGCTCGAGCCGCTCCGCACGGAGCTCGAGAAGTCCTCGGGGTCGAAGAAGGGCGCTGTCACGAAGCACCTCAAGCGCGTGCAGGAGGCGCTGCTCGACGGCTCCGATCTGACCGAGGACGACGCGGCGCTCGTCGAGTCCGTGGACAAGAAGAACCTCGAGCGCGCGCGTGAGGTCGGCAGCGGCCTGCTCGCGGCAGTGCTCGAGGCGGTCGATCCCGAGGCGGATGCAGCGGCGGTGCGCGAGCTCGCCTACGACTTCTGCCTCGTCGAGGGCACCCGCAAGGAGGACCTCGACGCGATCGCGCAGTGGGCGCTCAAGGTCCGCGAGATGGTCGCGGACATCGACGTCCGCCGCGAGGACACGCGCGAGGCCGCGGTCGACGCCGTCCGTCGTCTCGAGCAGACGTGGCTGCTGTTCAAGGAGCTCGAGCCGAAGATGATCGTCGGCGACGAGCAGATCTTCCGCGAGCTCAAGGACCGCTTCGGCTCCCCGTATGGCTTCGGTGTGTACTTCCGCGGCGGCATGGGGGCAGAGGCGGTGCGCGATCTCCTGCGCGACCTCGACCTCGACGAGGAGTCGAGGACGCTCCGCGAGGTCATCAAGACGTCGAAGGGCCAGAAGCAGCAGCGGGCGATCAAGCGGCTCAAGGTCGTCGAGGCGTTCATCAAGTCCGGGAACAAGCCGGAGTGGATGATCCTCGAGGCCGTTCCGGTCATCCCGCCGGAGCTCCGCCCGATGGTGCAGCTCGACGGCGGCCGCTTCGCGACGAGCGACCTGAACGACCTCTACCGCCGTGTCATCAACCGGAACAACCGGCTGAAGCGGCTGCTCGACCTCGGAGCGCCCGAGATCATCGTGAACAACGAGAAGCGGATGCTCCAGGAGGCCGTGGACGCGCTGTTCGACAACGGCCGGCGCGGCCGCGCGGTCACCGGGCCGGGCAACCGCCCGCTGAAGTCGCTCTCGGACATGCTCAAGGGCAAGCAGGGCCGCTTCCGGCAGAACCTGCTCGGAAAGCGTGTGGACTACTCGGGCCGCTCGGTGATCGTCGCCGGGCCGAACCTGAAGCTCCACCAGTGCGGCTTGCCGAAGCTCATGGCGCTCGAGCTCTTCAAGCCGTTCATCATGAGCCGGCTCGTCGAGCGGAAGGCCGTCCAGAACATCAAGGCGGCCAAGAAGATGGTCGAGTCGATGATCCCCGAGGTCTGGGACGTCCTCGAGGAGGTCATCGCCGAGCACCCCGTGCTCCTGAACCGCGCTCCGACGCTCCACCGCCTCGGCATCCAGGCGTTCGAGCCGGTGCTGGTCGAGGGCAAGGCGATCCAGGTGCACCCGCTCGTCTGCCACGCGTTCAACGCCGACTTCGACGGCGACCAGATGGCCGTCCACCTGCCCCTCTCGGCGGAGGCTCAGGCGGAGGCGCGCGTGCTCATGCTCTCGGCGAACAACATCCTGTCGCCGGCGAGCGGTCGCCCGCTGGCGACCCCGACCCAGGACATGGTCCTCGGGGCGTACTTCCTCACGTACTGCAGCCACGACCTCCTGGCGACGACGTCGGAGAAGCTCGCGAAGTCACTCGGTAGGAAGGGCCTGCGCCGGTTCCGCACCGAGGAGGACGTCGAGCTCGACGTCGAGGCGGGTCAGGTCGGGTACCAGGAGCCGATCGAGTACGTGTGGCGCGGCGAGCGTCTGCTGACGACGCCGGGTCGCGTGATCTTCAACTCCGAGGTCGAGCGTGCGCTCATCGAAGCGGGCGTCGGGGACGTCGAGAACCACCCGTTCCTGAACAAGACGCTTTCCAAGCGCGAGCTCGACGGCTTCATCGGCGACCTCGTCGAGCACTACGGCCCGAACACGATCGCGGCCGCCCTCGACATCATCAAGTCGCTGACCTTCCGCTTCGCGACGCGCGCGGGGATCACCATCTCGAAGAACGACATCATCGTTCCCGAGGAGAAGGAAGAGATCCTCGCCCGTTACGAGGCCGAGGTCGCGAACGTCGAGCGTGAGTACGACCGTGGCCTCATGACCGAGGAGGAGCGGCACGAGCGCATCGTCGCGATCTGGACGGAGGCGACGAACGAGGTCGGCGACAAGATGATCGAGACGCTCGACGAGGTGAACCCGATCTTCATGATGGCCAACTCGGGAGCCCGCGGATCGTTCAACCAGATCCGCCAGCTCGCCGGCATGCGCGGCCTGATGGCGAACCCGAAGGGCGAGATCCTCGAGCGCCCTGTGAAGGCCAACTTCATGGAGGGCCTGACGGTGCTCGAGTACTTCATCTCGACCCACGGTGCCCGCAAGGGCCTCGCCGACACGGCGCTCCGCACGGCGGACTCGGGCTACCTGACGCGGCGTCTCGTCGACGTCTCGCAGGATGTCATCGTCCGCGAGGAGGACTGCGGGACGGACGACCGGATCGAGCTCCTGCTCATCCTCGACGGAACGCCGAACAAGAGCGTCGCCGGGCGTATCGCCGTCGAGGACGTGCACAAGCCGATCAAGGACGGCAAGCCGGGCAAGACCGTGATCGTCGGGAAGAACGAGGAGATCACGATGAGCCGCCTCCGCAAGCTCGTCGAGGAGTTCGGCGAGTACGCGGACACCGCGACGATCCCGGTGCGGTCGGTCCTCAAGTGCCGCAGCGAGTACGGAATCTGCCGGCTCTGCTACGGCACGTTCCTCGCGACCGGCGGCATGGCCGAGATCGGCGACGCGGTCGGCATCATCGCGGCCCAGTCGATCGGCGAGCCGGGAACCCAGCTCACGATGCGCACGTTCCACACGGGCGGCGTGGCCGGCGCGGACATCACGCACGGTCTCCCGCGTGTCGTCGAGATCTTCGAGGCCCGGAACCCGAAGGGTGCGGGGACGCTCGCGGAGGTCGCCGGGAAGGTCGACATCGACGACTCCGACCGGACGATCAAGGTCACGGTTACGCCGACCGAGCTCGACGAGGACGGCGAGCTGCCGACCCCGAAGGAGTACTCGTTCCCGCGGCGCACGCGGCTCAAGGTGGCGAAGGGCCAGCTGGTCGAGGTGGGCGACGCGCTGAACGAGGGCTCGCTCAACCCGGCCGAGCTGCTGCTGCTCAAGGATCCGACCACGACCGAGCTGTACCTCGTCGGTGAGGTGCAGAAGGTCTACAAGTCACAGGGCGTCGAGATCCACGACAAGCACATCGAGCTCATCGTCAGGCAGATGCTGAAGAAGGTGCGCGTCGAGACGAACGGCGACACCGAGCTCCTGCCCGGCCAGCTCGTCGACCGGGTCGTGCTCGAGCGCGAGAACGCACGGGTCAAGAAGGAGAAGGGCGAGCTGGCGACCTTCGAGCCGATCATCCTCGGCATCACGAAGGCGTCGCTCGCGACCGAGTCCTTCCTTTCGGCCGCCTCGTTCCAGGAGACGACGAAGGTGCTCACGGATGCGGCGATCGAGGGCAAGGTCGACAGGCTGAACGGCCTCAAGGAGAACGTGATCATCGGCAAGCTCATCCCGGCCGCGACCGGTCTCAAGCAGTACCGGAACATCGCGATCGAGCCGACGGATCCGCTTCCGGTCACGTTCCAGCATCCCGAGGCCGAGGCGGAGCTGCTCGCCGCGCTCGAGGAGATCGGCGAGGGCGACGGCTTCGACCTCGACTCGCTCGGCCTCGGGCTCGACCCCGCGCTCGACGAGCAGGCGCTCGACGGCGGCGCGGCCGAGGTCGAGCAGCCAGCCGAAGAGGAGTAGAGCACCGCAATAGCAGGCAGATGTCTTCCCGTGCCGACGGGGAGGCATCTGCCTTGCTCCGCAGACGGAGCGAGACGCCCGTGTCGGGTAGAGAGGCTCTACCGCCGGCCGGCGGTGACCACGGTGTCGCGGCCCGAGCCCTTTGCGAGCGCGAGTGCCGCGTCCGCACGCCCGAGCAGCGCGGCCGCGTCGTCGAACGTCATGAGCTCGGCAACGCCGCCGGAGACCGAGAGCGTCCCGGCGTCGGGCAACGCCCGCTCGCGGAGATCGGTCTGGAGCCTCTCGTACAGCCGCTCGGCGTCGCGGCTACTTCCCTTCGGCACCAGCACGCCGAAGCGTCCGCCGCCGATCCTGCACGGGAGGTCCTGGTTCCCGCAGGCGTTGCGGAGCCGGGCGGCGATCTCGGCGAGGACCGCGTCCGCGGCGAGGTACCCGATCTGGGCGTTCAGGGTCGTGAGCCGGTCGACGTCGAGCATGAGCAGCGAAAGCGCCTCGTGGACTCGCCGTGCCCGCCCGATCTCGCGATCGAGGAGCGCGTGGAACGCCTGCCGATCGTAGAGCTCGGTCAGCGGATCCGTGTCGGGCACCGGGTCGGGCTGACGAAGCGCGAGCGTGCCCTCGAGCGCCGGGCGCGTGTCCGCGACGACGTTCTCGAGCGAGGTGATGTCGGGATCTCCGAAGCGTCTGTCGGGCGAGCGCGTGAGAACCGCGAGCATGCCGGGCTCGTGCGGAGCCCCGAGGAGAGGTACCGCGAGCCCGTACCGGATCGGCTCTGAGCCAGGCGGGCCCTCGGCGTCGCCGTTGAACGAGACCTGGATCGCCCGGGCGCCGCGATAGTCGGGCACGCCGAGTCTCCCGACCTGTGCAGCCTCGTCGTCGGAGAGCCCGACCGTCGCGAGGATCGGTTCCTTGCTCGAGTCCGCGACGATCGCGACGGCCGCGTCCGCCGAGGTGTGCTCCCGCGCGACCTCGAGGAGGCGCATGACGTTCCCGTGCTCGAGCGGCTGGCCCGCTCCCTGCTTCGGCTCCGCGATCGCCGCGAGGATGCGGTCGGCCAGCGGTGTGACCGCATCGTTCAGCGTCTGCGCGAAGTCGGCGAGTCGGTCGTCGTAGCGCTCGAGCATCGTCGAGACGACGAGCTCGTGCCTTCCGAAGAGACGGCGGATCGCAACGGCGAAGAGGCCGATGCAGACGGCCGCCAGGACGACCGACAGCGAGTAGGCGGCGACCGTCATCTCGTTCCCCCTCGGACCCGTGTCACTGGGGTGAAGTAATAGCGTCGGCACCGGTCGTCACTGCCGGCGCGGGCCGATGCCGACTGGCCCGGTCGCTATCGTGCCCCGCCGAGTTGGATTCCGTCGGCGCCACCTCTCTTCCGAGCCCGTTGAACGGCAACCCCGACCTGGTCGGTCGGGAGCCGAGCTCGCCGTCGCCTGCCACGGCGCCACCTCGTGACGATCTGTCCGCGGCTCGGGTCGCCCGCGCACGCGAGGAGCTCGCGCAGCCCGTACGCCTGCCGTCCGAAGGCAGGTTCTCGGCGTCGACCATCGCGATCCTCGCCGCCGCCGCAGGCGTCGTCGCGATCCTGCTCGG
Organism: uncultured Actinomycetes bacterium; assembly: GCA_963746765.1. Lineage (GTDB taxonomy): Bacteria > Actinomycetota > Thermoleophilia > Gaiellales > Gaiellaceae > GMQP-bins7. The sequence continues at coordinate 686,109 of CAVVCN010000001.1, forward strand.
CAGCTGGGCGTTCGTCTCGGGCGTTACCGGCGAGGACGACGTCGCCGTCTCGTCGGTTCCCGCTCCCTCGGGCTACGAGGAAGCCGTCGCGCTGCTTGCGGCGCCGGACGTCGAGCGACTCCCGCTGCGCGGCTCGGTGGGTCGGATCGTGCTTGCGGTTCGTCCGACCGGAGCGGCCGCGCTCGTCCTCAACGGCCTCGGCGAGGCCGAGTCGGGCTGGGCATATCAGGCCTGGGTGAGCACGCCGGGCGCGATCACCCCCAGCTCGGCGGGTCTCTTCTCCGGCACCGAGGCGGTCGTGCCGCTCTCCGTACAGGTACCGCGCGGCTCGACGCTCGCGGTCACGCTCGAGCCCGAGTCGGGCTCGTTCGCGCCGACGAGGACCCCGAAGCTCGTCGTGAAGCGACCGGCGTAGCCGGCTCTAGCGCGCGCCGCCTCCGCGGAAGATGTCGACCCGGTCCTTGCCGAGGTCCTTCGCGCGGTAGAGCGCGCCGTCGGCGCGCTCGAAGATGCTCGCGGCCGTGTCGCCGTGCTCGAGCTCCGCGATCCCGGCTGAAACCCGCAGCCGGTGCCCCTCCGGGCCGAGAGACGTTCCCCGCATGGCGTTGTGCACGCGGCGATAGAGCTGGTCCGCTTCGACGGCGCTCGACTCCGGGAGGATGACTGCGAACTCGTCCCCGCCGATGCGGCAAGCGACGTCCACCGAGCGCACGGCGTCGCGCAGGCGCTCCGACGCCTGCGAGAGAACGCGATCACCGGCCAGATGGCCGATCTGGTCGTTGATCGTCTTGAAGTCGTCGAGGTCGAAGACGATGAGCGCGAGGTTTCGCTCGTAGCGCTGGGCGCGCTGCACCTCCCGCCGAAGCGTCTCGTGGAAATAGCGCTGGTTGTAGAGGCCGGTGAGCGCATCGGTCTCGGCCAGCTTGCGCGCCTCGCCGTAGCGGCGCGCGTTCTCGATCGCCGGCATCGAGCTCTCGGCGAGGCTCTCGGCCTGCTCGATGTGCGCGTTGTCCGGCTCGTGGTCGGCGTGCCTCCAGAAGAGCGACAGCGTCCCGATCGGGCGGAGCTCGCGTCCCACGAGTGGAATGAAGACGCCGCCGCGGATGAGCGCCTCGTTCGGCAGCTCCTGGTCGCGCCCGTAGCGGTAGCTGACGGTGATCGTGCCCGACAGCGCACCGGCGACGCCCGAGGTGGGCGGCTTCGCGGCTTCCTGCGCCGTCATCCCGCGCGTCGCGACGGCGGGAGCGCCGCCCTGGCCTTCCACCACCATCATCGCGGCGTCGATCCCGGTCAGCTCCATCGCCGCGTCGAGGACGCGATCCATGACCTCCTCGAGGTCGATCGAGCCGCCGAGCTCGCCGAACAGCCGGTTTCGCCGCGTCTCCCGCTCGGCGCGGTCGAGCGCCTCGGAGAGATCCTGGGCGAGCTCGTCCATCTTCGTACGCATCTCGTCCACGGCGCGGACGAGCTCGGTGCTCTCCGCAGGCGGCGTGCTGACGCGCCGCCTCAGCAGAAGCAGCACGACGACCGCCGCAAGCGCGACGGCCGCGATGAGGATCACCGCAGCTGTGGACACACCGAACCCTTCCTCCGGCAAGCCCTGTATCCGCAGCGACCAGGGCTTCCCGCTACGCCTTCCAGCACTCGAACGTGGGACGCACTGTACTTCGTCATCGGGCTGCAGGCCATCGTTTGCCCGGAAAGTACGCGTTCACGGCAGGTTGCGTTCACTTCGCCTCGTCCGTCGGCATCGCGACGACGACAGTGCCCGGCCCGGCCCGCATCGCTCGCTCGAGTGCGTGCCCGGCCCGTGCGACGACCCCGGCCGCATCGTCCTCGCCGGCGAGCTCCGTGATGCCCGCCGACACGCCCAGCCGGTCGAGGTGGGTCGCCGGATCGCTCTCGAGAGACGCTCGCAGATCCGTGAAGACGCGTTCCGCCCGCTCGCTCCCTGCACCCGGCAGGAGCGCCGAGAGCACGTCCGTATCGACCTGAAGGGCGAAGTCGCCGCTTGCGAGGGCTTCTCGCAAACGTGCCGCGACCTCGTCGAGCACGCGCTCCCCGGCGGTCGTGCCGCGAGCCTCCTCGATCCGCCTGATGCCGTCGACGCTCACGACGAGCATCGCCACGGGCTGCCCGAGGTGCCGGGCGCGGTCGATCTCTCGCGCGAGTTGCTCCTGGAGGGCGAGTCGTGCGGGGTCGAATGACACCGGCTCGGGCTCGGTCGGGAGCGCGACGAGCGCGAGCGGCTCCGTGCGTGTCTTTCCCACCGCTGCAAGTGCCCGGGCGTCGAGCGCCTCGCTCGACTCGTTCGGCCGCCATTCGACGAGGCCGGACGCAAAGGTCAGCTGACGGCTCGTCGGAAAGGACGTCCGAGCTGCCGCATCGAGGAGCCGGCCGTAGAGGCGCAGCGCGGGGTCGCCCGCGGTATCCGGCAGGACGACACCGAACTGCCCCGTGCGGCGCCGGCACACGACGTCGGTAGCGCGCGTCGTCCGGACGAGCAGCGATGCCAGGTCACGGAGCGCCTCGCCCGCTTCGGGCTGGTCGTCGCTGCTCAGAATGAGGAGCGACAACGGACGGCCGGTCTCGCGTGCGCGGCTGACTGCTCGCTCGAGCTCGAGGTCGTAGCCCGAACTCGAGCGAACGCCCGTCAGCGAGTCCGTGAGCTCCCGCTGCGCCTCCGCGAAGCTGCGGGCGGCACCGAGTGCGGGCCCCGTCTCCTCGGCCAGTGCTTCGAGCGCATGCACGTGCTCCGGCCCGAACACGCCCGCGGCGGGGGCGTACGCGGTGAGCATCCCCGTCTCCTCGCCGTCCTCGACGATGGGCACGACGAGCGCGGACGTGGCGGGATCCGGTGCATCCGCTGCGCCGGGACGGTATGACCAGTTGATCGTCACCGCCCTGAACGGCCCGGTCGCCCGGGCGAGCGGCGCCTCGAGCGACTGTGTCGCCTGCGCCCCGGGTGTGACCATGCCGAACTCGGCGCTGCGCGGCTCGCCTCCCGGCCCGCGGACCTGCACGGTCGCTGCGTCGGCGCCTGTTCGCGTCGCAGCCTCCGCGGCGACCTTGCGCAGGAGCTCGTCGAAGTCGACCGTCAGCTCCAGGTCGTCCACCGCGCGGCTGCGCACGTGCTCCGCCCGCTCGACGACGCGCTCCAGGCTCGACGAGATCCGGCCGAGGTGCTCGTCGAGCCTCTCGAGCATGGCCTCGAACCGGCGGTTGGACCGATTGCGGACCGTCCGGGCTGCGATCGACCCGAGGGCGAGCGCGAGCACCGCCGCGCAGGCGGCAACCGCCGCAACCGCAGTCTCCGTCCCGTTCACCCTCGCCCTCCTCAGGCTCCTCCCGACGCACTGTAATCGGGAACGTCCGCAGCGCCAGCACCGTCACGGCGGGCGGAATCGACGGTCACCGAAGGCCGTTCTCTGCTACCATCTCGCGGCTTCGGTAGGCGGGGCGCAGTCTGTTCGCCTGCCTTTTCCCTCAGAAGTCCGCGACCATCCCCGAGGAGTAGCGTGCCCACCGTCAATCAGCTCGTGCGCAAGGGTCGGAAGGCCCCGCAGACCAAGACCAAGACTCCGGCGCTCCGCGGTGCTCCGCAGAAGCGCGGCGTCTGCACGCGCGTGATGACACAGACCCCGAAGAAGCCGAACTCGGCGCTGCGCAAGGTCGCACGTGTGCGCCTGACGAACGGCATGGAGGTCGGTGCCTACATTCCGGGCGAGGGTCACAACCTGCAGGAGCACTCCGTCGTGCTCGTGCGCGGCGGACGCGTCAAGGATCTTCCGGGCTACCGCTACAAGGTCATTCGCGGTGGCCTCGACTCCTCGGGTGTTCAGAACCGCCGCCAGGGCCGCTCCAAGTACGGCGCGAAGAAGGCGTAGGGACGAGTCATGCCTCGCCGTGCCGAAGTCCCGATTCGCCAGCCCGACGTCGATGCCGTGCACGGCTCGGTGCTCGTATCGCAGCTCGTCAACCGCATCATGCTCGGCGGCAAGAAGTCGATCGCCGAGGGGATCGTCTACGACGCCCTGGCGATCGCGGCCGAGCGTACGGGGAAGCCGGAGCTCGAGGTGCTGGAGCAGGCGGTCAAGAGCGTGACTCCCGTGCTCGAGGTTCGCTCACGGCGCGTCGGTGGCGCGAACTACCAGGTGCCCGTCGAGGTGCCTCAGCGCCGGGCGCGGACGCTCGCGCTGCGCTGGCTCGTCCAGGCTGCGCGTGACCGTCGCGAGAAGAGCATGGCGCTCAAGCTCGCTGGCGAGCTCCAGGACGCTCTGAACCAGCAGGGCGGCGCGTTCAAGAAGAAGGACGACATCTACCGGATGGCGCAGGCCAACAAGGCCTTCGCGCACTACCGCTGGTAAGGCGGCGACCTCGATGACGACCGTTGCCACACCCGTCGCGCTCGACCGTGTCCGGAACATCGGGATCATGGCCCACATCGACGCGGGCAAGACGACGACGACCGAGCGGATCCTCTACTACACCGGCCGCACCCACAAGATGGGCGAGGTGCACGAGGGCGCCGCGACCATGGACTGGATGGCGCAGGAGCAGGAGCGCGGCATCACCATCACGTCGGCAGCGACGACGGCGTTCTGGCGCGACTATCGGATCAACATTATCGATACGCCCGGGCACGTGGACTTTACCGTCGAGGTCGAGCGGAGCCTTCGCGTCCTCGACGGCGCGGTCGCCGTGTTCGACTCCGTCGCGGGCGTCCAGCCGCAGTCCGAGACGGTCTGGCGCCAGGCCGACCGCTATCGGGTCCCGCGCATCGCCTTCATCAACAAGATGGACCGCACCGGCGCCGACTTCGACGCCGCCGTCCAGTCCATGCGCGACCGCCTCGGGGCCAACCCCGTGCCCATCCAGATCCCGATCGGGCAGGAGGACGCTTTCACCGGGATCGTGGACATCGTCGAGATGAACGCGATCGTGTACACGAACGCCCTCGGCACCGAGTTCGCCATCGAGGAGATCCCGGGCCAGCTCCGGGCACGCGCGGAGGAGATCCACCACGCCCTCATCGACGCGATCGCGGAGTACGACGACGAGTTGACCGAGACGTACCTCGAGGACGAGAGCGCGGTCACGCCCGAGATGATCAGGCGCGCGCTTCGCGCCGGCACGCTCTCGGGCGGCATCACACCCGTGCTGCTCGGATCGGCGTTCAAGAACAAGGGCGTGCAGCCGCTTCTCGACGCCATCGTCGACTACCTCCCGAGCCCCGTGGACGTACCGCCCGTGCAGGGCGTCGATCCGAAGGGGGCCGAGGAGGAGACGAGGGCGCCCGCGCTCGAAGCGCCGTTCGCCGCGCTCGCGTTCAAGGTCATGACCGACCCGTACGTCGGCAAGCTCACCTACTTCCGCGTGTACTCGGGCCAGGTCAAGGCCGGCGGACGCGTACTCAACACGACGACGGGGAAGACCGAGCGCATCGGGCGCATCCTCCAGATGCACGCGAACCACCGCGAGGAGCGCGAGGAGATCGGGGCCGGCGAGATCGCAGCCGCGGTCGGGCTGAAGTTCACGACGACCGGCGACACGCTCTCCGCCGACTCGGCGCCGATCGTGCTCGAGTCGATGACGTTCCCGGACCCGGTCATCTCGGTCGCGATCGAGCCGAAGACGAAGGGCGACCAGGACAAGCTCGCGACCGCGCTCCAGCGGCTCGCCGAGGAGGATCCGACCTTCCGCGTCTCGACCGACGACGAGACCGGCCAGACGATCATCGCCGGCATGGGCGAGCTGCACCTCGAGATCATCGTCGACCGCCTGCTGCGCGAGTTCCGCGTCGAGGGCAACGTCGGCCGGCCGCAGGTCTCCTACCGGGAGACGATCGGCAAGCCGGTCGAGAAGATCCAGGGCCGCTTCGTCCGGCAGACCGGAGGCTCGGGCCAGTACGGCGACGTCGTCATCAACCTCCTCCCGCAGGAGCCGGGGGTGGGGTACGAGTTCGAGGACAGGATCGTCGGCGGCAAGATCCCGCGCGAGTACATCAAGCCGATCGACGACGGCATCCAGGAGGCCATGAGCGCGGGCATCCTCGCCGGGTTCCCGGTGGTCGACGTCAAGGTCGAGCTCGTCGACGGTTCGTACCACGAGGTCGACTCGAGCGAGCGCGCGTTCAAGATCGCGGGCTCGATGGCCTTCAAGGAGGCCATGAAGCGCGCGAAGCCCCGTCTGCTCGAGCCGGTGATGGCCGTGGAGGTCGTCACTCCCGAGGAGTACGTGGGCGACGTCATTGGTAACCTGAACGGTCGCCGGGGTCGGGTCGAGCAACTCGAGCCGATCGGCGGGTCGCAGTCGGTCCGCGCGAGCGTCCCGCTCGCAGAGATGTTCGGCTATGCGACCGACCTGCGCTCCATGTCGCAGGGTCGTGCGACGTTCACCATGCAGTTCGATCGGTACGAGGAGGTCCCGGCGTCGATCGCCACCACGATCGTCACGGGTGACACAGGAAAGGAATCAGGCTAGGCCCGTCCTGGCCTTGCATCGGAGGTAATCAGGCAATGGCAAAGCAGAAGTTCGAGCGCAGCAAGCCGCACGTCAACGTCGGCACGATCGGTCACATCGACCACGGCAAGACGACGCTCACCGCTGCGATCACGAAGGTCCTCGCCGACGCGGGCACCACCACCGAGGCGACGTCGTTCGACGCGATCGACAAGGCGCCGGAGGAGAAGGCGCGCGGCATCACGATCAACACCGCTCACGTCGAGTACGAGACCGCGAACCGCCACTACGCGCACGTCGACTGCCCGGGCCACGCCGACTACATCAAGAACATGATCACCGGCGCCGCCCAGATGGACGGCGCGATCCTCGTCGTCTCGGCGGCCGACGGCCCGATGCCGCAGACACGCGAGCACATCCTCCTCGCCCGCCAGGTCGAGGTGCCTTCGATCGTCGTCGCCCTGAACAAGGCGGACATGGTCGACGACCCCGAGCTGCTCGAGCTCGTCGAGATGGAGGTGCGCGAGCTCCTCTCCAAGTACGAGTTCCCGGGTGACGAGATCCCTGTGATCCAGGTCTCCGCGCTCAAGGCGCTCGAGGGCGATCCCGAGTGGACGCCGAAGATCCTCGAGCTCATGGAGGCCGTCGACACGTACATCCCCGAGCCGGTTCGCGATGTGGACAAGCCGTTCCTCATGCCGATCGAGGACGTCTTCACGATCACGGGTCGCGGCACCGTCGTGACGGGCCGCATCGAGCAGGGGAAGATGACCGTCGGCGAGGAGATCGAGATCGTGGGCATTCATCCCGAGGTCGAGAAGACGGTCATCACGGGCCTCGAGATGTTCCAGAAGACGCTCGACTACGCGCAGGCCGGCGACAACGCGGGTGCGCTGCTCCGCGGCATCAAGCGCGAGGACGTCGAGCGCGGCCAGGTGCTGGCCAAGCCCGGCAGCATCACGCCGCACACGCATTACAAGGCCGAGGTGTACGTTCTCTCGAAGGACGAGGGCGGGCGCCACACGCCGTTCTTCAACGGCTACCGGCCGCAGTTCTACTTCCGCACGACCGACGTCACCGGCTCGATCAAGCTGCCCGAGGGGCAGGAGATGGTCATGCCGGGCGACAACACGAACATGGAGATCGAGCTCATCCAGCCGATCGCCATGGACCAGGGCCTCCGCTTCGCGATTCGCGAGGGCGGGCGCACGGTCGGCGCCGGCGTCGTCACGGAGATCGTCAACTAGGGGCGAGATCTCTCGCCCCTTTCTCGACATGGCACAGCAGAAGATCCGCATCCGGCTCAAGGGCTACGACCACCAGCAGGTGGACCGCTCGGCGTCCCAGATCGTCGAGACCGCGCAGCGCACCGGCGCGACGATCACCGGGCCTGTGCCCCTGCCCACCGAGAAGAACGTGTACTGCGTGATCCGGAGCCCGTTCAAGGACAAGGACTCGCGCGAGCACTTCGAGGTGCGCACGCACAAGCGGCTCATCGACATCCACAGCCCCACGCCGAAGACGGTCGACTCGCTCATGCGACTCGACCTTCCCGCCGGCGTCGACATCGAGATCAAGCTCTGAGATGAAGGGCATCGTGGGACGCAAGCTCGGCATGACGCAGGTCTTCGACCCGGAGACCGGCGCCATGTCGGCCGTGACCGTGATCGAGGCAGGCCCGTGCCCGGTCGTGCAGGTGAAGACCGTGGACACGGACGGCTACGACGCGGTCCAGCTCGCGTTCGACACGGTCGAGGAGCGGAAGCTCACGAAGGGCGAGGTCGGCCATCTGGCGAAAGCCGGGGTCGCCCCGCACCGCCACCTCGTCGAGATGCGCGGCCCGAGTGGCCTCGCGGTCGGCGAGACCGTAACGGTCGAGTCCTTCGAGCCCGGCGAGCCCGTGAAGGTCTCCGGGATCTCGGTCGGCAAGGGGTTCCAGGGGACGATCAAGCGGCACGGGTTCACGCGCGGCCCGGTCTCCCACGGCTCGCACAACGTGCGCGCCCCCGGCTCGATCGGCGCCTCCGCCTATCCCTCGCGGGTCTTCAAGGGCATGCGCATGGCCGGGCGCATGGGAAACGCGCGCGTGACCCAGCCCGGCCTCGTCGTCCACGAGGTGGACACCGAGCGCAACCTCCTGCTCGTCCGCGGCTCGGTACCCGGCCCGAAGAGCGGGATCGTCCAGATCAGGAGCGCGTCGTAGTGGCCGCTCCGAAGGCACCCGTGCTCGGCGGCAAGTCGAAGGAGGTCTCGCTCGAGGCCTCGGTCTTCGCCGCCGACGTGACGCCGCACCTCGTCCACGAGACCGTCCGCGCCGAGCTCAACGCTGCCCGCGCGGGCACTCGCGGCGCGAAGAGCCGTGGGTTCGTCGCCGGCGGCCGCGCGAAGCCGTGGCGCCAGAAGGGCACCGGCCGTGCTCGCGCGGGGACGACCCGCGCGCCGCACTGGACCGGTGGAGGCGTCGCCTTCCCGCCGACCATGCGCGACTTCGAGGTGAAGGTGAACAGGAAGGCGCGTCGCGCCGCGCTGCGCGGTGCCCTGAGCTCGCACGCCGGCTCGGGCTCGCTCGCGCTCGTCAGCGGCGAGTCCTTCTCGGAGCCGTCGACGAAGCAGGCCGTCTCGCTCCTTGGCGACTGGCCCGGCGAGCTGCCGACGCTCGTCGTCGCGACCGAGGACGAGGAGGCGCTGATCAAGTCCTTCCGCAACCTCGAGCGCGTCGTGGTCACGGTCCCGGCCGAGCTCGAGGTCGCATCCGTCGTGTGGGCGCGCTCGCTGCTCGTCAGCGAGGCCGCGCTGCCGCTCGTGCTCGCGCGCGCAGGCGTCGAGAACGGTCAGGGGGCGGAGGAATGAGCCTCCATCCGAACGAGGTCCTCATCGCACCGGTCGTCTCCGAGAAGAGCTACTCGCTCATCTCTGACCGGAAGTACACGTTCCGCGTGCACGAGGACGCGCACAAGACCCAGATCCGGCAGGCCGTCGAGCAGCTGTTCGACGTCCAGGTCGCGAACGTGAACGTGATCAAGGTCCAGTCCAAGCCGAAGCGCCGGGGGATGACCCGCGGGCGCCGCCCGGGCTGGAAGAAGGCGATCGTGCAGCTGAAGGAAGGCCACGAGATCGAGATCTTCGAAGGGGCGTCCGTCTGATGGCTCTCCGCAAGTACAAGCCCACGAGCCCCGGCCGGCGCTTCATGGCGACGCCAGGCTTCGAGGAGGTCACGAAGTCGGAGCCGGAGAAGTCGCTCGTCGAGCCGCTGCCCAAGAAGGCCGGCCGTAACAACCGCGGCCGCATCACCACGCGCCATCAGGGCGGAGGGCACAAGCGCCAGTACCGGAAGCTCGACTTCAAGCGGACGAAGGACGGCGTGCCTGCGAAGGTCGCCGCGATCGAGTACGACCCGAACAGGTCCGCGCGGATCGCGCTGCTGCACTACGCCGACGGCGCGAAGTCGTACATCCTCGCTCCGGCGCGGGTGCGGGTCGGCGCGACCGTCGAGTCCGGGCCGGAGGCCGACATCAAGCCCGGGAATGCGCTCCCGCTCGCGAACATCCCGACGGGAACACTCGTGCACGGAGTCGAGCTGAAGCCGGGCCAGGGCGCCCGCATGGCGCGCTCCGCAGGCTCGTCCGTGCAGCTCGTCGCGAAGGACGGCGACCACGGCGTCCTGCGCCTCCCCTCGGGTGAGCTCCGCCGCGTCCTCCTCACCTGCCGGGCGACGGTGGGCCAGGTCGGCAACGCCGACCACGGCAACGTCACGAGCGGCAAGGCGGGACGCAGCCGCTGGCTCGGGAAGCGCCCGACCGTCCGCGGCTCGGCCATGAACCCGGTCGATCACCCGCACGGCGGCGGCGAGGGGAAGACGAAGGGTGGACGCCACCCGGTCACCCCGTGGGGCGTGCCGACGCTCGGCAAGCGCACGCGCCGCAAGCACAAGGAATCCGACAAGCTCATCGTCCGCGGCCGGCGCCGCGGCAAGGAGAAGAGACGCTAGATGAGTCGTAGCTCGAAGAAAGGGCCTTTCGTCGAGGACCGGCTGCTGAGCCGGATCGAGTCGATGAACGCAACGGGCGAGAAGCGCATGATCCGCACCTGGTCGCGCACGTCCACGATCTTCCCCGACATGGTCGGGCACACCATCGCGGTCCACGACGGCCGCAAGCACGTCCCCGTTTTCGTGACCGAGCAGATGGTCGGTCACAAGCTCGGCGAGTTCGCCCCGACGCGGACCTTCCGCGGCCATGCGGGCGACAAGACGACCCAGATCAAGAGGAAGTGATGGCGACCGCGACCACCGACGACCGCATGACCGTCCGCGCCCAGGCGAAGTGGGTGCGCATGTCGCCGCGCAAGGCACGTCTCGTGCTGGACAACATCCGCGGGCGCACCGTGCCCGAGGCACGGACGATCCTCGCGTTCACGCAGCGAGCTGCGGCGATCGAGGTCGCGAAGGTTCTCCGCTCGGCCGTTGCGAATGCCGAGGCGAACCACGGCCTGGACGGCGACGAGCTCATCGTGCAGGCGGCGTACGCCGACGAGGGCCCGACGCTCAAGCGCTGGCGGCCCCGTGCGCGCGGCCGCGCGAATCAGATCCGCAAGCGGACGAGCCACGTGACGATCGTCCTCGTCGAGCCGGAGGCTCCGGCCAGGCCGAAGCGCAGGCAGCGCGCAGCCGCTGCCACGACGCCCGAGCCCGCAGCCGAGGCGACTGCCGAGGCCGAGTCGAAGCCCAAGCGCCGATCGCCGGCGAAGAAGCCGACCAAGAAGAAGGAGGCCGTCAGCTAATGGGGCAGAAGGTGCATCCCGGCGGCTTCCGCGTCGGCGTCATCCACGACTGGAAGTCGAACTGGTGGACCGGCAAGCCCGAGTTCGCCGACTACATCCTCGAGGACGTGAAGATCCGTGGCCACATCCTCAAGAAGCTCTCGCACGCCGGGCTCTCGGACATCCTGATCCGGAAGGACAAGCAGCGGATCACCGTGGACATCTACACGGCCCGCCCCGGCATCGTGATCGGAAAGTCGGGCGTCGAGGTGGACGCGCTCCGACGTGAGCTGCACGCCATCACGAAGAAGAACGTCCACATCAACATCAACGAGATCAAGCGGCCGGAGCTCGACGCGAAGCTCGTCGCGCAGTCGATCGCCGAGCAGCTCCAGAACCGGGTGAGCTTCCGCCGCGCGATGAAGCGGTCGCTCGCCTCCGCGATGCGGTCGGGCGCGCAGGGCATCAAGATCACCGCGGCGGGCAGGCTCGGCGGCGGCGAGATGAGCCGGCGCGAGATGTACTCCGAGGGCCGTGTGCCGCTGCACACGATTCGCGCCGACATCGACTACGGCTTCGCCGAGGCGCGCTCGAGCTTCGGCGCGATCGGCGTCAAGGTCTGGGTGAACAAGGGCGAGATCATGCCGGAGGGCTACGAGGGCGCCAGCAGCGGGCGGGACGCTCGCCTCGGCGACCAGGACCAGGCCCGGCGACGCCGCGGAGCGTCGGCCGAGGGCCTCGGCGCCTCGCGCGAGCGCGGCGGTCGGAGCGCAGACCGCGAGGGCCTCGGCATCGTTCCCCGCAAGCGTCGAGGTCAGCGGCCGGGCGGCCGTGGGCCGCGCCGGAGCCCCGCCGAGCAGGCCGCTCCGGAGCAGGCCGTGACGGATGCCGTGGCCGACGAGACCGTGGTCGAGGCTCCGCCTGCCGAGCCGGAGACGCAGGCGCCGGCCGAGCCTGTCGCCGAGACGGCACCCGAGACGTCGGAGCCCGCGCCCGAGGCGAAGCCCGAGAACGGAGACAGCGCCTGATGTTGATGCCGCGCAAGACGAAGTACAGGCGGTACCACCGCGGCCACCGCAGGGGCGTTTCCAAGGGCCAGACGGAGGTCACCTTCGGCGACTACGGGCTCAAGGCGCTCGAGGCAGGTTGGATCACCAACCGCCAGATCGAGGCTGCCCGCATCGCGGCGACCCGCAAGATCCGTCGTACCGGGAAGGTCTGGATCAACCTCTTCCCGGACAAGCCCGTCACGAAGAAGCCCGCCGAGACCCGTATGGGCTCCGGCAAGGGCTCGCCGGAGGGCTGGGTCGCGGTGGTCAAGCCGGGCCGCGTGATGTTCGAGCTCGCCGGCGTTCCGGAGCCGCTCGCCAAGGAAGCGCTCCGCCTCGCCGGCCAGAAGCTCCCCATCAAGACGAAGATCGTGAAGAGAGAGGCTGATCTCTTTGAGAGCTAGGGAACTGCGCGAGCTCAGCGACGACCAGCTCGAGCAGAAGATGGCCGAGACTCGACAGGAGCTCTTCCATCTTCGCTTCCAGACGGCGACGGGCGTGCTCGAGAACAGCGCGCGCCTGCGTCATGCCAAGCGCGAGATCGCGCGCATCCTGACCGTGAAGCACGAACGTGCACGAGGAAAGAGCTAGATGGCTGACGAGACAGAGCAGAACGAGCAGGTCGAAGAGACCGAGGAGGCTCCGGTGGAGGAGCAGGCCCCGGACGCCCCCGAGGCGGAGGCAGCACCCGACGAGGTCGAGGCTGTCGCCGACGAGGCTGCGCCCGAGGAGGCTCCCGCCGACGAGCCGCCCGCCGAGGAGGTCGTGGCCGAGGAGGCTCCCTCCGAGGAGCCGTCGGCCGAGGAGCCCGTAGCCGAGGCGGAGGCTGACGCGGAGCCCGCTGAAGCGGAGCCCGCTGAAGCGGACGCCGCGCCGGAGCCTGCGGCCGAGGCCGAGCCGAGCGCCGAGCCGGAACCGGACGTTGCCGAGGAGCCGGCCGAGGCCGCTCCCGCGAAGCGGAAGAAGAAGCGCGTTCCGCGCTCGCAGCGGCCGGTGCGCTCGAAGCCGAAGCGCGAGAAGCCGGCCGAGCGCAAGGCGATCACGCGGCTCCCGAAGCCGGAGCACACCCGCGGCCGGACGCAGGAGCGGCAGGGCACCGTCGTGTCCGCGGCGATGGACAAGACGATCGTCGTCCGCGTGGACACGGTGAAGGTGCACCCGCGCTACAAGAAGGTCATCCGGCGCAGCTCGAAGTTCCACGCCCACGACGAGGAGAACGAGGCGAAGGTCGGGGACATCGTGCTCATCGTCGAGACGAGGCCGCTCTCGCGCATGAAGCGCTGGCGTCTCCGGACCGTCGTGCAGGCGGCGAAGTAGAGAGAGGTCGAGGGCGTGATCCAGCAGGAATCGAGACTGAAGGTGGCCGACAACACGGGAGCGCGCGAGCTCCTCTGCATCCGCGTGCTCGGCGGCTCGCACCGGCGCTACGCGCGGGTCGGCGACGTGATCGTTGCTACCGTGAAGTCCGCAACACCACAGGGCTCGGTCAAGAAGGGCGAGGTCGTGAAAGCGGTCGTCGTCCGAACGAAGAAGCCCTTCACCCGGGACGACGGCACGCTCATCGGATTCGACGAGAACGCCGCCGTCCTCATCGATGCAGCATCGAACCCGCGTGGGACGCGCATCTTCGGGCCCGTCGCACGCGAGCTTCGCGAGAAGAACTACATGAAGATCGTCAGCTTGGCGCCGGAGGTTCTCTAGGTAATGGCCGTGAAGATGAAGGTGAAGAAGGGCGACCTCGTCCAGATCCTGGCGGGGAAGGACCGCGGCAAGCAGGGCCGCGTCATCGAGGCGCGGCCGTCCGAGCGCCGCGTGATCGTCGAGAACCTGAACGTCGCGAAGCGGCACACTCGCCCGCGGCCGATCAAGGACGCATCGCGCATGGGCGGCACGCAGGTCGTTCCCGGCGGGATCATCGACATGCCGGCCCCGATCCCGGTCTCGAACGTCATGGTGGTCTGCCCGATCTGCGGGAACCCGACGCGCGTCGGGATCCACGAGAAGGAGATCAAGGGCGAGACGGTCAGGGTTCGAGTCTGCAAGCGCGAAGGCTGCGGCCAGGAGCTCGATCAGTGAGCGCGACCGCCACACCCGAGACGTACACCCCGCGCCTCAAGCAGCGCTACGAGGAGGAGATCCGTGACCGGCTCCAGCAGGAGCTCGAGCTCTCGTCGGTCATGCAGGTGCCGCGCGTGACGAAGATCACGCTCAACATGGGCGTGGGCGAGGCGAAGACCGATGCGAAGGCGCTCGACGCAGCGATCGAGGAGCTGACGCTGATCGCCGGCCAGCGCGCGCAGGTGCGCCGGGCGAAGAAGTCGATCGCGAGCTTCAAGCTCCGCGAGGGCATGCCCGTCGGCGCGAAGGTAACGCTGCGCGGCGCGCGCATGTACGAGTTCCTCGACCGGCTCGCGTCCATCGCCCTGCCTCGAATCCGCGACTTCCGCGGCCTCGACCCCGAGGCGTTCGACGGCAGGGGCAACTACTCGATCGGGATCCGGGAGCAGATCATCTTCCCGGAGGTCGACTACGACCAGGTTCCCGCGATTCGCGGGCTCGACGTCGCGATCACGACCTCGGCGAAGACGGACGACCACGGGCGCGCGCTGCTCGGTCGCTCTCGGCCTCCCGTTCGCCGGAGAGAGAAGGGACTCGTAACGTATGGCCAAGAAATCGCTACGCGTGAAGCAGGAGCGGAAGGCCGAAGTACGGCGTCCGCGCCTACACCCGCTGCAGCCGGTGCGGGCGACCACGCGCGGTCTATCGGAAGTTCGGCCTCTGCCGGATCTGCCTGCGCGAGCTCGCGCATCAGGGCGCGATCCCCGGCATGACGAAGTCGAGCTGGTAGGAGGAGACGGTGCTCACAGATCCGATTGCCGACATGCTCACCAGGATTCGCAACGCGAACCGCGCGCTGCACGACAGCGCCGCGATGCCGACCTCCCGCGTGAAGGAGGAGATCGCCCGCATCCTCAAGGAGGAGGGGTACATCCGCGACTACCGGGTCGAGCCAGGCGAGCCCTTCGCGTCGCTCGTCATCGAGCTGAAGTTCGCGAAGGACCGCCGTCGCGTCATCACCGATCTCAAGCGGGTCTCGAAGCCGGGACGCCGCGTGTACGCGCGGAAGGACCGGCTGCCGCGGGTCCTCGGAGGCCTGGGCACCGCCATCATGTCGACGTCCGGCGGGATGATCACGAGCCGCCAGGCAGCCGAGCGCGGCGTCGGCGGAGAGGTCATCGCCTTCGTCTGGTAGCCCATGTCGCGAATCGGTAGACAGCCAATCGAACTTCCCGCGGGCGTCATGGTCGCGATCTCGCCCGGGCGTGTCCAGGTCAACGGCCCGCTCGGTGAGCTGAGCCAGGTCGTCCCCTCGCGCATGACGGTCGAGAAGTCGGAGGAGACGATCACGGTCACACGCCCCACGGAGCGTGGGGAGGATCGCGCGCTGCACGGGCTCACGCGGACGCTCATCGCGAACATGGTCGAGGGCGTGACGAAGGGCTTCGAGAAGCAGCTCGAGATCCAGGGAGTCGGCTACCGCGCGCAGCTCAAGGGCACGGACCTCGAGCTCGCCGTCGGTTTCTCGCACCCGGTCGTGATCAAGCCGCGGTCGGGGATCACCTTCGACGTCCCGTCGCCGACGCAGATCATCGTCAAGGGCATCGACAAGCAGATGGTCGGCCAGACGGCCGCCGAGATTCGCAAGGTCCGGCCCCCGGAGCCCTACAAGGGCAAGGGCATCCGCTACGTGAACGAGCAGGTTCGCAGGAAGGTCGGGAAGCGCGCGTGAGCGTCATGACGAAAAGAGAGGCGCGCCTGCGCCGCCACCGGCGTGTCCGGGCGAAGGTCTCCGGCACTGCCGAGCGGCCGCGGCTCGTCGTCTTCCGCTCGAACCGCGGGATCTTCGCCCAGCTCGTCGACGACGCGTCGGGCCGCACGCTCGCGTCGGCTAGCTGGACGGCCCTCGTCCGGCAAGAAGGGATCGAAGATCGAGCAGGCGAGCGAGGTGGGCAAGACGCTCGCCGCCGAGGCGAAGAAGGCCGGAATCGACCGCTGCGTGTTCGATCGCGGCGGCTACCTGTTCCACGGACGCGTGAAGGCGCTCGCGGAGGGCGCGCGCGAGGGAGGGCTCCTGTTTTGAGCACCAGGGAAGTTGCTGACTCGCGCGAGCTGAAGGAGCGCGTGATCGAGATCAACCGCGTCGCGAAGGTCGTCAAGGGCGGGCGGCGGTTCTCCTTCACCGCGCTCGTCGTCATCGGCGACGAGATCGACCGCGTCGGCCTCGGCTACGGGAAGGCGCGGGAGGTCCCGCTCGCCATCTCGAAGGCGGTCGAGGACGCGAAGAAGAACCTCTTCACCGTGCCGAAGCACGGGCAGACGATCACGCACGAGATCGTCGGGCGGTTCGACGCCGCTCGCGTCGTCCTGCGCCCTGCGAGCGAGGGCACCGGCGTCATCGCAGGCGGCGGCGTGCGCGCCGTGCTCGAGCTCGCTGGCATCCGCGACGTGCTCGCGAAGAGCCTCGGGTACGACGACGCCGATCAACATGACTCGCGCGACGGTGCAGGGGCTCCAGAGCCTCGTCCGTCCCGAGGACGTGGCCCAGCTGCGCGGGAAGACGATCAGCGAGGTGCTGCCGTACAAGCCTCCGGTCGAGTCCGACGAGGCTCCGGCCGAGCAGCCCGCAGCTACCGCGGCGCCCGAGGCAGAGGCCGAGAAGGCATCCGAGTGAGCAAGCTGACGATCACTCAGGTGCGGAGCACGGTCGGCCAGACCTACAAGCACGAGGGCACTCTGCGCGCGCTCGGCCTCGGCAAGATCGGCCGCACGGTCGAGCACACGGACAGCCCCGAGCTGCGCGGGATGCTCCGCCACGTGAACCACCTCGTCCGCGTGGACGGGAAGGCCGGGAACGATGCCTGACGAGCTCAACCTCTCCAATCTCAAGCCGGCGCAGCCGCGGAAGGACCGCAAGCGCGTCGGGCGCGGCCTCGGGTCCGGCAAGGGCCGCTACTCGGGACGCGGCATCAAGGGCCAGAAGTCGCGCGCCGGCTCGCACAAGATGCCGGCCGGGTTCGAGGGCGGCCAGATGCCGATCGACATGCGCATGGGCAAGCTCCGCGGCAACACGTCGGCGGACGCCATGCCCATCGGCCCGTTCCGCACGTACAGCCAGCCGGTCAACGTCGGCGAGCTCGAGGCTCGCTTCGACGCCGGCACCGAGGTGACTCCCGAGGCGCTCAAGGCCGCCGGACTCATCCGCAAGGTGTCGGTCGACGTGAAGGTGCTCGGCCAGGGCGACCTGAAGACGAAGCTCGTGGTGTCTGCGCACGGTTTCTCGAAGTCGGCAGTGGAGAAGATCGAGGCCGCAGGCGGAACCGTGACGTGGCTTCGCGGCGAGCCGGTCGAGAAGAAGAAGAAGAAGCACAGGGCCGCGAAGCCGGCTGCGCCCGAGGTCGACGACGAGGCCGCCAGCGAGGAGCCCGCGGAGACCGACGAGGCGCCTGCCGAGCAGGAGGCAGAGGACTAGCCGATGTTCTCCTGGCTCGCGAACGCCTGGAGGGTTCCGGAGCTTCGCCGCCGCGTGCTCTTCACCGCGATGATCCTGGCCGCGTACCGGCTGGGGTCGTGGATCCCCGCCCCGGGCGTGGATCCGAGCGCGATCGAGAACTACTTCTCGGGCCAGAGCGGAACCGTGCTCGGCCTGCTCAACCTCTTCTCGGGCGGAGCGCTCTCGCAGTTCTCGCTGTTCGCGCTCGGGATCATGCCGTACGTCACGGCGTCGATCATCATCCAGCTCCTGACCGTCGTGATCCCGCGGCTCGCCGAGCTCCAGAAGGAGGGCGAGGCGGGCTACGCCAAGATCACGCAGTACACGCGCTACCTGACGGTCGTCCTCGCCGCTGCGCAGGCGACCGGCTACGCATTCCTTTTCCGCGACCAGAACATCCTGGACGCCGGCGCCGGCGAGACCGTCCTCATCGTCGTGACGCTGACGGCCGGGACGACGCTCCTGATGTGGATGGGCGAGCTGATCACGAAGCGCGGCGTGGGGAACGGGATCTCGATCCTCATCTTCGCGTCCATCCTCGTGGGCGCCCCCATCGGCATCGCCGCCTGGTGGAACGGCGGCCCGATGGAGAAGCTCTTCTACCCGCTCATCGCCGTCGGTATCTGCGCCGCGGTCGTCTTCGTCCAGGAGGGCCAGCGCCGTATCCCGATCCAGTACGCGAAGCGCATGGTGGGCCGGCGCATGACGGCGGGCGGCTCGACGTACCTGCCGCTCCGGGTCAACATGGCCGGCGTCATCCCGATCATCTTCGCCGCAGCGATCCTCGCGTTCCCGCCGACCGTCGCGCAGTACTTCCCGGCCACGCAGGACTTCGTGAACGAGTACTTCCAGCCGGGAGACTGGATCTACCTGCTCTTCGAGGGCCTGATGATCGTCGTCTTCACGTACTTCTACACCGCGGTCCAGTTCAACCCGGTCGATCAGGCGGACAACCTGCGCCGCTACGGCGGCTACATCCCGGGCATCAGGCCGGGGCCGCCGACCGCGCAGTACCTCGACCGAGTGCTCTCACGTCTGACCTTGCCCGGGTCGCTCTTCCTCGCGCTCGTAGCCGTGCTCCCGAGCCTCTTCATCGCGTACGGCGGCTTCTCGCAGGCGAGCGCCGGCGCGCTCGGCGGCACCTCGGTGCTGATCGCGGTCGGCGTCGCGCTCGACACGATGCGCCAGATGGAGTCGCAGATGATGATGCGCTCCTACGAGGGCTTCCTCCGGTAGGGGCGCAAGCCTCGGCCCTCACAACAAGGACATGAGGATGCTGATTCTCGGCCCACAGGGATCGGGCAAGGGAACCCAGGCGAAGCGCCTCGCCGCGGCGCGTGGGCTCACCCATGTCGCGACCGGCGACATCCTGCGCGCAGCCGTGGCCGACGGGAGCGAGTTCGGCCGCAAGGTCGCGCCGATCCTCGAGCGAGGCGACCTCGTCCCGGACGACCTGATGATCGGGCTCATCCGGGAGCGGCTCGAAGGAGCGGATGGCTTCGTCCTCGACGGCTTCCCGAGGACCGTCCCGCAGGCGGAGGCGCTGGACGCGATGCTCGCGGAGATCGGGAAGCCGCTCGACGCAGTGATCCTGCTCTCGGTCGACGACGACGTCGCCACCGACCGGCTGCACACGAGGTCGATCGCCGAGGGGCGCGCGGACGACTCGCCCGATGCGATTCGCAACCGGCTTCGCCTCTATCACCAGCTCACGGAGCCGCTCATCGAGCGCTACCGCGAGGACGGAACGCTCGTCAGCGTGGACGGCGAGGGTACGGTTGACGACGTGAGCGCGCAGATCGAGGACGCCTTGACGCGGGTCGGAGCAGGGTCGGCGTGATCATCCGCAAGAGCGAGCGCGAGATCGACAAGATGGCGGCGGCCGGTGCGCTCGTCGCCGAGACGATCGCGCACGTCGGGGCGCAGCTCCGGCCGGGGATCACGACGGGCGAGCTCGACGACGTGGCCGGTGCCTTCATCCGGGAGCGAGGTGGCATCCCCACCTCGGAGGGCTACAACGGGTACCCGCGGGCGATCTGCATCTCGCCGAACGAGGTCGTCGTGCATGGGATCCCCGGGCCGTACGAGGTGGGCGACGGCGATCTCGTGACGATCGACGTCGGTGTGACGCTCGACGGCTACATCGCGGACAGCGCGTACACCTTCGGCGTCGGCGAGATCGACGACGACTTGCAGCGCCTCCTCGACGCCGCGCAGGACGCGCTCGAAGCCGGGATCGAGCAGGCACGGATCGGAAACCGCGTCGGCGACATCTCCCACGCCGTGCAGGACGTCGTCGAGCGTGCCGGATTCGCCGTCGTCCGCAACCTCGTCGGCCACGGCGTCGGGCGGTACTACCACGAGGATCCGCACATCCCGAACTTCGGCGAGCCCGGCCGTGGGCCGCGGCTCTCGGAGGGGATGACGATCGCGATCGAGCCGATGATCACCGCCGGCGGCCCGGAGATCGTGATGGCGAGCGACGGCTGGACGGTCTCGACCGCCGACGGATCGATGTCCGTGCACTTCGAGCACACCGTCGCGATCACCGGCGACGGGCCGCGAATCCTCACTCCGCGGGTCGGAGTGCCCGAGCGGGCCGCGAAAAACGGTGTGCTACGATAGGCGACCGCGGCGCAGCTGCATGCTGTGCTGCGTGCAGTAACTGACCTTTCGAGGTTGGATCGACGTAAACGAAGAAGGCGCGAGGTCCGCCGAGCTGACGGGCCTGCGTGAAAGGGAGAACAGGCACGAGCGAGACGTTGGCCGTCAAGGAAGACAAGATCGAGGTGGAAGGAGAGGTCGTCGAAGCGCTCCCGAGCACGATGTTCCGGGTGCAGCTCGATTCGGGCCACGACGTGCTCGCCAAGATCTCCGGGAAGATGCGCAAGAACTACATCCGCATCCTTCCGGGCGATCGCGTCAAGGTGGAGCTCTCCCCATATGACCTCACCCGCGGCCGCATCACGTTCCGACTGAAGTAGAGACATGAAAGTCCGCCCCTCGGTAAAGCCCATGTGTGAGCGCTGCCGCGTGATCAAGCGGCACGGCCGCACGATCGTCATCTGCAGCAACCCCCGTCACAAGCAAAGGCAGGGCTAGGACGCATGGCACGAATCGCCGGAGTCAACCTCCCCACCCAGAAGCGGCTCGTCATCGGGCTGACCTACATCTACGGGATCGGGGACTCGACTGCGCAGAAGATCTGCCGCCAGCTCGAGCTCGACCCCGACGAGAAGGTGCGCGACCTCACGGATGAAGAGGTCACGAAGCTCCGCAACTTCATCGACTCGGACCTCGAGGTCGAGGGCGACCTCCGTCGCGAGCGCGCGCAGGCGATCAAGCGGCTGACCGAGATCGGTGCGTACCGAGGCGTCCGGCACCGCCGGGGCCTCCCGGTGCGCGGCCAGCGGACGAAGACCAACGCACGCACGCGCAAGGGCCCGAAGAAGACCGTCGGACGCGGCAAGAAGGCGGCCAAGTAGTGGCTCCGCCTCGCAACCGCGGCCGCACGCGCCGCCGCGTCAAGAAGAACATCGCGATCGGCCAGGCGCACATCAAGACGTCGTTCAACAACACGATCGTCACCCTGACCGACCGCGAGGGGAACGTGATCGTGTGGGAGTCAGCCGGCTCGGCCGGGTTCAAGGGCTCGCGCAAGTCGACGCCGTTCGCTGCCCAGGTCACCGCGGACAGCGCCGCCCGCAAGGGCATGGAGCACGGCCTCCAGAAGGTCGAGGTGTTCGTGAAGGGACCGGGCTCGGGTCGCGAGACTGCGATTCGCTCGCTCCAGGCCGCAGGCCTCGAGATCCTCGGGGTGAAGGACGTGACCCCGCAGGCGCACAACGGCGTCCGGCTGCGGAAGAGGCGGAGGGTCTAGCGTGGCACGCGATCTCGGCCCGAAGTGCCGTCTCTGCCGCCGCGAGGGCCTCAAGCTCTTCCTCAAGGGGGAGCGCTGCCTGACCGAGAAGTGCGCCGTCGAGCGGCGCGCCTATCCGCCGGGCGACCATGGACGCGGCCGCATCAAGCAGTCCGAGTACCTGCTCCAGCTGCGTGAGAAGCAGAAGGCGCGCCGGTACTACGGCCTGCTCGAGAAGCAGTTCCGGAACACGTACGACAAGGCGACGCGAGGGCTGGGAGCGCCGGGCGAGAACCTGCTCCGGCTGCTCGAGACGCGCCTCGACAACGTCGTCTACCGCCTCGGGTTCGCGGGCTCGCGCGCGCAGGCGCGCCAGCTCGTGCGCCACAACCACTTCCTCGTGAACGGCCGCCGCGTGAACATCCCGAGCTACGGCGTCCGCCCCGGAGAGGTCATCAGCCTCAAGCCGGGGAGCCCGGTCGAGCCGCTCGTGCGCGACGCAACCGACCTCACCGCGTCCGTCGCGCCGTGGCTCCAGGCCGACCACGAGAGCCTCACGGGGACCGTGCTCAAGTGGCCGGAGCGCTCGGAGATCGACGCGCCCGTGCAGGAATCCCTCATCGTCGAGCTGTATTCGAAGTAGAAGTAGGCGGAAGCTCCGGCTTCTGCCCAGGACAGGGAAGGAATTGCCTTGGCAACTCGCACTAGCTTGATGGAGTTCCAGACTCCGCGGATCGTCCACGAGGAGACGGACGAGCACCGCGGCGTCTTCGTGATCGAGCCGCTCGACCGTGGGTTCGGTCACACGTTCGGGAACTCGCTCCGCCGCGTGCTGCTGTCCTCGCTCGAGGGCGCGGCCGTGACTGCGGTGAAGATCGAGGGCGTCGCCCACGAGTTCACGACGCTGCCGGGCGTACGCGAGGACGTCACGGACATCATCCTCAACCTCAAGAACCTCATCGTGCTCCTGCACGGCGCGTCGCCCGAGATCGAGGTGTACATCGCGAAGAAGGGCGCAGGCGTCGTGACGGCGGCCGACATCGAGGCGCCGGCCGATCTCGAGATCCTCAACCCGGAGCTCGAGATCGCGCACGTCTCGGACAAGGGCAAGCTGGAGATGAGCCTGACCATCGGCCGCGGCCGCGGGTACGTCCCGGCCGAGCTCAATCGCGGCCCGGAGACGACTATCGGCGTCATCCCCATCGACTCGATCTTCTCGCCGGTCCGCCGAGTCGCGTACGAGGTCGAGGCAGCGCGCGTCGGTCAGCGCACGGACTACGACAAGCTCGTCCTCGACGTCACGACCGACGGCTCGCTCGACCCACGCGACGCGATCGGCCAGGGCGCCGAGATCCTCATCCGCCAGCTGGCGATCTTCACCGACCTCGACCGCATCGAGGGCTTCGGCGAGGCGAGCCCGGAGCTGGCCACCGAGGCTCCCACCACGCACGGGATGGAGAACTTCCCGATCGAGGAGCTCGAGCTCGGAGTTCGCTCGTACAACTGCCTGAAGCGCGTCGGCATCGAGACGATCGGTGACCTGACGTCGAAGTCGGAGAGCGAGCTCGTCGCGATTCCGAACTTCGGTCGCAAGTCGATCGAGGAGGTTCGCTCCGCCCTCTCTGCGCACGGTCTCACGCTCAAGGGCGAGGAGGCTCTCGCCTAGCCATGCGTCACCAGCGGTCGGGCAAGAAGCTCGGGCGGGACTCCGCCCATCGCAAGGCGCTCTACTCGAACCTCGCAGGCGCCCTGATCGAGCACGGCCGCATCGAGACGACCGAGGCCAAGGCGAAGGCAGTGAAGCCGTTCGCCGAGAAGATGATCACGTTGGGCAAGCGCGGCGACCTCCATGCCAGACGGCAGGCGCTCGCCGCGCTTCGCTCGAACCACGTCGTCCACCAGCTCTTCGCCGAGGTCGCTCCCCGCTTCGCCGAGCGGCCCGGCGGCTACACCCGCATCGTGCGGATCGGCCCGCGGCAGGGCGATGCCGCCGAGATGGTCTACCTCGAGCTCGTGGACTACGAGCCAGTTGCAACGCCGATCGGCCCGCGCGCCCGCGCAAGCCGAGCAGCCGGTCGAAGTCCGCAGCCGGGCGTCTGACGCTCTAGCCGCCCAGCGACGCTGAGTACGCTCAGGTCGTGCTCTTTCTCATCGCGATCGTCCTCGCGATCTTCGTGCTCCCGCAGCCGTGGGGCGTCGTGGCCGTCCTGGTCGCAGGCGCCATCGACGTCGCCGAGACGTTCGTCTTCATGTGGTGGTCGAAGCGACGCAAGTCGACGGTCGGCATCGGGTCGCTCGTCGGCAAGGCCGGGGTCGCCGTCTCGGAGCTCTGGCCCGACGGACAGGTGAAGGTCGACGGCGAGATCTGGCGGGCTCGCTGCGACGGCGGCTGCGACGCCGGGACGGAGGTCGTCGTGCGCTCGGTGGAGGGCCTCACGCTCGTCGTGGATCCCGCGTAGGTCGCGGGTACAGTCTCCGCATGGCGCGGCTCGCGCCCTGTGCGCTCCTCCTTCTCGTGCTGGCGGCTCCGGGCTCGGCCGCGACGAACGACTGGGAGCAGCGGGCGGGCCTGCCGGTGGCGCGCACGGAGGTCGCGGCGGCCGTCGTCGGGAACGAGATCGCCGTCGTCGGCGGGTTCAACGCGGACGGCAGCCACTCGGCCCGCGCGGATGCATACTCGCCCGCTCAGGATCGCTGGCGCCGGCTTCCGGACCTTCCGGCGTCTGCGCACCATGCAATGGCCGTCGGGCTTGCCGGGCGCCTCTACGTCCTCGGCGGCTACGGGCACACGGGAAGCCCGCTTCGTACCGCCTACGTGCTCGAGAACGGCGCGTGGCGGGCGTTGCCGCGGCTTCCGTTCCCGCGCGCGGCGGCGGGCGCGGCGGTCGTGGGGCGCCGGATCGTCGTGGCCGGCGGAGTCGTTCGTGTCAGCGGGGCGCGTCTCGCGAGGAACGCGCTCTCGCTCGACCTCCGTACCCGGCGCTGGTCCGTCGTACCGGGGCCGACGCCCCGCGAGCATCTCGGCGTCGCCGCGCTCGCGGGAGCCGTCTACGCCGTCGCCGGGCGCACCTTCGGTCTCGACACCAACGTGACGCACTTCGAGTCCTGGAAGCCCGGCGAGCGCCGCTGGCGCAGGCTCGCGCCGGTGCCGGATCCACGCGGCGGGACCGCGGCAGTGGGCGTCGCCGGCCGGGTCCTCTCGGTCGGCGGCGAGGAGCCGGGTGGAACGATCGGCGAGGTCTACGCCTATCGGGCGTCCTCCCGGAGTTGGCAGCGCCTCGACGACCTTCCGACGCCTCGCCATGGGCTCGGCGTGGCGGCGTTCGGCGGCCGCGTGTACGTCATCGGCGGCGGGCCGGAGCCGGGGCTGACGGTCAGCGGGGCGAACGAGGCACTGGCGATCTCGCCGTAGCGCCGCCCGACGTGTCCCACGCGACCGGGAGCGAGGCGAGGCTGCGGAAGAGCGGGATCGGCCGCCAGTAGAGATCATCCTCGGCGATTGCGAGCCGGAGACCGGGCAGCCTGTCGAAGAGCGTGCGGAGCGCGATGTCCGCCTCGATCCGCGCCAGGGGAGCACCGAGGCAGTAGTGGCTACCGCGTCCGAACCCGACATGCTTCACGTCGGCTCTCTGCACGTCGAGCACGTCTGCATCCGGGAAACGCTCCGGATCGCGGTTGGCGGCGCCGATGACTGCGATCACGAGGTCGCCGCGCGCGATCGTACGGCCGCCGAGCTCGACCTCGTCCGCGGCCCAGCGCGTGATCGCCCGCTCGACGGGGCTGTCGAAGCGGAGCAGCTCCTCGATCGCCTTCGGCATGACGGACGGATCCGACTGCAGCTCGGCGAGCGCGTCCGGGTGCTTCAGGAGCGCGAGCACCGAGTTCGTGATCAGGCTGACCGTCGTCTCGTGGCCGGCCACGATGAGCAGGACGGCCATGCTGTAGAGCTCGTTCTCGGTGAGATGGTCGCCCGCTTCCTCCGCCTGGACGAGCGCCGAGACGAGGTCCTCGCGCGGCTCGGCTCGCCTGGCCGCGAACAGCTCGTCGAGGTAGGCCACGAACTCGTCCGTGTGCGTCGCGAATTGCTCCTGCAGCTCCGGGGTCACCGGCGGCAGCACGAACGTGTTCGACCACGTGCGGAAGCGATCGCGGTCTTCGGCGGGGATCCCGAGCAGCTCCGCGATGACGGTGATGGGCAGCGGGAATGCGTAGTCGTCCACCAGGTCCATCGCGCCGCTGCTCTCCTTCGCGTCGAGGAGCTCGTGCGCGATTTCCTGGATCCGGGGACGAAGCCCCTCGACCATCCGCGGCGTGAACGCCTTCGTGACGAGACGGCGCAGGCGGCGGTGATCCTCGCCGTCCTTTGCGAGCAGGTTCTCGCTCACGCGCTCGTCCCCGAGGTCGCCCTGCGCCTGCTCGAGCTGCTCGGGCGTGAGCAGGGCCTTCGGATCGACGACGAAGCAGTCGTCGTCCATGAGCACGGAGACGACATCCTCGAAGCGCGTCACGAACCAGATGGGAGTCTCGCCGTCCAGGCCCGGCTGGCGGTGCACCGGGTCGTCGCGCCGCATGCGCGCATACGTCTCGTGTGTCGTCTCGCGGAAGTCCGACGAGTACAGGTCGTACTTCTGGGTCGCCATCCGACGGCCCATGATGTCAGGTCGTGAAGCTGAAGCTCACGCTCGAATACGACGGGACGGGGTTCCGCGGCTGGGCCCGCCAGCCCGGCCAGCGGACGGTCGAGGGCGTCCTGCGCGACGCGCTCGGGGCGGTCTATCCACGCTTCGACGGGCTCGGCATCGCCGGCCGCACGGACACCGGCGTGCATGCCACCGGCCAGGTCGCCAGCGTCGACGTCGAGGGTGGGCCGCCGCCCGAGCGCGCCGCCGAGGCGCTGAACACGGCGCTCCCGGACGATGTCGCGGTCGTCGCGGCCGGGGAGGCAGACCCGGAGTTCCACGCTCGTTTCTCCGCCCGTTCCCGGACCTATCGCTACCGGGTCCTCGTGCGGAAGACGCCCGCGCCGCTCGAGACCCGGCGGCTGCTCTGGTGGCCGAGGCCGGTCGATCTCGACGCGCTCGCCGCCGCGGCCGCGCTCCTGCCCGGAGAGCACGACTTCCGGGCGTTCACGCCCACCGAGACGCAGCACGAGTCCCTCTCCAGGAACGTGCTCGGCGCCGCGTGGGAGCGAGACGGCGACGTCCTGCACTTCACGGTCGAAGCCGACAGCTTCCTCCGGCACATGGTGCGAACGCTCGTGGGGACGATGCTCGAGGCCGGCGCGGACGCGCCCGACCGCATGGGGCACCTGCTCGAGGGTCGCCCGCGCGCGGACGCCGGCCTCACCGCGCCGCCGTGGGGTCTCTATCTCGAGCGCGTCCACTACTGACGGAGCGGTCGGCCGAGGCCCGACCCTGAAGCCGTGACTAGCATCAGCGACATGCGCTTCCCCGTCGTCCTCTTCGACCTCGACGGCACGCTGATCGACTCGGGCTCGATCATCGTCGCCTCGATGCAGCACGCGACGCGCACGGTGCTCGGCCGCGAGCTCGCGTACGAGGAGCTCGCCGCGAGCATCGGCGGGCAGGGTCTCGTCGCGCAGATGGAAGCCCTCGACGCCGAGCGCGTCGACGACCTCGTGGAGGCGTACCGGGCGCACAACGATCCGCTCCACGAGACGCTCGAGGCCTTCGGCGACGTGCTCGCGCTCCTGCCCCGCCTCGAGGCCGAGGGACGCAAGCTCGGGCTCGTGACCGCGAAGCGCCACCGAACCGTCGCGCTGGCGATCGACCGCTTCCCGGAGCTCGGCGAGCACTTCTCCGTCGTCATCGCGCACGAGGACACGGAGCGGCACAAGCCGGACCCCGACCCACTCCTGCTCGCGGTCGAGCGGCTCGGTATGCCACCGGAGCAGGCGGCCTACGTCGGCGACTCACCGTTCGACATCCGCGCCGCGAAGGCGGCCGGTGCGTTCGCGGTCGGGGTCGGCTGGGGTGGCATCCACTCGGACGAGGTGCTGCTCGCCGAGGAGCCGGATGCGTTCGTGCGGGAGCCACAGGAGCTGCTCGGTGTCCTCTAGGACGAGCTCGCCGGCGGCACGAGTCGAGGAGCTCCGCGCGATCGTGAACGAGGCGCTCATCGCCTACCACGTCGAGGACGAGCCGATCATGTCCGACGCGGAGTACGACCGCCTGTACGACGAGCTCGTCGCGATCGAGGAGCAGCATCCCGACCTCGTCGTCGCCGACTCGCCGACGCAACGGGTCGGCGCGGCGCCCTCGGAGCGCTTCCAGAAGGTCGACCATCTCGTCCCGCTCGGCTCGCTCGACAAGGTCACGAACGAGGAGACGCTCCTGAAGTTCGCGGACGACGTGCGGAAGCGGCTCGGCACCGACGAGGCCGTGGCGTACCTCGTCGAGCCGAAGATCGACGGCCTCGCGGTGTCGCTTCTCTACGAGGACGGCCGCTATGTGCGCGGCGCGACGCGAGGGGACGGCGCGCGCGGGGAGGACGTGACGCCGAACCTGCGCACGATCAAGGCGATCCCGCTCGCGATGAAGAGGGAGGACGGCGAGACCCTGCCCGTGCGCATCGAGGTCCGCGGAGAGGTCTTCATGCCGCTCTCGGGGTTCACGGAGTTCACCGAGAAGCAGGCTGCCGAGGGGAAGCGAGCCGCACCGAACCCGCGCAACGCCGCGGCGGGATCCGTCCGACAGCTCGACCCGGCGATCACCGCCGCACGCCCGCTCTCGATCTGGACGTACGGCGTCGGCCACGTCGAAGGGCCCGAGTTCGAAAGCCAGTGGGAGATCCTCCGTGGCTGCGCGCCCACGGGTTCCGCACGAACCCGTACTCGCGAGCGGTTCGAGTCGATCGAGGAGGTCGCGCGGGCCGCGACCGAATGGGAGACGCGTCGCGCGGAGCTCGACTACGAGATCGACGGCATCGTCATCAAGGTCGATTCGCTCGACCAGCAGCGCCGGCTCGGCGCGCTGCACGGCCGGCCGCGCTGGGCGCGCGCCTACAAGTGGGCGCCCATGACGGCGCAGACCACGCTCCGGAAGATCCACATCCGCGTCGGGAGGACCGGTGCGCTCAACCCGTGGGCCGAGCTCGAGCCCGTGCAGGTCGGCGGCGTCACCGTCTCGAACGCGACGCTCCACAACGAGGACGACATCAATCGCAAGGACATCCGCGTGGGCGACACGGTGATCGTTCAGCGTGCCGGCGACGTGATCCCACAGGTCGTCGGGCCCGTGCTGCCGCACGCCAAGGGCTCGCGTCGCTTCCGCATGCCCGCCAAGCTGCCCGCTCTGCGGCACCGAGATCGTCAAGCCGGAGGGCGAGGTCATGCACCGCTGCCCGAACCGCGCGTGCCCGTCACGCGGGCTCGAGACGCTCATCCACTGGGTGCAGGCGGCGATGGACATCGAGGGCGTCGGCGAGCAGTTCGTGCGCCGACTCTGGGATCGAGGGCTGCTGCGCTCGATGCCCGACCTCTACCGGCTGACGCCCGAGCAGCTCGCCGAGCTCGACGGCTACGGGGAGATCTCGGCGCAGAAGGCGATCGACTCGATCCAGGCGTCGAAGGCGCAGCCCTTCTCGCGTGTGCTCTTCGGGCTCAACATCCCGAAGACCGGCTGGGTGCTCGCGCGCAACCTCGCGCGCCACTTCGGCTCGGTGGACGCGCTCCTCGAGGCGTCGCAGGAGGACCTCGAGGCGGTCGAGGGAATCGGCCCCGACCGCGCCGAGCTGATCGCCGAGTGGTTCGCCGACGACGAGAACCGGCAAGCTCGTCGAGGAGCTCCGCTCACTCGGCCTCCAGATGACCGCGGGCGAGGCGGAGCGCCCGGTCGAGGGGCCGCTGACCGGGCAACCAGTACGTCATCACCGGGACGCTCGAGGCGTGGTCGCGCGACGAGGCGAAGACCGCGCTCGAGGCACTCGGCGCGAAGGTCTCGGACTCCGTCTCGAAGAAGACGACGGGCGTCGTCGTCGGCGAGAGCCCGGGCTCGAAGCTCGCGAAGGCGCAGAAGCTCGGCGTGCCCGTCCTCTCGGAGGACGACCTGCGCGCGCTCCTCGGCGCGAGCTAGGAGCGCGCGAGCACCGTCACGAACCGGTCCTGCGCGGCCCGGGCCGACCAGGACGACACGGGCGAGCCGTTCTGGAGGATCGCGAACACGTAGCGGCGCCCGACGTAGCCGGCAAGGCTGCACGCGAGCGAGGTGGTCCCCGTCTTCGCGAAGACGCGGCGTAGCGTCGGCCGCCGCTCGAGCCTGTCGCGCAGCGTTCCGGACACGCCGGCGACCGGAAGCGACGAGAGGAAGGCGCCGCGCAGCTCCGCGTCGGCCGCAGCCTTCTGCAGGAGGACGACGAGCGACTTCGCAGTCAGCCGGTCGAGGCGCGAGAGCCCGGATCCGTCGACGATGCGGACGCCGTCGGTCGGGACACCCTCGTCGGCGAGCGACTTGCGGACGAATGCCGCGCCCCCGACCGTCGTGCCCCGGCCGTTCGCGTACGAGCCGAGCTCCTTGAGGAGCATCTCGGCCACGAAGTTGTCGCTTCTCCGGTTCATCTGCTCGACGATCACGTTCAGCTTCACGGAGTGGTCGACGGCGAGCGCGAGCGTCGCCGCTCGTGCGCGCCCGGCTCTCGGCGCCCGTGCGACCGACACGCCACGGCGTTGGAGCGCCTGCGTGAGCAGGGTCGCCGCCGCGGCTGCCGAGCCGTCCGCTCCACCGGCGGGCGCGCCGTTGACCACGAGCGCCGAGAGCGGCGGCGACTCGATTCCGAGGAAGGCCGGCTTCCAGCCTGCAGCGGTGCGTCGAGAGTCGTAGTGCTGCTCGTCCGCGACGACGCCCCCCGTCACGCGGCGGATGCCGGCCGCCCGCACGTCGCGGGCGAGACGGCCGATGTCGGCCGGCGCGAGCGTCGGGTCGCCGTGGCCCACGAGGTAGAGGTCGCCCCGCCACACGTTCCCGACGCGCAACCCGGCCCCGAGCACCTCGGTGTGGAACCGGTAGGTCGGCCCCAGATGGCGCAGCGCGACGAAGGCGACGGTCAGCTTCTCCGTCGATGCGGGCGCGAGGGCCCGGCCGGCGTTCTGCTGGAAGAGAACCTCCCCGGTCACGAGGTCGACGGCGACCGCCCCGGTGCGCCTGGCGTCGACGTAGCGGAGAGGCGAGCGCCTTCCGCAGCTTCGCCTCGATCGCCGGCCCAGCAGCCCGCTCGGCGGCGAGCGACGACGACGTGCCCACCGGCCCGAGCACGCACAAGGCGAGCGCGACACCCGCGATCCTCCAGCGCATCGTGGAAATCTAGGCTGCCTTGCGGCCGAGGGCCGCTAGCGGAAGATCGTGATGATCACGGTCTTGCGGCCCCACTTGCGCGCGGCGGTGTCATTCGGCATCCAGACGTCGATGATCCGCCCCTTGATGCCGACGCCGACGTCTGCCGCGACGCCGCGCCCGTAGCCCGGGACGAAGAGCTTCGTGCCGAGCGGGATCAGCTTCGGATCGACGGCGACGACGCCTTTCCCGACCGCGAGGCCGCTGGCCGTGCGACCCGGGAGGTGGTACGCGACCGCGTCCACCCTGAGGCGATACGGCCCCGAGGCCGCCTCGACGTCCACGCCGCCGCTCGCGACGACCGGCGAGGACACCGCAGGCCCGCTCGCGGGGAGGACGCCTGCCGCCAATCCACCGAGGACCAGGGCGACGGCCGGCCCCCACCTTCTGGCTCCCCTTCGCACGAGGGCGCGACCCTAACACACGCGCGACCTTGTGACAGGTTTGAATATGCCTCTTTGCAGTGATTTTCGGCGCAATTCATGCTCTGTTGCCGGTTGCAGGTGTCCGAAGGTGCTGGTAGGCTCCGCCGACTTGTGACGGGCAGCGCCGCCACCGGCGGCCCTGTTCGGGGTAGAGCCCGTGGGAGCTCCACCACCGGATGGGCGCCGATTCTGTTCGTTCTCGTGGCCACGGCCGCGGCGCTTCTGCTTGCCGTCGGAGCGGCCTCGGCGCAGACGGTCAGCTCGAAGCGCGAGCAGGCGGAGCAGATCATGGCCGAGGTCCAGCAGCTCGACATGAAC
Source organism: uncultured Actinomycetes bacterium (assembly GCA_963746765.1). Taxonomy (GTDB): domain Bacteria; phylum Actinomycetota; class Thermoleophilia; order Gaiellales; family Gaiellaceae; genus GMQP-bins7. The sequence continues at coordinate 717,878 of CAVVCN010000001.1, forward strand.
CTCGCGAGCACGATCGAGGCGTGGAACTACGCCAACATCGAGCTCGACTCGATCGACGCCGACCTCGAGAAGAACGCCCGACACCTCGTTGCGGCCAAGAGGAGCCTCGTCGTCGCGCAGAGGCGCATCGCCAAGCGCCTCCGCGACCTGTACGTCAACGGCGCAGGCGACTCGACGCTCGAGGTGCTGCTCGGGGCCCGCAGCCTCGACGACATCGTCTCGCGCCTCGACGCCATCGAGCGTGTCTCGGGGCAGGACGCGAGGGTCCTGAACGAGGTCAAGCAGTTCAAGCGCGAGGTCGAGACGAGCCGCGCCCGGCTGCAGGATGCACGCGCCGACCAGGCGCGCATCGTCGCCGAGCAGGCCGCGCAGAAGGACGCGATCCAGTCCCGGCTGGCCGAGCGCGAGCAGATGCTCGCGTCCGTCCGCGTCGAGATCGAGCAGCTGAAGGCCGAGGAGCGCAGGCGTGCCGCGGAACTCGCAGCCCAGGCACGTGCTCGACTCGCGGCGCAGCAGGCGGCGGCCGAGGCGGCGACGACGTACGCCGATCCGTACAGCGAGCCCGCGTTCACCGACATCCCGACGGGCGCCGCAGCTCCGGACGGGACCAGGGCCTCGCAGGTCGTCTCGATCGCGCTGCAGTACCTCGGTATCCCGTACGTGTGGGGCGGCTCGAGCCCCTCGCAAGGATTCGACTGCTCCGGGCTCGTCAGCTACGTGTACGCGCAGATCGGCATCTACCTGCCGCACCACGCGGCCTCCATGTACAACCACGGCGTGCCGGTGTCCTACAGCGAGCTCGCGCCCGGCGACCTCGTGTTCTTCAACGGCCTCGGCCACATGGGCATGTACATCGGCGGCGGCCAGTTCGTCCACGCGCCGCACACGGGCGACGTCGTCAGGGTCGCGACCCTGGCCGGCTACGGGTCGTTCGTCGGCGCCCGCCGCGTCCTCTAGGCGACTTTCGACACGTCGGCTCGTGCCGGCCCGCGAGGGGCGGGCGCCTGTGCGTTCTGCTACATCACGAGCGTGCGACATGGCGTGATCGGGCTTCTCGTCGCTGCGGCGTTGACCGCCCTTCCCGGCGCGAGTCTTGGCGGGATCTACGCGCCACCGCCCGGAGACGCTCTCCCGGTCTGGTCACAGGACGGAAGCAGGATCGCGTTCCTGACGTCTCGCGGTGGCGCCGCACTGGCGTCCATCGCCGATGACGGCTCGGACGAGGCCCGGATGTTCGAGGACTTCACGTTCCCGAGCCTGCTTCCCGATCGCAACGACGCCGCGCTCTCGCCGGACTGGCGCTGGGTCGCCGCGACGCGACGCGACGGTGTCGAGAGCGTTCTGACGATCGAGAGGCTCGACGGGTCCGGAGACGCGACGAGCTTGGCGACGTCCGGTGACCGGCCTGCATGGTCGCCTGATTCACGCAGAGTTGCGTTCGGAACGCCCGACCACATGCTCGTCACCGTCTCCGTGGACGGCAGCGATCTCGTTCGACTCACCCGTGGCGGCTTCGACTTCGCGTGGTCACCGGACGGTGAGCGCATCGCGTTCGTGGGCGGTCGCGGCATCCACGTCGTCGATGCCGACGGCGAGAACGAGAAGGTCGTCGGGAGAGGACCGGGCGTCGCCCAGCCGACGTGGTCTCCCGACGGGTCGAAGATCGCCTTCGTCGCGCAGCGACGGGCCCGCGGGTCGTACGGGATCGGTGTCGTCGCGAGCGACGGGTCTGGCCGCCGGACCTACCCGGGGCCGGGCGGGACGAGCAGGGACTCGTTCACGTGGACGCGGAACGGACACGCGATCCTGTACGCGAGGAACGTCGACGAGGGCATCTTCGGGCTCGAGCTCGACACCGGCCGGACGCTGCGTCTGACGTCGTTCGGGGGCGCGCCTGCGCTCTCACCCGACGGGCTGCGTATCGCTTTCGCGACGGGCGGCGAGTGCCGAGACCGCACGGCCGTGCATGTTGCGACGGTCACGGGCAAGCGCGTCACGCGGCTCACGAACAGCTGTCGGGTGCTCGGAACCAGGCACGACGACGTCCTCCGGGGGACGGGGCTTGCAGATGTCCTCGTCGGGCTCGGCGGGCACGACCGTCTTCTTGCACTCGCGAGCTACATGGGCGACACCCTGCTCGGCGGCGACGGCGACGATGTCCTCGTCGGCGACAGTCGCGACGACGTGCTGCGTGGGGGCCGCGGCGCGGATCGCCTCGTCGGGGGTCGCTCCAGCGACCTCCTGGTCGGCGGTAGTGGCGTGGACGTGCTGCACGGGCAACGCGGACGCGACTCCATCGAGGCACGCGACGGAGAGCGCGACGTCGTCACCTGCGGTACGAACGACGGTGGGAACCCGGAGCGCGACGAGGTCTGGGCGGACCGGCTCGACCGGATCTCGCACGACTGCGAGATCGTGCACCGATCGCGCTGAGGCTCAGCCGGTTGTCGCGTAGAGCTCGTCGACCTGCGCCGCGAAGTGGTCGAGAGCGGCACGGCGGCGAAGCTTCAGGGTCGGCGTGATCTCGCCCGCCTCCATCGTGAAGTCGCGCGGGAGGACGACGAAGCGCTTGATCTGCTCGTAGCGTGAGCGCTCGCGGTTCACCTCGTCGACGACGCCCTGGACGAGCTCCTGCACCGCGGGGCTGGCCGCGAGGCTCGCGATGTCCCCGTCCAGCCCTCGCTCCGCCGCCCAGCGGCCGATCTCGGCCTCGTCGAGCGTGACGAGCGCGGCGACGTAGGGCCGTTGATCCCCGACGACGAGCGCCTGCGAGATCCACTTCGACGTCTTGAGGTCGTTCTCGATGTTCTGCGGGGCGACGTTCTTCCCGCCCGCCGTGACGAGGATGTCCTTCTTGCGGTCGGTGATCTTCAGGAACCCGTCCTCGTCGATCTCGCCGACGTCGCCGGTGCGGAGCCACCCGTCCTCGGAGAGCACCGCCGCCGTCGCTTCCGGATCCTTGTAGTAGCCCTGGAAGATCGTCTCGCTGCGCACGAGGATCTCGCCGTCGTCCGCGATCCTGAGCTCGAAGCCGGGCAGGGCGGGCCCGACCGTGCCGAAGCGGTAGCGGTCGATCCGGTTCGTGCTGCACGCCGTCGTGCATTCCGTGAGCCCGTAGCCCTCGACGATCCGCACGCCGATCGCATCGAAGAAGTCCGCGATGTCCTTCGCCAGCGGCGCGCCGCCCGAGATCGGGATGCGCAGCCTTCCGCCGAGGCGCTCGCGGACCTTCGAGAAGACGAGCCGGTCCGCGATGCGATGCCGCCGCGCGAGACCGCTCGGGATCGGCTTGCCCTCGCCCTCGAGGCGGCTCACCTCGCGGCCGATCGGCAGCGCCCAGTCGATGAGTCTCCGCTTGACGCCGGTCGCCTCGTCGAAGCGTGCGACGACCGCTGCATGCACCTTCTCGTAGACACGCGGAACGCTCGGCAGGACGGTGGGACGTACCTCGAGCATGGCCTCAGCGACGCGCAGGGGGTCGGGGAGGAGCGCGACCGTGAAGCCGACGTACACGCCGTCCAGCAACATCAGCCGCCCGAAGTTGTGCGCGAGCGGCAGGTAGAGGAGCATGACGTCGTCCTCACGGATGTAGCTCTCCATCGAGTCGACGACTGCCGCCATCGCGTAGTAGTTGCGGTGGCGGATCATGCAGCCCTTCGGCGGGCCGGTCGTACCCGAGGTGTAGATGATGGTGTAGAGGTCGTCCTCCTCGATCGCCTCGGCCGCCGCGTCGAGCGCGTCCGGTGACGCGGCCGCGAAGTCACGGCCCTCGGCCGCGAGGCCGTCGAGGTCGTCGAACGTGAGGACGTGCGTCAGGCGCGGCGCGTCGTTCGCAACCGCCTCGACCTTTGCGCGTTGCTCCCCGTCCTCGCAGGCCACTCCAACCGCCTCGGAGTGGGAGAGGAGGTAGCCGACGTCGCGCTCGGAGCTCGACGCGTAGATCGGGATCACGATCGCGCCGATCTGGGCCAGGGCCAGGTCGAGGAGCGCCCAGTCGAGGCTGTTCCGAGCGAGGAGCCCGAACGTGTCGCCCTTCCGCACGCCCCGAGCGAGGAACCCGTTCGCGTAGTCGCGGATGCGCTCGTCGGCCTCGGGCCAGCTCACGTCCCGCCAGCCGCCCTCGTGCTCGATCATGTAGGCCGGGGTCGGCCTCCCGGCTGCGACGGCATCGCGCCAGAGGCGGGCGATGGTCCTGCGCTCGCCGAGAGGAGGCGTCGTCCGGGTGGCGGGAGCCGTTTCCGTCACTCGTGTAGAGCTTACTCACGGTCGGGAGGGGTTACGTTCTCCACCACGAATCAGGTCGGTCCACCTACAGTTCTTACTTCCACCATGCGGACCTCCTGGAACGGCTCACTCAGCTTCGGCCTCGTCTCGATCCCGATCGGGCTCGCTCCCGCGACGAAACCCGCGGCGCGGCAGTCGGACGTCTCCTTCCGCCAGCTGCACCGGGAGTGCGGCACGCCCATCAAGCAGAAGCGCTGGTGCCCGGTACACGACCGCGAGCTCGCCCAGGACGAGATCGTCCGCGGCTTCGAGGTGACGAAGGGCCAGTTCGTGTTCGTGGAGGACGCCGACCTCGAGGCGCTCGAGCGCCACGACGACTCGCGCTCCATCGACATCACCCGCTTCGTTCCCGAGAACTCGGTCGACCCGATCTACTTCGACCGCACGTATTACCTCGTCCCGGAAGCGGGCGCCGCGCAGCGCCGGCCCTATGTGCTCCTGCTCGAGGCGATGGGCGAGACCGGGACGGCCGCGCTCGGCCGTTTCGTCCGCGCCGGCCGCGAGAGCCTGTGCCTCGTGCGCGCGAAGGACGACGCGCTCGTGCTCGAGACGCTTTTCCTCGTCGAGGACGTCAACTCGGCGGCCGAGATCGCGGAGGCGGTCGAGGACACCGAGGTGAAGAAGACGGAGCTCGACCTCGCCCGACAGATCATCGACGGCCTGTCCGGCGAGTTCGAGCCGGCGGAGTTGACGAGCGACTACCGGCGTGACCTGAAGGCTCTGCTCGAGGCGAAGCTGAGCGGCGTCGAGCTCGAACTGCCGGAGCCGGAGGAGGAGAAAGCTCCGGTCATCGACCTCATGGCCGCGCTCAAGGCGAGCGTCGCCGCGGCACGTGGCGACGAAGGCGAGAAGAAGCGCGCTCCTGCCAAGCGCAAGGCTGCAGCCGGCGGCTCGAAGTCGCGAAGCCGGGCGCGCTAGCGAGATCTCTCGATCGTGGCGCCGTCGCGGCGCCTGCGGGCCGTGCTCCCCGGCCTACGTCCTCGTGCCTGCCGTAGCCGTCCCGACTGCCTCGAGCGATGCCTGGAAGAGCGTCTTGTCGATCTTGCCGTGGTAGATCGGCACGCCCTCCTCGACGCAGATGCGGATCACTTCGTCCCGGTCGATCCCCATCTCCTTGGCGAGCTCGTCCGGCGTCAGGTGATTGGCCATCGGCTATTCCTCCTTATCGGGCTCGAAAAAGCGCGCTTGCATAGAAAGAGCCCGAGGGCACGATGCACCGTCGGGCTCAGAGTCGCTCCACTTCGGTCGGGCGGGTCAAAGGGCCCGCTCCGTCGATACGTCCATCTGCCTCAGCATACTCCGGCGTCCGGCTCCGTCGCAACGCTCCCCGAATCCTCGTCTTCATACCGGGTTCGCGACCTCGATGAACTCCCACGGGAGCGCGAACTCCTCGGCAAGAAGGGCCGTCAGAGCCTGCACGCCGAGCCGCTCGGTCGCATAGTGGCCGGCCGCGACGAAGTGAATCCCGAGCTCTCGCGCCGACGCGAGGCTCGGCTCCTCGGGCTCACCCGTGACGAGCGCGTCGTAGCCCGCCTGGGCCGCCTCGACGAGGTAGCGGCCGCCGGCGCCGGTCACGATGGCGACTCGCTCCACGGACTCGGGCCCTTCGGCGAAGACGATCGGCTCTCTACCGACCGCCTTGCCCAGGCGATCGGCGAGCTCGAGGATCGAGACGGCAGCGGTTCGGCCGCCGACGCCGATCTCCGCGAACGGCACCTCGGGCTCGACGCCGATCGCACGTGCCAGCCTGGCGTTGTTCCCGAGCTCCGGGTGGGCGTCGAGGGCGAGGTGGTACGCAAGCAGCGTCAGGTCGGCGCGAAAGAGGGACTCGAGGCGCCCGCGCAGCCGCCGATCGACGACGAGTGGCTCGTTCCGCCAGAAGAGACCGTGGTGGACGACGAGGAGGTTCGCGCCCGTGTCGGCCGCACGCTCGAAGAGCTCGAGGGAGGCCGAGACCCCGCAGGCGAGGCGTGAGACCTCGTCGCTTCCGAGCACCTGTGCTCCCGGCGGGCCGAACTCGGGCCAGCGGCCGACGTCGAGGAGCTCGTTCGCGCGCGCGACGATCGCGTCTCTCCGGGCCACCGCCCGATTCTAGGAACGCAGGCGTGCTGCACTAGGTCTGAAGCGGGAGCTTGGCTGGGGGAACCGGGGTTCCCCCACGTCCAATCGGGGTGCCCAGATTTGAACTGGGGGCCTCTCCGACCCGAACGGAGCGCGCTACCAGGCTGCGCCACACCCCGAGCCGGGACAGGGTACCGGCTTGCGGTCGCGGTCGCCGCTCCCCCGCCTATCCTCGGCCCGTGCTCCGAGCCGTTCTCTTCGACGTCGACTTCACGCTCTTCCGGCCCGGGCCCGAGCTCGGGCCTGAGGGGTATCGGCGGCTCGGCGAGCGCCACGGGCTCATGCTCGACCCGGAGCGGTACGACGATGCCCGGCTCGCCGCCATCGAGAAGCTGCAGTCCGCACGCGACCTCGTGCACGACGAGGAGGTGTGGATCGCCTTCACGGAGCACATCGTGCGCGGGATGGGCGGGGCGGCGGACGGCGCGCGGGCCTGCGCGGTGGACATGGTGCGCGAGTGGGAGCGACACGAGAACTTCTCGCTCTACGAGGACGCGTTGCCGGTGCTCGAGGAGCTGCGCCGACACGGGCTCCGGATCGGGCTCGTCTCGAACGGGCAACGCGATCTCGAGGAGTTCACGGCTCACCACGCCCTCGACGTGGATGTCGCGGTCGGTTCGCAGTCGCACGGGCGGACGAAGCCGCACCCGTCGATCTTCGTCGCGGCCCTCGAGGCGCTCGACGCCCAGCCGGACGAGGCCGCGATGGTCGGCGATTCCTACGAGGACGACATCGAGGGCGCCCGCTCGCTCGGGATCCGGGCCATCCTGCTCGACCGCGACGGTCTCCGTCCGCAGGAGAGCGAGCGGATCGACACGCTTCGTGCCTTGCCGGCCCTACTGGGCCTGCGCCCACGCGAAACTGCATAGCTGGCAGGGGAAAGGGCGGTGCTGAACCCGCGCGCCGCCCTATTGACTTCTTGTCGCAGAAGGCACTAGGCTGCCGCACCCGCTAGTAACGACTGCGGCAAACCAACAGGGGAAGGGGACTCATGGCCTGGCCACGCACACGTGGTGTACGGCTTATCGCGGCCGTCGTCGGGGTTACGACGGCCACACTTCTGCTCGCAGGCTCGGCTCTTTCGACGATCACTCCAACGACGTCGGCGACGGACCTCGCGAGCTCGATCGCGACCAGCCCGAGCGTCGTCACCGGCGCGAGCTTCGTCGCAGTACCGCCGGAGGGGACGCCGAATGCCGTCGCCGATTCGGGGACGGCACTCGGGGGATTTCCGAGAGCAGGAGACACGTACGCGATCCTCACGTCCGGGGACGCGAATCTCGCCGACGATCCGAACGACTCCGGCAGTACTGGCGCGGACATCGGCGGTGACAACGTCCGCGGTGACACGGACCTCGACGTCACGATCCTGAAGATCGACCTCGATGTCCCGGCGGGGAGGAACTGCCTGAGCCTCGACTTCCGGTTCCTGTCGGACGAGTTTCCGGAGTTCGTGGACTCCCAGTACAACGACGCGTTCATCGCGGAACTCGACACGTCGAGCTGGTCGACGTCGGGCTCCGACATAACTGCGCCGGACAACTTCGCCTTCGATCCCGACGGCAACGTCATCTCCATCAACGCTGCGGGGGCAGCGAGCATGTCGGTCGAAGACGCGAACGGCACGACGTACGACGGTGCGACGCCGCTTCTCGGCGCGTCGAAGGCGATCACGGCCGGAGCGCACAGCCTCTACCTGTCGATCTTCGACCAGGGGGATCACATCTACGACTCGGCGGTCTTCGTCGACGCTCTCGTCCTCGGGACGACCGCGCCGGACGGCTGCCAGTCGGGGGCGACGGTTCTCTCGACCGCGAAGACCGCAGACAGCGCCACGACGGCGGCGGGAGGCTCGAACGGGTACACGATCACGGTGAGCAATCCTTCGGACGAAGCAGCGACGCTCAACTCGATCTTCGACGTGCTGCCCGCAGGGTTCAGCTACACCGGCGGCTCGACCACCGGTGCCACGACGTCGGACCCGTCGATCAGCGGGCAGACGCTGACGTGGAACGGTCCGTTCAACGTGCCGGCCGGCGGCAGCGTGGCGCTCCACTTCAACGTCACGGTCTCGACCACGCCGGGCGAGTACCTGAACGACGCAGGCGGAACGGCGAGTGAGGGCTCTGTCTCTCCGACTGGACCGACCGCGCCGATCACGGTGACGGAGACTGCACCTGCGTCGGCGGATGTGTCGGTCACGAAGTCCGACGCGCCCGACCCGGTGCTCGTCGGCCAGGAGCTGACCTACACGATCGTCGTCCAGAACAGCGGACCGGACCCGGCCGAGAACGTGACGGTGTCCGACACGCTGCCGGCGACGGTGTCGTTCGTCTCGGCGTCGTCGACCCAGGGCACGTGCTCGGGGACAGCGACCGTGAGCTGCACCATCGGAACGCTTGCCTCGGGTGCGAGCGCGACGGTGACCATCAAGGTGACTCCGACGACGGACGCCGATCTCTCGAACACGGCATCGGCTTCCACCTCCACGTCGGACCCGAACTCGGCGAACAACTCCGACACCGAGGGGACGACCGTGAACGCGCCGCCGACCGGCGGGAGCACGTGTGGCACGGTCCTCGGCCAGGGTGTGCCGCGGGAGAACTCGCGGGCGAGGTTCGAGTTCAGCGTCCGGTACAAGACCGGAGCACCCGCTCCGACGGGCAGCGTGTCGTTCGACGACAAGGCGACGCCGATGGCGTTCCAGTCGACGTCGATCTCGACGCTCGTGGTCAGCGGAAAGAAGGCGAAGATCACGGGCAGCGGGATGGCCAATGGTCAGTCCGTGACCTTCGAGCTCGACCTCGACGCGGACACGAGAACGTTCGCGATCAAGCTGTCGAACGGGTATGCAGCGACCTGGACCGTGAAGCAGGGCAAGGTTCAGGTCAGTCCGAAGTGCTAGTGCGCTGACCGAGCCCAGGGGAGGCCCGCTCGCGCGGGCCTCCCCTGCTCCTCTCCCGTCAGTTCTCGAGCTCGCGGCGCCAGGCTTCCGTGTGGTCGCCGAGCGCAGGTGCAACCCCTGTCTCCCTCGGCGAGAAGTCGACCGCGGCCTCTGCAAGAGTCGCAACCGGCCCGACGCAGACGTCCTCGCTTTCGAAGGCCTCGAGCCAGTCGGCGAGCGTCCTCGTCCTGAAGATGGCCGCGAGCGCGGCGGCGAGCGCCTCCTGGTCGGCCCCGTACTGCCGCGCGGCGAGCTCCTCGCGGCCGATGAGCGCGCACAGGCGCGCGAAGAACTTCTCCTCGAGCGCACCGACCGTCAGCAGCCGCCCGTCCGCGCACTCGTAGATCCGGTAGCAGGCGAGCGCCCCGGTGAGCATCCGCGGCACCGGATCTCCGTCCGCGCGGTGGCTCACGAGGTCGTGCGAGCCGTGGGTCATCGAGACGACGATCCGGGTTCCGCGTCCCGTGCGCTCGCGCTCGAGGAGCGCGGCGAGCACCTGGGTCACGGCGCCGAGGGCCCCGGCGGCGAGGTCGGCGACCTGAATCGGAGGCAGGGCGGGAGCCGTGTCCTCGAGCACACCTGCCCAGCCGAGGTAGTTCAGGTCGTGCCCGGCGCGCTGCACGTGCCGACCGGCGTCGCCGAAGCCCGTGATCGAGCAGTAGACGGCCGATTCCGGGACGTCGTCGGGCCCGACGCCGAGCCGTGCGGCGACGCCAGGACGGAAGCCCTCGAGGACGACGTCAGCGCGCGAGCAGAGCGCGCGCGCGAGCTCCGGCTCCGACTTGAGGTCGCAGACCACCGACTCGCTCCCCCCGCGCAGACGCGCGTCCCACTGCGGGGCGGTGTGTCGCAGCGGATCGCCCTCGGGCGGCTCGACGTGCACGACCCGGGAGCCGAGCCGGAGGAGCTCGCGGGAGGCATACGCACCTGGCAGGTAGCGGGTGAAGTCGACGACGAGTGTGCCGGCGAGCGGTTGCACGCGCGCTGACCCTATCTCTATCCTCGGCGCGTTGACTGAACGTTCAATCGCACAGGAAGAGAAGCGGAAGCAGATCCTCGACGCGGCCGTGCGCGTGTTCGCGCGGGGCGGCTACCACGGCTCTCGCGTCGGCGACATCGCCGAGGAGGCCGGGGTGGCGCACGGGCTCCTGTACCACTACTTCGAGTCGAAGGAGGACGTGCTGCACGCGATCTTCCGTGAGAACTGGGGCGAGCTGCTCGTCCGCTTCCGGGAGGTGGAGGCGGCCGACGAACCGGCGGCGGAGAAGCTCGAAGGGATCGCCAAGATCCTGCTCCGCACCTGGCGAAACGACCCCGCGCTCGTCACGGTGATGGTGCGAGACGTCGCGCGCAGCCCTCACCTCGAGGAGCAGGTGGAGGAGGTGCGCGAGGCGTTCGCGATCCTCCAGCGGGTGGTCGAGCAGGGCCAGGCCGAAGGCGTCTTCCGAAGCGACCTCGATCCGCGTCTCGTGAGCTGGATCGTCTACGGGGGTCTCGAGGAGGTCCTGACCGGCTGGGTGCTCGGCGGGCTGCCGGACGGCGACGAGGACGTGGCACGCGCCGAGCGGACCGCGATCGAGCTCGCACGGCGCGGGCTCGCCGTCTAGCCCGGGATTAACCTTTGCGCCGTGAAGGTCTTCAACGTCCACGCCGACGAGTGGGAGCGGGCCGAGGACGTCGACGGCTGGCGGTCCAGGGATGCGCCGTTCGGCGCGCGACTCGGGGCCGAGCTCCTGGGAGCGACCCTGTACGAGGTCGACCCGGGCCAGCGTCTCTGTCCGTACCACACCCACCACGCGAACGAGGAGTGGCTCATCGTCGTCCGCGGCGAGCCGACGCTCAGGACCGAAGACGGGATGAGCGACCTGCGAGAGGGCGACATCGCCTGCTTCCCGCGCGGGAAGGCGGGTCTGCACCAGGTGAGCAACGGCACCTCGGAGCCGGTCCGCATTGTCATGGTCTCGACGCTGGTCCTGCCCGACGTCGTCGAGTACCCGGACAGCGCGAAGGTCGGAGCGCGGAGCGCTGCCGGCGAGCGGATCATGTTCGGCCGCCCCGGCCCCGTGCTCCAGTACTACGACGGAGAGGACTAGAGGTGGACGTCTTCAATCTCCACGGCGACGAGTGGAACCGGACCGAAGACCGTGCCGGGTGGCGCAGCAAGGACGCCTGGGTAGGCGGCCGCATCGGGTCGGAGCTGATCGGGGGAAGCCTGTACGAGCTCGAGCCCGGCGACCGGCTGTGGCCGTATCACACGCACCACGCGAACGAGGAGTGGCTCCTGGTCGTCCGCGGCGAGCCGACCCTGCGGACGCCGGACGGCGAGCACGACCTGCGAGAGGGTGACGTCGTCGCATTCCCGCGGGGCGAGGACGGCGCGCACCAGGTGAGCAACCGCACCGACCGCCCGATCCGCGTCCTCATGCTGTCGACCCTCATCAAGCCGGACATCGTCGAGTACCTCGACACGGGCAAGGTGGGGGCGCGAAGTGTGGCCGGCGACCGGATCATGCTCGGCCGCCCCGGACCTGAGCTCGACTACTGGGAGGGCGAGGACTAGCCCGCGTCACGGCGTGACGGCTTGCCCGGGCCGGGCAGGAGCGCCATTGTTCCAACCGTGACAAGCGAGATCGTCGGCCGCGAAGCGGAGCTTCGTGCGATCGAGGCGATCCTGGACGCGCCTCCGGACGAGCCCGTCGCTCTCGTGCTCGAAGGGGAGGCCGGCATCGGCAAGTCGACGCTCTGGCTCTCTGCTCTGGAGCTCGCGCGGGAGCGAGGCATCCGGGTCCTCTCCGCCAGGCCGGCCGAGGCGGAGCGCGGGCTGGCTTTCGCCGGTCTCGGCGACCTCTTCGGGGGCGTCGTCGAGCACGTGCTCCCCGAGCTGTCGTCGCCGCGTCGCCGGGCTCTCGGCGTCGCGCTCCTGGTCGAGGAGGCGACGGGTGGCGCGGACCCGCGCGCCCTCGGCGTTGGCGTACACGACGCGATCGAGCTGCTCGCCGGGGACGCGCCGCTCGTGCTGGCGGTCGACGACGTCCAGTGGCTCGACCCCTCGTCGGACGGCGCGCTGGCGTTCGGGTTTCGGCGGCTGGCCGGCCGCATCGTCCTGCTGCTCGCACGCCGCACGGGTCGGGATACCGACCGCTCGCAGCTCGAGCGAGCGCTTCCCTCCGCACGCGTCGAGCAGGTGCAGCTCGGTCCGCTCAGCGTGGGTGCGGTCCAGCGGCTTCTCCAGGAGCGCCTCGGCCGCGCGTTCGCGCGCCCGACATTGATCCGGATTCACGAGGCTGCCGGAGGCAATCCGTTCTACGCGCTCGAGATCGCGAGCGTGCTCGGCCCCGACGTCGACCCGACGCGACCGCTGCCGGTCCCGGAGAACCTCGAGGAGCTCGTGGACGCACGGCTGGCCGGGCTGCCGGACTCGACGCGCGAGGCACTCGTCTTCGCCTCGGCCCTCGGCAACACGAAACTGAAGCTCCTGCTCGCCGCGGGCGTTCGCGAGGACGCTCTCGAGCCTGCGCTCGCGGCGCGAGTCGTCGAGACGACGGACGGGACCATCCGCTTCGCGCACCCGCTCCTCGCGTCGGTCCTGTACCAGGGCCTCTCAGCGGCAGAGCGGCGACGCGCGCACCGGGCGCTTGCAGACGTCGTGGTCGACCCGATCGAGCGCGCGCGTCATCTCGCGCTGGCGACCGAGGGGCCTGACCGTGAGATCGCCGGGACGCTGGAGGAGGCGGCGGCTCTCGCGAGCGCGCGCGGGGCCACCGTCGCCGCCGCGGAGCTCGGCGAGCACGCACTTCGCCTGACGCCTGCCGACGCGTTCGAGGAGGAGCATCGCCGGACGATCGCGGCCGGTCGCGCGCACATGGCGGCCGGCGAGGCGGAGCGCGCGCGCCGGCTCGGTCAGGAGCTCGAGGAACGTTCGCTCGAAGGCGCACCGCGGGCGGAGGCACTCGACTTCCTGAGCGATCTCGAGCACAGCCGGATGCCGGAACGGATCGCACTGCGCCGCCAGGCGCTTCGACAGCCGTCGCTGCCGCTCGAGCTCCGACTTGCGATCCACCTGCGGCTGGCCCTCGAGACGCGGTTCACGGAAGGCGTGCCTGCGGCGCTGGCGCACGCGCGCCAGGCGCTCGAGCTGGCCGAGGAGCTGGGTGAGGACGGCCCCCGAGCCGGCGCGCAGGCGGTTCTCGCGCAGATCCGCTTCATCGCGGGCGAGCCGGACGCGCTCGGCCTCGCCGAGAGCGCGAACGAGCTCGCCGCAGCGACCGGGGAGTTCGGCCGTCGCACGCATGCAGGCCTCTGCCTCGCGCACATTCTCGTCTGGTCGGCGCAGCTCGACGCGGCGCGGATGAGGCTCGAAGCGCTCGACCGCGACGGTGCCGACCGCGACGAGCGCGTGAGCGCCCAGGCGCTCTGGTACCTGTCTCTCGTCGAGCTGTGGGCGGGTCGCTGGGACGTTGCGGGCGAGCTCGCGGAGCGCGCGCGGGAGCTCGGCATCCAGTACGACCGCGAGGACGCCGAGGGACCACAGAACGTGTTCCCGCTCGGGCTCGTCGCCGCCCACCGCGGCGAGCTCGACCTTGCGCGCGAGCTCGCAGAGCGCGGCCGACAGCTCGCGGAGAGACAGGGCGCGCTCCTTCCAGGGCTCCCGGCTCTCTGCGGGCTGGTCGATGCCTGGGGCGACGACCCGGCGGCGGCGATCCAGCACTTCGAGGCAGCGGAGCGGACCGCGAGCACGGCAGGCTGGCGCGAGCCGTGGCTCGGCTGGTGGCGCGCCGACCACGCCGACGCCCTCGTCGAGCTCGGGCGAGTCGACGAGGCGGTCGCGCTTCTCGATCGGTGGGAAGACGACGCGACGCAGCTCGGACGGCAGTGGGTGGTGGCCCAGGCGACCCGCTCGCGTGGGCTCGTCGCGGCTCGGGTGGGCGACGTCGACGAGGCGCAGCGCTTGCTCGGCGAGGCGGCGGAAGCATCTCGAGAGGTCGGCGACCCGTTCGGCCGTGCCCGGGCACTGCTCGCGCTCGGCGTCGTGGGACGCCGCGCGAGACAGAAGCGCGCCGCCCGTGAGGCGATCGACGCGGCGCTTGCGATCTTCGACGAGTGCGGCGCCGAGCAATGGGCAGAGCGCGCGCGCCCGGAGCGTGGCCGCATCGGGGGACGGCGTCGCGAGGAAGGGCTCACGGCTGCGGAGCAGCGCGTCGCTGCATTGGTGGCCGAGGGACGGACGAACCGCGAGGTGGCAGCGGCGCTCGTCCTCGGCGAGCGGACGGTGGAGACGCACCTGACGCACATCTACGCCAAGCTCGGCGTGCGCTCACGCACCGAGCTCGCGCGTGCGTTCTCGACCGAGTAGCGCTCGGAGCAAAGTTCGTGGGTTCTCGCGATTACGGGCCCGCGGTCGCCGCGTAGCGTCGCCCGGGTGCCGAGCTACCTTGTCGAGTCGTATCTCGCGCGTGGTGCCGAGGCGGAGCGCGCGGCGCGGGAACGGCGGGCGCGCTCGGCCGCCGAGGAGTTGACGCGAGAGGGGACGCGCGTCCGCTTCGAAGGATCCATTCACGTTCCCGAGGACGAGATCTGCTTCTTCACGTTCGACGCTCCATCCGGCCGTGACGCCGCGCGGGCTGCGCACGGTGCCGGGCTCGAGCCGTTGCGCGTGGTGGAAGCGGTGTCGTCCCGAAAGGAGTAGCGGAGATGCGAAGGTCACATTCGAGGAGGAGAGGGGCGGTGGTCGCGGCCGTACTGGTCGCGGGCTGCGTGATCGTCGTCGGCGCAGCGGTCGCCACCCCGGGGCTGGGCGTCCTGTCCGCGCCGGTGCACGCGCGCGGAACCGTCCAGCCCGACAAGGGGAACACGACGAGCGTCTTCAGCGAGTTCGTGCAGTTGAAGCTGAAGGGCGCCCAGGACTTCGTCACGCAGCAGATCGTCATCGCGGGAGGCGGACACACCGGCTGGCACAGCCACCCAGGCCCTGTGCTCGTCACGGTCAAGAGTGGCGGTCTGCGAATCATCTACAAGACCGACGCGGCCTGTCAGGGCGCCGTCTACACGGCGGGTCAGAGCTTCATCGATCGTGGCGACGCCGTCGTCCACATCGCCCGGAACATCTCGGCCACCGACCAGGTCGAGCTCTGGGCGACCTACTTCGTCCCCGCCCCGGCCGGAAGCGCGTTCAGGCTGGACGCTCCAGACCCGGGTACGGGCTGCTGACGTAACGGGCTGACGTAACGGGGGAGGCGACCGGCTCGTGACGGAGCCGGTCGCCTCACGGCCTGGAGTCGCCCACGGGCTTGCTCGAGCCCTCTCGGCGTGACATCGTTGCAAGCGTGACAAACGAGTTCGTCGGCTGATGTGGCAGCGTCGTCCGCTCGGAGGAGCCTCTTCGCAGTCCCGAGGACGGCCCCAAAGTTCGGTGGATTCCACGATTTCAACGGTGGAGCACGGCGCTAGCGTCGAGCGAGTGCCGAGCTACCTCGTCGAGACGTACCTCGCACGCAGCGCGACGAGAGATCGCGCGCCGCGCGAGGGGCGAGCACGTTCGGTGGCAATCGAGATGACACGGAGGGGAATGAGCGTGCGCTTCGAGCGGTCGATCCACGTTCCCGAGGACGAGCTTTGCTTCTTCGTCTTCGAGGCGCGGTCCGGCAGCGAGGCCGCGCTCGCAGCTCAGCAGGCCGGGCTCGAGCCGATTCGCATCGTCGAGGCGATCTCGAGCGACACGGACGCTGGACGTGCCCCCGTGTCGCCCACCTAGGAGGGGGATGATGAGAACCAAGAACGGATGGGCGCGGGCGACGACGCTCGTTGTCCTGGCCGCGGTCACGCTGACCGCGGCGTTGCTAGGAGGGGCACAGGCCGCGTCGCCACCGGTCGTGAGCGACTCGGTGCGGACCTGGAACGCTCACGCGCTGGCCGCGATCTTCAACGCCCCGCCGCGCCGGTGCCCGGCGCAGGGCAGGCGCCGAACGTCGGGGTGCTGCACATGGCGATGACGCAGCTCGCGGTGTACGACGGCGTGAACTCGATCGCGCGCGGGCACCGGCCGTATCTGGAGGGTCTGCCCGAGGCCTCGCCCGACGCGTCGATCGACGCGGCCGTCGCCACGGCGGCCCACGACGTGCTCGTCGGGCTCGGCATCGCGCCGGTGCCGGCGTTGCCGCAGGTCGTCATCGATCGGCTGAACGGCCTGTACGCGGACGCCCTGGCGGCCATTCCGGACGGGACGTCGAAGGACGACGGGATCGCGGCGGGAGCGGCTGCCGCCGCAGCGATGCTCGCCGAGCGAACGGGAGACGGCAGGTTCGTGCCGCTCGCGTTGCCGGCCGGTGATGAGGCGGGTGAATGGCGTCCGACCCTGCCCGCGTTCGTCAGTGATCCGTCTGCATGGGTTTCCAAAGTGGAGCCCTTCACGCTCAACAGCACCTCGCAGTTCCGGACGAAGGGCCCGCTCGACCTCGAGAGCAAGGCGTACGCGAAGGAGTACAACGAGGTCAAGCTCCTCGGCTCGTCGACCTCGGTGCGCACTCCCGAGCAGCAGGCGATCGCGGCGTTCTTCCAGCCGAATCCGATTGAGATGCTCCAGCGGGCGCTTCGCGACGTCACGAAGAACGAGGGGATCGGGGTCGTCGATGAGGCACGCTTCTATGGCCAGCTGAATGTCTCGGCCGCGGACGCCAGCATCAACTGCTGGGACGAGAAGGTGTTCTGGGCCTTCTGGCGTCCGATCACGGCGGTCCAGGAAGGCGACGACGACGGCAATCCGCGCACGACGGGGGATCCCGCGTGGCTGCCGTTCATCAATACCCCGCCGTACTCGGATCACACATCCGGCTACAACTGCAACACCGGCGCGCTGATGAACACCGCCGAGCTCTTCCTCGGGCAGAAGGCGGACCTCCACGTCACGAACCTCGTGACGGGCGTGACGCGTGACTACACGCGCTACGACGACGTCCCCAAGGACACGATCGAGGCACGCATCCTTCAGGGGATCCACTTCCGCACCGCGGATGTCGACGGCGCCCGCCTCGGCAAGGACGTCGCCCGCTGGGTGGCCAAGAACTACTTCCGGCGAGCGAAGTAAGCGGGGGAGTCGGGCGGGCCGCGCTGGCGGTCCGCCCGGCGCTCGCTACGAGCGGAACGCGTTCTCGCCGGTCAGCGCCTGGCCGACGACGAGCGTGTGCACCTCGTGCGTGCCCTCGTACGTGAGCACCGACTCGAGGTTGTTCACGTGCCGGATCACCGGGTACTCGAGCGTGACGCCGTTCGCGCCGAGGATCGTGCGGGCCGACCTCGCGACCTCGATGGCGCCTCGTACGTTGCCCATCTTCCCGAGGCTCACGTGCTCCGGGCGGAGCGTCCCGGCGTCCTTCATCCGGCCGAGGTGGAGGGCGACGAGCGAGGCGCGGTTCAGCTCGAGCGCCATCTCCGCCAGCTTCTGCTGGGTGAGCTGGTAGCCGGCGATCGGCTTGCCGAAGACGATGCGCTCTTTCGCGTACTCGAGGGCGGACTCGAAGCAGGCCCGACCCGAGCCGACGGCGCCCCACACGATCCCGAAGCGCGCCTCGTTGAGGCACGAGAGCGGGCCGCGCAGCGTCGTCGCGTCCGGGAGCACGTTCTCGTCGGGGACGCGCACGTCCTGGAGGACGAGCTCGGAGGTGACGGACGCGCGCAGGGACAGCTTCTTGTGGATCTCCGGCGCGGTGAAGCCAGGGAAGTCCTTCTCGACGATGAAGCCACGGATCGCGCCTTCGTCCGTGCGCGCCCAGACGATCGCGATATCGGCGATCGTGCCGTTCGTGATCCACATCTTCGCGCCGTTCAGGATCCAGTCGGAGCCGTCGCGTCGCGCGTGTGTGCGCATCGAGCCGGGATCCGAGCCGGCGTCCGGCTCGGTGAGCCCGAAGCAGCCGATGACCTCACCCGAGTGCATCGGCGGCAGCCAGCGCTCCTTCTGCTCCTCGGAGCCGAAGCGCCAGATCGGGTACATCGCGAGCGAGCCCTGGACGGAGATCGCGCTCCGCACGCCGGCGTCGCCTGCCTCGAGCTCCATGCAGGTAAGGCCGTACGCGACGGAGCTCGCTCCCGGGAGGCCGTAGCCCTCGAGGTGCATCCCGAGGAGCCCGAGCTTCGCGAGCTCGGCGAAGAGCTCGCGCGGGAAATAGCCCCGCTCGAACCAGTCGCCTACCTCGTCCAGCACGTGGTCGCGGACGAACTGCCGGACCGTGTCCCGGATCGCTCTCTCCTCGTCGTCCAGGAGCGAGTCGAGCGCGAGGAAGTCGAGCGGGTCGAGCGCCTGTGGCTCGCTGGTCGTCGTCGCCATGCGCGTCACATCCTACGGGCGAGCCGCGATGCCCTCGGGCCTTGACCGTCGCCGCGCGGCATCCCTACACTTATTGACTGATCAGTCAATCGAAGGAGCGGAAGCATGACGACGACGGTCGAGACAGGTGCTGCGACGGGCGTTTCCTTCGCGCTGACGTCCGAGCAGCGGGAGCTGCGTGCACTCGCACGTGAGTTCGCCGAGAAGGAGATCCGTCCGAAGGCGGCCGAGTACGACGAGCACTCGACGCACCCCGTGGACGTGATCGCGAAGGCGCACGAGCTCGGGCTCATGAACCTCCACGTTCCCGAGTCGCTCGGGGGCGCCGCCCTGTCCGCGTTCGACGGCATGCTCGTCGGCGAGGAGCTCTCGTGGGGCTGCTCGGGCATCGGTACCGCGATCAGCGCCAACGGTCTCGGCGCCGCCCCCGTCCTCATCGCGGGCACCGAGGAGCAGCAGCGAACGTGGCTGCCGCGGCTCCTCGAGGAGCCCATCCTCTGCTCCTTCGGGCTCACCGAGCCGGACGCCGGCTCGGACGTCGCACGCATGAAGACGACCGCCGTCCGGCGCGGCGACGAGTACGTCCTGAACGGCTCGAAGACGTTCATCACGAACGCCGGTCATGCGACCTGGACGGTCGTATTCGCGAAGACCGATCCGAGCAAGGGCCACAAGGGCATCTCCGCGTTCGTCGTCCCGATGGACACGCCCGGCGTGCAGATCGAGAAGCACCTGGACAAGATGGGCCAGCGCTCGACGGACACGTCGGCGTTCGCGCTGACCGACGTCGTCGTCCCGGCCGAGAACCGTCTCGGCGAGGAGAACGAGGGGTTCAAGATCGCGATGAAGACCCTCGACTTCACGCGCCCCGGCACGGCGGCAGGTGCCGTCGGTGTCGCCCAGGCTGCGTACGAGCTCGCCGTCGAGTACGCGAAGGAGCGCGTGACCTTCGACGTCCCGATCGCGATGCATCAGGGCGTCAACTTCATGATCGCGGACATGGCGACCGAGATCGAGGCCGCGAGGCTCCTCGTCTGGCAGTCGGCCTGGCTGCACGACCAGGGTCAGCGCGCCACGCTCCAGTCCTCCTTCGGGAAGCGGTTCGCGGCCGACACGGCCATGAAGGTCACGACCGACGCGGTCCAGGTCTTCGGCGGCTACGGCTACATCAAGGAGTACCCGGTGGAGAAGCTCATGCGCGACGCGAAGCTCTTCCAGATCTACGAGGGCACCTCGCAGATCCAGCGCCTCGTGATCGCCAAGGAGATCTTCCTGCCGCGCGACTGACGGCCAACGTGAAGCTCGGGCGCTCGATGGTCGCGTCGGAATAGGATCGCTGCGTGCCGATCGAGATCGACCTCGGCGGGCGCGTCGCCCTCGTCACCGGCGGCTCGCGCGGGCTCGGGCGGGCCGACGCGCTGACGCTCGCGCGGGCGGGCGCGGACGTCGCGATCGCCGACATCCTCGTCGAGTCGGATGTCACCGAGGACACCGACCGCTGGGGTGCGCTCGCGACCGCCGCGCGGACGCAGGGGCTGATCCACACCGAGTCGACGGCCGAGGAGATCCGGTCCCTGGGCCGCCGGGCGCTCGCGCTCAAGTGCGACGTCACGGACCGCGAACAGGTCTCCGCGACGGTGGAGCGGACCGTCGAGGAGCTCGGCGCCGTCGACATCCTCGTGAACAACGCGGCCACGCTCGACCACGTCGGCCAGTTCCCGGACCAGCGCCCGGAGCTCTGGGAGCGCGATCTTCGCGTGAACCTCGGCGGCTCGTTCAACTGCGCCCAGGCCGTCTGGCCGCACATGAAGGAGCGTGGGTGGGGACGCATCGTGAACATGGCCTCCGTCGCCGGGACGCTCGGCGGATTCGGCCAGGCGAGCTACTCGACGACGAAGGCGGGCGTCCTCGGGCTCACGAAGACGCTCGCGATGGAGGGTGGACGCCACGGGATCACCTGCAACGCGATCGTGCCCGGGGTCATCGGGACCGAGGCGTTCAACATGGCGAACCCGGTGATGAACGAGCGGATCGTCGCGCGTACGGTGCTGAAGCGGCCGGGCGAGCCGCAGGACATAGCGAACGCGATCGCGTTCCTCTGCTCGGACCTCGCCGCGTACATCACCGGGGTCGGGCTGTACGTCTCCGGTGGCGTCGAGCTCTTCGTCTTCTAGCGCGACCCCAGCGAAGAGCGAGTTTCTGGAGGGGCACCCCGGCCCACCACCCACTGCCGATCCTATCGGCGAAGTGCGTACGGATGGGTCACGCTCCGTGACGAATCCGTGCCGGGTGGACCGACCGCCCGAGGCGTTGTGAAAGCGGCCAGGACAGCGCCTTTGCCGCCGCTAGAATGCCGAGTTCCGTGCGCGCCGATTCGCCTCTCCTCGCGTCGAGCGCTCGCCGGCGCGGTGGTCGTTCGGCGCTCTGGATGCTCGCCCTCGGGGGCGCGCTCGTCCTGCTCCTGGCCGCTCTCGTCGGCCTCGCGTTCGCGGGCTCGTCGTCGGAACTGGCCAAGGGGACGCACGTCGCCGGGGTGGACGTCGGCGGCATGACGCAGAGCGCGGCGACCGCTGAGCTCGAGGAGCAGTTCCGGTCCGTGGCGGACCGTCGCGTGACCTTCGCAGCCGGCGACGCGTCCTTCGCGTTCGCGGCGTCTCAGCTCGGCGTCGTGCCGGACTGGAGCGGCGCCGTCAAGGCGGCAGCCGGCTCCGGTGACGGTTTCGGCCCGCTCCGCGGCTTCCGCAGGCTGCACACGCGCTTCTTCGGAGCGGACGTCCAGCCGTCCGTCGCGGTGTCCAACGCCGCGCTCGAGTTCGCTCTCGACCGTATCGCCTCTCGCGTCGACAGCGAGCCGAAGAACGCCGCGGTCGTCCGTCGCGGGCTTCGCTTCGACGTCGTGCCCGCGGAGACGGGTACGCGCCTCGACCGCGAAGCGGCCGCGCAGGTCGTCGTCCGCTCGCTCGGCTCGATCGAGCGAACCGGCAAGGCCGTCCCCCTCACCGTCGAGACGGCCAGGCCGGAGGTCACCGCGCGCATGCTCGCCGGCCCGGCTCGCCGTGCTCGCGTCGCGGTCTCCGCGCCGGTGTTCCTGCGCTCGGAGGCGCGCCAGTGGAGGCTCTCGCGAGCGCGGATCGCCGGCCTTCTCGAGCTCCCGCACGACGGCACGCGTCGCCTGGCGATCGCGGGGCCGAAGGCTGACGCGTACTTCCGTGCACTCTCCGAGCGGGTCGGCCACCCGCCCGTCGACGCCGGCTTCGCCGCGAGCGGCGAGGTCGTCGGCGTCACGCCTGCGCGGCCCGGGATCGAGCTCGACGTGCCGAAGACGGCCCAGGCGCTGCTGCGGGCTGCGACCTCGCGGACGAACCGCGTGGCCCAGGTCACCGTCGTGAAGGCGCTCCCGGATCGCTCCACCGCCGAGGCGCGGGCGATGGGCATCGAGCACCAGCTGGCCTCGTACAAGACGTACAACTCGGGCACCTGGGACCGGATCACGAACCTCCGGCTCGGCGTGACGCTCCTCGACGGAACGCTCGTCGCGCCGGGCGGGACGTTCTCGCTCAACGACGCGATCGGCGAGCGGACCGTGGAGCGCGGCTTCAAGTCCGCACCGGTGATCATCGGCACCAAGTTCGAGGAGGAAGTCGGCGGAGGCACGTCGCAGATCGCGACGACCGTGTTCAACGCGGCGTGGGAAGCCGGAGTCCGGATCACCGAGCGGAACCCGCACAGCCTCTACATCAGCCGCTACCAGCTGGGGCGCGATGCGACGGTGTACTGGCCCTCGCTCGACCTCAAGTTCCAGAACGACACGCGCACCTGGATCCTCGTCAAGGGGTTCGTCGAGGCGGACGGCATCCGCGTGGGCCTCTACGGCGGGGAGCGCCGGCGGGTCGAGAGCTCGGAGGGGACGATGGAGGTAACCGGCGCCGTCGCCTGTCGAGCGCGTGAACGACCCGACGATCCTCCGCGGCCGGACGGTCGTCGAGGCAACGGGCACCCGTCCGACCCGGACCTCCGTGACCCGGACGATCTACGACGCGAACGGCGAGCTCCTGCGCGAGGAGACGTGGAACACGTCCTACAAGGGCGAGACGAGGATCGTGCACGTCGGGACGAAGATCCCGGAGAGAACGAAGCCTCCGGCGAAGAAGCCTCCGACGGATCCCGCGACGCCCGGCAACCCGCCCCCGCCCTCGCCGCCTGCCGGGGGCGGCACTACCCCTCCGGCGCCTCAGCCCTAGCGACCGCGTCCGCGAGCCAGTCGGGCACGCGCGTGGGCCGGTAGGTCTCACGGTCGACGGTCGCGTGGCTCGTGTGCGCCTCGGCCACGAGCTCGCCCTCGCGCTCGATGCGGTACTCGTAGCGGAAGCGCGCGCCGCGGAAGCCCGTGCAGCGGGCCCAGATCGTCAGGCGCTCGTCGAAGTACGCGGCTCGGTGGTACTTCACGTGCACCTCGGTCGTCAGCGCCTCGATGCCCTGGTCGCGGATCGCCTGGTAGCCGCCCGCATGCGCCGCGAGGTACGCGACGCGGGCGACCTCGAGGTAGACGACGAAGGATGCGTGATGCGCGATCCCCTGCGCGTCCGTCTCCGCGAAACGAACCCGCACCTCCGTCGAGAACGAGAAGCCGTCCACGAGGCGAAGCCTAAGATGCCGCGATGTCCGTCGAGGCGCTGGCGGCGCTCGTGCGTGAGCGGCAGCCGTGCGTCGTGCTGACGGGTGCCGGGATCTCCACCGAGAGTGGCATCCCGGACTTCCGGTCGGCGACGGGGATCTGGGCCGAGGTGGATCCGTTCGAGGTCGCCTCGCTGCACGCGTTCCGCGCCGACCCGGAGCGGGTCTGGCGCTTCTACGGGACCCGGATCCACTCGCTGCTCGAAGCAGAGCCGAACGCCGGGCACGTCGCGCTCGCGGAGCTCGAGCGGCGCGGGCTGGTCGAAGCGGTGATCACGCAGAACATCGACTCGCTCCATCGGCGCGCGGGTAGCCAGGACGTGGTCGAGGTGCACGGCTCGGTCCGATCCGCGCACTGCCTCGCCTGCGGTGCGAGCGAGACGCTGGACGACGTGCTGAAGCAACTCGACGAGCGGCCTGCTCCTCTCTGCGGCGCCTGCGGGACGATCGTGAAGCCGGGCGTGGTGCTGTTCGGGGAGCTGCTGCCGGAGGGTGCGATGGCCCGCGCGCTCGAGCTCGCTCGAGGAGCCGGGCTCATGCTCGTCGTCGGATCCTCCCTCGAGGTGTGGCCGGTCGCCGGCCTTCCGCTCGAGGCGAGCGCGATCGCCATCGTCAACCGCGGCCCGACCGGGCTCGACGAGCGAGCGGCGCTCAAGATCGATGCAGACGCCGGCCCGACGCTCGCGGCGCTCCTGGACACCCTCGGGTGAGCGCGGAGGTTTACCGCGCTCGGCCGCGGTGATATGACTCTCCCCATGGCGGAAACGAAGGTGGAGTCGAAGGACAAGGAAAAGGATCTCGTCGCGAGGCTCGCCGACGCCGGCGAGGAAGCGCTGGCGAGGTTCGCCGAGCTTCCGGGCGGCAACCGGGCGCTCACGGCATACAACGACCTGCGGGCGCGCGTGGACGACCTCGCGAAAAAGGTTCGCGGCATCGACGAGCTCGAGGCGCGCGTGGCCAAGCTCGAGAAGCAGGTCGCCGAGCTGAAGCGCGCGAAGACGTCGCGCTCGTCGTCGTCGCGAACGACGACCCGCAAGGCGTCTTCGTAGGCGAGGCGGCTAGGCCGCCGGCATCGACGCGGGCACGCGCAGGCGAAGCGCGCGCGGGACGACCTCGAACCGCGCGGGCGTCGTCCCCGGCTGCTCGCCGTCGAGCTCGACCGGAAGCGGCTCGTCGGCCTCGACGCTGACGACACGGCCGCGCAGCACCTCGAGCCGCGGGTGCGGCAGGTGCTTCCCGCGATACGTCTTCGGCAGCACGAACATGAGGTCTCGCTTGGTCACGTCTCCGATGAGCATGACGTCGAAGAGGCCGTCGTCCGGCTCGGCCTCGGGGCACATCATCATCCCGCCGCCGAGGTAGCGGCCGTTGGCCACCATCACGTCGATCATCTTCCCGCCGCGGATCTCGTCGTCCACGGAGACACGCAGCTCGCCCGTCTGCCAGCCGAGGAAGACGGAGAGCGTGGCCCAGTAGTACGAGACCTTCCCGCCCAGAGCCTTCGTCGTCTCGTTCGCGCGACCGGCGATCGCGCCGCTGATGCCGGCGCTCGCGACGTTCGCGAAGTACGCGCGGCCCTCGGCGCCGGACCAGGCCCGGAACGTGACGACGCCGAGGTCGATCTCGCGCACGTTCCCGGCCAGCACCGTCGCGACCGCGTCCTCGAGCCTGCGCGAGATGCCGTACGTGCGCACGAAGTCCCAGCCCGTGCCGTGCGGAAGGACTGCGAGCTCGAAGCCGCCGAGGTCGGCGACGCCGTTCACGACCTCGTTGACGGAGCCGTCGCCGCCGACGACGACGAGGAGTGTCGCGCCGCCTTGCACGGCCTCGCGGGCGAGCGTCGCGAGGTGCCCCGGCTCCTGCGAGATGAGCGCGTCCCCGTGAAGGCCGAGCGCCGCGCAGCGATGCGCGAGCTCTGGCCAGCGGCGGCCGGTGCTGCCTCCGGCGGAGGCGGGGTTGACGAGGAAGACGGTGTCCCGGCTAATGGCCGGCCGTGGCCGTATCGAGCGCGATCTGCGTCATGCGATCGACGGCCGCGCGCAGCTCGTCGTCGGAGATCCGCACGAACTCGCCCTCGACCACGATGTCGCTGACCGTCAGCAGGCACCCGGAGAGGACGCCGCGCAGCGCGCCGAGCGTGAAGAGCGCTGCGGCCTCCATCTCGACCGCGAGGATGCCGCGCTTCGACCAGCGCTCGTACTGGCCCTGGTCGGGGTTGTAGAAGAGGTCGCTCGAGACGATCGGGCCGACGCGCACCTTCTCGTCGCGCTCCTTGGCCACGTGCACCGCTTCGTGGACGAGCTCCCAGCTCGCCGTCGGGACGTGCGGCTCACCGCCGACGAGGTGCGTCGCGGTCGCGTCCGCGGGCACGGCCGAGATCGCGACGATGAGGTCACCGAGCGAGTGGTCGGCCTGGAGGCCGCCGCACGTGCCAACGCGGAGCAGGCGCTTGACGCCGAGCTGGATGAGCTCCTCGAACACGATCGTCGCCCCCGGACAGCCCATCCCGGTGCCCTGCACGGAGACGCGCTTGCCCTGCCACGTCCCGGTGAAGCCGAGCAGGCCGCGCTCGCCGTTCACCTGGGTCGCATCGTCGAGGTACGTCTCCGCGATGTACTTCGCACGCAGCGGGTCTCCAGGGAGCAGGCAGGCGTCCGCGTACTCCCCGGCCTCGGCTCGCAGGTGGATCGGCATCGGCGGAAACCCTATGGGTTTCGTCGAGGCGGGATGCGGCGAACCGCCCGGACTCGTCGGCCCTAGAGTTCCCCCGCGTGCCGCGCGAGCTGGTGAGCCCTACCCTCGAGCAGATCCTCCGCTTCTGCGCGGAGGATCCGATCGAGCGCGTCTTCCTCGAGGACGTCGCGCGGCGCGGGCTCGGACGCTTCGTCGGGCTCGCGGAGGGCGACGAGCTCGTCGCGCTCTGCCACGTCGGCGTGAACGCCGTGCCCTCCGGCACGGACTGCGGGCGCTTCGCGCGCGACGTCGCCCGGGCCGGCCCGCGCATGCTCATCGGCGAGTCCGGTGCAGTAGGAGAGCTCTGGATCGGAGCGAGCTCGAGGCTGCCCGCACCTCGTGAGGACCGGCCGGGCCAGCCGGTGTTCGCCATCCGCGACGTCGCGGGTGACGGCGATACCGGCCTCCGTTCCGCGACCCACGACGACTTCGACCTCCTCCTGCCCGCCTGCGCGGAGGCGCACGAGCAGGAGCTCGGCGTCGACCCGATGCGTCGCGACGCCGACGGGTTCCGCTGGCGGACGCGCTCCCAGATCGAGGAGGGCAGGTCGTGGCTCTGGGAGGAGGACGGGACCATCCTCTTCAAGGCCGAGGCGTCGGCGTGGACGCCGGCCGCAGTCCAGCTCCAGCAGGTCTGGGTCGACCCGAGCGTGCGCCGCGGAGGCTACGGCTCACGGGGCCTCCGCGATCTGTGCCGCCGTTTGCTCGAGACGGTCCCGGTCGTATGCCTCTTCGTCCGTGCCGAGAACGTGCCCGCGATCCGCCTCTACGAGTCGATCGGGATGGAGCACGTGCTCGACTACCGCTCCGTGCTGCTCTGAGCCGTGGAGACGCTGCTTCTCGCCCGGCACGCGTTCGCCGCCTCCAACCGGGACGGCGGAACCGCCTCGTGCACGCCTCCCGGCGAAGGGCTCACGCCGGAGGGCGTGGAGCAGGGTCGTGTGCTTGCGGAGACGATCGCCGGGGAGCGCATCGACCTCGGCGTCTCGACCGAGCTCCGGCGTACGCGTGAGACGCTCGAGCTCGCTCTCGCCGGTCGCGAGATCCCGCGCATCGTCTTGCCCGAGCTGAACGAGATCCATTTCGGCCGCTTCGACGGCGGTCCGCTCGACGATTATCGGGCCTGGGCGTGGTCGGAGGCGCCCGACCTGCCCGCCCCCGGACGCGGGGAAAGCCGGGCCGAGGGGGCAGCGAGGTTCGCGCGTGGGCTACGGCTCCTGCTCGCCCGGCCCGAGCGGGTGGTGCTCGCGGTCGGTCACGCGCTCTCGATCCGGTACGTCGTCGATGCGGTCGACGACCTCGTTCCGGCGGCGCGGATGGCGCCCGTCGAGCACGCCGCGGCGCGGCGGCTATCGGCGGTGGACGTCGAGCGGGCTGCCTCGGTGCTCGAGTCGTGGAGCTCTGCCCCGCAATTCCGGGATCCCTCGAAGGAAGGTTGACGGCGGCCGCGCGCGAGCCGACCCTTGAGGAGATGGTGCGGCCCGTTCGTCTCTCCCTGCTCGCGCTTCTCGTAGCGCTCGTCGCGGTGCTCGCCGCAGGCTGCGGCGGTGGGCAGGGCGGTAGCGGGGCAACCGCGCTCCCCGTGCTCGACGACCTCGCTCCTGTGGCCGACGCGACGAAGCAGGCCGACTCCGCTCGCTTCGAGCTCGAGTTCACGTTCGAGGTGCCCGCGCTCGGCTCGCTCGGGTTCACGGCCGACGGCGCCTACGACACGCCGGCGAAGAAGGCCGAGCTGACGATGGACCTGGGGTCGTTCGCCAAGCTCATGGGCGGCCTCGCGGGCTCGCTCGGCGGCGATGCTCCCGCCGGGCTCGGTGATCCGTCGAAATGGAAGCTCGAGATGCGCCTCGACGGCGACGTCGCGTACATGCGCATGCCGTTCCTCGAGAGCGAGCTGCCCGCGGGCAAGGAGTGGGTGAGCATCGATCTCGCCAAGGCCGCCCGCCTGCACGGAGCCGAGCTCGGCGATCTCCAGTCGCTCGCGAACGGCAGCGATCCCCGGCAGACGCTCGAGTACCTGCGTGCCGTCGCGGGCGAGGTCACGCACGTCGGGGACGAGACCGTGCGTGGCGTCCGGACCGCCCACTATTTCGCCGTGCTCGACTCGCAGAAGCTGCTCGCACAGGCGGCCGCCCAGGCGAACCAGCCCGGCCTGCTCGACCAGTTCGAGAGCTTCGGAGGCGGGATGGCGAACATCCCGGTGGACGTCTGGGTCGACGAGAACCGTCTGCTCCGTCGCATGACGATGCAGCTGTCGATGACGTCGGGCGACCAGGAGGCCGCGGGCTCGATGGCGTTCGAGCTCTTCGACTACGGGAAGCCCGTCAGCGTCCAGGCGCCCGCTGCGGCGGACGTCGTGGACGCGCTCTCCCTGAAGTAGCGGCCCGGTCGGCAGAATCACGGGCATGGCGTCAGCCGTGTCCCAGCGGGTACGAGAGGCCGTCGAGCACACGGTCCGCGAGCACGACCTGATCCCGGCCGGGGGGCGGGTCACGTGCCTCGTCTCCGGCGGCGCGGACTCGACCTGCCTCTGGCACGTGCTCGGCGAGCTCGGCCACGCGGTGGCCGCCGTGCACGTGAACCACGGACTGCGGGGAGACGAGTCGGACGAGGACGCCCGGCACTGCCGGAGTCTCATGGGTGCGGAGATCGTGATGCCAGGCGCCGCCGAGTCACCCGGTTCGACCGAGGCCGACCTTCGCGAGATCCGGTACCGGCTCACCGAGGAGTGTGGCCTGCGCGCGACCGGTCACACCGCCTCCGACCAGGTGGAGACCGTTCTCTACCGCATCGCCTCCTCCGGCACGACCAAGGGCATCAAGCCGACGCGGGAGGACGGGGTCGTGCGGCCACTGCTTCGAGTCTGGCGCGAGGAGACGGAGGCGTACTGCCGCGAGCAAGGGCTCCCCTTTCGCACGGACAGCTCGAACGCCGACACGAAGCGCGGGCTGATCCGGGACGAGATCCTGCCGCTGCTACGGCGCCTGCATCCCGCAGCCGACCGCAATCTGCTCGCCCTCGCGGACGATGAGACGCGGCTCCCCCGGGCGCTCGAGCGCACGCTCGTCGAGCTGCTCTCGTCCTCGGCCGGCACGAAGCACGCAGACCTGGGCCACGGCGTGCGGGCCGTGCGCGAGTACGACGCGCTGCGCCTCGAGGGGCGGATCGAGTTCGGCCCGTGGCAGCTCGAGAGCGACGCGACCGGGCTCGTCGTACGCACGCGCAGGCCGGGCGACCGGCTCGCGGGGAGGAGCAAGAAAGTGCAGGATCTCTTCGTGGACGCCAAGGTGCCGAGGGTCGAGCGGGACTCGTGGCCGGTCGTCGTATCGGGCGACGACGTGGTCTCGGTTCCCGGCGTCGCGGAGGCGCCTGGGTGGGAAGGGGTCGTGCGGGCGTGGAAAGATGGAGACCGATGACGCAGGCGGAGCTCGCGAGCGGCGTGGGGGAGGTCCTGATCGACCAGCAGGCCCTGCAGGCGCGGATCGGCGAGCTCGGCGCGGAGATCTCGGCGGACTACGGTGGGCGTGACCTCCTGCTCGTCGGGGTGCTCAAGGGCGCCGTCTTCTTCATGGCCGACCTCATGCGCGAGCTCACGGTCCCGTGCGAGATCGACTTCATGGCGATCTCGAGCTACGGCGCCGCGACCGATTCGTCTGGCGTGGTCCGCATCCTCAAGGACCTCGACATCAACATCTCCGGGCGCGACGTCCTCGTCGTCGAGGACATCATCGACTCGGGCCTCACGCTCTCGTACCTGATGCGGAACCTGCGCGCCAGGAAGCCGGCTTCGCTCGAGATCTGCGCTCTGCTGACGAAGCCGGACCGGCGCGAGATCGACGTCCCGGTCCGGTACATCGGATTCGAGATCCCGAACCGATTCGTCATCGGTTACGGGCTCGACTTCGCGGAGCGTTATCGAAACCTTCCGTACGTCGCGGTTTTGCACCCGGATCTCGTGCCCGGTGCCGCGTAAACGCTGAACTGCAACGTAACCGCGACAAGGGGTTGCGGGGGATACGCCGAACAAGCACAGTGCTACCCTGCGACAGACCATGAACCGCTTCTTCCGCGGCGCCCTCTTCCCCCTCATCGTCATCGTCTTGCTCGTCTATTTGGCGAGCCAGACGCTTCTTCCCGACCGCCAGCAGGAACGGAAGTTCACGTACTCGCAGGCGATCTCCGAAGTCGAGGCGGGGAACGTGGACGAGGTGCTGTTCAACCCGAACAAGCAGCAGCTCACGCTCACCCTCACGAGCACGCCGGGCTCCGACCAGGAGAAGGTGAAGGTCAACTACCCGACGCCGCAGTCCGCTACGCAGTTCCAGAACCTCCTGGAGCGCGAGGGGGTCACCTTCGACTCCAAGGGCACGGGCTCGTCGGCCTGGTGGGCGCTCCTCATCAACTTCCTGCCGTTCGTGCTCCTGATCGGCTTCTGGATCTTCCTCATGAACCAGATGCAGGGTGGCGGCTCGAAGGTGATGAGCTTCGGGAAGAGCCGCGCGAAGCGGATGTCGCCGGACTCGCCCAAGGTCACGTTCAAGGACGTCGCCGGAGCGGACGAGGCGGTCGAGGAGCTGCACGAGATCAAGGAGTTCCTCGAGAACCCGAAGAAGTTCCAGGCGCTCGGCGCCCGGATCCCCAAGGGCGTGCTCCTGTACGGGCCGCCGGGAACGGGTAAGACGCTGCTCGCGCGCGCGGTCGCCGGCGAGGCCGGCGTGCCGTTCTTCTCGATCTCCGGCTCCGACTTCGTCGAGATGTTCGTCGGCGTCGGCGCCTCGCGCGTGCGCGACCTCTTCGAGCAGGCCAAGCAGGCGTCTCCCTGCATCATCTTCATGGACGAGATCGACGCGGTCGGCCGCCATCGCGGCGCCGGCCTCGGAGGCGGTCACGACGAGCGCGAGCAGACCCTGAACCAGCTCCTCGTCGAGATGGACGGCTTCGAGATGAAGGACAACATCATCCTCATCGCGGCGACCAACCGCCCGGACATCCTCGATCCGGCACTGCTCCGCCCGGGCCGGTTCGACCGGCAGATCGTCGTCGACCGGCCGGATCGCCTGGGCCGCCGCAAGATCCTCGAGGTGCACTCGCGCGGGAAGCCGCTCGGCCGCGAGATCGACCTCGACACGCTTGCGGCCGGCACGCCCGGCTTCACGGGCGCCGACCTCTCGAACCTCATCAACGAGGCAGCGCTCCTCGCAGCACGCCGCGGCAAGAAGATGATCGGGCAGGACGAGCTCGAGGAAGGGATCATGCGCGTGATCGCCGGGCCCGAGAAGAAGGCCCGCCTCCTCTCGGAGAAGGAGCGCAAGATCACGGCCTACCACGAGATGGGCCACGCGCTTGTCGGCCACTATCTCGAGCACACGAACCCGGTGCACAAGATCACGATCGTCTCGCGAGGTCAGGCGCTCGGGCTCACGATCTCGTTGCCGACGGAGGACAAGTACCTGACGACGAAGTCCGCGCTCATGGACGAGCTCGCGATGACGCTCGGAGGCCGCGCCGCGGAGGAGCTCGTCTTCCACGAGGTGACGACGGGAGCCGCCAACGACCTCGAGCGGGTGACCGCGACCTCGAAGCAGATGATCATGCGCTTCGGGATGTCCGAGAAGCTCGGCCCTCGTGTGCTCGGTCAGAACCAGGACCTCCCCTTCCTCGGCCGCCATATGGGCTCGGAGCCCGACTACTCCGAAGAGGTGGCCAAGGAGATCGACGACGAGATCAGGCGCGTGATCGAGGAGGCGCACGACGCGGCGATCCGGGTCCTCCGCGAGCACATGGACGTGCTGCACCGCCTGTCCGCGATCCTCATCGAGCGTGAGACGATCGACAAGGAGCAGTTCGAGCGTTTGCTCGCCGGCGAGTCCGAGGAGTCCGTCTTCCCGGAGGAGGCGCCGTCGGTGCCGGAGCCGGAGACTCAGGAAGAGCGCAAGCCGAAGCTCAAGCCGCAGCCGCGCCCCATCCCGGGCACGGCCATGCAGCCGCCGCCCCCAGAGGGCGCACCCTCCTAGCCCGGCGCTTGCCTTCTACGCAGGTGCGCGTCGTGCAAACAGCACGACGACGAGGAGCGCAGCGGCCGCCGCGGCCGCGCCGATGATGTCGAGGGCGATGCCGCCCGCGCGGGCGAGGTCCGCGACCGCCAGCAGCCCGGCGCCCGCAGCAAGTGCGGCCAGTGCGAGTGCGACGAGCAGAGCGAAGCGTCTGAGCTGCTCTCCGGGCTCCGAGACAACGCTCTCGCGCTCCTCGACGGACCAGTAGGCGAGCTCCCCGGCGAGCAGGAGGCCGGCCCCGACGAGCGGTGCGGCGGTGTCGAGCGTCGGGTCGTCGAGCGCGAGGTGCGTCGCGTACGCGGCGCCGAGGAGCGCGAGCGACAAAGGGACGAGCGGGCTCCAGCCGAGGACGATCGCTGCGAGCAGCGCGACGAGTGCGAGGGCGCAGAGGCGGATCCCGATCGCGAGCGCGAGATCTCCCGCACCGACCAGCGCCAGCGCACCGAGCGCGGCCACGAGCGCGAGCGCTCCCGTGGCGGCTGCTACACGCGTGCGAGACCGACCCGGCGCCGGAATGTCCTCACCTCCCCGAGCGCGGCTTCCAGCTCGACGTCGTCACCCCAGCGCGCAATCGCGATGCCGAGGCGGTACAGCCGTGCGCGCTGTACCTCGCGCTCGAGCAGCCAGAGCCGGTATGCGAGCCGGTCGAGCTCCGTCGGCCCGGCCTGGACGAGCGGTACAGGGTCTACCTCGACGACCGAGACGTCGTAGCCGCGAGCCCTGAGGTCCGCAACCGTCGTCACGAAGCGGGGATCGACGAGCGGCGAGAGCGCGAGGACGAGTGCCTTCGGCGGGAGGATGCGCGACGGGATGATGTTCACGTCGCGCCAGGTATAGGTCGGCTCGACACCGGTCTCGAGCAGCGACTCGACGAGGCGGAACCGCTGCGCCTGCCCCATCGACGGCTGCAGCCAGCGCAGGACGCCTCCGAACGACACGAGCCCGACACGGTCGCGGCGTTCGAGGTAGCGGGCTGCCAGTGCGGCGGTCGCTCGAACGGCGTCGTCCAGTGTGCTGCGCCCGCCACGGCGGACGTCGGCGAAGCTGTCGAGGAAGAGGACGACGTCCGTGTTCCGTTCCGGATGCCGGTCGTTCACCACGAGCGTGCCACCTCGCCGCGCGGACGCGCGCCAGTTGATCGAGCGCACGCGGTCGCCGGGAGAGAAGTCCCTGACGTCCGCGTACTCGATTCCGTCGCCCCTCGTGCGCGCGACCTCGCTGCCGGTGGACACCTGCGTCTCGCGCGGTGGAACGATCTCGTGCAGCCGCTCGGCTCGCGGATACGCCTTCAGGAGCTGCGTTCGTGCGAGTGAGCGCTGCCAGACCACGAGCCGCAGGAAGCCGCGGGACCGCAGCTCGAGCGCGCCGAGGTCGTAGAGCCCCCAGCGGGCGCAGCGCAGCCCGACTCGCAGCGTCCGCGCCTCACCGGCGGCGAGCCGCAGCGCCAACGCGTCGGAGCCGTCGACGATCTCGACGCCGCGCGGCAGGACGAGGAGCAGCTCCAGCCGGTCGACGGCATCCTCCGTGCGCACCGCAATCGACGCACCGAACTCCTCGCCCTCGAGCACCCGCTCCTGGTCGAGCGCGAACGACGCCTCGAGCTTCGGGTCGCTGCCCGCTCGGAGCCCGGCGGCGAGCACGAGCGCGAACGGGGTCACGACCACCGCGAGCTCCGGCCGGCGGAGGGCGAGGGCCGCGACGAGGCCCGCGCCGACAAGGATCGCGTACGCCTCGAGCCGCGGGCTCGCTGCGCGCGTCACGTGGCCGCGGGGATGTCCTCGGCCTTCGGCACCGGGACCGAGTCGAGCACCTCGCGCACGACGTCCTCGCCGGAGACCTTTTGCACCCAGAGCTCGGGCCGGAGCACGAGGCGGTGTGCGAGCGCTACCACCGCGACTGCCTTGACGTCGTCCGGGAGCACGAAGTCGCGCCCGGCCATGGCCGCCTTGGCGCGGGCGAGCTTGAGGAGCGCGAGGCTCCCGCGCGGGCTCGCCCCGACGGCGACGTTCGGCGACGTGCGGGTCGCACCTACGAGATCGACGCAGTACGCCCGAACGCTCTCGGCGACGTGGACCCGTTCGATTGCCTGCTGCATCTCGAGCAGGGTGTCGCGGTCGACCACGGGCGCGAGCACGACCTCGTCCTCCTGCCGCTCGATCCGGCGGCCGAGCACCTCGATCTCGTCCTCGCGGGCCGGGTAGCCGACGGTCGTTCGCAGGATGAAGCGGTCGAGCTGTGCCTCGGGCAGCGGGTAGGTGCCTTCGTACTCGATCGGGTTCTGGGTCGCAATCACGAGGAAGGGCGGGCCGAGAGGGTGCGTCATGCCCTCGATCGTCACCTGACGCTCCTGCATCGCCTCGAGCAGCGCGGCCTGGGTCTTCGGCGGCGCGCGGTTGATCTCGTCGCCGAGGAGGAGGTTCGTGAAGATCGGCCCCGGCCGGAACTCGAAGTCGCCGTCGCGCTGGTTCCAGATCGACGAGCCGGTGACGTCGGAGGGCATGAGGTCGGGTGTGAACTGGACTCGCGTGAAGCGCATGCTCAGCACCTGCGCGAACGAGCGCGCCGCGAGCGTCTTCGCGAGCCCGGGATAGTCCTCGAGGAGCACGTGCCCGTCGGCGAGGAACCCGGTGAGCATGAGCTCGAGCGCGTCGCGCTTGCCGACGATCGCGCGCTCCACCTCGTCGAGGACGCGGTCGGAGAGCTCGTGGACTCCCTCGAGATCGACGGTCGTGCTCATATTCTCTCGAGGGATTCGACGACGCGGTCGAGGTCGCGGATAGGGACGCCACGCGCCAGGCGGTCCTCGGGTGGGGGCCGATCTTCGCGAACGAGCTCCCAGGCCTCCTCTCCCAGGACTGCTCGGGCACGCCCCGGCTCGGCGTCGAGGGCGACGCCGCGTCGCGCTGCGAGCAACTCGCTCGCGAGCTCTCGCAGGCGCGGACGCAGGCGGTAATGGAGGTCGAACGCTCCGGCGGCGCCGAGCGTCGTGCGCGCCTCGAGCCTTGCGAGCGACTCGGGCGTATCGCGGGACGGGCGCTCACGTCTGCGCTTCGGGCGGAGCGGCGCGGCCGGTGGGAACGCGCGGCGCAGCGACGCGACTGCGAGCAGGAGCACGGCCGCGGAGAGTATGAGCGCGAAGACGCGGATGGCGATCTCCGTGCGCCCCGGGGTGAACGCCAGCACGAAGCCGAACGCGACGGCCGGAACGACCAGAAGCCGGCCGGCCCGGCGGAGGTCGCGTGCGAGCGGGCTGCGCTCGCGCCTCACGAGGTCGCCACCCGCCCCTCGTCTTGCCGGAGACGAGCGAGCTCCTCTGCGCGCACTGCGGCTGCGCGGAGGTCGTCGCGGATGCGCTCGAGCGCCGACACCGCGGCGAGCTTCTCCGGCTCCCCGACGGGGTGGTTCGAGAACTTGGCGGTCGTGAAGAGCTCGGTCAGCGAATGGACGGCGCCGCCGTCCACCTCGAGCCCGGCGAGGACGCGCGGGACGTACTCCGCCGCGGTCTCCTGCCGTTTCCGCTGCACTCCGGCAGCTGCGAGGGCCCGCTCGAGCCGCGCGTACGCCGCGATCACGGCGCGGCGGGCGTCGGGCTCGGCGCGCAGGTCGTCCACCGTCTCGTCCAGCACGTCCGCGAGTTGCTCCGCGACGAGCGCCTCCTCTCCGCGGAGTGCGTCCCTGCGGCGGCGCGAGGCGACGAAGATCGCGACTGCCGCCATCCCGGCGAGCCCGACGACGACGAGGACCGGGATCCACGCGACCTCCGCGCGGTACATCCGCGCGTCGCTCACGTCGGCGCCCGGGGAGAGCCCGTCCGCGCCGCCCATGCGCGCCGCTTCTACGTTGGCTCCGGGCAGCTGGAGGCGCTCGTCGAACCCGAAGTAGACCGCCGCGGCGAGGCAGATGCCGAAGAAGACGAACGCCGCCACGTTCGAGCGGCGGATGCGGCCCGACGCGATCTCCTCCGCGATCTCCTTCCGCTGCATGAGGCCGTAGATGAGGATCGCGGCCCCCGGGATCAGCGCCAGCAGCGCGAGGCTGAAGAACGTGTCCAGGACGATGTCGGCGGGCGGGCGCGTATCTCCGCTCCCGCTCGGGGTCGACCCCGTCGAGGCGACGGTGACCACCGCGACGAGGACGAGCACCCCGAGCACCGCGAGCACGAGGGGGCGGTCGAAGCGCCCCCTCATGTCTCGATCCTCTCGCGGCGCCCGCAGTGCGGAGCGCCTGCCGTCGCGTGTGCGGCTACGCGGGCGTCGCCGACGGTGGGGCGACGGGCGACGTCTCGGGCGGGCTCTCCCAGTAGCGGTTCAGAGCGCCCTGGATCTTCACGAACCAGACGATCGCCGGGATGAGGAAGATCCCGAACGGGAAGAGCCAGAGCCCCGTCCAGCCGCTGATCGGCGGTTCCTTGCCGGCGCGCCTGTACATGTTCCCGACCTCGGCGGGGATGACGAACGCACTGACGGGGCTGATCAGGATCCAGACGACGAGCCCGAGGACACCTCCGAGACCGTCCCCCGTGTGCTGCTTCATCTCCTCCTGGGACTTGTAGACCCAGTACCAGCCGTAGAAGCCGATGGTGATGATGAAGAGCAGGATCCCGAAGCCGATGCCGCGCGGGTTGCCGCGCGGGCCGCTTGGTGGTGCTTGAGTGCTCATGGCCTGGGATTCTGCGGCTTTCGCCGGATGCCTGCAGCGCTACGCTCCGGCCGATGACCGGAGATCGAGCCCCGCTCGAGGTGCGGTTCCCGAGGCCCGCGGTCGTCGGCGTGCTGAACGTCACGCCGGACAGTTTCTCCGACGGGGGCGCGTTCGCGCGACCCGCCGACGCGATTCGCCACGGGAAGCAGCTGATCGACGAAGGGGCCGCCCTGGTCGACGTCGGCGGCGAGTCGACACGTCCCGGCGCGGCGGCCGTCTCCGTCGACGAGGAGCTCGCGCGCGTGGAGCCCGTGCTCGAGGGGCTCGCCGGGCTCGCGGTCTCCATCGACACGTCGAAGGCTGAAGTGGCACGGCGCGCGCTCGAGCTCGGCGCCGTGCTCGTGAACGACGTCACTGCCCTGCGCGGCGATCCCGACCTCGCGGGAGTCGTGGCCGAGGAGAGTGCGTATCTCTGTCTCATGCACATGCAGGGTGAACCGCGGACGATGCAGGTTGCTCCTCACTACGACGACGTGGTGTCCGACGTGATTGCGTTTCTCGAGCAGCGGCTCGAGTTCGCGTTGGCTCAGGGGATCCCGGAGGAGAACGTCTGCCTCGACCCCGGGATCGGTTTCGGCAAGACGCCGGACCAGAACCTCGAGCTCGTCCGGCGGCCTCGACCGCATCGTTGCGATCGGGCGCCCGGTGCTCGTCGGCTTCTCGCGGAAGAGCACGCTCGGCAAGGTGCTCGGCGACACGGGTGCCACTCGAGGCACGCTGCCGGCCTCCCTCGGCGCCGCCGTCGCGGCGTTCGAGCGCGGTGCCTGGTTCCTGCGCGTGCACGACGTGCGCGAGACGGTGGAGGCGGTCTCGGTCGCCGCGGCCGTCGAACGAGGGAAGATCACCGCATGACGATCGAGCTCCTCGGCCTCGTCGTCTTCGGCCGTCACGGCTACCTCGAGGAGGAGCGCCGGATCGGCCAGCGTTTCCTCGTCGACCTCTGGGTCGACCTCGACGAGGCCGCGACGGTGAGCGACGACATCGACGAGTCGGTCGACTACCGCAGGCTCGCCGGGCTCGTGAAGGAAGTCTTCTCGGGCCCGTCGCGGTACCTGCTCGAAGGGCTCGCAGGCGCGGTCGCGGACGGCGTCATGGAGCGCTTCCCGTCGGTGCGCTCGACGCGGGTCCGGGTTCGCAAGCCGGACGTCGTGCTCGACCCGGCGGTGGAGCATGCCGCGGTCGTCGTCGAGCGGAAGCGCACCTGACGGTCCGCGCGTATGTCGGGTTGGGCGCGAACCTCGGCCCGCGCGAGGAGACGCTCGACGAGGCTCTGCGACTGCTCGACGAGACGGACGGCGTGCGGGTCGTCGCCCGGTCGCAGCTCCGCGATACGGAACCGGTCGGCGTCGTCGAACAGCCGCACTTTCTGAACGGTGCAGCGGCGATCGACACCGAGCTCTCGCCGGTTGAGCTCCTGGAGGCCCTGCTCGGGATCGAGCGCCGCCTGGGCCGCACTCGTGACGGCACGCGCTGGGGCCCGCGCACGATCGACCTCGACCTGCTGCTGTACGGGAACCAGGTGATCGACGAGCCAGGGTTGCGCGTCCCGCATCCGCGCCTGCACGAGCGGCGCTTCGCGCTCGAGCCGCTCGCAGAGCTGGATCCGGGGCTGACGGTGCCCGGGGCGGGGGACGTTTCGGGCCTCCTGGCAGCGCTAGACTGACGCGGGCCATGTCGCACCTCGACGACCTCGACGAATTCGAGGCGGAGCTCGAGCTCTCGCTCAAGCGGGAGTACTCGGCCGTCTTCGCGCTCTTCCGCTACTGCGTGTTGACGCAGGACGCGACGTACCTCTGCAACAAGCTCGATCTGGAGGCATTGCCGCAGTCGAGCTACCCGTTCTTCCACATCCGGATGGAGGACGTCTGGGTGTGGGACAAGAACCGGCCGAGCCGGATCATCCCGCGCGCCGAGGTCTACACCTCCGGCGACGTCACGGTCGAGGAACTGCGCGGCGAGGGTGAGGAGGCCCGCTTGACGGCGGAGGATCTCGCCGAGCGCATCGGCCAGCCGCTCTCGGGCGACGACGACGTCGCCTGACAGGCGCCGAGCGGGCTAGCGCGATGCTGCTGGCTGTCGACGTCGGCAACACGCAGACGGCACTCGGCGTGTACTCGGGCGGCGAGCTCAGCGATCACTGGCGGCTCGCGACCGAGCGCTCGTCGACCGCGGACGAGCTGGGCGTGCTGCTCGGCGGCATGCTCGACCTCGACGCGGTGGAAGCCATCTGCCTGTCCTCGACCGTGCCGGTGCTGATCCGCGAGTGGGAGTCCCTGGCGGCGAGGTGGGCACAGGCGCCGATCCTCATCGTGGGGCCGGGCGTGAAGACCGGTATCCCGATCCGCTACGACGACCCGCGCGAAGTCGGCCCGGACCGCATCGTGAACGCCGTCGCGGCGAAGGAGCGCTACGGCGCTCCTGTGATCGTCGTCGACTTCGGCACGTCCACGAACTTCGACGTCGTCTCGCCGGAGGGCGAGTACGTGGGCGGCGTGCTGGCGCCGGGGATCGAGGTCTCGATGGAGGCGCTCTTCGCGCGCGCTGCGCGGCTCGTGAACGTCGACTTCACCGCACCGGAGACGGTCATCGGCAAGACGACGGTCGGTGGCCTCCAGTCAGGGCTCGTGTACGGGTTCGCCGGCCAGGTCGACGGGATCGCCGCCCGGATCCGGGAGGAGCTCGGCGCCGAAGCTCGCGTCGTCGCCACGGGCGGCCTTGCCGAGCTCGTCGCGCCGCACTCGAGCACGATCGAGCGCGTGGACCAGTTCCTCACGCTCGACGGCCTGCGCATGATCTGGGAGCTGAACCGGTGATCCCCGATCCGGACCGCATCGCCGTCTTCACCGTCGCCGCGCTCGCGCTCCTGCTCGTGCCCGGGCCGGCCG
Organism: uncultured Actinomycetes bacterium; assembly: GCA_963746765.1. Classification (GTDB taxonomy): domain Bacteria; phylum Actinomycetota; class Thermoleophilia; order Gaiellales; family Gaiellaceae; genus GMQP-bins7. The sequence goes on from CAVVCN010000001.1 coordinate 757,592, forward strand.
TGCTGTACGTCGTCGCGCGCTCGATCCACCAGGGCCGGCGCGCCGGCCTCGCCTCGGTGCTCGGCATCCACGTGGGCACGCTCGTGCACATCGCGGCCGCCACCGTCGGGCTGTCGGCGCTCGTCGTGTCGTCGGCCGTCGCCTTCACCGCGGTCAAGATCGCCGGCGCGGTCTACCTCGTTGCGCTCGGTCTCTGGACGCTCTTCTCGCGCAGCCCCGAGACCGAGATCGCGCTGGGCGGCGAGCGGAACCTGCGCCGCGCCTTCGCGCAGGGAATCGTGGTCAACGTGCTCAACCCGAAGACGGCGCTCTTCTTCCTTGCGTTCCTGCCCCAGTTCGTCGACCCGAACGCGCCGCACCCCGCGGTCCAGATCGCGTTCCTCGGTCTCCTGTTCGCCCTGCTCGGGCTCGTCACGGACTCGCTGTGGGCGCTGGCCGCCGGCACGGCGGGCGGCATGCTGCGACGGTCGCGGCGCTTCGTCCGCACGCAGCGCTACGTGACCGGGACGGTCTATGTCGGCCTCGGCGTGGCGACGGCGTTCGCGGGCAGCGCCGAGGACTGACGCGCACCGTGCGCGTCCTGCGGCACGCGCTCGCGATCTGCCTCCTCCCCGGGACCGTCGTCCTCCTCGTCCCGGCCGTGCTCGTGGCGCTCGGCGGGACGAACGTCGGGTGGAGCTTGCCGGGCGCGTTCGCGGCGCTGCCGGTCGTGCTCGGGGCAGGGTTGCTGGCGATTGGCGCTGCGCTCGTCATCTCGACGATCGTCCTCTTCGTACGCGTTGGGCGGGGGACACTTGCACCCTGGGACCCGACGAAGAGGCTCGTGGTCAAGGGCCCCTACCGCCGCGTTCGCAATCCGATGATCAGCGGCGTTCTCTTCCTGCTGCTCGGTGAGGCGATGCTCCTCGGCTCGCCGGCGCTGCTCGCGTGGTTCGGTGGCGTCGCTCTCGTCAATGCGATCTACCTCCCACTCGTCGAGGAGCCGGGGCTCGTGCGCCGGTACGGCAGCGAGTACGAGCAGTACCGCGCCGCGGTTCCGCGCTGGGTGCCGCGAGCGCGCGCCTGGACGCCCGCGAGGGAGGGTCAGCCGCCGCCGTAGACCGAGATCGGCAGCTCGAGCGTCACCTCGTCGCCGGATGGGATCTCCGCCTCGAGCTGCTCGACGAGCTCGATCGCGCCCGGCGCGGCGACGAAGAGGCGACGCTCGACCTCGAGTGGTGAGTCGAGTTGCAGCAGCTCCTGCTTGAACGGCTTCGGGAAGCGACCCTGGCCGAGGTACCAGCCGTAGAACTTCTTCAGGAAGCCAGAGGCGCGCCGCTCGCCCAGCTCACGCACGGACTCCCGGATGAAGAGCACGAGCTCCGCGGCGATCTCCTCCCGGCTCGGAGCCCGGCCGTCGCCGTCCACGATCTCGCGCAGCACCCAGGGGTTCCCCTGCGCGCCCCGCCCGACCATGACTGCGGATGCGCCGGTCGTGGCCAGGATGGCCTGGGCCTTCGCCCGCGAGACGATGTCGCCCGACGCGACCACGGGCACGTCGACGAGCGACACGAGCTCGGCGGTGAGGGAATGGTCGGCGGTCCCCGTGTACATCTGCTGCGCGGAGCGCGGGTGCAGCGTCAGCGTCGACGCACCCGCCTCGACGAGGCGCGGCCCGAGCTCGAGACAGGCTCGCGAGCCGTTCGCGACCCCGCGTCGGAGCTTCACGGACACCGGCAGGTCGACGGCGCCGGCGACGGCTTCCACGAGCCGCGCAGCGCGATCGGGATCCTCGAGGAGCGTCGCGCCCGCTCCGGTCCGCGTGACCTTCTTCACCGGGCAGCCGAAGTTGAGATCGACGATGTCGGCCCCGGCGGCCTTCACCATCCGAGCGGCCTCGGCCATCGGCCGCGGCTCGCAGCCGAAGAGCTGGATGGCGAGCGGATGCTCGTCCGCGGCGACCCGCAGGTAGCCGAGCGTGCGCTCGTTGCGGTGCTCGATGCCGGCACAGCTCACCATCTCCGAGCAGACGAGGCCGGCGCCGTAGCGCCGCCCCTGGCGACGAAACGCCTGCACGCTGACCCCTGCCATGGGCGCGAGGACGAGGCGCGTCGGGATCTCGATGTCGCCGATCCACCACGTGCTGCGAAGGTCGATCTCCACGGCCTGGAATGCTAGCCAGCGCCCTCCGACGGCTTCGTTGACGAGCCTCTGCGGCCACAGCTACCATTCCGGGCCGTTCGGGGGGCCGGCCGCCCCCGCATCACCGTCTCTGGAGGGCTTCGTGAAGGATGTGATCCTCACTCCCGAGGGCTTCAAGCAGCTGAAGGGAGAGCTCGACTACCTCCGCACCGACCGCCGCCGTGAGGTCGCGGAGCGCATCGCCGCTGCGCGCGAATTCGGCGAGATCGCCGAGAACGCGGAGTACGACGACGCGAAGAACGAGCAGATGATGCTCGAGCACCGCATCGCGCAGCTCGAGGACCGTCTCGTCAATGCACGGCTCATCGACACGAAGCGCGTGGACACGAGCGTCGTGTCGATCGGCTCGGTCGTGCGGCTGCGCGACGTCGACGCGAAGGAGACGATCGAGTACTTCATCGTCGGCTCGGCGGAGGCCAACCCGGCGGAGCGGAAGCTCTCGAACGAGTCACCCGTCGGCAAGGCGATCATGGGCCGCAAGAAGGGCGAGACGGTCGAGGTCGCGACGCCGAAGGGCGCGAAGCTCAAGTTCAAGATCATGGAGATCAAGGCCGCGTAGACTCGGGCGCCATGCCCGCGGCCAAGCGTTTCCCCGATCGGACCGAGATCGCGGCCGTCCGGGCCGAGATCGAGCCGCTCGAGAGCGGCGGCGAGCTCGACGTCGAGCGCCGTCTCGCCGGCCGGGTGATGGCCCGCCGCGAGATGGGGAAGCTCGTATTCCTCGACCTCGTCGACCGGACCGGCCGCATCCAGCTCATGTGCGACACCGGCCGCGTCGGCGCGGTCGAGGTGCACCTCGGCGACGTCGTCGGCGTCGCCGGGAACCCCGCGAAGTCGAGGCGGGGCGAGCCGTCGCTCGCCGTAGGCTCGCTCGAGGTGCTCGCGGGGAACCGGAGCCCGCTACCGGACACGTTCCACGGGCTCACGGACGTCGAGACGAGGTACCGCAGGCGGCACCTCGATCTCCTCATGAACGAGGACTCGCGCGAGCTTTTCCTCCTGCGCGCGCGCATCGTCACCGCGATCCGGAGCTACCTGGACGCGGAGGGGTTCGTCGAGGTCGAGACTCCGGTGCTCCAGCCCCGCTACGGCGGCGCGTTCGCGCACCCCTTCGTGACGCACTCGAACGAGCTCGACGCGGACCTCTACCTCCGCATCGCGACCGAGCTCTACCTCAAGCGCCTCATCGTCGGCGGCCTCGAGCGTGTGTACGAGATCGGGAAGGACTTCCGCAACGAGAGCATCTCCTACAAGCACCAGCCCGAGTTCACGATGCTCGAGTGGTACGAGGCCTACGCCGACTACCGCGACGCGATGGACCGGATCGAGACGCTGCTCGAACGCGTCGCGGTCGACGTGCTCGGCACGACGGCGGTGAGCTTCCGGGGACACGAGGTCGACCTGAAGCGGCCGTGGCGCCGACTCGACTTCGTCGACTCGCTCGAGGCGCACGAGCTCTGGACTCGCGACGAGGGTGAGTTGCGCGCGTGGCTCACCGAGCGCGGCGTCGACACCGAGGCGGACAAGGACTGGGCCCAGCTCGTCGACCACGCGTTCTCCCACTACGTCGAGCCCGATCTCGTCGTCCCGACCATCGTCTTCGGGCACCCGACCGAGCTCTCACCCTTCGCCCGGACGATGGACGACGATCCGGCGCGCGCCGAGCGCTTCGAGTTCTTCGCCGCCGGGATGGAGCTCGGCAACGCGTACTCGGAGATCAACGACGCCGAGACGCAGCAGCGCCGCTTCGACGAGCAGTCGGACCACGTCGAGGGCGTCCAGGGTGATCCCGACTACGTCGAGGCGCTCGCGTACGGGATGCCGCCGACCGCCGGCCTCGGGCTCGGGATCGACCGTCTGACGATGCTGCTGTCGGGCCGGGAGACGATCCGCGACGTGATCCTCTTCCCGGCGCTTCGCCCCGGCGCCTAGCCGCGGGGACGGTCTGGGCCGCCGCGCGACCCCCACACGGGGGTCAGCGAGCGATGCGGCCGTGACGATTCCTGTTGACGGGTGAACAGAGAGCCAGAACCGACCGTGCCTGAAGGGCGGGAGCGGCGCATGGGAGACGCGCACGCGCACGCGATCCTGGATGCCGCACTCGACGCCGTGATCACGATCGATCACCGCGGCAACGTCCTCGAGTTCAACCGGGCTGCCGAGCAGACCTTCGGCTACCGGCGGAGTGACATCGTCGGGCTGGAGCTCGCGGAGCTCATCGTCCCACCGGAATTCCGTGACGCGCACCGTGCGGCGCTCGCGCGCTGGAACGAGCATGGCCCGACGACCGGGGCGGGCGACCTGGTCGGACGTCGGATGGAAGTGGAGGCGATGCGGGTGGACGGCTCGATCTTCCCGGCCGAGCTCGCGATCAGCCGCGTGGACGTGCCCGGCTCGCCCGTGTTCACCGCCTGCATCCGCGACCTGAGCGACCAGAAGGACGCGAAGGAACGCCTCCGGCAGGCCGAGTTCCACTACCGAACGCTCGTCGAGCAACTACCGCTGATCACGTACGTCGACTCGCCGGACAGCCCCGAAGCGAAGCCGCTCTACCTCAGCCCGCAGATCGAGACGATCCACGGCTTCACGGTCGACGAGTGGCTGACGACGCCGGATCTCTTCGAGACCCTCCTCCACGACGAGGACCGCGAGCGAGTGCTCGCGGCGAAGAAAGCGGCCTACGAGCACGGCGAGGCGATCCGCCTCGAGTACCGCATGGCGACGGCGGACGGACGGGTGATCTGGGTCGAGGACCGGTCGGTGCTCGTCGAGCCTCCCGACGGCGGCCCTCCCTTCCGGCAGGGCTTCGCAGTCGACATCACCGAGCGCAAGCACGCCGAGGAGGCGGTGCGAGACGCAGAGGCTCGTTACCGCACGCTCGTGGAGCAGCTTCCGCTCGCCGTCTACATGGACCGGCTGGACTCGGTGAGCTCGAACATCTACGCAAGCCCGCAGATCGAGCCGTTGCTCGGCTACACGCCGGAGGAGTGGGCGGCCGACCCGGATCTCTTCGTCGAGCTCCTCCATCCCGACGACCGGGAGCGCGTGCTCGCGGCGCACGCGCGGACACACGCGACCGGCGAGCCCCTGCAGCTCGAGTACCGCCTCTTCGCTCGCGACGGCAGCATCGTCTGCGTTCACGACGAGGCGAGGATCATCTCCGACGTAGACAGCGGCGCCGCGATCCTCCAGGGCTATCTCCTCGACGTCACCGCGCGAACCGAGGCAGAGGAGCAGCTGCGCCATCAGGCCTTCCACGACGCGCTGACGGGGCTCGCGAACCGCGCCCTCTTCACGGACCGGGTGCAGCACGCGCTCGTCGTCCACGCGAACGAGCAGGGCGACGCTTCCGTCCTCATCCTCGACCTCGACGACTTCAAGGCGATCAACGACAGTCTCGGCCACCTTGCGGGAGACGCGCTGCTCGCTGAGGTCGGGCGCCGGCTACGGGCGGCCCTGACCGAGAGCCACACGGTCGCCCGGATCGGTGGCGACGAGTTCGCGATTCTCGTCGAGGGCTCGTCGGGCCTCCCGGCCGCGGTCGATGTCGCGGAACGGGTGCTTGCGCAGCTCGAGGTGCCGTTCGCCATCGACGGCCGCGAGGTCTTCGTGACGGCGAGCGTCGGCATTGCCGTCGGGCGAGACAGCGAGGAGCTGCTGCGATCCGCCGACGTCGCCCTGTACCGGGCGAAGGCCAGCGGCGGCGCGCAGTACGTCGTGCACGGGCCGAAGATGGACGAGGACGTGTTCGGCCGCCTCGAGCTGATCGCAGATCTTCGTCGGGCCAGAGTGCGCGACGAGTTCGTCGTCCACTACCAGCCGATCGTGGACCTCGTGACCGGGAGGCTCGTGTGCGTCGAGGCGCTCGTCCGCTGGCAGCACGCGAAGCGCGGGCTCCTGCAGCCGGCCGACTTCATCGGGCTCTCGGAGGAGACCGGACGCATCGTGGAAGTCGGGCGCTGGGTGCTCGAGGAGGCGTGCCGCCAGACGGCGGAGTGGAAGTCGGCGCTGCCCGCCGGCACACCGTTCACGGTCAGCGTGAACGTGTCTACGCGTCAGGTGCGGCGAGAGGGGATCGTCGAGGACGTCGAGCACGCGCTGTCCCGCTCGGGGCTCGATGCATCGGATTTGATCGTGGAGATCACGGAGAGCGTGTTCGCGGACCGCCGCGACGAGATGATCGACGTGCTGAACGAGGTCGCGAGCCTCGGCGTCGGCGTCGCGCTCGACGACTTCGGCACGGGCTACTCGTCGCTGCCGCTTCTCCAGGACCTGCCCGTCGACACGATCAAGATCGACCGCTACTTCGTCGGCTCGATCGGCACGGGACTCGAGCGGACGGCCTTCGTGCGCGCGATCGTCGACCTCGCGAGTGCGCTGGGGCTCCAGGTCGTCGCAGAGGGGATCGAGAACTCGGCCCACGTCGCCGTTCTCCGTCGGCTCGGCTGCCGCTCCGGACAGGGCTTCTACTACTCGGCGCCGCTCGATGCACTCGAGCTCGGCACGCTCCTCGCCGCAGGTGCCGTTCCCACGTTCCCGGATCGCGTCCGGGCGCTTCGCTCCAAGGTCGCCTGACCCTTGCCTAGCTGGGCGCCGGTGTCTTCCAGACCGGGCCCGTGTCGCGGAGCGTCCCCTCGTGGTCGGCGGTGACGGGCACGTCCTCCTCCGGGTGAGCCGCACGATGCTCGCGGAACCAAGCCACCGCGCGCGCGATGCCCTCGTCGAGCGGAACCCGCGGGTCGTAGTCGAGGAGCTCGCGGGCTTTCGAGAGGTCGGCGACGTAGTGCGTCACCTCGCCCAGGAGCGACGGGGCCATGGTCATCTGCGGCTCGACGTCGAGCTCGGCTGCGATCCGCTCCGCGCAGTGGACGAGCGTGTTTCCCTGCCCGTAGGCGAGGTTGATCGTCTGGTTCGCGACCCTTCCGTCGGCCAGCGCCTCGATCCCGCGCACGATCCCCTCGATGCAGTCGTCGACGTATGTGAAGTCGAGCGTCTTGTCGCTGCCGCCGTAGATCGTGATCGGCTCGTCCCGCAGCATCGAGTGGATGAAGAGGGGAATCACCCGGACCATCCGATTGAGGTCGTTGTCGAAGCGTCCGTAGACGTTCGAGAAGCGGAAGACGAGGTACGGAAGCCCGTAGCAGCGCGCGAAGGAGTAGATGAACGCCTCGCCGGCGATCTTCGACGCGGAGTACGTGCTCTCCGTGTACGCGAAGTCGGCAACCTGCTCCGGGTACTCCTCGAACCTGTGCACGTCCCCGTACACCTCGCGGCTCGAGGAGAAGACGATCGGGATGTTGCGCTGCCGGACGTACTCGAGGACGTTGAACGTCATCACGGTGTTCTCGAGCGCGCGCTGCGGCTGCCTCACGAGTTGGTGCACCTTGGCGTGGGCCGCCAGGTGGACGACGAGGTCCACCTCCGGGTACTCGACGCCGTTGATGCCTCCGGGGAAGGGCGCGTAGTGCCCCGCGAGATCCTGGAGGAGGTACGGGAAGTCGTCGGTCCAGGTGTTTCGGCGCTTGTCGACGCCGAACACGTCGTGACCGTCGCGTTGCAGCCTCAGGGCGAGGTTCGTGCCGATCTGGCCCGAGGAGCCGGTGACGAGGACCTTCACGCGCGCTCAAGACTAACTGGCGGGATCGACGGGCCCTTGGTCCAGAGCCGTATTCTCGGCGGGAGGGGTTTCACGACCCGATCAGAATCCGTGAACGAATCTGTAAAGACGGCAGCAGAATGGAGTCGGCTACGATCAGTCCTCCACCTTCGACCCGGAGTGCGGCAATCCCGTCGGCCTCCGGAGACGTAGATGGAAAGGAGGGTCGAAGGAGTTGTTCGAGCGATTTACCGAACGGGCTAGGCAGGTCGTCGTCCTTGCACAGGACGAAGCACGGGCGCTGAAGCACAACTACATCGGGACCGAGCACATCCTGCTGGGCCTGCTCCGCGAGGAGGAGGGCCTTGCGGCCCGCGTCCTCGAGTCACTCGACATCACCGTGGAAGAGGTGCGCGCCCAGGTGGCCCGCATCGTCGGCCAGGGCGACGAGGTCACCACCGGCCAGATTCCGTTCACGCCGCGCGCCAAGAAGGTTCTCGAGCTGGCGCTGCGCGAAGCTCTCTCGCTCGGGCACAACTACATCGGCACCGAGCACATCCTCCTCGGCCTCGTGCGCGAGAACGAGGGCGTCGCGGCGCGCATCCTGCTCGACTTCGACGCGGACGCGGAGAAGATCCGCAACGAGATCATCCGCATGCTCTCCGGCCCCGGCAGGCGCCAGGCCGGCGCGAGCGCGCCCGCGAGCGAGAAGTCGAAGAGCTCGAAGCTCCTCGACCAGTTCGGCCGCAACTTCACGAAGCAGGCGATGGAGGGCAAGCTCGACCCCGTCGTCGGCAGGCAGACCGAGATCGAGCGGATCATGCAGATCCTCTCGCGGCGCCAGAAGAACAACCCCGTGCTCATCGGCGAGCCGGGTGTCGGGAAGACCGCCGTCGTCGAGGGCCTTGCGCAGCGCATCTCGACGGGGCAGGTTCCCGAGCTGCTCAAGGGCAAGCAGATCTACTCGCTCGACCTGGCGGCGCTCGTCGCGGGCTCGAAGTACCGCGGTGAGTTCGAGGAGCGCCTGAAGAAGGTCATGAAGGAGATCTCCCAGCGCGGAGACATCATCCTGTTCATCGACGAGCTCCACAATCTCGTCGGCGCCGGCGCGGCCGAGGGCGCGATCGACGCCGCCTCGATCCTGAAGCCGGCACTCGCGCGCGGCGAGCTCCAGACGATCGGCGCGACGACGCTCGACGAGTACCGCAAGTACCTCGAGCGCGACGCCGCGCTCGAGCGGCGCTTCCAGCAGGTCCGCGTCGAGGAGCCGTCGATCGACGAGACGGTGCTGATCCTCCGCGGTCTCCGCGACCGCTACGAGGCCCACCATCGCTGCAAGATCTCGGACGACGCGCTGCACGCCGCTGCGGTGCTCGCCGATCGCTACATCCAGGACCGCCACCTTCCCGACAAGGCCATCGACCTCATCGACGAGGCAGGCTCGCGCATCCGCATCGCGACGATGTCCGCTCCGCCGCGCTACCGCGAGCTGGAGGAGGAGATCGACCGCGTCCGCGCCGACAAGGAAGCGGCGATCGAGGCCCAGGAGTTCGAGAAGGCCGCGCAGCTGCGGGACAAGGAGCGCAAGCTGACGCAGAAGAAGAAGGAGCTCGAGGAGGACTGGCGCAACCAGGCCGACGAGGAGCAGCCGGAGATCGGCGAGGACGAGATCGCCGACATCGTCTCCATGTGGACGGGCATCCCCGTCTTCAAGCTCACCGAGGCCGAGTCGCAGAAGCTCATCCAGATGGAGGACGAGCTCCACAAGCGCGTCATCGGCCAGCACCAGGCGATCGTCGCCGTGTCGAAGGCGATCCGACGCGCCCGCGCGGGCATCAAGGACCCGAAGCGGCCGACCGGCTCGTTCATCTTCCTCGGCCCGTCAGGCGTGGGGAAGACCGAGCTCGCCCGCACGCTTGCCGAGTTCCTCTTCTCGGACGAGGACGCGATGATCCAGGTGGACATGTCGGAGTACATGGAGAAGCACTCCGTGTCCCGGCTGGTCGGCTCGCCGCCCGGCTACGTCGGCTACGACGAGGGCGGCCAGCTCACCGAGGCCGTGCGGCGCAAGCCGTACTCGGTCCTCCTCCTCGACGAGATCGAGAAGGCGCACCCGGACGTCTTCAACATCCTCTTGCAGATCCTCGAGGACGGGAAGCTCACGGATTCGCAGGGGCGGAAGGTCGACTTCCGCAACACGATCGTGATCATGACGTCGAACCTCGGCGCAGCCCAGATCTCGAAGAACCAGACGCTCGGCTTCTCCGTCGGCGACGAGGAGGGCCTCACGTACGACGAGATGAAGGAACGCGTCATGTCGGAGCTCAAGAAGGTGTTCCGGCCCGAGCTCCTGAACCGCATCGACGAGGTCATCGTCTTCCACAAGCTCGAGCGCGCGGAGATCCTCCAGGTCGTCGACCTCTTGATGAAGCGCGTCCGCGAGGAGATGGCGAAGCACGGCACGGTCATCGAGCTGACGCAGGACGCCCGCGAGCTGCTGGTCGAGCAGGGCTACGACCCGGCGATGGGCGCGAGGCCGCTGCGCCGCGCGATCCAGCGTCTGATCGAGGACCCGCTCGCCGACTTCATCCTCGGGCGCGAGCTCACGCCGGCGTCGACGATCATCGTCGACAAGCGCGAGAACCCGGTCGGGGACGAGTCGCTCGTCGAGATCAGGCTCATCGAGGGCCCGCCTGTGCCGGCGACCGTCGGTGGCCCGGACTCGAGCGCGGACGGCGAGCTGCCGGCCGACGACGAGCCCGCCGAGCGCGACTAGCTCGTAGCGAGTACGCGAGCCGCCGCTACCAGCGCGGCCGCGCCTGCTCCGACGAGGAGCCGCTTGCCGACCGCTCGAGTGTGCGGTCGCGTGGCCTCCAGTCGTCGGCGGTCGCCCGTGGCTCGCGCTCGTGGGCGTAGTCGAGGTACGCCCCGAGCGCGACGAGGGCCGCGAGGGCGACTCCGAGGTAGCTCGCCCAGGTGGAGTCGCTGTCACGGAGGCTCTTCACGACCGCGGCGGCGAGCACGAGGCCGCCGAGGACGAGCACGACGCGTGCCACCCGGGGATCGAACGCGAGGTCGTCATCGTGCTCGCGGAGAACTGCCAGCACGATGACCGCGAGGGTCGCGAGCGCGATGACGAGCCCCCAGAAGTCGAGGCCGTCGAGGTTGCGAGTGACCGTCCCGTTCGGCCCGAAGTCCATCGGCACCGCCTGCCACGTGAGGAAGAGGCTGATGAGCAGGAGGCTCCCGGCCGCGAGGAGGACCTTCGTCCCGCGCCCGAAGTCCGCGATCCTGGCCATCGCTCCGCTCACCGCGGCCGGCAGAGCCGGTCGTCCGCGAGGAGCGCGGCCTGCCTCTTGTCGGACTCGAGATCGAAGGCGCGGTCGTACGCGGTCGGCGGAATGCCTTCCCAGAACGCGTCCGGCAGCACGCCCGGGCCGCTGACGCTGATCCGGTACCGCTCGCCCATGCCGGAGGGGCGCGAGCCGTGTGGATAGAAGCCGTAGCAGAATCCGCCGGTGCCGACGTGGCTGAGGAAGCCGTTCTCACGCTGCCACCCGGGCCCGTACGCCGAGTTGTAGGTGTCGACGTACAGGTTCCGCCCGAACGAGTCGAGCGGGACGCCGGCGGGCGTCGACGCGAAGCCGTGAATGCCGCGGCCCCGCCACGTGTAGCGCCCGTACAGCGAGTGGAATTTGCGGTACGCCCACCCGATGCCCACCTCGAGCGTCGGCACGGCGCCCGTCCAGTGCGAGAGGCGAAGCTCCCAGTCGTCGCGCGTGCCGGTCGCGGGCATCCCGTAGTTGCGGAGACCGCGCTGCCAGCTCTGGAGCGCCCAGTACGAGCCGTCCGGCGTCCGGCAGGCCGTGACGACCCACGCGAGCGGGACCTTCGCCGTCTTGCAGACATTGCGAAAGCCCGCGTGCAGCGATCGCCCGAACGCCTGCCAGCCTCCCGAGTAGTCGACACGGAAGGCGACCTGCTCGCGGTCCTCGGTGGCGTGGATGCCGTTCACGGCACCCCAGGCGAGCACGTGTCGCGTCTTGCCGCGGACGCGGTAGCTGATGAGCGCCTTGCCGCTCCCGTTCACGCGCAGCTTGACGTTCGTCGCGTCACGCGCGATCAGCTGCGACGCCCCCGCCGTCGGGGTTAGCAGGCCGACCGCGAGCGCAGCGACGGCGAGCACGAGTATGAGGAACCGTATTCCGGCCACTGGGGTGAGATCGGAACGCGAAGGCACCGAGGGTAGCCCACGCGCGAGTGATTCGGGACACGAGCGTCCCTCGGTTAGCCTGCGTCGGCGTGAGCGCGTCGATCCGTCATGCGCAGCCGTCCGACTACGGGCGCGTCATCCAGCACGTCAACGCGTGGTGGGGAGGGCGCGAGATGGCGCCGATGCTGCCGAAGCTCTTCTTCCTCCACTTCGAGGGAACGAGCTTCGTCGCCGAGGACGACGAGGGCCGGCTCGCGGGCTTCCTCGTCGGCTTCCACTCGCAGTCCGACGCGAGCGACTCCTACGTCCACTTCGTCGGCGTCGCGCCCGAGCACCGGGGCTCCGGGCTCGGGCGCGACCTCTACGAGCGGTTCTTCGACGCCGCGCGAGCGGCCGAGCGCTCCACCGTTCGCTGCGTCACCTCACCGGCGAACGAGACCTCGATCGCGTTCCACCAGGCTCTCGGCTTCGAGATCGACCGGATCGCGACCGACTACGACGGTCCAGGCGAGGACCGCGTCCTCCTCGTGAAGCGCCTCGTCTAGACGGCTACGTCTTCTCTGGCTCAGGCGTGTCGTCCGGCGTGACGTCGGGCTCCGGAGCCGGCGGCGGCGGGGCGGGAGGCGGCTCGGTGGGAGGCGGAGGAGTCGCCGCAGGCGCTGCGGCCGTTCCCGAGGAGCCCACGTTCGGGATCTCGCTCTTCAGGTTGTCGACACCGCCTGCTTCCTGGATCTGCAGCCACGCGCCGACGGCCAAGACCGCTGCGAAGACGACGCCGAGGTAGCTCCAGAACGTCGAGTAGTCGTCCGTGAGGTTCTTGAGCAATGCGCAGATGAAGATGAGGAACGCGAGCACCGCTCCGGTCAGGGAGACGGGAATGGGGATGTCGACCGCTGCCAGTCGCGCCACGAGCCACGCGATCAGGACGATCGTGAGCAGCCCCATGACGACGCCGAGGAACCCGTGCCAGGCGCTGATGCCGTCCGAGACCTCTTCCCCGAGGAACTCGATGCTTACTTCCTGCCAGTTGAAGAAGGTCGTGATGAGCAGCAGCACGCTCCCGACGAGCATGAGCTGCATCCCACGGCCGAGAGCGTTGAACCTGTCCATGACGACTCCGTCCTTTCCTCGTTATCCCTCGCTGGTTCGACGTGGACTCTGAACAGCCTGCCCGCAAGTTTCAAGCGGAACTTCGCGCGCTTTCGTGACGGACGGCGTCGGGCGCCCTTCCTAGACTGGCTCCATGGCGCGGCAGGCGACGCAACACGTGTGCGCAGAGTGCGGAACGGCGAGCCCGCGCTGGCTCGGCAAGTGCCCGGGCTGTGGGGCCTTCGGCACGCTCGTCGAGGAGCGTGTCGCGCCTGCTGCAACCGCGAGGTCCGGTCGAGCCGGCTCCGCGCTCGCTGTCGAGCCCGTCGCGCTCGGGCAGGTCTCGGCCGCCGAGACCGACCGCCTCGCGACAGGAGTGCCGGAGCTCGACCGCGTGCTCGGCGGTGGGCTCGTGCCGGCATCGCTCGTCCTCGTCGCCGGTGAGCCCGGGGTCGGCAAGTCCACGCTGCTCCTCAGCGTCCTCCGGGCGGTCTCGCAGACCGGCAAGCGCGCGCTGCTCGTGACCGGAGAGGAGTCCGCGGCACAGGTTTCGCTTCGTGCTGCGCGCACCGGCGGTGCCGAGCGCATCGAGATTCTCGCCGAGACCGAGCTCGAGACTGTCTGCGCGACGCTCGAGCACGTGCGCCCGGATGTCTGTGTCGTCGACTCGGTGCAGACGCTGCATGCCTCGGACGTCGCCTCCGCGCCCGGCTCGGTGGCGCAGGTTCGCGAGGCGGCCGCCCGGCTCATGCGCGTGGCGAAGGAGGCAGGTGTCGCCACGATCCTCGTCGGCCACGTGACGAAGGACGGCTCCGTGGCGGGCCCACGCGTCCTCGAGCACCTCGTCGACTGCGTCCTCCAGTTCGAGGGCGACCGCTACCACGCGCATCGCATCCTGCGCGCCACGAAGAACCGCTTCGGGTCGACGAACGAGCTCGGGGTGTTCGAGATGACCGGTGCAGGTCTCGTGGGCGTCCCCGACCCGTCCGAGCTCTTCGGCTCGACGCATGCGGGCGAGATCGGCGCCGCCGTCGGCTGCGTGCTCGAGGGGAGCAGGCCGCTTCTGCTCGAGATCCAGGCGCTCGTCGCCCAGACCGAGCTGGCGATGCCGCGTCGCGTCGCGACCGGCGTGGACACGAGGCGGCTGGCCATGATCGTCGCCGTGCTCGGCCGTCACGCCGGGCTCTCGCTCGGCAGCTCCGACGTCTTCGTAAACGTCGCGGGCGGCGTCCGCATCGAGGAGCCGGGTGCAGATCTCGCGATCGCGCTCGCGATCGCGTCGGCCGCGCGGGGCCAGCCCGTGCGGGACGGGCATGCGGCCTTCGGCGAGGTTGGCCTCACGGGAAGGCTGCGGCCGGCGGCACAGGCGGAGCGGCGCCTTGCCGAGTGCAGGAAGCTCGGGATCGTCGCAGTGGTGGCACCGGAGGGATCGCCGGCGAGCGAGAGCCCGAGGGTGCTCTCCGCCGAGACGCTGCGCGCTGCGTTGCGGAACGGTCTCGAACGGCCTCCGGCCCGGGATCTGGACGCGGAGACCGGTGCGGGCGAGACCGTGCCGGACACGGACGAAGCCGCGCTGCTGGCGGGCGCCTGAGCGGTCGACATCTCGCCGTAGATCCCTCTGTGGGCCTCGTTGCAGTTCCGTTAAGCCCCTGTGTGAAACCCGCTATCATTCGGTCTGGAGCTGGCAGCGATGGACCTGCCGGCCCTTTTTTTGTGATGGCGTCGAATCAGGAGGCTGGCTTGTTCGATATCGGAGACAAGGTTGTCTATCCGCACCACGGGGCAGGCACGGTCGTGAAGAAGGAAAAGCGCGAAGTCCTCGGGGAGACGCGGGAGTACCTGACAATCCAGATCCTCCACAACGACATGACCGTCAACGTGCCGTGCGACAACGCCGAGCGCGTCGGGCTGCGGCAGGTCATCGACCAGCGCACGGTCCTGATGGTGGTTCGGACGCTGTCCGGCGGCTCGACCGAGATGCCGAAGAACTGGAACCGGCGCTTCAAGCACAACCGCGACAAGATGAAGACCGGCAACATCTTCGAGCTGGCGGAGGTCGTGCGGAACCTCGCCGTCCGGAACAACGAGAAGGGCCTCTCGACCGGCGAGAAGCAGATGTTCGTCAAGGCCAAGAAGATCCTTGCCTCCGAGCTCATGTACGCGAAGGGCATGAGCGAGGAGCAGGCGGCCGAGTGGCTCGACGACGTCCTCTCGCGAGCCGGTCAGACGAAGACGAGCTCGCGCGCGAAGCCGAAGGCAGCAGCGGCGAGCGCATAGGGCACTTCTCGCCACGCGAGAACGTGCCTCGTACGGCATGACGCGACTACTGTCCGCCGTGCCGTGGCGCACTCACAGGACGAACTAGACGCTTCCGGCGGGGCCGGAGGCGTCTGGGCGCTCGTCCTCGCCGCCGGCGTCGGAGAGCGGCTCGGCCTCGACCGGCCGAAGGCGTTCGCGCCGCTCGCCGGGCGCCCGCTCCTTGCCGAGAGCGTCGACCGGCTCGATCGCTCTCCGTGGATCGACGCGATCGTCGTCGCGTCCGCACCGGGCTGGGAGGAGCCCGCGATCCTGCTCGTGGAGGAGCTCGTGGCGACAAAGGTCGTCGCGTGCGTCACGGGTGGCGCGACCCGGGTCGAATCGCTGCGGGCGGCGCTCGCCGAGGTGCCCGACGAGGTGCTGGTGATCCTTGTGCACGACGCGGCGCGGCCGCTCGTCACTGACGACGTGGTCGAGCGCGTGCTGCAGCCGCTCGGCGAGGGCTACGACGGCGCGATTCCTGTCGTTCCGGTCGCCGACACGCTCAAGCGCGTGTCGGGCGGGGCGGTCGTCGCCACGATCCCCCGCGATGACCTCGCTGCCGCCCAGACGCCCCAGGCGTTCCTCGCGCCGACGCTGCGCGGCAGCTTCGGCGGCGACTTCGAGGGTGCGACGGACTGTGCCGAGCTCGTGGAGCGAGCCGGTGGGCGGGTCGCGGTCGTCGACGGGGATCCGGCGCTAGTGAAGGTGACGACGAAGGACGACCTCGCGCTCGTCGAGGCGTTGCTCGCGAGCGCATCGTAGGGGTGGTCGAGGCCGTCTTCCTCGACGTCGGCGAGACCCTCGTCAACGAGGAGCGCTACTGGCAGCAAGTCGCCTCGGCCGCCCGGCTCGACGTCCACGTCGTGCTCGCGGCGCTCGGGGTGACGATCGCGCGGGGAGAGGAGCATGGCGTGCTCTGGGAGCACCTCGGCGTGCCGCGGCCCGAGTCGGTCGCTTCCATCTCCTATGTGGAGGGCGATCTGTACTCCGACGCCCGACCGTGCCTCGAGGCGCTGAGCGGGCTCGGGCTCCGTGTCGGCATCGCCGGGAACCAGTCCGAGGTGCTCGAGCGCTGGACACGCGCAACGCTCCCCGTCGCGCTCATCGGCTCGTCCGCGAGCTGGGGCGTACGCAAGCCCGACCCGGCGTTCTTCGCGCGCATGATCGCCGAGGCAGGGTGCGAGCCCGGCACGCTCGCGTACGTCGGCGACCGGGTGGACAACGACGTCCTGCCCGCGCTCGCCGCCGGCCTCGTCGCGGTGCACGTCCGCCGGGGCCCGTGGGGACGGATCCAGGAGTCCCCCCGGGAGGCGATCGCGATCGACTCTCTTTCCCAGCTGCCGGACGCGCTAGCCTCGCACGCGTGAGCGAGCTCAGGATCGGACTCGGTGTCGACGCACACGCGCTCGCCGAAGGCGTGCCGCTCGTGCTCGGCGGTGTCCAGATCGACCACCCGCGCGGGCTTGCCGGTCACTCGGATGGCGATGTCGTGACGCATGCGCTCATCGACGCGTTGCTGGGCGCGGCAGATCTCGGGGACATCGGCTCGTTCTTCCCGTCCGCCGACGAGCAGTACCGGAACGCGTCCTCGCTCGATCTGCTCTGGAAGGCCTACCGCGAGGTGCGCGACGCGGGCTGGGAGCTCGTGAACGCGAACTGCGTCCTCATCGGCGAGGAGCCGCGCATCGGGCCGATCCGCGAGGAGATGGGCGAGCGGCTGACCAACGCGCTCGGCGTCGAGAGCGGCCGCATCACGGTGCACGCCACGACGACGGACACGCTCGGCTTCACGGGCCGCGGTGACGGGCTGGCCGCTCAGGCGGTCGCGTTGCTCAGCCGCCGGTGAGCCTGCGCTTCCACTCGTACGACGAGCGCCCCGAGCTCGAGCCTCTGCGCTACCCGGCGCTCGAGTCCTGGCCGGCGTTCATGCTCGAGGATCCCGTCGCGAACCGCTGCTGGAACCTCCTCTACGAGCGCTTCGGGGCGTTCCAGCACTTCCTCCTCGACGACGGCACGGACGAGGTCGTCGCGGAGGTGAACTCGGTCCCGGTCCGCGTCGACCTCGACGACCTACCCGACCGCGGCTGGGACGACGTCCTGGAGCGCGGTACAGCCGCGGCCGAGGAGCCGACCGCGGTCAGCGCGATCTCGGTCGCGATCCGGCCGGACCGGCACGGGCAAGGTCTGAGCCGGCTGTGCCTCGAACGGATGCGCGATGTCGCCGGCGAGCACGGGTTCCGCGACCTCGTCGCCCCCGTGCGGCCGAGCTGGAAGGCGCGCTACCCGCTCGTGCCGATCGAGCGCTACGTCGGCTGGCTGACGAGTGACGGCCTGCCGTTCGATCCGTGGCTGCGGACGCATGCGCGGCTGGGCGCGGCGATCGTTCGTCCCTGCATCGAGTCGATGATCATCGGCGCACCCGTTTCCATGTGGGAGGAGTGGGCGAAGATGCCGTTTCCGGACAGCGGCGACTACGTCGTGCCGGGCGCCCTGACCCTCGTCCACATCGACCGGGACGCCGATAGCGGCGTCTACGTCGAGCCGAACGTCTGGATGCACCATCGCCTGTAGCGGCTCTACGAGCCGGGCAGGGTGAAGCAGACGCGCGCCCCGCCGCCCTCGCGATCCTCTGCCCAGATCCGCCCGCCCTGCGCCTCGACGAGGCCGCGGGCGATGGCGAGCCCAAGGCCGGCGCCGCGCGAGGAGCGCGAGCGGTCTCCCCGCCAGAAGTGCTCGAACATGCGCGCCCGCGCCTCGGCGTCGAGCCCTTCGCCCGAGTCCTCGACCGCAACGCGTACCTCTCCGGCAACCGGCTCCGCGCGCACTGCAACCGCGCCGTCGCTCGGCGTGTGCCGGAGCGCATTCGTCAGCAGGTTCATGAGCACGCGCTCGACTTTGTCGGGCGCAAAGCGGGCGGTGAGGCCCTGATCCACGTCGGCGGCGAGCGTCACGTGCCGGAGCCGGGCCTCTGCCTCGACGCCCCGCAGGCTCGTGGACACGATCGGGGCGACCGGGAGCCTGTGCAGCTCGAGCGTGAGCGCGCCGGCGTCGATGCGGGCGAGCTCGAAGAGATCGTCCACGAGCCGAGAGAGCGCGCGCACCTGCTCGCGGAGCGCGGGCAGGTACTCCTCGGGAGCCCCGAGGCCGTCCTCGAGCGCCTCGATCATCGCCTGCATGTTCGCGAGCGGCGTCCGCAGGTCGTGGCTCGCCCAGGCGACCAGCTCGCGTCGCGAGTCGAACAGCCGTCGGAGGTTCTCGCTCATCTCGTTGAAGGACGCGGCGAGCTCCGCGACCTCTGCGGGGCCGCCCTCCGGCGCCCGAGCATCGAGGTCGCCCGCGGCGAGCTCGACCGAGGCATCGCGCACGCGGTCGATCGCGTCGGCGATGGTCCGCGCGACGAGGAGCGCAGCGACGATGGCCGTGAGCGCCGACGCCGCGGTCACCGCGAGGATCTTCACGTCGTCGCCCATGTGGAACATGACCCAGCCGGATAGGAGCACCGCGCCGAGCGGCAGGAGCACGGCGAGCACCGCGAGCCCCGCGAGCTGGAGGCGCAGCGTCGGCAGCCGCCGCAGGGCGTAGGCGAGCACGAGCCCGATCGCGAGCGTCGCGAGTGCGACGACGACGCCGGTCTCGATCACCGCGTCAACCTGTAGCCGACGCCCCAGAGCGTCTCAAGGTGGCGCGGGCTCGACGGATCGTCCTCGATCTTCTCCCGGAGGCGGCGGACGTGCACAGTCACCGTCCCGGTGTCGAGTGCGGCCCGGTAGCCCCACACGCTCGCCATCAGCTGGTCGCGCGAGAACACGCGCCGTGGGTGGCTCGCGAGGAACCAGAGCAGGTCGAACTCCTTGGCCGTCAGCTTGATTTCGCTGCCGCTCTTCCAGGCGTCGCGGGTGGTGCGATCGAGCTCGACATCGCCGAACGCGATGCGCTCGCCCGCGGGGGCTGGCAGCGGGCTCGACCTGCGCAGGACGCTACGGACGCGGGCCGCGAGCTCCCGGGGGGAGAACGGCTTCGTCACGTAGTCGTCGGCGCCGAGCTCGAGGCCGACGATGCGGTCCGCCTCCTCGCCGCGCGCCGTCAGCATGATCACGGGCAACTCGGAGCTCGAGCGGATCCAGCGACAGAGCTCGAGCCCGTCCGTGCCGGGCAGCATCACGTCGAGGACGACGAGATCCGGCGCAGA
The DNA here is from genome assembly GCA_963746765.1 of uncultured Actinomycetes bacterium. Classification (GTDB taxonomy): domain Bacteria; phylum Actinomycetota; class Thermoleophilia; order Gaiellales; family Gaiellaceae; genus GMQP-bins7. The sequence continues at coordinate 777,158 of CAVVCN010000001.1, forward strand.
GCGCTCGATCGCGTCTCGCGCCGCGTCGCCGTCGGCCGCCTCGAGCGCGCGATGGCCCTCCCGCACGAGATAGCGGACGACGACCTCCCGCACGATTGGCTCGTCGTCGACGACGAGGACCGTTGCCATGGTTCGCATTGTGCGTGGGCGCGCATTACGCGCGGCTGAATTCAGGTGCGGTTCAGACGGTCGTGAGCTGCGCGTAAGGGCTTGCTCCTAGCGTCGGAGGCATCGACGGAAGGAGTGAACGATGAGAAAGCTCGCCGTGCTGCTCGCGGTGCTCGTCGCCGCCTCGGTCGCGTCGGTGCTGCCGGCGGCCGCCGCAGACGGGCCCGTGAAGACCTTCTCCCAGGACGTCACACTCGGCTTCTACCGCGGCCAGGTGGTGTCGTACCTCGACTTCGGCCCGGTGAAGCTCCGGGCTGGGAACAAGGTCGCGCCGATCTGGGCGTTCACGAACGGCCACGAGAGCCAGCGCAACGTGATCGACACGGTGCCGGGACGACGGGACTACACGCCACTCTGGGCAGTGAACATGGTCACCTGGGGCGCGAGCGAGACGCCGCGCGTCCTGCGCTCGGCGGCTGCGGTTCGCGCGGCCCAGCGCGCGGGAGACGTGTCGATCAGGGCAATGCCGCTCGTCGTGAACTGCCCGGTTCTCTGACGTTACGACGGCAGGCCGACAGCGCCGTCACTGACCACGACGAGGCCGTCACGCTCGAGCGAGCGAACGGCCTCGTCGTCCAGCGCACCGAGGTCGCGGCCGGACTCGGCGACGAGTCGGAGCACCGCGGCGCGCCGCTGCCGGAACGAGCCCTCGAACGGCCCCTGCTTGCGCTCCGGCTCGTCGCGCGTCCCGCGCGCTGGGCAGCCGGCCGCGAGCGGGCACACCGAGCAGCGCGGGATCCGGGCCACGCAGATCGTGGCGCCGAGGTCCATGAGCGCATGCGCCGTGGCCGGCGAGAAGTCGACGCCCGTGCGGCGGACGACCCGGGAGACGTTCACGTCCACGGGCAGCACGTCCTCGTCGTGGGCGAAGCGCCGGATCGCCGCGGCCGTGTACGTGCCGACGCCGGGAAGCTCGGTCAGATCCTCCGGCCACCCGTCCCGCGCGATTCGCTTCGCAGCCCGATGCAAACTGAGCGCCCGCCGGTTGTAGCCGAGCCCCTGCCACTCGCGGATCGCATCGCCCGCCGGCGCGGCGGCGAGAGCGCCGACGGTCGGCCAGCGCTCGAGCCAGGCGAGGTACCGAGGCACGACCCGCTCGACCTGGGTCTGCTGGAGCATCACCTCCGAGACGAGGATCGCGTACGGATCTCTGGTCTTCCTCCAGGGCAGATCACGGCCCTCGCGCCCGAACCACGCCAGGAGAAGATCTTCCACCGGATCTATCGTCGAGCCGGGCCGTTGTCCCGGACTTCGACGAGCCGGTCGGCCGGGACATTGCGCATGCGGGTTACCCGTCCGTCCGGAAGGCGGACGACGAGCTCGCGCACGGTCCTGGCAGCGCCTAGCCCGAAGTGGACGGCCGGGTCCTCCGAGGAGAGGTAGCTGCTTCCGGCCCGAACCTCGCGCACGAGCCGTCGGCCGCTCGGCAGCACGGCCGTCACGCGCGCACCCGGCGAGAACGACGCGAGCCTCACCTCGAGCCAGTGCCCGGAGGCACCTGTGTTCCTGAGTAGCACGAGCGGCCCGCCGATCGAGTTGATCGCCACGTCGACGTCACCGTCGTTGTCGTAGTCGGCCGCCGCGAGGCCACGCCCGACCAGGTACGGGCCCGCGGCGACGCCGACGGACGCGCTCGCGTCGGCGAACCGTGTGCCGCGGCGCTCGAACACCTGGACCGGTTCCGCATCGCGCGTCAGATCGGTCACCGGGATCGCACCGTTCGCGACCACGAGGTCCAGGCTGCCGTCGAGGTCGAGGTCGACCCAGGAAACGCCCCAGCCGGCGAGTGTCGTGTCGAACGAGCCGGAGAAGCGCGGCCGCCCGTCTTCGAACGACGGTGTCCGAGCTGCTCGGCTCCCTCGGCTCTCGAAGACGCCGTGGAGCTGCAGGTGAGAGTTCGTCACGAAGAGATCCGAGCGCCCGTCGGCGTCGAAGTCGCCCGCCGCGACGCCCATGCCCGCATTGCGGTCGGCCACGCCCTCACGTGTGCCGCGCTCCACGAGCCGGAAGCCGAGCCCGTTCGGAGCCGGCACGTTGCGGTAGAGGCGGTTCGGATCGAGGTCGTTCGCAACGTAGAGATCGACGCGGCCGTCGCCGTCGAAGTCCGTGAACACGGCTCCGAGCCCGTGCTCGACCCGTGTAGTCTCGATGCCGGCGGCGAGACCCACTTCCCGGAACCTGGCATGGCCGCTGCGACCGGTCCCGAGGTTCAGGTAGAGCCGGTCGCGAACCCCTGCGTGCGACGTCGGGAACGGCGCTCCCGAGCGCTCGGGGAGGAGCGCGTTGGGGTCCGTGTAGCCGGCGACGAACAGGTCCGGCAGCCCGTCGCCGTTCACGTCACCGACGGCGGCGCCGGCATGCCAGCCGTACGTGTCGACTCCGGCGGCGCGCGCGCCTTCGACGAACCGGCCGCCGCCCTCGTTCCAGAGGAGTGCGTCGTAGCCGACTGCGGTGACGTAGAGGTCCGTCCGGCCGTCCAGGTCGAAGTCCGCGGCGACGCACCCGTTGCCCCGGAGCGAGACGTCTGCACCCGAGCCACGGCTTACGTCGACGAAGCGCCCCATCACGTTCCTGTACAGGGCGCTGCGCGGGAGACCGCCCTGCTCCCGCCACCTCGCGACGTCGACCGCCACCGAGTACGAGTTCACGGCGTACAGGTCGAGCCAGCCGTCGTCGTCGAAGTCGAGCCAGCAGAGCCCTCCGCCCATCATGGCCACGGTGTCCCGGGAAGTCTCGAACCGGAACGCGCCGTGCCGGAAGTCGAGGCCGACGCTCTCCGCGACGTTCGCGAGACGCACTCCGGAGAGCGCCGTGCCCGCGCGCGGCTCGGGCGCGACGACTCCCGACTCCACCGGCCGCGGGCCGCGCTCGCCCACGATCAGGTACCGGCCGTCCTGGCGAACGAGCTCGAGCGTCTGCTCGAAAGGCGCGAGCTCGGAGCGGTGCTGGAGCACCGGCGGCGTCCCGGCGTAGGTTGCGTGCAGCACCGTCCCCTCGAGCTCCGCCACGACGACCGCTTGCCCCTGTCCCTCGGGGAGCTCGAGCGACACGCCGAGGCTCTCGATGTCGTAGTGCGGGACGACCAGCGAGCGGCCTGCCGACCGGATTCGCTCCCACAGCGCGGAGAGGCGATCACCCGCCGCTCCAGCCGTCGCTCGGTCGGGATCGCGCTCGAGCATGGCCTCCCCCTCGATCCGCAGGTCGCGAACGAGGTCGGTCGCGATGTGGCGCGCGGTTCTCGGGTCGAGCCGGGATGCCACCTCGCTCGATTCGAGCACGGTCACCTCGGGCAAGTCCGCCGATGACGCCGCCGGGGCGGCCGAGGCGGCGGCGCCCGGTCGGGCAGGCACGCCCGCGAGCACGACGAGTCCCGCGAACCCGACGGCTCCGGCGAGCGCGAGCGCGCCGACAGTCAGACGTCGGGAGTCCCCACCTGGGGCTCCGGCGCCCGCGAGGCGGCGGGCATGGACGGGGAGCACGTCGAGGGAGCGCACCCTCGAGCGGAGCAGCAACGCGACCGGACGCGCCGCGCAGACGAGAGCGAGCGCGACGAGCACGGCCACCTTCGTCGCGAACTCCGTCGTCTGCGGCGCGATCAGCAGTACGGCCAGGAGCCCGATCGCGATCGCGTAAACCCGGCGCCCGCGACTGCTCTCGGGAATCGTCCGCGGGTCCGTGATCATGAAGAAGAGGAAGACGAGGATCTCGGGCGAGAACGCGAGCGTGTGCCAGAACTCCCAGCCCGAGATCGGCCCGAGGTGCCAGCGGGCGGTCATCTCGTGCCCGCTCGCAGCGAGCACCGCGAGGCCGGCGGCGAACGCCAGCCAGAACCCGACTGCGATCCCGAGCAGGTGCAGCCGGGAGAGGATGGCCAGACCGCCGGCCACGATGATGACGAGGGCAAGAGCCATCCACAGGGACATCGGCCCCCACCAGAACTCGAGCGGGTCGGCGCGTTCGGGCCCGAGCAGCAGGAAGCAGAGCACGAGGCCGAAGTTCGACGGGTTGAAGACGTGTCGCCCGCGAAACTGGATGAGGTACTTGGAGAGGAGGGCAGCCGCAGCGGTGGCGGCGAAGATCCACCACCCGTGCATGCTCCACCAGTCCCCGTGCTCTGTTCCCGGCACGCGGAGGATGAAGGCGACGCCGTTTCCCGTCAGCAGCGCGCTCGCGGGCCACAGAATCACCCTTTGCCGCCTGAAGGCGATACCGACCTCGAGCGCGGCGCAGGTGACGAGGGCCACGAGGATCTGGGCTATCGACAGGCGGAACTCGAAAGCCACCTGGCCGAGCACCTGCAGCGAGACGATCACCGCCGCGAGGTGCAGGCGCGGATCGCGGAGCGAGGGCAGGAGGACCGGGTAGGACGAGCCTCGGATGCGAAGCGTCGGCCGGCCGGGGTCGACGGCGATCACCGCGGAAATGCTAGTCGGGCTGCGGGCACGGGCTCCACGGCCCGATCGTATGCTCACGCCCACGCTCGACGAGAGGAGGGGAGCTGTGACACTGACCGACTTCCAGCAGGAGCTCTGCACGACGAGCCGCTGGGACTTCACCGACCTGCAGGCGCTCTTCGTCAACTGCACGCTGAAGCCCTCGCCCGAGCTCTCGCACACGGATGGCCTCGTGCGTGTGTCGGCGGCGATCATGGAGGCGAACGGCGTCGAGGTCGACCACGTACGCGCGGTCGACCACGAGCTCGCGCCCGGCGTCTGGCCCGACATGCGCGAGCACGGCGCCGAGCGCGACGAGTGGCCGGAGCTGTACGAGCGCGTGCAGGCGGCCGACATCCTCGTGCTCGCGTCTCCGATTTGGCTCGGCGAGAAGTCTTCGGTGTGCACGCGAGTCGTCGAGCGTCTCTATGCGTGCTCCAGCCTCCTGAACGAGGACGGCCAGTACGCGTACTACGGCAAGGTCGGCGGCTGCCTGATCACGGGGAACGAGGACGGGATCAAGCACTGCTCGATGAACATCCTCTACTCGCTCCAGCACCTCGGCTACACGATCCCTCCGCAGGCCGACGCGGGCTGGATCGGGGAGGCGGGGCCGGGGCCGTCGTACCTCGACGAGGGGTCGGGCGGGCCGCAGAACGACTTCACGAACCGGAACACGACCTTCATGACCTGGAACGTCCTGCACCTCGCGCGCCTGCTCAAGGACGCCGGCGGCGTCCCGGCCCACGGCAACCAGCGGTCGCTCTGGGATGCCGGCTGCCGCTTCGACTTCGCAAATCCCGACTACCGTTAGCCCCCGCCATGCTGCTCTACAACTCTCCGGTCTCGGGCAATTGCTACAAGGTGCGCCTCCTGCTCGCGCAGCGTGGGCTGTCCTACGAGACGGTCGACGTGTCGGTCGTGGATCGCTCGAACCGACAGGACCTCCTCGGTGACCTAAACCCGGGCCTACGCGTTCCGACGCTCGTGCTGGACGACGGCCGACCGCTCGCGGAGTCGAACGCGATCCTCTGGTACTTCGGCGAGGGCACCGACTTCGTGCCCGACGACCAGTACGAGCGCGCCCAGACCCTGCAGTGGATGTTCTTCGAGCAGTACAGCCACGAGCCGTACATCGCTGTCCTCCGCTTCTGGCTCGCCTACTCGGGGACGCCGGAGAAGTTCGCGGACCAGATCCCCGGCCGGACGAAGGGCGGCTATGCCGCGCTCGACGCGATGGAGAGCCACCTCGCCGGGCGCAGCTTCCTGGTGGGGGATCGGTACACGATCGCGGACATCGCGCTCTACGCCTACACGCACGTCGCTCATGAGGGCGCGTTCGATCTCGGCCCGTACCCGGCGATCAGGGAGTGGCTCGGGCGAGTGGCGTCCCAGCCCGGGCACGTCGCGATCGATGTCTGAGCGTCGAGGCGCCGACGAGGTCCGCGACCACGTCGAGACGTCGTCGTAGCGGGCGATGGGAGCCCGCGTCCGCTTCGCGCCGAGCCCGACGGGCTCCCTGCACCTCGGCAACGCGTTGACTGCTGCGGCGAATCGCCGCTTCGCCGACGAGCACGACGGCGTGGTCGTCCTGCGCATCGACGACACGGATCCGACGCGCACGGTCGCAGGCGGGGAGGAGGCGATCCTCGACGACCTCGCCTGGCTCGCGATCCCGTTCGAAGAAGGCCCCGTGCGCCAGAGCGAGCGCAGCGTGCTGTACGCGGAGGCCGCCGAGCGCGCGCTCGCGACCCCTGCTGCCGAGCGCGACGAGGACGGTGCCGTCCGACTCTCGCGCGACGGGACGACGCTCCTGCGGCCCGACGGCAGCGCGACGTACCAGCTCGCGTCGGTCGTCGACGACCTCGAGCTCGGGATCACGCATGTCATCCGCGGCTCCGACCACCGGTCGAACCTCGAGCTCCAGCAGCGCATCGCCCGCGCCGTCGGAGGTCGCCTTCCGGAGGTGGTCCACCACGGGCTCGTCCTCGGCCCCGACGGCAAGAAGCTCTCGAAGCGGCACGGCCACTCCTCGATCGCGGAGCTGCGCGAGGAGGGCTATCCGCCGAGTGCGGTGCGTGCATACCTCGACGAGCTCGGCCTGCCCGAGCACGACGTTCACCTCGACCTCGCGCGGCTCCGGCGGCTCGCCGTGGACGCCATCGCGGCCATGCCGGACGACGAGCTGGCCGCGGCGGTGGGCGCTCCCGTCGAGCTCGCTCCCGTGCTTAGAGGCGCCCGCTCCCTGGCGGAGGCGCGCGAGTACGCGCGGCTCGTCGCCGAGCCCGCCGCGGTGGACGTGCAACCGGAGGCGGCGCCCACGCTCGAGCGCTTCGTCGAGCTTCGCGCAGGAGCCCCGGAGCACGTCGATCAGTCGGAAGCACGCGTTCTCGTCCGGGAGCTGAAGGCCGTCGGCGGCGACCTCCGCGCATTGCGGCTCGCTCTGACCGGCGCCGGGACCGGCCCCGAGCTCGCGGCCGTGCTGGCGGCGCTCCCGAGGAGCGAAGCGATCGCACGGGCCGAGCGCGCGGGCGGCCGCTGAGACCGGGATACGATCGCCCGGTGCTGCTTTCCGACACTCTGACGCGCGGGCAGGTCGAGCTTCCGGCGACTCCGGGCCCGATCCGGATCTACGTCTGCGGCTCGACCGTGTACCAGCGCATCCACGTCGGCAACTCGAGGCCGTTCGTCCTCGGCATGTGGCTGCGGAGCTGGCTTCGCCATACGGGGTACGACGTGACGCTCGTGCACAACATCACCGACGTCGACGACAAGGTCTACGCCGAGGCGGCGAAGCAGGGCATCGGCAGCCGTGCGCTCTCCGAGCAGGCGACGGCCTGGTTCTTCGAGGACACGGACGACCTCGGTCTCGGCCGCCCAGACGTCGAGCCGCGTGCCACGGAGACCATCCCGGAGATCGTCCACTTCATCGAGGAGCTCATCGTGCGCGATCTGGCCTACGTCGCGAACGGCGACGTGTACTTCAGCGTGGCGAGCTTCCCGGACTACGGGCAGCTGTCCGGCGCGCGGCTCGAGGACATGGTCTCCCAGGAGACGAGCGGGCTGAAGCGCGATCAGCGCGACTTCGCGCTCTGGAAGTCGCAGAAAGCGGGCGAGGATGCCGCGTGGGACTCGCCCTGGGGCGCGGGTCGACCGGGCTGGCACATCGAGTGCTCCGCGATGGCGGAGAAGTTCCTCGGCCCGGCCTTCGAGATCCACGGCGGGGGTACCGATCTGCGCTTCCCGCATCACGAGAACGAGCTCGCGCAGTCCCGGAGCCTCGGGCATCCCTTCGCCCAGATCTGGATGCACAACGGCATGCTCGAGCTGGGAGAGACGAAGATGTCGAAGTCCCTAGGCAACGTTGCGACCCTGCGCGACGTGCTCGACACGTGGGGTCGCGAGACGCTCCTCGTGTTCCACCTCACGGGTGCGTGGAGCAAGCCGATCGACTTCTCGGACGAGGTGCTGGAGCAGGCGGCGGCGCGGGCTGACCGGTTCCGTGACGTCTTCCGGGGCCCGGACGAGCCGGCTCCGCCCGATGCCTGGGACCGGTTCACGGCTGCGCTCGAGGAGGACTTCTCGACCCCGGCGGCGCTCGCGGTCATGCACGAGTGGCGCGATCACGACCTGCTCCGGCGGGCGCTCGGCGTCTTCGGCCTCGAGTCGCTCGCGGTCGAGGAAGCCGCGCCGGACGAGATCGTCGCCCTGGCCGAGCAGCGGCAGATGGCGCGCGAGACCCGCGACTTCGACGAGGCCGACCGGCTGCGCGCCGAGCTCGAGGCCGCGGGCTGGGAGCCGCGCGACGATCCAGGCGGCTACCGGCTCGTCCGGCGCCGGTGACCGCGGCGCCGGAGCTCGTCTACGGACGAAACCCCGTTCGCGAGGCCCTGCGCGGGCCGCGCTCGGTGCACGAGATCTGGGCGACGGAGCGGGCGGCGTCACAGGTTCCGTGGCTCGAGCAGGCCCCGCGTCATCAGGTGCGGCCGGAGCGGGAGCTCACCGAAGCCGTCGGAACGCGCGACCACCAGGGTGTCGTCGCCTGGGTAGACCCCTTCCGGTACGCGGACGCATACGAGCTGGCTCTCGCCGCGTCCCCGCTGCTCGTGTGCCTCGACCAGGTCACGGATCCCCAGAACTTCGGCGCGGTCGTACGAAGCGCGGAGGGGGCCGGAGCCACTGGGGTCGTCGTCCCTGCACACGGCTCCGCGCGCGTGACGCCGGCGGTCGCGAAGGCGTCCGCGGGAGCAGTCGAGCACCTTCCGGTCGCGGTCGTCCCCAACCTGGCTCGCTACCTCGCCGACGTGAAAGGGCCGGAGCTCTGGGCCTATGCGGCGGACGCAGAAGGCGCGCTGCCACTCTGGTCGGCCGACCTCACAGGCGGTGTCGCGCTCGTGCTCGGGGCCGAGGGCAAGGGCGTACGCCCGCTCGTGCGGAGGACCTGCGACGGAGTCGTCTCCATCCCGCTCGCCGGTCGTGTGGGCTCGCTCAACGTGAGCGTCGCGGCGGCAGTGCTCCTGTACGAGGCCTTGCGGCAGCGCAGAACCGGCTAGCGCGAGGCACGATGAGGTGGTGGCGGACCCCACGCTCTACCTCTTCGACGGTCACAACCTCCTGCACGCGGGGTCGTTCGCGGACGAGCGGGAGCTCGTGGACACGCTCGCGAGCTACGTCGCCGGACGCGGCGCGCGCGGCGTCGTCGTCTTCGACGGCGGCGGGGAGGAGCGCGCCATCGGCCCGCTCCGCATTCGCTATGCGGCGCACGCGGACGACCTCCTCGAGCGCCTTGCCGCCGACAACCGCGACGCGGAAATGGTCTGCCTCGTCTCCTCCGACGCGGTCGTCCGGCGAGTCTCGGGCCAGGAGGTCCGCAAGCTCGCGTCCCGCTCGTTCCTCGCGGAGCTCGCGCCCGAGCAGCACCGCGACCACGAGCAGCGTGGGAGCGGCAGCCGGCTCCGGGACCGCCTCGATCCGGAGACTCGAGAGCGGCTCGAGCGACTCCGGAGAGGCTCGTAGGGGCGAGCCGGGCCCGCCCCTACGACGCGCCGCGTGCGGGGGAGAGACGACGCGGCGCTCCGCCCGACCTCTACGGCCGCGCGGCGCTCGCTACAAGAGTCGCAGGTTCCGTGCCGTCCGGCGGTTCGGCACTCAGGCGGAACGAGGTGCGGTCTTCCGTACCCAGCCGCCCGAGCTCAGCTCCGCAGATAGAGCAGCACGGCGAGCACGCGGCGATGATCGTCGGTGCTCGCGGGCAGGTCGAGCTTCGAGAAGATGCTCGTCACGTGCTTCTCGACCGCGCGGAGCGTGACGTAGAGCCGGTCGGCGACCGCCTGGTTCGAGCGCCCCTCGGCCATGAGCCCGAGCACCTCGCGCTCGCGCGGCGTCAGCTCGTCGAGCGGATCGTCCTGCCGGCGGCGGCCGACGAGCTCGCTCACGACAGCCGGGTCGAGCGCTGAGCCGCCCTCGGCGACGCGGCGGACGGCGGAGGCGAACTGCTCGATGTCCGAGACCCGGTCCTTCAACAGGTAGCCGACACCCTCGGCGCTCTCGGAGAGGAGGTCGAGCGCGTACCCGGACTCGACGTACTGCGAGAGGACGAGGACGCCGGTCTCCGGGAAGCGCTCCCGGATCTCGCGGGCGGCGCGCAGGCCCTCGTCGGTATGCGTCGGCGGCATCCGGATGTCGACGATCGCGACGTCGGGCTTGTGCATGGCGACGTGGCGGAGCAGGTCCTCGCCGTTTCCCGACTGCGCAACCACCTCGAAGCCGGACTCACCGAGGAGCATCGCGATGCCCTCGCGGAGGAGCACGGTGTCGTCGGCAAGGACGACGGTCACCGAGTTGCCGAGCGTCGCGATGGTCTTGCGGAGCGGCGGGAAGTCGCGGGGAAGGTCGTCCGCCACGAGCTGGTGAACGTGCACCGGCTCGGGCAGTCCCTCGAGCTGGTGCTCCCCGAGGTCACGGGTCGGGACGCGACCTACCGCGTCGCGAGTCGCGGCCGAGAGCACGATCTGGCCGCCGTGGCCCGCGTTCGCGATCCGCGACGCGCGGACGACGTCGACGCCCGTGTACCCCTCGACGCCGATCGACGGCGTGCCCGTGTGCAGCCCGATGCGGATGCGTACGCGGATACCGTTCGGCCACTCCGCGTCGCGAAAGGAGCGCTGAGCCTGGAGCGCGGCGTCGACCGCGCGGGCAGGGTCCGTGAACGCGGCCAGGAGCTCGTCGCCGACTGCGTCGACCTCGTAGCCGGTGTGCGCCTCGAGCGCGACGCGCAGGAGCTCGCGGATGCGCCCGATCACGAGCGGGTAGTCGACGGTCCCGTCCTGCTGGAGCGCCGTCGAGCCCTCGACGTCCGCGAGGAGGAAGGTGACCGTGCCGGCCGGAGGCGTGCTCACACGCGCGAGTCTACGGTTGCTATCCGGGCGTCGGGCGGGCAGGGTGCAGCGGTATCTCGGCGATGATCGTCGTGCCACGGCCGGGCGGACTCGTCACGGCGAAGCTGCCTTCGAGCGCCTCCACGCGGTCGGCCAGGCCGCGGAGGCCCGAGCCGCGCTCGGGATCCGCGCCGCCCACACCGTCGTCCGCGACCCTGACCTGCAACGTGCCGTTGACTGTCACCAGCGAGACCTCCGCCGAGCTCGCCTGGCCGTACTTCACGACGTTCGTGAGGCTCTCGGCGACGACGTAGTACGCGGCGGCCTCCACGGCCGGCGCAAGCCGTTCGGTCGGGGCCTCGAGCGCGATCGGGATCGTCGCGCGGGCGGCGAGCCCTTCGAGGGCGGGCCCGAGCCCACGGTCGGTGAGGACCGCCGGATGGATCCCGCGTGCGAGCTCGCGGAGCTCCTCCAGGGCCTGCGCGAGCTCCTCGCGCGCGCCGGTGAGGAGCCCCAGCGCCTCGTCGGGCTTGTCGCGGACCTTCGACTCCACGAGCCGGAGGGCGACGGAGAGCGCGACCAGCCGCTGCTGGGCGCCGTCATGGAGGTTCCGCTCGAGCTCCCGCCGCGCCTCGTCCTCGGCGCGCACGATGCGCGCGCGTGACGCACGGATCTCCTCCTCCTGGCGCCGGCGCACGGTCACGTCGTTCGCGCTGATCAGGTACTGCTGCCCGCCCTCCGCGCCCGGTCGGGGCACGGTCGTCCACTCCACGAGCCTGACGTCACCGTCGCGGGTCCTCCAGCGGCCCTCGATGCTCGGGGAGGCATCGGCCGCGATCGCACGCCGGAACTCCTCCTGCAGCTCCTCCCGCGCGCCCTCGAGTGCGACGAACTCCCAGAACGGCCGGCCGATGATCTCCTCTCCGTACCCGAGCACACGCTCGAAGGCCGCGTTCACGCCACGCTCGGTCACGATCCCGTCCTCGTCGACCAGGGCCAGCATGGTCGGGATCGAGTTCGCGGTCGCGCTGAGGAAGTCGCGCTCGCTCTGCAGCTCGAGCTCACGGTGCTTCCGCTCCGTCACGTCGACGCCGCTGATGAGGAAAAGCGTGCGTTCGTCGAGGCGGGGCAGCGAGTTGCAGGTCCAGGCGACGAGAAGCTTCTTGCCGGTGCTCGCGAGCCAGTGGTGGTCGTGCTCGCCGACGACTTCGCCGGCGATCACGCGCTCGAGGATGGCCTGGACCTCTTGCGCCTCCGCCGGGTCGATGTATCGCTCCCAGAACACGTGTCCGCCGGTGTCCTCCGGCGCGTACTCGAGCGCTCGCTCGAAGGCGATGTTCGTCGCGAAGTCGACGACGCGTCCGCTCGCGTCGACGAGTGCGAGGAGGCTCGGAGCGTTGTTCGCGATCGCGTTCAGGAACGCTCGCTCGCGCTCCATCTCCTCCAGGAGCTGTTCGCGGTCGGTGATGTCGAGACCGCCGGCGACGATGCTGAGGACGGTCCCGTCCTGCGCCAGCACGGGGGCGCTCCGCCAGTAGACGACCCGCCGCTCGCCTTGCAGGTTCGTGAACGTGTTCTCGTACTCGCGAGGCGGTGAAGTCGGGCGCGGCGGCCCGGAAGCGCGCGACGACGTCGGCGCGTTCGTCCGGATCGATGAAGACGTCCCAGAAGTAGCGACCGCGGACCTGCTCCTGGTCGGCGGCACCTGCGACGGCGACCGCGGCCTGGTTCTGGTTCACGATGCGCCCTTCCGTCGAGACGTTGACGAGCAGGCTCGGCGCGGTGTCGGTGACGGTCACGAGCTCGGCGTACTGTGCGCGCTGCTCGGCGTGAAGCCGTTCGTTCTGCACGGCCAGGCCTGCCGCCTTGACCACCGTGCCGATGAGATCCCACTGGCGGGCGAGCCGGCCGTCGTAGTCGAACACCGCGATCGGCAGCCCGGAGCGCTCGATGGTCGTCTGCGCGCGCCCCGGCCCTGGTGACGGCTCGGGCACGAAGTGGCCGTCGGGCTCGACCCATCTCGCGCTTCCGGTGAGGCGGTACCAGACGGCGAGTGTCGGATCGTCGAGCGCGTCCGCGAGCGCGTCGCGGAGTGGTGTCCCGTCCTGGAGCGACGCGAGCACGCTCGCGACGGTTCGCGACGGGCGGTCGCGCAGGCGCGAGTAGACGACCGCGAAGGCTGCGCCGGCTGCCGCGGCGAGCAGGAGGGCGCCGGCGAGTGCGAGGAGGGTCAAGCGATGAGGGCGGAGACGCCTCGCCGGAGAGCTCGGCCTTCGGCAGGAAGCCGCGTGCGCACGACGCGTCGACGAGCTCGCCGTAGTCGACCAGGTCGCGGCTCGACGTGAGCACGATCGCCGGCTCCCAACCGTTCTCCTGCTCGATCAGCGCGCAGATCTCGAAGCCGGTCATGTCCGGAAGCTGCACGTCGAGGAGGATGACATCGGGCGTGTGCTCGGCGACGGCGGCGAGAGCGGTCGCCCCGTCGGAAGCCTCGGCGACGATCTCGAACTCGCCCTCCTCGAGGATCGCGCGTGCGGACGCGCGGAAGCTCGGGTGGTCGTCGACGATTACGACGGTGTACGGCACAACCGGATCGTGGCAGACCGCGGGCGCCTGCGTGGTACGGACAACCCCACCCTGAGGGAAGACGCCGGGCGAACGTATGTTCTTAGCATTCTGCAGTTTTCCGCAATGGGGTTGTAACGCCCCGCAAATGGTGCTAGCTTCTCCCTCAAGTTCAACGTGAGACTTGGTCGGAGAGGGCTCGCTGTCCGGCCGGGAACCGCAAAAAACCGATGCCGTCCCAACGGGGGTACTCGACATGGCCGCTCGCACCGCCGCAGCACCGAGGACCGCCCAGCGAGCTCAGCGAGAGCTCGAGGATCTGCAGCTCGTGCTCAAGGCCCGGAACGGCAGCCAGGAGGCGCTCGACGGGCTCATGCGGCGCTACGCGGGCTTCGTCCGCCTGAAGGCGAGCTCGTACTTCCTCGCGGGCGGCGACGCGGACGACCTCGTGCAGGAAGGGATGATCGGCCTCTACAAGGCGGTCCGGGACTTCCGCCCGGACAAGGAGACGTCGTTCCGGAGCTTCGCCGAGCTCTGCGTCACGCGCCAGATCATCACCGCGATCAAGACCGCGACTCGCTTCAAGCACGCGCCGCTGAACACGTACGTCTCGTTCAGCCATACGCCGGCCGGCCAGGAGTCCGAGGGCGACTGCACGCTCGGCGACGCGCTGCCCGGGTCCGAGCGTGAACGACCCGTCGGTGTGCGTGATCTCGACCGAGGAGCTCCAGAGCCTCGTCTTCTGCCTCGGCAGCGGCCTCTCGTCGCTCGAGTCGGAAGCACTCCGCCTGTACCTCGAGGGCAAGTCGTACGAGGAGATGGCGGAGGATCTCGGCTGCGACACGAAGACGATCGACAACGCGCTCCAGCGAGTGAAGCGGAAGATCATCGCGCATCAGAAGACGCGCGAAGTGCTCGCGTGACGCGAGAGCCGGAGGCGGGACTCGAACCCACGGCCTGCCGCTTACAAGGCGGCTGCTCTACCAGCTGAGCTACTCCGGCGTCGGAAAACAGAGTACGCGGTCGGGGTTGTCGACCCTTCGAGTTGCCTCGGTGCCGTCTCGCGTTCGATAATCGCTCGCTGACATGTCATTGCGCGAGAAAACCACCTCCGAACGCATAACGGAGGAGCGGGCCAGGTACGTCACGGCGGGCGTCTCGACGCCACGGCTCGTCGTCGCCGAGGCCGAGGGCGCACGCGTCACGGACGTCGACGGGCGCACGTTCGTCGACTTCGCCGGCGGCATCGGCTGCCAGAACACGGGCCATCGCCACCCGGCGGTCGTCGAGGCGATCAAGGCGCAGGCCGACCGCTACCTCCACCAGTGCTTCATGGTCGGCACGTACGAGCCGTTCGTGGACGTCTGCAAGCGCCTCGCCGAGCTCTCGCCGTGCGGAGGTGGCGAGCAGCGCTCGATCCTCGTCAACTCCGGCGCGGAGGCGATCGAGAACGCCGTCAAGATCGCGCGCGCGGCGACAGGGAGGCAGGCCGTCGTCGTCTTCGAGAACGCGTTCCACGGCCGGACGCTGCTCGCGATGACGATGACCGCGAAGGTCATGCCGTACAAGAAGGGCTTCGGGCCCTTCGCGCCCGAGGTGTACCGCGCGCCGGCTCCTTACCCGTACCGCGGAGTCTCGTCCGCGCGGCGATCGCCGGGCTCGAGGAGCTCTTCCTCGCGGCCGTCGACCCGGAGACGGTGGCGTGCGTCGTGCTCGAGCCGGTGCAGGGCGAGGGCGGCTTCATCCCGATGCCGCCGGACTATCCCGCGCGGCTCCAGGAGCTCTGCCGCAAGCACGGGATCCTGTACGTGGACGACGAGGTACAGTCGGGCGTAGGCCGCACCGGTCGCATGTGGGCGATCGAGCACTACGACGGCGTGGAGCCGGACCTGCTCGTCTCCGGGAAGTCCCTCGGCGGCGGGCTCCCGCTGGCAGGCGTCACGGGCAGGGCCGAGGTGATGGACGCGGTGCACGCAGGTGGCCTCGGCGGGACGTTCAGCGGCAACCCGCTCTCGTGCGCCGCCGCCCAGGCCGTGCTCGAGATCGTCTCCGAGCCGGGCTTCCTCGCCTGCCGCGACCGCATCTCGGCGAGACCCTGCGTGCGCGGCTCGAAGACCTGGCCGGGCGCCACCCGGAGATCGGCGAGGTGCGCGGGCTCGGCCCGATGCTGGCGTTCGAGTTCGCGGAGCAGAGCCCGGACCGCGCGAAGGCGGTCGTCGCGGAGGCGTTCGAGCGGGGGCTGATCCTCCTCTCCTGCGGTCTCTACGGGAACGTCATCCGCCTCCTGCCCCCGCTCACGATCGCGAAGGAAGAGCTGGACGAGGGTCTCGGGCTGCTCGAAGAGTCTCTCGCCGCCGGTGACTGACACGGCGACGGCCAGGCCGCCTGCGGACATCCGTCTGCGCGGCTTGACGAAGCGCTTCGGCGACGTCGTCGCGGTGGACGCAGTCGACCTCGACATCGCGCCGGGAGAGTTCTTCACGCTGCTCGGGCCCTCGGGCTCGGGCAAGACGACGACGCTCCGGATGATCGCCGGCTTCGAGCCGCCCGACGAGGGGTCGATCGAGCTCGCGGGGGAGGACGTGTCACGGCTCCCGCCCTACGACCGGCCGGTGAACACCGTGTTCCAGGACTACGCGCTCTTCCCGCACATGACCGTGCAGCAGAACGTCGAGTACGGGCTGATGGTGAAGAAGGTCCCGAAGGGCGAGCGGCGGCAGCGGGCCGAGCAGTCGCTGCGGATGGTTCGCCTGGGCGACTACGGCGGGCGCAAGCCCGCGCAGCTCTCGGGCGGGCAGCGGCAGCGCGTCGCGCTCGCCCGCGCGATCGTCAACCGGCCGCGCGTGCTGCTCCTCGACGAGCCGCTCGGCGCGCTCGACCTCAAGCTCCGGCAGGAGATGCAGATCGAGCTGAAGCAGATCCAGCAGGAGGTCGGGATCACGTTCGTCTACGTGACGCATGACCAGGAGGAAGCGCTCACCATGTCGGACCGGCTCGCGGTCTTCAACGAGGGGAAGATCGAGCAGGTCGGGCCGCCGGCGGAGGTGTACGAGCACCCGCAGACGGAGTTCATCGCTGCGTTCGTCGGCGTCTCGAACGTCATCGAGCGGAGCGGGAGCCGGTACACGGTGCGGCCGGAGAAGATCCGCGTGCTCGAGGACGGCGCCCAGCCTGCCCCCGGGGCGCACGTCGAGGGCGGGCTCGTGCACGACGTGCAGTACGCCGGCCCGTTCACGCGCTACCACGTCACGCTCGACGAGGGCGGGGAGCTCCAGGTCCTCGAGCAGAACCTGGAGGGGGGCTCCGCGCAGGTGCTCGAGGTCAGAGGACGCCGGGTGCGGCTCGCATGGCAGCCGGCGCAGCAGTCGGAAATCGAGGAGGAGGACACGAATGAGTAGAGGCAGGCACCGCGTCGCGTTCTTGACGGTGTTGGGGTTGCTCGTCGCCGCGCTCGCCGTCGTCGCCGCGGGTTGCGGCGGAGGCGACGACGGGGGCGACGCGAGTACGGAGATCGAGGGGCTCGGCTCGTCCCTCGAGGAGATCCAGGAGCTGGCGCGCGACGAGGGCGAGGTCAACCTGGTCATCTGGGCCGGGTACGCCGACAAGTCGTGGTCCGATGCGTTCACGCAGCAGACGGGCTGTACCGTGAACACGAAGGACGGCGCGAGCTCGGACGACATGATCGATCTCCTGCGCACGGGCGAGTACGACGGGGTCTCGGCGTCGGGCAACGCCAGCGTGCGCCTGATGGCCTCCGGCGACGTCGCTCCGGTCGACACCGAGCTCGTCCCGAACTACGAAGAGGTCCAGGAGGGCGTCAAGAACCAGTCGTACAACAGCCTCGACGGACAGCCGTACGGCGTTCCGCACGGGCGCGGGCCGAACCTGCTCCTGTTCCGGACCGACGCGGTGCCCGAGGAGACGGACAGCTGGGACGTGATCTGGGACAAGGCCGAGCAGTACACCGGCAAGCTCTCGATCTACGACGACTCGATCTTCATCGCCGACGCTGCCATCTACCTGATGGCGACACAGCCGGATCTCGGGATCGAGGATCCGTACCAGCTGAACGAGGAGCAGTTCCAGGCCGCCGTCGACCTGCTGACGGCGCAGGCTCCGCACATCGGCGAGTACTGGCCCGGCGACGTCGCGAAGCAGGTCGCGTCGTACACGAGCGGTGACAGCGTCGTGGGGACGACCTGGCCGTACCAGGTGAACCTCCTGAACCAGGCGAAGGTGCCGGTCAAGGCGCTGAAGCCGAAGGAAGGCACGACCGGGTGGTCGGACACCTGGATGATCCACTCGGAGGCCGCGAACCCGAACTGCATGTACCTCTGGATGGACTACATCGTCTCCCCGGAGGCGCAGGCCAAGGTCGCGGAGTTCTTCGGCGAGGCGCCCGTGAATCTCGCGGCGTGCGAGCTGACGGAGAACGAGAACCACTGCGCGGACTTCCACGCGGACGACGAGGCGTGGTGGGACGACGTCTACTACTGGACGACTCCGGTGGCCGACTGCGGCGATCCGGGTCGCGGAGAGACGTGCAAGACGCAGGAGGACTGGAAGGCCGCCTGGACGGAGGTCCGGGGGTAAACCGCTAACGCGGAGCGCATGACCTCCGTTCCGTACGTCGAGCCGCCGCCCCGGCCAGGCCTGGGGCGGCGGCTCTCGACCTTCCTGCACCGCCACCCGCGTGGACGGCTCGGCCTGCTCCTCGCCGGGCCGGTCGGGTGGCTCGTCATCGCGTACCTGGGGTCGCTCGCCGTACTCCTCGCGTCCGCTTTCTGGCAGACGGATCCGTTCACGGCCGAGGTCGTGCACGACTTCACGCTCGAGAACTTCCAGACGATCGCGGAGCGCGACGTCTATCGCGACGTGACGTGGCGTACGGTGCGGATGGCGGCGCTCGTCACGGTCGCCGACGCGGTCCTCGCGTTTCCCATCGCCTACTACATGGCGCGCGTCGCGTCACCGCGCACGCGCAATCTTCTGGTCGTCGCAGTCCTCATGCCGCTCTGGGCGAGCTACCTCGTGAAGGCCTACGCGTGGCGGACCATGCTCGCGAACGACGGCATCCTCGACTGGGCGCTCGAGCCGTTCGGTCTCTCGGGGCCCGGGTACACGACGACGGGGCTCTGGCTCGTCTTCACGTATCTCTGGCTGCCGTTCATGATCCTCCCGATCTACGCGGGGCTCGAACGGATACCCCAGTCGCTTCTCGAGGCCTCGGCCGACCTCGGCGGACGGTCGTTGCGGACGTTCCTCCGCGTGACGCTGCCGCTCGCGTTCCCGGCGGTGGTCGCAGGCTCGATCTTCACCTTCTCGCTCACGCTCGGCGACTACATCGCCCCGAACCTCATCGCGAACGAGCAGTTCATCGGCACGGTGATCTACTCGATCCGCGGGCAGGCGCTGCCGCTCGCTGCCGCCTTCACCTTCGTGCCGATCGCGATCATGGTCGTCTACCTGCTCGTCGCCCGGCGGCTGCGGGCGTTCGAGTCGCTCTAGCGATGGTCGAATCCCGGCTCACGAAGGCGTTGCTCAGGCTCGGCGCGTTCGCGACGCTCGCGTTCATCTACGTCCCCCTGCTCGTGATCGCTCTCTATGCGTTCAATGCGCAGGTCACCCAGGGCTGGCCGATCGAGGACTTCAGCACGAAGTGGTTCACGCGTCGCGTTCGAGGACGAGGACGTGCGTGAGGCTCTCTGGCTCTCTCTGCAGGCGGCGCTCGGCGCGACGCTCCTCGCGCTCGTGCTCGGGACAGCCGCGTCCGTTGCCGTGTCGCGTTACCGTTTCTTCGGGCGAGAGGCGATCTCGTTCCTCGTCATCCTTCCGATCGCGCTGCCGGGCATCGTCACCGGGCTCGCCCTCCAGGCGACGTACCAGACCGTGGGCATCTCGTTCGGGCTCATGACGATCGTGATCGGGCACGCGACCTTCTGCATCGTCGTCGTCTACAACAATGCGCTCGCGCGGCTGCGGCGGACGGCGGGGTCGCTCGAGGAGGCATCGGCGGATCTGGGCGCCGACACGTGGCAGACGTTCCGCTACGTGACCTTCCCCGCGCTGCGCACCGCGCTCCTCGCCGGGGCGCTGCTCGCGTTCGCGCTCTCGTTCGACGAGGTGATCGTCACGATCTTCACCTCGGGCGCGCAACAAACGCTTCCGATCTGGATCTTCGCGACGCTCGCACGGCCGGCCGAGTTGCCGATCGTGAACGTCGTCGCGCTGTTCGTGATCCTCGTCTCGATCATCCCGGTCTACATCGCACAGCGGGTGGCCGGGGCAAGCGGGCTCACGAGCGACCGGCCGCCGCGGGGCGCGCTCGCGGGAGCGGTGGACGCGGAGCCGTAGGGGCGCTACGAGGTCGCGACGCCGGTGCCGACCGGGCAGGACACGCCCGTGCCGCCGAGACCGCAGTAGCCGTTCGGGTTCTTCGCGAGGTACTGCTGGTGGTAGTGCTCGGCGTAGTAGAACGGCCCCGCCTCGGCGATCTCGGTCGTGATCTCGCCGTAGCCGGACTTCGCGAGCTCCGCCTGGAAGAGCGTGCGCGAGGCGACCGCCGCCTCGTGCTGCGCGTCGTTCGCGAAGTAGAGCGCGGACCGGTACTGCGTCCCGACGTCGTTCCCCTGGCGCATGCCCTGCGTGGGATCGTGGCCCTCCCAGAAGATGCGGAGCATCTCGTCGTAGCTCGTCTGCGCGGGATCGAAGACCGCGAGCACGGCCTCGATGTGCCCCGTCCGCCCGGAGCAGACCTCCTCGTACGTCGGGTTCGGTGTCGGACCGCCGGTATATCCGGCCGCCGTCGTGTAGACGCCGGGCGCCTGCCAGAACATGCGCTCGGCGCCCCAGAAGCACCCCATCCCGACCACGATCGACTCGTAGCCCTCGGGGAACGGCGGTGTCAGCGGGGTCCCCAGCACGTAGTGCTGCGACGGAACCTCGAGCGGCGTGTCGCGACCCGGGAGCGCGTCCTCGGGCGCCGGTAGCTCGATCTTGCGGAAAAGTCTCACGGGTCGTGGTCAAGGATACGCGCACGAGGGGTGCAGCCGGGTGCCCGAGCCCGGGTCAGGAATGTGACGCGCGCCAGCCACCCGGTGCATAGGACGTGCGGACCGTTTCGACGTACGGCACCGGGCAGACCACTGCGCCGATCTCGACCTGCACATGGGGCTCGACCGTGGGCTTCGTGGTGCCTCCGTCCTCCTCTCCCCAGACGAGGGCCACGCCGGTCCCGGGCTCCGCATGGTCGGCGTCGAGAACGGCGAGGGTCAGCATCTTGCCTTCGTTTGCGCTGTAGCCGATCCAGGTCGACACGCCGACGGTCTGGCCGTCGGCGGTCACCCGGTCGAACTGGTGCATCGAGTACACGGCCGACGGCCAGTCCATGAACTTCGCCCGCTCGTCCTTCTGGAACATGGTCCCGATCGTCCGGGTCACGTCCTCGTCGTCGAGCGCGAGCGTGACCTTCCGGCGATGGTCGCCGTCGGCCATCGCCTGCAGTGCCTCCCGTCCGACGAAGTCATGGTCGAACTTGACGTAGCTGCCGTACCCGAGGTCCCACGGCGTGAAGTAGTAGTCCTCGATGTCCTCGGAGACGAAGCTTCCGCCGATCGACGCGGAGCCCTCGTACCCCGCGGCTGGGAGCCACTCGCGATAGGCCGTCGTGCTCTCGCCGGAGTACACGGCCGGGAGCGGTGAGGGGATCCAGCCGGATTCGAGCGTGTTGGACGAGTACGCCCGTCCGCCCGCCTGGCGGAGGCCGAGCTCCTCGCCGGCCGTCACGAGTGCCTCGCGGACGGCCTGCCCGTCCTCCCAGGGCCCGAAGAGCTCCCAGCCGGGCTGGCCGACCATGCCGTGGCGCAGCGCACCGGCGGTCTTGCCCGCGATCGTCACCGACGTCGTGTGGAAGAACCTGAGCTCGGGCGGAGGGCCGCCGAGCGCCCTCTCGATCAGCTGCATCGCGTTCGGGCCCTGCACCTGGAAGCGGTACGACCGGCGTCGGCCGTCCGTGCGCAGAGCGGTCCTCAGGTCGAGCTCGACCGAGACGTCGTAGCCGCCCGTCTCGCCGTGGTAGGTGATCCAGTTCAGCGCGGGCGCACGGCCGACGAGGTTGAAGCGGCCGTCTCCCAGCGCGAACAGGATGACGTCGCCGATGACGTACCCGTCGGGGCTGCACGGGACGAAGTGCTTGGCCCGGTCGACATCGAACCCGTCGAAGCTGTTGATCGCGAGATCGGAGAGCAGCTTCAGCGCGTCCGGGCCCTCTACCGCCAGGTCGTTCATGTGGAACGACTGGTCGAAGAGGACGCAGGTCTCCTGCCAGGCCCGCTGCTCGTCGCGCCAGTTCGTGAACTCCGGCGGCACTCCCGGGAAGACGTTCGCCCCGGTCTGCGAGTTGCGGAGCAGCTCGACCGGGCTCTCGGCGGTCGCCAGCAGGTCTTCGAGGCTCCGATGGCTCACCTTGCGCTCCCTCCTCTAGAGAACACCGCGACTCGCACTGTCGATGCCGCCGGGTAGCTGACCCCTCTCGACGGCGCCGGCGACGTTCAGCAGGTGCCGGCGCATCGCGAGCTCGGCCTCGCGCGGACGTCCCGCGATGACGGCGTCGACGATCGCCGTGTGCTCGGCGACCGACGCAGCCGACCGGCCCGGGATCAGGATCGTGCGGTACTGGTAGCGCACGGTCTGCGCGTTCAGGCTGTTGCTGAGCCGGATCGCGGTCCCGTGGCCGGAGAGCTCGAGGAGCGCGCCGTGCAGCTCGGCGTTCACGTCGGATGCGCCGAGCAGGTCGCCCCGCTCGAGCAGTTCCCGCTGGCGCGCGAGGCACGCCTGCAGGCGTGCGCCGCCCGCGTCATCGACGCGCTCGGCCGCCTGGCGGGCCGCGAGGCCCTCGAGAACGGCTCGCGCCTGCAGGATCTCGACGGCCTCGTCGTCGCTGACGCGCCGCACGCGGGCGCCTCGATGCGGCTCGCGGACGACGAGCCCGTCCTGCTCGAGGCGGATGAGCGCAGTGCGGACTGCGCCGCGCTTCATGTCGAAGGTCGTCGAGATGTCGGACTCGACCAGACGGGCGTCGGGCGCGATGTCGCCGCGGACGATCGCCTCGCGGAGGGCCTCGTAGCTCGAGGTGGACGCCATGGCCGAGACGCATACTGCCCGAAGGTTGCAAAAATCGTCAACAATTCTGTTACATGCCAGCGTGGATCCCCACGGCGGCCGGATCGACGGAGCTCGGCGCACGATGAGCGCGCCGGTCGTCGCGGTGCTCGGTCTCGGGGAGGCCGGCGGCCGGCTTGCAGCGGACCTCGTGACTGCGGGCGCCGAGGTTCACGGGTACGACCCGTTCATCGCGTCGGCGCCCGATGGCGTCGTTCGGACGGGCGACCCCGCCGCCGCGGTCTCCGGGAGCACGGTCGTCCTCGCCCTGACCACAGCGGCGAGCGCGCTCGCCGCGGCCGAGTCGGCGCTTCCGGGCCTCCGTGCCGGTGTGATCTACGCCGACCTGAATACGGCCTCACCGACGTTGAAGCGCGAGGTCGCCGCTCTCGTCTCCGACACCGGCGCCCTGTTCGCGGACATCGCGCTGCTCGGCCCGATCCCGACCCGCGGTCTCGGCGCCCCCGCGCTCGCATCGGGGCCCGGAGCCGCTGCGTTCGCCGAGTTGCTCGTCCCCCTCGGCATGCCAGTCGAGGTCGTGTCCGAGCGGGTCGGCGACGCCGCGGTCATGAAGCTCGTCCGCTCCGTCTTCATGAAGGGTCTCGCCGCCACCACGATCGAGAGCCTCCGCGCCGCCGAGGCTGCGGGCCACGCCGAGTGGCTCGAGCGGGAGATCGCGGACGTCATCGGCGGCCCGTTCCTCGAACGGCTCGTCGAGGGCAGCCGCACGCACGCAGCGCGGCGCGTCGAGGAGATGGAGGCCGCGGCAGCTCTTCTCCGCGAGCTCGGAGTCGAGCCCAGGGTCGCGACCGCGAGCGCGTCCCTGCTCGCAGAGATCGCCGCGGCGGGCGAGCGCTAGGGTCGAGGCGGATGGCGCTGCAACAGGCTCAGTCGGCGCAACCGAGCGAACGGGCGCGCACGCTGGTTCGTGGGGCCTACGACCTGCACGTGCACGTCGCCCCGGACGTGCCGAAACGCCGGATCGACGACGTCACGCTCGCCCGCCGCTTCGCCGAGGCGGGGCTCGCCGGCTTCGCCCTCAAGTCTCACTACACCTCGACCGCGGAGCGGGCCCAGATCGTCTCCCACGCCGAGCCGGAGGTCGAAGTGCTCGGGACGCTGACTCTGAACAGGGCCGTCGGCGGCATGAACGCGGTCGCGGTCGAGATCGCCGCCCGCGAGGGCGCCCGGATCGTGTGGCTGCCCACCGTGGACTCGCCTGCGGAGACTGCGGGACGCCGCGAGCCGCAGCCGCACGACAACGTGCCGCAGTGGGCGCGCCTCCAGCACGAGCTGCGCGGCCTGGGTCTCGCCGTCGAGCCGGTGCACGTCACCGACGCCGAGGGGCGGCTCCTTCCGGAGACGCGTGACGTACTGCGCGCCGTCGCGCGCCACGACCTGATCCTCGCGACGGGCCACCTCGCCCGCGACGACACGTTCGCGGTCGTCGACGCCGCGTTCGAGGAGGGCGTGTCGACCGTCGTCGTCACGCACCCCGAGTTCACCTGTCAGAACTTCTCGATCGAGGACCAGCAGGCGCTCGCCGAGCGCGGCTGCCTGCTCGAGCGCTGTCTGACCACGCCCTTCAGCGGTAAGACGACGTGGGAGCACGTCTTCGACGGCGTGCGTGCGGTGGGCGTCGAGCGCACGCTCTTCTCGAGCGACTGCGGGAACCCGGACTACCCGCCCGTCGAGGACGGGCTCGCGCTCTGGGCCGACCGCCTGCTCGGGGACGGGTTCGAGGAGGACGAGGTGCGCGAGATGATCGTGGGGCAGTCGCGGCGGCTGGCCGGCGCCGCATGACGCGCAGGCTCCTCGTGATCGGCGCTCACTCTGCCGACTTCGTGTGGCGTGCCGGCGGCGCGATCGCGGTGACGACGTCGAGCGGGGGAGCAGCACGCGTGCTCGCGCTCTCCTACGGCGAGCGGGGCGAGTCGGGGGAACTCTGGAAGGAGCAGGGGCAGACCGTCGAGCGCGTGAAGGAGATCCGCCACGGAGAGG
This sequence comes from uncultured Actinomycetes bacterium, assembly GCA_963746765.1. Classification (GTDB taxonomy): domain Bacteria; phylum Actinomycetota; class Thermoleophilia; order Gaiellales; family Gaiellaceae; genus GMQP-bins7. Next base: position 801,861 of record CAVVCN010000001.1, read on the forward strand.
CGGAACGGGCGGCGGCCGCGCTCGGCGCCGAGTTCGAGTGCCTCGATCTCGGCGACTACCCCCTCGAGGTCGACCGCGGCGCCCTGGTCTCGATCGCCGACCGCATCCGCGCGTTCGCACCCGCCGTCGTCGTCACGCACACCGACCGCGATCCCTTCAACCCGGACCATGCAGCCGCGTTCTTCGCCGTCGAGAAGGCGCGCGTGCTCGCCTCCGGCGCGGGCGTCCCGAGCGCCTTCGAGACCGTCGAGCCGCCGGAGCTGCTCCTCTTCGAGCCCCACCAGCCCGAGCTGTGCAACTTCGTGCCGACGACCTTCGTCGACGTCACGGCGGTGATCGAGCAGAAGAACGCCGCGATGGCGGAGATGAAGGCGCAGTCCTACCTCCACACCTACTACTCGCAGCGCGCCGAGCAGCGCGCGAACCACGCCCGGCGCTCCTCGGGGAACGCGGCGATCCGGTTCGCCGAGGCATTCCAGCGCGTGACGCCGCAGGTGGTGAGCGCCCTGTGACGGACCGGCTCGGCGAGCTCGCGCGGCTGGGGACGGCCACCGTGCACGAGGCCGCCGCTCGCGCTGCGGTGGTCGACGTTCCGCTGGTCCAGGTCGTGCCCGGCTCGTCTGCGGCCGGCCCGGCGCGCACCGTGCGCTGCGGGCAGGACGACAACCTGATGGTTCACGCCGCGGTGGCCGAGGCCGAGCCGGGCGAGGTGCTCGTCCTGACGATGCCCGAGCCGCGGCCGGTGGCGCTCGTCGGCGAGCTGCTCGCGACACAGGCGAAGGTCGCGGGCGTCGCCGCGCTGCTCGTGGACGCCGCTGTACGCGACCTCGAGGAGCTCCAGGCCCTGGGGTTGCCGATCTGGGCGCGCTACGTCCGCGTGCGCGGAGCCGAGAAGCGGACCCCGGGCGAGATCGGCGAGCCCGTCGAGGTCGCCGGCGCGCAGATCCGCCAGGGGGACGTCGTCGTGCTCGACGCGGACGGGGTGGTCGTCGTCGAGCTGGAGCGGGTCGACGAGGTGCTCGCAGCCGGGCTCGCACGTGCCGAGCGCGAGCGCGAGAAGCGTGCGCAGCTCGAAGCCGGCGAGCACTCGTACGACCTCGACGGCCTGCGGGGGCTCGTGGAGCAGTGAGCGAGCCGGTTCACGACCTCGCGCGGATCGGCCATGCGGAGCTCCTGACGCCGAAGCCGGAGGAGAGCCTGCGCTTCTTCGTCGACGTGCTCGGCCTGGAGGAGGAGGCGCGGGACGGGCAGTCCGTCTTCCTGCGGGGGTGGGGCGACTACCTCCGTTACAGCCTGAAGCTCACCGAGTCGCCACGGGCCGGGCTCGGGCACGTCGGGCTGCGAGCGTGGAGCCCCGAGGCGCTCGACCGCCGGGTCGCCGCCGTCGAGGCGGCGGGACGCGGGCTCGGCTGGATCGACGGGGACGTCGGCCACGGCCGGGCGTACCGCTGCACCGACCCCGACGGGCACGTCTTCGAGCTCTACTACGAGGCGGAGCGCTACGAGGCGCCCGAGCACCTGCGGCCGTCGTGGAGGAATCAGCCGCAGCGCTACGTCGGCCGGGGCGCGGCGGTCAAGCGGCTCGACCACGTCAACCTGCTCGCGGCGGACGTGCGCGCGAACCGCACGTTTGCGCAGGACGTGCTCGGCTACCGCCTGTACGAGCGGATCGAGCTCGACGACGGAACCGAGACCGGTGCCTGGCTCAGCCTCTCGATCGCCGCACACGAGCTCATCTACGTCGCGGACGCGTACGGCGCGACCGAGCGCCTGCACCACCTCGCCTTCTGGGTGGACACGCGCGAGGAGTGCCTGCGGGCGGCGGACATCTTCGTCGACGCCGGCGTGCCCATCGAGGCGGCGCCGTCGAAGCACGGTGTCGCTCAGGGCTTCTTCCTGTACGGATACGAGCCGGGCGGCAACCGGATCGAGGTGACCACCGGTGGGTACTTCGTGTACGACCCGGACTTCGAGCCGATCACGTGGACTGCCGAGGAGCGCAGGCGCGGGCAGTACTGGGGCGTGCAGACGATCGAGAGCTTCCACACGTACGGCACCCCCGACGTCGACAGCGAGGCCTGAGGCGTGCCCTCGTTTCGCGATGCCCTCGCGCAGCCGGGCGGGTTCGTCGTCGTCGCGGAGCTCGTCACGAGCCGGGGCCCGATCACCTCGGAGGGTGGAGCACGGGTGCTGGCGCTCGCGAGAGACCTCGCTGCAGATCCGAGGATCGACGTCCTCTCCATCACGGACAACCCGGGCGGGCACGCGATGCTCTCGCCCGACGCGCTCGGAACCGACCTGATCTCACGCGGGCAGGAGGTGATCATCCACCTCGCCTGCAAGGACTGGAACCGGAACGCGCTCGAGAGCCGCGGCTGGCAGCTGAGCTCGGGTGGGTTCCACAACGTCCTCGCGCTGTCCGGCGACTATCCGGTCATGGGCCACAGGGGCCTCGCCGCTCCTGTTTTCGACATCGACTCGGTCGGGCTCATCAGCCTGTTCTCCGAGATGAACGCCGGCCTGCGGGACGTACGCCGGGCGGGCGCGAGGCTCCAGCGGACCGACTTCTTCGTGGGCGGCGTCGTCACGAACCACAAGCTGCACGAGCGCGAGGTGATGCCCCAGTACTTCAAGCTGCGCAAGAAAGCCCGGGCCGGCGCCGGCTTCGTCATCACCCAGGCCGGCTGGAACACTCGCAAGGACGACGAGCTCGTCCGTTGGATCCGCCGGGACGGGCTCGACCTGCGCGCCCTGGCGAACGTCTACCTGCTCTCGCGCACCGCTGCGCGTGCGTTTCACCGCGGGATCATCCCCGGCATCGTCGTCACCGACGAGCTGCTCGCGCTGGCCGAGCGACACGGTGCGAGCCCGGACAAGGGGCGGGCGTTCTTCGTCGATCTCGCGTCGAAGCATCTCGCGGTCGTGCGCGGCCTCGGCTACGACGGCGTCTACCTGGGCGGCCACATGCCGGCGGAGACGTTCGGTGAGATCATCGACCGCGCCGATGCCCTCGGCGCGGAGGACTGGCGCGCTTTCGCGGGCGAGATCCAGTTCCCGCGTCCAGGGGAGTTCCACTTCTTCGAGCGGGATCCGGAGACGGGGCTTTCGTCCGACATCGTGAACGCCGCCTACCTCGAGTCGAAGCGCCAGCGGAGAACCGACCTGCGGGTTCCCGTCAAGTACCGGTTCAGCCGCCGCCTGCACGCGACGGTGTTCGCCGGCGACGCACCGCTCTTCAGAGTCGGGCAGAGCCTCTACGGCCGCCTCGAGAAGGCACCCCGCGGGGTGCTGCGCGCGGCCCATGCGCTCGAGCAGACGGCCAAGGTGCCTCTGTTCGGGTGCGAGGACTGCGGCGACTGCTCGCTTCCCGAGATCGCGTACGTCTGCCCCGAGTCACAGTGCGCGAAGAACCAGCGCAACGGTCCCTGTGGCGGGACCCGCGACGGCCTGTGCGAGGTCTACGACACGGAATGCATCTGGTCGGAGGCGTACGAGCGGCTCAAGGCCTACGGCGAGGAGGAGTCGATGCTGGACGGCCCCGTCGTCGTCAAGGACAACGCGCTGGCCGGGACCAGCGCCTGGGCGAACACGTTCCTCGGCCGTGACCACCAGGCGCTCGGCGAGGACCCGGGTCACGACCCGTGATCCGCGTGCGCCGTTCTCCCCGCGGAATGCATGCAGAACATGCGCCAGGGCAGCCCGAGAGCCGGTGAGATGCGCTCCATTGCACGCAAAACGACTGCGCATGCGGTTACGCTGCGGGTCGTGCCACGCGGGAATCGCGCCGACTCGCAGACGACGAAGGCGACGCTCGGGCTCCGTGAGCTCCTGCTGAACGGAGCCTTCAAGCCGCGGGAGCGCGTTCCCGAGCTCCGGCTCGTCGAGGAGCTCGGCGTCTCGCGGACGCCGCTCCGGATCGCCCTCATGACGCTCGAGCACGAAGGGCTCCTCGAGACGCTTCCCGGCGGGGGCTTCGTCGTCCGTGAGTTCACCCGCACCGACATCGACGACGCGATCGAGCTCCGCGGCGTGCTCGAGGGCACGGCCGCGCGCCTGGCGGCCGAGCGGCTCGAGTCGGAAGACGAGCTGGAGACGCTTCGCGCGTGCTGCCTGGAGTTGGACGCGATCGTCCGCACTCGGACCATCGAGACCTTCATGGAGTACCTCCGTCTCAACGAGGACTTCCACAACGAGTTCCGCAGCCTGGCGAAGAGCCCGCAGCTCGGCCGGGCGCTCGACCACGCGCTCGCACTCCCGTTCGCGCCGCCGAGCGCTCTGCTGATGGTCCACGCAGCGCTCCCCGAGTCATGGGAGATCCTGCTCGTCGCACAGCATCAGCACCACGCGCTCATCGACGCCATCGGGCGGCGCGAGGGCGCTCGTGCGGATGCGATCGCGCGCGAGCACGCGCGCATCGCTCGCCGGAACCTCGACATCGCGCTCGACAACCGCCACCTCCTCGAGCGCGTCCCCGGCTCCACGCTGCTGCGTCTGCCCGCGGGGTGACCCGCCTGCGGGAGGCGGAGGCTCAGACGGTGGTGGTCTTCGTGCGCCAGCCCTCGGCGTACTGCGTCCGGGCGACCTCGCCGTACGGGCACGGGCTCACGATCGCGCGGATCTCGGCCTGCTCGTGGCGCTCGACGACCGGCCGGTCGGTGCCGCCGCCCTCCTCGCCCCAGTGGAGGACGACCTCGTTCCCGATGGCCACGTCCGAGTCCACGATCGCGAGCGAGAGCATCGAGCGCTCGTTGTAGCTGTACCCGGAGAAGGTCGAGATGCCGACTATCTCGTCGTTCACGGTCACGCGGTCGTACGGCCAGGTTGCGTAGTTCGAGAGCGGAAGGTCGATGTACTTCGCGGGATCTCCCTTCTCGAACAGGCTTGCGACTGCGCGCGCGACGTCCTCGCCGTTCCACGCGAGCGTGACCTTGCGCCGTGCGGTGGGCTCGGCCATCGCCTCGAGCGCCTCCCGGCCGACGAAGTCGTGGTCGAACCTCACGAAGGTGCCGTATCCCAGGTCCCACGGAGTGAGGTAGTAGTCCTCGATGTCGCCGGCCACGAAGCTCCCACCGAGCGAGCCGGTGCCCTCGTACCAGTCCGCGGGCAGCCATTGGCGATATGCCTCGAGCTCGTCGCCCGTGAAGATCGCCGGGAGCGGCGAGGGGATCCAGCCCGATTCGAGCGTGTTCGTCGCGTACGCCCGCGATCCGACCTGGCGCAGGCCGTAGTCCTCGCCCGCCGCGACGATCGCGCCCCGCACGTCCTCGCGCTGCTCCCAGGGCCCGAAGAGCTCGAGCCCCGGCACGCCCGACATCCCGTGGTGAAGCGCACGCACCTTGCGCCCTGCGATCGTGAGCTCGCCCATGTTGAAGAAGGGGATGTCGGGCAGCGCGCCCTCGTTCGCCTTCTCGAGCACCTGGATCGCCGTCGGGCCCTGAACCTGGAAGCGGTAGAGCTTGCGGCCGCCCGTCGGATTCACCGCCGTCCGCTCGTCGCGCTCGACGCTCACGTCGTAGCCACCCGTCTCGGCGTGGTACTGAACCCAGTTCTGGGCGGACGGCCGCCCGACAAGGCTGACCCGGTTCTCGTCGAGGAAGAACAGGATCGCGTCGCCGATCACGTAGCCGCCGGGGTTGCAGGCGACGAACTGCTTCGCCTTGTTGACGGCGGCATTCGCAAACGTGTTCACCCCGAGGCTCGAGAGCAGCGGGACCACATCGGGGCCCTCGAGGTAGAGGTCGGTCATGTGGTGGGACTGGTCGAAGAGCGCGCTCGTCTCGCGCCAGGCGACCTGCTCGTCGCGCCAGTTGGAGTACTCGGCGGGCACGGCCGGATAGACGTACGGCCCGATCTGCGAGTTGCGCGCCATCGGCACGGCGCCGCCGGCGGCCCGTAGCTTGTCCTCGAGGCTCCGCTGACTCATGTCCTGGCACCTCCTCTCCGGGTCACCGGGGTGACCCGGACGCTCGACGGTTCTGTCACGTCCTCGTTTTCAAGATCCTAGGTAGCCCGTAGCTCGTTCTCATCGTCTCAGGGCGGCGTGGACGAAGGGGTCGATGTCCTTCCCGGTCGCCGCTCTCCGAGAAGCCGGTTCCACAGGCCGACGAACGCGTGGACGACCCCCCGCCTGAAGAAGAGGAAGATCGCGATGACGAAGATGCCGTAGAGCACCTCCCGGAGCTCGAGGCTGTTCGTCAGCCGTTCGTCGAGGAACGCGAACACGGTCGCACCGAGCACCGGGCCGAGCAGGGTGCCGAGGCCGCCGAACGCGACGAGCACGAGAACGCGCACGTCCACGCGGTCGAAGCTGTACGTCGCCGGGCTGATGAAGCCCGCGCTGAAAGCCAGCAGCGCCCCGGTCAGTCCGATCATCGCCGACCCGATAGTCGCCGCGTAGATCCGGTATCGCGAGACGTCGACGCCCGCGAGCTCGGCCGCCACCTCGTCGTCGCGGAGAGCGCGGAAGGCCCACCCGATATGCGAGAGCTGGAGCGCGCGGAAGACGACGAGGAAGGCGACGAGGAGGCCGGCGAAGAGGTAGTAGCCGCCGACGCTGTCGTCGGCGATCTCGGAGGGACCCGCTACCACGAGCCCCGTCTCGGCTCCCGTGTACTCGCGCTGGCCGAGGAGCAGGTTCGCGAACGCGAGCGAGAACACGAGCGTGACGATCCCGGTGAAGATGACGCCGAGCGAGCGCCGCACCGCGATCCAGCTCAGGAGGCCGCCGACGAGCGCAGCGCTCGCCGTGCCCACGACGACGCCCGCCGCCATGGGCAGCGAGGTCTCGTCCATGAGGATCGCCGCTCCGTAGCCCCCGACGCCTGCCAGCGCGCCGACGCAGAGGAAGAGCTGATTCGTGCTGCCGAAGATGAGGTTGAAGCCGACGCCGTACGAGGCGAACACGAGCGCCTGGACGGCCAGCGACGTCGTGTAGGGCGAGTCGCCGAACCAGACCGGCGGGAGGATCGCGAGGATCGCCGCGGTGACGACGATCGGCAGGATCGCCCAGCCGATACTGCGTGACACGTCGGCGCCGACCTGCGGCCGGCTCTTTGCCGCCTCCATCTCCTACCGCCCGAGCAGCCCGCGAGGCCGGATGAGGATCGTCAGGGCGGCGGCACCGAGCAGGATCACGCTCGTGATGTACTGCCCGATGTAGTGCGCGCTCAGGCTGTTCACGACGCCGAGCAGCACGCCCGCGAGGAACGCCCCGGCGACGCTGCCGAGCCCGCCGACGACAGTCACGATCAGCGCGAAGGTCGTGAGCTCGAAGCCCGCGTTGACCGTCAGCGGCCCGATCATCGACTGCGTGATCGCGACGATCCCGGCTAGTGCGCCGCTCAGCGCGAAGATGACCGTGCGGACGAACGACGGGTTGATGCCGACGAGCCGCGCGCCAACCTCGTCCTGGATCACCGAGCGGACGCCGCGCCCGAAGGTCGTGACGCCGAAGAAGAGGAGCAGCACCACCGCGACCGCGACCGCGATCAACGAGGCCCAGATGCTCCCCACCGCCATCGGCACGCCGATGATCGAGACCGGGTCGCCGCTGATGTTGATGTACAGCGCGCCGTCGGGATAGCGCCAGGTGAGCACGCCGGCGATGACGAACGCCGCTCCGAGCGTCAGCAGCAGGCCGAGGAGCGTTCGTTCCTCACCGTGCTCGCGGTAGACCGGGCGCATCAGAGTGAGGTCGAGGAGCACAGCGACGCCGGCTGCCGCGAGTATCCCGACGACTGCCGCCTGGTACGTCGAGACGCCGTCCTCCATGAGCAGCGAGGTGACGATCGCCCCGAGCACCACGATCTGGCCGTACGCGAGGTTGAGCACCCCACCGAGGCCGTAGACGAGCGTCATCCCGACGCCGAGCAGGCCGAAGGCCAGCCCGAGCACGATCCCGTCGAGGATGACGGCTCTCACGTCCGCTCCTGCGCCGGCGACGCCGGCGCTCCGCTCCTGGAGCGCTCCGTCGAGCGTACGCTCACGCGACACCCAGGTACGCGCGCCGTACCTCCGGGTTCTGGTCGAGCTCCTCCGACGTCCCGCTCAGCCGGATCCGACCGTTCTCGAGCACGTAGCCGCGCTCGGCCACCGACAGGGCGAGCGGCACCTGCTGCTCCGCGATCAGGAGCGTCATGCCCTCCTGCTTGAGCCCTTCGAGGGCCTTGAACGCGGCCTGCGCGATGACGGGCGCGAGCCCGGTCGTCGGCTCGTCGAGCATGAGGAGCTGCGGGCGCGCCATGAGCGCACGCCCCACGGCCAGCATCTGCTGCTCGCCTCCGCTCAGGGTCCCGGCCTGCTGGCGGTGGCGCTCCTGCAGCCGCGGGAAGAGGTCGTACACGAGCCCGAGGGTCGCGCTGTCCGGCCTACCGGGATAAGCGCCCAGAACGAGATTGCTCTTCACGGTCATCGCCGGGAAGAGGTGGCGCTCGGCCGGGACGTACGCGATCCCTGACCGCGAGATGCGGTGGGCCGGCCGGCGCGTCAGGTCCTTGCCGTCGAGGACGACCCGGCCTGCCATCGTCGGCAGCAGTCCGGAGATCGCCCGGAAGAGCGTCGTCTTGCCCGCGCCGTTCGAGCCGATGATCGCAACCGCCTCGCCCGTGCGGACCTCGACGTCGATCCCCTCGATGACCCGCTCGCCGAGGTACCCGGCTGCCAACCCGGTGACCTCAAGCAACGCGGGCCTGGCCGAGATACGCGTCGACGACCCGCGGGTCGCGCATGACCACCTCGGGCGTGCCCTCTGCGAGGACCTTGCCGAAGTTGAGGACGACCGCGCGCTCGGCCAGCTGGATGACCGCGCTCATCACGTGCTCGACCCACAGGATCGTCGTACCCAGCTGGTCGCGGACGTTGCGCACGATCTCGATCGAGTGGGCGAGCTCCGCATCGTTGAGACCTGCCATGACCTCGTCGAGCAGCAGCAACCTGGGGTCGCCCGCGAGCGCCTTCGCCATCTCGAGAAACCGGAGCTGGTGGAGGTTCAGGCTCGAGACCGGCTGGCCGGCCCGGTGCTCGAGCCCGACGAACGCCAGCGACTCGGCGGCGCGCCTCCTCGCCTCCCGTTCGCCGACGACCCCGCGGCCGACGCCGAACATCGCGCCGAGGACTGCGTTCTCGAGGACCGTCATCGATCCGAACGGCAGAGGTCGCTGCATCGCCAGCGCGATTCCCTTGCGCCGCACGTGGTGTGCGGTAAGACCGTCGATCCTCTCGCCCTGCAGCCGAACGGTGCCGTGCGTCGGCCGCTCGAGCCCGACGATGAGCTTCAGGAGCGTGCTCTTCCCGGCCCCGTTCGGACCGACGACGGCGACGATGTCGCCGTCGTCGATCCCGAATGTCACGCCGTCGACGGCCGGGAGACCGCCGAAGCGCTTCGTGACCGCGTCAACCTCGAGAAGCAGATCCGGTCTCCACGGCTACGACGGGGGGCGGTACGGGGTCAGCGGCTGCGACTTGAACAGCACTCGCGGCCACCAGTTGGCCCCGACGTTGAGGCCGCGCTCGGGAGCTGGGCCCCTGGTCAGGACTGCGAACTGGACCGTCGGCCTGTTCAGCTCGCCCCACGCCGTCCACCGCAGCGGGAAGGCGTACCCCGGGATGTTGAACGTGTTGGCATGGACGTAGGCGGCGATCCGCTGCCGATTGACGCCGACCGCGCTGATCGCCTGTGCGACGACCTTCACGTACGCGTACCCCGACAGGGCGTCGTCCTCCATGAAGCCGTTCTGCGGGAATGCCCGCAGGTACCGCTTCGCGAGGGCCTTGTAGCCCTGGGACGCCGTGGCCATGCACTTGAAGTCGCTCCACTTCCCGTAGGCCGCGGTGCCCGCGTTCCGCACCGTGAGCGAGTACGGGGAGTACGCACCCACGACGGGCGCCTTGATCCCGAGCTGCCCGGCCTGGGCGAGGATCGAGCCCGCTCCCGGCGGGTGACCCGTCGCGACGAGCAGCGACACGCCGGTCATCGACCGTAGGTACGGAGTGAAGTTCGTCGTCGGCAGTGGCGCCACCTGGACGTTGAAGTTGATGTTCTCCGCGCTGTCGGCCGCGTCCTCGAGCGAGGACTTGAACGACTGGCCCCACGCGTAGTCGGCGATGATCACGCCCACTTCTCTGATCTCCCGCCGCTGCGCGAGCTGCACGACCGAGGCCGCCACCATCGCGGCCGAGGGCAGGCAGGTACGGAACGTGTAACGGCTCGACTGCGTCAGGATCTCGTTGTTCCCCGCCTTCGTCAGGAACAGCGGGACGCGCGACTCCTCGGCCAGCCGCGTCGTCGCGAGCGCGATGGGGCTGCCGATGATGCCCCCGACCGAGACGACGTTGTCCTGCTGCGTCAGCCGCCTGAAACCGTCGATCGCTGCGTTCGTGTTCACGGACTGGTCGTCCGCGACGACGAGGTTGAGCCGTCGCCCTTGCCCACGGCCTTTCACGCCGCCGGACCTGTTGATCTCGTTCACCGCAAGCGCCATCCCGGCGCGGACCTGGATGCCCCAAGGGGCAAACGGACCTGTCAGCGGTGTCAGCGCGCCGATCTTGATCGGGCTTCCCTGGGCGGGGCCGCTCGCCCCGCCGTACGCGCCCGACCCACTCACCGCGGCGGTGAGCATCGCCACAGCGCCCACGGCCACAATCAACCTGTAACGCCTCACGACCTGCCTCCCTTCCTCCACGCCTGCCAATGCCCGGACCGGCTTGCGACGAGACATCTTCTCGTTCCGACGAAGCGGTCAGTCCAACGCGCCGAGCCGACCTCCGTGTGATCGATCGCTGTCTCCGACGACGCACGCGTCCCTGTTGTTGGGCGAGCCGCAGAACAACCCCCAGCGGCTCGACGAGCGCGTCCCGAGGACATCGGCGCATGTATACAGCACGCGCCTGGCAGCGTCCAGAAGTCGCCTCTCGCACCGTCATGGCCCGGCGTTTGCATACAAGCGCTTGCAGACTCCGTCTGGTTTCCGGCGAGAGGAACGCGAGGGGCGGGATGGCCCCTCGCGTTCCCTCGCTCGATCCCGCGGCCTACGGTTTCGGGGGCTGTGAGGGAGGCCCGTTGGAGACGGGGGGCTCACCGAGCGGGCGCCCACCGGGCCCTTCGGCGAAGGTGATCCACGGGATCGAAGGCTGCTCGCCGACCGGTGGCTTCGAGTAGTCGCAGACGCCAGTCGGGAACGCCTGCGCGAGCCGTTGCCACTCTCCGTCCGTGAAGTCGACGGGGTAGTCGGCACGGCTCAGCGGCTTCAGCTGGCACTTGAAGTGATCCAGCGTGAACGGCCAGCCGGCCACGAGCCTCGGGTTGGAGTAGTACTGCCAGTCCCCGTTGCACATGACGTCCTGGACGACGCCGCCGGCACGGAAGCACGCGTCTACTGCTTCTGCGGGCTTGTGGCGGGCGATCTTCTCGGAGAGCGGATCGCTGCTGGTGTCGGCTTCGACCGCGGCCAGCCACGCGTCGACGGTCGAGATCTGGTCGGGCGTCGGCCCGCCGTTCGGAACCCAGATCACATGGCTGTCGTGATTCCCGTTCGTGCGATCGAGCCGCTCCCGGTACGTGAACGAGTGGAAAGGCGGGTGGAAGCCGGTGTCGGTGATGTTGCTCCTCACCTCGACCTCCGCAGCGCTCGCCGCGCCACGCCCGCTGACGATCCGCCCGGTGCGGTAGAGCGTCTCGAGCGCATCGAGATCGGCCCCCGTCCGCGCGGGCTGCCAGACGCCGTCGATGTCGAGACCGCCGATACGCTCGTTGACGTCGACGAACTGCTCGGGCGTCAGCGTCCCGTCGTCGAGCGCCTGGAGCCCGTACTGAACGCCGACGTTGTCGAGCGGCCGCGGCGCCTTCCCGTCCGGGCCGACTCCGAACATCGCCTTCTGGTAGTCCTGAATCGTGCACCGAGTTCCGGTGGGATTCGTCACCGGGTCCCATCTCCACGCGGGCGAATTCGGCGGGCCCGAGCACCCGAACGTCGAGCTCGCGACGAGCTCGACGACGGTGAAGTTGATCTTCGTCCCGCAGAGGTTGTCCGGTCCGGCCGGGTTCGAGCCCCACACTTTCTGGCGCTCCGCCGCCGTCTCGAAGAGCGGGTTTCCCGTTGTCGGGAAGCCGAGGAGTGCGTTCCCGAGACCGAAGTAGCGCCAGAGCAGGATGCAGTCGAACGAGCTGACGACCTGGTACCAGTGGTCCTCGTACAGGAGGCTGGTCGTGAGGCCGTCGAGAAGCCCCGGGTACGCCTCCGCGATCAGGTGCTGCTGCATGGTGCCCGCCGACCCCCCGTTGCCGATCGTGTAGCGGATCGGGCCATGCCGTTCGATCAGGATCTCCTTGGTCATCATCAGCGCCTCGGCGGAGATGATGTCGTTGCACTGGTTCCCATACGTGTTGAGGCCCGACGTGCCGACGGCGAAACCACGACCGAGCAACGACGCGTTCTGGCCGCCGAGTTGGTTCCCGACTGTGGGCTGCTGATAGTTGACGCTGCACGCGCCGCCGAACGAGTTGACGTACTTGTGGTTCCACGGCTGTTCGGTCCACGGCGAGACGGGCTTCGTAGGATCGACGAGGAGTGCGAACTGGTAGATGCCGCGGTTCGCCGTGCCCGTCACGCGCTCGACGATGAACGGCACCGTCTTGCCTTCGTCCGTGGTCGTCTGCTGGATGCTCTCCGGCGCGGGTGGGCTCGCCGGGTCGTAGGGGACGAACTGGTTGCCGAGGTTGCGGTAAAAGAGCTCGACGACCGTCGGTGCGTTGCACTTCGGGTCGACGACGCCGGCGCCGACCGACGGGAACGACGGGTTGGTCTGCAAGTGCGTCCGGCAGAGCCAGGGTTGGACTTGCGGCCCGGAGAAGACGGGGCCGCCGATGGGGTGGTTGTCGATCTCGATCCAGCGGCCGAGACCGTTTCCGGGTCGCACGCGCAAGACGTTCCGACCGAGGGGCAAACCCGTCACGAGCCCCTCGTAGCGGCCGTTTGGACGTACGGCGAAAGCACTGGTGATGTTCCTGCCGTTGAGCTCCACCTTGATTGCCCGCGGGTTCGCCCCGAGATCGACCGACACGAGCGCATTGCTGCCGGAGATCAGGTCGGCGCGATTCGAGACGACGGTGATGTCGTCGACACCGCCTGCTTGGCTTGACGCCGAGATCGCCCCTCCGCTCAGGGTGAGCGCCGCCAATGCGCAGATGATGAGGCTGCCCACGAGCGGAAGGCGCTTTCCACGCTCGAGCTGCACGATGCCTCCCTCCCTGAGGGCGCCCGAACCGGTTCGGGCGCGAATGCTCGGACTTCCAGAAACTCTATCAGCCTCCCTGATACTGTGAAGGTGACCTGATACTCCCTGCGGTAACGGATTCGAGCAAGGTGCAAGCGGCGCGCCCGACTCCAGCGAACGCGTGTGCGACGATGTCGCAGTGACCGAGAGCCTCACGAATTCAGCTGCGTCGGTCTCCGTCGAGCCGCGGATCAGCTACGTCATCGCACGCCTCGAGCGCGCGGTCCGCGCGCAGATCAACGAGCGCCTCAGACCGCATGGACTGACGACGCTGCAGTACACGACGCTCAGCGTGCTCGGTTCGCGTGGGCAGCCGCTCTCGAATGCGCAACTCGCGCGGCGGTCGTACATGACCCCGCAGGCGACGATCGAGGTGCTGAACGCGCTCGAGCGCAAACGGCTCATTCGGCGGGACGCTCACCCGAACCACCGTCGCGTCTATCCGGCGAGCCTCACGGACGAAGGCCGTCGTGTCCTCGAGGCGTGCGACGCCTTCGTCGAGGAGATGGAAGAGGAGATGCTGGCCGGGCTCGACACGGCCCAGCGGCAGCTCCTCGCGGATTGGCTCAAGGGATGCGTGCGTGCTTTGCACGCAGGACTGTCGTCCGAGGGCAACGGTGGTCGGGCGCCCAGCGGGAACACACCGGTGGCTTGAGAACAATCAGGTAACCTGATATAAGTTCCCGGCGTTGCAATGGCGCTTCGTTTTGAGGAATGGCGATGGAGCGACCTGCGGTCTCTCGCCGTGCCGTGAGCCGCTCAGGGCTTCGGTGTCGCCCTGCTTCCTCGTCCCCGATGCACCGGCGCACGAGAATCTCAGGAGTGGCAGGCGACCGTGCCATCGCGTGCACGGACCACACGTCCTACAAGGAGGGCATCGATGAGAAGGCTGCTCGTATTCGCGACGGCCGTTGTTGCTGCAGGGTCGGTCGCGTTGGTGCCGGCCGGGTTCTCGACCGGTCAGCAGGCGCGGACCGTCTACATCGGCATGGACGCTCCCCTCACAGGGCCGCAGGCGATCGTGGGCCAGGGCGATCGCGAGGCTGTCACCGCGCTCGTGCGGTTCTGGAATCGGGCGGGCGCCTTCAGGAACCGGCAGATCCAGGTCGACATTCGCGACAACGCCTCCAATCCGTCGCAAGCCGTCCAGAACGTCCAGAGCTTCGTCGCCGACTCGAAGTACGTCGCGATCCTCGGCTCGGGCAACGCGGCCGCTGCGGTCGCGACGGCACCATTGGCGACGGCGGGCCAGATCCCGTTCCTCCCGCTCTCGCCCCCGACGCCGCTCGTTGTTCCGCCGCGTCCGTACGTCTACGTCGCCCTTCCGACCGGACGGCTGTACGCCTACAGCATGGCCCAGTACCTGAAGAGCCTGAACGTCCAGCGAATCGCGGTCATCGGTGACAACGGCGGCTTCGGTCGCGACGGTGTCGCGCAGGTCAAGGCCCTCGCGAGGGCCTACGGCTTCACGATCACCGACGAGATCATCTTCTCACCCACGTCGACGAGCTTCGCGGCCGAGCTCACCAGAGTGAAGAACTCGAACGCCCAGGCGCTCTGGATGTGGACCGTGACTCCCGCGGGCAACACGATCGTCAAGGAGTTTCGGCAGCTCCAGCTCCCCCAGCGTCTCGTGCTGACGGGCGGGAACCTGTCGTCGCAGTTCCTCGAGGCGACGTGCCCGGACGTCAACGGAGCCCTCGTGAACAGCTTCCTCGGGGTCGTATGGAATCAGCTCCCGCGTAACCATCCGGTCCGGGCGCGGGCGCAAGTCACCCAGCGGGTGATCGGCAAGCCCCTCTCGGTCTTCCACGTGGACGCAGCGACGTCGCTCTTCGCCCTGAAGGCTGCGATGGAGCGAGGAGGATTCACCCGCGCGGGCATCAACAACGCGCTCGAGACGAAACTTCGCGGGCTCGCGACTCCGGGCGGCCGCCTGTACTTCGGCCCCAGGAACCACAGCGGTGTCCAGATGGACAGCATGTGGGCCGGAAGAATCGTCCAGTGCAAGCCGAGGGCTCTGTTCGGGACTGCGTTCCGGCGATAACCGACTCCCCCGACAGCGGAACCGACGCCGCGGGCCTCGCTTGCGAGGCCCGCGGCGTCACGAAGTCGTTCGGCGCCGTCGCGGCGGTCGACGGCGTCGACATCGGCATCGAGCGCGGCTCGCTGACGTGCCTGATCGGCCCGAACGGCGCAGGCAAGTCGACGTTTCTCGGGTGCATCTCCGGCCTGCTGCGCGTCGACGCCGGCACCGTCGTGGTCGAGGGCGAGGACGTCACGCGCTGGACTGCGCATCGGCGCGCCGAGGCCGGTCTCGGCGCCGTCTTCCAGACGACCCGCCCCCTCGAGCACCTCGACGTCCTCGAAAACGCGATGGTTGGCTGCCATCGCTGGACGCGCTCCGGGTTCGTCGAGGCGATGCTCCGCGTGCCCTGGCAGCGCGGGGAGGAGCGGCAAATCGAGGAGCGGGCGTACCACAGTCTCGAGCTCGTCGGCCTCGCGGACCGGGCTGACGCCCCCGCCGGCTCGCTGCCGCTCGGGCAGCTTCGCCTGCTCGCCGTTGCCCGGGCTCTCAGCCAGCAGCCGCAGGTTCTCCTGCTCGACGAGCCTGCCGCTGGGCTGCGGGGCGCTGAGAAATCACGTCTCGCGGACACTTTGCTCGCGCTCAAGGAGCGGGGCCTCACGCAGATCCTTGTCGAGCACGACATGGCGTTCGTCAGCTCGCTCGCCGAGCGCGTGGTCGTGCTCGACCGCGGGCGCGTGATCGCCGACGGCACGCCGGCCGAGGTGCGGGAGAACACGCGGGTCGTCGAGGCGTACCTGGGATCGGCGACGCTGTGACGCTGCTCGAGCTCGACGACGTCACCGTGCGCTACGGAAAGGCCGTCGCGGTCGACGGCGTGTCCCTGTCCGTGGCGGCTCGCGAGCGCGTTGCGCTGATCGGGCCGAACGGAGCCGGCAAGACTTCCGTCCTCAACGCGGCGTGCGGAGTCGTGCGCCCAGCGGCGGGACGCGTCCGCATCGACGACGAGGACGTCACCGGGACGACGCCTGCGGCGGTCGTCCGGCGAGGGATCAGCCAGGTGCCCGAGGGACGGCACGTGTTTGCCACGCTGCCCGTCGAGGCGAATCTGCTGCTCGGCGCGTACGGGCGCGTCTTCCGACTCGAGATCGTCTCCTCGACGCTCCGCTTCCTGCGCTCGAAGCGAGAGGTGCGCGAACAGCTCGAGCGGATCTACGACCTGCTCCCCAAGCTCCGAGAGCTTCGCGAGCGACCCGCCGGGCGGACGTCCGGCGGCGAGCAGCAAATGGTTGCAATCGGACGCGCGCTCATGGCGCGCCCACGCCTGCTCGCGATCGACGAGCTCTCGCTCGGGCTGGCCCCGGTCCTCGTCCAGTCGCTGGCCGAGTTCCTCGTGCGCCTGAACGAGGAGGAGGGCGTCGCCATCCTCCTCGTCGACCAGAGCGCCTCGCTCGCCTTCTCGCTCTGCGAGCGGGCTTACGTCCTGGAGACGGGCCGTATCGCGCTCCAGGGCGCAAGCAGCGATCTCGTGGGACGCGCGGAGGTGCGAAGCGCGTATCTCGGCGGTGGACCGGAGGAGGCGTCGTGACGACCTTCTTCCAGCTCGTCGTCGTCGGCCTCTCGACGGGCTCGGTGTTCGCCATCGTGGGCATGTCGCTCGTCCTCGTCTATCGGGCGACCGGAATCGTGAACTTCGCGCAGGGGGTGTTCGCAGTCCTCGGCGGGCTCCTGACGTACTCCCTCAGCCAGCACATGCCGCTCCCGGTCGCCGGCGTGCTCGCGGTGCTCGCGACGGCGGTCGTCGCGACCGTCGTGGCCGTCGTCGCCGTCGGCATCCGGGGTCGGACGACGCATCTCGCGAGCCTCATCATCACGGTCGGGATCGCCATCCTCGCGGAGGCCGTGCTGCTCGCGGCGTTCGGCGAGGTCCCGCGCTCGTACTCGGCGATCTCGGACCGCGCATGGAACATCGGCGGGGTGCTCGTGCAGCCGCAGTACGCGGCACTCGCCCTCGTCGCCCTTGCAGCCGCGTTCGGCCTCACGCTCTTCCTGCGCCGCACGATCGTCGGCCAGGCGCTCGTCGCCTCGGCAGACTCCCCGCGGGCCGCCGAGCTGATCGGCCTCAATCTCCGCTCGATCGCGGTCATCGCGTTCGCGATCGCCGGCGCGCTCACCGCTGCGGGCGGCGTCCTCCTCGCCCCGACCGTGCCGGTCGCGTACAGCTCCGGCCTGACGATCACCATCAACGGGTTCGCGGCAGCCGTGTTCGGCGGGCTCGTCTCCATCAGGCTCGCCCTGCTTGGTGGCTATGCGCTCGGGATCGTCGAGCAGCTCGTCGTCGGCTATGTCGACCCGCAGTACAACCTGATCATCGCGCTCGTCGTCATGCTCGTCCTCATCGGCTGGCGCTCGCGGGGAGAGCTCGCGATATGAGCGTGATCCAGCAGCGAGCGCAGCGCCGGCGCCGCGCCACGGCCGTCCGCGTGGTCGGTGTGGTCGCGGCCACCGTTTTCGCCTGCTGGTTACCGTTCCAGCTCGCCGGCGGCGATGTCGGCCTCTACGACCGGATGGGTCTCTACGCGCTCGTCGCGATCGGGCTCACGCTCCTGATGGGCTTTGCCGGCCAGGTGTCGCTCGGGCAGGGCGGCTTCTTCCTCATCGGCGCGTACACGTCGGGGCTGCTGACGGTCGGGCTCGACCCCGACCGGCGGCTGGTCGACCCCGAGGCTGGGATCGACCCCCTCCTCGCCGTGGCCGCGGCGCCGTTCGTGAGCGCGGCGGTCGCGCTCGTGATCGGCGTGCCGCTGATGCGCCTGCGAGGGCACTACCTTGCCTTCGCGACGCTGGCGTTCGCGCTCATCGCGTGGTCGCTCCTGTACGCGCAGGACCGGTTCACGGGCGGGCAGTACGGCGTCAGCGTCGTCAAGCGGCTCGAGGTCTTCGGTCACGAGCTCACCGGGGCCGCACATGCCGCGGTCGTGTGGGGCATCGTCGGGGTCGCGCTGCTGCTCTCGACCAACCTCGTCGCGTCGAGGGTCGGCCGCGCGCTGCAGGCGATCGCGGTGAACGAGCCGGCCGCAGCGGCGTCGGGGATCAACGTTGCGCTCTACAAGCTCCAGCTCTTCGTCTTCGCGGCCGCGCTCGCCGGGCTCGCGGGCGGGCTGTTCACGTTCTACGCGCAGTTCCTCGGCCCCGAGGACTTCGTCATCATCCTCAGCCTGCTCTTCGTCGTCATGGTCTCCATCGGCGGCCTCGGGAGCGTCTACGGCGCCGTTGTCGGCGCGGTCACGATCGTCTACGTCGAGCACAAGCTCCGCGACCTCGGCACGCGGGAGACGCTGCTCGGCTGGGATCTCCCGCCGCAGGGCCCGTCGATCCTCTCGCTCGGGGTCTTCGGCCTGCTCCTGATCACGATCATGCTCTTCTTCCCGAACGGCCTGCTCCCCGGCGTCGTGGGCAGCGTGCGCGGAGCCTGGGCGCGACTCGGGCGCGAGAGCGAGTGAGCCTCAGAGGCCGAGCATCCGGGCGGCGTTCTCTTTGAGGATCAGCGGCCGGACCTCGTCCTTGAAGTCGGCCTCCGCGAAATCCGCGAGCCAGCGGTCGGGCGTGATCAGCGGGAAGTCGGAGCCGAAGAGGACCCGATCGCGTAGCAGAGTGTTCGCGTAGCGGACGAGCTGCGGAGGGAAGTATCGAGGCGACCAGCCCGAGAGATCGATGTAGACCTGCTGCTTGTGCAGCGCGACCGACAGCGCTTCGTCCTGCCACGGGAAGGATGGGTGGGCGAGGACGATCGTGAGCTCCGGAAAGTCGACGGCGACATCGTCGACGTACATCGGGTTGGAGTACTTGAGGCGGATGCCCCCGCCGCCCGGAAGACCGGACCCGATCCCCGAATGGCCGGTATGGAAGAGCGCGGGCAGCCCGGCCTCGGCGATGACCTCGTAGAACGGATAGAACGCCCTGTCGTTCGGGAAGAACGCCTGGACGTTCGGATGAAACTTGAAGCCGCGAACTCCGTGATCGCGGATCAGGCGCGTCGCTTCCTCGACCGCTTTCTTCCCCTTGCTCGGGTCGATCGAGGCGAACGGGATCAGCACGTCGGGGTTCGCCGCCGCAACCTCCGCGATCTCCTCGTTCGGTACGGCCCTGCGGCCGGTGACGGTCTCGGCGTCGACGGTGAAGATCACCGCCGCGAGCCTCCGTTCTCGGTAGTACGCGGCGACCTCGTCTGCAGTCGGGACCGGGTGCTCCCCGAAATACGCGCCCGCCGCCGCGCGCCATTCGGGCCGCATGCCGTCCTCGCCCGCACGCCCGACCTCCGCGTGGACGTGAACGTCGATTGCCTCGACGGAGGCGAGGTCTATCGTCATCGGAGCTCGGCGCGCCCGTCCTTGATCACGGGAGTGCCGTCCGAGCCCGCCGCCACGAAACCATAGGTCTTCCCATCGATCCTCCACACCTCCGTCGTCAACGTGTCGCCCGGGAAGAGCGGGGCCGAGAAGCGGACGGCCAGCCGGCGGATCGAGCGTGGATCGTCGACTGACGCCGCCTCGAGCACCGCCCGGCCGGCGAAGGCCATGGTGCAGAGCCCGTGGACGATCCTCCCGGGGAGGCCGACGGAGCGCGCGAAGTCGTCGTCGAGGTGAATGGCGAAGTGGTCGCCCGAGGCGGCCGCGTAACGAACGGTCTGGTCCTGTGCGATCGGGTAGGCGATCTCCGCGAGTGGCGGCTTGCCGTCGGCGTCGAATCGGTGGTCCGGCGCCCGCTCGCCGACGCTCGTCGGCGCGTCGACGGCCCGGAAGAACTCGGTCACGTACTGCTCGTTCAGCGCCTCGCCGTCCTCGCTTCGCGTGGCCACGCGGATCACCAGCGAGCTGCCGTTCGGACGCGCGAGCAGCGCGATCGGCGTGGCCTGGACGACAACGGTCGTTCCGGGCTCGAGCGGTCGGTGGAGGAGGAAGTCCTGCTCGTAGTGCACGACGCGGGAACGTACGTCGTCCGCGGCGACGGAGCGCGAGGCGTCTGGGATCACGTGCGCGGCGGGAACGACCGCGAACACCGGTCCGCCGGGAACGTCGTCCGTCGCGGCTGCGTACGCCCGCAGCGCTTCCTCCGTGACCTGGTACCGGCGCTCCTCGGTCGGGCGGCCGATCGCGTCGAGGTCGAAGCTCACACGGTCATCCCGGTCATCTGGCCGCCGTTCACGGTCAGCACCTGGCCCTGCACGAAATTCGACCAGGGCGAGCACAGGAAGAAGATCGCACCCGCAGCCTCCTCCGGCGTCCCCGGGCGCCCGAGCGAAATGATCGTCGCCGCGAGCTCGCGCATCTGCGGCGGGATGCCGAGCCGAATCTCCTGACCGGCACGCTCGATCGTCGCGCCGTCCTCGGAGGACGCCGTGAGCCGAGTGTCGATGAATCCGAAGGCGACCGCGTTCACGTTCACCTTGAACGGGCCCCACTCGCGCGCGAGGCTCTTCGTCAATCCGACGAGTCCGGCCTTCGCGGCGGCGTAGTTTGCCTGGCCGACGTTGCCCTGGGTGCCCGAGATGGAGGTGACGCTGACGACCTTCCGGAAGACTTCGCGGCCTTCCTCGCGATCCTTCTTCCCAGCGTCGCGCAGGTACGGGGCCGCTGCGCGCACCAGCTTGAACGGCGCGACCGTGTGGATCTCGAGCATCGCGCGGAACTGCTCGTCGCTCATCTTGTGCGCCATGCCGTCCCACGTGTAGCCGGCGTTGTTCACGAGGATGTCGAGCTGCCCGAACGACTCGACCGCGGCCTCGACGAGGGCGTCCGGGACGCCGTCCGCAGTCAAGTCTCCTGCGAACACCGCGGTCTCGCCGTCTATCTCGTCCGCCGCCTGCTGGGCGACGTCGCCGTCGAGGTCGTTGATCAGGACACGGGCGCCGTGCGCCGAGAGGAGCTCGGCCGTTGCGCGGCCGATCCCGCGCGCTGAGCCGGTCACGATTGCAGCCTTCCCCTCGAGGACTTTCATGCACCGTCCTTTCTTAGAATCAGGTTCCCTGATAATAATGACTCACGACTCGCCCGGTCCCCGGCATCCTCCGGCGGAGGTCGCATGAATCTCGCACAGATCCTCGTCGGCGCGAGCCGAAGGCACGCCGGGCGGCCTGCGCTCCAGCACGCCGGCGCGCGGGTCACCTTCGACGAGCTCGAGCGCCGGTCTCGCGTCGCCGCGGCCCGACTTCACGAGCTCGGCGCCCGGGGAGGCGACCGCGTCGCGGTGAAGCTCCCGAACGGGCCCGAGTTCGCGGCCGCGTGGTTCGGAGCGCTGCAACTCGGCGCGATCGTCGTGCCGCTGAACATCCTGCTCGCTCAGCCCGAGATCGAGGAGCGGATGCGGATCTCCGGCGCGACGATTCTCATCGACGACCCCCTGCTGCTCGAGGCAGGACTCGAGCCCGCGGTCGATGTCGCCGAGCGCAGCCCGACCGACCCGGCGGTCGTCCTCTTCACTTCCGGGACGTCGGGGCGCGCGAAGGGTGCCGTCCTGACCCACGGAGGGATCCGCTTCGCGGCGCGCGCCGCCGCAGAGGCCCTCGCGCTTCGACCCGACGACGTCGTCCTCGGTGCCGCGCCCTTCTCACATGTCCTCGGCCAGTCCACCGGCCTCGTGGGAACGCTCTCCGCCGGGGCGTCGGTTGCGATCGTCGAGCGCTTCGAGGCCGAGCCGACGCTCCGCTTCATGACCGAGACCGGCACGACGATCGTCCTCGGCGTGCCGACTATGTGCATCGCGCTCTGCCAGGCGGCCCGGTCCGCCGCGGAGCTCCCGCCCATCCGGATCGCGCACCTCGGCGGCGCTCCCGTGCCTCTCGAAGTCGCTCGCGACTTCGAGGACACCTTCGGAGGCGACGTGTACGAGGGCTACGGTCTGACCGAGCTGTCGGGAATCGCGACGACCTACGTCCAGGGACAGCCACGTAAGCCAGGATCTGTCGGCAGCCCCCTCGGAGGGACGGAGCTTCGGATCGTCGACGCGAACGGCACGGCGCTTCCGGCGAACGAGCCGGGCGAGGTGGAGTTCCGCGGGCCGTCGGTGATCCCTGGGTACTGGGACGACGAGGAGGCGACTGCTGCAGCTCTCTCCGCCGACGGCTGGCTGGCGACGGGCGACATCGGCTACGTCGACGAGGAGGGGTACCTCTTCCTCGTCGACCGCAAGAAGGACGTGATCATCCGCGGCGGCTACAACGTCTACCCGCGCGAGATCGAGGAGGTGCTGTACGCGCATCCGGACGTCCTGGAGGCAGCCGTCGTCGCCGTCCCGCACCAGAAGCTGGGCGAAGAGGTCGCGGCGCTCGTCGTCTGCCGCCCGGGGTCCACGCTGGACGCCGACGCCCTTCGCGAGTACGCGCGCGAGCGAGTCGCCGCGTACAAGTACCCGCGGTACGTCGTGCTCGTCGAGTCGCTTCCGAAGGGACCAACGGGGAAGATCCTGAAACGCGAGATCGACGTTCAGGCACTGCAACGGAGCGAGGCTATGACGTGACCATCGAGCGAGGACCGATCGAGCCCGAGGACGCGGTGTCGGGAATCCGCTCCGGCGACACCGTCATGGTCGGCGGGTTCGGGCTCGTCGGCGCGCCGCTCACGCTCATCGACGCCCTCGTCGAGAGCTCCGTTGCCGACGAGCTGACGATCGTCTCGAACAACATCGGCGAGCCGGGCCGGGGGCTCGGCAAGCTGCTGCGGCAGGGCCGGATCAAGCGCGGCATCTCGTCGTACTTCACGTCGAACCCGGAGGCCGTCGCGGCGGTGAACGCGGGCGAGATCGAGGCAACGCTGGTGCCGCAGGGGACGTTCGCCGAGGCCATCCGCGCAGCCGGCGCCGGGATCGCCGGCTTCCTCACACCCGTCGGCGCGGGCACACCGCTCGCGGAGGGCAAGGAGGAGCTCGTCGTCGACGGCGTTCCACACCTGCTCGAGCGCCCCATCCATGCGGACGTCGCGCTCGTGTACGCGGCTCGTGCGGATGCGCTCGGCAACCTGTGGTACCGGCGCACGGCGCGCAACTTCAACCCGTTGATGGCGACGGCCGCGCGGGTGACAATCGCCGAGGTGGGACACATCGTGTCAGCGGGTGAGCTCGAGGCGGAGTCGGTCCACACGCCGCACCTGTACGTCGACGACCTGGTGCTCTCCCGGTGACCGGCGACGTCAGGGCCGCGATCGCCGCCCGCGCCGCGCAGGAGCTTCGGCCTCGCGAGATCGTCAACCTCGGCATCGGCATTCCGAACCTCATCCCCGGACTGCTCGGCGACGGCAGCGACGTCTTCCTCCACACGGAGAACGGGCTGCTCGGGGTCGGGCCGCGACCGGGCGAGGAGGAGCTCGACCCGGACCTCATCGACGCCGCCAAGCAACCGGTGACCGCGCTTCCGGGCGCCGCGTACTTCGACAGCGCGCAGAGCTTCGCGATGATCCGCGGGGGTCACGTCGACGTGGCCGTGCTCGGCGCCCTGCAGGTCGCGATCAGCGGCGACATCGCGAACTGGGCCGTGCCGGGCAAGGATGTGCTCGGCGTCGGCGGCGCGATGGACCTCGTCGTCGGTGCTCGCCGTGTGATCGTGACCATGACCGCAATGTCGTCGACGGGAGAGCCAAAGGTCGTCTCCCAGTGCACGTACCCGCTCACCGCGCGCGGCGCCGCCGACGTGGTCATCACCGACCTCTCGGTCTTTCGGCTGCGCGAAGGAGCGCTCGTCCTCACGGAGCTGCTCGGGGACGCGACCGTCGAGCAGGTGCTGGCCGCGACCGGCGCACCCGTCGACGTCGACCTGGAGGATCGCCGTGCAGCCTGAGACGGCTTTCGCCCGCATCGCGGACGCTGCCCTGACCGAGGTCGACCCGCCGCTCCTCTACCCCGACTACGTGGGCACGCGACGCCGGGCGCCCACGAGCCCGCTGGTCCTCCTGCCATGGTCGCTCTCGGAGCTGACCGGCCCCGTGCTCGGAGCCGACGTGGTCTCGGAGACCGACGCCGACCTCACGCGCCAGCACGCGGGCGATCCGCTCGGCGAGCGGATCGTGGTAGCGGGACGAGTCCTCGGCTCCGACGGGAAGCCTCTGCGCGGGCAGCTGGTCGAGATCTGGCAGGCGAACGCGGCCGGGCGCTACCGGCACGCGGTCGACACGCACGAGGCGCCGCTCGACCCGAACTTCAGCGGCTGCGGGCGCTGCGTGACGGGCGACGACGGGTCCTACCGGTTCGTGACGATCCTCCCCGGCGCCTACCCATGGGGGAATCACCCCAACGCGTGGCGGCCGAAGCACATCCACTTCTCGCTCTTCGGGCGCGCATTCACCGAACGACTCGTCACCCAGATGTACTTCCCGGGCGACCCGCTCTTCCCGTTCGACCCGATCCTCAGCTCCGTCCGCGACGAGCGGGCGCGCGAGCGGCTGGTCTCGACGTTCGAGTTGGAGCTGACGCAGCCCGACTGGGCGCTCGGGTTCCGCTTCGACATCGTGCTCGGCGGCCGCGCGGCCACGCCTCTGGAGGAGCCGCATGACGACTGAGGCAGTGCTCACCGAGGCCGGGCTCACCCCCTCGCAGACCACGGGGCCGTACCTGGAGCTCGGGCTGCTGGGCGGGCCGATCTCGAACGAGCTCGTCGACGCGTCCGACCCCCGCGCGATTCGCATCTCGGGCGTGCTCCTCGACGGAGCCGGAGACCCCGTCCCGGACGGCATGATCGAGATCTGGCAGGCGAATGCGGACGGCCGTTATGCGCATCCGGCAGACGATCGCGAGGAGATCGCACTCGAGCCCGGCTTCACCGGCTTCGGCCGGTCGGGCACCGGGAGTGACGGCAGCTTCGCGTTCGTCACGCTGAAACCCGGTCGCGTCCCGTGGGTGGACGGGAGGCTCCAGGCGCCGCATCTCCTCCTCGGCGTGTTCGCGCGGGGCCTCTTGAAGCGCGTCGCGACGCGCATGTACTTCCCCGACGAAGAGGTCGCGAACGCCGAGGACCCGGTGCTCCTCGGCCTCGAGCCGAAGGAGCGGACGACGCTCCTCGCGCGGGCGGAGGACGGCACGCTCCGCTTCGACGTCGTCCTCCAGGGCGCGAACCAGACCACGTTCTTCGCGGTGTGACGCCGTTCTCGGCCATCTTCGTGCCCGAGGACCTGCGAGAGGCGGTCTCGGATCGCGCGTGGCTGCAGGGGATGCTCGACGCGGAGAAGGCCCTCGCGAACGCGGGCGCCGCAGTCGCCCTCGTCCCGGCGGACGCGGCTGCTCGGATCGCCGAGGTGTGCCGTACCGAGCTCTACGACCCGGCCCGCCTCGCGGACGCCGGCCGCGCGGTCGGGAACCCGGTCGAGCCGCTCGTCCGCGAGCTGCGCTCCGCAGCAGGCGACGAGGCGGCGGACTACGTGCACCTGGGTGCGACGAGCCAGGACATCGTGGACACGGCCGCGATGCTCGTCTCCCGTCGCGCCCTCGCACTCGTCCTCTCCGAGCTCGACCGGCTCGCCGAGGGGTGTGCGTCTCTCGCCCGCGACCACCGCTCGACGCCGATGGCGGCGCGCACCCTGCTCCAGCAGGCGGTGCCGACGACGTTCGGGCTGAAGGCGGCAGGGTGGCTCGTCGCGGTGCTCGAGGCGCGCACGAGACTCGCCGCCGTGCGAGACGAGCGGCTCGCAGCGCAGCTCGGGGGTGCCGGAGGAACGCTCGCCGCTCTCGGAGACGAGGCACCCGAGGTCGCCCGGCTCTTTGCGGAGGAGCTCGGGATCGGGGAGGCCGTGCTTCCCTGGCACACGAATCGCCAGCGCCTCGCGGAGCTCGGCGCGGCACTCGACGGCGCCGGGGGCGCAGCCGCGAAGGCCGGGCGCGACATCGTGCTCCTCGCGCAGAGCGAGGTCGGCGAGGTCGCGGAGGCAGCGGGCGGACGGTCTTCCACGATGCCGCAGAAGCGCAATCCCGTCCGCTCCACCCTCGCGGTCGCCTGTGCGCGCCTTGCGCACGCGCACGCGGGCGTGCTGCTCGGCGGGCTCGACCACGAGCACGAGCGCGCGGCGGGCGGCTGGCACGCCGAGTGGGAGGCGCTCTCCGGCACGCTCGCGTTCGCCGGTGGAGCGGTGGCGGCTGCTGCCGACGCAGTGACGGGTCTCGAGGTCGACCCCGGGCGGATGCTGGCGAATCTCGAGACAGGCGGGGGCGTCGTCCTCGCAGAGCGCATCGCGTTCGCCCTCACGCCCAGCCTGGGCCGCAGTCGGTCGCACGACCTCGTCGCCGAGGCCGCGCGAGCTCCGTCCTTTCGCGACGCACTGCTCGCCGACGAGCGAACGGGTCTGTCCGCCGACGAGCTCGATGCGCTCCTCGACCCGACCGGCTACCTCGGTGAGGCGGAGGCGCTCGTGGACCGCGCGCTGGGCGAGTACGAGAGCGCACGGTGACGAGCCTCGACCATCGCCTCCGAGGTCCGGAGGACGCGCCCGGGCTCGTGTTGTCGAACTCGCTCGGCACGACCCAGGCGCTGTGGGACCGTCAGGTCTCCGCGCTCGCCGACCGCTTCCGCCTGCTCACGTACGACCACCCGGGTCACGGCGCGTCCGAGCTCCCCGGAAGCGCGCCCACGGTCGAGCAGCTCGCGGGCGGCCTGCTCGAGCTCCTCGACGAGCTGGGCCTCGAGCGCGTCTCGCTCTGCGGGGTCTCGCTCGGAGGGATGGTCGGGATGGCACTCGCCCTCGACGCGCCCGAGCGCATCGACCGGCTCGTCCTCGCGTGCACCTCGGCGTACCTCGGGCCGCCCGGCGGCTGGACGGAGCGTGCGCGGGTCGTCCGCGCCGATGGCATGGAGGCGATCGCGGGCACCGTCGTCGGTCGCTGGTTCACTCCCGAGCTCGCGCGGCGCGAGCCGGAGACCGTCGCGCGCTTCCACGCCATGCTCGCCGGTACCCCGGCCGAGGGCTACGCGCGCTGCTGCGAGGCAGTCGGTGCGTGGGACGGGCGGGAGCGCATCTCCGCGCTCGCCGTGCCCGTGCTGGTCCTTGCCGGAGCGGACGACCCGGCGACGCCGATCGAGCACGCCCGGCTCATCGCGGCACGGATACCGGGCGCGCAGCTCCAGGTCCTCGAGCGCGCGGCCCATCTCGCGAACGTCGAGCGTGCGGAGGAGTTCACGAGCGCCGTACTCGAGCATCTGGGACAGGAGGTACCGGTGTGAGCGACGAGGGCATGAAGACGAGGCGAGAGGTGCTCGGCGACGAGCACGTGGACCGCGCGATCGCAGGGACCACCGCGTTTACCTCCGACTTCCAGGACCTGATCACGCGCTACGCCTGGGGCGAGATCTGGTCGCGGCCAGGTCTCGATCGCCGGACGCGGAGCTGCATCACGATCACGGCGCTCGTGGCCACCGGGCGCGAGCACGAGCTGGCGCTGCACGTCCGGGCCGCGCTCCGCAACGGGCTCACCCCGGACGAGATCAAGGAGGTCCTGCTCCAGTGCGCCGTCTACTGCGGTGTGCCCGCGGCCAACGGGGCGTTCGCGATCGCCCAGGGGGTTCTCGAGGAGAGCACGAGCGGGTGAGCCGCCGGCGCACGCAGGTCGGCATCGTCGGTGCAGGCCCGGCGGGGCTCACGCTCGGCTACCTCCTGCACCGCGCGGACATCGACACGGTGATCCTGGAGAACCGAAGCCGCGAGTACGTCGAGGCACGCGTTCGCGCCGGGGTGATCGAGCAGGGCATCGTCGACTTCCTGGTCGAGACGGGCGCCGGGAAGCGTCTTCGGCGCGAAGGCCTCGTCCACCACGGGATCGCGCTCCAGTTCGCAGGCGAGCGCCACCGGATCCCGCTGAGCGATCTGGTCGACGGCCGGACGATCGTCATCTACGGACAGACCGAGCTCGTCAAGGACCTGATCCGCCTTCGCCTCGAGACGGGTCTGCGTCTCGACTTCGACGTCGAGGACGTCTCGGTGCACGATCTCGAGACCGAGCGGCCCTTGATCCGGTACCGGCACGACGGCCACGACGAGGAGCTCGAGTGCGACGTGATCGCGGGCTGCGACGGGTTCCACGGAGTCTGCCGCCCGAGCATCCCGGCAGGCGTCCTGTCCGAGTTCTCGCGCGAGTACCCGTTCGGCTGGCTCGGGATCCTCGCGGCGGTCGCCCCCTCGAACGACGAGCTCGTCTACGCCCATCACGAGCGCGGGTTCGCGCTCCTCAGTCTCCGTTCGCCCGAGCTCAGCCGGCTCTACATCCAGTGCCGCCCTGACGAGAACCTCGCGCAGTGGTCCGACGACCGGATCTGGGGCGAGCTGCAGACGCGGCTCGGTCTCGAGGGCTGGACGCTCGCCGAAGGGCCGATCCTCGAGAAGGGCGTTACGGGGATGCGCAGCTACGTCTGCGAGCCGATGCGCTACGGGCGGCTCTTTCTCGCGGGCGACGCTGCGCACATCGTGCCGCCGACCGGCGCGAAGGGGCTCAACCTCGCGCTGCACGACGTCCGCGTGCTGGCCGAGGCGCTCACCGCCTGGGTGCGAGACGGAGACGCCGCCGGGCTCGACGCGTATTCCGACACGTGCCTGCGGCGGGTCTGGCGCGCCGAGCACTTCTCGTGGTGGATGACGCAGATGCTCCACCGCCCGGAGGGTCAGGACCCGTTCGACCTGAAGCTTCAGCTCGCCCAGCTGCGCTACGTGACGACTTCCGGCGCCGCCACCACGTCGCTCGCCGAGAACTACGTCGGGCTCGAGGTCGTGTAGAGACCGGCCCGGGCTAGCGGAGATCGTCGACGACGTAGTGCTCCGGTGTGTCGAGAGTCGGCTCTCCGGGCCGGAGGTGCATCGCGACTCCGATCTGCTCGATGCGGAAGCCGCGGGAGAGCAGGCGCCGATATGCGTCGAGCCGACCGGTGTTGACTCCCGCCACGAGCCGCGTAGACGCGGAGTCTGCGGCGAACCGCTCGCACGCGTCGAGGAGCCGCTCGAACCGATCGGCCGCGCCCGTGCCCGGGCGAGCCGCCGCGACCTTGACGTAGCAGGTATCGCTTCCCGCTTCGCTGCCCGCCCCGGTGTGACAGACGGCGACGCCGTCCAGTTCGTCGCTGCCCAGCAGGATCGTGTCACCGATGCGCTGCGTCGCCGCGGCGAGGATCTCGCGCTCGAGGTCGAGACCCGGAAAGACGGCGTCCGTGAGCCCGCGAACGTCGTCGAGCAGGTCTGCGCGGCCGTTCGCAGTCTCCTCGGACGCGAGCGCGTACGAGCCGCTCGCATCCGAGGCAAGCGGCTTCGCCGCCACCACCGTGAGCTGACCCGGCCAGAAGCCGTGACTCTGGTAGAGGCCGAGGTGCTTCGGGCTCGACGCGAAGGTGAAGAGCCCGGCCTGCCGCAATCCCCACCGTTCGAACGACTCGAGGACCGGATGGAGCAGCCGGCCCGCGATGCCGCGATCCCAGTGCTCGGGATGGACGGTGAGCGGGCCGAGGAAGCCGAACGAGCCCCAGCGTGTCGCGAACACCGACCCGACGACCTCGCCGTCGACCTCGGCTGCCCACGCACAGTCCGGTGCCGCCCGATACCGCGTGCTCACATAGTCCCTGTCCCCGAAAGTCGCGGCGGGATCGGGTAGGCCGCGAAACGTGCCGAACGCCAGTCGGAGCACCCGGTCGGCCGAGTCGACGTCGTCGGCGAGCAGCGCTCTGATCTGGACTCCTTGCTCGGACGAGTCGACACCGTCCTCGCGAGGCATTCGGGAACCCTCGCACACGTCTGGGTCGCGCAGCTGCCCGCGGTCGCCCGAAGGCTCGCCCGCGTCAGGGCTCCGACGCGGCCTCCCAGCCGTCGTACTCGCCGCCGTGCACAGCCGCGATGCGCTCGAACTGCGCCCGATGGGTGTCGACGGTGGTCTCGTCGACGACCCTCGTCGCTTCCGCCTTCACCGACCAGTGCGCGTCCTCGCCCGCCGGGGCGACGACGGTCGCGTCGAACCCGATCTCCTCGACGTCCGCCGTCGCGGCCGTCGCGGAGGCCTCGTCCGGGAACTCGAGGAAGTGGAGGACGTGCCGCGCGAGGGCGAGGTTCGAGCCCTTGCCGCGGAGCTGCTGCAGCATCAGCCGGTCGAGCTCCCGCGGCGGCGGGCGTTTCTGGTGGAAGCGGTCGAGGAAGCCCATCGCTACAGCTTGCCGAGAGCCTGCTCGAGGTCCGACCAGACCCGCTCGACGTCCTCGAGGCCGACGGAGAGGCGCAGCAGCCCGGGCGGAACGCGGTCGCCCTCCCAGCGCGAGCGCGCCTCGATCCGCGACGTCACCCCGCCGAGGCTCGTCATGTTGCGGATGACGTTCGTGCTCGTCTCGACACGCCGTGCCGCATCGGCGTCGGCGACGTCGAACGAGAGGAGGGCTCCGAAGCCCGGGTAGCGCACGATCTCGACCGCGCCGTGCTGGTCGAGGCGTTCGGCGATCGCGGTCGCGGACTCCGTCTGGCGGGCGAACCGGACCTCGAGCGTGGCGAGTCCGCGCAGCACCAGCCACGCGACATCGGGTGCCGCGACCGGGCCGGTCCGCGAGCGAAACTCGCGCAGGCGCTCGGCGTCCTCTGGCCGGCGGCAGACGACCGCGCCCGCGA
Source organism: uncultured Actinomycetes bacterium (assembly GCA_963746765.1). Lineage (GTDB taxonomy): Bacteria > Actinomycetota > Thermoleophilia > Gaiellales > Gaiellaceae > GMQP-bins7. The sequence continues at coordinate 832,752 of CAVVCN010000001.1, forward strand.
GCGCGTCGTCGTGTCCGGCGAGGAACTTCGTCGCCGAGTGGACGACGAAGTCGCAGCCGTGCTCGAGCGGCCGGAGTTGGAGCGGGGTGGCGGCCGTCGCGTCGCATGCGACCGGCGCGCCGGGCGCTCGTGCGGCGGCGAAGTCGGGCATCGTCAGGAACGGGTTCGACGGCGCCTCGAGCCAGACGAGATCGGCGTCGTCCGGTGGAGCGCCGTGCTGGTCGAACTCGACGTGGTGCAGGTTCCAGCGCCCGAGCTCACGGAAGAGCACGCCGGTGCCGTAGTAGGCACCCTCCGCGAGAGCCACCGTCTTGCCGGGCGAGAGCACGCCGAGGACGAGGCTCGCGATCGCCGCCGAGCCTGACGCGAACAGAAGCGCCTCGCCTCCGTCGAGGTCGCCGAGCGCCCGCTCGGCCTCGTCCACCGTGGGGCTCGAGAAACGCGCATACGTGAACGGCCCGGGCTCGCCGCCGACGTAGGGCCACGTCGTGGAGCGGTCGAGCGGGGCGGTCATGCCCGAAATCTAGAGCGCGCCGGTCGTGGATACGAACCGTGGCCGGCCGACGTAGTTCCCGTGAGCCCGTGGCCAAGGTCCTCGTCATCCTCCTCGCCCTCTCGCTCGCCGGCGGCGCGGCGAACTGGCAGAAGCGAGCGCCCATGCCCTCGCCCAGGAGCGAGGTCGCCGCCGCCCCGTTCCAGGGCGCCGTGGCGGTGGTCGGAGGCTTCTCGCCGGGCCGGAGCTCGAAGCGCGCTGATCTCTACCTGCCGAAGCGAAACCGGTGGCGTGCGCTGCCGGACATGCCCGTCGCGTCGAATCACGCGATGGCGGCTTCCGCAGGCGGGAAGCTCTACGTCGTCGGCGGGTACACGACCGCACAGAACCCGTTTGTCCGGACGACGCTCGAGTTCGACGGCAAGCGCTGGCGGCGGCTTGCACCGCTGCCGCAGGCGCGCGCTGCGGGCGGCGCGGCGATCGTCGACGGAAAGCTCTACGTCGTCGGCGGAGTGGCCCCGAGCGGGCTCGCCGAGACGGCGTACGTCCTCGATCTCCGCGCCGGCACGTGGTCCGAGCTCCCGGGCCCGACGCCGCGCGAGCACCTGTCCGCGATTGCCCACGACGGGACGGTCTATGCCCTTGCCGGCCGCCTCGGCGGCGTCGACTCCAACGTCGGGACGTTCGAGGCGTACTCGCCTGCGAGCGGCCGCTGGGAGGCGCTTCCGCCCATCCCGGAGCCGCGTGGAGGCGCAGGCCTCGCGTTCGCGGACGGGCTGCTCGTATCCGTCGGCGGCGAGGGGCCGAACGCCGCGACGTTCGAGAAGGTGTACGGCTACGACGTCGGAGGCGGAGCGTGGCGGCGCCTGCCCGACCTGCCGACGCCGCGGCACGGCCTCGCCGTCGTCGGGATCAGGGGGAAGGTGTACGCGATCGGCGGGAGCCCGGTCGCGGACCTCGGGTTCACCACCGTGAACGAGGCCCTCGACCCGGCTCCGTAGCGCACCGAACGACGTCTCCGTCGCATCCGCGCGGCGTTAGGCTCCGGGGCGGTGGCCGACACGCACGACACGACCGCGGCGAAGCTCCGCTGGCTCGAGGAGCTCGCCGAGGAGGCCACGCCGCCGGAGGACGGGAAGGCCGTCGTCCGCCAGCGGAAGCGCGGGAAGCTCCTCGCGCGCGAGCGGCTCGAGAAGCTGCTCGATCCCGGCTCCTTCGTCGAGCTCGACCGCTTCGTCCGCCACCGCGAGGTCGAGTTCGACATGCGCGAGAACCGGCCCTGGGGCGATGCGGTGGTCACGGGCCACGGGACGATCTTCGGACGCAAGGTCTTCGTCTTCTCGCAGGACTTCACGGTCTTCGGCGGGTCGCTGTCCGAGGTGTTCGCGGAGAAGGTCTGCAAGGTCATGGACCTGGCCGTGACCTACGGATACCCGGTCGTCGGCATCAACGACTCGGGCGGGGCACGTATCCAGGAGGGCGTCGTCTCGCTGGCGGGCTACGCGGAGATCTTCTGGCGCAACGTGCAGGCCTCCGGCGTCGTCCCGCAGATCTCGCTCGTCATGGGGCCGTGCGCCGGCGGCGCCGTCTACTCGCCCGCGATCACGGACTTCGTGCTCATGGTCGAGGGGACGTCGAACATGTTCATCACGGGGCCTGACGTGGTGAAGACCGTGACCGGGGAGGACGTGAGCTTCGAGGAGCTCGGCGGGGCAGCGACGCACGCGACGAGGTCGGGGGTCGCGCACTTCACGTCTCCGGACGAGGGGACCTGTCTCGAAGAGGCCCGCTACCTCCTCTCGTTCCTGCCGCAGAACAACCTCGAGCAGCCCCCGTACGCCCAGCCCACGGATCCGGTCGACCGGGAGGACCCGTCGCTCGACACGATCGTCCCCGACAGCCCGAACCGGCCGTATGACATCAAGCAGGTGGTCGAGCGCGTCGTCGACGACGGGAACTTCCTCGAGGTGCAGTCGCACTTCGCGGAGAACATCGTCTGCGGCTTCGCGCGCCTCGGCGGACACTCGGTCGGCATCGTCGGCAACCAGCCCGCGGCCCTCGCCGGGGTGCTCGACATCGACGCCTCCGTGAAGGCTGCCCGCTTCGTACGCACGTGCGATGCGTTCAATATTCCGCTCGTGACGTTCGTGGACGTTCCCGGGTTCCTCCCCGGCACGGCGCAGGAGTGGGGCGGGATCATCCGCCACGGCGCCAAGCTCCTGTATGCGTACGCCGAGGCGACGGTGCCGAAGCTCACAGTCATCACGCGCAAGGCCTACGGGGGCGCGTACGACGTCATGTCCTCGAAGCACATCCGCGCGGACTTCAACGTCGCCTGGCCGACGGCGGAGGTCGCAGTCATGGGCCCGGAGGGTGCGGTCAACATCGTGTTCCGGCGGGAGCTCGAGGAGTCGGAGGATCCCGAGGCACGCCGCGCGGAGCTGATCGCCGAGTACAAGGAGCGCTTCGCGAACCCGTACACCGCGGCCGAGCGCGGCTACGTCGACGACGTCATCGCGCCGCGCCGCACGAGGCCCTGGCTCGTCGGCGCGCTGGAGACTACGCTGCCGAAGCGCGAGCCGAAGCCGAAGCGCAAGCACGGGAACATCCCGCTCTGACCAGGACATGACCGAGACCGCGACACCACCACGCAGCGCCGTCCCCGTCGAGCGCACCTGGGACGCGGAGAGCGTCTTTCCGACGCTCGAGGCCTGGGGGGAGGCGCTGGAGTCGATCGTGGCGGACCTTCCTGTGCTCGAGGCCCTCGCAGGGCGGCTCGCCGAGGGGCCCCAGGTGACGATCGAGGCACTCGCGGCCCGCGACGACCTCACGCGCCGCCTCGGTCAGGTCTTCGTCTACGCCGCCGTCGACTACGCGGTCGATACGACCGACCAGGACGCCGTCGCCCGGTACGGACGCGCGCAGGCCGTGTACGGCCAGGCGCTGGCGGCGGTGGCCTTCATCGAGCCGGAGCTGCTCGAGCTGGGGCGCGAGCGCCTGCTCGAGTGGTCGCGCGACGAGCAGGCCTTCGCGTCGTACGAGCACTACCTCGACGACCTCTACCGGCGCGGGGAGCACGTCCGGTCGGCTGAGGTCGAGGAGCTTCTTGGGATGCTCGTCGACGCGCACGCCGGTCCGTTCGGCATCTACAGCGGCCTCGTGGACAGCGACCTCGCTTTCGCCCCGGCCACCGGAGGCTCCGGGGAGACGGCCGAGGTCACGCAGGGCTCGGTCGAGACGCTGCTGGCGAGCCCGGATCGGGTACTGCGCCGCAGCGCGTGGGAGAGCTACGCCGACGGCTATCGCGGCGTCCGCAACGCGCTCGCCGCCAACTACGCGACGGCGATCAAGCAGGACGTCTTCTCGGCACGAGCGCGCCGCCACCCGTCGACGCGTGCCGCTGCTCTGTCGACCTCGAATATCCCCCTCGAGGTCTTCGACAACCTGCTCGCGACCTTCGAGCGGAACCTGCCGACGTGGCATCGCTACTGGCGCGTGCGTGCGTCGCTGCTCGGGCTCGACGAGCTCGAGCCGTTCGATCTCTGGGCACCGCTCGGCTCGGAGCCGCCGCCGCTCTCGTACGAGCAGTGCGTCGAGTGGGTCTGCGAGTCGCTCGAGCCGCTCGGCGCCGAGTACGTGGACACGGTTCGCCGAGGCTCCTTCGAGGAGCGGTGGATCGACGTCTACCCGAACCAGGGCAAGATGGGCGGCGCGTTCTCCGCCGGCGCGCCGGGCACGCACCCGTTCATCGTCATGAGCTTCGACGGGACCGCGGTCAGCCTCGGAACGCTCGCGCACGAGCTCGGCCACTCGATGCACTCGTACCTCGCCTGGAAGACGCAGCCGATGATCTCGACGCGGTACTCGTTGTTCGTTGCGGAGGTTGCGTCGAACTTCCACCAGGCGATGCTCCGCGCCTATCTCCTGGAGACGATCACCGACCGCGAGCTCGAGATCGCCGTGCTCGACGAGGCGATGGCGAACTTCCACCGCTACTTCTTCATCATGCCGACGCTCGCGCGCTTCGAGCGCGAGACGCACGAGCGCATCGAGCAGGGCGAAGGTCTCACGGCCGACCTGCTCGAGGGGCGCATGGCGGATCTCTTCGGCGAGGCGTACGGGCCCGACTTCGCCTTCGACCGCGAGCGCGTCGGGATGACCTGGGCCCAGTTCTCGCATCTCTACGCGCCGTTCTACGTCTATCAGTACGCGACCGGCATCTCCGGCGCGCATGCGCTCGCGCGAGGGGTTCTCGCCGGCGAGTCGGGCGCGGCCGAGCGGTACCTCGACTTCCTGCGCGCCGGCGGGTCCGCCTATCCGCTCGACGTCCTGCGGGAGGCAGGCGTCGACCTCACGTCACCGGAGCCGGTCGAGGAGACGTTCGCGGTCCTCGCCTCGCTCGTCGACCGCCTCGAAGCGCTCGCGGCCTAGCCGGCGAGCTCGCGGAGCCGGCCCACGCGCTCACGGTCCACGGCGAACGAGGGATCCGCTTCGGGGAGGAGCGACAGTGCGAGGCCAGCGTTTCGGCGCGCGTCGTCGTCCCGGCCGAGTGCCGCTGCACTCTCGGCGAGCGCCCTCGTGGAACCAGCCGTCGGGCTCGCCGGCGGACTCCGTCCACGCAACCGCGAGCTCGAGCTGCGCGGCCGCCTCCTCGTGGCGGCCGAGCGCCTGCAGCGCTTTCGCGACGCCGTACCGCGCGACGGCGATCGCTGCCTGATCGGACGGATCCTCCTCGCGGTGGGCGAGTGCGCGCTCGAAGTCCGCGAGCGCCTTCTCGTGCTCTCCGGACTCGTACTCGTCCCACGCGAGGTTGTTGAGCAGCGGGCCGAGCCAGTAGCGGGCCTCGTCGGCGGATTCGGCGAGCTCGATCCCGCGCTCCGTCCAGGCGAGCCGTGCCTCGCCGGCTCGGCGCCGCGATCGCGGCCATGTGTGCGGCGTCGGCGGCGATGAACGGCTCGCCCAGGCTCCGGGCGTCCTCGACCGCCGACTCGAAGAGCGGCAGCGCGGCCTCCGGATCGCCGCTCGAGCGCAGGATCCGCCCTCGCTCGAGGTCGATGCGAACGAGGGCACGCGGGCTCGAGCCCGCCAGCGCTTCGGCGTCCCGGACGAGCTGCTCGGCCTGGTCGAAGTCGCCGCGCAGCCCGTCGATCCGGGCGAGCTGCGTCAGCACCTCCGCGCGCCGGCCGTCGTCCTGCTCGGCGTCGAGGAGCTGACGAAAGCGGCCTTCGCTCGCGTCGAGATCGTCGAAGTCCCACAGCGGCCTGAGGTCGTCGCTCACGACGACCTCCTGCGCGGTACGAACGCGTAGTCCACGGAGTCGCAGACCGGCTCGTAGCCGATCTCGGCGTAGATCCGGTTCGCGGTCGGGTTCTCGACGTCCGTGTACAGGAAGCAGAAGCGGCGCCCGGCGGCGAGCAGCTTCGCCGACACGGAGGCGGTGAGCGCGCTCGCGTACCCGCGCCGGCGGAGCTCGGGCGGCGTGTAGACGGGCCCGATGCGGACCCCGTTCGGCGTCTGGCCGCCCCAGCCGACGAGCGACACCGGCTCGCCGTCTTCGCCGTTCTCCCAGAGCGCAAAACCGCCGGCTCCCCGCTCGAGCCGCGCGTCCACCTGGCGTTGCGCAGCCTTCGGGTCGACATCGTCGAAGCTCTCGCGCGCGAACGCCTGTACCCACTCGAGGAGCAGCGTGCGGTCGGCCGAGGTCGCGGAGCGCGGTCGCCCGCGCACGCCGGTGACCGGGCGCACGGCCGTCAGCCGGTAGATGCGCTGGCGCATCCGCACGCTTCGCTCGAGTCCCGCCCGCCGGAGCCACGCGTCGGCGAACTCCTCGACCTCCGGCACGGCGGCGGTGACGCCCGGCAGTCCCGCCCGTCCGTCCCAGAGCGCCCCGGCCAGCGCGTCGATGGCCCCCCTCGCCTCCGGTCGGGCGAGCACGAGGTTGTAGGGAGGGGTCTGCAGTGCCGCGCCAACGACGCGGCCGTCGTCCTCGACCGACCAGCCGTGGAACTCGAGGTAGAGGCCCGGGTGGTCGCGCAGGTTGCCCGCGATTCCGAGCATGAGGTTGTGCCGTGCCTCGTCTGCGAGGAGCAGCGGCTCCGTCGCGCCGAGGTACGCAGCGGGATCGACGAACCGCTTGACTTGCACGCGCGCATGCTATATCTCCTAGGCAATGCCTAAGCAGACGTATTCGGCGGCGGAGGCTGCGCGTGCGCTCGGGATCTCGCTCGACACCCTGCGCCGCTGGGACCGCGCGGGACGCATCCGGGTCCAGCGCGACTCGGCGAACCGCCGCGTCGTGTCCGCCTCCGAGGTGGACAGGCTGCGCGGAACCGACGGGTCGGAGGTCCTCTCGGCCCGCAACCGCTTTCGCGGCGTGGTGCGCTCCGTCGAGGTCGACGGCTTGCTCGCGAAGGTCGAGATCGACGTGACCGAGCCGGCGCGCGTCGTCGCGGTCATCACCCGCGAGTCGGCCGAGGAGCTCGCGCTGGAGCCGGGAATGAGTGCCGCCGGAGTCGTGAAGGCGACGAGCGTGATGGTGGAGCGGTGATCGGCCGCCTGGCGATCTCGGCCTGCCTTGCAGCGCTCGTGGCGGCGACGGCGGCCGCGATCTCCGGGGCATCGCCCGCCGGCGACGAGCGCGCGACTGCGCGGCCGGTCGTCCTCGCGGCAGCCTCCCTCACGGAGGTGCTGCCGCGCATCGCGCCGGAGGCGAGCTACTCGTTCGGGAGCTCGAACTCGCTCGCCGAGCAGGTCCGTCGCGGGGCTCCATTCGACGTCTACCTGTCCGCCAGCCCGGTGTACACGCAGGCGCTCCAGCGCGAGGGACTCGCCCGGAAGCCGGTGGCCTTCGCGACGAACTCGCTCGTCGTGATCGTCCCGCGCGGGAACCCGGCGAAGATCAAGACCGTCTTCGACCTCGCCAAGCGCCCGACCCTGAAGCTCGTGGTGGCAGGCCCGAAGGTGCCGATAGGCCTCTACACGCGCGAGGTCCTGAAGCGGCTCGGACTGCTCCGCGTGCTGAAGAGGACGGTGAGTCTCGAGCCCGACGTCAAGGGGATCGTCGGCAAGGTCGCGCTCGGGCAGGCGGACGCCGGTTTCGCGTACCTGACCGACGTCGCTCCCGTGGCGTCCCGCGTTCGTGCGGTCAGGATCCCTGCGCGGGCCCAGCCCACCGTCGTGTACGAGCTCGCTATCGCCGCCGACCCCAACGAGCTCGCAGCGGCGCAGGACTTCGTCATCGCCGTTCTCGGGCCGGACGGGCGGCGTCAGCTTCGAGCGGCGCGCTTCGGCCTCCCGTGAAGCCGACGCCGTTCGCCGCGACCTTGGTGGCCGCCGCCGCCGTCTCGCTCGTCTTCCTGCTCGTCCCGATCGTGGCGATCTTCTCCGAGCTCACGCTCCAGGACTTCGTCGACGGCGTCACGAGCGACGTCGCGCTCGATGCGCTCCGCGTGACCGCCGCGACGAACCTCGTGGCGATGTTGCTGATCGTGCTCCTCGGGACGCCGACGGCCTACCTGCTCGCGACGAGGAGCTTCCGTGGCCGCTCGCTGCTCGTGACTCTCGTCGAGCTGCCGCTCGTCCTTCCGCCGGCTGTAGCCGGGATCGGGCTGCTCGCCGCGTTCGGCCGCGGAGGGCTCCTCGGCGGGTCGATCGACGCGCTCGGCGTCGACATCGCATTCACCCGGCTCGCCGTCGTGCTGGCGGTGACGTACGTCGCGAGCCCGTTCTACGTCCGTACGGCCATCGCGGCCTTCGAGTCCGTGGACGCCGATCTCGTGGCTGCGTCGCGGACGCTCGGCGCCGGCCCGGGCCGAACGTTCGTCCGCGTGGCGCTGCCGCTCGCTGCCGGTGGGCTCGGGGCGGGGCTCGCGCTTGCGTTCGCACGCGGCCTCGGGGAGTTCGGCGCCACGATCATGTTCGCCGGCTCGTTCCAGGGCGTCACGCAGACCCTCTCGCTCGCGGTGTACCAGGAGTTCGACGTCGACTTCGAGAATGCCCTCGCCATCGGCGGGCTGCTCGTCCTCGTGAGCGCCGTCGTCCTCTTCCTCGTGAAACTGATCCCGGCATGGAGACGTTCGAGCTCGAGCTCGATCACGGCCTTCGCTCCTTCAGGCTCGCACTAGGGCTCGAGCTCGGCGCGGAGACCGTTGCGCTCGTCGGGCCTTCTGGCGCCGGCAAGTCGAGCGTGCTCCGCGCCGTCGCCGGGCTCCTCCGGCCGGAGCGTGGCGTCGTGCGTCTGGGCGAGGAGCGCTGGCTGGACACGGCGGAGGGTATCGACCTGCCGCCGGAGCGTCGCCGTGTCGGCCTCGTCTTCCAGGAGTACGCGCTCTTCCCGCATCTGAGTGTCCGCAAGAACGTCGAGTTCGGCGGACGGGCACGTGCGGCGGAGCTGCTCGAGCGCTTTCGGATCTCGACTCTCGCCGACGCGCGGCCGACTGCGATCTCGGGCGGAGAGCGGCAGCGCGTGGCGCTCGCACGGGCGCTCGCCCGCGATCCGGCCGTCCTGTTGCTCGACGAGCCGCTCTCCGCGCTCGACGCCTACACGCGCGCCCACGTGCGCTCGGAGCTGCGGGAGCTGCTGCAGGAGCTCTCGCTGCCCACGCTGATCGTCACCCACGACTTCGACGACGCGGCGGCTCTCGCCGACCGTGTCGGGGTCCTCGTCGAGGGGCGGATCCTCCAGGTCGCTGCGCCGTCCGAGCTCGTTGCGACCCCGGCTGATCCCTTCGTAGCCGGCTTCACCGGGGCAAACGTGCTTCGGGGCATCGCGTCTGAGGGCCCAGACGGGCTGACTGCCGTGGCGCTCGACGCCGGGTTCACGGCCTACACGGTCGATCCCGGCCGCGGCGGTGTGACGCTCGCGGTCTATCCGTGGGAGGTCTCGATCGCGCGCGAGGCTCCGGACGACTCGGCGGTCAACCACATCCGCGCGCCGATCGCCTCGCTCGTTCCGCTCGGTAACCGCACACGCGTCCGGATCGGGCCGCTGACCGCGGAGATCACGGCGCGCTCCGCCGGTCGGCTCGGCCTGAGAGAAGGAGAGGTCGTCGTCGCCTCGTTCAAGGCCACCGGTGCCCGGCTCCTCCAGAGTTAGGCTCGGTCCGTGGAGATCGAGGTGCAGCCGCCCCTCGGCGACGACGAGCGTGTCGCTCTCGAACGAGCCCTGGCGCGCGTCGAGCTCGACGTCGACCCGAGCCCGTACCGCAGTGCCTGGCGCCTAGCGGCCGCGCACGAGGCGGTCGACGGCGACCTCGACGAGAACGGCTACGCGCTCTCGCCGCGGAGCACACGCGGCGCGACCCGCGCGTAGTCGAGCCCGGAGACCCAGGTCGCCGCGAGGGCGAGCAGGAGCGCCCACCAGGCGATGTCCTCGCTCCACGCCCCCGCTGCGGCGTAGCCGGCGATCGCCGCCGCGAGCGCCTGAGCCCATGTCTTCAGGCGCCCGAGATCGCGCGCGCCGAGGACGACGCCGCGCTCGAGGGCGGCGAGCCGGAGCCCCGAGACGAGAATCTCGCGCACGACGATGAGCGCGACCATCCAGGCGGGCGCGACGCCCTCGCCGATGAGCATCACGAGCGCTGCGAGGACGAGCACCTTGTCCGCGACCGGGTCGAGGAGCTTGCCGAGCGGCGAGCTCGTGCCCTGGCGCCGCGCGAGCCAGCCGTCGACCTGATCCGTCGCCATCGCGACGATGAACACCGTCGTCGCCCAGTAGGCGTGATTCGGGAAATCCCAGGCGTAGAGGACGACGACGACCGGAACCGCGGCCGCTCGGAGCACCGTGAGCTGATCCGCGAGCGTCACCGTCCGAGAGAATACGCCTCCCATGCAGCCGTTCTCGAAGGTGCTCGTCGCCAACCGCGGGGAGATCGCCGTGCGCGTCTTCCGGACGCTGCGCGAGCTCGGCATCGGCACGGTGGCCGTCTACTCGGAGCCCGACCGGGACAAGCTCCACGTAGCCGTCGCCGACGAGGCATACCTGCTCGGACCCGGCCCGGCGGCCGAGAGCTACCTGCGGGGCGACATGATCATCGCGGCGGCGCAGCGAGCAGGCGCCGAGGCGATCCACCCTGGCTACGGGTTTCTCGCCGAGAACGCGACCTTCGCGAGAGCGGTCGAGGAGGCGGGCCTGACATGGATCGGCCCGCCGCCCGACGCGATCGAGGCGATGGGCTCGAAGATCGCCGCGCGCGAGCGGATGCGGGCTGCCGGGGTCCCGATCGTGCCCGGCGCGACCGAGCCGGCCGAGACCGTCGGCGACGTCCTGGGGGTCGCCGAGGACATCGGCTTCCCGATTGCCGTCAAGGCGTCGTCGGGCGGCGGTGGCAAGGGCCTGAAGGTCGCGCGCTCGCACGAGGAGGTCGAGCGCGCCTTCGATTCCGCGCGCCGCGAGGGCGAGGCGTACTTCGCGGATCCGGCCGTGTACGTCGAGCGCTACCTCGAGGATCCCCGCCACGTCGAGGTGCAGGTGCTCGCCGACGCGCACGGCAACGTCATCCACCTCGGCGAACGCGACTGCACGATCCAGCGCCGCCACCAGAAGCTCGTCGAAGAGACGCCATCGCCTGCAGTCGATGCGCAGCTCCGCGAGCGGATCGGCCGTATCGCCGTCGAGGCTGCCGCCGCGGTCGGCTACCGCTCCGCGGGCACCGTCGAGGGCCTCCTCGCGGCCGACGGCTCCTACTACTTCCTCGAGATGAACACGCGGATCCAGGTCGAGCACACGGTCACCGAGGCGGTCACCGGCCTCGACCTCGTGCGCGAGCAGGTGCTCATCGCGGCCGGGCACGAGCTCCGGATCGCCCAGGACGACGTCGTGCTCCGCGGGCACGCGATCGAGTGCCGGATCAACGCCGAGGATCCCACGAACGGCTTCCTGCCGAGCCCCGGCCGCATCACCGCGTACCGCGAGCCGGGGGGGATCGGCGTGCGCGTCGACTCGGCGATTCGCCCGGGCGACGAGATCTCGGGGCTCTACGACCCGCTGGTCGCGAAGCTCATCGTTCACGACGTCGACCGCGAGCACGCGCGGCGGCGGATGCTGCGAGCGCTCGAGGAGTACGTCATCGAGGGGACGACGACGCTCGTGTCGTTCCACCGGGCGCTCCTGGAGTCGCCTTGCTTCGTGCAGGGCGAGACCTGCGCCGGCATCGTCGAGTCGGAGGAGCTTGCCGAGCGCGCCAGGGAGCTCGACGATGCGCGGGATCCCGCGACGCTCGCGCTCGCTGCGAGCGACGGGGCAGGCACCCGGACCCACGTCGTCGCGGTGGAGCTCGACGGCCGGCGCCACGAGGTGCGGATCCAGACGCCCGCTCCGCCCTGGACGGAGACAGCACGCAGGCACCGCGAGCGCGCGAAGGGCCTGACGGGGGGCGGGACGGACGCGGTCGTGAGCCCGATGCAGGGCACCGTGCTCGCGGTCGAGGTCGCGGACGGCGACGTCGTCGAGGCGGGTGCCGTCGTCTGCGTCGTCGAGGCGATGAAGATGGAGAACCCGATCGTCGCGCACGCAGACGGGGTCGTGTCCGAACTTGCCGTCGTCGCCGGCGAGCAGGTCGCGAACGGCCAGGTGATCTGCGTCATCCGACCGGAGAGCTGATGAGCGATCGACCTATGCTGCGCTGCGCCGAGCTGTCGGAGGCGGTGGGCGAGCCGCTCGGCGGGACTGCGGTCACGGCGCGGGCGTGGCTTCTCCTCGAGGTGCCCGGCGCCTGGCCGCGCGACGTCTCCGCCGAGGGCGTGTTGCCGCAGGCTGCCGAGGACGCCGTGCGCTCGTGGCTCGAGGCGACGCCCGGCGGACGGCTCCAGTTCATCCGACGACCGGGTCGCTCGGGCCCGCGCCGGCTCGCGTTCGTCGTGCGCGCGGAGCCCGGGGTCGAGGAGAGCCGGCGCATCGAGCTTGCCGATCTCGATGACCTCTCCGCCGAGACGCTCCTCGAGCGCGGCGAGCCGACCGGCGGATCGCTTGTGCTCGTCTGCGCTCACGGGAGCCGGGACCGCTGCTGCTCGCTGCGCGGCACGGCCGTCTTCGGCGTCCTGGCCCGGAACCTCGGCGAGGAGGAGCTCTGGATCTCGTCGCACCTCGGCGGCCACCGTTTCGCGGCAAACGTGGTCGTCCTCCCGGCAGGGCTCCAGTTCGGGCGCGTGACGCCCCAGGAGGCGCCCTACCTCGTCGCGCGCGCGCTCGGCGGGCGAATCGAGCTCGACCGCTACCGCGGGCGGACGTCGTACGACGCCGCTGTCCAGGCGGCGGAGCAGGCGGTGCGCACGGCCATGGGGCTCGACACCGTCGGTGATCTGGAGGTCGTGGCGCACACCAACGGGAAGGTCCGCTTCAGGACGTGGGACGGGGCGGAGTGGGAGGCGGTCGTGGACGAGGTCGAGGGGCCGCCCGTGGCTGCGAGCTGCGGCGACGAACCGGCGCCGCAGCGCTCGCTGACCGCGCGCGTCGTCGAAGCGCCCGCCTAGTCGCGTAGGTGATACGCGCGGTCGGTGATCCAGATCACGCGTTCCTGGAGCACGTCGCCCGTCGATCCGACTGCCAGCAGCGTCCCGAAGACCACGCGAACCCAGCTCCCTGCGACGAGCGAGCCGGGCGCCGAGATCACTCCTGACCACGACCCGTTCGGCTCGAGGAGCGTCGGGAGCTTCGGCTCGTAGGTCTTCGCGGCGCGGATCGCCGGCAGTGTCTGATCGTCGTTGCGGTCCTGGAGCTCCGAGATCGCGCCGGTCTCGAACAGCATGAGCCCGAAGCTGCGGTCGATCGTCGCCCGGGGGTCGCCCACGTCGTATGCGACCGAGGTGTTGTTCGTCACCTTGATCCACGCCTTCCAACCGTGCGCGAGGACCTGGAAGCGGTCGACCTCGAACACCAGCTGCTGACCGGCAGGGCCGAATGTCTCACGCCAGCCGAGGTCCTCCGTCTGCGGCCCTGCTGCCGCGCTCGGCTTCGCAGTGGTCTCCTCTCCGTCGAGCTGGAAGGCGCTCGAGGAGAAGACGAAGCCCGCGAGGGCGGCGCCGAGGACCACGAGAGCGATGGCGGTGCTCCGACGCATCACACCATGCTCGCACACGGCGTCCCGCGGTCAGCCGGCTCCGGACGAAGAAGGCTCTAGTACACTCGCGCGCGCCTTGGACCTCTACGAGTACCAGGGGAAAGAGCTCTTCGCGCGGTACGGGATCCCCGTCTCCGAGGGGCGTCTGGCCGTGACCCCCGCCGAGGCGCGCACCGCGGCGGAGGAGCTCGGCCTCCCCGTCGTCGTGAAGGCGCAGGTGCTTACCGGCGGTCGCGGTAAGGCGGGCGGGATCAAGCTCGCGGCCACACCCGAGGAGGCCGAGGCACACGCGGAGGCGATCCTCGGCATGGACATCCGCGGGCACGTCGTCCGGAAGGTCTGGGTCGAGCGCTCGTCGGAGATCGAGCGCGAGTACTACCTCTCGATCACGTTCGACCGCGGCGCGAAGAAGCCGCTCCTCATGTTCACGACCGAGGGTGGCGTCGACATCGAAGAGGTCGCGGCGACGAAGCCCGACGCGCTCGTGAGGCTCCACGTCGACCCGCTCGAGGGGTACCACCCATGGCAGGCGCGCCGGCTCGTCTACGGGGCGGGAGTCAGCGAACCGGGGGAGCAGAAGCAGATCGCCGCCCTCGTCGGCCGTCTGTACGAGGCGTTCGTCGGCTGCGACGCGATGCTCTGCGAGGTCAACCCGCTGATCGTGACGCCGGAGGGCGAGGTGCGGGCGCTCGACTCCAAGTTCACGGTGGACGACAACGCCCTCTACCGCCAGCCGGAGATCGCGGAGATGCGCGACATAGCCGACCTCGACCCGCTCGAGCGGATGGCGCGGGAGAAGGGCGTCACGTACGTGAAGCTCGACGGCGAGGTCGGAGTCCTCGGGAACGGCGCCGGCCTGTCCATGTCCACGGTCGACGTGGTCACGTTCGTGGGCGGGCGACCTGCGAACTTCTGCGATCTCGGCGGCGGGGGAGACGCACAGGGCGTCGTCGATGCGCTCGGGATCATCACGAGCGACGAGCAGGTGCGCTCGATCTTCTTCAACATCTTCGGCGGCATCACGCGCTGCGACGAGGTCGCGCGCGGGATCCTCCAGGCCCTCGGCCAGATGGGGATCGAGGACCCCATCGTCGTGCGGCTCGACGGTACGAATGCGGAAGAGGGCCGTCGCCTCCTGACCGAGGCCGCGCCCCCGAACGTGCACGTGGAGGCGACGATGCTGGACGGCGCCCGGCGCGCGGTGGAGCTGGCGAGGTGAGCGGCCGCCTGCGCCTGTCCACCGAAGACGGGACGGTGTCGGCGTTGCCCGAGCCGGATGTCTGGTCGAAGCGCGCCGCGTTGTACGTCGACTCCGACGCGCACCGCACGGGCGACGATCTCGACCTGCTCGTCGCGTGGGCCCGCGGCGCGCGGACCGCGCTCGACGTCGCCACCGGCGGCGGCCACGTTGCGCGGCGGCTACGGGACGCGGGGCTCGAGGTGACGACGTGCGACTCGGCCGCCGGCATGCAGCCGGATGTCGTCTGCCGCGCCGAGTCGATTCCGTTCGCAGATGCGAGCTTCGACGTCGTGGCCTGCCGGACGGCGGCTCACCACTTCGTGGACCCGGAGGCGGCGATCGTGGAGATGGCCAGAGTCGCGCGCGACCGCGTGCTTCTCGTGGACACGCTCAACATGGGCGTCGACGCCGAGCGGGCGGAGGCGCTCCGCGACCCGAGCCACGTGCGGAACTACACCGAGCCCGAGTGGCGGGGCTTCCTCGCGGCGGCGGGCCTCGACGTCGAGCAGCTGGTCGTGCTGTCGCACCCGATCGACTTTCCGGCCTGGCTCGAGCGGACGGGTTGCACCGGCGAGGTCGCCGCGGTCGTGCGGGAGCTCTGGGGCGAGCGCGTCGACGGCGACGTGCTGACCCTCGACAAGGTCGCGCTCCGAGCGCGGAAGTCGGGCTGAGCGTGGCGATCCTCGTCGACACCGAGACGCGGCTCCTCGTACAGGGCCTGACCGGCTCCGAGGGTCGCTTCCACGGCCTCCGGAACAGGAGCTACGGCACGCAGCTCGTGGCGGGCGTGACGCCGGGGAAGGGCGGCCAGAACGTCGAGGGCGTCCCCGTGTTCGACACGGTCGCCGGCGCAGTCGCCGAGACGGGCGCGAACACGTCCATGGTCTTCGTCCCTGCGCCCTTCGCCGCGGACGCGGTCTACGAGGCGGTCGACGCCGGCATCGAGACGATCATCTGCATCACGGAGGGCGTGCCCGCACACGACATGCTCCGCATCCACGCCTACCTCCAGGGTCGAGGCAGCACGATGATCGGGCCGAACTGTCCCGGCGCCCTCTCTCCCGACAAGGCCAACGTGGGGATCATCCCGGCGGAGATCTTCCGCGAGGGCGCGATCGGCCTCGTCTCGCGCTCGGGGACGCTGACGTACCAGATCGGGCACGAGCTCACGCAGCTCGGGCTCGGCAACTCGACGATCGTGGGGATCGGCGGCGACCCCGTCGTCGGCTCGTCCTTCATCGACATCCTGTCGCGCTTCGAGGCGGACGAGCAGACCGAGCGCGTGGTCATGGTCGGCGAGATCGGGGGCGACGAGGAGGAGAAGGCGGCCGCGTACATCGAGGCCGAGATGACGAAGCCCGTCGTGGCCTACATCGCGGGGTTCACCGCTCCTCCCGGCAAGACGATGGGCCACGCCGGCGCGATCATCTCGGGCTCGGCGGGCACCGCTCAGGCGAAGAAGGAAGCGCTCGAGGCGCGCGGGATCCGCGTGGGGACGACGCCGACGGAGACCGCGCAGCTCGTCGCAGGGCTCGAGTAGCCGAGCCTTCGGGCACGGCCGCAGGCAGCCCGGGTAGGCTCGGGTAATGACGCCGATCTCGTTCGCACGCGGGGCTCCGTCCCCGGATCTGATCCCGGTGGAGGAGCTCGCCGAGTGCGCGCACGCCGTTGCGCTCAGCGCAGGCGCGAGCGTCTTCTCGTACGGGCCGACCGGCGGCTACGGGCCGCTCCGCGAGTGGGTCGGCGCCCGCCACGGCGTCGGAGCCGACCGCGTCGTGCTCACGATGGGCGGGCTGCTCGGGTTCGTCCTCTACGCCGCGGAGCTCCTCGAGCGGCGGCCGGGTCGCGTTCTCGTCGAGGCGCCGAGCTACGACCGTCCGCTGAAGATCCTGACCCGCGAAGGCGCCGAGATCGTCTCGCTCACGATGGACGAGGAGGGCCTCGATCCCGATGCGCTCGAGCGCGAGCTCGCGGCTCGTACCGAGCCCCCGTCGTTCCTGTACACGATCCCGACCTTCCAGAACCCGAGCGGCCGCACGCTCAGCGAGGAGCGCCGCCGGCGCATCGTCGAGATCGTCGCGAAGCACGGGCTTCCGGTGCTCGAGGACGACCCGTATGGGCTCGTGCGGTACGAGGGGGAGTCGCCGCCGACGCTCCACGAGCTCGAGGGCGGTGAGCTCGTCGCCCATACGTCCTCGTTCTCGAAGACCGTCGCGCCCGGCCTGCGCACGGGCTACTTCGTACTGCCGGCCGCTGACGTGCCCGCGTTCGAGGAGCGCGCGAACTCGACGTACATCTCGCCGCCGTTCTTCACACAGGCGACGATCGCCGAGTTCATCGAGCAGGGCCGCTTCGAGCCGAACCTCGAGCGCGTGCGCGCCGGGCTCCGCGTCCGCCGCGACGCGATGATCGCGGCACTCGAGTCCGGCTTCCCGGGCGAGGCCTCGTGGAGCCGCCCGCAGGGCGGTTACTTCCTCTGGCTCGAGCTCGGCGCGGGCGTCGACACGGTCGACCTCGCCCGGCGGGCCGAGGCCGACGGCGTGACGTTCGTCCGCGGCGCGGACTTCTTCCCCGCGGACGCGGCCCTGGGAGCGGGCTCCGCCCGGCTTGCGTTCAGCTTCGAGCCGCCGGAGCGGATCTCCGAGGGCATCGAACGCCTCGGCGCGCTGCTCGCCGTCGCGGCCTGACCGCGCCCTCGCCGCTCAGGCGTGGCTGCGCTTTCGCCGCTCGCGCCAGCGGTCGAAGAAGAAGCCCACCACGAAGCCGAGTGCGAGGCACAGGAAGATGAGGAAGAGCAGCCGCACGCTCGCGGAGAAGAACAGGAAGTCGACCGTGACTTCCTCGGAGTTGAGGAGCGCGACGATCACCGCGTAGGCCGCGGCGATGCCGATGAGGATCAGCCCCCAGGGAGTGTCGCGCTTCGAGCCCGGCCGGCCCGGCGGCTGGCTTCCCTCGCTCACGGCGAGATCTTAGGCTGCGGCGTGCGCGACCGCGGGTTGGCGCGGGACGAGGCGCGGCTGCGGCGGCGGCGCGAGCGCGCCGTCGGCCGCCCGGAAGGTCGGACAGGGCGCGTTACCGGGGAGCGCGCAGAGCCCCGCGCGCCGGAAGAAGCAGTCGTCGCAGGTCGCCTTCTGGCGCTTCACGGGCGGTGTCTCGAGCAGTCGCGTCCCATCGGCAAGGCAGCATTCTGGCGAGAAGGTCGCGCTCCCACAAGACGCCCGCCGAGGATTTCACCGCAATTTGCGCGCTATTTCAGGAGCGAAGAAAGCCCTGCAAAATCAGCATTTCAGATCGGCAGTTGCCAGCTTCCGCAACGCCTGTTGAAAACTCTCCACAGGAATGACCCGCAGCCCCTTTGCGTGCTTGCGGGCATCTTCTGCGTTGTCCCCCACCGGGACGAGGAAGACATCCACACCCGTGCGGCGCGCGCCGATCGTCTTCTGCTTCACGCCTCCGATCTGGATGACGGACCCGTCGAGCGCGAGCTCGCCCGTGGCGGCGACGTCGCAGCCGTTCGTGACGTCCTTCCCGAGCATGCGCGCGATCTCGAGCGCGAACGGAAGACCCGCCGACGGACCGCCGACGTCACCGAGATCGATGTCCACCTCGATGGGAAGGTCGATGTCGGCCTTCTGACCGACCTCGATGCCGACGATTGCCCGCTCGGGGTCTTCCGGGCTCGCGACCGTGCCGACCGTCACGTCGACCGTCTCGCCGTTCCGCTCGACCGTGAGCTCCACCGGCTCGCCGGGCCGGTGGGCGCCGATGCGCGCACGAAGATCGTCGGTGGTGAGGGCGGGCTTCCCGTCGACGGCGACGATCACGTCGTACGGCTCGAGCCTGGTTGCCGCCGGCACGTCCGCGGCAACGGAGCCGATGCGCACGCCCGTCGGCTTCACCTTCACGTCGTAGCCGAGCGCCTGTAGAGCGACCGCGGACGCGATCCGCTCGGACTCGTCCATGTCGACGGCGTTCTGGCGGTCGCGCTCTTCCTCCGTCACCCCGGTCGGGAGGAGCGCGTGCTCGGGCACGACGTCGGAGCCCTCCGGCTGCGTGAAGGGGAGGAGCTGCTCGAGCCACGTCGCGCGCCGCACGAACACGTCGACATAGAAGATCTCGCCGGGCGCCGGTCGCGCGTCCTGGACGCGCACCTTCTCCGCGAGCGGCTTGGCCTTGCCCGGGGTGAAGATGAAGTCGTTCGCGGGGACGGTGTAGAGCGCGCCCGTCGCGACGACGAGGAGCACGAGCAGGACGGCGACCAGGCGGAGGCGCATCAGAGAGCCCGGAGGAGGCCGCCGTCGACCGGGAGCACGGTGCCGGTGATGTAGGCCGCTCGATCCGAGCAGAGGAAGGCGACGAGGTCGCCGATCTCGCGCGGCGTGCCGAGTCGCCGGAGCGGGATCGCGGCGAGGTCGGCCTCCGTCGGCCCGTCGGGGTAGACCTCCCGGATCCGGGCGGTGTCGATCCGGCCGGGCGCGATCGAGTTCACGGTGATCCCTTTCGGGCCGAGCTCGCGCGAGAGTGTCTTGGCCCAGCCGATGACGCCGGGGCGGATGGCGTTGGACAGCGCGAGGTTGTCGACGGGCTCGCGGACGGTGCTCGAGGTGACGTTGACGATGCGACCGCCCGGGCTCTGCTCGAGGTACGGCAGGCAGAGCGACGTGAGCCGCACCGCCGACACGAGCATGAGCTCGAGCGCCGCCACTATCTTCTCTTCGGTCAGCGCGAGCGCGCTGGTTCGCGGTGGCCCGCCCGAGTTGTTCACGACGATGTCGACGCGGCCGTGCGTGGAGACGGCCGTCTCGACGAGGCGCTCGAGGTCGGACGCGACACTCACGTCGCCGGCGACCGCGGTCGCGCCAAGGCGCTCTGCCTCGCGCTCGAGGCCCTCGCGGCCGCGGGCGAAGAGCACGAGGTTCGCTCCCTCCTCCGCGAGTGACTCCGCAATGCCGAGCCCGATTCCGGCGGAGCCGCCGCAGACGACGGCGGTCCGGCCGCTCAGCGTGAGATCCATGCGCTTCGAGGCGGGGAACCCGCCTACGACCTCTTCAGGA
Source organism: uncultured Actinomycetes bacterium (assembly GCA_963746765.1). GTDB lineage: Bacteria > Actinomycetota > Thermoleophilia > Gaiellales > Gaiellaceae > GMQP-bins7. Next base: position 852,594 of record CAVVCN010000001.1, read on the forward strand.
TGGAGACGACCTCGCGGACGGAGCTCGCGGAGGCGCGCAGCATCTTCTTCTCGTCCGGCGTCAGCTTCAGGCGCTGGATCTCCTCGACGCCGCCGGCTCCGAGCTTCAGGGGGACGCCCATGTACAGGCCGTGGATCCCGTACTCGCCCTCGAGATATGCGGTGCAGGGCAGGAGCCGCTTCTGGTCGAGACAGATCGCGTCGACCATCTGTGCCGCGGCGGCACCGGGGGCGTACCAGGCCGAGGTGCCGAGCAGGCTGACGAGCTCGCCTCCTCCGAAGCGCGTGCGCTCGACGAGCTTGCGGAGACGCGGCTTCGTGATGAGGTCGGAGAGCGGGATGCCGCCGACCGTCGTCGCGGAGACCACCGGCACCATCTGGTCGCCGTGGCCGCCGAGCACCATCGCGGTGACGTCCCTCACCGAGACCTCGAGCTCCTGGGCGATGAACGCAGAGAAGCGCGCGGTGTCGAGGATCCCCGCCATACCGACGACCCGGCGCTTCGGGAAGCGGGAAACGGCGCGGGCGACATGGCACATCGCGTCGAGCGGGTTCGAGACGACGACGAGCACGGCCTTCGGCGACCGCTTCACCGCCTCCTTCGTCACCGCCGTGACGATGGCCTCGTTCGTCGCCACGAGATCGTCGCGACTCATCCCGGGCGCACGGGGTCGGCCGGCGGTGATGACCACCACCTCGGAGTCGGCGGTCTCGTCGTAGCCGTTGGTGCCGAGGATGCGCGGCTCGTAGTCGAGCACGGAGCCCGCCTGGTTCATGTCGAGCGCCTTCCCCTGGGGGAAGTCGGGGATGATGTCGACGAGGACGACGTCGGCGTAGTCGCGGCGCGCGATCTCCTGCGCACAGGTCGCGCCCACGTTCCCCGCGCCCACCACCGTCACCTTCGTCCGCATCGTCAGGCTCCTTTTACCGGCCGAGTCTCGAAATGATGGCGTCTGCGTACTCCGACGTGCCGACCGCGCTCGGATCGTCGCGCCGCGGCTTCAGGTCGTAGGTCACCTGCCGGCCCTCGGCGATGACGTCCGCGATCGCCTGCTCGAGGCGCCCGGCGGCGTCCCGCTCGCCGAGGTGATCGAGCATGAGCTTGCCGGACAGGATCATCGCCGTCGGGTTCGCCTTGTTCTGGCCCTTGTAGCGCGGCGCGGAGCCGTGGGTCGCCTCGAACACCGCCGCCTCGGTGCCGATGTTCGCGCCGGGTGCAAGTCCGAGCCCGCCGACGAGCCCTGCGGTGATGTCGCTGACGATGTCCCCGTAGAGGTTCGGCAGCACGAGGACGTCGTACTCCTCCGGCCGCTGGACGAGCCCCATGCAGAGCGCGTCCACGAGGACCTCGCGCGAGGCGATCTCCGGGTAGTCGGCCGCGACCTCGCGGAAGATCGAGAGGAAGAGCCCGTCCGTGAACTTCATGATGTTCGCCTTCGTGATCCCGGCCACCTCGCGGCGGCCGTTCGCCCGCGCGTAGTCGAAGGCGAAGCGGATGATGCGGTGCGAGGCCTCGGCGCTGATCGGCTTCACCGAGATCCCGGACCCGGGCGCGATCTGCTTCGGCTGCAGGCCGTTGAGGGTGGCGATGACCTGCTCGGCCGTGTCGGTGCCTGCCTCGTACTCGATGCCTGCGTAGAGGTCCTCGGTGTTCTCGCGCACGACGACCACGTCGACGTCCTCGTAGCGCGAGCGGACGCCCGGGTACGACTTGCAGGGGCGGACGCAGGCGTAGAGCTGGAGCTCGTGGCGGAGCGCGACGTTCACCGAGCGGAAGCCGGTGCCGATCGGGGTCGTGATCGGGCCCTTGAGCGCGATCCGGTTGCGCCTGATCGACTCGAGCGTCTCGTCGGGAAGCGGCGTCCCGGCTTCCTCCATGACGTCGACGCCGGCCTCGCGGACGTCCCAGTCGAACGCGACTCCCGTCGCCTCGAGGACGCGGCGAGTGGCTTCGGTGAGCTCGGGGCCCGTCCCGTCCCCGGGGATCAGCGTCACGCGGTGGGCCATGAGCGCGGGGGATCGTACCTGTGCGCGCTCGGGATTCCGCTCAGGTAGCGTCCCGTCGCGGAGAGGGCTCGATGAGCGAAACGACCGAATTCAGGCCTGGGCTCGAAGGCGTTGTCGCCGTCGAGACCGAGATCGCGGAGCCGGACCGCGAAGGCGGCTCGCTGCGCTATCGCGGCGTCGACATCGAAGAGCTCGTCGGCCGGGTGCCGTACGAGAAGGTGTGGGGGCTCCTCGTCGACGGGAGCCTCGAGCCCGGCATGCCCGAGCCCGAGCCGTACGAGCCGCCGAGTCTGACGGGCAACGCGCCGGCCGACGCGCAGGCCGAGATCGCGCGGCTGTCGGGTGTCTGGGGGCTGAGCAAGCTCGTCGAGGCCACGGACGAGCAGGCCCGGGAGGATCTCGGGCGGCTGTCCGCCCAGGTGATGGCCATCGTCGCGCGTTCGGCTCGCGTCGCCGACGGGCACGAGGATCCGATTCCCGACGAGGCGGTCGCGCGGGGCGCTACGGCGGCCGAGAAGTTCCTCCTGCGCTGGCGCGGCGAGGCCGACCCGGCCCACGTGAAGGCGATCGACACGTACTGGATCTGCACGGCCGAGCATGGGCTCAACGCGTCGACCTTCACCGCGCGCATCGCGGCTTCGACCGGCGCGGACGCTGGTGCGGCCATGTCGGCGGCCATCGGCTCGCTCTCCGGCCCGCTGCACGGCGGCGCTCCGGCGCACGTGATCCCGATGATCGACGAGGTCGCTCGAGCGGGAGATCCGGAGAAGTGGGTGTCCGATCTGCTCGACCGCGGCGACCGGATCATGGGTTTCGGTCATCGCGTCTACCGGGCCGAGGATCCGCGCGCAAGGCTGCTCGCGCGAACGGCCGAGGAGCTCGGATCGCCGCGGGTCGAAGCGGCGAAGGCGCTCGAGGTCGCGGCGCTCGCGGAGCTCAGCCGCCGCCATCCGGAGCGGGTTCTCGCGACGAACGTCGAGTACTGGGCCGCCGTCGTGCTCGACGTGGCCGGTATCCCGGCCAAGCTGACGCCCGCGATGTTCGCCTGCGCGCGCGTCGCCGGCTGGTCGGCACACATCCTCGAGCAGAAGCGCGTGGGCCGGCTCATCCGGCCAGCCGCCCGCTACGTCGGTCCAGACGCGCGCGAGCTCGCGGATCTATGAAGCTCCGCTCGCCGTGAACCTGGCCGAGGCGGCGGCCGAGGCTGACGCTCTCGCCCAGGCCGGAGACGAGCGCAACCTCGCATCGCTCCGCGCGCAGTGGGACGACGAGCTCGAGGCCGCCGCTCGCGACGCCGACTACCGCACGCGCGCCCAGGCATACCGGGCGATCGCGCAGTTCAGGTTTCGCCAGAAGCTCGAGCTGCTCCGCCGCGGGCTCGAGGACGACAGCCCCGCGGCGCGCGGTTCTGCGCTCATCGCGCTCGAGGGCCTCTCGCGCAACCATCCCGGCGACGTGAACGCGTTTCGTCCGCTCCTGCACGAGCTCGTCGACCGCGATACGAACGTCGCCGTGCGGCGGCTCGCCGTGATCTGCCTGAAGAACGGGACGCCCGCGCGGGACACGATCCAGCTCCTCGAGGGCCTTGCGGAAGACGACGAGGCGGACGCCGAGCTACGGAAGACCGCACGCGTCGTCGGCGCGGCGCTCAGGAAGAAGGAGCGCGCACGGTGAGCGTAAGCGTCGCCGTCGTCATGGGCTCGAGGTCCGACTGGGAGACGATGGAGCACGCCGTGGCCACTCTCGCGAAGCTCGAGATCCCGCACGAGGTCCGAGTCCTCTCCGCGCACCGGACGCCGGACGCGCTCGAGACGTTCATCGCCGAGGTCGAGGGCGCAGGGGCCCAGGTGTTCATCGCCGCAGCGGGCGGCGCGGCGCATCTCGCGGGCGTCGTCGCATCCAAGACGCTGCGGCCCGTGCTGGGCGTGCCGATGGGCACCGCCCTCGGCGGGCTCGACTCACTCCTGTCGACGGTGCAGATGCCTGCCGGTATCCCGGTCGGGACGGTCGCGATCGGGCGGGCGGGAGCGGTCAACGCCGCGCTGCTCGCGGCGGCGATCCTGGCGCGCTCCGACGAGGCGCTCGAGCAGCGGCTCCGGGCGTACCGCGACGAGCAGACGAACGCGGTGCTCGAGGTCGGGGACCCGCGTTAAGAGCCGGTTTCCTCGTCCAAAGTTCATCCCTCGTTTCAGGGGTTGTGGCGCGAGTATCTGGCACTATCGTCCGACGTGGCGGGCGCCCTGGGCGGCTTTCCGCGTTCGTCTAACGGTGGAATTTCGGGGATCGAAGGGAGAATGGGGATGGTCGTTGGTGCTCGCAGGCGGTCGCACGCCTTTCTGGGGGTTACGGTCGCAGCAGCTGCGCTCGTCGCAGCGCTGTTCGTCACACCGGCCGTAGCGGCCGAGTCCTGCACGTACAACGCCGGGACGAAGGCCGTGACGGCCTCGATCACGGACGGCACCGCGACGTTGAAGGTCGTCGGCGGGGCGATCCACTTCGGCTCTGCACCCGTGGCCTGCGGGGCGGCGACGGTCAACAACACCGACTCGATCTCCATCAGCGGCTCGGCCGCCACGGCCGAGCACCTCGTCGTCGACTATCGCGGCGGCATGCTCGCGCCGGGCTTCACGGCGGAGTTCAATCATCCCGAGATCGAGCTCACGACGTCGCTCGGCAACGCGACCGACACGGTCACCTTCTACACGACCGAGGGCGACGACTACATGGCGGCGGGTCAGAACGGCATGGCCGTCAACGACGACGGGGACGTCGACATCACGTTCTCGCCGGCCGCGTTCACGCTGACCATGAACTTGCTCGGTGGCGCTGACTTCTTCAACGGCCGCGGCCAGGGTGGGGCGGGGCTCCACTTCCTCGGCGACATCAACATCTACGGCGGCGAGGGCAGCGACACGTGGCTGCGCGGGAGCGACCAGGTCGATTACATCGAGGGCGGCCCCGGCAACGACATCATTCGCGGCGAGATCGGCGTCGACACGATCTACGGCGGCACGGGCGACGACGACATCGCGGCGGGCGATGGAAACGACACGGTCGACGGTGGCGCCGGTCGAGACATCTACGTCGGCTCGAGCGGCGACGATCTCTTCCTCGCGCAGGACGACGAGGCGGACGTGAGCTTCAGCGGTGGCGGCGGCACCGACACGCTCTACTACGACACGGATGTCGATCCGGCGGCGATCGCGGTCGAGAACAAGATCGGCGACGGCGGTCCTCCGCCTCCTCCGCCTCCTCCGCCCGGCGCCTGCACGTACGACTCGGTCGCGAAGTCGGTCTCCGCGTCACTGAACGCCGGCACCCAGGCGACGCTCAAGGTGGTCTCCGGGGCAATCTGGTTCGGCCCCGCGCCTGTGGCCTGCGGCGCTGCCACGACGACCAACACGGACGCCATCACGGTCGCGTCCCCGTCGGGGTCGGTGGAGACGTTGACGCTGGACATGTCCGGCGGCGCCTTCGCTCCTGGCGCGGCATCCGAGTCGGATACGCCCGAGATCGAGATCACGACAGCGCTCGGTGACGCGAGCGACGTGGTCGTCGTCTACGGGACGACCGGTGCGGACACGATCCGCGTGGGCCAGTCCGGCATGAGCCTGAACGCAGACGCCGATCGCGACGTCACGTTCTCGCCGCTCCCGGCGCAGGTCGAGATCCACGGCCTGGGCGGTGTCAACACGCTGACCGGCGGTGGCGGATCGGGCACCGGGACGCCATTCCTCGGCAAGGTCATCCTCCGCGCCGGCGATGCCGGCGACACGCTGACCGGCGGGAGTGGCGCCGACGAGCTCTACGGCGGTGCCGGGAACGACACGATTGCGGGCAACAACGGCAACGACGTCGCCAACGGCGCGGGTGGCAACGACAACCTGAACGGTGGGAACGACAACGACGAGCTCACGGGCGGCCTCGGCACGGACACGTTCTCGGGAGGCTCCGGGAACGACACCATGCGAGCCGACGACGACTTGGCCGACTCAACCATCAACGGCGGGCCCGGGACCGACACCGCGTACTACGACCTCGGGATCGACCCGAACCCGCTCGCCACGGAGAGCAAGATCCCGGCCTAGGTCTGCTCGGGACGCGAGGTCTTCCTCCGCGCATGAGGGTGCGCGCTGAAGTAGACCTCGCGTCTCCGGGTGTCCGAGACATGGGTGTAGCGCTCGGTCGTGCCCAGGTCGGCATGGCCGAGCATCTCCTGGACGCTCCGGAGGTCCGCGCCGCCCTCGATCAGGTGCGTCGCGAACGAGTGGCGCAGCAGGTGTGGATGGACCCGCGTCGGCTCGAGCCCGGCTCTCTCCGCGAGCCTGCGCAGGATGAGGAATGCTCCTGCCCGCGTCAGCGGGCCGCCGCGAGCGTTCAGGAACAGCTCGGGACGGTAGCGTCGATCGAGGTGCGGTCGGCCTAGCGCCAGGTAGCGGCGAAGCGCCTCCGCCGCGGGTCGGCCGAGCGGCACGAGGCGTTCCTTGCCGCCCTTGCCGAGCGCGCGTACGAGGCGTCCGTCGAGGTCGACGGCGCCCTTCTCGAGCCCGACGGCCTCGGAGACGCGGAGCCCGGCGCCGTACAGGAGCTCGACCAGAGCACGATCGCGGAGCGAGCGCGGCGACGAACCCGTCGCGGCGTCGATCAGTCGCTCCGTCTCGCCCGGCGAAAGGACACGGGGGAGGCGGCGCGTCCGTTTCGGAAGGACGAGTGCGCCGGCCGGGTTGTCGTCTCGAACCCCGACCAGCGCGAGGTGGCGGAAGTACGTGCGTGCGGCGGACGTCCTGCGCGCGATCGTGGACGAGGCGAGCCCCGCGGCGCGCATCTCCGCGACCCAGCGCTCGAGCTCCTCGACGGTCGCCTCGCCGGCCGGCCCCTCCCGGAAGGCGCCGAGCGTCGTGAGGTCCCGCCGGTAGGCATCCACCGTCCGCGGCGAGCGCCTCGCGGCGAGGAATAGGAGATAGCGCTCGAGCTCGGGATCGGTGCGGGGCATGGCCAGGTCGGATTCAACGACCCGCCTCCGGCTCCTTCCGCGGGCGTCCCGCGCGGCTATGAACGCGGGTGCGAGCGGTCGTAGACGCGGCGCAGGCGGCGCGCGTCGACGTGGCTGTAGATCTGCGTCGTCGAAAGCGACGAGTGGCCGAGGAGCTCCTGGATCGTGCGCAGGTCGGCGCCGCCCTCGAGGAGGTGCGTCGCGAACGCATGGCGGAGGCGATGCGGGTTCCGGAAGAGACGCCGGACCGTGCTCGTGTCCAGCCGTCTTCCCCGCACCGAGAGGAAGAGGGCGTCGACTGCACCGCGCGCCAGCTGCGGGCGTCCGTCGCGCAGGTAGCGCGCAACGTGGTGGGCAGCCTCCTCGCCGAGCGGCACGACGCGCTCCTTGCCGCCCTTTCCGTGCACGTGTACCGCCTCCCGCTCGAAGTCGACGTCGACGAGATCCAGCCCGACGACCTCGGCGCTTCGGAGACCGCCGGAGTAGAGGAGCTCCAGGAGCGCGCGGTTCCGCAGGGCGAGCGGCGTGTCGCCCTCGACGAGCTCGAGCAGAGCAGCGATCTCCTGCTCCTTGGGCGCATCCGGAAGCCGTCGCACGCGGTTGGGTGCGAGAGAGGCGTCCGGGACGCGCGTCGGCCCGTACGTGAACCGCAGGCAAGCGCGGATGGCCGCGAGCCGGCGGGAGATGGAAGCCGGGGCCAGGCGGTCACGGCCGCGACCGAGCTCGCCCACGTAGTCGGCGAGCACGCGTGCGTCCACGTCGTCGAGCCCGAGCCGCGCGTTCCCGAGCCAGCCCGAGAACGCGCGGAGGTCGACTCCGTACGCCCTCTGGGTCGCCGGCGAGAGCCCGCCGTGCTCGAGAAAGCGTGCGATCGCGGCCCTCGTGTCCATTGGTCTCGGTTCTGCCCGAGCTCGCGCCGTCCTGCCGGAGAAGCGTCAGCGGTCGACGAGAAGGGACTCGACCAGGGTGCCTCGGTCGTCCGGGCCGTCGCCGTCGCCCCCGACGAGCGCGTAGATCGTGTCCCCGATGGCCGCGGCCCCGTGCCCGTACCGCGGCGTTACCAGGCCCGGCAGCGACTCCCAGCGTTCGACGCCGAACTCGAGGACGTTCACGGCCTCGAGCGGCCGGTAGAACTCCGTCGCGGCGCCACCGATCGAGACGATGCGGTCGTTCAGCCCGACCGCAGCGGTGTCGCTTCTCCGCGACGGCAGCGGTCGCTGGCGGTGCCAGCTCCGATCGCCCGGCCGCCAGCTCTCGACGAGGGCGAGGCTCGTCTCCGCGCCTGCGAGGCGGCCTCCGAGGGCAAAGACCCGCCCGCCGCCCGCGGCCACGCCGAGGTAGGCGCGCGGCCGAGGGCCAGGGAGCGAGGACCAGCGGTTGCTGCGAAGGTCGAGGGAGAGGACGCGGCGCGCGAGCCCGCGCGCCGCGATCCCGCCGACGACGTACAGCCTGCCTCCCAGGATCGCCGCGCCGGCAGCGCCCCGCGGCTCGGGTAACGGTGGCAGCCGTTGCCAGGACCCGTTGCGCAACGCGAAGGCGCTGCGCGTCGGCCGGCCTCGCCGGTCGAACCCACCGACGACGTAGAAGGCATCGCGCGAGGACGTTCCTGCAGCGCGGGTCACCGCGGCGGGGAGAGGAGCCAGCTCGCGCCAGCTGTCGTCCGCCGGCCGGTAGGCCTGGACGAGCCGCGATACCGTGCTCTTCGAGAACGCGCTTCCGTCCGGTCCTGCGAGGAGCGTGCTGACGGCGCCGCCTGCGAGGACGATGTCGTCGCCCAGCGCGCCCGCTGCCGCGCCCGCCCGTGCTACCGGGTTCTGGCCCAGCTGAGCCCATGCACGCCGCGTCGAGACGGTCCAGCTCGCCCCACCGTCGACAGATCGCCAGCGAGCCTCCACGGTGGGCGACACCGCCGGACCGACGCCGCCGTAGCGGCCCACGATCGTGATCGCAGGCCATGCGACCTGGATCACCTGCACGCTGGCGACCGCGCCGGCGCCGGCGTTGCTCGGCGGGGGCAGGTCGCGAATCACGTTCGCCCCCTGTCGATGCACGGCCGCGGTCAACGTCGTCCTGTCCTCGCTCTCGAAGAGGGCGAGGACCCCGTCCGGCACGCGCCGCAGCGACACGAGCGTGCCCGGGACGGAGACCACGGGGACGGACCGTGACCCCGCCGTGACCGGTGGGCCCAGACAGACGTTGCCCCTCGTGTCGGCGTCCTCCTCGCTGATCGAGCGTGCCCACGGCCCCCTGCACACGGCCGCCCCCGCGGGCGGCCACGGCGTCAGCCGATAGACCGTGTCGCGGCGGAAGCCGTCCGCGTAGAAGAGGTCGCCGCCCCTGCCGGCGAGCAACGGCGGCGGCGCTCCGAGAAACGTGCTCAGCCCGGCCGGCTCGACTCCAAACCAGTGCCGTCCGTTGTCGCGCGTCCAGTACTCGACGTGGCCGTGCGCGCCCGTGCTCACGATCCCGGCCCCGACCGACGTCCGCAACGCTGCGAGCAGGAAGTTGCCGCCGACGAAGATCTCGCCCCAGGTCCGGCCGCCGTCCTCCGTCGCGCACAGGCTGGCCCTGTCGAGCGCCGTGGCCTTGCCCCTGCACAGCCCATCGTGATTCGGCGCCCAACCGTGTTTCGCGTCCGCCCAGGAGGCGGAGCCGGGCCAGGGACGCGTCGCCGCGCCACCCGAGGATGCGGCGAGGACGACAGCGAGTGCGCCCAACGCCAGGAGGCGCTTCATCACTACAGCGACGATCGTACGGCGGATCGGTTAGCGCACTGTTTAGACACGTCGGCGGCTCCTTCGCCGGCGAACGGTCGGAAGCCGTCGCCGCCGTACCCTTGACAACGTGCCAGGACGCCGTTTCGACAGCTTCTCGCGCGAAGATCCGCCCGAGCGGCCGGCCGACCCTGCCGTCCGCCGCGAGAACTTCCACAGAATCGTCCGCCTCTTCCGCCCGTACAAGGCGCGGCTGGCGGTCGTCTGCGGGCTGATCGTCTTCTCGGCCTCGCTCGGCGCCGTCTCGCCCTTCTTGCTGCGCGACGTGCTCGACGTCGCGATCCCGGACGAGAACGTCGGTCTGCTCACGATCCTCGTCGCGGGCATGGTCGCGATCCCCATCGTGACCGGCGTGATCGGCGTCTGGCAGACGCTGCTCTCGAACCAGGTCGGCCAGAACGTCATGCACGACCTGCGCTCGCAGGTCTACCGGCACCTCCAGCGGCTCTCGCTTGCGTTCTTCACGCGTACGCGAACCGGCGAGGTGCAGAGCCGGATCGCGAACGACATCGGCGGGATCGAGACCGTCGTCACGTCGACCGCGACCTCGGTGCTCTCGAACGTGACGACCGTGCTCGCGACCGTGGTCGCGATGGTGCTGCTCGACTGGCGCCTCGCCGCGTTCTCGCTCGCGCTGCTCCCGCTCTTCGTCTGGCTGACAAGGCGGGTCGGCGAGCAGCGCAAGAAGGTCACAGCGGAGCGCCAGGCGTCACTCGCCGACGTGTCCTCGATCGTCCAGGAGTCGCTCTCGGTCTCCGGGATCCTCCTCGGGAAGACGATGGGGCGCACCGACGACCTCGCGGAGCGCTTCGAGCGCGAGTCGGGCCGTCTCGCGCAGCTCGAGGTCAGGAGCCGCATGACGGGACGCTGGGTGATGGCGGCGATCCAGACTTCGTTTGCGGTCATGCCCGCGCTCGTCTACTGGTTCGCGGGGTACCTGATCGCGCAGGGGAGCTCGACGATCACGATCGGAACGCTCGTCGCGTTCACGACGCTGCAGACGCGGCTCTTCTTCCCGATCGGCAGCCTTCTCGGCGTGCAGATCGAGGTGCACAGCTCGCTCGCGCTCTTCGACCGGATCTTCGAGTACCTCGACCACGAGGTCGACATCGTCGAGGGCGAGCGCGTGCTCGATCGGCCGCGCGGCGAGGTTCGGCTCGACTCGGTGTGGTTCCGGTACGAGGAGGGCCCGTGGACGCTCCAGGACGTCTCGTTCGTGGTGCCGCCGGGGACGAAGACGGCTCTCGTCGGCGAGACGGGCTCCGGGAAGACGACCTGCGCGTACCTCGTTGCGAGGCTCTACGACGCGACGAACGGGAGCGTCTCGATCGACGGCGTGGACGTGCGCGACCTCAGCTTCGACTCGCTCGCCGCGACGGTCGGGGTGGTCTCGCAGGAGACGTACCTCTTCCACGCGAGCGTTCGGGAGAACCTCCGCTTCGCGAAGCCGGATGCGACCGACGAGGAGATCGAGGAGGCCGCACGCGCGGCCCAGATCCACGATCTCGTCTCGAGCCTCCCGGACGGGTACGACACGGTCGTCGGGGAGCGCGGCTACCGCTTCTCGGGCGGCGAGAAGCAGCGGATCGCGATCGCCCGGACGATTCTGCGCAACCCGCCGGTGCTCGTCCTCGACGAGGCCACGTCGTCACTCGACACACAGACGGAGCGACTCGTGCAGCAGGCGCTCGAGCGCCTCGCGGAGGGACGGACGACGATCTCGATCGCGCACCGCCTCTCGACGGTCGAGGATGCGGACCAGATCGTCGTGCTCGACAAGGGCCGCATCGTCGAGACGGGGAGGTACGACGAGCTCGTCGCCCGCAACGGGCGCTTCGCCGCTCTCGCGGCTCGCGAGGAGGTCGCGGAGCCTCCCGCCATCGCTGCGGTCGACGCGACATAAGTGCGTCGGCGCCGGGCGAGGGCGCGTAGCATGAGGCGATTTCGGGAATCGGGGTAACAAATGAAAGCTCCTCTGTGATCGCAACCGTTCCGAACCGCGGCTCGCTCTCTGCACACGGCATCGAGCCGGAGGGCGAGGTCTACTGGCACCCGACCGTTGCGCAGCTCTACACCCACGCGCTCGCGCGCGGCGACGGCCTGCTGGCCGAGGGTGGCCCGCTCGTCGTCGACACCGGCATCCACACCGGCCGCTCGCCGAAGGACAAGTTCGTCGTCCACGAGCCCGGCTCGGAGGACCGCATCGCGTGGGGTGACGTGAACGCGCCGATCTCGGAGGAGCACTTCGAGGGGCTCCGCGACAAGGTGACCGAGCACCTCGGCGTGGTGGACGTCTACGTCGTGGACGCGTTCGCGGGAGCGGATCCGGCGCACCGGATCGCCGTCCGCGTCGTGACGGAGAGCCCGTGGCACGCGCTCTTCGCGAAGACGCTGTTCATCGACCCGACCGAGGACGAGCTCGAGCTGATCGAGCCGGACGCGCTCGTTCTGCATGCGCCCTCCGTCGTCGCCGATCCCGACGAGGACGGGACGCGAACCGAGACGTTCGTCGTCCTGCATCCGAGCCGCTCGGAGGTCTTGATCGGGGGGACGTGGTACGCGGGCGAGATCAAGAAGTCGATCTTCACCGTCATGAACGACCGGCTCCCGCTGGAGGGAGTGCTCCCGATGCACTGCTCGGCCAACGTCGACGACGACGGCAGGGTCGCCGTCTTCTTCGGCCTCTCGGGCACGGGCAAGACGACGCTCTCGGCCGACCCGTCGCGCCACCTGATCGGCGACGACGAGCACGGCTGGGGCGACGACGGCGTCTTCAACGTCGAGGGCGGTTGCTACGCGAAAGTCATCCGGCTCTCGGCCGAGGCCGAGCCGGAGATATACCGCACGACTCGCTCGTTCGGAACGGTCCTCGAGAACGTCGTCGTGGACGAGCAGGGCGTGCTCGACCTCGACGACGACACGAAGACCGAGAACACGCGAGGCGCGTACAAGCTCGAGCAGATCGCGAATGCCCTGCCGACGAAGCAGGCCGGCCATCCGCGGTCGGTCGTCTTCCTCACCGCGGACGCGTTCGGGATCCTGCCGCCGATCGCGCGCCTGACGCGAGACCAGGCCCTCTACTGGTTCCTGTCGGGATTCACGGCGAAGCTGGCGGGAACCGAGATCGGCGTGAAGGAGCCGCAGCCGACGTTCTCTGCCTGCTTCGGCGCTCCGTTCCTACCGCAGGCGCCCGCCGTATACGCGCGGATGCTCGGCTCGAGGCTCGACCGGCACGGCTCCACGGTCTGGCTCGTCAACACCGGCTGGACCGGCGGCGCGTTCGGCGAGGGCAACCGGATGCCCATCCAGGCCACGCGGGCGCTGCTCGACGCCGCACTCGCGGGCAAGCTCGACGGGGGCGAGTTCCGGATCGACCCGATCTTCGGCTTCGAGGTGCCCGTGGAGGTCGAGGGCGTCGACTGTGCGCTCCTCGACCCGCGCACGACGTGGCGCGACCCGGAGGCGTACGATCGCAAGGCACGTGAGCTCGCCGGGATGTTCCGTGCGAACTTCGCGCGGTTCACCGGTGATGCCGGCGAAGCTGTCGCGTCGGCCGGGCCGCTGCTCTGACACGCCTGAACCCCGCCTTAACGACTTTTCTTAGCGTTCGTTCACGTGTCGCTGCGCATATGGGCGACGTGAGGCCCGCCCGCGTTTTCCGGCCGGTCATCGTCGTCCTCCTCATCTCGCTCGCGGCCGCGCTCGCGATCACGGCTGTGGGTGCCGGAGCACGGAGCGGTGCGGTGGCGAGCTTCGACGGTGCGCAGTCGGAGCCCTGGCAGGCGCGCAAGCTGTCGAATCGCATCACGAAGCTCCAGCCAAGGGCGCTGCAGCAGGCCGCGATCACGTGGCGCGGCGGCCCGATCGTGACCTCGACCGGGGAGACAGTGAACGTCCTCGTATCGGATGCCTACGCGATCGACACCGTCACTCCGGAGGCGTGGGCCGAGTTTCTCGTCAGGCTCGTCCACGGCCCCGAGCTCGCGTCGCTCACCACCTACATCGCGCCGCTGACGGAGATCCGCTCCGTCTGTGGGCTCGGCGCGCTCGGCTGCTACTCGCGGGACCGCTCGGTCGTCGTCGGCGAGGTGCTGCCCGACGGGACGACACCGGAGGAGATCGTGCGGCACGAGTACGGGCACCACATCGCGCTCTACCGGGCGAACGACCCGTGGCGCGCGATCGACTGGGGCCCGAAGCACTGGGCCACCGCCGCGAGCGTGTGCGGCGCGCGTTATTCGCCGAGAGGCGTTCCCGGGCGACGAGGACGAGAACTACGGGCTCAACCCGGGCGAGGCATGGGCCGAGACGTACCGCCTGATGGACGAGCGCAAAGCCGGCGTGACGACCGCGAGCTGGCAGATCGTGTCGCCGAGCTTCTATCCGAGCGAGGCGGCGATCCAGGCTGCGGAGCGCGATGTCGTTCAGCCCTGGACGGCCGGGACGAAGACGACCGTCCGCAGGTCGGTCGCGAAGAGCAGGACGTGGTGGGTCCCGCTCTCGACGCCGCTCGACGGCTCGCTGACCGTGACTGCGACGCTTCCCCGCGGGGGGCTCCATGAGGTCGCGCTCGTCGGAGCCAACCGGAGGACCGTGCTCAAGCGCGCGATTCCGAGCGGCGCGCGCTTCCGCTCGATCAACGCGACGGTCTGCGGGCAGCGCTCGCTCTTCGTCCGCGTGACGCAGAAGGGCAAGACCGGGGTCGTCACCGTGGGCGCCGCGAAACCGTAGGGCGTTAACCGAAGTCCCTCTGTTACGCCCGGCCCGGTCCACGTAGGGTGCGGGGGCTCGCGGGGTTCCGACTACTTGGACGGCAGATTGCACTCACGCTCGAAGCGCGGTCCTACCGCGGCGATCACGGTCGCCGCTCTGGGCATCTCGCTCGCGCTGGCGCTCGGCGCGACAACCGGCCTCGGCTCGGCCGGGTCGCGGGCCGAGCTGGACACGTTCGCCGTGACGCAGGCTTCGGCCGCTCTCCCGCACGTCCGCGCACGCACGAGCGCGACCTGGTGCGGGACGCCGTCGGAGCTCGACACGCGGCCGAACGGCGTGTCCGGCCACCCGATCCACTGGATCTACGCGATCCCCTCCGACGGGCAGGACCGCTTCTCGAGCGCCGCGAGCGTCATGGAGACGGACTGGCAGACGATCGACGCGTGGTGGCGCGGCCAGGATCCGGCGCGCGCGCCGCGCTCCGACCTCGCGCAGTTCGCGTGCGGCAGCCAGCTCGACCTGTCGGTGGTCAGGCTTCCCCAGTCCGGTAGCGAGCTCGCCGCGCCGGAGTCGCCTTTCGAGCTGATCTGGGACACGATCGAGGCCCGCGGCTTTCGCTCCGAGCACACGAAGTACATCGTCTACTACGACGGCCCGGTGGGGAACGACCGGATCTGCGGCGTCGGCGGAACGGTCTCCAACGGGACGGGCCTCGCCGTGCTCCTCATGCGCTCCTGCGCCGGCGTCGAGGCGGCGCAGGTCGTCGCGCACGAGCTCATGCACGCGCTCGGCGCCGTGCCGGACTCGGCCCCCAACAACTGTCCGCCGCCCGATGACGGGCACACCTGCGACGTCCAGCGTGACCTCATGTACCCGTTCACGGACGGGACGCCGCTGAGCGGGCTGCTCCTCGATCCCGGTCGCGAGGACTACTACGGCCACTCGGGCCGCTGGCCGGACATGCAGGACTCGCCGTGGCTCATCCAGCTCGACCGGCAGACCCCGTTCGCGCTCACGATCACCGGGCCTGGACGTGTCCAGGCCGACGTCCCCGGGCTCGACTGCAGTCAGAGCTGCTCGACGACCTGGAATGCCGGCACGGAGCTCACGCTGACGCCGACGCCGAGCGCCGGGGCGAAGCTCGTGCGCTGGACCGGCTTCTGTACGGGCGCGTCGCTCTGCGAGGTCGCCGTCGCGCAGGGTGCAGGAGCGACTGCTCTGTTCGCGCCCTCGACCTACCGCCTCCGGGTCAGGATCTCCGGCAGAGGCTCCATCCGCACCGCGACCGGCGCGATCCGCTGTCCGGGGCGCTGCGCGTCGGCGGTGCCGTCGTACACTCCGGCCCGCCTCAGTGCCACCGCCGCGAAGGGTTGGAAGTTCCGCCGCTGGACGGGCGCGTGCCGTGGCACGCGACCGTCGTGCGCTCTGCCGATGACGGCGAGCACCAGCGCTCGCGCCGTCTTCGTCCGTCGCTGAGCGGCTGCGGTCACGCTGTACGCGACCCGAATCCGTTGGAGATCGAAGCCACTCCGGCCCGTCTCGAGAGGGGGGCCGGAGCGCGACGGTAGGCGGGCGAGCCGCGCAGGGTGATCAGGTAGCGTCCTCCCGGAATGGAGGCCGTCCACGACGTGGTCGTCATCGGCGCCGGCTGCGCGGGAATGCGTGCCGCCATCGAGGCTTTCGACGCCGGCGCGGACGTCGCGATGATCTCGAAGATCCACCCGGTCCGCAGCCACTCGGGTGCGGCCGAGGGCGGGATCAACGCCGCGCTCGGCAACGCGTCCGAGGACGACCCGGTCAAGCACGCGTACGACACCGTGAAGGGCTCCGACTTCCTCGGCGACCAGGACGCGATCGAGATCCTCTGCAACGAGGCGCCGGAGGACGTGTATCAGCTCGAGCACTGGGGAGCGGTGTTCTCGCGTACGCCGGACGGACGGATCGCCCAGCGCCCGTTCGGCGCGGCGGGTGAGCCGCGGACGGCCTACGCGGCCGACATCACCGGCCACGTCCTCATCCACGTGCTCTACGAGCAGGTGATGAAGCGGGACATCCAGACGTACGAGGAGTACTTCGCGTGGAAGCTGGTCGTCGACGACGGCCGTTGCCAGGGCGTCATCGCCTGGGATCTCGTGAACGGCGGCCTGCACACGATCGGCGCGAAGACCGTGATCCTCGCGACGGGCGGGGCCGGGCGGCTGTACACGGGAACGACGAACGCGTACGCCTGCACGGGAGACGGCATGTCGCTCGCGCTCCGCGCCGGGGTCGCGCTGAAGGACATGGAGATGATGCAGTTCCACCCGACGACGCTGGCGCCGACGGGAGTGCTCATCACCGAGGGCTGCCGCGGCGAGGGCGCGTACCTCCTGAACAAGGACGGCGAGCGCTTCCTCGTCCGCTACGCGCCGAACGCGATGGAGCTTGCGTCGCGCGACGTCATCTCCCGGGCCGAGCAGACCGAGATCGACGAGGGTCGCGGCATCGACGGGAACGTCATGCTCGACCTGCGCCACCTGGGCGCCGAGAGGATCCTGGAGCGGCTCCATGGCACACGCGAGCTGTCGATGACGTTCGCGGGAGTCGACCCGATCTACGAGCCGATCCCCGTTCGCCCGGGCGCCCACTACCACATGGGGGGCGTGGACACCGACGTGTGGGGCCGCACCGAGCTCGAGGCGCTCTATGCCGCCGGCGAGGTCGCGTGCGTGTCCGTCCACGGCGCGAACCGGCTCGGCGGGAACGCACTCATGGAGACGATCACCTACGGCAAGCGCGCGGGTCGCCACGCGGCCGACTGGGCGCTCTCGCACACGACGGTGACGGTGCCCGAGTCCGTCGAGGCCGACGCCGAGCGCGAGCTCAAGCAGCTCCTCGACCGCTCCGAGGGGGAGCGGCCGTGGAGGATCCGGGACGAGCTCGCCCAGACGATGCACGAGAATTTCGGCGTCTTCCGCCGCGAGGAGCACATGCTCGCGCAGGGCGAGGTCGTCACGGGGCTCCGCGAGCGCTTCGAGCGCGTCGTCGTGGACGACAAGGGCGATGTGTTCAACACCGACCTCACGCAGGCTCTCGAGCTCGGCTTCCTGCTCGAACTGGCGGAGTGCATGGTCGTCTGCGGCCTCGCCCGCAAGGAGAGCCGCGGCGCTCACGCGCGGCCGTACGACTACCCGGACCGCGACGACGAGAACTACCTGCGGCACACGATCGTCACGTGGGAGGATGGCGCCCCGAAGCTGGACTGGAAGCCCGTCACGATCACGAACTGGCAGCCCGAGGAGAGGAAGTACTGAGGATGCAGGTCGCTCTCAAGATCTGGCGCTTCGATGCCGTGAAGGGTGAGCGGAAGCTCGAGGAGTACGAGTTCGACGCGCCGGAGTGGGTGACGCTCCTCGACTGCCTCGACATCGTCAAGGACCAGATCGACGGCACGCTCGCGTACCGGAAGAGCTGCCGGATGATGATCTGCGGCTCCTGCGGCATGCGCATGGACGGCGCGGCCGTGCTCGCGTGCAAGACGCGCATGTACGACATCGCCCAGTCGGGCCACGTTCCGGTGATCTCCGCGATGGGGAACATGCCGATCGTCAAGGACCTCGTGACGGACATGCAGCCGTTCTGGGGGAAGATCCGCGCGATGTCGCCCTGGCTCGACCCCGGCTACGCCGATCCGGGCGAGAAGGAGCACATCGTGTCCCAGAAGGACATGGACACGATTCACAAGGAGGCGCTCTGCATCATGTGCGGCTGCTGCGTCTCCGAGTGCAACTCGATGGAGGCGGATCCCGAGTTCCTCGGCCCGGCGGCGCTTGCGAAGGGCATGCGCTTCGTCGGCGACCCGCGCGACGCGGCGAAGGTGGAGCGCCTCCAGGAGTACTCGAGCCCGCACGGGATCTGGGATTGCACCCGCTGCTACTTCTGCCAGGAGCGCTGCCCGAAAGGAGTCGATCCGCGCGACGCCATCGCGAAGCTCGGCGCCGAGGCCGTCAGCGAGGGCATCGACTCCGACATGGGCGCGAAGCACGCGAAGTGGTTCGTGACCTCGGCGAAGACGACCGGCTGGCTTCGCGAGACCGAGCTCGTCCCGAAGACGCAGGGCGTCCTCAAGTCGCTGAAGGAAGTGAAGTTCGCGATGGGGCTGGCCCGGCACGGCAAGGTGCCGCCGCCGATCCCGCCGCACGTCGCGAAGGACGTCGACGAGGCCCGCGCGCTCTTCGATCTCGTGAAGCAGCAGGGTCGCGACGGCGCGGAGGGCATCGTCCAGGGCGAGCATGCGCTCGAGCGCCTGGAGTTCGAGCAGAGCGCGGAGGCCGGGCGCGATCCCTACGGTGAGGGCTCGTTCGTCAAGCCGTACCTGCCGGGGTCGCCCGACGAGCTCCCGGAGAGCGAGGAGGCGGCGCCGTGAGGAAGGTCGCGTACTACAAGGGCTGTCTCGCGTCGCTGTCGGCGAAGGAGCTCGACACCTCGACGCAGGCGCTCGCGCCGAAGGTCGGGCTCGAGCTGATCGAGCTCGAGCGCGTCACGTGCTGCGGCGCCGGTGACATCCACGAGGCGGAGCCCGACTACTACCTCCATCTGAACGCGCGCATCCTCGCCTACGCCGAGGACACGGGCTGCGACACGCTGATGACGGTCTGCAACGTCTGCACGCTGAACCTCCGGCAGGCGAACTTCCAGCTGAACGGCGACGCGGCGCTGCTCGAGCGCGTGAACGACAATCTCGTCTCGGTCGGCGCGCCCCCGTATCGCGGGACCGTGGACGTGCAGCACTTCCTGTGGCTCGTCTCGGCCGGCGACGGCTACGAGCTGTTGAAGGGCGCTGCGCACAAGGGCCTCAAGGGCCTGAAGGTCGCACCGTTCTACGGCTGCCAGATCCTGCGGCCCTCCAAGCTCCTCGGGTTCGAGGATCCGGACAGCCCCTCGTCACTCGAGCGCATCATCGAGGCGTGCGGTGGAACGCCGATCGACTACCCGGCGAAGATCAAGTGCTGCGGTTTCCCCATCATCCAGGCGCGCGAGGACGTCGCGCTCGGGGAGCTCATCCAGCCGATCGAGCAGGCGTCGGAGGCAGGGGCCGATGCGATGGTCACGCCGTGCCCGCTCTGCCACCTCTCGCTCGACGCGTGGCAGTCGAAGCTGCGCGAGCGGACCGGTCGCGACTTCCAGATGCCGATCCTCCACCTCTCGCAGCTGATCGGCGTCGCCGCCGGTATCGCCGACTCCGAGCTTCGCTTCAAGCGGCACGTCGTCTCGGTCGACCCGGTCGTCGAGCGCCTCCGCGTCTGAGCGTATCCGCTTCGCGGCTGCGCTCCTCGACCTCGATGTGGTCTGGATCCTCGCCGCACTAGTCGCGATCGCGGCAACGGTCGTGACGTGGGGGTGGTTCGAGGCCGGGTGGCTCCGGCGGCGTGTGCTCGAGGTCGAGCTCGACGGGGTCCCGCGGGAGCTCGACGGGATCCGCATCGCTCATCTCTCCGACCTTCACCTCGGAGTTCCGGGCCGCGGTCCGCGCGCTGCGGAGGAGGCGGTGGCATGGGTCGTCGAGCGCAAGCCCGAGCTCGTCTTCCTCACCGGCGACCTCGTCTCCCGGAGGGCGGGGCTGCCGCTGCTCGAACGGCTTCTGGGCGAGCTGCCCGGATGCATCGTCGTCCTCGGCAACCACGACTTCGCCGACAGCCGCGACCCTTTCTCTGAGCGGATCGACGGGCACGAGCTCGATCGTGTCGAGGACGTCACCGTCCTCTCCGACGAGGCGATCGAGGTCGAGGTCCGAGGCCGTCGGGTGCAGGTCGTCGGGGTCGATCCCCGCACGTACGTACTCCGCCAGGCGACGCCCGAGACATGTGCGGATCCGACCGCTGACCTCCGTGTCCTTCTCTGCCACTTCCCCGGCATCGCCCGCCGGATGCCTGGAGATGCGTTTCACCTCGTGCTCGCCGGGCACTTCCACGCGGGCCAGATCGTCCTGCCGCTGCCCGGGAAGCGAATCCACCTCGCGCACCTCGGCGTGCGGGACGTGGAAGGGCTCTTTCGCTACGGCTCCAGCGTCCTGCACGTCTCGCCCGGGCTCGGGACGACCTTCGTCCCGTTCCGGTTCTTCGCGAGGCCGGAGGTCACGGAGCTCGTTGTACGATCGACGTGATGGAGGGGCACGCCCTCATCTCGCCCGAGGTGCTCGCCCGCTACGCAGCCGACGCGGCCGGAGACGTCGAAGGCGTCTCGGCGCTGGCCGGGAGCGGGCTCCCGCGCGCGCGGGCGGCTGCGGTGAGGGACGAGGACGGGGCGTACGCGGTCGAGGTGCACGTCGAGCTCGAATGGGGTCGGAGCGCCGCCGCCGTCGGCGCAGCGGTCCAGCGGAGCGTCAGCGACTACCTCGAGCGGATGGCGGCCGTGACGCCGTCGTCGGTGGACGTGCTCGTCGAGGGCATCGGCTCGCCACCGACGGCCAAGTGAGCTCGCGGCTCGCCGGGCTGACGGGCGCGACGCTCGAGTCGGCGCCCACGGTCTGCCAGTCCTGCGTCTGGTGGCAGGGCCGGGGAAACCGTGAAGCCGACAAGTCGCGCTGGAGCGAGCGGGTCGAGGAGGAATGGGGAGCCTGGGGGACGGTCTACCGCGACGACGACGGTCGTGTGCTCGGGTCGATGCAGTACGGGCCGGCGCCGTTCTTCCCGCGCGCCGCCGACCTGCCGGCGGGACCTCCTTCCGACGATGCGGTGCTCGTGACCTGCGCGTACCTCGTCTCCGACTCGCAGCCGTGGGTCGAGCAGTCGCTCTTCCTCGCGGCGATCGGAGAGGCGCGGGACAAGGGCGCGCGCGCGCTCGAGGCGTTTGCCTACCGCTATCGCGAGGGGACGCCGCCGAGCGAGCGTTTTCTCGTGCATCGCACGGTCTTTCCGCGCGACTTCCTTGCCGACTTCGGGTTCCGCACGATCCGGTCGGTGGGCCGGATCGAGCTCGCCCGCCTGGACCTCGGCGGGCTCCAGCCGGCCGAGGCGGGGACGCGGGAGAAGGTCCTCCAGGTCGTACGCGAGGCGTTCCAGCCCGCGCCTGCGCCCGCGCCGCCTGCGGGTTGACGCGCTAGGCGCGCTCGAGCTCGGCGAGCATGCTCTTGCCGCGCATCGCCGCCGGCACGGAGATGCCCATGAGCTCGAGGAGCGTGGGGGCGATGTCGAGGATGTGCCCGTCGACGGTGCCCGCGGCCGGGATGCGTGGGCCGGAGAGGATGTACAGCCCGTCCTGCGCGTGGTTCGCGTCGTCCGGGCCGGTGTCGTTCTCGAACGTGTGGATGCCCTCGTCGCCGCCGACGGTGCCGACCGAGCGCCAGGCGAGATCGCCGAAGTGGACGATGAGGTCGGGCGCGACGCCGTTCACCTGCGGGTACACCTCCTCCGGCGTGAAGACCCTCGTGGCGAGCGGGCGTCCCTGCTCGTCCGGAATCGCCGCCAGCCGGGCGGCCAGATCGGCGCGCACCGCCTCGTAGTCCTCGGGGGCGACGACGCCCTCGGGCTCGCGGCCGCGGACGTTCATGAAGACGCGCGAGTAGTAGCCGCCCTCGCCCCAGGCGACCGTGCCCGACCAGTCGATGCCGACGTCCGCGAGCGAGCTCCGGCCGTTCGGCTCCGCCTTGGTCGCGAGCAGGCCTTCCTGCCTGAGCCACTCGTTCACGCGGATCCCGCCGTCCATCCGCTTCGCGCCGTGGTCGGAGACGACGAGCACGACGGTGTCCTCGTCCGCATGCTCGAGCAGGCGGGCGATGAGGCCGTCGACGTGGCGGTGATAGTCGAGGATCGCGTTCTCGTACGGGTTGCCGGCCTCGTACCGCCGGTGCTCGGGGTCCATGAACTGCCAGAAGCCGTGGTGCATGCGGTCCGGCCCCATCTCGACCATCGCGAAGAGCTGCCACGGCTTCGTCGAGAGCAGGTGCTCCGCGAGCTCGAAACGCTTGTCGGTCATCTCGTACACCTGGCGGAGGAGATAGTCCTTGTCCTCGGTCCGGAACTCCTTGCAGTCGAAGATGTACTCGCCGACCGCCTCCTCCACCTCGCGCCGGAGCAGCGGCGGGTAGGTGTACCGACTCTCGATCGAAGGCGTCAGGAAGCAACTGATGAGCACTCCGTTCAGCGGCCGCGGCGGGTACGTGCCCGGGACGCCGAGGACGATCGACGGGTGCCCCGCGCGCGTGACGAGGTCCCACAGCCGTGGCGGCTTGATGGCGTTGCCGTCCGCGATGAAGAGCGCGTCGTACGTGTGGTCGGCGCGGTTGCGGAAGCCGTAGACACCGAGGTCGCCCGGCGTCTGGCTCGCCATCATGCAGGACCACGCGGGCACGGTGATCGGCGGGATGACGGACGTCAGGCGGCCGTAGGAGCCGCCCTCCATGAGGCGTGCGATCGTCGGCAGTTCGTCGCGCCAGCGCTCGAGGACGAGCGAGGGCTCGGCACAGTCGAGCCCGATGACCATGACCTTGAGGGGGCGCTGATCGCTCACGGAAGCCGGATTGTACGGACGAGGCCCGCCTCGTCCTCGCCGCTGCTACTCGAGGTACCCGAGGCCCCGGAGCCGGTCCTCGACCGCGCGCTCGTCGTCGTCCGAGTACCCCTCCGTCGCGGAGACGAGCACGTCGCTCTCGTCGTCTGCGAACTCGGGCGGGCGCCGCTCGAGCAGGTCGGGGTCGAGCGCCTCGGTGACGAGCCGCCCGTCGAGGTCGCTGGGCAGCGGCTGGCCGAGGAGATAGAGGATCGTCGGGGCGACGTCCGCGATGTCGGCCTCGAGGACGCGGCCGGTGGCGGCCGACGGCCCGGTGAGCGCGAAGATCCCCTCCGTTCGGTGGCTGCCGACGTACGAGTGGCTGCTCGACTCGATCTCGATCCGATCCCACAGCGAATCGTTCCGGCTCTGGAGGTTCCCCTTGCCGAGCCATGCGTACTCCTCGAACTCGACGATGAGGTCCGGCACCTTCTCGATCTCCGGCCCGTAGCAGAGGTCGTCTCGCCGGTGAACCGCGCGGACGATCTCCTCGCCGTTCTGTCCCCGTAGCTCCTTGAGCGTCCGCGCGACGTCGTCGCGCACGGCCTCGTACTCCTCCGGCGCGACGATCCCCTGCTCCTCGCGGCCTCGTACGTTCAGCACCACGTTCCCGAAGGTGCCGTACGCGAAGGCCTGCGTTCGAGACCAGTCGAGAACGGTGAACGTGGTCGCCTCGTACGCGCGCTCACGCAGGCTGGGAAGCCTTCGCTTCACCCACGTCCGCAGCCGCTCCGGGAAGACGCGGCGGAGATCGAAGACCCGGCTCGCCGCGCGCCGCCCGAGCGCCGCGCTGCCTGCGCCGTAGCTCAGGAAGCCGCGGTCGGCGAGGTAGCCGTTGAGGTTGACGACGCCCTTGAGCTCCCCGCCGCCGTGGTCGGAGACGACGAGGACGTCGCAGTCCGGGCCTGCCGCGTCGGCGAGCGCGCCGGCCGCGGTGTCGAGGATGCGGTAGACGTCGGCGACGAGGCTCGCCGGGCCGCGTCGCATCCAGTCGTCCCAGCACAGGTGGTGCACGTGGTCGGCCGCCATGAACACCGTGAACAGGAGCTCGAGGTCGAAGCGGTCGACGAGCCAGAGCGCGATCTCGACCTTCTGCTCCGCCGCGCGGCGCACGAGGTCGAGGTCGAGCTCGCCGTTCGCCCCGATCGGGAACTTGTGGTCGAGCACGAGCGGCCCGAAGCGCTCGCGCAGCTCGGCGGAGAGCGAGCTCGGGTGCGCGAAGCCCTCCTCGCGGTCCGCGGCGTCGAAGCCGGCGAGCACGCAGCCCTCGATCTGCGGCGCCGGCCACGTGAACGGGATGCTGACGAGGCCGGAGCGGATGCCCTGTGCCGAGAGGCGGTCCCAGATCGCAGGTGCGCGCCGATAGCTCCCGTTCACGATGCGCAGGTCGTAGCCACCGCCCGCGCGCTCGGTGAAGTCCCAGACCCCGTGCCTGCCGGCGTTGACCCCCGTGGTCATGGTCGACCAGGCGTGCGGAGTGAGCGGGTGCGTCACCGATCGCAGGACGCCCTTTGCGCTCCCGTCGAGCAAGCGTCGCAGGTTCGGAAGCTCGCCCGCGTCGAGCAGCGGGTCGATTACCTCGAACGTGGCCGCATCGAGGCCGATTGTGCTGAGCTTAAGCGTAGACACCCCCCGAATTACAGCCTATAAAGTGGTGGAGGGATGAGGGTGGCTCGGGGAGTTCTCTGCGTGCTCGTTTTCGGCGTGCTCTTTGCAGGCGGCTTTGCCCTGGCCGCCGGGGCGCCGGTTGCTCTGACCGCGCAGGGCCCGCAGCCGGCGACCGTCACGGTCGACTGGGGCGACACGGTCACCTTCTCGAATCAGGACTCGGTCGAGCGAGGCGTGAACTCGCCGCGGGCCGAGATCGCGAACGTGACGATCCCACCGGGCGCGAGCTACGAGCATCGCTTTACGGGCAGGGCGGGAAGGTACGGGTATACGCAGACTGGCCCCCGTCCGACGTTCGCGGGCGTCGTCATGCTCACGGCCTCGGGCAAGGTCACCTTGAAGTCGAGCAAGGCGCTCGCACCCTACGGGACCTCGGTGACGCTGTCGGGAAAGTCGACGTACGTCGGGACACCGGTGGACGTCCAGTTCCGCGCAACGGGCTCATCGGGCGACTGGGCGACGCTCTTCAGCCCGAACGCCGGCGCCGACGGGTCGTATGCGGGCAGGACGAAGCTCGTCGTCGGCGGACGCCTGCGCGCGGTCGTCGCAGCCGGGCAGATCTCGTCGGAGTTCGTGGACGTCGCGGTCGTGCCGAAGCTCCAGGCGGGCATCAGCCGTTCACGCGTGCCGGAGGGCAAGAAGATCGTCGTCACCGGACGTGTCGTCCCGGCGACGGCTGTCGCGAGCGTCGACCTGGAGGAGCGTCGTGGCAACCGCGGCTGGCTCCGCAAGGCCTCGAAGTCCGTCGCGAAGAACGGCACCGTGAAGTTCGTCGTCGCTGCCGCCGAGGGCCGTAACGTCTTCCGCCTCGCGCTCAAGCGCAGCGCGCTCGACTCGGGATTCGCGCCCACGGTCAGCCGGTCGCTGGTCGTCGTCGGCACCTGATCCGCGCCGAGGAGAGCTCCGTGCAGGTCATCATCCACGCCGATGACTTCGGCACCTCCGAGGACACGGTCCGGGCGACGATCGAATGCTTCGAGCACGGAGCGCTCACGAGCGCCTCGATCATGGCTGGCATGCCTGCAACCGCCCCGGCGACAGACTTCGCCCGAGCCCACCCGGAGCTCGATTTCGGTGTGCACCTCACGTTCGTCGGCGAGGAGGAAGAGCGGCCGCTCTCGCCTCCGGAGGAGATCCCGGCGCTCGTGACGGAGTCCGGCCGCTTCCGGCCCACGCGCCAGCTGCGCATCCGCGCGCTCCTCGACCGGCTCTCCGTCGATCAGATCGCGGGTGAGGTCGTGCGCCAGGTGGAGGCGATCCGCCAGGCCGGGGTGGAGATCACCCACGTCGACTCGCACCGGCACATGCACAAGCTTCCGTCGTTCAGGCGCGCGCTCGAGCGTGTTCTCCCCGGGCTCGACATTCGACGCGTGCGCGCTGTGCAGGACGTCTACCTCGAGCGACCTGCGCGGAGCGCGACGTACTGGCTCGGCCCGCGCTGGCAGCGCCGGCTCGCGAGCTCGTTCGTGACCACCGATCATTTCTACATGCCCGCGACTGGCTCGGAACCAGGATGGGAGACGCCGCTCCTGAAAGCGATGCGGTCACTCGACGGTGAGACGCTCGAAGTGGGCATGCACCCCGGCTTCGACGGCTGGCGCGACGCAGAGCGCTCCACAGTTGAGCAATTTGCGAAGCTCGCCCGCGACGAAGGGCACGATCTCGTGACGTGGAAGGAAGTTGCATGAAGGGCTCAAGGCGCTCCCGGATCCTCGAGTCGATCCTCGACCCCGCTACGTATCTCCAGCCGATCCGGCTCCTCCACTACTACGGCTACTCGCACGTCCGACCTCGGCGCAAGGTCACCTTCGGGGAGAACGCGCGCATCGCGCCGAACGTGTCGCTCCGCAACGGGGAGCGCATCGTGATCGGCGAGGGCACGATCGTCGGCGAGCGGGCGTACCTGTGGGCAGGCGACGAGCACGGTCGCATCACGATCGGCAAGCACTGCCGTCTCGGGCCGGAGGTGTTCGTGACCGCCTCGGACTACGGGCTCCAGCCCGACCAGCTGATCGCGTACCAGGAACGGAACGAGCGGGACGTCGTCATCGGCGACGACGTGTGGCTCGGCGCTCGCGTGTTCGTCGGCGCGGGAGTCGAGATCGGCGACGGTTGCGTCGTCAGCGCCGGCTCCGTCGTCGCGCGGTCGCTGCCTCCCGGCTCGATTGCGGTCGGCGTGCCGGCGCGCATCGTGCGCAGGCGGGAGGACTACGGACGCAGCGACTCGCCCGAGGCGGAGGGCGAGCCCGAGGCGGCCGACGCGGTAGCCGACGCGAGCTCGTGACTCCGCCAGAAGAGCCCGCGTGACCGGCGAGCACGGGATCCGCGGGTCGCTCCAGTGGGCGGTCGCCCTGAGCTGGGGCGAGCGAGGGCTGACCATGCTCTTCACGGTCATCCTCGCGGCGATCCTCGGACCGGAGGCGTTCGGGATCGTCGCGATGGCGCTCGTCTACCTCGCCGTCGTCGACCTCGTGCTGGAGCAGGGCTTCCTGACGACGCTCGTGCAGCGGGAGCAGCTCGATCGCGAGCACCTCGACTCGGCGTTCTGGGTGAACGTCGTCTGGTGCCTCGTCCTCGCTGCGGTGAGCTTCGCGCTCGCGGGGTGGTGGGCGGGGGTGAACGACGTGCCGCAGCTCGAGGAGGTCATCCAGGTGATGTCGATCCTCCCCGTGGTCTCGGGGCTCACGATCGTGCAGCAGGCCTATCTCCAGCGGAACCTCCAGTTCCGGGGCCTCGCCGTTCGGGCGAACGTCGCCGCGCTGACCGGTGGCGTCGTCGGCCTCGTGCTCGCCCTGACCGGTGCGGGTGTGTGGTCGCTCGTGGCGCAGCAGCTCGCGGCGGGTGTCATGTCGCTCGTCCTGCTCTGGGCCGTGAGCGACTGGCTGCCGGGCTTCCGCTTCTCGCGGACCCATGCGCGCGACCTCGTGGGCTTCACGAGCGGCGTCTTCCTCGCGAACATCGGCGGCTTCATCAACAGGCGGAGCGACGCCTTGCTGATAGGGCTCTTCTTCGGGCCGACCGTCATCGGCATCTACCGGCTGGCGGACCGCTTCGTGGACTCGATCCTCGAGCTGACGATGCGGCCTGTCGGCCTCGTCTCGCTGCCGCACATGTCGCTGCTCCAGCGCGACCCCGAGGCGCTGCGGAGGACGGTCGCGACGTTCATCCGGATCGCGATGCTCACGACGCTGCCGGTGCTGCTCGTGTTCGCGGCCTGCTCGGACTACGTCCTCGCCGTCATCGGCCCGGAGTGGGTGATCGGCTCCGACGCGCTCAAGCTCCTGTGTGTGGTCGGCATCGTCAAGGGCCTCGTCCACTTCACCGGGCCGCTTCTCTTCGCGGTGGCGAAGCCGTTCTACCGGGCAACGATGCTCTGGTTCCTCGCGGGGATCAGCGTCGTGACGGTCGTCGTCGTCGGAAGTGCGCTCTCGGACTCGGGTGCGGAGCGGCAGCTCGTCGGCATGTCGGGCGCGCGCGCGATCGTGTCCCTCGCGATCATCGTCCCGCTGAACCTGATCATCATCTGGCACGTCGCCCGCCTGCGGCCGCGCTCGTTCCTCGCCTACCTGCCCGCGCCGCTCGCCGCCGGGGTCTCCGCGATCCTCGGCGTGGAGGGGCTGACACAGCTCGTCGTGCTCGACTCCTTGCCGCCCATCCTCGGGCTCGCGGTGAGCGGCGCCGTCGCGGTCGCGATCGCGGGCGGGATCATGGTCGCGTTCGAGCCGCAGGCTCGCGGCCTCGCGAGGCGGCTCGTTCGCATGCGGCGGCCCCCGGTCGCGGAGCCGAAGCCGCCCGCTACCTGAACCCGCGCCCCTCCTGGCCGCGGACCGCGGGCGGCCGCACGGCGTAGCGAACGGCGCTGGCCCCCATGGCCCATTCCGCGACGACGAGCCGCGGTAGGTAGCGGAGGAAGCGCGAGCGGAGCTCCGGGACCTGGTTCACGCGCCGGTAGATCACCGGCAGGCGGAGGAGCACGAAGTAGTGGAAGGGGAACCGTGCGAGGACGCGTTTGTGCACTCCCTCGCGCTGTACCGGCCCGAGACGTGCGAGGCCGTACGCGAGGCGTCGCTGCTGGCCGCGCAGGTCCCCGAAGCTCTCCCGGCCGTGGTCGTGGTGCGCGTGGAAGCGGGGATCGAACACGAGCTGCAAGCCCGCTGCGAGAGCGTCGGCGCTGAAGACGCCGTCCTCGCCGCCGTAGCTCTCGTCCCAGCGAATCGGCGCCGCGCGCGGCACCGCGAGGCAGTAGGACGACACGAACCGCTGCCTGCGGGGCTCGCCCAGGGGGAGGTACGGCGTTTCGATCTGGAGGTGGGCGACCCAACCCCACGGGGTCGTCGCGTCGAAGGTGCGAGCGCAGCCGACGATAGCTCCGGGAAACTCCTCGAGCGCGCGCGCCAGGCCGGCACCCCACCGGGGGGCGGGCACCGCGTCGGAGTCGAGGAACACGACGACATCGCTCGACGCGGCCTCCCAGCCGCGGTTGCGCGCTCCGCCCGCGTAACCGACACCGGTGCCTGCGACGACTCGCGCGCCGTGTGCCGCGGCGATCTCGGGTGTCGCGTCCGTGGAGCCGTCGTCCACGACGATCACCTCGGCGGGCTTCGGATCCTGCTGCGCGAGGGCGCCGAGCACGGCGCCGAGCGTGCGCTCCGCGTTGAACGCGGGGATCACGACCGAGTACGAGCGCTCCTCGCCGGGCACGACGCTCCTCATTGTGCTGCGCGCTCGCTAGCGCTTTGCGTCGATCAGCGCCGCGATGTCCTTGATCGTGCGGAAGTTGCTCGGGACGACGTCGCGGTCGTCGATCTCCACGTCGAACTCCTCCTCGAGCAGGGAGATCAGCGTGATCATCCCCAGGGAGTCGACGACCTGCTTCTCGAGGAGCGGGTAGTCCTCGTCCACCTCGGACCACGACCCGCTCCACTGCAGGTTGTCCGCCATCAGCTGCTTGATCTGCTCGACGTTCGCCACGGTGTCGTGTCCTCTCTCGTTGATCTCGGTCAGGTCGTCGAATCCGCTGCGGCGGCCGCGACGGCTTCCTCGGCGAGCGTCTTCCGGTCGATTTTCCCGGTGGACGAGCGAGGCAGCTCGGCACGAAGCTCGTACAGCTCGGGGATCATGTAGCGCGGGATCCGCTCACCGCAGAAGCGGTTCAGGTCGTCGGTCTCAACCTCGGCCCGGGTGACGACGAACGCCTTGATCCGGTTCGAGACGACGTCGTCCGGAATCGCGACGACGGCGCACTCGACGACGGCGGGGTGGAGGTTGAGCGCTGCCTCGATGTCGCCGAGCTCGATCCGGTAGCCGCGGCTCTTGATCTGCGAGTCGCGGCGCCCGAGGAAGATCCAGTCGCGGCTCTCGTCCTCGTATGCGAGGTCACCGGTGCGATACGTGGGATAGGGGCTCTCGCCGTTCCAGTCGCGGAGCAGCGTTCGCTCCGTGCGCTCGGCGTCGCCCCAGTACCCCTGCATGACCGTGGGGCCGCGCACGTACAGCTCGCCGACCTCGCCGTTCGGCGCGATCGAACCGTCCTCGAGCACGGCGAACACGTCGACGTCCGTGATCGGCTTCCCGATCGGGATCGACGGCGGCGGCTCGCCCTCCCAGCGCGGCACCTCGTACCACGTGCAGACGTTCGTCTCGGTCGGGCCGAATAGGTTCGCGAAGCGGACTCCGGGAAGGAGCTCCACCAGCCGGTGGAGGTGTTTCGTCGGAAAGACCTCGCCGGCGAACAGGATCGTGCGCAGAGCCGGCAGCTCCACTTCGTCGAGCCTCCCGCGGAGGACGAGGAGCGTGAGGATCGACGGCACGGAGTACCACACCGTGATCCCGGCGTCCCGGATCCAGCTCGCGAGCTCGACCGGGAAGAGCGCGAGCTGCCCGGGGACGAGCACTACAGGTGCGCCGGCCTTCGCGGCGACGTAGAGATCGAGGACCGAGAGGTCGAAGTGGAGCGGTGCGTGACTCGAGAGCCGGTCGTCCTCGGTCACCTGGAACTCCTCCGCCGCCCAGTCGACGAACGCCATCGCGTTCAGGTGCGAGAGCATCACGCCCTTCGGCACTCCGGTCGATCCGGACGTGTAGAGGATGTACGCGAGGTCGGCGCTCGAGCGCGGGACGTCGGGCGGCGCGTCGGCCGGGTGCTCGGCGAGGGAAGCGGACGTCAGCATCGTGACCCCGTCCGGGCCTGCCACGTCATCGCGCGCGTTCAGCACGACGAGCACCTCGATGGGCGCTCCCTGCACGCGCAGCGCGTCCCAGTTGTCGGTCTTCTCGGTACCGGTGATCAGGCACCGGAGCCCGGCATCGCGCGCGATCGCGCCGAGGCGTGCGGGCGGCGCGGCCGGATCGAGCGGCACGTAGGTCGCGCCCGCCTTGAGGATCCCGTAGATGCCGACGATCGCCTCGAGCGACTTGTCGAGGTAGAGGCCGACCCGGTCGCCGTGCTGCACCCCGTGTGCGGCGAGCAGGTGCGCGAGCCCGTTGGCGGTGCCTTCGAGCTCCGCGTAGGTCAGGCTCCGCTCGCCGTCGACGACCGCGGTGCGCCCCGGACAACGCTCGGCCGAGCGCACGACGAGATCGTGGACGAGGGTCTCGCTCACAGGCCCATGCTCCGGGCCGCGATCGTGTACTGGATCTCGGAGGTGCCCGAGTAGAGGCGGCTGCCGATCGCGTCACGCACCTCGCGCTCGAGCTCGTACTCCGTCATGTAGCCATAGCCTCCGTGCACCTGGAGCGCGTCGAGGCTCGAGCGGACGTAACACTCGCTGAGGTAGAGCTTCACGAGCGCGGAGTCGAGCACCGCCGACCGGCCGCTGTCGAGAAGCCAGCCGAGCCGGTACAGGAGCAGGCGCGCGGTATCGAGCCGGACCTTCATGTCCACGAGCATGCGCGAGACGGCCTGGAAGCGCCCGATCGGCTGGCCGAACTGCTTGCGCTCCTGCGCGTACGCGACCGAGCGCTCGAGCTGCCGCTCCATGGCGCCGACCGTGCTCGCGAGGATGCAGCTTCGCTCCCACGTCATCGACGTGTTGAAGACGGCCATGCCCGCGCCGGGCTCGCCGAGGAGAGCGTCGTCTTCAACCTCGCAGCTCTCGAGCACCACCTCGCCCATCGGCGACGTGCGTAGGCCCATCTTCGAGAGCGGCTTGCCCACGGAGAGCCCGGGAGTGCCCTTCTCGACGAGGAAGCCGGTGATCCCCGCGAAGCCGAGCGAGCGGTCGATGGTGGCGAAGACGACGTGCAGGTCGGCTTCCGGCGCGTTCGTGACGAACGTCTTGGTCCCGTTCAGCACGTATCCACCGTCGGTCTTCGTGGCGGTCGTCTGGAGCGCGAACGCATCGGAGCCGGACTCGGGCTCGCTCATCCCGTGTGCCGCGAGGAGAGAGCCGTCGCAGAGCCCGGGGAGGTACCGCTGCTTCTGCTCCTCGGTGCCGAAGTGGACGATCGGGGTCTCGCACGCCCACATCTGTGCGTTGAGCGAGAAGACGAGGCCGTTGTCCGTGCACGCGTACCCGAGCGCGTCGAGCGCGATCAGGGTCGTCAGGGCGTCGGCGCCGGCGCCTCCGTACTCCTTCGGGACCGGCAGTCCGAGCAGCCCGATCTCGGCGCACTTGGTCCAGGCCTCCTGCGAGAAGGATGCGTCCTTGTCCCTCTCGATGACGTCCTCGTTGAGCTCGCTCCTGGCGAAATCGACGATGGATTGCCGCAGCGAACGCTGTTCTTCAGTGAGCTCGAAGTCCATCTGAGGTCGTTGCCTGCCCCCGGGCGCGTCAGACCGTTGACGTCCAGGCCCTCTCGCCTTATAGCTTCGGTTGGAGAGGAAGACAATACCGGGGCAGGGCCCGGGAACCGGTGCTCTACCCTGTGTTTCGCCGGCTCTGTGGCCGGTCTATCTCGCGGGGGACGGATGGCCATCGACGACAAGCGCATGAGCGAGCTTCGACGCTACGAGGACGTCTCGTCCGGCGTCGCCGAGGAGTTCCTCGAGGAGCGGATCGGTCCCGGGCGTGCGCTCGGGCTGCTCTCCTCGCCGCTCGGAGAGCAGCGGTCGACGGGGTGGGTGATCGTGCCCTCGATCGGGCCCGAGCACGGCAACCTGCGGAGGCTCGAGACGCTTCTCGCGAGGAGCCTCGCGGCCGCCGGATTCCCGACGCTCCGCATCCGGCCCGACCTCCATCCGACCCGAGGTGCGCTCGGAGAGATCGACCTCTCCACCCGGATCGTCGAAGCGGACGAGGCCGCGGCAGTCATGGCCGACCTGCCGGGGGTCGACGAGATCGGCATGGCCGGGATGCTGTTCGGCGGCACGGTTGCGGCGCTCGTCGCCGATCGCCTCGGGATCGCGGGACTCGCACTCGTCGAGCCCATCACGCGCGGCAAGCGCTACGCGCGCGAGACGGTGCGGCGCCAGGCGATCGCCGAGCTGATGGCGTCGAACGAGGACGACGCGCCGCGCGAGCTCGAGGACGCCGGGCCAGTTAGCCGCCCGCTCGAGGAGCTCGCGGCGAACGGCTCCACGACCATCCGCGGCCTGCGGCTCACGCAGGAGCAGTTCGAGCTCGTCTCGGCGATCGACCTCGAGCGGGATCTCGTCGGCTTCCGCGGCCGCTCGCTGCTCGTCGCGCTCTCGCCCTCGGGTGCGGCGTCGCCCGGCCTGCGCAAGCTCGCGGCGAAGCTCGAGGCGCTCGAGGGAAGCGTCACGGTCGAGCCCCTCGAGGATCCGTTGCCGGCGCCGTTCGGCGAGTACTACTACCGCAACGCGGGGCCGGTTCGCATCGATACGCGGCTCGAGCTCGACCAGCGGATCGCGGCGCTCGTCACCTCGTGGGCAGGCGTGCGTGCAGGCTCGTCCCACGAGGCGGTCGCATGACGCAGTTCCCGATCTTCGCCGAGTGGGAAGAGGGCTACGTCGCCGCGATCGTGTCCGTTCCCGACCGTGATCCCGCGGGCGTCGTCATCTCGCTTGCGGGCACGGGCCGCCACAACCTCGTCGGCTCGACGTTCTGCGCTCGGCTCTCGGAGCGGGTCGCCGAGCTCGGGCTCGCGTCGGTTCGTCTCGACTACGGCGGTGTCGGCGACAGCCCGGGCGCGGTCCCGGAGTGGACGCTCTCGGACGTCGGGGCGGCCGCTCGGCAGTCACGGGCCGTTCTCTCGGCGACGATGGATGCGCTCGGGGTGTCGAGCTTCGCCGCCGTCGGCACCTGCTACGGGACGCGGGTCGCGCTCTCGCTCGTCTCGGACCCGTCGTGCCGTGCGGCGATCTGCCTCGCGCCTCCGGTGCTCCAGCACGGAGGCGTCGCGAGCGTGGGTCGCATGGCGGGCGGAGGCGGCCTGATGTCGTTCGTCCGTTCCCACGGGACGCTGCGTCGGCTTGCAGGCCCGCTGCGGCGCGCCGGGCGCGCGCGCCGTCCGGCGCCTGCGGTCCTGGGCGCGTTCGAGCACCTCGACCGCACGAGCATCGCCTTCCTCTACGGCACGCCGCCGTTCGACGACCACTACACCCGGCGCGTACAGGAGGTGCTCGACGCGGCGCTAGCGGAGCGTCCGAGCGAGCAGCGCGGGAACTTCGAGCTCCGGATGCTGCCGTGGGGGCCGCTCTCGACGTTCGACATCCTCACGCCAGCGGATCAGGACGAGGTGCTGGACGTCGTCGTGCCGCTCGTCGAGCGCTCCTTCGCCGCTCCCATTTCAGGCGTGGGAGCAACCGGTCTCCCCGTCGAGCGCTGAAGCGGCGCGAGCCGCTCCAGCGCTCTTCGGGATGCGTGAACCGCTAGCCGGATGAGGCCCAGTTGCGAAGGGCCGTCAGCGTCGCGCAGCGGGCGTCGTTGCTCGCGACCACCACGTTGTTCTGGTTGACCGGGCTGCTGGCGCTCGACCCGATCGTGATCGCGTCGCGTCCGCTGTTCGGACGACAGACGAGCGAGTTCCGGATGCCCGAGGTGTTCGACGTCTGGATCTGGACGTTGTTCGGATGCCTCGGGCCGAAGGCGCAGTGATCGCAGACGACGTTCGTCGGCGTCGTCGCCCCTGATCCGCCGCGGGCCGGGAAGTAGTTCCCGCCACCGCCGCCGAGGCAGTCGATCACGAGGTTGCGGAACAGGATGTTCCGCCCGCCCATGGCCTGCATGCCGTCCTGGTGGACGCCCGCCGCGGCGGGGCCGCAGGCGACGTAGCCACCGAGGATCTGCAGGTCGTGTGCGGCGTTCGCAGACGAGTTCTGGACCTTGATCCCGTCGGCCATGCGTCCCTCGACCTCGATCCTGCGGATCACACCGGTGCATCCCGGCGCGAGCACGAGCGCGTCACGCGAGCCGTCGTTCATCGTGATCTTGACGAGGTCGAGGTTGACGGGGCCCGTGCAGCGCCACTGCGTGTTCGTCACGACCTGTCCACCGCCCGAGGGCGGAGGCGACGGCGGGGGCGGGGACGGTGGTGGTGGCGATGGCGGTGGCGGCGATGGCGGAGGCGGGGATGGCGGAGGCGGAGATGGCGGAGGCGGAGATGGCGGAGGCGGAGATGGGGGCGGAGGCGACGGCGGCGGGGGCGAAGGAGGAGGCGGAGAGGGCGGGGGCGGGGAGGGCGGAGGCGGCGGCGGAGGTGGCGGGGGCGGAGGCGGAGGCGGAGGCGGAGTGGTCGATCCACCGCCCGGGCGCAGGAGGACGACACCCGCGACGTTGCAGCTCTCGGCGGCCTGTCCGCGGGCAGTCTTGTTCCCGGTTGCAGACGCGCCGGCGAGCGCCTCGTCCGCGACCGTCAGGGACGCGGTCGGGTCCGACGTGACGGCCGACGCGCCCCGCCCGGTCATGCTCGACGGCACGGCGACGCCCTGGGTGCCGCTGTGCGCGAACGTGGCCACGAGCCGGCGTCCCTCGCCCGAAGGGGTCAGGGACGGCCCGTGCAGGTAGACGGAGTTGCGGGTGTACTGGCCCGCGCTTCCGTCGAGCGGGTTCGCGGTGTCGACGCCCGTGAACGCGAGCACGGACCCGGCGGCCGCGGTCGTGCCGGAGAAGCTGAAGGTGTACGAGGCAGGCTCGGAGCCGCCCGCAACCTTGTAGAAGACGGTCTGCGCCAGGTTGGTCTTCAGCGGACCGGAGCAGTCGTCGCGACGGACGAGATTCCAGCCGGCAGGCTGGCTGACGGGAGAGCCGGAGCCCAACCGAGCCGCGACAGAGGCGACTAGCACGTCACCGCTCGCGACACCGGCCGGCTTGGCGACCGAGAGCGATGCGGAAGCAGCTGCGTTCTGGCCCGTGCTGGCGGAGCGCAGCGACGGCGGTGCAGGCGCCGCGGACGGCGATCCTGCTCCGAACGGGCTCGTGGTCGCGAATGCCAGCGCGACGAGCACGAAGGCGGCCGTGGCGAGCCGGGGGCCCAGCTGTGACGAACGTGCGTGTTCTCGAATGCGGCGAACGGCAGGGTGGCTGCCCATAAGTGACCTCTCAGGGAGACGGCGGGGGAGGGTGCGGCACGACTTCCATCGGAACCGACTCCCGGGCCTTGCTCCCCCGAACGGGGGGGAGGCCACCTGTTTCACCCGATCGGGCGAGCCTCGACGCTGTCGTTTGGGGGAGGGAGCCCCGGCGCAAGGCCGGGGCTCCCCATGGGCTCGCGTCCGCTAGGGGGAGCAGCGCGAGTCGTTCGCGGGGGCAAGCGTGTTGCCCGAGTTGATCGGGCTCGAAGCACTGGACTGGATCTCGAACTCGACGGCTCTGGCCGGGCAGATCACCGTTCCGCGCGCGCCCGAGCGCACCGACGTGGCGAGCAGGATCGTGTGCGCCGCGTTCGGGCCGAGTCGGCCGTTCTCGAAGACGATGTCGGTCGGTGTCGACCCACCGGAGCCGCCGCGTGCGATGAAGAGCGCCGCGTTGACTCCGGCTCCACCGCAGAACACGGCGAGGTTGCGGAACGAGATCCGCGCCCCGCCCATGACCTGGATGCCGTCCTGGTGATAGCCCCCGCTCCGCGAGTGGCAGCGCACGTAGCCGGACTCGATTGCGATGTCGTGTGCGACCGGGGCCGAGTTCTGCACCTTGATCCCGTCACCCGACCAGGTGTCGACCTCGATGCGGCCGATCCGGCCGGAGCAGTTCTCGCCGAGAACGACCGCGTCAAGTCCGCTCGAACGCGCGTTGATGGTCACCTTCACGAGGTTCAGGTTGACGGGGCCGTTGCACTCGTACGCGCGGTCCACGAGGACGACCGAGCCTGCCGGAGGCGGCGGTGGCGGCGGGGGAGCTGCCGGAGGAGGCGGAGGTGGTGGTGGAGTCGGCGAGGGGGGTGGAGGTGCGGGTGGGGGAGGAGGTGCAGCGGCTCCAGGCTTCGCTTCGCAGTGTGCCAGCGTGTCCTTCCGGTCCGAGACCACGCGGTCGTGGCCGGGCCCACAGTCAACGCGATCGGGAGAGCCGTCGGCGACATCGATGCGGTCGGCTCCTGCTCCGCCCATGATCACGTCCTTGCCCGGCCCTCCGTCGAGGACGTCGGCACCGCCCTTTCCCACGACGCGATCGTTGCCGGCGAGGCCGAAGATACGGTCCTTCGCCGGGCCGCCGACCAGCACGTCGTTCCGCCGGGTACCGCGGATCGTGCGGCCGCGGCTGCGTGCGGACGTCGCGTCCGCCGCGCGTCCGCCGTCGACCGCACCCGCCTTGTCCGTTCCGGCGAGACCCCGGTCGTTCTTCCCTGGTGACGACGCAGCCGCGACGGAGGCGAGCGAGGCGAACGCGACGAAGGCGGCGTATGCGCCCAGAGTCCCCATGCCTCTCCTTCCGCGGCAGACCTTCCTCATCCGCAGCTCCTCAGTGGTGGTCGTTCCGAGCGGAAGGTCAGGAACCTAGCAGGGGGTCTCGAGGCGTCCGACGATGCTTACAGTCTCCTTGCAAAGGAGCCGGGTTGCAGCCCACCATGCGGTACAGGTGCTGGCGCGGAACCAAGCGACGGCGCGGCGGATACGCTCAACCGATGCGTCGCCGCCCACTCGGTCTCCGATGAGCCCGCCCTCTCCCGCGCGGAATCCGGACGTCTCGATCGTCATCGTGACCTACCGCTGCCGCGACGAGGCGCGCGAATGCCTTGCGTCCCTCTATCTGGAGGCGTCCCAGGCGTCCTTCGAAGTAATCGTCCTGGACAACGCGTCGCGCGACGGCACCGTCGAGATGGTCGCCGCCGAGTTCCCGGACGTTCGCCTCCTGGCGTTGGACGACAACATCGGCTTCGCCGCAGGCGTCAATCGGGCTGCGCAGGAAGCGACGGGAACGTTCCTGCTGCTCCTGAACCCGGACACGGTCGTCCATCCCGGTGCCGTCGAGAGCCTCGTCGCCTTCGCGCGCGAGCGTCCGCAGCACGGGATCTACGGCGGCCGCACCCTCGACCCCGACGGCACCGTGAACCCGGGCTCGTGCTGGGGGCGGCCGACGCTCTGGAGCCTCTTCTGCTTCGCGACGACGCTGTCGACCGTGTTCAGGCAATCGCGGGTGTTCGATCCGGAGTCCCTCGGCTCGTGGCAGCGTGACAGCGTCCGGGAGGTGGACATCGTCACCGGCTGTCTCCTGCTCGCCGAGCGGCGCGTCTGGGACGAGCTCGGCGGGTTCGACACTCGCTTCTTCATGTACGGGGAGGACGCAGACCTCGCCCTGCGCGCGGCGCAGCTCGGCTATCGACCGATCGTCACGCCGGAAGCGGTGATCACCCACGAGATCGGCGTCTCGTCGGAGACGCGCTCCGACAAGCTCGTCCTCCTGTATCAGAGCAAGGCGGAGCTCGCTCGGAAGCACTTCGGCCCGGTGCGACGTCCGCTCGCGCTCATGCTGCTCTGGACGGGAGTCGGTGTGCGAGCGCTGCTCGCCGGGTCGGAGGGCAACGGCGCGCGAGCGGCGTGGCGCGACGTCTGGCGCGCGCGCAGCAAGTGGCTGGCGGGGTATCCCGAGCGCGTGCCGCCGGCCGTCACCCCGGCCGGCTAACGCTACTGCTCCGTGACCTGCTGCTCCGGGCGGAGCGAGAGCGTCTTGAGGCCGAGCGCGGCGAAGACGAAGAGCAGCAACGTCACCTGCACGAACGCGAGCGAGTCGTAGAAGATCATCCCTGCGCCGTACCCCGCGCACGCGATCCCACACGCAGCGATGTAGTCGCCCTCGTGACTCACGAGCCGCTTGCCGGCGCGTAACAGCCTGCGTGCGGTCCCCCAGACGAACCAGATGAGCGCGATGAGCCCGAGGAGGCCGAACGAGACGAGCGAGAGCAGGTACTGGTTGTCGAAGATCAGCGGCACGACTGCGACCTGACCCGGGCTCGAGGCGTCGTCGCCCGAGGTCACGATGTTCGGGTTGTCGAGCCCTCGCCCGACGAGCGGCGACTTCGACCAGAGCGAGATCGCAGGGTCGAGGTCCGCGAGCCGGCCCGATCCCGACTCGCCCGCGCGGCTGTTCAGCGAGCCGATGAGGGTCGTGCCCTCCTGGGAGCCGAAGGACTTGAGCAGGCCGCCGATCGCGCCCGGCGCCGCGGAGTGCACGAACAGGGGGAGGACGAGCAGGAGCGGCAGCAACCGCTTCACCGCCTGGCGCCGGACCGAGAAGGCCGCGATCCCCATGACGATGGCCATGACGACCGTCGTCCTCGAGATGGTCGCAGCGGCGCCGGCCGCGATGACGAGCATCCCGGCGATCCACCAGGCCCGCGTCACGCGCGTTCGGGCCTTCGCGGCGAAGTAGACGACGAAGGGCAGCACCATGATCAGCGCGGCACCGAACGCGATCGGGTGCTGCGCAGAGGCATGCACGCGCAGACGACCCCCGCGCAGCTCGAGCACCTCGCGCTCGTTGCGGTCGAAGATCGGGATCCACTGCGCCAGGTGGTCGAACACGTTGTACTGCCGCTGGCCCTCGTACAGCGCGGCGATCGAAACGACGACTGCGCCGACGACGAGCGCGACGGTGACCAGCTCGACCTCGCGGAACGAGTCGAGAACGGACGCGAAGAGCAGGAAGACGATGATGTAGCTCAGGAAGAGCGAGAGCGACTTGAGCGACTGCCCTTCGCTCCCCGGGACGTCGATCTCCGACGCGTTGACGATCTGCGAGGTGAGCGCCACCGCGGCGAGCACGAAGAGCGGCTTGCTCGCGCTGAACGCCTCCACCGTCCGTTTCGTCGTCAGGGAGTTGACGACGAACGCCAGGACGAGGACGACGAGCAGCACCCGATAGAGCTCGAGCTCGAACGGGAGGCTGATCGGGAGGCTGTAGAGCTTGATCGGGACGAACCAGAGCACTGCGATGAACACGAGGAGCGCGTTCGGCCAGGTGACGACGGGCCAGACGGTCTGGCCGAAGGCCAGCACCGCGGACAGGAGAAACGCGATGGCCCCGATGGCAACCGCGTTGCCGCCTGCGACGGCCCCAGTTGCGAGCGCCAGGAAGCCGGCCCCGAAGAGGGCCGCGATCGGGAGCGCGCGCGGTCGTACCGCGCGAGGCCCGAGCTCCAGGCTGTTTTCCACGGAGGCTCCGCTCAGCTCGTCTCAGACTGGAGCTGAGACACCCGCACGGTGGGCGGGAAGAGCTGGTCGAGCACCACTGCGAGCAGGCCGAATGCCGCGATGATCGCGAGCGTCACGAGCACCGGGATGCCGTACGACGCCCCGCCGGTCGCGAACGCGTTGCGCGGAGCCTCGAGCACCTGGATGAGAATCCGCTCGTCCTGCTTGATGCCCGCGCGGGTCTGCTCGAGCCTGATGTAGCGGTCGAACGCCGTCGCCGTGGCCTCCGCGAGCCGGATGGAGTCGCCCTCCGAGCCGGCCGACGCGAGGATGTCGATGACCGGCAGCTGGGCAGCCGAGTACCGAGACGGCGTGCTCACCGCGGTCACCGCGTTCGCCTGCACCACTCCCGGGAGCTCGCCGAACATCTTCTCGCGCTGGAGAGCGACCTGATCCGACTCGATCAGGAGCGGGTAGAGGTTGGCCGCGGCCAGGAGCGGCTGCACGTTCGGCGACTCCTGGATGACGGCCGGGCCGCCGCCACCGCCACCGCCGCTGCCCGCCGAATCGGCGCGCCCGGTGTCGTCCGCGCTGCCGGTGTCGACCGTGCGCGGAACGCTCAGGCGGATGTACTGGCCCTGAGAGCTCGTCACGAAGAGTCGTGCCGCAGACGTGTAGACGGGCGCCTCGCGAGGGGTGAAGCTCGGAAGCTGGTACACCATCGAGAGGGCGAGGCCGATTCCCACGACCGCGCCGATGACGAGCACCCACCAGAAGCGCACGAGCGCAGCGCTCACGGTGCCATGCCCTCGAAGTCGATCAGCCGCAGATTCGATCATCGCGAGCCCACCCAGAACGATCTATCGGTCAAAAGTCCGCCCACTTCAACCTCTCCCCCTGTTCATCCCACTTACAACGATAAGTCGCCGCCGAGTAACCCTCCTCGACGGCTTTCGAACTGGATCCCCCGACCCCTGGCTCCAACGTCAAGTTATATGCGCTCGGCACCGAACAGTCCACCGATCTGTGTTGTCATTGTGTTTGGCATTTCGCGTTCCGCGCGTCGCCCGTTCGGTTCCCGGTCAGGATCGGGCTGCCGGCGCTGCTGTGGACGCGGGAGTCGGTGTGCCTGCCCATGCAGATCACGGTGTTGCGGACGCCGGATCGCTTCGAGTCGGCGAGCAGGATCGTCTGCGACGCATTCGGCCCGAGCACGCCGTTCTCGAACACGACGTCCGTTGGCGCCGCGCCGCCCTTGCCTCCCCGCGCGATGAAGAGCGCCGCGTTCACGCCCGGGCCGCCGCAGTTCACAGTCATGTTCCGGAAGGTCAGGCGCTCGCCGCCCATCACCTGGATGCCGTCCTGGTGGTAGCCATCGCTGGCGTCGTGGCAGCGCACGACTCCCGACTCGACGACGAGGTCGTGTGCGACCGGGGCAGAGTTCTGGACCTTGACCCCGTCGCCTGACCAGGTGTCGACCTCGATGCGGCCGATCCGCCCGGAGCAGTGATGCCCGAGCGTGACCGCGTCGACGCCGTTGGCGGCCGGGGTGATTCGGATCTTCACGAGCTCGAGGTCGACGGGCCCGGTACACGACCACGTCTCGTCGACGAGCGCGACGGTGCCTCGTGCCAGCGGCGCGGCTTTCGGCTGACCGTTCGCGAGCACGTCGGGCGTCGTCGGGGGATCCGGCGTTGCCGGCGACGAGAGATCGCGGCTCCGAACCGTCTCCTCGCAGTCGACCACGACGTCGAGGTGGTCGACGTACGCGATGTCGTCGCCCGCGCCGCACCCGACCACGTCGCGACTCGAGTCGAACGCGCGAATGTGATCGTTGGCGGGGCCGGCGCTCACCGTGTCCTCCCCGTTGCCCGGATCGATCAGGTCGCTTCCGTCGCCGCCGTAAGCGCGGTCGTCGCCACCGAACGTGAACACGACGTCGCCGGCCGCCGATCCGCGGATGACGTCGTGGCCCCGGGTCCCGAGGATCTGTTCGCCGCGGAACGTGCTGCCCCCGGGTGAGGCCGAGTTCGAGCTCAGGCCGGGGACTCGACCGCCGTTCGCACTGAGCACGGCGACGATCGCGAAGGCCGCGCAGACGGCAGCGAGCCACCGCCCGCGTTGGAGCGGGCTGCGTTGTGCCGCAGGCTGACGTGCACCAGATCCCACCCCGCTCTGAGGGTAGCAGCCGATTTTCGATTCGTGAACCCCTGGAAATGCAGGACTTTTGTGCTTTCGTTGCGGAGTGCGGGCGACGGGCGGTGGACAATCCGCATGCACCCCGCGACGATGCAACGGTGGCGAGACCGCGACCCGGACCGGTGGATGTGCTGCTCGTCTGCTCGACGGGCGGGCATCTTCTGCAGTTGCTCGCGCTCCGTGAGGCGTACGTGCAGGAGTCGCGCGTCTGGGTGACGTTCGACAAAAGCGACGCCCGCTCGCTGCTGCGCGACGAAGACGTCGTCTACGCCTTCGGTCCGACGAATCGCACGTTCGGGCTCACGGCCGCGCGCAACACGCTCCGCAACATCGCGCTCGCGTGGCGCATCGTCAGCGCGGCGAAGCCGGCGGTGGTGCTCACCAC
Source organism: uncultured Actinomycetes bacterium (assembly GCA_963746765.1). Lineage (GTDB taxonomy): Bacteria > Actinomycetota > Thermoleophilia > Gaiellales > Gaiellaceae > GMQP-bins7. The sequence continues at coordinate 895,324 of CAVVCN010000001.1, forward strand.
CGGAGCCGGAGTGGCCGTGCCGTTTGCCTGGGTCGGCCGGCTGCGCGGCTCGCGCGTCGTCTACGTTGAGAGCTTCACGCGCATCGACGGCCCTTCCCTCTCCTGTCGCCTCATCCGCCCGGTCGCGAGCCGCGTCTACGGCCAGTGGCCCGAGTTCGTGCAGGCCGTCCCGCAGGCGCGTTACCTGGGCAACGTTTTCTCGCGCGGATGATCTTCGTCACGGTCGGCACCAACGAGGCGTCGTTCGACCGGCTCGTCCGGGTCTTCGAGGCGCAGGAAGTAACGCTCGGGGAGGAGGTGCTCCTGCAGCACGGTGCCTCGCAGCTCCGGCCCGCCGGAGCGACGTGCGTCGAGTTCCTGCCCTTCGACGAGCTCGTGGAGGCGATCCGGCGGGCTCGCGCCGTCGTGATGCACGCCGGAGTGGGCTCGATCATGACCGCGCTCGCGAACGGCAAGCGCCCGATCGTCGTCCCGCGTCTCCGTCGCTACGGCGAGGCCGTCGACGACCATCAGCTTTCGCTCGCCCGGCGCCTGCACGCGGGCGGCCTCGTCACGCTGGTGGAGGACCCCGACGGCGTTCCGCAGGCGCTCGCCTCGGCGACTGCGACCTCCGAGCACGACCTCGGCCCGAGCCGGCAGCTCGTCGCCGAGTTGCAGAGCTTCATAGCGGAGCAGCGAGCTAGCTAGAGCTCGACGATGCGGGAGAACGGCTCCCCCGCCGGCTCGAGGAGCGGAACACCCTCGCGCTCGACCCAGGCGTGAGCGACGAACTCCGACTCCGAGCGCACGGCGATCACGAGCAAGGAGTCGATGCCGCGCTTCGAGAGCAGGCGGACGAGCACGAGCGAGCGCATCAGGCACCGCGAGTCGAACGGAAGGTGACGCAGGGTCATGCCGATCGCACGGCCGAGCCGGACACCGGTCCGGCGCGCGTCGGCCGGGCCGGGCGACTCTCCGGGCGGTCGTGTCCGGAGCGCCCTCAGCGTCGTCGGGAGGTCGGTGCGCCAGAGCAGCCAGCGGGCACGCGAGTAGGCCGCGACGATCTCACCTCCGAGCCTCGCCTTCTCGCGGGGTGTGAGGCCGCGCTCGAGCCACTCCGCCGTCATCGGAGCGCGTGTGCCTCGACATCGCGCGCGACTTCGCGCGCGCTCGCCGTCGGCGGCACCGAGAGCTCCAGGATGGGGACGGTCCGGGCGATGTGCGTGCAGACGTCGAGGTGCCCCACGAGGTGCTCCGGTGAGCGGAGGTACGCGATGAAGCTACTCCCGAGGAGCCGCTCCGGCACGGACTCGCTCGGGCTTATCTCGACCGCCCCGTCGGCGGCTCTGGTGACGAAGTAGAGGGCGCGCAGCGGCAGCGGACGATCCACGACCGGGACGGCGAGGTACGCCTTGTCCGCGTGGCCGACGCGCTGCCCGAGGCGGGCGCGGCCGGCGGGCGTCATGGCCGCGAGCTCGTGTCCGTGAATCCCTGCGAGCCCGGTTCCCGGGTGCGCCAGAACGCCGTCGGGAGTCCGCTCGAGGGCGAGCACGTCGTCTGTGACGAGCGCTGCACCTCCGGCGACGAGATGTGCGGCGATCGAGCTCTTGCCTGCGCCGGAGAGGCCGACGAACGCGACGACTCCCCCGTCGAGCTCCACCGCGCTCGCATGGAAGAGTTCGCGGCCGCGGAGTGTCGAGGCGAGGGGCAGGACCTGAGCGAAGAGCAGTCGCTCCCAGCGCCAGGGCGGCACGGACGGGAGCGCGGAGCGGATGCTCGAGCCGTCCGCGCTGACCAGATGCCGGCCGTAGTACGGCGCCCAGACGTGGAAGCCGAGCTCGGCGTGCTGCTCGACGACCATCATCGGCCGTCCGTTCGGCCGTATGCGCTCGAGCGCCCGTTCGGACTCGCGCGCCGGCCAGACCCTCCGCAGCGCCGCAGCGCTCGCCGCTTCGAGCGTGGTCTGTGGGTTCCCGCCGCGCCTCGAGCCGGCGGGCAGTTCCGGGATCGCGATGCTCGAGTGCACGTCGATCCCGAACGCGCGGCCGACGTGACCCTCAGCCACTGCCACCGGAGGCGTCGGTCGCGAGCGGCTGGCCGTCCGCACCGAAGAGCTCGATGAGGCCTCGCTCGAGGAGATCGAGACAGAGTTCCGAGAGATCCGCTTCGAGCTCCGGAGCCGGGACGCCGTAGAGCTCGGCGAGGCGGACCGAGATCTCGCGCAGCGGTGCTCCCGACTCGAGCTCGGTGAGCATTCGGCCTGCGGTCGGGTTGAGGCCGTGGTAGCGACCGGTCGTCAGGTTGAGCACGACCGTCTCGTGCGCGAGCGACCGGTGCACGACGTGATCGGGCACGCGGGCGGTCGCGCTGGCGAGGTCGGGCGTTTCCTTGGTCCGGTGGGCCATCAGTACTCGAGGACCGTGCCGTGCTTCTGCGCATAACGCAAGGCCGTGCGGAGCAGAAGGATCGACGCGGGCAGGAGGACGAGCGCGAACGCGGCGAGCCTCGCGGCGGTTCGCCAGGCCGAATCGAGCGGTGCGCCGACCACGAGGTGGCGGAGGAGATCGAGCGCCGGCGTCAGCGGCTGCACCTCGGACGTCCATTCGATCCAGTCGGGCAGGAGCGCGACGGGGAAGAGCACGCCCGCGACGATCGAGAGGCAGGTGATGAGCAGGCCCGCTCCCGCGCCGACCTGCTTCACGACGAGCGCCGCCGCGGTGATCAGGATCGCAAACGGGAGGAAGGCGATGAAGCCGAGCACCGCGGCAGGGAGAGCGGCCGGGAGCGTCGACCACTCCACCGGCATGCCGAACACCAGGGCCGCGACGCCGATCGTGATCATCGCGCCCACGACCGCGGAGAGGAACGGGAAGATCGACATCGCGATCAGGCACTGGATCGGTCCGAACGTGGACACGAGCGCACGTTCGAAGGTCCCGGCGACGAGCTCCTGGCGGAGGGCCATGGGCATCACGATCAGCCCCGCGGTCAGCACCTCCAGCACCGCGAGGCCCATGACCGCGAAGGCGAAGTACTCGTCCGAGGTCGCGAACCCGCCGCCCGTGACGAGCCGCGAGACGTAGTAGAAGACGGCGACGCCGAGCGAGGCCGCGACGATCTCCGACAGGAACCGCAGTCGGTAGCTCGTGAAGATGACGAAATCCCGCTTCACGATCGCGCCGGCTGCGCTGAGCTCGGACCGTATTGCGTTCATCCGGCCACCAGCCGTCCGTTCTCCAGCGTGACCGTACGGTGCGCGGGCAGGCCCGCGAGCTCGTGACCGGTAGGCACGCACATGAGCGCCGACCCGCCGTTTGCGACGAAGCCGGCGATCGTCCGGTTCACGAGCTCGATCCCTTCTCCGTCGAGACTGTTCCACGGCTCGTCGAGCAGCAGGAGCGACGGTCCGTGTACGACCGTGAGGGCCAGTCGCAGCCGCTGGCGCTGTCCCATCGAGATCCGGTCGGCGCGACGTCGCGCGACGTCTTCCAGCTCGAAGCGCGTGAGCGCGAGGGAGATCGCTGGGCGTCGCTCGCTCGGCGGCACGAACGCAAGCCGCGCCCAGTACTCGAGGTGCTGTGCCACCGTGAAGCGCGCGTAGAGACCGACCGACGCCGCCGAGAGATAACCGACCTCGCGGCTGTAGCGCCGTCGCTGCCGTCGCGCCGTGAGCCCGGCGAGCTCGACGATGCCCGCGTCGGCCGCGATCATGCCCGCGACGATGCGGAGGAGCGTCGTCTTGCCGGTGCCGTTGCGGCCGACGACGACGGCGAGCGCCGCCGGCGGAAGGTCGAGATAGATGTCGTCGAGTACCGGCGGGTCCTGGCGGCTCCACTGCTTGGAGACTCCCGCGAGCACGAGCCTGCTGGGCTGCGTGGTGGGGGTCGAGGAGGCGGGCTCCGGAGCCTCGAGCCGGCTCACGCTTCGCCGGCGATCGTGAGGATCCCGGTGCCGAGGCCCGTGGCCGGATCGAGGATGAGCGCAGTGGCCTCGCTCCGGGAGCGCGCGCCGAGCTTCGTGAAAGACGACGAGAGGTGGCTCTTCACGGTGCTCTCGGTGAGGTGGAGCTTGCGCGCGATCTCGCCGTTCGTGAGGCCGAGGACGACCAGCCCGAGCACCTGCTTCTCGCGTGCTGAGAGGACCGGCTTGACGAGCGCCTGCCGGAGCGGGCCGGGTAGAGCGAGCAGGCCCGCTGCCGCGGCCCGGACCGCGGCACCGAGAGTGGTCGCGGCTTCCTCCTCGAGCACGAACGAGTCCACGCCCTCGGTGAGGAGCACGCGCAGTTCCCGGAGGTTCATCGGAGGCGACACGACGACGACCCGCGCGTCGGGCGCGAGGTCGCGAGCCGCGCGAACCTGTGCCGTTGGCTCCCCTCGGCCGGCGCGAATCCGAAGGATGAGAACGTCTACGGTCCTGGATCGAGCGGGCTTCGGAGGTAGGACGTCGAGCTCCTCGGTCTCCAGCAGGCGTCTCAGTCGTGTGGTGCCCGCGCCGACGAGTGCCACCTTCGTCCGCGCTGTGGCAGCGTCTCGCGCCACGCTCATCCGCCTCGGTTCCTCAGCGCGTTGGCAACCAAGAGGTTCGACGGCGGTTGGCAGGGGGAAGCGAACGCCTCATGCGGGGGCACAGCATAGGGACGCCGTTGGCCGGAACGAGCCCGATTCTCCTGTCAGGATGACTGCCTTGGGCGCCGGAGCAGACCTCTGGACGTCGGTGAGCCGCTTGATCGACTCGACGAGCGACGCGGACGCGCTCAGGGCGAACAGGCTCCACCTGCTGGCGGCACGGCGCTGGCGGGAGCGCGGCCTCGAGGTTCCGCACGAGTTCGTCGAGGCGGAGCGGCTCGCCGTGCTCGTCTCCTTCGTCCTGCCCGACGTGCTCGCGCGCATCCGTGCGGCGTACGACGGCCCGCTCGTCGTGCACAAGGGCCCCGAGCTCGCGCTCGCGTATCCCGATCCGCTGCTGCGCCCGTACATCGACCTCGACCTGCTCGTCCCGGATGCGGTGGCGGCGCAGCGCGCGCTCGTCGCTGCCGGCTTCGTCGAGGTCGGGAACCCGCTCTTCTACGCCGTTGCGCCTCACGAGCTGCCGCTCGAGTGGCCCGGTCTACCGCTGCTCGTCGAGCTGCACTCCGACCTGAACTGGCCGACGTGGCTGGCGCGCTCACCGACCGACGAGCTGCTGGCGGCCGCCGTGCCGTCGTCCCTCGGCGTGGACGGAGCGCAGACGCTCGAGCCGCACCAGCACACCGTCGCCGTCGCCGCCCATGCGTGGGCGCACGGCCCGTTCGCGCGCGTCGCCGACCTCGTCGACGTCGCGGCCCTGATGGCCGACCTCGACCGCGCCGAGCTCACGCGGGTCGCCCGGCGCTGGAACGTCGAGCGCATGTGGCGGACGACGATCGAGACGGTCGACGCAGTGCTCTTCCAGGCAAAGCCGCCGGTTGCCGTCCGGACGTGGGCAAGGAACCTGCCCGCGGTGCGCGAGCGGACGGTGCTCGAGAACCACGTCGGCCGCTGGTTCGCCGGCTTCTCGGCGCTCGGCCCGTGGGGCGGTCTCGGCGTGCTCGGCCAGGAGGTTGCGAAGGATCTCCGGCCGGCGGTGGGGGAAACCTGGGGCGAGAAGCTCGCTCGCGTTCCGCATGCCCTCCGCGATGCCTTTGTCGCGAGGTCGCGTCACGACCGCCGGCTCGAGGAGAGCCGCCGCCGGCCCTGAGCTAGTCGTTCTCGAGTAGCCGCCGAGGGAAGTCGGGCTCGGCCTGCGAGCGAAGCCAGCTCTCCGTCATCGCCAGGCGCGAGACGACACGTGCCCACTCCGTCGTCCGGCGCTCGGGCGGACGCTCGAGCAGCGGCTGCACCTCGGCTCGCTCGACGTACGCCCAGAGCTCCGCGTCGTCGGCGCCGAGCAGCCGGGTGACGAGCGCCCGATCGGGGCCGCCGAGCGCGTCGATGAGCAGGCGGCTGAAGTCCACCTTGTCGGGCCGCAGCCGGATTTCCTCCGGGATCAGGCCGGCGACGGCCTCGCGAGCGACCGGTCGGGTGAGCGCCGGGTCGAGAGCGAGCTCGGGCGGAAGCCGAAGGACGAGCTCCACGAGGTCGAGGCTCTCGAGCAGCGGGTGCGTGTTCGTGAGCCCGGCGAGCGACCCGCGGCGGCGGAGCAGGTCGTAGGCGCCGAGCCGGACCCGGCCCGCTGTGAGCAGGTCTGCGAGGTAACTCCACCAATGTGGGCCGTCCAGCGTCTTCCACGACCACTCGTCGTGGATCTCGACGTAGCGCTTGGCCGTGTCGGGCCGAAGCCAGGACGGCGTGTACCTGCCCGCGCCGAATGCACCGCGCAGCAGGCGGTGGGCTCCATGCGGCGCCGCGCCCTTGAGCCCGAACTCGCGGAGCACTGCCCAGACGAGCCCACGCGAGGGTGACTCGCCCATCCCGGGAAGGCGGCGGGTGAGCGCGAGCGCAGACCTCAGCTCGCCCCGGCGCACGCGGTCGGCGAGCAGGTACTCGGAGCAGCCGAGGAGCTCGTCGCCTCCCTCTCCGTCCAGGAGCACGGCAACACCGTCCCCGGCAGCCCTGCGCAGGAGCGGGAGGTTGAAGGCGACGAGGGCCGAGGCAGGAGGGAGCTCCCACGCCAGTTGGTACTCGAACGCGACGTCCAGCGAGCTCCAGCCCTGCACTGCCAGGCGCTCACCCGGAAGATCGAGGAAGGAGGTGACGCGCTCGATCTCCGTCGACTCGTCGATCTCCGGATGCCCGGGGTGCACGAGGGAGTACGCGGTGAGCCGGGTGACCGGAGGATCGAGGCCACGGGCGAGCGCCGCCACGATCGACGAGTCGAGACCGCCGCTGAGCTGCACTCCCGTGACGCCGGCGTCGAGGACGCAGGCGCGCACGGAACCGCTCAGCGTCGAGAGCAGCTCCTCCGCCGCCTCCGCGCGGCCGACGGGCGCGGGCTCCTCGTAGCGCGGCGCCCAGTACCGAGCCGGACGGGCACGTCGCCGCCCATCGAGCCGGAGGAGGTGGCCGCCCTCGAGCCGGCGGACGCCCTCGAACAGTGTCGCGCCCGGCGCGCCGTAGCCGCCCGCGACCCAGCGTACGAGCTCGTCCGCATCCGGCGCCGGCCGCCGCGGTAGCAGTGGCAGCAGGTCCCGCACCTCCGTCGCGAACACGAGCGACCGGGTCGTCTCCGAGATGAAGAGGCCGCCGGCGCCGAGCTGGTCGACGGCGAGAAAGCCGGACTCCGTTGCGGGATCCCAGACGAGCAGGGCGAAAGCCCCGCGGAGGCGCGCCGCGATCCCCTCTCCCCAGCGCTCGGCCCCGAGTGCGAGCAGCCGTTCCGCAGACCCAGCGGGCTCGCCGAGCTCGGAGGCGAGGTCGGGCAGGTTGTGCAGGCGCCCGGCGAGGAGAACGACGCGCGCGCCCGGCTGCCTCGAGCCACCCGTCCACGAAAGTGCGAGCGGGCCGGCCTCGAACGAATCCGAGCCCGGCCCGACCGCGCGGCTCACCGCCGCGTGAGCCGCCTCTACCCCATCCCCGAAGGCGCCGGTGAAGCTTCGGATCACGCTGCGCCGAATCTGCCCCAGTGCGCGCGCGACGAAGCGCCGGCTATGAGCGCGTGCCGGCTACGAAAAGCAGGTCACGACGCACTTGACGGCCTTCGGGTTGTTCGGGTGGAGCTGATCGAACCCACCGCGGACCGACCCACCAGCAGTCAGCTCGAAGAGATCGCCGAAGTCCTTGATCTCCGGCTTCTCGTACGCCATCGGCTGACTCGTCTTCGTATCGACCGTCTTGTCCATCGTTCCCCGAATCCCCTAGCCGTCGCTTTCCGGAAGCGATTCTCTTCCGGCCCAGTGACGGTACTTGCGCCCTCAGAGGGGGTCAAGTACGAGAAATGGCTGATTGGCCGCGGAGGCGGCTCTACTGCTGGTGGCGGCCGATCTCCGGCACGGGCTCGAGGAGGAGCGGCGGCTCCTGCAGGTAGGTGGTCGCGCGGCGCTTGGACTCGATGTCGTGGAAGACACGGTCGACGTCCTCCTCGCTGAGACCGGCGGCGTCCGGCCACCCCGGCTGCCGGAATCCCGTTGTTCAGGGCGTAGAGGCAGAGGTCGAGCACCTGGTAGGGGACGGAGAAGTAGAACTCCTCCTGGCTCTGGGGCAGCGAGTACGTGTCCGTCGTCGGCGGCCGCGAGCGGATCTCCTCGGGGATTCCTAGCGCCTCGGCGAGCTGGTAGACCTGGGTCTTGTACAGGTGTGCGATCGGCTTCACGTCGGCGAGGCCGTCACCGCCCTTCACGAAGAAGCCCTGGTCGTACTCGAGCCGGTTCGGGGTGCCCATCACGGCCCTGTCGAGACGGTCTGCGTGGTAGTACTCGAGCATCTTGCGCGTCCGCTGCTTGAAGTTCGTGGCGGCGACGACCGCGCGGTAGGCGTCCGCCGTCAGCCTCGCCTGCTCGCGCTCGCCCGCGGGCGACTCGACGACGATCGAGAACACAGGCAGCCGGTCGCTCGCGAGGACGCTCGGGAGGACGAGCTTCGCCTTCCACTCCGACGTGAACTCCGGCACGACCGCCTTGATCGCCTCGTCGCGGCGCTTGTAGCAGCCGGCTGCGTCGAGGATCGGCGTGATGTCCTCGAGGATCGACTCGATGCCGAGGTGCTCGACGAGGAGGTTGCTGAGATCGAGCGTGTCACCGCTCGACTCCGACTCCGGCATGAGCAGGGCAAGCACGCGTTCCGGGCCGAGTGCGCGTGCGCAGAGCGCAGCGGCGACGCTCGAGTCGATTCCTCCCGAGACGGCGACGATCGCGCCGCGCTTGCGCAGGCGGCGAAAGACGAGCTCGGGCAGCGCCGCGTCGACCTCGGCGAGCGCTGCCTCGGCGTCGAGGCGAAGCGCGTCGGGCGTGAGCGGCTCAGCCGCCGGCATTCGAGCCGCCGCCGGCGAGCCTGCGCGCGACGTAGCCGGCGATCGCGTCGATCGAGTCGAGGTTCTCGGGCAGCACGTCGGCGTCGGGGATCTGGAAGCCGTACGTGGCCTCCAGGTGCTCGATGAGCTCGAGGACGCCGACCGAGTCGATGACGCCGACCTCGAGCAGCGAGTCGCCGCCTGCTAGCTCGGCTCCGCTGCCGCCGAGCGGGAAGTTGTCGGTGATGAAGCGCCTGACGTCGCTCTCGATGACTTCCGTGTCTGCTCATGTTCTCCCTGGATCTACGGTGCTCTGAACGGACTACACGGTATCGGCACGGCGCCTCGAGCCTTGAGCCAACCGTTCCGTCCGTCTTGCCGGGTCGGTGGGTCGTCCATATCCTTGGGCGGGGCGACTGTGTGCGGGATCGCGGGCATCTACGCCCGGCCGGGGCGCCACGCCTCGCCGGAACTTCTCCTCGCCATGGCGGGAGAGCTTCGTCACCGTGGTCCCGACGGGGTCGGCCTCTACCTCGACGGCCGGTTCGGGATGTCGAACACCCGGCTCGCGATCGTCGACCTCGAGGGCGGCGACCAGCCACTCTCGAGCGAGAGCGGCCGCTACTGGGTGATGCAGAACGGCGAGGTCTACAACTACGTCGAGCTGCAGGACGAGCTGCGCGCGCTCGGCCACCGCTTCGAGACCTCGTCCGACACCGAGGTCATCGCGCACGCATACGAGGAGTGGGGCGCCGACTGTCTCCAGCGGCTGAACGGCGACTTCGCTTTCGCGGTCTGGGATCGCCAGGCGCAGGAGCTCTTCCTCGCGCGCGACCGCTTCGGCGTGCGGCCGTTGTTCCTCGCCGAGCTTCGACGGCGACCTCGTCTTCGGCTCGGAGGCGAAGGCGCTCTTCCGGCACCCGTCCGCGAAGCGTGAGCTCGACCCGCTCGGCCTCGTCGAGGCGTTCACGATCTGGTCCGATCCTCCCCGACCGCTCCGCGTTCACCGGCGTGCGCGAGCTGGCGCCGGCTCACTACCTCCGCGTCGGCCCCGACGGCACGATCGAGGAGCGCCGCTGGTGGGACCACCGCTTCCCGCGGGTCGGCGAGACGCGGACGGAGACCGAGGCGGAGCTCGAGGAGGAGCTCACCGCGCTGCTCACCGACGCGACGCGGATCCGGCTGCGCGCGGACGTCCCCGTCGCCGCGTACCTGAGCGGCGGCCTCGACTCGTCGCTGACAGCGGCGCTCGCGAGCAGGCTCTACCCCGGGACGCTGAACTCGTTCGGTGTCGGCTTCCGCGACCCGCTCTTCGACGAGAGCGAGTACCAGGACCGGTTCGTGCGCGAGCTCGGCACCGATCTCACCCGTGTCGTCGTCGACTCGCCGGACATCGCCGAGCTGCTCCCGCGTGCGGTCGAGCTCTCGGAGAAGCCGACCCTGCGCACCGCGCTGACGCCGCTGCTCAGGCTCTCGAGCGGCGGTGCGCGAGGCCGGGCTCAAGGTCGTCATCACCGGCGAGGGCGCGGACGAGCTCTTCGGCGGCTACGACATCTACCGCGAGAACAAGGTACGCCGCTTCTGGGCGAAGGTGCCCGAGTCCGAGCTCCGGCCGCTGCTCTTCGCCCGGCTGAACGAGTTCCTGGGCAAGGATCTGAAGCGCTCGGGCGCCTTCCTCTTCGGCTTCTACAAGCGCGGCCTCGAGGACGTCGACGACCCGCTGTACAGCCACCGGCTCCGCTTCGCGAATACCGGCCGCGCCCTGCGACTCCTCGACGAGGGAGTCGTCGCGCAGGCGGCGCTCGAGGGCGAGAGCACAGCCCGGGTCGAGGCGCGCCTGCCCGACGACTTCGACGGGCTGACCCCGCTCGGCAAGGCGCAGTACCTCGAAATCGTGACGTTCCTCGACTCGTACCTCCTGCACTCGCAGGGCGACCGCATGCTGATGGGGAACTCGATCGAGGGCCGCTTCCCGTTCCTCGACTACCGCGTCGCCGAGTTCGCAGCCGCCCTGCCGGACACGATCAAGGTGCGCGGCCTCGAGGAGAAGTACCTGCTCCGCAAGGCAGCCGAGCCGTTCCTGCCGCCCGAGATCTCGGCGAGGCGCAAGCGCCCGTATCGCGCGCCGATCGTCTCCGCATTCGTCGGGCCTGGCGCGCCCGGCTACGTTCGCGAGCTGCTCGACCCCGACCACCTCGCGCTCGGTCGGCCTGTTCCAGCCGGAAGCGGTTGCCCGCCTCGTCGCCAAGTGCGAGACGCCGGGTGCCGCGGGCGTCGGGGAGACGGACGAGATGGGCCTCGTCGGCACGCTGTCCGTGATGCTCCTCCACGACCGCCTCGTCGCAAGCCCGGTGCTCGCCTCCGTGGCCGAGCCGACCCGGGTCGTCGTCGGTGACCAGGTTCAGGAGTCCGGCGCGGAGCCCGCGTACCTCGCGACCGGAGCCCGCTGATGCGCGAGAACCGCCTCCTGCACGACAGCCTGCTCGTGGCCGCGGCGGCAACGCCCGACAAGACGGCTCTCGTCGTCGACGGGCAGCGCCTCACCTACGCGGAGCTGCTCGACGCGGCCGGCCGCTTCGCAGCCGGCCTGCAGGGTCTCGGCCTCGAACGCGGCGACCGCGTCATCGTCTTCACCGACAACTCGCTCCCCTGCGTGGTCTCCATCTTCGGGACGCTCATCGCCGGCGGCGTCTTCGTCGTCGTCAACCCGCAGACGAAGGAGGACAAGCTCGCGTACATCCTCGCCGACTCCGAGGCCGCGTTCGTCGTGACCGAGGGGACGATCGCGAAGGTCGCCGGGCGTGCCGCCGAGCGGGTGCCGTCGATCCGAAGCGTCGTGAAGGCAGGCGGCGGCGAGCTCGACGGAATGGCGTCCTACGAGGACCTGCTCGCCGCGGCCGACGAGGGCCCGCGCGATCCGGGGACGATCCCGCTCGACCTCGCAGCGCTCATCTACACGTCGGGCAGCACCGGTAACCCGAAGGGCGTCATGGTGACGCACTCGAACACGGTCTTCACCGCGGGAAGCCTGAGCGAGTATCTCCGGCTCGCGCCGGAGCACCGCATCCTCAACGTCCTCCCGCTCGCGTTCGACTACGGCCTCTACCAGCTCTTCATGGCCGTCGGGAACGGCGCGACCCTCGTCCTCGAGCGGTCGTTCGTGTACCCGGCGCAGGTGCTGAAGCGGATGGAGGAGGAGGAGGTCACGGTCTTCCCCGGAGTGCCGACCGTCTACGCGACGCTCGTCGGCATGCACGAGCGGGAGCCGCTCAGCTTCCCGTCCGTCGAGCGGGTCACGAACACTGCGGCCGCGCTCCCTCCGAGCTTCCACGACCCGTTGCGCGAGATCTTCCCGAATGCGCTCATCTTCCGGATGTACGGCCTGACGGAGTGCAAGCGCGTGAGCTACCTCGAGCCCGAGCTCCTCGACTCGAAGCCCACATCGGTCGGAAAGGCGATCCCGGGAACGGAGACGCTGGTTCTCGACGACCAGGGCCGGTCCGTCGCACCGGGCGAGACCGGCGTCCTGCACGTCCGCGGCCCGCACGTGATGGTCGGGTACTGGCGGCTGCCGGATCGCACCGCCGAGATGCTCGTCGAGGGCCCGCTGCCCGGCGAGCGCATGCTCTGCACCCACGACCATTTCACGATCGACGAGGAGGGATTCCTCTATTTCGTCGGGCGGAGCGACGACATCATCAAGTCGCGTGGCGAGAAGGTCAGCCCGGCCGAGGTCGAGGACGCGCTGTACGCGATCTCCGGCGTGCGCGAGGCGGCGGTGATCGGCGTGCCCGATGAGTTGCTCGGCGAGGCGGTCCACGCGTACGTCGCGCTCGAGGAGGGCTCGGAGCTCACCGAGCGGGACGTCATTGCGAGCTGCCGCGAGCGGCTCGAGGGCTTCATGGTGCCCGCACGGGTCCACTTCCTCGACGAGCTGCCGAAGACGGCGAGCGGGAAGATCAGGAAGAAGGGGCTCGGCGAGCCGGCACCCGAGCCGGCGTAGCCGCTAGCAGCGCGAGTCGGTCGCCGGCAGCACCGTGTTGCCGACGTTCAGCGGCTCGACTGCGCTGAAGGCGACGTTCAGGCTGCGGAAGCGGCCGTTGCAGAGGAGCGACCGGCGCGCGCCGGAGCGGACCGACGACCCGATGATGAGCGTGGTCGCGGCTCCCGAGCCGAGGAAGCAGCGCTCGCAGACGATGTCCGTCGGCATCCCGCCGTTGGCCGCGTTCACGAAGAACTGGGCGTTCGGCTCTGAGTTGCAGTTGAACTCCACGTTCCGGATGGTGATGCGCTCGCCGCCGAGCGCCTGGAGGCCGTCCTGGTGCGCTCCCTCCGGATGGTCGTGGCAGCGGACGTAGCCGCCCCAGATCGTGAGGTCGTGCGCGGCGGGGGCGGGTGCGTTGATCTTGATCCCGTCGCCCGTCCACGTGTCGATCTCGATGCGGCGGATCGTCCCGGAGCAGTTCGTGCGCATGTGGATCGCGTCGTTGCCGCTCGCGCCGGCGTTCATCGTCACCTTGACGAGATCGAGGTCCACCGGCCCCGTGCACGTCCACGAGCGGTCGACCTGCACGACCCTCTGGCCCGTAGGCGGAGGCGGATCCGGCTCGCCGTCGTCGGGGCGTTCGACCTTCTCGCAGTCGCGCTCGGCACGGTCGAGCTTGTCTGCGACGACGCGGTCCGTTCCAAGGCCGCAGTAAATGCGGTCGCGGGCCCCGTCCCGAACGAGGACGAGGTCGTTGCCCGGGCCGCCGGAGAGCGTGTCCTTGCCGTTCCCGCCGTCGAGCACGTCGTTGCCGGCAAGCGCGCGCAGCCAGTCGTTGCCCGAGTAACCGAGCAGGCGGTCCTTGCCGGCCGTCCCGACGAGCGTGTCGGCGCGCTTCGTTCCCTTCACGACGCTCGTGCTCGCCGCGGTCGCGAGCCCGACCAGAACGGCCGCGAGCGCCAGCGCCGCGAGGATCGAGAGCGTTCGGAGACACATCCGGCGCAGCCGGAGCACGCCGTGCACACCTCCCCGATGTCCCCCGACCATCCGAACGAAGGTAGCAGGGCTTCGGCCTCGAGAACCCCCTGCTAACCAGGAGTTAACGTCTAGGCGGCGGCGCGAGCCCGGATTGCGAGCTCGGCGATCTGGATCGCGTTCAGGGCCGCGCCCTTGCGCAGGTTGTCGCACGCGAGGAAGAGAGCGAGGCCGTTCTCGGCTGCGGTATCGCGCCTGATGCGGCCGACGAGGACCTCGTCCGCGCCCATCGCCTGCGCCGGGCTCGGAAGTTGCACCAGGCGGACGCCGTCGGCGTCGCCGAGGATGCGCTCCGCCTCCTCGGGGTCGAGCGGCTCCTCCGTCTCGATCCACACGGCTTCCGCGTGCCCCACGGTCACGGGGACGCGCACCGTCGTCGCCGAGAGCGGCAGCTCTGGCAGCTCGAGGATCTTGCGCGCCTCGGCGCGGATCTTCGCCTCCTCGTCCATCTCGAACCCGTCGAACGACCAGTCCATGCGCAGGTCGTGCTCGTCCGAGGCTTCTGCGCGCAGCCGCTCGAGCGCGTGTGCGCCCGCGCCCGATGCGGACTGGTACGTGGACACGCGCACGCGCGCGAGGCCCGCCGCATCGCGCAGGGGCGCGAGCGCCATCGTGAGCGGAATGGAGCAGCAGTTCGGGTTGGCCACGATCCCGCGGTGCTCGAGCGCGCGTGCTCCGTTCACCTCCGGCACGACGAGCGGGATGCCTTCCTGGAGCCGGAACGCGGCCGACTTGTCGACGCAGAGCGCGCCTGCAGCCGCGACGGCGGGGACGAGCTCGCGGCTCGCATCGGTGCCGACGGAAAAGAGGCAGACGTCGAAGCCGCCGCCCGCCAGTCGCTCGGGCGTCGCCTCCTCGACCTGGAGCCCGTCGATCGTCGTGCCGGCCGAGCGGGCGGAGGCGAACGCGTGGACGTCGGTGTAGCCGCGCTCGCGGAGGAGGCCGAGCGTGACGCGCCCGACAGCGCCCGTCGCGCCGACGACCGCGATGCGGGTCGGGTCGCTCACGACGCTGCCGCCCGACCGGTTGCGACGCCCTGCTCGAGCGCCAGCCCGTACGCCTCGTGGAGGGCGGAGACGGCCTGCTCGACGTCCGCCCGGCGGACGTGGCACGTGATCTTGATCGGTGAGGTGGACACGATCAGCGGCGTGATTCCGTTGGCTTCGAGCGTCGAGAACGCGGTCGCCGCGACGCCCGGATGGCTCTTCATTCCCGCGCCGACGATGCTCACCTTCCCGAGCTCCGCGTCGGCGCTCCAGCGCGCGCCGAGCTCGTCGAGCGTGCGCGAGGCCGCGTCGTCGTCCTCGCTGGGCGCCGAGAACACGATCTCGTCGCCGACCTGGAGGATCGTGTCCACGTTGACCTGCGAGCCGGCAAGGGCCGAGAAGAGCGTCGCGGCCGGGATCCCGGTCACCCGGTACACGGTCTCGTCGACGGTGTGCGCTATCCCGGAGATCATCGCCTTCTCGAGCATCCGCTCCGACTCCTCCGCCGTCACCCAGGTGCCCTCGTCGTCCGAGAACGACGACCGCACGTGCAGCGCGACTCCGTGGTTCCTCGCAAACTCGACCGAGCGTAGCTGGAGCACCCGCGCGCCCGAGGCGGAGAGCTCGAGCATCTCGTCGTAGTTCACGACGCCGAGCTTCCGCGCCTGCGGTACGACCCGCGGGTCGGCGCTGAAGACGCCGTCCACGTCCGTGTAGATCTCGCACGCCTCGCCGCCGAGTGCGGACGCGAGCGCGACGGCCGTCGTATCGGAGCCGCCTCGTCCGAGCGTCGTCACCTCGGCCTCCGTGGACACCCCCTGGAAGCCGGCGACGAGCACGATCGCGCCACGGTCGAGTGCGTCGTGGATGCGCCTCGCGCGCACCTCGACGATCTTCGCCTTCCCGTGGGCGGTGTCGGTGACGATCCCCGCCTGCGAGCCCGTGAGCGAGACCGCGTCGTGCCCGAGGTCGATGAGCGCCATCGCCGCGAGCGCGCACGACACGCGCTCCCCGACGGAGGCGAGCATGTCGAGCTCGCGGTCATGGGGCCGCGGCGACACCTCGCGCGCGAGCGTGAGCAGCTCGTCGGTCGTGTCGCCCATGGCGGAGAGCACGCCCACGACGCGGGCGCCACGCTCCCGGGCCGCGGCGAGCCGCCGCGCGACGGCGACGATCCGCTCCGTGTCGGCGACCGACGTGCCGCCGAACTTCATCACGACGATCCCGCCCGGCGCCGGCGCGGAGTCGGCCTCGACGGTCGGGACGGCCTCGAACTCGGTGGCCGACATCGAGCCAGTCTAGGCAGCGTGCTCGGTCACGACGGTCCCCGGAGTCACGTGTGGCCAGCGACGAAGCCCGCACCCGTAGACAGCGTGCGGCGCTCTGAGGAAGGGGGCCGGGGGAAACCGTGTTTCCCCCCAAAAAACACTGAACCGACTGACCCGAAGGCCCGCCGGTTCAGTGGCTGCAATCTAGAAAGACGCGACTCCGGTTGCAACCCCTTCGGAAACTGGAAATTCGCAATTTGCACAGAAAACGTTTCCGGTCACATGTCGCGGCGCCCGGCGAGTGCGCGGCCCAGCGTGACCTCGTCCGCGTACTCGAGGTCGCCTCCGACCGGGAGCCCGCTCGCGAGCCGCGTGACCCGCACCTGGTCGCGCAGCCGGTCGGCGATGTAGGCGGCCGTCGCCTCGCCGGTCATCGTCGGATTCGTCGCGAGAACGACCTCCTCCACGCCTCCTCGCTCGATCCGCGCGAGGAGCCCGCCGATCCGCAGATCGGACGGCTCGACGCCGTCGAGCGGCGAGAGCGCGCCGCCGAGCACGTGGTAGAGACCGCGGTACTCGTGCGTCCGCTCGAGTGACACGACGTCGACCGGCTGTTCGACCACGCAGATCACGGAGCGATCGCGCCTTGCGTCGGAGCACACCTCGCAGAGCTCGTCCTCGGTGAGGTTCCCGCACTCACGGCAGAAGCGCACACGCTCCTTGACCTCCTCGATCGCGCGCGAGAGCTCGAGCGCCTCCTCGGCGCGCGCCGAGAGCAGGTGGAACGCGAGCCGCTGCGCCGTGCGCCGGCCGACGCCGGGCAGCTTCGCGAGCTGGACGACGAGGTTCTCCACCGCCGGGCTGAGCACGGCGGGAGCGTAGCCGTCGATTTCGGACGGTCCGATCTCGGAGGCCGGCGTAAGGATCTTGCGGCGGCCGGGTTGTACGGGCAACGGATCTCGTCCAACGACCCGAAGGAGGCACCACCATGAAGATCCGCTTCTTCAATCCGGCACTGATCGTCTCCGCCATCGCGCTCCTCTTCGCGCTCGGCGGATCGGCGGTCGCAGGCGCGCTCGTGACCGGCGCGCAGATCCAGAACAACACTGTGACGGGGCTCGATCTGAAGCAGCGCACGGTCAAGGCGATCGACATCGGCAAGAACACGCTCACGTCCGCGAACGTCGCCAACGGGACGCTGCAGAAGATCGATTTCGCTCCGGGTCAGCTCGAAGCAGGCCCGGCGGGGCCTGCCGGGCCCGCTGGTCCTGCGGGCGCACTCGGCCCCGCGGGCCCGGCGGGTCCTGCAGGGCTCTCCGGGATCGAGATCGTCGTCGCGAGCAGCGCGAGCACCTCGGCCAGCCCCAAGTCCATATCCGCGACGTGCCCGGGCGGCAAGGTCGTCGTCGGCGGCGGGGCACGGATCCTCGAGGCGACGGCGGAAGCGGCGCTCGACGAGAGCTATCCGCCGAACGCGACCTCGTGGCACGCGCGTGCGTACGAAATCGTCCCGACGGCACTCAACTGGTACCTGAGGGCGTATGTCATCTGTGCGGCTGTCGCCTCGTAGGGGCGAGTCAGCGGGGGGAGCAGTGGGCGCGGCCTCGGCCGCGCCCACACGCGTTCTAGCTACCCGGCAAGAGCCCGCCGAGGCCGCCGAGGTCGCCCGGGACGATCCCGGACATCTTCGACTCCATCAGGCTGCGCGACGAGCGCAGCGCCTCGTTGACGGCCGCGAGCACCATGTCCGCGAGCAGCTCGGGATCGTCCGGATCCACCGCTTTCGGGTCGATGCGGATCTCGATCACCTCGCCGGCGCCGTTCGCCTTCACGGCGACCATGCCGCCGCCGGCAGTGGCCTCGACGACCTCCTTCGCGGCCTCCTCTTGCGCCTGCGCGAGCTCCGTCTGCATGCGCTGGGCTTCCTGGAGCATCTTGTTCATGTCGAACTTCATCGTTCCGGTTCCACCTCTCGGGCGTCGAATGTGTCCTTGAGCGTCGTGATCCAGTCGTCTTCGGAGATCGGCTCGTCCTCGTCGGCCTCGCGCTCGCCGGCCTCCCCGGTCTCGAGAACGACGGTCAGCCGACGCCCTGTGACCTCGTAGAGCGCGTCGCTGAGCACGCCGATGTTCGCCGGCTCGCCGACCTGACGGCGGTGAAAGTCGGCGCCGGCGGGGAACTCGAGCGTCAGCGTGTCGCCGGCGAGCTCCGTCGGCGTCGCCTCTGCGAGGAGGCTCGCGATCGGGATCGAGCGCTCGCGCACGGCCTCGACGATCGAGCGCTGCCAGGCGTCGACGACCTGCTCCAGCTCGATCTCGGGAGCGTCCGGCGCGGCTGCGCGCGGGGTCTCCGGCGGGGGCGCCGGCTTCTCGGCCGAGGGCGGCGCGGGAGCCGCCGGCGGGGGCGCGGGCGCCGCGGTTGCGCGGCTCTCGAGCACTTCCACGCGATGCGCGAGCGACTCGCGCGAGAGGTCGGCCTGCGGCCGCGTCACCTTCACGATCGCGAGCTCGAGCGGCAACCGTGGGTCGCCGCCCTGGCGCATGTCCTCGAGTGCGACCGCAAGCAGGTCGATGAGCCGGAGCACCGTCGGTTCCGGAAGCTGGTTCGCCTGCTGGCGGAGGAGCTCCTTCGTCTCCTCCGTCACCGGCAGCGAGTCCGGGACGTGACCGACGTGCTGCACGAGCAGGAGGTGCCGCAGATGCTCGAGGAGATCGGTGACGAGCCGTCCCAGGTCCTGCCCCTGCTCCGCGAGCTCCTCGATGAAGACGAGGGCGCCGGCGGTGTCGTGGTCGACGACCATGTCGCAGAGCCGCAGGAGTGCGTCCTCGTCGACCGCTCCGAGCAGCTGCAGGACGGCCTGCGGATCGATGGCGCCGCTCGTCGCCGACGCCAGCTGGTCGAGCGTCGACACCGCGTCCCGGAACGCACCGCGCGCGCTGCGCGCGATCAGCGAGAGCGACGCGTCGGGCGCCTGGATCCCTTCGCCGTCGGCGACGCGCCGGAGAACGGTGACGAGCTCGGACAACCGTGGCCGCTGGAACGCGAACGTCTGGCAGCGCGAGCGCACCGTCGGGATCACCTTGCCGAGGTCGGTCGTGCAGAAGACGAAGACGAGGTGGGGAGGGGGCTCCTCGATGAGCTTGAGCAGGGCGTTCCAGGCCGCGTCCGTCAGCTGGTGCGCCTCGTCGAGGATGTAGACCTTGTGCCGGCCGGAGACCGGCTGCAGCACGACGCGCTCACGGATCTCCCGGATGTCGTCGATGCCGCGTTGAGAGGCCGCGTCCATCTCGACGACGTCGAGCGAGGTGCCGTTCGCGATCGCGACGCAGGTCGAGCATGTGCCGTCGGGCGACGACGTCGGCCCCGGAGAGCTCTCGCAGTTCAGGGCCTTCGCGAGGATCCTCGCCATCGACGTCTTCCCGGTGCCGCGCGGGCCGGCGAAGAGGTACGCCTGCCGGACCTGATCCTGGTCGATCGCGTTCCGCAGCGTCCGGACGACCGCCTCCTGCCCGACGACGTCGTCGAACGTCTGCGGACGGTACTTCCGGTAGAGCGCGGTCACCTCGCGGATTCAAGCAGGTGACGGAGTCGCTGGGAGATGCCCGGCCACGCGGTCCGCCTTCGAGATCGGCATCACCGGAGGTACCTGCGTCGCCAGCTCGGATCGGGCGGAGCCGCGGCACCTGAGAGGGAGTCCTTAGCGCTGCTTCCTTCCGGACCTGACGCGGTTCGGACGCTCCCAGTGCGCGGAACCCGATCTGTCAACGCCACGTGCGCAGACCCAATCCCGACGAACCGTCCCTCGGACGGCGTTCGGCCCCGCATGGAGCGGATTTCGGGTTCAGGGAACCGCTGACTCCCCACCTAGCGCGGCCGGGCACGGCCAGCCTAGCACCGCGACTGCGCGTTCGATCCACGACGACCGCCAGGGGCTACGATCGGATTCGTGGCGGAGATCGAAGTCACGCTCTACACGGACGCGGCGTGCCCCTGGGCGTACTCCGCGAACCCGTCCCTGCGCGTGCTCGAGTGGCGCTACGGGGAGCAGTTGCGCTGGCGGCTCGTGCTGATCGGGCTTCGCGAGGAGGTCACCGAGGCGGCGCAGGCGCGGTTCGACCCGGCCCGGTCGCTGCACGGCAACGCGGCCTTCCGCCGCCGCTACGGGATGCCCTTCGGGCTCGTTCCGAAGCCTCGTGCGTCTGCGTCCGGTCGCGGGTGCCGTGCGGTCGTCGCCGCACGCCTCGCTCGAGCCGGGGAGCGAGTGGCGCGTGCTGCGTGCGCTCCAGCTAGCGAACTTCACGACGCCGCTTCTCCTGGACGACGACGAGCTCATCCGCGAGGCACTCCGCGGCATCCCCGGGATCGACGCCGACGCGGTCGTCGCGCGGATGGACGACGACGACGTGACCGAGGCATACGAGCGCGACCGGGCGGAGGCGCGCAGCGCGGCGGGCACCGCCGCCGAGCTGCAGGGCAAGACGTCGACCTCGGACGGCCCGGTCCGCTTCACGGCGCCCTCGGTGGTATTCGAGCGGGACGAGCTGCGGCTCGTCGCGGGAGGCTGGCAGCCGATCCTCGCCTACGACACGCTGCTCGCGAATCTCGACCCCGGTCTCGCGCGCGAACCCGCGCCCGAGTCGCCCATGCCGCTCCTCGATCGCTTCGCGGACGGGCTGACGACAGCGGAGGTGGCCGCGCTCCTCGCGGACGGGGCCGACCCGGTGGCCGATCTCGAGGCGACGGAGAGGATGCTGCTCGAGCTCGTGGCCGAGGGCTTTGCGACGCGCGAGCCGCTCGGGCAGGACGCGATCTGGCGGTCGGCTCGAGGGTCGACCGCGAAGCTCGACTCGTCTGCAGCCGCCGCAACCTCGGTCGCGGTCGTCTAGCACCGCCACAGGGTGCACCGGGCCGCCTCCCCCGTTCGGGTGAACTCGCCGCGGTTCGGGCTGTCAGGGGTTGACAAGGTCGTGCGGATGGCACCAAGCTTTCCCCTACTGCGGAGAGAAGGGTGGGGGTATGCAGGGGGAAAGTCGGCTCGGCCACGGCCGAGCACTGCGGACGACTGAGCCTGGGCCTGAGCCGCGCCTCGGTGGGGTGACCCATGTCTGAGCCTCTCGTCGTCCAGGTCACCGACGCCGACGCTGCGGTTCGCGAGGCGTTCGATCCGACCGCGAGCGGGACACGCCGGGGGCTCATCCGGCGGGCGCTGCCTCACGGGCGGAACGCTCGCACTCGGCGGCGTGACCATCGCCGGGATTCCGCGCATCGCGCTCTCGGCGCCGTCTCCGTCCCAGGACGTGCGAATCCTGAACCTCGTGCTCGTCCTGGAATGGCTCGAGGAGCTCTTCTACACGCGTGCCGTGACCGTCGGCGACCTCGAGGGCGAGTTGCGCCAGTACGCGAAGGTGGTCAGCACTCACGAGCGGGCACATGCGGCGTTCCTCGAGAAGACGCTCGGCAGCGCCGCCCGCCAGAAGCCGGGCTTCGACCTCGGCGACTCGGTCCGGGACCCGGGCAAGTTCACCGCCGCTGCGCTGGCGCTCGAGGATCTGAGCGTCGCGGCGTACAACGGCCAGGCGACGAATCTCACGAAGGCTGCTCTGGGCGCAGCCGCCCGCATCGTCTCGGTCGAGGCGCGGCACGCCGCCTGGATCCGCTTCATCGCCGGCGAGGTCCCGGCGCCGAAGCCGGTCGACGAGCCGGTGACCGCGAACCAGGTGACAGCGCGGCTCCGCCAGCTGGGATTCGTGAAGTCGGGATGAGGGGGGAGGGCTCGTGATTCCGGAGGAAAGCGACAACTGCGTGGACGGCCTCGCGCTCGCCGAGCTCGACCGTGACGGTGCGATCCGCGAGGGTCTCGAGAGCATCGGCGTCGACTCCCGCGCGGACTTCCTGCGCAAGGCGACGGTCGGAGGGGCGGCGCTCTTCGGCGCGCTCGCAGCGGCGGGCGACGCCATGGCGGCGACGAGCCCGAACGACGTGGCGATCCTGAACTACGCCCTGTCGCTCGAGTACCTCCAGGCAGCGTTCTACACGGAGGCCGAGCGGGAGAAGGCGCTGCGCGGGAACGCGGCGAGGGCCGCGAGCGTCGTCGGCCCCGTCGAGCGTGCACACGTCAGCGCGTTCCAGCAGGCGCTCGGCAGCGCTGCGATCAAGCAGCCGAAGTTCGACTTCCGGGGCACGACCGAGGACCAGCGGCTGTTCCTCCGGACCGCGGTCGCGTTCGAGGACCTCGCGGTCGGTGCGTACAAGGCGCAGGCGCCGCGGTTGAAGTCAGCGGCGATCCTCGCCGTCGCGGTCTCCATCCACTCGGTGGAGGCACGACACGCCGGGTGGATGCGCCGGCTGGCCGGAGTCGTTCCGGCCGGAACGCCCTTCGACGACGCAGTCGAGAAGCCCGAGGTGCTGCGGATCGTCTCGGCCACCGGCTTCGTCTCGTCACCCACGAAGACCAAGAGCAAGGGGGGCGAGCCGCGATTCACCGGCTAGGACGGGCAGCTCATGGCCGCATGCGGGGCCTCGCGTTCTGCCTCGCCGCCGTCGGCGTCGCCGGGTCGACCGTGCTCGTCGCGGCGAAGCTCTACTCGTCACGCGCCGACCCGTCGGACCGCGAGCTCGCCCTTCCCGACACGTCCGGGATCCCGGCCCCGGCCGCTGCCGCCTTCACGATTCCACGGCCGAGGGCACTGACGAGTCCGGCGGGCACGAGCCGGTGGGCGCCCGTGCGTCTCGCGACCTCGGTTCGCACCGCGCCGCGTGGACGAGCTCGACCACTCGCCCGCCTCGGGAAGATGACGCCGGAAGGGACGTCGAACATCGTTCCGGTGCTCGAGCGGCGCGCCGACCGCATGGGCCGCCTCTGGCTCCGCATTCGCGTCCCCGCGTTGCCGAGCAACCGCGAGGGCTGGGTGCCGCGGGCCGCCCTCGGCGGCTACACGCTCGTCCGCACGCGGCTCGTCGTCGACCTCGAGCGGTTCCGAGCGACGCTGTATGCCGGAGGGAAGCCGATCTTCCGGGCTGCGATCGGGGTCGGCACGCAGAGCTCTCCGACCCCGCGTGGCGACTTCTACGTCCGCAGCCAGCTCTCGTCGTACCGAAGCCCCTTCTACGGTCCGATCGCATTCGGGACCAGTGCCCGCTCGCAGGTGCTGACGGACTGGCCGGCAGGCGGCTTCATCGGAATCCACGGGACGAACCGTCCCGACCTCTTGCCAGGGCGCGTCTCGCACGGCTGCATCCGCATGCGAAACGCCGACATCGTCCGCCTCGCCCGCCTGATGGCGGTCGGGACGCCGCTCACGATCCGCTGATGCTCGGTCCCGGCACGAATCGGCTCGCGTGTCTGGCGCTCGCGGCCTCGGTCCTGGCTCTCGTCGGGCCCGCCGGTGCGGTTGCGCAGCAGGACGGCCAGCAGGCGCAGCAGCAGAAGGAGCCGAACCTCGAGCCGCTGCTCGATCGCTTCCCGATCGGCACCGGGCGCGTGCAGACGGCGGATCCCGCGGCGCAGGGAGCGGAGGCCGAGGCCGACGAGTCCGGTGCGAGCCGACTCTTCTGGGTGCTGCTCGCCCTCTGGGCGGGAGCGATCGCCTTTCTCCTGGCCTTCGGCGTGCGCACGCTGGTCCGGTGGCAGAGAGGCAAAGAGGCTGCGATCTCGTCGCTCGTCCCCGCGCCCGCGCCGCCACAGAAGCCCAGCAACCAGACAACCGAGAGGAGCCCACCGGTGAGCGAGACCTCCAAGGACCGCGACGTGAGCAAAGACGGCGCGAGCCCGGTCGACGGGTCGGGTGGGCACGAGGGCGCGTACGACGACGTCGGAAAGGGCGTCGCCGGGATCCTGGAGGCGGCCGAGGTCGCGGCGGACAAGATCCGCGCGGACGCAGCCGAGGCGGCGGCCGGCATTCGCAGGGCCGCGGAGGACGAGGCCAAGGTGCGCCTTGCGACCGCCGAGCAGGATGCGGCGAAACTGCGAAGCGACGCCGAGGCGAGCGTGAAGGAGCTGCAGAGCGCCGCCGAGGTCGAGCTCGAGTCCCGGCGCAAGGAAGCGGAGGCGCAGGCGCAGAGCGTCCTCGCGGACGCACAGCTCCAGGCTCTCGCGCTCCAGGAGTCCGCCGAGGAGGGGGTGCGGCACATCCACGACGCCGCCCGGGCGCGCGAGGAGGCGCTCCGCGCGAGGATCCAGCCCGTCGAGGACAACGTGCGGCGAGCGCTGGACGAGCTGCGCGGCATCGGCGGCGAGCTCGGGGAGCTGGTCGCCGATCTCGGCCAGGACGATGCATCCCTCGTCGAGGACCTGAACGAGTCTGCGAGGACGGCCGAGCTTCGCCTGGGCGGCTCGGCCGGCGACTAACCGCTTCTCTCGTACATCCCACAGACGCGGCATCGACGAGTGCTGCGCGTTCCGCATAGGCTGCCGCGGGTGGTGGCCGCGCCCGACGGACGACGACTGAGCAACGTCCTCGTCCTGATGGGGACGCGCCCGGAGGCGATCAAGATGTTCCCGGTCGTCCACGCCCTCCGGCGTAGCACCTGGTTCGGGCCGGTCGTCGTCACGACGGGTCAGCATCGGGACCTCGTCGCGCCGATCCTCGAGCTCGCGGGGATCGAGCCTGAGCATGATCTCGACGTCGGCCGGCCGGGGCTCACGCTGAACGACCTCGTCGCATCGGTGCTCGAGAAGCTCGACGCGTTCTGCCAGGAGCGCTACGGGGCCACAGGCGTCGCCGTCGCGACCCGCGAGCAGATCCGAGGCGGTGGGTTCCCGGTGGCGGCGCTCGTGCACGGCGACACGTCGTCCGCGCTCGCGGCGGCGCTCGCGGCTTTCCATCTGCGCATCCCGGTCGTGCACGTCGAGGCCGGGCTGCGCACGCGGTCGACGCTGACGCCGTTTCCCGAGGAGCTCAACCGGCAGCTGATCGCGAGGATCGCCGCCTTCCACCTCGCCCCGACGACGCTGAACAAGGAGAGCCTCGTGCTCGAGGGGATCCGTGACGAGCAGGTGTTCGTGACCGGCAATACCGGGATCGACGCCCTCCGGTTCGCGGCGGCGCTCGAGCTTCCGTTCGAGGATCCGGCGGTCGAAGCCGCTGCCTCGTCCACCGACCCCCTCGTCGTCGTCACCGCCCACCGCAGGGAGAACTGGAACGGAGGCCTCGCGCAGGTCGCCGGGGCGATCGCACGACTTGCGGCGGCGTGGGCGCAGGTTCGCTTCGTCGTCGCGTTGCACCCGAACCCGCTCGTGCGACATGAGCTAGGCGGTCCGCTCGCGAACATCCCGAACGTCGTCTGCAGCGAGCCGCTCGCATATGCGCAGTTCGCGCGCCTGATGGCGCGAGCCAGCCTCATCGTCACCGACTCCGGCGGCATCCAGGAGGAAGCGCCCTCGCTCGGCGTTCCGGTGCTCGTCGCTCGCGAGACGACGGAGCGAGACGAAGGCATGGACTCCGGCGCGCTCGTTCTCGTCGGCACGGATGTCGAGCGAATCGTCGCCGAGGCCGGTCGCATACTCGGCAACCCGCGTGCTCGCGTCATCGACCCGGGAGCGAACCCGTACGGCGACGGCCGTGCGGCGGACCGCGTGGTCGCGGCGCTCGAGTACCTCGCGGGAGTAGGCCCTGCTCCTGAAAGGTTCGGGCCGGGGTTCTCGCGA
This sequence comes from uncultured Actinomycetes bacterium, assembly GCA_963746765.1. Classification (GTDB taxonomy): domain Bacteria; phylum Actinomycetota; class Thermoleophilia; order Gaiellales; family Gaiellaceae; genus GMQP-bins7. The sequence goes on from CAVVCN010000001.1 coordinate 921,124, forward strand.
CGTGCGGTCCTCGCGGCAGCCGGTTACGGAGGAGGACTGCTGGAGGAGCCGACCGAGGAACGCGATGCCCAGCCGAACAGGGACGAGGAGCACGATCGGTGGGTAGGGCGATGATCGCGCTCGCCATGCCCTTCCACGGCCTACCGGTCTGGGCGGAAGTCCTCTTCTGGATCGCGTTCGTCGTCATCGTCGGGATGCTCGGGTGGACGACGTTCCTCTTCATCGCGTCTCGGCGGGCGTTGCGGCGCACCCCGAAGCTCGACGGCGCGGAGGCCGACGACGTCCTGTGGGTTTTCCTCGTCCCCGCGCTCGACGAGGAGGTCACGATCGCGGACAGCGTCGAGCGCCTGCTGGCCGTCGACGTGCCGCACAAGCTCGTGCTCGTGGTCGACGACGGGTCGACGGACGGCACGCCGGCAGCGCTTGCGGGGATCGACAGCCCGAGCCTCGAGGTCCTCCGGCGCGTGCCGCCCGACGCGCGTCAGGGCAAGGCAGCCGCCCTGAACGCCGGCTGGGCGCACGTCGAGACACTGCTCGTGAGGCCGGCGTTGGCGCGTTGGACGCGCGATGACGTCATCGCCATTGTCATCGACGCGGATGGACGTCTCGATCCCTCGGCGCCTGCGCATGCGGCGGCGCACTTTCGTGATCCGCGGGTCGGAGGCGTGCAGCTCCTCGTCCGGATCTACAACCGCGGCTCGCTGCTGACGTGGTTCCAGGACGTGGAGTTCTCGATTTACGGCCTGCTATACCAGGCCGGACGCACACTCAGCGGGACGGCGGGCATGGGCGGCAACGGCCAGTTCAATCGCCTGTCGGCGCTCGACGACGTCGTCGACGCCGAGACGGGCGGGCCGTGGCGCGACCGCCTCACCGAGGACCAGGATCTCGGGCTCCGCATGATCGAGCGAGGGTGGAAAGGCGTTGCGGAGCCGCGCTCGAGCGTCGATCAGCAGGGGTTGCCCGGAATCCGCAAGCTGTTCAGGCAGCGAGCGCGGTGGTCGCAAGGGAATCTCCAGGCGATGTCACACCTGGGCTCGATCTGGCGGGCCGACCTCGGGCTTGGACGCCGGATCGACCTCGTGCTCTATCTGCTTCAGCCCGCTCTCCAGGCGGTCGTCGGGGCCGCGTTCGCCGCGAGCATCCTTCTCGCAGTCTTCGATGTCGCCGACTTCTGGGGCAGCGGTGGCTGGTGGCAGATTCTCTTCTTCTTCATGCTCGGGTATGGGGGCGTCGTGCTCGGCTGTATCGCGCGCGGGGCGAGGTCAGGCCTCGTCGGCGTCATGAAGGGCGTCCTCATCGCTCCCGTCTACGCGGCGTACTCGTGGCTCCTCTGGCCGGTCCTGCTGCGTGCGGCGTTTCGCCAGGCGTTCGGGCGACGGGGCTGGGCGAAGACGGCGCGCGAGCCCATCGCCGGGGCGGACAGCCCCGGCTGATCGCCGCGCGCAACGGTGCCGAGTCCTGGCGCGAGCTACCCTTCATGGACTTGCTCCCTCCTTCCGCTGCTGCGCTCTCTATGGGTCGCGCTGGGTCTGAGCCAACGGAAGGAGGCCCGGGATGGGTCCACGGCAATCAGGCGAGACCGCCGTCCAGTCGCGTGCGATCTCGACTGCGATCGGCTCGATTCACCGGGAGCACTACGGGCGCGGCCCTGACCGAGTGACGACACTCATCCACGCGGACCTCGTGGCGACATCGCTCGAGGATCCGTTCACCACCGTCGAGAAGAGGATGATCTCGGAGGGCGCGTTCCTCCAGGTTCGCGAAACGCGGACGATGTTCCAGGACTGGATGCGCCCTCGCTTCGTCGAAGCGGTGGAGAGCGCGACGGGTCGCACGGTACGCGCCTTCTTCTCGCAGGTCGCCCACGATCCCGATTACGCGATGGAGCTCTTCCTGCTCGAGCCGAGCAGCACGGACGGGCGGTTGTCGAAGGACGAAGTCACGAGCTAGACTCGGGTGCACGGCGGTTCGACTCGGTGACGGGTCGGGCCGTCATAGCGGATAGGCACCGCGGCGAGGGGACTCTGCACGGGTCGCTCGCTCGGGCCGGTGACACGCCTTTCGTTACCGGATCGTGAGGTGACTCTTCGGTGCCGCCCAGTTCATCTCGGAAGCGAACCGTGATCGTGCGCTTCCCCGAGGGGGAGACGCAGTACTGGCTCACGGACAAGAGCTTCGCCGTCGGCGAGCCTGTCACCGAGGGCGGGGAGACCTTCCTCGTCTCCGAGATCCTCGACCCGGAGAGCACGGACACGCACCTGACCGTGACCCTCCGCAAGCCCACCGTGGCTCATCCCTGACCCCCCGGCGAGTCCCCCCTGGCGCGGGCGAGACGCCTCTCACCGTCTCGCCCGCGCCCGTCGCCGGTTGCCTCGAAACTCGAACCTGAAGCTGCTCTTCCGCCTGCGGTTCCGGCTCAGGTCGCCCAGGGGAGCGGCTCCGGCGGCGTGAACGTGGAGTGGACCTCCACGTAGCCACCGTCGCGGAACGACTCCGTGATCGCGTTCAGCGTCTCGACGACGTGCGCGGCGTGCTCGGCGCTCGCCCGGTGCGGACGTCCCTCGGCGATCGCGCTCGCGAGCTCGGAGAGCGGACGGCTCCACTCGATCCCTTGATACGGCTCGCGCAGGAGCGGAACCGGCGTGTAGCCATCGCCGTCCGTCGTCTGCTCGAGCCGCGAGTCGAACTCGAGCCAGCTCGCGAGGTGGAGCGCCGCGTCGTCGCCGTGGAACTCGAGCCCGCGTTGCCTTCCACCTCGAACCCAGAAGTTCGCCGTCAGGCGGACGAGAGCGCCGCCATCGAGCTCGAGCACCGCGACGATGAAGTCCGGGCTCCCCGGCCGGAAGCTGCGGCCGTCCTGCGTGACCCGGTCGGCCTGGACCATCGACGCGTGCGCGAGGACGCGGCGCACCGGCCCGAGGATCGCCGTCACGATCGTGAGCGGATAGACACCGACGTCGACGAGCGGGCCGGCCGCGTAGAGCGTCTCCGGCGACGGGTGCCACGACTCGATCCGGCCCCAGTTCGCCTCGGCATACGCGATGCGGATCCGGCCGAGCGTCCCCTCGCGGATCAGCTTCCAGGCCGTCTGCTGCGCTTCGCCGAGGAGCGTCGCGGGTGCGCAGCTCAGGCGAACGCCGTTGCTCTCGGCGAGCTGTGCCAGGTCCTTCGCTTCCGCGTGGAGGAAGGCGACCGGCTTCTCCGTGTGCACGTGCTTGCCCGCCTCGAGGCAGGTGGCGGTGACGGACGCATGCGCCTGGGGAGGCGTGAGGTTCACGACCGTCTGAACCGCGTCGGCTGCCAGGAGCGCCTCGAGCGAGGCGAACTCCGTCCCGCCGAACTCCTCGACGAGAGTGGCCGCCCGACCCGGGAGCTGGTCCGTGGCCCCGACGAGCGTCAGGTCGGGCGAGGCCGCGATCGTTCGCGCATAGGGTGCGGCGATCACGCCGCAGCCGACGATCGCGACGTTCACGCGAGCCACCCACGGAGCTCGTGCAGCATCGCGCGGCAGTCCTCGCTCGGATCGAACTCCTCCGGCTCGTGCTCGATGGAGTACGCGCCCGTGTAGCCGAGGCGCTGGAGCGTTCGCACGCAGCCTTCGATTGGGACGATTCCTTCTCCCCAGCGGCACGTCTCGTGCGGCTCGCCCTCGTGGAGGACGTCCTTCAGGTGGACGTGCGCGACCCGGTCCCCGAGCTCCTCGAGCGCACGCATGGCGTCGTAGCCCTGAGTCCCCCACCAGCCGGTGTCCACCGTCGCCGCGAACGTGCCTTCGCCTTCCTCGATCCTCGCGAGCAGCTCGTGAGGCGTCCGCTCGGGGTGGTTCTCGATCGCGAGCGTCACGTCGTGCTCCCGGAGTGTGGGGACGAGAGCCGAGGCATCGCCCGAGAAGCCGCCGCCGATGATCTGCGTTCCGAGGCCGCGCGCGAGCTCACAGGCGCGCTCGATCGTGCTCGGCTCGATCCACGTCGCGTAGGACATGACGGGAAGCGAGTGCCGCTCGAGCGCGGCCCGCGCCAGCTCGAGATGCTCGTCGGTCGCCCAGCTCGCTCCGAGATGGCCGCCCCAGATGTCGACCGCCTCGAACCCGAGCGCCCGGATGTCCACCAGGAGCTCGTCGAAGCGCTCGTCGAAGGTCACGAGCGGCCGAAATCGTTCCTGCGTCGCCCCGTCGCCGTGAGCCCATCCGTGCATCGCGTACCCGGTCTCGCGGGCGACGTAGTTCGCGGTCATGAACGCGATCGCGTTCGTCACGTCGTCGGCGAGCGATGGGGAGTGGTGTACGGCGGCACGGGCCGGAAACGTAGACGCTCGTCGTCTGCCCTGTCGCGCATGATCGATCGGCCGTGGCCATCGTCGCTCGAGCGAGTCTGCTGTGTTCTTCCGGCTGAACAGCCTCGAGCTCTGGCTGCTGATTTTCGGCATCGTGCTCGGCACGACGCTGCTCGGCGTCGTGGCGGGACGTCGGCTCCGCGCACACGCCGACAGCCTGCGTGAGCCGGTCGGCGTTCTGCAGGCCGCGCTGCTCGGTCTCGTGGCGCTGATCCTCGCCTTCGGCCTGACCCTGGCGGTCGGGCGTTATGACTCACGGAGGGCCGCGGTCGTGGAGACGGCGAACGCGATCGGGACGACGTACCTGCGAGCCCAGACGCTGCGCGAGCCGATCCGCACGCGCTCGCTCGACCTGCTCGAGCGCTACACGGACTCGACCATCCGTCTGTCGAAAGCGGTCCCGAGCAGCGAGCCCGCGGACCGGGCCGTAGCCGACGGTCAGCGCCTGCAGCGATCTCTGTGGCGGCTCGCCGGCGAGTCGCTCGCGGGCTCGCCCACGGACAGCGCGCCGCGCCTCTACGTCGAGACGCTCAACGAGATGATCGACATGCAGACCGTGCAGGTGTCGGCATTGAACAACCGCGTCCCCACCGCGGTGCTCGTGATCGAGGTGGTGGGAGCCTCGATCGCTCTGGGCCTGCTCGCCCTCTACCTGGCGATCCTCGCGCGAGGGGTCGTCAGCGTCGTGCTGGCCGCGACGTTCGTCTCGGTGCTCCTGCTGATCACGTTCGACCTCGACCGCCCGGTCCGCGGGCTCGTCCGCGTTCCGGACACGCCGCTCGTCAATCTCCGTGCCTCGATGGAGCTGCCACCTGCAGCCCGCGCGCCTCGTAGACGTCCCGCCGGCACTTCGGGGGATAGGTCAAGATCCACGAGCAGCCTCTTGTCGACCGCGTTCCGTTGCCGCCAAAAAGGAGGAGCACGATGAGAGAGGGAAGGTTTCTGCGGATCGGTGGATACGTCTCGGGAGGCGTGCTGATCGTCTTCGGCATCGTCGTCATCGCTCTCGGAGTCTGGGGGATCTCCTTCACGCGCGACAGCCTGAAGCAGGAAGGGATCGTCTTCGGCCCGGCCACCGACCCCGCCGTCGCCGAGCACGCGGAGCAATGGGCCGGGGAGCCCGTCGAGACGGGCAGCCAGGCGCTCGCTTTCGCGGAGATCATGCGCGAGCACACGCTCAATGCGACCGGCGGGCTGACCTATGCGGAGATGGGCCAGTACCAGTCCGCCGAGGACCCGAGCGATCCGGCCGGCACGAACGACGCGGAGGCGGCCGCGAAGGATGCGAACGGCCAGCCGGTCTCGAACAGCGCACGCGACATCTGGGTCACCGAGACGGCTCTGACCACCGCGCTCAACATGGGCTTCATGTCCGAGATGCTCTCGGTCTTCAGCATCGTCGTCGGGATCGCCCTGCTCCTGACCGGCATCGGCTTCGTCCTCCTCGCGAGGGCGGTGTTCGCACGGCCGAGACCGGAGAGTCCGGTCGCCACGGCCACGGTGCCGGAAACAGCTCCCGGCTAACGCCGAGGGCAATCAGAAGCGGATGTCGGGGGTGGTGCGTCCGGCACCGCTCCTCAGGTCGACGGGGCGGAGCCTGCCTCCGGGAGGCCGCTCGCGTGGCTCTTCGCGCCTTCGACCTGTTCGCGTCGGGTCTTCGTCAGCTCCTGCAGGAAGATCTGGATCGTCGCCGCGAGCGGGACAGCCGTCAGCGCTCCGAGCACGCCGAGGAGTGCGCCGAACAGGGTCACCGCGACGATGATGAAGAAGCCCGAGAGATTGACTGCTCTGCCCTGGATCTTCGGCGTGAGGATGTTGTTCTCGACCTGCTGGTAGACGAGCACGACGACGAGCATGATGAGCCCCGCCAGAACCCCTTCCTCGGCCCAGAGCGTGGGCACGAGGATGAAGCCGGCGATCGTGGCGCCGATGTTCGGAATCATGTCGAGCAGCCCCGCGATCACGGCGAGCCCGAGCGCGTAGCTCGAGCCGAGGAGCCACGCGGTCACGCCCTGCGTGGTTCCGGCGATCGTCGCGATCACGACGACACCGATCGCCCAGCGGGAGACCGACTCGGTGACCCGCTCCCACACGGCGAGCCAGCGCTCGTCCTCGCCGGGCATCAGCATGCTCGCGAGCGCTCGCTTGAGGTTCCCGATGTCCGTGAGCAGGAAGAGGCAGATGAAGAGGATGGTGAAGGCGGCGAGGAAGATGCCGAAGAAGCTGCCTGCCAGACCGAGCACGGCGCCGATCGTGTCGGGCACGGAGGCGGAGACCGTCTCGGCGCCCGCCTGGACGTTCTCGGCCGCGCCGCTGTCGCCGAGGAACTCGAGCTCCCCGGACTCGCGCAGGCTCTCCACGGTCGCCGGGAGGTCCTGGAGGAAGTCGCGCACGCTCCCGACGAGCGGCGCGAGCAGCACGAGCGCGAGCAACGTGACCGCGATCGCGGTGCCCAGCACGGTCACCGTCGCGGCGAGCCCTCGCGACATGTTCGTCTTCGCCATGACGAACCGCACCGGATACTCGAAGACGAGCCCCAGGAAGATGCCGACGAAGACGACCAGGAACGTCTCGCCGATCGCCCAGAACGCGGCTATCACGCCGATCGCTGCCGCGACGAGCAGGATCGTCCGCATGGGCAGGATCAACTCGACTCGCCGGGAGCTGCCCGGTTCCATGGCCGGGAAGCCTACGCTCGGGTTCGGCGGGTTCCCTGAGCCTCCTCAGGACTGCGGGCTGAACGGTCGGAGCTCGTCGACGCCGGGCCGGACGATCCCCACGTGGGAGTCGGGCACCTCGTTCCAGGCGCCCGGAAGGTCGCCGAGAGGCTCGGAGACGACGACTCGCGTCTCGTCGGACAGCCCCGCGAGCTCCTCGCTCTCCGGATACACGGACTTGAGGGCGTCCATCCGGGTGCTGAAGTAGAGCGAGCGCGAGTCGCCTTCGCTCGAGTAGCGGAACGCCCAGATGCTGCGCCCGTCCGTCGTCGCGACGGTCATCTGGATCGGGTGCTCGACGCCGTGCTTGCGACCGGTGTCCTCCACGAGGCCGACCATCCGCTCCACGGCACCCACGGGGTCGTCCTCGAGGCCGAACGTGAGAGCGAGGTAGAACATCGCCTCGGAGTCGGTCGTGCCCTCGATCGACGGGTAGAGCGAGTCGTCGACCGCGAGCACGAGCTCTCGCCTCACGCGCGCGAAGTCGCGGATCAGCCCGTTGTGCATCCAGAGCCAGCGTCCGTAGCGGAACGGATGCGTGTTCGTCTCCTGGATCGCGGTGCCGGTCGACGCGCGGATGTGCGAGAAGAAGAGCGGCGAGGAGATGCCGGCCGCGAGCTCGCGCAGGTTGCGGTCGTTCCAGGCCGGATGGGTGCTGCGGTAGAGCCGCGGTGTATCGCCGTCGTCGTACCAGCCGACGCCGAAGCCGTCGCCGTTCGTCGTCGTCGCCCCCTGCCTCGCGTGCAGGCTCTGGTCGATCAGCGACCGGTCGCGTTTGACGAGCAGCTCCTCGAGCTTGATCGGCGTCCCCGAGTATGCGAGCCAACGGCACATCGTCCTTACCTCCTATCCGTCGCACCGGACGGTCTCGTCGCGATGCTCGTATCGGTCAGAGCAGCGGCGACAACGTTGCGAACACTCTCGCTCTCACACGCTCCTTCGTCCCGGTGAGCCGTCGACCAGGACGAGACGCCGCCTCCGCTGGTGCGCTGAACCGTTCGTCGAACTGGGTCGCCAGGGCAGCGGAGCGGATCAGAAGGTCGATCTCGAAGAAGCGCTTCAAACTCCACGCCTCGAGATTGCACGTCCCGGCGAGCAGCTCCTCGCCGTCGCGGACGAACGCCTTCGCGTGCAGCATCGCCGGGTACTCGAGGATGCGCACGCCAGCATCGAGGAGCTTCGCGTGGTGGAACTGCTGCGCCGCGGCGCACGCCCAGTTGTTCGCGTTCGCCGGGACGAACAGGCGGACCCGGACCCCACGCCGGGCGGCGGCCTCGACCCGCCGAATCATCGCGCGGTCCGTGACGTACGGGTTGACGACGTCGAGGGTCTCGCTCGCGTTCTCGAGCAGGCGGGCGATCGCATCGGTGATCGGCCGGTACGTGCCCGGTGCGTTGTGGAGGACGACCGCAGGCACCGGGTTCGATCCTGCCGCGGTCTCCGGGAAAAGCGTGTCGAGCTCGGCGACCGGGACGCTGCCCCCGAGCCAGCGGAAGCTGGCGAGGAAGACGAGCTGGAGCTGCGCCGTCACCGGCCCGGTCACGCGCACGAAGAGATCGTGGAAGCGGCCGTCCTGGAAGTGGTCCTCGATCCCCGCGCCACCGACCCAGCCGATCCGGCCGTCGACGACGACCACCTTCCGATGGTCGATGTGCCCGAGAGCGGCGAGATTCCAGCGCTCCGGCGCATCGCTCCCGAGCGGCCCGGCGGGCACGCGCAGGCGTGTGGCACGCGTGGTGCACACCGTGATACCGCCGGCAACGAGGTGGTCGTAGAACTCGCGCGAGGACCGCTCCGGGTCGGACCCGTTCCGGTCCACGACGAGTCGAACGGGAGTGCCCTCCGCCGCCTTCGCGACGAGGACCTCCGCGAACTCGTCGCCGATCGTGCCCGGCCGGAATCCGAACTGGTTGATGTGCACCGAGGTGGCGGCAGCCCGGATGTCGTCGAGCATGCGCGGGTAGAAGCTCGGCCCGCCGACCAGCACCTCGGCCGAGGAGGCGCTGTTGTCGGAGAACTCCAGGGCCAGCGCACCCCGATCCACCGGGCCGGTCACGAGGCGCTCGGCGTGCTCCCGGATCGATTCGTTCTGGACTGGTATCGGCGCCATCCGCGGCGCGCACGATAGAAGGCGGCGAGTCCCACTGCCAGGTGGGCGGGGTCGACCTATCTCTCGGGTGTCACGTCCGAACGGCGCGTAGGATCGAGTGAGTGATGGCCTCGTCTCGGCTCCAGACCTAGATGGGCGAGGCCTTCGTCTGGGGAATCGTCGGGGGCTCCTCTCTCGTGATCGGCGGGGTCGTCGCTCTCCGGGTTGCGATCAGTCGCCGCTTGCTCGGTCTGATCATGGCCTTCGGCGCGGGAGTGCTGATCAGCGCGGTCGCCTATGAGCTCGTCCAGGAGGCGTTCGAGACGTCTGCGGGCGACGGCGGGATTGCGCTCGGTCTCCTCGCGGGCTCGGCCACTTTCTTCGCGGCCGAGGTGCTGATCGACCGGCTGGGAGGCGGCAAGCGGAGCAGCGCAGGCGACTCGCATGCGGCGACCGCAGGGCGGGCGCTCGTGCTCGGGATCATCCTCGACGGCATCCCCGAGTCGCTGGTTCTCGGTCTCACCGTGCTGGAGGCGGGGACGGTCAGCGTGGCCTTTCTGGTGGCGGTCTTCCTCGCGAACCTCCCGGAGTCGATCGCGGCGACGACGGCCCTCTCCCGCGCAGGTCGCAGCAGTGGCCGGATCATCCGCTTCTGGATGCTCGTAACCCTCGGCTTCGGCCTCGCGTCGTTCGCGGGCTACGTCCTGCTCGACGCCGCCTCGCCGCGAACCGTCGCCTTCGTGCTCGCCTTCGCAGGCGGCGCGGTCCTCACGATGCTCGCCAACACGATGATGCCGGAGGCGCTCCACCACGGCGGCAAGCTGGCCGGGTTCCTCACGACGCTCGGCTTCGCGCTCTCGTTCGCCATCAGCGCGCTCGACTAGTCGGACGACGCGTACGAGAGCGATCGCCTGGACAGAGGGCGACGCTTATCGTGGAGGACGTTCCGGGGCACCGATGTGCGACAGGAAGTGCGCCGGCCATGCGCCACCAACCAACCGCTGAGCGGACATGACAGTTCTCCTACTCGCCGCCATCGCACTCACCGCCGGCGTGCTGGTGGCTCTTGCAGCCCGGAACTATCCGGCGCACCGCGTCACCGCGGGCGCGGGGGACACCCCGAGAGCCTCGCCCGCGATGGCAGCGGCGGCGACCATCGGTCACGAGCTCGCCCGCCACCGGCGACTGCTCGACGCGATCGAGCGACGTCTCGATCCGGGTGCGGCGACGGGACTTGCGCTGACGATCGCGCTCGGAGCCTTCCTCGTCGGAGGACTGCTCCTCGGTCTGCTCGCGTACCTGATGCGCTCGAGCGCCGCCCTCGTGGAGCTCGACGCAAGCGCGACGCAGTGGAGCGCGGAGCACTCTGGCCCGTTTGCCGAGCGTTGCCTGAAACTGATCACCGAGCTCGGGAGCACGGTCGTCGTCATCGTGCTCGCGGCCGTGCTTGCGATCGGCGAGTCCATCCGGCGGCCGAATCGCTGGATCGTCCCGTTCCTGATCCTCGTGATCGCCGGCCAGGGCATCCTCACGAACGGCATCAAGGAGCTCCTGGACCGAGCACGACCAACCTTCAATCCGATCGCCGAGACGCTCGGCCCGTCGTTCCCGAGCGGGCACTCGGCCATGGCGGCGGCATTCTGGGCGGCCGCTGCGCTCTTGCTCGGGCGCGGCCGTGGCTCCTCCGCACGATCGATTCTTGCCGGAGGAGCAGCCGCGATCGCCGTGGCCGTCGCCTGCTCACGCGTTTTCCTGGAAGTGCACTGGTTGTCCGACGTGGTCGCTGGCCTGGCGCTCGGCTGGGCCTGGTTCGCCGTCTGCGCGATCGCGTTCGGCGGCCGCTTCCTCGAGTTCGGCCTCGGCGCGCGAGTGGCCGAGGACGTCGCCGACAAGGATGTCGCCAGTCGATCGACGAGCAGCCCGTGAGAGTACGGTGCCGTGACGATGGTCTGCCGGATCGTCCATGTCTCGGATCTCCACGTCGGCCGCCACGACGTGTCCGAGCCGTACGCCGCGTTGCACGAGCTGTGCAAGGGCCTGGGCCCTGAGCTCCTCGTCGTAACCGGCGATCTCTCGCATCGAGGCCTGCGAAGCCAGTTCGAGCAGGCTCGGTCGCTCCTGCAGGCGCTCGAGGTCCCGGTGCTCGCGGTTCCGGGAAATCACGACGTCCCGTACACGTTCCCCGCGCGCTTCAGGACGACGTTCGACGAATGGGAGCACGTCCTAGGGCCAACGGAGCCCGAGTACGCCTCCGACGAGCTCGCGGTAGTGGGTCTCAACTCCGTTCGGCCGTGGCTCCACCAGGGCGGCGCGCTCGAGGCCTCGCAGCTGGCTCGAGCTGCCTCCGTGCTCGAGCAGGCACGAGCCGGCGCGGTCCGGGTCGCCGTACTGCACCACCACCTCGCGGCGCCTCCGTGGCGCGCCGCGCGCAAGCGGCCGCTCCGCAACCGAGACCAGGCCCTGCGATCGTTCGCGGACGCAGGCGTCGAACTGGTTCTCGGCGGCCACGTTCACCAGGCTGCGGTCGCCGAGCGGCGGGAGTTCGAAGTCCTCGGCGGCGAATCGGGTCGTTCACTGGTGCTTGCCACGGCGCCGGGCTTCAGCCGCGTGCGACCCCGTCGCAGCGGTGAGGCCTTCGGCTTCAACGCGATCGAAGCCGATGCGGAAACGCTCGCCGTCGTCACCCACGCGTGGGACGGCGAGCGCTTCGACCAGGTCGGGCGCCGCTCCTTCTCCCGCCTCTAGATTCCCTGACCGGCTACGCCGTCCCCTCGGGAACGCACACGCTGACGGCGCCCGGCTGAACGTCGACGCGGTACGACCGCTTCTTCTCGCGGTCGCCGCCGTCGAGCTCGTACAGGACCTTCCGGCTCAGCTTCACGCGCACGGAGCGACCTTTCGTCACATGGACGAACGGCGACTTGCTCGCGTGGCCGGTGGCGCTGCGTGCGAGCGTGCGCCCCCACTGGAAGATCCCGTCGGCGCTCCCGACCCCGATCTCGAGCAGCCCGTCGTCGGGGCGAGCGTCGTCGAACGGCTTCACCCCCGCGAACGCCTCGCCGACGTTGCCAAACAGGACGAGGCTCGCCGGTCCGTCGTACCACTCCTTCCCGTCGACCTGGATCTGCGCGTCGAAGACCTTCGCACGCAGGTTCTTCGCCGCTGCCCAGACGTAGGCGTTGCGGCCGAGCATGCTCTTCATCTTCGTGGTCGCGTCGCGGATGACGCGCGCATCGAAGCCGACTCCCGCCATGACGGCGAACCGCTCGCCGTTCATGCGCCCGACGTCGAGCTTCCGGCGCTCGCCGTGAAAACCGACCTCGACGGCGGCGCCGATGTGCTTCGGAATGCCGAGGTTGGAGGCGAACAGGTTCGCCGTGCCCGCGGGGACGATGGCCATCGTCGCGTCAGATCCCGCGACGACGTCGACGCACCGCTGGACCATCCCGTCGCCGCCCCAGACGAACACGAGATCGGCGCCCTTCGCGAGTGCCTTCGAGAGCTGCTTCGGCGCCAGCCGGCTTTTCGGGACCTCGTACCAGAGGACGTCCGTCGCACCCTGTCGCTCCAGCGCCTTCCGTAGCTCGGGGAGACCGCCGTCGAGGGTCTTGCCCGAGTGTGCGATGACCGCGACGGGGCTCATGCCGGTGCCTCGGCCGCAGCCTGTGGCTCGGACTGTGCTCCAGCTGCATGGCGCTCGGCACGCAACTCGGCGACCCTCCGGGCCGTGCGTGCCGCGAAGAGCGCGACGCAGATTGCGCCGATCCCCATCAGCACTCCGCCGACGACGTCGATGGGATGGTGCTCGCCGCGGTAGATGCGCGAGGCGCCCACCACGAGGACGAACAGCGACGCGACCGTCCAGATCGCGACTCGCACCCGGATGTCCTTGAAGTGCGCGGCCAGCAGTAGCCCCAGCGAGCCGTAGACCGCGACCGACGCAGCCACGTGCCCGGACGGGAAGCTGTGCAGCAGGTTGAACGGGTCGAGCTGCTCGACCGGCTCGGGTCGACGGCGCTCGATGAACCTGGTGACGAGCCCGTAGGTGAGCACCTCGGCGAGGATCGCCTGGAGATAGAAGCTGCCCAGCCTCCAGCGCTTCCGCAGGACGAACGAGAGCACGACGATCCCTACGAGCGGGATCAGAACCCAGCGGTCCGCGATGTGCGACGTGACGTACGACGCGTCGTTCAGGAACGGGGTTCGCTGGTCCTCGGCCCATCTCGGGAGCCACGCGTCCGCATCGGCGATCGTCTCGCTCGAAAGCAGCACCTCCGTGACGAAGAAGCCGAGCCCGATCATCACGATGGCGAGGAGAACTGCTCCGACGTTCGCGACGATCCACGACACGAGCAGCGGATGAAGCCGCTGCAGCCGGTTGCCGAGGCGCTCGGCCAAGCCGCCGGCGCCGGGCTTGATCCTTCGCGATGCCCGCGAGTCGAGCGGGACACCGGAAACCTTGACGGGAGGCGTGACGTCGGTCATGACCGCACCTCTCGGGCGGCCGACGCCGCGAGCGGTTCGATCGAACGGTCTGGCAAGAGGATCATGGGCGGCTCCTGACGCTTGCGTTTCCGCGCAACCACGAGGATCACGCGCGCTACGCCGGCCGAATGTCGGAGCCGGGAGGATCTGCCCGCCTAAGGCTGGGGCAAGGCAGTTCCACCCTAGCACCCTTCGTCACAAGCGCCTAGCGGTCTACGGCGCGTTGTTGAGAAGCGCTCTCCAGCCGGCCAGGGTCTCGTGGACGTGCGCCGCGCCGACGATGGGCTCCTCCGGCAACGGCAGATCGACCGGCGCAAGGATGAACGGGCGAGTCTGCGAGCCGCCCATGCCGCCGTGGAACGAGATGAGCTCCTCGAAGGCGCAGCCCTCGTCGGTCTGGGGGTCGTAGAAGCTGTTGACGTACAGGTCCGGCGCGTGCGCGAACCCGTCCGAGCGCGCGAGGTGCCGCACCGCGTTCGCCGAGAACTGCTTCAGAGGATCGTCGCCGTCGACGAGACCCTCGTCGAGGTAGTGGGCCCCGGTCGCCCCGAGGGCAACCGGCCCGCGCTCGCGGGAGCGCGCCAGAACGAAACCGACGTGCGGATGCCCGCGAAGAGCGGAGACGAGTCGCGGATGCCGTTCCTCGATCTCCTCGAGGGTGAGGCGCCGCCGCTCCTCCATCAGGTAGACGAGCCCGAGGTTGCCGGATCCGAGCACGACGACGGCCTGGTCCTGGAGCTCCTTCGCGCCCCGCTTCGGCGCCGGTGCATCCTCCGCGCCCCTCGCTTCCTCGTACGCGAGCCCGACCGCAGCATCGTTCTCGTCTCCTCCGAGAAGCGTCTGCAGCGGCCGAGGCTCGATCGACCGCCGGACGAGCTCGTCGAGGCCGTACCCGTTGCGCTGCTTGAACGTCGCGCCCTGCGTCTGCCCGTGATCGGAGAGGACGACGATCTCGTACGGACGAGGGGTGTACCGGCCTGCCCCGGCTATCCGTGTGAGCTGCTTGTCGAGCTTGCGCAGCGCCTCGAGGGTGTCGTGGCGCTCGAGGCCCGAGTGGTGCGCGACCTCGTCGTAGCTCGAGAACGTCGCATACACGGCCGGGCGGCCGCGAAGCATGTCCGAGATGACGGAGAAGGCGATCAGGTCACGGAGGACGACGCACATCGCTGCGCGCATGAACGGATAGCTTCCGCCTCGGTGCCCGCGCGGCTGCACGTCGCGCCTCCGCTGGCGAGCCGCCGCCCAGAGCTCGATCACGACCTCCCCGACGAAGAGCGCTGCGACCCGCGTTGCGTTGTGCGTGTTCGCGAAGAACGCGCGATAGCCGGGGTTGGCCCGGCGCTCGGCGTCGATCCGGCTCACGGTGAGGATGACTTCCTCGGCTCCGCCGGAGAGCAGGTTCCCGCGGCTCGCGCCTCCGTCCGCAAGCAGCCCGGCGCCGTTCGTGTGACGACGTTCGATCTCCGCGCAGTCGCCCGGGGCCGAGCACGTCATCAGCCTTCCGGTCTCTTTCTCGACCCAGCGGAACGCCGGAATGTCGTCGTTCGAGCCGAGCAGGATTCCGGCCTGACTGGCCCCCGTCTGCGACGAGAGATCGGTCTCCCACTCGACGAGCCGGTGCGTGCCGGCCGCGAGCCAGCGGGCCATCTCGGGCGCGTGCCCGTCGCGAAGCGCTCGTTGGAGCACCGTGAACGCGAGCCCGTCGATCTCGACGAAGACGATGCCCGGTCTGTCGGTTCGAACTTGCTTGCCCGACCGGCGGGCCATCCTCTCGATCACGTGCAGCGAGAACGTGTCGTCGTTGTTCACGCCAAGAGCGATCTGGAACGCGAGCGTGGCAGCCGCCGCCGCCAGTGCCCCGGCGAGGGCCCAGCCGAAGGAGTCGACCACGACCGAGTCGGGGATCAGGTCCGCCGCGAACCAGAGGACGAGAGCATCGAGCAGGAGGACGAGGAGGAACCCGCTGAGCACGGTGAATGGCAGGCGGACTCGAGCGATCGCAGGGACGATCAGCGCGTTGAGAACGCCGATGACCGCAACGACGCCGAACGCGCCGAGCACACCGTCGACGCGCAGCCCGGGGAGGACGACGGCCGCAGCCAGAAGTCCTGCAGCGGCGAGAATCCATCCGACCAGCAGGCTGCGCACACGCAACCTCGGCCGGTGGACGACCCAGTCCGCACGCCCGCCGCCAGGGTCGTCCACCGTGAGGGAGGCGGAACTTCTCATCGACCGCCGCTCAGGCCGGTCGTCCCCGCCGCTCCGCCTCGGCCTTGAGGTGCTCGAGCTCACTCTGCAGGGCGTCGTCGAGCGTCTTCTGGAGCCGTCCGCGGAAGAGGCGGGCAACGACACCGTCGTACGACTCCTCCGTCCTGACGAGAGTCCTTCCGTCCCGCGGCTCGAGCGTGTGGACGTGAATCGCCTTGATGCCCAACGACTTCCCCGTCCAGGCGACCCGCCGGGGCTTCTCGAGGTCGCTGATCGTCGACTTGATCGTCCCCGGCCCGGCCTTCCACACGAACGTCGCTCCCTCGTCGACTGCTCCGTCGAGCGAGGCCGACGTGACCGCGGGATTCCAGCTCGGCCAGCGGTCGATCTCCGTCAGCACGTCCCACGCGATCTCCGGGGCGGCGCCGATCTCGATCTCGCTCGACCCGACGACCGGCGCGCTCGTGTTGATCTCGGACACGCGTGCGTTCTCTCGAGCCATCGTGTTCCCCCTCACTCGGCGACGGACGCCGTCGGTTGCCCGCGGATCGTGAGAAAGCTCCCGAACGGCTTGTTCGCGAGAGCGGCGCCTGGGCGGCGTTTCAGCGAGTGGCCACCGAGGCTCCAGAGGGTCAGGATCAGGGCGCTCCCCGTCGCGCCCATCGTGTCCCAGATCAGGTCGGTGGCGGTGTCCGTCGCGCTCCCGACGAGGTTCGCCCCCGCCCACTCGTCGAGCGACCACTCGACGATCTCCCAGCCGGCACCGACCGCCATTCCCAGCGCCACCGCGGTGAGGAAGAACCCGAACTTCTGGTGCACCTGGGTGAGGTTCGACAACTCTGGCATGACGCCCAGGCGAACCAGCAGCAGATAGATCATCCCCGTCACGAGCAGCGGCACCGTGAAGTGGACGACGTTGTCGTAGAACTTCCACGAGTCGTAGACGCCCAGCACCTCGCCCCACGCGATCAGGACCATCACGACGATGAGGCTGAAGTCGTAGAAGCGAGGGAGACTCACGAGGCGCGCGACGACGAGGAGGATCGACGCCGCGACGAGGACCGTGACGGGTCTACCCGAGAGTCCCCAGACGATCGTGCCGACGATGAACACGATGCGAGCGACGTCGAGCGGATCGCGGACCCAGCGAGACCAGTCGCCCAGGACGACCTTCTGCCAGGTGAGCCTGCCACGCGTGTCGGCGGGAGCCTGCGGAGCAAGGGTCTCAGCCACCCTCGGGCTCCCAGCGAAGTTGCGCAGCCAGGATCACCGCAGCGCCACCTTGAGCCCGACGATGACGAGGCCGACCGCAGCGTTGATGCTCGCGGCGCCGATGACGCCCGCGACCCCGTGACCTTCTCGCCTCGCGAAGACGACGCCCCAACCGGCGAGAGCGGTCACGCCGACTGCCATCGCCAGATCGAGGGCGGCGTCCCCGCTGATGATGCCGAGCACTCCGAGGGCAAGCGGCACGGCGAGCAGGAGGCTCGCCTGCAGGAGCGGCCATTCGCGGTGCAGCACGTGAGCCACGTCGTCCCGCCTCATGCGGTGATGTCCCTTGATCCGGGCAGCAACCAGGTCCGCGTACACGTGTGCGATCCAGAAGAAGGTTCCGGTGGCCAGGAGAAGCCAGAACGCCCGGAACGGCGAGCCGGAGTCACTCGCGTCGATGGTCGCGACGACGGCCAGCGCGATGAGAGTTCCCTCGATCGCCCCGACGAGGTTCGGTGACCGTCGACCGGCGACCCGGCTCGGCAGGCGCTTGTCCCGGAGTCGCTCGATCGTCGTCATGGCGCTTCAGGCGGCCGGCGCTGCCGGAGAGGTGGCTGCCTTCCAGGCGGAGTTGAGCCCGCTCTGCATGTACCCGACGAGCACGGGCGAGATGACGACGAAGATGACGAGGCCGAGCCAGCCGTTGATCGACGTCTGCCCGGTCAGGCGCTGGGCGGCCTGGATGCGCTTGAAGGTCGTGACCGTCGTCCAGATCGCCGGCACGACGATCAGGGCTCCCGGGAAGAGCGCGAGCGTGGACTTGGTGGGGTTGTCTCCGAGCTCCTTCGTCCCGCGGGCGCGGCCGTAATCGGCGAGCTCGCGGTTGGCGAAGTACCACCAGAAGACCTGGTAGATCCCGAGGGTGATGAGGCTGAAGACCACGACCAGGATCGGGTTGCGGATCTTTGCGACTGCGCCTGGTGCCAGCTGCACGTGGTTCGCGGCCAGCGCCGGCGAGGCGCCCGCTGCAGCCGACGGATCGGGTGAAGAGCTGGACATGGGCGGCTCCTTACCGTTGCGTTGGGCGTCGACCGATGTCGACGCTACGCCGGCCGAGTGTCGGAGCCGGAAAAGACCGCCCGCCG
This sequence comes from uncultured Actinomycetes bacterium, assembly GCA_963746765.1. GTDB lineage: Bacteria > Actinomycetota > Thermoleophilia > Gaiellales > Gaiellaceae > GMQP-bins7. Next base: position 939,315 of record CAVVCN010000001.1, read on the forward strand.
AGTGCTGGAGCGGGCTTCAGTGACCATACCACCGCGCGGACGCAGAACCTAGCCTGAGGAGGCGTTTGGCGGGGAGCATGTGGGCGTACACTGGACATGCGATCTACTCTGGAAAATGAGCTACCGGGACACTGAGCACTTGCGCGTTCTCATTGCGAACGAGCGCAAGGACAGGCTGGCGCTGCTCGCACCGATCGTCGTCGGCCTCGGGCACGAAGTGGTCGCACACGAGATCGAGGTCGAGGATGTCGGGCCGGTCACGGCCCGCGAGCGACCGGACGTCGCGCTCGTCGGCCTCGGCCAGAGCTCGGACCATGCGCTCGGCCTGATCGAGAAGATCGTGCGCGAAGCAGCCTGCCCGGTGATCGTCGTCCTCCACGCGCCCGATCCCGCGTTCGTCCGGGAGGCATCCAAGCGCGGCGTGTTCGCCTACATCATCGACGGTGGCTCGACCGATTGGCAGAGTGCGATAGACATCGTGCTGCGTCGCTTCACCGAGTACCACGACCTGGAGGGCGCATTCGGTCGCCGTGCCGTCACCGAGCGTGCGAAAGGGATCCTGATGGAGCGGCACTCGGTCGACGAAGCGGTCGCGTTCGACATGCTGCGCAACCACTCGCGCTCGTCGAATCGCAAGTTGGCGGACGTTGCCGCGGCAGTCGTGGACGGCCACCGTCTGCTGCCGACGGTGCCATCGCGTGCGGCCCCAGACCACGCCTAGGTCCGACTAGCACTCTGCCTCTTTCTGGATTGCAGTGCTAGGGTGGACTTAGCCTTGCCCCAGAGTTCGGCGAGGTGCTCTCTCCGGCTCTAACACTCGGTCGGCGTGGACGCGAACCAGGAGTCGCGCATGTCGTCGCCCGAGCGCTCGGTCAAGTCGGACGGTAACGGCCACCGCCCCGCGGTGCGTGCGCCTCATCGAGCGCGACTCGCAGCCGTCTGCGCTCTGATCGTCCTCTTCTTCTTCTTCTGGTTCGCGCTCTCGCTCGTCGCGAACGACCCGGTCGGTCTCGTCCTCTCGTTCTTCGCCGTGTTCCTCGTCGCCTTCTCGGCCTGGATGTTCCTCATCTCCCGCGGCATCCTCGGTCTGCTGGTCCTGCCTCTTGCTCTATTCGCCGTCGTCGCTCTCGCGACGTACGGCTACGACCAGAAGTTCCAGCTGCTCGCCTTGCTCGCGACGATCGCCCTGTTCGGCTTCCTTGCTCGCTATGCGGTGCGCCATCACGAGGCGCCACTCGACCATGCCGTACATCGGCACGCACGGCCGGTGCAAGCGGCGCGGAAGAACGTGCTGATCATCAACCCGAAGTCCGGTGGTGGGAAAGCGGAACGTTTCAACCTCTCAGAGGAGGCGGAGAAGCGCAGCATCGTGCCCCTGCTGCTGCGTCCGGGCGACGACCTTTGCGGTCTGGCGAAACGGGCGGTGGCGAACGGCGCAGAGGTCATCGGTATGGCAGGAGGGGACGGGTCCCAGGCGTTGGTCGCGACGATTGCCATGCGGCATGACGTTGCGCTCGTCTGCGTCCCGGCCGGGACTCGGAATCACTTCGCGCTGGATCTCGGGCTCGATCGGGACGACCTCGTAGGTGCGCTCGATGCGTTCGCCGACGGGATCGAGCGGCGTATCGATCTCGCTTGTGTCAACGAGCGCGTCTTCGTCAACAACGCCTCGCTCGGCGTCTACGCGCATGTCGTGCAGTCGGATGCGTACCGCGATGCCAAGCTCGGCACCTGGAAGCGGATGCTCCCGGAGATCCTCGGCAAGGACGCTGAGCGAGCCCTGCTCGAGTTCGCGATCCCGCACGCACGGGCCTGGAAGGACGCCGCGCTCGTGATCGTCTCGAACAACCCGTATCAGCTGCGGCGCCTCGGCGGGGTGGGTTCGCGGCCGCACCTCGACACGGGCCGACTCGGCATCTTCGCGGCGCGAGCTTCGGGCGCCCGCACGATGGCGACGATCGTGACCCTCGGGACCGTTGGACAGCACCGGCGCCTGCGGAGCGTTCAGCAGTGGTCGAGCCTGGAGTTCGAAGTCCGGTCGGGCGGGCCGATTGCCGTGGGCCTCGACGGCGAGGCGCACATGCTCGAGCCCCCGCTGCGCTTCGTCTCGCTGCCGGCGGCGCTGCGAGTCCGGGTGCCACGACACGCGCGCGGCATTTCCCCGGCACGAGCTGCCGTCCCGCTGAACCGACGGAACCTCGTCGCGCTCACGCGGATCGCAGCAGGCAAGCCGGCCGAGGCCCCGCTGCACCAGTGACGCGATCGGCTCGGGCACGCCGACGCCTGATCGGATCGGAGACAACGGAAACCGAGCTGGAACGGAGGAAGACGATGAGGAACTCGAACCAGCGGGCTCGATCGAGGAGACCCGCGCACCAGAAGTTGCCCATGCGGCTCGCGATCCTGATCGGCTTGACGGCAGTGGTGTGCATCGCTGCCGCCGGCGCAGTCGCGAACCCGGCCGGGACACACGCAGTCAACTCACAAGAAGACGTGGACGCGCTCGTCGCCGCCGGCGCGACGGGGGCGATCCTCTTCGTTCGCGATGGCGACAAGACCACGCGCTACACGGGCGGGCTCGCGGACATCGCAACGCAGCGGTCGATGGGCCCAGCCAATCGCTACCGCATCGCAAGCCTGACGAAGACCTACGTCGCCGCCGTCGTCCTGCAGCTCGTGGCCGAAGGCAAGCTGCGTCTCGGCGACACCGTCGAGCGCTGGTTGCCGGGGCTCGTGCCGAAGGGCAACCAGATCACGGTGCGCATGCTGCTCATCCACACGAGCGGCCTGCACGATCACGAGCTCGACCCGGAGGTGCTCGCGCCGTATATCGGCGGAGACCTCGGCTACTACTGGTCGCCGCTCAGGTTGGTCAAGATCGCCGTCTCGCGACCGGCGGTTTTCGCCCCCGGTGAAACCAAGGCCGCGTCGTATTCGAGCACGAACTACCTGATCGCCGGACTGATCGTCGAGAAGGTCACGGGCAGGTCGATCGGCGCCGAGCTGAAGCGTCGGATCTTCAAGCCTCTGCGTCTCGCCGGGACGTCCTATCCGGGCAGGAGCACGCAGCTCCCGAGCCCGTACGCCCACGGCTACTTCCTGCTCGGGCCGCCTCCGCTGGTGGACGTCTCCGGCTTCAGCCCTTCGCTCTCGGGCGCGGCAGGGGGAATCGTCTCGACCGTGGCCGATGTGGCGGTGTTCTACCGGGCCCTCCTCTCAGGTCGGCTGCTCGACCCGGCGCTCCTCAAGGCGATGAAGACGACCATGCCGGCCGTGAACAGCGATCTGAAACAGCGGATGGGCCTCGGCCTCGAGAAGTTCCCGACCTCCTGCGGCCCTGCCTGGGGCCATAGCGGCAGCTTCCCGGGCTACTGGACCTACGCGTTCTCGAGCGCGAACGGAAACCGGCAGGCGGTCGTGATGGTGAACATGAATCCAGACGCGGTCCCGGAGCCGGCGCGTCCGCTGTTCTACGAGGCGCTCTACAACGCCTACTGCAGCACCGCATAGAGCCGCGACGAGCGGATCGTCGCCAGTTCGGCGAGGGCCTGACATCGTGTCGGGCTCTCGCCGCCTGACTCGCCTTGCCCCGGCGCCCTAGTCGCAGATCCTCGGGGCGATCACGATCCGGCCAGGGTCACGCGCCGCTTGCCTCAACAGTTGGGACGAAGTGGGCGACGTTGGCAGCGGCGTCAGCACAGTGGTCGCCCATCAGCCCCGTCCCTTCCTTGGGTGACCCATCGCGACGGGCCTCCGGGGCCGGAACTCTCGAGCGTGAGGAGCCCCCGTCCAAGGAACGGGGGCTCCTCTGCGCTCCTCCCCGGGCGGTGTCCTACGCGGGGGGGATCAGCACGCGGTTGACGATGTGGATGACGCCGTTGGAGGCCGTCACGTCGGGCTTCGTCACCTTCGCGCCGTTGACGAAGACGTTCGAGTCAGAGACGCGGATCCGCAAGCTTGTCCCGTTAACGGTTTTCGCCGAGCGGAGCTTCACGACCTTCGCCGCGGGCACCTTGCCGGCAACGACGTGGTAGAGCAGTACGGACTTCAGCATCGCCCGGTCCTGGAGCAGCGCGTTGATCGTCGCCTTCGGCACCTTCTTGAAGGCGGCGTCCGTCGGTGCAAACACCGTGTACGGGCCCGGCTTCTGCAGCGTCGAGACGAGTCCCGCACGCTTGAGGAGCATCGTCAGCGTCTCGAACTGGCCTGCTGCGACTGCGGTGTCAACGATGGTGCCCTGCGCACTAGGCGTGGCGGAGGCGGTCGGCCCAAGCGCCGCGACAGCGGCGAGAGCGACGACTGCGAGGGCGACCATGGATCTGATTCGAGTCATATCTTGTCCTCTCTCGTTCGAAGGTTGCTCAGTGGGATGCCGAGGTCCGCGGGTCGACGAGCTCGCGCGCACGACCGCCGAGGAGTGCCCAGATGGAGTAGACGCCGGCAAGCCCGACGAGGGCGTACACGACACGAGTAACTGCATTCGTTTCGCCGAATCCAAGGCCGAAGATCTCGGCAACGAGGTCGAACTCGGCGAGCGCGACGAGGCCCCAGTTCAGGGCGCCGACGATCACGAGCGTCGCCGCGAGCGCGTTGAGAATTTTCATTCTGTCCACCTCCAGTTCAAGTGTTGTACAGAAACGTGACTCTAGCCGCCAGGGAACGTTCTTGTCAAGAGTTCGTCCAAATACTGTATAGTCACGCTTCGTGAACGAGACCGGCCTCCTCCGGATCGGCGAGCTGAGCAGGCGCTCCGGCGCGAGCCCCGAGCTCCTCCGTGCCTGGGAGCGCCGGTACGGGCTTCTCCGCCCGACACGCTCCCCGGGCGGGCTCCGTCTCTACTCCGCCGACGACCTTCGTCGAGTAGAGGCGATGCAGCGCCACCTCGCGGAAGGGTTTGCCGCGGCAGAAGCGGCAGCGCTCGCAACGGAGACCGCGGAAGTCGGGGCCGAGAACCCTCCGGCGCCTTTCGCCTCGGAGGAGCTCCGCGCCGAGCTGCAGGCGTCACTCGACGCGTACGACGAGCCGGGGGCGCAGGCGGCGTTCGACCGACTGCTGGCCGTGGCCACGCTCGACGCCGCCCTCTCGGACGTCGTACTCCCATACCTCCACGAGCTCGGCGAGCGCTGGTCGCGGGGCGAGGCCTCGGTCGCCCAGGAGCACTTCGCCTCGGGGATCGTGCGCGGGCGACTCCTCGGGCTCGCGCGCGGCTGGGGCCGAGGCATCGGCCCCGAGGCGCTCCTCGCCTGCGTCCCTGGTGAGCAGCACGACCTCGGTCTCATCGCGTTCGGCCTCGCACTGCGTTCGCACGGATGGCGTGTGGCATACCTCGGAAGCGACACGCCGCTGGCGACGCTCTATCTCGCGGCTGAGGCCCTCGAGCCTGCGCTCGTCGTCCTGTCCGCGGCGACCGAGGACGTGGTGAGAGGCATCGCACCCGATCTCCGCGAGCTCGCGAGCCGCTATCCGGTCGCAGTCGGCGGGCCCGGAGCGCGCGCGCTCGAAGCTGCCAAACTCGGCGTCCTCGTGCTCCCCTGCGATCCCGTAGCGGAGGCCGCGCGAATCGCATCCCGCGAGCACGCGACCGCAGCATCGTGACCGCAGCGCCGCGGGGCGCGGTCGTGCTGTTCACCCGCGACCTTCGCCTGCACGACAATGAAGGACTCGACGAGGCCACGAAGCGCTTCGAGCGCATCGCGCCTCTCTTCGTCTTCGACGATCACATCCTCCGCGCTCAGGGCACACCGAACCGTCTCTCGTTCCTCCTGGACGCGCTCGCCAACCTGCGCGAGTCACTCCGCGCGCGCGGTGCTGATCTCGTCGTACGCCGCGGTGACCCCGTGGCTGAGGTCGTCCGGCTCGCGCGGGAGACGCACTGCACGAGCGTGTACGTGAGCGCAGATGCGAGTCACTACGCGCATGGGCGCGAGCAGCGGCTCGCGCGGGAATGCGCACGAGAGGGTCTCGAACTGCGCGTGGTGGACACGACGTCCGTAATCCCTCCGGGCGCGCTCGTCCCCACAGATCGCGACCACTACCGCGTCTTCACGCCGTACTGGCGCCGGTGGCAGGCCGTGTCGCTCCCTGGAACGACCGCGCACCCACGCCGGTGGCTGCTGGCCGGCGACCCCGCCCGCGGCGCGCTTCCAACTCTGCGCGAGCTGACCCCGCTGGCGCCGTCGCCGGAACGTCCGCGGGGCGGCGAGCGAGCGGCGCGGCACCGCCTCTTACGCTGGCTCGCCGACGGGCTGCACCGCTACGAGCGGGAGGCTGACATGCTCGCCACGGACGGGACATCACGGCTCAGCCCGTACCTCCACTTCGGATGCCTGTCGGCGCGAGAGGTGGTCACGAGAGCGCGCGAGCGCGATGGCGCGGCGCCGTTCGTCCGGCAGCTCTGCTGGCGAGACTTCTTCCTGCAGCTGCTCGCGGCCAACACAGCCACAACGCATCAGGACCTCCGCCCGCGGGACGTCGAGTGGAACGAGGATCCCGACGCAGTCGCCCGCTGGCGAGAGGGTCAGACCGGCTACCCAATCGTCGATGCGACCATGCGCCAGCTCGCGCAGGAAGGCTGGATCTCCAATCGCGCTCGCCTCATCGCAGGTTCCTTCCTCACAAGAACGTTGCACCTCGACTGGCGGGCCGGGGCGCGCGTCTTCTTCGACCTGCTCGTCGACGGAGACGTCGCGAACAACATCGGCAACTGGCAGTGGGTCTCGGGCACCGGAGCGAACCCCCGTCCGAACCGCGCACTCAACCCGATCCGGCAGGCGGCTCGCTTCGACCCGCACGGCGACTACGTCCGTCGGTACGTGCCCGAGCTCGCACAACTCCCCGGCGCAACCGTTCACGAGCCCTGGCAGGGAGCCCGCGCCCGTATCGCGCCCGAGTACCCCGAGCGCCTCGATGCCCGCGCCGTCTGAGGGCTTCCGCTCGATCGAGCGGCGCGGCCCCGACCGCTCTGTGGTCACCGAGCAGATGTTGATGAGGGGACGTTCAATCGTGCCCTTCTCCGCCGAGGGAGCTAGGACTCTCGGCGCCGGCTACTGGCTCGAGGTCGGGCGCGCGAGCCGGCGGCTCCTCCGCGACCGCGAGACGAGTGAGGGTCTCGAGCTACGCATTCTCGGGGCCCCACCGGCACTCCTCCGCCTCGGAGGCGTCGAGGTCGCGGTCGAGAGCGAGCACATCAGCTGCACCTACCGCATCCGCGGCGGGCTGCTCGCCCTCGGGGAGGGCGGCACCCTCAGCGTGTCGCAGGTCGGTAAGAGTCCGACCGAGCTCCGCGTCACCGTCGAGGGCTTCCGGGCGCGAGGCGGCCTCGTCTACGCCCTGCAGCGCCGTCTGCACGCCGCGATCAGCCGGCGATTCCTCCGCCGCCTCGTCGCCGAGAGAGCGCTGTGAGAGTCGCCGTCCTCGGCGCCACCGGTGTCGTCGGCCGCGCGCTCGTCTCCGCACTCGCGGGGACGCACGACGTCGTGGCGGTCTCCCGCGAGCCCAAGGCCGCGGTCAACGTGCGCACCCGGGCAGCCGACGTCACCGACGGGCCGGCCGTCCGTCGAGCGCTCGAAGGCATCGAGGTCGCCTACTACCTCGTCCACTCGCTCGGGTCGTCGAACTTCGCCGAGCTCGACCGCCACGGAGCCGAGACGACGGCGCGAGAGGCCGAGCTGGCGGGTGTCGAACAGATCGTGTACCTCGGTGGGCTCGGAGACGACCAGGCCGATCTCTCCCCGCACCTCCGCAGCAGGACCGAGACCGCAGCCGCGTTGTCCTCCAGCGGCGTCCCTGTCACGACGTTGCGGGCTGCCGTCGTGGTGGGGCGTGGAAGCGCCGGCTTCGAGACCATCGTCGCGCTCGTCGACCGGCTTCCGGCGATGATCGCTCCGCGCTGGGTCTCCACGCCGACGCAGCCGATCGCGCTCGACGACGTCGTCCGCTACCTGGCCGGTGTCGCAGGCCACCCGGCCGCACTCGGCGAGACCTACGACGTCGGCGGCCCGGAAGTGATGACGTACAGGCAGATGATCGAGCGCATCGCCGCACTCAAGGGACGACGGAGGCTCATCGTCGAGGTGCCGGTGCTGAGCCCGCGCCTCTCCTCGTACTGGCTCCACCTCGTCACGCCAGTGGGTGCGAGCGCGGCGCGTCCACTCATCGAAGGACTCCGCAACCCGACGGTCGCACGCGACGACCGCATCCGCGAGCTCGTCCCGTTCCCTCTGACCTCGTTCGACGACGCCGCCCGAGGAGCTCTGGCACAGCCCTCCGGGTGAGCCTCTGCCGGCCTTGCTACGGCACCAAGGCCGGTGGGACAGCACCAAACCGCAAGAAACGCGGACTGCTTGGCGCAACAATGCGGTCTGCGCACGCAAGCGGCAGTGAATGGGCGCACCTGGGATCGAACACCCCTGCTAATCGGCATTTTCTCGCGCAGGTAGCGCCACCGGTGACGCCACGGGGTGAACACGCGTGGTGCGGTTTCAGCGCGAGATGAGCGTCGCGTAGTCGAGCTCGCGCTCGTCAGCGAGGACGTGCGAGTACGTGTTCGCGGTCACCGCGAGGTCGCGTTGGCCGACGTGCTCGCCGATGCGAGCCCAGGGAACGCCGCCCAGGTGAAGGAGCGAGATGCGCCGGTGTCTCAAGTCGTGCGGCGAGAACACCGGCACGCCGGAGGCGGTGCAGGCGCGGGAGATAGCGGTTCGCAGCCGGTCGGCGGTGACGCCCTGGAACACCCGCCGCTCGGGTACGCGGTCGTCGCGCGGGCAGAGCTCGAGCACGGCCTCGAACAGCTCCGACTGCACCCTACGAAGCGCCCGTAGCGCGTCTTGGCGACGGCGCGCGAGACTCGGAAGCGTGAGCGTGGCTCGTCGACGTCGGCCCAGCTGAGCGCCGCTAGTTCTCCCACACGCATCCCCGTTGCGTCGAGTAGAAGCAAGGGCAGCTTGTACGCCGGCGCGAGCAGGCGGTGTACGGCCTCGACGTGCTCGGCGGTGGGCGGTGCGATTTCAGGCCGCTCCTCGCGCGGCAGCTTCACACGCACGCGGTCACGCGCGGGGTTCGGCTGCACGTCGAAGTAGTCGAAGATCATCGAGAGCACCGTCACCGTCTTGCGGATCGTCTCCCGCGAGCGGCCGGCTTCCGAGAGCTCGGCGACGAGCGCGGCCACGTCGGCGGCTGAGATCTCGTCGATGCGGCGGCTGTGGAGCGACTTCGCGCGATTCAGCGCCGAGCGCTGGTAGGTCGCCGTCGCGGGGGAGACGTCGACGCGAGACGCCTGCCATCGCTTCCCGGCCTCGGCTAGCGTCGGCGAGCGCGGAGCCGTGATCTCGAGCGCACGGAGATCGGGCATACGGCGCGCGGCGAGCTCAACGGCTATGGCCCTCTCCGACGATCTGGTACGCGATGTGCGCGTCGCCCTTTTTCGCGTATTGCGTCTGTGGCTCCACTACGAGACCACGATGCGCCGCGGTCTAAACGAGGTCAAGTCGTCTGCGCCACGACGCGGTCCGATCCCGCCCGCTGCGAACATCCAGAATGCGAGGGCGGCGGGCCACCGACCATCTTGCGCTTACAACTCGTGGAGGCGAAGTCGCTCGGAGCCGACCGGCCGGCACTTGAGTTCGAGACTTGATCGCTGTCGACGTCCGAGTGAGGATCCGCGCGTGATCGTCCGACTTGCATGCGTAGTCGGCGTCGTTTCCGTCATCGCCTCGCTTGCGGGCCTCGCGCTCGCCGCGCCTCAGGATGCCTCCGCGTGCGCCCGCGGGTACTCGCCTTGCCTGCCGATACGAGCCGACCTCGACTGCGGGCAGATCTCAGACGCGAAGAAGCCCATCCGCGTCACCGGTGCAGACCCGTACGGCCTCGACGCCGACCGCGATGGACTCGGCTGCGAAGTCTCAGGTGTAGGAGGAGGCAGGCAGTCGCCGTGGGGTCTCATCCTGCGCAAGCCGCCGCGGAAGGAGGCGACGCGAGCGAAGGCGGGGGACACGCTCACTGTCGTCGGCTGGTCGCCACGCTCGTTCGCGGGCGAGCGGTTCCGGCTCTGCAACGTCGTCAAGGGAACCGGCTCCAGCCGTGTGACCTGCTCGGAGAGAGTCGGCACCCAGGGCGAGCTGACAGGGCAAGTCCAAACATTCGGGAGGTGGAGGGTCCGCCTGGGTCAGGGCGACGGAGGCGTCTTCAAGCTGACGCTGCGGGTGAACGGCAAGGTGCGAGCGTCCGACACGGTTCCGCTTCGTTGATCAAGCACCAAGCCCGGTGCGGCGGGCTACCTCTTGTAGGCGCCGTACGCGACGATCGCCTTGAGATCGTGTCGGCGACTGTCTGGGTAGTACACGTCTCTGAAGCCTTCCCAGTCGAGCCCGTCTCCGTAGACCACGCGAGACACGGGTTCTACTGACGCTCGTGGAAGGTTCCACGCTTTCCGATCGCGCTCATGATGTTCTGCTGTAAGGGCCGTTTGCGCAGCTCCAGTAGACGCTTTAGTCCGCGACTGCACCATCAACGCTCTCCCCTCTGTTAAGGCTCAGACCTGGCGCTACTCGGAGTGAGGGCAGCGGCGGAAGGAGAGAGCTACTTCCGAACTAAGGTACCACCCGCCCGGTCGAACTCGCGGAATCCCAGCGAAGAGCGGGGGCGCGCGCCGATAGTGCTCAACGGCGGGGGCGCCTCCTGGGCGACTGTCTATTTCAGTGACTCGCCGTGACGCGTCCTAGCCGCATCGTGGTCGCGCTCCGACGAGATCTCGTGGTCGATCTTGTCCGCGCGGCGCATAGCGTCGTATACCGCGTCCCAGTGACGTGAGACCTCTCCCAGGGCACGCGCCGTGGTTAGGGCGGCTTCCTCAAGTCGCGCGTTCACTCTCTCGACCTCGGCCACGCGCTCCTCGAGGTCGTGCCACTTTTCCGCAAGCTTGCTCAGCTCCTCGGCGACGACCTCGTAGTCATCCATGTCCCGACATGATCCGGCGATGCCAATCGATAGTCAAACTTGGCTTGGTCTAGCCTCGGGCGAGGGTCCATCTCACGTCTCCTCCACCTCGCCGGCCGCTACCATTGCGTTCATCCGAGCCTCTCTTTCGCCTTGACCGCACCGGCCATTGCGCCGAGGGCGGCGGAAGCGAGGTGCCCATGCAGGCGACACTCAGCTTGTCCGCGAGGATCCGGAAGTGGTTGGGACTACTCGGCAAGAGGCCGGCCAAAGTTCCATACGGCGCCGGCGCATTCGGCCGCTAAGCGCCGCGCCCACAGATGATCAAGAATCTTCCAAAGAACCTCTCAAGGCTCGACCACAACGAGCTTCGAGATGCGAGGCACGATCGTGATGAGCGTATGTCGCTCCTCTTCCGCAGCTGGCCGTCGCTGAGCAAGATCGAGTTGCGCGAACTCCGGAAGCTGAGCGACGAGCGTCAGCGGCTTGCGAGGCACGTCGGCATCCGTCGGCGTCTCCACGCACTCCGAGCCTCGTAACAGCTCTTGCACCGCACGAGCGAAGGGCACGCCAGACCGAGCGTCGAGGCTCTATTTGTCTGCCGGGAAAACCGGTCCTGAGCCGAACTTCTTAGCCGCGCGCTTTTCGCCACGGCGCTCCTTGAGCGTCTTCTGCGGCTTCTGCTTCTGCTGCTTTCTCGGCTTGTCGGAACTCTTGCTCATGGCGACCTCCGAGCCGTGCGCTCCACTCACGCGTGCTCGAAACAGAAAGCTGGCCCTGCGTCGAATCCTGTTCGCCTAGGCTCCTACGTCTCGCGCGCCATAGCGCGTCGGGAGATTGCGGGCTTTCGGCCGGGGTTCTGGCAGCAGGGCCAGTTCAACCATCCTACTCCGATGAGCCGCCGCCACTGGTACGAGCGAGTTCCGCGCGAACTAGAGCGGACCCGAACACTGGCTGCAGTCGGGCGACGCTCGGGGGTATTGCAGCTAGACTGCCAAAGCGCGTTGGCTAGCTTTGAAGCCGCCGAGGTCGCACTTCCTCTCCGACTGTCACACCCGGCCTGAGCGCAGCAGGGAGTTCGTTCGGACTCTCTGTCCCTGTTCAGACAGAAGGAGCAGCTCATGCATGCGACCATCCGCCGGTACGAGGGCGTGGACCAGAGCCGCACGATCGAGTTGACGACCAAGGTCAACAAGACACTCCTCCCGAAGCTGAAGGAGCTTCCCGGCTTCGGTGGCTACTACCTGATCGAAGCTGAGAATGGCGTCTTCAGCTCACTCGGTCTCTTCCAGACCCCCGAGGAAGGCAAGGCGTCTTCGGAACTCGTCGCCACGTGGATCCGCGACGAGGACCTCAGCGCGGCACTCCCCAACCCGGCCAAGATCACGAGCGGCAAGGTCGTCGCCAGCAGCGACCGCGTCGTAGTCGGCGCATAGTCAACCGCTTCGCCCTAGCACTCGATGGTGGGGGCTCGGCTTGCCGATCCCCCACCATCAAACGCAGCAGACCAGGACAACTGACGACGGATGCGAGTGAGAAGGTCGTGATGAGATGCATGAGTCCAGTCTGGAATTCACTACCGACCACAGGCAGATCTATGCAGATGAACGTATGGCGCGCCGCCGTCGAAATCGTGTCGCAGGATTCTTGGTGTGTCGTCGCTTCGGTCTGAGCTTTGGGAGGGGCGCACGGCCATGAGCAGTGCGCCCCCCTTCCGACTGGAGTCTGAGAGTGTCGGACTGGACGCGTGACCCGCCTCGGCGGATGATCACGTGCAGGGGAGACATCTCCCGACCGGCACCGTCACCTCCCTCATCTGCGCCGGAGTTGCTTTTCGTCGCCCGCAGCGATTGCCTCTTCGCAACTCCGTTCTACGTTCAGGAGCCCTGATGCCTAGCCGGCGAAGCGGCGCAGCACGATCGATGCGTTGTGCCCGCCGAAGCCGGACGAGTTTGAGACGGCAACGCCAACGTCAGCTTTGCGCGCCTTGTTCGGGACGTAGTCGAGGTCGCACTCGGGGTCGGGCGTCTCGTAGTTGATCGTCGGCGGCAGCACCCCTTCGTGGATTGCGAGCGCGCAGAAGATCGCCTCGACCGCGCCGGCAGCCCCGAGGCTGTGCCCGGTCGCACCCTTGGTCGACGAGATGGGCACCTTCCGGGCGATGTGCTCCCCGAGGGCGCGCTTGATCACCCTCGTCTCGCTCGCGTCGCCGAGCGGGGTTGAGGTGCCGTGCGCGTTGATGTAGTCGATCTGCTCTGGCGAGATGCCTGCATCCGCGAACGCCATGCGCATGGCACGGGCCTGGCTCTGGCCCGTCGGGTCGGGCTCGGTCAGGTGCTGAGCGTCGGAGGAGACGCCGTAGCCGACGAGCTCCGCGTATATCCTCGCCCCGCGCCGGGTCGCGTGCCCGAGCTCCTCGAGCACGAGAACGGCGCCCGCCTCGCCCATGACGAAGCCGTCGCGATCGGCCTCGAACGGCCGGCTCGCCTGCGCTGGGTTCTCGTTCCGCTGCGAGAGCGCACGAATCGCGCTGAAACCGGCGATCCCGACACGCGTGATCGGTGCCTCGCCGCCGCCGGCGAGCATGACGTCGGCGCGACCGAGGCGGATCGCGTCGAGGCCGTCGCCGATCGCCATCGTCGAGGCGGCGCAGGCGGTGCAGTGGGAGGAGAGCGGGCCTTTCGTGCCGAGCTCGATCGAGACGCGGGCGGCGCCCATGTTCGGGATGATGGCGGTGATCGAGAAGGGGTTGACTCGCTCGGGGCCTCGCGTGATCAGCATGTCGCAGGCATCCTCGAATGACTTGAGGCCGCCCATCGCGGTCCCGACGGAAACGCCGGCCCGGTCGCCCTCTTGATCGAGCTCCAGCCTGGCGTCCGCCCGCGCCTGATGCGCCGCGGCAACGATCATCTGCGCGAACCGGTCCATACGCCTCGCCTGCTTGCGCTCGATCCACTGCGTCGGCTCGAAACCGTTCGCTTCGCAGGCGAACGTGACCGCAAAGTCGGTGGTGTCGAAGGCCGTGATCGGGCCCGCCGCCCCTCGACCTGCCACGAGTTGCTCCCAACTCGACCGCACGTCATTACCCAGCGGCGTTACCGCGCCCAGTCCGGTGATCACGACTCTCCGACGCCCGCTGGCGCGCATCAGCCCTCGACATCCTAGGTCCGCCGTCGACGAGGATCACCCCGTCGTGATAACTCAAGAGGCTACTCGAACGAGTGAGCGACGCTGACGCTCCGCGTCTGCGCGTCGAGCATGACCTCTGATGCGATCGCTGCGCCCGAGCACAGGCCCCGCCTCGAGCAACGTTCGTGGGGGTGGGTAGCCCGCACCTATCAATTGCACGTGCCTGCGCGTGCGCCGAGCGACTTGTCTCAGGTTCGCGCTGTGCGCCAACACCACGAGCTGCGCGAACTCCTGCGCGAGCGCCAGGGCGTCGAGGCGACCCTTCTGGACTGCCAGCGCTTCCCGAGCTGCAAGGAGCGGGTTCGTGCAAGCGCACGACGCATCCGCGAGTCCGCTCCTCTCCCCGAGAGCTTTGAAGTACACGCCTTCGTCTTCGACGTCGCTACGGCGCGCATCGACGACGCGGAGAGCTAACGCTGGTACTGTGGCTGCGCCGGGGGGATAAGAGGATTGAGGGCCGGGAGACCGGCCCTTTGTCTTCTCGGGGTTGCTTCGTGGCCGCCGTGCCCAGGGCTAGCGATCGCGCTCCGAGGGCTGTAGGTTTCGGTCCCTTCGCTGACTGTCTGCCGAAGAACGGGGAGAAGCGCGCGCTGGTGCTCTGCGGCTAACGCGCTACAAGACGGGGGGACACATGAAACGTCGTATCGACGCGGCTACCCGCAGGATCCAGTCATTCGGCTTCACCGTCGCCTATGCCGATCCCATGCGGGAACCGCCGCCCGGAGTACGGGAGGCGAACGCCATGCTCGACCCAAAGCGCAAGCGCGTCACGGTCTGGAGCGAAGCGCACGAGACTGACGCGGGACTTGCAGAGACGCTCGAACACATGGGCTGGCAGGTGCACAGGATCGTGAGCCTCGGCCGGCCGTAGCTCGTTCAGCCGACGGCCATCCGGTAGACAGCTCGGGAAACCGTGGCGACGGTCTGGGAAACGGGCTTGTAAGCCTGAGGGCGGCTCTCGGAGCATCCCGGGGGACGCAAGCGTCTCGCTAGGGCCGCTGCTCCTCAGCCTCGCGGAGCGAGTCCAATTCAGCCCTGAGTTCCTCGACCATCTCGATTGCCTCTCCCAGGAGCACTCGCGCCTGCTCGGCGTCCAAATCCGAGATGACCGCTTCCCGGTGCGCGGGGCTCTGGCTGAGCAGGGCACGGAATGCAGCCACGGTGTCGCTTCCTCGGGTTCCGGTCGTCCTATTGCCTGAAGCCACAGCCGAAAGCTAGAGCATGCGCTTGGCGAGCCGCCGGCCTGCCCGCCGCGAGGTCCCGCTCGCCGTTGAAGCGCGAAGGGGAGGGATGGCGTCTACGACCCGACTGCCGACTGGCGGAGTCGGAAGTCGGCGGGAAACGTCGATGAGTAAACGCTGTCGAGACGAATGTCAGACCGATGTCAGATCCTGACGAGCGGCTGGCGTTGCCATCGTCGTCAGTCCAACCGCCCGAACCTAGTCAGGTTCAGCCGCCTGTCGGTGACACTCCGACGCGCCTCCCGGTCGCTCGAATTCTGATCCACCGATGAGGCCTAGCCAATGTACGCGCGAGAGACACCAGCTGCTCACCTGGAGGCGCTAGGAGTCCAGTAGCCCGCTCGCAGGCCGTGGGACGGGTGCGGACGAGTCTCGACGAGCCCCCGGAACCCACAGAGAACTGCGCTTGCCCAATCGCCCTCGCGACCACCTAGACTCCCCGCATGAGTCGAATTAGTGCGATGTTCAACAAGCTCCTTGGTCGGGAGACCGACCCACCGCCGCCGTCGAAGGAAACCCCGGAGCAGATGGCGGCGCGAAAACAGAAGAAGCTGAAAGAAGAGGCCGCGAAGCGTCCGTTTAAGCCGTCTCCCGGCTCGGCGAACGAGAAGGACTCAGGCGAGGCGGGGGCGCAAAACGCGGACGAGGGGCCAAGCTCACCCGACGCCTCTCCGCCACGCGGCTAACCGACGCGCTGCGACTAGTACAGCTCGACCGCGGAGCCGCCCTCGATGACGGTGAACGCCTCCCGTCGCGTCTCTGCGTTGCGCTCTACTGACTGCTCGTCGACCGCGCGGCTGTAGTCGTTGCTGCTGCCGATCGTTGCGAGCCGAGCGTCGAGCACCGCGCCGGCCTCTTTGAGCTGGGCGAGTATCTCTGTGCATCTGTCGTCGGTCACGGGGAGCCCCCTCGTAGATTCGTTCCAGTGTTCCGCAGCTCTCGTCTGTTGTCAACTGTGACACCGCGTGTAGCACGTGTGGTCACGAAGGGACGCGTTTGAAGACCATCTAGGCAACGCTCTCGAGATGAGTCATCGTGCGTTGGGGGGCTGGGGCGTACCGGGGCCAACCGTTCGTCCCGGCTTCCCGTCGAGTGCGCGACGTCCGGCACATGGCGCTTGTGGTCATGCGTACGTCTGGCACGTGTCAGAAGGTGCGCGCTTCGCACGGGGCGCACCCTCCCCCTGGCGCCTCGGTCGCGGTCACGTGGCCCGCCATGCCGTGAGCGGCGGGCCACGTCCCCTTCGTTCTCAAGCGGGGTGCACTGAAGCAGGACGTGACGCAGCTGAGTTTCGTGCCGCGCCTTGGTTCGCACCTTTGAGGGATGCGAAGTGACATGACATCTGAGAGCGTGCCGCTCGGTGTCGGGTGCCTCCCCCCAAGCCCGACGCCAGAGCCGGTATGTCCGCCTTCCGACTGCGGCTCAGAGTAGGCGGGCAGCCGGCTCATGAGCGGCAGCCTTCATGATTGCGCCGGAACCCGCATCCCCTTGCGGCATCCGGCGCTCTTGTGGCACCGCAGTTCCCCCAATAGGAGTGTCGCACTTTCCGACTGCCCCATGTGAGTTTGGGCACAAACTGCTGTCTGAGAGGCATGTCCGAAAAAGCGACTAGGCAGCGAGTTCGAGACGAGCGATCCTTCGAACATGCTTCGGTGCGCCGAGTGTGGCCGCGAATCACGCGACGGCGAGAACGCCGAGGACAACTGGCGGGCTGGCTCGGACGGCCTAGGCGAGCTCCACGTCTTCTGCCCGGAGTGCTGGGAGCGGGAGTCGGTCGAGCAAGGGCAGGCTGCCGTCGCCGCAGGACGGACACTGCTGGTAGATCGTCAGCGAAGGTTCCGCTGCTGCGCGCGCAGAATCCGCTCCCGAAGCGCTCCGTCTGCTCCTGTGAAGTAGGAAATCGCCAACACGGGCCCGGAACGCCACACGGTCGTGACGAGCCGGCCGTTCGCATCGACTGGAGGCGGCTCGATCCGCCGAGCGGACTCCTCGCCGAGACGTCCCCAAGGCGACAGCGGGTAGCTTCTCTTGGCCGCGACAAACGCGGCGTGTGCGTGCCTAAGCGTCTTGTAGCGAACGAGCCGGATCTGGATGGACTCGAACGCCTGGAGAGTGTTGCTCCGGTACGCGCGGACGTTGTCGTACTGCACCTCAGCGCCCTCGACGCGACCGGAGGTGACCGCGTACTGCGCGTCACCGCGCTCGACTGTCTTGAACCGCCAGCTCTTCACCTTGACTCCTGCGGGTAGCACGTCCGGTTTGATCAAGAGCGACACGAGCGGAGGCGTACCAGCCGTCGAGAAGCCGCCCGACACGAGTGCGATGAGTAGTAGTACCGGCGTGATAACGAATCGCTTGCTCATGCCTCAACGGTGAGTGAAACCGTCGGGAAGCCCACGAGAGCCGGCACCAAGACAACCGCAGCAGCGTCTTCTCGGCGGCGTCGGTTCTGTGCCCGCGCCAGCGACACGATCGCAGCAGCCGTGAGTGCGGATCGGCGAGCCGGTCTCTCGCCTCGAGCGCGGGCCGAGCGAGCCACCTGACCGCCGCCGGCTCGAACTTCGGGCGTTGGCGCGAGCGTAGACGACCACGAGCGCGAGCGCGTTCATCAGGCTGACGTTTCGAGCGAGCTCCACGTCCTCTGCCCGGAGTGCTGGGAGCGGGAGTTCGGTCACAACTCCGCTAAGGCTTCGAGGCGATTTCAAGACGAGGGCTTTTCTCGCAGAGATGTCTCCTGAACGGCCTTGCTCAACTGACGTGGGTTCTCCGGCGTGGTCACATGCGCCTCGTACTTCGCGCGCTCCAGCCTCGCGACGAGATTTCTCAGACGCCTCGCTTCGGCTCGCGAAGCTCCCAGACCGAAGAAGTTGAACCGGATCCCAGGGTTGATGCTGGTATCCCTCTCGAAGTCATCGAGGGCCGTTGAGATAGCGTGATAGACGTCTGACGTACAGTCGTCATCGCCTGAGCCGAGAAACAAGTAGATCGACTGAACCCGCGCGGATCCTCCCGTCTCATAGCGAGCGAAGTCATTCACTGCGCCGTTCAGTCCGCTCGCAAAGTCCGACTTTCCTAGCGGCCTCGCGTCCTGGAGCGCCGCCTTGATCTCGGAGGTGTTATCCAACTCGAAGGCGACTGCCGGCTCGGTGTAGCTCTCGCTGCACTCACCGCCGGTGAAGCGAAGAGCGAACGCCGCGTCAGGGCGTTGCCCCGCGAAGGAGAGGATCTCCGTACGGACCGCGTCAAGCTTGGACTTGCCTTGCCCGAAGGGCTGCCTCATCGTGCGGGACGTGTCCATAAGGATCAACACGCTCGAGCTGGGCGGCTCGGGATCAGGGAGAAGTTGGCGGATGCCGAGGACGATCCCGATCGTGAGGCTCACGACCGTCAAGGCGCCGATGAGGATCGCGAGTCGCGCCTTCTCGCGAGCGGGCTCTGTTCGACTAGGCCGTCGCAGACGACGGATTGCCTCCGCCACGCGAGCGCCAAGACCTCCGTTCATTGCCGCTCGTCGGACTCACGGCACGCAGGACCGCACTGACTCCTGCTGGGTGAGGTGTGCCGCAGCGACGCCTTCATTGAATCGAGCACGGAAATTCCTTGCGTCGCGGTGACACAAGAATCGCACCCGTCATCACCGGCGGTCAACGTTCCGCTTAGATCCGGAGACCACCGCTCCCATGTGGCCGCCGTCTAGAGCAGCCGCAGCAACGTGTTCTCCGCCGCATCGGTTCGGTGCCCGCGCAAAGACACGAGCGCCGCCGCCGCGAGCTGGAGGTCAGCCAGCCTGATGTCCCGCCCCTCGAGCGCCAGTCGCGCGAGCCACCTGACCGCCGCAGCTTCGAACGTCGGGCTGTTGGCCCTCGCGTAGACCACGACTAACGCGAGCGCGTTCATCAGGTTGACATGCCCAAGCTCGCGAGCTGCCACCTCCGCCCTGGAGGAACGTTGCCGCGGTCGCAAGCTCGCTGAAATCGCGCTTGAGCTGAGCCCTGCGAAGTCATCGAACATGTGTTCTACACTCATCCGGGCTCGAAGCGCCGTCGGGGTTCCGCGCCTACCACTTCTTGATCGCGAGCTGCGCGCCACGGAGCGTGCCGAACTCGCTTATGGCCGGCTCCAAGCGGGAACGTGCTGTTGTGTAACAACCGAAGTGCTTGCGTCCCGTGACCACCGGCAAGCGAGCACGCCCGCGGGGGAAGAGGGTGCCCCCATAGGACGCCCAACGCCCAGTGGGCACCCTCACGCGGTCTGGCGGAAGCGCTATGCCCAGGGCAACTTCTCCTCAGGCCCGTGGATGTCGCGGATGCTCTCGCGCTCTATGACGTAGTAGCTCGACTCCCCGCCGTCCGCGTCATGGAAGACGTTGCCTGAGAGCGTCCAGCCCGTATAGCCGTCCGCACCCCAAATCAGCTCATACACGCCGTTCGAGCGAATCCACCACCGCGTCCTCTCCCCGTTGGGGCCTTTCACTGCTCCACCCGACACGATGCGGTAGCCGGTATCCACTGCTTTCCGCGTACCCGGGTGTGGCCGCGCCTTAACGATAAGTGGCGCTGCGGCGGAGCGCAGGGTGCCCGGAGATCTGGGAGCCTCCTCTACTCGGCGTCGGGGTTCTCCCACATCTCGACGGTCGGAAGCCGGTTACCCGCCTCCGACGTTCGACGGCTCAGGAGGCGGGCATCCGGCTCCGCACGAGCCTTCACGGACTATCCGCGCTCTCGTCTGCTCGACGCGAGATCGCCGGATATGTGGCTCGCCCTGCCCCTGAGCGAGCCACAGATTCCCCCTTTTTGTCGCCGCCACGCGACGAGGACTTAGTGCCCCTGAGGGGTCGAACGGCAAACGCCGCGCTCGCCCGAACTGACGTGTCCCAAAGAGCGTCTAGGCAGCGGGCTCGAGACGCGCCATCGTTACGGAGCCGGGAAACGCCTCATAGGCCAGTCGATTCAGCCCGCGTCTCCCGGCAACTACACCCAGGGCTGGCTTGCCCGCTCCGACGTTCGACGGCTCAGAGCATCGCGTCCTTGAGCGAGTGAAAGGTTCCTCGTACTGGAGTTCGGGCAATGCTCTAGTCGCCCGTCATGGACGCACGCAAATGTAAAGACACCGATACTCGATCGATGCGACGGTATGCGGCGATCGTCGGGCTGGCAGCGCTTGGCCTGGTTTTGGTTTCCTCCGCTAGCGGCTCGCTCGAGCAGCGACCGGGGATCCCGAGTCGGAACGGTGTCTACGCGGGCTGCTACGCCAAGGCGAGCGGGGCTCTTCGCGTCGTACCGACCTTCCGCCGCTGCCGTGCACGGGAACTCCGGATCAGCTGGGCGAAGCGCGGTCCAGCAGGGCCGCAGGGTGCCGCGGGGGAGACCGGTCGGCAGGGTGAGCAAGGAGCGCAAGGCGCTGCAGGGTCGCAGGGCTCAACCGGCTCGCAAGGCCCCGCTGGCTCTCCGGGACCGCAAGGTCCGGCGGGAGCTCAGGGTCCCCAGGGCGACCCGGGCGCAACGGGACCTCAGGGCGATCCCGGCCCCGTGGGGGCGACAGGGCCGGTTGGACCTCCGGGCCCCATTGGCCCTGTCGGTCCCGCTGGACCAGCCGGAACCGTCGGACCCGTAGGGCCTGTAGGGCCAGTAGGGCCAGTGGGTCCTGTCGGCCCGGCTGGCCCGGCAGGCGCGACCGGTGCTGCAGGACCCCCTGGACCAGCAGGCTCGACGCGCGTGACAGGAACGCCGGTGACGTCCGCCGCCAACGCGGCTCGGAACACGGTCGTGACCGCCACGGCTACCTGCGCGGCGGGCAAGGTGCTGCTCGGAGGCGGCGCGCTCGTGACGACGACCGCCACACAGAAGGAGCGCGTGTCCGTGCAGGCGGACTACCCCTCGAGCACGACGACGTGGACCGCCGTAGGGGTAGTAGGGATCGCCGTCCTCGGGGCCGGTCAGACGATGACCGTCACGGCATACGCACTCTGCAGCTTGTAAGCAGGATCCGCACCGGTGGTTCATGGTCCACTCAGGTTCCTGGCCGAGAGCGCCACCTGGGGATCACTCGGCAATGACTTCTGCGCGGCGGCGACGAGAGCCTTCACGAACTGCTCGCGCGGATTCTCGAGGAACTCGGGGAGCTACGGTTGGACGTTGCCAGGCTCGGCGAGATTCGGTAGCGCCACCGGTAGCGCCACCGGGTGAGCATTTCCGGGCATTGCCGACACGTACGACCCGCACCGTTGAGCCAAATCCGCTCAGCCGTGCGGGGGCCGGATGGGCGCACCTGGGATCGAACCAGGGACCTCTCGCGTGTGAAGCGAGCGCTCTCCCGCTGAGCTATGCGCCCGGGACGGCCTAGGTTAGCGGAGCTTCCGCAGGGCCTTGGTAGCGTCACGGCCATGCCCTCGACGCTCACGCCCCCGAAGGAGCGGACGCGGCGCGGCACGGGAACGGGGCACGGAAAGCCGTGGCGCGTCATCGTCAGAAACGACGACCACAACACGTTTCAGGGGGTCGCATTCGCGCTCTCGAGTGTCCTCCCGGGTGTCAGCTACGACCGCGGCATGGCGTTCGCGAACCGCATCCACTCGACGGGACAGGCGATCGTCTGGTCGGGGCACAGGGAGATCGCGGAGCTCTACTGGGGCCAGCTCGAAGCCTTCGGGCTGACCATGGCGCCGCTCGAGCAGTAGCCGCTGACCGAGCCGGAAACCCGTGGTAGCGTCCTCCGCGTGCCGCTGGCGCTGACCGGGTACGAGCTCGGGCTGCTGATCGTGGCCCTCGTGTTCATCGCGTTCGCGCTCGTCGTCGCGCTCGTCATCCCGCGCTCGCGACCGGAGTTCCCGGGCAAGCGACTCTGGGCGTTCATCGGCGTGTGCGTCGTGCTCTTCGCCGCCCAGATGGGTGCCGTGTTCGCGCTCGCCGAGCTCGGCGAGGAAGGTGAGGCGGCCGAGGGCGAGCCCGAGGTGACGCTCCCCGTCGAGCCCGGCCCGGAGCCGGCCCCGCCGCCGGGTGAGCCTCCGCCCGCCGAGCCGCCCCCGCCGACCGAGACGAGCCCGGAGGAGACGACGACCGGCGAGACCGAGACGACCGGGGAGACCGAGCCCGGAGGTCAGGGAGACCCGGTGGCCGGCAAGGAGGTCTTCCTGGCGAACTGCGGGAGCTGCCACACGCTGGCCGACGCCGGGACGTCAGGCCAGATCGGCCCGAACCTCGACGACGCGTCGCCGCCGTACGACCTCGTCGTCGAGCGTGTCACGAACGGACAGGGTGCGATGCCCTCCTTCGCGGACACGCTCAGCGAGGCGCAGATCGCGGACGTGGCCGCGTACGTCTCGTCCGCCGCCGGCTAGCTCCGCGAGACGCCCCGCTAGGCTGTAGCCGCCTGGAGAGGTGTCCGAGCGGCCTAAGGAGCGCGACTGGAAATCGCGTACGTGCTGAAAGGTGCGTCGCGGGTTCAAATCCCGCCCTCTCCGCTCGAGAGACCCCGCGAGGGGTCTCTTTCGTTGAGTGCGAAGGGAGGAGAGAGATGGAGCGGAAGCGGGTCGTCGTCCTCGGGGCGGGGTCGAGCGGCGAGCACTTCGTGGGCGCGTTGCGGCGACTCGACTCCGACGTGGAGATCACCGTCGTGGAGCGGGGGCTCGCGGGCGGTGAGTGCTCGTACTACGCGTGCATTCCCACCAAGACGCTGCTCCGTCCGACCGAAGCGCTCGCGGCTGCGCGCCTCGCGCCCGGCGCGGCCGAAGCCGTCACGGGAGAACTCGACGTCGAGCGCGTCTTCTGGTGGCGCGAGCAGGTGACGGACGGCCGCGACGACTCCTGGCACGAGGGCTGGCTCCGAGAGCAGCGCGCGACACTCGTCCGCGGGGACGCACGGGTTGCCGAGCCCGGCGTCGTCGAGGTCGGAGAGCAGCGGCTCGAGTACGACGCGCTCGTCGTCGCGACCGGGTCGTCGCCGGCGATCCCGTCGATCGAGGGTCTCGAGGACGTGGGCTACTGGACGAACCGCGAGGCGATCTGGGAGGGCGAAGTGCCCGAGTCACTCGTGGTGCTCGGCGGCGGCCCGGTCGGGGTCGAGCTCGCGCAGTTTTTCCGGCGCTGCGGAGCGAGCGTCGCCATCGTCGATCGCAACGGGCATCTCCTCGGGGCCCTGGACGCCGAGGCCGGAGAGCTGTTGGGCGAGCGCCTCGAGGCCGAGGGGATCGAGCTCCTCTTCGGAACGAGTGTCGAGCGCGTGGAGCGAGCCGGTGCGGGCGCGCTGCTCCACCTCGACAACGGCGAGACGCGTGAAGCAACGCGCATCCTCGTCGCGACCGGGCGGACGCCGAACGTGGAAGGCTTCGGGCTCGACCAGCTCGGTCTCGAGCTCACGGAGAAGGGCGTGAAGGTCGACGAGCGGCTCCGGGCCGCGGACGGCGTGTGGGCCATCGGGGACGTGGCGGGAGTCGCGCTCCTGACGCACGTCGGCAAGTACCAGGCGCGGGTTGCCGCGGCCGACATCGCGGGGCTCGACGTGCGCGCCGACTACCGCGCGATCCCGGCGGCCGTCTTCACGGACCCGCAGGTCGGCAGCGTCGGCCGGACGACGGGTGACGACGTGGTCACGGCGAGCTTCCGCATCGAGGGCGGCAGGCTCACGACGTACGAGCGACCCAAGCGCGAGGGGCTCCTCAAGCTCGCCGCCGAGCGCGCGAGCGGCGTGCTCGTCGGCGCCATCGCCGTCGGGCCGGAGGCGGGCGAGTGGCTCGGCCAGCTCACGCTGGCCGTGCGCGCCGAGGTGCCGCTCCAGGTCCTGCTCGACACGATCCAGCCGTACCCGACCTTCTCCGAGTCGATCTTCAGCGCGCTCCTCAAGCTGCAGGACGCCCTCGCCGCCTGACCGATGCCGGAGGGAGACGCTCTCCAGCGTGCGGCCGCACGTCTGCAGCCGCTCGTCGGCGAGCGGATCGAGGCGACGAGCCCGAACCCCCGCGGGCAGGCGACCGGAGTAGCCCAGGCCGTCGACGGTCGCGTGCTCGAGGGAGTCGAGGCCATCGGCAAGCACCTGCTGCTTCGCTTCGAAGGAGGCGTCGTCCTCCGTAGCCATCTCCGCATGAACGGCCGCTGGCGGCTCGATCCGGCGGGCCGCGAGCGGCGCGGGCTGCCGTGGCTCGTCCTTCGCAGCGGTGTCTGGGAGGCGACGCAGTGGAACGGGCCGGTGCTGACGCTCGAGCAGCGCCCGCTCCGGCGACTCGGGCCGGACCTCCTCGCGGACAAGACCGACGTCGCAACGGTGGTGGCGCGCCTGCGGAGCTCGGAGCCGTCGCGGCTCGTCGGCGAGGCACTGGTGGACCAGCGGCTCGTGGCCGGCATCGGGAACATGTGGCTCGCGGAGGCGCTCTGGCAGGCAGGCGTCTCGCCCTGGCGGCAGCTGGACGAGGTTTCCGACGACGAGCTCGGGGCCGTGCTTGCGTGGGCGCGCGAGCACATGCGCGCGGCCGTGGGCGGAGCGCGCTCCGCTCGTGTCGTCTATCGCAGAGCGGGGCGGCCGTGTCCGCGCTGCGGAACGCCCGTCAGCTCACGGGGCCTCGGCGACATGAACCGCACCGCGTACTGGTGCGGCACTTGCCAGCCGGGGCGATCCCCTGCGTAGAATCGCGCGGTGCCGCGGCTCCTCCTCGCTGCTGCATCGGGGCTGACCCTTGCGGTCGCCGCCGGCATCTCGGCGACGCGAGATGCTCCGGCTGCCGCTCCGCAGCTCGGCCCGCCCGCGAAGGTGAACCCGATCGCGTGCCCCGAGGAGGCGACGGCGATCGAGAAGCGCGTCCAGTGCGGGCACGTGAGGCTGCCGCTCGACCGGCGGAAGCCTGCCGGCGCGAAGATCAGGATCTACTTCGAGCACTACCCGCGGAAGGAGCGAGACCGCCCGGCGCTCTCGACGGTACTCTCCATCGAGGGCGGCCCCGGCTATCCGACCGCGGCAGACCGCGACGGGCGAGCCGAGCTGTGGCGCCCTGTATCCGAGCGTCGCGACCTCCTGCTCGTCGACCTCCGCGGCACGGGCGAGAGTGACGCTCTCGGGTGCAAGGCCTTCGAGAACTCGACCGCGAACTACGCCGAGCGCGGCGGGCGCTGCGCCCAGCAGATCGGCCCTGAGCGCGACCTCTACTCGACGTCGCAGGCGGTGCAGGATCTCGAGGAGGTCCTGCGTGCGCTCGGCGCCGGAATGGTCGACCTCTACGGCGACTCCTACGGCACCTATGCGGCGCAGGCGTACGCGCTCCGGTTCCCGGAGCGGCTGCGCTCGATCACGCTCGACGGCGCGTATCCGCTTCCCGGCACGGATCCTGCGGCCGCCGACCTCGTCGAGGCCGGAAGGCGCGGCCTCGGGCTGACCTGTACCCGGAGCCCGGGCTGCCCGCCGGAAGCGCGTTCCGATCCCGTGGCGCTCGTCACGCGCTACGTCGACGCCGTTCGCGACCGGCCGTTCACCGGCTTCGGCCCGGACGGAGACGGGACGCGCACCCGTGTCAGGCTGAACGAGGACGCGCTCGTCCAGGTCTTCTCGTCGGGCTACTACTACCCGGCTCTCTGGCGCGAGCTCCCGGCGGCGGTGCTCGCCGCGGAGCGGGGTGACACCGCGCCGATCCTGCGCCTTGCCGCCGAGACGGTTGTGATCGACGTTGGCGGCGAGGACCCGCCCGCGTTCTCGGAGTCGCTCTACCTCGCCGTCACCTGCCACGACTATCCGCAGGTCTGGGATCCGGACACGGCGATCAAGGACCGGCCCGCCGAGGTCGCGGAGCGGCTCGCCGACTATCCCGACGGCGCATTCACGCCGTTCACCGGCGAGGCGTGGACGGGCACCGACTACGAAGGTTGGCTCTCGTGCCTGCGCTGGCCCTCGCCGGCTCCGGGCGATCCGCCGGATCCGCCCGGCGCCGACTATCCGGAGGTCCCGACACTCGTTCTCAACGGCGACCTCGACACGATCACGACGTCGGCGCAGGCGGCAGAGGTTGCGCGCCGCTTCCCGGAGAGCACGTTCGTCGAGGTCCAGAGCTCCGTCCATGTGACCGCGCTCTACGACCGGGACGACTGTGCGTCGGGGATCTACCTGCGCTTCCTGCGCACGCTCGCTGCAGGGGACACGAGCTGCGCGAACCGCGTCCCGGAGCCCCATCTCGTCCCGCTCTTCGCGACCAGGCTCCAGGATGTGGCGCCAGCCGATCCCGCACAGGGCGACGACTCGCGCCGCAGCGACCGGCAGCTCGCTGCAGCAGCCGCGGCGACTGTTGCCGACGTCTTCTCGCGCTGGTGGGTGAACTTCGACGGGACGAGTGTCGGCCTGCACGGCGGCACCTGGTCGTACGAGGACGACGACCCGGTCGTGTTCTCGCTCGACGGCGTCGAGTTCGTGCCCGGCGCGAAAGTCACCGGGACGGCGCGCTGGAACGTCGCGGAGCGGAACTTCACGGCGCGGGTCGACGTCATCGGCGCCGGCGCGGCCGGTGACCTCCAGATCCGCTGGTCGCTCAGCGAGCAGCGCGCGCAGGCGACGCTGCGCGGGCAGATCGCCGGCAGGCAGCTCGCCGCGACCATGCCCGCGCCCTAGGCGAGGGAGAGGGGACGGCGGTCACCGTCCCCTCTCGATCGACGTTCGGCTAGCGGACGCCGACGCCGGTCGCGTGGGCGAATGCCTCACGCGTCGCAGTCGGGTCGAGCGCGTCCTTGTTCTTCTTGGGCGGCTTGGTGACGTACTTGCTGCTCGCCCACCAGTCGACGGCATGGGCCGTCGCATCGGCCATCTGATCGAGGGCCGTATCGCTGTTGTTGGCGAACGTGTCGCACGCCTGGTGGTAGCAGGGGTCGTGCGGGACACCGGCGGTCCCGCCGAAGATCGCCGCCTGCTCCGGGGTCTTGATGTCCTCCGCGCCCGTGAACAGGCCGCCTGCCGGAACGCCCACGTCGATGAACGGGCCGTAGTCCGAGCGGCCGTCGAACGCGGTCGGCTCGGTCGGGAGGCCGAGCGCGGCGAAGTACTCGAGGAAGACCTTCTCGATCTCGTCGGAGCCGGCCGGCCCCGGATCCGACTGGCCGGAACTCCCGTCACCGTCATACACGAAGCGCACGAAGTTCGGCGAGCCGACCATGTCGAAGTTGAGGTAGAGCGCGATGTCCTCGAGCGCCTCGTCGGAGAGGTTCTCCACGTAGTGGATCGACCCGAGCAGCCCAGGCTCCTCGGCGCCCCACCACGCGAAGCGGATCTTGTTCTTCGTCTTCTTGCCGGCGAGCTGCTCCGCGATCTCGAGAAGCACCGCGCTGCCGCTGCCGTTGTCGTTGATGCCCGGGCCCTCGACGACGGAGTCGAGATGACCGCCGGCCATGACCACGAAGTCGTCGCGGCCCTTCTTCGTCTCCGCGAACACGTTCTGCGTCTGCCGGATCTCGGAGATGGTCGATGTGGACATGTGTGCCACGACGCTGGAGTCCGTCGTATACAGGTCGACGCCGGTCTCGAACGACGCGCCGACGACCGGGATCCCGACGCCCGGCTCGTTCAGGGTGCCGTCGATCGCGTCCGTGAACCCGGGCGTGCCGCGGTTGAAGACGATGACGCCCGTCGCTCCGGCGGCCTCGGCGTTCTCAGCCTTGTCCTGGTAGAAGCACGTGCCGCGCTGGACGAGGGCGATCCGCCCGGCCACGAAGCCGGCGAAGTCCTCCGGCTCGCAGCCGCTCGTGCTGGTGTCGGTCGGAGTGATGGTCGTGTCGACTGCCTGCACGTTCGCGGTCGTCTCGCCGGTCGGCGAGAACTCCATCGTCAGGAAGTCTTCACCGACCGTGTAGGTGGTCGGATCGGGCGACACCTGGTCGAGCTCGGGCTCGACCAGCTCCTCGAAGTACCCGAAGTCGAACGTCTGCGTCGAGACGGTGTAGCCGGCGGCCTGCATCCTGGCCACGATGTACGCGACCGACGCGTCGTAGCCGGCGGTTCCCGATGCCCGCGTTCCGCCGTTCGCGTCCGCGATCAACTGCAACGCCGCCTGGTGCGCGCGCACGCCCTCGAGCGTGACCGCCTCCCGGAGCTTCTCCGACCTCTGGAGCCCCGGATTCGCGGCGGCCGTCGCGGTCAGGACGAGCACGGCGACGAGCGCAGCGGCATAACCGATCATCTGACGGCTCATGGAGCCTCCTCTCCCCTGGGTGGCAAGGGTCCCGAAGGACAATAGACCGGGACTTTCCTCGCGACGCCACCCGGGAAACAGAGATTCTTAAGCGCGATGCAGCGGAACGGAGGGGGAGGGATTTGAACCCTCGAGACGCTTGCACGTCTAACGGTTTTCGAGACCGCCCCGTTCGACCGCTCCGGCACCCCTCCGAGGGCGTCAGGGTACAAGGAGCGGGCGGCGGGCGAACGGCGAGGCTCAGGGAGCCGGACGATGCGTCCGATATCCTGCTCGCCTCCGGGAGAAGTGGCCGAGTGGCTGAAGGCGGCGCCCTGCTAAGGCGTTAGGTGGGGAAAATCCCTGCCTCGAGGGTTCGAATCCCTCCTTCTCCGTCGCCGGCGGCCCGCGCTCTTACGCGGGCTTCGTCCTCATCGCGTCCCAGAGGAAGTAGACGAAGAGGCCGAAGAGCGGCACGACGAGGATCACGACGATCCAGAGCACCTTGCCGCCGATGCCGATGTCGTTGCGGCGGATGACTCTCACGGCGACCAGCAGCCAGATGAAGATCCAGAACGCGAGCGCCGCGAACGCGAGGCCCTGTCCGAACTCGTACGCGAGCGCCGTTGCGAGCATGACCCGCGGAACCTACAGGCCGCTAGTCGTGGATGCGGGCGATGATGTCCTCGCGCCTCAGGACCTTCACCTCGATGCCGCTGAGGCGCACCTCGTAGCCCGCGTCGCGCGGGTAGAGCACCTTGTCGCCCGCCTCGATGCCCTCGACCTCGCTCCCGACCGCGGCCACGATGCCGGTGCGGCACGTGGCAGCGGCGGCCGCGGACGCAGGAAGCACGAGCCCCGACCGAGTCTCGGTCTCGTCGGCCACGGGCTGTACGACGACGAACTCGTCGAGCGGCTCGAGCGTGATGTCGACCTGTGGCTCCTCGATCACGGCCTAACGATACGCCCGGATCGGGCTCAGAGACGGCCGGCCTGCACGATGCGCTGCAGGAACTGCTGCGTTCGCGGCTCCCGTGGCGCGCCGAATATCTCCTCCGGCGTCCCCTGTTCGAGGATCACGCCCTCGTCGAGGAAGCACACGCGATGCGCGACGTCGCGGGCGAAGCTCATCTCGTGCGTCGCGATGAGCATGGTCATCGCGCCTTTCGCGAGCTCGCGGATGACGTCGAGCACCTCGGCGACGAGCTCGGGGTCGAGCGCGCTCGTCACCTCGTCGAGCAGCATGAGCCGAGGACGCATCGCGAGGGCCCGTACGATCGCGACCCGCTGCTGCTGCCCGCCCGAGAGCCGGTCCGGGTACTCGTCGCGCTTGTCGGAGAGCCCGAACCTCGCCAGCAGGTCGCCGGCCATGGCGTCGGCCTCCGCGCCGGACAAGCCGAGCGCCTTGCGCGGGCCGAGCGTGATGTTGCGCAGCACGGTCATGTGCGGGAAGAGGTTGTAGGACTGGAAGACGATCCCGATCCCGCGCCGGATGCGGTTCTCGTCGATTCCCCGCGCCGTGACGTCCTCGCCGCGCACGAGGATCCGACCCGCGTCGATCGGCTCGAGCAGGTTGACGCAGCGGAGGAGGGTGGACTTGCCGGAGCCGGACGCGCCGATCAGGCAGACCACCTCGTGGTCGGCGAGCGCGAGGTCGATCCCGCGCAGGACCTCGAGCTTCCCGAACGACTTCCGCAGCCCGTCGATCTCGAGCGCCGGCTGCGTCATGCGGCCACCCCGGTGGCCTGGCGCTTGCGCCGGTCGCGCGCGACGAGCCAGTCGGTGAAGCGCGCGAGCGGGATCGTGATGAGGACGAACAGCGTCGCGGCAACGAGGTACGGGGTGCCGTTGAACGTCGCCGCCTCGTCGATGGACGCCTGGTTCAGCGCCTCGACGACGCCGAGGACGCTCACGAGCGCGGTGTCCTTCTGCAGCCCGATGAAGTCGTTCAGGAGCGGCGGGATGACGCGGCGCACGGCCTGCGGGATCACCACGAAGCGAAGCGACTGGAAGCGCGTGAGCCCGAGCGAGCGAGCCGCTGCGTCCTGGCTGGGGTGGACCGACTCGATCCCTGCGCGGTAGACCTCGGACACGTACGCCGTGTAGACGAGGACGAGCGACACGATCGCCCAGAACACCTGCGAGTCCGGGACGCCCTCGAGTTGCAGCGAGGGCATGCCCACGCCCAGCATGAGGATCACGAGGATCGTCGGGATGCCGCGGAAGAGGTCGGCATAGACGACCGCGAGCGCGCGGATCGGAAAGAAGACCGGCCCCGGGAGGCCGCGCAGGATCGCGAGGCCGAGCGCCGTGACGAGGATGATCGCCTCGGCGATCAGGAAGATCTTCACGTTGATGAGGAACGCTTCGGCGATCCCCGGCAGCGACTCGCGGTAGATGCCCCAGTCGAAGAAGTACGCCTTGAAGCGATCCCAGCCCGACGACCGCGTGACGAGGAGAACGACGACCGCGAGGAAGACGAACGTGCTGGCAAGCGCGATCAGGACCCCGCGACCCGGTCCAGGGCGCGAGGTGCCGATGTTCAGGATCCGGGAGCGGCGGTCGCCTTCCAGCGCTTGGTGCTACCTGAGGAGTGGGGCGCCCGCGCGTGCGAGCCAGCGGTTCTGGAGACGCTTGATCGTCCCGTTCGACCAGGCCCGATTCAGGGCGCGGTTGACACAGCGCCGGAGCGTGTTGCCCTGTTCGAGCACCATCCCGAAGCGCTCGCGCGAACCACGGTTCGGGAACTGCCCGACGATGACGCCGTCCTCGACCTGTACGGCGGTGACGAAGAACGCCGTCGGCAGGTCGACCACGATGCCGTCGATCTGGCCGTTCTTCAGCGCCTGGACCGCGAGGTCGTTCGAGCGGTAGGCGAGCGGTCGAGAGTCGGGGCGGATGTTCCGGACGATGTACTGGTAACTCGTCGTGCCGAGCTGTGCGCCCAGCTGGTACGGCTGCAGCGCGGCGATCGACTTGGCGCTCGCGATCTGCGTCCCCTCACGGCCGACGAGCGCCTGGTTGACGTAGTAGTAGGCGTTCGAGAAGTCGACCACGCGATCGCGCTCGGGCGTGTAGGAGACCTGGGCCATGTAGACGTCGAAGCTCTTGTCGCCCGGCCGGTACGACTGGGCGAACGGGGTGTAGACCCAGTCCACCTGGCCCTTCGCGAAACCGAGCTGCCTCGCGACCGCGTAGGCGACCGCCGACTCGTAGCCCTGGCCGCTGTACGGGTTCGAGATCTTCCACGGCTCCCGCGTCTCGCCGCCGCCCCACCAGGGCGGGAAGGCCGGGTTGTCGGTGCCGATCGTCAGCCGGCCTTCGTTCTTCAGGTTCAGGCTCGCCTTCGCGCAACCCGGGGTCTGGGCCTCGGCGGACGTGTTGCCGGTTGCGGTCGCGGCAAGCGCGAGAGCAAGGGCGGTGAGGGCAACTCCAAAGAGAACGACGCGCATCGCAGATCCACTCCTCGAGCCGGAAGGACGGTGAACGAGCCGCGGCGAGCGTACCACCACGCCGGTACGGTCCAGAAATGGCATCTCCCTTCGTCGAGCTGGAGGTGGGCGAGCGCGTCGTCAAGCTGACGAACCCGGACAAGGTGCTGTTTCCGACCGCCCGGAAGACGAAGCTCGACCTGGCCGAGTACTACATCTCCGTCGGCGACGGCATCGTGCGCACGCTCTACGAGCGGCCGACCCAGCTTCGCCGGTTCCCGGACGGCGTCACCGGGGAGGCGATCTACCAGAAGCGCGTTCCGGAGAAGCGTCCGGAGTGGGTCGAGACCGCGCGCGTCACGTTCCCGTCGGGCCGCCATGCGGACGAGCTCTGCGTCACCGAGCTCGCGCAGGTCGTGTGGGCGGCGAATCTCGCGGTGGTCGACTTCCACCCATGGCCGTCCCGCCGGAAGGACACCGAGCACCCGGACGAGCTCCGCATCGACATCGACCCGCAGCCGGGAACGACGTTCAAGGACGCGAAGCGGGTCGCGGCCATCGTCCGTGAGGCGCTCGACGAGATCGGCTACGTCGGCTGGCCGAAGACCTCCGGAAACCGCGGCATCCACATCTTCTGCCGCATCGAGCCGCTGTGGGACTTCCGCGTCGTCCGGCGCGCCGCGCTCGCCTTCGCCCGGGAGATCGAGCGGCGGCTCCCGAAGAAGGTGACGACGGCCTGGTGGAAGGAGGAGCGCGGGCGCCGGGTCTTCATCGACTACAACCAGAACGCGCGCGACCGCACGATGGCCTCGGCCTACTCGGTGCGCGCGCGGAAGGACGCGACCGTCTCGGCGCCGGTCACGTGGGACGAGCTGCCGGACGTCGAGACCGAGGACTTCACGATGACGACGATGCCGCCCCGGTTCGCCGAGATCGGCGACATCCACGCGGGACTCGACGACGCCGTGTGCGACCTGCGCGTCCTGCTCGAGTGGGTCGAGCGGGAGGAGAGCGAGGGCGTCGGCGAGGCGCCGTACCCGCCGAACTTCCCCAAGATGCCCGGCGAGCCGCCGCGCGTGCAGCCGTCGCGCGCCCGCAAGCCCGAGAGCGATGTAAAGCAGACTTGACACCGTTCGGTGTCAAGCTAGCTTTACATCGCTGTGGAGATACTCGGATGAGGAACGGGGTGCGGGCGCTGCGCGGCGAGCGCGACCTCTCGCAGGCCGAGCTGGGCAAGGCCCTCGGCGTGTCCCGGCAGACGATCAATGCGATCGAGACCGAGCGCTACACGCCCTCGCTGCCACTCGCCCTGCAGCTCGCCCGGTTCTTCGAAAAACCCGTGGAGGGGATCTTCGATGACGAGCATCCATGAGTCCCGCTGGCGCCTGCCGCTCTTCTCGACGGCCCTCGGCGTCGCCTGGCGCGATCATCGTCATGTGCCTGTGGGAATGGGGCACGGGCGCGACGGCTCACCGTACGTCGCCCTCGGTGCGCTCGCAGGCGTCGCCTATCTCGTCGCGCTCGCCGGCTTGCGGGTCAGGAGCTGAGCAGGGACGCGACGTCGGCGCCCGGCTCGATCGGCGGGAGCAGTTCGTGCCACGTGCACTGCGCGGGATCCTTGTCGTCGCGAAAGCGGATGAGCTTCGTGCCGTGGCGGAAGCGGTTCGACTGCACCTTGTCGTAGCGCACCTCGACGACGAGCTCGGGGCGAACCGCGGACTCCTCGAGCTCGCCGCCGCCCCAGCGGTTCGGCTCGGAGAAGCGCCGGTCGGGAGCATTCTCGAGCAGCGGCAGCAGGCGCTTCGCGATCTCGTCGTGCTTCGCCGGCGCGACCGCGGCCGAGCCGACGTAGTCGATCTCGCCCTCGTCGTCGTAGAGCCCGAGCAGCATCGTCGCGATCCGGTCGGGACGCGACTTCCAGCGGAGCCCGACGACGACGCAGTCGGCCGTCTTCTCCGGCTTCACCTTGACGACGCCTTCACGCGACCCGGGCAGGTACGCGAGATCGCTCCGCTTGGCGATCACGCCGTCGAGGCCGATCGCCTCGAAGCGGTCGAGCCACTCGAGCGCCTCGTCGCGGTCGTGGCTGGCCGGTGAGAGCCTGAAGCGCTTCGCCTTCCGCTCGAGCTCCTTTCGCCGCTCCGCGAGGGGCTTGCGCCAGATCTCCTCGCCCTTCCAGACGAGGACGTCGAACGCGATGAACTCGGCCGGGATCTCTGCGGAGAGCTTGTTCACCCGACTCTCCGCGGGGTGGAGGCGGGTCTGCATCGCATCGAAGTCGAGCACGCCGTCGCGGGAGATGACGATCTCGCCGTCGAGCGCCGACTGCGGCGGCAGCAGCTTTCCGAGCGGCCGAAGCTCGGGGAAGTAGCGGAGCAGCGGGCGAGCGTTGCGCGACCACAGGCGAAGCTCGCCGGTCGTGTTCTCGAGCAGGCCGCGGAACCCGTCCCACTTCGGCTCGTACTGCCAGCCGTCCGGCTCCGGGAGCTCGCGCACGAGCTCGGCCTCCATCGGCGGGAACGGAACCGCCTCGTCGAGGTCGGCCGGGCGCTCGACCGGCTCGTTCGCTCCCCGTCGGCTGCGCGGACGCGCCATGTCGTGAACCTACCGGTCGCTCCCGGCCGAAGAGGCGGCGTTAGGCTCTGAGCCCTCATGCGTCGTGTCGTCGTCACCGGTCTCGGAGCCGTCACTCCTCTCGGGCACGACGCCCGCACGACGTGGGACGCGGCGGCGGCGGGCCAGAGCGGGGTCGACTGGATCCGCTCGTTCGACGCCTCCGGCTACCCGGTCCGGATCGCGTCGGAGGTGAAGGACTTCGACCCGGTCGCCGTGGTCGGGCCCAAGGACGCGAGACGCCTCGAGCGGAACGTCGTGCTCGCGGTCGCGGCAGCGCGTGAGGCCTGGGCCGACGCGGCTGTGGACGGCGTCGACCCCGCGCGCGCCGGAATCCTCGTCGGCTCGGCGATCGGCGGCGTGATGGGCGTCCTCGAGCAGAACCAGGTTCTGTCCGAGCGCGGGCCGGACCGTGTCTCGCCCTGGTTTCTCCCGAACGTTCTCGTCGATTCCGCGAGCGGGCAGATCGCGATCGACCTCGGGCTGAGGGGGCCGAACTACGCGCCGGTGTCGGCATGCGCGACCGGGTCGCACGCGGTCGGCGAGGGCGCGGAGCTGATCCGGCGCGGTGACGCCGACGTCGTCCTCGCGGGTGGGACCGAGGCGTGCATGCACCCGGTGATCCTCGCGGGGTTCTGCGCGATGCGCGGTCTCGTCGCGGAGGAGGAGGATCCGGCGCTCGCGTCGCGTCCGTTCGACGCCACGCGCGCAGGGTTCGTCATGGGTGAGGGCTCGTGCGTGCTCCTGCTCGAGGACTTCGAACGGGCGAGCGAGCGCGGGGCCAGGATGTACGCCGAGGTGCTCTCGTACGGCACGTCGAACGATGCGCACCACATGGCGCAGCCTGACCCGGACTCCGTCGGCGTCGCCGAGATGATGCGCGCGGCGATCGAGCGGGCCGGGATCGAGCGCGAGCGGATCGGGTACATCAATGCGCACGGGACGTCCACACCCCAGGGCGACCTCGCCGAGACGAAGGCGATCAAGGAGGTCTTCGGCGATCACGCCTACGCACTGGCCGTGTCCTCGACGAAGTCCGTTCTCGGCCATCTCTTCGGGGCGGCCGGCGCGGTCGAGGCGATGATGTGCGTGCGGGCTCTGCACGAGGGCGTGCTCCCGCCGACGATCAACTACCGCAGGCCCGACCCGGAGTGCGATCTCGACTACGTGCCGAACGAGGCGCGGCGGGTACAGGTCGATGTCGCGCTCTCGAATGCGATGGGTCTGGGTGGCCACAACGCCTGCGTGCTGCTGGCGCGCGTAGGCGACTGACGGCCGTCGCGCAGTTCACGCTTTCGGCACGTTTCGTGTCCCACCCGTGAGGAGTTCAGGGCTACGCTCGCAGCGGGGAGGAGGTTGGAGGCCCCGCAAGCCTCGTCTCAGCCCGCCACGACCTCGGTGGTCAGGTCCTCAAGGGACGTGATGACGACGTCGGCCTGTGCGAGCGCGTCCGCGGGCGGGGGATAGCGCCGGTTCGGGATCGCGATCACGCGGAGCCCGGCGGCCCGCGCAGAGCGGATCCCGTTCGCCGAGTCCTCGACCGCGGCGCTCCGCTCGGCCGTCACACTCATTCGCGCGGTGGCTTCGAGGTACACGTCCGGCGCCGGCTTCCCGCGCGGCACCTCCTCCGATGATACGGTCACCTCGAAGAGCTCCGCGAGCCCGGACGCGGCGAGCACCGCGTCGATCAGCGGGCGGTTGGAGGACGAGGCCAGACCCAGCCGGAACGAGCCGGCGAGGCGGCGGACCGCTTCGACCGCGCCCTCGATGAGCGGCAGCTCGGCGGCGTATCGCTCCTGCATCCGGCGCACGACCTCGGCGTTGATCTCGCCCGGCTCGTCGTCGATCCCGATGACGTCGTGCATGTAGCGCGACCACTCGGTCGAGCTCATGCCCATCATGTCCGCCTGGGCGCGCTCGTGCCAGCGGCCGCCGCGCTCCCGCGCAAGCTCCTCCCGCACCTCGTCCCACACGTGCTCCGAGTCCACGAGCACGCCGTCGAGATCGAAGATGACGGCTTCGATGCTCACGGTGACGCGTACTCGCCGCGCAGGCGGAGGAGTGGAGGAGCATCGACCCCGAGCTCCACGCGTTCGACGGCGCAGAGAAAGAAGGTGTGCGTCCCGGCGCGCACCTCGTCGCGGAGCGCGCACTCGAGCCAGCCGAGCGCGCCGACGAGGAGCGGGGCGCCGCTCGCGCCCGGCTCGGTGGCGATCCCGTGCCACATCGCGATCGGCGGCACGCCGCGCGCAAAGTGCTGCGCGAGCCAGTCCTGGCCGGCCGCTAGCAGCGACAGCGCGCCGCCACCCGCCTCGCGGAGGAGCTCGTGCATCGCCGCGTCCCGGGAGATCGAGAACCCGACGAGCGGCGGTTCCAGCGACAGGCTCAGGAGCGAGCCGAGGGTCAGCCCGAGCTTCTGACCGTCGGCGTCGACGGTGAGGACCGAGACCCCGAAGGGATAACGGGCGAAGAGCCCGCGCAGCTCGTCCGGCTCGACCATCCGCAGATCCTAGAAAGCCCCGGCCGGCGAGCCACGCGCTATGAATCCGAGCCGGTGTCGCTCGGCTCCGTCCCGTACCCGCTCCCCAAACGGGTCACCGACAAGGTGATCTCGGCGTTCCTGCTCGCCCTGCTCTCGCCGGTCTTCGCGATCGTCTTCGGCGCGATGGCCGCCAACAAGCTCCTCGTTAGGCGCGACCGCGGGCCCTTCCTCTACCGCGAGCGGCGCGTGTCGCGCGGGGAGGAGTTCGATCTCCTCAAGCTCCGGACACTTCGCCTGGCGGCGCTCGAGCGCCAGGAAGGCGGCGAGGCACACGCGAGGCTGCTCGAGATGGACGCCGGAAACCTGACCTGGGCGGGCCGTCGCGTCCTGAAGCCGTGGTACCTCGACGAGCTGCCGCAGCTCGTCAACGTCCTCAAGGGCGACATGAGCCTCGTAGGCCCGCGACCGTGGCCGCCCTCCCTCGTTGCGCGGCAGCTCGCGGACGGGATCGACTACCGGAACGACATCACGGCCGGCTGGACCGGCCCGGCGCAGGTGCAGAAGGACGTCACCGAGCCCGCGGGCTACGCCGCGCTCGACCTCGCCTACGTGGACGCCTGCCGCACCTGGAGTGGACGCAGGCTCCTCCGCTACGACCTCGGGATCCTCTGGCGGACGGTGAAGCTCATGGCCCGCGGGGAGGGGCTGCGCTTCTGAGCGATGTCGGTTTGGTGAAACAGCGCCCGGGAGATACCGCTTCGATGCGCGAGTCGTTAGGGTTTCGCGCGTTCGACCAATCGACGTAAGAGGGGAGAGGGAATGCGCAGCCATCTTCGGCTGACTTTCGTTGGCCTCGTTGTTGGTGCCGTGGCGCTGGCCCTGGCCGCGGGGGCGACGAGCGTCAACCCACCACCGATCATCAAGGACGGCAACGAGATCGAGGTTCAGCTCCTCGCGCTCAACGACTTCCACGGCAATCTCCTGCCGCCGGCCGGTTCGAGCGGTCGCGTCGGCGCCGTCAATGCCGGCGGCGCGGAGTACCTCGCGACGCACGTTCGCCAGCTCGAGCAGCTGAACCGCAACACGCACGTCGTCTCCGCGGGCGACCTCATCGGCGCCAGCCCGCTGCTCTCCGCGCTCTTCCACGACGAGCCGACGATCGAGGCCATGAACATGATCGGCCTCGACCTGAACGCCGTCGGGAACCACGAGTTCGACGAGGGCACGACCGAGCTCCTGCGCATGCAGGAGGGTGGCTGTCACCCGACCGACGGCTGCCTCGACGGCGACGGCTTCGCCGGTGCCGACTTCGAGTTCCTCGCCGCGAACGTCGTGAACAGCGACACGAAGCAGACCCTGTTCCCGCCGTTCAAGGTCCGGAACTTCAGCGGTGCGAGGATCGCGTTCATCGGGATGACGCTCGAGGGCACGCCGAACATCGTCAGCCCGTCCGGTGTCGCCGGCTTCGACTTCCTCGACGAGGCGGATGCCGCCAACGCCCTGATCAAGAAGATCAAGCGGCAGACCGACGCGATCGTCGTGCTCATCCACGAGGGCGGTCAGCCGACGGCGCTCGACATCAACGGCTGCGCTGGCGTGGCCGGACCGATCGTCGACATCGCAGAGCGGCTCGACGACGAGGTCGACCTCGTCATCTCGGGTCACACGCACCAGCCGTACAACTGCGTGT
The DNA here is from genome assembly GCA_963746765.1 of uncultured Actinomycetes bacterium. Taxonomy (GTDB): domain Bacteria; phylum Actinomycetota; class Thermoleophilia; order Gaiellales; family Gaiellaceae; genus GMQP-bins7. The sequence continues at coordinate 978,019 of CAVVCN010000001.1, forward strand.
TCGGCGGCAAGCCCGTCACGAGCGCGTTCTCGTTCGGCCGTCTCATCACGGACATCGACGTGCGCGTGAACAAGAGCACGCAGGAGATGACGTCGATCGCGATCAACAACCGGATCGTGACCCGCGACGTCCCGCTTGCCGCTGACATCACCGCGCTGATCACGAAGTACTCCGCTGTGGCCGCACCGATCGCGAACCGCCCGATCGGGCACATCACGGCGGACATCCTGCGAACGAACGACGATTCCCTCGAGCAGTCGATGGGGAACGTCATCGCGGATGCGCAGCTCGACGCGACCGACGACCCCGGGTTCGGCGACGCAGTGACGTCGTTCATGAACCCCGGTGGCGTCCGCGCCGACCTGCTCTACGCGAGCAGCTCGGCCGGCGAGGGTGATGGAGTCGTCACGTACGGCGAGCTCTTCACCGTCCAGCCGTTCGGCAACTCGCTGGTGACGATGACGCTCACGGGCGCGCAGATCGACCGCATGCTCGAGGAGCAGTTCTGCGGGTTGAACTCGCCGAACGCGACGCCGACGCCAGGGTTCTTCAAGGTGCTGCTGCCCTCGGCGGGGTTCCACTACACGTGGGATCAGTCGGAGGCCGGTGTCGTGGACTGCAACGCCGCCAACGCGGTGTCCGGCATCGCCGTCAACGGCACCGCGCTCGATCCAGGCGCGAGCTACCGCGTCACGGTGAACAGCTTCCTCGCCGACGGCGGGGACGGGTTCCCCGTGCTGAAGGAGGGGACGGACCGCCTCGGCGGTGCCGTGGACACGGACGCGTTCGAGGACTATCTCGAGGCGGCCGAGCCGACCGGCATCTCGCCGGCTCCGCGCGACCGCATCGACGTCCAGCCCTAGAGACAGCAGTGACCGAAGCGCGGCCGGCTCACCGCCGGCCGCGCTTCAGGCCTGGATCCAGGTGAGCAGCGCGACGCCGACCGCGATCGTCGCGATGCCTGCGGTCTGGCGCCTTGTCAGCCGCTCGCCGAGGAGGAGGAACGCGGCCGCGGCCGCGACGACGCCGAACTGCGACGCGAGCACGGCGCTGATCGCGATGCCGTCTCGAGCGCCGTACGTGAACGCGGCGAAGCCGATCACCTCGGCGACGCCGGCGGTTACGACGAACGGGAGCGCGTCGCGCGTGGCGCGGAGCCGTCCGAGGGCGAGCAGCGGCAGGAAGAGGAAGAGCACGCCGACGACGCGCGCCGGGAGCAGGGCCCACGGAATCGAGAGGTCGTCGCTGACCCGGCCCGTGGCGTAGAGGCTTATCCCGAAGGAGAACGCCGCCGCGACCGCGAGCAGAACGGCTCGCCCGGGCAGGCGCGTAGCGACTGCCGCCGTCTCGTTGCTCCCCGCGCTCGCGAACGCGATCCCGATGGCGATCACCGCGAGCGTCACTCCCGCGCCCGGCGCGAGGGCTTCGCCTGCGATCACCGCGAGCGTGGCCGCTATTGCGCCCTCCGTCGAGACGATCGGCGCGACGATCCCCACCTTCCCGGCTCGCAGCGCCGTGACGACGAGGAGGAGGCCGACGAGGTTGGCAGTGCCCGCGACCGCCAGGAGCGAGAGGGTGCCGCCGTCGAGGTCTGCCGGGATGCCCGTCGCGAGCGCGGCGGGCAGCGTGACCACGAGCCCGACGACCATCGCCAGCGGGATCACCGACATCGCTGGCATCGTCCGTCCGGCGCGTGCGTAGCACATCGTCGCGAGCGCCCATGCGGCGGCCGCGCCGAGCCCTCCGAGGACCGCGATCATGCAGGTCTCGGCGTCAGCACTGGCTCGAAAACGGGGGCAAACCTCGGATGCACTCTTGACGTAACGCGCCGGGGCCCGAGCGGGATTCCGGCCGTGCTCGTCAGCGGCGGGGGTGGGATTCGAACCCACGAGGCGCTTGCACGCCCAACGGTTTTCAAGACCGCCCCGTTCGACCGCTCCGGCACCCCGCCGTCGCGCATTGTGACCGACACTAGGCGCGGATCTCGGCCGGTGCGCCGTACTGCGTGAGGGCGTCGGGCACGCCGCCCTGGAAGTTCTCGAGGATCGCGAGCAGCGCGCGGTCCGTGACCATCGTCCCGTTCAGCGTGTGCGGAGGCTCGAGGCCGTTCGGCGAGCGGTAGCGGATCCCGAGGCGGCGCGCCTGGTAGTCCGTCGTGTTCGAGCACGACGTCACCTCGCGATACCGCTCCTGGAACGGGAACCACGCCTCGATGTCGTACTTCTTCGCCGCGGGCGCGCCGAGATCACCGGCGGCGACGTTCACCACGCGGTACGGCAGCTCGAGTGCCTGCAGGAACTGCTCCTCGAGCCCGAGCATCCACTCGTGCTCCTCCCACGACGCCTCGGGCTCGACGAAGACGAACATCTCGACCTTGTTGAACTGGTGCACGCGGAACATCCCGCGTGTGTCCTTGCCGGCGGCGCCGGCCTCGCGGCGGAAGTTCGTCGAGAACCCCGTGTACCGGACGGGCAGCTCCTCGAGCACCTCGCCCATGTGCAGGGATGCGAGCGCCACCTCCGAGGTGCCGGTGAGGAAGAGCGCGTCCGCCTCGAGCGCGTAGATGTTCGAGCGGTCGGTGGGGAAGAAGCCCGTTCCGTACATCGCCTCCTCGCGGACGAGCACGGGTGGGATCACGGGCGTGAAGCCGGCCCTCGCGAGGTGCGCGAGCGCGAACTGGTAGAGGGCCATCGCGACGAGCGCCGAGTCGCCGACGATGTAGCCGAACCGCGCGCCGGAGACCCGGGCCGCGCGCTCCATATCGAAGCGTCCGATCTCCGTGTGCTCGCGAACCGGGTCGAGCGCGTGCGGCTCGCCAACCCGCCGGAGCTCCTCGGCGTCGTCCTCCGTGTCCCCGTCCGGCGCCGAGTCGTGGGGTGGGTTCGGGACGAGTGCGAGAGCCGCCTCGCGCTCCGCCTCGACGGAGGCGAGCTCCTCCTCGGCCGTTTTCAGTTCCGCCTTCACGCCCTGGAGCGTCTCGAGCTCCTCGGGGGTGGGCTTGCCCTTGAGCTTCGTCCGCGAGCGGAGCTCGTCCACCTTGGGGATCAGCGCCCGCCAGCGCTCGTCGGCGTCGAGCACGGCATCGAAGTGCTCGGCCGCATCCTTGCGCGCGAGCGCCGCGCGCCAGCGCTCGGGGTCGCTACGTGCGGCCTTGAGGTCGATCACGCAGAAGAGTCTAGAAGTGGTCGCCCGAAGGCCGGGCGCGCCGCGCCTAGCCGCCGGCCGCCTGAGCGACGTAGGCGGAGACATCCGCGATCTGCTGCGGCGTCAGCGTCCCCTGGAAGGGAGGCATCGCGCCTTGGCCGTTCGTGACGCGGTCGACGGCGAGCTCATAGCTCGGCTGGGCGTCGTCGAGGTTCGGGCCGACCGAGCCGCTCGTCCCGGCGTCCGCGAGCGTGTGGCAGCCGCCGCAGTTGGCGATGAAGATGTCCTTCCCGGCGACCGGGTCTCCCTCGCCGGCGGACCCGGTTTCGGTCTCCGTCTCGGTCTCGCCGGTCGTGTCGGTCTCGGTCGTCTCGGTCTCGGTCTCGGTCGTGTCGGTCTCGGTCTCCGTGGTCTCCGTCTCGGTCTCGATCGTCCCTTCGACCGTCTCCGGGGTCGGCGACGTCTCCTCCTCACCGCCGCAGCCGACCGCGGCGAAGCCGAACAGCGCGAGGAAGAGCGCGAGCACGAGAGCCGTCCGACGCATCACGGCGATCCTATACAGCGGCTTGCCATCCGCTCGCCGGTTACCCGTTCGGCGACCGGCGAAACGGAGGCATGGAGAGAGGGCCGGGCCGCCCGGCCCTCTCCGGCCCTCGAGTCACGCCGGTGCGACGTCCCTGCCGAGCGACCGAAGCTTGAACGCGAGCATGAGGTTCGTGATCCCCTTCGACAGCGCGACGACGCCGACGTAGACGAGGAGCAGGATCACCTTGTCGCGGAAGCTCCCGGACACCCAGAACGCGAGCCCGATCTCGATCAGACCGACGATCAGCGACAGCCACCAGAGGTCGAATTCGTCCTTCGTCGAGATCGCAACCGCGATGTCGAAGATCCCCTTGAAGAGGAAGAAGAAGCCGATCACCGCGGCGAGGGCCTCGAACGTCGTCCCGGGCTCGATGAACGCGAAGATCCCGACGAGGATGAAGATCACCCCGAGGATCCCGTGGACGATCTTCCAGCCCGTCGTGGAGACGCCCATCGCCATGAACTCGTCGACGCCGGCGACGATCGCGACGATGCCGAACAGGATCGCGACTGACGCCGCGCTCGTGATGTCGAACCGAAAGATGACCAGCGAGAAGACGAGCCAGGCGATGCCGGTGAGCAGGAACAGCCACCACCACCTCGATGCCTCGCGGACGAGCTCTCGGCTCTCGAACATGTTGTCCACAGTGGACATGCCAACCTCCTCCGATCGTGTCCGCCCGCGCACTTCCCCGCCGACCTGCGCGTTCCTGCCCTGGCTACGCCACCTGGGGACCCCTGCAGATGCCCGGGAGAACTAGGCTGTAGCGGTGCTCGTCGAGCGCAGCATGCATCCCTCGTGGCTCTCGAACGCCTACGTCCTCGCGGACGAGGCAGGTGGAGCGGCGGTGTTCGTCGACAGCGGTGCGCCACTCGAGCCGCTGATCGCGTTCGTCGCCGAGCACGAGCTGGAGCCCACGCACCTGCTCGTGACCCACGGCCACGCCGACCACGTCGCCGGGAACGACGAGCTCGCCGAGCGCTACGGGCTCGAGATCACATCCGGCCCCATCGAGACCGGTGGCCTCCGGATCGAGATGCGCCCGACGCCGGGGCACTCCGACGACGGCGTCTCGTTCGTCGTCGACGACCTCTGCTTCACGGGCGACACGCTCTTCCGCGACTCGGTGGGTGGCGGCCCGGGCGGAGAGCTCCGGCACTCCGTCATGGACGTGCTCATGCCGCTCCCGCACGAGACCCGTGTCTACCCGGGGCACACGGACGAGACGACGATCGGTCGCGAGTGGGAGGAGAACCCGTTCGTCCGCTACTGGCGTGGCGTCGATCCGGAGGACGGCCGGGCCTGTCGCGCGATGGGCGAGGAGGCCACGCTGGTCGTGTGGTCGCCGGACTACGACGGCAAGGGCAAGGCTCTCGTCCGCTTCACGGACGGGAACGAGGCGATCCTCGGCGCCTCGCGTCTCGAGCTCTAGATCCAGTAGCGCTCATACCCGTACGGGGTATGCTTAGCGCGTGTCACACACTGCCACCTACAGCGTCCCGACGATCCACTGCGAGCACTGCGCGGCCTCGCTGCGCGAGGAGATCTCCGAGGTTCCCGGGGTCGAGTCCGTCGAGGTGGATCTGGACGCGAAGACCGTGACCGTCGCGGGTCGCGAGGTCTCCGACGTCCTCGTCCGCGAGGCGATCGTCGAAGCGGGCTACGAGGCAGCGTGACCGCCGACCTCGAGGCGCCTCCGCGCGAGCCGCTGGAGGTCCGCCTCGATCTCGAGGGCATGACGTGTGCGTCGTGCGTCGCGAGGATCGAGCGGAAGCTCAACAAGGTCGCCGGCGTCGAGGCGACCGTCAACTTCGCCACCGAGCAGGCGACCGTGCTGCACGACCCGTCGGTGAGCGTGGACGAGCTCGTGCGCGTCGTCGAGGCGGCCGGCTACCACGCCTCGCCGGCGACCGATGCTGGCGGGAGACACGTCGAGGCGGGACCGCTCGCAACGAGGCTCGTCGCAGCGATCGCCCTCACCGTCCCGGTCGCATTGCTCGCGATGGCTCCGCCGCTCCAGTTCATCGGTTGGGAGTGGGTCGCCTTCGCGCTCGCATCGCCGGTCGTGCTCTGGTGCGGCAGCGGCTTCCACCGCGCAGCTCTCCGGAGCGCGCGGCATCTCGAGGCGACGATGGACACGCTCGTCTCGATCGGGACGCTCGCCGCGTGGGCGTGGTCGACGGTCGTCCTCGTCGCCGCCCTCGAGGCGGAGACGTACTACGAGGTCGCGGCGGTCATCACGACGCTCATCCTGCTCGGGCGCTACCTCGAGGCCCGCGCGAAGCGCCGGTCGAGCGACGCGATCCGGAAGCTGCTCGAGCTCGGCGCGAAGGAAGCGCGGGTCCTGCGTGGCGGCGAAGAGGTCGCCGTGCCTCTCGAGGAGGTCGCCGTCGGGGACCTGTTCGTCGTCCGTCCGGGTGAGAAGGTCGCGACGGACGGCGAGGTCGTCGAGGGCCGCTCGGCGCTCGACCAGTCGCTCCTGACCGGCGAGTCCGTGCCCGTCGAGGTCGAGCCGGGCTCCGAGGTCGTCGGCGCCTCGCTGAACACGTACGGGCGTCTCATCGTGCGCGCGACGAAGGTCGGGTCGGACACCGCCCTGGCGCAGATCGCACGGCTCGTCGAGGCGGCGCAGTCCGGGAAGGCTCCGGTTCAGCGACTCGCCGATCGCGTGTCGGCCGTGTTCGTGCCCGTCGTGATCGCGATCTCTCTCGTCACGCTCGCGGGCTGGCTCCTCGCCGGGTCCTCGGCCGGCGCGGCCTTCACGGCTGCGGTGGCCGTCCTCATCATCGCCTGCCCCTGCGCGCTCGGCCTCGCCACACCGACGGCGTTGATGGTCGGGGCGGGTCGCGGCGCGCAGCTCGGGATCCTCGTCAAGGGGCCCGAGGTGCTCGAGCGCACGCGGGCGATCGGGACGATCGTCCTCGACAAGACCGGAACGGTGACGGAGGGGAAGATGGAGCTCGTCGAGGTCGCGTCGCTCGACGGAGCCTCGAGGGACGAGATCCTGCGCCGGGCCGGCGCGGTCGAGGATGCTTCCGAGCACCCGATCGGGCGGGCAATCGCGTCCGCGGCCCGGGTGGAGCTCGGAGCACTGCCGCCGGTCGCGTCCTTCTCCAACCTTCCGGGCGTCGGGGTACGTGGAGTCGTGGACGGAGTCGACGTCGAGGTCGCACGCCGCGACGGCCGGATCACGGTCTCGTGGGACGGAGTACCGCGGGGAGCGTTCGTCGTCCGGGACGTCGTGAAGCCGACCAGCGCCGAGGCGGTCGAGGATCTCCGCCGTCTCGGGCTCGACCCCGTGCTGCTCACCGGCGACCTGGCCGAGACTGCTCGGCGCGTGGCCGACGAGGTAGGGATCGAGCACGTGCGTGCCGAGGTCCTCCCGCGGGACAAGTCGGACGAGATCGAGCGCTTGCAGGCCGAGGGCGCTGTAGTCGCGATGGTCGGCGACGGGGTCAACGACGCACCGGCGCTCGCGCAGGCAGACCTCGGGATCGCGATCGGCACGGGGACCGACGTCGCGATCGAAGCGTCGGACGTGACGCTCCTCTCCGGCGACCTGCGCGCGGCAGCGGACGCCATCAGGCTGGCGCGACGCACGCTGCGCACGATCGAGGGGAACCTCTTCTGGGCGTTCGCCTACAACGTCGCCGCGATCCCGCTCGCGGTCGCCGGGCTCCTGAGCCCGATCATCGCCGCAGCCGCAATGGCCGGCTCGAGCCTCTTCGTCGTCACCAACAGTCTCCGGCTTCGCCGGTTCAGGAGCGTTCGGGAAGGAGAACACGCATGAGCGAGACGGAAGCGCGGACACACGGGTACGTCGCCGATAAGGAGCGCCTCGTCAAGCGGCTCCACCGCATCGAGGGGCAGGTGCGTGGAATCGAGCGCATGATCGAGGACGACCGCTACTGCATCGACGTCATCACGCAGATCTCGGCCGTGACGACCGCGCTCGAGAGCGTCGCGTTCCAGATCCTCGACGAGCACGTGAACCACTGCGTGGCCGGCGCGCTCGCGTCCGGCGACCCGGGCGAGGCCGAGGCGAAGAGCAAGGAGCTCCTCGAGGCCGTCCACCGCTTCGCGCGCGCCCGCTAGCCGGGTCAGCGCTCTTCGGCCGCGAGCCGGATCCCGAACGCGACGAGGACGATCCCGGTCACCGCGTCGATCGAACGCCGCACCCTGCCGGTCAGGAACGCGCTCAGGCGCGCGATGGCGACCGCGTACAGCGAGAGCCAGGCCAGGGTCAGTGCGCAGAAGAGGAGCCCGAGCGCGAGGAGCGCGGCGAACGCGCCGTCGCCCTCCGGGGCGAACTGCGGCAGGAGGCTCGCGAAGAAGATCGCCATCTTCGGATTCCCGAGGTTGCTGATCGCGCCCTGGCCGAGCGCGCGACGCGGCGTCAGTGAAACCGACTTAGTATCAATTTGATACTTGGCAGGCTTTCGCCGAGAGAGCGCCGACCAGAGCGACACGGCGCCGAGGTAGACGAGGTAGGCGGCGCCGAAGAGCTTCAGCGCCCTGAACGCAGGCTCGGAGGCGCTCAGGAGCGCGACGAGGCCCGCGCTCGCGGCCAGTGTCCACACCGCCTGGCCCAACGAGACGCCGAGAGCGGTAGCGACTCCGGCGCGCCGTCCGCCCGAGAGCGTATTCCTGATCGTCAGCGCGGTGTCCTGGCCCGGGGTGCAGATCACCACGGCCGAGACGGCCACGAACGCCGCGAGGGTCTCGAGCACGGAGGAAGTATTGCCGCCGCTCGGACGTTTCGATCTCACGATGTCGCCCTCGCGTGCGTTTCCCTCTCGATGGTGACGCGCGCGCACTTTTCGCTCGTCGCCGTCGTCGTGGTCTGGGCGGGCTCGTTCTCCGTGATCAAGGTGCTGCTCGACCACGGTCTTGCAGCCGGTGACATCGCGCTGCTCCGGTATGCGATCGCCGCACCCGGATTCGCGTTCATCCTCTGGCGCGTCGGTGGGCTTCCGGGCCTCAACCGGCGGGATGGGGCTCGCGTCGTCGTCGCGGGCGTCGTGATCGTCGTCGGCTATCACGTCTTCCTGAACCTCGGCACCCAGCACACAACGTCGGGAGTCGCGGCACTCGTCGTCGCGCTGTCGCCGGGCATGACTCTCGTGCTGGCTGTGCTCGTCGGCCTCGAGCGGCTGTACGCGCGACGCGTCCTCGGTCTCGCTCTCGCGCTCGCAGGAGTCGCGATCGTCGTCGCGCTCGGGACCGGGGAAGAGCTGTCGCTCGAGAGCGCCAAGGGGCCGCTGCTCGTCGTCGGCGCGCCGCTCTCGTTCGCGCTCTACAACGTCGTGCTGAAGCCGCTCCTCGGCCGCCACGACCTGCTGGCGCTGACCGCCGCCACCAGCCTCGTCGGCACGCTCGGCCTCCTCCCGTTCGTGCGGGGATCGACGATCGAGTCGACGACCGGGCTCTCCGCGCACGACGCGGCACTCATCCTGTACCTCGGAATCCTGGCGACGCTCCTCGGCTACATCGGCTGGAACGTCGGGCTGCGGGGCCTCGGGCCGACCCGGGCAGTGGCCTTCACGTACGCGATCTCACCGCTCGCCGTGCTCATCGGCGCCGTCGTCCTCGACGAGCCGGTGACCGTCTGGCTTGCGGTGGGGGCAGCGCTCGTCGTGGGCGGGATCGCGCTCGCCCAGCGTACGCCGTCGGCACAGACGTCGGGTAGCGTCGCGCCGTGGCGGAGCGAGTCCTCTCGCAGCGCGACCTGAACCGCGCGGTCCTCGCACGACAGCTCCTGCTAGAGCGCTCGACCCTTTCGCTCCCTCGCGCGCTCGAGCGCATCGCCGGAATCCAGAACCAGTACGCGCCGAACGCGTACATCCGACTCTGGTCGTGCCTCGAGGGCTTCCGGCGCGAGCAGCTGACCCGGGCGCTCGAGCGCCGGAGCGTCGTGCAGGCGACGCTCATGCGCGCAACGATCCACGTCGTCTCGAAGCGTGACTTCTGGCCGTTCGTCGTGGCGGTTCGCGCCGGCCAGCGCGACTGGTGGCTCCGGACGCGGAAGCCTCGCCCCGACGAGCGCGAGCTCGAGGCGACAGCCGAGCTCCTGCGTCGCCTCATGGCCGACGGTCCGCGCCGCCATGACGAGCTGGTCGAGGTCGTGGGCGCGGGCTGGGGGATGGTCGGGCCGTGGCTCGAGCTCGTGCGCGTGCCTCCCTCCGGGACGTGGGAGCAGCGCCGCGCGCATCTCTTCCAGACGGCCGAGCGCTGGGTCGGGCCCGAGGACGTGCACGCCGAGTACGGGCTCGATCGGCTCGTTCGCAGCTATCTGGGAGCGTTCGGGCCCGCGTCACGCAACGACGTCGCGGCGTGGGCCGGGCTCAGGGTCGGGGACGTCGCGCCCGCTGTCGAGCGCCTCTCGCTGAGGCGCTTTCGAGACGAGTGCGGAGTCGAGCTGCTCGACCTCCCGCGGGCGCCGCTCCCCGATCCGGAAACCCCTGCTCCGGTGCGGTTCCTGCCCACCTGGGACGCGATCCTCCTCGTTCACGCGAGGCGAACCGGTGTGCTGCCCGAGCAGTACCGGCCACTCGTGTTCTCGACCAAGAACCCGCCGTCGGTTCCGACTTTCCTCGTCGACGGGGCCGTTGCAGGCACCTGGCGATACGAGGGCGGGAAGATCACGCTGGCGCCGTTCCACCGCCTCGACCGCACCGTCCTTCGCGCGCTACGTGAGGAGTCCGAGCGGCTCGCGGCGTTTCATGCGTAAGCGAACGTCCTGCGCAGCTCATCCTCGACGAGCGCGGCCCAGCGCCGGGAGCGAGGCAGCGGGAGCAAGCGGCCGCCCCGTGAGCGAAGCGCTACTCCGTGTACCGCCCCAGGGATGAGCACGTAGCGTCCGTCGACACCTGCCGCGCGCGCTCGGTCGAAGCCGTGCCTCGAGCTGGTCGGCGAGACGCCGGGAATCCCGGGAAGCCAGCGGTCGAGCGCGCCGTGGAAGACGGTCAGCCGCCTCCCGGCGAGCGGCTCGAGCCCGAGCTCGTCCGGGATCCAGGGCGCGAGCCCGATCACGCTCTCGACGTTCGGCGCGCCGGCGGCCGCGATCGACACCGCCCCACCCATCGAGAAGCCGAGGAGGACGACCCGGCCCGAGCCTGCCTCGTGAAGCGCGGCGCGGGCGTCGTCCACGCAGGAGTCGAGCTTGCGCCAGGACTTCACGCGGTAGCGGACCTCCGCGAAAGCGAGGTCCGGGAGCCGTGACGAGAGCGTGCGCACGAGCCACTCGAGAGATGCGCTCCAGGTCCCTTCGACCTCGCGCGCCTGGCCACCGTTGACGCAGACGACCGTGCCGAGTCTCGGACACCCGGACACACGCATCTCGGCTCCTGTCGCAAGTCGGGTCACGGCTTGGGAACGGTACCCGGCTCGCTCGCTTTGTTGTCAAGAATGGCATCGACTCGGTCCGGGCTTCGCTACGATCGGCGCATGGGCCGCGCGCTGACGGGGCGCTTCACCGACGAGCTCGCGTTCGGCTTCGGCTGGATCGCGGACGAGCCGAGGGTGCTCGAGCGCGCGTCGCACGCGCTCGTGGATGATCGGCGGGTCTGGCTCGTCGACCCGGTGGACGTCGACGGGCTCGACGAACGCGTGCGCGCAGCCGGCGAGCCGGCTGGAGTGCTGCAGCTGCTCGATCGCCACGGGCGCGACGGAGAGGCGCTTGCGCGGCGCTACGGCGTGGCGCTGCGGTACGCAACGAGCGACGGCGCCCCCGGCACGCCGTTCGAGGTGCTCCGGTCGGTGAACCTCCCGCTCTGGCGGGAAGCGGCGCTCTGGTGGCCGGAGCGCCGGACGCTGGTCGTCGCCGACGCGCTCGGGACGGCGACGTACTTCCTCGCGCCCGGCGAGCGGCTCGGCGTGCACCCACTGCTACGGCTGATCCCGCCCCGTTCGCTCGCGGTCTTCGAGCCCGAGCACGTGCTCTGTGGGCACGGCGCCGGCGCGCACGGGCCGGACGCGCCGGACCTACTGCGCGAGGCGCTCCGCTCCTCTCGGCGCGGCATTCCGAGCTGGCTCGGTGGGATCGTGCGCCGTCGCGGCCGGGCTTGAGGGGGCGTTAGCGTGGGCGGGTGGCCCGCGAGCGCGTCCTCTCCCCTCGTGAGCTGAACCGCGCGCTGCTCGCCCGCCAGCTTCTGCTCGACCGCGCTTCGCTGCCGGTTCCGCGCGCCATCGAGCGCGTCGGCGCGCTCCAGGCGCAGTGGCCGCCGTCGCCGTACATCGCGCTGTGGTCCCGGCTCGAGGGCTTCCGCCGTGAGGCGCTCGTTCGTGCCATCGAGCGGCGGCAGGTCGTCCGGGCGACGCTCATGCGGACGACGCTCCATCACGTGAGCGCCCGTGACTACCTCGCGTATGCCGGCGCGCTTCGGGCCCGGCGCGTCGCGGTCGTCGAGGCGCAGCTCGCGAAGCTCCCGGACCCGCCCGACTACGACGAGCTCGTCCACGCGACCGTGCGGCACACGTCGGAGGGACCGCGTTCGCGACGGGAGCTGCTCGGGCTGCTCGGGCAGCCGAAGCTCGAGCCCGACGAACGGCGCCCGTGGCTCGTCTGGCACCTGCTCGCGGCGCGCGCGTGGCTACTGCACGCGCCGAGGTCGTCCACCTGGCGGCTGAACACGTCTGGCGCGGAGTACGTCAACGCACACGCGTGGCTCGGTGCGGAGGCAGCGGCGGGCGACGAGGCGATCGTCCATCTCGTCCGGCGCTATCTCGCGGCGTTCGGGCCTGCGACTCGTGCGGACGCTGCGCAATGGACGGGCCTCCCCGTCGGCGCGCTCGAGCCGGCCTTCGAACGGCTCGAGCTCCGCGGGCTCCGGGACGAGGACGGCCGTCTGCTCCACGACCTGCCGCGGGCGCCTCGCCCGCCGGCGTCGACCGAGGCGCCGCCCCGGTATCTCCCGATGTGGGACAGCACGCTCCTCGCCCACGACGACCGGTCCAGGATCCTGCCCGAGGCGTATCGCAAGATCGTGATCCGCAGGAACGGTGACGTACAGCGGACGTTCCTCGTGGACGGCCTCGTGGCCGGGTTGTGGCACTTCGAGGACGGCCGTGTGCGCCTGGAGCCGTTCGAGCCGCTCTCGCGCGAGGAGACGCGAGCGCTCGAGACGGAGGGCCGAGCGCTCGCCGAGTTCCACGCCGCGAACTAGGCTGCGGTCAGTGGCTGCGCGCCAGCAACGACCACTCCCCCTCATCCTCGCCCGCGAGCTCGCCTCGCAGCTTGCGACCGCGACGTTCATCGCCGACGCGACCGGACAGCTCGTCTTCTACAACGAGCCGGCCGAGGAGATCCTCGGGCGGACCTTCGCCGAGGCCGGTTCGATGCCGGCGGCCGAGTGGGGGGCGTTGTTCAAGCTCGAGAGCCTGGACGGCGAACCGCTCACCTCGGAGCAGATGCCCGCGGCGGTCGCCCTGATGGAGCAGCGTCCCGCGCACGGGAGGCTGCGGATGACAGGTCTCGACGGCGTGAAGCGGACGCTGTCCGTGACCGGGATCCCGCTCTTTTCGTCTCGCATCGAATGCGTCGGGATGCTCGCTCTCTTCTGGCAGGAGAACGACTCGGAGGACACCTAGTGGCCGCGCTCGGCCGCGTGTGGGGGTGCCGCGGGTCGCTTCCGACGCCGGGTGAGGCGACCGTCCGCTACGGCGGGAACACGTCCTGCGTGCAGGTGCAGACGAGCGACGGCGTGCCGGTGATCCTCGACGCGGGCACAGGGATCAAGCGGCTCGGCACCGAGCTCGTAGGCGCCGAGCGGATCCACGTCCTGCTCACGCATCTCCACCTCGACCACGTCGAAGGGCTTCGCTTCTTCGAGCCGCTCTGGCGCCCGGGGACCGAGGTGCACCTCTGGGGCCCGCCGTCTCCGCTGTTCTCGCTCCGAGACCGGATCGCTCGTGCGTTCTCGCCGCCGCTCTTCCCCGTCGACCTGGGCGACATCCCGGCGACCATCGTCTACCACGACGTCCCTGCCTCTCCCTGGGACATCGAGGGCATCCGCATCGAGGCGCAGCACGTGTCACACCCGGGCTCGACCGTCGGGTACCGGCTCGAGCAGAACGGGCACACCCTCGCGTTCATCCCGGACCACGAGCCGGTGCTCGGTGTCGAGCTCGACTCCCTCGCGCCTGAGTGGATCTCGGGCCACGGCGTCGCGGCCGGAGCGGACGTTCTCGTTCACGACTGCCAGTTCAGCGAGTCCGAGTACCCGACGAGGGTCGGCTGGGGGCACTCGAGCGTCGCCCACGCGGTCGGCTTCGCGAGGCGGGCCGAGGTCGGCAAGCTGGTGCTCTTCCATCACGACCCCGACCGGTCGGATGACGGCGTGGACGTCCTCGTCGAGCGTGCGGAGGAGCTCTGGGACGGAACTGGCGGGCCACCGCCGGTCGCTGCCTTCGAGGGGATGACGCTCGAGGCCTAGGCCAGCCGGCCGAGCACCACACCGAAGACCGCGTGCCGCCAGGTCGCCTGCGCGAACGCGCGCGGATTCGTCAGCATCGGCGGCAGCCCGGGCTCGCCGCGCGCCGGGTGGAAGCGGTCGACCACATAGGAGAGCGGGTAGAGCACGACGTGCTCGGCGAGCGACATCGTCAGCGCGAGCTTCCTCGGCTCGACCGGGGTCCTGCGCCTCGCCTCGTCGAAGGCGAGCCCGAAAAGCGCCCCGTTGAGCGCGTGCAGCCCGAGTCCCACCGCGCGCCAGCGCGGCCCGCGCGTGACCGCCTTGCCGAGAATCGCGACGTCCGAGTAGTCGCAGCGGAAGACCCGCTGGTCGAGCGGCTCCTGCAGCACCCATACCGTCGCGGCCGTCGCGCCGGCTGCCGCAGCTCGGATGCGCCCGCTCATCTAGACCGGTGCAGCCTCCGCCGGATTCCGGATGCGCTCGCGCGCGTCGGCGAGGAAGATCGCCTCGTACGCGACGAGCCCGATGCAGAGCGCCGTGACCAGCGCGAGCGTGGCGAGCGCCGGCAGCTCGAGCGCTAATGGAACGAGTGCGAGCAGGAGCACGCTCACCACGAGGCGCTGCCGGTTGAGCGAGCGCACGTTCCTGAGTCGGAAGAGGATGTGCCCGACGAGGTACAGCGCGACGCCGCCGCAGAGAGCGACCGCCGGCACGGCGGCGAGCGGCTCGCCCATGTCGGCGAGCGTCTTCTTCACGCCGACTGCGAAGAGGATGATCCCGGCGATCATCGGCAGGTGCAGGTAGCTGTAGGAATCCCGCGCCATGCGCAGTTGCTCGGTTCCGCTCGCCTCTCGTAGGCGGCGCTCGGCGACGATAGCGACGACGTCGAAGTAGGCCCACCAGAGCGAGACCGAGACCGCGAGGCCGAGAGCCGCTGCCGCGAGCACACCGAGGCCCAGCTCGTTCGTTGCGCCAACCCCGACCGCGACGATCGACTCGCCTAGGGCGACGATGATGATCAGGCCGTGGCGTTCGGCGAAGTGGCTCGCCTCCAGCGTCCAGCCGCGAGCGCCGCCGACCCAGGCGCCGGCAAGGTCGAGCGCCAGGGCGAGGACCCACAGCGCGGTCTGCTCGGGGCCGTCGAGCGCCGATGCGATGAAGAGGAGGGCGATCGCCGCCAACGACCCGGCGCCGAGGCGGGAGACCGCGCCCAGGAGGTCGCGATCGCCGCGACCTGCGACTGCGTAGAGCGTGAGGTGCGCGATCCGGACGACGGCGTACGCGCACGCGAAGACGAACGCGTCGTTCCCGAAGACGTCAGGAACCGCGAGCGACGCGACGAGCATCGCCGTCATCGCGCCGAAGACGACGAGGCGCACCTCGCCTTGCTCGGGGTCGACTGTGTTCGTCAGCCACGAGTACGCGACCCATGCCCACCAGAGGACGCTGAGCACGACGAGGCCCTTCGCAAGCCCTGCCCAGGTCGGGTCTCCATAGACGAACGCCGTCACCTGCGTGAACGCGAAGACGAAGACGAGGTCGAAGAAGAGCTCGAGCGGTGTGACGCGCTCCTCGCCGTCCTCCCGCGTGTGCACGGTCATCGGACGAGCTCGTAGCGTTGAAACAGATAGTCGCCGTGCCGGCGCACCGAGAGCAGCCGCTGCCGGACCCCGGGAGGCATGAGCTCCGCGCCTTCGACGAGGCCGAACGTCGTACCCGCGCCTCGGTTGCCTGCCAGCTGCGGGGAGACCGTCAGGAAGAGCTCGTCCACGAGGCCGCTGGCGACGAGACCGCCGAATGTGTGCGGCCCGGCCTCACTCAGGACGAGCGAGTGCCCGCGCTCGTGGAGCGCTCCTACGACGAGGCGAAGGTCGAGGGTCGTCTCGTCGCCGAGATCGAGGCTGGTCGCTGCCGACGGGAGGACGGATCGCAGCCTCTCCGCGCCCGTCGTGCTCGTCAGCACGATCGCCCCGGAGGCGAGGACGGGATGACTCGGGTCGATCGACCCATGGCCGGTGACGATCGCGACCTCGGGCTGCTCGGACTTGCCGAGCGAGCGCCGCAACTCCGCAAACGCATCGCTCGCCGCCGGGTAGACGCGGTCGGGCCTCCACGTGCCCTCGGGCGAACCCGCGAGCGTCCCTGCGCCGATGAGGACGACGTCGGCGAGAGCGCGCAACAGGCCGATGACGAAGCGGTCGGCCTCGCTGTCGCCGGCGACGAGCGCGTTCGACTTCGGGATCGAGGGGATCGCGACGACTCCGTCGACAGTCGCGATGAAGTTCGCGAAGAGGCGAGGCTCGGTGAACCCGATCGTCCCTCCGTACAGCTCCGCGAGCGGTGCCGGCAGCCTGGCGGCGGGCAGGCCTTCGGCCTCGAACAGGACCTCGAGGGGCTCCATCCCGCGAGCTACGTCGACGACGCCCCGCGCCGGCCGGCGGGGCTACGGCCGGGGTGCTCGGCCGGCCTTGCGGTCGGGTGCCTGGCGTCGTCCGTCACGGGGGCATGATCGCATGACCGCTCCCGGATCCCTCGACCTGGTCGTCAGTCGCAGCGGCGGGTGAGTCCGGGCAGCACCCGCCCGGCTAGTGACAGCGGATGAAGTCCTCGACGAGCCCGCGCGCCTGAGCGTTCGTCTCGACGAGGCTCACGCCGTGATTGGAGACCGGGAGCACTTCGAGCCGTTTGTCTTCGGAAGCCGTGGCGTCGAAGAGCTTCCGGGCGTCGGCCAAGAACCCGCCGCCCGCATCCTGCTCCCCGACGACGTAAAGCACGGGAACCGTGAGCCGCGGAACGAGTGCGAGCGCGTCCACCCAGCCGTAGCTCGCAGGCCCTGACGCGCTGAGCACACCGGCCAGCGGCGGCTTGACGGTGGCGGCAGCGGCGAGCGCCGCGGTTCCGCCCATCGACGCTCCGAGGACGAACACCTTCTTCGCTCCTCGCTGTCGTGCGACCTTCACAGCGGCGGTCACGTCCGCGGCGAGTCGGCCGCCAGCGCTGCCGAATCGTTCCTGCGAGTCGCCATGGCTGCGGAAGTCGAACGCGACCACGAGATAGCCGAGCCGCGCCAGTCGCTTGGCGTACGAGCCCCAGTGGCACGCAGCCGTTCCGCGCTGATGGGCGAGCACGACCGCCGTCGAGCCGCGCCCGAGCCGGTATCCCGCGAGATGTGTCTTGTCGGCTGCCTTGAACGTGACCTCCGCGCTCTTCGGAACGCACGCGTGGCGGACGCGGCGGACGTCGCAGGTCGGGCGGAGCCGACGGCGACGAGTGCGAATACGAGGAGCACGGCCGACGCTGACAGCGCGGAACGAGCGGGGTGGACGGCGCGGACCCGGGCGACACCGGCAACCGAATGTACCGACGGCACTCGACCCGAAATCTAAGCGCATTCTAAGAAACGCAACCTCGTCCGCACCTTTTCGTCATATCTCACATGCTGGGCTCCCCGGCCTCCGGTGTTCAGCCATTCGCCCGTGCGACCGACGTGCGAAGGGACATTCACGGCCGGGCATTCACTGTCTGGTTCCGCCCGTGACCGATCAGTGGATCGGCCTCGACTTCCGTCATCTGACGGCGCTGCGCGCGATCGCGGACGAAGGCTCGTTCAAGGGCGCTGCGCGCCTGCTCGGATACACGCCCTCGGCGATCAGCCAGCAGATCGCCGGGCTCGAGCGCGTGATCGGCGCGCAGGTGATCGCACGCGAGCACGGCCGGCAGGCGATCGGACTCACCGAGGCGGGCCGGGTCCTGCTGCGCCACCTGAGCGCGATCGAGGCTCGGCTCAACGCCGCGAAGTCGGAGATCGAGGCGCTCGCCGAGGGGACGATCGGGCCACTTCGGGTCGGTGTCTACGAGAGCGTCGGCGCGCGGCTGCTGCCCGAGGTCGTCGGCCGCTACCGCGACCTGTACCCCCGTGTGCGCGTCGAGGTCGACGAGGCGTTGTCCGACCTCGACCTCCTCCGCCATGTCGAGCGCGGACTCCTCGACGTCGCCTTCACGCTGCTTCCTCTGCCACCCGGGCCTTTTCTCACGAGGCTCGTGCTGCGGGACCCGTGGGTGCTCGTCGCACAGACGGGCTCCGAGCACGCCGCGCTACCCGCCGGCTGCCTGGGCCTGCGCGCGATCGCGGAGCTTCCGCTCGTCACCTTTCGCGCGCCGCGCGCGGTCGACACCGTGCTCGCGCAGTTCCAGGCGGCGAGCCTCGAGCCGAGGATCATGCTCCAGTCGGACTACAACGACGCGGTCCAGGAGTTGGCTGCGGCTGGTGCCGGCGTCGCGCTCATGCCGCGGCTCGCGGTGAACCCGCACGACGAGCGGACGACGACGATCGAGCTCGGCGACCTGTTCCCACCTCGGGAAGTCGCGGTCGCGTGGCACAGCGAGCGCTCTCCGAGCGATGCCTTCGCGACGTTCGTGTCACTCGCAGCCGATGTCGGCGCAAGCATGGAAGTCGCCGTGTCGGACGAACCAGAGTGGCGTCGCGCCGCGGCGTCCTAGAAGAGACCCGCTACTCCCCGAACGCTCAGGGCCCCGGTGGGTTCCGATCGAGTCCGTCCAGGCGGCAGACTGGAGGGACAATTCCGAGACCCTGAGCGACTCGGTGGAGGGAATACGGTTAACGTACTTGCGCGAAGCAACTTCTGCGAATTACGATTGCTAATCTGCGCTTCGCGCATGCCCACAAACCTGTGTCGGAGCCAGAAATAACGCTTCGAAATTGAGTGGGTAATGAAAAGTTGGTGAGCGCTGCTGATCTCCGATGAAGTGACGCTAATCACCGCGAGTCCTCGACCTCCGTCTAACTAGCTAGCCGACCGAGAACGGGCGCGCGTCATCGGCGCGCAGTTGCGTGCGCTGGTGCTCGGGAGGCGGAGGCCATCATCGGATGGAGGTCAAACATGCGTAAACGGACGACTGTGCTCGTAGCGTGCGCGGCGGCGCTCGTTGCGAGCCTCGTCATCGGCCCGGCCGCGACGGCGAAGCCCGACGCGGCGCAGGCAGGCACGGTGGTGATCGGCGCCGATCAGGAGCCGGTGACCCTCAACTTCTACCTCACCGAAGGGAACTCGTATACGACGTCTCTGGCGGTCAGCCCGATCCTTGCTTCGGGGATGATCTACAACCAGAACGCCAAGCTCGTTCCGTTTCTCTTCGACGGTGAGCCCAAGATCCTGAAGTCGAATCCGCTCACCGTCACGTTCAAGTACAAGGCGAGCGCGAAGTGGAGCGACGGTCGCCCGTTGACCGGGAACGACTTCGTCGCCACCTATCGCACGATCATGAACCCGCAGTGGGACATCACCTCGCGCGAGGGCTGGGAAGACATCGCGAGCGTGAAGCCGAGGGGCAAGTCGGTGACCGTGACCTGGAAGAAGGGTCGCGCGTATGCCGCGTGGGACGCCCTCGTCGGCAACACGTCGCCGATGCCGGCGCACAAGGTCGCGGGGCAGAACTTCAACGACCTCTGGCGCAGCGGGCTGGACGTCGCGAGCGGTCCCTTCAAGTTCGTGAGTTGGCAGAAGGGCACGCAGCTCGTCATGCAGAAGAACCCGGCGTTCACCGCCGGCCCGAAGGCGAAGCTCGATCGTGTCGTCTTCCGGTACATCCCGTCGACGCCGTCGATCTTCCAGGCGTTGCAGTCGGGTGAGATCGACGAGACGGAGCCGCAGGCTCAGCTCCAGATCGTCGACATCCGGAAGAACAACAACTTCAAGGTGCAGTCCGGCCCCGGCTACTTCTACGAGCACATGGACATGCAGTTCGGTCCGCAGGGGCACGCTGCGCTGAAGAAGAAGTACGTGCGCCAGGCGATCATCACCGGCATCAACAGGGCGCAGATCCGCCAGGCGCTCTACGTCTCACCGGGTCTCGTGGCCTCGGCCAAGGACCTGCCGGTGCTCCAGAGCCACATCTTCAAGCCGTTCGAGCCGACCTACAAGCAGAACTTCGCACGCTGGGGGTTCAGCCAGCAGAAGGTCGTCGACCTGCTGAGGAAGAACGGGTGCACGGGTGGTCCGTCGAAGCCGTCGGCTTCGAACAACGACATCTGGAGCTGCCCGGGCGTCGGCAAGCTGTCCTTCCGCTTCACGACGACGAGCGGAAACCAGCTCCGTGCGCTCACGTTCGAGATCGCACAGAAGCAGCTCAAGAGCGTCGGCATCGAGCTCATCCCGCGGTTCGGCCCGTCAGGCACCGTCTTCGGGCAGATCCTCCCGTCCGGTGACTGGGACATCTTCATGTTCACCTGGCAGGGGAGCCCGACGAGCTCGGCCACCGCGTTCGGCACCTACGGGTGCGGCGGTGACCAGAACTACATGAACTACTGCAACAAGAAGGCCTCGTCCATGCTCCAGAAGGCCCAGTTCACTCCGGACTCGAAGGCTCGAGCGGACATCCTGAACAGGGCCGAGACGATCATGGCCGAGGACGTTCCGTCCATCCCGATGTTCGTGCGGCCAGGCTTCCTGATCAACAACAAGCGGGTCGCCGGCACGGTCATCAACCCGACGAACCAGGGCTCGACGTGGAATGTCCACACCTGGACCGTCTCTGCGAGGTAGGCGCGAGTAGCTAGGCCGCAGCCCGTCTACCGCTGCCGCAGGAAGGCCCCGCCCCGGCTCTCGAGCCGGGGCGGGGCCTTCGTTCTCCCGGGGGCGAGCCGCGACGATGAGTTTCGGCACGACGTCCGGTCTCAGCACGTATGAGCATCGTCGAGACTTCGACCGCGTGACGACCGAGCCCGAACCTGCGGGCGAGAGCGTGGCCGAGCTCGGTCGGTCGGTGGCAGGCGACGTCCTCGTGCCGGACGGCTCCGGCTACGAGGCGGCCCGCGTGTGCTTCAACGCTGCCGTCGACGCGCGTCCGGCCGTCATCGTGCGCTGCCTCGGCGCCGCCGACGTCGCGGTCGCGTTCGACTACGCGCGTACCCACGGCCTCGAGGTCGCGGTGCGGGGCGGGGGCCACAACCCCGCCGGACACTGCCTGAGCGACGGCGGGCTCGTCATCGATCTCTCGCTGCTACGCGGGGTCGGGGTCGACGCCGGGGCCCGGATCGCACGAGCGAGCGGCGGCGCGACGTGGCTCGACTTCGACTCCGCAACGCAGGAGGCGGGCCTGGTCACCCCGGGGGGCGTCGTCGGCTCCACCGGAGTCGCCGGCCTGACGCTCGGCGGCGGCATCGGTCACCTCACCTCGCAACACGGCCTGACGTGCGACAACCTCGTGGGGGCTGAGCTCGTGACGCCCGACGGGACGATCGTCCGGGCGGGTGCCGAGGAGAACCCGGAGCTTCTCTGGGGGCTCCGCGGGGGCGGCGGCAACTTCGGCGTGGCCGTCCGCCTCGACTACAGGCTCCAGCCTGTCGACCAGGTGGTCGGCGGGTTGCTCACGTACCGCGGGCCGGGCGTCCGCACCGCGCTCCGCCGTTTCCGGGACATCGTCGCGTCGTCGCCGCGCGAGCTGAGCCTGCAGGCGGTGATCCAGGTGGACGCGTCCGGCGAGCCCGTGCTCGTCCTCGCACCCTGCGTCGTCGGGCACGACGCCCGCTACGACGCCCTCGACGCCTTGCGCGAGCTGCCCGGGATCGTCGACGACGGGCTTCGCGCTCACTCGTTCCTCGACCAGCAGCTCGTCTTCGACTCCCCGTACGGCGCGAGCCGGCACTACTGGAAGGGGCGCTTCGTGCGCGAGCTGCCGGACGAGCTGATCGACGAGCTGCTCGAGCGCACCGTCGCCTTCGGCCGCCCGCCGAGCCATGTCCTCGTCGAGTCGTTGCACGGTGCGCCGAAGGACGTCGATGTGTCGCACGGGCCGATCGGCTACCGCCAGGCTGCGTTCAACGTCAGCGCGATGGCGGTCTGGGACGAGCCCGCGCTCGACGATCCGCACGTCGAATGGGCTCGCGAGACGGCAGCTTCCACCGGACCCTGGTCGGTCAGTGGGGGCTACGCGAACTACATGCAGGCCGACGAGCCGCTCGAGCGCGTGCGGGCGGCCTTCGGCGACGAGGCCTTCGACCGGCTCCAGGCGCTGAAGAAGCGCTACGACCCCGGCAACGTCCTGCACCGGAACCAGAACATCCCGCCTGCCTGAGGGTCAGCCCGAGAACTCGAGGCTCTCCGCGTGCCGGATGGCCTCCTCGCGGTCCGCGGGCTCGAGCAGCATCTCGACCATCAACTCTGCGCGCGGATCGCCGCTCGCCCGATAGCGCTCGACGGCCCGTTCCAGCGAGTAGTCGGTGCGGCGTAGCTCGACGTCGGGGCCGAGCAGCGCCCAGTAGGCGCCCACCCGTCCCTCGTAGGGCATGCCGACGCTGCCCGGATTGACCGAGCGGATGCCTGCGACCCGCCGATCGAACTGAAGGTGCGTGTGGGCCGTGACGAGCACGCGCTCGGAGACGTCCGTCGAGAGTGCCCGCATCCGCTCCTCCGGCGTCTCCGGCGTGACGAGCTCCTCGTCGCTTCGCGGTGAGCCGTGACAGAAGAGCACGGCTCCGAGACCGTCGACGTCCACCGACAGCTGTTCCTCGAAGCTCGCGATGAAGGAGAGCGCGTCCGCCGAATGCCGCTCCGCGAGCCACCGCTCACGCTCGGTCGGCTCCGCAGACGGCTCGAGCAGGGCGCGCTCGGCGTTCCCCCGCACGAAGCGCGCAGGCACCCGAAGCTCGGCGACCAGCGCGAGCGTCTCCTCGGGCAGCGGGCCCCATGTGAGGTCGCCTCCGAAGACGACGAGGTCACCTTCGTCGCCGAGCTCGGCGAGAACGGCGGACAGGGCCTCGGCGTTCCCGTGCACGTCGGAGAGCACCGCCACCCGCCGTGCGGCAGCCGACGGCGGCGCGGGGCTCACGCGCGGAGGCCGGCGGGCGTGACGACGAATGGGACCTCGTCCACGAAGCACCAGGCCCACGTCTCGCCCGGCTCCGCCGAGCGCGCAATCGGGTGCCCGTCCTCACGCGCGTGCGTGCTCGCGTGGCGGTTCGGGGACGAGTCGCAGCACCCGATCTTCCCGCACGACATGCACATGCGGAGGTGGACCCACGCGCTGCCGATCTTCAGGCACTCCTCGCACCCCTCGAGCGAGGGCGGCAGCTCGAGCACCTGGACGCCCTCGGCATGCGTGCACGTCGCCATCCCGCTCATCCTTGCAGCCGCGCGCTGGCACGCGTAGCGGGCGGCGGCACCACTTCCTCACACGCGGAGCGAGCGTCGGCTGTACCATGACCTGCTTCCTCGGCGTGACGGTTTGGGGAATGCGAGGGCCGCACGCGTCGTTTGAACCATTGTCGCGCCGGTGGCGTGCGCCCTTCGAGCGTAAGCGCACGAGCGCGAGAGAGAACCAGAACCGAAACGCTTGCAGGCAAGAATCGCGAGCGCAGAAAGGACGAAGTGACGAACAGCGTGATCTTTGACGGAGAACTGAGCGTGTTCCTGGATGCTGCCGAGGAGCGCGGCGTCGTCGGCGAGAGCGAGCTCGACACCCTCGCGTTCGAGCACGACCTCGACGAGGACGAGCTCGCCGCCCTGCGCGCGGAGCTTGCCGTGCGCGAGGTCGAGATCGCAGTCGAGACCCGCGATGCCGAGCCCGAGGCGGCGCCGAAGTCGGAGGCCCGCGTCGAGCCGACGCATGGCTCGTCGCTGGGCACGACGGACTCGCTCACGCTCTTCATGAACGAGATCGGCCGGCACGACCTGCTGACGGCCGCGGAGGAGGTCGAGCTCGCGAAGCGCGTCGAGCGCGGCGATGCCGCTGCCAAGGAGCGGATGATCAACTCGAACCTCCGCCTCGTCGTGTCGATCGCGAAGCGCTACCAGGGTCATGGCCTCCCGCTGGGCGACCTGATCCAGGAGGGCATCATCGGGCTCAACCGCGCGGTCGAGAAGTTCGACTGGCGCAAGGGCTTCAAGTTCTCGACGTACGCGACGTGGTGGATCCGCCAGGCGTGTCAGCGTGCGATCGCGAACCAGGGCCGCACGATCCGCGTTCCTGCCCATGTGCACGAGCGCCGCGTGAAGCTCGCCCGCGTCAGCCGGCGGCTCGAGGCCGAGCATGGCCGCGCGCCGACCCGCGAGGAGCTGGCCACGGCGACGGGCTTCGAGCCCCAGCACATCGAGGAGGCGCTCGGCGCCGTCGAGGCCTCGGTCTCGCTCAACCAGTCGGTTGGCGAGGACGGGGACGGCGAGCTCGGGGACCTCTTCGCCGACCCGCTGTCGGTCGACCCGGTCGAGGAGGCGGACGACTCGCTCCGCGGCCAGGCGGTCCGCGAGGCGCTCCAGGCTCTGCCTGAGCTCGAGCGCCGCGTGCTCGAGCTCCGCTTCGGCTTCGACGGCGAGCAGCATTCGCTGGAGACGATCGAGCGGGAGCTCGGCATCTCGCGCGAGCGGGTGCGGAAGCTCGAACGGAACGCGTTCGCGCGGCTCGAGGCCGAGCTGAAGAACGTCGTCGGCGCAACCGCCGACGAGCTCGCAGACGCCGCCTAACTCATTGGGCACGGGAGCCGTGGGCTCGTCCCACGGCTCCTGGCACGCCCTCGAGCGTGCGTCGGCGCCGGATCGGTACGAAATCGCCGTGACTCGTCAGATGTCCAGGCGCTGATCCTCGAGATCGAGATCGCGCGCGACGCGTAGCCAGACGTCGTTGCTGATCACGCCCGAGCGGCGGAGCTCGAGGACGGCGGAGCGCTCGGCGTCGAGCAGCTCGCGCCGCAGGCGCTGGTAGTCCTGGGAGCGCATCTCGATCGCGCCGTCGTCTCCGTCGTCGAAGCGTGACCGGAAGCGGCTGGTCCGGAACTGGTACCCGCCGCGGACGCGCTCGGCGGTGTCCTCGCGCACCCAGTCCTCGCCGACCAGTTCCTCGAGGCGTGCGAGCGCCGCCTCCGCCGCACGGATGCGCGCCTTCGTCTCCTCGCGCTCCTCGAGGCCGTCGTCCTCGAGCCCCAGCGCGCGGATCACGAGCGGCAGCGTCAGGCCCTGCCCGACGAGGGTCACGAGGATGACCGAGAAGGTGAGGAACAGGATCAGGTCTCTTGCGGGAAACGGCGCTCCGGTGTCGGTCTCGAGCGGGAGAGCGAGCGCCGCCGCGAGCGACACGGCCCCGCGCATGCCCGACCAGGAAAGGAAGAACGCGCCGCGCCAGCTCGACACCCGGCGGAGGATCCACTTCGGCGCGTTCAGCACCGCGTAGACCCAGGCGAAGCGAAGCGCGATGACGGTGAGGCTCACGACGACTGCGTAGCCGAGGAGCCGGCCAGCCGGGATCTCGCCGAGCGCGTCGAGCACGACGGGCAGCTGGAGCCCGATGAGGACGAAGAGCAGCGCGTTGAGGAGGTACTGCACGATCTCCCACACGGCGACGCCTTGAAGGCGGACCTGGGCGTCGGTCAGCTCGGGCGTGTGCCAGCCGAGGTAGATCCCGGCGGTGACCGCGGCGAGAACCGCCGAGACACCGAGGAGCTCTGCCGGGATGAACGCGAAGTAGCCGGTCAAGAGCGAGATGGTGATCTCCGCCGGTGGGTTGTGGAGGCGCTTGCGTACCTGGCGCACGATCCATGCGACGCCGAGGCCGACCGCGACGCCTCCGACCACGGCGACGGCGAAGAGCCCGCCCGTGTCGAGCGCGGAGAAGGAGCCGCTGACGGCTGCGAGGACGGCGACGCGGTACAGGACGAGGCCGGTGCCGTCGTTGACGAGGCTCTCGCCTTCGACGATCGTCACGAGCTTCCGCGGCACGCCGAGCCGGCGCGCAACGGCGGTCGCCGCGATCGGGTCGGTGGGCGAGACGATCGCGCCGAGGACGAATGCCGCCGGCCAGGAAAGCCCGTCGATGAGCTCGTGCGCGACCACGGCGACGCCGACCGTCGTGAGGAGGACGAGCCCGACTGCGAGCAGCCCGATCGGCTTGACGCTCGCCCTCAGGTCGCGGAGCGAGGTGAAGAATGCCGCGCTGTAGAGGAGCGGCGGGAGGATGCCGAAGAGCACGAGCTCGGGCGGGAGCTCGAGCTCCGGCATGCCCGGGACCACGCCCAGGGCAAGCCCGCCGAGTACGAGCAGGATCGGATACGGAATGCGAAGCATCGGCGCGATCGCCAGGAGCCCGGCGACGGCGCAGAGGAGACCGAGCGCGACGAGGCCGTCCTGCAGCTCGAGGTGCACCGCGTCATCCTGACTGAGGCGCGGCGCGGATCATCGCAGTGTCGTATGGCCCTGAGCAGGCGCCGAGCTAGCGCTAAGACGATGCTGCGCGGCGAGTCGGAACGCGTCGAGCGTCTCGCCGATCGGAGCGCCGAGCTCGTGATCGCTGCTCACAAGCCTCCCGGCCCCTCACCGAGAGACCGGATCTGGCTTAGAATAAAGGTGGAGCTAGCCGGGCTCGAACCGGCGACCTCCTGGGTGCGATCCAGGCGCTCTCCCAACTGAGCTATAGCCCCGGGGGAGGCGGATTGTAGCGTCCCGCCGCGCTGGCTTCCGGGGCCAGGCTTGGTCAGGGACCGGGGCGGAGCGGCGACCCGAGCCCCGGAAGCGAGGGCCCGGTTGGCCGCTCGGCCGGCTTGCAGATCGTCACCGGGTCCTCGGCGGGCGGGAGGACGCGCGGCGTGTCCTGCGCATGCGGGATCGCGGCGCCGCCGATGAGGATTCCGAGGACGAGGAGCCAGAGTGCGGCGGTCACGCGGGCCCAGACCGGATACGGCCGGGTGCTGTCGGACGGCGGCGCTGCCGGCGCGGCGCTCGGGACTGCCGCCGGAGTGGCCGGGCGCGCACGTCGGCCGAACGACCCGGGGTCTGGCAGGGCGGCTCGCGCTCTCGCAGCGAGCTCGGGGTCGATCAGCGCTAGTTCGGGACTCAGAGGCTCGTGCACCGCAGGTGCTCATTCTTACCGAACCGACGGACCGCTCGCAGAGGTGCGGCTCGGCTGTGCCGACTTCGCGCCGACCGTTCCACATGTCCTCGGAACCATGCGGGATCGCGACCACCTGTCGGTTTCGGCCGTCTGGCCGGCGGCGTCGCGCCCGGATACCACGAGCGGCGACACCGACGAAAGGAGGATGCGTGCAACCACGCATGTTGGGAATCGGCCTCGCCGCCGCGACCGCCCTCGTGGCGTCGACGGCCCTCGCCGGAGGAGGGAGCGGCGCGGCGGAGAGGATCGTCGCCTGCCAGAAGGCCGGTGGCTACCTGCGCGTCGTCGACGGCGCGTCTCGTTGCCGGACGAGCGAGAAGGTCGTCGCCTGGAACGTACGCGGGCCTGCCGGGGAGGCCGGGGCCGCGGGACCGCCAGGACCGGCCGGGCCCGCAGGGTCTCCAGGGCCGGCAGGACCTGCGGGGCCGAAGGGCGACACCGGCTCTGCCGGGCCGGCCGGTCCTCAGGGCAGTCCTGGGGCGCAGGGGCCTACCGGACCGCAGGGGCCACCTGGTTCGCAGATCGACTCGATCGACGATCTCGACGGAGTGTCCTGTTCGCGGGCAGACGGCTCGTCGGGATCGGTGGACGTCTCGACGAACGCCGCCGATCTCATCGAGCTCCTCTGCGCCGGAGGCACCCCGCCACCACCGCCTCCTCCGCCACCACCGCCTCCTCCGCCACCACCGCCACCGCCACCGTCGATCGACTTCGTGATCAACGAGATCGACTACGACCAGGTCGGAGCGGACGGCACGGGTTTCGTCGAGATCAAGAACATCGGCGACTCGGCGGCGACGCTCGACGGCATCGCCCTCGTGCTCGTGAACGGCGGTGACGGCCAGGAGTACGAGCGCGCCGCCCTCAGCGGATCCCTCGCGGCCGGCGCCTACCTCGTCGTCGAGCTCGAGGCGCAGAACGGCTCCCCCGACGGAGTCGCGCTGGTCGACACGACGAGTGACGCGTTGCTCGACGCGCTGTCGTACGAGGGCGCGATCAACGCCGCCGTCATCGACGGTGTGACGTACGACCTCGTCGAGGGCACGGTGCTACCCGAGGCGGTTGCCGACTCGAACACGCAGGACGGCTCGCTGTCGCGGATCCCCGACGGCGAGGATCACGACGACGCGGCGGCCGACTGGGAGTTCACGACCACGAAGACGCCGGGTGCCGCGAACGTCGCGAGCAGCTGATCCTAGGGTGCTCCCGCGCTCGGCCGTCCGCGGCGGGCGCGGGAGCGCTCGCGACGCGCGAGTCGCTCCTCGAGCTCTGCGAGCTCGCGCTGCAGCTCGCGATAGCTCGCCCAGCGCGCCTGCGACAGGTCGCCGCTCGCGAGCGCCGCCTGCACCGCGCAACCGGGCTCGGTCTCGTGTCGGCAGTCGGCGAACCGACACTGCGAGGCGAGCTCGACGATGTCCGCGAACGCCTCGTCGAGCCCGTCGTCGGCGAGCCACAGGTGCAGCTCGCGGATACCGGGGTTGTCGACCACGATGCCCCCGTGGGGGAGCAGCACGAGCTGCCTCCGGGTCGTCGTGTGGCGACCGGAGCCGTCCTCGGCGACCTCGCCCGTGTCGAGCACGTCCTCGCCGACCAGCGCGTTGACGAGCGTCGACTTCCCGACACCGGATGGGCCGATGAGCGCACCGGTCGAGCCGGGTGCCAGCAGCGAGCGGACGCGGTCGAGGCCGAGACCCGTGCGCGTCGACACCGCGGCGATCGGGACTTCGCCGGCGATCTCGGCGAGCTCGTCGGCGACCCGCGCCGGATCCGGCTCGAGGTCGGCCTTCATCAGGAGAATCGCGGGTCTCGCTCCGCTCTCCCACGCGAGGGTCAAATAGCGCTCGAGCAGTCTCGGGTTCAGTTCGTCCGCGAGGGAGGCGGTGACGAAGACGAGGTCGACGTTGGCGGCGACGACCTGCTCCCGCGCGACATCGGATCCAGGGTCGTGCGCGGCGCGTCGCGAGAGGGTCGTCCTGCGGGGCAGCACCGCTTCGATCACCGTGACCTCGCCGGTGGGGTCCAGCGCGACCCAGTCGCCGACGACCGGCACGTCCGCGGTGGTCGACGATCGCCGTGTCCTTCCGGGTAGCCGGACGCGAGCCTCCGCGTCCTCGGTCAGCACGTCGTACGCGCCCCCGCGGTGCGGCGCCGACACCCGAGCCGGCGTGAGGCCCCGTTCCCGAAACGGCTGAAACGCGTCGTTCCACCCCACGTCCCAGCCGAGCGTCTCGAGTCCCGGCACGCCGGCATTGTCACGGACCCGGGAGGGAGCCGGGCCGGCGCAGGGCCGACCCGGCTCCGACTCTCATCTGACGTCGATCCAGACGCTCCGGTGGTCGGACGTCGGAAAGCCTCCCACCGGCCCCCACTGCGCGGAGTCGAAGACCCCGGTCAGCCGGAAGAGCGGGCTCGACTGGAGCGGCCAGAACACGCCGGCATCGACGATCTTGAGGCTCTTGTGCGGAAGCACGTAGTCCGCGCGGAGGTTGCCAGGCGCGGTGTCGGAGAAGTCGGCCGTGTCGAAGCGAGGGTTGCCCTTGTGGTTCAGGTTGGCGCCGCCCTGGAGGGCCGAAGCCTCGACGGCTCCCTCGCTCGCAGGCGTCGCCTTCGTGCTGACCAGCGGGTGCTCGATGAGTTGCTGGATCGATCCGGGGATGCTGTCCCCGTCCACCGGGTCCGAGTTCTGGTCGCCGGCGATCACGAACGTCGCGCCTCTCTTCAGACCCCCTGTCCGGCCCTGGTCGTCGTAGATGTACCCGGACTTGGCCGGCGTGATGTAGTCGGCCCAGAAGCGGATCTCGTCGAAGTTGCGCCGACCGTTGCGGTCCTCGGCCCCGTCGAAGACGGGCGGCGTCGGGTGGGACACGAGGACGTGCATGGTCTTCTTGTCGATCTCGAGCGGGATGTCCCAGTGGCTCTTCGAGGAGAGCCGGAGGATGTCGACCTCGTCCGGGGAGTAGAACGGCGTCGGGATGAGGTTGCCGGGCATGTCCTTCCAGCGGAAGAGCTGGAACGTCCGGACGTCGTCGGTTGCGATCTTGTACTTCGAGTACACGACCATCCCGAACTGGCCGGGGAAGGCACCGAACCCGAACGCGTCGTTGCCTCCGCCGACGGTGCCGTTGTTGTCGAGGTCCTTCCCGGTCGGGATCCCGGTGTTGGACGGTGCGATGAACGAGTAGCGGTACTTGATCGGCGCCGCGCCGTTCTGCGACACCTGGAGGAAGTTGTCGTGGAAGAGCTGGACAGCGGCCGGCGCGAAGTCGAACTCGTTGATGAGCAGCACGTCCGGCCGCACGCGCTGGATGACCTCCGCGACGTTCCGCGCCTGGCGCCGGAACACGTCGTCGACGTTCGGATTCGACAGATGCTCGACGAGGAGCCCTTCGGCACTCCGGTTGAGCGACGCGTTGAAGGTTGCGAAGCGAATGTCGTTCTGCGAGCTCGGCGCGGCGGCGCCGGTGGCGGCCAGCACCGCAACGAGCATCGCAGCGCCGACCATGAGCAGGCGGTACATCTCTCCCCTCCTTGTTGCGGACGCCCGGGTCCTATCACCCGGGCTCCTCGACGAGTCGAGCCGTGCGCCAGATCGACTCAGTTCACGAGGGCGTGCTCGAGCGCCGAGCCGAGCTCGGGGTAAGCGAACTCGAAGCCGTCCTCCACGAGACGCTTCGGGAGCGTGCGCTGGCCTTCCAGCAGCACTGCCTCGCCCCTCTCGCCGAACAGCGACTTCACCGCGAGACCGGGGAGGGGGAAGATCGTCGGGCGTCCGAGAGCGCGCCCGAGCGCCTTCGTGAACTGCGCGCTCGTCGCCGGGTTCGGGGACGTGAGATTGACGGGCCCGCTGAGGCGGCTGTCCTCCAGAGCGCGCAGATACGCAGCGACGACGTCGTCGAGCGAGACCCAGCTCCACCACTGCTTGCCGCTGCCAACACGGCCTCCGAGGCCGAGCTTGAACGGGGTGAGCATCTTCGCGAGCGCGCCGCCCTGGCGCGAGAGGATGACTCCCTGGCGGAAGTTCACCGTGCGGATGCCCGCATCGCGTGTCGGTTGTGCGGCGTCCTCCCACGCCTTCCCGAGATCTGCCAGGAAGCCGGAGCCGAGCTCGGAGTCCTCGGTCAGGATCTCGTCGCCGCGGTTCCCGTAGATCCCGGCGCCGCCGGCGGCGACGAATACCGATGGCGGCGGCTCGAGCGCCGCGAGGGTGTCCGCGAGCAGGCGGGTCGTCTCGACGCGGGAGTCGACGATCTCGCGCTTGCGCTTGTCGGTCCAGCGAGCGTCGAGGTTGGCGCCGCTGAGGTTGACGACCGCGTCCGTGCCGGCGAGGGCCGTCGTCTCGAGCTTGCCTGCATCGGGGTCCCACGAGACCTCGTCCGCACCTCGCGCCTCGCGCCGCACGAGTCGGACGACGTCGTGGCCGGCGCCGCCGAGCGCCGGGACGAGTGACGACCCGATGAGACCGGTAGCGCCGCTGACGACGATCCTCACACGGCCAGTGTGGCACTCAGTCCCTTGCGGGGCGCTGTCTAAGGTTGCCTCGTGGCGGAACCGTCGGATCGCGCGCCCAGCCTGCGCGACGGTGTGCGCGCGGCACTTCCGCTCGTCCTCGGGCCGGTGCTCTTCGGGCTGACGTTCGGGGTCCTCGCCGAGACCGCGGGAATGGGGGTCGCGCCGGCCGTCGTCATGTCGGCGACGACGTTCGCCGGCTCTGCCCAGTTCGCCGTTGCGTCCGTGCTCGAGGACGGGGGCACGATCTTCGCTGCGATCGTCTCGGCCGTCCTCCTCAACACGCGCTACGCGGGCATGAGCATCGCCGTCGCGTCGATCTTCCCGGGTGGAAGGGCTCGCCGCTTCTTCGAGTCCCAGCTGCTCGTCGACGAGTCCTGGGCGCTGTCCGGGAGGTCGGGCAGGTTCGAGTGGCCCATCCTCGTCGGCGCAGGCGCGCTCCTCTACGTCCTCTGGGTCTCGAGCACGGCTCTCGGATCGGTCGTCGGCGAGGGCCTCGGCGACCCGAACGCCCTCGGGCTCGACGCCGCGTTCGCCGCCCTCTTCCTCGCGCTGGCGCAGCCGTACCTGCGCGGGAGGCGGGCGCTCCAGGCCGCCGCTCTGGCCGCGGTCATCACACTCGTCTTCCTCCCGATCGCGCCAGCGGGAGTGCCGCTCGTGATGGCCGCGGTCGCGTGCCTCGTCGGGCTCAAGCGATGAGCAGCGTCTGGATCGTGGTGATCGTGGTGGCCGTGTTCACGATGCTCTTCAAGGCCGCGGGGCCTGTCTTCCTGGGGCGGCGTCAGCTGCCGACGCGGGTCGACGCGGTCGTCGTGCTGATCGCTCCCGTGATGTTGACCGCGCTCGTCGTGACGCAGACGTTCGGCGGCGACGAGGAGGTGACGGTCGACGCGCGCGTTCCGGGCGTCGCCGCAGCCGCGATCGCGGTCTGGCGTGGGGCGTCGATCATCGTGGCGATGGTGATCGCCGCGTCCGTCACCGCGCTCCTTCGCCTGGCGATCTGAGCGTCAGCGACGCCGGTCGGGCAGCGCGTCCCGGCCCAGAACCGCAGCCGCCGCGATCGCCTCCGCGAGCAGGCTGCCGACCCCGATGATGAGTAGCCACAGTCGTGGATGCCGCATGGAGCGGAGATCGGCGAGGCGAGGCCCGTGCTTGAGTGCGGCTTCTGGCGCGTCCGGCAGGATTGCCCGTCTCGATGCTGAAATCCGCATCTGGATTGGTGTGGTCAGGTCGATGCAGGGGGGTGCTCGTCGGATGTATCGCGCGCTCGGCGCCGCGCTAGCGCTCGTCGCCCTTGTGCTCGCGGTCGGCGGCTCCGCTCGGGGGGCCGAACGCGCGCGCGGCGACAGCCTTGCCCACATCACGGCCCCCTCCTTCGTCGCCATCGACGCCGCCTCCGGACACGTCCTGGTTGCGCGCCGCGCCACTTCGAGGCGGCCCATCGCGTCGCTCACGAAGGTCATGACCGGTCTCGTCGTCATCGGTCGCGGCGGTCTCGGGAAGCGCGTCTCGGTGACCCCGGCAGCGGTGAACGTCGAGGACTACCGCGAAGGTCTCGTCGCCGGCCGCCGCTACAAGCGAATGACGCTGCTCCGCTCGGCGCTGATGGTGTCCGGCAACGACTCGGCGACCGCGCTTGCGATCGACGGAGGCGGCGGCTCGCTGACGAGGTTCTACGAGCGCATGAACGCCAAGGCGCGCGCCCTGGGGCTGACGAGCACGACCTATGCGAGCGCCTCGGGGCTCGACGACACACGCAACCTTTCGACCGCGCTCGACCAGGCCATGCTCGCCCGCGCAGCGCTCGAGAATCCGACGTTCGCCGCGATCGTCCGGACGAAGCGCTTCTGGACGAAGTGGGCCGCCCCCACGTACGCGAAGGTCTGGGTCAACCACAACAAGATGCTCACCACGGCTCCCGGCACCTACGGCGTCAAGACAGGCTGGACGACGAGGGCGGGAGGCTGCCTGATCGTCGCCCAGCGCCGCGGCGGCCGCTCCGTGATCGGCGTCATCCTGAAGTCGGGGAGCATCTGGACGGACATGCAGATGCTGCTCGATGCGGCGTTCGCCCCCTGACGGCCGCCACGCTCTGGGAGCCAGCGCTACGTGGGCGGACGGAGAACTGCGAAGGGATCCGTGACCGACAGACGGCGGCTCGCGAAGCGGAACTCCTCCGCCGGGCGCCCGCCCGTCGGGCCCGGAGCGCGTCGCTCGCCGGTCGGCTCGATTGCACCGCGCCGAAGCAGGACGCGCTTGAGGTTCGTCGTCGACAGCTCGTACCCCAGCGCGGCCTCGTACACGTCGCGCAGCTCCGCGAGCGTGAACGTGGCGGGGGCGAGGGCGAATCCGAGGTTCGAATACGAGAGCTTGCCGCGCAGCCGCTCGCGGCCGGCGAGCACGATCTCTCCGTGATCGAACGCCGCGTCCGGAAGCGCGTCCACCTGATGCCAGCGCGTGTCCGGCGGGACGCGCGGGTCGATCCCGAGCGGCACGAGCCCGAGGTACGCCGTCGCGAGCTCCCAGCGCTCGGGGTGGCGACCGGGGTCGCTCCAGGTGCCGAGCTGCTCGATGTGCGCGACGTCGCGCACGTCGACCTTCGTCGCGAGATGCCGGAGGATCGACTCCTCGAGCGTCTCGTCCGGCGCGAGCGAGCCGCCGGGTAGCGACCAGGCGCCGCGATACGGCTCGCGGCCGCGCTCCCAGAGGAGCGCCTGGAGCGCGCCGTCCCGGACCTGGAAGACGACGGCGAGCACTCCGTGGGTCGGGGCGGAGGCGTCGTTCTCGTGTTTGGGCTCGCTCGTGGTAGACTCCGATCCGAGGTTATCGACTCAGAGTCGAAAACTACCATGAAGAACGACGGGAGAGCAGGCATGGGGGATCGGTTCGACGGAGATCGGGTCGACCTCCTCGTGGTCGGCGGAGGTGTTGCCGGGCTCTTCGGCGCGCTCTGCGCCGCGGCCGACGCCGAGGTCCTGCTCATCTCGAAAGGCCCGATTCTGTCGTCCACGAGCTCTCTTGCGCAGGGCGGCATCGCCGCCGCCGTCGGAGACGACGACGCGCCCGAGCTGCACGCGGAGGACACGCTGCGTGCCGGCCGCGGCCTCTGCCGGCCGAGCGCGGTCGCGATGCTGACCGAGGAGGCGCCTGCGCGGATCCGCGATCTCGCCGATCTCGGCGTCGACTTCGACGACGGCCTCGGTCTCGAAGGAGGCCACAGCCGGCGACGGGTCGTTCATGCCGGCGGAGCGGCCACCGGGGATCGCGTCGCTCGCTCGCTCGCCGAGCGTGTGCTCGCTCACCCGCGGATCCGCGTCGAGGAAGGCGCTCGGTTGCTCGACCTCTGGACGGACGCCGACCGCTGCGTCGGCGCGGTCACGGATCGCGGTGCCGTCGCGGCGAGCGCGACGCTGCTCGCCACGGGCGGGGCAGCTGCACTCTGGGAACGGACGACGAACCCGCCCGGCTCCGTCGGCGACGGGATGGCTGCCGCGTACCGGGCCGGCGCGGCTCTCGCCGACCTCGAGTTCACCCAGTTCCATCCGACGACGCTCGTGGACTCGTCGCTCCTCCTCTCCGAGGCGCTTGCGCGGGGAGGGGGCGACTCTCCTCGACGAGTGGGGCGAGCGGTTCACGGACGAGCTTGCGCCACGCGACGTGGTCGCACGCGAGATTGCCGCGCGCGGGACGGCGCTCCTCGACCTGCGCGAGATCGACCGCGGCCGCTTCCCGACCCTCATGGGCTCGCTCGAACGGTCCGGCTACGACCCGGCCGAGGTGCCGATCCCGGTCGCTCCCGCGGCGCACTACACCGTCGGGGGCATCGTGACCGACCTCGAGGGTCGCTCCGATGTGCAAGGCCTGTATGCGGCCGGGGAGTGCGCGGCCACCGGAGTGCACGGGGCGAACCGGCTCGCATCGAACTCGCTGCTCGAGTGCCTCGTCTTCGGCAGGCGCGCAGCGCTCGCCGCGCTCGACGAGCCCGTCGTTTCGGCCGTCGTCGCGTCGCCTTCGAGCGCTGCCCTGCCCGAGCCCGTGACGCAGGAGCTGCGGCGGGCGCTCTGGCGCGACTGCGGGCTCGTCCGCGATGCGGCCGGGCTCGAACGGCTGCGCTCGGCCCCACATCTCCTGACGCGGCTCGTCGCGGAGAGCGCGCTCGCCCGCGAGGAGAGCCGCGGCTCTCACTTCCGCGTCGACTTCCCGACCGAGAGCGACGCGCTCGAGCGGCACGTCGTCCTTCGCCGCGGCTCCGCTCCGGAGCTCGAGACATGGCTGTAACGGCCGACACCGAGGCGCTCGACCGGCTCGTTCAGGCGGCACTCGCCGAGGACGTCGGCCGAGGCGACGTGACGACGGACGCGACGGTCGACGAGGCCGCCACGGGTATCGCGGTCCTCGTGACGCGCGCTCCCGGAGTCGTCGCGGGCCTCGAGGCGGCAGCGGCCGTGTTCCGTGCGCTCGATCCCGGGATCGAGTTCGAGCCCCTCGTCGAGGAGGGGGCGGCGCTCGAAGAACCCGCGCCCGTCGCCCGCATGAGCGGGTCTCTGCGCACGATCCTCACCGGCGAGCGAACGGCGCTCAACCTGCTCGCGCGGCTGTCCGGAGTCGCGACGCTGACCCGCAGGTACGTGGACGCGGTCGCCGGGACGGGCGTCGCGATCCTCGACACGCGCAAGACGACACCGGGGCTGCGCGCCCTCGAGAAGCAGGCAGTCGCCGCCGGCGGAGGCCGCAACCACCGCTTCGGGCTCGACGACGGCGTCCTCGTGAAGGACAACCACCTGCTGGCGGCAGGCTCGATCCGCGCGGCGGTCGAGCGGCTGCGAGCTGCGACCGACCTGCCGATCGAGGTCGAGTGCGACACGCTCGCCCAGGTCGGCGAGGCCGTGGCCGCAGGTGCCGACGCCATCCTGCTCGACAACATGAGCCTCGACGAGCTGCGCGACGCGGTGGCGCTCGCGGGCGGTCGTGCTCGCCTCGAAGCGTCCGGCGGCGTCACCCTCGAGACCGTTCGCGCCGTCGCCGAGACCGGCGTCGACGAGATCTCGATCGGCGCGCTCACCCATTCCGCACCGGCCCTCGACGTCTCACTGGAGCTCACGTGACCACACTCGAAATCACACGGATGCACGACGAGATCCGCGCGCTCGCGAGCGAACGAGGCGCGGTCATCCTCGCCCACAACTACCAGGTGCCCGAGGTACAGGACGTCGCCGATTTCGTCGGGGACTCGCTCGGACTCTCGCGCGAGGCAGCGAGCAC
Source organism: uncultured Actinomycetes bacterium (assembly GCA_963746765.1). Classification (GTDB taxonomy): domain Bacteria; phylum Actinomycetota; class Thermoleophilia; order Gaiellales; family Gaiellaceae; genus GMQP-bins7. The sequence goes on from CAVVCN010000001.1 coordinate 1,014,823, forward strand.
CGATGCGGAGGCGATCGTCTTCTGCGGCGTGCACTTCATGGCCGAGACGGCGGTGATCCTGTCGCCGGAGAAGACGGTCCTCATCCCCGACCTCGACGCCGGCTGCTCGCTCGCCGCGTCGATCACCGCAGACGAGCTGCGCGCCTGGAAGGCGGAGAACCCCGGTGCGGTCGTCGTCTCCTACGTGAACACGACCGCGGAGGTGAAGGCGGAGAGCGACTACTGCTGCACGTCCGGTAACGCGAAGTCGGTGATCGAGTCCATTCCCGAGGACCGCGAGATCCTGTTCCTCCCGGACATGTACCTCGGGCTCTGGCTCGAGAAGGTGACGGGCCGCAAGCTCCGCATCTGGCTCGGCGAGTGCCACGTGCACGCGGGCATCCGGCCGCAGGACATCGACCGCTGGCAGGCGGACGCTCCCGACGCCGAGCTGCTCGTCCATCCCGAGTGCGGCTGCGCGAGCCAGTGCATGGCGTTCGGCAACGGCCGGACGCACATCCTCTCGACCGAAGGGATGATCAACTTCGCGCGCTCCTCGCCGAAGGAGCGGTTCCTCGTCGCAACCGAGACGGGGATCATCCACCGGCTCTCGAAAGAGGCGCCGGAGAAGCGCTTCGAGGCGGTCTCCGAGAAGGCCATCTGCCGCTACATGAAGATGATCACGCTCGAGAAGCTGCGCGACTCGCTGCGCGACTGGAAGCACGTCGTCACCGTCCCCGAGGATGTCGCGGCCCGCGCCCGCGGCGCGATCGACCGGATGGTCGCGATCACGTGAGCGAGGTTCGGCTCAGCGCCGAGGAGCGCGCGTTTCTCGATCAGCCGTTCGTCGGTGTCGTTACGACGGTGAACCCGAGCGGCTCGCCCCAGTCCACCGTCGTCTGGGTCGACGTCGACGATCACGGCGTCTCCTTCAACACCGCGCACGGCCGCGTCAAGCCGCTGAACCTCGCCCGCGACCCGCGTGTCTCGCTGCTCGTCGTCGATCCCGATGATCCGTACCGGTGGCTCCGGGTATCCGGCTCGGGGACGCTCGTCGACGACGGGGCCGACGAGCAGATCGACCGGCTCTCGAAGAAGTACACGGGCCGCGACGTCTACGCGTCGCGCCAGCCCGGCGAGCGACGCGTCAGCGTTCGCATCGTGCCGACGAAGATCCTGAGCCGCGGGATCGACGTCGAGTAACGGCGTCTACGCGACGCGCACCGAGTGCACCGGCGGCAGCTTCGTCGCGGCGGTGAACCACGTCGCGCCCGCGTCGCGCGAGCCGAAGACGTCGCCCGAGGTGGCCCCGAAGTAGAGGCCCATTCCCTCGCCCGAGCCGTCGCGTCCGAACGCCTGCCGGAGGATCGTCAGATACGCGTCCTCGGCGGGCAGGCCGTCGCCTCGCTCGGTCCACGTCGCTCCGGCGTCACGCGTCTCGTACACGCGCACACGCCCGTCCGGCGTCACGCGGTCGAGGTCGGCGACGAGCGGGATGACGTACGCGCTGTCGGGGTCGTCCGGGTCGATCACGAGCGGGAAGCCGAAGTCGGAGGGGAGGCCCGCGCCGATGTCGATCCAGCTCTCGCCCGCGTCGTCGGAGCGGTAGACGCCGCCGTGGAACTGCATGAAGAGACGCTCGGGCTGCTTCGGATGGCGATGGAGGTTGTGGACGCAGAGCGCAAACGTGTCCTCGCGCGCCTCCTCGGGCAGGTAGCGCGGCACGAGACCCTTGTTGCCGTGGCGCCAGCTCTTGCCTCCGTCGTCGGAGAGCCAGACCCCGACGGCGGAGATGGCGAGCGCGAGCCGTGACGGGTCGCCCGGCCACGTCGCGATCGAATGGAGGCACATGCCTCCGGCGCCCGGTCCCCACTCGGGGCGCGTCGGCTGCTCCCAGAACGGCTCGTTGAGCTCCCACGTCAGCCCGCCGTCGCGGCTCTCGAAGAGCACGCCGGGGTCGCCACCCGCGTACAGGTGGTCGTCCGCCTCGCCGGGGACGACGGACCACATGCGGACGAGTGCGTTGTCCGCGCCCTCGGGGAGCGCGATCCCCTCGGCCTGCTGCCACTCGCCGGACGGGTCGTCGGTCACGAACAGCTTCGGCCCGTAGAAGGCGGACGTCACCGCCGCGATGTAGCGGCCGCTCCGCGGGTCGCGGATGGCGAACTCGACGGGCTCGCCGGCGAACGCCCGCGACGCGACCTCGAACGCGCCGTCGTCGCCCTCGAGCGTGAACAGGCCCTTCTTCGTGCCAACGAGAAGCTCGGTCACCTCATCCTCCTGAGATAGCCGGGATCACGTGCAGCTTGTCGCTCGGTGCGACCGCGGTGCTTTCCTGCCCGCACTCCCGGTTGACGAAGACGTTGACGTGCTCGCGGATCATTCCCCGCTCGTCGAGGATCCAGCCCGTGATGCCGGGATGCTCGCGCTCCAGCTCGCGCAGCACCTCACCGACGGTCGAGCCGTCCAGCCGGATCTCTCGCTGTCCGCCCGCGAGCTCGGAGAGCGGCGCGCGTAGCCTCACGACGGCCATGGGTCGATCCTAGAGAGCATCATCGGTTGGACGACGAACGAGGGCCGAACTCATCGACACCTTTCTTAACGAGGGGGCCCTCGACTACGAAGGCGTGAGCTCGAGCACGCCGTGCGGGGCGTCGAGCTCGGCGAGCTTCGCGAGGAACGGCGCCGGCGGGAAGGCCTCCGGGCCGAGCACGCCTGCTCCGCTCCACTCACCGGATGCGAGGAGCTCGAGCGCGGCCACCGGGTTCACGGCCGTCTGCCAGACGACGGCCTGTGAGCCGTACTCGCGCATCGACCACTCGTTGTCGACGACGTGGTAGAGGTAGGTCTTGCGCGGTTTGCCGTCCGTCCCGAGGCCGGTGACGACCGTGCCGGCACACGTCTTGCCGCTCATCCGGTCGCCGAGCGTCGCCGGGTCGGGGAGCGCCGCAGCGACGACGTCGCGCGGAGCCACCTCGACGCCCTTCACGCGGATCTTCTCCTTCGAGTCCAGCCCGAGCTTGTGCAGCGTCTTCAGCACCTCGATGAACTCGTCGCCGAGGCCGTACTTGAAGGTCACGCGCTTGCAGTCGATCCAGCGCGGGACGAGGAGGACCTCCTCGTGCTCGACGTTCACGCACTCGACCGGGCCGATCCCCTCCGGGAAGTCGAAGACCTCCGGCTCGGAGAACGGCGGCGTCGTGAACCAGCCGCGCTCCCGTTCCCAGATCACCGGCGGGTTGAGGCACTCCTCGATCGTCGTCCAGATCGAGAAGGTGGGGGCGAAGTCGTAGCCCTCGACCACGAGGTTCGCGCCGTCGCGCACCCCGACCTCGTCGATCTCCGAGAAGAGCTCGTCCGCGGCGTGGCGTGCGAAGACGTCGGCGGCTCCCGGCTCGATCCCGATTCCGACGAGCGCGAGCTGGTCGCGCTCCTCCCAGGCCTGCGCACGCTCGAACTGGTAGTCGCCGAGCTTGACCCCGACCTCCTCGTACGGGCGGAGGGGATGAGGCTCGGAGAGCGTCATCGCCATGTCGAGGTACGTGACGCCGGCCTCGAAGCACGCGTCGAAGATCTGGACGTTGAAGACCGGGTCGACCGCGTTGAGAACGGCGTCCGCGCCGGTCTCCGCGACGAGGCGCTGCACGTCGTCCTTGCTCGAGGCATCGATCGCGTGTGCGCTGAAGCGCCCGTCGTCGAGCCCGGCCACGACGGCCGCCGCGCGAGCGGCGTCGTAGTCCGCGAGCGCGCAGCTCGAGAAGAACGTGCGGCGGCGAGCGATGGCGGCGAATGCGGATCCGACGCCGCCGGTTCCGACAACGAGGACCTTCACGGCGGCGCAATTCTTACCTGACCGTACGGTCAGGCGCGCTCCCGCGTCGAGTTGTTGGCTCCGGTGCAGGGGTATACGCTCACCCCGATTTCACCGAACGGAGGTCGTCCTGTGAGCGTTTCGGTCACCCAGAGCAAGCAGTTCATCGGCGGCGAGTGGGTGGAGTCGTCGTCGGGTGAGACGATGGAAGTGCTGAATCCCGCAACCGGCGAGGTGATCGCCGAGGTGCCGCAGGGCACGGCCGAGGACGTCGAGCGCGCGGTCGACGCGGCGAAGAAGGCGTGGAGCGAGTGGCAGTCGAAGACGCCGAAGGACCGCATGGAGCTCCTGCTCGGCCTCGCGAACGTCATCGACGAGAACGCGGAGGAGCTCGCCCGACTCGAGTCGCAGAACGTCGGCAAGCCCTGGTGGGTCGCGAAGGACGAGCCGGGAGCGATGTCCGACTGCCTGCGCTTCTTCGCCGGCGCGGCGCGCAACCTCGAGGGGAAGTCGGCGGGCGAGTACGTCGAGGGCTACACCTCGATGATCCGGCGCGAGCCGCTCGGGGTCGTCGCCGGCATCTGCCCCTGGAACTACCCGCTGTACATGGCGATCTGGAAGATCGGCCCCGCGCTCGCAGCCGGGAACGTCCAGATCATCAAGCCGGCGGAGCAGACGCCGCTCACCGTCCTCCGCTTCTGCGAGCTCGCGCAGGACATCATCCCGCCCGGCGTCCTCCAGGTCGTCACGGGCGAGGGGATTCCCGCGGGCGACGCTCTCGTCAGGCATCCCGACATACGCCTCGTCTCGCTCACGGGTGACACGGCGACCGGGAAGACCATCGCCAAGAACGCAGCGGACACGGTCAAGCGGCTGCACCTCGAGCTGGGCGGCAAGGCGCCGATGGTCGTCCTCGACGACGCCGACCCGGCGACCGTGGCGGAGGCCGTGAAGCTCGGCGGCTACTTCAACTCGGGCCAGGACTGCACCGCGTCGTCGCGGATCCTCGTCTCCAGGGCGATCTACGACGACGTGCTCTCCGAGACGGTGAAGGCCGTGGAGGGGATGAGCGTCGGCGACCCGAGCACGGACGACGACATCGAGATGGGCCCGGTCATCTCCTCCGACCAGCACGGGCGCGTGCTGGGATTCCTCGAGCGGGCCGTCGCCGAGAAGGCGACCATCGTGACCGGAGGAGAGGCGGTCGGCGACCGCGGCTTCTTCGTGAAGCCGACGATCGTCACCGACGTCGGGCAGGACGCCGAGATCGTCCAGAACGAGGTGTTCGGCCCGGTCGTGACCATCCAGCACTTCCCGTCCGACGACGAGGCGATCGAGCTGGCGAACGGCGTGCGCTACGGGCTCGCCGCCTCGGTGTTCTCGGAGAATGTCGGCCGGGCCCTGAAGGTCGCCGCGAAGCTCGAGTTCGGCACCGTCTGGGTCAACGAGCACCTCTTCCCGCTCGCTCCCGAGATGCCACACGGCGGCTTCAAGGAGTCGGGGTACGGCAAGGACATGTCGCTCTACTCGATGGAGGAGTACACCCGGATCAAGCACGTCGCCGTGAAGCTGGCGGAGTGAACGGGAGTCACGCGTGACCAGCACGGCCGGCCGGGAGCGAGTGCACGGCGACGTCCTCGTCGAGCGGACCGAGCTGGAGAAGGATGCGATCGGCTTCCGCGAGGCGCTCGCGGTCGGGCTCGCCTCGACCGCGCCCGCCTACTCGCTGGCCGCCGTCATCGGGACCGTCACGGTCATCGTCGGCTTCCAGGCGCCGGGCGCGCTGCTCGCGTCGTTCGTCCCGATGTTCCTGATCGCGGCGGCCTTCTACTACATGAACCGCGCCGACCAGGACGCCGGGACGACCTTCTCGTGGGTGACGCGTGCGATGGGCCCGTGGCTCGGCTGGCTCGGCGGCTGGGCGGTGATCACGACCGGGATCCTCGTCGTGGGCTCGCTGGCCGATGTCGGCGCCCGCTACACGTACGAGCTGTTCGGGTGGGAGGGCGCGGCGTCGTCGAAGACGGCCGTCATGCTCCTCGCGGTCGCCTACATCGTGGTCATGACCGCGATCTGCATCATCGGCACCGAGCTTGCGGCGGAGGTGCAGGACGTGATGATCGTTCTCCAGGTCGGGGCTCTCCTCCTCTTCGCCGGGGCCGCGCTGTACAAGGTGTACGACGGCAGCGCGCCCGAGGGCTCGTCGAAGCCCGAGCTCAACTGGCTCTCGCCATTCGCCATCGACAGCACCTCGACGCTCGTGTCCGCGCTCCTGATCGGCGTCTTCATCTACTGGGGCTGGGAGAGCGCCGTCAATCTCACCGAGGAGACGCGCGACTCGGCGACCGCGCCCGGGCTCGCGGCCGTCCTCTCGACGGTGATCCTGCTCGTGACCTACGTCGGAGTCTCGATCGCCGTCATCGCGTACGCCGGTCTCGAGACGCTCGCGGAATACGACGACGACGACGCGATCTTCGCCGCGCTCGGGGCGGACGTGCTCGGGTCGCCGTGGGACAAGATCGTCATCCTCGCGATCGTCACGTCCGCGATCGCCTCGACGCAGACCACGATCATCCCGTCGTCGCGGACCTCGTTCTCGATGGGCCGGCAGAGCGCGCTCCCCCGCGTGTTCGCGGCCGTGCACCCACGCTTCCACACGCCCTGGTTCTCGACCGCGGTGATCGCCGCGCTCGCGATCGTCTGGTACGTGCCGCTCAACATCTTCTCCCAGAACGCGCTCTACGACACGCTCTCGGCGCTCTCGCTGATGATCGCCTTCTACTACGCGCTCACGGGGCTCGCATGCGCGATCTACTACCGCCGGGAGCTGACGAAGTCGGTGAAGAACTTCCTCTTCATCGGCGTCGGCCCGCTCATCGGCTCGGCGATCCTCGGATATCTCTTCGTAAAGTCGGCGATCGACTACTACGACGTCGAGAACTCGTACACGGGCCAGACGCTCCTCGGCATGGGCGTGCCGTTCGTCATCGGGATGGGCTTCCTGCTCTTCGGGCTGGTGCTGCTCCTGCTCTGGCGGCTCGGCGGGCACGAGCGCTTCTTCCACAGGCAGGCATTCGAGGCCGTCGACCCCGCCGTCGCGCGGGGTGAGGCTCCGGCGGCGCGAGGAGTGCAATGAGTCGAACGATCGTCGTCGGCGTCGACGGGTCGGGCTGCTCGGACTGCGCGGTCGCGCGGGCGATCGAGATCGCCTCCGGGCTCGGCGACAGGCTCCTCGTGGCGTACGGCGTCGAGCCTCCGCACCGGAGCATCGGAGACGAACGGCGTGAGTCGAAGAGCGCCCTCGAGGAGATCGGGCGCCCGCTCGTGGAGGCGGCGGTGGCGCGCGCCGCAGAGGCCGGCGTCGAGGCCGAGCCCGCCCTCGTCCCGAAACGCCCGGCCGAAGCCCTGCTCTCGCTCGCCGCCGAGCACGACGCTCGGATGATCGTCGTCGGCTCCGCGAGCGAGCGACCGCTGACGGGGATCATCCTCGGCTCGGTCCCGCACAAACTCGTCCACCGCTCGACCATCCCCGTCCTCGTGGTGCCGATGTCGGACTGATGAGTCAAACCACTGCGGCAACGATCGACGTCACGCTCGAGAACGTCGTCAAGCGGTTCGACGACTCAGCGGCTGTCGACGGCATCTCCCTCGAGATCCCGCACGGCGCGTTCTTCGCGCTCCTCGGCCCGTCCGGGTGCGGGAAGACGACGACGCTGCGCATGATCGGCGGCTTCGAGGAGCCGACCGAGGGTCGCATCCTCCTCGGCGACGAGGACGTCGTGGGGCGGCCGCCGTACAAGCGGGACGTCAACACCGTCTTCCAGAGCTACGCGCTCTTCCCGCACATGACGATCGCGGACAACGTCGCCTTCGGGCTCGAGCGGCGGAAGGTCGCGAAGGGTGAGATCGGGGGACGTGTCCGCGAGATCCTCGACCTCGTCGGGCTCGGGGAGTACGGCAACCGCAAGCCGCGCCAGCTCTCGGGAGGGCAGCAGCAGCGGGTCGCGCTGGCGCGGGCGCTCGTCAACCACCCGCGCGTGCTGCTTCTCGACGAGCCGCTCGGCGCGCTCGACCTCAAGCTCCGCAAGCAGATGCAGCTCGAGCTGAAGCGGATCCAGAACGAGGTCGGCATCACGTTCGTCCACGTGACGCACGACCAGGAAGAGGCGATGACGATGGCGGACACGATCGCCGTCATGAACCGCGGCCGGATCGAGCAGCTCGGGCCGCCGCAGGACCTCTACGAGCAGCCCGCGACGGCGTTCGTCGCCGGCTTCCTCGGCGTCTCGAACCTGCTCCGCGGCGTGGTCGAGGGCCCGGATGCCGTGCGCCTCGAGGACGGGACGCTCGTGCGCGCCGACGTCGGCGGTCGAACCGGCGCCGTCGCTGTCGGCGTCCGCCCGGAGAAGATCACGCTTGGCCCCGGCGGCGGCTCGAACGAGCTGTCGGGCACGGTCGTCGAGACGGCGTACATCGGCGTCGCGACGGAGGTGCTCGTCGAGACGAAGCTCGGCGTCGTCCACGTGTTCGCCCAGAACATCGACTCGGGCCGGGACCTGCCGGCGCCGAGATCGGCAGTGACCCTGACCTGGAGCCCGGACGCGACCTTCGTCGTCGCCCGGGACGACTCTGCGGACCCAAAGGAGGAGGGCTCATGAACCCCCGCATGACCCGACAACAGCTCGTCCGGCGCGGCGCCGCCGGCGTCACGCTCCTCACGCTGCCAGGCCTGCTCGCGGCCTGCGGCGGCGGGAGCGGAGACGGCGGGAGCGAGTCCTCGGGCGAGCTCGCGGAGGTCCTCAACTTCGCGAACTGGCCGCTGTACATCGACGTGGACGAGAACACGAAGAAGCGCCCGACCCTCGATGCGTTCACGCAGGAGACGGGCATCAAGGTGAACTACTTCGAGGAGATCAACGACAACGCCGAGTACTTCGCGAAGGTACAGGGGAGGCTCGCCCAGGGCCAGGGCATCGACCGCGACATCTTCGTGTTCACGGACAACTCGCGCTTCCCCGGCCTGCTCGTCTCGCAGGGCTGGGTCGAAAAGCTCGACAAGGAACTGATCCCGAACGCCGCCAACCTGATCGACGCGCAGGCAAGCCCGCCGTTCGATCCGAACCGCGAGTACTCGCTGCCCTGGCAGTCGGGCATGACCGGGATTGCATGGAACGAGGAGGTCACCGGCCCGGTCGAGTCGATCGAGCAGCTCCTCGAGGACCCGAAGCTCAAGGGCAAGGTGACCATGCTGATGGAGATGGCCGACTCGGTCGGCCTCGTCATCCTCGCGAACGGCGACGATCCGGCCACGGTCGACGACGACACCTTCAACCGTGCCGCCGACCGCATCCAGGCGGCGGTCGACTCGGGGCAGATCCGCCGCTTCACGGGCAACGACTACGCGCAGGCGCTGACGAGCGGAGACCTCGCCGCATCGGTCGCGTGGTCGGGCGACGTGATCCAGCTGCTGCTCGACAACCCGAACCTCAAGTGGGGCGTCCCGAGGGACGGCGGGATGATCTGGACGGACAACATGTTCATCCCCAAGGGCGGCAGCGTCCCGACGGCGTCGACCTACATGAACTACGTCTACGACCCGGTGGTCGCGGCGAAGATCGCTGCCTACGTGAACTACGTGACGCCCGTGCAGGGCGCGAAGGAGGAGCTCGCGAAGTCCGATCCGGAGACGGCCGGCAACACGCTGATCTTCCCGGACGGCGAGCTGCTCGAGCAGCTGCACCAGTACGACTCCGAGGCGCTGAACAACGAGGAGCAGATCACCCGCTGGCAGCAGGTCCTCGGGCAGTAGGCGAGAGCCCGAAGACGGCGTGTGAGGTCGATGGGCACGTTCTTCCACCGGCGCAAGCGACTGGTTCCGTACCTGTTGCTGACGCCCGGCTTCGCCTGGCTCGCGATCTTCTTCCTCGTCCCGCTCCTCTACCTCGGGTACCAGTCGCTCCAGTCCGGGGTCTTCCCGACCTACGAGTTCACGTGGGAGTTCTCGAACTACACGGAGGCGATCTCGGACTACCACCCGCAGCTCCTGCGGTCGTTCGTCTACGCGGGGATCGCGACCGTCGCGTGCCTCCTGCTCGCGTATCCGCTCGTCTACTGGATCGCGTTTCGGGCCGGACGCTGGCGGAACCTCTTCCTGCTCGCGATCATCGCGCCGTTCTTCGTCACGTACCTGATCCGGACGCTCGCGTGGCTCAACATCCTCGCCGACGAGGGGCCGGTGGTCGGCTTTCTCCAGTGGACGCACGTGCTGGGGGAGGACGAGCGGCTGCTCGCGACGACCTTTGCCGTCATCGCGGGGATCACCTACAACTTCCTGCCCTTCATGGCGCTGCCGCTCTACGTCTCGCTCGAGCAGATCGAGCCGCGGCTCCTCGAGGCTGCGAAGGACCTGTACGCGTCCCCGACCCAGGCGTTCCTGCGCGTCACGCTGCCGCTGTCGGCCCCCGGGATCGTGGCGGGCACGCTGCTCACCTTCATCCCCGCCGCCGGGGACTTCATCAACGCCGAGCTCCTCGGCACGCCCAAGCAGCAGATGGTGGGGAACGTCATCCAGGCGAAGTTCCTGGAATCCCTCGACTACCCGACCGCGTCGGCGCTCTCCTTCATCCTCATGGCGACGATCCTCGTCGCCGTCCTCGCGTACGCGCGCGCCGTCGGCTCGGAGAAGCTCACAGGCTGATGGCCCTCGTCAAGCGTCACGTGCTGACCGTCTACGCGATGCTCGTCATCGCGTACCTGATGCTGCCGATCGCGGTCGTGATCCTCTTCTCGTTCAACGAGCCCGAGGGCCGCTTCAACTACGTCTGGCAGGGCTTCACGATCGACAACTGGCTGAACTGGGACGCGCCCATCGGCCTGCGCGACTCGATCGTCAAGTCGCTCGAGCTCGGCATCCTGTCGACGGTCGTCGCCACCGTGCTCGGGACGCTGGTGGCGCTGGCCATCGTCCGCTACCACTTCCGCGGGCGGGCGACGACGAACCTGCTCGTGTTCCTCCCGATGTCGACGGCCGAGATCGTCCTCGGCGCGTCGCTGCTCGCGCTCTTCCTCCAGCAGACCGGCATCTTCGCGCTCGGCTTCTGGACGATCTTCATCGCCCACGTCATGTTCATCGTCAGCTACGTCGTCGTCACCGTGAAGGCGCGCCTGATCGGCTTCGACCGCCACCTCGAGGAGGCCGCGTCGGACCTGGGGGCGGACGAGCTCACGACCTTCCGCAAGATCACTCTTCCGCTGATCGCGCCGGCGCTGCTCTCCGCTGCGCTGCTCGGGTTCGCGCTCTCGATCGACGACTTCGTGATCACGTATTTCGTCGCGGGCGGAGAGCAGACGTTCCCGCTCTACGTGTGGGGTACCGCCCGGGTCGCGACGCCGCCGCAGGTGAACGTCGTCGCGAGCGCCTTCTTCCTCATCGCCATCGCCATCGCCCTCGCTAACGTCTTCTGGCAGTACCGAAACGCACGAAGACAACAAGGAGCCGCATGAGCCTGCCCGCCGTCACGCCGATCGACCTGCAAAGAGCCGCGAAGGACCACCTCTGGATGCACTTCACCCGCATGGGCGAGTACGCGTCCGGAGAGGTGCCGATCATCGTCCGCGGCGACGGCTGCTACCTCGAGGACGCGAACGGGAAGCGCTACCTCGACGCGCTCGCCGGCCTCTTCTCCGTGAACCTCGGCTACTCGTTCGGCGACGAGATCGGCCAGGCGGCGCACGAGCAGATGCGCGAGCTGCCCTTCTACACGAACTGGTCGTACGCCCACCCGCGCGCGATCGAGCTGGCCGCCGAGCTCGCGGAGCTCGCTCCGGGCGACCTCAACCGCTCCTTCTTCGTCAACGGAGGCTCCGAGGCTGTCGAGTCGGCCTGGAAGCTCGCGCGCCAGTACTACGCCGCCCGCGGCGGCGGCGAGCCGCGAGCGTCGTCCGCCGAGCCCGAGATCCGGCACGACGAGCACGTCGCCGCGAGCCACACGTCGCCGCGCTACAAGGCGATCGCCCGCCACATCGCCTACCACGGGACGACCTTCGGCGCGCTCTCGATCAACGGCATCCCGGCGCTGCGTGAGCCGTTCGAGCCGCTCGTGCCGGAGGTGCGGCACGTGTCGAACACCAACCGCTACCACCGGCCGCCGGACGAGACGGAGGAGGAGTTCACGCGCTTCCTGCTCGACGAGCTCGAGCAGGCGATCGTCTCGATGGGCCCGGAGACCGTGTGTCTCGTGCACATGGAGCCGGTGCAGAACGCGGGAGGCTGCTTCACCGCGCCCGCCGGCTACTGGCAGGGCGTGCGCGACCTCTGCACGCGCTACGACATCCTCCTCTCCGCCGACGAGGTGATCACGGGCTTCGGCCGCGTCGGCGCCTGGTTCGGCTCGGAGCGCTACGACATCCGCCCGGACATCATCACCTCGGCGAAGGGGCTCTCCTCCTCGTACGCGGCGATCGGCGCGGTGATCGCGACCGACGGCGTCATGGAGCCGTTCCTCGGCGGCACCTCGATGTTCTCCCACGGCATCACCTTCGGCGGCCATCCGGTGATGTGCGCGATCGCGCTGAAGAACATCGAGATCATGAAGCGCGAGCGGATCGTCGAGCACGTGCGCGAGAACGAGGACGCGTTCCGCTCCACACTGGCGCAGCTGCTCGACCTGCCGATCGTGGGCGACCTGCGCGGTACCGGCTTCTTCTGGGCGCTCGAGCTCGTGAAGGACAAGGACAGCCGCACGACGTTCTCCGAGGAGGAGTGCGAGCGGCTCCTGCGCGGCTTCCTCTCGAACGCCCTCTACGACGCCGGGCTCATCTGCCGGGCGGACGACCGCGGCGACTCCGTGCTCCAGATCTCCCCTCCGCTCGTCGCCACGCAGAAGGAGATCGACGAGATCGCCGGCATCCTCGGCGAGGTCCTCACCGAGGCGTCTGCGCTCATGCGCTGAGCGCGCCGAACCGCCTCCGCTTCCCGCATCCAGAGTCGTGCGCAGGGCTGTAGCCTTCGCCGCTCATTCGACCGAGGGAGCGCGAGCAGTGAGCGAGCAGGAACAGGCGAACGGGGCGGTCGTCGTCGCGCACGACGTGACCCGCCGATACGGCGAGGGAGAGACTGCGGTAGACGCGCTGCGCGGCGTCAACGTCGACATCGCACCGGGCAGGGCGACTGCGGTCATGGGCCCGTCCGGCTCGGGCAAGTCCACCCTGATGCACATCCTCGCGGGGCTCGACAAGCCGACGTCGGGCAGCGTCGGCATCGCGGGAACGGAGATCACGACGCTCGGGGACAACGACCTGACGAAGCTCCGCCGCGAGCACATCGGCTTCGTCTTCCAGTTCTTCAACCTGCTGCCGATGCTGACCGCGAAGGAGAACATCCTGCTCCCGCTCACGATCGCGGGCGAGAAGCCCGAGGAGGGGTGGTTCGAGAAGCTCGTCGACGACGTCGGTCTCAAGGACCGGCTCTCGCACCGGCCTTCCGAGCTGTCGGGCGGCCAGCAGCAGCGCGTCGCGATCGCCCGCGCGCTCGTCTCGAAGCCGACCGTCCTCTTCGCCGACGAGCCGACTGGGAACCTCGACTCGCAGACCGGCGGCGAGATCCTCGACCTTCTGCGCCGCTCGGTCGACGAGTACGGCCAGACGGTCGTCATGGTCACGCACGAGGCGCGCGCCGCCTCGAAGGCGAACCGGGTGCTCTTCCTCGCGGACGGCCAGATCGTGCGCGAGGTCGGCGAGTGCGACCAGCACCGCATCCTCGAGGTCATGGAAGAGGTCGCGGCGGGTTGATCAAGGTCGCCCTCCGCGGCCTCGCGGGACGGAAGCTCCGCGCGCTCCTCACCGGCATCGCGATCGTCCTCGGGGTCGCGATGATCAGCGGCACCTACATCCTCACGGACACGATCGACAGCGCGTTCAAGACCCTCTTCACGGAGTCGTACGCCGGGACGGACGCGGTCGTGACGGGCCGAGGGCTCGATATCTCGATCGACGGCGAGCAGCCTCCGAGCCCCCCGGTCTCGGACTCGCTGCTCGAGACCGTTCGCGGCGTCGACGGGGTCGCGCTCGCGACCGGCACGATCCTCGACGAGCGCGACACGAAGATCCTCTCGCCCGAAGGAGAGGCCACGAGCTCCGAGGGCGCGCCGACCTTCGGCTTCGGCATCGACACCGACCCCGCGCTCAGTCAGTTCAACCCGCTGAACGTCGTGGAGGGCAAGTGGCCGGCGGCACCGGACGAGGTCGTCATCGACGCCGGTACCGCCGACGACCACGGGTACGAGGTCGGCGACGCGGTGGAGATCTCGACGCTGCAACCGAGGCGGTCGTTCGAGCTCGTGGGGGTCGCGCAGTACGGAAGCCTCGACAGCCTCGGAAACGCGAGCTTCGCGGTCTTCACGATCCCCACGGCCCAGGAGCTGCTCGATCGCGAGGGGCAGTACGACGCGATCTCGGTCGCCGCGGACGAGGGTGTATCCGAGGACGAGCTCGTCGCGGCCATCGCTCCCGCTCTGCCCGAGAGCGCCGAGGTCGTGAGCGCGACTGCTGAGACCGAGGAGGCGGTGGACGAGGTGAGCGAGTTCACGGCGATCTTCCGGTACTTCCTCCTCACGTTCGCCGGGATCGCCCTCTTCGTGGGCGCATTCGTGATCTTCAACACCTTGTCGATCACCGTTGCGCAGCGAACGCGGGAGTTCGCCACGCTGCGGACGATCGGGGCGTCGCGGCGGCAGATCCTCGGCTCCGTGATCCTCGAGTCGCTCGTCATCGGCCTACTCGCGTCGCTCGTGGGCCTCGGGCTCGGCGTCTTGCTAGCGGAGGGGATCGAGGGCCTGTTCCGCGCACTCGGGGTTGAGCTCCCATCCGCCGAGCGCGTGTTCGCGCTGCGCACGGTGATCGTCGCGCTCATCGTCGGCGTCGGGATCACGCTCGTGGCAGGGCTGTTCCCGGCGATCCGGGCGACGCGTGTGCCTCCCATCGCCGCCGTCCGTGAGGGTGCGACGCTGCCGAAGTCGCGGTTCGCGCCGTTCGTGCCCTGGGTCGCGGGGATCCTCGTGGTAGGGGCTCTCGTCATCCTGGGACGGGCGATGTTCGTCGACGAGCTGGGCACCGCCGACCGGCTGCTCTCGATCGCGGGTGGCGTGCTTCTGCTCTTCGTCGGGGTGGCGATGCTCTCGTCACACCTCGTGCGGCCACTCGCCGCGATCAGCAGCCCGATCGGACGCTGGGCCGCTTTCGTCTTCACCGTTCTCGTGTGGCCGTTCTGGCTGCTGCCGTACTGGCTCCTGCGGCACGGGGCGTGGGGCCCGGGCGGGGCCCTTGGACGCATCGGGGCATTCGTCGGCGGCACGCTGCTGAACCCGCTGCTGACCGTGATCGTGCTCTTGATGTGGCTGCGGAAGGCCGTGACGGGGTGGTTGCCCGAGTGGCCCGCGGAGTTCCCGGGCGTCGTGCCCGATCGCGTCGCCGCGCGAACGGGCGGCGAGAATGCGCGCAGGAACCCCAGCCGGACCGCGGCCACGGCCGCTGCTCTGATGATCGGGATCGCACTGGTCGCGTTCATCGCAACGCTCGCGAACGGGTTGAAGGTGTCGAACCGGGAGGCGATCGAGGAGCAGATCGCAGCCGACTACGTCGTGACGTCGCTCGACGGGTACACGCCGTTCGTCTCGGCCGCCGGCGACGCGCTCGCGGCGTCGCCCGTCCCCGAGATCGTGACGAGCGTGCGCTCCGACGCCGGGCTCGTGAACGGCGACAGCGCGGAGATCGGCGGCATCGAGCCCGATACCGTCGCCGAGGCGTACGTGTTCGACTGGCAGGAGGGCGACGACGGCGTGCTCGCAGACCTCGGCACCACGAAGGCGGTCCTGAGCAGCAACTTCGCCGAGGACCATGACATCGCGGTCGGCGATACGTTGACGCTGCGCTCGACCGCGGATCGGACGGCCCAGGTCACGGTGATCGGGACGTTCGAGCCGCCCCCGTTCTACCCGCTGCTCGAGAGCGTCAACGTCTCGATGGAGCTCTTCGACTCCCTCTACGACCGGCCGCGAAACCGCTGGACCTGGGCGAACGTCGCCGGCGATCCGAACGACGAGAACCGCGCGCAGTTGGAAGCGTCGATCGCGGGTTTCCCCGACACGCAGCTCGAGACCCGCGAGGAGTGGATCGAGCGCGAGGACTCCGACATCAGCGAGTTCATCTCGTTCCTCTACGTGCTGCTCACGCTGGCGGTTTTTGTGAGCATCTTCGGGATGATCAACACGCTCGTCCTTGCGGTCTACGAGCGAACACGTGAGATCGGGATGCTGCGCGCGATCGGGATGACGCGCCGCCAGGTGCGCCGGATGGTGCGCCAGGAGAGCATCATTACGGCGCTGATCGGCGCCGCGGTCGGGCTGCCGCTCGGGGTCTTCCTCGCGGCTCTCGTCAACCGCGCGCTCGCGGAGTACGACATTCGCTTTGCGGTCCCGTGGGTGCAGCTCTTCGTGCTGACGATCGTCGCGATCGTCATCGGGATCCTGGCCGCGATCATGCCCGCCCGCCGCGCGGCGAAGCTCGACCCGCTCAGGGCGATCGCCTACGAATGACCAACGCTCGCCTTCGGCTCGCGTTCATGGGGGAAACCATGTTTCCCCCATGCGCCCCCTTCTTGACAACGTGGGGAACTTCCCGGTTCCCCACACCCTTCCCCGGTCATAGGCGGCCAGGCTGCCAATGACCCGCTTCGCGATCCGGGGCCTGCTGAGTCGGAAGCTCCGGACCGCGCTCACGGCGCTGGCGATCGTCCTCGGCGTGGCGATGATCAGCGGCACCTACGTCCTGACCGACTCGATCGACCAGGCGTTCGACCGTATCTTCACGGACATCCGCCAGGGCTCCGCGGCCGTCATCACGGGCAGGTCGGCGTTCGACATCACCGAGGGCAGTGGCGTCACCGAGCCGACCTTCGACGAGTCGCTGCTCGAGCGCGTGCGGCAGGTCCCGGCCGTCGCGGAGGCGGAGGGCAGCGTCGACTCGGACACCACCCAGCTGATCGGTGACGACGGGAAGGCGATCGTGTTCGGAGGCGCGCCCAACCTCGGCTTCTCGATCGGCAACCCGAGCTCTCCGTTCAACCCGCTCACGCTCGTCGAGGGGGACTGGCCCGGGCAGAACGAGGTGATGGTCGACAAGGAGACCGCCGCGAAGGAGGACCTTGCGGTCGGCGAGACGATCGGCGTTCAGTCCGAGGGGCCGGTCCAGCGCATGCGGATCTCGGGGATCATGCAGTTCAGCTCCGGGTTGTCGATCGGCGGTGCGACGCTGGCAGGGTTCGACCTGCCGACCGCTCAGCGGCTGATGAACAAGGTCGGGCAGCTCGACGAGATCGCCGTCGCGGCGAAGCCGGACGCGACCGAGCAGGAGCTCGTGTCGCAGATCGAGGAGATCCTTCCGCCGGGCACCCAGGTACAGACCGGGGCGGCGCAGGCCGAGGCTGACGCGGAGGAGACGAACGAGTTCATCACGTTCCTCCAGGGCTTCCTGCTCGCGTTCGGCGGCATCGCGCTCTTCGTCGGCTCGTTCGTGATCGCGAACTCACTCTCGATCACCATCGCCCAGCGGACGCGTGAGCTCGCGACGCTGCGGACGCTCGGAGCCTCCAGACGCCAGGTGCTGGGCTCGATCATCGTCGAGGCCCTCGTCGTCGGGATCGTCGCCTCGCTGATCGGGCTCTTCCTCGGGCTCCTGCTCGCGAAGGGCCTGTTCTGGCTGTTCGACGCCGTCGGCTTCACGCTCCCGAACACGGGGCTCGTCTTCGAGACGCGCACGATCATCGTGGCGCTCCTCGCCGGCATCCTCGTGACGCTGTTGGCGAGCCTGCGCCCGGCGACGCGCGCGACGCGAGTACCGCCGATCGCGGCCGTCCGCGAGGGGGCCACGTTGCCCAGGGGCAGGTTCGAGCGGTTCCGCTGGATCGGTGCCGTGCTCATGACGGTCGCCGGGTTCGCCGCGTTGCTCTACGGGCTCTTCGCGAGCGGGCTCGATACGACGCAGGTCCTCATCTGGATGGGCCTCGGCGCACTGCTCATCTTCCTCGGGGTCGCGCTCTTCTCGTCGCGACTCGTGCGCCCGCTGGCCCTGGTCCTCGGCTGGCCGGCCGCGCGCATCGGCGGCGTCGCGGGCATCCTCGCGCGCGACAACGCGCGCCGGAACCCGCAGCGCACGGCCTCGACGGCGGCGGCGCTGATGATCGGGCTCGCGCTCGTCACGCTCGTGGCCACGCTTGCTGCCGGCATCATCACGTCGTTCAAGGGCGCCGTGAACGACCTCTTCACGGGCGACTACGCGATCACGGCGCAGAACAACTTCTCGCCGATCCCGATCGACGCCGCGGAGGCCGCCAGTCGGGCCCCAGGCGTCACTGCGACCGGGAATGTGCGCACGGGCGAGGTGCTCGTCTTCGGCGGCCCGACCTTCGCGACCGCCGTCGACGCGGGGATGGCCCAGGTGATCGACATGGACTGGGTGGAAGGCTCCCAGGACGTCTTCTCGTCCCTCGGCCAGGACGGGATCTTCGTCGACGACGGCACCGCGGACGACGAGGGGCTCGAGCTCGGCTCTCCCGTGACCGTGACGTTCCCGAACGGGACGAGCCGCCGCTTCGTGGTCGAGGGCATCTTCGATCCGCCTGCCGGCGGATCGCCCTTCGGCGAGGTGACGATGTCCGCCGAGGTGTGGGACGCGGAGATCCCGAACCCGCGGAACCTCTACTCGTTCCTCAAGATGGAGGGCGGGGACACGGAGGAGAACCAGGCAGCCCTCGACGCCGCGCTGGCCGACTTCCCGAACGCGAAAGCCCAGTCCAGGCAGTCCTTCATCGACAACCAGATCTCCGGGTTGAGCTCGATCCTCAACATCCTCTACGTGCTGCTCGCGCTCTCGATCCTCGTCAGCCTCTTCGGGATCGTGAACACCCTCGTGTTGACGGTCTTCGAGCGAACGAGGGAGATCGGGATGCTGCGCGCGATCGGCATGACACGGCGCCAGGTCCGGCGCATGATCCGGCACGAGAGCGTGATCACCGCGCTCATCGGTGCGGCCGTCGGGATCGCGCTCGGCATCGTCCTCGCGGCGCTCCTGATCGCACGCGTGGACTTCATCGAGTTCTCGTTCCCGACGACGCAGGTGATCATCTTCGTGATCGCCGCGATCCTCGTCGGCGTCCTCGCGGCGGTCTTCCCCGCGCGGCGCGCGGCGAAGCTCGACCCGCTCGAGGCGATCTCGTACGAGTAGCGCTCAGCGCCGCTCGACGCGGATGTTCCCGACGCCCGCGTCGAGGCGGAGCTCGAGTTCCTGGCTCCCCGAGGTTCCCGAGATCGACTCGAGGTCGACGTCGAAGCCGTTCTCGTCCTCGTCGAACGCCTCGATGTTCCCGGCCCCGATGTGCGCGTCGAGCGTGACGTCGGTATCCGACGGCACGAGCACGAGCAGCTCACCGACGCCGAGGCTCGCCTCGACCCTCTCACCGTCGAGGTCGAGCCCGGGCTCGGTGAGGTCGACGGTCAGCTTCCCGATCGCCTGCCGGAACGGCTCGAGGTCGGACGCGGTCTCGGGGCGCTCGGTCGCCTCGCCGATGCCGCCCTCGAGCAGGTCGTCGTCCAGGAGGAGCGCCGGGATGCCCGCAAGCGCGATGAGGATCCCGAGGACGATCAGGACGCCATGCTGGCCGCGGGTCAGCGCGATGGCGAGGCCGATGCCGATGAGCGAGAGCCCGACGAGCGTCGCGTAGGAGGGGTCGACGACCCCGGCCGCCCAGAGCAACCCGACGATGCCTCCGCCGAGGAGCAGGACGCCGAGCGCGATCCGGCCGCTCACCGCCGTGCGCGGGCGAGGACTGCCACGCCGACCGCGATGAGCGCGATCGGCCAGATGTACCGCCAGGACAGGAAGTCCGGCCAGACCTCGTCGAAGAGGAAGAACACACCGAGCACGACGAACGCGAGCCCGACGAGGAGCGCGCCGTTCGGCCGCTCGGCGGGTGCGTTCGTGACCACGACCTGTCCGTCGGCGGTCTCCACCGGTTCCTCCGGAAGGAAGATCCACGCGAGGATGTAGGCGAGGATCCCCGCACCGCCCGCGAAGACGAGCAGCACGAAGCCGATCCGGAAGAGCGTCGAGTCGAGGTCGAAGTACTTGCCGAGCCCGCCGCAGACGCCGGCGATGACCTGGTCGTCACGGCTCCGGTACAGACGCCGCGGCGCTGGCGCGGCGAGCGGCGGCTCCGGCGGCGGGGGGTCCGGCGGGGTCACGACCGTCTCGGCGTCGGGATCCGGCTCGGTCGAGGCCGGCTCGGGCGCCGGCCGGTCGTCCGGCTCCAGCGGCTGATCCGTCACCGGCCCAGTCTAGGCAGGACGCTCGTCCGCGAGTCGCAGCACGCCGGCCGCGGCGAGCTCGGCGATGTCGTCCTCGGAGTAGCCGGCCTCCGCGAGGATCTCGGCCGAGTGCTCGCCGACGAGAGGCGGCGGCAAACGATGGCGCGCTCGCTCGCCCGCGAACGAGACGGGGAGCGCCGCGAGGCGGAGATCCGGGATCGTGGGATGGGGAAGAGGCTGCAGGAGGTCGAGCGCCGCCGTCTGCTCGGACGTGACGACGTCGGCGACGTCTGCGACGGGCGCCGCGGGCACGCCCGCGCGCGTGAGGTCGTCGTGCCACTCGCGCGAGTCGCGGGCTCTCAGGCGCTCGGAGAGGATCGCGACGAGCTCGTCGCGGTTCCGAACGCGGTCGGGGTTCGTCCGGAAGCGTTCGTCCTGCGCGAGCTCCGGCAGCCCGACGACGTCGCAGACCGCGGCGAAGAGGCGGTCGTTGCCGCCTGCGACCATGAGCTCGCCGTCGCGGGTCGGGAGAACCTGGTACGGCGCGACCATCGGGAACACCGTCCCCTGTCCGGTGGGGACGGTGCCGTCGGCGAGGTAGCCGACGAGGTGGTAGCCGACGTACGCGAGCGCCGTCTCGTACAGCGACGTGTCGACGACCGTGCCCTCCCCGGTGCGCTCGCGCTCGAGCAGCGCCGCGGCGACGCCGATCGCCGCCCACATGCCCGTGCCCATGTCGATGAGCGAGGAGCCGACCCGCACGCCGGGACGGCCCGGCTCGCCGGTCATGCTGATGAGGCCGCCGGCCGCCTGCATCAGCGCGTCGTAGCCCGGCTCCTCGCGGAGCGGGCCGACGCTTCCGTATGCGCCGATGGTGCAGTAGACGAGCCTGGGGTTGTGGGCACGCACCGCGTCCGCCCCGAGCCCGAGCTTCTCGGCGAGCCCCGGGCGGAGGCTCTGCAGGAAGACGTCGGCCCGCTCCGCGACTCGCAGCACCGCCTCCCGGCCGCGTTCGTCCGAGAGCGAGACGGCGAGCGAGCGCTTGCCGGCGTTCACGGAGAGGAACATCGCGCTCTCGCCGTTCCAGAACGGGGGCCCCCAGGCGCGGCCGTCGTCGCCCGTGTCCGGCCGCTCGACCTTCACGACGTCCGCTCCGAGCGCGCCGAGGATCTCCGCGCAGAAGGGGCCGGCGATCGAAGTGGTCACGTCCACGACGCGCACGCCCGCGAGAGGGAGGAACGGCACGGCGCAATCATCGCGTGTCGGCCGGTGCGCGACAGGGCTCTGCGAGGATGCGCGCGTGCCCGACTGGCTCGACTTCGACGTGATGGTGGACTGGGTCTCCGGCGAGTGGTGGGCCTACCCGGTCATCTTCGCGGTCGCGGTGCTCGACGCGTTCTTCCCGGTCGTGCCGAGCGAGACCCTCGTCATCGTCGGCGGCAACCTCGCGAGCTCGGGCGACCTGAGCTTCCCGCTCGTCGTCCTCGCCGGTGCAGCCGGTGCGATCCTCGGCGACAACATCTCGTTCGCGATCGGGACGCTCGTCGGCGAGCGAACGGTCAAGCGCTGGTTCCGCAGCGAGAAGGCGCAGAAGCGGCTGCTGTGGGCCGAGCGCATGCTCGACGAGCGGGGCGCCTACATCATCATCATCGCGCGCTTCATCCCCGGCGGCCGCACCGCCGTGACGTTCTCGGCCGGCTACATCCCGACGTTCCCGTGGCGGCGGTTCATCGTCTACGACGTCATCGCCGGCGTCGTGTGGGCCACGTATGCAACGTCGCTCGGTTACTTCGGCGGCAAGACGTTCGAGGACCGCCCACTCCTCGGAGTGGGGATCGCGCTCGCGTTCGCGCTCGCTGTCGGGCTAGTCGTCGAGGTCGTCAGGCACTACCGGCAGCGCCGGCAGACGACCTGAGCCCGAGCTCACGCGCCGCCTTCTGCGCATACAGCAGCCCTGCGATGAGGATGATCAGCGCGAGGAAGCCGTGCAGGCCGTTGATCCAGTCGCCCTGCTCCTCTGTATCCCCGAGGAATCCGAGCTGCGCGATCGAGAGCACGAGGAAGCCGACCGCGAGGCCGACCTGGGCCCAGTTGCGCCAGAACGCGACGATCGCCCCGACCACGATCGCGAGCTCTCCGAGGTGCACGAACAACGAGCCTGCCCCGTGGGCGTCGAGCGCACCTTCGCCCGCACCGCGCACGAACGCCGCGATCGAGAACGCCTGCCAGAGCACTCCGAGCACGACGACGACGCCGCCGACGAGCACGAGCCAGAGAAAGGTTCGCTTCACGGAGCGTGATCCTCTCGTATCGGCCGGACGGCGGTCAACCTCGGCTCGAAACGTACGCTCCTCGTCGTGAACCGCCTCGCCGACGCCACGAGCCCGTACCTCCTCCAGCACGCCGAGAATCCGGTGGAGTGGTTCGAGTGGGGGGACGACGCGTTCGAGCGCGCCCGCGCGGAGGACAAGCCGCTGCTCGTCTCCGTCGGCTACAGCTCCTGCCACTGGTGCCACGTGATGGCGCACGAGTCGTTCGAGGATCCCGGGACGGCGGCGCTCATGAACGAGCTCTTCGTGAACGTGAAGGTCGATCGCGAGGAGCGCCCGGACGTGGACGCCGTGACGATGGAGGCGACCGTCGGCATGACCGGGAGCGGCGGCTGGCCGACGACGGTCTTCATGACGCCCGAGGGCAGGCCGTTCTACGCGGGGACGTACTTCCCGCCGGAGCCGCGCCACGGGCTGGCGAGCTTCCGCGACGTGCTCGAGGCGGTAGCGAGAACGTGGCGCGAGCGGCGCTCCGACGTCGAGCGGCAGGCGGGCAGGATCGACGAGGCGCTGCGCGGGATCGCGAAGACGGCGCCCTCCCGCGAGCCGCTCACGTCGTCGCTCCTCGGCGAGGCGGCACGCGGGATCGCGCGCACGTTCGACCCGCAGTTCGGGGGCTTCGGCGGTGCGCCGAAGTTCCCCGCTGCCTCGACGCTCGAGCTCCTCCTTCGGCGAGGGGACGACGATTCGCTCGCGATGGCAGGCGCGACTCTCGATGCGATGGCCGCGGGCGGGATGTACGACGTCGTCGGAGGCGGCTTCCACCGCTACTCGGTCGACGAGCGCTGGCTCGTCCCGCACTTCGAGAAGATGCTCTACGACAACGCGCTCCTCGCCGCGACCTACCTCCATGCCTGGGTCGTGACCGGCCGGGAGCGCTATCGAGAGGTCGCCGAGGAGACGGTCACGTACATGCTCCGTGAGCTCGCGCTGCCGGGCGGCGGGCTTGCTTCCGCCCAGGACGCGGACACCGCGGGCGTCGAAGGCTTGACGCACACCTGGACGGAGGAGGAGGCCGAGGCCGCCGGCATCCCGGCCGAACGGCTCGAGCCGTTCGAGCACGGCCGCCTGATCGTGCGCGGAGAGCTCGAGCCCGAGCTGCGCGCGCGGGCGCTTGCGATCCGCGACGAGCGCGAGCAGCCGTTCCGCGACGACAAGGCGCTCGCCTCGTGGAACGGCCTCGCGCTCGCGGCGATCGCCGAAGCTGCCTACCGGCTCGAGCGCGACGACTGGCTCGCGTCCGCGCGCGAGCTCGGCGAGTTCCTGCTCGGCCCGCTCTCGGATTCCGACGGTCGCCTCTTCCGCTCGCTCCGGGACGGACGTGTGAGCGGGCACGGCTACCTCGACGACTACGCGAACGTGGCGAACGGTCTGCTCGAGCTGCACGTCGCCACCGGGGAGGTACGCTGGCTGCTCGAGGCCAGCCGCCTCGCTCGGCTGGCGGTGGAGCTCTTCGCGGACGCGGACAACGGCGGGTTCTTCCTCGCGCCCGCGGGCGCGGACGAGCGCGTCCCGCGCACGAAGGACCTCCAGGACACGCCCGTCCCGTCCGGGAACTCGATGCTTGCGTGGGTGCTGCTGCGGCTCTCGCGGCTCTGGGGAGACGAGGAACTCGAACTGCCGGCCGTCGGAGTGTTCCGCCTCGTGGAGCCCGCTGTGCGGCGTGCACCGGGTGCGTTCGCGTGGGCGCTCGCCGGGCTCGACCTCTGGTTCAGCACGCCCAGGGAGATCGCGATCGCCGGCGACGTCCGCGCTCCCGTCGCCCGGGCGGCGCTCGCGCCGTTCCAACCGCAGACGGTCGTCGCCGTCGGCCCGTCCGAGGACGTCCCGCTGCTTGCAGGGAAGGACCTCGTCGACGGTGAGACCGCCGTCTACGTCTGCGAGCGCTTTGCCTGCCAGCGACCGGTGACGAGAGCGGAGGAGCTATGAGGGTCTGCCTGATGATCGAGGGCCAGGAGGGTGTGACGTGGGACGACTGGGTTCGCCTGGCGAGGCTCACGGAGGCGCACGGGCTCGAGGGGCTCTTCCGTTCGGATCACTACAGCGCGATCATCCGCCCGCGCGCCGCCGCACTCGACGCGTGGACGACGCTCGCCGGGCTCGCGCCGCTGACGGAGCGGATCCGCCTCGGGACTCTCGTCTCGCCCGGGACCTTCCGTCACCCGAGCGTCCTCGCCCGCATGGCGGTCACCGTCGACCATGCCTCGAGAGGGCGCGTCGAGGTCGGCATGGGCGCCGGCTGGTATGAGCGAGAGCACCTCGAGTGCGGGTTTCCGTTCCTCGACGCAAAGATGCGGTTCGAGCTCTTCGCCGAGCAGGTGGAGGTCGTCGTCCGCTCGTGGACGGAGGAGGAGTTCGACCACGAGGGGGCTGCGTACACGCTGCGTGGCCAGACGGCGCTTCCGAGGCCGCTTCAGCAACCGCACCCGCCACTCGTCCTCGGCGGCAGCGTCAAGAGCCGCTTCGCGGCGCTCGCAGCCCGCTACGCGAACGAGGTGAACACGCTCGGCGCACCGCCCGACGAGCTGCGGGCGCGCAAGGAGCGGCTCGACCGAGCGTGCGCCGAAGCCGGTCGCGATCCGGACACGCTCACGTTCTCCCTGATGACCGCCTGCTTCGTCGGCGAGGACCGCGCCCAGGTCGTCGAGCGGGTGCGGCGGTTCCTCGAGATCCAGGGCGGCGGCGGGGATCCCGAGACGCTGATCGCGGAGCGGAGCGACCGCTGGCTCGTCGGCACCGTCGAGGAGGTGGCGACGCGGATGGAGGAGCTCCGCGCAGTCGGCATCTCGCGGGTCTTCCTCCAGCACCTCGACCACTCGGACGACGACATGATCGCTCTTGTCGGCGGCCGGCTGGTGGGAGCGGTCGCGTAAAGTCCGGGCCATGACGACTACAGAGCTGACGGGTGCGGAAGACGTCGCGTGGAACCTCTCCGACCTGTACGAAGGCAGTGACGATCCACGACTCGAAGAGCACATCGAGGAGTCCGAGAGCTCCGCGGCCGAGTTCCGCGAGCGCTACCACGGCAAAGTCGCCGACCTCAGCGCGGCCGAGCTCGCCGAAGCGATCGAGGAGCGCGAGCGGATCGAGGAGGTGCTGACGCGCGTCGGGTATTTCGCGCACCTCCACTTCGCGACGGACATGGCGGATCCCCCACGCGGCGCGCTCGTCGCCCGGATCACGGAGAAGGGCGCGGCGCTCGACACGCAGCTCCTCTTCTTCGGGCTGGAGATCGCCGACCTCGACGACGACGCGGCCGAGGCGCTGCTCGAGGCGCCGGAGCTCGAGCGGTGGCGCCACTGGATCCGGTCGCTCCGCAAGTTCCGCCCGTACCTCCTCTCGGAGCCGGAGGAGAAGATCGTCACGGAGAAGTCCGTGTCCGGCGTGAGCGCATGGGGCAGGCTGTACGAGGAGCTCCTGGGCGCGCTTCGCGTCCAGCTCGACGGTGAGGAGACCTCCTTCGAGGAGGCGATGTCGAAGCTCTACTCGGCCGACCGCGACGTCCGCAGGACCGCTGCGGAGGCTGTGACCGAGGCGCTCGAGCCCGGCCTGCGCACCCGGACGTACGTCTTCAACACGGTTCTCCTGGACAAGTCGATCGACGACCGCCTGCGCGGCTACCCGACCTGGATCTCGTCCCGGAACCTCCGAAACGACACGACGGACGAGGCGGTGCAAGCGCTCATCGACGCGGCCGTGGCGCGCTACGACGTCGTCCAGCGCTACTACACGCTCAAGGCGAAGCTCATCGGGCTCGACCGGCTCACGTACTTCGACCGCTTCGCTCCGATCGGGGAGGACCCGGTCTCGGTCTCCTGGGCCGAGGCGCGGGACATCGTCGTCGGCGCCTACGCGGACTTCGCGCAGGAGGCAGGCGACGTCGCCGAGCGCTTCTTCACGGAGAGCTGGATCGACGCCCCCGTCCGCGACAACAAGCGCACGGGCGCGTTCTGTGCGACGTCGGTCCCGGGGGTGCATCCGTACGTCCTCATGAACTACACGGGAGACCGCCGCTCGATTCTCACGCTCGCGCACGAGCTCGGCCACGGGCTGCACGGATGGATGGCGCAGCCGCTCGGCCTGTTCAACGCGGACACGCCGCTCACGACCGCGGAGACCGCGTCGGTGTTCGGCGAGGCGCTCACCTTCAAGCGCCTGCTCGCGCTGGAGGAGGACCCGACCCGCAGGCTCAACCTGCTGGCCGGCCGGATCGAGGACTCGATCGCGACGGTGTTCCGCCAGATCGCGATGAACCGCTTCGAGGACGCGGCTCACAACGAGCGCCGCTCGCAGGGCGAGCTCTCGACCGAGCGGCTCGAGGAGATGTGGGTCGAGTCGCAGGGCAAGCTCTTTGCGAAGTCCGTCGACATCGACGGCTACGGGACGTGGTGGAGCTACATCCCGCACTTCCTGAGCACGCCCGGCTACGTCTACGCCTACGCGTACGGCTTCCTCTTCGCGCTCGCGATCTTCCGGCGCTACGAGCTGGAGGGCGACTCGATGGTGGAGCCGTACTTCGAGGTGCTACGCGCAGGCGGCTCGCGGCCGCCGGAGGAGCTTGCGCAGATCGTCGGCCTCGACCTCACCGACGCCGGCATCTGGGAGACCGGCATCCAGGCGCTCTCCGAGGAGCTCGACGAGGCCGAGAGGCTCGCGACCGAGATCGGCCTCGGCTAGGGCCGCAGGCGGATGCCGAGGAGCGCGGCCTCGACCTCGCGCAGGCGGTCGACGTTGCCGCGCACCTCGGGGCCCGCGTCGTTGTAGATGAACGCCTCCGCGAGCCGGACGATGGCGTACGCGAGCGTTGCCGGGTCCACGGGCGCGTCGTAGTCGCCGGCCGCGACCTCCTCCTCGATCCAGCCTCGGATCCGGGACACGATGTACGGCTGCACGATCCCTGTGCCCGAGGTCGTGATCCGCAGCGCGGTCTCGCGTTCCTGCTCGACGAACTGCCGGAGCGCGAGGGCTGAGGCGAAGCTCCGGTTCACGCGGTCGAACGCATCGAGGAGCGCCTCGGCCCCGCGGCCGCTCGCCTGGGCCCGCGCCTCGTCGAGCACGGGGGCGGACGCGCGGACGAGCATCTCCCCGATCAGCCGGTCGCGCGACCCGAACCAGCGGTAGATCGTCGTCCTGCCCAGCCCGAGCTCGGCCGCGAGGGACTGCACGTCGACGCGCCCTCCGTGGAGGAAGCGTTCGAGGGCGGCTTCGAGGACGTCCTCGCGGCTCGCGGCCGGCGGTCGCCCGCGTCTCGCCGTCTGCGAGGCGGTCGCCGCCGCCGAGCCTGCCTCGTTCGCGGTCCGCGTCACCGACGGCGAGCATAGCGGCACTTCGGAACACGAAACCAAGAATGTTTTGAAACATGGACGCCGCTTTGTAATGATTGCGGCCGAGGAGGCGCAACGGTGTGAACGCGGAAGTGCCTGGGCTCGTGCAGGTCTCGGACCCCCCGACGTCGCGCCTCGCGGCCCACACTCTCCTGGCGTCGTCTGGCGGAGTTCGCGTGGCGAGGGTACTCTCGCGCGTGACAGGCAGGCGGGTCACGGAGGCTACGAAGGAGGAGGCGGTGCGAAAGTTCATCGTGAGTGCGGTCGTACTGATCGCTGCGCTTGCGTTTACGGTTTCCGGTGCGGTCGGAGGTCCGGAGCAGGCCCCCGGCGTCACCGCGAGGGCCATCACCATCGGCGGGACGTTCCCGCTCACGGGGCCGGCCGCGTCGTACGCGCCGATCCCGGTCGGGATGAAGGCGTACTTCGCATACATCAACGCCCGGAAGGGACCTGACGGCAAGCGGGGCGTCGGCGGTCGTCGGATCGTCTGGAAGTACTACGACGACGGCTACAACCCCGCGAACACGGCTCAGCTGACGCGGCGGCTCGTCGAGCAGGACAAGGTCTTCGCGACCGTCGGCCAGCTCGGGACGGAGCCGGTTCTCGGCGCACGTCAGTACCTCAACGAGCAGCGGGTGCCGCAGGCCCTCGTCTCGACGGGAGCCTCGTACTGGGGTCTCCAGTACAAGGAGTTCCCGTGGACGACCGGTTGGCAGCCCGACTACATCGCCGAGGGGCGTCTCTACGGACTCCACATCAAGGCGAACCATCGCGGTAAGAAGATCGCGATCGTCTACCAGAACGACGATTACGGGAAGGACTATCTCTACGGCTTCCTCGCCGCGCTCGGCAAGCAGTACGCGGACGAGAACGTCGTGGCCCGGGAGGCGGTCGAGACGACCGCGACGTCGGTCGCGGCTCAGATGACCCGCGTCCGGTCGAGCGGTGCGGCCATCTTCGCGGTGTTCCAGCTGCCGAACCCGACGGTGCGCACGCTCGCGACGGGCAAGGCGTTGAACTACAACCCCGAGCAGATCTACATGAACTCGGTGGCGGCGATCAAGCCGGCGATGGACGCCGCGGTTGCGTCTGCCGGAGCTCCGTACGTCAACGGCATCATCACGATCGCCTACGCGAAGGACCCGCAGGATCCGCGGTGGACCAACGACGCCGCGATGAAGCAGTACAGGACGATCATCCAGAAGTACGGCGGGGGCGCGAACGCGAACGACCCGCAGGTCCTGTACGGCGTCGCGAAGGCGGAGACGTTCGTCCAGGTGCTCTACAAGGCGGGTAAGAACCCGACCCGTGCCAGCCTGATGAACGCGCTCCTGAGCATGAACTACGCGAACAAGTTCCTGCTTCCGGGCGTCATGCAGAGGACGTCCCGGACAGATCGGTTCATCGTCAGCCAGATGCAGTTCCAGCGCTACAACGGGAACGCGAAGCTGTGGGTCCCGTTCGGCCGGCTCATCGAGGGCAGGCCGCGCTAGTCGCTACGCAGCTCGTGTGAATGGAGGCCGGGCACTGCCCGGCCTCTATTCGTCTCCGATCAGGTGGCGGTACGGCTGGAGCTCCGCCCAGTACCCCTCCATCGTCGTCAGCCTCGACGCGGTGTGGAGGAGGTCGAGCGGCGCGACGTTCACCGCCCGCACGATCGCGTTGTCGGGCCACGTCTCGCCCACGTCCACGACGTTCACGCAACCCGGAGCCTGCTCGAAGTGCCCGAGGAACATCCGCTCGCCGGTGAGCGCGTGCGAGAGGATCGCGCGGTTCACGCCGCCGTGGAGCACCGCGAGCGCCGTGTCCCAGCTCCGGTCGGCGAAGAGCCGCTCGAGCGCAGGCAGGACACGGTCGAAGAGCTGGCCGATCGTCTCGCCGCCGAGGAAGCGCTTCTCGTTCGGGACGACGCCGCGGAAGGCGTGCACGAACTCGTCCTCGAGCTCGTCCGCGGGGATCGACGAGAGGCGCGCGCCGCGCAGCTCGCGGAGCTCCGGCCGGGCCTCGACCTCCACCTCGCGGCCCTGCGCCACGACCTCCGCCGTCTGCACCGTTCGCGGGAGCCCGCTCGTCAGCACGCGGTCGAGGTGGACGGGCTCGAGGAGCGCCCGCGCTGCCTCGGCCTGCCCCTGCCCTTCCTCGGTCAGCCCGACCTCGTCCGGCTGCACCGGACGCCCGTCGCCGCCGAAGTACGAGACGGCTCCGTGCCGCATGAGATAGAGCCGGCGTCGCATCGCGGCATAGGATCGCACGGTGTCTGCTCCCCCCGGGCACTCGCGGGACATCGTCGAGACCGAGGCCGCCGCCGAGGGGCTCCGAAAGCCGCCGCTTCTCGTGCTCGACCGCGTGCGCGCGTTCCTCGACGAGCACGGGCTCGGCGCCGGTGAGGTGAGGGCGCAGCGCATCGGCGAGGGCGGCGGGTCGAACTTCACGTTTCTGCTCGAGCGGGACGAGGGTCGCTTCGTGCTGCGCCGCCCGCCGCGGCCGCCGCTCCCGCCGTCTGCACACGACGTCGTGCGTGAGGCGAGGCTCCAGCTCGCGATCCGCGAGGCGGGCTTCGACCGCCTGCCGACGATCGTCGCCGTCGGCGAGGACGAGAGCGTGCTCGGCGTCCCGTTCTACGTCATGACCTACCTCGAGGGCCATGTCCCGACGGAGGAGCTGCCGCCGGGGCTCGAGAGCGAGACGGAGCGGCGCCGCCTCGGCGACGACCTGGTCGACTCGCTCGTCGAGATCCACGCCGCCGACGTCGCGACACCCGCGCTCGCCGCGTTCGCGCGGCCGGGGAGCTACAACGAACGTCAGGTCCGTCGCTTCACGCAGCTGTGGGAGCTGAACCAGACGCGCGACGTGCCGACGGTGGACGACGTCGGCGCGTGGCTCGCCGGGAACGTCCCCGACCCGCTGCCGGAGACCGTCGTCCACGGAGACTTCCGCCTCGGCAACACGATGGTTGCGCCGGAGGAGCCGGCGCGGATCCGCGCGGTGCTCGACTGGGAGATGGGCGCGATCGGCGACCCGCGTGCCGACGTCGGCTACCTCCTGGCGATGTACAGCGAGCCGGGCGGGCCTCCGAGCCGGCTCGGCGCGTCACCCGTCACGGCTTCGGCCGGGTTTCCGACCCGGCGCGAGCTCGTCGAGCGCTACGCGGAGCGCAGCGGACGGGACGTCGAGCCGCTGAACTGGTTCGTCGCGCTCGCGCTCTGGAAGGCGGCCGTCTTCTGCGAGGCCATCTACGGGCGCTTCGTGCGTGGTGAGCTCGGTGCCGAGGACGAGCGCGCCGCGCGCTTCGAGAGCGGAGTCCCGGAGCTCGCTGAGGCGGCGGCCGAAGCAGCCGGAGCGTGACGGTCTAGAGCGCGAGCTCCGCCAGCGCGCGGAGCGCTTCGGGCTGCTGCGTCGAGACGAGAAGCGTCGTCGCGCCGGACTCCCGCCACGCGTCGAGGCGCTCGGCGAGGCGCTCCTTCGGCCCGACGAGCGCGACCTCGTCCACGAACGCGTCGGGGACGAGGTCGGCCGCGTCGCGCTTGCGGCCGTCGAGGTAGGCGTCCTGGATCGCCTCCGCAGCGTCCTCGTAGCCGTAGCGCCGCATGAGGTCGTTGTAGAAGTTCTTGCCGCGCGCACCCATGCCGCCGACGTAGAGCGCGTAGTACGGCTTCAGGAAGTCGCGGCCGGCCTGCGCGTCGTCGATGAGGATCGCCGGCGCGCTCGGGGCGACGTCGAAGTCGGCGCCGGTCTCGGCGAGCGCGTCGGCGAAGACCTCGCGCGCGCGCTCCGGGGACCAGAAGATCGGCAGCCACCCGTCGGCGATCTCGCAGGCCTGGCGCACGGCCTTGGGAGACATGGCCGCGATGTAGATGGGGATCTCCGAGCGGAGCGGGCGGGCCATCAGCTTCAGCGGCTTGCCGAGCCCGGTCCCGTTGCCGTACGGGATGTCGTAGTGCTCGCCGTGGTGCTCGAGCAGATCACGTCTGAGCGCGGAGCGGACGATCTCGACGTACTCGCGCGTCTTCCCGAGCGGCTTCCCCCACGGCTGTCCGTGCCAGCCCTCCACGACCTGTGGGCCCGACGTCCCGAGCCCGAGTAGGAAGCGGCCCTCGGAGAGGAGGTCGAGCGTCGCCGCCGTCATCGCCGTGTTCGCGGGCGTGCGGCCTGGGATCTGCATGATCGCCGAGCCGAGCTTGATCTTCGTCGTGGTCGCGCCGAGCCACGCGAGCACGCTCACGCAGTCCGTTCCCCAGGCCTCGGCGGCCCAGGCGGACTCGTAGCCGAGCCGCTCCGCCTCCTGCGCGAGCGCGATCGACTCCAGCGGGCTCGTCCCCGGCGGCGCGTAGCCCATGTAGAAGCCGAGGCGCATGACCACGTGCGATGCTACCGCCGTGGCGATCGCCGAACTGCGCCCGACGGACGAGGTGCTCGCGCTGCGAGCCCGCGTGCGCGAGTTCATGGACGAGCACGTGTATCCGAACGAGCCGGTCCTCGACCGCGAGGACGACGTGGCGGACGCGGTCGTCCTGCGTCTCCGCGGCCTCGCTCGAGAGCACGGGCTCTGGGCGCCGCATCTCCCGCCCGAGGCGGGCGGCTCGAGCGGCAGCTTCCTCGTCTACGCCTTCCTGAACGAGGAGATCGGGCGCTCGGTCTGGGCCCAGCTGGTCTTCGGCTGTCAGGCGCCGGATGCGGGCAACGGCGAGATCCTCTGGCACTTCGGGACCGACGAGCAGAAGGAGCGCTGGCTCCGGCCACTCGTCGCCGGCGACGTGCGCTCGTTCTTCTCGATGACCGAGCCCGACGTGTCCGGCTCGGACCCGACGGGTCTGCGGACGCGCGCCGTCCGCGACGGTGACGAGTGGGTCATCGACGGACGCAAGTGGTTCTCGTCCGGCGCCGAGGGAGCGGGCTTCGGGATCGTCATGGCGGTCACCGACCCTGACGCGGAGCCGCATCGCCGGGCGACGCAGATCATCGTTCCGGCCGACACGGCGGGGATCGAGATCCGGCCTGTGCCGGTGATGGGCCACCTCGGCCACGGCTGGACGACGCACTGCGAGGTCACGTACTCGGGCGTCCGCGTCCCGGTGGAGAACACGCTCGGCGAGGTGGGGGAGGGGTTCCGGATCGCGCAGAAGCGACTCGGTCCCGGGCGCATCCACCACGTCAT
Organism: uncultured Actinomycetes bacterium; assembly: GCA_963746765.1. Lineage (GTDB taxonomy): Bacteria > Actinomycetota > Thermoleophilia > Gaiellales > Gaiellaceae > GMQP-bins7. The sequence continues at coordinate 1,047,780 of CAVVCN010000001.1, forward strand.
GCGCTGGCTCGGCCAGATGCAGCGCGCCTTCGAGCTCATGTGCTCGTACGCGCTCGAGCGCGAGACCTTCGGCGGACCGCTCGCCGAGAAGCAGACCGTGCAGAACTGGATCGCCGACTCGGCTGCCGAGATCCAGGCGTGTCGTCTCATGACGCTCGACGCCGCGCAGAAGATCGACCAGGGCGACGAGGCGCGCGTCGAGGTCTCGGTCATCAAGTTCTACGCGGCCCGGGTGCTGAACGACGTGATCGACAGGGCCGTGCAGGTACACGGCGCGCTCGGCCTCACCGACCGGACGCCGTTGTCGGGGATGCTCCGGCAGGCGCGCTCGGCGCGGATCTACGACGGGCCCGACGAAGTGCACCGCATGGTCGTCTCGCGGCGGATCCTGAAGTCGTTCGCCGCGGGCGACGGCTGGCGGTTCGACTAGGCAGCCCCCGGCGCCCGGTTTGACCGGGCGCCGGGGGCTCTCTCCGTCGATGCCCCGCTAGAGGTCGCGGCACTGGCCGCGCTTCTGCTTGGCCGAGTTGCCCGCACCCGAAGGCGAGGGGTCGTTCGCGTTGCAGCGGAGGTCGCCGTTGATCCCGTTCTCGGAGATCGACAGCGGCTCGCCGCTGTTGCCGTACACCTCGACGCTCCGGCCGACCTTGTTGCGGTCGATGTGGCCGTTGGCGAAGGGCGGACAGGTCTCCGGCGTGCACAGCGACTCGAGGATCTCGTTCCCCGAGACGGTGAGCTGGCCGCTGATCGAGTTGTCCTCGACCGCGAATGCACCGTCGTTGTCCCGCAGCGTGACGTTGCCGGCGATCGTGTTCCCGAGGACCGCGAACGCGAACGCGCCGGCTGCGCTGTCGACGATCTCGAGGTTCCCCCCGATGATGCTGCCGACGATGAAGTCGCCGTCGTCCGCTCCCCGGATCTCGACGTTCTTGCCGACCATCGAGAACGTGACGTCCTCGAAGACGCAGTCGTGGCAGCGGTAGCTCCTGCCGATCGACGCCTCGAACGATCCGGTGAACGCTCCCTCGTAGGCGTCGACATTGCCCTCGATCGTGGTGCCCGGCCCGATGTTGAGCTCCGCCCCCGGCTTCGCCACGGCGTTGCCGTGCACGAGCGCACCCTCGAGGACGCACACCGTTCCTTCCTCGACGACGAGGTCGCCCGCCTCACCCGTGAACGGCTCCTCGAACGTGCTCTCGCAGATCGTGGCGCCATCTCCGCTCGCCACCGCGGGAACCGCAGTCAGGAGCACCGCCGCAAGGACGGCACCGAAGCATGTGAGCTTCTTCATTCCCCCTCCCGTGTAAGTGACGCGCGATACTAAGCACGCGGCGAGCGAGAACTCAACCTCGCGATGCTCCGGACGCGAAACGGGCCGGCACCGGGCCGGCCCGTTCACGACTCGAGTCGCCTACGCGATCGCCTTGTCGTAGGCGTTGCGCAGGATCGTGCACTGGTACGTGCCCGAGGTGATGTTCGAGTTGACGACGAGCGTCGCCTGGATGTTGCCCGGGAACTTCATGACGCACGCGTGCACTTCACGCTTGACGCTGCCGTTCGTCCAGAACCCGTCGCCGCCGTGCCAGTAGATGCCCGAGCCGGACGCGTTCGAGTCCTTGTTCCAGCCGAGGCGACCGGAGTCCATGAGCGAGCGCTGACCGGCATCGAGGAGCGTGCCGTGCGTCAGGTGCGCCATGAACTTCGCCAGGTCGAGCGCCGACAGATGCAGGTTGGCATGCCCGCCGCAGCCGTCCAGGTCCGGCGGGTTGACCTCGAGCAGCTTGCCGCCGGCCCGCGGGTTCCCGGCGTTGTACACGAGCGCGGCCGTCGCGTCGTTCGGCTCGGAGCAGCTGACGCCACTGACCCCTGCGGGCTGGAACACGCGCTGCTGGACGTACGCGAGGTACCAAATGCCCACGTTCACCTCGTTGATCACGTTGATCCCCGGGTGCCTCCCCGTCGCCTTCCAGAGCGCCGGGATCATGATCCGGAGCAGCGCGTAGTTCGCGTTCTTGTAGCTGTAGCCCGAGCCCGGAGCCGCGCCGTTCGAGACGACGAACTCGAGGCCGTCCCAGTCGTTGCCCCAGTATCCGGCGGTCTCGGGGTTCATCGCCTCGAGCTTGTCGAAGGCCTGGCCGAGCCCCGAGGTGTGCGTGAGCAGGTGTCGGAAAGAGAGGCCCTTGGAGCCCCACATGCCGAGACCCTTCGTCCACTCCTTGGGAAGCCACTGCTCGATCTTGCTGTCGACGGACAGGTTCAGCTCGTCGAGGAGCTGGAGGATCGCGACCGCGGTGGTCGTCTTCGTGACGCTCATCACGTTGAGCCGCGTCGAGCGCGACATGTTCAGGTCGCCGTCGCGCCCCGTTCGCGCCTTGCCGACGCCTTCGCCGACCACGAGCCGGCCGTCCTTGACGATCGCGTACGCGAATCCGGTCGCCTTGCCCGTGAGCGAGGCGAGGAGGTGCTGGCGCATCTCCATCGCCGTCGACTGCCCGGTCGCGATCGAGGGCGGCGTCGTGCTCACAGCCGCGGTGGCGAGCGACAGCGCGGCCACGATTGCGGTGAGGAGTGCGTAGAGGAAGTGCTTGCCGGACATCGTTTCCCTCCTTTGGGAGTGGCTTGATGTCCGGACAACCCGCGACGGCGCGGATCCTTACGGCGACGTCGAGCTGCTACCGCGGCCCGGGAACGCCCTTGAACTCGTAGAGCAGCGGCTCGCGCCCCGGCTGGACGATCCAGGCCTCGCCCGTGCCCTCGCTCTTGTACGCGGCCCAGACGCCCTCGGCGACTGCGGACGGCTCGAGCAGGCGGTAGCCGCGCTCCCGGAGGTCGTCGCGGAAGCCATTCGTCGTCAAGCCCGTGTCCGCCCAGCCGGGGCAGACCGCCTGGATCCGGATGCCCCGGTCGAAGAGCTGCGCGGCGACCGAGCGGACGAAGCCGACGACGGCGTGCTTCGTGAGACCGTAGATCGGGTCGTCGGGGATCGCCGTCAGTCCCGCAAGCGACGCGGTGACGACGATGGTGCTGCCCTTCGGCATGACACGGTCGAGTCGCCGCACGCCGTAGACGACCCCGTCGACGTTCACGCTGAGCGCTCGCCGGTACTGCTCGTCCGTGAGCTGGGTGAGGTCTCCGTCGTCGCCCGTGATGACCCCCGCGTTGAGGCAGGCGAGGTCGACGGAGCCGATGTGCTCCCACGCCGTGGGATCGCTCACGTCGAAGCCCGTCACGAGATCGAGCTCCTGCACCGTGAAGCCCTCGGACCGGAGCCTGGAGACGATCGCGCTCCCGATACCCCCCGCCGAACCTGTCACCAGCGCCGTCACGGAATGAGAACCACCTTTCCTGTCGTCCGACGTTCCTCGATCGACCTGTGCGCATCCCCGGCCTGCTCGAGCGGAAACTCGTGCCCGACGATCGGTCGAACGACGCCACCTTCCCAGAGCCGGAGGACGTCCTTCGCGGCCTGCTCGACGAGATCGGGGCGAAGGCCGGTCAGCCGGCCGAGGTAGAAGCCCTGCACTCCGATGTTGCGTCCGACGAGCCACGCCGGGCTCACGTCCTCCCAGAGCCCGCCCGCGTAGCCGACCGCGACCGCGGAGCCGAGCGGCTTCAGGAGGCCCAGGCTGCTCTTGAACACCTCGCCACCGACGAGGTCGAAGACGACGTCGACCGGCTCGAGCTCGCCGAGCTGGTCGTACGTCACGCCCTCGTCCGCTCCGAGCGATCTGGTGAGCTCGAGCTTTCCCTCGCTCCCGACCGCGGCGATGGGCCGGCCGTTCAGGGTCTTCACGAGCTGGAGCGCAGCGGTGCCGACCGCGCCCGCGGCGGCGGTGACGAGGACGCGCGACCCGAAGCCGATCCGCACGAGCTGCGTCAGCGGGATCCAGGCAGTGAGGAACGCCATCGGGAACGCGGCGCCCTCGGCGAAGCTCGCGCCTTCCGGCAGCGGAAGGAGCCAGCGCCTGTCTATCGCGATCCGCTCCGCGTACCCGCCGCCGCCCATCCGCGTGAAGCCCATGACGCGCCGCCCCTCCGCCTCGCCGGCGACCTCGGTGCCGAGGAGAGCCGGCAGCTCCGGCGCCTGCGGATAGCGGCCGAGGCGGATGAGGACGTCGGCGAAGTTGACTCCCACCGCACGGACGTCCATGAGCAGCTGCCCGTCGCCCGGCTCCGGTTCGGGGACGTCTCGGAGGACGAGGTTCTCCGGTCCACCTGTGCCTTCGAGGACGACGGCTCTCATGTCTTCACGTCAGGGGGGGTGGGTGTCGAGCGGCAACGAGCCGCGGGCCAAGACCGTCTTCTAGCTGCTCCGGGTCATCGGCCGGTGAACTGAGGCTCCCGCTTCTCGAGGAATGCGGTCACACCTTCGAGCCCGTCCTCGCTCGCGAGGCAGCGGCGGAACCCGTCGGCCTCGCGTCGCAGGCCCTCCTCGAGCGGGAGGTCGCGTGTCGTCCGCGCGAGCTCCCGGAGCACGCCGATCGCGACCGGCGACCGCTCCGCGATCGTCCGCGCGATCCCCAGGGCCGCCTCCTCGAGCTCCTCCTTCGGGACGACCCGCTCGACGAGGCCCCAGTCGTACGCCGTTCGCCCGTCGATGAAGTCGCCGGTCATGTTCAGGAGCATTGCCCGTCCGAGGCCGACGACCCGCGGAAGCCGCTGCGTGCCGCCTCCGCCGGGGATGAGCCCGAGCTTGATCTCCGGCTGGCCGAGCTGCGCGTCCTCGGCTGCGACCCGGATGTCGCAGCACATCGCCAGCTCGAGCCCGCCGCCGAGGCAGAAGCCGTGGATCGCGGCGACGAAGGGCGTCCCGGCGGCATCCATGCGCGCTCCGAGCTTCTGGATCCCGCGTGCCGAGCCGCCTTCCTCCGCAGCCGACTCGCGCAGGGTCGGGAACTCGGAGATGTCGGCCCCTGCGACGAACGCCCGCTCGCCGGCGCCCTTGAGCACGATCGTCCGCACCGACTCGTCCTCGTCGAGGCGCACGAGCTCGGCCTCGAGCTCCTCGAGCAGCGGCGCCGAGAGCGCGTTCACCGGGGCGTGGTCGATCGTGACGACGGCGACGGCGCCCTGTTGCTCGGTCGAGACGAATTCGCCCATTACCGGCTCACGACGTCGTCTCCGCGGGCTGCCCGACCGAGAACATCTCGCGGAGCGCCGTCTTGCGGAACTTGCCGACGGCGGTCTTCGGGATCTCGTCCACGAACTCGAACCGGTCCGGGAGCCACCACTTCGCGAAGTTCGGAGCGAGGAAGTCCCGGAGCTCGTCGTCGCCCGCCGAGGCGCCCTCCCGCAGCACGACCACCGCGAGCGGCCGCTCCGACCACTTGTCGTCGGGCACCGCGATCACCGCTGCCTCCGCGATCGCGGGATGCCCCATGAGCGCGTTCTCGAGTGCGACGGTGGAGATCCACTCGCCGCCCGACTTGACGAGGTCCTTCGAGCGATCCTGGATCTCGATGTAGCCGTGCGGCTCGATCGTGACGATGTCGCCGGTCTTGAACCAGCCGTCCTCGGTCCACCGGTCGGCGCCCTCCGGAGAGTCGTGATACGACGACGAGACCCAGGCGCCACGCACTTCGAGCTCGCCCATCGTCTCGCCGTCCCACGGGATGAAGCCCTCCGCGCCCCGCCCGCGCATCTCGACGAACGGCGCCGGGACGCCCTGCTTGGCCCGATAGCGGTACTGCTCATCCTCGGACAGGGCCCGCTCGCGGGACGTGGGCTCCGAGACGGTGCCGAGCGGGCACATCTCGGTCATGCCCCACGCATGGAGGATCCGGAGCCCGTGGCGCTTCTCGAACGCCTCGATCATGGCCTGGGGCGCGGCCGAGCCGCCGACCACCATGCAGCGGACGGTCGATGTGTCGTACTTCCCGGGGTTCGCGTCGAGCTCGGCGAGGATCCCCATCCAGATCGTCGGCACGCCGGCGGTGATCGTGACCCGCTCCTGCTGGAACGCGTCCAGGAGGCTCTCGCCGTCGAGATGCGGGCCGGGGAAGACCTGCTTCGCGCCGGTCAGCGTGCAGGTGAACGGGAAGCCCCACGCGTTCGCGTGGAACATCGGGACGACGGGGAGGACGGTGTCGGACTCGGTCACCGACAGCACGCCCGCCATCGCCGCGGCGAGGGAGTGGATGGCGATGGCGCGATGCGAGTAGACGGCGCCCTTCGGCATCCCGGTCGTCCCGCTCGTGTAGCACATGGCGGCTGCGGCTCTCTCGTCGATCTCCCGGTCCGGGAGGTCGCCGGGCTCGGCGCTCGCGAGCAGCTCCTCGTAGTCGATCGCACCGTCCGGCGTGGGCCCGTCTCCGACCGCGATGGCGTGCTCGAAGCCGACCCGCTCGCGGAAGTTCTCGACGAGCGGCCAGAGCACCTTGTCCGCGATCAGGACGCGGTCGCCCGCGTGCGTGGCGATGTACGTCAGGTCGTCCGGGTGCAGCCGGAGGTTGAGCGTGTGCGTGACCATCCCGCCCACGGGGACGCCGATGTAGGTCTCGAGGTGCTGGTAGTGGTTCCAGCAGAACGTCCCGACGCGGTCGCCGTCCTTCAGCCCGAGCTCGTTGCGCAGAGCCGCCGCCAGCCGGCGCGCCCGCGGCGCGAACTCGGAGTACGTGTAGCGGTGCCAGCTCTTGTCCGGTAGCCGGGTGGCGATCTCCTTGTCGCCGTAGAGCTGCTCGCCGCGGCGGAGGATCGCCGGCACGTTCAGCGAGTAATCCATGATCAGCCCGTCCACCTCAGCCTCCTTGAGTTGCGACCGCTGGTGCCCGAGTCGAGTCCGGCACCGGTTGTTCCAACAGCGAGCCCGCGATCTCGGCTCTGAGCTGCGTCGCCGAGGCGAGGAAGCTCTCGATCCAGAGCGCGCGCTTGTACAGCCGGTGGAGCACGTGCTCCCAGGTGAAGCCGATGCCGCCGTGTGCCTGGATCGAGGTCTCGCACACGGCGACGGCGGCCTCCGAGGCATACGACTTGGCCGCGGCCGCCGCGATCGGCGCCTGCTCGTCGTCGACCGAGACGCACCACGCTGCCCAGAGCGAGAGCGAGCGCGCGAGCTCGAGCCGCGTGTACGCGTCGGCGAGCGGGTGCGAGATCGCCTGGTAGACGCCGATCCGCTTCCCGAACTGCTCGCGCTCGGCCGCATGCTCGATCGCGTACTCGAGCGCGCGCCGGGCGACGCCGCACGACTCGAGCGCGAGGGCGACCAGCGCGCGCCGCCGGATCTCCTCCAGGACGCCGGTGTCCGCGAGGCGGCGGCCCGGCTCGCCGCCGCGGAGCACGCCCAGCGGTCTCGTCTCGTCGGTCGTGTCGAGGATCTCCCGCTCCGCTCCCTCGAGCTCGTAGATCCCGTCGCCGCCGATGATCGCGACGCGTGCCGCGGTGTCCAGGTCGGTGACGAGCGGGCCGAGCGCGAGCGTCCAGCTCGACTCGCCCGCGGCGACCTCGCCGAGGACGTCGTCGGGGAGCGCGGGCAGCGCGAGGGCGATGGTGGAGAAGTACGGCCCGTGCTGGAGCGCGCGGCCGAGCTCCTCGAGCAGCACCCCCTCCTCGACGAACGTGAGACCGGCGCCGCCGTGCTCCTCCGGGATCGAGACGCCCGTCCACCCGAGCTCGGCGAGCTCGGGCCATGTCGCCTCCGGGTGCTCGGCGAGGTAGGCGCGGGCCTGCTCGCGCAGCTCCTCCTGCTCGGGTGTGAAGGTGAAGTCCATCAGCGCGACTTGGGGAGGCCGAGCACCCGCTCGGCGACGATGTTCCGGAGGATCTCGGAGGTGCCGGCCTCGATCGTATTGCCGCGGCTGCGGAGCTGCTGGTACTGCCAGTAGCCCCCGTACGGCGCGTTGCCGTCGGCGAGGGCTGCGTCGGGGCCGAGGAGCTCGAGCGCGAGCTTCGTCACGCGCTGGTTCGCCTCCGACCAGACGAGCTTCGCGATGGAGCCTTCAGGCCCGGGGATACCGGTCTTCACGAGCTGCGAGAGCGAGCGCGCGTTCGTGAAGCGAAGTGCCTGGAGCTCGGACCACTCCTTCGCGATCTTGTCGCGCTGGAGCTGGTCGGCGCCCCGGTCTCTCGCGAGCGCGACGAGCTTCCGGATCTGCACCTCGAGCGCCGCCTGGAGCGCGAAGCCGAGCGTGCCGCGCTCGTGGAGCAGCGTCGTCATCGCCACCTGCCAGCCCTCGCCGACTTCGCCGAGGACGTTCTCGGCCGGGACGCGGACACCCGTGAAGAAGATCTCGTTGAACTCCGCCTCACCCGTGATCTGCCGCAGGGGCCTCACCTCGACCCCGGGTGCGTGCATGTCGACGACGAGGTAGGTCAGGCCGGCGTGCCTCGCCGACTCCGGGTCGCTGCGCGTCAGCAGCAGGCACCAGTCCGCGATGTGCGCGAACGACGACCACACCTTCTGCCCGTCCACGACGAAGGCGTCGCCGTCGAGCTGCGCGGTCGTCCGCACCCCCGCGAGGTCTGAGCCGGCGCCCGGCTCGGAGAAGCCCTGGCACCAGATATCCTCCGCGGAGAGGATCGGCGCGAGGTGGCGCGCCTTCTGCTTCTCGGTCCCGTGGGCCATGATCGTCGGGCCGGCCATGCCGAGCCCGATGACGCCGATGTGGGGAGGAGACTCGGCCCGTGCCATCTCCTCGAGGAAGATCGCCTGGTGCGTGTACGGCGCGCCGCCTCCCCCGTACTCCATCGGCCACGTGAGGCCGGCGTAGCCGGCGTCGTAGAGCGCCCGGCTCCATGCGCGCATCCCCGGCTCGTCGAAACGAGCGGCGCCGCCCCGGTGCCCGCGGAGCTCCTCGGGGAGGTTCTCCTCGAGCCAGCCGCGCAGCTCGGCCCGGAACGCCGCCTCCTCGGCTGTGTCCCGCAGGTCCATCGGACGCGATGCTAATCGCATCGCGCCCACGATGGGTGCTCGTCGTCGGTCGCTCGCGGCGGCAAAGGCGCCGTCGCCGCTCTTGCGTGGACGCGACCCGCGTTGCGGTCGTGCAAGACGCCCGATTAGGGTAGGGCGCCGATGGCGCTTCTCTCCGTCCGGGAGGTCACGCTGCGCTTCGGAGGGATCGTCGCCCTCGATGGCGTCTCCTTCGATGTGCAGCAGGGCGACATCTCTGGCCTGATCGGGCCGAACGGCGCGGGCAAGACGACTGCGTTCAACGTCATCACCCGCCTCTACGACCCGGACTCGGGCGAGGTGGAGCTCGACGGCGAGTCGCTGCTGCGCGCCGCGCCGCACCGGATCGTGAGCAAGGGCATCGCGCGGACGTTCCAGAACCTCCAGCTCTTCCGCACGATGTCCGTCCTCGAGAACGTGCTCGTCGGCGCGCACTCGCGCGGGCGACGGGCGAATGAGTCCGACGCGAACGAGGTCCTGGACGTCGTCGGCCTCCGCGACCGCGCGCACTTCCCCGCGGCTGCGCTCCCCTACGGGACGCAGAAGCGCGTCGAGCTCGCACGTGCGCTCGTGGCGAAGCCGCGCCTGCTTCTCCTCGACGAGCCGGCGGGCGGCCTGAATCACGAGGAGGTCGCACAGCTCGGCGAGTTCATCAAGAAGATCCGCGACGACTTCGAGCTCACCGTGCTCCTCGTCGAGCACCACATGAACCTCGTCATGACGGTCTCCGACCACGTCAACGTCCTCAGCTTCGGCCGCAAGATCGCCGACGGCGCTCCCGCCGACGTGCAGGCCGACGCGGCCGTCATCGAGGCCTACCTGGGCGCGGACGACGACGACGAGCTCGAGGACCTCGAGATCCCGGCGGCCGAGGAGGACGAGCAGCCGTGACCGCGCTCCTCGAGCTCGAGGGCGTCCAGGCCCGCTACGGCCCGGTGCAGGCGCTGCACCACGTCTCCCTCACGGTCGACGACGGCGAGGTCGTGGCCGTGCTCGGCGCGAACGGGGCGGGGAAGACCACGACCCTGCGGGCGATCTCGGGCACGGTCTCGCGCAGCGGCACGCTGCGGCTAGCCGGAAACCCGCTGCGCGGCGGCCCGGAAGCGGCGGCGCGCGCCGGCATCGCGCACGTGCCGGAGGGACGGGGCACCTTCGTGGAGCTCACCGTGGACGAGAACCTGCGCCTCGGCGCGTACACGCGCAGGGATCGCCAGATCCGCGAAGACGTGCGCCGCGTCGCCGAGTACTTCCCGTGGATGGTCGAGCGTGGCGGCCAGCGGGCCGGAACGCTATCGGGCGGCGAGCAGCAGATGCTCGCGCTCGGCCGTGCGCTCATGAGCCGGCCTCGCCTCCTGCTCCTCGACGAGCCGTCCCTCGGCCTCGCCCCGATGGTCGTGCGCGAGTTCTTCCGCATCGTGCGCGAGCTGAACGTGAGCGAAGGGCTCACGGTGCTGCTCGTCGAGCAGGACGCACGCATCGCGCTCTCGATCTCGAGCCGGGCGTACGTCCTCGAGGTCGGCCGCGTCGCGCTCTCGGGGAAGAGCGACGAGCTGCGTGACGACGAGTCCGTCCGACGGAGCTATCTGGGCTACTGATGCTCGCCGCTTCCTTCGCCGACTTCATGCAGCAGGTCGTGTCCGGCCTCGCGTCGGGAGGCATCTACGCGTTGCTCGCGCTCGCGCTCGTGATCATCCACCGCTCGACCGGCGTCATCAACTTCGCGCAGGGAGAGATGGCGACGTTGTCCGCGTACATCTGCTGGGCGCTCATCGTGCACCGTGGGTGGAGCTACTGGCCGGCGTTCGTGGCGACCCTCGCGATCTCCTTCGGGGGCGGCGTGCTCATCCACCGCGGGGTCATCCGCCCGGTCGAGCGCGGGAGCGTGCTGCGGATCGTGATCGTGACCATCGGCCTCCTGATCGCCATCAACGGCTTCATCATCTGGCAGTGGGGTGGCGAGCCCCAGTTGCTCGAGGGCCCGTTCGGGACGGACACCTACGACATCGGCGGCGTCGTCGTGTCGGCGCACGACATCGGGACGATCGCGGTTGCGCTGGGAATCGTGCTTCTGCTCTGGGGGCTGTTCCAGTTCACCAAGATCGGGCTCGCGCTGCGGGCAGCGGCCGTGAACCCGGAGGAAGCGCGGCTCGTCGGCGTGCGCGTGACCTGGATGCTGGCGCTCGGGTGGGGGCTGGCGGCGATGCTCGGCGCAGTCGCCGCGCTGCTCACCGCGCCCGCGGTCTTCTCGCTCGACCCGAACATGATGGCGCCGGTCCTGATCTACGCGTTCGCAGCGGCGGTGCTCGGAGGCATCGACTCTCCGCTCGGCGCGGTGGTCGGCGGTTTGCTCCTCGGTGTCCTTCTGAACCTGCTGAGCTACCTGAGCCAGTACGACGCGTTCGGCTGGTTCACCGAGGAGCTGCGACTCCCCGCAGCCCTTCTCATCTTCCTCGTCGCGCTGCTCGTTCGGCCGCAGGGCATCTTCGGCAAGCCGGAGGTGAAACGAGTTTGAGCCCACGGACGAAACGGCTCGTCGGCTTCGTCGCCTTCGCGGCCCTCGTCGTGCTCGTCGCGGTCCTGCCCACCTTCATCAGCGACTTCCGGGCCCGCGACTACGCCTACGTCGGCATCTACCTGATCGCGCTCCTCGGCCTGAACATCCTCACCGGTTACACCGGCCAGATCTCGCTCGGCCACGGCGCGTTCATGGCGATCGGCGGGTACACGACGGCGATTCTGATGGTGGGCAACGAGCAGTTCGGCGGGTCGATCTCCGGCGGACTGAAGGACCTCTGGACGCTGCCGATCGCCGGCCTGGTCGCAGGTCTCGTCGGTCTCGCGTTCGGCGTCCCGGCGCTCCGCCTCTCCGGCCTCTACCTCGCGCTGGCGACGTTCGCTATCGCCGTCGCGCTGCCCTCGACGATCAGGCGCTTCGACGAGTTCACGGGGGGCAGCGGGGGCATCCAGCTCGGCGGCACCCCGGAGCTCACGGGTGGGAGCGCCAACGTCGACGTCCTCGGCCGCTCCCTGAGCCCGAACGACTGGCTCTACTACCTGTGCTGGACGATCGCCCTCGTCCTCTTCGTCGTCGCGTGGCTCGTCCTGCGCGGGCGCACGGGACGGGCCTTCCGCTCGATTCGGGACAGCGAGACCGCGGCCGTCTCCTCGGGCGTGAGCCTGCCGCGCTACAAGACGCTTGCGTTCGGGATCAGTGCCGCGTACGCGGGAGTCGCGGGCGGGCTCTTCGCGCTCGCGACGACGTTCGTCAACCCCGACGTGTTCCCGGTCGCACTCTCGATCTTCCTGCTCGTCGGCATCGTCGTGGGAGGGCTCGGAGGACTCTCCGGGATGCTCTTCGGAGCGATACTCGTGCACTTCCTGCCGCTCTGGGCACAGGGCCAGGATCTCGGCTCGCTGCTTCCCGACCGCATCGTCGAGGAGGCCCAAAAGCCCGGCGGCCCCGCGATCGTCTTCGGGGTCGTCCTCATCCTCGTGATGTTCTTCCTCCCCAACGGCGTCGGCGGGCTCTTCCGGCAGGTCGGTCAGGCATACGCGCGCTGGCGGGGCTCGCGCTCGGTCTGAGCTCCTCGGCGCGCACCGGCGCCGGCCGTCATCGTCAACGCGGGAGCTCCGCGAGCCGCTGCTCGAGGAAGCGTCGCTCGGCGTCGGAGCTCACGAGCTCGAGCGCGCGGTCGTAGGCGACCCGGGCCTCGTCGACTCGATCGAGCCGGCGCAGGAGCTCGGCGCGCGTCGAGTGGAGGTAGTGGTAGCGGTCGAGCTCGAGGTGCTCCACAAGCGCCAGAGCACCGTCCACGTCGCCCGCCTCGGCGAGCGCGGCGGCCCGGTTCAGCTCGACGACCGACGAGCCGGTGAGCTGCGCCAGCTCGCCGTACAGGGCCGCGAGCCGGGCCCAGTCCTGCGGCTCCTCGACGTGGAGCGCCGCGATCGCTGCCTGGAGGGCGTACGGGCCTCGCCCGCCGAGCGCGCCCGCCCGCCCGAGCGCTGCCCGACCCTCCGCGATCTGGTCCATGTCCCACAGTGAGCGGTCCTGCTCGGCGAGGACGACGACGGTGCCGTCGCGGAAACGCGCCTCGCGACGTGCGTCGTTCACGAGCATGAGCGCGAGCAGACCGTGCACGTCGGCCTCGTCGGGCATCAGCTCGGCAAGTGCGCGGGCGAGCCGAATTGCCTCGTTGGCGAGATCGTGGCGTCCGCCGTAGCCCTCGTTGAAGATCAGGTAGACGACCGCCAGCACGGCGGCGAGGCGGTCGGGCAGCAGGTGGGCCGGCGGGACGCGAAACGGGATCCCGGCCGCCTTGATCTTCCGCTTCGCGCGCACGAGCCGCTTCGCCATCGTCTCCTCGGGGACGAGGAACGCCCGTGCGATCTCGTCCGTCCGCAGTCCGCCGAGGGTCCGCAACGTGAGCGCGACCTGCGCATCGAGTGCGAGCGCCGGGTGGCAGCACGTGAAGACGAGCTCGAGCCGTTCGTCGGGAATCGTCGTCTCGTCCACCTCGTCGTCGGTCGTCTCGCGCACGTCGAGCAGGCGCGTCTTCGCGGCGAGCGTGCGCTCGCGGCGAATGCGGTCGATGGCGCGGTTGCGCGCCGTCGCGACGAGCCAGGCGCGCGGGTTGTCGGGCGTCCCGTCGCGCGGCCAGCGCTCCGCGGCGATCGCGAACGCGTCCTGCGCGGCTTCCTCGGCGAGGTCGAAGTCGCCGAGGAAGCCGATCAGCGCGGCGAGCACGCGGCCCCACTCGTCGCGGAAGACCTGGTCGAGGATGGTCAGTACTCCACGAGCGGCCGCACCTCGACCGCGCCGCCGAGGCGGGCCGCCGGGATGCGGGAGGCGAGCTCGATCGCGGCGTCGAAGTCGTCGGCCTCGAAGAAGAGGAAGCCGCCGAGCGCCTCCTTGACCGCGACGAACGGGCCGTCCGTCGTCAGCGTCTTGCCATTCTCGACGCGGACGGTCGTCGCCAGCTCGGGCGGCTCCATGTGGAGGCCCGGGGTCACGCCGGCGGTCTGGTTGATCGCCTGGTAGTCGGCGTAGACGGCTTGCTGCTCTTCGTCGGAGAGCTGCGCCCACTCCTCGGGCGAGCGCGGCGTCGGGGCGTCACCCTGATGGATCAAGAGCATGTACTTCATCGTCTCCTCCTTCGTGAACGTGGTCGTCTCCAAAACGAACGGCGGACGAGGAAGAGGACACCCACCGCCGGAGACGACGTTACGCCTAGATGCAGGCCAGCACCTCCACGGCCGCTCCGGGACTGGCCGGCACCTTGCCCGCGAGGTCGATGGCGTCGTCACGGCTCTCGCAGTCGACGAGATAGAACCCGCCGATCGCCTCCTTCGTCTCGGCGAACGGCCCGTCCGTGACGATCGGGCTCGCGCCCGGACGGACGACCGCAGCGGCGTCGGTGCCCGCCAGGGCCTCGCCCGCGACGTGCGCGCCTCGCTCGCGCAGCATCTGGGCGTAAGCCATGTGCTGCTCCACGATCGCGCGCCGCTCGTCCGCGCTCAGCGCCGCCTCCGCCTCGCTGTCGCCGTGTACCAGGAACAGGAATCGCATCGTGCCTCCTTCGTTCGACGTGCGTGTCGAAGGGACGACGAATAGCGAAGCGGCGGGTCGACATGCGCGTCGACCCGCCGCTCGCGGCGTCTATCCGACGCCGGGCGCGGGCGCGAACTCGCCGAGGAAGCCTGGTCCGATGATCTGCTGCTCGACCGCAGCCTGGCCGATGTAGCAGCGCCACTCGCGGCCGTCCGACGTGAGCGCACGGCACCCGCCGTTCACGTGCTTCGTCGCGTCGACCGTCGGCTCCACGGTTCCCTTCCAGTCGGACACCTCGGGTGCCGGGGCTCGCTCGAGCGTGCACAGGTACTCGACGTCCTGCACGACGACCGTGCAGCTCGGATTCGTGCCCGCGAGCGCGAGCGTGCCGGCGGGCAGGCTCCGGGCGACCTCGTCCTCGCCGATCAGCTGCGTCGCGGCGAGGGCGACGCCGGGAATGAGGACCGCGAGGGCGGCCGCGAGCACCGCGACGCGAGTCGAGATCCGGCGCCGCCGTCGTGCGTGCCGTGCGATGTCGGCGTCCGCTGCGTCTTCGAGCGCGTCGCCGAGATGGGCGAGCGTGGGTGGAAGATCGGTCATCTCGTGCTCTCCTTCGATGGGTCGAGGCGGAGTCGGAGCGCCGACAGCCCGCGGTGGACTCGGACGCGCGCGGCCTCGGGGCTCGTCCCGAGGGCGTCCCCCAGCTCGTCGTACGGAAGGTCGTCCGCGAAACGCAGGCGGATCGCCTTGAGCTGACTCTCGGGCAGCTCTGCGAGCGCAGCCTCGAGCCCGTCGAGCCACGCTTCGTCCGGTTCCACGGCTGCGGGCTCGCGGTCGAGCCGCTCGAGGATGCCGAGCCGTTCGCACGCCGCACGCTCGAGCCGGCCCCGGCGGACAGACTGCAGGAGGACGTGGCGGGCGATGGCGAAGAGCCACGGCGCCGCGGAGCCTCCCGCTTCGTCGCGGAACCGGCCGCGCGCAAGCCATGCCTGCGCGAACGTCTCCGCGGTGAGGTCGTGCGCCGCGTCGGGGCTCCGGCTCCTGCTCAGGTGGAACCGGTAGAGACGCTCGGCGTAGCGGTCGTACAGCTCTCGAAACGGCCGCGCCTCGGTGAGCGAGGCCGCGACCAGGTCGGCGTCGGTCGTCATCGGTTGCCGGGGCATGTCGTCACTCCCACCTCCGAGATCGCTTGCCTCAGGAGATGGCGCGAGGGGCTGACGATGTTACGTCGCGCGCCGCGGCGAGGTTCCGCGCGAGACGGAACGAGCGTGAGACGATAGGTCGATGCAGGACCTGCTCGCCGCGCCGCTCGACGATCTGCTCGCGGAGGCGCGGCGCCTCCGCCCGAGCCGGCTCGTCACGTACTCGCCCAAGGTCTTCGTCCCGTTGACGACGCTCTGCCGCGATGTCTGCGGCTACTGCACGTTCGCCCGCCCGCCCCGGCGTGGAGAACGCGCGTACCTGAGCGAGGACGAGGTGCTCGAGATCGCGCGCGCGGGTGCCGCGGCGGGCTGCCGTGAGGCGCTCTTCACGCTCGGCGACAAGCCGGAGCTCCGCTACAAGGTCGCGCGCGACGAGCTCGGCACTCTCGGCTGCGAGACGACGCTCGAGTACCTCGAGCGCTGCGCGAGGCTCGTCCTCGAGGAGACCGGCCTGCTGCCGCACCTGAACCCGGGCGTGATGACGCGCGACGAGCTCGAGCTGCTCCGACCCGTGAGCGCGTCCATGGGGATCATGCTCGAGACGACCTCGGAGAGGCTGGGGGAGAAGGGCGGGCCGCACTGGGCGTCGCCCGACAAGATTCCGGCCCGCCGCCTGGCGACGATCCGGCTCGCGGGCGAGCTCGCGATCCCGTTCACGAGCGGGATCCTCATCGGGATCGGGGAGACGCGAGAGGAGCGGATCGATGCGCTGCTCGCCCTGCGCGCCCTCGGCGAGGAGCACGGCCACCTCCAGGAGGTCATCGTCCAGAACTTCCGCGCGAAGCCGGGGACGCGCATGGCCGGGCACCCCGAGCCGTCGCTCGACGAGCACCTGTGGACGATCGCGGTCGCCCGTATCGTGCTCGGCGCTGGCTGGCACGTGCAGGCGCCGCCGAACCTCGCCTACGACGACTTCCCGCGCCTCCTCGACGCCGGCATCGATGACTGGGGCGGCGTCTCGCCGGTGACGATCGACCACGTGAACCCGGAGGCGCCGTGGCCGGAGATCGAGCGGCTCGCAGAGGCGACGCGGAGCCGTGGGCTCGAGCTCGCGCCGCGACTCGCCGTCTACCCGGAGTACGTCGCGGACCCGGAGCGCTGGTGCGATCCCGCGGTCGCTTCGTTCGTGCGGCGCGCATCCGACGCGGCCGGGCTGGGGCGTGACGACTCGTGGGCCCCCGGCGAGCCCGGAGCGGTGCCGTTCCTCGTCCGGCGCGACGCGCCTCCGCTCGGCCTCTCCGGCGAAGAGCTGGGCGAGGACGAGCTGACGCGGCTCCTCGACGCGCGTGGGGACGAGGCCCAGCACGTCTTCGCCGCCGCCGACCGCCTGCGCCGGCAGGTCTGCGGCGACGAGGTGACCTACGTCGTCACGCGGAACGTCCAATACACGAACGTCTGCTACTTCCGCTGCGGGTTCTGCGCGTTCTCCAAGGGCAAGCTCGCGCGCAACCTGCGCGGGGCGCCGTACCTCGTGCCGCTCGAGGAGATCGTCCGGCGGGCCGAGGAGGCCTGGGAGCGCGGCGCGACAGAGATCTGCCTCCAGGGCGGGATCCACCCCGCGTTCACCGGCGACTACTACGCCGGCGTCGTGCGCGCGATCAAGGAGGCGGTGCCGGAGATCCACGTGCACGCCTTCTCGGCGCTCGAGATCTGGCAGGGGGCGGCGACGCTCGGGCTCTCGCTCGAGCAGTACCTCGGGCACCTGCGCGACCTCGGTCTCGGCTCGCTCCCAGGGACAGCTGCCGAGGTGCTCGACGACGAGGTGCGCCGCCGGATCTGCCCGGACAAGGTGACGACGAGTCAGTGGCTCGCCGTCCACGACGCCGCGCACCGTGCCGGCCTGCGGTCGAACGTCACGCTGATGTTCGGGCACGCGGACACGCCGCGCAGCTGGGCGCGGCACCTCTTGCGCTCGCGCGAGCAGCAGCAGCGGACGGGCGGCTTCACCGAGTTCGTCCCGTTGCCCTTCGTGCCGATGGAGGCGCCGATGTACGTCCAGGGCCGCGCACGCCGCGGGCCCACCTTCCGCGAGGTGCTGCTCGTGCATGCCGTGGCGCGGCTCGCGCTGCACCCCTGCATCGCGAACGTCCAGGCATCGTGGGTGAAGCTCGGCCCCGACGGGACGCGCCAGGCGCTGCACGCCGGCGTGAACGACCTCGGCGGGACGCTCATGAACGAGTCCATCTCCCGCTCGGCCGGCGCCGAGTTCGGCCAGGAGCTGCCGCCGGAGCGGATGGAGGAGCTCATCCGGTCGGCGGGCCGTAGCCCGCGGCAGCGGACGACGCTCTACGGCAACGCGCCGGACGATCGCGTCGCGGCGTCCTTCGGCGCGGACCCGCTGGCCGAGCCGCTCAACCCGCCGGTGCAGGACGCAGGCCTGGTCGCGCCGCCGCGACTCGTGCGGCCCGGGCTCGTCGGCACGCGGTAGCCGTGGATCACCTCGCGCTCGCCGTCACCGACCGCGAGCGCTCGCGGCGCTTCTACGAGACGTACCTCGGCTTCGATGCGAGGCCGGCGAAGGAGTACGACGACGGCGTTCTGATGCTCTACAGCGCCTCGGGCTTCTCGCTCGCGCTCGGGCCGACCGAGGACCCGATCTCGCTCCCGGAATTCCTGCACTTCGGCGTCCGGCTGCCGAGCGCCGAGGACGTTCGCGCCTTCCGCGAGCGCCTGCGGGCCGGCGGGATCGAGGTCGTGGGTGAGTGGGAGGAGCCCGAGTACGTCAGCGTGAAGTTCCGCGATCCCGACGGCTACGTGGTCGAGGTGTCCTGGGAGCCCTGAGCCTCCTGGTCGGGCGGTTGCATCCCCGTAGCGCGAGCTCAGGTCTCGAACGAGAGGAGGTCGTCCACCGTCTCGCGGCGTCGGACGAGCCGCGCGTCGCCGTCGTGCACGAGAGCGGCCGCCGGCCGCAGCGCCGCGTTGTAGTTCGAGCTCATGGAGAGCGTGTAGGCGCCCGTCGCCGGCACCGCGAGCAGATCGCCGCGACGCGGGGAGGGAAGCGAGACGTCGTCGATGAGGACGTCGCCCGACTCGCAGTGCATGCCGGCGACGCTCACGACCTCGTCGGGCTCGTCGTCGGCGCGCAGCGCGCTGAGCGCGGTGTAGCGCGCGCCGTAGAGCTGGGGGCGAGGGTTGTCCGACATGCCGCCGTCGATCGCGACCCAGATCCGCTCGTCGAGCCGCTTGACGGAGCCCACGCGATAGAGCGTGACTCCGGCCTGCCCGACGAGGCAGCGCCCGGGCTCGAGCCAGACCGTCGGCTCGGCAAGGCCGGTTTCACGAAACGCATCTCGCGCCGTGCTCGCGGCGGACGAGGCGAGCGCCGCCGCAGCGGGCACCTCGTCGTCCGGGTGGTGGCGGATGCCGAAGCCTCCGCCCAGGTCGGCGACGCGTGCCTCCCACCCGAGCGCCTCCCGACAGACTGCCGCGAACTCCGCAAGACGCCGAATGGTCTCCGCCTGCGCGCGGAAGTCCGGCAGCTGCGACCCCACGTGCACGTGGAGGCCGAGCACGTCGAGGCCTCGCGCCAGCGCATCCGCGACGACGGCCTGCGCCTGCGCCGGAGGCAGGCCGAACTTCGAGCCGTGATGGCCGGTGACGACGGCCTCGTGCGTGTCGGCGTCGACGCCGAGCGTGACCCGGACGAGCACCTGCGTGACCCCCGCTGCCGCCGCGAGCTCGGCCTCGTCGGGTGCGTCGAGGACCACGGGCGCCGCGTCCTTCGCCGCCTCGCGCAGCAGCACGTCGTCCTTGTTGTTCCCGTGCACGACGAGCTCGGCCCCCCCGAGTCCGGCTGCGCGCGCGAGCTCGAGCTCGCCGAGCGAGGCCACGTCGGCGCCGATCCCTTCCTCGTGGAGTAGAAGGAGCAGCGCGGCGTTCGCGAAGGCCTTCGTCCCGTAGAACACGCGGCCCTCGTCGCCCGCTGCCTCCCGGAGCGCGCGCGCCTGCCGCCGGAGCGTCTCCTCGCAGTACACGACGAGCGGCGTCCCGAAGCGCTCGGCGAGCTCCGCCGCTCGAAGGCTGCCGAGCCGCAGCTCGCCGTCGTGGACAGCCGCGGAATCCGGGAAGAGCTCGAGCTCCGGGCGCGAGGACATCGCGCGATTCTGCCTGTTACGATTTCTGCCTCATGCAGCACCTTCTTGCGTGACCCAGGGAGCGAGCGCGGCCGAAGCCGTGACGTTTCCCCCCGGCCTCTCGCGCGAGAGGCTTTTTTGTATCCCGAGACGAACCGAGTGGTGATGGATCGCTACGACGCACAGACGATCGAGCCGAAGTGGCAGCGTGTCTGGGAGGACGCGAAGTCCTTCGAGGTGCCCAACCCCGGCCCGGGCGACGGCACGACCGCGCCCAAGAGCTACGTGCTGGAGATGCTCCCGTATCCGTCCGGGACGCTCCACGTCGGGCACATGCTCGTCTACACGATCGGGGACGTGGTCACGCGCTTCCGGGCGCGCAACGGCATGCGCGTCCTTCATCCCCAGGGCTTCGACTCGTTCGGCCTGCCCGCCGAGAACGCGGCGATCAGGGAAGGCGTGCATCCGCGCGAGAGCACGGAGCGCAACATCACGAACATCACCCGCTCGATGCGTCGCCTCGGATGGGCGTACGACTGGTCGCGAAGCCTCTCGACGCACCAGCCCGAGTACTACCGCTGGCAGCAGTGGCAGTTCCTGCGTTTTCTCGAGCGCGGGCTCGCGTATCGGAAGGGCGCGCCCGTCAAGTGGTGCCCCAACGACCAGACCGTCCTCGCGAACGAACAGGTGCTCGCCGACGGCACGTGCGAGCGTTGCGGCGCCGTCGTCGAGTCGCGCGTCATGGAGCAGTGGTTCTTCCGGATCACCGACTACGCACAGGCCCTGCTCGACGACCTCGACACCGTGGACTGGCCCGAGTCGATCAAGGCGCGCCAGCGGAACTGGATCGGCCGCTCGGAAGGCGCGGAGATCCTCTTCCGGATCGAGGAGCTGGACGAGGACGTGCCCGTCTTCACGACGCGCCCCGACACGTTGTTCGGCGCAACCTTCTTCGTGCTCGCCCCGGAGCACGAGCTCGTCGGGCGGATCGACTCGGAGGAGGTCCGCGACTACGTGCGCAAGGCGTCCGCCAAGAAGACGGCGGAGCGCGCCGCGGCGGCCGACAAGACCGGCGTCTTCACCGGCCTGCACGCGGTCAACCCCGTGAACGGCGAGCGGCTTCCCGTCTACGTCGCCGACTACGTCCTGACCGACTACGGGACGGGCGCGATCATGGCCGTCCCCGCGCACGACGAGCGCGACTTCGACTTCGCCCGGGCGTTCGGCCTTCCGGTCCGACAGGTCGTCCGGCCACCGGACGCGGAGGTGGACGAGAGCGCCGCGTACGTCGAGCACGCGGAGGGCGAGGTCCTCGTCAACTCCGGCGAGTTCGACGGTCTGCCGGCGCCCGAAGGCGGCCGCAGAATCGTCGAGAAGCTCGAGGCAGAGGGGCATGCGCGCTTCACGATCAACTACCGCCTCCGCGACTGGGGCTTCTCGCGACAGCGCTACTGGGGCTCCCCGATCCCGATCGTGTACTGCGGGCGCTGCGGCATCGTCCCCGTGCCCGACGAGGAGCTCCCCGTCGTCCTGCCGGAGATCGAGGACTACAAGCCGAAGGGCGTGCCCCCACTCGCGCAGGCAGAGGAGTGGGTGAACGTGCCGTGTCCGAAGTGCGGCGAGCCCGCCAAGCGCGAGACGGAGACGATGGACACGTTCGTCGACTCGTCCTGGTACTTCCTGCGCTACTGCGACGCCCGCAACGACTCGGCGCCGTTCGACCGCTCGGCGGTCGACTACTGGAATCCCGTCGACCTCTACATCGGCGGCGTCGACCACGCGACGATGCACATGATCTACGCGCGGTTCTGGGTCAAGGTGCTGAACGACCTCGGCCTGCTCGGCTTCCGCGAGCCCTTCGCACAGTTCTTCTCGAACGGCTGGGTGACGCTCGGGAACGTGAAGATGTCGAAGCGGGCCGGGAACATCGTCGGGCCGGATGACTTCGCCGACCGCTACGGCGCGGACGCGTGCCGGCTGAACATCCTCTTCCTGGGCCCCGCGAACGAGGACATGGAGTGGACCGAGTCGAGCGTCGAGGCAATGGCGCGGTTCGTCCGGCGCCTCTGGCGCGTCGTCAACGAGGTCGCCGAGGGCGCACCTGCGGGCTCGGGGGAGGGCGGTCCGCTCGCCCGCAAGGCGCACTGGGCGATCGCGAAGGCCACGGACGACATCGGACGGCGGTTCGCGTTCAACACGGCGATCGCCGCGGTCATGGAGCTCGTCAACGAGCTCTCGAAGGACACGGACGGGCCGGACTCCCGCTTCGCGGCGGAGACGGCGGTCTCGCTCGTGCAGCCCTACGCGCCGCACGTGGCCGAGGAGCTCTGGGAGCGGCTGGGGCACGAGCGGCTCTGGGAGCATCCCTGGCCCGTGGCCGACCCCGCGCTGCTCGCGGCCGAGACGATCGAGGTCGTCGTCCAGGTGAACGGACGCATCCGCGACCGTCTCCACGTCTCGCCGGACGTCGCCGACGACGAGCTCGTCGCGCTCGCGCGCGAGTCCGAGCGCGTTCGCGAGCTACTGGATGGCGCTGAGCCCGAGCGCACGGTCGTGGTGCCGGGCAAGCTCGTCAACTTCGTGATCTCGTAGCGCGGCAGCCTCGCGTAGAGCCGCGGGCCTCGCGGCGGGCGTTGACACGCATTCGGCACGGAGACGTATCCCCTCCGTGACCGTTGTCCGGCCACGATCGCCGCATGCCGTCGATCTCGGTCTCGCGCTCGACCGCCCTCGTCCTCGTCAGCGGGCTGCTCGTGCTCCTCGTCCTCGTCGGCAACCGCCTTGCGGGCACGGGAGCAGCGCGAGAGCCGGAGGTCGTCGCGCCCCTCGAGCCGGTCGCTGCCGCTGCGCCGCAGCGCCTCGTCGTCCACGTCGTCGGCGCGGTGCGCCGCCCGGGTCTCTATCGGCTGCGTGACGGTGCGAGGGTCGCCGATGCCGTCCGGCGCGCAGGTGGGGCCTCGGCGAAGGCGGATCTCGGCGGCCTCAATCTCGCGGCGCCGCTCGTGGACGGAGCTCAGGTGCTCGTGCCGGCTCGGGTGTCCGTCGCGTCGGGCGGAGTGACTGACGGCGTCGGTCGCACGTCGCCGCCGTCCGCCGTGGGCGCCGGGCCGACGCAGAAGCTGAGCCTCTCGAGCGCGACGGCCGAGCAGCTCGACGAGCTCCCCGGGGTGGGGCCTGTCACCGCGCAGAAGATCCTCGACTACCGGGCGGAGCACGGCTTCATCCGCTCGGTCGACGACCTGGACGCCGTGCCGGGAATCGGCCCGGCGCGGATCGAGCAGCTGCGCGACCTCGTGACCCCGTGAGGCGAGTCGTCGAGCTGCACTGGCCGGCGCTGCTCGCGGGACTCGCCTGCACCGGGCTCGCGGCCTCGAACTGGTTGCGCGCGGGCGTGCTCAGCCCGTTCCCGACCGGCGCTCTGCTCGCCGGGCTTGCGGTGTCCGCCCTCGTCGCGACGGCTGCATGGAGCGGCGTACGCCGTCTGCTCGCGGTCGGTCTCCTGCTCGTCGTGCTCGGGTTGTCCTGGGGGACGCTGCGCCTCGACGCGCTCGCGCGCAGCCCGCTCTCGGCGGAGATCGGGTCTCAGGGTCGCGCGGAGCTCACCGTCGTCGGCGGGGCGCGGCAGACGTCCTGGGCCGTGCGCGCGCCCGCCGAAGTGATGAGCTTCGCGGGGCGTTCGCTCCGCGAGCGCGTCCTGCTCGTGCTCCCGCTCGGGCGCGCGCCGCCGCGCGGCGCCCTCCTCGAGGCGACGGTGAAGCTCGTCGAACCGCGGCCGGCCCGCGACGGCGGCTTCGACGAGCGCCGGTGGCTGGCCCGGCAGGGGATCCACGTCGTCGCCAGGGCGCGGTCGTGGCAGCAGGTCGGCACTCGCGGAGGCGCCGCAGGGCTCGGCGACCGTCTGCGCGACCGGATCGAAGAGGCAGTCGGCCGGGGCACCGGTGGGCTCCGGCGCGCTCTCGTCCTCGGGGTGGTGCTCGGCGAGGACGAAGGCCTCCCGACCGAGGTCCGCGACGACTTTCGCGCCTCCGGGCTCGCACATCTCCTCGCCGTCTCCGGTCAGAACGTCGCGTACATCGCGGGAGGGATCTACGCACTCGGCTGGCTCGTACGGCTTCCTCGCGTGACGCGCGAGCTACTCCTCCTCGTTGCGATTGCGTCCTACGTGCTCGCGGTGGGTTGGCAGCCGTCCGTGGTCCGGGCCGGCGTTGCCGGGGGCCTCGTCTCGCTCGCATGGCTCGTCGCCCGGCCGGCCGATCGCTGGCACTT
This sequence comes from uncultured Actinomycetes bacterium, assembly GCA_963746765.1. Taxonomy (GTDB): domain Bacteria; phylum Actinomycetota; class Thermoleophilia; order Gaiellales; family Gaiellaceae; genus GMQP-bins7. The sequence goes on from CAVVCN010000001.1 coordinate 1,071,753, forward strand.
CCTCGCGCTGGGCGCGCTCGTCCTCCTGTCCTGGTCCCCGGCTGCGCTGCTCGAGCCCGGTTTCCAGCTCTCGTTCGCCGCGGTCGCCGCGATCTTCGTCGGGCTTCCGCGACTCCGGAGCCTGGCCGAGGGCTATCCGGTCCCGCTGCGCGTTGCGGAGCTGCTCGGCATCGCGTTCGTCTGCGGGCTCGTGACCGCGCCGATCGTCCTCGTCCACTTCGGCACCGCGCCGGTGTACACGGTGCCCGCGAACGCGATCGCCGCACCTGCGCTCCCGCTGGTGCTCGGGCTCGGACTGCTAGCGGCCGCCGCGGATCCCGTCTCGCCGGAAGCGGCCGCCGCGCTCGCGTGGCTCGCCGGCTGGTCGGCGGCCTGGCTCGAGCTCGTGGCGCGGGTCGCCGCGTCGCTCCCGGGAGCCGAGGTGCGGCCGACGACGGCGCTGGTCGTGGCTGCCATCGCAGCGCTCGCGTGGGTCGTGCTCCGATGGAGCGGCTTGCGTGCCGGTCATCCGCCCGGGCGGAGGCGCGCGCTCCCATTGCTGGCCGCCGGGGGCGTGGTCATTGTCGTCGCAGCGGCATGGTCGTTTCGGTCCCCGCCCTCCTGGCACCCACCGGCAGGCTTCCGGGCGACGTTCCTCGACGTCGGCCAGGGTGACGCGATCCTGCTCGAGACGGCGTCCGCACGCGTGCTCGTCGATCAAGGCCCGCCGGAGGCGAACGTCGCCGGCCAGCTGTCGCGGATGGGCGTGCGCTCGCTCTCCGCGCTCGTGCTCACGCATCCGCAGAGGGACCACGTCGGCGGGGCTCCGGCGGTCATACGGCAGCTCCGTGTCGGGACCGTCCTCGACCCGATGCTTGCCGCGAGCGGCCCCGAACGAGAAGAGGCGGTCGCGGCAGCACGAGAGCGGGGCGTCCCGGTTCGCCCGATCCGTACCGGCTCTGTCTTCAGGGTCGGAGGCCTCGTGCTTCGCGTCCTCTGGCCGGCGGACCCCGGGCTTCCGCACGAGGATCCGAACCTCAACGCGTCCGTCCTCGTCGCCTCGTACGGCGAGCTCGATGTCTTTCTCCCGGCCGACGCGGAATCAGATGTGACCGCGTCCCTGCCGCTCGGGGCGGTCGAGGTCCTCAAGGTCGCCCACCACGGCTCGGCCGACCCGGGCCTCGACGAGGAGCTACGTGTCCTGCGGCCGCAGATCGCCGTCGTCTCCGCGGGCCGGAACAACGACTACGGTCATCCGCGCCCGGAGACGCTTGCGGCGCTCGCGACGGTGACCGGGCTCGCCGTCTACCGCACGGACCAGGACGGCCGCGTCGTCGTCGAGTCGGACGGCGTCGGCCTGCGCGTTCGCACGGGAGGCTAAGGTTGGCCGGTGGCTGCGGAGCGCGAGCTGAAGCCCGTCTACCTGCTCACCGGGAGCGACAGGCCGAAGATCGAGACCGCGCTCGCGCGCCTCCGCGCACGCTTCCCCGGCGAGGCCGCGGAGATCGTGAACGCGGCCGATACGCCCGGCCACGCGGCCGTCGCGCTCTGCAACGCGGGCAGCCTGTTCGGTGACGCCCGCCTCGTGGTCATCGAGGAGGTCGACGGGCGGAAAGACGCCGACAACCGCCGAAAGGGCGGGTGGAAGGCGTCCGACATCGGAGACGTCGCGGCCTACCTGGCGAGCCCTGCGCCGGGAGCCGTGCTCTGCCTCGTCGGCGAGGAGATCAAGAAGACGTCTCCGCTCGGCAAGGCGTGCGCCAAGGTGGGCGAGATCCTCGAGTACTCGGTCGCGAAGGGCAAGCTCCAGGGCTGGGTCGCCGACCAGTTCCGGCAGCGTGACGCGCGCGCGGAGCCGGAGGCGATCACGATGCTGATCCAGCTCGTCGGCGAGGACCTCCACGCCCTCGCGCTCGAGGTCGACAAGCTGACGGTCTGGGCCGACGGGGAGCCGATCGGCGAGCGGGAGGTGGAGGCGCTCGCCTCACCGGCCGCCGGGGAGCCGACGTTCGCTCTGACCGATGCCTGGGGCGCGCACGACGCCGGTCGTGCGCTCGCGGCGAGCGAGACGATCTTCGAGCGCAGCGCGAAGCCTCGTCGCGACACCGCGAGCCGGCTCGCCGCGACGCTCGGCAGCCACTTCGGCAGGCTCCGCTCGATCAAGCGGCTCGCGGCCGAAGGCGTTCGCGCTCGCGACGCCGCCGGCAAGCTGCGCATGCACCCGTACTACGCCGAAAAGGTGTTCGCCCAGGCGGAGGGGTTCTCGCCCGAGGAGCTACGCGATGCCGCGGTGCGCATCGCCGAGTTGGACGGTGCGCTCAAGGGCCAGAGCAGGCTCGCGCCGGATCTCGAGGTGCAGCGTGCGCTCGTCGACCTGACCCGAACCGGGTCGGCCGCTCGCCAGTAGCGACCTGGGAAGCACTGCTCGCCGCTCCGAGGCGGATCTGGCCCTCCGCGAGCTAGGACGCCGCGAGCTAGGACGCGACGGGCGCGGACACGAGCTTCGCCGCGTACGCCTTCTTCCGCGCGGCGGTGTTCGCGTGCAGCGCACCGCGGCTCGCCGCCCGGTCGATCGTCCGGACGAGGGTCCGATGCTCGCTGGCGATCAGGTCGGAGTCGCCACCCTCGACGGCCGTCTCGAGGCGCTTCGTGAGCGTCTTGATCGTCGAGCGATAGCGGAGATTCTCGACTCGCTCGCGCTCCTGAGTCCGCACGCGCTTCTTCTGCTGCTTGATGTTCGCCATATCAGAGGAAATGCCCGCTCCACGCGGGCGCCGCGATGGTAGCAGGACTCCCAGCAGGGCCCACTGGGAGAATGCCCAGCTTGGAGACCCCTCCCGTGACGAGCCCGTCCGAGCCGCCGGGCCCTCTTCCAGTGTCGGCGGACGGCGATCGCCGCCAGCTCGCCCGCTCCACCGCGATCTTCTCCGTCGCCACGGCCATCTCGCGTGGCCTGGGTCTCGTCCGCGAGATGGTCGCGGCCTACTACTTCGGCGTGACGGGCGCGATCAACGCGTTCACGGTCGCGATCCAGATCCCGAACCTCGTGCGCGCCCTCGTCGCCGACGCCGCGCTCTCGGGCGCGTTCGTCCCGGTGTTCAGCGAGCTCCTCGAGCGAGGCGAGAAGCAGCGCGCATGGCGGGTCGCCTCGACGCTGTTCTGGCTGACCCTGCTCATCCTCGGCGGGGTTACAGCGCTCTTCATGCTGCTCGCGCCGCTCCTGATCAAGCCGTTCGGCCAACCGGGCGGCGATTACGACCTCGCAGTCTCGCTGTCGCGGATCCTGTTCCCGATCGTCGTCCTGCTGGGCCTGTCGGGGATCGTCGTCGGGATCCTCAACACGTACCACCACTTCGCGCTCCCGGCCCTGGCTCCGGTGGCCTGGAACCTCGTGATCATCCTCGGCCTCGTCATCGGCGTTCCGCGCATCGACGACGAGACCGGCGAGATGTATCTGTACGCCGGGGTCGTGGTGCTCGGGACGCTCGTGCAGCTGCTCCTGCCCGTGCCGTGGCTCCGAAAGCTCGACGGCCGGCTGACCGTGGTGATCGACTGGCGCGACCCCGCGGTCCGGCGCGTCCTCGTCCTGATGCTCCCCGTGACGCTGACCATCGGGCTCATCAACGTGAACTTCGTCGTGGGGACGCTCTTCGCATCCCGCCTCCTCGACCCGGAGCTCGCCCCGGCGGCGATCGACAAGGCCTTCCGGCTCTACATGCTCCCGCAGGGCATGTTCGCCGTCGCGGTGACGACGGTCCTCTTCCCGACGCTCGCGCGGCTCGCGGCACGCGGAGACGAGAACGGGCTACGACGGGCGCTCGACGGAGGCTTTCGGCAGATCGCGTTCCTCCTCGTCCCCGCCGGCCTCGTCTCGATCGCGCTGGCCCAGCCGATCGTCCGGCTCGTGTACCAGCGCGGTGAGTTCACGGCGGCCGACACGACGATCGTCGCCCAATGTCTACAGGCGTTCTCGATCGGGCTCGTCTTCAACGGCTGGATGCTGATCCTGAACCGCAGCTTCTACGCGATCCAGACGAACTGGATCCCGACGGCCGTCGCGCTCGGTGCCGTCGCGCTAAATGCGGGGCTCGACGCCATCCTCTACCGGGTCGGGATCTGGGGCATCCCGCTCGCAACCGCGCTCGTGAACGTGGCAGCCTCGGCGGCTCTCTTCGTGATGATGCGGCGTCGACTCGGGCTCCAGCACGTCGCGCGCACGACCGGCGTCGTGATCCGGATCGTGGTCGCGTCGGCCGCGGCTGCCGCGGCGGCGTTCCTCGTCTGGTACGGGCTCGATGCCGCACTTGGACGGGAGCTCTGGGCGCAGATCGTGTCGGTCGCCGCCGGGCTCGGCGCCGCCGGGCTCGGCTACGTCGCCGCCGCTCGCGTGCTCGGGATTCGCGAGCTCAACACGTTGCTACTGTTGCGTGCCCGGCGCCAGGAACCCGTCGAGTAGCGCCGCTCTCCTATCGAGCTGGACTGTGAAGCAGGAACGGATCCGCAACTTCGCGATCATCGCGCACATCGACCATGGCAAGTCGACGCTCGCCGACCGCATCCTCGAGCTCACCGACGCCGTCCCGCAGCGCGAGATGCGCGAGCAGATCCTCGACTCGATGGACCTCGAGCGGGAGCGCGGGATCACGATCAAGGCGCAGGCGGTCCGCGTGCTCTGGAAGGGCCACGAGCTCAACCTGATCGACACTCCCGGCCACGTCGACTTCACCTACGAGGTGTCGCGCTCGCTCCAGGCGTGCGAGGGCGCGCTCCTGCTCGTCGACGCGGCGCAGGGGATCGAGGCGCAGACGCTCGCGAACGCGTACCTGGCGCTCGACAACGAGCTCGAGATCGTCCCGGTGGCGAACAAGATCGACCTTCCGCAGGCGGATGCCGACGGCGCAGCGGCGGAGATCTCCGAGCTCCTCGGAGACGTTCCGGAGAACGTCGTCCGCATCTCGGCGAAGACGGGCGAGGGGGTCGCACAGGTCCTGGACGCGATCGTCGCCCGCATCCCGGCGCCGCGCGGGGAGCCTGACGCACCCGCCCGCGCGCTCATCTTCGACTCCTCGTACGACCAGTACCGGGGCGTCGTCGCGTTCGTCCGCGTCGTCGACGGCCAGTTCGACCCTGCGGAGCCGCTTCGGGCGATGGCGCAGGGGACCGAGTTCGAGGCGGAGGAGCTCGGCGTGCTCTCGCCCGCGCGAGTCCCGGTCGAGTCGCTCACCGCCGGCGAGGTGGGGTACGTCATCACCGGCCTGAAGGACGTCTCTCGGCTCAGGGTCGGGGACACACTCACCTCGCGTCGCCGGCCGGCCGACGAGCCGCTGCCCGGCTACCAGGACGTCAAGCCGATGGTCTTCGCCGGCATCTTCCCGACCGACTCCGACGAGTACCCCGAGCTGCGCGACGCCCTCGAGCGTCTGAAGCTCAACGACGCGTCGCTCTTCTACGAGCCCGAGACCTCACAGGCGCTCGGCTTCGGTTTCCGCTGCGGCTTCCTCGGTCTGCTGCACATGGAGATCGTCCGCGAGCGGCTCGAGCGGGAGTTCGACCTCGACCTCCTGATCACGGCGCCGACCGTCGCCTACCGCGCCACGAAGCGGAGCGGGGAGGTCGTCGAGGTGCACAACCCGGCCGAGATGCCGAGCGAGGTCGAGCTCGTCGAGGAGCCGTACGTGCGCGCTTCGGTGATCGTCCCGAAGGACTTCGTCGGGCCGGTGATGGAGCTCGCGACGGAGCGCCGCGGCCGCTTCGACCACATGGAGTACCTCAGCGAGCAGCGCGTCCTGCTCGCCTACGAGCTGCCGCTCGGCGAGATCGTGCTCGACTTCTACGACCAGCTCAAGTCCCGCACGCGCGGCTACGCGAGCTTCGACTACGACATGGCCGGGTTCCAGCCGGGCGAGCTCTCGCGAGTGGACATCCTCGTCGGCGGGGAGCAGGTCGACGCCCTCTCGCTCATCGTCCATCGCGACGAGGCGTACGACCGCGGCCGCCAGCTCGTCGAGCGGTTGCGGAAGGAGATCCCACGGCAGATGTTCGACGTTCCCGTACAGGCCGCGATCGGGTCGCGCGTGATCGCCCGCGAGACGATCAAGGCACGGCGCAAGGACGTGCTCGCGAAGTGCTACGGCGGCGACATCACGCGCAAGCGCAAGCTCCTCGAGAAGCAGAAGAAGGGCAAGAAGCGGATGAAGCAGGTCGGCGGCGTCGAGGTGCCGCAGGAGGCGTTTCTCGCAGTGCTGAACCTGGGCGACGACAAGAAGCGCTGATGGTCCGTCACCTCTACGTGCACCTTCCGTTCTGTGGGCACCGGTGCGGCTACTGCGACTTCGTGACCGTCACCGGCAAGCCCGGTGAGCACGCGGCGTACGCCGACGCGCTGCTCGCGGAACTGGCCCTCGAGGAGCACGTGTTGGCCGAGCCCGTCGCGACGGTCTTCATCGGGGGCGGGACGCCGACGTTCACCCAGGCCCCCGCGCTCCAGCGCCTGCTGGCCGCGCTGCCGACGGCGGGCGAGCTTACCGTCGAGGCGAACCCGGAGACGGTCACGCCCGAGCTCGCAGTCGTCCTGCGCGAAGGCGGGGCGACCCGAGTGTCGCTCGGCGCGCAGAGCTTCCAGCCGCATCTGCTTTCGGTCCTCGAGCGACGCGCGACGCCGGACGACGTCCGCCGCGCCGTCTACCTTCTCCGTGATGCCGGATTCGACAACATCTCGCTCGACGTCCTCTACGGGATACCGGGTCAGAGCACCGCCGATCTCGACCGCGATCTCTCGGAGGCGCTGGCGCTCGAGCCCGAGCACATGTCGTGGTACGAGCTCGAGGCGAAGCCCGGCACGCGCTTCACGCACGCGCACGGCGAGGAGCTCCAGCGCCAAGCGGAGGCGATGGAGGGCTACTACGAGCGCGTCGTGCAGGAGCTGACGAGCGCCGGGTATCGCTGGTACGAGACGGCCAACTTCTGCGTCGAGCCGGATCGCGTGGGCGGGCGGGACCTGCGGGCGCTGCACAACCTCGGGTACTGGCTCGGCCACGACTATCTCGGCATCGGGATCGGCGCGGTCTCCACCGTCGCCGGCGTGCGGCGGCGGAACCGACCTGGACTCGCCGCCTACGTCGCCGCGTTGCGCGGTGGCGAGAGGCCTCCCTCCGAGACGGAGACGATCGATCTGGCGACGCGTATGCGCGAGCGGCTCCTGCTCGGGCTTCGACTCGACGAGCCGCTCCCTCTCGAGACGGTGGAGGACGCGTTCGACCGCGACGCGGCGGCGAGGCTCGTCGCCGGCGGGCTCGTCGAGTTCCTGCCCGCCGGAAACGGCCGTCGCGAAGGCGGAGAGCGCGTGCTGCTGACGCGGCGAGGGCGGTTCCTCGCGGGTGGCGTGAGCGCAGAGCTCATGCGGCTCTGAGCGCACACTCGGCGCGCCTCCGAGACCGAGCCGCGCGCTGGAAACCGCAGGGCACCCGGGTACCATCGGTCCCCGATGCAGCTCTCACAGCGGAAGAGGGAGATCCTCCGCCACGTCGTCGAGGAGTACGTCGCGACCGGGCAGCCGGTGGGCTCACGGTCGCTCGTGGAACGGTCGGGGCTCGCCGTGTCCTCGTCCACGGTCCGAGGTGAGCTCGCCGAGCTGGAGACGCTCGGGCTGCTCACGCACCCGCACACGTCGGCGGGTCGACTGCCGACGGACAGCGGCTATCGGCTCTACGCGGAGGAGCTCGTCGCAACGCTGGAGGGACGGCCCGAGGCGCTCGGTGTCGACCTGCGCGCCATGCGGGACGAGGTCGAGGACGCCCTGCGTACGACCACGGACATGCTGTCGCGTGCCACTCGCCTGCTCGCGCTCGTCTCGGCGCCCTCGCTCGGGACGGCGACGATCAGGCACGTCGAGGTGCTCGCGCTGCAGCCGACGAGCGTGATGGTCGTCGCCATCACGTCGACCGGCGGCGTCACGAAGCGCGTGTTCCGGCTCGAGAGCCCCGTCGACCCGGGGCTCGTCTCGTGGGCCTCCGCGTACCTCAACGAGCAGCTCGACGGCGATCCGGATCGGCTCGAGCACCGTTCGGCGTCGCCTGGAGGCGCCGGAGCTGTCGCCGCGAGAGCGTGCATTTCTCGGGCTGATCGGACCGGCGATTCTCGACGCGGCGTCCGAGGAGGGGCCGCAGGTCTTCGTCGGCGGTGCTCCCGGCTTGCTCGAGGAGACGCGCGCGGAGGAGCTCGAGGCGACCCTGCACCTCCTCGAGCTGCTCGAGCGTAGGGCTGCCGTGCTCGCCCTCGTCAGCGAGGCGCTCGAGCCGGTGCGTCCCGGTCGTCCACGTCGGGCCGCAGCTCGACGACGGCCAGCTCCACGACCTGTCGCTCGTCGGCGCAACGTACGGCCTTGGCAACCGGCCTTTCGGGGCGGTCGGGCTCATCGGACCGGTGCGCATGGACTACGAGAAGGCGATCCGGACGGTGCGCGCGGCGGCATTCGAGCTCTCGCGCTTCGTCGAGGACGTCTACGAGGACAGCTGACGCGGGTGGCGACGACAGAGCGCGACTACTACGAGCTGCTGGGCGTACCCCGCGACGCGGCCGACTCCGACATCAAGCGCGCATTCCGCGCGCTCGCGCAGGGAGCTCCATCCGGACGTGTCGGACGCGCCGGAGGCCGAATGCGCGCTTCCGCGAGGTGGCCGAGGCCTACGAGGTGCTCTCCGACCCGGACCGGCGTGCGACCTACGACCGCTTCGGACATGCGGGGCTTCGGCGCGGCGGGTTCCAGCCGACGTTCACCGACTTCGGCAACATCGCGGACGTCTTCGCCGCCTTCTTCGGCGAGGACCTCCTCGGAGCCGCCGGGCGCGAGCGCTCCACGACGCGCGGCGGAGACCTGCAGGCAGGCGTCGAGATCGACCTGGAGGAGGCGTTCACGGGGGTCACGACGCCGGTCTGGCTCGACGTCGCCGAGCCGTGCGAGCCGTGCGGTGGCGCAGGCGCGACGCCCGGAACCGGCGTGAGCACGTGCAGCACGTGCGCGGGCAGCGGAATGCTGCGGCGCATCTCGCGCAATGTGTTCGGGGAGTTCGTCAGCCAGCGCACGTGCCCGCAGTGCAACGGCCGGGGGCAGACGCTCGAGTCGCCGTGCGAGGCCTGTGGCGGCGAGGGTCGGGTCGTCGCGAGGCGCAAGGTCGACGTCGAGGTGCCGGCCGGAATCCAGGACGGTCAGCACATCCGGTTGCGGGGGATCGGCCACGCGGCTTTCCGCGGCGGCGAGCGCGGTGACGTGTACGTCGGCGTCCGGGTGCGGCCGCATCCGCACTTCGTGCGCGACGGGGACGACCTGCACACGGCCGTCCGGGTGACCATGACCGACGCCGCTCTCGGCGTGTCGCGCAGCATCGACGGAGTCGGGAGCGACCTCGAGCTGGAGATCCCTCCCGGAGCGCAGCCGGGCGAGGTGAGAGTCCTCCCTGGCGAGGGCATGCCCTCGCTGCAGGGCTCTCGACGGGGAGACCTCTACGTGCGCCTCGACGTCGCCGTGCCGTCGCGCTTGACCGACGAGCAACGGCAACTGCTCGAGGAGTTCGCCGCAAAGACCGACGACCGCCGCCTATGCGTCGGATGACGAGGACGAAGGGTTCTTCCGGCGGCTGAAGAGCGCTCTCCGGTAGGCGGCCTCGTCCGCGTCTCGGTGCGGGTCGCGGCACCGGAGGCCGAGGTGGCCAGAGCCCGGCTGCTCGCGCTCGCACCAGAAGGGTTCGAGGAAGTCGACCACGGCGCGACGGTCGAGCTGGCGGCCTACGCCGATGCGGCGCTGGCCAGCCAGATCAGAGCGGCCTTCCCACACGCGACCGAGATCGCGGTCGAGCCCGGCTGGGAGAATCGGTGGCGGGACTTCCACCGGCCGGTCCGGGCAGGCGGCATCTGGATCGGCCCGCCGTGGGAGGAGCCTCCGGCCGGCGGGCTCGCGGTCGTGATCGACCCGGGCCGCGCGTTCGGCACCGGCGCGCACCCGACGACCCGAGCCTGTGTCGAGCTCCTGGCGCGCCAGCCGCGGACGAGCGTGCTCGACGTCGGCTGCGGCTCCGGCGTCCTCGCGATCGCCGCGGCCCGCCTCGGGTTCACGCCCGTCCACGCGGTCGACGTCGACGCCGTGGCCGTAGAGGCGACCCGGGAGAATGCGGCCCGTAACGAGGTCGAGGTCGCGGCGCAGGTGGTCGATGCCCGCGAGGGCGATCTGCCGAGAGCAGGGCTCGTCGTCGCCAACATCGAGTTGCGCGCCGTGGAGGCGCTCCTCGCTCGCCACCCGGCGCCGCGTGCGATCACGTCGGGCTACCTCGTGGGCGAGCGGCCCGAGGCTCCGGGGTGGAGGCACGTCGAGGCGTCCGACCTCGAAGGCTGGGCGGCCGACGTTTGCGAGGCGTCGTGAACGATCGGGGGCGAAGGCCTTTAAGCTGGTCCGCTCGGTGGCGACGTTCTCCGTTCGATTCCTCGGCTGCAAGGTGTCCTTCGCGGATGCGCAGCTGACCCGCGAGCGGCTCCTGGCAGACGGACACGCGGAGCACGCCCACGAGGCAGCGGGACACGCGGAGATCGCGGTCGTGAACACGTGCTGTGTCACGCACGAGGCGGTCTCGAAGTCGCGACAGGCGGCCGCCCGTGCCGCGCGCAGGCACCGCCGCGTCTACGTGACCGGCTGCGCAGCGAGCCTCGAGGGCGCGTTTCACGGGCTTCCCGCGAACGTGCACGTCGTCGCGCGCACGGGCGAGGACGCCGCTGCGACCGTTGCCGGGGACGTCGGTGCCGTCGCGTGCGTGCAGAGCGAGCCGCGCCTCGAGCGCACACGCGCGTTCGTGAAGATCCAGGACGGGTGCTCGTTCTCGTGCGCGTTCTGCGTGATCCCGCTCGTGCGCGGAGGCACGCGCAGCCGACGCGCCGCGGCGGTGCTCGACGAGGTGCGGCGTCGCGCGGCCCAGGGTCACCGGGAGGTCGTGTTCACCGGGGTCAACCTCGGCTGTTTCCGCGACCGGGAGGCAGGGTTCACGCTGTCGCGGCTCGTCCGCGAGGCAGGTGCCGTGGAGGGTGTCGAGCGCCTGCGCCTGTCGTCGATCGAGGTGAACCATCTGACCCCGGACCTCGTCGAAGCTCTCGAGGTGACGGAGACCGTGTCCGCCCACCTACACGTGCCGCTCCAGTCCGGCGACGAACGGATCCTCCGGGCGATGCAGCGTCGCTACAGCGTCGACCAGTACCTGATGCGGGTCGCGCCGCTCGTGGACTTCAACCTCACGACGGACGTCATCGTCGGCTTTCCCGGTGAGGACGACATCGCATTCGAGCGGACGCTCGAGGTCGTGCGCGAGGCGGGCATCACGAAGGTCCACGTCTTCCCGTACTCGCCGCGGCCCGGCACGGCCACCGCCGCGGCCGACACGGTGCCGCCGGAGCTGAAGAAGGAGCGGGGCGCGCGGCTGCGGGCGCTCTCGGACGAGCTCTGCCGCGCACGCTGGGCGACGAAGCTCGGAACGACCGACCGGGTGCTCGTCGACCGGCCGGGGAGGGGCTACGCGGACGACTACACGCCCTGGCTCCTCGATGCGCCCGTCGGGGAGCTCGTTCGCGCGCGTGCCGTCGGGGTCGAGGAGGAGGGGATCCTTGCCGTCGCAGCCTGACAGCTCGTGCCTCTTCTGTCGGCTCGTCGCCGAGGGAGACCACGTTCATGCGGCGGACGGCTTCGTCGCGATTCGCGACATCAAGCCGGTCGCGGAGACGCACCTGCTCGTGCTTCCGGAGCGGCACGTCGACACCTTCAAGGACATCGCCGCGTTCCCGGACGAGGAGGCGGGCCGCATGCTCCGGTTCGTCGCCGAGACGGCCGAGTCCGCGGGACTCGACGACTATCGCCTGCTCGTCAACGTCGGCCCGCGCGCGGGGCAGACGGTGTTCCACCTGCACTGGCACGTGCTCGGCGGCCAGATGGATGCCGGCCGGGTGGCGAGCGCGCTGGCACCGGAGACCGCATGAGCCTCATCGCCCGCATCGAGGCCGACCTCAAGGCCGCGCGGCTCTCGCGGGACAAGGACCTGCGAGACGCGCTCAGCCTCGTCCTCAACTCGCTCAAGGCCGCCGAGAAGGAGCTCCAGCGACCGCTCTCCGAGGAGGAGGAGCTTCAGGTTCTGCAGCGCGAGCGTAAGAAGCGCGTCGAGGCGGCCGAGGCGTTCCAGGCGGCCGGCCGCGAGGAGCAGGCAGAGGACGAGGAGTACGAGCTCGACGTGCTCGAGGACTACATGCCCGAGCAGCTCTCGGAGGCGGAGATCGAGGAGATCATCGACGACGTCATCTCCGAGGTCGGCGCGACGAGCATCCGCGACCTGGGGCGCGTGATGGCGGGAGTCATGCATCAGGTCTCCGGGCGCGCCGACGGCTCGACCGTGAACCAGCTCGTGAAGGAGAAGCTCGCGTAGCACGGGCTCGACGGACGGCCTTTCTAGACTGAGGCCGTGCAGCAGGTACTGGATGTCTCGAACGAGGTCGCGGCCGAGCTGGCCGGCGTCGAGGACGGCGTGCTCGACGCCCTGCGCGAGCGGCTCCACTGCACGATCTCCCTGCGCGGGAACCGGCTGACCCTCGACGGGGACGGCGCGCACGTCGTCGCCGCGCGCGCCGTCGTGGACGAGCTCGTCGAGCTGGTCGAGGGCGGGCACCAGGTCGGCCCGGACACCGTAGGTGCGGTGCTGACCGCGCTCGACCAGGCCGAGGACGTCCGCGACGTCTTCGAGGACATCGTCTGGCGCCACCGCGGCAAGAAGATCACGCCGAAGACGGTCAACCAGAAGCGCTACGTGGACGCGATCCGCCAGGGCACCGTGACGTTCTCGGTCGGGCCCGCAGGGACCGGCAAGACCTATCTCGCGATGGCGCTCGCGGTCGCAGCTCTCTCCGAGGGCGGTGTCGGCCGCATCATCCTCACCCGGCCTGCGGTCGAGGCGGGCGAGCGGCTCGGGTTCCTTCCCGGGGACATGCTGGCGAAGGTCGACCCGTACCTGCGCCCGCTCTACGACGCGCTCTACGACATGCTCGACCCGGAGCGGCTCGCCGGCTACATGGAGCGCGGCACGATCGAGGTCGCGCCGCTCGCGTTCATGCGCGGGCGGACGCTGAACGACTCGTTCATCGTCCTGGACGAGGCGCAGAACACCACGCCGGAGCAGATGCAGATGTTCCTCACGCGGCTCGGCTTCGGCTCGAAGATGGTCGTCACGGGCGACATCACCCAGGTCGACCTCCCGCGCGACCAGGCTTCAGGCCTGATCCAGGTGCGCGAGATCCTCGGCGACATCGACGGCATCTCGTTCGTCGAGTTCGGGCACGAGGACGTCGTGCGACACAAGCTGGTGCAGCGAATCGTCGAGGCGTACAAGCGCCATGCCGAGGAGACCGGCACCGCGCGCCGGCGCTGAGTCGTGATCTCCGTCGAGACGACGAACCGCAGCGGTACCGAGGTCGACGAGCCGGCGGCCGAGGCGCTCGCCCGGCGCGTCCTCGAAGCCGAGGGCGTGACCGACGGCGAGCTCGGCATCGCCTTCGTCGGGCGGGACGAGATCCGGTCACTGAAGAGCGAGCACCTCGAGATCGACGAGGAGACCGACGTGCTGTCTTTCCCGCTCGACGGGCGCGACGAGCTTCCGGAGGGAGTTCCGCGTGCGCTCGGCGACGTCGTCGTCTGCCCACAGGTGACGGGCGACGCGTGGCGGTCGCCACTCGTGCACGGCCTCCTGCACCTCCTCGGCTACGACCACGGCTCCGAGATGGACGCGCGTGAACGGGAGCACGTGGGATGAGCTCCCGCCAGCGCAGCCCGTCGCTCCTCGATAGCTTCAACTACGCCGCCGAAGGCGTCATCCATGCGCTCCGGACGCAGCGGAACCTCTGGATCCACTTCACGATCGCGGTGGGCGTTCTCATCGCGGCGCTCGCATTCGGGGTCACGAAGGTCGAGCTCATGCTGCTCCTGCTCGCGATCACGTTCGTGCTCGTCGCGGAGCTCGTGAACACCGCGATCGAGGCCGCGGTGGACGTTGCCTCGACGTCCTTCGACCCGATGGCGAAGCTCGCCAAGGACATCGCCGCCGGCGCGGTTCTCATTGCGGCGCTGAACGCGCTCGCGGTGGGCTACCTCGTGTTCTCGGGCGCCGTCGCCGACCGCAGCTCACGCTTCCTCGACCGCCTCGCGAACGTGCCGGAGGAGCTGACGCTGGTCGCACTGGCGGTGACGATCATCGTCGTCATCGCGGTGAAGGCGGTCACGGGCCGCGGCACGCCGCTGCGCGGCGGCCTGCCCTCCGGGCACGCGGCGGTCGCCTTCGCCGGCTGGATGGCCGTTACGCTCGTGCTCGACGACTCGTCCCACCACTTCCTCGTGTCGACGCTGACGTTCCTCATGGCCCTCCTCGTAGCCCAGACCCGTGTCGAGAGCGGCGTGCACTCGGCGTCCGAGGTCGCGACGGGCGGCGCACTCGGCGCGCTCATCACGCTTGCGCTCTTCCAGGCGTTCGGGTGACCGAGGCCGCCGTCACCGATTCCGAGCTGCTCGCCGCGGCGGACGCGGTCGCCGAGCGCGCCTACGCGCCGTACTCGTCGTTCGACGTCGGCTGTGCGGTGCTCGCCCGCGACGGCACGGTCATCGAGGGCGTGAACGTCGAGAACGCCGCCTACCCGCTCGGGGTCTGCGCGGAGCGGACGGCGTTCGCGCGCGCGGTCGCGATGGGGTACCGCCCCGGCGACTTCGAGGTCGCCGCGATCACGGCCTCGCCGTGCGGCGGCTGTCGGCAGTGGCTGCTCGAGATGGGCGTCGAGCGCGTCGTGTTTCGCAATGGCGGGAAGGTGCTCACCATGACGCCCGCGGAGCTGCTGCCGGAGTCGTTCAAAGCGTCCGACCTCGACTGAGCATGTTGATTCGTTGTCACGCTTTCGGCACTGAGCCGTTTGCCCTGCGTACGCGTTTCCTCGTGACGATCGCAGCGGGTGGTGGGCCGGGGTGCCCCTACGGGAAGGCGTCGTGAAATCCGGCATCGTCTCGGTCGCCGGCCGCCCGAACGTCGGCAAGTCGACGCTCGTGAACGCCCTCACCGGCGAGAAGGTCGCGATCACGTCGAAGGTGCCGAACACGACCCGCCGCCGCGTCTTCGGGGTCGCGAACGGCCCCGACTACCAGCTTGCGCTCGTCGATCTGCCCGGCTTTCAGCGACCGCTCGACGCGCTCACCGAGCGCATGCAGGCGACGGTTGACTCCTCGTTCGAGGACGTCGACGTCGTCCTTCTCGTCGTCGACGCGCGGGCGCACATCGGCGCCGGCGACAGGTTCGTCGCGCGGCGCGTCTTCGACCTCGGGAAGCCGGTGATCATCGTCCTGAACAAGGTCGACCGGCTGAAGGCCAGCCACGTCGTCACGCAGATGCAAGCCGCAGCGGAGCTCGGCGACTTCCACGCGCTCCATCCGGTGAGCGCGCTCACCAAGGATGGAATCGGCGAGCTGCGCGACGACATCGTCTCCCTGCTGCCCGAGGGCCCGCTGCTCTTCCCGCTGGAGCAGCGCACCGATCTCACCGTCGAGGAGCGCGTCGCGGAGGTGATCCGTGAGAAGGCGCTGCAGCTGACGCGCGAGGAGGTGCCACACGCGGTCATGGTCGAGGTGGACGAGATCGCGGACAAGGTCGTTCGCGCCTTCGTCTACGTGGAGACCGCTTCCCAGAAAGGGATTCTCGTCGGCAAGAAGGGAGCGATGATCCGCGAGATCGGGACGCGCGCGCGGCCGGAAGTCGAAGCCCTCGTCGGGCATCCCGTCTTTCTCGAGCTGATGGTCAAGGTGCGGCCGAAATGGCGCCGGGACCCAAAGCTGCTCGAGCGGCTCGGGCTGTAGACCCGCCGTACCGGACTACACTCGGACCGTGGCACAGGCGCCCGCACTCGTCGGCGGCTTCGAGCTCCCTCTCGAGCCCCGCCTCCCGCGCATCGGCTCCGTCGACGCGGTCGCGCTCGAGGAGCGCGCCGCCTCGCTCGCGAAGCGGTCGATCAAGCGCGAGTCGAAGCTCCAGGCGCTCGAGCTCGCGGTGCGCATGATGGACCTGACGACGCTAGAGGGGCAGGACACGCCCGGAAAGGTGGCGGCGCTCTGCTCGAAGGCGCTCAGGCCGGATCCCGCCGACCTGACGGTCCCGCCGGTCGCTGCCGTCTGCGTCTATCCCAACCTGGTCTCCACCGCGAAGGAGCGACTGCACGGAAGCGGTGTGAAGGTCGCGTCGGTCGCCACTGCGTTCCCGTCCGGTCAGTCGCCGACGGAGCTCAAGGTCGCCGAGGCTCGCGCGGTCGTCGAGCTCGGTGCCGACGAGGTCGACATGGTCATCGACCGCGGCGCGTTCCACTCCGGGCGCTACGCGAAGGTCTACGACGAGATCGTCCGCGTGAAAGAGGCGTGTGCCGACGCGCATCTCAAGGTGATCCTCGAGACCGGCGAGCTCGGGACGTACGACAACGTCAGGCGCGCGTCGCTGTTGGCCATCGCCGGAGGCGCCGACTTCGTCAAGACGTCGACCGGCAAGATCAGCCCCGCTGCGACGCTGCCCGTGACGCTGTGCATGATGGAAGCCGTCCGCGACGTGTACGCCGAGACCGGCCGCGTCATCGGGATCAAGCCGGCGGGCGGGATCAGGCAGTCGAAGCAGGCGGTGCAGTACCTCGTCGTCCTCTACGAGACGCTCGGGCAGCAATGGATGACGCCTGACCTCTTCCGCTTCGGAGCCTCGACGCTCCTGAACGACGTGTTGATGCAGATCCGCAAGGAGCGGACCGGCCGGTACCAGTCCCCCGACTACTTCACCGTCGACTGATGGCGCAGGTCGAGAAACGCTCCGCAGCGGTCCCCGCTCCGTTCGAGTGGGACTACGCGCCGGCTCCCGAGGCGCGCGACGTCGTCGACATAAAGCCGCGGTACGGGCTCTTCATCGGAGGCGAGGAGGTCGAACCGCGTTCGGGCGAGTGGCTCCCGTCGGTCTCGCCCTCGACGGAGGAGCAGCTCTTCGAGTTCGCGCTCGCAGGCCCCGAGGACGTCGACGTGGCCGTGTCCACAGCGCGCGAGGCGTTCCGCGGCTGGGCGAAGCTCGCCCCGTCCGAGCGCGCGAAGTACCTCTTCCGCATCGCGCGCATCCTCCAGGAGCGCTCTCGCGAGTTCGCCGTCGCCGAGTCGCTCGACGGCGGAAAGCCGATCAAGGAGTCCCGCGACGTCGATCTTCCGCTCGCGGCGGCGCACTTCTTCTACTACGCGGGCTGGGCGGACAAGCTCGAGTACGCGTTCCCGAACCGCACGCCGAAGCCGCTCGGCGTCGCTGCGCAGATCATTCCGTGGAACTTCCCCCTGCTCATGCTCGCGTGGAAGATCGCGCCGGCTCTCGCGTGCGGGAACACGGTCGTGCTCAAGCCGGCCGAGACGACGCCGCTCTCGGCACTGCTGTTCACGGACGTGTGTCGTCAGGCCGAGCTCCCGCCGGGTGTCGTGAACATCGTCACGGGCGATGGGGCGACGGGCGCACATCTCGTCAAGCACCCGGACATCGACAAGCTCGCGTTCACGGGCTCGACCGAGGTCGGCAAGCTCATCATGCGAGAGCTCGCGGGGCGTGACGTCAAGCTGACGCTCGAGCTCGGGGGCAAGGCGGCGAACATCGTCTTCGACGACGCGGCGCTCGACCAGGCGGTCGAGGGGATCGTCAACGGGATCTACTTCAACCAGGGCCACGTGTGCTGCGCAGGGTCGCGGCTGCTCGTCCAGGAGTCGATCTACGAGCCGTTGATCGACAAGCTGAAGCTGCGTCTCTCGACGCTCCGGGTCGGCGACCCGCTGGACAAGAACACGGACGTCGGGGCGATCAACTCCGCCGAGCAGCTCGCGCGCATCACGGAGCTCGTCGCGAGCGGCGAGGCCGAGGGCGCCGAGCTCTACCAGCCCGAGTGCCGGCTCCCCGAGCGCGGGTACTGGTTCCGGCCGACGCTCTTCACGAACGTCGCCCAGAGCTATCGCATCGCGCAGGAGGAGATCTTCGGCCCGGTGCTCTCGACGCTGACGTTCAGGACACCCGCCGAGGCGGTCGAGAAGGCGAACAACACGCCGTACGGGCTGTCGGCGGGCGTGTGGACGGAGAAGGGCTCGCGCATCCTGTGGATGGTCGAGCGGCTCAGGGCCGGAGTCGTGTGGGCGAACACGTTCAACCGCTTCGACCCGGCGTCGCCCTTCGGCGGGTACAAGGAGTCGGGATTCGGCCGCGAGGGCGGCCGCCACGGGCTCGCGCCGTACCTGAGGTTCGAGTGAGCAGCATCGCTGGGTCTCACCGCGCGACCCACGCGCATTCCCCACCCTGGGTGGGGAGGTTGGCCACCCTCCACCCGCTGCCGAGCGTAACGACGAAGGCGTCACGGAAGGCATACGCGTTCGTGCCAGTTGCGGGCCGATGTCTCAACAGCTCGACGTCGAACCGAGGCGGTCACGCATGAGCCGGGTCCCGGTCAAGAAGACGTACAAGCTGTACCTCGGTGGCGCGTTCCCGCGCTCTGAGTCCGGGCGCACGTACGAGGCCGAGGGGCAGAACGTCGCTCGCGCGTCGCGCAAGGACGTGCGCGACGCCGTCCGTGCCGCTCGCGCCGCGTTTCCGGCGTGGTCGGGGATGACGGCATACAACCGGGGCCAGGTCCTGTACCGACTGGCGGAGATGCTCGAGACGCGCTCGACCGACCTCGCCGCGGTGTCCTCGGGGCGGAAGGAGGTCGCGGCCGCGATCGATCGGGTCGTCTGGTACGCGGGCTGGGCCGACAAGCTGCCCCAGGTGCTCGGCGGCTCCAACCCGGTCGCGGGGCCCTACTTCGATTTCACCGTCCCGGAGCCCACCGGCGTCGTCGGCGTGCTCGCTCCGCTCGAGCCGCCGCTCGTCGGGATCGTGTCGCGCCTCGCTCCGGCTCTCGTCGGTGGCAACGCCGTGGTCGTGGTCGCATCCGAAGAGCACCCGCTGGCCGCGATCGAGCTCGCCGAGGCGCTCGCGACTTCCGACGTCCCCGCGGGCGCGGTCAACATCCTCACCGGCTTCCGCGACGAGCTCGCGCCCTGGCTCGCCAGCCACATGGACGTGAACGCGATCGACCTGACCGGCGCCCACGACGACGTCGCCGAGCTCCAGCGGCTCGCCGCCGACAACGTCAAGCGGGTCGTGCGCTCGTCGGCCGACACGCAGAGCCCGTGGGAGATCGAGGCCTTCCTCGAGCTCAAGACGGTCTGGCACCCGATCGGGCTCTGACTCGGGCGCCCGCCGCCCACTAGCCGCGGGTCGCGTACACCGCCTGCCGGAAGCTCCCCGCCACCGGCTCGGACGCGAGCACCCACGCGGCCAGGGGGCGGTTCCCTGCGTAGTGCACGGACAGGTAGTCCGCGAGCATGCGGCCGGAGACGGTGTCCGGCAGCCACTCGACGCGCATCGTCTGCGCCGAGAGCCGCCGTGGCGCGCCGAACGCGTCCACGCCTCCTGCCGTCTCGCTGAGCTCGACGTCGATGCCTCCGGGGCGCACCACGTGGTAGACGACGGCGACGCGACCCGTGTTCTGATTGACGCCAATTGCAGGGAGAAACGCGTTCCGCCGCGAGGTCACGGCAACCGGCGCGCTCCACGTGCTGCCGTCGGCGGAGGTCGACACGACGACACTGTTCTCGTCGCAGCCCGGATCGAAGCGACAGTCGTGCCACGTCACCCAGACGCGTCCGGACGGGCCGACATCCGCCGAAGGAAGCGGGAAGAAGCGCAGCTCTCGAATCGAGCGCACGCGGATGTCCGCAATCGGCACAGCGGGACGGAAGCTCAGGCCGCCGTCCGGTGAGATGGACGAGCCGATTCGGCCGCCGTCCCAGTTGAAGATCACCACGATCTCGCCGGATGGCCGGATCACCGGAAACGCCCCCACCGAGTCGTGCACGGGAATCCCGACCGGAGCCGACCAAGTGAGGCCACCGTCCGCCGACGTGAGGACGGCAAGCGCTCCGTCGCGCTGCGTGTCCGTATAGGCGAGGTAGCAGTTGCCGCGGTGCGGGCTCGATGTACCGTTGTCGCACGCGATCCAGTTCTTGTCGAAGGTGATCCCGTCTGAAGACGCGGCCTCGAGCGCGATCACGGGGTTGCTCCATGTGAAGCCGTCGGTGGAGCGGCTGATCGTGAGCCGCGTGATCGTGCCCTGGATCGCGAGGGCCGAGAGGAGCCAGGTGCTCGTGGCTGCGTCGTAGGCGACCACCGGATCGCTCGCGCGCACGTGCGGCCCCGCGGGGCTGCTCACCTGCGTGAGGCCGGGCAGCAGTCCACTGCGCCACGTCCGGCCGTCGTCGCTCGAGACCGAGAAGCCGATGTTGTCGGCCGCTCCGTCGAAACGCCTGCCGACCTGGAACGTGACGACGGTGGTTCTCCCCACGGTGAAGCTGTCCGGCTCGACCTGGGTCTCGTGCTGGCCGGTTGTCGTCTTGTACGGGTCGCGCGAGAGCCGCCGGCCAACGAGCTCGCAGTCCGGCGCCACCGCGTCCAGAAGGTCGGCGTTCACGACGTCGAGTCCCGGTCCGCACGCGACGGTGTCACGCGCGCCGTCGTACTGCACCACGATCCGGTCGCTTCCGGGGCCGGCCTCGAGGCGGTCGCGCCCCGTTCCGCCGCTCAGGAAGTCCGTGCCGGCGAGCCCGGCGAGCCGGTCGTTCCCGCCGCGTCCGAGAAGCACGTCGGCCCGTGCAGTCCCCACCAGACGCTCGCTCCGGCCGGTCCCCTCGATCGTCCTCGCGAGCGCGTTGCCGGTCAGGACGAGCAGCAGTGCGAGCACGGTCACAGGAGCGCGCATTCGCAGAACCGTAGACGTCCGCGCGCGACGATCGGTTTGCTGAGTAGCATCCGCCGGGTTGAGCAGGTTGAGTCAGGCGATCGCCGAAGGCGACGGTATCTCGGTGCTGGTCGAGGTCACGGACGGCCAGGAGGCCCAAGCCGCTGAGGAACAGGGCGCTGACGCGCTCGCGGTCACGCACGGCACGTCCGACCTGCGCAACGGCTCGCAGCTGCCGGTGCTACTCCTCGGCGACTTCCGGGGCCTGTCCGGCGTGCCTGCCGACGCGGTGGTCGTCCCGCCGGACGTGGAGGCGTGGGAGCGCGCGAACGAGCTCGGGGTGCACCCGGTCGTCCGCGTCGCCGACGCCGAGGATCTCGAGCGCGCCCTGGAGGAGCTCGATCCGGAGGTGTTCCTGCTGAGCACCGAGCCGGACGCCGACGAGGACCCACTCGAGTCGCTGCTCGCGCTCCTCCACGACGTCCCCGCCGGCAAGCTCGCGATCGCGGAGCTCCGCGACGCCTCGGCGGACGACGTCGCCGAGCTCGAGCGGGCCGGTGTCGACGCGGTGCTCGTCACGTCCCGCGACGTCGCCGCGCTCGTGCCCGCCGAGCCGCCCGAGGTGTAGGCAGCCACCGCGATGAGGATCGGCATCCTCACCGGCGGAGGCGACTGTCCCGGCCTGAACGCCGTGATCCGCGCGGTCGTCCGCCGCTCGACCGACCGCGGTCACGAGGTCGTTGGCGTCCGGGACGGCTGGAGAGGGCTCACCGAAGGGCTGTTCATGCCGCTCGGCCGGCGCGAGGTCTCGGGAATCCTCCCGCGCGGGGGGACGATCCTCGGCACGACGCGCACGAACCCGTACAAGGTCGAGGGCGGGGAGGAGGCCGTGCTCCGCAACTTCGCCGAGCAGGGGCTCGACGCGCTCGTCGCGATCGGCGGGGAAGACACGCTCGGCGTCGCCGCGCGCCTGTACCGCGAGCGCGAGTTCCCCGTCGTCGGCGTCCCGAAGACGATCGACAACGACCTCGCGGGGACGGACTACACGTTCGGCTTCGACACCGCGGTCATGATCGCGACCGAGGCGATCGACCGGCTGCACTCGACGGCGGAGTCGCACAACCGCGTCATGGTCGTCGAGGTAATGGGCCGGCACACGGGCTGGATCGCGGTCATGAGCGGGATCGCGGGAGGCGCCGACGTGATCGTGATCCCCGAGCAACCGATCACGGTCGAGGACGCCTGCGAGGAGCTCGTGAAGCGCCACGCGACCGGGAAGGACTTCTCGATCGTCGTCGTGAGCGAGGGCTACGAGCTCGCTTTTCGCTCCGGCGAGCGCCGACTCGTTGCAGGCGAGGCAAGGCAGTCCGACGACTTCGGCCACGTCGTGCTCGGCGGCGTCGGCGGCGCGCTCGCGCGGGAGATCGAGGAGCGCACCGGGTACGAGACCCGCGTGACCGTCCTCGGGCACGTCCAGCGGGGCGGCACCCCGACCGCGCGCGACCGCGTGCTCGCCACCCGCTTCGGGCTCGAGGCCGCGGCCCTGGCAGACGCACAGCGGTTCGGCCGCATGGCGGCCCTGCAGGGCGACGCCATCGTGGACATCTCGCTCGACGAGGCCACGAGCGAGCTGAAGACGGTGCCGCCCGAGTGGTACGACGTGGCGCGCGCGTTCTTCGGCTAGCGGCGCGGCTACGATCGCCCGGCACGCCGGAGTGGCGGAACTGGCAGACGCGCAGGACTCAAAATCCTGTGTCCTTCGGGACGTGTGGGTTCGGATCCCACCTCCGGCATCAGCCGAACGGCGTTGAGCCGTTATTGCGCCGTAACAGCGCCAAGTTGCGCCTCACGGCCCGAGCGCCGATACTTGCCGGACGCCGGCGGCGCCGGCGCAGATTCGCACAATCAAGGTGAGGAGGACAGGTTGACTGTACGAAAGCGAAGCGCGCTCCTTGCGTTCGGGCTGCTGATCGCGGCGCTCGCTCTGATGGCTGCCGGCTGCGGCGGCGGAGACGATGGAGGCGGCGACGTCGAGGCCCTGCCGTCCTCGTCGTGCACGGCGCTCGAGTACGAGGGCGAAGGCGATCCGGATTACATCCTGGCGTCCGACTTCCCGCTCCAGGGCTCGTCGCGCACGCAGACCGAGCAGATCGTCGCGGCCATCCGCTACGAGCTCGAAAGCCGCGAGTGGAAGGCCGGCGACTACAACATCGGCTTCCAGTCGTGTGACGACGCGACCGCTCAGGCCGCGAAGTGGGACTCGGGCAAGTGTTCCCAGAACGGCAATGCGTACGCGGCCAACGACGCCGTGATCGGCGTCATCGGGACGTTCAACTCGGGGTGTGCCCAGATCATCATCCCGCTGCTGAACGCGGCTCCCGAAGGCGGCATCGCGATGATCTCCCCCGCGAACACGTATCCGTGCTTGACGGTGAACCTGCCGGGCGGCTGTGACGCCTCGGAGCCCGACAAGTACTACCCGCAGGGCACGCGGAACTACGCGCGCGTCGCACCGGCCGACGACTACCAGGGTGCGTTCGTCGCCGAGTTCATGCAGAAGCAGGGCGTCAAGAACGTCTACATCCTCAACGACAAGGAGGCCTATGGCCTCGGCGTCGCGACCACCACCCGCAAGGCTGCGGAGTCGGTCGGGATCGATGTCGCCGGGTTCGAGGCCTGGGACCCGAAGGCGTCGAGCTACGAGGCGCTCATGGGCAAGATCAAGAACAGCGGAGCTGACGCCGTCTTCCTCGGTGGCCTCATCGACGAGAACGGCGCTCAGGTGATCAAGGACAAGGTCGCAGTGCTCGGGCCGAACGACGGGGCGGTCAAGCTGTTCGCTCCGGACGGCTTCACGACCCAGGCGACGATCGACGAGTCCGGTCCCGCCGCGAAGGGCATGTTCATGTCAGTCGCAGGTGTGCCGATCGACGACTTCCAGGGTGTCGCTCTGGAGTTCGTGGATGCGCTTCTCGCAGGGCCGCTCGCCGGCAAGGCGATCGACCCGTACGCGATCTACGGCGGTCAGTCGGCGCAGATCCTGCTCGACGCGATCGAGGCGTCGGACGGGAGCCGTGAGTCGGTGATCGAGAACATGTTCTCGACCGAGGTGACGGACGGATTGCTCGGCTCGTTCAAGTTCAACGAGAACGGCGATCCGGTCGACGCGTCGGGAGCGGTGGTCGGCTTCACGATGTACGTGGCCACCACCCGCCTCGAGACTGCGGACTCGTTCGCGCCGCAGCCCGAGGTCGTTACGGCCGCAGGCGCCTAGTAAGTGACGCAGCGGGGTGGGAGGGCAATTGCTCTCCCACCCCGTCGCGTTTAGAGTCGCCCTCCTATGGCCACGGCGACAGCCGCGCTCCAGCGAGTCCGGTCCTCGAGCCTGATCGACGCGATCGGGCTCCTGCTCCTCGCGATCGTCGTGATCTGGCTGCTCTTCAAGTTCTTCGAGGACCCCACCCGCTTCCTGAACGTCGGCGTCATCGGTGTCACGAACGGCGCCATCTACGGGCTCGTCGCGCTCGGGTACACGCTCGTGTACGGGATCCTCCAGCTCATCAACTTCGCGCACGGCGACGTGTTCGCGCTCTCCGGGCTCGTCGCGAGCACGCTGATCGTGTCCGTGCTCGGCCTCGACGAGAGCTCGAGCGCGCTCATCATCGTCGCCGGGCTCCTCGTGACGCTCGCGGTGACGATGCCGCTGTTCGCCGTCCTCAACGCGACGATCGAGCGCATCGCGTACAAGCCGTTACGCAACGCGCCCCGGCTCGCGCCACTGATCACGGCGGTCGGCGTGTCCTTCATCGTCCAGAACGTCTCGCTCGCGATCTACGGCGTCGACTTCGAGTCGGTGCCGAACTTCATCCCGCGCACGGCGGCGATCACCATCGGCGGCGTCGTCATCCAGTGGAACAAGCTCGCCGTCTTCCTGATCGTGATCCCGGTGCTCCTCCTGCTCACGTGGTTCGTGCGCTCGACGCGTCAGGGCAAGGCGATGCGCGCGGTCGCCCAGGACAAGGAGGCCTCGGCGATGATGGGGATCAACGTCAACAGGACGATCTCCGTGACCTTCTTCATCGCCGGTTCGCTCGCAGCCGTGGCCGGGCTCGTCTACCTCCTCCAGTTCAACATGCGTTACGACACCGGGTTCGAGCTCGGGCTGATCGCCTTCACCGCTGCCGTGCTCGGCGGCATCGGGAACCTGACCGGCGCCGTCCTCGGAGCCATGGTGATCGGGTGCGTCCAGGCCTTCAACGAGGGTCTCGACGGCACACCGGGCGGCGACTGGACGAGGTCGATCGTCTTCGGGATCCTCATCGCCGTCCTCGTGTTCCGGCCGCAGGGCATCCTCGGGGAGCGAACCCCCGAGGGGGCGTGACGAAACAATGAGCGAGGCCGTGCAGTCGTTCGGCGCCCGCGCGCGCACGGAGCGGGCGTGGTGGCTCGCCGCCGGGCTGGTCGCGGTCGGGCTGATCTACCCGTTCATCGTCGACGGGCTGCAGGACCTGCCGCTGATCGGCGACTTCGTCCCACGTACCGGGTCGATGGTGATCATGCTCGTGTTCACGATGATGGCGCTCGGCCTGAACGTCGTCGTCGGGTATGCCGGGCTCCTCGACCTCGGATACGTGGCGTTCTACGCAGCCGGCGCGTACGTCGCGGGCTGGTTCGCGTCGCTGCAGTTCGAGCAGGTCTCGTTCCACCTCTTCTCGGGCGCGGACAACGACCAGGTCGGGATCCACATCTCGGTGTGGCTCATCCTCGCCCTCGCGGGTTTCTTCACGTTGCTCGTCGGCATCATCATCGGCCTGCCGACGCTGCGACTCAGGGGTGACTATCTCGCGATCGTGACGCTCGGCTTCGGCGAGATCGTCCCGCAGTTCGTGCGTAACGCGGACTCCCTGGGCGGGTTCGACCTGACGAACGGGACCTTCGGGATCGCTCCTATCGACTCGCTCGCGGTCGGCTCGTTCGTGTTCCGCGAGCAGGACAACAAGGACGACCTCTACTTCTGGACGGCGATCGTCCTGCTGCTGTTCACGGTCTTCTGCTGCATCAGGCTCCGCGACTCGCGCCTCGGCCGTGCGTGGATCGCGATTCGCGAGGACGAGACGGCCGCTGCGGCGATGGGCGTGCCGCTCATGCGGACGAAGACCTGGTCGTATGCGATCGGCGCGTTCTTCGGCGGCGTCGCGGGCGCGTTCTACGCGAGCTACAAGTCGGGCGCCTTCCCGGCCGACTTCTACTTCAACTTCTCGATCTTCCTGCTGTGCATGGTCATCCTCGGCGGCATGGGGAGCATCTGGGGCGTGTTCGTCGGCGGCATGATCCTCGCGTACCTCAACATCGAGGGCCTCGCGACCATTGGGTCGAAGGTGCAGGACGCGGGCATCGACTTCGATCCCACGAAGTACCAGTTCGGGATCTACGGAGCGATCATCGTCGCGATGATGCTCTTCCGGCCGACCGGGTTGATTCCCGAACGTAGGCACAAGATCGAGCTCGAGGAGGGCGTGCACGACACGCCGTTCTACGACGTCCAGACGGAGGGCACGCTCACCGATCGCGATCCGTCGGACGACTGATGAGCACCCAGCCCGACAACCTGCTGGTCGCCACCGCCGTGCGCAAGGAGTTCGGCGGGCTCGTCGCCACCGACGACGTCGACTTCGCGATCCCGCGCGGCTCCATCGTCGCGCTCATCGGTCCGAACGGGGCCGGGAAGACGACGTTCTTCAACCAGATCACAGGCGTGTACGTGCCGACCTCGGGCTCGATCGTCTTCGACGGCACGGAGGTCGTCGGCAAGCCGCCGCACGCGATCGTCGAGCTCGGTATCGGGCGCACGTTCCAGAACATCCGCCTCTTCGCGCAGATGACGGCACTCGAGAACGTCCTCGTCGGCATGCACTGCCGGCTGAAGGGCGGGATCTTCGGGTCGATCGTCCGCACGCCCAGGGTCAAGCGGGAGGAGCAGGAGGCCCGCGAGAAGGCACGCGAGCTGCTCCGGTACTGCGGGATCCCGCGCCGGCACGAGGAGTACGCCGGCACGCTCCCGTACGGCGATCAGCGCCGGCTCGAGGTCGCGCGGGCGCTCGCCACCGACCCGAAGCTGATCCTGCTGGACGAGCCGACCGCGGGCATGAACCCGCAGGAGACGGCGGAGTTCACCGCCTTCGTCCGGCGGCTCCGCGACGAGCGGGGGCTCACCGTGCTCCTGATCGAGCACGACATGAAGATCGTGATGGGCGTCTCCGAGCGCATCACGGTCCTCGAATACGGGGCGAAGATCGCGGAGGGCACGCCGCAGGAGATCCAGGCGGACGAGCGCGTGATCGAGGCGTACCTGGGGACGGGAGCGGTGGCGTGAGCGAGAGGAGCTCGAGTGCCGCGCCGGTCATCGAGGTCGACGACGTCCACGTCTACTACGGCGCGATCCACGCGCTGAAGGGCGTCTCGCTCACCGTCCGCGAGGGTGAGATCGTGACCCTGATCGGCGCGAACGGCGCCGGCAAGTCGACGACGCTGCGTGCGATCAACGGCATCAACAAGCCGCGCCAGGGCTCGATCCGCTTCCAGGGGAACGACATCACCGGCGCCGCGCCGCACACGATCGTGAAGCAGGGGATCGCGCAGAGCCCGGAGGGTCGCAGGCTGTTCCCGCGCATGAGCGTGACCGAGAACCTCGAGATGGGGGCGTTCCAGCGCACCGACAAGGAGAACTTCGCCGAGGACATGGAGCGCGTGTTCACGCTCTTCCCGCGCTTGAAGGAGCGGCGCACGCAGAAGGCGGGAACGATGTCCGGCGGCGAGCAGCAGATGTGCGCGATCGGGCGTGCGCTGATGGCGAGGCCGAAGCTGCTCCTGCTCGACGAGCCGTCGATGGGCCTCGCCCCGATCTTCGTCGAGCGCATCTTCGAGACCGTCGTCGAGGTCAACAAGCAGGGAACTCCCGTGCTCCTCGTCGAGCAGAACGCGCTCATGGCGCTCGACGTCGCACACCGCGGCTACGTCATGGAGACCGGGCGCATCCCGCTCGAGGGCCCGGCGTCGGAGCTCCGGAACAACGAGCAGGTGAAGAAGACCTACCTCGGCGTCTAGCCGACGACGAGCGCCGGGTAGGGCGGCGCAAGCAGGATGCCGACGCGGCCGCGCCCGCCGGCGACGCCGTGGGCCATCTCGAGCGCGCTCGTCGATCCCGTGACTCGGCACGAAGCCGAGCGTCCTGGCGGCGGCGGCGTCGCGGCAACCGGCGACGATCACGCGCCCGAGTTGCGAGAGCGCCGGCTGGCAGCCGGCCCAGTCGGCGAAGGGGAGCACGGGATGGCAGGCCGAGCCGTTGCGGTACGCGTCGAGCGCCCGTTCGTCGGAGCGGGCATCGGCTTCCGCGGACGCGAGTGCCTGGTCGTCGTGCGCGTCCCGCAGCGCGCGGAACATCGAGGCGTAGGGCGCGTGCGTGCCCGGCGCGAACGTCCGGCGCAGCGAGTGGACGAGCACGAGCGTCCCACCCTGCACGGATCGGGAACGCATCGCGCCGGAGGCGCAGCGCAGTGCCGAGTGCCAGTGCGGCGGCCGTGACCGGGTTCACCGGCTCGCGCGGATAGCCCGGGCCGAACCACGGGACGCCGACCACGAGCGCGTCGAGCGGCTCGGCCAGCGAAGTGTCGCGCAGCGCGACGCCACGGAGGAGCGCCTCGGCGTGCGCCACGGACGGGCGGCTCGCGTACGCCGCCGTCGCGGTGAGCCCGCGACCCTGCCGGCCGAGGACGGTCTTGCGAAGCGGGCCGGGGAGCGCCGAGACGAGCGCGCGGAAGGGTGAGCGGGAGAGGCGCCGGACCACGTCGAGGTCGTCCGGGTAGCCGCGATACGTGCCCGTGAGCCGGGGGAGGTCGAGCACGAGCGAGACGCCCAGCAGCGCGGTCTGCCTCGCGACGGCCGACTCCACGGCGAGGGCGAGCTCCCACTCGGGCCCACCGGCAGCCTCGAGGAGCGAATCGGCGGCGGCCACGCGACGGATCGTCTGCGCGTCGGCGGCAGCGAGAAGCGAGCCCGGGCCACCGTGCAGCACCGTCTCGGCCGCACCCACGACGAGGGTCACGTCCGACTCGACGACGGCCGGGTGGAGCGCCACCGGCTCGCGGCCCTCGTGCACCGGCACCAGCTCCGGCGACTCGGCGTCGTGGACGAGCAGCCGCCCGCGGAAGGAGCGGGCGAGCGGCGGCGGGAGCAGGAGGCGTGCGAAGTCGCGGACGCTCGCCCGTAGCCCGAGGCCCGTCGCGACGAGGATCGTCTGCCGGTGGTCGGGAACGCCGCAGCGCTCGAGCTCTCTCACGGCGGTGGCCACGGCCTCGCGGCGGGGGTCGTTCGGGACCTCCGGCACCGGTAGCGCCGGTGGCTCGACGACGATCGTCGCCCGTCCTCCGCGACCGGCCACCGCCGCGAGCGGCGGGCCGGACAGCGGGAAGCGCAGCGCGTCCCGGACCGCCGCGTGGACGTCGACGACCTGGTCGGGCGGAGGGGGCGGCCGGAGGACGACGTCGTCGTCCGCGACCGGGACGAGAACGAGCCGCGAGCCCGACAGCAGCGGAACACGACGCAAACGGCTCAGGACGATACCGTTGCGGCGTGAGCCCGAAGACCATCACGGGCGAAGAGCTCGAGCTCGACGACGGCCCGGTTCAGGACACCGAGCTCTTCCTCGTCGACGGCAACAACCTCGCCTACCGGGCGTTCTTCGCGCTGCCCGAGGAGCTCCAGACGACCGACGGCCAGCCGACGAACGCGCTTCTCGG
The DNA here is from genome assembly GCA_963746765.1 of uncultured Actinomycetes bacterium. Classification (GTDB taxonomy): domain Bacteria; phylum Actinomycetota; class Thermoleophilia; order Gaiellales; family Gaiellaceae; genus GMQP-bins7. The sequence goes on from CAVVCN010000001.1 coordinate 1,101,395, forward strand.
GTTCACCAACATGCTCTTCAAGCTGCTGTCCGACTACAAGCCTCGCGGCGTCGCCGTCGCCTGGGACACGAGGCCGGTGCATCGCACGGAGCTGTCCTCGGAGTACAAGTCCGAGCGCCGCTCGATGCCGGATCTCCTGCGCGAGCAGTTCCCGCACTTCCGGCCGATCGTCGAGGCCTTCGGGTACCAGAACCTCGAGTTCGAGGGCTGGGAGGCGGACGACGTCATCGCGACGCTCGCGACCGGCGCCGACGAGGCGAGCATCAAGACCTGTGTCGTCTCGACCGACCGCGACGCGTTCCAGCTCTGCACCGAGCACGTCTCGCTGATGATGACTCCCCGCGGCGTCGCCGACGTGCACGTGTACACACCGGATCGCGTCGAAGCCCGGTACGGAGTCCGCCCGGATCAGGTGCCCGACTTCATCGGGCTGAAGGGGGACACGAGCGACAACATCCCGGGCGTTCCCGGCATCGGCGACAAGACGGCCGGGCAGCTGATCTCGCAGTACGGCTCGCTCGAGGAGGTCATCGAGCACGCCGGCGAGCTCTCGCCGGCCCGCTCGCGCGCGATCACGGAGCACGCGGAGCAGGCGCGCGTCTCGAAGGAGCTGGCTACGATGCGCCGCGACCTCGAGCTCGACGTCGACCCGGCCGACCTCGTCCTGCGACCGCCGGACCGCTCGACGCTCAAGGAGATGTTCCGCCGCTACGAGTTCCGGGGGCTGCTGAACCGCATCGACACCCTCGACGAGGCGCTTCCGGCCGCCGAGCGTCCGCGTGCCGAGACGCAGTCCGTGAGCTGGAGCGAGGGCGAGCTGCCGAAACTCGAGGGCCGGATCGGGCTCGCGGGCGACGCCGACCGCGCCGCGGTTGCGACGGAGGCGGGCGCGGTGATCGTCGCCCCGCGTCCAACCGGCAGGCTGCCGCAGGGCCGGAAGCCCGGCCTGGCGGCTCACGACGCGAAGGCGCTGCGCGTCTCTGCGACGGACGACACGATGATCGCCGCCTATCTCATCGACCCCGGCCGCGCCGAGTACCTCCCGGACGACCTGGCGGCCGAGTACGGCATCGAGCTCGAGCCGGACCCACCGGCCGAGGAGGAGACGGCAGCGCTCGTGCGCCGCGCAGAGGCGACGCGCCGCATCGCTCCGTTGCTGCGCGAGCGCGTCCGCGAGCGCGGGCTCGAGCGGCTGTACGACGAGGTCGAGCTCCCGCTCACCGAGGTGCTCGCCGCGATGGAGGAGACAGGCGTCCGCATCGACACGTATCGCATGGGGGAGATCACCGCGCGCCTGCGCGACCGCGTGGAGGAACTGGAGGCGCGCGCCTACGAGCTCGCGGGCGAGGAGTTCGTCATCGGCTCGCCGATGCAGCTGGGGCGCATCCTCTTCGAGAAGCTCGAGCTGACACCCGGGCGCAAGGGGAAGACCGGCTACTCCACCGACGGCAAGGTGCTCCGGGCGATCCGGGGTGACCACGAGATCGTCCCGGTGGTCGAGGAGTGGCGTGAGCTGTCGAAGCTCCTGAACACGTACCTCGAGCCGTTGCCGACCCTGATCGGCGAGGACGGCCGGCTCCACACCACGATCAACCAGGCCGTCGCCGCGACCGGACGGCTCTCGACCTCGAACCCGAATCTCCAGGCGATCCCGATCCGGACCGACCTCGGCCGCGAGATCCGGTCGGCGTTCATCGCCGAGCAGGGCAGCCGGCTGCTCTCGGCCGACTACTCGCAGATCGAGCTGCGGATCCTCGCCCACGTCTCGGGCGAGCCGAAGCTGCGTGAGGCGTTCCTCCGCGGCGAGGACATCCACACCGCGACGGCCGCCGAGGTGCTCGGCAAGGACCCCGCGACGCTGACGACGAACGAGCGCGCGATCGCGAAGATGATCAACTTCGGGATCGTCTACGGGATCTCGGCGTTCGGGCTCTCGGAGAACCTGGACATCCCGAAGGAGCAGGCGCAGGCGTACATCGACGCGTACCTCGCCCGCTTCCCGCGCGTGCAGGCGTTCATCGCGCGCACGATCGCCCAGACCGCCGAGGACGGGTACGCGTCGAGCCTCCTCGGTCGCCGTCGCCCCGTGCCCGAGCTCCGCGCCTCGAACCGGCAGACGCGCGGGTTCGGCGAGCGCGTCGCGGTCAACTTCGTGATGCAGGGCTCGAACGCCGACATCATCAAGGTCGCGATGGTCGCGATCCACGAGCGGCTGCGCGACGAGGGGCGCGGCGCGCGCCTCGTGCTGCAGGTGCACGACGAGCTCCTGCTCGAGGTGCCGGAGACCGAGGTCAGCGCCGTTCGCGAGCTCGTCCGGGAGGAGATGACCGGCGCATACCCGCTGGACCCGCCGCTCGCAGTCGACATCGGCGTCGGGGACGACTGGGCCGAGGCGAAGTCGTAGCGAGGGAGCCGGGCCGGTCTCCTTGCAATTTGCGAGGCAAATCGCTGGCTATACTCCGCGGCTCGAATGGCCAACGACACCGCCGAGAAGCCCACCGCAGTCGAAGAAGGAGTTTGGACAACCGGCCCCGATGGGGAGCTGGTACCGGATTACGACGCCGCCTTCCCCGAGATCAACGAGGGCGAGGTCGTGCACGGCACGGTCGTCCGGGTGGACAAGGACGAGGTGCTCGTCGACATCGGCTACAAGTCCGAGGGCGTCATCCCGGTCGCCGAGCTCACGATCCGCCGCACGGTCAACCCGGCCGACGAGGTCGCGGTCGGCGAGGAGATCGACGCGCTCGTCCTCACGAAGGAGGACGCGGACGGGCGGCTCATCCTCTCGAAGAAGCGCGCGCGCTTCGAGCTCGCCTGGAAGGCGATCGAGGGCGCTGCCGAGTCGGGCGAGCCGGTGGTCGGGAAGGTCATCGAGGTCGTCAAGGGCGGCCTCATCCTCGATCTCGGCGTCCGCGGCTTCCTGCCAGCGTCGCTCGTCGACATCAGGCGCGTGCAGGATCTCGACGAGTTCCTGGGGCGCGAGCTGCGCTGCAAGGTCATCGAGCTCAACCGCTCGCGGAACAACGTCGTGCTCTCCCGCCGCGCCGTCCTCGAGGACGAGCGCAAGGAGATGCGCCAGGCGATCCTCGACCGGCTGAGCCCCGGCGACGTGATCGAGGGGCAGATCTCGAACATCGTCGACTTCGGTGCGTTCGTCGATCTCGACGGGATGGACGGCCTGATCCACATCTCGGAGCTGTCGTGGAGCCACGTGAACCATCCGTCGGAGGTGCTGGACATCGGCCAGACCGTGAAGGTCAAGGTCCTGGACATCGACCGCGACCGGCAGCGGATCTCGCTCGGCCTGAAGCAGACGCAGAGCGATCCCTGGCAGCAGGTCGTCGACAGCTACCGCGAGGACGACGTCGTCGAAGGGCGTGTCGCCAAGGTCGTCACCTTCGGCGCGTTCGTGGAGATCCTCCCGGGTGTCGAGGGGCTCGTGCACATCTCGGAGCTCGCCGCGCACCACGTCGAGAACCCGCGCGAGGTCGTACAGCAGGGCCAGGCCGTGAACGTGCGCGTGCTCGAGATCGACGGCGAGCGCAGGCGGCTCTCCCTCTCGCTCAAGCGCGTCGAGGAGGGCGACCAGCCCGTCCCGCGCGCCGACGGCGCCGAGTCCGTCCACACGACTCCCGACCTCAAGCTCACCGAGGAGGCGTTCCCGAGTGGAGCCGCGGCCCCGGTCGTGGACGAGGTCGCCGACGAGGCGGATGCGGCCCCGGTCGAGGAAGCCGATGAGGGCCCGGCCGAGGAAGCGCCCGTGGACGAGCCGGCGGCCGAGGTCGTCGTCGAGGAGGAGCCCGCGTCCGAGCCCGAGGTGGAGGAGCCCTCGGAGCCGGCACCGGACGACGTGTCGGCGGAGGCGGATGCGGAGACGGTCGCGCACGCCTCGTCGGTCGAGCCCGAGGCGGGCTCGTCCGAGTCCGACTCCTAGCTTGGGGCGAGAGCCCGCTACACGGCCCCTCGCGGTCGCCATCACCGGCGGCATCGGAGCGGGGAAGAGCACGGCGCTCGACGCGTTTCGACGTCACGGCGCGGCCACCGTGTCGAGCGACGAGATCGTCCACCACCTGCTGAAGTCGGATCCGGCCGTGAAGCAGGCGCTCGTGGAGCGCTTCGGCGAGGACATCCTCGGCGACGACGGCGTCCCGGACCGCGAGCGCATCGGCTTCCGGGTGTTCCGCGACCGCGAAGCGCTCGACTGGCTCGAGAAGCTTCTCCACCCACTCGTCTCGCGCGAGTACCTCGAGTGGCGGGAGCAGCTGGCGAAGCTTCCCAGCCCGCCTCGGGTGTGCGTGACCGAGGTGCCGCTGCTCTACGAGGTCGGAGGCGAGGCGCGCTTCGACAAGGTCGTCGTCGTCACCGCTCCGCGGCAGCTTCGCGAGGCCCGTCGCGGCGGGAAGAAGGACGACCGTGAGGCACGGCTCATGTCCGACCGCGAGAAGTCGAAGCGCGCCGACTTCGTCTACGTGAACACCGGCACGCCCGACGAGCTCGACACGTGGGTCGCAGGCGTCATGGCCGACCTGACCGCCGAGCCCGTGCCTGCAGGAGGCGGCGAGTGAGACAAGTGTCAATTTGACACTTGCCCTCATTCCCCGGCGGGGCTCCGCATCGTGAGGCGTTCCTCGTGCGGCTGCTGACCGTCGCAGCGTTCGTCGTGCTGGCCGCGGCGGGCGTGGCGGCCTGGGCGATGAAGGCCGAGCCGGACTTCTACCTCCGCGCGCGCTACCCGCTCGAGTACGAGCAGATCCTCCGCGTCCATGCGAGCAACCACGATCTCGATCCGGCGCTCGTCGCCGCAGTCGTCTACGTCGAGAGCCGATTCGACCCGAGCGCGCAGTCCGAGGCCGGCGCGATCGGGCTCATGCAACTCCTGCCGGACACCGCGGAGGGCATCGCGCTGCGCACCGGCGGCTCCAACTTCGTCGTCGCCGACCTGCGCGACCCGGACATCAACGTCCGCTACGGGACGTGGTATCTCGACCACCTCCTCGAGCGCTACGGCGACATGACGCTCGCGCTCGCCGCGTACCACGCCGGACAGGGGAACGTCGACGAGTGGCGGCGCACGGGCGCCGGGATCGCGTTTCCCGAGACGCGGGAGTACGTCCGCCAGGTCGAGGAGCTCGAGCGCCTCTACTCGCGCGTGTACCCGGACGAGCTCCGGGATACCTAGCCGACCAGGGCCCGGAGTGACCGAACGCATGCTCGAGCAGCTGACGCCGGTCGAGCGGCCGAGCATCGAGCTCTACCGCCGGCGAGACGAGATCGACCTGCTCCTGCCCGTCGCCGCCTAGGCGGACGGGCCGTTGCGGCCGCCGACGGCGTCGTCGAGTAGCTGCAGCACGAGAGCGGCCGGAGGCATCTCGTCACCGCTCGCCCGCGCGAGCGCGAGCCCGTTCAGGACGAGGTTCACGAAGCGCCCGATGTCCCGGGCCTGGAGGTCGTCGCGGAACTCGCCGGTCCGCTGGGCGTCCTCGATCTTCGCGCGGTTCGCCGGACCGACCGCCGCGTGATGCTCCTCGATGCGCCGGTGGAAGTCCTCGTCGGTGCGGGTCCGCCGAACGAGCTCGAGGTACACGCCGAGCCAGGCGGGGTCGAGCCCGTAGACCTCGTCGACCACCGCCGGCAGGCCCCGTTCGAGCCAGAGCTCCGACAGGCGACGGGAGTCCTCGACGGCGAGCGCGATGAAGAGGTCCTCCTTCGACGCGAAGTAGTTGAAGATCGCGCCGCGGGAGAGACCGGTCGCCTCCTCGAGGCGAGCGACCGTCGCGCCCTCGTAGCCGTGCTCTGCGAAGCAACCGCGCGCCGCGTCGAGGATCTGCTCGCGGCGCTCGGCTCTGCGTTCCTCCGAGATCTTGGGCATAGATCGTACTTTACAAAACCGTACGGACGTTTTATATTACCGCGATGAGCCACGTCCGGAAGACCGCGATCAGCGCGCTCATCAGCGCCGAGATCGTCTCCGTCATCGGGACGCGCATGACGTACCTCGCACTCCCGTGGTTCGTGCTCGTGACGACGGGGTCGCCCGGGAAGATGTCCCTCGTCCTCGCGGCCGAGATCGCGCCGATGGCGATCCTCGGCATCCCGAGCGGCGTGCTCGTGCAGCGGCTCGGGGCGCGGAACACGATGCTCCTCGCAGACTTCGCGCGCGCCCCGCTGCTCGCCGCGATCCCGATCCTGCACTCGGCGGACCTCCTGAGCTTCCCGCTCCTGCTCGGCCTCGTCGCGCTGCTCGGGTGCTTCATGCCGCCGTACTTCGCGTCGCAGCGCGTCATCCTCCCGGAGCTCGTCGGCGAGGACGAGCGGCGCATGTCCCAGGCGAACAGCGCCATCGAGGGTGGAACCGCCTTCGCCGCGCTCATCGGACCGGCGCTGGCGGGTCTCCTGATTCCCCTCATCGGCGCGTCGAACGTGCTCTACGTCGACGCCGCCACGTACGTCGTGGCCTTCCTACTCGTCCTCGTGTTCGTCCCCCGGCGAAAGCCTGTTGAGGGCGCACAGCCGAGCGGCGTGCTCGACGGCGTCAAGTTCCTCCTCCGAGACAGCCTCCTTGCCCCGATCGCCGTGATCGTCGTCGCGTTCGGCTTCCTCGCGTCGGGCATGTCCGCCGGCCTGCCCGTGTACGCATACGCGGAGTTCGACGGAAGCTCACGCATCGCCGGTCTGTTCTACGCGGCGCTCGGGGCGGGGGCTGTGGTCGGGAGCATCGCCGCGGTAATGGTCGTCCGGAGGGTGGCCCCGCTCCGTCTCGCCGGCCTCGCGATCCTCGCGTTCATCGTCCCGATCTGGATCCTCCCGTTCCTGCCGCCCTGGCCGGTCGTCGGCGCGGCGCTCTTCGTCGCGATGTTCTTCACTCCGCTCATCAACGGCCCGTTCTTCGCCGTCCTGACGTCGCGCACCCCGAACGCGCTTCGCGCGAAGGTGATGACGGCGGTGATCGCGATCAACACGCTCGCCGCGCCGCTCGGGTTCATCGCGGCCGGTCAGGTGCTCGAGCGCTGGGGCGTCGCGACGCTCTTCACGCTCGTCGCCGTCGGGATGACGTTGGCCGGTCTCGCGTTCTCGGCGGTCGCGCTCCGCTTCCGCGAGCTCGACCTGGCGACGCCCGAGCCGGCGCCTTCCTGACACCTGGGTCCGGCTAGCGCCTACAAAGGCGGTTGCGCGGGGTGCGACCGTCCCACGCGAAGCCCGCCGCCGTCACGCGTCTGATCGTCGTCGTGAGACAGCCGCCGCGACGGGGAAGCGGTATCCGGTAGGTCGTGCGCCCCGCGGGTCCCGTCACCGCCCGCGTCGAGACGTAGGGGCGCCCGTTGTGGCGGACGAGGGCGAGGACCGTCGCGCGCGAGATCGCCTTTTTCGCCGCGTCGCGTGCTGCCACGCTCACGAGGATTCCGCCTGGCCGTGCCCGATACGTGATCGACGCGATGCGGAGCCGTCCGGGCATGACGCGCACGGTCGCGGAAGCCGAGACCGTCCCCGTCGCAGCGGCGGCCGTCGCTCTCACTGTGGCCTCGCCGAGGACGCGGCGAGCGGTGAAGGACGTGGTGCTGCCCGACCTGGCGGTGAGCGTCCCGATGCTCCCCGGTCTGACCGACCAGGTGGCGACGACCGGTACAACGTTCCCGAACGCATCCCGCCCGGCCGCAGCGAGCGGCTTCGATGCCCGGGACTGGACGGTCGCCGCTCGCGGCGTCACGATCAGCGTGGTTGCGGGCCCGGGGGTCACCGTCATGGTCTGCGTTCCGCTCGTCGCGCCGAGAGCCGCGGCCGTCAGCGTGTGGCTCCCCGCCCGCGGGTCGAGATAGTAGAACGGCACGGTCGTGCGGGTGCCGACCGCGATTGCGAGCGGCAACGTGCGCGTCCACGGGCCCAACGGGCTCGTCGAGAAGGTCCCGGCCGTCGAGCTGGAGGTGACCGTCACGGCGAGCGGGACAGGAGTCGTAGCGCCGAGCCCGGAGCTCGTCACGAGGTCGAGCGTCATCGCGGCCGACGTCGTCCCGGCCGGCACGGTCTGTGGCGGAGTGGCGAAGCGGAGGACGGGCTGCGTCCACGTGCGGAACGACTTCCAGGCCTCGTTGAAGCGCGCGCCTTCCAGATCGACGTTGCAGAAGAGGTTCTGCCCGGGCGGTCCGCAGGCCGCACTCCCGGGGTTCGCCGGATCGGTCGGCACGGCCGAGTCGCGGATTGCGGCGGCCAGCCGGTCGAGGACCTGGCCGCTTTGCGCGGTGAACTCCGCCGCCGGCTTCCCCGTTCCGTTCCGCGGGGCCCACGCGAACCCCCAGCGATCCTGCGGCTGGCCCGTCGTCGCGCTGAAGTACCTGAGCGCGTGGACGTGCGCGGACACGTACGCGCTCATCTGCTCCGCGGAGACCATCGTCCAGCCGTATCCCGCCTCGCGCTCCCAGGCGGCGTTGGCGAGCGGGCTGTACGCAGATTGCAGGTACGCCCGCGCGGTGTCGATCGTGGGCGGGCCGACGCCCGCGAGCACCAGCGGGTGCTGAAGGTACTCGTTCAGGTAGTCGCGTCGGAGGTCCTGCGGTGCGCCAGGAACGGCATGGCTGCGCACGTCGCCGTACACCTCCTGCGACCAGTCGCTGACGTAGCGCGACATGTCCTCCCAGAACGCGGTGTCCGCGTACCAGTTCTGAAGGTTCGTTTGCAGCAGCGACGTGTCGGTCGTCGACCGCTGCCCGACGCCGATGATGAGAACGGCTCCGCGCGTCGGCCGGTCGCCGCCCTCGTACAGTCCGCGCAAGAGCTCGCGGATGTTCGCGCGCGCGCTCCCGGTGTTCCGACGGACGGCGGAGCTGAGCTCGTTGACGACCCAGATGTCGCCTCTCGCGAAGTCATACCCCGCCGCGGCCATGCGCTCGCGCGCGGTGACCCCGGCTGTGTACCAGCTCGAGCCGGTGCTCAGGACCCACCGATTCCAGCTCGTGAAGTGGAACTCGGCCATGGCGTGGAAGTTCGGGCCGAGCGCGCGGATCCGCGAGGCCGCATTCGGGCGCGGCCGCGTCTTGTCCCCGACGATCGGCGGGACCGATACGTAGTACTCGGCGCACGGAGATGGCGTGGCGGCAAGCTCCGTCGCGAGGCGCAGGTAGTCCGTCGCAGCCCAGAAGAGCGCGCGGACCGGTCGGCAGTCCGCCGGGACCTGCGTCTGCCGCTTCCTCGCGGAGACGAGGCGTCGCCAGAGGGCCTCGGTCTTCGCGGGCTCGAGCGAGGCGACCGGCGGCGGCTCCTCCGCCGACGGCAACGACGCACGCGTGCCCCCTGCGCCTGTCAGCGCGATGGCGACGGCGACGGCGAGCGCCGCACAGAGCCCGATCCCGATCTTCTTCACGACGAGGCTTCCATCATTTCGGCCGTCAGAGTGCACGTCGATGATGTTGGAACTGTGAGGTCCGACGCTAGTCGGATTGCCTGCAGCGTCCACGCGGAAGGAACCCGGCGGCGCAAAGCTCCGGCTCGGGCGCGCGGATGGCGAACGCGCTTCGGAGATCGCCCGTGAACCACACGTGCAGCATCTCGCTCCGGCCCTGCCGGAGTCGCGTGCCGGGCGGGCACACACCGCTAGCCGGCGGCTTCAGACCGCGCCGCTTCCCGTCGGAGCAGATCACGTGCGAGTGCCAGCGCATGATCACGCCCGCCGGAGTGGGGCCGCGCTGGCCACGCCGTGTGCTCCACATCGCTCCGACGAGGGCGAGCCGGCGACCGGGCGCGTTCGCGTAGATCAGCGCTTTCGGCCGGCGCGGGTTCAGGATCACGCGGCGCGGCTCCTGATCGCGCTCGGCGTGGAAGTAGCGGATGCTCGTGTCACCCGGCTCGCGCGGAGCCGTGCGCGTGTCGTAGCCGGCCCGCTCGACTGCGCGAAGATCGCGCCAGCGTCCGTGCTTCGACGCTGAGACGAGCTCACGGAGGACGAACCTTGCGCGCTGGCGCTGCCGTGGGGTTGCGAGACGGACGGTCGGGTACTGCTCGAGGTGCTGGACGAGCCCGCGGCGGGCGGTAGGAGGCAGCTTCTTCGCCGTCGGCGGGAGCTTGCAGACGAGCGCCCGGCCCGCCGGAGCCGGCGGAGACCGCCCTTCGGCAGCCGGCGAGATACCCGAGCCGAGCACGATCACGACTCCGATCGCGGCGGTGCCTCTGCGTGTCACGAGGCCGATCGTAGTGACGGTGCGCACATTCTGGATCGGCGTCGTCACTGGCTACGCTTGGACGCGTGGAGCGCGCCTTCAAGGCCACCGATGTCTATGCGCCGACCGGCGACCAGCCTCGCGCGATCGAGCAGCTTGCGGAGTCGATCGAGGCCGGCAACCGCTTCCAGACGCTGCTCGGTGCCACCGGCACCGGCAAGACGGCGACTATGGCGTGGACGATCGAGAAGCTCCAGCGGCCGGCGCTCGTGATCGCGCACAACAAGACGCTCGCGGCGCAGCTCTGCAACGAGTTCCGGGAGTTCCTCCCGGACAACGCCGTCGAGTACTTCGTCTCCTACTACGACTACTACCAGCCCGAGGCGTACATCCCGCAGGCCGACCTCTACATCGAGAAGGACTCGTCCCAGAACGACGACATCGCCCGGCTGCGGCTCTCGGCGACCGCCTCGCTGCTCACGCGGCGGGACGTCGTGGTCGTCGCGTCCGTGTCGTGCATCTACGGGCTCGGCTCGCCGGAGGAGTGGCGGGAGCGGCTGCTGGTGCTCGAGGTGGGGGAGGAGCACGACCGCGACGCCGTGCTCCGCAAGCTGATCGACAGCCAGTACGTGCGAAACGACACCGTCCTCGGGCGCGGCCGCTTCCGGGTCAAGGGCGACGTGGTCGAGATCCAGCCGGCGAACGGCGAGACGGCCTATCGAGTCTCGTTCTTCGGGGACCTGGTCGAGCAGATCACACACTTCGACCCGCTGACCGGCGAGGTGTACGCACGGATGGACAACCTCGCGATCTGGCCCGCGACCGAGTACATCACCTCGAGGCCGACGGTCGAGCGCGCGGTGGACGAGATCCGCATCGAGCTCGAGCAGCAGGTCGCGAAGTTCGAGACCGACGGCCGGATGCTCGAGGCGCACCGCATCAGGCAGCGCACCGAGTACGACATGGAGATGCTCAAGGAGCTCGGCTTCACGAGCGGCATCGAGAACTACTCCCGCGTCCTCGAGGGACGTCCCGCCGGCTCGCACCCGTTCACGCTCATCGACTACTTCCCGGACGACTTCGTGATCTTCGTGGACGAGTCGCATCAGACCGTTCCGCAGCTCGGCGGGATGTACGAGGGCGACCGCTCGCGCAAGCAGACGCTCGTCGACTACGGGTTCCGGCTTCCCTCCGCCCTCGACAACCGGCCGCTCCGCTTCGACGAGTTCCTCGGCAAGGTGCCGCAGCTCGTCTTCGTGTCCGCGACTCCCGGGGCGTTCGAGCTCTCCCGGTCGTCCGTCGTCGCCGAGCAGCTGATCCGGCCGACCGGCGTGGTCGACCCGGAGGTCGAGCTGCGCGCGACCCGCAACCAGATCGACGACCTGATGAACGAGATCCGGAGGCGCGAGGAGGTCGGGGAGCGCGTCCTCGTGACGACGCTGACGAAGAAGATGGCGGAGGACCTGACCGACTACCTGCTCGAGGCGGGGATCCGCGCTCGCTACCTCCACTCCGAGATCGACACGCTCGAGCGCATCGCGATCATCCGCGAGCTGCGCCTCGGCGAGTACGACGTGCTCGTCGGCGTGAACCTGCTCCGCGAGGGGCTCGACTTGCCCGAGGTGTCGCTCGTCGCGGTGCTCGACGCCGACAAGGAGGGCTTCCTCCGCGGCCGCACCTCGCTCATCCAGACGATCGGACGCGCTGCACGGAACGTGAACGGCAAGGTGCTGCTCTACGGGGACAAGGTGACCGAGGCGATCCAGGAGGCGATGGCCGAGACGAACCGCCGGCGCGAGGTGCAGATCGCGCACAACCTGGAGCACGGGATCACGCCGGAGACGATCGTCAAGGGCGTGTCCGACATCGCGGAGCTGCTCGCGATGGAGTCGCCGACGGTGCCGTCGCGGAGGCGTCGCGGGAAGGTCGAGGTCGAAGGCATGTCGCCGGACGAGCTCGAGAAGCTCGTGGTCACGCTCGAGGAGGAGATGTACCTCGCCGCAGAAGAGCTCCGGTTCGAGTACGCGGCGAAGCTCCGCGACGAGATCAAGGAGCTGAGGCGCGAGCTCCAGGCGTTCGCGCCGACCGGCGCCTGAGCGCCGGCGAGCGAGTCAGCTACAGGCGCGGCACACGGCGTCCGCCCAGACCTGCACCGCCTTCGCCCGGCGGTAGTAGCGGTGGACGCCGGTCTCGAGCGCGAACCCCGCAGCGCCGTGGACCTGATGTGCGCTCGCCGTTACGTCGCGGCATGCCGCGCCCGCCCAGAGCAGGACGCTTGCTCGGGCTTGTGTCAAATTGACACTTGGCGCGCGGTCCGGGGCGGCGACCTGCCAGGCCGTGAGCACGAGGCCGTCGCACGCCAGCGAGGCGTCGGCAAGACGGGCCTGAACCGCCGGCATCGCGGCGAGCGGGCGGCCGAACTGCTCGCGCGAGCGCGCGTGGCTCAACGCGTCCTCGAGTGCCGCATTGGCGAGGCCGGCGAGGTACGCGAGCGTCGCCGCGGTCCAGGCGACCCAGCGGGCCTCGGCGTAGGCAGGCGCGAATGGCTCGAGCGCGACGAGGGTCGCGGTAACCGTTCCCGTCCCGTCGAGCGTTGGCTCCTGCGTGCGCTCGCCGCTCGGATTCGCAAGCGCGAGGCCCCAGCCGGGCTGAGGCACCGCGCACGTCCCGGTACGGAGGCCGTGGCGGATCCGGCTCCCGCTCGCGAGCGGGGCACCGAGCGTCGCCTCGTCGACGATGCAGATCGGCGCGACTGCGCGGCCGAGCTCGAACGCGCCTGCGACGACGGGGCCGAGCTCGCCGGCCCAGAGCTCCGACCAGCCCGCCGCGGCGAGCCGCGCTGTCAGCTCGTCGTCCCGGTCGTCGAGCCACGTCGCGAGCTCCGGCTCGCGCGGGGGGGCCCAGTCGCCGACCGCCGCGCGCACCGACTCGCCGAAGAGCCGGAGCTCCGGTGCGAGGTCGAAGTTCACGCGAGCTCGCCGAGGACGTTCTCGGTGTCGGCGCCGAGCTCGGGCGCGGGCTCGAGCGAACGCGAGCCGACGAGCGAGCGCAGCATCCGCACCTGGCCGAGGCCCGGCTGGTGGACGTCCGAGATCAGCTCCGACGCGGCGACCTGCTCGTCGGCGTGGACCGACTCACGTACGAGCACCGGGCTCGCCGGAACGCCGGCGGCGGCCAGCCGCTCGAGCGTACTGGCGGACGGCTCGGCCGCGAGCGAGCGCTCGATCCCGGCGGTGAGCCTCCGCTTCGCGGCGAGCACGTCGTCGTCTTCCGGAGTCACGTCCGGGGTTGCCACGGTCGGGTCCTCCAGCCCGAAGAGCCCGAGGAAGGCAGAGCGCTGCGCGATGTTGAGGCAGGCAACCGCTACGAAGCCGTCGCGCGTCTCGTAGCAGCGGTAGTAGGGGTTCATGGCAAGGCCGGCGCCGATCTCCGCGGCGCGGGCGGTCAGATCTGCGGGCGTCGCCGTACGTGCCTCACCTTCCGCCTCGCCGTCGAGCCAGACGAGATCCTGGACCTGCACCGCGAGGGCTGCGGCGAGCAGCGACACGTCGACGAGCTCCCCGTCGCCGGACTCGCGCGCCGAGGCGAACGCAGCGAGCACGGCGGCCGCGAGGAGATAGCCCGCGGTGAGATCGGCGAGTGGAATGCCGCCGGCCCGAACCGGTACCGCGTCGCCGGGACCCGCGTGCGAGGTCAGCAGGCCGGACCGCGCCTGAGCGACGAGGTCGTACGCAGGCGCACCGGCTAGCGGGCCCGTCGCGCCGAATGACGAGACGACCCCGACGACGAGCGCCGGACCGGCCGCGTGCAGCTCCTCCCAACCGAGCCCGAACGCCGCAGCGCGTGCCGGCGCGTAGTTGTGGATGACGATGTCCGCGCTCCGGAGCAGGGAGGCGCTGCTTGCCCGTCCGTCTTCGGTCTTCAGGTCGAGCACCACGGAGCGCTTGCCGCGGTTCAGCGGCATGAAGTAGCGCCCGAGGCCGGGAGCGACGGGCATGACGTAGCGATAGCCGTCGCCGGCCGGCGGCTCGACCTTGACGACGTCGGCGCCGAGGTCGCCGAGCACGACGCCGCACAGTGGGCCGGCGACGTACTGCGCGTACTCCACGACACGCACGCCGGCGAGCGGAGCGCTCACAGCTCGAGCCCCCGCCGTGCGATCACGAGCTGCTGCACCTCCGCCGTACCGCCGGAGATCGTCGCGCCCACAGCGGCCCGATAGAGCGCGCCGACCCGGCCTTCGAGCGGCGAGCCCGGCTCGCCGTCGACGAGCCCGTCGAGGCCGAGGACGTCCACTGCCGCGTCCGCAACTCGCTGCGTGACGCGCGCGCCCGCGAGCTTCGCCATCGCCGACGCTGCCGCCGCGGGGCGACCGCGGTCGATGAGCCAGGCGGCGCGGAACGAGAGCAGGCGCGCCGCTTCGAGCTCGCCGCGGAGCCGTGCGAGCTCGCGGCTCGTTCCCATGTGCTCCCCGAGGCGCTCGAGGATCCAGAGCACGCCGCCGAGCTTCTCGGAGGTGACCCGCTCGAAGTCGAGCGTGTGCATGAGCACCTCCCAGCCGCCGTCGAGCTCGCCGACGAGGTTCGTGCGCGGGATCTCCACGCGCTCGAGGAAGACCTCGCACAGCGACCCGCCACCGAGGGCGGGGAAGCGGCGGACGGAGATCCCGGGCGTGGCGAGGTCCGCGACGAGGACGGAGATCCCCTCGTGTCTCGGTCGGTCGGGATCGGTGCGCACCGCGAGGTAGATCCAGTCCGCGAGGTGCGCGCTAGAGGTCCAGATCTTGTGGCCGTCGACGACGAAGCGGTCTCCGTCGAGGACAGCGCGTGTGCGGAGCGATGCGAGGTCGCTCCCCGCATCGGGCTCCGAGAAGCCCTGGCAGAACAGGACCTCACCCGCCGCGATCCGCGGCAGCAGCCGCTCCTTGAGCTCCGGGGCCGCGAACCGCTCGAGCGCGGCTCCGATCGTCTTCGAGGAGAGCAGGTAGAGGGAGAGCGGGAGCCAGTGGTAGCCGAAGACGTCCTCGACGAGCGCCGCATCGAGGTGCGTGAGCCCGCGGCCGCCGAGCTCCTCGGGCCACGGGAGCCCGATCCAGCCCGCCCGACCGAGCTCGCGCGTGACCTCGCGCGAATCCCCGTCCGAGAGGAGGCCCTGGCGCCGCCACTCGGGGTCGTCCTCGAGCAGCGGGCGTACGCTCGCGCAGAATGCGCGGGCCTCCTCGCGGAGCTCGAGCTGCTCGGCGGTCAGCCGAAGGTCCACGGCCGATCCTAGAACGCTCTCCGGGTGCAGTTCCTAGGATGCGCGCGATGGAGCACCGCCGCGCGTGGATCCCGCTCTCGGACGGTGTGCGGCTCGCGGCGCGGCTCTGGCTGCCGGAGGAGCGGCCGGCCGCCGTTCTCCTCGAGGCTCTTCCGTACCGGATGGACGACCTGACCGCGTCGTACTCGTCCGAGTACGAGCGGCTGTGTCGCGAGGGCGGGTTCGCGGTCGCGCGCGTCGATCTGCGCGGAACCGGCTCGTCGGAGGGCCTCGCCACGGACGAGTACCCGCCGCAGGAGCAAGCCGACCTCGTGGAGGTCATCGCGTGGCTCGCCGCCCAGGACTGGTCGTCGGGTCGCGTCGGGATGTACGGGACGTCGTACTCGGGGTTCAACTCGATCCAGCTCGCGATCGAGCAGCCGCCCGCGCTCGGTGCGATCTGCGCGATCTACGCGACCGACGACCGCTACACGGACGACGTCCACTACGCCGGTGGCGCGCTTCGTGCTCTCGACCTCGTCGACTACGTCCTCTACATGGCGGCGCTCACGGTGCTGCCGCCTGTTCCGTCGGTCTACGGCGACGGCTGGCGCGAGGAGTGGACGAAGCGCATCGAGGAGTCGGAGCCGTGGCTCCTGCGCTGGCTCGAGGAGCAGCTCGACGGCCCGTACTGGCGGCACGGGTCGCTGCGTCCCGGATACGACCGCATCCGCTGTCCGACCATGCTCGTCGGCGGCTGGGCGGACGGCTACCGGAACAACACGTTCCGGACGTTCGAGGCGCTCGAGTGCCCGAAGCGCCTGCTCGTGGGGCCCTGGAGCCACATGTCGACGGCGACCTCGCTGCCGGGCCCGCACATCGACCTCGTCCCCGAGCTCGTCCGCTGGTTCGGGCACTGGCTCCGCGGCGACGAGAGCGGCGTCGAGGCCGAGCCGCCCATCCAGGTCTTCGTCCGTCGCTCGACCCGTCCGGCTCCAGACCTGGCCGAGCTGAACGGGACATGGCGGTCCGAGCCCGGTTGGCCGCTCGAGCGCTTACGCGAGGAGGTGCTCCGGCCCGAGCCGGCGGCGGTCATCGACGAGCTTCACGTCGAGGGCGATGTCGGAACGAGTGCCTGGATCTCGTGCGCCGCGCGCCTGCCCTGGGGGCAGCCGAGCGACCAGCGCGAGGACGACGCGCGCTCGCTCGTCTACGAGTGGGGCCCGTTCGACGGCGAGGTCGAGGTTCTGGGCCATGCTCTTCTACGGGCGACCGTGACGTCGCAGGCGCCGGTCGCGTACCTCTCGGCGAAGCTGTGCGACGTGTTCCCGGACGGGACCTCTGCGCTCGTCACGCGCGGGCTCCTGAACCTCGCCCACCGCTCGTCCTCCACCGACCCGCAGCCGCTCGAGCCCGGGACGCCGACGCCGGTGACCGTCGAGCTCGAGGCGACGTCCTGGGTCTTCGAGGCGGGGCATCGGATTCGCCTGTCGCTCGCCGGCGCGGACTGGCCGAACATCTGGCCGCCCCCGAGCGGAGGCGTGCTCGCGCTCGACCGCGCGAGCCTCGAGCTCGGGTTGCCGGTCGTCGCGGGCGACGTGCCGATCGCCGAGCCGCCGCACTTCACGCCTTCGCCGGGACAGGACTCGCACGCTGCGGATCCCTCGAGCGAGCAGCCGACCGTGTGGAGGATCGAGCGCGACGTCCTCGGGTACGAGTCGCGCGCCGTCGTGTCGCACGGATCCGACTACGAGGCGGAGGCAGGCGCGAAGGTCGAGGAGCGCTACGAGGGCGTCGTCGGCGTCTCGACGCGCGACCCGGCCGCGGCGTGGGCGCGTGGCGCGAGCCGCTTCGTCGTGCGCTGGCCCGAGGCCGACTGCGCGACGGAGGCGCGGCTCGACTTCCGCTCAGACGCCGACGCGTACCACGTCGTCGTGGACGTCGTGGCGGAGGAGCTCGGCGACGGAGACAGCGTCGTCGGCATCGGCCGCCGCGAGCGCCGCTTCGAGCGAACGATCCCGCGCAGGCTCCAGTAGCGGTGTCCTAGAGGGCGTGGCAGGCGGCCGCGTGCGCGGTCGCGACCTCGCGCAAGCCGAGATCCTCGCCGCGGCACCGGTCCTCGATCCCGAGCCGCGCGGCCTCGCCCGAGGCGACCAGCGGGCACCGCGGATGGAAGCGGCAGCCGGGCGGTATCCGCGTCGGGTCGGGCGCCTCGCCCTGGAGGATCTGCTGCTCCATCTCCTCCACCTCGGGGACGACCGAGAGGAGTGCCCGCGTGTACGGGTGCTTCGGATCGGAGAGCAGCGCCTCGGCCGGGCCTTCCTCGACGATGCGCCCGAGGTACATGACGGCGATCCGGTCGGCGATGTTCCAGGCGAGACCGAGATCGTGCGTCACGACGAGGATCGTCACGCCCTCCTCGCGGACGAGCTGCAGCATGAGCGCGAGGATCTCGCCCCGTACCGACGCGTCGAGGCTCGAGACCGGCTCGTCTGCCACGAGCAGGGACGGCTGGAGCGCCATCGCGCCGGCGATGACCACCCGCTGGCGCTGGCCTCCCGAGAGCTCGTACGGGTACAGCTGGAGGAACCGCTCCGGCGGCCGTAGCCCGGAGCGGGCGAGTGCTTCCGAGACGCGCACCGCCTCGTCGCCGGGCACCTTCTGGATCCGGAGCCCTTCCGCGACCACCTCGTACACGGTCTGGCGCGGGTTGAGCGCGCCCATCGGATCCTGGAAGACCATCTGCACCTTCCGCCGATACGGGCGGAGGAAGCCGAGGTCATACCGGATCGGTTGGCCCTCGAAGACGACCTGACCGCCGGCCGGGCGCTCGAGCCCGAGGAGCGTGCGGGCGAGCGTCGTCTTCCCGCAGCCGGACTCACCGACGAGCGCGAGAACCTCCCCTCGGCGCACCGCCAGATCGACTCCGTCGACCGCGCGCGCCACTTGACCCTTCCGCGACCGGAACTCGACCCGCAGGTCGCGGAGCTCGACGAGGTTCACCTTCGCGACGTTCACCGGGTTACGCCCGCCTTCTCGAGCACGTGGATGCAGGCCGCGCGCCGGTCGTCACCGGCGGGCCACAGCTCGACGTCGGCGCTCACGCACTCGGCGACGGCGACGGGACAACGCGGGTGAAACGGGCAACCCGACGGCAGGTCGCGCGGATCCGGGGGGTCGCCGGGAAGCCCGGACGGGCGCATGCGGAACGAGGGATCGCCGATGACCGGGAATGCCGCCGCGAGTGCGCCCGTGTACGGATGTGCGGGCTTGCCGAAGACCTCGGCGCTCGGGCCCTCCTCCACGACCCGCCCCGCGTACATGACCGCGATGCGCTCGCACACGTCCGAGAGCGTGGACAGGTCGTGCGAGACGAAGATCATCGCGAGCCTGAGGTCGCGCTGGAGCCGGGCGAGCAGATCGAGTACCTGCGCCTGCACCATCACGTCGAGCGCGGTCGTCGGCTCGTCCGCGATCAGGATGCGCGGGTCGCACGCGAGAGCGAGCGCGATCAGCACGCGTTGCCGCTGTCCGCCGGAGAGCTGGTGGGGGAAGTCCGAGGAGCGCCGGGCGGGGATCCCGACGAGCTCGAGCAGCTCGTCGATGCGAGCGCGAAGGTGTTGTCCCCCCAGCTTCGGGCGGTGGATCACGATCGCCTCCCGGATCTGCTGGCCGATCGTCTGCACGGGATTCAGCGAATGGAGCGCGCCCTGGAAGACGATCGACATGTCGTCCCAGCGCACGGCCCGCAACCGGCCCGGCCGCATCGCGAGAACGTCCTCCCCGTCGAGGAGAACCTCGCCGGTCACCAGCGTCCCGGGCGGAAGCAGGCGAAGGAGCGCAGCGGCGATCGTCGACTTGCCGCAGCCCGACTCCCCGGCGAGACCGAGCACCTCTCCCGCCGCCAGGTCGAACGAGACGCCGCGGACGGCCGGCACCGGGCCGGCGCTCGACCGGTAGGTCACGTGCAGGTCGCGGACGGAGAGGAGTGGGACGCCGGAGCTCATCGGCGGTCGCGCAGTCGTGGGTCGAGGATCGCCTCGAGCGCTCGCCCCATGAACGTGAAGCTGAGGACCACGAGGAGAACGGCGAGGCCGGGCGGCACGTAGTACCACCACGCCTGTTGCGAGAGAGCGCCGGCCGAGAACGACTGGTCGAGCATCGTTCCCCACGAGATCTGGCTCGGGTCGCCGAGCCCCAGGAACGAGAGGGTCGTCTCGGAGAGGATCGCGATGGGGACGGTCAGCGTCGTGTTCGCGAGAACGAGGGGCGTGACGCCGGGCAGGATGTGCCGGCCCATCACGTGACGCCCGGACGCGCCGAGCGCCCGGCTGCGCTCCACGTAGAGCCGTTGCTTGAGCGTGAGGACCTGCGCGCGGATCAGGAGCGCAGTCGTCGACCAGGACGTGATCCCGATGACGACGATGATGTTGCGCAGCGACGCGCCGAGGATCGTCGCCAGCACGATCGCCAGCGGGATGAACGGTATGACGAGGAACCACTCGGACACGCGCGCCAGCACCGCGTCGATCCAGCCGCCGAGGTACCCGGCGGCGACGCCGACGACCGTGCCGATCACGATCGCGATCAGCGTCGCTGCGAGCCCGACGAGCAGGCTGATCCGCGCTCCGTACACGAGCTGGTCCCAGACCGGCCGGCCGAGGTTGTCCGTTCCGAGCGGCGGGAACTCGGACGGGGAGGCCCACGCAGGGTTGTCCCCGGTGTTGGTCACCCGCAGCGCGTCCTTGTCGGCGATCAGCGGAGCGCACAGGGCGGCAGCCACGACGACCCCCAGCACGACCAGGCCGACCATGCCGGCCGTGTCGCGCCGGTAGTCCGCCCAGCCGCGGGCCAGCGCCCTCCTCCGGCGCTCCCACGCGATCGCTCGTGGGTGACGAGCCGCGGCCTGGTCGACGCTCACTGGTGACGCACCCGCGGGTCGAGGTAGGGATAGAGGAGCTGTGCGCCGAGGTTGAACAGGATCACGGCGGCGCTGAAGACGAGGAACAGCCCCTGCAGGAGCGGCAGGTCGGGAGCGTTCAGCGCCTCGTAGGTCAGAAGTCCGAGGCCCGGCCAGGAGAAGACGGTCTCGACGGCGATCGCGCCCGAGAGGACGAAGCCGAAGTTGATCGCGATCAGCGTGGTCGAGGGAAGCAGCGCGTTGCGAACGGCGTGACGGTTCCGAACCTGGACGTCACGAAGGCCCTTCGCGCGAGCGAGAGTCAGGTAGTCCTCCCGCATCGTGTCCAGCAGCGAGGAGCGCATGACGAGCGCGTACTCGCCGAGGTAGGCGATCGCGAGCGTGGCGCACGGGAGCGCCATGTGCCATGCCTGATCGGCCAGCTTCGCGACCCCGGTCGCGTCCGACCCCGGATCGCTGATGCCGCCGGTCGGGAACAGCCCGAGGCCGAACGAGAGCCAGCCGAGCAGCAGCATCCCGAGCCAGAAGTCCGCGAGCGACCACGTGACGATGGAAGCCGAGGTCAGGGTGGTGTCCTTCCACGTGCCCCGCCGCCACGCCGCGACGATCCCGAACGCGAGCCCGATCGTCATCGAGAGGATGGTCGAGACGCCGACCAGCGCGATCGTGGCCGGCGCCCGATCCCAGATCTCGTCGACGACGGGCTGGTTCGTCGTGTACGAGCGACCGAGGTTGAGCTGGAGCGTCTGCTCGACGTAGCGTCCGAACTGCTCGAGCTGCGAGCCGTCGAGGCCGAACTCGTGCCGCAGCTCCTCGCGCTGCTCCGCGGTCAGGTTCTTGCCGCGAAAGAGATTGGCTACGGGGTCGCCCTCGACGACCCGGAAGAGGAAGAAGTTGAAGACGAGTACGAACGCGAACGTGGCGAGGGCGCCCAGTACCTTCAGGACGACGAACCGGGCGGTCATGCCAGCGTTCTTCCGTCGGCGGCGGCCGCTACTCGCGCTCCTCGGCTGTCCGCCTGCGCATGAAGAACACTCCGGCGAGCACGATCACGGCCCCTCCTACGAGTGCGAGCGCGACGATCGCCGCGGTCGACAGGCCGCCGCTGCTCCCGCCACCCGCGATGGGCGTCAGGTTCGCGTACGTCGGGGACGTGTTCGAGAAGATCACGGGCCCGACCTCTGCCGGCTGGCGGAGCCAGCCTTCGAAGCGATCGGTGCGGTACGCCTGGAGATCGGGGTTCTGCGCCAGGTTGTTGTAGGTCGCCGAGTCGTACATGAGCCGCAGCATCTGGTGCACGAGCTCGACCCGCCTCGCGCGATCGAGCTCCTGGTTCTGCTCCTTGTACAGGCGGTCGTACCGCGGGTCGCACCAGTTGGCGTCGTTGTAGTAGTCGGTCGGATTGTCCGGATCGGAGGAGAGCTGGTCGCACGTGAAGTACGAGAGCATCGGGTCCGGGTCGACGAACGGCGTCCAGCTCCAGTGGAAGAGGTCGTAGTCGCCCTTCCCGATCACGACGGTCAGCTGGCTCTCGTTCATGGGCTTCAGCGTTACCCCGAGGCCGATGTCCTCGAGCCAGCCCTTCACGAACTCCGAGATCGGCGGAGCGATCTGCGAGTCCGTGCGGACCGCGAAGACGAGGTTGATGTCGTCGCCGCCCCGAGGCATCTCGCGGATGCCGTTCCCGTTCGTGTCCCTGTATCCCGCGGCCTCGAGGATCTGCCTCGCCCGCTCGAGGTCGAAGGTGAACTGCTCTTCGACCGGGATGTCCGGCAGCCACTCGGGGTTCGGAGACGGGCTGATCGTGAGCGCGGGAGCGCCGATCCCGGCGTCCACCCGGTCGATGATCGTCTGGTCGTCGATCGCATGTGCGATCGCCTTCCGGACCTCTATGTCCGACAGGGCCGGATGCCCGTTGCCGATGCCGTCCACGCGGTACCTCTCGGGGCGGCCCCCGTTGACGGAGACCTCGTCCACGTTCCCCTGCTGGCCTTCGATGGCGACGATCCCCTCGGTCGTCCCAAGGCTCTCGAACGACGCGGCGGGGACGTCCTGGGCCGCGTCGATCTCACCCGACCTGAGTGCGGCGACCATCGCGTCCGCGTTGTTGAAGACACGGAACACGATCTCGTCGACCGCGGGCTGGCCGTTCCAGTAGTTGGGGTTCGCGGCCATCCGCCAGAACTGGCCGGACTGGTACTCGGTGAGGGTGAACGCTCCGGAGCCCACGCCGTCCCGCGCCTCGTACTTCGTCTTCTCCGTCTTGTCGAGCTTGCCCCAGACGTGCTCGGGGAGGATGTACACGTCCATCGACGGAAGCTTCGGATCGGGCACCGAGGACGTGATCTCGACGGTGGTGTCGTCGATCGCACGCGCCCTGAGGTTCTGCGTCGTCGAGGTGTAGTTGAGCCAGCCCTCTTGGCGCGACGTGTTCACCGTGAAGACGATGTCGTCCGCGGTCAGCGGCTCGCCGTCCGACCACTGGAGCCCGTCGCGAAGCGTGTACGTATAGGTCTTGCCGTCGTTGGACGCCTCCCAGGAATCGGCCAGGCCGGGCTCGGTCGCGAAGTCGGCGGCTGCCTTGTCCGTCAGCGTCGCGTACTGCAGGTTCCACGCCTCGTAGTCCGGCACCTCGACGCCGACGAGCGGATTGAAGGTGTCGACGTCGTCGGTTCCGACCGTGAGCACGACCTTCTCGTCGTCCTGCGCCATCGCCGCTCCGGCGGCGGCGAGCATCAGCACGACTGCGAGCAGGGACAGCAGGGGCTTCGCCAGTTTCACGGGGACTCTCCTCTCAGCCTGCCGGGGATCGGGGGATCATGGCCCCGTGCTGACCGGACAGTCAAGGTTGTGCATGAGGTCACAGCAGGTACCAGTCGAGAAAGCGCTCCAGCCGGCGATAGAAGTCGATCTGCGGCCCGGCGCGCAGCAGGCCGTGCGCCTCGGTCGGGTAGGTCACGTACTCGTAGGTCTTGCCCAGGCGCGCGAGCTCGGCCGCGAGCTCCTCGGACTGCTTCGGGTGCACGCGCTCGTCCTGCTCGCCATGCGCGACGAGGATGGGGACCTGCACGTTCTCGAGGCGGCGTACCGCCGATCCCGCCTCGTATACGGCCCGCGACTCCGCCGGGCCGCCCGCGAGGTTCTCGAGCGCCTCGAGCACGCCGCCACGGTCGCCCTGCGACCAGGACGTGAAGAGGTCGCAGTCGCCGTACTTGCACACCGCGCACCGGAAACGGTGCTCCGGGTCGTCGGTGACGGCGAGCAGGGAGACGAACGAGCCCCAGCTCGCACCGAAGATCGCGAGCCGGTTGCCGTCCACCCAGTCGAGCCCGCGCAGGTGGTCGGCGGCTGCGAGGCAGTCCTTCGTGTCCGCGACGCCGATGTGGCCGTGGAGCAGGCGCTCGAAGTCGCGTCCGTATCCGGTCGAGCCGCGGTAGTTCGGAGCGATCCACGCGTAGCCCTTGTCGACGAAGTACTGCGCGTGCCCGTCCCACTCGTCGCCGTAGGCGGAGACGGGACCGCCGTGCGGGTAGACCACAGCCGGAGCGGGCCGCTCGGCGGTCGCGCCGGGCGGCCTGAAGAGGTACGCGTGCACCTCGACGCCGTCGAACGAGCGGTACGAGATCTCCTCGGGAACGACGTGTGGGGCTCGGCGGACGGCGAGCGGGCTGGGCGCGAGGATGGTCTCCGGCTGCGATCCGCGTGTGACGAGCCGCAGCTCGGGGGCGGTCGCCTGATCCTCGTAGGTGGCAACGATCCCGCCGGCGGCCGTCCACTGCGGCGCGCCCCAGGCGCCTCCCGGCGCCAGCTCGGTCACCTCGCCCGTCTCGGCGTCGACGACGACGAGGTCGTAGCGGCCGTGCCGCCCCCGGACGGCGACGAGGCCCGTACCGTCGGGATGCCAGCGCTGCTCGGAGAAGTCGGCGTCGTCGTGGGTCAGCTGCCGCTGGCCGGCGGCGTCGGCGCCGACGAGGTGCAGCTCGTACCAGCCCGAGCTCTCGGAGGCGTACGCGACGACCTTTCCGTCCGGCGACCACTGAGGCGTGTGCTCGTGGATGCTCGGGCTTCCGGAGAGAGCGCGCGCCTCGCCGGTCTCGAGAGACACGACCCGGATCTCGCTGCGGTTCAGGTCGGCGCGCGGCTGGAACGTGTAGGCGACGGACGACCGATCGGGGGATACGGCAGCCTGGCTCTCCTCGCCGAGCGGATCGAGGCCGCGGTGCTCGCCGACGAGGCGGCGCGGCCACGGCTCGTCGACGTCCACGATCGCGAGCCGCGAGGCGTTTTCGCGCTCGAGTGACACGACGAGCGTGTCGTCGTCGAGCCAGACTGGGCTTCCCGCCTCGAGCAATCGCCGCGGCGGGCCGCCTTCGACCTGGACGAGCCAGACCGCCCCGTGATCCGTGTACGCCACGCGCTGCCCGTCCGGCGAGACCGCGGGCGTGGTGTCTTCCCAGAACGGCATCGGGTCGCGCCCGGTCGTGAGCCGGAGCGGCACGTGAGGCCGGTCGACGTCGAGCACCCAGAGGTCGGAGGTGTCGCGGTCCTGGATGTAGACGAGCGTCCTCTGGTCCGCGGCGAGGGCGAGGCTTCGCGGCCGCTCGGTCGCCGCGATCGCCTCCAGGCGCCAGTGCGGCGGCGGCCCGGGCTCGCGCTTCGTCGGCGTCGGCACGCCGCCGTACTCCTCCTTGCCGATCCAGACGTCGAGCGGCTCGGGCACTAGCTGGAGCTCCCTTCCTCGATTCCCTCGAGCGCCGCCAGCACGAGGCTCCCGAGCGGGCCGAGATCGTAACCCCCCTCCTGCACGACAACCGTCGGTACGGACAGCGCACCGAGCGCCCGGCCGCCCGCGCGGAAGCCGTCTGCGCTCACACGGAGTGGGCTCGTCGGGTCGTTCGTGGCAGCGTCGACGCCGAGCGCGACGACGACGGCGTCGGCGCGCCCCGCCCACGCGGTGAGAACGGAGACCGCGGCGACCCAGTCGTCATCGCCCGCGCCCGGCTCGAGCGGGACGTTCAGGTTCGTCTCGGTCGTCTCGTCCTCGAAGCCGAGGAAGTGCGGGAACCAGCCCGCCCTCGGGTCGATGTGGGTCGAGCAGGTGAGCACGTCGTCGCGATCCCGGAAGATCGCCTGCGCGCCGTTGCCCTGGTGCGCGTCGACGTCCACGATCGCGATCGTCCCGAAGCCCAGGTCGCGGAGGCGCTGCGCCGCGACGGCGGAGTTGTTCAGGTAGCAGCTGCCGCCGAATGCCGAACGCGTTACGTGGTGCCCCGGCGGGCGCGTGCACGCGTACGCGATCCGCGCGCCGTCGGCGACGAGGTCGGCCGCGGTCAGCGCCACGTCCACGGCCGCCCGCGCGGCGGCCCACGTCCCGGCGCCGATCGGCGTCATCGTGTCGAACGCGTGCAGGCCGGCCCGCGCCGACATGGCGGTCGGCACCGCGGCGTCTCGCCCGGCGAGGAGCCCGGGGTGCGGGAAGATGTACGGGACGACTCGATCCTGCCCCGGATCCTCCTGATAGCCGGCCGCCTGCCAGAGGCTCCACGCGTCGCGGAGGTACGAGACGAGCTCCTCGTCGTGGACGGCGAGGAGCGCCGAGTCGTCGTGCGGCTCCGCCTCGACGACGTTCGTACCGGCTCCGACGAGCGCCTCGCGGATGGCGAGCGCACGCTCCGGGCCTTCGTTGCCGGGGTCGGGCAGCCCGATCCAGATCTCTCCGCCCGGCTCGTGGAGCAGGCAGTCGTCGCTCCACACGACGGGAAGCTCGAGCGGCACGCGCGCGACGATAACCCCTTGTAGGCTCGCCGCGTGACCGCTCCGGCGCCCAGGGGACCGCGTCTGCGCGATCTCGGGCTCCGGATCGGGAGGTACGCGACCGGCCCGCTGAACGCGATCACGGACGTCGAGGGCGTCCGCGTGGGTCACGCGACCGTGTGGCGGGACGAGCCCGACCCGCCGGAGGGCCGTGGAGTAGGGCGGAGCGGCGTCACTGCGATCGTCCCCGCCGATCCCGCGACGCTCGTGTCGCGTCCCGTGGCCGCCGGGACCGACGTGCTGAACGGCGCCGGCGAGCTGACGAGCTCGATCGCGATCCGGGAGTGGGGGGTGGTCGAGACGCCGGTCTACCTCACCGCGACGATGTCCGTCGGCCGCGTCTACGACGGCGCCGTCCGCGCCGCGATCGCTGCAGATCCCCTGGTGGGCGTCGAGAACTTCGTCATCCCGGTCGTCGGCGAGTGCGACGACGGCTGGCTCTCCGAAGCGCGCGTCGTGCAGGTCGACCTGGACGACGTCGAGTCTGCGCTCGCCTCTGCGAGCGGCGAGCTGCCCACCGAGGGCGCCGTCGGCGCGGGAACGGGCATGGTCGCATTCGGCTACAAGGCCGGGATCGGCACGGCGAGCCGCGTGCTCCCGCTCACCGGCGGGACAGTCGGCGTGCTCGTGCTCGCGAACTTCGGCGTCCGGCGCGACCTCGTCGTCGACGGAGTGCCGGTCGGCGTGCTGCTCGACGGCAAGGGGGCCCGCCAGAGCGGCGACGGCAGCTGCATCGCGGTCGTCGTGACCGACGCGGAGCTCGGGCCGCACGAGCTGGCGCGGGTCGCGCGTCGTTGCGGGCTCGGGCTCGCGCGGACGGGCTCGGTCGCGTACGACGGGAGCGGGGAGATCTTCCTCGCGCTCTCCACCGGGGGCCGCATCGATCGGGAGGCGGGAGGGACGCGAGCGGTCGCGTCGCCGCGCTTGCTCAACGAGCTGTTCGCCGCAACCGTCGAGGCGACCGAAGAGGCGGTCCTCAACGCGCTCTGGGCGGCACCGGACGTCGTCGGCCGCGAAGGCCGGGTCGCGCCCGGGGTCCCGCACGACGACGTGCTCGAGTTGCTTCGCCGGCACCACCGCTTCGGGTAGCTACGGTTGGGGCATGTGCCGAAACATCAGAACGCTCCACAACTTCGAGCCGCCCGCGAGCGAGGGTGAAGTGCAGGCGGCGGCGCTCCAGTACGTCCGCAAGGTGAGCGGCTCGTCGAAGCCGTCGAAGGCGAACGAGCAGGCCTTCGCGCGCGCGGTCGACGAGGTCGCGAGCGCGACCCAGCGGCTTCTCGCCGCCCTCGTCACGGCTGCGCCTCCACGCGACCGTGAGCACGAGGCGGCGAAGGCGAGGGCGCGGGCCGCCGTGCGCTTCGGTTCGGCGGCGTAGCGCCTACGTCCCGCGGACGATGTGCGAGACGACGTGCTCGGCGTCCTCGCCGACGCCGAAGAGCAGCGACGACTTCCGCTTGTGCAGCCAGTGGAGCCCGACGAAGTAGAGGCCGGGGATGTCGGACGCCCCGCGCCGCTGTCGCGGCCAGCCCTGCTCGTCGACACCGAGCCCCTCGATCCAGTGGAGGTCCGGTCGATAGCCGTTCGACCACAGGATCGTGGACACGCCCGCGTTCCGGAGGTCTAGCTCTCCGGGAACGTTCGTTCGGACTGGAAGCTCGGGGACCGGCTCCGCATCCGGGACGTCGAGGCTCTCGCCCGCGATATGGCCGTCGATGAGCGCGCTGAGCTCGGCGAGTCTCGACGCGCCGAACGCCAGGCTCTCGCCGAGATCCTGTGCGAGCACTGCCGTGTGCCCGCGGACCTCCTGCAGGCGTCCGAGCAAGATCGCGCCCCGCTCCTCGAGCCAGAGCGGATTGCAGTCGTGTCCGCCGTCGTTCCCCGAGACCGGCGGGTTGCAGGCGAGCCGGGCTTCCGGAGAGGGGAGCGTGTCCACCGTCTGCTCCGTGAAGCCGGTGTCGACCAGCCACCTGACGATCTCGTGTCCCCGGTACCGCCTCGGGATCCAGGGGCAGCGCCCGACCGACATGTAGATCCGGCGTCCCGCCTCCATGAGCTCGTCCGCGATCTGGCAGCCCGACTGGCCGCCGCCGACGATCAGGGCGGCTCCCTCCGGGAGCTGTGACGGACGCTTGTAGTCGACGGTGTGCAGCTGGAGCACGTCCTCCGGGACCGTCTGCGCTACCCGCCTCGGCGTCGGCTCCTGGTACGCGCCCGTCGCGACCACGACGTTCCTCGCGAGCCAGAGCTCGTCCTCCGCTTGCACCTCGAGGACGTCGCCCGCGTGGCGAAGCCTCGTCACGTTCACACCGCTGCGCACCGGCGCCTCGATCGTGGCCGCGTACTCGTCGAAGTACGAGATCGTCTCGTCGAGCGAGGAGAAGGCGTCCGGCGCAGGCCCGTCGTACTCGCCGCCCGGGAGCTGTTGGGACCACTTCGGCGTGTTCAGGTAGAAGCCGTCCCAGCGCTTCGTTCGCCA
The DNA here is from genome assembly GCA_963746765.1 of uncultured Actinomycetes bacterium. Taxonomy (GTDB): domain Bacteria; phylum Actinomycetota; class Thermoleophilia; order Gaiellales; family Gaiellaceae; genus GMQP-bins7. Next base: position 1,129,992 of record CAVVCN010000001.1, read on the forward strand.
CGTGTCCGCGACGTCCCCTCGCTCGAGGACGACGTGCTCGCGGCCCGCTTGCGAGAGGTGGTAGCTCGTGGCCAGCCCCGCCTGGCCCGCGCCGATCACGATCGTGTCGACGTGCTCGCTCATCGCGTGACCCAGTGTTGCGCTTCGCAGCTCGCTCGCGTCGCACACGGGTGTTCAAGCGCAGGCGGCTCGTGCCGATACGCACCCCAGATGCGAGACCGTCTCGTCCCGATGCTGGCGCTGGCGGCCTTCATGGCGTGCGTGCCGCCCGCGCTCCTCCATTTCGTCGGGCGCGACAAGGTGGCGTTCGGCGGCGACGCGCACTTCTGGGGCGTCGCCCTCGGTGCTCTGGTCGCGACCGTCTCCGCCGCGGCGCTGACGGTGGTCGGGGCGCGCCGCCGCGACGGACGGGCGGTGCTCGTCGGGAGCGCGTTCTGCGTCATGGCCGCGCTGCTCGTCCTGCACGGCCTCACGACGCCAGGTGTCCTCGTCGAGATGAACGGCGTCGTCGCGTTCACCGGTGGCGCCACGCTTCCGGTGGGCGGAGCGATCCTCGCCCTCAGCGTGCTGCCCGTGTTCCGACGCCCCGAGGCGGTGAAGCCGACCCTCGTTCTGCTCGGGCTCGCGGTCGTCCTCATCGCCGCGCTGGGCGCCGCGGCAGTGCTCGAGCCGGGCCTGGTCCCCGACGTCCCCGAGGCGGGAAGCCCGCTCGCCTGGGCGCTCCTCGTCGTCGGTCTTGCCTTCTACGGGCTGCTCTTCGTCCGCGCGTTGCGCACGTACCTGCTGACGCACCGGCTCGCAGACCTCACGGTCGTCGTCGGCCTCGTCTGGCTCGCGAGCTCGCTCGTCGCGGCGCTGCTGCTCAGCTACATGGAGCTCGGCTGGTGGCTTGGCCACGGCTTCGAGATCGCCGGGATCGCGCTCGTCGGTATCCCGGTCGCCGCCGACCTCATGCGGACGGTGCCGTCTCGACCGCTCGTTGGCGACCTCCGTGGCGCAGACCTCGTCGCGGCCGAGGAGGTGTTCCTCGGCTCCCAGGTGCGCTCGCTGCTCGTCGACCTCGCGCTGAAGGACGAGTACACGGAGGAGCACACCCGCAGGGTCGCGCTCCGAGCCGTTCAGGTCGGCGAGGAGCTCGGCCTCCCGCCGCCGAGGCTCCGGAGCCTGGCCGTGGGCGGGCTCCTGCACGACATCGGAAAGCTCCGCTGCCCCGACGAGCTCCTGAAGAAGCCGGGCCGGTTGACCGACGACGAGTACGCCGTCGTCCGGCAGCACGCCGAGGCCGGCCGCAAGCTCCTGAAGGAGCTCGGCGGGTTCGGCGAAACCGTGCTCTGCCTCGTCCGGGGCCACCACGAACGGCTGGACGGAAGCGGGTATCCGCAGGGTCTCGCCGATGCGGAGATCGACCTGGACACCCGGATCCTCGCCGTGTGCGACGTGTACGACGCGCTGCGCTCGGCCCGCGTCTACCGCGAGGCCTGGTCGCACGAGCGCGCGATGAACCTTCTGCGGACCTCGGCGGGGACCGAGTTCGACGCGCGCTGCGTCGACGCGCTCGAGCGGGTGCTCGGACGCGAGCAGTCCGAGGGTCTCGCAGTCGCCGTCTAGGCGGCGGCGGGCAGCCCGAGCTTGTCGCTCAGGTAGCGCAGGTACGGGTGCGGGTCGATCGGCCCGCCGGCGACGCGCTCGATCGTCTCCGCCGGCGTGAACTTGCTGCCGTGGGCGTACAGGTTCGTGCGCAGCCATTCGTGGAGCTGCCCGAACTCGCCTCGCTCGAACTGCTCCTCGACGTCCGGGATCGCCGCGCGGGCCCGTTCCCAGATCTGGACGGAGAGCACGGTGCCGATGAGGTACGTCGGGAAGTAGCCGAAAAGGCCCGTCGACCAGTGCGAGTCCTGGAGGACACCGAGGCGGTCGTTCGGCACCTCGAGCCCGACGAGCTCCTCGAAGCGCGTGTTCCAGGCCTCGGGCAGGTCCTTCACCTCGAGCCGGTCGGCGATGAGCTCCTGCTCGAGCTCGAAGCGCAGGATGACGTGGAGGCCGTAGCTGACCTCGTCGGCGTCCACGCGGATGTACCCGCGGCGCACACGGTTGATCGAGCGGTGGAAGTCGTCGAGCGGTACGTCTCCCAGCGCGTCCGGGAACGTGCTCTGCACGCGGGGATAGAACCAGCGCCAGAAGGGCAGGGAGCGCCCGACGACGTTCTCCCAGAGACGGCTCTGCGACTCGTGCAAGGCGGCTGAGGCACCGCTCGCGTTCGGCGTCCGGTCGAGCTCCGGGCTGACGCCCCACTCGTAGAGCCCGTGCCCGCACTCGTGCATCGCCGTGAAGAGCGACGTGAGGTCGTTCTCCGCGTAGCGCGTCGTGAGCCTGACGTCGCCGACCCCGAACGTGATCTCGAACGGGTGCACTGCGAGGTCGAGGCGGAATTCGTTCCAGTCGGCGCCGAACGCCTCGATGAGCTCGCGCGAGAGCGCGTCCTGCGCGTCGATCGGGAACGGCCCGTGCAGGAACTCGTCCTCCTCGTCGCTCGCGTGCTCCGCGACGAGCGCGGAGATCTCCGGCGCGAGCGTCGCGAACAGCGCGCGAACCTCGTCGGTGCGCATGCCTTCCTCGAAGTCGTCGAGCACGACGTCGTACGGGTCGTCGTAGGGCGCGAAGCATTCGATCCAGCGGCGGCGCAGCTCGAGCACACGCTCGAGCCACGGCTGGAACAGCGCGAAGTCGCTGGCCTCGCGCGCGTTCACCCACGCCTGGTGCGCCTCCGCCTGCACCTGCGCGAGCTCGCCCGCGAGCTCTGCGGGAACGCGCCTGAGCTTGTCGAAGTCGCGCCGGGCCGCCCGCAGCAGGCAGGCGTCGTTCGACTCCGGCGCGAGCGACGCGCGGTACGGCTCGAGGTCGTCGAGCAGCTCGCCGAGGCGATCGTCCGTCTGCCGGCTGTGCGCGATGGTCTCGAGCGTGGCGAGCTGCGTCGCCCGCGACTTCTGCCCGCCCGGAGGCATCCACACCTCCATGTCCCACTCGAGGACGCCCTGCGCGCGCTGGACGTCCGCGATCTCCGTGAGGCGCTCCTTCAGCTCGGCGAGCTGCTCCATCGGGCGCGAACTCTAATCCGAAGGGGCTTTCTGGCGGGGATCTGGCGAATTCCAGCCGGTTACCGCCGGGACGCTCTATACACTCATTGCGTGGCGAACGAGTCGCCTGAGCTCTTCGACGACGTCTATCTCGGGCTCCGTGCGGGAGGTGCCGTGCGCAAGCAGCGCCGCGGCGAGCCGCTCTCCGCGGAGGAACAGGAGGCCATCGGCCGCTGGCGCAGGCTCTCGCTCTGGCGCAAGTTCATCGCGGTCGGCGCCTTCGCTCTCGGGACGTTCGGGCTCGGGTTCACGGTCGGCGGCCTGATCTTCGGCCGCTGGCGCAAAGCTTGACTCTGCGCCTACGGCGCAAGGCTTGACTCTGCGCCTACGGCGCAAGGCTTGACTCCGCGCCTACGGCGCAAGGCCTGATCCGGCGCAAGCACCGGCCGTCGAATGGGGTCGAGGCGAACGTCTGTTCGACCGGATACACTTCACGACTCATGAGCGCCGATCAGCTCATAGTCCACGGTGCTCGCGAGCACAACCTGAAGAACGTCACGGTCTCGCTACCGCGGTACGCGCTCGTCTGTATCACCGGGCTCTCGGGCTCGGGCAAGTCTTCGCTCGCCTTCGACACGATCTACGCGGAGGGCCAGCGCCGCTACGTCGAGTCGCTCTCCGCGTACGCGCGCCAGTTCCTGCAGATGATGGAGAAGCCGGACGTGGACTCGATCGACGGGCTCTCGCCCGCGATCTCGATCGACCAGAAGACGACCTCGCGGAACCCGCGCTCGACCGTGGGCACCGTCACGGAGATCTACGACTACCTCCGGCTGCTGTACGCGCGGGTCGGGCGCCCGCACTGCCCGATCTGCGGACGGCCGATCGCCGGCCAGTCCCTCGACCAGATCGTCGAGCAGGTCCTGCGGCTCCCCGAGGGCACGAAGTTCACGGTGAACGCCCCGGTCGTGCGCGACCGCAAGGGCGAGTACAAGGACGTGCTCGAGGAGCTGCGCCGCGACGGCTTCACGCGCGTGAAGGTCGACGGCGAGCAGCGGCTGCTCGAGGAGCCGATCGAGCTCGACAAGAAGTACAAGCACACGATCGAGGTCGTCGTCGACCGGCTCGTGATGAAGGCCGACCTCCGGCAGCGACTGGCGCAGTCGATCGAGACCGCCACCTCGCTCGCGGAAGGCCTCGTCACGATCGACGTCGTCGATGGTGAATCGATGACGTTCTCGGAGAACTTCGCCTGCCCCGAGCACGGCGTGTCCCTGCCGGAGCTCGAGCCGCGCATCTTCTCCTTCAACTCGCCGCACGGCGCCTGTCCGCGCTGCACCGGCCTCGGGTCGCAGCTCGAGATCGATCCGGACATGCTCGTGCCCGACACGTCGCTCTCGATCAACGAGGGCGCGCTCGTGCCCTGGACGATCGGCAGCCAGAGCTTCTACGACAGCGTCATCCAGGCGATCGGCGAGCGCTACGAGATCGACCTCGACACGCCGTGGCGCGACGTCTCGCGCGAGGACCAGGACAAGTTCCTGTACGGCACCGGCGGCGATCGCCTCTTCGTGACGTACCGGAACCGCATGGGCCGGAAGCGCCAGTACACGATGGCGTTCGAGGGGCTCGTGACGAACCTCCAGCGGCGGTACAAGGAGACCGACTCGTCGCAGCAGCGCGAGCGGATCGAGGAGTACATGAGCTTCCGCCCGTGCCCCGAGTGCGGCGGCGCGAGGCTGAAGCCCGAGGTGCTCGCCGTGACCGTGGGCGAGAAGTCGATCCACGAGTTCGCACAGATGTCGGTGACGGCTGCGCTCCGGTTCGTCGACGAGCTCGAGCTGACGAAGACGGAGGAGCTCATCGGGCGGCGGATCCTCAAGGAGATCCGGGAGCGGCTCACGTTCCTCGACAACGTCGGCGTGGGCTACCTCCAGCTCGACAGGGCCGCGAAGACTCTGTCGGGCGGAGAGGCTCAGCGCCTCAGGCTCGCGACGCAGATCGGATCGCAGCTCGTCGGAGTCCTCTACATCCTCGACGAGCCCTCGATCGGGCTTCACCAGCGCGACAACGGGAAGCTCATCGCGACGCTCGAGAGACTGCGCGACCTCGGCAACACCGTGCTCGTGGTCGAGCACGACGAGCAGATGATGCGCTCCGCGGACTGGATCGTGGACATGGGGCTCGGCGCAGGCGAGCACGGCGGCGAGGTCGTGGCCGAGGGGCCGGCAGACGCGATCGAGCGGAGCCCGGGCTCGGTCACGGGCAAGTTCCTCTCCGGCGAGCGCACGATCGCGGTGCCGCCGAGGCGCGGCGACGACGGACGGGGCTGGTTCGCGGTGCGTGGGGCGTCCATGCACAACCTGAAGGACATCGACGTCGAGTTCCCGGTCGGGCGACTGACCGCGGTGACCGGCGTCTCGGGCTCCGGCAAGTCGACGCTCGTCAACGAGATCGTCTACAAGGCGCTCGCGAACCGGCTCAACCGGATGCGCATGAAGCCGGGCGACCACGAGTCGGTCGAGGGCATCGAGGTCTTCGACAAGGTCATCGACATCGACCAGACCCCGATCGGCCGCACGCCGCGCTCGAACCCGGCGACGTACACCGACCTCTTCACGCACGTCCGCGAGCTCTACTCGCTGACTCCCGAGTCGAAGGTGCGCGGCTACAAGCCGGGCCGCTTCTCGTTCAACGTGCGCGGGGGCCGCTGCGAGACGTGCAAGGGCGACGGGCAGATCAAGATCGAGATGCACTTCCTCCCGGACGTCTACGTCCCGTGCGAGACCTGCCACGGCCGGCGCTACAACCGCGAGACGCTGGAGGTGCGCTTCAAGGGGAAGTCGATCGCCGACGTGCTCGAGATGTCCGTCGAGGAAGCACTCGACTTCTTCGCGAAGATCCCGAAGATCCGGCGTCGCCTCCAGACGCTCCACGACGTCGGCCTCGACTACATCAAGCTCGGGCAGCCGGCGACGACGCTCTCCGGCGGCGAGGCGCAGCGCGTGAAGCTCGCGGCCGAGCTCTCGAAGGTCGCCACCGGTAAGACGCTCTACATCCTCGACGAGCCGACGACCGGGCTCCACTTCGCCGACATCGAGAAGCTCCTCGAGGTGCTACAGCGGCTCGTCGACGCGGGGAACACCGTGATCGTCATCGAGCACAACCTCGACGTCATCAAGCAGGCGGACTGGATCGTGGACCTCGGGCCCGAGGGCGGCGAGGAGGGCGGCGAGGTGATCGCCGTCGGCACGCCCGAGGACGTCGCCGAGGTCGAGGGCTCGTCCACGGGCGAGTTCCTGCGCGGCATCCTCGCCGAGCCCGCAGCCGCAGCGGCCTAGCTCCCCGGCATCACTCGAACGAGGCGGTCCGTGCCCCGGAGGGGTGATGGAGCCGAACAGCCCTTCCTGCGACCGTTCGACGGGAGTTCTGCGGCCTGCGGGAAGGCGGGAGGAAGTCACACGTGGCGTCAGTCGTCGGAGGGCAAACGGTTCGAGCGTCGTCGTCCGCGCGGGCGGGCCGTCTAGCCGGTGTGCTCATGCGGCCGGGCATCGTCGCCGCAGCGATCGCCGCCGCTGCAGGAGCCGTGTACTTCCTCGGGGTTCGTGGGCTGTCGGGTGCTCTCGATCCGGCGATGGCCGAGCTCTGGGTGCTCTTCCTCGTCTTCGTCGTCGCTGAGCTGTACGTCGCCGACGCTCGCGACCGCTCGGAGCTCATCGCCCTTTCCCCCCACGAGGCCGGGCTCGTGCTCGGGCTCTTCCTGCTCTCGCCGACGGAGCTCGTCCTCGCGCAGCTTGCGGGCGCGAGCGTTGCCGTCGCCGGCGTCAGTTTCGGCGGCCGTCTCCGTCTGGGCGAGCTCGCCCTCCGGATCGCGACGCTCGGGCTGGGGACGAGCCTCGCGATCGTCGTCTTCCACGCGATACTGCGCGATTCCGACCATACGGGCCCGCTCGGCTGGGTGGCGGCGATCGCCGCGGCGTCCGTCGCGGCAGCGACGAGTCTCGTGGTCGGATACGTCAGCCGCCCGCGCGACCAGCAGGACGAGCCGGTCCTCGTCACCGCTGCGATCACGGCCGGGGCAGCGCTTGCGAGCTCGAGCATCGCCCTCGCAGCAGTCGCTCTGGCGCGCAACTACGACGTCGCCACGATCCTGCTGATCGTCCCGTTCGCGGCCTGTGCCGTGATCCTCCGTGCGTATGCGTCGGAGCGGCTCCGGCTGAAGCACCTGCAGACCCTCTACGAGTCGATGCGGAACGCCCAGCGGACGACCGGGCTCGATGACGGCGTTGCCGAGCTGCTCGGCACGACGAGACGCCTGGTGCGGGCGGATGTCGCCCGCCTCGTGCTCTTCCCGCGGAACGGCTCGCCGACGCTCGTCGCCTCGACGACGCCCGCCCAGCACGCCCCGCTCGCGCCCACGAAGCTCTCGGCCGTGGAGCAGCGTGCCGTTCGGGCGGTTGCCGACGGCGGGCGCTCGGTCCTCCTGTCCGAGGCGCGGGCGGTCGAGGCGCCGTTCGAGCATCTGCTCCGCGAGCTGGGGCTGCGCGAGCTCGTGCTCACCCCGCTCCGGGTGGAGTCGGAGACCCGCGGAGTCCTCCTCGTCGGAGACCGGGCGAACGCCGACCGGTTCCGCCTCGAGCACGTCCGCCTCCTCGAGACCTACGCCGGCCACGCCGGCGTCCTCATCGAGAACGACCGGCTGGAGGAGTCGGTGACCGAGCTGACCGAGCTCAAGGACCAGCTTCGCCACCAGGCGTTCCACGACGCTCTCACGGGCCTTCCGAACCGCATGCTCTTCGCCGAGCGCGTCGGTCGCTCGCTCGCGGACGTGGCCGACGCAGGGACCGCCGTCCTCTTCCTCGACCTCGACGACTTCAAGACGATCAACGACAGCCTGGGCCACCACGTCGGCGACCAGCTGCTGATCGCCGTCGCCCGCCGCGTCGAGTCCTGCATCCGTCCCGTCGACCTGCCGGCCCGCCTCGGCGGCGACGAGTTCGCCGTGCTCCTCCGGCACGCGTCGAAGGCCGAGGCCGAGCAGATCGCCGAGCGGCTCGTCACCTCGATCGAGCAGCCGTTCGTCATCGACAAGCGGGACATCTCGATCCACGCGAGCGTCGGTGTCGCACTGAGTGGTGAGGACGTCGCCGTGGCGGAAGAGCTGCTGCGGAACGCGGACGTCGCGATGTACGACGCGAAGCGCGCCGGCAAGCGTGGGTTCGTGACCTACGAGCCGGAGATGCACACGCGCGTGCGAGAGCGGCAGGAGCTCGCGTTTGCGATCGAGCGCGCAGTCGAGCACGGTGAGTTCGGCGTCCACTACCAGCCCATCGTGGACCTCGAGACGCGGACGCTCGTCGCGTTCGAGGCGCTTGCGCGCTGGAACCGGCCGGGCCACGGCGTGGTGGGGCCGGGGTCGTTCATCCCGCTCGCGGACGAGCTCGGGTACATGGTCGAGATCGGCCGAGCCGTGCTCCGGGAGGCATGTCGCCAGGCGCGCTCGTGGGAGCTCGCCTACCCCGACCACCCGCACCTGACCGTGAACGTGAACCTCGCACCGAGCGAGCTCCAGAACCCGAGCCTCGCGACCGAGGTCGCTGCGGTGCTGGCGGACACGGGGCTCGTGCCGGATCGCCTGACGTTCGAGATCACGGAAAGCGGTGTCATGCGCAACCCGGAGGTCGCGCTCCAGACGATGCGCGAGCTCCGCGAGCTCGGCGTTGCGCTCGGGCTCGACGACTTCGGGACCGGTCACTCGTCGCTCGCGTACCTGCGCGAGTTCCCACTGGACAGCCTCAAGATCGCGCGGCCGTTCATCGTCGGCCTCCCGGACGGAGAGCTGGACGCGGTCTTCGTCGAGGCGATCGTGCGTCTCGCGACCTCGCTCGGACTCGACGTGGTTGCCGAGGGCATCGAGTCCGCCGCGCAGTGTCAGGCCGTAGCGGCACTCGGCTGCACGCAGGCGCAGGGCTTCTACTTCGGGGAGCCGCTCGCGGGGATCGGCGTCTCGAGCTACCTCTGGGCGCCGACGCTCCCGGCGGGGAGCGCGCTCACGCTCGTCGACGTGGCCTAGCTCAGAACGGCCTGCGTCTGGGTGACACGGGCGACGTGCTTGCCGGCCGCGTCGTGCAGGTCGGTCTCGAGGACGATCGTCGTCCGGCCGCTGTGGAGGACGCGCGACGTCGCGTCGACATGGCCTTCGCGCACGCCTCGGAAGAAGTTCGTCTTCGACTCGATCGTGGCGGTGGCCGTCGCGCCGTCGGGCAGGTTGAGGAACGCGCAGTAGGCGCCTGCCGAGTCGGCGAGCGACATGAGCGCGCCACCGTGGAGGGCTCCGCCGGCAGTGCAGAGGCGCTCGTCCCAGTGCAGCCGCGCCCGAACCTCGTCGGGCGTTGCGGAGATGAGCTCGAGCCCGAGCGTCTCCGCGAATGGCATGGAGGCGCGCGCCGTCTCGGTCAGCGCGAGGTCGGGACCCGTCACGCTCTGGACTCTAGTTGCGTCTACTCTCGGGTCGTGCTGCTCGAATCGACCAAGACCGACGAGCTCTCACCGGATCGCGCCTGGTGGTTGCGGGTACCGGCGGTGCTCCTGAGCCCGCGGCCGGTGTTCCACGCGCTGCGGGAGGAGGATCCCGACGACGTCGCCGCGCGCTCGGAGCCCATTCTCGCGATCGTCCTCCTCGCCGGGGCCGCGACCGTGCTCGCGACGCCGACGGCGGGACAGCTGCTCGACGACAACGACTACGACGCACTCCTCGTCGCCATCTGGACGTTCATCGCCGGGGGGATCTACGGCGTCGTCGGGTACTTCATGCTCGGCTTCGCGATCTTCTTCGGAGCGCGGCTGCTCGGCAGCCTCGGGACGTTCCGGCGCGAGCGGCAGCTCGTCGGCTTCGCGCTCGTGCCGCTCGCCGTCTCGTTCCTCGTGCTCCTGCCGCTCCGCCTCGCGCTCTACGGAAGCGACACGTTTCACGACGGCGGCGCGGACGAGGGGACCGGCGAGACCGTGCTGCTGGCGATCCAGCTCGCGTTCGTCGCGTGGTCGCTCGGGCTGCTTCTCGTCGGCGTCCGTGTCGTGCACGGCTGGGACTGGCTGCGCTCGGCGGCCGTCGTCGGCGCCGGAGCTGCGCTGCTCGCCGCGATCGTCGGCGTCTTCGCGCTGATCTAGGCGCTTACAGCCAGCTCTCCGCGTCCTCTCTCGGGCGGCTGCCCTGCTGGAAGATCTCGAGCTCCTCGGGGACCATCGCGTACGTGTGCTGCTCCTCCGGGAAGCGCCGCTCGCGCACGTCCTCCGCGAAGGTCGCAAGCGCCGTGCGGATCACCTCGCCGACGTCCGCGTAGCGCTTCACGAACCGCGCCGTGCGGCCCTCGTAGAGACCGAGCAGGTCGTGCCAGACGAGCACCTGCCCGTCGCACTCGATCCCTGCGCCGATGCCGATCGTCGGGATCGTGAGCTCTGCGCTGATCCGGGCGGCGACGGGGGCGGGCACCGCTTCGAGCACGAGCGAGAAGCAGCCCGCCGCCTCGAGCGCCCGGGCGTCCGTGAGCAGCGCGAGCGCCTTCTCGGCGCTCCGACCCTGCGCCTTGTAGCCGCCGAGCATCGTCGCCGACTGCGGCGTGAGCCCGATGTGCCCCATGACCGGGATGCCGGCTCCGACGATCGAGCGGACGCGCGAGAGCATCGTCCCGGCGCCCTCGAGCTTGACCGCGTCCGCGCCGGCCTCCTTCACGAACCGGACTGCGTTTCCGACCGCGTCCTCGTCCGACACCTGGAACGAGCCGAACGGCATGTCCGCCACGACGAGCGGGCGCCGCGCGCCGCGCGTGACCGCCCGCGTGAGGACGAGCATCTCGTCCATCGTCGCGGGCACGGTCGAGTCGTGGCCGAGCACCGTCATCGCCGCCGAGTCGCCGACGAGGACGAGGTCGGCGCCTGCCTGGTCGGCCAGGCGGCCACCCGGTGCGTCGTAGGCGGTGACCATGACGATCGGCTGCCGGCGCGCCTTCATCTCGGCGAGCTCGGTCAGCGGCAGCTTTCCCGGCCCGGGTGTGCCGGGCACGGGCTCCTGCGGGCGGATGCTCATGCGCTCTCTCCTTCGACGACCACGTTGTCGATGAGGCGGTTCGAGCCGACGCGCACTGCGCCGGCGAGGACGGGTGGGTCGAATTCGGCGAGCTCGACGTAGTCGACGACGAGCCCGTTCGACGCAGCGAGGAGCGCTCGCGCCTTCTCGGGATCGCGCGTGGCGAGCGCTCGGGGGAGGGCGAGGGCTCGCTCGCGCTCGGTCGCCGTGAGCCGGGTGTTGCGGGACGAGAGCGCCAGCCCGTCCGCGTCGCGGACGGTGGGCACGACGCGCAGCTCGACCTCGAGCGCGAGATCCCGGATGAGACGCCGGACGACCTCGACCTGCTGCGCGTCCTTCTGCCCGAAGTACGCATGCGTCGGCCGGATGATCGTGAAGAGCTTCAGGACGACGGTCGCGACACCCCGGAAGTGGCCGGGACGGTGGACGCCCTCGAGGATCGCGCCGAGCTCCGTCACGTCGACCCAGGTCTGGAACCCGGGCGGGTACATCGCGTCGGTCGTCGGCGCGAAGATGACGTCGACGCCGGCAGCGCGTGCCCGCTCGAGGTCGTGCTCCTCGTCGTGCGGGTAGCCCGTGAGGTCGGACGGCTCGGTGAACTGCGCCGGGTTCACGAAGAGGCTCATGACCACCGTGTCGCACTCCGCCCGAGCGGCCTCGAGCAGCGCGGCGTGCCCGGCGTGGAGTGCGCCCATCGTGGGCACGAGCCCGATCGTCGCGTCGCGCCGGCCCGCGAGCTCCTCTCGCACGCCCGCAATCGTCTGCGCGACCTTCACCGCGCTCCTCCGACGCCCTGGGTCAACCCGACACCCGGAAGCTCGCGGCCGGCGACCGCGGCCGTGGCTTCTGCGAGGACGAGGTAGAGCTGCTCGAGCTCCGGCGCGTGCTCTCGGATCGCCTCGAGGTGCCTCTCCACCGTCTCCCAGTCGCCACGGTCGATAGGGCCTGTCAGCTCGAAGTCGTTCTCGATGACCCGGCGCATGAGCGGGTCGAGCGCTTCGGGCGGTGCCCCGACCGCTTCGAGCAGCCGGCCGGCCGCGGCGCGCAGTGTGACGATGTAGTTGGACGCGATCGCGGCTCCGGCGTGATACGCCGCGCGTGCCGCATCGGGAAGCTCGAAGGCTCGGAGACCGAGGGTCTCCGCGAGCTCGAACCCCACCGCGAGCGCATCCTCGGTCTCGGCGGTGACGGCCGCCCAGGCTCCGTCCAGCTGCTCGCCGCCGCGTGACTTCGTGAAGGTCTGGAGCGGGTGGAGCGAGAAGCGCCGCTCATGGGGCGAGAGCGCGGCGAGCCCGGTTGCGCCGCTGACATGCGCCACCCACGGGCCGACCGCGACCGTCTCGGCGACCTCCGGGATCGTGCGATCCGGCACGCACAGAAGCACGAGGTCGGGCTCGGACGCGTCGAGCCGCGCGCCGCGCTCCGCGAGGCGCTCGCTCACTGCTCCGCCGACGCGCCCGCGCGCGCCGATGACGTCGATGCTCTCGATCATGGGTCGCTCCAGTTCCGTTGCCGGATACCGGGCAGGAAGAGCTTACCCCGGACCGAGGGCGTCGGCGAGCCGCCGCTCCAGGCTCGCCCGCACGCCGGGCCACTCGTCGTCGAGGATCGAGTACCAGGCGCTGTCCCGGTTCTCGCCCTCCCGCACCAGCATGTGCTGGCGGTGGACGCCCTCGAAGGAGGCGCCGAGCGCCTCGAGTGCCCCTCGCGACCGCTCGTTCAGGGCGTCCGTCTTGAACTCGACCCGGCGGCAGCCGAGCGCCTCGAACGCGTGCTCGAGCTGAAGGAGCTTCGCCTCGACGTTCGCCCCCGTGCCCCAGGCGGAGGGGTGGAGCCACGTCCAGCCGATCTCGAGCGGAGCGGTCGTGTGGCCGCAGCGACAGGAGCCGCGTCGAGCCGACGATCCCGTCCGTCCTGCTGATCGTGGTGAAAGGGATCTCGGACCCCGCCGTCGCAGCGGCGAGCGCCCCTTCCATCCACGCGTGCCACGCCTCTCGGGTCTGCGGCTGCGTGATGCTGAGCCAGCGCCACGTGCGCGGGTCCCGCGACGCTTCCCAGAGCCCTTCCTCATGAGCCTCCGTGAGCCGCTCGAGGCGGACGCTGCGCCCCTCGAGAGCCGGATCCGTTGCTCCTTCCACCGTTCGCGACAGTACACTCGGCGCATGCCGATCTACGAGTACGCCTGCATGGAGTGCGAGTCGCATTTCGACGAGCTCGTCCGGAGCTCCGAGCAGGCCGTCACCTGCCCGGAGTGCGGGGCGGGGAACGTCCTCAAGCAGTTCTCGACCTTCGCCGTGCACGGGGCGTCGTCGTCGAAGCCGAGCTATGCGGGCCCCTCCGCGGGTGGCGGCGGTGGCGGCTGCTGCGGCGGCTCCTGCGGCTGCGGGCACTAGCGGACGCCGGCCTCCGCGGGAGCCGAGATGCATCCGGACCGGGCCGTAGACTGACGGTCCGATGACGGACGCCGTCGAACGAGCAGCGGCACTCCGGCAGTACGCAGAGGAGACGGCCGGGTGCACGAAGTGCGCGCTCGCACAGGGTCGGACGCAGGTCGTCTTCGGCTCCGGGAATCCCAGTGCCGAGCTCATGTTCGTCGGCGAGGCGCCGGGCTTCCACGAGGACCAGCAGGGGGTCCCGTTCGTCGGCCAGGCAGGACAGCTGCTCGACCGCCTGCTCGAGGGCATCGGGCTCACGCGCGCAGACGTCTTCGTGGCCAACGTCCTCAAGTGCAGGCCGCCGGGAAACCGTGACCCGCTGCCGGACGAGATCGCGGCCTGCGAGCCACATCTCTTCCACCAGATCGAGCTGATCCAGCCGACTCTCGTCGCTACCCTCGGGAACTTCGCGACGAAGCTCCTTTCAGGCCGTCCGGCGGGCATCACGCGCGTCCACGGCCACCCGCAGGAAGTCACGCTCGGCGCGCGGCGGGTGACGCTCTACCCGATCTACCACCCGGCTGCGGCGCTGTACACGCCCTCGATGCTCAAGGTGCTCGAAGAGGACTTCGCACGGATCCCGACCCTGCTCGACTCCGCGCTCGTCGAGGCGGCGGTCGAGCCCGAGCCCGCGCCGGAACCGGTGGCGGAGCCGGAATCCGTGCAGCTCGGGCTCTTCTAGCTCGGCGGCGTTGTCGTCACGCGTGCGCAGGGCCGGGGCCGCTGACGTGGAGGTGACCCTGACCACGGAGTCCGCCGAGGCGACCGAGGCGCTTGCCCGTCGCGTCGCCGCCCGTCTGGAGCCCGGCGACGTCGTCGGCGTCTCCGGCGAGCTCGGCGCCGGCAAGACGACGTTCGTGCGCGGGGCCTGTCGCGCGCTCGGGGTCACCGCGCCGGTGACGAGCCCGACCTTCACCATCGGACATCGCTACGAAGCGCAGACCGACGTCTCGCATCTCGACCTCTACCGCTTCAGCGGGGTCTCGCCCGCCGAGTGGGGCGACCTCGAGCCGTATTTCGAGGACGCGATCGTGTTCGTCGAGTGGCCGGAGGCGGGAGCCGGCGTCGTCCCGCCGGCGCGCGTCTCGGTGTTGATGGAGCACGCCGGAGACGACCGTCGGAGGATCGTCGTCGCTGCCGACGACCATGCGGTGCTAGAAGGTCTCGTGTCGTGCTGATCCTCGCCTTCGACACTGCGACCGACGTCGCGACGAGCGCTCTCGTCGACGGGGACGAGGTGCTGGGCGAGCGCGCCTCGTTGCCCAGGACCGTGCTCGCCGACGCCGACTCGCTACTCGCCTCAGCCGGCCGGATGGCCGCCGATCTCGAGGGCATCGTCGTGGGAACCGGGCCCGGCAGCTTCACGAGCACGCGGATCGGGATCGCGTTCGCGCGCGGCCTCGGTTTCGCGCTCGACGTGCCGGTCGCCGGGGTCTCGACCCTCGACGCGCTCGCGGCCGGAGCTCGCGACGCGGGTCTCGACGACGCCCTTCCGGTCGTCGACGCACGCCGTCGCGAGGTCTTCGTGCCGGCACCGGACGGAGCGCCGCGTGCGCTTGCTCCGGACGACCTCGAGCTCGAGCCGGGAGCCGTCTGCATCGGGAGCGGCGCCGTCCGCTACCGCCCCGCACTCGAGGAGCTCGGCGCGGAGATCCCGCCCGACGACGACGAGGTTCACCTCCCGCGGGCGCGCTTCCACGCTGCGCTCGCCGATGGCTTCGGAGCGCCCGACGACGTCGTCCCGATCTACGTACGACCGCCGGACGTCGAGGTGCGGGCGTGAACATCGAGCTGCGCGCGCTCGGCACGCGCGACCTCGACGCGCTCGAGGTGATCGAGCGGCAGTCGTACCCGTCGCCGTGGTCCCGGGCCATGTTCTCGGCGGAGCTCGCGAAGCCCGGCGCGCTCGCACTCGGCGCGTACCGGGAGACGGATGATCTCGTCGGCTTCGCGATCGTGTCCCGCTACGTGGACGCCTGGCATGTGATGAACGTCGCCGTCGCACCCGCGTTTCGCCGCCGCGGCATCGCACAGGCGCTGCTCGAGCGGCTCTTCGAGTTGACGGCCTCCGACCCGCGCCGCGGCTACACGCTCGAGGTGCGGGTGTCGAACGCGGAGGCGATCCGGCTGTACGAGCGGCTCGGCTTCGAGGCGCGCGGCATCCGCCGCGGCTACTACACGGACAACCGCGAGGACGCGGTGATCATGTGGCGCGAGTCCACGCCCTCGGAGAAGGCGTCGTGATCCTCGGGCTCGAGACGTCGTGCGACGAGACGGCGGCGGCGCTCGTCGACGACGGAAGCGTCCTCTCGTCGGTTGTCTCGTCCCAGGCCGACCTGCATGCCAAGTACGGCGGCGTCGTCCCGGAGGTCGCGTCGCGTCATCACCTCGAGCTCGTGCTCCCGGTACTGAGGGAGTCGCTCGCCGAGGCCAACGCCTCGCTCGACGACGTCGACGCGGTCGCGGTCACGCAAGGGCCCGGGCTCGTCGGTGCGCTGCTCGTCGGGCTCTCGGCGGCGAAGGCGATCGCCTGGTCGCGCCGGCTCCCGCTCGTTCCCGTCGACCACCTCGATGGACACGTGGCCTCGCTCTACCTCGGCGAGGACCCGGTCGATCCGCCGTTCCTCTGCCTGCTCGCGAGCGGGGGCCACACGTTGCTGCTCGCGGTGCACGAGCACGGTCGCTCCGAGCCGCTCGGGACGACGCTCGACGACGCCGCCGGCGAGGCGTTCGACAAGGGCGCGCGACTGCTCGGCCTCGGGTACCCGGGCGGCGCGGCGATCGACCGGCTCGCGCAGGAGGGCGACCCCGAGGCGTTTCCCTTTCCCGTCGCACGCGTTCCCGGGCTCGACTTCTCGTTCTCCGGGCTCAAGACCGCGCTGCTCTACACGCTGCGTGACCTCGGAGACGATGCGGTCGAGCGGCAACGGGCCGACCTCGCAGCGTCGTATCAGGCCGCGATCGTGCGCGCGCTGGTCGCGAGGGCTCGCCAGGCCGCCGAGCATGCCGGTCTCGACCGGATCGCGGTCGTCGGCGGTGTCGCAGCGAACTCCGCCCTGCGAGCGGCGCTGCCCGACGCTCGCTTCGCGCCGCTCGAGCTGTGCACGGACAATGCCGCGATGATCGCGTCGGCAGCCCGCTACGCCGACCGGCTCGAATCCCCCGACTACCTCGGCCTCGATGCCTATGCGTCCGTCGCGTAGGACGCGGGCCCTCGCCGCGCTGGCCGTGGCGCTTGCCGGGCTGGCCGCGGGTGCGGCTCCGGCGCAGATCCCTTCGATCGACGAAGCGGGCTGGCAGGGCGTGCTCGGGGTGCGGGCCGACGTCTCTACCGCCCAGCGCTACATCGTCATCCTGCGCGGCCCCTCGCTCGCGACCCGCGTGCAGGCGAACGGCGGCGCCGCGACGGAGCTCGAGATGCGGCGCTGGACGGGAACGGCGCGGGCCGCGCAAGAGCAGTTCCTGCGCCGCGTGATCGCGAGCGGCGCGCAGATCGCCGCCGAGTACCGCTACGTCCGCGTGCTCAACGCGGTCTCCGCGCGGCTCGACCCGACCTCGCTCGAGCTCCTCGAGCGCGACCGCGAGGTGCTCGCGATCTATCCCGTCCGCATCGCGTATCCGACGCAAGCGGACGTATCCCCGGGTGTCCCCGTGGCGGTGCCGGCATCGGTGCCGGGGCTCGGCGTGCCGGGGGTGGACGGCAGCGGGGTGGTGGTCGCGCTCCTGGACACGGGCGTCGACCAGTCGCATCCGTTCCTCCGCGAGAGCGTGCTCTCCGGGATCGACGTCATCGCGCCGGGAAGCGGTGCGATCGCCCAGCCTCACCCGACGATTCCGCGGCGTCCCGAGCGGCACGGGACCGAGCTCGCCGGAGTCGTGAGCGGCTCGGACGGGCCGGGCGGCCTGCACGGCATCGCGCCGGGTGCGTCGATCCTGCCGATCCGGGTCGCCGGCTGGCAGCCCGACGCCGACGGGGAGTACTCCGTGTACTCGCGTACCGACCAGCTGCTCGCCGGGCTCGAGGCGGCAGTCGACCCGAACGAGGACGGCGACGCACACGATGCCGCCCGGATCGCGCTCATCGGGGTCGCCGAGCCGTACGCCGCCTTCCCGGACGGCCCGCTCGGCCGCGCCATCGAGGGCGCGACCGTCCTCGACACACTCGTCGTGGTCCCGGCGGGGAACGACGGGCGAGCGGGGCCGACGTTCGGGAGCATCGCCGGCCCGGGTGGAGCGCGCTCGGCGCTCACGGTGGCGGCCTCTGACGGACGACCTGCATCCCCGACGGTCCGCGTCCACATCCGCGCCGGCCTGCGCGTCCTCTTCGACGACGTGCTCCCGCTCGGCGGCGCGCCGACGAGCACCGTCACGGCGACGGTCGTCCCGGTCCCACGGGCCGTCAGCGGACAGGGAATCGAGGGCTTCTTCGACGAACAGGGCGCGAGCACCATCGCCGGCCGCGCGGCGTTCCTGGCGCGCGGCGGGCTCTCCGACGAGGCGGTCGACGAGGCCGCGTCGGCCGGCGCGCGCTCGATTCTCGTGGACGGGCTGCTTCCGGCAGGCGCGTTCGGGCTGGCCGTACCCAACGGCGTCCCGGTCGTCGGTCTGCCGACCGAGCTCGCCCGCGCGGTTCGGGCACTCGACGCGTCCGGGATCCCCGTCACCGTCTCGATCGGCGCCGTGCACGTGGCCGAGAACGTCGGCGGCGGCTCCGTCGCGGCCTTCTCCTCGCGCGGTCTCGCGTTCGGAGGCGTCGCGAAGCCCGAGCTCGTTGCGCCAGGCGTCTCGGTGCCGACGTCCGAGCCCGGACGAAGCGAGGAGGGCGAGGTGCGCTACGGAACGGTCAGCGGAACGAGCGTCTCCGCGGCGGTCGCCGCCGGCGCGGCTGCGGTGCTCGCCGAGGCGCGCCCGCGCGCGGCCGCGCTCGATCTGCGTGCCCTGCTCGTCGGCTCCGCACGACCGGTCACCGACGGCGCGGCCTCGGTCGCGGGCAGGCTCGACCTCCAGGCCGCGGTGCAGCAGGAAGTGGTCGTCGAGCCCGGCGTTCTCTCCCTCGTGCTCCCGGCGAGCCGCCAGACCGAGCGGGTCGAGCCGATTCGCGTGCGGAACCTCAGTACGAGGCGCGTCGTGCTGAGGATCCGCGATGGAGCCCTACCGGCGGGCATCGAGCTCACGCCGCTCCGGCAGCGGTTCCTGCTGCGGCCCGGACAGGCGCGTGACGTCCGGGTCCGCTTCGAGCTCGAGGGCCTCGACGAATCGACGCACGTCGTCACCGGTGACCTCGAGATCGACGTCCGCGGCTCGCCCGCCGTGCGCGTGCCGTGGGCGCTCTCACGGCCCGCGCCGCAGGTCGACCTCCTCTCCCAGGTGTCGCTCACGACGACGGGCGACCGGATCGCGGACGCGACCCCCGCGGTCGTCACCTTCGTCGCGGGCGCGGTCGGCGACGGGCCGGACCCTGAGATCAGGCCGGTCGGCGAGCTCGAGGTGCAGCTCTGGCGCGGGAGCCAGCTGCGCGGAGTCCTCTCCCAGCGGCGGGAGCTCCTGCCCGGCCGCTACACGTTCGGCCTCACGGGACGCGGCCCGCGCGGCGAGCGTCTCGCGCGTGGGAGCGTACGTCGTGCGGCTCGTCGCGCGCCCGGAGGACGGCACGAGGCGGCAGGTCGAGTCCGTCGACTACCTCGTCCGCTAGGCGGAAGCGGCGCCGTGCCGGGACGGGTGTATCCTCGCGCCGTCGAGATGAGCCAGGAGGCGTTCGATGTCTGAAGCCGTAGTGGCCTCGCATCTACGCGAGAACCCGTACGAGCTGGCGAAGGCGCAACTCGTGCGCGTGGGGGAGGTCTTCGCGATCGACCCGAACCTCATCCGCGTCCTCTCCCAGTGCAAGAAAGCGGTCGAGGTGTCGATCCCCGTGTCGATGGACGACGGCACGATCGAGGTGTTCAGCGGCTACCGCGTGACGCACAACATCGCGCGCGGGCCGTCGAAGGGCGGCATCCGCTACCACCCGGACGTCACGCGCGACGAGGTCAAGTCGCTCGCCATGTGGATGACGTGGAAGTGCGCGCTCATGTCGCTTGCCGTTCGGTGGCGCGAAGGGCGGCGTCGTCTGCGATCCGAAGACGCTCTCGCGCTCCGAGCTCGAGCGCATGACGCGCCGCTACACCAGCGAGATCATCAACGACATCGGCCCGGAGCGGGACATCCCGGCGCCGGATGTCGGCACGGACGGCAAGGTCATGGCCTGGATCTTCGACACGTACTCGATGAACAAGGGTCACTCCGTGCTCGGCGTCGTCACGGGCAAGCCGCTCTCGATCGGCGGGTCGCTCGGACGCGTCGAGGCGACGGCGCGCGGCGCCCTCTACTGCATCCAGGGCCTGTCCGTGAAGCAGGGCAAGCGCGTGAGCGACTTCACGGTTGCGATCCAGGGCTTCGGGAACGTCGGCGCGAACCTTGCGCGCTTCCTCCACGCCGAGGGCGCGAAGGTCGTCGCGGTCTCCGACTCGCGCGGCGGCGTCTACAACGCCAACGGGCTCGACGTGCCGGTCGTCCTCGCGCACAAGCAGGAGCGTGGGACGCTCGAGGGCCTCGCGAACGCCGAGCAGATCACGAACGAGGAGCTCGTCGAGCTGCCCTGCGACATCTTCGCGCCGTGCGCGCTCGAGCAGGTCGTGACCGAGGAGAACGCCGACCGGGTCAAGGCGACGATCATCTGCGAGGGCGCCAACGGCCCTGTGACGCCTTCGGCGGACGCGATCCTCGAGGACCGCGGAGTCCTCGTGCTCCCCGACGTGCTCGCGAACGCGGGCGGCGTCGTCGTCTCGTACTTCGAGTGGGTGCAGGGCCTCCAGGAGTACTTCTGGCGCGAGGACGAGGTCAACGCGAAGCTCCACGACATCGTCGCTCGTGCCTTCGAGGAGACCTGGCAGACGCGGGAGCGGATCGCCACGAGCATGCGCATGGCCGCGTACGGGATCGCGGTGCAGCGGGTGGCCGAGGCGACCACCACGCGGGGCCTGTACCCGTAAGGCGCGTCGCCCTCTATGTCGCCGCCGACTGCGGCCTCTGCGAGCAGGCCCTCGTGGTCGTGCGCGAGGCGCAGGCGGAGCTCGGCTTCGGGCTCGAGGTGGTCGACATCGGGGGCGACGAGGAGCTCGAGACCCGCTATCGCGTGGAGCTACCGGTCGTCGAGATCGACGGCGAGCGCGCGTTCGCATACTTCGTCGAGGCGGAGGAACTCCGCGAGCGGCTGGCGGTTCCCCCGACGAGCCCGGCGGACCCACTGGCACAATCGTGACGATTTGTCACAAGCAGGGACGGAAGGGGCGGCGTGGCGGAGAGGTTGACAGTTGGCGTGGCGGCGCGCCTGAGCAGGTACCTCCAGGTGCTCACGCAGGCGAAGAAGATGGGAAAGGACCGCATCTCCTCCCAGGAGATCGCGGAGTACACGAACATCAACGCGACCCAGATCCGGCGTGACCTGTCGGCGTTCGGGAGGTTCGGGAAGCGCGGCGTCGGCTATCGCACGGACGCGCTCCTCGAGGAGATCCGGAAGATCCTGCGCACGCAGGGTCAGCACAACATCGCTCTCGTCGGCGCCGGCCGGCTCGGGAGCGCGATCGCGAGCTCTCCGATCTTCGGCGAGCACGGGATCAACATTGCGGCGATCCTCGAGAACGACCCGGAGAAGGTCGGGCAGCGGGTCGGCGACATGCACATCAGCTCGATGGACGACCTCGCCGAGATCTCGCGCGAGCGGAACATCATCGTGGGTGTCATCGCGGTGCCGGCCGAGAACGCGCAGGACGCCGCGGACGCGCTCGTCGACGCCGGCGTCAGGATCATCTTCAACTACTCGGAAGCACTCATCGACACGCCCCCCGACGTCCAGGTGCACACGTCGAACCCTGCGGTCGAGCTGCTCTACGCGCTCTACTTCCACCTGACCTGACAGTCGCCGCCGGGGGTGGCAACGGACCCGTCCCTAGAATGGCGCCGCGATGGGCGACGAGCAGAAGCTCTCTCCTGAGGAGCAGATCGCGCTCGCGCGCGAGCAGTTCGAGAACGCGACCGACTTCACGACCGCCGTCGAGGAGGAGTTCGCGCTCCTCGACCCGGACTCGCTCGACCTCACGAACCGGTTCGAGGAGGTTCAGGCGGCCGCCGTCGACACGCCGCTCTCCGAGCACCTCGTCGGCGAGCTGATCGCGTCCGAGGTCGAGGTCCGCACGGGCCGCCAGGACTCGTTCGCGGACGTCCCTGCCGCCATGGCCGAGCGGCGCTCGCAGCTCCAGTCGCTCGTCGAGCCGATGGACCTCCTCCTCGGCGCGACCGGGACGCATCCGTGGGCGGACTGGAAGCGGCAGCGCATCATCGACACGCCGCACTACCGCCGGAACGACGAGCTCCTGCGCTACGTCGTCTGGCGCAACAACACCTTCGGACTCCACGTGCACGTCGCCGTGCGCGGAGCGGACCGGGCGATCGCGGTCGTGAGCGCGCTCCGGAACTACCTTCCGGAGATCCTCGCGCTCTCCGCGAGCTCCCCACTGGTCGAGGGCGTGAACTCCGGGCTGCACTCGGCGCGGACGCAGATCTTCACGCGCTTCTTCCCGCGCTGCGGTGTCCCCGACTCGTTCGCCTCGTGGAGCGAGTACGAGAGCTTCGTCCGCTTCCTCTACGACACCGGCTCGATCAACGAGCACACACAGATCTGGTGGAGCGTGCGGCCCCACCTCGCGTTCCCGACCGTCGAGATCCGCGTCGCCGACGGGCAGCCGGACCTCGGCGAGGCGCAGGCGCTGGCCGCGTTCTCCGCATCGCTCGTCGCGCGGATCGCGCGCGCCTACGACGACGGACGGCCGATCGAGCCGCTCCCGCATCGTTTCATCGAGGAGAACTTCTGGCGGGCGATCCGGTACGGGCTCCCGGGTGAGCTGCTCGACTTCGACCGGGGCGAGCCGATCCCGGCGCGCCAGCGGCTCGAGGAGCTCGTCGAGTGGGTGCTTCCCGCGGCCGAGGAGATCGGCGCGGCTCCCTACCTCGCGATTCCCGAGCGGAACGCGGCCGAGCGCCAGATCGAGCGCGTCGAGGAGGGCGCCTCGCTCGCGGAGGTCTATGCCGAGCAGGTGCGCGCCACGGAGCGGATCGGTGGCTGAGGAGGCAGGCGGCGCCGGTGCAGGGCTGCCGACGGAGGAGGAGCTGCGGGAGGCGCTCGACCGTGTCGGCGTCGCGGACATCCTGCTGAACGCAGTCTCCGCGACGGCGTCGCTCGGCTACCGGCGCGTGTCGGCAGAGGCCCGCGACCTCGCGCAGGCTCGGCTCGCCATCGAGGCGTTGCGTGCGCTCGAGCCGGTCCTGAAGGAGGGCGGCGTCGGCGACGACGTCGTGCGCGACCTCGAGCAGGCGCGACTGAACCTCCAGCTCGCGTACGCGAAGGCGGTCGCCGAGGAGCAGCCGGGCACGTCCGAGTAGGCCTGGTGACCGAGACACTCGTCGAGAGCGGACGCGCGGCCCTGGCCGAGGCCTACCTGCGCACCGGCGACTACGAGGCCGTGGACGCGATCGTCCGGCGGGCGCTGGCCGCCGCCGAGTCCGCCGGCGACCGTACGGCCGAGGCAGCGGCGCTCGCGCTGCAGGGCATGACCTTGCACTTCCGTGCGGTCGAGCTCCCGGCCGAGGAGCGTTCAGCGGTCGATCCCGGGCCGGAGGAAGCGCTCTTCGAGCGCGCCCTGGCGCTGCGGCGGGAGCTCGAGGACCTCGAGGCAGTCGCGGAGTCGCTCTTCCAGCTCGGGCTCGTGCACCAGGTGCTGCGCGGAGACATGGAGACCGGCGCGCCCTACTTCCGCGAGGCTCTCGCCCTCGTCGTGGCCGTGCCCGACGCGGATCTGCTCCTGCGCTCGGAGATCCACCGGCACGTCGGCTTCGACCTGCTCCTGCGCGAGGAGCGGCACGACGAGGCGATCGATCACCTGCGCGCGTCCCTCGAGCTCAGGAGAGCGCTTCCCGAGGGCGGCTGGATCCCGAGTGGGCTGGTGGCGCTCTCGTTCGCCGAGCGGCTCGCCGGTCGGGCGGAGTCAGCCATCGAGCACGGCCGGCAGGCGCTCGAGGTGACGCGGAAGGAGAGGCTCCGGCAGCGCTTCGTCGTGTCTGCCAAGGGGGCGCTGCGCTCGGCCGAGGAGGCCGCCGCCGGCGGCGACTCGGCCGCGCCCGGCTGACGCACGACCCCCCGGCGACGGAACAGCTTGTGATACATAATCCGCCGCGCCGGGGCGACTCGGCGCTCTGTTTGTAACGGTTTGTGACGGGCGGAAGACCGGAGGACCATGGAATTCTTCGTTGATCACGCCGTCGGGTTCGCGCTCGCGTGCGCTGCCGTGGCGGTGTTGTACGGGCTGTACCTGACCTGGTGGCTGCTGAAGCAGCCGGCCGGAAACGAGCGAATGCAGGAGATCGCTCGCGCGATCCAGGAGGGGGCGGCCGCCTACCTCCGCAAGCAGTACACGACCATCGCCGTCGTCGCGATCGTGCCCTTCTTCCTGCTCGGGTTCTACAACGAGCTGGGCTGGGGGACGGCGTTCGGCTTCCTCGTCGGCGCAGTGTTCTCGGCCGCGGCGGGCTTCATCGGCATGAACGTCGCCGTGCGCTCGAACGTGCGCACCGCGGAGGCCGCGCGCGAAGGGCTGCAGCCGGCGTTCCGCGTCGCGTTCCGGGCGGGCTCGGTGACGGGCCTCCTCGTCGTGGGGCTCGGGCTGCTCGGCGTCGCCGGGTACTACTGGGTGCTCACCGACTGGATCGGCAACTCGCCGGAGTCGGCGGTCGACGACCTGATCGGTCTCGCGTTCGGCGGCTCGCTCATCTCGGTGTTCGCCCGCCTGGGCGGCGGCATCTACACGAAGGCCGCCGATGTCGGTGCCGACCTCGTCGGGAAGATCGAGGCGGGCATCCCGGAGGACGACCCGCGGAACCCGGCTGTGATCGCGGACAACGTCGGCGACAACGTCGGCGACTGCGCCGGCATGGCAGCCGACCTGTTCGAGACCTATGCGGTCACCGCGGTCGCCGTGATGCTCCTCGGCATCGGGTTCGAGACCGAGGAGCTCTGGCTCTACCCGCTCGCGCTCGGCGGCATCTCGATCGTCGCGTCCGTCATCGGCACGTTCTTCACGCGCGTCGGAGGCGGGCCCAACGCGATCATCAACGCGCTCTACCGGAGCGTCCTCGTCGCGACGGTCCTGTCGGCGCTCGGGTTCATACCCGTCACGATGGCGTACGACGGAGGCGACTTCGGCTTCTGGAACCTGTACGGCTCTGCGCTGATCGGGCTCGGTGTCACGTTCCTGCTCGTCGCGATCACCGAGTACTACACGGGCACCCGCTGGAACCCGGTGAAGCAGATCGCGAAGTCCTCACAGACGGGGCACGCGACGAACATCATCGAAGGGCTCGCGGTCGGAATGCAGGCGACAGCCCTGCCGGTGGTCGTGATCGCGACCAGCATCGTCGGCGCGTACTACGCCGCCGGCGAGTCGCTGTACGGGATCGGCGTCGCCGTCATGGCCCAGCTCTCCATGACCGGCCTCATCGTCGCCCTCGACGCGTACGGCCCCGTCACGGACAACGCGGGCGGCATCGCCGAGATGGCCGACCTGCCCGAGTCCGTGCGCGGGATCACGGATCCGCTGGACGCCGTCGGCAACACGACGAAGGCGGTGACGAAGGGCTACGCGATCGGCTCCGCCGGCCTGGCGGCGCTCATCCTCTTCGACGAGTACGGGCGCGGGCTCTCCGAGGAGGGCTTGACGATCACGTTCAACCTCCAGGACCCCTGGGTGATCGCCGGCCTCTTCGTCGGCGGGCTCATGCCCTTCCTCTTCGCCTCGCTCGCCATGCAGGCGGTCGGCCGCGTCGGCGGCCAGGTGGTCGAGGAGGTGCGCCGCCAGTTCCGCGAGGACCCGGGAATCATGGAGGGCACGTCACGACCGGACTACTCGAGGTCGATCTCGATCGTGACCGGCTCCGCGATCAGGGAGATGATGCTCCCGGCCGCGATCCCGATTGCGATCCCGATCGTCGTCGGGATCATCAAGCCGGAGATGCTCGGCGGGCTTCTCATCGGCACGATCGTCACGGGGATCTTCCTCGCGATCGCGATGACCTCCGGCGGAGGTGCGTGGGACAACGCCAAGAAGACGATCGAGGACGGCCTCTACGGCGGGAAGGGCTCGGACGCCCACGCTGCGGCGATCACCGGCGACACGGTCGGCGACCCGTACAAGGACACGGCCGGCCCCGCGATCAACCCGATGATCAAGATCGCGAACATCGTCGCGATCCTCATCATCCCGATCATCGTCTCGATCCACGGATAGGGCTCTCGCGCAGCCGTTCCCGGAGCCCGAGGCACGTCGAGGGCTCCGGGTCCGGCCGCGCACACCTTGAGTTGAGCCCGGAAATGCCATAGATTCCGGCCGTCAGGGTCCAGTACCGGGCCCGAAACTGGGAGGGGAAATGAAGCGAGTACTCATTGCCATGGCGGCGTTTGGCGCGCTCATAGCGCTGCTCGTCGTCACGGCCGGAGCAGGTGCCGCAGCCGCTCCGAAGTCCTACTTGATCGCGACAGCGAGCGGCACGCTGCCCGCGAACATCGCCGCGCAGGTTCAGGCTGCCGGCGGCACGGTGACGAGCACGATTCCCGAGATCGGGATCGCGGTCGCGAGCACGACCAACTCCGACTTCGCGACCAAGGCCGCGAAGATCGGGACGGTCTCGCCCAACAAGCGCATGCAGTGGGTCGAGCCGGTGCGCCAGATCGCAGGTCCCGGAGTCGACTTCGCGAATCCGCCGACGAGCGGGGACAACGACACCCTCTTCGATCTGCAGTGGGGTCATGACGCGATCGACGCCGTCGAGGCGTGGAACGCGGGCTACCGGGGTGCGGGCGCTCGTGTGGCCGTGCTCGACACCGGCTTCGACCTCGATCATCCGGATCTCGCGCCGAACATCAACATGGCGCTGAGCCGGGACTTCACGGGTGAGGGGCTGCAGTACACGCTGCCCGACACGTTCAGCCACGGCTCGCACACGGCCGGCACGGTCGCGGCGGCCGACAACGGGTTCGGTGTCATCGGGGTAGCGCCGCTGGCGGAGCTCGTGCTCGTCAAGGTGCTCGGCGACGGAGGCTCCGGCACGTTCGCGGACGTCCTCGAGGGCATCGTCTACGCCTCGGGGGACGCGGACGCCGACGTCATCAGCATGAGCCTCGGCGCCGTCATCCCGAAGGCCGGGGACCCGAACGATCCGGAGGCGGACACGCCGGAGAAGGTCGCGGCGCTGAAGCACGCGCTGAACAGGGCGACGAACTTCGCCTACCGGCACGGCGCGACGGTCATCGCGTCTGCGGGCAACGACGAGCTCGACCGGGATGCGGACAACAGCTACTACGTCCTCCCGGCCGACTCGCAGAACGTCCTGCAGATCTCGGCGACCGCGCCCGTTGGCTGGGCGGTCGATCCGACGACGTTCCTCGACCACCGGGCGAGCTACACGAACTTCGGCCGGTCGGCGATCACGTTCGCCGCACCGGGCGGAGACTTCGTCCTCCCGGGCGAGGACCCGTGCACCGTCGCGGGCATCACGCGGCCGTGCTGGGTGTTCGACCTCGTGTTCTCGACGGGGAACAACGGCTGGTTCTGGTCGGCAGGAACGAGCATGGCCGCCCCGCACGTCGCCGGAACGGCGGCGATCATCATCGGCAAGAACGGCGGCTCGATGAGCGCCGCGCAGGTGTATCAGGCGATTCTCGCCGGCTCCGACGACCTGGGTGCGCCCGGTAAGGACGACACCTACGGCCGTGGCCGCGTGAACGCGGGCAACTCCGTCTCGTAGGGCAGACGAGAGCTGACGACCCGGAAGGGGCCGGCGCGAGCCGGCCCCTTCCTCTTGTGGGCGCCGGTGACCCTGGCTAGGATGCGGCGCGTTCCGGTCACGGCTCTTCGGACCTGCGGCTCTGGGAGCCACGAGATGAAGGGGAGAGAGCTCACATGCGAAGAACGCCGGTGCCACACAGGCGCTTGCTTGCAGTGCTGGGCGCGGCCGTCGCCCTGCTCGTACCCGTAGCCATCGCCGGCGCGGACACGGGCGAGGTCGGCTCGTTGCCCGACGTCAGCGGCGGTCAGATGACCCAGGACGCGCTCGGAGCGTGGTTCGTCCAGCTGTCCGGGGCACCCACGGCGGACGGCGGAAACGCCGGCGCCCTGACAGCCAAGCGGCAGAAGTTCCACTCCGACGCGAAGAGCGCGGGGATCAACTACGAGACCCGCTTCGAGTTCCAGAAGCTCTGGAACGGCGTCTCGATCGACGTCAGCGCGGGGCAGCTCGAGCGGGTGCTCGGACTGCCGAACGTGGAGGCGATCTACCCGGTCGGCATCGTCTCGATCCCGGAGACGACCCCGGCGTCGATCCCGGACCTCGCCACCGCGATCAAGATGACGGGCGCCGACATCGCCCAGAGTGACCTCGGCTACACGGGCGAGGGCGTGAAGGTCGCCGTCATGGACACCGGCGTCGACCTCGACCACGCCGACCTCGGCGGAGACGGCACGGCGGGCGCGCCGCACGCGAACTCGCGCGTCGTCTCGCAGTGGGACTTCGTCGGTGACGCGTACAACGCCGATCCGGCGTCCACCGCGTACAGCCCGACTCCGGTCCCCGACCCGGTCGCCGACGACTGCAACGGTCACGGCACGCACGTCGCCGGGATCGTCGGTGCCGAAGGTGACGTCACCGGCGTCGCCCCGGGCGTCGAGTTCGGCGCCTATCGCGTGTTCGGCTGTGACGGCTCCACGACCGACGAGGTCATGATCGCCGCCATGGAGCGGGCGCTCGACGACGACATGGACGTCCTCAACATGTCCATCGGCGATGCGTTCAACAACTGGCACCAGTCGCCGACCGGCCAGGCCTCGACGAACCTCGTGAAGCGGGGCGTCGTCGTGGTCGCGTCCATCGGCAACAGCGGTGCGAACGGCGTGTACTCGGGCGGCGTGCCGGGGATGGGCGACAAGGTCATCGGCGTCGCGTCCTTCGACAACTCGCACGTCAGCCTGACCACGTTCACCGTGTCGCCCGACGACACCCCGATCGGCTATGCGAACGCAGCAGCGGCTCCGCTCGCTCCGACGTCCGGGACGCTCCCGCTCGACAGGACGGGGACGCCGACGACGCTCGGCGACGGCTGCGTGAACCCGCCGGCACCCGGCAGCATGACGGGCAAGGCGGTGCTCATCCGCCGCGGCTCGGCCCCGGCGCCGGCGCCCACCTGCTCGTTCCACGCCAAGGCCCTGGCCGCGCAGAACGCCGGTGCGGCAGCGGTCGTCCTCTACAACAACGTCGCGGGCCGCTTCAGCCCGACCGTTGCAGGCTCGCCTGCGATCACGATCCCCGTGGTCGCGATCTCCGACACGGAGGGCGTGCTGATCGACGGCCGCATCGCGGCCGGTCCCACGACGATGACGTGGACCGACGACCAGGGCTCGTTCACGAACCCGACCGGCGGCCTCATCTCGTCGTTCAGCTCGTTCGGCCTCGAGGCCGAGCTCGGCCTCAAGCCGGACATCGGCGCGCCCGGCGGTCTCATCCGCTCGACGTACCCGCTCGAAGAGGGCGCGTACGCGACGATCAGCGGCACCTCCATGGCGTCCCCGCACGTCGCGGGCGGCGTCGCGCTGCTGCTCGAGGCGAAGCCGAACACGAATGTCCAGGCGGTTCGGGACGTGCTCCAGAACAGCGCCGACCCGGCACCGTGGTTCGGGAACCCGGCCCTCGGCTTCCTGGACAACGTCCACCGGCAGGGCGCCGGCATGCTCGACATCGACGACGCGATCCTCGCGCAGGTCGAGGTCACGCCCGGCAAGCTCGCGCTCGGCGAGAGCGCGGGCGGTCCGACGACGCGTCAGCTCGAGATCTGGAACCGCAGCCGGAACGCGGTCACGTACGAGCTCTCGTACGTGAACGCGCTCTCGACGAGCGGTAGCACCTTCGCACCGAGCTTCAACACGTCGGATGCGTCGGTGTCGTTCAGCTCGGGCAGCGTGTCCGTCCCGGCCCAGACGAAGGTCACGTTCAGCGCGACGATCACCCCGTCGACCGGCCCGCTGAAGGGCGTCTACGGCGGCTACATCGTGCTGACGCCGCAGGGAGGCGCGGGCCAGACGTACCGCGTCCCGTTCGCCGGCTTCATCGGCGACTACCAGTCGATCGCGGCGGTGACGCCGACGGCCAACGGCTTCCCGTGGGTCGCACGGCTCACGGCGTGCAACCCGGTGCTCGTTCGCGGCCTCCAGTGCCACGACGCGGCCGGGACGTACGCGAACGCCCCGGGTGGGACGTTCACGATGGCCGACGCGTTCAACGTGCCGCAGCTGCTGGTCCACCTCGACCACCAGGTCCGGCGCATGAAGGTCGAGGTCGTGCACGCGACGACCGGCCGGGCGTGGCATCTTGCGTTCGACCTCGAGCACATGGCGAGGAGCTCGGGCTCTGCGAGCTTCTTCGCGTTCCCGTTCAACGGGGTCACGACGAACGGCGCCGGTACGCGCACCTTCGTCGTCCCGGACGGGACGTACGTCTTCAAGATCTCGGCGGCCAAGGCGGGCGGCGACCCGCGGAATCCCGCGCACTGGGAGAACTTGACGACGAGCCAGTTCACGATCGATCGCCCATAGCGGACGGGCGAGAAGCACCTGGTGAGGGGCCGGCACGCGCCGGCCCCTCACCGTTCGGCGGCTGGCTCTTGAAGTGGTCCGGCTGCCGGAATAGGATTCGCGCCGGCTCGAAAACGCCGCGCGGTAGCGGCGGGGCCGCAATAGGGGAGGGAGAGCGACGAGTGGCAGTCGGCGAACGCCCACAAGTGGGGCCGCAACCTTGCTGGGCACGATGGTGACTCGCAGGCGTCCTCCGAAGCACCGTGTCAAGCGGCGGAGCCGCAGGTAAAGGCCCGCCGTCCTCGTTCGGAGAGAGGGGAGAAGCATGTCGCTACGAAACGTGCGGCTCGCCGCGGGGCTGGTTCTGCTCCCGCTGGCGTGTCTGCTCGTCGCCACTGCCGCCAGCGGAGGCGTTAGCCAGTCGGCTGCCAACCAGAAGCTCGGCAAGCACGACCGCCAGCTGATCCTGGAGGCGAGGCTCGCCGGGGAGTCGACAGTCACACTTCTGCTCGCGTCCAAGGACGGGCAGAACGACGCGGCGATCGCCGGCCTTCAGGCCGCGGGCGCGAAGGTCGAGTATCAGGATTCCGACCTGAGCTACCTCCGCGTCTCGATGCCGATCGGGAACGCGACGGCGGTCGAGAGCATCGACGCAGTCCAGTCGGCTGATGTCGACGAGGTCATCCCGCTGCCGGATCCGTCACCCACCGCGAGCGAGCCGGCGCAGCCGCAGCCCGCACCGGGTGCCGGGACTCCGCGGGACAACCCGTACATGCCGATCGGCGAGATCAAGGCAGCGGCCTTCCTCGCGGCGCACCCGACCTGGGACGGTCGCGGCGTCACGATCGGCATCGTCGACACCGGTGTCGACCTGCACCACCCGAGCCTCACGAAGACGAGCACGGGTGACCGCAAGATCGTCAACTGGGTCACGGGAACGCATCCGGCGACCGACAACGACCCGACGTGGCTCCTGAGCACGACCCGCGTGCAGGCACGCGGCGGGACGTTCACGGTCGACGGTGTGACCTACACGGCGCCGACGAACAACGGCGGTTGGTTCTGGAGCGTGCTGAACGAAGGTGACGCGCGCTTCACGGGAAGCGAGTACGGGAACGACCTGAACCGGGACGGCAACCCAGCCGGGTCGAGCCGTCTCTTCGGCGTCCTGCGTGACGCGGATCGAATCTGGGTCGACCGGGATCAGGACAAGAGCTTCCGGGACGAGACTCCGATGCGCGAGTACAGCAAGGCCTTCGACGTCCAGTACCTCGGAAACGACAATCCGTCGACCGCGGTGCGCGAGGCGGTCCCGTTCGTCGTCCAGATCGGCCGGGCGACGGTGGGCACGACCGAGAACCAGTACGTCAACATCGGCATCGTCTCCGGTGCGCACGGCTCGCACGTCGCGGGCATCGCGGCCGGCAACGCCCTCTTCGGCGGGCAGATGAGCGGTGCCGCTCCGGGCGCGAAGATCATCTCGTCGCGCGCGTGCCTCTTCAACACGGGGTGCACCAACCACGCGCTCACCGAGGGCATGATCGACGTCGTCCGGATGGGTGCCAACATCGTCAACATGAGCATCGGCGGCCTGCCGGCGCTCAACGACGGGTTCAGCGCTCGTTGTGACACGTACAAGCGCCTGATCGAGAAGAAGAACGTCCAGCTCGTGTTCTCGCAGGGGAACAACGGCCCCGGCGTCAACACGTCCGGCGATCCGGGCGCGTGCTCGCTCGTGCAGTCCATGGGCGCGTACCTGTCCCAGGCGTCGATGCGCGCGAACTACGGCGCGGACACGCCGTTCGAAGACAACCTGAACTACTTCTCGTCGCTCGGCCCGCGCGAGGACGGCGGCTTCAAGCCGCAGGCCATCGCTCCGGGCTCGGCGGTCTCCACGACGCCGCAGTGGCAGGCGGGCGGCCCGGTTCCGGGCACGTACGCGCTGCCGCCGGGCTACTCGATGTTCAACGGCACCTCGATGGCTTCGCCGCAGGGCGCGGGCGCGGGAGCGCTGCTCCTCTCGGCCGCGAAGGCGACCGGCCTCCAGGTGAAGACGGCCCAGCTCCGCAAGGCCTTCAACTCGACGGCCCGCTACATCGATCCGGACCGCTTCGGCGCGATGGCTCAGGGCAACGGGCTCCTCGACACCGAGAAGGCCTGGGATCTTCTGAGGACGAATCTCGACACCGTCGAGATCACGGCGACCGTGCCCGTGAGCACCGTCCTCAGCGGGTTCCTCACGCCGCCGGGCATCGGCACCGGGATCTACGACCGTGAGGGCGTGACTGCGGGTGAGTCCTACTCCCGCACGTACACGCTCACGCGGACGACCGGTGGAAACAACCCGAAGACGTACAACCTCAGCTGGGTCGGGAACGACGGCACCTTCAGCACCGCCGGCTCCGTCACCCTTCCGCTGAACGTCGCGACGCCGCTCGTGGTCGACATCGACCCGGACGTCGGAGCGCACTCCGCGATCCTCAACTTCGACGACCCGTCGAGCCCGGGGATCGAGTTCCAGACGATGAACACCGTGCTCGCGCCGTACGAGTTCACCGAAGCGGGTGGGTACACCCAGTCGGTGAGCGGGTCGGTCGGTCGCGGCCAGCAGCTGCACTACTTCTTCCGCGTTCCGGCCGGGACGCCCGCCTTCAGGGTCGACCTGCAGACGAGCGCCTCGACGACGCCGGGAACGGGCCAGATCAGGTTCCTGCGCTGGCATCCGTTCGGGCTCGCAGTCGAGTCCAATGCGGTGTCGGAGTGCTACGTGCCGCCGGCGGCGGCCGGGTGCGCGGCGGGTGACCCGCTGTCGCGGACGGTCGCGAACCCGCTGGCTGGTGTCTGGGAGGTCACGGTGGACGCACGGCGGACGTCGGATGCGGCGTTCACTCCGTTCACGCTGACCGGGACCATCCTCGGCGCGACCGTGTCGCCGAACCCGGACCTCATCGCCACCGCGGCGATCGGCACGCCGGTCGCACGCTCGTACACGCTGACGAACGTGTTCGGTCCGTTCACGGGCCGGGCCGTCGGCACCGCGCTCGGGAGCGCCCGCGTCGGGCCGTTCACGATCGCGCATCTCGCCCAGCAGCAGTTCCAGACGGTCATCCCGGCCGGGACGACGCAGTTCCGCGCCACCATCGGGAGCCCGTCGGATCCGGGAGCGGACCTCGACCTGTTCGTGTTCCGCTGCAACCCGGGCTGCGTGCAGGTGGGTGTCAGCGCTGACGGTGACTCGGAGGAGTCGGTCACGCTGAACAACCCGATCGCGGCCACGTACATCGTGCTCGTGGACGGGTTCGACGTGCCGGCAGGCACGACGTCGTACAGCTACATCGACGTGTTCACCAAGGCCCCGTCCTTCGGGTCGATCGCCGTCACGGACGCGAACGCGCTCCGCCCGGCCGGCTCGTCCTGGACGGTTCCGGCGACGGTCACGGCGACGGAGGCACCCTCCGCGGGTCGCGTCCTCGCCGGGTCGGTCGAGGTTCGGACCGACACGAACCTGCTCGTGGGCACTGGACAGGTCATCGTCCAGAGCGTCACGCCCTAGCACCGGACACGATCGGTGGAACGAGGGCCCCGCTCCGGCGGGGCCCTCGCTTCTTCTGGAACACTTGGCGTCGTGCGCACCGCCCTCGCCGGAATCGTCGTTGTCGCCCTCATGAGCGCGGGCGGCGGGCTCGGCGCCACCGCGAAGCCCACGCTTCGCATCACGGATCTCGCGCCGCTGACCGTGCGCGGCTCGTACTTCGAGCCGGGAGAGCGCGTCAAGCTGCTCGTGAACGCGGGCAAGCCACTCGCGAGGGCGGTGAAGGCCGGCCCGCGCGGTCGGTTCCTCGCGCGCCTCGGCGTCCGGGTCGATCCGACGTGCAGCGCGGCCGTCGTGCAGGCGTTCGGGAATGCCGGAAGCCGGGCCATGGTCGACCTGACGCGCCCCGGCTGCGACGTGCGGCCCTAGCGCCGCCCTGTCACGGTTGTAGGCTCGCGCGGTGCCGGGTCGGCGCCGGAGACGGCAGGTCGAGTTGGAGCGCGTGCTCGGCACGCCTGCCCTGTTCGCGACCGCATACGGCAACGTCGGCTCCTCGATCTACTACGCGCTCGGCCTCACCGCGTTCTATGCGCTCGGGCTCACGCCGCTCGTCTTCGTCGCTGCCGGCATCGTCTTCGCCGCGACGGCGGCCACCTACGCAGAGGGAACGGCGCGTTTCCCCGAGGCGGGAGGGTCCGCGAGCTTCGCGCGCCATGCGTTCGACGAGGTCGTGAGCTTCGCCGCCGGCTGGTCGCAGATGCTCGTCTACGTCGTCACGGTCGCGGTCTCAGCGTTCTTCGTCCCGCACTACCTGTCGATCTTCTGGGAGCCGCTACGCACGAACCCGTGGGACATCGTCGGCGGCGTGATCGTGATCGTCGTCCTCGTGGCGCTGAACGTCGTCGGCGTGCAGGAGGCGGCGAAGCTCTCGATCTCGCTCGCCGTCGTCGACTTCGCGACCCAGATCCTGCTCGTCATCGTCGGCTTCGCCCTCGTCTTCAGCCCCGACGTGCTCGTGGAGAACGTGCACTGGGGCGTGGCCCCGACCTGGTCGAACCTCGCGATCTCGATCCCCGTCGCGATGCTCGCCTACACGGGCGTCGAGACGGTCTCGAACCTCGCCGAGGAGGCCCGCGACCCGGTGCGCACGGTGCCGGGCGCATACAAGCTCGTTGCCGGAGCCGTCTTCGCGATCTACTTCACGCTCCCGCTCGTCGCGCTCTCGGCGCTGCCGGTCGAGACGATCGACGGCGAGCTGACGACGCTGCTCGCGCTGCCGCCGGAGGAGGGCGGTTACGCGAACGATCCAATCCTCGGCGTGGTCGAGAACCTCGGCCTCGAAGGGCTCACCCTCGACGTCGCCGAGATCTACGTCGGCGTGCTCGCCGCGACGATCCTCTTCATCGCGACGAACGCGGGCGTGATCGGCGCATCGCGGATCACGTACTCGATGGCGAGCTACCGCCAGCTGCCGGAGCGGCTGCGCACGCTGCACCCGCGCTTCAAGACGCCGTGGCTCTCGCTCGTGCTCTTCGCGGGGATCGCGCCGATCCTCCTGCTCCTGCCCGGCGACGTGAACTTCATCGGGACGCTCTACGCGCTCGGGGCGACGCTCTCGTTCACCGTCGCCCATGCAGCGCTCATCCGGCTCCGGGTGCTCGACGGCGAGGAGTCCGAGGTCGTCTTCCGCGCGTATCCGAACCTTCGAGTCGGCGGAGTCGCCTGGCCGCTCTTCGCGATCGCGGGCGGCATCGCGACCGGGGCGTCGTTCCTCGTCCTCGTCGTGCAGAACGCGACGACGAGGTGGGTCGGGCTCGGCTGGATGGTGCTCGGCCTGATCGGCTACGTCGTCTACCGGCGCCGTTTCGTCCGCGCACCGCTCGGCGAGATCGTCAAGGCGCCGCCCGCCTTCGGGCCGGCGCTCGCGCTCGAGTACCGACGCATCCTCGTGCCGGTCGTCCCGGGCAAGCCTTCCGACGAGGCCGTCGAGGTCGCCTGCCGGCTCGCCGCCGAGCGCGGCTCCAGGATCGTGGCGGTGTCGGTGATCGAGATGCCACTCGACCGGCCGCTCGCGGAGGCCGTCCCCGACCTCGAAGCACTCGCGAACCGTGAGCTGGACGAGGCCATGGCCGTCGGCGACTCCTACGGTGTCCCGGTCGTCGGGCGCCTCGAGCGCGCCAGGGCCGCCGGGCCGGCGATCGTCGCCGAGGCCGAGGCGCGGCAGACCGAGATCATCGTCCTCGGCTCGCAGCGTCAGGAGCTGACCGCGAGCGAGCGCGCGGTGTTCGGCAAGACGGTCGACTACGTCCTCAAGCACGCGCCCTGCCGGACGCTCGTCGTCGCCTCGGAGTCGCCGTGAGCTTCTACCGGATCGCCGTCGTCGTGTTCTCGATCGCGTTCGTCGCCATCGGCGTCGCGCTCCTCGTACGAACGGCACTCGAGGGAGGCGGCGTCGTCGGGTTCGTGCTCGGCGGGCTCTTCATCGTGCTCGGTATCGGGCGGCTCACGATCGAGCGCAAGCGGGGCGGCTGATGGCGCGCAAGCTCCGCGGGTTCGAGCGCGTGCTCGACGCGCCGGCGCTGTTCGCGGTCGCGTATGGCGAGATCGCATCCTCGCTCTACGTCGCGCTCGGGATCGTGGCCGCCCAGGCCCTCGGGCTCACGCCGCTCGTGCTGCTCCTGACCGGCGTGCTGTTCCTCATGGTGTCGCTCTCCTACGCGGAAGGGACGGCCGCGCTCCCGGAGACGGGCGGTGCTGCGACCTTCGTGCGGCGTGCGTTCAACGACGTCGCCGGCTTCGTGACGGGCTGGGCGCTGCTCCTCGACTTCCTCATCGTCATGGCGCTGTCTGCGCTCTTCCTCCCGCACTACCTGGGAGCGGCCATCTCGGCGCCGTCGCTCCGCGACGCGCCGTGGGACGCGCTCATCGGCTGCCTCGTCATCGCCGGGATCGCGGCTGCGCGGCTCTTCCGCCACACCCGCCTGCACTCCGGCGCGCTCGTCATCGCACTCCTCGACCTCGTGGTCCAGGGCCTGCTCGTGCTGCTCGGCGCCGCCTTCCTCCTCTCGCCGGAGACGCTGCGCGAGGGCTTCGGCTTCGCAGGCGGGCAGGAGTGGAGGGACCTTGCGTTCGCGCTGCCGCTCGCGATGCTGGCGTACACCGGGCTCGAGACCGCGTCGAACCTGGCCGAGGAGGCGCGCGAGCCGGGCCGCACGCTGCCGCGCTCGCTGTTCTCGGCGATCGGGCTGGTGGTGCTCGTCACCGTGCTCATCGCCGCAGTCGGGCTGTCCGCATATCCGGTGACCGGAGGGTCGACCGCGCTCGGGGACGAGTGGCTCGAGGCTCCGCTCGTCGGCATCGCGGCAGCCTTCGAGGGAGAGCTGCCCGGCTTCCTCGTGGACGCGCTCCGCATGGCCGTGGGCATCTCCGGCGCGCTCATCCTGCTCGGCGCCGCGACGACGTCCATGTCCGGCATCACCCGGCTCACACATTCGCTCGCCGAGCACGGGACGCTTCCGCGTGAGTTCGCGCGGCTCGAGCGCCGCGCTCTCGTGTCCAGCGAGGCGATCCTCATCGCCGCGGGCCTCGCGATGGGCGCAATCGTGCTGAACGGGATCGTCGCCGACGGAGACCCCGAGTTCCTGGCCAGCGTCTACTCGTTCGGCGTCCTCCTCGCGTTCACCGCCGCCCAGCTCGCCGTCATCTGGCTGCGTGTGCGCGAGCCGGCGCTGACGCGGCCGTTCCGCGCGCGGCCGGAGGTCACGATCCGCGGGCACCGGCTCCCGCTCGTGGCGATGATCGGGGCTCCGCTCACGTTCGCGATCTGGGTGCTCGCGCTCGCGACCCATCCAGGTGCGCGCTATGCAGGCCCGCTCTGGCTCGTGGCGGGGCTCGTGGTCTTCGTCAGCGTGCGGCGGACGACGAAGCACGGGCTGCTCGAGCAGGTGTCGCCCTTCGAGGAACTGCCGGCCGGCCCCGACTTCCGGCGCATCCTCGTCCCCGATGAAGCTCGGCGACATCGGCGAGGAGATGGTCGCGACGGCGATCGCGCTCGCGAAGGACCGCGAGGTCGAGGTGCTCGCGTTCACCGTCGTCCGCGTGCCCCGGCGCTTCCCGCTCGAGGGAGAGCTCCCGCCCGATGTCGCCGAGAAGGTGCGCCAGACGCTCGAGGAGGCGCGGGCGCTCGGGCGAGGACCACGGGGTCGAGGTGCGCGCGGAGGTCGTGCGGGCGCGCTCGATCGGGCACGCGATCCTCGAGGAGGCCGAGTCCCGGGGCGCCGACCTCATCGTCCTCGGCTCCTCGCCGCGCTGGCGGCGCCAGTCGCGCTTCTTCTCGCCGACCGTGGACTTCGTGCTGCGGCGGGCGCCGTGCGAGGTGCTCGTCGTCGCGTTCCCCGACGGCGTTTTCGAGTAGGCATGCAAACAGCGCGCCCTACAATGCCGCCGTGAAGGCCGTCGTCATCGGCTGTGGACGCGTCGGCTCCGCCGTCGCGAAGGGCCTCGTGTCCGACGGCTGGGACGTCACCGTCGTGGACGAGACGGAGGACGCCCTCCAGCGGCTCGGCCCGAGCTGGCGGGGCGGCTTCGTGCTCGGTCACGGAATGGACTCGAGCGTGCTCGACGAGGCGGGCGCCGCGGAGGTCGACGCCGCCGTGGTCGCCACCGACGGTGACAACACGAACCTCGTCATCGGGCAGGTGCTCCAGAAGCGCTACGGCATCGGCACCGTCGTCGTGCGCGTGCTCGACCCGGCGCGCGCCGAGTTCTACGCGGAGCGCGGGCTGCAGACCGTCTGCCCGACGCAGACCGCGATCTCGGTCCTCCTCGAGACCGTCCGGACGGCGACGCCGCTCGCGGCCGAGGCGACCTGATGTACGTCATCGTCGCGGGCGGAGGGAAGGTCGGCGCGAACTCGACGCGCTCGCTGCTCGAGATGGGCCACGAGGTGACGATGATCGAGCAGCGGGCAGACCGCTTCGCACGCCTCGAGAGCGAGTTCGGCCCCGTCGTGATGCGCGGCGACGCGACCGAGATCAGCGTCCTCGAGCGCGCGGGCATCGCGCGGCCGCCCGAGCTCGTGCTCGCGGTGACCGGCGACGACGAGGACAACCTCGTCATCTCCCAGCTCGCGAAGGAGGGCTACGGGGTCGACAAGGCCATCGCGCGCGTCAACGACCCGCGGAACCAGGCGCACTTCAACCTCCTCGGGATCCGGCAGACGATCTGTGCGACGACGAGCATCCTCGGGCTCGTCGAGCACGAGGTGCCCGAGCACGGGCTCGTGCGGCTCCTCGAGCTCCAGGAGGAAGGGCTCGACATCGTCGAGGTGCAGATCGAGAAGGACTCGCCCGTCGCCGGCTCGCGCGTCGGCGGCGTCAAGCTGCCCGGACGGGTCGAGGCTCATCTCCGTCTTCCGCCACGGGCGCTCGGAGCTCGTCGATCCTGGCACTGTCCTTCGGCCGGGCGACCAGGTGCTCGCGGTGGTCGAGAACGAGTCCGCGCCGCGCTTGCGCCAGGCGCTCCTCGGCGCGCGCTAGCGGTCAGACCCGCCAGTAGTGGCGGGTCAGCAGGACGACCACCGGGACGATCTCGAGCCGGCCGAGCCACATGAGGCCGATCATCGTCACCTTGGAGACGTCCCCGAGCTCGGCGAAGGAGCCGAAGGGGCCGGTGATGCCGAAGCCCGGGCCACCGTTCCCGAGCGCGCTCGCGGAGACGGCGATCGTGTCCAGCGCGTTCAGCGGCACTCCGGAGATCGCCGAGTCGATGGCGATGATCGACGCCCCGATCGCCCAGATCCCGACGTAGAGGAGGATGAAGGTCGAGATCGCCCGCAGCGTGCGCTCGTCGACCGGACGCCGGTTGAAGCGCACCGGCATGACGACCTCGGGGCTCACCGTCTGGTCGAGCTCGCGCCGCAGCACCTTGCCGACGAGCAGATGACGGACGATCTTGATCGATCCGGTGGTCGATCCCGCGGAGCCGCCCGAGAACATGAGCGCGAAGAGCGTCAGCAGGCAGACGATCGGCCAGAGCGCGAAGTCGGCGGTCGCGAACCCGGTCGTCGTGATGACGGAGATCGCCTGGAACACCCCGAGCCGGACGGCCTCCTCGCCTTCCGCGATGCCGTACGCCCAGAGCTGGACGACGAGCGCGATCGACGCCACGACGATGATCGCGCCGTAGAGCCTGAACTCCTCGTCGCGCCCGAGCGCCGCGGGCCGCCGTCTCACGAGCGCGCGGTAGAGAAGCACGAAGTTCACGCCTGCCGCCAGCATGAAGAGCGCTATGAGCCACTGGCTGACGGGCGCGAAGGCAGCGATCGAGTCGGCCTTCGTCGAGAACCCTCCGGTGGGCAGCGTCGAGAACGAGTGCGCGATTGCCTCGTACGGCGTCATGGCGTCGTCGAGGCCGAGCCAGCCGGCCGTTGCTAGGAGCAGTGCGAGCAACGCCGTCAAACCGACGTAGAGCACCCAGAGCAGGCGGGCGGTCGCGCGAACGCGCTCGCCGAGCGCCGCGATCTCGGGCCCGGGAAGCTCCGACTCGAGCATCTGCCGTCCCCCGACGCGGAGCCGGGGCAGAACCGCGACCGCGAGCACGATGATCCCCATCCCGCCGAGCCACTGCGTGAACTGGCGCCACATGGCGAGCGACGGCGTGAGCTCGTCGAAGTCCGTGACGACGCTCGCGCCGGTCGTGGTCGCCGCGGACATGCCCTCGAGAGTACGCGTCGATCGGATGGTCGAGCTGCTCGCCGCCGACGAACAGGTAGGGCAGCGAAGCGAACGCGGCCGTCATCAGGAGCATCGCCGAGACCACGAGGAAGCCTTCGCGTACCCCGACCCGCTGGGCGGCGCCGTGCGTGGCGCGCTCGACGGCGAACCCGAGCCCGCTCGTGATCGCCCCCGTCGCGAGGAAGGGCCAGACAGGGTCGTCGTACCAGAGGGCGACGCCGACCGGGAACACGACGACGAGTCCCAGATACTTCGCGAGCGCGCCGACGAGGTTCGCGGAGGCTCTCACGTCGACGGCGGTTCGCCGCCGCGGCCTCGTGCGGGCGGTGTCGGCGGGCGTCACAGAGCCTTGACGACCCGGGGGGCGTCCGCCGCCTCGGTGAAGACGATGACGCGGTCGCCTGCCTGGAGAACGTCGTCGCGATGCGGGAAGAGCGCGTCGCCGTCACGGACGACGGCGCCGATCAGCGCGCCCCGGACCGGCATGTCCTTGAAGCGCTTGCCGATGTACTCGCTCGTGTCCTTCAGCGTCACGTCGAGAATCTCGTAGCGGTTCCCCTCGAGCAAGGCGACCTGCTGGGTGCGGGGATCGTGGGCGAAGCGGATGATCTCCTCGGCGGTCACCGTGCGCGGGTTCACGGAGACGTCGATGCCTCCCTGCTCGAAGGCGACGACCGAAATCGGCTCGTGCGCGATCCCGATCGTGAACTGGACCCCGTGCACCTCGGCGAGCGACGCCGCGTACAGGTTCTTCGCGTCGTCGCGCATCGCGAAGATCGCCGCGTCTGCGTCGCCGATGCGCTCGCGCTCAAGGAAGTCCGGGTCGACCCCGGTCGCCTCGTAGACGCGCACCTGGGGAAGAGCCTCGGCCACGATCCGCGCGCGCTCGCGCGATGCCTCGATGAGCCGGATGTCGATGCCCTGCTCGAGCAGCACGCGGGCGATCGCGGTGCCGACGCGTCCGGCTCCGTAGATCACGACGTCGCGCACGGTTCCCTCGCCGGGCGCGAGCAGCCCGCTCCACTCCTGTGCGGCCTGCGGCGAGCCGATGACGACGATGCGGTCGCCAGGCTCGATCCTGTCGTCGCCGCCCGGCAGGAGCATCCGGTCGCCGCGGATGATCGCCGCGACCTTCGAGTCGGAGGGGAGCGCAGCGTCGCGCAGAGCGACTCCGACCGTCGCGGGCGACGTGCCGTCCGCGACGTCGAACTCGACGATCTGCACCTGCCCACCGGCGAAGACGTCGGTCTGGCGGGCAGCCGGCACGCCGATGATGCGGCTGATCGCGTGTGCGGTCTCGAGCTCGGAGCAGACGACGAAGTCCACGTCGAGCTGACCTGCGCGCCAGAGCTCGACGTACTCCACGTTCGAGGTCCGGATGACCGTCGTCGCCCGCTTGGCCTCGCTGCGGGCGAACATGCCGGCGACGAGGTTCACCTCGTCCCGCGAGGTGCAGGCGATGACGAGATCGGCGCTCTGGACGCCCGCGCGGAGAAGATCCTGCTTGCTCGTCCCGTCGCCCTCGAACGTCGCGACGTCGTACCGCTCGGCGAAGGCTGCGAGGCGCGACGACTCGGTGTCGAGCACGGTGATCTCGTGATCCGCGTGCAGCGCCTCCACGATCGCGAAGCCGACCTGGCCGGCGCCGATGAGGAAGACCCTCACGAGCGCGAAGCGTACTCCCGCTCTCCGCGGGTCACAGCCCGACCGGTACCGTGCATCCGTGCGCGTCCTGACGACCCTCGTGCTCGCCGGCACGCTGGCCGCGCTCGCCGCGTTTGCGATGGGCAGCGGCGAAGGGGAGGACGCAGCGAGCGCCTTTCGGAGAACGCCCTTCATGCGCGGGTTCGACGCACCGGTTCTCGTGACGCCCGCGCCGGGAGACAGCCGCGCGATCTACGTCGTCGAGCAGAGCGGGCGGGTGCTCAGGGTCGGAGGAGGGCGGCGAACGGTCGTCCTCGACGTTCGTCGGCTCGTGGACTTCGGCGGCGAGCGGGGCCTGCTCGGGCTCGCGTTCCATCCGGGCTACGCGAAGAACCGGCTCCTCTACGTCGCGTACACGACGGGCTCGGCGAACGTCGTCGCGCGCTATCGCACTCGTGGGACGAAGGCCGTTCCCTCCTCGGCCAGGATCCTGCTCTCCGTCGACGACCCGTACGGGAACCACAACGGCGGGCACCTCGCCTTCGGCAAGGACGGCCAGCTGTACACGAGCATCGGCGACGGCGGCGCCGGCGGCGATCCCGAGGACCGCGCGCAGGATCCCGCCTCACCGTTCGGCAAGCTGCTGGCGCTCGACGTCGCGCGTGCGAACGCCGAGTGGACGACGGTCGCGTACGGCCTGCGCAATCCGTGGCGCTTCACGTTCGACCGCGCGAACGGCGACCTCTACATCGGCGACGTCGGCCAGAGCGCGGTGGAGGAGATCGACTACACGCCGCGGCGCAGCCCGGGTCTCGAGAACTACGGCTGGGACGCCTACGAGGGCTCGCGCCGCTACGAGCAGACGGAGCTCGGGCCGGGCAACCTCGTCGCGCCGATCCACGAGTACGGGCGCGACGAGGGCAACTGCACCGTCATCGGCGGCTACGTGTACCGCGGGAAGGCGAAGTCGGCCGAGCGCGGGCGCTACCTCTTCGGCGGACTACTGCAGCGGCATCGTGTGGAGCCTGCGGGTGACGTCGGGGCGGGCCACGTGCCGTGCGGCGCGAGCCCTTCCGCATCGAGAACATCACCTCGTTCGGCGAGAACACGGCCGGTGAGATCTTCGCGACGGTGGAGACCGGCGAGATCTACCGCTTGACGTAGCGGGTCTAGCCGGCGCGGCGGCGTACCCGCGGCGACTGGCCGAGAGCGGCGTACGCGAGCGCGTTCAGCGACTCGTTCAGGTCCCGCAGCTCGCGGGCGACGAGCGCGAAGCCTTCCTGCTGCTCGGCCGTGCGGTTCATGCGCTCGAGCTCGCCCGCGATCCGGTCGAGCCGCTCGAGGAGCGCGTCGAGCTGGCGGTCTCCGAGATCCTTTCGTGGATCCACGCCGTCGATTCTACGCGGAGGCTGCGAGCAGCTCGTCGTGCGTGCGGACGACCTGGGTGTCGGCCCCGAGGCGTGCGAGCAGGCGCTCGAGCGCGCCCTCGCCGGTCTCGAGCGCGGCGGTGCGGCGATCCGCTCCGAGCTGGGCGAGCGCGATCGCGCGCGAGCGGCTCGGGAGCGTCGGTGAAGACGCCGATCGCCCTGCCCGCGGCCTCGAGGGCGCGCAGCGCAGCGCTCGCCCCGGGATCGCGGCGGAG
This sequence comes from uncultured Actinomycetes bacterium, assembly GCA_963746765.1. Lineage (GTDB taxonomy): Bacteria > Actinomycetota > Thermoleophilia > Gaiellales > Gaiellaceae > GMQP-bins7. The sequence continues at coordinate 1,173,842 of CAVVCN010000001.1, forward strand.
GTAGACGGGCGTCCGCTCCTCGGCGAAGCGCTCGAGCAGCGTGCGCCAGTTCCCGGCGCCGCGTCGGTCGAGCTCGGCCGCGGCCTCCGCGCGGTCGCTCGGAAGCTGCGCGCTCTCGAGCTCGAAGAGCGGGGCGACCGACTCGACCCACGCGTCCCAGAGGGGTCGCGTGTTCCCGAGCGCGCCGTCGAGGTCGACTGCGACCGGGCGTCCGCTCACGAGGTCCGCCGCGACCGCAGCAGCTGCCAGGCCGCCACTCCGATCGCAACGCCCACGGAGTCGATCAGGACGTCGAGCGGAGCTCCTGCGCGTCCCGGTACGAACGTCTGGTGGATCTCGTCGCTGACCGCGTAGGCGATCCCGAGAACGAGCGCGAGCCGTGCCCGTCCCGTCGCCCGGTGGAGCAGCGCGCCGAGGACGGCGTACTCGCCGGTGTGGGCGATCTTCCGGAGCACGAGGTCCCAGCCGCCCAGCCCGGTGCCGAGGTCTGGAACGGACGAGAGGGCGAAGATCAGGCGCCGCCCAGGCGACCACCGGCAGCCAGAGCCAGAGGCCACGGTGTCTGACACCGATGGCCCGCAAACCCGCATGGCTCCGCGAGCCGGAGTCGGACACCGTCCGATGATAGGCTCGCCCGACACAAGGAGCACGGTGAGGGAACCCGGTGCAAGTCCGGGACGGTCCCGCCGCTGTGAGGGGAGTTGCTCTTCCGCCACGAGGCCACTGGTCGGCTCTGCTCGTCGGGCTGGCTGGGAAGGCGGGGGAAGAGGGAGCCCCGAGTCAGAAGACCTGCCGCGCCTCCTCACATAGCCGAACCCCTCGCGGAAGGAGGATTCAGGTGCTTCGCATGCCAGTCATCGCCGCCTCGATCGTGGCGGCACTCGTCGCCTTCGCGGGCGGTGCGTCCGGCGCTCCCGCGGTCCTGAGCGACTATCCGATCAGCATCGTCACCCCGTCCGGCAAGGTCACGGTCGCCAAGAGGCCGACGCGGATCGTCTCGCTCTCGCCGACGGCGACCGAGACGCTCTTCGCGATCGGCGCCGGCCGCCAGGTCGTCGCGGTCGACGACCAGTCGGACTACCCGCGGAACGCGCCGAAGACGACGCTCTCGGGCTTCACGCCGAACGTCGAGGCGATCGTGTCGTACCGACCCGACCTCGTCATCGTCTCGTACGACTCGAAGGGCCTCGTGACCGCGCTCGAGAGGCTGCGGATCACGGTCGTCCACCACGACGCCGCGAAGGGCTTCCAGGGCGCCTACCAGCAGATCCGCCAGCTCGGCCTGGTCACCGACCGCCTGCCGGCAGCCGAGCGGCTCATCCGCACGATGAAGGCCAGGATCGGAAGGATCGTCCAGTCCTCGAGAGCGAAGGCGAGCCGGCTCTCCGTGTACCACGAGCTGACTCCGGACTTCTTCTCGGCGACCTCGAGCACCTTCGTCGGGAAGGTGTACGCCGCGCTCGGCTTCCGGAACATCGCCGATGCCGCCGACGCCTCCGGAACGGGCTACCCGCAGCTCTCGGCCGAGTACATCGTGTCCTCGAGCCCCGACCTCATCGTCCTGGCGGACAGCATCTGCTGCGGGCAGCGACCGTCGACCGTGGCCGCACGGCCGGGGTGGGATCGCGTGAACGCGGTGCGGACGGGCTCGATCGTGCGGATCCATGACTCGATCGCCTCCCGCTGGGGCCCGCGCCTCGTGGACTTCTTCCGCGCGCTCTCGGCCGCGCTCACGCGGCTCTAGCGGTGAGCGCCACCGCCGCGTACGACCCGGACGTTCGGGCCCGTGGCCTGACCCCGCTCTGGGCCGGCGCGGCGGTGGTGTTTCTCGTCCTCTCGCTCCTCGCCGGCGTGCTCGCCGGACCGATCGACCTCGGTGTCGGGCCTGTCCTCGAGTCCGCCGCGGCCAGGCTGCACCTGCCCGGGTTCACCTCGCCGCTCTCGCCGACCGAGGAGGCGATCCTGTGGGAGATCCGCGTGCCGCGCGTCGTGCTGGCGGCGCTCGTCGGCGGGATGCTCTCGCTCGCCGGGGCGACGTACCAGGGCGTCTTCCGGAACCCGCTCGCGGACCCGTATCTACTCGGCGTCGCGGCGGGCGCGGGCCTCGGGGCGACGATCGCGATCGCGTACCTGCCCGATGGGCTGCGGGGGCAGCGGGCGCTGCCGGCAGCAGCCTTCGTCGGCGGGGCGGTGGCGGTGATCCTGACCTACGCCGTCGGGCGCTCGGCGCGGCGGGAGCGCGACGCGGCGACGCTCGTCCTCGCGGGCGTGACCGTGGCGGCGTTCTTCACGGCGTGGCAGACGTTCGTGCAGCAGCAGAACTCGGAGACGCTCCAGCAGGTCTACTCCTGGATCCTCGGGAACATCCCGAGCACGGGCTGGTCGGATGTCCTGCTCATCCTCCCGTACGTCGCGGTCGCAGCCGTCGTGATCCTCGCGCTGCGACGCGTCGTCGACGTCCTCAATCTCGGCGACGACGAGGCTGCGAGCCTCGGAGTGAACGTCCGCCGTGTCCGCCTCGCCCTCGTCATCGCGGCGACGCTCGGCACCGCGGCGGCAGTCGCAGTGAGCGGCCTGATCGGCTTCGTCGGGATCATCGTCCCGCACGCCATCCGCCTGCTCACCGGCGTGGGCTACCGCGCGCTGCTCCCGCTCTCCCTGATCGCCGGCGCAGGCTTCCTCGTGCTCGCCGACGTCATCGCCCGGACCGCGCTCTCGCCGGCGGAGATCCCGCTCGGCGTCGTGACCGCGTTCCTCGGTGCTCCCTTCTTCGCGCTCGTGCTGCGCTCGACCCGGAGCGGCGCGGCATGACGTCGATCGCGCTCCGAGAGGTGAGCGTCGCACTTGGCGGGCGGACGGTCGTGGACTCCGTCGACCTCGAGGTCGCCCGGGGGGAGTGGATCGCGCTGATCGGGCCGAACGGCGCCGGCAAGACGACCCTCCTGCGCGCGGTCGCGCGGCTCCTGCCGTACGCCGGGTCGATCGAGCTCGACGGCCGCGACACGTCGGAGCTGAGCCGCATGGAGCTCTCGCGGCTGCTCGCCGTCGTGCCGCAGGAGCCGTCGACGCCACCATGGATGACGGTCGGCGAGTACGTGCTCCTCGGTCGGACGCCGCACCTCGGGACGCTTGCCAAGGAAGGTGCTCTCGACCGTGAGGCCGCGGCCCGCGCGCTCGGCCGCCTCGACCTCCTCGGCTACGGCCTGCGACGCCTCGGCACGCTCTCCGGGGGTGAGAAGCAGCGCGTGGTCGTCGCGCGCGCTCTTGCCCAGGAAGCGCGGATCGTCCTCCTCGACGAGCCGACGGCATCGCTCGATATCGGCCATCAGCAGCAGGCGCTCGAGCTGCTCGACGCACTGCGCAGCGGAGTCCGGGCTCACGCTCGTCGCCGCGATGCACGACCTCACGCTCGCGGCTCAGTACGCCGACCGCATGGTGCTGCTCGACGAGGGCCGGATCGTCGCCGACGGGACTCCCGCGGACGTGCTGACCGAGGCCCTGATCGCGCGACACTACGACGCGACGATCGAGGTCGTGAGCGTCGACGGGCGGATCGCAGTCGTGCCCTCGCGTCCGACCGCTCCGGTCTGAGCGGTGGCGCTGACGGTCCTCCTCGGCGGTGCCCGGAGCGGGAAGTCGAGCCTGGCGATCGAGCTGGCGACTGCCGCCGGTGGACCGGTGACGTTCGTCGCCACGGGCGAGCCTCTCGACAACGAGATGGCCGAGCGCATCGAGCGGCACCGCGCCGAGCGGCCGGCGGACTGGGTGACGGTCGAGGAGCCGTATGCGCTCGCAGACGCGCTCGCCGGAGTGGATCCCGGCGACACGGTCGTCGTCGACTGCCTCACGCTGTGGGTGGCGAACGCGCTCGAGCGCGCCGACGAGCCGGCAAGGATCCTCGAGACGGCGGCGGGCACGGCCAGGGCGGCCGCCGACCGCCCGGGTCTCACGATCGCGATCTCGAACGAGGTCGGGCTCGGCATCGTGCCCATGACCGAGCTCGGTCGTGCCTATCGGGATCTGCTCGGGTCCGTTAACCGCGTCTGGGTCGACGCGTCCGAGCGCGCGCTCTTCGTGGTCGCCGGGCGCGGTCTGCGGCTGGAACGGCCGGTTCCGTGAGCGAGCCGCCGCTCGCGCCTCGGCCCATCCGTCCCGTCTCCGAGCAGGCTCGAGCGGCGGCGCTGGACGAGCTCGACCGCAAGACGAAGCCGCGCGGCAGCCTCGGGCGGCTCGAGGAGCTCGCCGTGCGCATAGCGGCGATTCGCGGCACGACCGAGGTCGAGCCGTTCCGCGCGGCGATCGTGGTCGCGGCGGCCGATCACGGCGTCGCCGAGGAGGGAGTCAGTGCGTATCCGAGGGAGGTGACGTGGCAGATGCTTGCGAACTTCGCCGCCGGCGGCGCCGCGGTGTCGGTGCTCGCGCGCCTCGCCGGAGCGGAGCTGGTCGTCGTCGACGCGGGCGTCCTCGAGCCGTTCCCGCACCCCGCCGTCCGCGACCTGCGCCTCGGCCCGGGCACCGCCAACTTCGCACACGGCCCGGCGATGGAGCTGGAGCAGGCGGCCGAGGCGGTTCGCCGCGGCGAAGCGCTCGCGCGGGAGCTCGTCGAGGGCGGCACGACGCTCGTCGCGCTCGGCGACATGGGGATCGGGAACACGACCTCGGCCTCCGCGCTCGCGTGCGTGTATCTCACGCGCGAGCCTCGCGAGATGTGCGGCTCGGGCACCGGCCTCGACCGAGCCGGGGTCGAGCGCAAGGTGTCGGCCGTCGAGCAGGCGCTCGCTCGCAACCGGCCGAATTCCGCACAGCCGCTCGATGTGCTCGCCGCCGTGGGCGGATTCGAGATCGCGCTGCTCGCCGGTGTCGCGCTCGGGGCGGCGGCGGGTGGAGCGGTCGTCCTCCTGGACGGCTTCATCACCGGCGCGGCCGCGTTCGCCGCCACGCGCCTCGCGCCCGAGCTCACCGACTACCTGGTCGCCTCGCACGTGTCGCCCGAGCCGGGCCACGGTGCGGTGCTTGCGGAGCTCGGCCTCGAGCCGCTCCTCGATCTCGGGCTCAGGCTGGGCGAGGGGAGCGGCGCCGCGCTCGCGCTGCCGCTCGTCGACGCCGCGCGCGGGATCCTCGTCGAGATGGCGACCTTCGAGAGCGCCGGCGTCACGGACTCCGGCAGATGAGGTGGTTGCGGCCGGCGCTCGCGGCCGTCACCTTCCTCACTCGGATCCCCGTCCCGCGCGGCGCGCAGATCGATGCGCGGGACGTCGCGCGCGGAGCTTTCCTCTTCCCGGTCGTCGGCGGGATCGTGGGCGGGCTCGCCGGGCTGCTCGCGGACGTCGCCGGCGAGCGGATCCCCGTGCTCGCAGCGGGAGCGCTCGCGGTCGGGGTCGCCGCGCTGCTGACGGGCGCGCTGCACTTCGACGCGCTTGCCGACACGGCGGACGCGCTCGGCGCCCGGGACCGCGACCACGCGCTGGCGATCATGCGCGACCATGCCTTGGGCGCCTTCGGCGCGCTGGCCCTGATCGTCGTCTGCCTGCTGGACGCGGCCCTGATCGGCTCGCTCGCCGCGACCCGCGATGCCGCGCTCGTGGGTCTGGCGGCGGGCGCCGCCGGCCGCGCGGCCATGCTCGTCCCCGCGCTCGTGCTGCCCTATGCGCGGAGCGAGGAGGGGCAAGGCCGTCTCCTCGCCGGGCTCGGCGTCGTCGCGGTCGCGGCGGCGGGAGCTCTCGCCTTCCTCCTGGCGCTCCCGGCCGGGTGGGCCGGCGTCGCAGGCGTAGGTGCCGCCGGAGTCGTTGCGCTCGGGTGCACGCTCGCCGCGCGGAGGTGGTTCGGAGGCATGACCGGGGATGTGCTCGGCGCGACGGCGAAGCTCGCCGAGACGAGTGCGCTCCTCGCGGCCGTCGTGGTGCTCGGCTAGTGCTCGCGCGCCCGGCTTCCGCTGAGCGCGTTGCCGCCGCCCCCGGCGGCTAGCATCGGCGCATGGCCGTCACGGCGCCCCAGACGTACCTCGCGGACCTCAACGAGGCCCAGCGGGACGCCGTCGTCACGACGGAGGGCCCGTTGCTCGTCGTCGCGGGCGCGGGCTCGGGGAAGACGCGAGTGCTCACGTACCGCGTCGCCCATCTGATCCACGCCTGCGGCGTCAAGCCGAACGAGATCCTCGCGATCACGTTCACGAACAAGGCGGCGGGCGAGATGCGCGAGCGCCTCGAGGGGATGCTCGGAGGAACCGCGCGCGCGATCTGGATCCTCACCTTCCATGCCGCCTGCGGCCGGATCCTGCGCCGCGAGGCACAGCGCCTCGGCTACACGCCGAGCTTCACGATCTACGACGACCAGGACCAGGTGCGGCTGACGAAGGCATGCCTCGAGGAGCTCGGCAAGGACCCGAAGCGCTTCTCGCCGCGCGGCATCCACCACCAGATCTCGCAGGCCAAGAACCAGCTCGTCTCGCCGGAGGAGTACACGAAGCGCGTCGCGTCCTTCTGGGACCAGACGGTCGCCGAGGCGTACGAGCTGTACCAGCGCCGGCTCCACGCCTCGAACGCCGTCGACTTCGACGACCTGATCATGCTCACGGTCGAGGTGCTCGAGCGCTTCCCCGACGCCCTCGCGAAGTGGCGAAAGGCGTTCCGCTACGTCCTCGTAGACGAGTACCAGGACACGAACCACGCCCAGTACCGCCTGCTCCAGCTCCTGGGCGGCGAGCACGGGAACGTGTGCGCCGTCGGCGATCCCGACCAGTCGATCTACGCGTTCCGCGGCGCGGACATCCGCAACATCATGGAGTTCGAGCGCGACTTCCCGGGCACGCGGATCATCCCGCTCGAGCAGAACTACCGCTCGACGAACAGCATCCTCCGCTCGGCGAACGCGGTCATCGAGCACAACCGCGAGCGCAAGCCCAAGAGGCTCTTCTCCGATCTCGGCGAGGGCGACCCCGTGCAGGTCGTCGAGGTCGAGGACGAGCACGCGGAGGCGCGCTTCGTCGCCGCGGAAATCGCCTCCGTGATCGACGGCGGGATGTCGGCGAGCGAGATCGCGGTCTTCTACCGGACGAACGCGCAGTCACGCGTGCTGGAGGACGTGCTCGTCCGCCAGGACGTCCCGTACCAGGTCATCGGCGGGCCGCGGTTCTACGAGCGCGCGGAGATCCGCGACGCGACCGCGTACCTGAGCGTCCTCGCGAACCCGAGCGATGCGGGGTCGCTGCTCCGCATCGCCAACCGTCCACGGCGTGGGATCGGGGACACCTCGCTCCAGCGGCTCGTCGCGCACGCGGAGGCGACCGGGCGGACGCTCTTCCAGGCGATGGCGGACCCGGAGGCGGCGGGCGTCGCCTCGGCGTCCGCGCGCGCGGTGCGCTCCTTCCACGCGCTGATGGAGACGCTGATGGTCGCGGCGCAGGAGCTGCCGGTCGACGAGCTCGTCGAGCGCGTCCTCGAGCGCTCGGGGACGATCGAGGCGCTCGAGGCCGAGCGCACGATCGAGGCGCGCGGGCGGGTCGAGAACCTCCAGGAGCTCGTCGGTGTCGCGCGCGAGTACCGCCAGCAGACGGAGGAGGCGGCCCTGGCGGGCTTCCTCCAGGACATCTCGCTCGTCTCGGACCAGGACACGATCCAGGACGACCGCGGCCTCGTAACACTCATGACGCTCCACAACGCCAAGGGCCTCGAGTTCAAGGCGGTGTTCGTGATCGGGATGGAGGAGGGCATCTTCCCGCACAGCCGCTCGGTCGAGGAGCAGGGCGTGGAGGAGGAGCGCCGCCTCTGCTACGTGGGGCTGACCCGCGCGATGGAGCGGTTGACGCTGACACACACGCTCGCGCGCTCGCTCTACGGACGGAGGACGCAGAACCTCGCCTCCCGCTTCCTCGACGAGCTTCCCTCCGAGGTCGAGCGCGAGCGTCTCCAGCCGGCGTCCTGGAGCGGCTACCGGCCGGCCGGCGGCATCGAGCCGCGCGTCGACGTCCCGACGCTTGCGACCGGCGACAACGTCCGGCACGCGTCGCTCGGCGAGGGCGTCGTGACGGCGACCGAGCCCGGCGGCGTCGTGACCGTGCGCTTCGGGTCCGACGGCTCGGAACGGCGGCTCATGGTGGACTATGCGCCGTTGGAGAAGATCGCATGACGTTCCGGGTGCGGGCATGCAGGAACCTCGAGGAGTTCTCGCAGGCCGTCTTCGCGATCGGGCAGTACTTCGCGCTCGATCCGACCGAGGAGCGCATGGAGCGCTTCTCGAAGAACCTGCCGATCGACCGCATGCACGCTGCGTGGCAGGACGGCAAGATCGTCGGCGGCGCGGGCGCGTTCCCCTTCGAGCTGACGGTGCCGGGAGCCATCGTCCCGACGGCGGGCGTCACCGTGGTCGGGACGTACCCGACGCATCGCCGCCGCGGAGTCCTCCGCCGGCTCATGCGCGCCCAGCTCGACGACTTCCACGAGCGCGGCGAGCCGCTCGCGCTGCTCTGGGCCTCGGAGGAGACGATCTACGGGCGCTTCGGCTACGGGATGGCGTCGCTCTGCGGCGAGATCAGCGTCCCGCGCGAGAGCAACGCGTTCGTGCGCCCGATCGAGCGCGAGGGCGACCTGCGCTTCGTCGAGGCGGACGAGGCGCTCGAGCTCTTCCCGAAAGTGTGGGACAAGGTGCGCCGGGGGACTCCGGGGATGCTCGCGCGCACGCGCAACTGGTGGGAGCTCCGCATCCTCTTTCAGCAGCCCGGTGGAGAGGGCGGGCCGAAGCGCTTCGTCGTGCTCGAACGTGGCGGCCGGCCCGAGGGGTACGCGATCTACCGCCATAAGCCGAAGTGGGAGGAAGGCGTCTCGGACTCCGAGCTCGAGGTAGTCGAGGCCATGGCGCTCGACGGGCAGCCGACCGCCGAGCTCTGGCGCTTCCTGCTGGACGTGGACTGGGCCGCGCGCACGACTGCCTACCTCCTTCCCGTCGACCATCCGCTCTTCCACCTGCTCGCCACGCCGCGGCGGATGCGTTTCCGCGCCGGCGACGGGCTCTGGGTGCGGCTCGTGGACGTCGGCGCAACGCTCTCCGCGCGGACGTACGCGGCGGACGGCGCGGTCGTCTTCGACGTGAAGGACGAGTTCTGCCCGTGGAACGAGGGCCGCTGGCGGCTCGCGAACGGGCAGGCCAAGCGGACGACCGCGTCGCCTCAGCTCGCCTGCGACGTGAGCTCGCTCGGTGCGGCCTACCTCGGCGGCTTCACGTTCTCGCAGCTCGTGCGAGGAGGGTGGGTGGAGGAGCTGAGGCGCGGCGCGGCGGCGCGGGCCGATGCGATGTTCGCGTCGTTCCCCGCGCCCTGGTGCCCGGAGATCTTCTGACCGTCGTCGGCCCGGCCGACCGGAGCCTCGTACCGCTATCCGGACGCGGGCGAACGTTCTCGGCGCGGCGGCGCGTGCGTCTCTCCGACCTCGATGCCTCCGGCCGCGTGCGGCTCGACGCGCTCGCGCGCTTCCTCCAGGACGTCGCGATCGAGGACGTGCAGGAGACCGGCTGGGGGCTGCCCGACCACCTCTGGTTCATCCGCAGCATCCGCGTCGACGTGCTCGTCCCGTTCCTCGACGACCGCGAGGTCGACCTCGTCACCTGGTGCAGCGGGCTGGCCGTTATCGCTGCGGGTCGGCGCTGGTCGCTCAACGGGAACGCAGGCGGTCGAGCGGAGGTGGAGAGCGTCTGGGTCCATCTGGGGCCGGACGAGCGCCCGGCGCGCATCGAGGGGTTCGGGATCTACACGGAGGGGACCGGCGGCCGGACGGTGTCGACCAGGCTCGAGCTGCCCGATCCACCCGCGGCGGCGGGCAGGGAGCCCTGGCCGGTGCGCGTATCCGACATCGATCTGCACGGCCACGTGAACAACGCCGTCTACTGGCAGGCAGTCGAGGACGGCCTGCGCCGCGAGGGCCCCGGTCCGGCCCGGCCACTGCGTGCGTACCTCGACTACCGGCAGCCGACCGACCTCGGGGAAGATCTGAGCCTCGCCGAGTGGCGTGACGCCGACGCCGTCGCGTTCGCATTCGTGACGCCGCGCGAGGTGAAGGCCGTCGCGCGCGTCGAGCCGCTCGAGGGCTAGTTCATCCCGAAGACGGAGTGCGAGACGAGCCCTTGCGTGTCGTCGTAACGGCCGGACAGCCCGGCGGGACGCCCGAAGCACGTACCCTGCCCCGCACCGTGAGCACCCAGAACTCGCCCATCGAGGTCGGAACGGTTCGACCGAGCACGAGCCGCCTGAGCCAGGTGGTGACGATCGTCGCCGTGTTCGTGCCGTTCCTCGGCGCCCTGTCCGCGATGGGCCTCCTCTGGGGCGTCGCCTTCCGCTGGGTCGACCTTGCGCTGCTCGCGTTCTTCTACGTCGCCTGCGCGTTCGGGACGACGATCGGCTATCACCGCTTCTTCACGCACCGCGGCTTCGAGGCGCGGCTGCCGGTGAAGGTGGCGCTCGGCGTGCTCGGCTCGATGACGATGCAGGGGCCGATCACGCAGTGGGTGACTGATCACCGCAAGCATCACGCGCTGTCGGACAAGCCGGGCGACCCGCACTCTCCGCACGTCGGGCACGGCGACGGCCCCCTCGGCGCGCTCAGGGGCTTCGCGCACGCGCACGTCGGCTGGATGTTCTCGAACCTCGGGATGGAGCAGGGCCGCGAGTACGGGAAGGACCTCTACGACGACCACGTCGTGCGCTGGATCGACCGCCTCTATCTGCTCTGGGTCGTTCTCACGCTCGGCCTGCCATTCCTCGTCGGCTACCTCGTCGGTGGAGGGTCGATCGCGCTGGGGATCGAGGCGCTGGTCTGGGGCGGCCTCTTCCGCATCTTCCTGTACCAGCATGCGACCTTCTCGGTGAACTCGATCTGCCACATGTTCGGGCGCCGCGAGTACCGCTCGCGCGACGAGGCCCGGAACAACTGGGTCGTCGCGGTGTTCGTCTTCGGGGAGGGCTGGCACAACAACCACCACGCGTTCCCCGCGTCCGCGCGCCACGGACTCGGCCGTCTCCAGATCGACGTGTCCTGGCTGGTCATCCGCGCGCTCGAGAAGCTCGGGCTCGTCTGGAACGTCCGCGTTCCCTCGAGCCAGCAGATCGAGCGCCGCCGCCTCGCGCCGGCCGAGAGCTGACGCCCGGCCGCTCGTAGAAGCGGCCGGGCGTCGTGGTCCCTACTGCAGGGGATCCGCCACGACGACCGCAGCGGTCGCCGTGGCCGGTGCGGTGCGCGGCGAGTGGGCGATACCGAGGTGCCCGTGCGCCTCGGTCCCGTAGCCGCCCGGGACCGGGATGTAGAACTCGGGGTAGCCCCACATCCCGTGCTCGGAGACGTCGAGCCCGGCCGTCTCCGCCTCCGGGTCGATGCGGATCCCGAAGGTCACCTTCATCACCCAGAGGACGGCGAACGACACCGAGAACGTGAAGGTGCCGACGGCCGCGAGGCCGAGGAGCTGCACGCCGAGCTGGTGCAGACCGCCTCCGTAGAAGAGCCCTGCGCTCCCGGTGGCGAGACTCTCTGCCTGGGAGGGCAGCGTGAGGAACCCGAGGGAGAGCGTTCCCCAGACTCCGGCCATGCCGTGCGCCGCGATCGCGCCGATCGGGTCGTCGATCCCGATGCGCTCGACGCCGAGGACGCCGAACACGACGATCGCGCCGGCCACGAGCCCGATCACGATCGCCGCCCACGGAGCGACGAAGGCGCACGCCGCGGTGATCGCGACGAGCGCCGCCACCGCGCCGTTCAGCATCATCGAGAGGTCGGGCTTCTTGATCACGAGCCACGACACGAGCACGGCACCGAGGACACCGGCCGCAGCCGCGAGGTTCGTGTTCAGCGCGACGTAGGCGAAGAAGCCGACACCGCCGAAGTCGACGCTGAGCGTCGAGCCCGAGTTGAAGCCGAACCAGCCGAACCAGAGGATGATCACGCCGAGCGTGACGAACGCCATGTTGTGCCCCGGGATCGCGTTCGGCTTGCCGTCCGCCGAGAACTTTCCGATCCGCGGCCCCAGCAGGATCGCACCCGCGAGGCCCGCGAGCGCGCCCTGGTAGTGGACGACCGTCGAGCCGGCGAAGTCCTGCATCCCTTCGCCGAACAGCCAGCCGTCCGGGCTCCAGATCCAGTGCGACACGAGGGAGTACACGAGCGTGAAGATCGCGCCGAAGGCGAAGTAGACCCAGAGCTTCGTGCGCTCGGCCATCGCCCCCCACACGATCGCGAGGGAGACCGCGCAGAACACGACCTGGAACATGTACCCGGCCGCCGCCGGGATCGACCCGAACCAGGAGAACGGCGCCTCGCCGACGGTGAGGAGGTCGTCGATGGACGGCATGAAGCCCGATCCGCCGACGAGGCCGTTGCCGCCGTCCCCGAACGCGATGCCGTACCCGACCGCGAAGTACACGACGGACGCGAGCGCGAAGATGAGGACGTTCTTAGCAGCGATGTGGCCGACGTTCTTCATGCGCGTGAGGCCCGCCTCGAGGAACGCGAAGCCGGCCTGCATGAACATCACGAGCGCGGCCGCGATGACCACCCAGATCGTGCTGGACGCAATTGCGAGCTCCTTGGTCGTCATCGCACCTCCACCTCCTCCAGGCTCTGTCCGGTCCGGTTGTGCGTCACGTCGTTGACGGGAGTCGTCCAGACGATCCCGTCCCCCGACTCGTTGCCGCTCGCCGCCGCGTCTACGACCGCCCCGACCACTGCCTCGGCCTGGTCGTCGCGGACCACGAACGTGAGCAGCGCCTTCGGGAGGAAGCGGGACTCGAAGATCCGCCCGCGGTACTCGTGGGTGATCCCGCGCTGCCGCCCGTGGCCGATCGCCTCGACGACGGTCACGCCGACGTGGCCGGTCTGCTCCTCGACGGCGTCGATGACGGTCTCGACGCGCTCGCGGATCACTACCGCCTCGACCTTGATCATGTCCCGCCTCCCTTCATCCGTCCTCCTTCCGGACCAACAAAAAAGCCCCAGGGGCGAAGCCCCTGAGGCATCAATGCCTTTCCGTCGCCACCGTCCTCGGCGGCGAGAAGGTGGCACCCTAGCGGACGCGGTGGACGGCCGCAACCCGTTCCACCGGGCGACCCCTCAGCCGGTGTTGCGCAGGGCCGCCGAGATGCCGGCGATCGACCGGAGCAGAGGCCGGCGGACGCGCTCGCGCTCGTCCTCGGTCGCATCGGGGTCGCGGTAGCGGCGAAGGAGCTCGATCTGGATCGCGTTCATCGGATCGACGTACGGGTTGCGCAGCCGGATCGAGCGCTGCACGACCGGGTGGCGGTCGAGGAGCTCGCGCGTGCCCACGATGGACAGCACCGCGGCGACCGTCCGCTCGTGCTCGGCCGCGATGGTCGCGAAGAGGCGCTCGCCGTCCGGTCCGGGATCGACGAGCCCGAGGTAGCCCTCTGCGATGTCGAGGCTCGACTTCGCGAGCGTCATCTCGAGGTTCTCGACGAGCGAGCGGAAGAACGGCCACTCGCGGTGAAGGCGCCGCAGCGCGTCGAGGTCAGCCGCCTCGAAGGCGGTGCCGCAGCCGTACCACGCGGGCAGCAAGCAGCGGTTCTGCGTCCAGGCGAAGACCCAGGGGATGGCGCGGAGCGACGCGAAGTCGTCGTTCCCGCTCGGCCGACGCGCCGGACGCGAGCCGATCTCGAGGAGCGCGAGCTCGTCGATCGGCGTGAACTGGCGGAAGAAGGGGAGGAACCCCGGGTCCTCGTGGACGAGCGCGCCGTACGCCCGGTACGCACGCTCGGAGAGGACGGAGATGAGCTCCTGCCCCTCGTCCGTTGGCTCGGCGCCGGCCACGCCGGGAAACGCCGACACCAGCGTCGCCGCCAGCGCCGCCTCGAGGTTCCGGTACGCGAGACCCGGCAGCCCGTACTTGAACGACACCGTCTCGCCCTGCTCCGTGAGCTTCAGGCGGCCGGGCGGCTCTCCCGGTGGCTGGGCGAGGATCGCCGCGTGCGTCGGCCCACCTCCACGGCCCGCGCTTCCGCCGCGGCCGTGGAAGATCGTGAGCTCGACGCCCCGGCGGCGGGCGACCTCGGCGAGCGCTCGCTGCGCGCGGAAGACCTCCCACTGCGCGGTCAGGTAGCCGCCGTCCTTGCCCGAGTCGGAGTAGCCGACCATCACCTCGAGCCGAGCGTCGCGTCGCTCGACGAGACCGCCGAAGCGAGGCTCGTCCAGGAGCTCCTCGACGATCTCCGCCGCCGAGCGCAGCGACGCGATCGTCTCGAAGAGCGGCACGAGCGAGAGCTCGAGCCCGGCGTGCTCGGCCTGCTCGAGCGCGGCGAGCACGCCGGAGGCGGAGCTCGTGCCGGAGACGATCAGCGTGTCCAGCGCATCGGGGCCGTGTCGCTCCCTCGCGGTTGCGATCGCCGCGAACGTGTCCCGCACGCGCTCCGAGCCGGTGTGGAACTCCGTGGCGTGGATGCGGACGTCGAGCTTCGCGAGCCGGAACCCGAAGAGCTCGACCCTGCGCCGGAGCGCTGCGAGCCGTCCGTCCGCGACCCGGCCCGCCCGTCCCTCGCGCAGGCTCCGGTCGAGCAGCTCGAGCTCGGAGGCGAGCGCGGCGGCGGTCGCGTACTCGGGGCCTGCGCCGGGCTCGAGCCCGTTCCGGAGCCGGCGCCAGACGAAGCTGAGCTTCCGCCGGTACGGCTCATCGAGGTTGCGGTCGGCGAGCTCGGCGGCGTACGCGGCCAGCTCCCGCTCGTCCCGTGCGATCGACTCGAGGAGCTCGGCGGACGCCGGGACGAGGCGGCTCGAGATGCCGAGCGCGCCGGCGAGTTCCCGCACCTCGGCCGCATAGGCCGTGAGCGCCAGCTCGCGCGCGCGGGCGAGGGCCTCCGCGATCGTCTCGGGCCCGGCCGCCGGGTTGCCGTCGAGATCGCCGCCGATCCAGGTCCCGAAGCGGAACGGCGCGGGCGCGCCCGGCAGGAGCCGCCGGTAGTCGGCGAGGAGCAGCTCCGAGACGCGCAGGAGGCTCTGCTCGAAGAACCAGAGCCCATGGCGGATCTCGTCGACGACACGGGGGCGGCGCGAGCGCACCTCGTCCGTCTGCCAGAGCAGCGTCACCTCCTCGGCGAGCGCCGCCTCGACACGGCGCCGTCGGGCCGGGGTGAGCGACTCGTCGTCGAACTCGGCGAGGAGGCGGGTCAGGCGGAGGTGCGCAGCGAGGATGCTTCGTCTCGTCGCTTCGGTTGGATGCGCGGTGAGCACGAGCTCCAGGGAGAGCCGTCGCGCCGCACGCTCGATCTCCGCGGGCTCGACGTCGGCGTCGCGCAGGCGTCCGAGCGCCTCGGCGACCGACTCGCGCGGCGTCCGCTGCTCGTGCTCGTACTGGCGGCGTCGGCGGAGGCGGTGGTGCTGCTCGGCGAGGTTCGCGAGCTGGAAGTAGACGCCGAACGAGCGCAGGACGAGCGCCTGATGGTCCAGGTCGAGGTCGGCGACGACGCGTCGCAGCTCGTCGCGCTTCGCGGCGTCTCCCGTCGCGCGCGCGTCCCGGGCGAGATGGCGGATCCGCTCCTCCTCGTCGAGCAGCTCCTGGCCCTCCTGCTCGACGAGGACGCGGCCGAGCACGTCCCCGAGCAGCCGGACGTCGCGCCGCAGCGCGGGGTCGGCGTCCTCGCTTCGTTGCGGGATCGACTCAGCCATCGGACCGGTACCGTTGCCGCTCATGGCGAAGACCCTGTTCGACCGGATCTGGGAGAGCCACGTCGTGCACGAGCCCGCCGGCGAGCCGGCGCTGCTCTACGTCGATCTGCACCTGATCCACGAGGTGACCTCGCCGCAGGCCTTCGACGGATTGCGGCTCGCCGGGCGGCGCGTGCGGCGACCGGATCTCTCGCTCGCGACGATGGACCACAACGTCCCGACCGCGGACGGCCCGGTCGACCCTCTCTCCGTCGCCCAGCTCGAGGCGCTGCGGGTGAACTGCGAGGAGTTCGGCGTGCCGCTCTACGCGACCGGCAGCGGGCGCGAGGGGATCGTCCATGTGATCGGCCCCGAGCTCGGCGTCACGCAGCCCGGGATGACGGTCGTCTGCGGCGACAGCCACACGTCGACGCACGGAGCGTTCGGCACGCTCGCGTTCGGCGTCGGCACTACCGAGGTCGAGCACGTGCTCGCCACGCAGTGCCTGCCCCGGCTCCGGCCGCGGACGATGCGCATCCTCTACCGGGGCGAGCTCCCGCTGGGGGTCACGCCGAAGGACATGATCCTCGGCACGATCGGCCGGATCGGTGTCGGTGGAGCCGTTGGGCACGTGCTCGAGTACGCGGGCGACGCGATCCGCGGCCTGTCCATGGAAGGCCGGATGACGATCTGCAACATGTCGATCGAGGGGGGCGCCCGCGCCGGGATGATCGCGCCGGACGACACGACGTTCGCCTACCTCGAAGGCCGTCCGGCTGCGCCCGCGGGCGCCGACTGGGAGCGCGCGCTCGACCGCTGGCGCGAGCTCAGGACCGACGAGGGTGCTGCCTTCGACCGAGAGGTCGAGATCGACCTCTCCGAGCTCGAACCGCAGGTCACCTGGGGGACGAACCCGGGCATGGTCGCGCCGGTCGGCGGCACCGTGCCGGACCCCGCCGACTACGACGACCCCGACGAGCGCGCCGCAATCGAGCGCGCGCTCGCGTACATGGCACTCGATCCCGGCACCGCGCTCCAGGACGTTCACGTCGACCGCGTCTTCATCGGCTCGTGCACGAACGCGCGCATCGAGGACCTGCGCGAGGCGGCCGCCGTCGCAGCCGGCCGGCACGTCGACCCCAGGGTGCGCGCGATGGTCGTCCCGGGCTCGGCGACGGTCAAGCGCCAGGCCGAGGAGGAAGGTCTCGACCGGATCCTGGAGGCGGCGGGCTTCGAGTGGCGCCGCGCGGGATGCTCGATGTGCCTCGGCATGAACCCCGACATCCTGGCTCCCGGCGAGCGCTGCGCGTCGACCTCGAACCGGAACTTCGAGGGCAGGCAGGGCCGTGGGGGCCGGACGCACCTCGTGAGCCCGGCGATGGCCGCTGCGGCGGCGATCGCGGGGCACTTCGTCGACGTCCGCGAATGGGCGCCGGCCGCGTGAAGGCCTTCCGCTCCGTCACGTCGCGGGCAGCCGTGCTCGACCGCCCGGACGTCGACACCGACCAGATCATCCCCAAGCAGTTCCTCAAGCGCATCGAGCGCACCGGGTACGGGGAGTTCCTCTTCTTCGACTGGCGGAAGGATCCCGCGTTCGAGCTGAACCGTCCGGAGGTCGACGGCGCCAGGATCCTGCTCACCGGGCCGAACTTCGGCTGCGGCTCGTCGCGCGAGCACGCCGCGTGGGCGCTGCAGGACTACGGCTTCGAGGTCGTCGTCGCGCCGTCCTTCGGCGACATTTTCTTCTCGAACGCGGTCCAGATCGGCCTCGTTCCGGTGACGCTGCCCGCGCTGCAGCTCAAGCAGCTCATGCAGTCGGCCGTCGACGGTCACGAGCTGACCGTCGACCTGGAGGCGACCGAGATCGCCGATCCGCTGCACGGCGCTGTTGGCTTCGAGATGGACCCGTTCGTCCGCGAGACCCTCCTCGAAGGGCTCGACTCGATCGCGCGCACGCTCCAGCTCGAGGCCGAGATCGTGGCCTTTGAAGGGCGAGTCACGCCGCGGTTCGCGACGACGAGTCTCTGACCGGGCTCATGCGTCGTCGGCGGGGTAAGAGCCGAAGACGCGCAGGTGCCGCGTCCGGGCCCGGATGTCCTCGAGCGCCTCGCGCACAATCGGGTCGAGAGGGTGGCCCGTCATGACCGCGTCGAAGCGATAGCGCCAGGGCGAGAGCGGGATCGGGCGGGACACGAGCTGGAGGAGGTCGATCCGATGCCGGGCGAAGGGCTCGATTGCGCGGTGGAGCGCGCCCGGCTGGTGGTCGGTCACGAACGAGAACGCGGTGCGCCACGGCTTCCCGTTCCGGTCGAGGCGCATGTGCGTCGCGATGGCGACGAACCGGGTGTACGCCTCCGGGTGGTCGCCGACGTCGGCGGCGATCACCTCGAGGCCGTAGAGACTCGCAGCGCGCTCGCTCGCGATCGCAGCTTCAGTGGGATCCTCCTGCTCCGCCACGTGCGCGGCGGCGTCCACGGTCGTCGTGGCCGCGATGGCCGTCGCCCAGGGCATCGACGCGAGGAGCCGGCGGCACTGGTCGAGCGCCACCGGGTGGGAGTGGACGACGCGGATCTCCTCGAGCGGCACGTCTCGCGGGCCGACGAGGAGGTGCCGGATCGGGATCATCGTCTCGCCGGTGATCGCGAGCGGCGAGTCGTAGAGGAGGTCGTGCGTCTCCGCGACGGGGCCGGCGAGCGAGCTCTCGATGGGGAGCACGCCGAACTCGATGGACCGCTCGGAGGCGGCCTCCGCGACCGCGGAGAAGCTCGGGAGGGGGAGGAGGCGTGCCTGGGGGAAGAGCCGCTCGCAGGCCGCGGCGCTGTGCGCACCGTCGCGGCCGGGGTAGCCGACGGTCTGCTCCGGCGTCGTCTCGTGAGTCGTTGGGATGTCGGGCATCTCCGGATTCCCCAGTCGTTGCAGATCTCGTAAGTAGGGCTCCCGCCGAAAGAGGCGAGCTAGCCGGCGGAGGCGGGAGGGAGGTCGCCGACTAGCGCACGCTGAGGCGCGCGGCAAAGCCGAAGAAGAAGATCGGTGCCTCGCCTGCGTGCGCCATGGAGCGAACAGCGTAGGCGGCTCGCCGCGAAGCGTCAAACACCGTCGGCGTCACCGGGTCAGGTGCGCGACCACCGAGTCCGCGAGCTCGTCAGTCGTCGCGCGTCCACCGAGATCGGGCGTCGGCGCCTCGACGAGCGCGCGGTCGACGGCGGCCTCGAGCGCGGTGGCCTCGTCGATTCGCCCGAAGGCGTGCTCGAGCATCAGCGCGGTAGAGCGGAGCATCGCCGCCGGGTTGGCGACTCCCAGCCCGGCGACGTCCGGAGCCGATCCGTGCACCGGCTCGAAGATCCCCGGCCCGCCGTCCCCGAGGCTCGCGGATGGCGCGAGCCCGAGACCGCCGGTCATCGCTGCTGCGAGGTCGGAGAGGATGTCGCCGAACATGTTCTCGGTGACGAGCACGTCGAACTGCCCTGGGGAGCTGGCGAGCTGCATCGCCGCGTTGTCGACGAGCATGTCCTCGACCTCGACCTCGGGGTAGTCGCCCGCGATCTCGTGGACGACCTTGCGCCACATCCGGGAGGTCTCGAGGACGTTGGCCTTGTCCACCGACATGAGCCGTCCCGAGCGCCTGCCGGCGAGCTCGAACGCCCGCCGCGCGATACGCTCGACCTGGCTCGGGTGGTACTCGCACGTATCGAAGACCGTCCCGTCGTCGCGAACACCGCTCTCGCCGAAGTAGAGGCCGCCCACGAGCTCGCGAACGACGAGCAGGTCGACCGAGCCCTGCTTCGCGGGCCGCAGGTTGGTGTACACGTCGAGCTCGGCCCGCAGACGCAGGAGCCCTTGCTCGGGGCGCACGTCGGCCGCGTCGAACTCGGGATCGCCGACCGGCCCCTTCAGCACTGCGCCGGCCGAGCGGCAGGCGGCCAGCGTCTCGTCCGGAAGCGAATCGCCGGTCGCCCGGATAGCCGCCCCGCCGAATACGTGCTCCTCCAGCTCGAGATCCGGAGCCAGCTCCCGTAGCACGCGCTGCGCCACTCCCAGCACCTCGGGGCCGATCCCGTCGCCGGGCAGGCAGGCGACGCGGAGGTTCTCAGGCTGCGGCTGCGCCGAGGAGTTCATGGAGCGCGAGCCTATCGGCGAGTGCGACGACCTCGCCGATGACGACGAGCGCCGGCGGCTCCAGGCCGTCCGCCGCATCGGCGATCGCCACGAGCGGCGCCACGACGACGCGCTGACCGGCAGTGGTGCCGCCCGAGACGATGGCGGCCGGCGTGCTCGGCGGCTTGCCGCGTCCGATCAAGCCGGCGCTGATCGGGCCGAGCGTGGAGAGCCCCATGAAGACGACGAGCGTGCCGGGCGCCGAGGCGAGGCAGGCGAAGTCGAGCTCGCCCGGGTCGTGGCCCGAGACCACGGTGACCTGGGAAGAGACACCGCGATGGGTGATCGGGATGCCGGCGGAAGCGGGACGGCGGCGATCGACGAGATACCCGGTACGACCTCGTACGGGATGCCTGCCGCGACCAGCGCCAGTGCCTCCTCGCCCCCGCGGCCGAAGACGAAGGGATCGCCTCCCTTGAGGCGCACGACCTCGAGCCCGCGGCGGCCGAGGCGGACGAGGAGGTCGTCGATCTCCGTCTGGGCGAGCTGCTCCCGCCCGATCCGCACGGCTCCTGCAGGCGCCTCGGAGACGAGCTCGGGGCTGACGAGGCGGTCGTAGACGAGTGCGTCGCAGCTCCGCACCAGCTCGAGCCCGCGGGCCGTGATGAGGCCCGGATCGCCCGGCCCGGCGCCGACGAGGTAGACGGTCACGAGAGCTCCGCCGCGACGAGGTCCGCGAAGAACTCGCGCCGCGCCTCGTACGTCGGAAGGTGCGTCTTCGCCCACGGCCGGAGCTCGCGTAGCGTCCGCGCCAGGTCGGTGTGCTCCGGCCGGATCACCCCGTCGATCTCGTCGCGGAGCCGCTGGGCGAGCGCGGGAGAGGCGCCGCCGGTGGACACGGCGACCGCGATCGGATCGCGTCGCAGAACCGCGGGGAGGATGAACGAGCAGAGCTCGGGGACGTCGGCCACGTTGCAGAGCAGCGACCGCGCCTCCGCCTCTCGGGAGACACGCCGGTTGAGAGAGGCGTTCGACGTCGCCGCGACGACGACGAAGCGGCCGTCCAGGTCCGACGTGCGGTACCCGCGCCGGTGGAGCTCGACCCCGAGGGCCGCGAGCTCCACGACGATCTGCGGAGCCACGACCGTCACCCGCGCTCCGCACTCGACCAGGCCTCGCACCTTCTCGAGTGCGACTGTCCCCCCGCCGACGACGAGGCAGCTCCGGCCCTCGAGGTCGAGACATGCCATGTAGAACCGCTTCTCGGCCACGCCTAGATTCCCGCGCTCAGGAGCCGCGCGCCCTGGCGGTCGAGGCGGACGGAGAGCTCGAGCCCGTCCGCGGCGACGGTGAGCAGGTACGTGCCGGGGGACATGGCCTGGATGGAGAGCTTCTCGAGGGGCTTGTCGACGAGCGACCCGAGCGCGGCGGTGACCTCGTTCGCCGAGGCAGCGAGCTCCTTCCCGCGAGGAAGGCGCCGGAAGACCCGGAGCGCCGCCTGCTCGCCGCCGGGCCCGTAGTGCGCGCGCAGGCGACCCGTGTGGAGGCCGAGCTCGAGCAGCTCCGCGAGCGCGTCGGCGTCGTCGTCCGAGACCTCGCCGTCGCCGACTGCGGCGATCAGGTCGGCGAGCCGCGCACGGCGGTCCTCGTCCTGCACCATCGCCAGCACGGCCTGCGCCTCGCCGAGCACGACCTCGGCCGCCTCGCCGCTGAGCGGGACGGTGCTACTCATCCTCGTCCTCCGCGAGCAGGGCGCGGAGCTCGTGCTCGAAGCCTCCGGTCTCGATCGCGCAGTGGATCCCGCACTCCTTCGGAGCATTCGTCTCCCACCACCAGCGCCCGGCGCGGGAGGGCTCACCCGGCGCGACGGCGCGCGTGCACGGGGCGCAGCCGATCGACGTGTAGCCGTCGTCGTAGAGGGTGTTGTACGGAAGCTCGCGCTCGCGGACGTAGTCCCAGACCTCGTCCTCGGTCCACTCGGCGAGCGGGTTCAGCTTCACGATCGCGCCGTGGTCGTGGTCGATCTCGACCTTGCGGATGTTCGTCCGCGTCGCCCACTGGTCGCGGCGCAGGCCGGTGATCCACGCGTCGAGCGTGGCGAGATGGCGCGTGAGCGGCCCGACCTTGCGGACGTTGCAGCAGAGCAGCCGGTTCTCGACCGACTCGTAGAAGAGGTTCGGCCCCTTGCGGGCGACGAGGCGCTGCAGGTGCACGGGGTTCGGCGAAAGGAGCTCGAGGTTGAGCCCCGGGTAGCGCTCGCGCAGGCGCTCGATGAGCTCGAACGTCTCCTGCGGCATGCGCCCCGTGTCGACGCTGAAGACCCGGATCTCCGGGTCGATCTCGTAGGCCATGTCGAGGACGGCGATGCCGTCGATCTGGAACGCCGTCGAGAGCGCGATCCGCGGCGAGAACCGTTCGATGGCCCAGGCGAGCACGACGTCGGGCTCCTCGCCCTCGAACTCGACGGAGAGCTCGCCGGCCTCCAGCTCGTCGATCAGCTCAATGGCCATTAGGCCGCCTCCTCCTCTCGCTCGCGCTTCTTTGCGGGCTCGACGCCCGCCAGGACGCCGAGCTCCTCGTCGGACAGGCGGGTCGCGAAAGCTGCGAACGACTCACCTGCGTGGCGCCCGGTCACCCAGCCGCCGACGAGACCCTCGACCGCCGCGTCCAGCTCCTCGGTGGGGATACGCCGGAAGAGTGGTCGCCCGATCGCAGCATCGAGGCCGAGGCCGCCGCGGACGAAGATGTCGTAGGCCTGCCTGCGCGCGCCCTCCGCATCGCGGGCCGTCGTCCCCTGGAACCCGAGGTCGCCGACCCAGTGCTGAGCGCACGAGTGCGGGCAGCCGTCGAGGTGGAGGCGCAGCTCCGCGAGCTGGTCGCCGAACGCTCCCTCAAGGTGCTCGATGAGCCGGCCGAGCCTCGACTTCGTCTCCGTGACCGAGAAGTTGCAGTGCGGCTCGCCGGTGCACGCGATCGAACGGCCCCGGAGCGGGTTGACGTCGAGCGGGAAGCCGATCCCCGCCAGTTCCTCCGCGACGCCGTCCGCATCCGCCTCGGGCACGTTCGCGACGACGAAGTTCTGGAGCCGCGTGACGCGGATGTCCCCGCCGACTCGCTCCGCGAGGTCGGCGACCGCGATCATCTGGTCGCCCGAGACGAGGCCGAGGTGGACGGGCACGCCGACGTAGACCAGCCCCTGCTGCTTTTGCTCGTGCACGCCGAGGTGATCGGACGGGGCCGTCTCCACCGGCGGGAGGGTGAAGTCCTCGAGCCGTCGCCCGAGCCGCGCCTCGACCCGCTCGCGCATCCCCTCGGGGCCGATGTCGTCGATCATGAACTTGAGCCGCGCCTTCACCCGAGAGACGCGGTAGCGAAGGTCGTCCGACCACGCGCCCGTGATGGCGGCGAGGACCTCGACCGCCTCCTCCTTCGGCACGAAGACGCCGAGGTCGCGCGAGATCCGCGGCACCGACGAGAGACCGCCGCCGACGCGCACGGCGAAGCCCTCACGCTGCTCGTGGATCACTCCCGACGAGCGCGATGCAGTTGATCTCCGGCGCGTTGCAGCGGTCGGTGCAGGCCGCGATCGTGTACTTGTGCTTCCGCGGCAGGTCGCAGAAGTCCGGGTTGCCGTAGAAGAACCTCGCCGCCTCCTCGACGACCGGCGTGCAGTCGAAGAGCTCGTTCGGGTCGAGCCCCTGGACGGGGCAGCCGGTGATGTTGCGAACGGTGTCGCCGCAGCCGCCGGCGGTCGTGATCCCCGCCGCGTCGAGGTGCGCGAACACGTCCGGCAGCCGCGCGAGCTCGAGCCAGTGGAGCTGGATGTTCTGACGCGTCGCGAGCTCGCCGTCGCCCTTGCCGAACTCGTTCGAGACCTCGCCGATCGCACGCAGCTTCGCCGGCGTCAGGTGTCCGCTCGGAAGCTTGACGCGGAGCATGAACGTCCCGATCTTCGGCTTGTCGTGGTACAGCCCCCACCACTGGAGCCGGACGATGTCCTCTTCGGCGACGCTCTCGTAGCCGGCGGCGATCAGGGCCGGGAGCTCGTCGCGGATGCCGAGCGGAGCCTTCTCCTGCTTCAGCCGCTCGACCGGGTTCCGCTTGAGCACGAGCTCCCACGTCGCCTCGGGCTTCGGGGACGGCGGCTTGGGGGAACGAGTCGATCGGGCCTCTGCTGCCACGGGACCTTCCGGGGGTCGGGGAACGGGGCTAGCCGGTGGAGAGTGGGCGGCACTCTCCACCGGCTGACAGGCATCCGCGTCCGCCGGCGAGGAGGGAAGTCGGGCCGCCGACGTTCACCCAGCCGACACTACCGCTGATTCTTCAAAAAGTAAAGTGTCAATTCTTTACCAAGTGAAGCGTGTCAGGCGCTCACTCCGAGCCGCTCGAGCAGCGAGTCGGCGTCGGCCTCGATCTCGATCGGCGCCACGCGATGCGCGATCGGCTGAGGCGTCTTCAGGCCGTCGCCGGTGACGAGGAGCACGACCGTGTCCGCCTCTCCGACGGCGCCCGTTCGCACCGCCTCCCGAAGCGCGCCGAGCGTCACGCCGGCGGCGGTCTCGCCGAAGACGCCGCTCGTCTCCGCGAGGAGCGCCATGTTCTCGCCCACGTCCTCCTCGGGAACGGCGTAGATCGAGCCGCCCGAGGCGCGGGCGGTGGAGACCGCGAGGTCGCCGTCCGCCGGGCTCCCGATCGCGAGTGAGCGGGCGACCGTCCGCGGCTTCAGCGGCGTCACCCTGCGGTCCTCGGCGAAGGCGTCGGCGACGGGCGCGCATCCCTCCGCCTGCCCGCCGTACAGCCGTGGCCGCTCGCCGTCGACGAGGCCGAGGCCCCTGAGCTCGCCGAAGCCCTGGTGCACCTTCGAGAAGAGCGCGCCCGAGGCGATCGGGGCGATCACCGCGTCGGGGAGACGCCAGCCGAGCTGCTCCGCGATCTCGAAGGCGAGCGTCTTCGAGCCCTCCGCGTAGTACGAGCGGAGCCCGACGTTGACGAATGCCCACTCGAGCTCGAACGACAGCTCGACGGAGAGCCTGCTGCAGTCGTCGTAGCTCCCGTCGACCGCGTAGATGGTCGCGCCGTACACCGCCGTGGCGGCGAGCTTCTCCGGCTCCAGGTCGGCGGGGCAGAAGACGACTGCCTCGATACCCTCCGCCGCCGCGCGCGCCGCGACCGCGTTCGCGAGATTCCCGGTCGACGAGCAGGAGAGCGTCCCGTGCCCGAGCTCGAGTGCCTTCGCCGCGGCGACGGCGACGACACGATCCTTGAACGAGTGTGTGGGATTCGCCGTGTCGAGCTTCAGGTAGAGGCGCCCGACGCCCAGCGCGTCCGCGAGGCGGGTCGCGGCGACGAGCGGGGTCAGCCCGGGAGCGAGCCGCGGCTCGGCGGGCGGGACGACGGGCAGGAGCGAGGCGTAGCGCCAGAGCGACGCCGGGCCGGCCTCGATCGCCTCGCGGGTGACCGTGCGGCGTTGGGCCTCCTCGTCGTAGACGGGATCGAGCGGCCCGAAGCAACGCGCGCAGACGCCGACCGCCTCGAGCTCGTACTCCCGTTCACAGACGCGGCACCGCAGCGCCAGACAGTGGAACGACTCGACAGACACGATGACCTCCTCATCCTCGCTCGACACATCCGACCGGGATTGGCACCTTGCTCCGGGGAGCAGGTTGCCGAGGCTTCACAGGGCCGGTCCCTCAGCCTCTCTCGATGCGGAGCGAGGCGTGCCTCGCTACCGGGAGCCACTATACAGAGTGAAGCGATGCCTGTCGCCCGCTACCCGGGCCGCGTCACGGCACCCTCGGAAGCAGACGAGACGAGCGCCGCGTACTTCGCGAAGACGCCCGCCGTGTAGCGCGGAGCGGGCGGCGCCCAGTCGTGCAGGCGTGCGGCGAGCTCGTCGTCCGAGAGCTCCACGCGGAGCTCGCGCGCCTCGACGTCGATGACGACGACATCGCCGTCCTGCACCGCGGCGAGCGGCCCTCCGCGCGCGGCTTCCGGGGAGACGTGGCCGACCATCAGTCCCCGCGTCGCGCCGGAGAACCGCCCATCCGTGACGAGAGCGACGTCGTCGCCGAGCCCTTCGCCGACGAGCGCCGCGGTCACGTGCAGCATCTCCCGCATCCCCGGCCCGCCCGCGGGCCCTTCGTAGCGGATGACGACCACGTCGCCGGGCTCGATGGCGCGCCGCTTCACCGCCGCGAAGCACGCTTCCTCGGAGTCGAATACGCGCGCGGCCCCGCGATGGACGAGCCGCTCGTGGCCCGCGAGCTTCACGACACACCCCTCCGGTGACAGGTTGCCTCTGAGGACGGCGAGCCCACCGGTCGGCTTCAGCGGCGTCTCGATCGGCACGACCACCTCCTGGCCGGGCCGCTCCGCGACTGCCGCCGCGACCTCGCCGAGTGTGCGGCCGTCGACGTTCGGCGACTCCCCGTGCACGAGACCGGCCTTGAGCAGCTCGCGCGCGACGAGCGCGATGCCGCCGGCCTCGTGCATGTCCGTGGCGACGAAGCGGCCGCCCGGCTTCAGGCTCGCAACCACCGGCGTGCGCGCGGCGATTCGGTCGAAGTCGTCGAGCTCGAACGGAATGCCGAGCTCGCGGGCGATGGCCAGCAGGTGGAGGACGCCGTTCGTCGAGCCGCCCGTCGCGGCGACGGAGGCCGCGGCGTTCTCGATCGCCTCGCGGGTCACGATCGCGGACGGGCGAACGCCGTTTCGCACGAGGCTCATCACGAGCCGCCCGGTCTGCTCCGCGGCCTCGTTCTTCGAGGGTTTGCTCGCCGGGATGTCGTTCAGCCCGCCGGGGCTGATGCCGAGGAACTCGAGCGCCGTCGACATCGTGTTGGCGGTGAACTGGCCTCCGCAGGCCCCCGCGCCCGGGCAGGCCGCGCTCTCGAGCTCGTGCAGGTCGGCCGCGCTCATCGTCCCCGCCGCGTGCGCGCCGACGCCCTCGAACACGTCCTGGATCGTGACGTCGCGGCCCTGGAAGCGGCCCGGCGCGATCGAGCCGCCGTAGAGGACGAGCCCGGGAATGTCGAGGCGGCAGAGCGCCATGACGGCGGCGGGAATGGTCTTGTCGCAGCCCACGAGGCACACGAGCCCGTCGAAGAGATGGCCGCGCGCGACGAGCTCGATCGAGTCGGCGATCACCTCGCGCGAGACGAGGGAAGCGCGCATGCCCTCGGTGCCCATCGAGACGCCGTCGGACACGGAGACGGTGTTGAACTCGAGCGGCGTGCCACCCGCCGCCCGGATCCCGCGCTTGACGCGCTGCGCGAGCGCACGCTGGTTCAGGTTGCACGGCATCGTCTCGATCCAGGTCGTCGAGACGCCGACGAGCGGCTTCGCGAGGTCGTCGTCCGTCAGGCCGACGGCCTTCAGCATCGCGCGCGCGGGGGCGCGGTCGGCGCCGTCGGTGAGGGCCGCGCTGCGGCGCTTCGCGGGGTCGGACGGACGGCTGTACGGGTCGTCGGTCACAGCTCGTGGGCTCCTTTCGGGGAGACGGCCAGGGTGAGGACTCGCACGTCCGGGTAGCGCTCGGCGAGCTCGTCGGCACACGCGGCGGCCTGGCTGTCGCGTGCCCAGACGATGACGGTCGGGCCGGAGCCGGACAGCGACGCGCCGAGCGCACCGACGGGCAGGCGTTCGCGGACGGCGTCGAGGAGCGGTGCCTCGCCCGCCCGGTACGGCTCGTGCAGCGCGGTCGTGCAGCGCCTCGGCGAAGAGCTCCGCCGAGCCCGAGGCGAGCGCGGCGCCCAGCATCGCAGCACGTCCGGCGGTGAATACGGCGTCCGCATGCGAGATCTCGTCGGGCAGTGCGTCGCGCGCAGCGGCCGTCGCGACCGTCGTGTCCGGGACGAGCGCGATGGGCACGGCCGGGGCGCGGTCTGCGACGCGTGCGATCTCCCGGCCCCAGGTGAGGCAGACGCCGCCCGCGAGCGCCGCCGCGAGGTTGTCGCCGTGGCCCTCGAGCTCGATCCCCTCGGCGAGAAGCTCCTCATGTCCCGGCCTGTCTCCGTTCAGCGCCGCCGCCGCGACCAGGCCGAGTGCGATCACCGCCGCGCTCGAGCCGAGCCCGCGTTCGCGCGGGATCGCATCCGTGAACGTGAACTGCCTGCCTTCCGGCGAGGCGATGCGTGCGAAGGCACGCACGCCGAGATGATCGAGATCGACGTCGGCGTCGCCTTCGCTCACCTCGAGCTCGTTCCAGAGGTCGAGGGCGGCCGCCGCGCAGTCGAACCCGGGGCCGAGGTTCGCCGTGCTCGCGGGAGCGCGCACGCGGGCGAGCACCGTCACTGCGACGCCTCCGCGATCGCATCGGGGTCGGGGTCCACCGTCACCGGCGGCGGGCGCGGACCGCGCTGCGAGGTCGGGATCCTTGAGCCCGTGCCCGGTCAGGACGCAGACGACGCGATTGCCCCGCTCGACGCCGGCCCGGCGCAGCGCCGCGAGGCCGGCCGCGGAGGCCGGCTCGCAGAAGAGCCCTTCGCGAGCCAGCTCCTCCCATGCCGCCAGGATCTCCTCGTCGGCGAGCGTCACGACCGCCCCACCGGACTCGCGCACGGCGTCCGCCGCCTCCGCGGCGTGCACCGGCGCGGCGATGCGAATCGCAGAGGCGACCGTCGTCGAGCGCTCCTCGGCCTCGCCGGCGACGAGTCGCGGCATCCCGGCCCCCGCCTCCGCGAAACCGCGAGCGTACGCGCGCGTGTTCCCTCCGCCTCCGAAGGGGAGCGCCACGACGTCGGGAGCTTCCCCGAGCTCCTCGAGGATCTCGAACGCCGCCGTCTTCTGGCCCTCGAGGCGGTACGGGTTCAGCGAGTTCACGAGCACATGGGTTCCACGGTCGGCCAGGGCGCGCGCTGCCGCGAGGCCGGCGTCGAAGCTTCCTCGCACTTCGAGAACACGTGCGCCCAGCACGCGCGCCTGCGCGGTCTTGGCAGGGGCCACTGCGCCCGCCGGCTGGAGGACGACGGCGACGAGCCCTGCGCGCGCGGCGTATGCCGCCGCCGCCGCGGCGGTGTTCCCGGTCGACGCGCACACGACCGCCCGGGCTCCCTCCTCGAGCGCCTTCGAGATCGCGACCGTCATGCCCCGGTCCTTGAAGCTCCCGGTCGGGTTCGCTCCCTCGCACTTCACGTAGACGTCTGCGTCGAGCAGCTCCGACGCCCGCGGTGCGGCGAGGAGCGGGGTGGAGCCCTCGCCCAGCGTGACGACCGGCGTCGAGTCGCTCACGGGCAGGCGATCGCGGTAGCGCTCGATCAGCGGCGGCATGCTGCTTTCTAGCGTGCCGTGCGTGCGCGGGGCGGGCACTAGGCCCAGCCGAGCTCGACGACGCCGCGATCCGAGACGACGGGCAGGACGGACGGTCGGGCTCGAACCTCCGGGAGCTGTGCGATCTCAGCGAGCGCGTTGTCGACCGCGTGCTGCGGCGCCTCGTGCAGGACGATGTGGAGCGCTGCGCCGCTCTCCACCGGAACCTGGATCAGCCGCGCGACCGAGATCTCGTACGCCGCGAACCTGCGCGCGACGTGTGCGAGCACTCCCGGGCGGTCGTCGACCTCGAGCTGGACGTAGAAGGGCGAGCGCAGCTCGCCCGGCGGCAGGCGCTCGAGCGTCCGCCAGCACGCGTCGTTCTGGAGGAAGCCGGTCGCGGTCGTGCCGATGATGCTCACCATGTCCGCGACCACCGCGGACGCCGTCTCGATCCCTCCGGCGCCCGGCCCTTCCAGCGTGATCTCCCGGATCGCGTCGCCCTGCAGCATGACGGCGTTGAATGCGCCCTCGACCGCGGCGAGCGGATGGTGGCGGTCGACGAGCGCGGGCCGTACGCGGACGTCGAGCCTGTCGTCGACCAGCGTTGCCGACCCGACGAGCCGCACGGCCATATCGAGCTCGCGCCCGGCGGTGACGTGAGCCGGGGTGATGTCCTCGATGCCGCGCCAGTCGACATCCGCGAGCGTCACGCGGGAGCCGAACGCGACGGTCGCGAGGATGGCCATCTTGGCTGCGGCGTCTGCACCGGAGACGTCGTCCGTGGGGTCCGCCTCTGCGAAGCCTCGCCGCTGTGCCTCGGCGAGCGCCTCCGCGAACGTCGAGCCGCTCTCCATCTCGGTGAGGATGAAGTTCGTCGTCCCGTTCACGATGCCGAGCACGCGGTGGACGTTCGTGACGACGAGCGACTCGCGCAGCACCTTGATCACGGGGATCGCGGCGCAGACACTCGCCTCGAAGCGCAGCTGCACGCCGGCCGCGGCGGCAGCCGCGAAGAGCTCGGCGCCACGCTGCGCGACGAGCTGCTTGTTCGCCGTCACCACGGGCTTCCCGGCCGCGAGCAGCTCGAGCACGTGACCGCCTGCGGGCTCGACCCCGCCCATCACCTCGGCGACGACGCCGATCGACGGGTCGTCTCGGATGACGGCCGGATCGGTCGTCAGGACGCCCGGCTCGGGATTGAAGTCGCGCTCCTTGTCGACGTCGCGCACGAGCGCACGTACGACGCGAAGTCGATGTCCGGTGGTGCGCTCGATGTCGTCGGCGTTCTCGACGAGCAGGCGATTGACCGCGGAGCCGACCGTCCCGTAGCCGAGGAGGCCGACTCCGACGACGTCGCCGAAGCTAGCCAGCCCCGACCTCCGTCCCCTCGCGGCGCATGAGCGCGCGGAGCTCGCTGCCGACCTGCTCGATCGTCTGCTCCGCCGCCTGCGCGCGGAGCTCCGCCAGGCGCGGCTCCCCGGCGTCCATCTCCGCGATCCATTCCCGGGCGAACACGCCCGAGCGAACGTCCTCGAGGAGCTCGCGCATCCGCTCGCGGACGTGCTCGTCGATCACACGCGGTCCGCGGGTGAGATCGCCGAACTCCGCCGTGTCGGACACCGAGTAGCGCATGCCCGAGAGGCCGCCTTCCCAGATGAGGTCGACGATGAGCTTCAGCTCGTGCAGGCACTCGTAGTACGCGATCTCCGGCTGGTAACCGGCCTCGACGAGCGTCTCGAACCCGGCGCGGACGAGCTCGGTGACGCCTCCGCAGAGGACGGCCTGCTCGCCGAAGAGGTCGGTCTCGGTCTCCTCGGCGAAGCTCGTCTCGATCATCCCGGCCCGCGCCGCGCCGATCCCGGCGCCGTAGGCGAGCGCGAGCTCGAACGCGCCGCCGCTCGCGTCCTGTGCGACCGCGACGATCGCCGGCGTCCCGAAACCCTCCTCGAAGAGGCGCCGCACGATGTGCCCGGGCCCCTTCGGCGCCACCATGATCACGTCGTGCCCTTCCGGGGGTGCGATCCGCTCGTAGTGGACGTTGAAACCGTGCGCGAAGAGGAGCGCGGCGCCGGGGGAGAGGTTCGGCGCCACGTCCTCCTCGTACACGCGCGGCTGCACCTGGTCGGGTAGGAGCAGCGACACGACTTGGGCGTCGCGTACGGCCTCGGCGACGGTGCCGACGGTCACGCCCGCTTCCTCCGCCGCAGCGCGCGAGGGGCTTCCTTCCCGGAGGCCCACCTCGACCTCGACCCCCGAGTCGTGCAGGTTCAGCGCGTGCGCGTGGCCCTGGCTGCCGTAGCCGACGACGGCGACCTTGCCGGTCAGGAGGTCGAGATTGCCTTCGCGATGGATCGTTGCCATGAGGACTCCTTGACGTGGTTAGCGGAGGACGTGCTGCGGGCGGTTGCTGTTCTTGGGGGTCGACGCGCGGCCGAGCCCGATGCGCCCGGTGCGCACGAGCTCCTTGAGCCCGTGCGGGCGCACGAGCTCCTCGAACGAGTCGATCTCCTCGGGATGGCCGACGATCTCGAAGACGATCGCATCCGAGCCGAGATCGGCGACGCGCGCCTCGAAGGCCTGCGCGAGCGCGATGAGCTCGCCGCGCTTCGAGGGCGGTGCCGTCACCTTGAGCAGTGCGAGCTCCCGCTCGACCGCCTCGTCCGGCTCGAGCTCGCTCACCCGGAGGACGTTCACGAGCTTGTGCATCTGCTTCTCGATCTGCTCGAGCGGATGCTCCTCGCAGTCGACCCGCATCGTGATGCGCGAGACGTCGTGGCGCTCCGTGGGGCCGACCGTGAGGCTGTCGATGTTGAACCCGCGCCGGGCGAACATGCTCGAGATGCGCATCAGCGCACCGGGCTTGTTCTCGACCAGCACCGACAGCGTGTGTCTCATGCCGCCTCCCTCGCCTTCGGCTCGGTCGCGCGAGGACGCCCGGTTTTCCCCGCGAGCCCGCTCTGCCTATCCGCTGGGCGTTGACGGCTATGCCGCACATCGGCGCGTCCTTTCGGGGGAACCCTCCGGTTCCCCCGCGCCCCCTCCTGGCGGCACGACGTTGTCATGCCGCTTCCACGACCCGGGGCTCTGGCTCGGTGTACTCCACGAGGTCGAGCGCGGCGGCGCCGGCGGGGATCATCGGGAAGCAGTGCTCCTTCGCGTCGACCCGGGCGTCGACGACGACGGTGCGGCCGCACGTGATTGCCTCCTCGAGCGCGTCCTCGAGGTCGTCCTCGTGGTCGACGGTCATGCCGACCGCGCCGTAGGCCTCCGCCAGCTTCGCGTAGTTGGGGACGTCGTGGGTCAGGTTGACCTGCGAGAAGCGCTCCTCGAAGAACATGTCCTGCCACTGCCGGACCATCCCGAGGTGCCCGTTGTTCACGACGACGACGACGATCGGCAGGTTCTCGGTGACCGACGTGGCGAGCTCCTGGCCAGTCATCTGGAAGCAGCCGTCGCCGTCGACGCAGACGACGGTCGCCTCCGGCCGCGCCGCCTTGGCGCCGATCGCGGCCGGCACGCCGTAGCCCATGGTCCCGAGGCCGCCCGAGGTGATGAACGAGCGGGGCCGGTCGCAGAGCAGGTACTGCATCGCCCACATCTGGTGCTGGCCGACGCCGGTCGTCCAGACGACGTCACGGTCCGCGGAGAGCTCCTGGAGCGTCTCGAGCACGAGCTGCGGCTTCAGCGTGTCGGCACTCGACCCGTAGCGGAGCGGGGACTCTTCCCGCCAGGCGGCGAGCTGGCGCAACCATGGCTCGGTGCGGGGGAGGACGCCCGAGGCTTGGAGCGCGCGCAGCTCGTTCCCGAGGCCGGCCAAAACCTGCTTCAGCGGCCCGACGACGGGAATGTCCGCCTGGCGGAGCTTTCCGATCTCCGCGGAGTCGATGTCGAGATGGATCACGGTCGCGCCGGGCGCGAAGGCCGAGAGCTTGCCCGTGACGCGGTCGTCGAAGCGGGACCCGACGGCCACGAGGAGGTCGCACTTGTTCATGCCCCAGTTCGACCACTTCGGGCCGTGCATGCCCGGCCAGCCGAAGTGGAGCTCGTGCGTCTCGGGGAACGCGCTCTTGCCCATGAGCGTCGTCACGACCGGGAGCCGGCCGACCTCGGCGAGCTCCCGGAGCTCCACGCAGGCGTCGGCGTTGAGCGTCCCCCCGCCGACGTAGAGCATCGGCTTCTCGCTCGCGGCCAGCGCTTCGGCGGCGCGCTTGATCTGGCGCTCGTGCCCGCGCTGCGGCGGCTTCCAGCCGGGGAGGTCGACGGCGTCCGGGTACTCGAAATCGAATGCGGCCTCCTGCACGTCGCGGGGGACGTCGACGAGCACGGGGCCGCAGCGGCCGGTGCGGGCGACGTGGAACGCGGCCTTGAGCGCGTGCGGGAGCTCCTCGACGTCCTGGACGAGCCAGGAGTGCTTGACGATCGGGATCGTGATGCCCGTGATGTCGCACTCCTGGAAGGCGTCAGTCCCGATCAGGTGCGAGCGCACCTGACCGGTGATGCAGACGAGGGGCGTCGAGTCCATCCAGGCGTCGGCGATCGGCGTGACGAGGTTCGTCGCGCCCGGTCCCGACGTCGCGATCGCGACACCGACGCGTCCACTGGCCCGCGCGTAGCCCTCGGCCATGTGCCCGGCCCCCTGCTCGTGCCGGGCGAGGACATGACGGACAGTCGTCCCCCGCGCGAACGCGTCGTAGGTCGGCAGGATCGCCCCGCCCGGGAGGCCGAAGACGGTCTCGACACCCTCCGCCTCGAGCGAGCGCAGGATCGCGTCGGAGCCGAGCATCCTCACGCGATCGCCTCGCGGTAGAACTCCGCGTTCGTCATCGCGAAGGGCAGCTCCGAGATGACGACGTCGCCGAACTCGCGGGTCGTCGCCCCGATCCCGGCCGAGACCATGTCGGGCGTCCGCGTCCCGTTGCAGCACGCCTCGAGGACCGCACCGCCGAGCGTCTCGGCAGCCCGCCGCTCGCCGAAGCCCTCGCCGAGCATGAGCGCTGCGGCGAGCAGGATCGACGCGGGGTTTGCGACTCCCTGCCCGGCGATCTCCTCGACCGCGCCATGTGCCGGTGCGAAGACGCCCGGTCCCTCGCGGGCCAGGCGCCCCGACGCGGCGACGCGAGGCTGACGCCCCTGCGCGGCGACGCCGAGCAGCGGCTCCGCGAGCGCGGTCGGTGTCACGACGACGTCGAAGCGCTCGGGCTCGAACGCAAGACCGCGGACGGCGCTGCCGACCTCGAGCTCCTCGGTCATGACTCCTTCGTGCCGCTTCGACTCCGCGCGGAAGAGCCACGCCCAGCGCGTGTCGCCTCCGACCGACGTCACGCGAGCACGGCTCGCGCGGGCGACGTCGAAGGCCCGCTCGAGCGTCCACTCGACGGCGGTCTCGTGCAACGGGCTCAGCACCGTCAGCTCGCCTCGCGGCGGGAAGACGACACGGTCGATGCGCGCGTGCAGGTCGAGCTCGGACTCGACGCCGATCAGCGCCGGTGCATGCGCCGCCGCGACGAGGATCGCCTCCGCCTCGAGCGTCGCCTGTCGCGTGGGCTGGGGCAGCGCGTGGCCCGACTGCGCCACGGCCTCTCCGCCGAACGGGGCGTGTGTCTCCCGCACGCGGAACCCGTGCAGACGCGACACCTGCGCGAGCGCGCGGCTCGCCTCGGCCATCACCTCGGGACCGATCCCGTGCCCGGAGAGACAGGCGACGGTGTAGGTCCTCTCGTTGGTCACCCAGCGGCTCATGCCGCCACCTCCTCGAAGACGTCGTAGAGCGTGACCGCCTTGCGGGTGTCGGCAAGCACCTTGAAGCGGCGGAATGCTGCGTTGAGCTCGGTGTCCGACAGACGGACGCCGGCTTCCTCGCAGGCCTGGCGGAACGCGTGGCGCCCGGAGTGCTTCCCGAGCGGCAGGGTCATCGTGAGCCCGAGCTCCTGCGGATCCATGATCTGGTAGGTCGCAGCGTCCTTGAGCATCCCGTCCTGGTGGATGCCGGCCTCGTGCGCGAATGCGCTCGCCCCCACGATGGCCTTGTTCCGTTGCACCGCGTAGCCCGTGAGCTGTGAGACGAGATGCGAGATGCGCCCGATCTCGCGCACGTTGATCCCCGTCTCGAGGCCGAGCGTGTCGGCCCGGACGCGGAGCGCCATCGCGACCTCCTCGAGCGCCGCGTTGCCGGCCCGCTCGCCGATCCCGTTGATCGTGCACTCGACCTGGTTCGCCCCGGCGACGACGCCCGCGAGCGTGTTCGCGACCGCCAGCCCGAGGTCGTCGTGACAGTGGACCGAAAGCGTGACGTGCTCGAGCGCGGGGCAGAGCTCCCGCACCTCGCGGAGGAACGCGGCGTGCTCGTCCGGCAGCGAGTAGCCGACGGTGTCGGGAAGGTTGATCGTCGTCGCGCCGGCCTCGACCGCGGCCGTACACACCTCCGCGACGAACGCGGGGTCCGATCGGGTCGCGTCCTCGCAGGAGAACTCGACCTCGTCGACCCGCGGAGCGACGTAGCCGACCGCCCAACGTGCCTGTTCGAGGACCTCCGGCGGCTCGAGGCCGAGCTTGCGCTCCATGTGGATCGGGCTGGTCGCGAGGAAGATGTGGATGCGCGTGCGACTGCGGGCACCGGCGAGCGCCTCGACGGCCGCGTCCAGGTCCTCCGCGCGGGTGCGTGCGAGCGAGGCGACCGTCGGACGGCTCACCGCCTCGCCGACGGCGCGGATGCCCTCGAAGTCACCCGGGGAGGAGACGGCGAAGCCGGCCTCGATCACGTCCACGCCGAGGCGCTCGAGCGCGCACGCGATCTCCGCCTTCTCGTCCGGCGACAAGGCGATGCCGGGCGACTGCTCGCCATCTCTCAGCGTCGTGTCGAAAACCGTGATCCTGCGGCGATTGGCCACTTCTCTGCTCCTCCTGTACGGCCGCCCGAAGGCGTACCGGTGGTGTACTTAGGTCGGCGTCTGCGCCCGGTGGCGCGTGTGCGTCGTCTCCCCCTAGTGGGGGAGAATCAGGAGAAGCTCGATGCCGACGAGGTCGCAGGCAGATACGCCTACGCCTGTGGCGTTTACGGACTCGGATACGGTCGCGCAGGTCGACATCGAAGGTCGGAGTGTGCGGGGGCCATGCGCCGTTGTCAAGTCTCGACGGGGTGAACCTTCGAAAACCGCCTTGACCGCCCGCCGCCGGGGCGACTACGCTTCCGGACTCGATGCCGAGCGCGAGCGCCAACGTTTCGTCGGTCGTGGTGAAGGGACTCTTCGCCATTTTCGCGCTGCTTCCGAGCAGCTAGCCGGCGCTCCTCCTCCCGCCCCGCCGGACTAGCTACAGAAACACCGGCGGGAGAGTCCTCGGTACCTCGACCGGAAAGGTGACCGGCGCGCATGGCCGACGAGCAGCGCCTTCTGTACGACCCCCGACGCGAGCGCGATGCCTGCGGCATCGGTCTCGTCGCGGACGTGCGCGGCCGCGCGTCGCGGGAACTGCTCGATCGGGCGCTCGCCGGTCTCGCAGCCGTTGGCCACCGCGGCGCCTGGGCAGCCGACGGCGTGACGGGCGACGGTGCCGGCGTTCTGCTCCCGATCACCGAGACCCTCACGGACCGGCCGGGCGCCGGCCTCGCGATGTGCTTCCTGCGCGAGGGCTGGCTGCGCGCGACCGTCGAGGACTCGTGCCGCGCCGAAGGGCTCGAGCCCGCCGGCTGGCGGAGCGTCCCCATCCGGACTGAGGCGCTCGGGGTCACGGCTCTCTCCTCGCTTCCCCGCATCGAACAGCTCGTGCTCGCTCCATCCGAGCACCACGACGCCGAGCGACGCGCGTATCGGGCCCGCCGGAGGGCCGAGCGCGTCGCCGGCGTCTACATCGCTTCCCTCTCGTTCCGCACCGTGACGTACAAGGCCCTTGCCGCCGCCGGGCAGCTCGGTCGTTTCTACGTCGACCTCGCCGACCCCGAGCTCGCGGTGCCGTTTGCGATCTTCCACCAGCGGTTCTCGACGAACACCGAGCCGAGCTGGGAGCGCGCCCAGCCGTTCCGGCTCGTCTGCCACAACGGCGAGATCAACACCATCGACGGGAACGTCTCGTGGACGGAGGCCCGCGAGAGCGCGCTCGGGCTCGAGCAGGGCCTCGCGCCCGCGCTCGACCGCTCGGGGTCGGACTCGGCGCTCCTCGACAATGCGCTCGAGCTGCTCGTCCGCGATCGCGGGAAGGACCTCGCCGAGGCGGTCTCCGTGCTCGTGCCGCCCGCGTGGCAGAACGATCCCCGTCTCGACCCCGAGGTGCGCGAGCTCCACCGGTACGGCGCGCTGCTCAGCGAGCCGTGGGACGGGCCGGCGGCGCTCTGCTTCACCGACGGCCGCGTCTCCGGCGCCGCGCTCGACCGGAACGGACTGCGACCGCTCCGCGTCGCGATCACGAGCGACGGGCTCGTCGCGGTCGCGTCCGAGGCGGGCGCGGTGCCTCTGCCGGAGGGCGTCCGCGTTCGCCGCACGCGACTCGGCCCCGGAGGGATTCTGACCGTCGACCCCGACCGCGGCCTGCTCGTCGACGCCGAGCTCAGACGCGAGCTCGCGCGACGCCGCCCGTACGGCGACTGGGTCCGGGCGAGCATCGAGCGCTCCGAGACCGGGGAACCGGTGGAGCCGCCCGCGGAAACGCTCGAGTCGCGTCATGTGCTGCACGGCTATGCGCGCGAGGACCTGGCCGCGATGCTCCGCCCGCTCGCCCAGACTGGCCACGATCCCGTCTACTCGATGGGGGACGACTCCCCGATTGCGCCGCTCGCCGGCCGGGCGCGGCCGCTGACCACGTACCTGCGGCAGCGCTTCGCGCAGGTCACGAACCCCGCGATCGACCACCTCCGCGAGCGGCTCGTGATGTCCGTCTCGACGCTGCTCGGGCCGCGGTCGGCGACGCTCGCCGACGAGGGGCCGCTGCCACGCGTCACGGTGCTGCCCGGGTTCCTGCTCTACCCGTCGCGACTCGAGGAGCTCGCACCGCTCCGGCTCGACGCCACGTTCGATGCCGACGAGGGGCTCGCAAAGGCGCTCGACCGGCTCGTTGCGCTCGCGGAGACCGCGGTCGCCGCGGGAACCGAGCTCGTCTGCCTCTCCGACCGGGAGGCGGGAGGCGGGCGTGCGCCGGTGCCGGCGCTCCTCGTCCTCTCCGCGGTGCACACGCGTCTTTGCCAGGCGGGCCTGCGGACGCGCTGCTCGCTGCTCGTCGAGTCGGACGAGCCGCGCGATACGCACGCGATCGCATGCCTGCTCGGCTACGGCGCGGATGCGATCTCCCCGCGGCTCGCGCTCGAGACGGTCGCAGCCATGGCGGCGGACGACCGGATCGGCGGCGACCGGCCCTCGCCCGCGGAGGCGCAGGAGCGGCTGCTCGCGGCACTCGAGGAGGGGGTCCTGAAGGTCATGTCCAAGATGGGCATCTCTGACGTCGCGAGCTACCGCGGCGCCCGCCTCTTCGACGCCGTCGGCCTCGACCGTCACCTCTGCCGCGATCTGCTCGGCGGGACGCCGTCGGCGATCGGCGGCGCGACGCTCGAGCGCTTCGAGCGCGAGGCACTCGAGCGGCTTGCCGCGTCGTGCGAGCCGCGTCCGCGACTCGAGAACCCCGGCTACTTCAAGTTCCGCAAGGGAGGAGAGGCGCATGCGACCGACCCCGACGTCGTCGACGCGCTCCAGGAGGCGGTCACGGGCGCCCACTCGTTGCGCACGGCTGTGCGCCAGGGACGCTCGGATCTCTACGAGCGCTTCGCCCTCCTCGTCAACGAGCGCGCGCCGCTCGAGCCGCGCGACCTCCTCGAGCTCGTGCCGGCGCCCGACCCGCTCCCGCTCGACGAGGTCGAGCCCGCCGAGGAGATCGTCCGGCGCTTCTCGGGCGGGGCCATGTCGCACGGCGCCCTCTCGGCCGAGGCGCACGAGACGATTGCGATCGCGCTCAACGGCCTCGGGGCCCGAGCGAACTCCGGCGAAGGCGGCGAGAGCTCGGACCGCTACCGGGACGAGCGCAACTGCAAGATCAAGCAGGTCGCCTCCGGCCGGTTCGGAGTCACTGCCGAGTACGCGGTGTTCGCGGAGGAGCTCCAGATCAAGATCGCACAGGGCTCGAAGCCCGGAGAGGGCGGGCAGATCCCGGCCCACAAGGTCACCGACGAGATCGCGCGGCTCCGCCGGACCCAGCCCGGAGTCTCGCTCATCTCGCCGCCTCCGCACCACGACATCTACTCGATCGAGGACCTCGCTCAGCTCATCTTCGACCTGCGCGAGGTGAACCCGGATGCGGCGATCTCGGTGAAGCTCGTCGCGGAGAGCGGGATCGGCCTCGTCGCTGCGGGCGTGGCCAAGGCGCACGCGGACGTGATCCACGTCGCGGGGGCCGACGGCGGCACCGGCGCGAGCCCGCTGTCCTCCATCAAGTACGCGGGCGTCCCGTGGGAGCTCGGGCTCGCCGAGACGCAGCAGGCGCTCGTCGCCAACCACCTCCGCGGCCGCGTGCGCGTGCGCGTCGACGGAGGATTCAAGACCGGGCGAGACATCGTCGTCGCCGCGCTGCTCGGTGCCGACGAGTTCTCGTTCGGCACCGCGCTCCTGCTTGCCGAAGGCTGTCTGATGGTGCGCTCGTGCCATCTCGACACGTGTCCAGTCGGGATCGCGACACAGCAACCCGAGCTACGGGCGAAGTTCGCCGGGACACCCGAGATGGTGCGCGCATACCTGCTGTTCGTGGCCGAGGAGGCGCGGCGCCTACTGGCGTCGCTCGGCCTCCGCTCCTTCGACGAGGCGGTGGGTCGCGTCGACTGCCTGCGCCAGCGGAGGACCGACGATCCGGCCGCGGACTCGCTCGACCTCTCACGGCTGCTCGCGCGGAGCGGGGAGGGCCCGGCCCGGCACACGGGCCAGGCTCCCTCGCGTGCGGGTGACAGGCTGGGGATCCTCATACACGCGCAGGGACGGGCTGCGATCGAGGAAGCCGCGCTCATCGAGCCCCGTCACCAGATCACCAACGCGGATCGCGCCGTCGGTGCGCGCCTCGGCGGCGCGATCGCGAAGGTGACAGGCTCTGCGCCTCCCGCCGGGCGAGTGCGCGTCCAGTTCGAGGGCTCGGCGGGTCAGAGCTTCGGCGCCTTCCTCACGGCCGGCGTCGGGCTCTTCCTCCAGGGCGAGGCGAACGACTACGTCGGCAAGTCGATGAGCGGCGGGCGCATCGTCGTCTCTCCGCCGCGGGACGACGACGGCGCTCCGTGCCTCCTCGGCAACACCGCGCTCTACGGCGCGACGGGCGGGAAGCTCTTCTGCGCCGGCTCGGCCGGCGAGCGCTTCGCCGTCCGCAACTCCGGCGCGGTCGCCGTCGTCGAGGGGGTCGGCGACCACGCCTGCGAGTACATGACCGCGGGAACGGTGGTGGTCCTCGGCGATGTCGGGCTCAACCTCGGTGCCGGCATGACGGGAGGCGAGGTCTACGTTCTTGCAAGCGCGGAGAGCCTCGGGCCGTCGCTGAACCACGAGTTCGTCGTGGCGCGCCCGCCTGACGCTCACCACCTCGCCGAGCTGCGTCAGCTGATCGAGCGCCACGTGCGCTACACGGGCTCCACGCGGTCGGCCGACCTCCTCGAGCACTGGGACGAACGGGCGGCCGAGCTCTTGCGCATCGCACCGGTCGGGGACGCCGACGCGCTCGTGGTCGTCCAGGACGAGCTCGCGACCGGCGGGAAGTGACGAGGACGCGAGCGCTCGGCCCGGCGTCGCGAGCGAGCGGGAACGTCCGTTAGACTGCTTTCTTCCAGGCTCTGAGAGCCCGGGCCAGCCGGGGCGGTTAGCTCAGTTGGGAGAGCACCAGCTCGACAAGCTGGGGGTCACTGGTTCGAGCCCAGTACCGCCCACCTCGGAAAGCCCTGCAAACGCAGGGCTTTCGTCGTCTCGGGGGTCAACGCGCCGAGCGCCGTGCTCGCAAGATGCTCGCACCGCCTGTCGAAGACGGCCATCTTGACCAGCGCCGCTCGCGTCGTCACCCTCCGGGCGATTGACGTAGGCGTTCGTCCCCACCTTCGCGACATCGACACGCTCGACGACGTGACCGCGCCCGTGCCCGTCGGGCCGGGCGACGTCGTCGCGTCGGTCGGAGGACGTCTTCGTCGTCGAGGTCGTCCCCTGGACGCCGCCCCGACGCGCGCTGCCTCCCGGTGCTCGCGCGATCTAGCTTACAACCGACTGCATGACGCAATCAGAACCGCACGGATGCGCCACGTAACGAAAGGAAGTAGGTATGGCCACGCTCGTATTCGGAATGAACCAGTCCCTGGACGGCTATGTCGACCACATGGCGTTTGCCCCGAGCCCCACGCTCTTCCGCCACTTTGTCGAGGAGGCTCAGGGGCAGGCGGGCAGTGTGTACGGTCGCCAAATGTATGAGGTCATGCGCTACTGGGACGACGATCATCCTGAATGGGATGCACAGGAACAGGCCTTCGCGGCCGCGTGGCGGAACCAGCCGAAATGGGTCGTCTCGCGCTCGTTGAAGTCGGTCGGCCCCAACGCCAGGCTTGTCGAGGATGACCTCGAGGGTGCGATGCGCGAGCTGAAGGCCGAGCGGGACGGGGAGATCGAAGTTGCCGGCCCGGACTTGGCGCAGAGCCTCACCGAACTTGGCCTGATCGATGAGTATCGAATCTACCTCCACCCCGTCGTGCTTGGTCACGGGAAGCCGTATTTCGCCGGACCCCGGCCGCCGCTCCGCCTCATGACTAATGATCGGATTGGCGAGGATGTGGTCAGGTTGACCTACGTTCCTGCTTGATCTCGCGACTCGCCGGATGCAACGGCTCCCTCCGTTTGCGGACACGCCGCTGATCGTTTCCCACCAGGTGCGGCGACGTTGAACGGCCAAGCTACGCACATGAGCCACGAAGACCTCGTACCGCCCGACTTCGTAGTCCCTGCCCGGCTCGAAACCGAGCTGTTCACGCTCGCGAGCTTCACGTCTTCTGCCCTGAGTGCTGGGAGCGGGAGTTCGGTGAGAACGCGGCCAGCTCCTTGCCGGAAGACGCCTGCTGCGCCAGTCGATCAGGCCGTCTCCCGGCACAGCGGAGTACCCGTCGGTTCTAGCGCACTGGGCTAGTCCGCGTTTGGATCATCGACCTCGTCGGGAACGTCCGTGGGCTCTTCGTTCGGCTCGGGTCTCCGGATCTCCCCGGGTGTTTCGTACGGGTCCTGCTCGTCCGGGCGCTGCGGTTGCTCCTGCGGCGGAGCGCCCTCTTCGGTTTCCTCTGATGCTCCATATCCGCCCGACATCGCTGCCTCCTGTTCCGTGGCCGACTTGTCGCGGAGAGGTTCCACGTCCACCAAGGCGCGAAACGAAGCGACTCTTCGAGGCCAACCGTTTACCTCACCGACCCGGCGGGCACGCTTGAATCGGAGGTGAGACATGCCTACATGGGCTCTGGTTCTGATCATCGTTCTCGCTGTGCTTGTGCTCTTCGGTGGAGTCGGTTACTCCCGCAGGTAGCTCGTGACCGTGAGCGAGACGCTTCCGGCTAGTGATTCCTCGGAGAGTCGGGCCGAGGAGCGTCTCAGCACGGACGAAAGGGAGAAGCGGATCACTCGCCTCTTTCGCCGCTGGCCTGCCCTCAGTCACGGGGAAGAGAGCGAGCTGCGGCGGCTGTGGCGCGATCGCATTCGACGAACCAAGCACGGCCGGTAGCGGCTTCGCAGTTCCGAGAAACGGGTAGCTGTCCGGGCCTAGATCCAGCGACGCTGACGTGCCATCGAGAGCACGAGTGCGGCGATGCCCACCATCGCCACCAATACGAACCAGAAGAGCCACGTGACCTCGAAGAGGCCGACATCGAAGTTCATCCCCATGATGCCGCCGAGCACGGTCGCCGGCAGGAGGATGACCGTCACGAGTGTGAGCACCTTCATGATCTCGTTCGTGCGATCTGTTGTTCGAGCGTTCAGCACGTCGAAGGAGCCGAGCGTCGACTCTTTGGCGTCGCGGGCCGCTTCGAGTGCCTGCGTCAGCCGGCGCTCGAGTTCGAGGAAGCGCTCGGCGGACTCGTCGCTCGAGAGCGTGTCGAGTTCGGGGTGCGCGAGCGAGAGAATGACTTCGCGGTGCGGCCGGAGCGTCCGCCGCAACGTTCCGATTGCCTTGCGCAGTTGGATGAGCCGGGCGAGGCATTCTTCTGCGTCGTTCGCGCTGCTCGACATGACGTGCGCGTCGAGCTCATCGAGCTCGCTTTCGATCTCCTCGAACGCCCGCACGTAGCCTGCGACGACCCAGCCGAGAAGGATCGCGGCAAACGACGGTGCGTCGAGGACGCCGATCGAGCCCTTGCCCTCCTCTGCCCGCTCTCGGAAGTCCTCGAGCATCTCGATCTCGTCCTCGTGGGCCGTAAGAATGAAGTTCGCGCCGAGCACGCACTCAACGGAGACGACCGAAGGCTCACCGCGTTCGACGCTAGCCGCGTACACGGTCAAATGCATCCGTCCGCCCTCGTAGTCGATACACGGGGCCCCTGGATGCTCGACCAGCCGGCGGGCGCTCGAGTCGCTGAGTTCGAGCACTTCCTGCACCTCTGCGATCTCGGGCTCGGCCGGATCACGCAGAGCGATCCAGAGGAG
Source organism: uncultured Actinomycetes bacterium (assembly GCA_963746765.1). Classification (GTDB taxonomy): domain Bacteria; phylum Actinomycetota; class Thermoleophilia; order Gaiellales; family Gaiellaceae; genus GMQP-bins7. The sequence goes on from CAVVCN010000001.1 coordinate 1,217,418, forward strand.
GCTGTCTTCATCGAGGTCTGCGAGGACGGCTGCAAGATCCTCGACCGTCTCGGCCCGTTCCTCCTCAAAGACGAAGGCCGTGAGCATGAGCCGCCTAGTCCCCCCGCCGCCAGACTTGTAAACACGCCGCAAGGCGGACCGGTTTCCCGCGGCACGTCTAAGCAGTTGGCCGCGAGTCACGGATCTACGCCGTGTGTACCCATGGGCGCAAGCGGGTAGCAACCGGCTTGACAGGGAGGTCTCCTTGCTCCCTCACGCTTGAAAGGAGAGAACCCATGGGATCGAAGGTTCGTGACGTGATGACAACCCGTCCGCGGTCGGTGACCGAGGACACCCCGGTGAGCGAAGTGGCTGCGGTCATGGAAGCCGAGGACGTCGGTGCCGTCCCCATCGTCGAAGGCGATGAGCTTCGCGGGATGGTCACCGATCGTGACATCGTCTTGAGGGCTGTCGCCCTCGGTAAGGACCCTCGTGGAATGCCAGCGCGCGAGGTCTCGACTTCAGACGTCGTCAGCGTGGGGCCCGATCAGGATCTTTCGGACGCTCTTCGAATTATGGCCGCGAACCAGGTGCGACGCCTGCCGGTTGTAGACGACGAGAACAGGCTGATCGGCGTGGTGTCCCAGGCCGATGTGGCGATGGAAGCGAAAGAAAAGGACGTGGGCCAGATGGTGGCGGACATCTCCCAGCCTCCCGAGGGTCCTCGCACCTGAACCGTCTCTAGATCAATGTCGCTTCCTGGGCGCTGACCCAGTACGCCGACGCTCGAGAAGCATCGAGCGTTCTGGATTACGACCGAGAGGAGTACTCTGGGCTAACAACAACGCTCCATCTTCCGCTCTGACGCTTCCACCTGCCATTGCGCCAGGTGGCGCGGAAGGAGAGAGCGGTGGCAGCGAGCCCTCCCGACCCCTCCGAGCGAGCGGCACGAAACCAGGATCGGTTTCGTCAGCTCAACGAACAGATCGAGCCGATGAACGCTTCGCACGCCTGGTTCGATCCCTCTGCGCCCGATTGGGTGTGCGAGTGCGCGAACGAGGAGTGCACGCAGGCGGTTACCTTGTCCGTCGCCGACTACGAAGCCGTCCGAGCCGTGCCGACGCACTTCTTCGTCGCGCCGAGCTCCGACCACCTGGTTGCCGGCGTGGAGCGTGTCGTCGAGCGCCACGAGACCTACTGGGTCGTCGAGAAAGTGGGCAAGGCAGGCAACCTCGCGCAGGTCCTCGACGAGCGCAGTGAGTCGTGAAGTCGCCAGGAGACATGCTTGAGGAATTGCCCTAGCCATGAGAGCCGCCGGTGCTGTCGCAGTTGGGGTTATCGCAGCACTGGTTCTCGTTGCGACTGCAATCGGTGTTCCGCCAACGCTTACGTCGGTTGGCGTGCAGGACCGACACCCACTCGCCACGTTCTCCGCCCCGAGGTCGGACTTCGCATCGTTCTACGTCGCAACGCGACCCGACCGAGCGACCGACGGCAGCTTCCTCACCGAGAACGTGGAGGTGTCCGACATCCTCACCGCCTCGGAGATCCAGGCGGGCAGATGGGCATACGAGTCGCAAATTGCCCCCGGCTCCTACTACGTGATGCTGCTCGCATTGCCCGACATCGAAGCCTGCTTGATCTCCGACCAAGGAGACTACGATCCGACGTGCGCCGACGGCTACTCCGCTGTCATGCCGCTCACCGTCCCACGACCACCGGCACGCTACGCAGCGTCGGCAAGGGTCTTGCGGTCCCTAAGGCGCGTCGAGCTTCGCTTCAGGGTCACACCCCTCGGGGACAGGCTCCCCTACCGCGTCTGCTACCAGCTGACCAACAAGCAGCGCCGATGCCTGGCGGGTGCGGTGGATGGCTTTGACTGGAACGCGGGTGCGTCAGACATCCTGTCGCTCACGTCACGCCGACTTCCGGGGCTGACCACCTTCACCTGGCTCGTCAGCGGCAAGGCAGTCGCCGTGAAGCGCGTCCGCATTTAGGCGCGGGCCGCGGCGACCAGTGGAAGTACACCGTGAGCGAGTCGTCTGTTTCGTCGCCCCGGAGCTAGTCCTCGCCTTCCCAGTACTCGGCGGCCGGCCCCGGCCGGGCGAACATGATGTCTTCGTCCGCGGCGTCCTTGGCGAGGATCTTTCCGGTGTCGAGGTACTCGATGACCTCGCCGCCGATCATCGAGGAGAGCATCAGAACGCGAATGGGCGAGTCCGTTCGGTTGATGATCTGGTGCGCACCCTCCTTGCCCCGCGGAAAGCAAGCGACGTCACCCTCCTTCAACACCTGTTCGCCTTCGCTCGTGCGTAGCGTCGGCTCACCGCGGAGCACGATCACCCATTCCTCGTTCACGTAGTGCGTGTGGTAGGGCCAGAGCTTGCTGCCAGGCTCGACCTCGGACATGGTCGCGCCGATCAGCTCACCGCCGATCCGTTGGCCGACAAGCACGCCCTTGGCGCGCCAGCCCTCGCGGTCCCTCGTCCCGTCCCACTCGTCGCCTCTGAGGTTGAAAGGTCTCATTCGAAAACCATAGCCGGGCGTTGCGCCGGCGACCACAGAACCACATCCTCGGGCTCGATTCGGCCGGACAGACTCTGCTGCGACCGATGAGATCCGCACCTCGGTGCGGTCGTTAACGAGATAGACCACCACGAGGGAGGGACGAACCCATGAAACCGACGACCACGACGCTCGTCTGCGTGGATGGAGCTGCGCCATGACCAAGGTGGTCGCGTTCATGTCGATGTCGCTCGACGGGTACGTCGCCGACGCGAACGACGGGGTCGCCGAAGTCTTCGACTGGTACTTCTCCTCGGGCGACGTCGAGATCCCCATGCCGAGCACGACATCGGGCATGACGTTCCACGTCTCGGCGCCGAGCGCCGACCATCTGCGGAGCTTGATGGCCGAGACCGGCGCCTTTCTCATCGGTCGGCGCACGTTCGAGGTCGCCGACGGCTACGGCGGCCGGCACCCGTGGGATGTGCCCGCTGTCGTCGTCACCCACGACGTGCCCGACGGCTGGCCACGGCCCGGCTCGACAGTCGAGTTCGTCACCGACGGCATCGAAAGCGCCGTTGCTCGAGCGAAATCGGCAGCCGGCCCGAAGTCCGTGCTCGTGCACGGTGCCCAGACGATCCAGCAGTGCCTGGACGCCGGGCTGCTCGACGAGATCCACGTCGATCTGGCTCCCGTGTTGCTGGGCGCAGGAGTTCCGCTGTTCGACCACCTCGCGAACACACCGGTCGTCCTCGGGAATCCGACGGTCGTCACCGGTGTGGGTGTCACGCATCTGCGCTATCCCGTGCACACGTCGTAGACCTGCTCGGACCACGAGTTGTCTGACTAGAGTCAGATACATGGATCCGGTCGCGACGGCGCAGGTGCGACGTTTCAACCGTACGGTGACGCAACGGATCGGGGCTCTCGGCGACGGGTACCTGAGGCGAGGTCGTCCGCTCGGCGCATCGCGGGTCCTGTGGGAGATCGGAGACGACGGTCTCGACATCAAGTCGCTGCGCGCGCGACTCGACCTCGACTCTGGATACGTGAGCCGGCTTCTGCGCATGCTCGAGGCAGAAGGACTGGTCGTCGTCGACGCGGGTCACGAGGATCGACGTGTTCGCGTCGCGCGGCTGACCAAGAAGGGTCGGGCCGAGCGGAAGCTGCTCGACCGCCGCAGCGACGAGCTCGCGTGGTCGTTGGTCGAACCGCTCGACGAGGAGCAGCGCGCACGTCTCGTGGAGGCGATGGGCCTGGTGGAGCGGCTCCTGATGGCCGGGCTGGTCTCGGTCAGGATCGACGAGCCCACGAGCGCGGCGGTTCAGGACTGCTTCGAGGCGTACTTCGCCGAGCTCGACGCGCGGTTCGAGTCCGGGTTCGACTCGGGGCAAAGCATTTCGGCCGAAGCTGACGAGCTCACCGAGCCCCGGGGGCTGGTCTTGGTTGCCCGGCTGAGGGACGAGCCGATCGGTTGCGGCGCTCTGAAGCTGCACGGCAGCGACCCGGCGGAGATAAAGCGCATGTGGGTGGCCTCGACGGCTCGCGGGCTCGGCCTCGGGCGGCGGCTGCTCCGTGAGCTCGAGGAGCGCGCCCGTCATCGAGGTGCGACACGTGCTCGTCTCGAGACCAACCGCGCGTTGACCGAGGCGATCAGCCTGTACCGATCGGCCGGATACATGGAAGTCGCGGCGTTCAACGAGGAGCCGTACGCCGACCACTGGTTCGAGAAGCGTCTCGACAGCTGACGGCTCTCGCCTCGAGTACGCGGGTCTCTGCCCTTCGCCGAGGCTCAGCGGTCGCCGCGACCCTGCCACCCCGGCATGCCGTGTGGCTTTCGCCAGTCCATCGGCATGACCTGGGGCGTGTCGCTGGCACGGGAGCTGCGCGCCTGCGTCAGCAGGAAAGCGCCGCTTGCAAGCACGACGGCCGTCAGGACGACGGCGACGTACTGCACCTGGTGGCCGGTGAGCGCCATGGGCACTTCATCGACCCGGAGCGCGCTCGGCTTGAGCGGTCGGGCCTCGAGCTAGGGCGCTGCCCTCCACTGCGCCCGCCACTCCGGCGCCTCCCAGCCTTCGGCGACGTAGATCGACTCCCGTGCGATCTTGTCGTCCCGGAGCTCGAGGATGCTGACCCCGTAGTTCACGGGCCCCTCGTCGTAGGTGACGGAGACCTCGGCGACCCACAGATCGCCGCCGCCCCGGACGTCCCGGATCTCGAACGTCGTCGAGGCCGGGTACCCGCTTCGCCACTCGCGGAAGTTCTCGACTCCGACGAAGCGCTCGCCGGACTGCGGGAACTCGAGGACCGCGTCGGCGTGGTACATCGCATGGGCGCGGTCGGGGTCGCGGCCGGACTCCTCGAAGTGCTGCATCAGCATCGCTCTGACGGTCGCAGCGTCCACGTGCGAAGAGTGCCAGCGGACCTCTGCTTGCGGCTGCGCCTACCCATACGAGGATCCGCCGGCACGGTTCGGAACGTAGGAAGGAAGGGGCGAGCCCGGGTCCCCCTCCAGCTCGCCCCCAAACTACAGCTCGCGACGCCCACGGTGAAATGGCCCCGGCGGGATCGCCCAAGGGGCTGGGCCTCTCCCTGACGGCGGGGGGAAGCGCCTACCGGGGCCGCCACCGATCCTAGACCCTATTGGGAGACTGACCGGTCTAGTTCGCGTGTTGCCTGGAAGGGGGGCAGCAGCAGGCGGCGAACCTCGACCGTGGCCGGGTCGGCCTGCGGCGTCCCAACTCTCCCCCTGGGGCGCGGATGGGTGATGCCGGCCCGGCCCCTATTCATCCGCCGGGATCGTCATCGCCCTCTCCGTCCGGTTCGTACAGCTCGAGCTCCGAGCTCGGGGACATCTTCACGACGCTGACCCCGGCGCGCTCGAGCGTTGCACCGAGCTCCTCCGGGCCCTCGGCCTCGACGACCTGCTCGCCCTCGCCGAGCGGGATGCACGAGCCGACGTCGACGGTGATGCCGTGCGGAGCGAGCGCACGGCCGAGCTCCTCCAGGTCGACGTCGTCCCGGAGCGTGAGAAGCCACTTCATCCGAGCCCTAGGAAGCCGGGTCTCCGAGCAGCCGCTTCAGGGCGTCGTACGCAGCTGCGGCATTCACGACACCCAGGCCGAAGTCGGCGCTCCAACCTGCACCGTCGCTCGTCGCGCCATCGATGAGTGCGGCTCGTAGCTCCGCAGGAGTCACGCCCGGGCGTGCGTTGACGAGCAGCGCCGCGACGCCGGCCGCGACCGGAGTGGCCGCCGAGGTCCCGTTGTCGAACGGCGCCTCCGTGTCGCCGCCCGGCCTGCCCGGCCCGAAGTTGCCGAAGAGATGCGAGTACGCCGACAGGTCCGGCTTCTCGCGCTCGAACATCCCGGGCCCCTGCGACGAGTAGCCGATGCGCTCGTGGCGGCTGTTCACGGCGGCGATGGTGATGACTTCGACGAGGCTGTTCGAGGCGTGGATCGACCGGCCCGGGCCGATGCCCGTTGGCCGACAGGCGCCGCTCGGGCAGTTCTGGCCACAGTTGCCGGCGGCGAAGAACGCGGGCGCGCCCGAGCCGACGACCTCGCGCACCTTGCGATGGAGCGGGTGCCCGAGGTCCCAGACCTCGTGCGTCGGGAACTGATCCTGCGCCGGGACGCCGACGAAGCCGTAGCTGTTGCTCGTCAGGTGCGGGGTGCCGTCCACCCGCCGCTGGTCGAGCACGGCCTGGAACATCGCAAGCGCTCCGCCCGAGTTCGGGATGCCGAGGAACGGATAGTCGAAGAGCTTCGCGTCCGGCGCGGCCACGAGGACGTCCGCCGCGCACATCGAGCCGTGGCTCGTGATCGGCGCCGCTCCCGGAGTCTGGGCGCCCGGCCGCGAGAAGCCGCCGGCGACGGGATAGACCGTCCCGTCGATGCCCTCGTCGATGATGCCGACGATCATGCCCTCCCCGCGGAAGCCGTCGTCCCAGAGCGCGGCGACGCCGAGCAGCTCGCGGATCACCTCGATCTCGACTCCCGGCCTGAACGGACGGCAGTCGAGGCCGGCAGGCGAACCGGGGGCGTCGAGCACGACGACCGACTCCGCGGGGTCGTCGCGAATGTCACGGAGCGCAGGATCCCAGTACGGGAACACCGTGAGCTCGGAGTTCGGCCAGACGTAGATCCCTGCGAGGGCGCTCAGCTCCTCGAGTGCCGAGGCGTCCACCTGCGCCGGGATGACCACCGTCGCCGAGGGCAGGTCCGGGTTCGTCTCGGGGGTCGGAAACGCCTCGAGCTCGGGGGGAACGGGCGCACCCGGGCTCGTCGGGGCCACGAACATCGGCACCGGGATCGCGTCGCTCTCGAGCTCGACGCTGAGCCCGGCGACCGGCCCGAGCAGCTCCTCGCTCTGCCGGATCGACTCCTGCTCCGATCGGACCGCCTCCGCGAACGCCTCGAAGGCCGCGGGGTTCGTCGCCTCGACCTCGATGAGAACGCTGATCTTCGTCATCTCGTCACCTCCGATTCCCGGGAGTCGTCAACTTCGAGCGAGGTACTTCTTGATGCAGTGGACCGAGCCGAGGTTCTGGGCGAAGACGTTGAAGTCGGCCAGCTGATGCACCGTGAAACCGAGGTCCTCCCAGATCTCCCGGTTCGCCTCGTCGGTCACCTCGAGGTCGCTCCAGGCGCCGTGGCCGTACGTCGGCAGCCAGACGTGACTGCCCTCGTCGTCGATCTGGACGAGACAGTTGTTCGAGGTCGCGAAGTACCAGAAGCGCTCCTTCGCGTCGGGGTCGTCGAGGAACGTCAACGGGAGCGGGTTACGGATCACCTCGAAGCCCTGCGTCTCCAGCTGGCGGGCGACGTCGTCGAACAGCTCGTTGAGCCCGTGCGGAACGGACGGCCGGTCGAGCAGCCGGTCGGCTGCGGCCGGGGAGCCGACGAGTACCCGGTACTTCCCCGACTCACCACGACCGGCGAGGCTCAGGAACATGTCGATATGGAAGATCGGCTGGTGGTGGCCGGTTCCGGCGTGGAGCACCTCCGTCCAGTCGTCCCCGTCGATGCGTACCTCGCGGGTCTTCTTCTCGGGCACGCGCAGGCGCGTGCCGGCGAAGAGGATCTCCCGGTCGCGGTCGAACGTCTCGCGGAACAGGTCGACGATGAAGTCGTGGGCCTCGCCGCGATCCTCCGGCATCCCGAGCACCGGCCGGTAGCGGAGGAACGTGTCGAGCGTCTCGTACAGGTAGTCCACGCCGATGAGCACGAAGTCGTCTCCGATGAGGACGTTCCCGCCCTGGAAGAAGAGCGGCGACTGCATGGACTGGACGTTGCTCGCCTCCGCGACGAGGTCGGCCACGACGCTGTCGCCCACGCGCGGGAACGTGAACGGCTCGACGAGGAATCGCCGCGGCTCGTCGCCGCCGACGTCCTCCACGACGACGTAGGGATCCTCGGCCCAGACCGTGTAGCTCAGGTAGTTCGGCGCCTCCACGATCGTCGTGTGCGCACCCGCCCGCTCGGCGTCCGCCGTCTGCTCGAGGTCGGCGACGACGGACGAGTGGGCGACGATCGTCAGCTCCACCGAGTCCGGGAGCTGGCGGAAGAGGTCGACGAACACGTCGCGGTAGACGTCGTCGCCGCCTGCGTAGCTCGGATAGCAGAGGAGGATGTGCCGGATCGTCCCGTGCGCGCTCGAGACGATGCGCGGCTGGGCAGGCACAGGGCGCTTCACGGTCGCCTCGAACGCCCTCGTCGTCACGGCAGCGCGCCGGATGCTCTCGGTGTCGAGCGCGGGCAGATGGCGGTGCACGAGGCTGCGCGGCGTTCGCATCGTGTTCAGGCGCAGACCGTCCATGTCGGTCCCGGGGCTCATGCGCTCAGTGGATCGCGGCGTCGACGACCGTGTCGATGTCCTCGTCCACCCAGGCCTCGTCCCCGCCGGGGCCGCCACGTACGAGGTCGGGCTCGCCGTCGACCCCGTACAGGCGGTCGTCTCCCTGCCAGCCGTACAGCTGGTCCGCGCCTGGGCCTCCGCGCAGCACCGGGTCGCCCGCCTTCTTTCCGTGCAGCTTGTCCGCGGCGCCGCGACCGTAGATGCAGTCGGGCTGGGCGGTTCCCTGGATCGTGTTCGGGCTGTCGTTGCCGAAGCGCGAGCGGCAGTGATCGAGCGCGCCGGCGGGCGAACGGAAGCGGACGGGAGCCCCGAAGCGCGGGTCCGATCCCGGCTGCGGCGCCGGCTCCACGTCGCCTGCGTGCGCACCCTGGATCAGCTGGCGCTTGTTGTTCCCGTCGCCGTCCATGATCCAGATCCGGTACGGCTCCGCGCGGCTGACCGGATCCGTCTCACGAACGAACAGGATGCGCCCGTTGTCGGCCCAGACCGCGCCCCAGTCGTCGGTGCTCCCGGTCGAGACGTCACGGAACGAGCCGTCGGACGCGCGGACGACGAGGTCACGGGTCGCACCGGACTTCCGCGTGAAGACGATGTCGCCCGCCTCCGACCAATTTGCATCGAAGTCGCTCGTCCCGGTCTCCTGGAACAGCGGCCGCGCCTGGCCGGGCGCGTTCGTGCTGACGACGAAGAGGTCCGACTCGTTGCGGTTGAAGACGGTCGTGTACGCGAGGCGGGCCGACGCGGAGTTCGGGTCGGGTGACCAGGTCGGATCCTGGTCGCGGCGCACCGAGCGGCTGACGTTCGTCTGCTCGCCGCTGCTCAGGTCGAGGACGAAGATCTCCCAGTTCCCCTGCGCGTCGCTCTCGAAGGCGATCCGCCTGCCGTCGGGCGAGACCACGGGGTCGAACTCGTCGGCCTTCGTGAAGGTGAGCCGCCGGAGATTCCGGCCGTCCGCGCCCATCCTGTACAGGTCCCAGTTGCCGGCGCGGTCGGACGCGAAGACGATGCTCGCGCCGTCCGGCGTCCAGGTCGGTGTCGCGTCGGCGTGCGGGTTGTCGGTGAGCTGGCGGGGCGCGGAGCCGTCGTCTGCGACGACCCAGATCTCACTGTCCCCGCCTCGGTCGCTCTGGAACACGACGAGACCCGCGGGCTGCGCAGGCCCGGCACTCGCATCGTCGACCGGCGCCACGGTCGCATGGGTCAACACCGCTATCGCGAGGGCCGCACCCCCGATGGCGGAGACGAGAAGACGTCTCGGAGCCATATGGCCTCTCTGTTCGGTCCGCCCACGATAGTGAGGGGGCCGGGAAGGTTCAACCACCGGCCGCGCGGGCCCGCTCGCGGAGGTCCGAGACGGATCCGCACGCGCGACAGGGGAGGACGCGTGCGGTCGTTCCAGGGCCCGCAGTCACGAGAACGGGCTCCCTGCTCGCGAACACCGCGGCGGTGCCGGGGAGACGGACGAGCTCTTCCCCCGACTCGACGTGCCAGATGCGGACGGTGCCGTCGTTCCCGGCGGTCGCGATCAGCGCCGAGTCCGGGCCGAACGACGCGGCGAGCACGGCGCCGTCGTGGCCTGCCAGCGCGGGCGGGTCGTGGCTGCCGTCGGCCGCGTCCCAGACGCGCGCGACGCCGTCCGTCTCCGCGCTCGCGAGACCCTCTCCTTCGTTGTCGAACGCGAGCGAGCGCACGCGCAGCTCCTGCTCGGGGAGTGCGGCGAGCTCGGATCCGTCCGTCGCGTCCAGGATCACCACCTGGCCCTCGGGCGTCTCGGCGACCGCGAGGCGGTCGCCGGCCGGGGTGAGTGCGAGCGTGCCTGCCTCGTCCAGGCGCGACGGCGCTCCGAAGCTCCGCACCGGTCGACCCCCGAGGCCGAAGAAGCGGATCGTCCTACCCGGCCCCGCTGTGACCACGAGCCGGCCGTCGGGCGTGAAGGCGGCGCTCGCAGGGTCGTCCACGTCGAGGAGGAGCGGTCGCCTCGGCTTCGCGACGTCCCAGAGCCGGACGCGCCCGTCGATCGACTGCCTCGTCAGCACGCGACGGCCGTTGGGGCTGATCGCCACGAACGCGACATCCGGGACGTCGAAGAGCACGACCTGCGCGCCGGTCCGCGCGTCCCAGACCCGGACGAAGCCCTCTTCGAACGACGCGGTCGCGACGCGCGCGCCGTTCGGCGTGACCGCGATCCCCGTGATCGGCTCCTCGTGTCCCACGAGCACCGTTGTCACGGGCGCCTCCCAGAAACGGATCGTGCCGTCCTCGGCGGCGGTTACGACCATCCGGCCGCGTCCGAACCCCGCGGCCCGGAGTGGGCGCGTGTGGCCGCGGAGCACGGCGATCTCGGCGCCGGTGACCGCGTCCCAGAGGCGGGCCGTGCGGTCCGTCCCCGCCGAGACGAGCAAAGTGCCATCGCTGCTCACCTCGACGTCGGAGACAGCCTGCGTGTGGCCGGTGAGTGCGATCCGATCGCCCGGGCCGCGGAGCCCGCGGATGATCACCTGGCCTTCGTCGCTGCCGCCGACGAGGCGGGCGTTCGAGGGGTCGAAGGCGACGGCCGTGAGCGGCTGGCCGATGGTCGCGACGGTGCCGCCTCCCGGTACGCCGACGACCCGCGTCACCTCCGGCCCTGCGAGCGCGACGAGCGCACCGTTGGGGCTGAGCGCTGCGGTCTCGACGAAGCCGAGGTCCTCGGCGCCGATCGTCGCGATCGGGCGCAGGGCGGGGGAGTAGACGCGGACGAGCTCCTCGTTCGCGACGAGGATCGACCCGTTGCGGCTGCAGTCCACGAGGAACGCGCTCTCCGGAGCGCCGCGAAGCCTGGCCCGGACGCGCCGCGCGACGACGAAGACGCCGTCCTCGGTCGCCGCGACGATGCGCTCGGGGCCCGGGCAGAGCGCTGCGTCCTGGACGCCCAAGAGGCCCTGGATCGTGCGCATGACCTCGCCGTCCGGCGAGCGGACGGTCAGGGCGTCGGTCCCTCGCGTCAGCAGACGGCCGTCCGGCGCGACGTCGACATCCGAGATCGGGTCGTCCGGGCCGCCGACGGCTCCCCGGCCGTGCGCGTGCGCGACTGCCGCGCGGAGCGCGTTCTCGGACGAGTTGATCGAACGCGCGTCCACGGCTTCGAGCGCCGTCTCGAGTGCGGCCTCCGGGTCGATCGCAAGCAACCCGAGTGCCTCGGCGCTGAGCCCCTCCGCACGCGCGTTCTGGCGCTGCGTCCAGGCGTACGTGCCGACGGCCGCCAGGACGGCGAGCAGTATCGATCCGACGAGCACGACCACGAGCCGCCGGCGGAAGCGCCTGCGCTCGGCGGCGACCTCGCGTTCCGTGACGTAGCGCGTGCGCCAGGCGAGCACCGCGTCCGCAAGCGTGTCGTGCTGCACCTCGTAGCGCGCGTCGGCGGGATCCCGGCCCGTCACGGGGCGGAGGATGTGGCTCTCCGACAGCTCGTCGAGCAGCGGGCGCAGCTCGCGCTCAGGGACTCCCGCGAAGCCCGCGAGATCGGGCGCGCGCTGGGCGAGTCGCAGCCGCGACGGCGTGACGAGGTGCTCGAGGATCGCCGCGGCTTGCTCCTGTTGGTCCGGGTCGAGCGCATCGAGCGTGCCCGAGACGTACTCCTCGACGATCCCGCTCACGCCGCCGAGCGCGTCGAACGTCTCCTTGCGCAGCACGTACGGGCCGTCGTCCCCGCGGGCCTCCCACAGACGCGCGATGACGAGCTGCAGGAGGGTCGTCTCGACGCGGCCCGGACCGGCCGGCACGCCGTCGAGCACCGCTTCGACGAGCGCGTCCTCGACCTCGAACCTTTCCGACGAGCGAGCGACCGCGTTCCACCGGCCTTGCGGCCCGAGGATCGCCTCCCGCGCCGCGTCGCGCTCGAGGTGGTCGAGCCGCAGCACGTTGTCGAGCAGTCCCGGCACGCGGCCCTCGAAGCGGTCGAGCTTCGACAGAGCGTCGTCGCGGATCGCGAGCAGCACGGAGGAGCGGCGGCCCGATCTGGCGACGACCCGTGCGAGCTCGGCCGCGAAGTCGTCGTCGAACGAGTCGTGGAAGAAGTCCTCGAACTCGTCGAGCACGAGCACTTCGCGTGCTGCGCTCCCGGGCTCGCCCTCCGCGGACGTCTCGGGAGCTGCGCCGCGCAGCGTCGCCACGGGATCACCCGCCCACGAGCGCAGCACCGTCGTTCCGATGCCCTTCGCCGCGAGGGTCGGCAGCACGCCCGCCTGGACGATGGACGTCTTGCCGACGCCGCTCGGGCCGTAGACGACGGTGAGCGGGGACGCGAAGACGTTCGCGACGATGAGGGCCACGTCGCGCTTGCGCCCGAAGAAGAGGTCCGCGTCGTCCTGCGAGAACGCGTTCAGGCCGAGGTACGGGGAAGCGCGCTGCACGGTGGAGCTCACCGGATCAGTCCGCGGTGAGCCCGTCGAGGAACTGGTCGATCCCGAGCTTGTAGATCTCGACGCCGCGCCCCTGCCAGAGCCGCGTCTCGAGGTCGGACGGGAATGCGTCGACCGCCCAGGAGCGGAGGTTCGGAGCGCCTTCCGGCCCGTGCCGGAGATCCTTGTCGACCCGGTTCAGGATCACGCGCAGGTTCCAGTCGCGGAGGCCGTAGCCGAGGAAGAGGAAGTGCCGGTTCTGGAACGGCTCGGCGAGGATCGCCGGGAACGCCTCCTGCTTGATCAGGCGCGTGAGGAAGTCGACGTAGTCGTCCTCGGTGATGACGTACTGGTCGCGCGCAGCGACGAGCCGGTCGACGGCGCCGTGCATCTTGTAGAGCACCGTCTTCTCCTCGAGGTCGATGTACAGCTTGTTGGCGACGACGAGCTCGGGCTCTTCCGCGCCGTCCGCCCACCAGAGCAGGCGCTCGCCGAGCGTCGGGTCGGTCGTGTGGATGACGAGCTCGAAGGGCTTGCCGGCGGCGCGCAGCGCACGCTCCATCAGGTCGTCGTAGTTCGTGGTGACGATGAGGAGCGGACCGGCGATCCCTGCGAGGTACTGGTGGATGCGGCCGGGGGCGTACTCCCTGGTGAACACGGTGTGGAGCTGCTCGTACAGCGCGACCCGCCCGGCCGCGACGTCCTCGTAGTACTGGGCGACCGAGGCGAGAGTCGGCTCTTCCTCCTCCGGGAAGTTCGCGTCGAGAGCAAGCTGTGCGGCGAGCTCGGTGCCGGACGGCAGTGTCGTCGGCGTCTGTCCGGCCACCTTTGCGCCAAGGGACGCGCCGGCGCCCAGGAAGGGGATCACGTCCCCGGCCTCGAGGCCCTTGCGGATGAGGCGATACGGAGGCTCGAGGCCGTTCACATGCCCAATCACAGCATGCGCGCTAGACGGGGCAGGTCTGGCGGTACTCGAGGCCCGGGGCGAGCTCGTCCCATTCGGCCGCGACGAGCCCGGGAGCGACGAGGCTGCAGACCTGCTCGACGAGGTCTGCCTCGTCGCGCCAGAGGATCCCACTCCAGAGGCGTACCGCGCCGTCGTCGCCGCCCGACGCGAAGGATGTTCCGTCCGGGCTGAACGCGACTCCGAACACCGCCCCAGTGTGGTCTTCGAGTGGGGGCCCGAGCAGCCTGCGCGTGCTGACGTCCCAGACCCGAATGGTCTCATCGTCGGCGGCAGACGCGAGCAGGCGGCCGTCCGCGCTCAACGAGATCGACTCGATCCGATCCTCGTGGCCGCGCAGCTCACCGCGACCGGCCAGTGTCTTCGCGTCCCACAGCTGAACGACCTCGAAGTTTGACGACGCGAGGACCGAGCCGTCCTGCGAGAACGCCACGCTCAGCCCGCCGCCGTCGAGTCGCCGCGTCTCGGTCATCTTCTCGAGGTCCCAGACGTGCAACTTGAGGTCGCTCGCACCGTAGGCGAGCGTCTTGCCGTCCGGGCTGAACGCGACGCTCCAGACCGGCCCCTGCAACTGGCTGCTTCGTAGCGGCCCGCCGATCTGCTGCCGGCTTGCGAAGTCCCAGAGCAGGACCGTCCCGTCGGTGCTCCCGGAGGCGAGCCTCGAGCCGTCAGGGCTGAACGCGACGGTGTGCACCGCCTGCGTGTGGCCGGTGAGCTTCCCGATCGACGTGCCGGCGGGAATACGCCAGAGGCCGATCGTCTTGTCGACCGCAGCGGCCGCGAGCGTCGTCCCGTCGGGGCTGAACGCCAGGCTCTCGACCGATTCCGTCTCACCCTCGGCGAACTGGCGCACGAGCTTCCCCGTGACGGCGTCCCAGAGGCGGATCGTCCGGTCGAAACCGGATGAGGCCAGGTACTTGCCGTCGGGCGAGTACTCGACGCTCTTCACGCGATCCGTGTGGCCGAGGAGCGGCTGCCCGAACACGGAACGGTTCCGCACGTCCCAGAGCCTCACCGTCGCGTCGAAGCCGGCCGAGGCGAGCACACCGTCGGAGCGAAACGCGACGCTGTTGACGCCCTCGGCATGGCCGCGCAGCGGCTGGCCCAACGGCTTGCCGGTCCTGGCCGACCACAGCCGCACGGTCCTGTCGTGACCGGTGGATGCGAGCGTTCGGCCGTCAGGACTGAAGGCGACACCCCACACGTCTTTGGTGCGACCGGCGAGGGGCGGCGCCGACTGGCGCCCCGTCACCGCGCTCCACAGTCGTGCCGTCTGGTCGGCGCTGCCGGACGCGATCGTGCGCCCGTCCGGGCTCCAGGCGACCGCCCACACGGCGTCGCGGTGACCCTCGAGGGGTGCCCGCACGGCCGTGCGAGTGCGGACGTCCCACACTCGCACGGTCCGGTCGTAGCTGCCCGAGACGAGCGCGCGCCCGTCGGGGCTCCAGGCCACGCTCGTGACCTCGTCGGTGTGGCCCTCGAAGGGGGCGCCGACCAGCCGGCGGCTCTCGACGTCGAGCAGGCGAATCGTCCCGTCCGATCCCGCGACCGCGAGCGTGCGGCCGTCGGGGGAGAACGCGACGTTCCGGAGCTCGCCGAGCTGCGGAGCGATCGGGCTCCCGATCACCTCCCGCTCGCCGACGTCCCAGAGTCGGATCGTCCCGTCGAAGCTCGACGACGCGAGCGTCTCGCCGTCGGGGCTGAACGACAGTCCCCACACCTCGCCGGTGTGGCCGAACAGCGGCGTCCCGAGCTCGTCGAGGGACTCGGTGTCGTAGAGATGGATCCAGGCCTCGTAGGTCGCCGCGGCGAGCGTGCGGCCGTCGGGGCTGAACGCGATCGTGCGGAAGCCCTGCTCGCTAACCGGGCTCCGCAGGATGGACGTGGCGCCGGATCTGCGGGCGGCGGACAGCGCCTCGACCATCGCGCTCGTCGCCTCGGCCGTCGGATTGGCGCGGTAGGCCTCGAGCCCGAGGAGCAGCGACTTCTCGAAGCGGTCGTCGACCTGCCCTCGGGCCGACGACGCGAGGGCGATCGAGGTCGCGGCCATCGATGCGCTTCGTGCCTCGCTCCGCTGCACGAGAGCCCAGATCCCGAGCGAGGCGAAGATCGCGGAGAGAAGAAGCAGGGCGCCTCCGACTTGGACGAAACGGCGGATCGTGGCCCTGCGGCGCCGGTCCTGCTCGACCTCCCGTCGCCACTCGAGTACCGGCTCGGCGAGGATGTCGTGGAAGAGCTCGTACCGGGTCGACCCGTCGCCGGTCGGCGGCGGGGCGATGCGGCGGAGGATGCGGCCGCCCTCCGCGCGGGTGAGCTTGTCCAGGACCGTCGTGACCTCGGGCTCGGGCCGGCCGGTCCAGTCCGCGAGGTCGGAGGCGGGGTGCGCGATCTTGGTCTTCGAGCGCGTCACGAGAAAACGGAACACGTCCGCGGCGACCTCGCGCTCGTCGTCGCTCAGCGCAGCCAGCGCCTCGAGCAGGTGGTTCTCGACGATCCTGCGCGCCCCGCCGAGCTGCTCGAGCCGCGCGAGGGTGAGCTCTCGATCCTCCGCAGCGACCGTCTGGCGCCAGATGCGCTCGAGGACGAGTTGCAGGAACGGCGCTTCCACATGCTCCCGATCGCGTGCGGAGGCCTTCTCGTCCGCGGAGGTTCGCGCGAGCGTCAGCTCTCCCGTCGCGGCTGCCTCCACGACTGCGTCCACGAGAGCCGGCTCGATCGAGTACGGCGGCTCGCCCGGCGGCAGATGGCGGTTCCACGCCTTGATGGGGCCCTCAGCGGCGGCCCGGGCACCTGGCCGCGTCAGGTGCTCGATCCGGACGTAGTTCGAGAAGAGCCGCGGGATGTGCCCCTTGAAGCGGTCGAGCTTGCCCAGGGCGTCCTCGCGGATCGAGAGCAGCACGTGCACTCGGAGGTTCGGGTCGTTGACGATCGCGGGCAACTCGCCTCCGAACGTGCCTTCCCCGTCCTCGTCGGGGTGGTACTGGAAGTAGTCCTCGAACTGGTCGAGGACGACGAGCAGCGTCCTGGCGTGCTCAGTCCACTCGCGGAGCGTCTCCACGGGCGACGTGCCGGGGCTCCAGGCGGCGACCTCGTGGCCCGACGCTTCGGCCACGCTCGCGCGTATCGCCTCCATGAGGGCGGGCAGCGGCTCGTCGCGCCAGGACGAGAACGTGCAGATGGAGAAGAGCGCGCGGCCCTCGAGTGTCTGCGGCCGCTCGCGGAGCTCGGCGCGGAGGCCGTGGATCACGCCCGCGCGGAGCAGCGACGTCTTGCCGACACCGCTCTCGCCGTAGACGAGGACGAGGTCGGATGCCCTCAGGTTGCCGCTGACGATCCGCTTCTCGTCATCTCGGCCGAAGAAGAACGCCGCGTGCGCCTCGTCGTACGGGACGAGGCCGACGTACGGCGTGTCGAGCTGCTCGGGCTGCGGGGCGTCCGCCTCGCCGGGCACCTCGGTCATGCGGGCGATCCGGACGCGAAGAGCTCCCGCTCCAGGCCGGCCACGTACTCCTTCAGCGGTACGTAGAGGAGGTCCACGTCGCCGCGGTCGCGCCAGAGCGCCTCCTCGACCTCGCGTGCGCCCGCGTCCTCAGGCGCGCGCTGCACGGCCCACGACTTCAGGTCGAGGTGCTGCGCGCCCCAGATCCGGTTGAGGATCACGCGCAGGTTCCAGTCGTGCATCGAGTAGCCGAGGAAGAGGAAGTGGCTCTCGCCCATGCGCTCGTGCAGCGCGAACGGGATCTGGGCGCCGACGTCCCCGCCGACGAGGTAGTCGATGTAGCTGTCCTCCGTGATGACGTAGCTGTCGCCCTTCACGTCGGTGCGGTCGATCGCGCCGTGCAGCTTCAGGACGACGGTCCGCTCGCCGAGCCCGACTCCCGTGTACTCGTTCGGGCGCTCGATCGGGATCACCTCGCCCGAGGGCGGGCGGTGGAGGAAGCGGCCCTGGAGCGGTCCCCGTTTCGCCTCGTACCAGACCACGTCGTACGTCTCGCCTGCCTCCGCCAGCGCCCGCTCGAGCAGGTCGTCGTAGTTCGTCGTCAGGACGAGCGGTTGCGGATCGCCCCGCTCGCGGAGCGCGGCGGGCAGCCGGGCGAGCAGGCGGTGCAGCGAAGTGGGCGGGTAGTTCGAGTCGAAGACCTCGTGCAGGAAGCGATACAGGCGGCCCTCGCCGAGGATCGCGTCCACGTACTGCGAGACGCGGAGGAGGTTGAGGTCGTCGTCCGGGTAGCGGCTGTTCGTCGCCAGCCGCTCGGCGAGCTCGTAGCCGCTGGGTGCGAAGCGGCCGGGAGCCCACTCCTCGTCGTCGGGGCGGTCGCACATGTTCGCGCCCGCCCCGAGGAACGGGATGATGGCTCCGCTCTCGAGGAGCTCGGCCACGATCGAGTAGTGACGCTCGTCGGCAGGCACGACCCGTCGGCTCGACCCTCTACGAGCCCACGTTCGCGCAGAGGACGTACAGGGCCTTGTTCTGCTTGGCGCCGCCCGTGTCGTTGCTGATCCGGAACCGCCACTCGGAGCTCGACACCGGGTGCGAGTCGAACAGCGTGAGCGCGTTGGCGTGGATCGTCTCGAAGTCCCAGCCTCCCGAGAGCACGGACTTCCCTCCAGGGCAGGAGACGACGCGGCGGAAGTCCTTCTCGCCGTTCGGGACCGTGACCTGCTCGATGACGAGCTGGTACCCGCTGACTCCTGAAGGACCTGCCGGCCCGGCCGGGCCGGCGCCGCCGATCGAGGCCGCGAGCTTTCCGTTCGTGCCCACGACGGGGATCTGCCCGCGCTTCGGGTTGACGGACGACCGGTGGCCGTTGAGCTTGCCGGCGTTGGCGGCGAAGTTCGCGCGCTCCGCGCGCGGCACGACCTGATCGAGCGCGCTCTCGGCAGCCCGCCCGAGCGGCGTCGAGCCGACGAGGGCCACGACGAGGGCGGTGATGGCGATGACGAGTGGCAGTCGTTGCTTCATGGTGCTCCTCCAAACTCGCTTCGGAAGGCGCGTCGAGGCACGTCAGGCCTCGGCGATCAGCCGCTCGGCGAAGCGATGAGCCAGGGCGGAGATCGTGTTCGACGGGTTGGGGCCGGTCGGCCCGGGCATGACGGAGCCGTCGGCGATGACGAAGCCGGGGTAGCCGAAGACCTGCCCGTGCGAGTCGACGACGCCCTCGCGGACGTCGCGGCCCATCGGGCAGCCGCCGAGTGGGTGAACGGTGACGACCCGGCCGACGTACCACGGCGGGTTGTCGGCGAACTTGCCGTCGAGCACGCGCGCGATGTCGCGGCCCGTGCTGCGCACGCTCTCGAAGGTCGGGTTCGAGCGACGCTTGTCCCAGTCGAGGTCGAGCAGCCGGTCGTCGGTCAGGCGCATCGTCCCGTCCGGGATGTCCCTGCCCATCGAGAACAGCGGCAGGGTCGTCGACGAGATGGGCTCGGGGCCGATGAGCCGGGAGAGGTCGGCGCCGATGTCGCTCGAGCCGCCCTTGCGCAGCCAGAGCCGGAGCAACCGCTTCAGGAAGCGCACTGCGCGAATGATGGCGGCCGGCTGGTCGCCCGCCTCCATCATCCAGTTGATCGTGTCGGGGTAGCCGCCGTCCTGGACGTAGTACGCGCGCCCCGGCCCGCCCTCGAGCTGGTCGGGGACGCGGATCGTGCTCGTGATCACCGGGCCGTACCCGGGCTCGATCGCACGCCCGCGGCGGACGCCGTTCACGGTCTCGTGGGTTCGCTGCGCGAACGTCAGCAGGTCGCCGTTCCCGCAGAAGCGCGTCCCGAGCCGCTCCGAGAGCCCGGGGAAGCTCGAGCGGTTCTTCAGCAGGAGGTACGTCGAGCCGAACGTGCCCGCTGCGAGCACGAGGCGGTCCGCGGTGATCGTCCGCTCCGCGAGCGCGGCCGTCCGCTTCTCGCCCTCGACCGCGTCCGAATGGTCGACATAGCGGATCACGTAGCCGCCCTCCGGCCGCGGCGCGAACGTCTTCGCCTCGCACCTCGTCCTGATGTCCGCTCCGTGCCGGAGCTTCGCGAACGACAGGTAGTTGAAGTCGAGCGTGTACTTCGAGCCGTAGTTGCAGCCGAAGTTGCACTCGCCGCAGAGGCGGCACGTCTGGCGCGTGCGACCGTGGAGGTTCGGCTCCTCGCCGACGACCGGCTCGCCGATCACCGGCGCCCCGCCGTCCGGCGAGAAGGTGATCGCCAGCTTCGGGAGGAGCCACTCGAGGCCGAGCGTCTCGGCGGCCTCGCGCAGGGCGACGGTCTTCGGGGTCGTCGCGTACGGCGCGTGCTCCATCGGGTACGGCGCGCCGCCGAGCATCTGCTCGTGTCGCTCGTAGTGCGGCTCGAGGTCGTCGTACGTGACGGGCCAGCTCTCCCAGCCGCCGGCGTCGAGATCCTCCTGCACGAACGTCGAGCGGTCCTTGCGGAGCAGGATGTTCGAGTAGAGGAGCGAGCCGCCGCCGAGCCCGCTGGCGACGATCCCGCCGAGCCCGCGGAACTCCCAGACGTTGAAGATCCCGTGCAGGCCCTCGCTCGGGTCCCAGAGACTGCGCGCGACCGCGAGCGGGCTCCGCGGGAACGATCCAGGCGGATACGCCTTGCCGCGCTCGAGAACGCAGACTCGCATCCCCGCCTCGGCGAGCCGGAACGCCGTGACGGAGCCGCCGAACCCGGAGCCGACGACGACGGCGTCGAAGTGCTCGTCCATCAGGTGCCGGCCTACTCGGGCGGCAGTTCCTCCGTGACGGGGCGGCTCTGGATCCCGTCGTCGCTGTACGCGACCGCGCGCACGACGTAGCGCTCGTCGCCGAGCTCGAGCGGATGCGCGAAGACGCCGGTTCGCGCCCGGACGGTGAACGCGTGGCTCGCGGGCGGCAGGTCGTCGTCCGGCGTGTCCACGGCGACGACGATGCGCTCGGGGCGGGCCGCTCCGGCTGGGAGGCGCTTCGGGTACTCGTAGCGGACGACGACCTGATCGTCGACGCGGGCGAACGTGAGCTTCGGGGCGGGCGGGATCGGAAGGTCGGGTGAGGGCCGCGGCCGCCGCTTCACCCTGCCGCGCGTGGCGCTTCCCCCGAGCTCGACGTGAAACGCGGTCGGGTCGTTCCACTGCCCCTTCTGGCTCGGGCCGGTCGGGCTCGAGTCGCTCGAGCCCCACTTGCCGGGCCAGTGCGCCCAGCCGGGCTCGTCGTCCTCCACCACCTCGAGCGCCGGCCGCACGAGCGGCCCCTTGCCGTCCGAGTAGTCGGGCGGGAGCGGGAACATCGACCAGTGCTCGCCGGCCGAGGCGAACGACGCATGCGAGCCGCGCCCGACGTAGACGACCGGGACGTGCCCGTCGTCGGAGGGGCGCAGCTCGAGGTCGGACCATTCGAGCGCCTCGCCGTCGCGGTGCTGCGCGAAGGTGGCGGTGCTCGGGTTGCCGTCGCGACCGAGGCGGATCTGGATCATCTCCCAGTCGCCCTCGTGCAGCCCGATCCCGAGGAAGTTCTTGTCGTTGTAGTAGTAGAAGAACCAGTACTGGAGCCAGGTGAAGCCGGTCTGCTCGCGCACGACGTGGCCGTAGGTCCGGTCGGCCATGCGCGGATCGCCGTGCATGCGGCGGGCGTCCTCGACGTAGCGCCGCCCGGCAGCGTCGATGAAGTCGGTCGACTGCACCTCCGCGCCGCTCGCGTACTTCGCCTTGCCGAGGAAGTCGAGCGTCAGCTGCTTCTGGTCGTCCTTCGGCCGCGCGGACGCGAGGACGCTTCCGCCCTTGCGTTTGAGGACGTTCGCGTAGCTCCACTTCGATCCGTCCTCGAGGAAGTGCTCGGGGAAGGTCGCGGCCGAGTCCGAGCGGAAGCTCTCGAGCGAGTCGTACTGGAGGTACGGGTTGTAGCGACGGAGCAGCTCTTCGTCGGTCACTCGTCTCCTCTCACTCGTCGTCCGCGGTGCCGAGACCAAGCGTGCCGCCCGGGTCGCCGTAGTGCTGGTAGGCGGCCCAGAGCGCGCCGTAGGTCTCTCTCTCCTGCCAGAGCGCCTCCCGGGCCTTGCGTACCGCCTCGCCGAACGGGATGCTCGCGAGCAGCCGGTTGTAGAAGACGCGCGCGAAGACCTCGGCGCCCGACGTCGTTGACCTCCCACGCCGTGCCGATGTAGTTGCGGACGCCGAGCTTGAAGAACTCGTCGGCGAGGCTCGGGAGGAGGCCCGCCTCCGTCCTCGCCTCGTCCGGGCGACGAGCGCCGCCGAGCGCGAGCGACGTGCGCGCCGAGAGGCACGCGTTCGAGACGATCACGGCCGGCACGCGCTCGAGGCGCCCGATCTCGCCCGGTGTCAGGAGCCCGCGCGCGAAGACCCAGCCGACGCGGTTCGGGTGCTCCGGGTCGAAGTCGCCGTGGCCCGCGTAGTGGACGAGGTCGTAGTCGCCGCGGAGGAGGAGCGAGAGCACCTCGAGCCGGTCGGCGGGCTTCACGTCGTAGAGGACGCCGTCGCGCGCCGCGTTGGGCGCGCCGATCCGCGCGTCGACGACGACATCGGCGCGGGACTCGAGGATCTCCTTCACCTTCAGCGCCTCGCTCTGCGCACCGGGCAGGTCCTCGCCCTTCTCCGGATCACCCGGGTCGCCGATCACGAGCGCGCGAAGTCCGCCCGTCGCCGCGTGTCGGGCGGGTCGGGGCGGGGCTGTAGGACGTCCGGAGCTGGCGCGCGAAGGGGCTCACGACGGAGAGGGGCTCGACTCGCCGTTCCCGTCGCCCATCGCGCTCCGGCTGCATCTCCCAGTGGAGGCGCGCGAGCGAGCGGTCGACCTCGAACACGAACGACCCCGACTGGAGCACGTCCTCGAAGTCGGCCGGGACGAGGAGCTGGCGGAGCAGGTGGCTGAGCTCGTCGACCTCGCTCGGGCCGCGGGATCCGTCATCTTCGCGACGAGGTCGTCGACGACGTCGCGCCCGACGCCGACGAAGCGCTCCGGAACGGTCGCCGCCTCGTGGATCGCGGCCGCGCGGATCGTCTGGCCGTCGTCCCAGAACGAGATGCGGGCGGGCGTCGTCGCCCGCGCGCTCGCCGCGCGTGCGGCGCTCGACGCGGAAGCGCGGGCGCTTCGAGCGTGTGGCTCCCTTGCCGCTCTCGCGCCGTAGGCGCTCGAGCAGCGAGCTTGCGCACGGTCGCGTTCGGGCCGCAGTTCTCGAAGAGCGTCGTGAAAGCGCGACCCTCGCGAGACCCGTTGCCCGCCGCGGCCGCGGCGACGAGGCCGTCGGCGACGAGCGCGATCGCTCTCCTCGATCGAGACGGTCCCGCCTGTTCCTCGCCTCAGCCGGCGGTTCAGCCGGACGTTCGCCGAGCTCGGCTGCGAGCCGTTCTCGCCCTCGAGCGCGCTTCTCGAGCTCCTCGAGGAGCTCCTCCGCTCGTCCACGGTCGAGCTCGGCGAAGACGAGCTTTCGCACGGGCGCCTCGTAGGCGCGCGAGACGGTGATCTCCTCGGCGGCGTCGGCGATGCCCGTCGAGCCAGCCGCGTACCGCCTGCGCGATCGTCAGCGTTCCCTCGCCCGAGCCGATGAGCACCGCGCAGACCGTCTCGGCGGGCGGGAGCGCGCTCACGGCGATCAGAGGCCGCCGACGAGCCGGCGCAGGCCGACCACGTCGAACGTGCCCGGCCGTCCCATGCCGGCGACGGCGACCGCTCGGCTCGCGTGCCGCTTGTCGCCCCAGGGGAAGAACGACACGTCCCCGAGGTCCGCGTGCAGGCTCCGCGCTCGGCGTGCTGCGTGATGACGAGCTTGCGACGCTCGTTCTGTCGTCCCAGCTGCGCACGTTCGAGACAGCCTCGTCGAGCGCGAGCTCCGCCCGCTGTGGCGTGACGCCCTCGTAGTGGCCGACCGCGTAGACGTCGGCTTCGATCTTCGTGACGTCGCCCCAGACGACCTCGACGCTCGAGCTCGAGGCACGACGTGCTGCCTGCCTCGCATCGGCCGTCCCCGACGGTGACGGCTTCCCCGTTCGCGTCGCCGCGCACGGCAGACGCCCGCGTGCCTCACCGGAGCCGAGGTAGTCCGCCAGCGTCAGGTTGCGGAGCCACGACCTCCTCCTCGGGGGTCAGGGCCGGCTCGCCCGTCGTCCGGCGCCGGACCTTCGCCTTCTCCGCGATCGCCCGGGCCTCCGTCGGCAACGGCGCTACGGCGTCGCCCGGACTGCCAGCCCCGTACCGCCGCGCGGCTCGGCGCCTTCGCCGGCTTCGTCGTCGGGAGCACCGTCGTGCGGCCCGTCTGCAGGAGCTCCGTGATCGCGTCGAGCACCTGCCCGTTCTTCGCGAGGTCGCCGTGCGTCTCGTTCCACCCAGTACGTCGTGACCCCTTCGAGCAGGCCGAGCTCGTGCGGGACGCGCCCGTCGCCGTCGAGCGTCTGGCGGTACGAGAACTTGCCGTCGGACTCGATCCGGATCTTCGCCGGCGTCTCGCGGTTCACGCCCGCGACGTAGAGCAGCCGCTCGGGGTCGATCACGGCGTCGAGCTCGCGGAGGAACGCGTCGGCCTTCGCGAGCAGCGGCGCCTTCGCGGGCAGCTTTCCCCAGCGCGTGACGTCGAAGAGCTCCGCGTGGTCGTCTCCGAGATCGACGAGCGGCGAGGGGAGCATCTGGTACATGCCCGGGAAGGTGCTGACGATCTCGAGCAGCTCCGGCAAGGAGTGGTCGACGTCTCCCACCGCGAGCACCTTCAGCACCTTCTCCGCGCCCGAGAGCGTCAGCGGGATCGCGAACGAGCCACGGTTCGGCGTTCCGAGCATGACGAGCCGCCCGCCCCGGCCGGCGCCCGTCGGGTCGTCCATCGCCGCGCCACGTGTCGGAGTGGAGCTGCGCGAAGCGCCGCGAGACGAGGCCGCCCATCGAGTGCGCGACGAGGTGCACCGGGCTCGCCCGCGCCGAACGCCGTGACCTCGGCGTCGAGGCGGGTCGCCGACTCTTGTCGATGTCCTCGCGCCAGTCGAAGGGGAACGGGCGGACGTGCCAGCGCGTGTCGAGCTCGAGCAGCATCGGGACGTACGTACCGCGGTGGAGCCCGGCGGGGCGGATGCTGGATTCCGGCGCTCGCCGGCTCGCCGGCAGGCGTCAGCTCGAGGTCGCGGATGCGTCCTGCCAGGAGGCGGAAGAAGTGGATCCAGATCCGGTCGACGTCGCCCTTGCGGTCGACCGAGTCGAGCTCCGTGCCCATGATCCCGGGCAGGACGATCACCTTCCCGAGCTTCCCGCGGCGGCGCCCGCGCGGCCGCTGCCTGGCGCGACCGCTCGAACGCCTCGGCGCCGAGCTCCGCTCGAGCAGAGCGGCCTCGCGGCCCTCGAGCGCGAGCAGCGTGCGGCGGACGTCGTCGAGGTCGCCGCGGTCGAGGGCGGCCTGGAGGCGGTCGATCTGGGGCGTCTCGGGCGTGCTCATAGCCCTCGGCGGCAGGAAGCGCCCACCGCGCTGCGCATACCGGTGCGCCGCAGCATCGGCAATGTGCCAGGCCCCCACGTGCCCGCTCCTTTCGGTGCTTCTACCTCGGCATCATCCAGCCTCGGCTGGTGTTGTCAAGCCGCGACGGTTGTGCCGTTGCGGGGCGTTAGCGACCGCCCCTAGACGATCGGCGTCGGGTCGTAGACCTCGTAGATCTGGCGGATCATCTCCTCGCGGCTCGCGAAGCGGCGCTCGTCGTAGCAGCCGAGCGGGCTCTCGAGGACGTTGTAGAGGCACTTGTTGCAGTACGAGCACGGCCGCGGCGCGCGGTCGTGTCCCTCGGCGAAGAGCTGCAGGAGGTCCGGATTCGCGACGAGCGGCCGGGCGATCGTCACTGCGTCGCACGCGCCGTCGGCCAGCGCCTTGCGGATCACGGATGCCGTCTGGAAGCCGCCGGTGCAGAGCACGGGGACGAGACGACGTCGCGGATGGCTTTCGCGTCCGGGAGTAGCGACCCCTCGACCTCGTCGAGCGGGCGCTGCCAGCGGCGCTGCATGAGCCGGTTGATCGGCCAGAGGCGGAAGAGGATGAAGTTGCGGAAGGCGTGGATCGCCGCTCGAGATCATCCCGTCGTAGTTGTGGACGAGCTCGTGCAGCGGGAAGCCCGCCGGCCGGGTTGTCCGGATGGGGGAAGCGTCGAGCCGGCGGAGACGTGGATCGCGTCGACGCCTGCCTCCTCGAGCCAGACGCAGACCTGGACCGCGTCCTCGATCGTGTTCCCGTCGCGGAGCCACGGCAGGAAGGCGTCCGCGTTCTCGGTCGCGCTGATCTTCACCTGGAGGTGGAAGTCGTCACCGACCTCGCGGCGCACCGCGCGCACCGTGTCGAGCAGCAGCCGCGCGCGGTTCTCGAGCGACCCGCCGTAGTCGTCGTCGCGGTCGTTGATCGCCGAGGAGAGGAACTGCGTGAACAGGTAGCCGTTCGCCCCGTGGAGCTCGACGCCGTCGAGCCCGGCCTCGCGCGCCCGCCTGCGCGCCTGCGGCGAACGCCTCGACGATCGCGCGCAGCTCGTCCACGCTCGCGCGCTCCGCCTCGAAGCCGTGCAGCGGATCGGACTTGCCCGTCGAGCTCAGCCCCTTACGTTCGAGGTCGAGCCCGCGGATGTCGCGCTGGCGCCCGGCGTGTGCGAGCTGGAGGATGTACTTGCAGCCGTGCTCGTGCACCTGCTCGCCGAGCTCGCGCCAGAACGGGATCGTCCCGTCGTGGTCGACGCACGCGTAGCCCGGGGACGATGAAGCCGCGCGGCTCGACGCCGCACCACGCGGACACGATCGCGCCCACGCCGCCGCGCGCGAACCGGAGCTCCCAGTTGATCCGCGTCTGCGTCCCCGAGCCGTCGTAGTTGTCGAAGCGGCCCGAGATGCTCGACCGGAGCACGCGGTTTCGGAGCTCGAGGTTGCGGAACGCGAGCGGCTCGAAGATCGGATCCGCGCGTCACGTGAACGGCGGCGGGTCGTAGACGGTGAGGATCTCCGCCACCATCTCGTCGCGCGAGGCGAAGCGGGAGAGGTCGTAGCAGCCGAGCGGGTTCTCGAGCCCGTTGATGAGGCACTGGTTCGAGTAGGTGCACGGGTTAGGCGGCCGGTCATGGCCCGCCTGCCAGAGCCGCACGAGATCGGGGTTCGCGATGAACGGCCGGCCGATCGTGACGCCGTCGCAGTCGCCGCGCTCGATCGCGCCCGCGATGACGGACGCGGTCTGGAAGCCGCCGGTGACGACCACCGGGACGGAGACCGCAGCCTTCACCGCCCGCGACTCGGGAAGGTTGATCCCCTCGACGCCGTCCTTCGCGCGCCGCTCCCAGAGCCACTTGAAGATGCGGTTGATCGGCCAGGTGCGGAACATGAGGTAGTTCCGGAACGTGTGGCGCCCGCTCGAGATCATCGTGTCGTAGCCGCGCACGACGTCGTCGAGCGAGAACGTCCCGGCCGGGTTTCGCGGGTGCGGGAACGACGAGCCGGAAGAGACGTGGAAGCCGTCGACGCCCGCTTCCTCCAGCCAGCGGCAGACCTGCACCGACTCCTCGAGCGTGTTGCCCTTCTTCTCCCACGGGAAGAGCGCGTCGTTGTCGTCGATCGCGCTGATCTTGAACTGGAGGTGGTAGTCGTCCCCGACCTCGCGCCGCACGGCGCGCACGATCTCGAGCGCGAAGCGGGCGCGGTTCTCGAGCGAGCCGCCGTAGTCGTCCTTGCGGTCGTTGATCGCGGACGAGAGGAACTGCGTGATCAGGTAGCCGTTGCAGCCGTGGATCTCGACCCCGTCCGCGCCCGCCTCCCGCGCGCGGCGCGCGCCCTGCGCGAAGCACTCGACCATGAGCGCGATCTCGTCCGTGGTCATGCGCTCGCACTCGAAGCCGTGCACCGGCTCGGGCTCGTCGGTCGAGCTCCAGCCCTTCTCGAAGCGGATGCCGCCGACGTCGCGCTGTCGCCCGCAGAAGGCGAGCTGCACCACGTACTTGCAGTCGTGCTCGTGGACTCGCTGCACGAGCTCCCGCCAGAAGGGGATCGTCTCGTCGCGGTCGATGTGCGCGTAGTTCGGGACGATGTGGCCGCGCGGGTGCACGGGCGCGTTCGAGGAGATGATGGTGCCGACGCCGTTTCGCGCCGTCTTCAGGTCCCAGTTGATGTGTGTCTGCGTCCCCGCGCCGTCGTAGTTCGAGAAGCGGCCGGCAAGGCTCGAGCGGAAGATCCGGTTCGAGACGCTGAGGTTCCGGAACGCGAGCGGCTGGAAGAGGACGTCCACGTTCGGCCGCGGGTGCTCAGCCCCCGGTGCCGGCGCCGCAGAGGTCTCCATGTGCGCCGTGCCCATGGCGAGCTCCCTCGTTCCTGGCCTGTAACGACCCCTATCTAGACCGGTCGCCGCGGATCCGTCAAGCGAGTGTGTTGCCGATCCTGCCGCGAGCGCCGATAATCGGGCGGGCTGCGGCGTCCTCATTCGACCGAAGGGGGAGGCTGGAGATGCACGATCTCGAAGCCGCGCAGAAGAAGCAGGAAGAGGCAGCCGCACGACGTGTGACGAGCGCGACGGACTCGCGCCGCGACAACGTCGACGAGATACGCAAGGGGCCGACCCGCAAGGTCCTGGGCACCGAGGACTTCCTCGGCGTGAGCTACCTCGAGGCCGGCGTCGGCGCCTCGCGCGCCGTCGGCCGCGTCGTGATCCGCGAGAACGGGAACATCGCGGGCTTCGGCACGGGCTCGCTCGTGTCGCCTGCGCTCCTGCTCACGAACAACCACGTCCTGGCGAGCGCGGACGTCGCCGAGGGCAGCTCGATCGAGTTCAGTTTCCAGGACGGGGTCGACGGGAAGGCGCTCGACCCGGTCACGTTCGAGCTCTCCCCCGATCGGTTCTTCCTCACCGACGAGGACCTCGATTTCTCGCTCGTGGCCGTGAAGGCGACGCCGGACGAACTCGGCGACTTCTCCTTCAACCGGCTGACGGACGACGAGGGCGAGGGCGCGGTCGGCGCCTTCGTGACCATCGTCCAGCATCCACGCGGGAAGAAGAAGCAGATCGCGCTGCGCGAGAACCGCGTCGTCGACGTCCTCGACTCGCACCTCCACTACGCGGCCGACACGGAGCCGGGGTCGTCCGGGTCGCCGGTGTTCGACGACCGCTGGCGCGTCGTCTGCCTGCACCACGCGAGCGTCCGTGCGCCCGACCGGACGGAGCTCGGCGGATTCGTGAACGAGGGCATCCGTGTGAAGAGCATCCGCGCGTTCGTCGAGGGGAAGACGTTCTCGGCCGAGGAGCAGGCGCTCGTGGACGAGCTCTTCTCGTGAGCGACTCGCTGCTCGAGGCGACCATCCCGGACCCGGACTACTCGACCCGGAAGGGCTACGACGCCGATTTCCTGGGAGCGGGCACGCACAGCGTCGCGCTCCCCGTCCTGCCGGAGGACCTGCTCGCGCTCGCGTCCGTCAACGAACTCCCGAGCGCCGGGCCGGAGCACGTCATCCCGTATCACCACTTCAGCGTCGTGGTGAACGGACCGCGGCGCCTCGCCTTCTTCACCGCCGTCAACGTGGACGGGACGACGAGCTCCCGGCTCAAGCGGGAGCGCGACCGCTGGTTCGTCGACCCGCGCATCCCGGCGGCCGAGCAGACGGACGAGAGCGTGTACAAGAACAACCCGCTCGACCGCGGGCACCTCGTGCGGCGGCTCGACCCGGCCTGGGGCACCTCCCGCCAGGAGGCGAAGCTCGCGAACGACGACACGTTCCACTTCACGAACTGCTCGCCACAGCACGAGGACTTCAACCAGAACCAGACGACCTGGGCCGGCCTCGAGGACTACATCCTCGAGAACGCGGACAACCGCGACTTCCGCGTGACGGTGTTCACCGGCCCCGTGCTCGCCGCTGACGACGAGCAGTTCGCGGGCGTGCAGCTGCCGCGCGAGTTCTGGAAGGTCGTCGTCATGGTCAAGGAGTCCGGCGACCTGTCGGCGACCGCGTACCTCCTGAGCCAGGCGGAGCTGATCGCCGGCCTCGAGGTCGTGCCGGAGGAGTTCTCGTACGGCGCCTACCGGACGTACCAGGTTCCCGTGCGGCGGATCGAGGAGGCGACGCGACTCTCGTTCGGAACGCTCTCGGACTTCGACCCACTCGGCGGGCTCGAGGCGACGGCGGCGAGCGAGATCGGCGACTTCGACGAGATCGCGCTCTGAGGCTCAGGCGGTCGGCGCGGGCACCGGCGCGTGGCGTCGGTGGAAGACCGCCTGCACGCCCAGAACGAGCAGCCCGCCCGCGAGCGCGACGACCGCTCCTTCGGCGACGACCTGACGGAGCACGAACCACGAGAAGGTCGCGTCCACGTCCCACACGCATGGCCCCGGGTTCAGCGCGATCGGATCGATGCAGCCGGCAGCCGAAGGCCCGACCACGATCCCGGCCGTTGCGATCAGGCCGGTTGTGAACGCGGCCGCCATCCCGGCGACGACGGCGAGGTCCCGCGGTCGCCAGCGGACGGTCGCCACGATCGCCGCCGCGGCCTGGAATGCAAGGGCGAGCAGCAGCTGCCAGTGGAAGAACGCGAGCGGGAAGAGGAACTCCGCCGCGCGTCTCGGCGTCGACGCCCGCCCTGAGCCCGAGACGCAGGACGAGGAACGTCGCAAGGCACGCGAGCCCTGCGATCGCGCCCGACGATCCACGGGTCGAGAGGACCCGCGCGCGAGCAGCGGCATGCGAAGCCGTCCGCCGGGTTCGAGGAACGCCCACGGCGCTTCGCCAACCTGCTCCCGTCGACGGAACCACGCGGCGAGCGGGTAGAGCCAGAGTGCGATGAGCGCGACGAACACCACCGGCTTGGTCAGCACGATGAGCGTGTAGAAGTCGCGAACGAGCTGGTAGAGCCACGTCGGGCCCACCCACGCGACCTCCGCGACCTCCTCGTGCTCGCCGGCGCTGAGGCTCCGTGAGAAGCCGAGCGCGGGCCGCGTCGTGTACAGGGCGAAGAAGACGCCGATGAAGATCGCGAGCATGCCGCTCGCGAAGAGGAGCCCTGCGAGCGTTGCCAGGGTGGGCCGTGAAGAGCCCGCGAGCGCGCGTATCCATGCCTCGCCGGAGGTCCCGACCCAGGCGAAGAGCAATACGAGCCCGACGACCAGGGCGGCGATCCAGGGATAGCGTTCGAAACCACCGCCGAGCAGCGTCGGGTCCTCGACGTCCGGGATGAAACGTTCGAGCGCGAGCTCCGGGCCGACGAGGAGTCCGGCGGCGAACGCCAGCGCGAGCGGCCAGGTCGGCGGTGGTGCCTTGCTCTCCGCGAGCGTGCCCCACGAGCCCCGCCAGATTCCGACGCCGACCGCGCCCATCGCGAGCGGGGCGAACATCAAGGCGGCGACCAGGTGGATGTCGATTGGATCGGCGATGTAGATGCTGAAGAGCGTGACCATGCTCTCGAATGCGATCGTCGTGGCAAGCCCCGTTCCGAACGCGACGAGGAGCCCGAGCGGGAAGAGGCGCCGCGTGTCGTTCACAGACGCAAGGCGCGATTGCGCATCCGGGTGGACGCGCCACAACCGGCGCCAGATCGACGTCGTGCCCTGCGGGAGATCGCCGAGAATCCTCCGCAGCGCACCGTGCGGACCGTCGGGCACGGACGCACGCACGTCCGCGTACACCTCACGGGCTCGAAGCACCGCGTTGCGGGTGAGATACACGAGCGCCGCGAGCGCAAGCAGTCGCCACGAGAGACGGAACACGTCGTCGAGGGGCTCGTCCACCAGCGTCGACGGCGAACGGCAGCACACCGGCGAGCAGGAACGCGTACCAGAGCGCGATCGTCGCGTAGGTCAGGTCGACGTCGCGGTTCCGCAGGTGTGCGAGCTCGTGCCGGACGACTGCCCTGAATGCGGGCGGGTCGGCGAACTGCTTCGTGACGAGACCGCCGTTCAGGGCGATGGCATGGTTGCCGGGGCGCCCGAAGGCAAGGCCCGTAGGCGATGGGTCGAGCGGGTTCCAGAGCCAGCGCGGCTCTTCGCCGTAGCTCGGCCTCCTCGGCGAGCTGGCCGAGCTCGTCGACGACTGCGGGTGCATCCTCGGGTGTCAGCGCCCGCAGCCGTCGCCGCCGCTGGATGCCGTACGGAAGCAGGAACAGGATCACGGCGGCGACGCCGAGCAGCAGTGCAGTGCCGCCGAGCATCCACCACGCGAGCGGACGCTGACCGAGTCCTGGTAGACAGGCTGTCCGTGCTTCCGCGGCAGCGTTGACGCGCATCCTGGCTTCCCGCGACCGCGATGGCGGCGTCGTACTCCTCGCCGCAGCTCCAGGACGGCTCGCGCGAAGTCGCCGGTGTCGACGCCCCAGGCGGTGTGCAGCCAGTTCCAGATGTAGAGGTTCGCGCCCACCACCGCGACGAGCAGCAGGAGGAAGCGGAACGTCGTATCCGACGGAAAGACGAAGGGGTTGAGTCGGGCCGAGGGTGGGGGAGAAGGCTCGGCGGGCTCGGCGCTCACGCCGTCGCGAGGCTGCCGACGAGCGAGTCTGCGAGCAGCTCCGCCTTCTCCTTCGGCAACTTCAGCTGCTTCGCCTTCTCGATCGCGTGCTGCCGCACTTCCTCGAGCTGCTCGTCGGTGAGCTCGGCGGCGGCGGGCGGCGCCTCGGCCGGTGCGTCGCGGCATCCTTCTTGTCGTCGTCACCGCGGCGGAAGAGCTTCTTGACGAGCCAGTCGAATGCCTCGTCGCCGTGCTCGTCGGCCTGCTTCTTCAGCTGGACGCGGAGGAACCCGAGGACGTCCTTCGCCACGGTCAGCGCCACCGGCGTGAGCAGGATCACGGCCGACTCGACGCCGAACCCGAGCATCGGGTCGCCGCGCGTCCGCTCGGTCGGATCCTTGCCCTCGAGGAACGCCTCGCTCGCGGCGGGGAAGATCACCAGCTCCTCGGGCGCAGCCCGCTCGACGGCCGAGCGTGCGAGCGCGACGGCGAGCTCGTCGTCGGTCATCGTGCTCACCGCGGAGCACCCGCCCCGGCGGAGGCGTTCGAAAGAGCCGCAGCAACGATCGAGAGGTTCGTGCGGCGCATGAGAGCCATCCCCCGGTTGCTTGGGCCGAACTGTACGCCGCGATCCGGCCCCTGGCAACCGGGCGATAATCGTCACCCGTGTGCCGACCGGAAGGAGCCGCATGAAGATCCGCGCAGCCGTGCTCGAGGAGTTCGGGCAGCCGCTCGTCGTCGAGGAGGTCGAGCTCGCCGAGCCGAAGCCGGGCGAGGCGCTCGTGCGGCTCGTCGCCTGCGGTGTCTGCCACACGGACCTGTACACGGCGTCCGGCGCGGACCCGAGCGGCTACGCGCCGTGCGTTCTCGGCCACGAGGGCGCGGGCGTCGTCGAGGCGGTCGGCGACGACGTCTCCTCGCTTCGTCCAGGCGATCACGTCGTCACGCTCTTCGCGCCCGAATGCGGCAAGTGCCGTCACTGCCTCGATCCGCGCACGAACCGCTGCCTCGCGATCCGCGACCAGCAGGGGCTCGGGTACCTGCCGGACGGCACGACGCGTCTCTTCCGGAACGGCGGGCCGCTGCGCCACTTCATGGGCACGTCGACGTTCGCCGAGTACGCGGTGCTCCCCGAGATCGCGCTCGCGAAGGTCTCGCCCGAGGCGCCGCTCGAAGGGTGTGCGCCGTTCGCATGCGGCCTCTCGACCGGGATCGGCGCCGCCCTCTACACCGCACGTGTCGAGCCGGGCTCGACGTGCGTCGTCTTCGGATGCGGGCTCGTCGGCCTCGGCGCCGTCGTCGGCTGCCGGCTCGCCGGAGCAGGCCGGATCGTGGCCATCGACCTGTCCGAGGAACGACTCGCGATCGCGCGTCACCACGGGGCCACGGACACGCGCGTCGCAGGCGGGGACGTCGTCGACTGGATCCGCGCCGAGACGGGCGGCTTCGGCGCCGACTACACGTTCGAGGCGACGGGCAACGTCCAGGTGATGCGCCAGGCCGTCGAGGCGGCGCGTGAGGCGTGGGGTCTCGCGACGATGATCGGAGTCGCGGGCAAGGGCGAGACGCTCGACGTCGTGCCGCGCTTCCTCATCACCGGACGGCGCGTCACCGGCTCGTCGTTCGGCGGCGTGAAGGGAAGAACGCAGGTGCCGGAGCTCGTCGACCGCTGGCTGGCCGGAGAGATAGACGTGGAGTCGATGCTCAGCCACCGGTTCCCGCTGGACGACGTGAACCGTGGCTTTGAGCTCATGGAGGCCCAGGACGGCATCCGGAGCCTGGTCGTCTTCTCGTAGGCCGCGCGCCCTAACACAGAGCCCGGCGACCGAAACCGGCTGGTTCCGGTCGCCGAGCTTCCTACCGCTACTCGTTCGCTCCTACTCGCCCTCGCTCGGCGGAGGCGGGGGCGGAGGGGGTGGCGGTGGCGGGGGTGGCGGCGGTGGCGGTGGCGGCGGGGGTGGCGGCGGTGGAGGCGGCGAGGCGCACACCTGCTCCATCCTGGCCTCGACCCGGTCGAGGAGCGCGTTCAGCAACGCGCCCTGCAGACGGAGCAGCGCGAGCTGGGCGCGTGCAAGCGCCGCCTGCCTCGGGGTGAGCCCGCCCGCAGCCAGTCGCTGCTCGACCGCGGCCGCTGCGGCAGCGGTGCGAGCAACGAGCCCTTCGAGCTGCGCCGCAGCGGAGGCGAGCGCCCCGCACTGAGCGGCGCCGGGCCCGGTCTGGGCCGGTGCAGCGGGAGCCGTCACGGCGGCAGCACCGACGGCGAGGGCCGTCACCGCCACAGCGAGGCCGATCGTCCTTCGTACCCTGGTCAAGTGCTCTCCTCTCACTTCGCGGCGGCTCCCTCCTCATCGGCAGCCCACCGGCGAGATCGCACTCCTTGATGCAGTGACGTGAGTCGAGGTACCCCGGGCGGAGGCTTGCGCGATCGAGGCTCGTCGGGCGGTGCGCTTGCGATGACGACTGGAGCCGGGTAGCCTCCGGGCCGGTGGGTCGACTCAGGTCCTCGGGGCTGCTCGCGCTGATCGCTCTCGCATGCGTCGCGCTGCCGGCAGCCGTCGGAGCGGCTCCGCTTGCGCCGGCCGCGAACAGCACGACGTATCAGGACTCGACAGGTGAGAACGCGGCCGCTCCGGACATCACGACGGTCGTCGCATCGAACAACGACGCGGGGCTGATCACGTTCCGCATCAACGTCCCGAATCGCCCGTCACTCACGGCGGACATGCTCGTCGCGATGGAGATCGACACGGACAACAACCCGGCAACGGGCAGCCCGGACGGGACGGACTACGCCATCGAGCTCCTCCAGGGCGAGGTCTTCCTCTTCAAGTGGGACGGCGAGAACTTCACGCGGCGGGCCGGCGACCCGCCCGCGACGTCGCTCATCTTCGGTTACCAGGGCGGCGCGTCGCTCACGATCAGCGCCGCGGAGCTCGGCAACACGACGCGCCTCCGGTTCAACACGATCGTGATCGCGGGGCTCGCGACGGATCCTGTGACCGGCGACCTCGACTTCACGAATGCGACCGCCGACGTCGCGCCTGCGATCGACGCCGGCCTCTACGCCTACGAGGTGAAGGTCGGCGCCGCGACGCTCAACGTCCGCAGCTTCAAGACGACCCCGGCGAGGCCGCTCGCGGGCAAGCCGTTCGCGCTTCGCCTCCAGGCGGCGCGCTCGGACACCGGGGCGCTCGTGCAGGGCGGCCGCGTCACCTGCGTCGGACGGATCGGCTCGGCGCGCGTCGTGGGAACGGGCCGCTTCGTCGGCCGCACCGCCGTCTGCACCTACCGGATTCCCCCGGCCGCCAAGGGCAGGACGTTCCGGGGCACGATCTCGATCACCTTCGAGGGCTTGAAGGCTACGAGGAGCTACTCGAGGGCCATCGGCTAGCGCGTGCGGCGACTCGCGCTTCTCGTCCTCGCTGCCGCCGTGGTCACGGCGGGAACCGCCTCCGGAGCGGTGAGCCCGGTCGAGCAGAGGCTCGCCGACCAGTCGTTCCCGCGGGTACGGCAAGGGCCGCCGGTCGTGCCGAGCGCGGGGACAGCCGGGCGGATGCGGGTCATCATGACCCTCGAGGACGCGCCGCTCGCCGCGGCCGCTCCGCGCAACGCGTACAGGTCCGTCGGCCAGCGACGCAAGCTCAACTTCGCGTCCTCCTTCGCACGCTCGTACCTGAGCCGGCTCGACGCCGCTCAGGATGCGGCGATCACGACGCTTCGCAGCGAGCTCCCCGCCGCGAAGGTCTCGCGCCGCTACCGCGTGCTGCTGAACGGCTTTGCGGTCAGCGTCCCGTACGCGCAGCTGCCGAAGCTCCTCGACCTCGGCCTCGCGGAGAAGGTCTACCCGAGCTACACGTACACGTCGCTGCTCAACCGCGGCGCCTCGGTCATCGGCGCGTCGCAGTTCGCAGGGGTCACCGGCGCGCGCGGCGAGGGGATCAAGGTCGCCGTCGTCGACGACGGCATCGACGTCGAGCACCCCTTCTTCGATCCGACCGGCTTCTCGTATCCGGCCGGGTTCCCGAAGGGCACCGGGACGACGACGAAGGTGATCGTCTCGCGCGGCTTCGCAAGCCGGGGAGCGAACTCCTCGCCGCTCGATCGCGACAACTCGTTCCACGGCACGTTCGTCGGGGGCATCATCGCGGGCCGCGCGGGCACCGACGTCCCCGCCGGCGTCCGCGGCCAGTGCGGAGAGGCGGAGGGCGGCTGCCATCCGGCGGTCGACGACGTGAGCGGAGTCGCGCCCCGCGCGCACATCGGCAACTACCGCGTGTTCAACGTGCCGCTTCCTCTCGGCGGGTGCTGCTCGGGGACGACCCCCGAGATCGTCGCCGCCTTCGAGGCGGCCGTCGCCGACGGGATGGACATCATCAACTTCTCCGGCGGCGGCCCGCAGGCCGATCCCCGCACCGACGCGCTCATCCCGACGGTCGCGAACGTCGTCCGTGCCGGCGTCGTCCCGATCGTGTCGGCCGGGAACGACCGCGACTTCTTCGGTCTCGGAACGGCCGGGTCGCCCGCGACGTCTCCGGATGCCATCAGCGTCGGCTCCACCGCCAATGCGCACGTGTTCGGGAACTCGATGTCCGTCGTCGCACCGTCCGTCTCGTTCGGCCGGATCCCGTTCGTGGCCGCCGACAACATCCCGCCCTCGTGGACGACGGCGAATCAGCGCCTCGTCGACGTCGGCACGATCTCCGGCTCGGGCGGAAGCCGTCTCCTGTGCGAAGGCAGCCTCGCGGGCGCATCGCTCCGCGGCGCGATCGCGCTCGTGTCGCGCGGCGGCTGCCAGTACGAGGCCAAGGCGGCGCGGGCACGAGAGGCCGGTGCGGTCGGCATGGTCGTCGCGGAGAACCGCGGCGGCGACCCGACCTTCGCGCTCTTCTCGGGGCTCGACGGAGGGACGATCTCCGACCTCGACGGCGCGCGGCTCCGGCAGGCGATGGCGAGCTCGGGTGGCGCGGTCACGGTCCGCTTCAACCGGGACGTGCTCGAGGTGGACACGACCTGGGCAGGTGTTCCCTCGAGCTTCTCGGCAGGCGGCCTGACCCCGTTCGGCAAGCTCCTGAAGCCCGACGTCACGGCGCCCGGCTCGCAGATCCTCTCCTCGACGCTTCCGGAGTTCGCCGGCGACCCGTACGCCGTGCTCGACGGCACGAGCTTCTCGGCGCCGCACGTCTCGGGAGCGGCGGCGCTGCTCCTCCAGCGCCATCCCGAGCTGGACTCCGAAGCAGCTGAAGTCGGCTCTCATGTCGACTGCCGGGCCGGCGTTCGCGAACACGGCTCTGAGCGAGGAGGCGTCGGTGCTCGTCCAGGGCGCCGGGCTCGTCCGGACGGCGAGCGCGGACCAGCCGCTGATCTTCAGCGATCCCGCGTCGCTCTCGTTCGGGTACCTGGACGTGAACGCGGGCGCCGCGAACCGCGCCGTCTCGGTGACGATCGCCGACGCCGGCGGCGGTGCCGGAGCGTGGTCGGTCGAGGTGCGGCCGCAGGTCGCGACGGCAGGGGCGAGCGTCGAGGCTGCGCCCTTCACGGTCGGACCGGGTGGCACGACGGTCGTGCAGATGGTGGCCCGCGCGAGCGCGGGAGCGCCGGGCGGCGACAACTTCGGGTTCGTCATCCTCCGGCGCGGCTCGGACGTGCGGCGCATCCCGTACGCGTTCTCGGTGACCAGGCCGCAGCTGACCGGAGTTCGCACCACCCCGATCAAGAAGCTCCAGAGCGGCGACACGCGACAGGGCGACGATCGCGCGCGCGTCTACCGCTGGCCGACGTCGCCGTTCTCGATCCTCGGGATCTTCGGCGTCGATCCTGCCGTCAACGAGGACGGGCGCGAGACCGTGTACACGCTCGACCTCCCGCGTCAGGCCGTCAACGCCGGCGTGGTCGTCGTGCGACCGGCGCTGAAGATCGACGCGCCGATTCGGTCGCTCCTCTCCTCGAACGCGCCGATCCACCCGTGGTTCCTGGGCTCGCTCGACGAGAACGACGTCACGGGCTACGCCGGAATCCCGGTGAACTCGAACGGCTCGATGCCGGACTTCCTCTTCAACGTCGGCGCGGCCGGCGGCGTCTTCCTGCCGGCCGGGCGCTACTACATCTCCGTCGACTCGGGACGCGACCTCTTCAACGGCCGCTCGCTCGCCGGTCCGTTCACGCTCCGCTCGTGGGTGAACGACGTGCGACCGCCGAACGTGACCCTCATCACCAGGCGCGTCTCGGCCGGCCGTCCGACCATCGTCGCGCGCGTCCGCGACGCCGCGTCGGGCGTCGACCCGCTGTCGCTGCTCCTCCTCCGCGGCACGGAGCAGCTCGGCGGCGATCTCGTACGACGAGCAGACGGGCATCGCGGTGTTCTCGATCCCGCGCGAGTCGAACATCCTCCGGCCGGGCACGGAGTTCATGCGGATCTTCGCTGCGGACTTCCAGGAGACGAAGAACATCGGCATCGAGGGCGTGAACCCGATGCCGAACTCGCGGTTCCGCGGCGTCCGGATGACCGTCGTCAACGGGCCCGCCGTCACGTGGATCTCGCCGAGCAAGGGCGCCTGTCTCCCGGCGCGCGCGAAGCTGCAGGTGGTCGCGACCTCACCGTCCGTCGTCTCGTCGGTCGGCTTCTTCGACGGCAACCGGCAGATCGCTCGCGTCCGGCGGAACCAGGGCGGGATCTACACGTTCCAGTGGCGGGCGCGGCCGCGCAAGGGCCCGCATGTCCTGCGCGCCGTCGCCTCGGACGTCTCCGGGCGTGAGGGTGAAGCGTCGCAGCCGGTCAGGGTCTGTCGCTGACGTCCCGCCGCTCGGGCTCGGGCGGCTCCTGATGAACGACCAGGCCGCGTAGGGCGCTCGACGATCTGTGCCCGGAGCGGCGGCCCCGGTGGCCCCGGCGGCTGTGACCAGGCGTACGCGAACTCCGCGCCGAGCAGAAGGATGAAGGCGACGACGTAGACGAAGAAGAGGAACGCCATCACGCTCGCCAGCGAGCCGTAGATGACGTTGTAGCGGCTGACGTCGAAGAGGACCCCGAGGAGCTTCGCGGCCCCCCAGATCCCGACCGCCGTGAAGGTCGCTCCCGCGAGGGCTGCCCTGCGGCCGAGCCGCACCGCCGGTACGAACCGGTAGAGCATCAGCGTCATGACGGCGATGAGCACGAGCAGGAGGAGCTCCCGGAAGATCGAGCCGGTCGGCGTCGTCACGAGCTCGACCCCGAGCTCGTCCGACACCCACTCGACGGCGCGACCGAAGAGCGCGGCGAACGTCGAGATCCCGATGATCACGATCACGAGGAGCCCCGCGGCGCCGACGAGGATGAAGTCGACGAGCTTCGCGTGCGCGGCGGGCCGGCCCGCGGGGATCTTGAGCGATGCCTCGAGGCCGATGCGGATCGAGGCCATCATCCCGGACGCACCCCACAGGAGCGCGACGAGGGAGACGAGCCCGATGGCCGAGAAGGGCGTGGCGATGCTCTCGACCGACTGCCTGACGTTCTCCTCGCCGTCCGGCGAGACCGGCAGTACTCCGATCAGCTCGTCGATCACGCTCTCTCGCAGCTCGTCGTCCTGGAGCACGAGCCCGAAGATCGAGACGAGCAGGATCGTGAGCGGGAAGAGGGAGAAGAGCACGCGGAACGCGATCGCCGCCGCGTACTGAGGACAGCGGTCGCGGAACATGTCCTCGACGGCGCGGGGGAGAGCCCGCACGAACCCCTGCAGGACGTCCGTCGGCCCGCGGAGGAGGCGGGCCAGCCGCTTCTCGGGCTGCGCGACCTCCGGAGCGCCCATGCGAGGAGTCTACGGAGGCGGTCAGGCTGCCACCGGCGGCGCGCGGGTGCTCCGATCCGCCCGCCAGACTGTGCGGCCGTGGCGAGCCGCAACGTCCTTGCGCGCGCGGTCGACTCGAACGCGTTCACGGTCGCGGTCGTGGCGACGATCGCGGTCAACGCCGTCGTGCTCGGCCTCCAGACGTACGACGGGGTCGAGGACCGTTGGGGCTCCTGGCTCGATCTGGTCAACGGCGCCTGCCTCGCGATCTTCATCGTCGAGCTCTCGATCCGCATCGGCGCCTACTGGCCACGGCCGTGGGCGTTCTTCCGCAACGGCTGGAACATCTTCGATTTCGTCGTGGTCGCAGCGGCCTTCGTCCCCGGGATCCGCCAGAACACGACGCTGCTCCGGCTCGTCCGCCTGCTCCGCGTCGTCCGTCTCGTCCGCGTCCTCCCCGACCTGCGCGTGCTGCTCCTCGGCGTCTGGAGGAGCGTGCCGCCGCTCGCGTCCATCGGCGCGGTCACGGCGATGATCCTCTTCGTCTACGGGATGGTCGGTTGGATCCTGTTCGCGGACGACCTGCCGGAGCAGTGGGGGAACATCGGCCGGGCGATGCTCACGCTGTTCGTGATGCTGACCCTCGAGGACTTCCCGGTGTACATGGCCGACGCGATGGAGGTCCACCCGTGGGCCTGGGTGTACTTCGTCAGCTTCATCCTCGTCGCCGCCTTCATCGTCCTGAACGTGCTCATCGGCGTCGTGCTGAACTCGATGGAGGAGGCGCGTGAGCTCGTGCGGCGCCGGACGATCCGCGAGCGCTACGGCGTCGAACGCGTCTCGCCCATCGACCCCGAGGCGCATGCGCATGTGGCGGAGCGGATCGCGATCCTCCGCGCCGCGCTCGACGAGCTCGAGCTGGAGCTCGCGGTCGGGAGCGCTCGCGACGATCCGCGCTAGTCGGCGAGCGGCTTCCGCAGCGCGAGCAGCTCGTAGGCGGAGACAGGCTCCGCCTTTCCCTTCACAGCCTGCGGCGGCCGAGCCTCGACGACCGCGCCGACCCCGAGGCTGCGAAACGTTGCCTCGCCGATGAGGATCGACCCGACCGGCGCCTCGGCCTGGAGCCGCGAGGCGACGTTCACGACGTCACCGACGACTCCGTGCTTCCGGTGCCCGCTCGTGCCGCCGACGACTCCGGCCAGGACCTCGCCGGAGTTGACGCCGACGCGGAACCGCGGCCAGTCCTCGTGCTCGCGGCCGATCCGGGTCGCCATGCGTTGAAGTAGCAGCGCGGCCCGCGCCGCTCGCGACGCGTGATCCGGCGTCTGCCCTTCCTTGTTGTAGATGACCATGAGCTCGTCCCCGACGATCTGGTGCACCTCGCCGCCGGTCGCCTCCATGAGCGGGACGAGGCGCTCGAAGTACGCGTTCAACATTACGGCCACCTCCGCGGGCTCGTGGCGTTCCGAGTAGGAGGTGAAGCCGCACAGGTCGGCGAGCAGGATGCTCACGTCCTTCGCGCCCGCGAGCGTCTCGTCGAGGTAGAGGGCGCTGAACCGCTCCTCGTGCCACTCCGTTCGCGCGGCGTGCCCGATGATGAGGAACGACCCGAGCATCAGTATGTGCCACTCCCACCAGGAGACCTGCCAGTTGCGGGCCCAGGCGATGACGACCATGGCCTCGGCGAGGAACGCGAAGGCGAGGACAAACGCGAACACGAAGCGTGAGCGCCGGCGGCGGTAGAGCCGGTAGAAGCCGAGCGCGGCGAGCCCGTACAGCGCGACGCCGACCGCGGCGAGCACGAGCTGCCAGCCGTCGAGCCGCTCGGCCGCGAGCGGGCCGTCGAGCGGTGGCAGCTCCGCGAGCGACACCACCGCCCACGCGACCATGAGCCCGAAGACGATGGTGAGGAAGACGCCCGCGTGCCGCACGACCGCTGCCGCGCGCGACGGGGGGAGCTCCGTCGCGGACGCTGCGGCGAAGACTCCGGCGAGCAGGAGCCCGACGGGCGTCGCCAGCTCGAAGCCCGCGTTCTTCCCGAGCAGCACGCCGGGCGTCGCGAGCGCGTGCAGCCCGAGGAACCCCGCGCTCACGATGAGCGAGAGCGAGATGAGAAAGAGACGGGCGTCGCGTCGCCGGCGCGCTGCGACGCTGATCGAGTAACCGAGCGCCGTCGCGATCGCGGCCGCGGCGAGCACGAGCCAGAAGTGGGCGGGCTGGTTCTCCCACCGTTCGTCGACCGCCGGCCGCGCGAGCAGCAGAGCGAAGAGCACGAGCGGAGCGGCGACGAGAACGAGCCAGGGTGCGGCACGCATCGCACGTGCTTCTACCACTCGCGCGCCGGCCGGGTAGTCTGGGCTGGTGATGTTGCGGGACACAGTTCGCCTCTAGGACCAGACGCGCGAGCGCGCGCATATCCTCCCGCCCAGGTGAAGGGCCCACTGTGAAGGTCGTGCTTCCGGACTCGTCGGAGCTCGAGCTGCCGGACGGCGCTTCGGGACTGGACGCAGCCCGCGCCATCGGCCCGAAGCTCGCCGAGCAGGCCGTGCTCATGCGGGTCGACGGCGAGACGCGCGACCTCCGGCTGCCGCTCGCGGACGGCCAGCGCATCCAGATCCTGACCACCCGCGACGCGCAGGACCCGGACGCACTTCGCGTGCTCCGGCACTCGAGCGCGCACCTGCTCGCGGAGGCGGCGATGCGCCTCCACCCGGGTGTCAAGATCGCGATCGGGCCGCCGATCGCCGACGGCTTCTACTACGACTTCGAGTTCCCCGAGCCGCTCACGGAGGCGGATCTCGGTGCCCTCGAGGACGAGATCCGCCGGGAGATCGCAGAGGGCCGCGAATGGACCCGCGAAGAGGTCTCCCGCGAGGACGCGATCGCGCGCTTCACCGCCGAGGCGCAGCCGTACAAGGTCGAGCTCGCCGGCGGGGCCGAGGGCGCGATCTCGCTCTACACCCAGGGGGAGTTCACGGATCTCTGCCGTGGCCCGCACCTCCAGAACGCGGCCCCGATCAAGGCGGTGAAGCTGACGTCGCTCGCGGGTGCCTACTGGCGCGGTGACGAGCGAAACCAGCAGCTCACGCGCATCTACGGCACCGCGTTCTACTCGCAGGCCGACCTCGACGCGCACCTTGCCCGGCTCGAGGAGGCACGTGCGCGCGACCACCGGCGCATCGGCATGCAACTCGATCTCTTCCACCTCTCCGAGCACTCGCCCGGCTCGCCGTTCTGGCACCCGAAGGGCATGGTCATCTGGAACGCGCTCGAGGACCTGCGCCGTCGCGAGAACCGTCGGCGCGGCTATTCCGAGGTGAAGACGCCCCTCCTCTACGACCTCGAGACCTACAAGACCTCGGGGCACTACGAGAACTACGAGGAGAACATGTTCTTCGTCCACTCGCACGAGGGCGAGGAGCCGATGGCGCTCAAGCCGATGAACTGCCCCGGCCACATGCTCCTGTTCGGCTCGGAGCTGCGCTCGTACCGCGACCTGCCGATCCGGTACGCGGAGTCCTCGACGCTCCATCGCGACGAGCGCGGCGGGACGCTCCACGGGCTGCTCCGCGTCAAGCACATCACGCAGGACGATGCACACGTCTTCGTGACGGAGGATCAGATCCAGGACGAGATCGACGCGATGATCGACTTCGCGCGCTATCTGTACGAGCGCTTCGGAGTCACGCCGCGGGCCGAGCTCTCGACCAGGCCGGAAAAGCGGCTCGGGACGGACGAGCAGTGGGACCGCGCGGAGGGAGCGCTGGAGCAGGCGCTCGTGCGGCACGGCATGGAGTACGAGATCTCGCCGGGCGAGGGCACGTTCTACGGCCCGAAGATCGACCTGCACATGACCGACGTGCTCGGCCGCTCGTGGCAGATGGGGACGATCCAGCTCGACTACCAGATGCCGATGCAGTTCGGGCTCACGTACATGGGGCCGGACAACCGCGAGCACAGCCCGGTCGTCATCCACCGCGCGCTCCTCGGCTCGCTCGAGCGCTTCATCGGGATCCTCGTGGAGCACTACGGCGGCGACTTCCCGTTCTGGCTCGCGCCGGTGCAGGGCCGCGTGATCCCGGTCGGCGAGAGCCATCGCGGGGCCGCCTCTGCGCTGCGCGACCGCCTCTTCGGCGAGGGCTTCCGGGTCGAGGTCGACGATCGGGACGAGACCCTCGGCAAGCGCATTCGCGACGCCGAGGTCGAGAAGGTCCCGTTCGTGGTGGTCTACGGCGACCGCGAGTCGGACGACGCGCTGGCGGTCCGCGAGCGAGGCGCCGGCCAGTCGACGCGCTCGCTGGACGAGCTCGTCGGCAGGTTCCGCGAGCTCGCCGCCGAGGCGGATCCCGCCTAGGTGCTACGATCGCCACTCTGCAAGCAGGAGCGAACAGCTTCCTCACCTCCGGGATCGCCGATCTCGTGGGGTTCAACCGAGCGTTTGGTTGGAGGAAAACTGGCCGCTGCTTGCAGCGGTTTTGTCGTTTCGAAGGAGGGAACTGAGAGCTAGGTGAAGGGCATTTGAGACCAAGGCGCCGCCGGCCCTCTCTGAACGAGAGGGTCGTACCACGAGCCCGGCCGGAACGCATCAACGAGGAGATCCGCGCGCAGCGCGTTCGCCTCGTGGACGAGGAAGGCGGGCAGGTAGGGATCCTGGCCACGCGCGAGGCTCTGGAGTTCGCGAGCAAGAAGGGGCTCGACCTCGTCGAGGTCGCTGCCGGCGCGGATCCGCCCGTCGCGCGCGTCATGGACTACTCGAAGTACCGCTACGAGCAGGAGCAGCGCGCCAAGCAAGCCCGTAAGCACCAGCTTCAGATTCAGATCAAGGAGATCAAGCTCAGACCGAAGATCGGGGTCCACGACTACGAGACCAAGAAGGGCCATGTCGTCCGGTTCCTCAACCAGCGGGCGAAGGTCAAGGTCACGATCATGTT
The DNA here is from genome assembly GCA_963746765.1 of uncultured Actinomycetes bacterium. Classification (GTDB taxonomy): domain Bacteria; phylum Actinomycetota; class Thermoleophilia; order Gaiellales; family Gaiellaceae; genus GMQP-bins7. Next base: position 1,262,184 of record CAVVCN010000001.1, read on the forward strand.
CCGGGGGCGGGAGACCCTGCATCCGGATCGCGGGCGTGACCTCCTCATGCGTCTCGCGGAGGACGTCAAGGAGATCGGAGCGATCGAGTCGCAGCCGCTCCTGGACGGAAGGAACATGGTCATGGTTCTCGGGCCGACGAAGAACGCAGGAGTGAAGACCGATGCCGAAGATGAAGACAGCGCGGGGAGCGAAGAAGAGGTTCAAGGTGACCGGCACCGGGAAGGTGCTCCGCCGGCACGCGATGAAGAGCCACAACCTCGAGAAGAAGTCGTCGAAGCGTAAGCGCGGCTTTCGCAAGACGTACGGCGTCGCCCCGAGCGATGCCAAGGGAGTCAAGAAGCTCCTGAGGGGAGGCTGACATGCCTCGAGTGAAGCGGGCGGTCCACGCGCGCAAGAAGCGCGCCAAGGTCCTGAACCAGGCGAAGGGGTACTACGGCCGCAAGAAGTCGAGCTACCGCTTTGCGAAGGAGCAGGTCGAGCATTCGCTGAAGCACGCGTACCGCGACCGCAAGGCGAAGAAGCGGACGTTCCGGTCGCTCTGGATCATGCGCATCAACGCGGCGTCCCGCGAGCACGGTCTCTCGTACAACCGTTTCATGGCCGGTGTCCGCCTCGCGGGTATCGAGCTCGATCGCAAGTCGCTCGCGGAGATCGCCGTCTCCGACCCGGAGGCGTTCGCGCTCGTCGCCGAGCGGGCCAAGGCCGCGCTCGAGAACGGCGCCCCGAAAGCCGCCTGATCAGCTCGCGCCAGAACGAGAAGCTCCGGCTCGTCCGGAAGCTGCTCGGCGCGCGCAAGCACCGCGAGGAGACGGGGCTCTTCGCCGCGGAAGGAGAGGATCTCGTCGACGCCGCAGCGGCGGCGGGCATCGAGCCGCTCGAGCTCCTGGTTGCCGGAGAGACGGTCGCACCCGAGCTCCTCGGCGAGGTGTCGACACTCGGCCACGCGCCGCGCGTGCTCGGGATCTATCGAGCCGATGACCTCCCGCGGGGCACGCGTGACGTGACCCTCGCGCTCTGGCACGTCGGCGATCCCGGGAACGTCGGGACGCTCGTGCGCACAGCGGATGCCTTCGGTGCCGGCATCGCGCTCTCGGCCGAGTGCGCCGACCCGCTCGGGCCGCGCGCGCTCCGCGCCTCGGCCGGAGCGATCTTCCGGGTGCCGATCGCCGGGTTCGACGAGCCGCCGGGAGAGCGGGTGGCGCTCGTCGCCCACGGCGGCCGGCCGCTGGCCGAGCTCCAGCTCGAGCCACCGCTCACGTTCCTCCTCGGTGCCGAGCGCGAGGGGCTCCCCGAGCACCTCGTCGACAACCGCCCCCGGGCGACGATCCCGTTGCCGGGCGATGCGGAGTCGCTCAACGTCGCAGCGGCCGGAGCGATCGCGCTCTACGAGTACTCGCGCAGCGGCCGAGCGTCGCTCTAGCCGAAGCCGCCTCCGCCGCCTCCGCCTCCTCCGCCGCCGCCTCCCGAGAACCCGCCGCCGCCGCCACCCGAGCCGGAGTTCGGAGGCGCGAGCGCGCTCCCGAAGCCCGAGGCGAGGTCGCCGATCGCGAGCGCGCTCGGGCCCGAGCCGAGGTCGCCGTCGGGCGAGATCCAGTAGATCGCGCTCGCCTGTGCGAGCGCCTCGGGCATGTGGATGTGGGCGCCCTGGAGGACGCGCTCGGCGATCCCGAACGCGATCCCGTAGACGAGGAACCGCTCCCACAACTCGAGCGTGGCGGGCGGCGCCTCGTGCAGGCGCGGGAAGTCCGTGAGGTAGTTCCGGAACGCGTCCCAGCGCTCGGCCTCGGCCTGGGCCTCCGGCGAGCGCCGTCGCCAGACGCGGCGGAAGAAGAGGAGCGTCACGAAGACGAGCACCGCGTTCGCGATCGACGCGAGCCCGCCGATGACGAGCAGTACGTCCGAGTAGCGCGGGTACACGGAGCGCCAGCCCTCGGCCGCCAGGACGACGAGGAGCACCCCGAGCGCGATGAAGAACACGCCGCCGAGCGCGAGCGGGAGCGCGCCGATGGACCTGAACCAGCCGAGCGACTTCGTCTCGTCGGCGACGTTCTCCTTGAACGAGGCGAAGCGAGGAGCCATGGCCTCTCGCGCGTCTTCGATGTGGTCGCGGAAGCGGGACAGCCGCTCGGGGCCTCCGGCGAGGATCGGGTCGACCACGCGTGCGACGTCCCGCTCCCAGCTGCGGAGCGACTGTTCCTCGCCGCGGGTGAGCTCGAGGTCGGCGACCTGCTTCGTCCTGAGGCCGCCCCAGATCTTCTGCTCCGTCGTCACCGGCTCCGCGCGGTAGATGCCGCGCCGGACGAGGTCGAAGAGCGTCGCCGTCCATTCGTACGATCCCGGCTCGCCGCCCTGTCTCAGCAGCACCGGGACGAGCGCGGGCTCGGTGTACGTCGGCGGCTCCTGCTCGTACTCGCGGTCGTACGCCGATCTGAGCTCACGTCCGAAGAACGCCCACACGGCCATGATCACCGCGAGCCCGGGCAGCGCGGCCAGCGCAAGGAAGATGAGCGCAGTACGCAGCGGATGCTCGAGCAGCGAGTCGATGCGATCGCGGTCCTCCTCGAAGCTCGCCGCATCGTCCAGCTCCTCCTGGACGATGCTGTCGAGGCCGTTCCCGTCCTCGACCTTCATCCCGGCGGTCGAGGTGAACGCGGCGCGCGGATAGAGCGCGCGCAACTCGACGAACTGGCCCGCCGGAACGTCGACGGCGCGGAGACTGGCGTTCGGACCGGAGAGGGTCACGTCGCCGCGAACCCACACGGGATGGCCCCACGCACGAACGACGTTCCCCGGCCCCGACATCGTCGACGTGAGTCGGCCGAGCCGCTGCTCCCACTCGTCGCCCCACACCTGCAGGTTCACGTCGACCACGTCGTCGTAACCGACGGCGAGCCCACTCAGGCGATAGCGAATAGTGAAGGTGCGCGTCTCGTTCGACGCCTGGAACCGCCACACGATGCGGACGCGTCCGTCCTGCTCTCGCACGCCGTACGTCCCGGGCGGACCTCCGGGCTCGAGCTCGGTCGATGCCCCCGTCCGGTAGGCCTGCCCGCCTTCGGAGACGCCGAGCACCTGGAGGCGCTCGCCCTCGCGCACTGGGATCTCCCGGAACCCGTACGTGAAACCGAAGCTGCCGAAGGCGACGGTGATGTCCTCGTTGACCGAGACCCTGCCGTCCGCGAGCACGTTCGCGCGCACGTCGGCGGAGCTCAGGTCGTACGACTGTGCGAGGGCGGCGGGCGCGATCGCGAGCGCTGCGAGCGCCGCGACGCCGATGGTGACGAGTCTGCGGATCAGCGGGCGAAGTCGACGCGGGGCGGCTCGCGCTGCGCCTCGTCCTCGACGTCGAAGAACTCGCGCACGATGAAGCCGAGCGGCCCGGCGAAGACGACGCCGGGGAAGGTCTGGACGGCGTTGTTGTACGTCAGCACGGAATCGTTGTAGACCTGCCTCGCGACGGCGATCCTGTTCTCGGTCTCCGCGAGCTCCGTCTGGAGCTGGCGGAAGTTCTCGTCCGCCTGGAGCTCGGGATAGGCCTCGGCGACGGCGAAGAGGCGTCCGAGCGCCTGCCCCAGGATGCCCTCGGCCTGCGCGGTCTCCGCGGGCGTCTGTGACTGCTGAGCCCGAGTGCGGGCAGCGGTGACGGCCTCGAACGTCTCCCGCTCGTGAGCCGCGTAGCCCTTGACGGTCTCGATGAGATTCGGGATGAGATCCCAACGACGCTTGAGCTGAACCTCGATCTGGGCCCAGGCGTTGTCGACGCGGTTCCGCAGCCGGACGAGCCGGTTGTAGAACGCGATCGCGAGGACGACCAGGAGCAGGACGACCACGATCAGGACGATCAGCCAGATCACGAAGGCGACTCTACTAAGCCGGGCGACGGCAGACGAAGATCATGTCCTCCTCGCCGTCGTACGGGCGCTCGTCGAACCAGCCGTAGAGCTCCTCGATCTCGAAGCCGGCCCGCTGGAGGACCGAGGTCCACTCGGGTGTGGAGAGCCAGTGCAGGCCGAATGTCTGCGTGACGCCACCCGAGCGCACCGAGAGCGAGAGCGTGCGCGAGCCCTCGTCCCAGACCGCACGCTCGAAGATGCCCGGCTCGCGCTCGAGCCAGCGGTCGTGCGTCTCCTCGATGTCCTCGCGGTTCGGTGCGAATACGTCGAACACGAAGCGGCCGTCCGGCTCGAGCAGGTTGCGTGCGGCGGTGACCGCCGCGAGCTTCGCGTCCTCCGTCTCCATGTGCAGGAGCGAGCGGAACGGGCAGATCACGAGCGGGACACGCTCGTCCACCGGAGGCTCGCGCAGGTCGCCGAGGCGAAGGTCGACGAGCGCCCCCGTGCCGCCCTCGTCCGCAGCGCGCCTCGCCACCGCGAGCATCTCGGGCGACGAGTCGATCCCGATCACGCGGATCCCGGCCTCTGCGATGGGGATCGCGATGCGCCCGGTTCCCACCGCGAGCTCGACCACGGGGCCGCCGCTCGCTCGCGCGTGCTCGACGTAGAAGCCGACGTCCTCCGTGACGGAGCGGCTCCACGGGTCGTAGAAGGGCGCGATGGCGTCGTACAGGGTCACTCCACGATTCAACCAGCCCGCCCATAGTGTTCGCCCGTGGTTGCCGGGAACGATCGAGCCACGCTCTCCGCATTCTTCGTGGGCGCGGCGCTCGCCGGTGCGAACGCGGTCGGCGTCCGCTTCTCGAACCGCGAGCTCGACCCTCTCTGGGGCGCGTGCCTGCGCTTCGCGCTCGCCGCGGTCATCTTCCTCGTTCTGGCAGCCGTCCTCCGCGTGGCGCTGCCGCGCGGTCGGGCGTTCTGGGGCGCGGTCCTCTGGGGCACCATCCAGTTCGGCGCGACGTTCGCGCTCATGTACTACGCGTTCGTCGAGCTGCACGCCGGCTTCGGGCAGATCATCCTCGCGCTCGTGCCGCTTCTGACGGTCCTCCTCGCCGTGCTGCAGGGAGCGGAGCAGCTTCATCTGGCGGCGCTCGCCGGAGCGATCCTCGCCGTGCTCGGCGTCGCGCTCATGTCGAGCGCCTCGCTCCACGGCTCGGTGCCGTTCCTCTCCGTGCTCGCCGGGCTCGGTGGCGCCCTCTGCTTCGCGCAGGCCGCGGTGCTCGTCCGGCGCCTGCCGCCGGTTCATCCGGTCACGATGAACGCGGTCGGGATGATTGCCGGCACCGTCGTCCTCTTCGCGGGAACGCTCGTCGCGGGAGAGAGCGTCGAGCTTCCGAGCGAATCCTCCACCTGGGCCGCGCTCGTCTACCTCGTCACGCTCGGCTCGGTCGGCGTCTTCCTGCTCTACGTCTTCGTCCTCCGCCGGTGGGCCGCGTCCCGCGCCGCGTACTCGTTCCTCTTCAGTCCCATCGTGAGCCTCGCCCTTTCCGCCTGGCTGGACGACGAGCCCGTGACCGCAGGTCTCCTCCTCGGCGGGCTCCTGGTCCTGGCGGGCGTGTACATCGGCGCGCTCCGGTCGCCGGTCCCGGTGCCACGGCCGCGGGAAGAGGCGAGCGAGGCACGTAGCTAAGCAGCCGGTCGCCGGCCGTTGTCACCGGCTGACGGTTGGGCTACCCTCGGAACGTGGCGGCAGTCGACCGCACCGCGCTGTTTATCCGGCCCCGGCTCGGTTCCGGGGCAGCGGCGCGCGCCTAGCTTCTCTCGCCGTTCCTCGAGCTCCCGCGCCGGGGCACCCCGTCCCAGCGAGCACGCGAGAGGAGGAACGACGATGCGGAGCGAAGAGATCAATCGCGGTACAGTCGCCGCCGTGGACGCGCAGGCGGTCGAGTCCGAGGCGCTGAGCGCCGTCGCGGCCGCCAAGACGGTCGACGACGTCGAGTCTGCTCGGGTCGAGTACCTCGGCCGCAAGAGCGCCCTCAAGCTCGCGCTGCGCGAGGTGCGCGACCGCGAGACCGGGATGACCCTCAACGCTCTCCGGGAGCGGATCGAGTCGGCGATCGACGCGCGCGAGGAGGAGCTGCGACGGGCCGACCTCGACCGCCGGCTGACCGAGGAGCGCATCGACGTGACCATGCCCGGAGAAGAGATCCGCCGGGGCCACCTCCACCTGATCACTCAGATCAGGCGCGAGTTCGAGGACATCTTCCTCGGGCTCGGCTACACGGTCGTCGACGGCCGCGAGGTGGAGACCACTCGCTACAACTTCGACGCGCTGAACTTCCCGGAGGGCCATCCGTCACGCTCGCCGCTGCAGACGCTCTTCGTCGACGACGAGACCGTGCTCCGGACCGAGACCTCGCCGTCGCAGATCCGCACGATGGAGGCGCAGGAGCCGCCCGTCTACATCGTCTCGCTCGGCCGCGTGTACCGCCGTGACACACCGGACGCGACGCACACGCCGACGTTCCACCAGGCGGAGGGTCTCGCGGTCGACGAGGGGATCACGCTCGGCGATCTCCTCGGAACCCTGGACTACCTCTGCAAGGCGCTCTTCGGCGAGAACCGCGAGACGGATTTTCGGATCCACCACTTCCCGTTCACGGAGCCCTCGGTCGAGGCGTACGTCTCGTGCCACGTGTGCGACGGGTCGGGCTGTCCCGTCTGCCGCCACTCGGGCTGGATCGAGGTGGGCGGCTCCGGGATGGTCGACCCGAACCTCTTCGAGTTCGTCGGCTACGACCCCGAGCGCTACACGGGCTTCGCCTTCGGGTGGGGGCTCGAGCGCATCGCCGTGCTGCGCCACGGCATCCCGGACCTGCGCGAGCTCTGGCGCAACGACCCTCGACTCCTGACGCAGTTCTAGCCCGATGCGCGTCCCGCTCTCCTGGCTCCGCGAGTACGTCACCGTCGACGCGACCCCCGAGGAGATCGCGCGCCGGCTCGCGATCTCCGCGCTCGACGTCGAGCGGATCATCGACGTCGGCGTCCCCGACCTCGACGGCAACGTCGGGCGCTTCCTCGTCGGCCGCGTGCTCGAGGTCGAGGCGCACCCGAACGCCGACCGGCTGCGCGTGTGCCAGGTCGACGTGGGGGAGGGCGACGCTCGCCAGATCGTCTGCGGCGCCTGGAACTTCGAGGCGGGAGCGACCGTTGCGGTCGCGCTCCCCGGTGCGTACCTGCCGATCTTCGACGCACCGCTCGACGAGCGTGAGCTTCGCGGCCAGCCCTCGCGGGGGATGATCCTCGCCGAGGACGAGGTCGGCCTCGGAGACGATCACGCCGGGATCATGGTGCTCCCGGACGGCCTCGAGCCCGGCCGGCCGCTGGTCGACGTGCTTCCGATCCGGGACCGCGTCCTCGACGTGATACCCACGGTGAACCGCGTCGACCTGCTGTCGATGGTCGGGATCGCACGCGAGGTGGCGGCGCTCCTCGACGGCGAGCTGCACGAGCCGGAGGTCGACGATCCGCCGGTCGTGGACGAGGAGCCGGTAGACGTCGGGGTCGAGGACCTCGAGGGGTGCCCGCGCTACATCGGCCGCGTCTTCCGGGACGTGGCGATCGGCGCATCGCCCCAGTGGCTGCGCTCCCGGCTCCACCTCGCGGACATGCGCTCGATCTCGAACGTGGTCGACGTCACGAACTACGTCATGCACGTCTGGGGGAGCCCGCTCCACGTCTTCGACCGCTCCAAGCTCGCCGGAGGACGGATCGTCGTACGCCGCGCGCGGCCCGGCGAGGAGCTGCGAACGCTCGACGGCGTCACGCGCGTGCTCGACCCCGGCGACCTCGTGATCGCTGACGCCGAGCGCCCGGTCGCGCTCGCCGCGATCATGGGCGGCGAGGAGAGCGAGGTCTCCGAGCGAGACGACCGAGGTCCTTCTCGAGGCCGCGAACTTCGAGCCGCTCGGGATCCTCGCGAGCTCGGAGCGGCACGCGCTCAGGACGGCCGGCTCGAACCGCTGGGAGAAGGGCGTCGATCCGCACCTCGCCGAGCCCGCCGCGAAGCTCGCCAGCCGTCTGATCGTGGACCTCGCGGGCGCGCGCATGACCGGGACGACCGACGTCCAGGGACGGCTGCCCGAGCGTCCGGTCGTCCACTTCCGTCCGGACCGCGCTGACCACCTGATCGGGCTCGAGGTCCCGCCGGACGAGCAGCGCCGGACGCTCGAGGGCTTCGGCTTCGAGGTCTCGCCGGAGTGGGACGTGACCGTTCCCACCTGGCGCGCCCGCGACGTGACGCGCGAGGTCGACCTGATCGAGGAGGTCGCCAGGCCCGTGCTCGATCGCGTGCCGCATACGCTGCCGCTCCGGCGCCACGTGCGCGGCCGCCTCAGCAAGAGCCAGCGCCTGCGGCGCCTCGTCGAGGACGTGCTCGTCGGCGCAGGGCTCTCCGAGGCGTACACGTGGAGCCTCGTCGCCTCGCGATCCGAGCCCGGACGCGATTCGTCTCCCGGATCCGATGACCTCGGACCAGGCCGTGCTGCGGACGACCCTCCTGCCCGGCCTCGTGGCCGCGACCCGGACGGGGATCGACGCGGGCGGCGACTCGCACGGGCTCTTCGAGATCGCGCGCGTGTACCTCGACTCGGGCGAGCAGCTCCCGGACGAGCACTGGCGGCTCGCCGCGATCGTCGAAGGCGGGTACGTCGCGGCGAAAGGCGTGGTCGAGACGCTCCACGGCGCGCTCGGGCTCGAGCTCCGAGTCGAGCGCGGGACGCATCCGCTGCTGCACCCGGGCAAGACGGCCAGGACGGAGGCCGGCGTCCTTGGTGAGCTCCACCCGACGCTGCTCGAGGGCGAGTGGGGAGCGTTCGAGCTCGACCTGGAGACGCTCTTCGAGCGTGTGCCCGAGCGAGCGGTCTACGACGACGTCCTCACGTACCCCGCCGTGAACCAGGACATCGCCGTCGCCGTCGACGAGGACGTCGAGGTAGGAGCGCTCGTGGACGCGGCGCGCGAGGCCGGCGGGCCCTTGCTGCGCGAGGCGCGGGTCTTCGACGTCTACCGCGGCGAGCAGGTGGGCGAGGGCCGCAAGTCCGTCGCGATCCACCTCGCGTTCCAGTCGCCCGAGCGGACGCTGACCGACGAAGAGGCCGCCGAGCTCCGTGGCCGCATCGTCGACGCGCTCGCGCAGCGGTTCAGCGCCGAGCTGCGGGCCTAGCCATCGCCGCACGGGCCGCCCACGAGGCGGCCCTGCAGCGGTTCACGAAAGGTCTACGGATACGGGTCGTATCCGGTCGTCGTCGTCGTGGTCGTATCGGTCGTCGTGTCGGTACCCGTACCGGCCGGAGCCTTTCCGCCCTTCTTGACCTGGCCTCTGATCTCCCCGGCCGGATTCCTCGCGGTGTGGACGTTCACGTACGCACCGCCGTTGAGGAGCGCCGTGACCGTGCGCGCGTTCACCCGTGCGGAACCACGTACCCCCGAGCGGCAAGGACCACAGAGCGGCACTGCGACGGCTCCGGCCTTGCCCGCCTTGCCGAGATGGACGTGAGCGGCGCCCGCACCACCGGTGAGCTGACGGAACGTGAGTCGCCAGGTGAGGGTTCCGCCCGTCCCGCGGCGCGTGAGCCCACCGACGAACGTGCCGGCCGCCCCTGCCTTCGTGCCCTTCGGCTTCGGGACTTCGGCGCCTGCGCCGAGTGAGGCCTTCAAAGCGATCTGGTCGGCGTCCGCGCTCAGCCAGCCGGCGCTGCCGATCCCGACCGTGAGTCCGGTCGCGAACACGACGACGGTGACAAGTGCGATGCCGAGCCGCAGTAGGGTCATCTGAGCCTCCAGGTTGGTCTCGGTCTGACCATCTATTGTCGTGCGGCGGGCCGATCGGTTTGTCGCCCGGTCGCGCAGGCCGCGGAATCCGAACCCGCCCGGCGGCCGTAGTGTGAGGACGATGACCCGCGCCGTCGCCCTCGCCGCCGGACTTGTCGCCGCGCTTCTGCTCGCGGTCGGGAACGGAGCGGCCGCTCCCGTGCAGACCGCCACGCTGACGGGCACCGTCGGCCCCGAGTTCACGATCACGCTCGCGGACGCACAGGGGAACCGGGTCACGAGGCTCGACCCGGGGACGTACCGGATCGAGATCGAGGACCTCTCGGACTTCCACACGTACCACCTCGAGGGCCCTGGTGTCGACGAGCGAACGGAGGTCGCGTTCACGGGCCGGGTGACCTGGACGGTCACCTTCCGGGACGGCGTGTACGTCTACCACTGCGATCCGCATCCGGACCTCCGCGGCCAGTTCGTCGTGGGCAATCCGCAGCAGCCGCAGCCACCGCCCTCCCCGTCTCCCTCGCCGCCTCCGCCGCCCAGGCCCGGTGTCGTGACGGCGAAGACGAAGCTCGTCCTCAGCGCCGGCCCCTCCCCGGTCATCTCGCTCAAGACGGCGGCCGGCAAGGCGGTCAAGCAGCTGAAGCGGGGCACCTACACGGTGACCGTCCGCGACCGCTCCCGGCTCCACAACGCGCGCATCGTGGCGCCCGGCTACAACCGCGCGACCAAGGTCCCGTACGTCGGGCAGCAGACGTGGAGGGTGAGGCTCGCGCGCGCCGGAACGCTGCGCTTCCTCTGCGACCCGCATGCCAGACAGGGCATGCGCGGGTCGGCGAAGATCGTCGCCTAGGAGCTCGAGACCTCGAGCTCGGCCCGGTCGGCCGCGAACTGCCTGATCAGCTCGACGCGTGAATGGATGTCGAGCTTCCGGTACACGTGCGTCAGGTGGTACTCGACGGTCTTCGGGCTCAGGAAGATCTGAGCACCGATCTCGCGATTCGTCAGGCCCTGGGCGACGAGGGTCGCGATCTGGAGCTCCTGCGGCGTCAGCTGCTCGCGCTCGTCACGCGCGCGCGGGGGCACCCGCTCGCCGGTCGCGCGCAGCTCTGCGTGCGCTCGCTCGCTCCACGGCACGGCATCGATCTCGTCGAAGGCGTCGAGCGCCGCTCGCAGGTGCGGGCGCGCATCCCGGCGCCGGTTCGCGCGGCGTAGCCGCTCGCCGTAGGCGAGCTGGGTTCGCGCACGCTCGAACGGAGACGGAACGTCGTCATACCGCTCGAGGGCGAGCGCGAACGTCGCGTCCAACTCGTCCACGTCCACGAGGAGGCCCCGGCAGCGCGCCGCCGCCGCAAGCGCCCACCGGCGTTCCATTGCCTCGGCCTGGCTCTCGAACCATCCGAGGACTGCGACTGCATCGTCGACGCGCCCGAGCTTCGCGTACGCCTCGACGAGGTCGGGCTGGTACGGGAAGAGGGACGGCTCCGCAAGGCCGGATGCCACGACGCGCGCGTGCACCGGCTCGAGCTCGACGAGCACCGCGTCGTAGCGCGCACCCGAAGACTCGAACAGGCCGAGGGCCAGTCGCGCGCTCAGACGCTGGTCGTCGTTTGCGATGTGGGGCGCACGCGAGATCGCAGCGGCCACACGGTCACGGCACGACTCCGCGCGGCCCTGAAGCGCGTCGATCGTCGCGAGAGTGACGAGGTCGAACGCCTCCAGGAACGCGACGCCGAGTGCCTCTGCTTGCTGGAGCGCATCGCTCGCAAGCGCCCTCGCCCTGGGGAGGTTGCCGGTGGAGAGCTCGAGCATCGCCAGGCCACCTTGCGCGTGGGCGACGCGCAGGACGTTGCCGTCGCTCTGTCCCAGCTCGAGCGAGGCAATGAGCGCTCGCCTCGCATCGTCGTGGCGCTCGAGCCAGATGAGCGACTGGAAGAAGGCCGCGACTGCGACGAGGTCGGTGGCAAGGAACTCGTCGAAGGCCTCATTCGCAGCCGTTGCGTTGCCGAGGAAGAGCCGGGACTCGGCGATACCGAGGATCACGCGCGGACGCCACCAGGGCCCCATGCGATCGACGAGCTGTTCTGCCCGGCTCGCGGTGGCTGCGGCGCGGCCGTACTCGAGCGCACCCAGGTGCTGGTTCAGGAGCAGGACGAGGAGCTTGGCGGCCCGGTCAGCGTCGATGTCCTCGACGCGCGCTACCTCGGCGTCGAAATCCAGAGTGATGCCACCCGAGTCCGTCTGCCAACCCGCGACCGACCAGAGCTGGTGCACGAGATCGGCCCGGAGCAGCGGATCGGCCGCCAGCGGCAGCGCCCGCTCGCACACCGCGATCGCGCGGCGGCTGTCGCCGGCCCAGAACGCCGCTTGCGCGGCCGCGCACATCCGCCGCGCGCGGTCGGCCGGATGCGGCGAGAGCTCGGCCGCACGCTCGAGCGCGCGGGCGCGTGCGGCGTGCCCGCCGCGGCTGACGGCGCGATCCGCGGCTTGCTCGAGCGCGACCGCTGCTTTCTCGTCGGGTCCGGCGGCGGCGGCTGCGAGCTGCCATGCGCGCAGGTCGGGCTCGGTCGCCAGTGCCGCGGCCAGCGCCTGGTGGACGTCGCGGCGAAGGGACGGGTCGGCTGCGTGGTAGATCGCGGAACGGACGAGTGGATGAGTGAACTGCACGCGGTCGTGCTCGACGTGGAGCAGCGGCTCATCCACTTCCGCGAACGAGCCGCCGAGTGCATCCGACGCCTCACGGATGGCTGCGAGCGGGACGTCGGGAGCGGCCGCGGCGACGAGCAGCGAGATTCGGGTCTCTGGGGAAAGGTGATCGACCTTGTGCAGGAAAGCTCGCTCGATGCCAGCAGCCACGGGCAGCGGCTCCTCGAGCGGTTCCCGGCCGCCGAGCTGCCCGGGGGACAGCGCGGTCGGGAGCTCGATCAGCGCCAGCGGATTGCCCTCGGCGACCTCCGCCAGCTTCCGAGCGGCCCCGGCTTCGATCGCTTCGCCGTGCTCGCGCTCGAGCAGCTCGAGCGACTGTTCGCTCGTCAGCGGCCCGACCGGGTGAGTCGGGAGCTGGCCGAGTTCGAATTGGCTCTGCTCCTCGACTCGAACGGCCGCGACGAGCGCGACCTCGATGCCCGCCATTCGCCGACACACGAAGGCGATCGTCTCCCCCGACTCACGGTCGAGCCAGTGCGCGTCGTCGAGCACGACAAGGACCGGCCGCTCGCTCGCGACGTCGTCGAGGAGTGTGAGCGTCCCAGCCGAGGTCGCGAGCCGGTCCGGCTCGTCCGCGTCCTCGAGAGCGAGAGCCGCTGAAAGGGCGCGCCGTTGTCGCTCGGGGAGTGCGTCGATCGCGTCGAGCACCGGGTGCAGGAGCGCATGGAGTCCGGCGAAGGGAAGGTCGGACTCGGACTCGACGGCGGTGACGGAGAGGATCCGCATCCCGGAGGCGCGCTCGCACGCGTAGTCGAGCAAGGCGCTCTTCCCGATCCCCGCCTCGCCCGTGAAGATCAGCACCCGGCTCCGTCCCCGCCGTGCGTCCTCGAGCAGCGCGTCGATCCCGGCGCGCTCTGTCTCGCGCCCGACCAGCATCGGCGGAGCGTACTTCGGGCCCGGGCGCGCGACTAGGGAACCCCCCGAAGCGGTCTTCGGGCGCTGCCGCACACGATGGCGACGGCTGAGTCGGACATCGACGACAGGGGGAACCATGATGAAGAAGTTGCTGGCGCTTGCGGCGTTCGGGGTCGCCGCAGTCGCCGTGAGCGGGGCGCTCGCCGCGATCCCGTCCGCGAACGGCGTGATCCACGGCTGCTACAAGCCGATCGCCGGGACGCTCCGTGTGATCGACGCGGACGCCGCTGCGAGGTGCACGGACAAGGAGAAGGGCCTGAACTGGAGCGTCCAGGGGCCGAAGGGAGACAAGGGCGATCCGGGGCCGCCCGGCGCTCAGGGGCTTTCGGGCTCGCCCGGCCCACCGGGACCCCAGGGTCCTGCCGGGACGTCGACGGTGACGTTCATGGGCTCGGGCAGAGTCGACCTTGCTGCCGATGCCACGTTCACACAGGTGGCATCGAAGAGCCTCCCCGCCGGGGACTGGGCAATCGTCGCGTACGTGAACACGACCGGATTCGGCGGGTTCGACGGCGACTTCATTCGCGACGCGGTCTGCGAGCTGCGGAGCGACGGTGTCGTGGTCGGCTGGGCGGCCGATCGCCGCGTGATTCCCGAGTTTCAGAATGTGAGGCGGTCGCTCTCGCTGAACGGTGGTGCGCACCTGCCGGCCGGCGGTGTCCTGAGCCTGTGGTGCCGGAACCAGGGGCAGGTAGAGAGCGTGGACGAGTCCAAGGTGATGATCATGAAGATCGGCGGGTTCTCGTAGCCTTCGTCACCACGTCGGACTCGGATCGGGCCGGTCACATCCGGCCCGATCCGTGCGTGCGGAGCGTGCGGCTGGCCACGAGAGTCGGACCAGGGGACTCCCCGAGGCGGTTGTCGCACATGGGGGCGCACCATCGAGGCGTGATGACGACGTACTCGCTCGAGTTCCGAGGTCACGCGACGCCGCTCGAGCCGTCCGTCCTCCTGACCCGTGCGAGCGCACCGTGCGATGCCGTCGGGAAGGAGGGCGAGGCATTGCTGGAGGCACGCGTGACGCTTCTCGAGGACAACGCGTTCGAGCTCGCGGGAACGGTCGCCTTCGGCTTGGGCGGCGCTCTCCGCTTCCGCACGCACGGCCGCGGCGTGATCGAGCGCTCGCCCGAGCCCGGTCTCCGCCTGGCGAGCGCGATCTGCGACATCGACGGAGGCTCGGGCGAGCTCGCGTCGGCCACGGGACGCATCACCTCGAGCTTCCTGATCAGCGACACGGGCGAGCTGACCGAACACCAGGTCGGGCTCGTGTTCCTCTCTTCCGACGACCCGAGGAGGCAACGATGATCACACGGGCGGTTCTGGCAGGGCTCGCGCTTCTCGTCGCATCTGTGCTCGCGGCCGGCGCAACGGCCGCAGGGAGCGCGACGGACCCGAAGACTCTCGTCCTGCAGAAGTCCGACCTCTCGCCAGGCGCTCGCCAGACGATGAGACAGGTGGACCGGAGCGCCCAGCAGTCGAGCTACTTCGTCACCTACCGCGTCCGGGGCAGCTCGCAGATGCTCGACGTCATGAGCTGGGCGATCGTGATGAGCCCCCGGCTCGCGACCGTGGCCTTCCGCCAGCAGCGCGCCGACCTGGCAGGCGAGCGAAAGGTGAGCGTCCCGAGGTACGGCGACGAGCAGGTTGCGGTCCTCGCGCGCGAGGACAACGAGGGTCAGCTCTGGGTCAGGAAGGGCGGCACCGTGTGGGGGATGTCCGTGAACACGGCGGGCGTCGGGAACTGGGGGCTGATCACGAAGGCCGAGTCGGTGGCCCAGCTGAAGCGGTACGCACCGAAGCAGATGAAGCGCGTGGGGGGTGGGTGAGCCGGGCGGCGGCCGTTGGCCTAGACCGCGCGACCCGCGACGCGCCACACCGGGCCCTGCGTCGCGACGTTGCCGACGTTCGAGAGCGCGTTCAGGATGCGCAGCCGGCCGGTGATGCCCTCCTCGTCCATGCGCTCGAAGCTACGTCGAGCCATCGTCGGTGACGTCCCGTAGCCGCCGCGGCCGACCCGGAAGCGGAGCGCGAGCGCGTCCGGGTTGCGCGTGGGGTTGAGCGGAGCGCCCAGAAGAGCGGCGCGAGGGAGGAAGTCGCTCGAGTCCACCTCGAGCTCGCCGAGAATGTCGCTCCAGTCGGGCGGGAGCTTCGCGAGCTCCGTGTCCCATGCAACGACGAGCGAGCTCGCCGGCCCAACCTCCGCTCCCTTCTCCGCAGCGCGAGCCTCCTCGAGCGTCAGAGTGCCCCAGATCCGGCCGCGATCGAGGCGCTCGAGCAGGTTCGTGACCGACTCGGCTCCGACCGGCCCGCCGCTCGGCCGAATGTGGAAGCGGAGCGTGTTCCCGGCCCGTCCCGGGCCGAGCGGGGCGAGCACGCCGGCGGCCGCGGCGGCCTCCGCAGGATCCTCGACGGTGAACGAGAGTCGCGCCTCGTCCCACCCCTGCGGCAGGGTCTGACGGATCTGCTCCCACTGCTCGGCCGCTCGCATCGCGCGTCAGCTTACTGGCGCGCACCGTAACTCCCCGCGCGACCGACGGGAGACCGCACGGGGGCCGGGCGCCGATCAGCATAATGGCCCGGTCCATGGCGACAGTCGAGGAAAAGGCGGGCTCGGGAGGCAAGCGCGTGTCGGACGACGTGCTCAGGCGCTTCTTCCGCGAGATGCTGCTCATCCGCCGCTTCGAGGAGAAGGTCGAGGAGCGCTTCCGCGCGGGAGAGTTGCCGGGCTTCCTCCACGTCGCGATCGGACAGGAGGCGACCGCCACCGGGGTCTGCGCGGCTCTCGAGCGAGACGACGTCATCGCGTCGACACACCGCGCGCACGGCCACGCGATTGCGAAGGGCACGGCCGTCGAGCGGATCATGGCCGAGCTCTACGGCAAGGTCGAGGGCTGTTCGCACGGCTTCGGCGGCTCGATGCACCTGTACGACATCGAGGTCGGGAACCTCGGCGCGAACGCCGTCGTCGCGGGTGGGATCCCCGGGATCGTCGGCGCCGCGCTCGCCTTCCAGTGGCGGAACGAGCCGCGCGTCGCGGTCGCGTTCTTCGGTGACGGCGCGACGAACACCGGGACGTTCCACGAGTCGATGAACCTCGGCCAGCTCTGGAAGGTGCCCGCGATCTTCGTGCTCGAGAACAACGGCTGGGCGGAGTCCACTCCGGCGAAGCAGCATCTGCCGCTGCCCGTGGACGAGCTCGGCAAGCGAGCGCTCGCGTACGGGATGAAGGTGATCGAGGCGGACGGGCAGGACGTCGAGGCCGTGTACCTTGCTGCGCTCGCCGCCCGGGAGCACGCTGCGTCCGGGAAGGGCCCCGTGTTCCTGCACCTGCGCACCTACCGGCTCACCGGGCACTACGTGGGCGACCCGCAGATCTACCGCTCGAAGGACGAGCTCAGGGAGACGCGGGAGACGAAGGATCCGATCGAGCTCCTGCGCGCGCGCCTCGAGCTCTCGGACGACGAGCTTGCTGCGATCGACGCCGAGGTGACGGCGGAGGTCGAGGCTTCGGTCGAGTTCGCGAAGGCGGGCACCGACCCGAAGCCCGAGGACGCGCTCAAGTACGTCTATGCCTGAGATCACCTATCGCGAAGCCGTGCGCGATGCGCTCGCGCGGGCACTGCGCGAGGACGACCGCGTCTTCATCATGGGCGAGGACATCGCGGAGATGGGCGGCTCGATGGCCGTCACACAGGGCCTGCTGGAGGAGTTCGGGCCGAAGCGCGTGCGCAACACGCCGATCTCCGAGATGGCGATCGTCGGCAGCGGGATCGGCGCGGCGATGCAGGGCCTGCGCCCGATCGTCGAGATCATGTACGAGGACTTCCTCACGCTCTCGATGGAGCAGATCGTGAACCAGGCGGCCAAGCACCGGACGATGTCCGGCGGCCAGGTGAGCGTCCCGCTGACGATCCGGACACAGGGCGGCGCGGGGTGGTCGCCAGGCGCGCAGCACGCGCAGCAGGTCGAGTCCTGGTTCGTGCACGTCCCCGGACTGAAGGTCGTGTTCGCGTCCACGCCGGAGGATGTGCGCGGGCTCCTCTGGTCCTCGATCTACGACGAGAACCCGGTCATATTCTTCGAGCACCGGACGCTGTACCCGATCAAGGGCGAGGTGCCCGAGGAGCTCGAGCCGATCCCGCTCGGGAAGGCGCGGGTCCACCGCGAGGGCACCGACGTGACCGTCGTCGCGACCGGGCGGCTCGTCCACGAGTCGCTCGCCGCCGCGGCGGAGGCCGAGAAGGAGGGGATCTCCGTCGAGGTCGTCGACCCGCGAACGCTGCTGCCGCTCGACGAGGAGACGATCCTCGGGTCCGTGCGCAAGACGACGCGCGCCGTGACGGCGCACGAGGCGGTGACGCGCGGCGGCTTCGGCGCCGAGCTCACGGCGGTGATCCAGCACGGCGCGTTCGACTACCTCGACGCGCCGATCGAGCGCGTCGGCGCGAAGTTCGCGCCGCTCCCGTTCGCGCCCGTGATGGAGGAGCACGTCGTGCCGCACGCAGCGGACGTCCTGGACGCGATCAAGCGAACCGTCGCGAGGGCGTAGGGAGCGCGCGTGGCGGTCGAGGTCAAGCTGCCACGGCTCGGCCAGGGGATGGAGGCCGGGACGATCGTGCGCTGGCTGAAGTCGGAAGGCGACGCGGTGGCGAAGGGTGAGCCGCTCTACGAGCTGGACACGGACAAGGTCACGCAGGAGGTGGAGGCCGAGGCCGAGGGCGTCCTGCTGAAGATCGTGATACCCGAGGGCGAGGTCGACGTCGGAACGACGGTCGGCGTCATCGGCGCGGAGGGCGAGGAGGTGGCGGTCGAGGCACCGAGCAAGCCGTCCGAGCCTGCCGACGAAGCCCCCGCAGCCGAGGTGCCCGAGCAGGCCGAGACAGAGCAGCGTGCCGCAGAGGCGCCGAGCGACGATTCGTCGACGAGCGACGGTGCGGCAGCTCGCGCTCCGGGCGAGCGGGTGAAGGCCTCGCCGCTCGCGCGCCGGATCGCGCGTGAGCGCGGCCTCGACCTCGCCGCGATCACGGGCACCGGCCCCGAGGGCCGTGTCATCGCCGAGGACGTCGAGCAAGCCGCCGCCGCACCCGCGGCGAAGCCGGTCGCCGCCTCGGCCGGCGCGCCCACCGAGGTAGAGATCCTGAAGCTGACCTCGATCCGCAAGACGATCGCGCGTCGCCTCACGGAGGCATGGGAGGCGCCCGTCTTCCAGCTCACGGTGACCGCCGACGCGACGGGGATCGTGGCGACGCGTGAGCGGCTCGTCGAGCTCATGCGCGAGGGCGATGTGAAGCCCACCGTCAACGACGTGCTGACGCGGCTCGTCGCGAGCGCGCTCATGCGGCATCGCCCCGTCAACGCGCAGTTCGTGAACAGCGAGATCCACCGCTACCCGACCGCCAACGTCGGCATCGCGGTCGCGACGCCGAATGGTCTCGTCGTCCCCGTCGTGCGCGACGCGCAGGGCAAGTCCGTCCAGGAGATCGCCGCGATGCGCGCCGACCTCGTCGGCCGGGCGCGCGAGGGAAAGCTCCAGCTCGCCGACCTCGAGGACGGGACGTTCACGATCTCGAACCTCGGGATGTACGGCATCGACCAGTTCATCGCCGTCCTGAACCCGCCGCAGGTCGCGATCCTCGCGGTCGGCTCGATCGAGGACAGGCCGCTCGTCATCGACGGCGACCTCGTCGTCGCGCCGGCGCTCACGATGACGCTCACCTGCGACCACCGCGCGATCGACGGGTCCGAGGGAGCGGAGTTCCTCCAGACGGTCCAGGCGTACGTCGAGACGCCTGCGCTCGCGCTCTAGCGCATGGTCATCCGCCGCGGTGGCCGACAGGACGTCCGCTTCCTCCGGGACATGCTTCACCACGCCTACTACTGGCGCGAGCGCGATCCGGGCAAGGGTCCCGGCCCGGTCGCCCGCTACGTCAAGGGGTGGGGCAAGCCCGGTGACACCGCGCTGATCGCGGTCGAGGACGGGTTCCCGGTCGGAGCCGCCTGGTACCGGCTCTTCACGCGCGACCACCAGGGCTACGGGTTCGTGGACGAGGAGACGCCCGAGCTCGCGATCGCAGTCGTCCCGAACCGGCGCGGCAGGGGTCTCGGCGAGGCCCTGCTCGACGCGCTCGTCGAGCGCGCGCGCGTCGACGGCTACCGCGCGCTGAGCCTGAGCGTCCCGGCCGACGACGAGGCGCTGCTCCAGTTCTACGAGAAGCACGACTTCGCACGCGTGCACGAGGACGGAGGCGACAGCGTGACCATGCGGAGAGAGCTGTGACCCTCGCTAGGATCGCCCGCGATGGAATGTGACGTCGCCGTCCTCGGAGGCGGTCCCGCCGGGTACACGGCGGCGATCCGCGCCGCGCAGCTCGGCGCACGCGTCGTCTGCGTCGAGCGCGAGCCGGCTCTCGGCGGAACCTGCGTCCGCGTCGGCTGCATCCCCACGAAGGCGTGGGTGCAGACTGCGCATGCCCTCCACGCCGCGCGCGAGATCGATCCGAAGCTCGGCGTGATCACGGGTGAGCCTGCGCTCGACTTCGCCCAGGCGAACGAGTGGAAGGACGGCGTCGTCAAGCAGATGACCGGTGGCGTCGCATCTCTCTTCAAGGCGAACGGCGTGACGTGGGCGCAGGGCAACGGACGGTTCACCGACGCGAAGACGATCGCCGTCGAAGGGCAGGAGGACGTCACGTTCGCGAATGCGATCGTCGCAACGGGCTCGTATCCGATGCGGCCGCCGATCCCGGGGCTCGATTCTCCGCGGTGCGTCGACTCCACAGGGCTGCTCGCCCAGACCGAGGTGCCGCGCCGGCTCGTCGTCCTCGGCGGCGGGATCATCGGGTGCGAGTTCGCGTCCATCTTCGAGCGCTTCGGGACGGAGGTCACGATCGTCGAGATGCTCGACCGCCTGATCCCCCAGGAGGACGGCGACGCGACGAAGGAGCTCCAGAAGGCGTTCGGGAAGCGCGGGGTCACGCTACACCTCGGCAAGCAGTGCACGCAGGTGGACGACACCGGATCCGCGCTCGTCGTCCACTTCGGCGAGGGCGAGACGGTCGAGTGCGACCTCATGCTCGTCTCCGTCGGCCGCGCGCCACTCGTCGACGGGATCGGCCTCGAGCAGGCAGGGGTCACCTTCGACCAGCGCGCCGGCGTGCAGACCGACGACGAGCGCCGCACGTCCGTGCCGCACATCTACGCCGCCGGTGATGTCGCCGGCTACTGGCAGCTCGCGCATACCGGCTTCCGCGAGGGCGAGGTCGCCGCGGAGAACGCGACCGGTCACGGTGCGACGGTCGGCGACCCGGCCGTGCCGCGTCCGATCTACACCGACCCCGAGATCGCGGGCGTCGGGCTCACCGAGGAGGAAGCCCGCGCACAGCACGGTGACAACGTCGCCGTCGGCCGCTTCCCGTGGGTCGCGAACGCGAGGGCGGTCATGTCCGGCGAGGCCACGGGCTGGGTGAAGACGATCCACGAAACGACGTACGGCGAGCTTCTCGGCGTCGTGATCGTGGGGCCGCACGCGACCGACCTCATCGAGTCCGCGGTCGTCGCGCTCGACGCCGAGTCGACGATCGAGATCGTCGCCGACGGGATGGCCGCTCATCCGACGCTCGGCGAGGGCCTCAAGATCGCCGCCCAGGTCGCGCTCGACCGCGCCGTCGACCTGCCTCCGCGCCGCCGGTAGCCGAGTCCCGGGCTCGGGCAAAGTTCGTTACCCTCCGGCGGTGACCATCTTCAACAAGAGGAATGCGCTCGTCGGGTTCATCACCCTGAAGGCGCTCGAGCGGTCGCGCCAGCGAAAGAAGCGCAACACGATGAAGCTCGCAGCGTTCGTCGCACTCGGGATCGTCTCCGCCGGCATCCTCGCCGCCGTCCTCGCCGTGGCACTCCGCCGCAACGGGAAGGCCGACGAGGAGGTCGAGGTGACGGAGCTCGAGGACGAGCTCGCAGCGGCGATGCCCGAACCGGCTGACCCGCGAAGCTTCGCCGAGTGACGCAGAAGCCGCTCGCCGCAGCCGACCCGACACTCATCCGACCCGCCCTCGCGGAGCTCGTCGCGTACGAGCCGGGCAAGCCCGTGGAGGAGGTCCAGCGCGAGCTCGGCCTCGAGCGGGTCGTCAAGCTCGCCTCGAACGAAGGCCCGTACGGGCCGTTCCCGGCGGCGCTGGAGGCGATTCAACGCGCCTCGCTCGAGCTGAACCGCTACCCGGACGGCGGGGCGTACCGCCTGCGCCGTGCGCTCGCCGAGCGCCACGACGTCCGGTTCGAGGAGGTCACGGTGTGCGCGGGCGCGGATGCGGTGATCGGCTACGTCGCACTCGCCACGCTCGACCCGGGCGACGAGATCGTGACCGGCTGGCCGTCGTTCGCGAGCTACGTCATCGACCCGGTCAAGCTCGGCGCGACGCCCGTCAAGGTCCCGCTCACCGACTATCGCTTCGACCTCGACGCGCTGCTCGGCGCGATCACCGAGCGCACGAAGCTCGTCTTCATCGCTGCGCCGAACAACCCGACCGGGACGACGACCACGCGTGCGGAGCTCGACGCGTACTTCGACGCGGTTCCGCCGCACGTCCTCACCGTCCTCGACCAGGCATACCTCGAGTACATCGACGACCCGGACTACCCGGATGCGATCGAGGAGTACGCGAAGGCCGGCCGGCGGGTCCTCGTCCTGCGGACCTTCTCGAAGATCTACGGCCTCGCCGCGCTCCGCGTCGGCTACGGGATCGGCTCCGAGGACGTCGTGACCGCGATCAACAAGGTGCGCCGGGCGTTCGACGTCACCTCGGTCGCGCAGGAGGCGGCGCTCGCGAGCATCGACGACACGAGCGAGATCGCCCGTCGCCGCGCGTCGAACGCCGAGGCAATGGCGTTGCTCGTGCGCACGCTCCGAGACGCGGGGCTCGCGCCGGTCGAGCCTGCCGTCGCGAACTTCGTGTTCGTCGAGGTCGACGATGCGGCGACGCTGAACGACGCTCTCTTGCGCCAGGGCGTCATCGTTCGCCCTCTCGGATCCTTCGGCGCGCCGGGCGCGTTGCGCATCACCGCGGGCACCATGGAGGAGATCGCATACCTCGCTGAGGCACTCGAGAGCGTGGCTCCCGTGCTTCGCCAGGAGGTCTAACCTGAGCGCAATGACGCCCGAGGAGCGAGCTTCACGTCGCCGCCTGCGGGCACGTGCGGTCCGGCGCCGGCGGCTCGTCGCGCTCGCGCTCGCGACCGGCACGCTCGTCGCCGCGGGGATCGGGATCGCCTCGTCCCGCGACGCGGCCGCGAACCAGCCGCGCCAGGCGGGCGCCGCAGCGTGCATCGCGCAGATCCAGGTCGCGAGACCGACCTGGGTCACGGGCCGCAGGGCGACCGTGCTCGTGGACTCGGTGCTGCTGGGGGGCCTCTCGAGCGTCCGCAGCAACCTCCGCGGCTGGAACGTCGACATGCTCGGACGCGCGGCGGTAATGCTCGGCCCGCTCGGGGAGGAGATCCACGAGGCGGGCACTCCGATAGCGCCGCTGGCGATCGTCGGAGTGGGCTACAACTCGCTCTGGGAGCGGAATCGGAAGAACTACGAGCACTGGGCGCGGGAGTTCGACGAGCAGGCGACGAGCCTCGTGCGCACGCTGCGTCGCCAGGGAGCCGAGCAGATCGTCTGGGTCACTCTCCGCGACGCGCGCCGGAGCGTGATCCCACGCAGCTCGCACTGGCAGTTCGACAAGTACTCGTGGTACTTCCCGTACGTCAACGAGCGGCTGCGGCTCCTCGACCGGCGCAGCTCCCACGTCGTCCTTGCCGACTGGGCGAAGGTGTCGAACAGGCCGGGTCTCACGTACGACGCGATCCACCTCGATCCCGACGGCCAGGCGCTCATGGCACGGACGATCCGACAGACTTTCCAGGGCGAGGCGACGCGCCAGGTCGCAACGGCTCGCGCCGCGGCTGTCGACGCCTGCAAGAAGAAGACCACCCGCTGACGAGTCCCGGCCGGGACGGCAGGTATCCTCCGACGCTGGCGCCCGTGGCGGGCGCTTGCCCGCTTGGATCACATCTGTGCGTACGACTCTGAAGAGAGGCCTCGGGCGCGCCGCCCCGGACGGAAACGGCAAGCCGGTTCTGCCGCCCGGAGCGACGTCGCCCGTCACCCTGTACCGGCAGGACGGACAGGGGCGCTCGCGCATGGGCCGGGTCGGCCGCGTGCTCGGCTGGGTCGGTCTCGTTGCGCTCGTGTTCATGGTCGGCTCGGCAGGCGGCGCCTACCTCTACTTCCACGAGTCGGTCGCCGCGGTCGCTGCTAGCACGCCGGCCGTGAAGAAGGCCGCGAAGCAGCTCGACGTCCCGCTCCCCGGGCAGCCGGCCGTCGCGCTCGTCATCGGCTACGACCACCGCCTCTCCGACGGCAAGGGCGCCCCCTCGCGCTCGGACACGATGATGCTCGTCCGCGCCGACCCGCAGACCGACTCGATCTCGCTGCTCTCCTTCCCGCGGGACATGCGCGTCGAGATCCGCTGTCCGGGCCGGACGCCGTTCTTCGACAAGATCGCGCACGCGTACGTCGAGTGCGGGCCGCGGGGCTCGCTCCAGACGGTCAAGAACCTGACGAAGCTCGACATCAACTACCTCATCACGGTGAACTTCCGCGGCTTCGTCGAGATCGTCGACCGGCTCGGCGGCTCCTGGATCGACGTCGACCGCCGGTACTTCAACGACCGGAGCGGGCCCTCCGGGTACGCGACCATCGATCTGAGGCCCGGATACCAGAACCTCACGGGGCGGCAGACGCTCGACTACGTGCGCTACCGCCACACTGACTCCGACCTCTATCGCAACGCACGGCAGCAGCAGTTCGTCAAGGGATTCAAGGGGCAGATCCAGGAGGCCTTCGGTCCCACCGCGCTGCCGAAGGTCGTGAACGCGATCACGAGGAACGTCGAGGTCGCGCAGGGCGGCGGGCAGGACGTCTCGGGCCGCACCGTTCTCTCATACGCGCTCTTCGCGTACGGGCTGCCTCGCGGCCGCGTGTTCCAGACGCGCATCGAGGGCTTCGAGGGCTTCGCCGACCTCACGACCGACTCCTCGAACGTCACGCGGGCCGTGCAGACGTTCACGCATCCGGACGTCCAGTCGTCGGAGAAGGCGACGGCGGTCGCCCTGGGCCGCAAGCTGAAGCGGACCGCGCCCGCGCCCCGCGACACGACCATCACGGTGCTGAACGGAAACGGGCGCGAAGGGTCCGCCTCCATCGCCGGCTCCCAGCTCGGCGACCGCGGCTACCAGATCCTGCTCCCGCCGAACCAGCTGCCCGCCAACGCGCCGTCGTACGACTATTTCCGGACGGAGGTCTACTTCCGCCCGTCGATGCGCGGCTCGCGTGAGGCCGCCGAAAAGGTCGCGAACCTCTTCGGCTCCGCAGAGGTCAAGCGGCTCCCGGGCGGCATCGGGCCACTCGCCAACGGCGCCATGCTCACGGTCGTCGTCGGCCAGACGTACCACGAGACGCTCGCCACGGGGACGATCGACCAGACCCCGAAGCGCGAGCGGCCGAACGTCGCCTCGGGGGCACGCGCATCGCGCGACCTCCTCCGCGAGCGCCGCGGCCGCGTCGGCTTCCCGCTCATGGTCCCGACGGTGATCGAGCAGAGCTCCTGGACGGACAGCGAGAACCCCGTCCGCCTCTACTGGATGGACGACAACCGCAAGCACAAGGCCCTCCGCCTCGTGTATCGGACTGCGTCGAACGAGTACTGGGGTGTCCAGATGTCGGACTGGGAGGACGCTCCCGCGCTCGGCGACAAGAGCCTCACGCGCCGGATCGGAAAGCGCGTGTACGACCTCTACTACGACGGGCCGAAGCTGCACATGGTCGTCCTGAACACGTCGAAGGGGCGCTACTGGGTCGTCAACACGCTCCTCGACCGGCTCTCGAACGAGACGATGATCGCGATCGCGAAAGGCCTCAAGCCGCTCGGAAGGGCGAGGTAGTACGTGCGCATCGCGGTCTTCGGAGCCGGCTACGTCGGTCTCGTGACCGGAGCCTGCCTCGCCGATCTCGGGCACGACGTCGTCGTGCGCGACATCGCGGAGCAGAAGATCGAGCTTCTCCGCTCCGGCGGGGTCCCGATTCACGAGGAAGGGCTCGCGGAGCTGCTCGAGCGAAACAGCGAGCGCCTGCGCTTCACCACCTCCGTCGACGAGGCACTCGACCGCGCCGAGGTCGTGTACGTCGCCGTCGGCACGCCGCCGACGGTCTCGGGCGACGCCGATCTCTCGTCCGTCTGGACCGTCGTCGACGAGCTCCCCCGGGTCGACGGCAGGATCGTGCTCGTCATGAAGAGCACCGTGCCCGTCGGGACCGGAAAGGCCGTCCGCCACCGGCTCGACGAGCGCGGCCTCGACAACGTCGGCTACGCGTCGAACCCGGAGTTCACGGCGGAGGGGACGGCGATCCGCGACTTCATGCGTCCGGACCGCATCGTCATCGGAGCCTTCGACGAGGCTGATGCCGATGTCGTGGAGGAGCTGCACGCCGGGATCGACGCGCCGATCGTGCGCGCGGATGTTGCGTCCGCGGAGATGATCAAGCTTGCGGCCAACGCCGCTCTCGTGACCCGCATCTCCTTCATCAACGAGATCGCGAACGTCTGTGAGGCGACGGGCGCCGACGTCCTGACGGTCGCGGAGGGAATCGGGCTCGACCGCCGCATCGGGCCGTCCTTCCTGCGCGCGGGGATCGGCTTCGGCGGCTCGTGCTTCCCGAAGGACTCGCTGGCGCTCAAGCAGCTTGCGGCCAACTCCGGCTACAGCTTCCAGCTCTTGAATGCCGTCATCGAGGTCAACGAGCTCCAGAAGCGGCGCGTGGTCAAGAAGCTCGAGCAGCACCTGGGATCGCTGCGCGGGAAGCGGGTCGCGCTCCTCGGGCTCGCCTTCAAGCCGGGCACCGACGACATGCGTGAGGCGCCGAGCCTCGTGCTCGCGGGCCGGCTGCTCGCAGAAGGCGCGAGCGTGAGCGCCTGGGATCCGATCGCCGACGGGCGCGCGCACCTGGACGGCGAGGTGGAAATCACCGGCTCGGCTCTCGAGGCGCTGGCGGGAGCGGACGCGGCCGTCCTCGTCACCGAATGGCCGGAGCTTCGCGAGCTCGACTGGAAGGAGGCGGGGAAAGCGATGCGCAGCCGCGTCCTCGTCGACGGCCGGAACCTGCTCGACCCGGAGGAGCTGCGGGCCCACGGCTTCGAGTACGAAGGCATCGGGCGGGGGTCCGAATGAGCCTCCCCGCGGTCGTCCTCGTCGGTGGCCAGGGCACTCGCCTGCGTCCGCTCACCGAGCGGATCCGCAAGGACATGCTCCCCCTCGTCGACCGGCCGCTGCTCGCCTTCACGTTCGAGCACCTGCGCGGGCACGGTGTCCGGCGCGGCATCGTCTCCTGCGGCTACCTCCCGACCCAGATCCAGGAGCACTTCGGCTCCGCGTACGGTGACCTCGAGCTCTCGTACCATGTCGAGGAGGCGCCGCTCGGGACGGCGGGCGGCATCGCGTTCGCCGCGGGCAGCATCGACGAGACCTTCTTCGCGCTGAACGGCGACTCGCTACGCGATGCCGATCTCGGCGAGCTCGTCCGCTTCCACCGCGGGACCGGGGCGAAGGCGACCATCCTGCTCACGCCCGTCGCCGATCCGAGCCGCTACGGGCTCGTGCGGCTCGACTCGGAGGGACGCGTCTCCACCTTTCTCGAAAAGCCGAGGCCCGAGGAGATCGACACGAACCTCATCAACGCCGGGCTCTACGTCCTGGAGCCGGAGGTGCTCGAGCTCGTGCCACGAGGGCGGGCGGTCTCGATCGAGCGAGACGTGTTCCCGCGCCTGGCCGACGAGGGCAGCGTGTTCGGCCTCGCTCTCGAGGGCTACTGGCTCGACGTGGGTACGCCTGACGCGTACCTCCAGGCGCACCGCGACGTGCTCGAGCGCTCGTTCCCGACCGAGACCGGCGCCGCGCTCGGGCCGGACTTCATGCTCGTGCACGAGACCGCGAAGGTGCATGCAAGCGCCCGGCTCGTTCCTCCGGTCTACGTCGGCCCGGGCGCGGTCGTCGAGGACGGAGCGCGGGCGGGGAGCCTGGCGGTCATCGGCGCGGGGGCGCACCTCGCGCGCGGCGCACTCGTCGAGAACTCCGTTGTCGGGGCGCGCGTGAAGGTCGGAGCAGCCACAGCCGTCGTGGGCTCTATCGTCGGCGACGACTCCGAGCTCGGCCCGGGTTGCGAGATCCGGAACCTCGGTGTCGTCGGGCCCGGAGCGAAGCTCGGCCGCGGCAACGCGATCGACCACGGCCTGAGAATCGGGGCCGACCAGCACATCCCGGACCTGGCGCTCCGTTTCACGTGACCGGCGTCCGCGATCGCTACGCGACGACCCCTCGACGGGTCGAGAAGCCCTGGGGCTGGGAGCTCGTCTGGGCCGAGACGGAGGAGTACGTCGGCAAGCTCCTGTTCGTCAACGCCGGCGAGTCCCTGAGCCTCCAGTACCACGACCGCAAGCGCGAGTCGTGGCTCGTGCGCGAGGGGCGCGCGACGGTCGACCTCGGCGAGCTGGGGGCCGACCTCGAGACGATCGAGATCGCTCCGGGCGACGCGTTCGAGTTCCTGCCCCGGACCGTCCATCGCCTCACCGCAGTCGAGGACACGCTGATCATCGAGGTCTCGACGCCGCATCTCGACGACGTCGTGCGCCTCGAGGACGCCTACGGACGCGAGGGGACGAGCGCGCCCTAGCCCGCCGGGCGCGCCGGCGCCGGCCGCTCGCGATGCACCGCCATCGCCGCCACGACGAGGCCGACACCGGCGGCCTCGACCGGCGCGGGCACCTGCGCGAGGACGACGATTCCGATCACCGTCGCGGTCGCCGGCAGCAGCGACACCATGAGCGAGTACGTCGCACGGCTGAGGCGCGCCATGGCGAGCTGGTCGAAGACGTACGGGATGACCGACGACGTAACGCCGACGCCGACTCCGGCGGCGATCGCGACCGGGTCGAGGAGCGCCGGTGCGGCGCTCGCTCCGGCGACCGGCGTCACGATCACGGCCGCGACGAGCATGGCGGCGGCGAGCCCGTCGAGGCGGCCGATGCTCGTGGTCCGGGCGAGCCGGTGTGCGAGGACGATGTACACGGCGAAGAACGCGGCGTTCGCGAACGCGAAGGCGACGCCCACCGGCTCACCCGCGAGCTGCACGTCGGCGAGGAGGTAGACGCCGCCGACGGCAAGCGCGAGCGCGAGCGCGTTCCGCGCCGAGCGCGCCCCGAGCGCCGCCAGCGCGATCACGGGCAGGAACTCGATCGCGGCGACCGTCCCCAGCGGCAGCCGGTCGATGGCGACGTAGAAGCAGACGTTCATCGCGGCGAACACGAGCGCCAGCCCTACGACGACCCTTCGCGCATCGCCGTCGGCGCGCGCGAGGGCTCGCCACGGCCGGCGCCACAGGGCGAAGATCGCGGCGGCACTCGCGATCCGGAGCCACGCGACTCCCAGCGGCTCGACCCGGGCGAACAGCAGGACAGCGAACGCTGGCCCGAGGTAGTGAAAGATCGCGCTCCCCGCGAAGTACGCGTGCGGGGGCGCTGAGCCGACCGCCTGCGCGAGCGCTGATCGGCGCGACACGGTGCCCGCGATCGCCATGACGACATGGTCGGCGCGCACGTGCCATAGTGGAATGGCAAATCGACGGACTTGGAGGGCAATTGCCTCGCAAAGCACGGACAAGAGATGCCACCGCCTACGAAGCGAATCTGCTCGACGATCTGAACCTCCGGATCCTCGGCGAGCTCCAGGCGGACGGCAGGATCGGCTTCGCGGAGCTCGGGCGGCGGATCGGGCTTTCGGCGCCGGCTGTCGCCGAGCGCGTGCAACGGCTCGAGCGCGCGGGCGCGATCCGCGGCTACCACGCCGAGCTCGATCCTGCTGCCCTCGGCTTCCCAGTCTCCGCGGTCGTGCGCATCCGGCCGTCTCCCGGCCAGCTCCAGCGCGTCCGGGAAATCGCGGGCGAGACGCCCGAGGTGGGGGAGTGCTACCGGATCACGGGCGAGGACTGCTATCTGCTGCGCCTGCACCTCCGCTCGATCGACGAGCTCGAGGACGTGCTCGACCGCTTCACGCCGCACGGGCTCACGACGACGTCGATCGTCCACTCGACGCCGGTGCCCCGGCGCGGCCCGCCGCTTGCCCGCGACCGACCTTGACACGAGTGTGGTAAGGTCGTGCTCGTGGCGGACGCGATCACGATCGGCGAGGCGAGCCGGCGCACCGGCTGGTCCCCGCGCATGCTCCGCTACCTCGAGCAGGAAGGCCTCGTCGTTCCGAGCCGCAGCGAGGCCGGCTACCGCCGCTACGGCGTGCTCGAGCTGAACCAGCTGCGAACGCTCGCGGATCTCCGACAAGGGTTCGACGTCGAGCTGAGCGAGCTCGCCTTCGTCGTGCGCCTCCGCCGCGAGCAGGAGCTGCGAGCCGCCGTCGAGACCTGGCTCGCAGGGAGCAACAGCGACGGAGGACGCGAGCCGGCCTGGGTCGAGTGGGAGCAGCGAAAGCACGAGCGGTTGCTCGCGGCGCTCGAGGCCGCCTGATTTCCGAGAACCCGACACCGACGACGAGAGAGGATCCATGGCGACGACGACGCGACATGACGTGAAGGACCTGGCGCTCGCCCCCGAAGGCATGCGCCGCATCGAGTGGGCCGACCGGCAGATGCCGGTGCTCCAGGCGATCCGCGAGCGGTTCGAGCGCGAGCAGCCGCTTGCCGGGCACCGCATCTCGGCCTGCCTGCACGTGACGACAGAGACGGCGAACCTCGCCCGCACGCTCAAGGCGGGTGGCGCCGACGTCGTCCTGTGCGCGTCCAATCCCCTGTCCACGCAGGACGACGTCGCCGCGGCACTCGTCGAGGAGCACGGCATCGCGGTGTTCGCGATCAAGGGCGAGGACAACGACACCTACTACCGGCACATCGAGGCCGCGGTCGACCATCGCCCGCACCTGACGATGGACGACGGCGCCGACGTGATCGGCGTGCTCCACTCGCACCGGCGCGAGCAGCTCGGCGATGTCATCGCCGGCACGGAGGAGACGACGACCGGCGTCATCCGCCTGAAGGCGCTCGAGCGCGAGGGCAAGCTCGGCTTCCCCGTGATCGCGGTCAACGAGGCGCGCACGAAGCACCTCTTCGACAACCGCTACGGCACGGGTCAGTCCACGATCGACGGCATCATCCGCGCGACGAACGTCCTCCTCGCCGGGCGGCGGTTCGTGGTCGCGGGGTACGGCTGGGTCGGACGTGGTGTCGCGCTCAGGGCCCGTGGTATGGGCGCGCACGTCATCGTCACGGAGGTCGACTCGATCCGGGCGCTCGAGGCCGCGATGGACGGTTTCGAAGTCCTGCCGATGGAGAAGGCTGCCGAGATCGGGGACATCTTCTGCACCGCGACCGGGGACAAGGGCGTCATCACCCGCGCGCATATGGAGCGCATGAAGGACGGCGCGATCCTCGCGAACACCGGCCACTTCAACGTCGAGATCGAGATCCCGGCGCTGCGCGACCTCGCCGTCGAGACCCGTGCCGCGCGCGAGTTCGTCGACGAGTTCACGCTCGCGGACGGTCGCCGCCTGTACCTGCTCGGGGACGGGCGGCTCATCAACCTCGCAGCCGCCGAGGGCCATCCGGCCACGGTCATGGATATGTCGTTCGCGAACCAGGCTCTCGCGGCCGAGTGGGTCGTGGCGAACGGCGCCTCCCTCGAGCGGAGGGTCTACGACGTCCCGCGCGAGATCGACGACGAGATCGCGCGACTGAAGCTCGCGACGATGGGCATCGCGATCGACGTGTTGACGGAGGAGCAGGCGAAGTACCTCGCCTCCTGGGACGAGGGCACGGAGTGACCGGAACGGCGCTCCGCGCATGAAGGCTCTCGTCCTCGCGGCGGGCTACGCGACGCGGCTCTATCCGCTCACGCTCGACAAGCCGAAGGCGCTGCTCGAGGTCGGCGGGCGGCCGATGCTCGACCGCATCCTCGAGCGGCTCGAGGCGATGGGCGTGGACGAGGTGATCGTCGTCACGAACGCGAAGTTCACGCCGCACTTCGAGGAGTGGGCGAGGGACAAGCAGGGTGTCCGCGTCGTGAACGACGGCACGACCTCGAACGAGGACCGGCTCGGGGCGATCGGCGACATCGCGTTCGTCCTCGACGAGCTCGGGATCGACGACGACCTCGTCGTCGTGGCCGGCGACAACCTCTTCGCCGAGGACATCTCCGGGTTCGGCGCGTACGGGCAGGAGGTGGACGCGCCGGTTCTCGCCATCCACGACGTCGGAGACCTGTCGCTGATGCGGGAGTACAACCAGGTCGAGACGGACGAGCAGGGACGTGTGACCTTCATGGAGGAGAAGCCCGAGGACGCGCGCACGACGCTCGCGGGGATCGCGCTCTACTACTACCCGCGCCATGCGCTCCCGCTCGTCCGGCAGTACCTCGTCGAGGGGAACAATCCGGACCAGCCGGGCAGGCTTCCGGAGTGGCTGCACTCGCGGACGGCGGTCTACACCTGGCAGCTGCCCGGTGAGTGGTACGACATCGGGTCCGCGGAGACCCTCCAGGAAGCCGACACGATCTTTTCGCAGAGTCGTCGCGGCTAGCCGCCGACACTGGAGCACGTGCTCGACGTGCTCTTGCCGGAGCGCTGCGCCGTGTGCGGGCGCCTGGGGACGCCACTTTGCGACGACTGCCGTGCGGCGCTCGTGCGCCTGTGCGAGCCGCTCTGCGAGCGTTGCGGCTCGCCGGGCGCCTGGCCGGTCCGGCGGTGCGCCGAGTGTGCGGGAAGGCGGATCGCGTTCGCCCGGGCACGAGCGGCCGTCGTGTACGACGACCGGGCGCGCCGCCTCGTGCGGGCAGTGGAAGGAGCGCGGGCGCCGGCGTCTGGCCGACGAGGCCGCAGCTCTCGTGAGCGAGGTCGTCCGGAAGCCGGAGGCCGCATGCGCGCTGACCTACGTCCCGGGCGACCCCGAACGGACGTGGCAGCGCGGCGACATCGGCCCGCGCAGGCTCGCGCAGGCCCTCGGCGCGCGCTGGGACCTCCCCGTGCACGACCTCCTGCGCCGGACCCACGCGCAGAGGCGCCAGCGTGAGCTGGCGCTGGCAGAGCGCCGCCGGAGTGTCCGTGGGTCGGTCGCTGCCGTCGGCAAGTCGCCGCGCCTCGTCTGCCTGGTCGACGACGTCTACACGTCCGGAGCCACCGCGGACGCGTGCGCGGCGGCGCTCCGGAAGGCAGGTGCAACCCGTGTCGAGGTGGTGACGCTCGCGAGGGCGGTTCGTTAGATTGCGAGCGAGGGCATCGTCTCCCGAAGCAACCGGAAGGAGAGGCTATGCGGCTCCACGTCAAGGCCCACCACGGTCATCTCCCGAGCTCCACCCGCGCGTATGCGGAGAAGCGGCTCGCGAAGCTCGACAAGCGGCTGCACGACCTCACGCTCGTCGAGGTGACCTTCTCCCAGGAGCACAACCCGTCCATCTCGGACGACCACTCGGCGGAGGCCGTCGTCTACACGAAGGGGCCGACGATCGTCGCCCACGAGTCGGCGACGTCGTACGAGGCGGCGATCGACCAGCTGATGGAGAAGCTCGAGCGGCAGATCGAGCGGTATCGCGACAAGCGCACGCACGAGCCTCGCCGGCAGGCGTCGCGGTACAAGGAAGCCGCGCAGCCGGCCGGGCTCGAGGGCTCCGTAGGACCCGAGGGCGACGAGGGCGAAGCCGCGGCCTAGATGCCAGTCGATCCGGCCCGGCAGTGGCTCGAAGCCGGAATCACGGGCATTGCACGAGCGCGGGAGTGGGATGCCGTGGCGACCGTCGCCGCGCCCGGTCAGCCGGGTGACGAGGCGGAGTTCGTGTCGCTCCCCGACGGGCAGCTCGTCGTCGAGGAGGCACCGCCCGCGTTCGACGCGACTCCACTCGCGGCCGCTCTCGACGGGATGGTCGTCGGCCCGTACCGTGCCGTCGCCTTCAGGCGTGCGGAGCTCTGGGCCGTCGGCGCGTGCTCGATCCAGGTCGTCGAGCTCCGTGACGATCCGGGCGGAGACGCAGTCGAGCTCGTATCCGCGGCGAACGGAGTCTCTCTCAGGGTCGACGGCGTCCCCTCGCTCGAGGTGCTTCCGCAGCTCGAGGAGCTCGGACGGGCGCGCGCACCCGCGCACGTCGTGCGCGCGAGGCGACTCGCGGGTCGCCTCTTCGAGCTGGAGATCGAGGCGCTCTGAGTCGGCTACGCGCTCGCGAGCCGCTCGGCGACGGTCGAGCGGAGCACGTTCGCGACCTCCGGGACCTCGTGGTCGAGCCGAGCGAGCTCGCCGTTGAAAAGCATGACGAGGCGCATCGGCGACGTCGCGACGACCGTGGCCGTGCGCTGCCCGCCGTAGAAGACCGCGATCTCGCCGAACACGTCACCGGTGTCGAGCGTGCGGATGCTCTGTCCGCCCTTCCGGACGTCGGCCGTGCCCTCGACGACGGCGAACATCGCATACCCGAACTCGCCTTCCTCGGTCAGCGTCGTGCCCTCCTCGACCTCGAGCTCGGTACACGCGTCCGCGATCAGCCCGCACTGCGACTCGTCGAAGCCGGCGAAGACGGTGATCTTGCGAATCGCCGCGGGATCCACGAGCGCGACGCTAACATCGCTCCGGGTCCGGAAACGTGTCGGCCTCGTGAGGATCCGGTGAACGGTGAGACGGCTCGATACGGTCGTCGTGGGCCGCAACCCGAGCCGGTACCCTAGTCCCGTGCCAACGCAGAACATCGGCGGCCGCTTCGAGAAGGCCCTGCGCCTGGGCGAAGGGCGCCGCCTCAAGCGCCTCCGGGACAGCGCCGAGTACATCGGGACACTCGAGGCCGAGTTCGAGGCACTCTCGGACGACGAGCTCGCCGGGAAGACCGCGGAGTTCAAGACGCGCGTCGAGAACGGCGAGACGCTCGAGGACATCCTCTTCGACGCCTTCGCCGCCGTCCGCGAGGCGTTCAAGCGCACGATCGGCGTCCGCCTGTTCGAGGTGCAGCTGATGGGCGGCATCGTCCTCCACGAGGGCGACATCGCCGAGATGAAGACCGGCGAGGGCAAGACGTTCGTCGCGGTGCAGGCGCTGTACCTCAACGCGCTCGAAGGGCGCGGCGTGCACCTCGTCACCGTCAACGACTACCTCGCCCGGCGCGACGCCGAGTGGACGCAGCCCGTCTACGAGAAGCTCGGGATGACGGTCGGGTTCATCCAGAACCTCATGCCGTTCGCCCAGCGCCGCGTCGCCTACGGGTGCGACGTCACCTACGGGACGAACTCCGAGTTCGGCTTCGACTACCTGCGCGACAACATGGCGGTCTCGCTCGAGGGGACCGTGCAGCGGAGCCACGCGTTCGCCATCGTGGACGAGGTCGACTCGATCCTCGTCGACGAGGCACGGACTCCGCTCATCATCTCAGGCGAGCCGGAGACCGCTGCCACCACCTACCACCAGTTCGCGAAGGTCGCCCGCACGCTCGAGGGCCGGGCCGCCACCCGCAAGTCCGCGAAGGGCGAGGACGAGACCGAGCTCTCGGGCGTGGACTACCTGTACGACGAGAAGTTCAAGACGGTGTCGCCCGCGCAGACGGCGATCGAGGCCTTCGAGCGCTCGCTCGGCATCGACAACCTGTACGACCCGAGGCACGTCCTCCTCGTCAACCACCTGACCCAGGCGCTCAAGGCGCAGTCGCTCTACAAGCGCGATGTCGACTACGTGATCCAGGACGGCGAGGTCAAGATCGTCGACGAGTTCACGGGACGGATCATGGAAGGCCGCCGCTGGAGCGAGGGCCTGCACCAGGCCATCGAGGCGAAGGAAGGCGTGCGCATTCGCGAGGAGAACGTCACCCTCGCGACCATCACGCTCCAGAACTACTTCCGGCTGTACGAGAAGCTCGCCGGGATGACAGGCACGGCGAAGACCGAGGAGAAGGAGTTCGTCGAGATCTACGACCTCCACGTCGTCGAGATCCCGACGAACGAGGCGATCGCCCGCCTCGACCAGAACGACCTCATCTTCAAGACCCCCGACGCGAAGTTCGCGGCGGTCGTCGACGACATCGCCGAGCGCCACGAGACGGGGCAGCCCATCCTCGTCGGCACGATCGCGGTGGAGTCGTCCGAGTACCTCTCGCAGGTGCTGACCCGCAAGGGGATCACGCACAACGTCCTGAACGCGAAGGAGCACGAGCGCGAGGGCGAGATCATCAAGGACGCTGGCCAGCTCGGCGCGGTCACGATCGCGACGAACATGGCCGGGCGCGGCGTCGACATCAAGCTCGGCGATGGCGTCCGCGAGCTCGGCGGGCTCTACGTGCTCGGAACCGAGCGCCACGAGGCACGCCGCATCGACAACCAGCTCCGCGGGCGCTCCGGCCGCCAGGGCGACCCGGGCGAGACGCGTTTCTACCTCTCCGGGCAGGACGACCTGGTCCGGCTCTTCGCCGGCGACCGGATCCACAACATCATGAACCGCTTCAAGATCCCGGACGATCAGCCGATGGAGGCCGGGATCCTCTCGAAGCAGATCGAGAACGCGCAGAAGAAGGTCGAGGAGCAGAACTTCGTCTCGCGCAAGAACGTCCTCAAGTACGACGACGTCATGAACACGCAGCGCATGGTCATCTACGAGCAGCGCCGCCGCGTGCTCGAGGGCGACGACCTCTCCGAGGAGGTCAAGCGGTGGATCGAGGACTCGGTCGAGGCGGGCGTGCAGCAGTTCACCGATGCCGAGTTCGCGGAGGAGTGGGACATCGACGGCCTGATCGCGCACATGCAGTCGCTGTACGGCACGGACATCACGGTCGCGGAGCTCGCTGAGGAAGGCGTGAGCGTCGCCGACCGCGAGGCGCTCGTCGAGGAGTTCGTCGCCGACGCCGTCGACACGTACGCCCAGCGCGAGGAGGAGCTCGGCTCCGAGCTGCTCCGCGACATCGAGCGGTACGTGATCCTCCAGGTCGTCGACACGCGCTGGCGCGAGCACCTCGAGTCGATGGACTACCTGCGCGAGGGCGTCCACCTCCGCGCGTTCGCGCAGAAGGACCCGCTCGTCGAGTACCGCGGTGAGGGGCACACGATGTTCGAGGAGCTCGGACAGACGATCCGGCACGACGTGGTGTTCACGCTCTTCCACGTCGCCGTGGAGGTCGAGCAGCCCGCGCTCGAGCCGGTGCAGGCGCCGGCCGGCGAGCTGCGCTACGAGCACGAGACGGCAGCGGGTGCGGACGCGATCGCGGCTGCTGGGAGCGGAGCTGCGACGGCGGTCGCGCCGGCGCCGTCACCGCTCGGTATCCAGCCTCAGGCGGTCAACGAGCACAAGGACATCGGCAGGAACGACCCCTGCTGGTGCGGTTCGGGCAAGAAGTACAAGCGCTGCCACGGCGCCTGAGCGCGCCCGGCGGCCACGCGACCCGATGACGTCCCGGCGCGCCCTGTGGGCGCTCCTCGGCGCGCTCGCGGGGTTCGCGCTTCTGGCGGCCGCATACGAGCACGATCCGGTCGCCTCCTTCGACGACGGAGTCGCCGAGAGACTCGCCGACGGCCTGCCCGGCTGGTTGGAGTCGATCGTGCTGGCCGTCTCGTGGCTCGGCGGCACGACGGGGCTGCTCATCATCGGAACCCTGCTCGCAGCGCTGCTCGTGCGAGAGCGCTCGTGGCTCGATCTGGCATTCCTCGTCGCGGCGTTCGTCGGGTCGCAGCTCGCCGTCGCCCAGCTCAAGGAGGTCTTCGAACGCCCCCGGCCGACCGCAGGTCCCGCGGTCCCGCTTCCCGAGTCGTTCGCCTTTCCGAGCGGACACGCGGGCGGAGGCGTGGCCGCGTTCGGCGCCGTGGCGGTCCTGGTGACCGAACGGCTCGCGTCCCCGCGCGCCAGGGTCTCCGTATGGGTCGTGGCCGGCGTCCTTGCCGTGGCCTCGGGGCTCTCCCGGCTCGCGCTGAACGTGCATTACGTCTCCGACGTGTTCGCCGGCTGGTGCTTCGGGCTTGCGTGGCTGGCCGCGTGCCTGCTCGCGCGCGACGCCGCGCGGAGGCGCGCGGCTAGCCGCTCTCGGTGACGGGCTCGCGCGGGCCGAGCCGGGGTGCGAGCACCGCCGTCACGCCGCCCGCGAGGACGAGCGCTTCGGGGAAGAGGTTGTGCCAGCTCAGCGGCGACATGAGGTCGAGCGACACGAAGCCCCAGACGATCAGGCCCCAGCCGAAGGCGATGCCCATCGCTCCGGGCAGGACCGTCGTGGTGCGCTCCGCGACCGAGCCCCGGTGGACGAGGCTCGCGACGCCGGCCGCGAGGACGAACGTGAGCGTGCCGATGACGCAGTCGACGACGTAGTGGTTGCCGGTGCCGACGATCACCACGAACAGGAGCGCGGGGTAGGCGAACGTCGCCCAGGCGAGGCGCGAGCGCGGAAAGAGCCAGACGGAGGCGGCTGCCAGGAAGATCGCGAACCCGAAGTGCTGGCTCGCGGCAGCGGCGGTCTCGTTGTGGAAGAGCGTCTCCGCCGTCCCGGCGAGCGCAGACTGGGACGGGACCTGGCCGACCTCGAGCTCGGGGAGCCAGCGGGGCGGCGCGAGCGGATAGAGCCCGATCACGAGCGCTGCAGGCACGAAGGAGAGCACGAACGTCGTCCGCAGCAGCGGATAGCGCAGGGGAGCGAGCAGCCGGGCCGCGGCGAGGAAGCCGAAGAGCACCGGGAGATGGATGTTCGAGTAGAGCCAGCGGAGGGCTGCGTCGCCGCCGGACTCGGACGCGAGCCGGATCAGCCACAGCTCGACGTCGACTCCGAGGGCGCGCTCCAGGTCGAGCACATCGCGTGCGTGGGCGATGGAGACGCCGACGCCGCCCTCGAGCGGTATCCGGACGGCATGCCAGACGAGGATCGTCGCTGCGACGAGCGCGAGCTCGACCTCGAGCGAGTAGCACCGTTGGACCCACCTCCGAAGGACGCCCATCTCCGCGGCAGTACCCCGCACAGCCGCTTTTCTACCGGGGCGGCGCCGACCGTGCCGCTACGATCGCCGCGTGGCCGAGACCGACGGCAAGCCGCTCTCCGAGCGACTCGAGGAGATCGGGGCCCAGCTTGCCTGGGTCCGTGATTACCTTTGACCCCGATCGGCTCGAACGTCGTCGCGGTGAGCTCGAGTCTGCGATGGGCGCCCCCGGGTTCTGGGACGACCAGGCGGAGGCGGCCCGGATCTCGACCGAGCACGCGCGCCTGACCCGACGGCTCGAGCGTTACGAGCGACTCCGGAGGGAGTACGAGGACTCGAGGGAACTCCTCGAGCTCGGCGAGGACGCGGACGAGATCGCGAAGCTCGTCGCCCAGCTCGAGAGCGAGCTCGGGCGGCTCGAGGAGGACGCGCTCTTCACGGGCCAGTACGACGCCGGCGACGCGCTGCTCGAGATCCACGCGGGGACGGGTGGCACCGACGCGCAGGACTGGACGGAGATGCTGCTGCGCATGTACCAGCGCTGGGCCTCGGACCGCGGCTTCGCCTGGGAGATGATCGAGGCGAGCCCGGGCGAGGAAGCCGGGCTCAAGTCGTCGACGATGGCGGTTCGCGGCGAGAACGCGTACGGGACGCTGAAGGCGGAACGTGGCGTGCATCGCCTGGTGCGACTGTCACCGTTCGACGCTGCCCACCGCCGCCACACGGCGTTCGCGCAGGTCGTCGTCGCGCCGCTGCTGCCCGACGACGCACCGATCGAGATCGACGACGCGGACCTCCGCATCGACACGTACCGCTCGAGCGGCGCCGGCGGGCAGCACGTGAACAAGACGGACTCGGCCGTGCGGATCACGCACCTTCCCACGGGATCGTCGTGCAGTGCCAGAACGAGCGCTCGCAGACCTCGAACAAGCAGACCGCGCTCCGCATGCTCAAGTCGCGCCTCGCCGAGCTCGAGGAGGAGAAGCGCGAGGCCGAGCTCGCGAAAGAGCGCGGCGCGGCGCAGGACATCGGCTTCGGGAGTCAAATCCGCTCATACGTGCTCCACCCGTATCAGCTCGTGAAGGACCACCGCACCGACGTCGAGGTCGGGAACACGCAATCGGTGCTCGACGGCGGCATCGACGGCTTCGTCCACGCCTACCTCCTCGCGAAGGCCGCGGGGAAAGTTATCTAGGAGGCCAGCCGGAATGTCCGGTAGAATCCGCGCCTTCTACGAGCCGGAGCAGACCTGTGGCCGCTGCGTCGCTTCTCTACGCCCGGTACTGGATGCCAATCTCTAGACACACACTCCCGATGACGGCAATCGCCGAACCCGAAGTCCAGCCACTCGAGACGCCAGAGGAGACGTACGCCGAGCAGAG
Source organism: uncultured Actinomycetes bacterium (assembly GCA_963746765.1). GTDB lineage: Bacteria > Actinomycetota > Thermoleophilia > Gaiellales > Gaiellaceae > GMQP-bins7. The sequence goes on from CAVVCN010000001.1 coordinate 1,301,849, forward strand.
CGGCTCGACGATGATCGTCTTCGACGACGTCCGCAAGGTGTACGAGCCGGGCGTCGTCGCCGCTCGACCGGGTCTCGTTCACGATCGAGAAGGGCGAGTTCGTGTTCGTCGTCGGAGCCTCGGGCTCCGGAAAGTCGACGGTCATCCGTCTCATCCTCAAGGAGCTCGAGCCGACCGCCGGGCGCATCGTCGTCGGCGGTCGCGACCTCGTCCGGCTCAAGCGCTCGAAGGTGCCGCTCCTGCGCCGAAACGTCGGCTGCGTGTTCCAGGACTTCAAGCTCCTGCCGAACCGCACCGCCTCCGAGAACATCGGGTACGCGCTCCGCGTCCAGGGCGAGTCGAGCGCGCAGATCCGCAAGAAGGTGCCAGAGGTGCTGAACATGGTCGGCCTCGCGCACAAGATGGGCTCGCGCCCGGAGGAGCTCTCGGGCGGAGAGCAGCAGCGCGTCTCGATCGCGCGCGCGTTCGTCAACCACCCGCCGCTGCTCGTCTGCGACGAGCCGACCGGCAACCTCGACCCCGACACGTCCGTCGGGATCATGCAGCTCCTGTACCAGATCAACCGCACCGGGACGACGATCCTCATGGTCACGCACGACCGCGAGATGGTCGACAAGATGCGCAAGCGCGTGATCGCGCTCGAGGACGGCAAGCTCGTCCGCGACGAGCGCCGCGGCGGGTACGGCTCCGAATGACGCGTTTCAAGCTGCTCTCGTCGGAGGCTCTGCGCTCGATCGGGGCGAACAAGTCGACCACGCTCGCCGCTGTCGTCACCGTTCTCGTCGGCATGTTCCTGCTCGGCGTCTTCATCGGCCTCGGCACCTGGCTCGTGTCCTGGTCGGACTCGAAGAAGAAGGAGCTCGCCGTGCACACGTTCATCAAGGACGAGGCGACGTCGAAGCAGGTCGACGACGTCCGCACGTGCTTCCTCGAGTCGCACGCGCTGGTGAAGGCCGGCGGAGTCACGTTCATCACCAAGGAAGAGGCGCTCAAGATCATGGAGAAGCGCTCGCCCGAGCTGACCAGGAACCTCGCTTCGAACCCGCTGCCCGCGTCGTTCGACATCGTTCCGACCAAGGGCGAGAACACGGAGACGATCGCGCTCGACATCCGGAACGCGAAACTCGCCGCTGTCGAGAAAGTGACATGGGGCGAAGAGGTCTCCCAACGCATCCTCGCGCTCGCACGCGGGATCCAGATCGTCTTCCTCATCGCGATCATCGTGCTGCTCGTGGCCTCGACGATCGACATCGCCAACACGATCCGCCTCTCGATCTTCGCGAGACGGCGAGAGGTCGAGGTGATGAAGCTCGTCGGCGCGACGAACTGGTTCGTGCGCGGGCCGTTCATGCTCGAAGGCGTCATGACCGGCCTCGTCGGGTCGCTCGCGGCGATTCTCCTGCTCTTCCTCGGACGCGAGATCGCCATGCCGTCGATCCTTCCGGACGAACGCACGAGCGCCGACGTGCAGGCGATGCCGTTCATGTGGACGTCGTTGATCCTGCTCGTCGTCGGGCTCGGCATCGGCGCGCTTGGCTCTGGGCTGACGCTCCGCAAGTTCCTCCGCGTGTAGCCGCTCGCTCGGCGAGGACTCGCCGCTACGGTTCCACGATGACTGGCGGCGACCTCCAGCGGGGGCGCGAGGCCTTTCGCCCGGAGGGCCTCGACGCAGGCCCACCGGGTCGCTCTCGTCCGCTGACGCCGCCGACGAGCTCGAGGCCGACGATCTTCGAGCTGCTGGCGGCGTTTCCGCCTACGTGCTCGGCCGGGACGACGACTATCTACGGGCGCTCGAGCGCGCGCACAACGCGCACCTGGATACCGGCGCGACCGAGCGCGCGATCCGCTGCGCGTTCTGGCTGGGGCTGACCTATGTCGCTTTCGCGGCGAGGTCCGCCCAGGCGGGCGGTTCGGCTCGGCCGGGACAACAGCTTCTCGCGGGCTCGAGCGCGACACCGTCGAGCGGGCATACCTCCTGATGCCGGTCGTCTTCCAGCGCGAGGCCGCCGGGGAGTTGTCTAGAAGACCGCCGCCAGGGTCTCGGAGGAGGCGGCTGCCATCGCCGACGCTTCCACGACGCTGACGGGTTTGCCCTCTCCATCCTCACGCAGGGGCAGATGCTGATCAAGGCGGGGCGGGTCGGGGAGGGCCTTGCCCTGCTCGACGAGGCCATCGTGGCGGTCACTACGCGTGAGCTCTCGCCGATCGTCACCGGGTCGTCTACTGCACCGTGATCCTCACCTGCCAGGAGGTCTACGACGTCCGGCGGGCCCAGTCGCGGAGCGATCACACTGACCGACTCGTGCCAGCGACAGCCCGCCTCGTCGCGTTCACCGGGCGCTTGCCTCGTCCATCGCGCGCCGAGTCCTCCGGCTGCCACGGGCTGATTGGCGCGACGCGCTCGACGAGGCGCGTCGTTGCCGGCGTTCGTCTGGCGCCCAGCCTCGACCGCGCGGCAGCGGCGCAGGCGTTTACCGGCAGGGCGGTTTCCATCGCTTGCGCGGGGAGTCGGCCGCGGCCGAGAAGGCGTACCGGGAGGGCCAGTCGCCATGGCGGCGAGCCCCAGCCGGGCCTGGCACTGCTACGCCTCGCCCTCGGCAAGACCGATGCCGCGGCGGCGGCACTCCGCCGCGTGCTGGCGGGCCGAGGACCCGTTCCGGGCGTCGAGCCTCACGCTGCCCACGTCGAGGATCTTACCTACGGGCGGGCGAGGACCAGGAGCTCGGAGCGCGTGTCGCGGAAGCTCGAGCGGCTCGCCGAGCGGCTCGAGAGCGACCTGCTCCGTGCGGTCGCGGCCCAGCGCGGGGACCGTCGAGCTGCGCACGGGGACTCGCAGCGGCTCTTCGCCTCGCTGCGCTCTTCCTTTGCAGCGTGGCCAGCGGCTCGACGCGCCGTACGGGCTGCGCGCACCCGTGAGCTGATCAGCGTCGCGTGCCGTGCGGTCGGCGACGACGATTCGGGAAGCCTCGGGCTTCGGCGGCGCGCGAGGCCTTTGCCGGGCTCGGGGGCGGCGTCCGACCTGCCGGCGCATCGACGCTCTCATGGGTGCGACGGACGGGGGGACGGAGCCCGGGTTGACCCGCGTGAGCTACAGGTGCTCACACTCGTCGCGTCCGGGAGGACGCGACCGAGCTATCGCGTCCGAGCTCGTCATCGGCGAGAAGACCGTCGCGCGCCACGTGAGCAACATCTTCGCGAAGCTCGGGCTCCCCCACGCGGCCGCAGCCACGGCCTACGCGTACCAGCACGATCTCGTCTAGCGCTGAGTTCGCAGAATTACCCATTCGCGAGCGCGACCGATTGGCCGTTCGCGGAGCGCCCGAGGCACGACTTCCTAGCGTCGAGACAGCAGCGCGAACGCCTCCGGGAGGGACTTCATGACCGCCGCATCGCGAAGAAGCGCCCGCCGGGCTCGAGGCCGCCGGGCTCGACGGCGGGACCGTCTGCCTCACGTGGGACCAAGCTCGAGGACCTCTCGGCGCGCCTCGACGGCGATGTCCTGGGCGCCGGCGACCAGAGCTCGGACGAAGCGGTCTACCTGGAACGGGATGGTCACAAAGCGACCTTCCAGTCGTGTGCGGCCCGGCGTCTGCCGGCGGATGTCGCCACGACCGTCGACTTCGCGCGCTCGCGGCGGTGCTGCTCAGCGTCAAGGGCACCGGGCACAACATCGCGGGCACGGCGATCGCCGATCCGGCCTCACGCTCGACATGTCGCGCATGCGTGATGTGTTCGTCGATCCAAGGCACGGCTGGCGCGGGTCGGGCCCGGTTGCCTGCTCCAGGACGTCGACCGGGCGATCGCCGCGCGCACGGCCTGGCGACGCCGCTGGGCTTCGTCTCGGACGGTCGGTGTCACCGGCCTGACCCTGGCGACGGCCTCGGCTACCTCACGCGTCGATTTCGGCTGGACGGTCGACAATCTCGAGGAGGTCGAGATCGTCCACCGCTGACGGTCGCGTCAGGACAGCCAGTCGCGACGAGAACACGACCTCTCTGGGCTCTCCACGGCGGTCGCGGGAACTCGGCGTCGTCACGCGGTTCACAGTCCGGTTACACGAGGTCGGCCCGATGGTCTACGGCGGCCTGGTCGTGGCTTCGACCGTGCGGACGACGATCCTGGACACGTACCGCACGGATCACCAGGGATGCCCCTCGGGAGCTCGCCGTCGGCTCGTCCTGCTCCACGCTCCGCCGCTGCCTTCGTCCGCGCCCAGTTCCACAGCCTCAAGTGCTCACGATGGTCGTCTGCTAAGCGGCGATCGTGCACGAGCCGACGAGGTCTCGCGCCCATCCGCGAGCTGCACGCCGACCGTCGTGAACCTGCTCCAGGAGTCGGCCGTACACGCGGCGATCAGTCGTTTCTCGACGAGGAGAGAGCCGAAGGGCGCCCACTACTACTCGAAGACCGGACGCGTCCAGCTCAGCGACGACCTGCTCGCGACGGTGCGTGACATCTTCGCGGACTGCCCGATCTGGAGGCGCAGGTCGGCTTCCTCCACCTCGGAGGCGCGCTCGACGAGCGGTCGAGGAGCGACGGCGCGTGGGCGATGACGCGATGCCCAGTTGCGTGACCGGGTGAACGGCAGTCGAAGCCCGACGAGCCGAACACCGATGCATGTCGGCAGTCGGTTCGCGACGGCTTCGGCCCGGATCCGACCGTTCCGCGACGGGTCGGACGTACATCAACTTCCAGTCGGCCGACGAGGACGACGCGCGCATCCGGGCCTCCTACGGCAGCGACTTCGACAGGCTGGTGGAGGTCAAGAGGAGTACGACCCGGGCGATCTGTCCGCTCGAACCACGACATTCGGCCTGACTGAGCCCCGGGGCTCTTGAGCTCAAGGGCGGCCGAGTGATCGTCACGGGTGTACGACAGAAAGATGTTCTTCCCCACGATCTCCTCCGAACCGGGTCGCAAGTCACTGCCTGCGTGGAGGAGTCCTTCTCCGGATGCGGTGATACCTGAAGTCCGCGCTCGCTCGGCTGCTTGCCCTGATGCCGCGTCCATCCGGTCGGGCCGGCCTCCCGACCGGCCCGACCGGTGTTCTCACCCGTTCACAGGTTGCCGGCGTTCATCTCCTGCAGGATGTGGTCGGCCTGCCGCATCGCCAGCGCGACGATCGTCAGCGTCGGGTTGGCCGCCGCACCGGTCGTCATCACCGAGCCGTCGCTGACGAACAGGTTCGGCACGTCGTGCGCCTTGCCCCACCGGTCGACGACGCCGTCCTCGGGCCGCTCGCTCATCCGGCAGGTGCCGAGGTTGTGCGTCGACGGGTACGGCGGCGTGTGGTGCACGCTCAGCGCCCCGACCGCCTCGTAGAGCAGGTCCGCCCGCGCGTATCCGTGCTCGCGCATGGCGACGTCGTTCGGGTGGTCGTCGAAGTGCACGTTCGGCACCGGCAGGCCGTGCTGGTCCTGCACGTCGTTGTTCAGCGTGATCCGGTTCGACTCCTGCGGCATGTCCTCGCCGACGATCCACATGCCGGCGATGTGCTCGTAGGCGTCCATCTTCTCGGTGAACGACGCGGCCCCACTCCCCCGGCTCGACGAAGCTGGCCAGGAAGGCCGGCCCGAGCGAGAGGGTCTCCAGGTAGTACCCGCCGGCGAAGCCGCGCGACGGTGTCGTGCTTGGCCTCGTCGGCGATGATCCCGGCCATCGTCTCGCCCCGGTACATCCGCACCGGCTGCTCGAAGTTCGCGTACGCCGAGCCGGTCAGGTGCCGCATGTAGTTGCGGCCGACCTGGCCGGACGAGTTGGCCAGTCCGTCGGGGTGCAGCGAGCTCGCGCTCATCAGCAGCAGCCGCGGCGACTCGATCGAGTTGCCGGCCACGCACACCACCCGGGCGGCCTGCTTGTGCAGGTTGCCGCGCCGCGTCGAGGTACTCGACCGCGTCGACCTTGCCGCTGTCGTCGTGGGTGATCTGGACGGCCTGGCACTCCGGCCGGAGGTCGAGGTTGCCGGTCTCCAGGGCCCGCGGGATCTCGCGGACGAGCGGTCGACCACTTCGACGCCGTTCTTGTCGCCCTGGAAGTTGAAGCCGTCCTGGATGCGAGGCCGGCCGCCCGTCGTACGGCTCGGCGTTCGTCGCGTACGGCCCGGTCGCGTAGTACTGGTAGCCGACCCGCTCGGCACCGTTGGCGAACACCTTGTAGTTGTTGTTGGCCGGCAGCGGCGGGACGGCCGTGGCGGTGGCGTCGACCCGATCGCCTTCTCGGCCCTGTCGTAGTAGGGCGCGAGCTCGTCCAGCGTCGATCGGCCAGTCCAGCAGGCTGGCGCCGTCGATGTCGCCGTAGTCGGTGCGGGCCTTGAACTCGTGCGCCATGAACCGCGGGGTGGCGCCGGACCAGTGGGTGGTCGAGCCGCCGACCGCCTTGACGATCCAGGCGGGCAGGTTCGGGAAGTCGCTGCGCACCCGCCACGACCCGCTGGTCGTCCGCATGTCCAGCCAGGCCATCTGGCCGAACGCCGCCCACTCGTCGTTCACCTAGTCGTCGCGGGTCAGGTACGGGCCGGCCTCGAGCACGACGCACTTGACGCCCTGCGTGGTCAGCTCGTGGGCGACCGTGCCGCCGCCGGCTCCGGAGCCGATGATGACGACGACCGGATCCTTGTGGTCGATGGTGGCCATCAGTGTCGCTGTCCCGCTCGGTCACGGTCATCGCAGTCGTCACCAGCTCGACCCGCGGCTCGCCGTCGTACTCCTCGACGCGCGGGTCGGGCAGCCAGTCGAGGTCGTCGAAGCCGCGGTCGAGGTAGCCGCCCTTGTCGAACGAGGGGCCCTCGTAGCCGAGCAGCTCCCACACCTCGTGGTCGTCGTAGAGCGCCACGACGGTCGTGCTGTGCACCAGCTTGAAGAACGCGCCGTCCGCGACCTGCTCGACGATCTTGGTGGCGTCGGCGTCGGAGAGCCCGGCGAAGTCGCCGCCGGCCTGCTCGTCCAGGTCGTCGAGCCCGTCGGCGAGCACGTCGGCCGCGCCGTCGGCGTCCTGCACCGCCTTGGCCGTCCGCTCGTACGGGTCGTCCGGGAAGCTCGGGTGCGGGTAGGCGACCCGCAGCAGGCGCAGCAGAGTCCGCTGCTGCCGCTCGGTCAGACCGGCAGCCGGGCTGCCGTCGCCGTCCGCGGTGTCCCGCTGGAGTTCCTCGGGTTCCTGGGGCGACTGCTCAGCCCCGGCCGATGTTGCAGTGTCGGATTCGGGCATCGTTGCTCTCCTCACGCTCACACGGACCGCTCGCCGTTCGACCCGGCAGCCGGCCGGGTGCGACGTGCGCCACAGGCTGTCACCCCGGCTCGCGCGGACGACACCGTCGTTCTCATCAGATGAGAGGCGAGCCTTCCCTAACTACCCGATGAGGCGATCAGCCGACCGCGACACCCGCCCCGCGCAGGCCGGCCCCCACCCGCGACGCCACCTGGCGGAGCCGGGCCGCCGAGCCGGTCTTCGCAGCCGACGAAGCGCTGCGGCTGCGCGGACACCGCGACGGCACCGAGGAGGGCGGAGTCACCGCCGCGCACCGGCACGGCTGCGCAGCCCCAGCCGGCGAGGAACTCCTCGCGCTCCCACGCGAGGCCGCTGCGGGCGATGGCGTCGAGGTGCTCGTCGAGGGTCGGCCGTTCGGTGATCGTGTTCGCGGTCAGGGCCCGCAATCCGTGCCGGGCGAGGTAGGTGTCGCGTTCCTCGGTGGTCAGGTCGGCCAGCAGGATCTTGCCGAAGGCGGTGGCGTGCGGGGCCTCGTGGAAGCCGAAGCGCATCGGCTGCAGGCGCGGGCAGCCCGGCGAGTCGACGACGTGCACGATCACGAGCTCGGCGCCCCGCAGGATGGAAAGGTACGCCGCGAACCCGGTCGACTCGTGCAGACGGCCGATCTCGTCGGTCAGCACCCGGGAGAGCCCGACCTGCCGGTGCAGCGACAACCCGAGCCGGTGCAGCTTGTACCCCAGCTCGTAGCGGCTCTCGCTGCGGATGTGTACGAGGTAGTCGGCGTCGACCAGTTCCTTGGCCAGCCGGTAGACGGTCGGCAGCGGCAGGCCGAGCGCCGCGGACAGCTCACGAGCGCTCGCGCCGCCGCGTTCGGCGACCAACTCCAGGATGCCGAGGGTCCGCTCGACCGGACCGCGCCGCGCCGCGAGGGTCACGGCAGCCATGGTGCCGGAAAGGCCGACCCCTGTCGTCCGTCGACCTCGCGACAACCGGCTCACCGCGTCAAGCGGTGAAGAACGCGGAGAGCTCGGTCTGCAGGCGGCCCGCGTGGCGCTTGGGAACTCCGTGTCCGCCGGGGAGGAGTCGAAGCTGCATCCGTGTGCCGGCGGTGGCGCGCAGCACCGGCTCGGGAAAGAACGGGTCGTCGACGCCTCCCACGAGCAACGCCGGTCCGGACAGGCCGGCCAGGCGGTCGGTCGTGTCGTGGGCCAGCGCGGCCTGGGTGGTGATGACGAAGTCGTCGGCGTTCGGGCCGTCGGGGCTACCGGAGCGCCGCACGAGCGTCCGGACGAGCCGGCGGGCCACCCGCCCGTCGACGGCCGCTGCGGCGAGTGCCGCCCGGACACCGCGCCAGTCGCGTGCCTCGGCCAGCTGCAACCACTCCGCGCACAGCCGCCGGCCGGGTTCGGCCATCCGGCTCCCCGACACCACCAACGCGAGCCGGTCGACGGTCTCAGGATGGCCAAGGGCGAGCTCCTGCGCGATCAGGCCGCCGGTCGACAGCCCGACGACGTCCGCGCGACCGAGTTCGGCGCGCAACACCTCCGCGTACGCGGCAGCCAGATCGGCGATGCTCGTCCCCGCCGGAAGGCCGCGCGGACGCCGGACGACGTGCACCGTGTGATTGGCCGTGAGCGCCCGGAAGCCGTAGACGTAGGCGCGGGCGGCCAGGCCACTCGGTGCCTCGTTGTCGAGGATGAGTCCCGGCAGCACGACGAGGGTGCGTGGGCCGCTGCCGAACCGCAGGTAGCCCAGGCGACCACCGAGCGTTCCGGTCTCGATCTCGGTACCCAAGGTCACCCTCCTGATCTGGCGTACTGTTCCCGCCGCGCATCATTGCCCCATCCCGTGCCGGCATCGACGTGCACCTTCCGCGTCGATACCCTCCGATCTCGTACCGCCCGGTGACTCACGGGTCCGGCGCGATGTCGGAGCGGTCCGATGGGGGTGCGCGGCTGGGGGTCGGGGCCCGCGGGGAGCCGGTCAGGAAGACTCAGCGGGCGCTGATCGACCTCAGGTTCGACCTGGGCAAGGCTGGCGCCGACGGCGTCTCCGGCCAGGCCACGGCGACAGCCGTGCGGCAGTTCAAGGCGAACGGCGAGAAGTTCGTGTTCCACGACCCCGACCCGGCCTCGTCGAACGCCTTCGAGGCTGGTTTCGGTCTTCTGACGTTCGACAGCGCGAACGGGCGGCTCAGCACGGCCGAGAGCGGCACCGACATGGTCGTCTCAGCGGACGGCCTGCATGCGAGCGGAGACCGGCCCTACTAGATCATCAGCCTGACGTCGGTCCAGGAGCGCGCTGAGGCGATCAGGGCCGGCCGAGCACCCGGACGCCGGGCCGGGCCGCCCGCAGCCCGGCGAGCTGGGCCGCGTCGACCGCGGTGTCGTCGAGGTCGACCTCGGCGAGCTCGGGCAGGCCGTGCAGCGCCGACAGGTCGGTGACAGGCGTGCCGGCGAGGCCGATCTCGCGCAGCTCGGTCAGCGCGGCGAGCGGTCCGACGTCGTCGACGGGGGTGTTGTCGAGCCGGAGCACACGAAGCCCGCGCAGCCCGGCCAGCGGGGCGACATCGCGGATTCTCGTGTTGTAGAGGAACAGCTCGGTCGCGCCCGTCGCCCGTTCGATCCCGGCGGCCGACTCGAGGCCGGTGCCGCCGAGGTCGACCCGCCGGGCGGCGGCGAACCACGGCAGGCCGGTCAGGCCCGCCAGCGACGTGATCGGCAGTCCGTCCACCGACAGCTCCGTGAGGCGGGTGAGCCCCGCGAGCGGGGCGAGATCCGTCACCGCACTGCCGGCCAGGTGGAGCTCGGTCAGCCCGGTGAGCGTCGAGATCGGCTCGAGGTCGGCGACCGGGGTGTGCGCGACGTCGAGGACGCGGAGCCCGGTCAGCCCGCGGATCGGTTCGAGACCGCGGACGCGTGTGGCGCGCAGCCGCAGTACCTGCAGCCCCGTCGAGTGCTCCAGGGGAGCAAGGTCGTCGACCGGGGTCCCGCTGACGTCGAGCTCGCGGAGCGCGACCAGGCCGCGCAGCGGCGACAGGTCGTGCACGGGGCGGCCGGGCAGGACCAGCACCTCGAGCGCGGCGGCCTCGGACAACGGGTCGAGGTCGAGCGGCAGCCCGCCCGGCGTCCGGTGCGGGTTGGTGTGCCGCAGCCGCAGCTCACGCAGCCGGGGCAACTCCCGCAGGGGTTCCAGGTCGGCGGGCGAGACGTTCACCAGCTCGACGACCTCGGCGTCCGGCGGGAGGCGGGTGCCGCCGAAGTCCACGTCGCCGCTCACGGCGGACCGGGGAGCTTCCGGAAGTGCGCCGCGAGCCAGTCCACCAGCGCCTTGTCCCGCGCCGGGTCCTTCAACAGCTGGCCGTACTTCTTGATCGACTCCGCCACCATGACCTCAGCGGCGCCCTTGTCCGAGAGCGGGCCACCCGGCAGGGGCTCCGAGCCGACCAGGTTGCCGATGATGCCCATGGCCCGGACGACGCTCTCGATGATCGTGATGTCCAGCGACGTCACCCGCGCGTGTGCGGCGGCCTGGTGGTGGACGGTCATGTCGCTCAGCTTGGACAGCTCGAGGATCAGCGGCTTCTCGGCGGTGAACGGGGCGGTGTTCTTCTTGGTCAGCCATTCCTTGCGGACGCCGCGCAGCCACATGTGTGCGTCGGATCCCGCGTCCCACGCGTGTTGCAGGTGGTCGCTCGCGATCTTGCGCACGATGTCCAGGCGGGTGACGGCGCCGCCGCCCTTCGCGATCCCAGGGGTGAAGGTGTGGCCGGGAAAGGAGCTGATGCCCAGCAACCGACGCGGCAGCTCCTCGTAGTGCGCCGCGTTGTTGACCTTGTCGGCCTCGCTCATGGCCTCGAACGCCGCGGTTCCGTAGTAGCCGAGGTCGTCGACCGATCCGTGGCCCAGGTGGGACGCCTCGTGGACGAGCGTGGACTGGCTCTCCTTGGGGTCCACTCCCTGCACGACGCCGACCAGCAGGTGCATGAGCTGCGTGGAGTGCTGGGCCCAACCACCCAGGAACGTCTCCGGGTCGTCGAGGTTGTAGTCGGTGGTGACGTGCTTGTCGAGGTTGCCTGCTGCGACGGCGAGGGCGGAGCGCCCGCTCGCGTAGCGCGCCTTGGCCACCGCGTCCTGCGAACCGAACACGGCCTTCAGCCCGGCGGCGTCCCCCTCGGCCTTGAGCATCAGGTCGCCGGCGTCCTTCATCAGCGACTTCAGCTTCGCCTGATCGGCCTTCTTGACCGTGGTGTGGGCGTCGAGGACGGTCTGATAGATCTGTGTCCGGTCGGCCGGGTCCAACGCCTTGTTGAACTCCGCCTCGCTGACCTTCCCTGGCCCGGGGAAGATCTTGGCGACGATCGTGGCGACCGAGTCCTTGCTCTTGAGGCGCTTCTCCTTGGCCATGCGCTCCAGGAGCTGAGTGACGGCGTTCTTGATGACGGCCTCGGGGATGCGCAGCTTCTTGTCCGTCAGGGCGGCCTTGAGGTCGGAGAACTTCGGCATCCGCGCCCGCACATCGGAGGCGTCCAGCATCGCGGCGCCCCGGTGCTGTCGCGCGGGCACCAGCAGCTCGACTGAGCCTGCGCCGGGCGCGCCCAACGCGGCGACCACGGCTTGGTTCCCGGCGAGCCGCTGCATCGCCAGCATCCCCTCCGGTGCGCGATGGGACGCGGCCGGCCGGGCAGGCGGCTGCGGCCGGGCCGGCACCGGTTCCTGATGCTGACGAGCGGATGCCGCCATGGAGCGAACTCTACGATCACCCGTGTCCCCGGCCCAGGAGCGTCCGGGCAGTCTCGGGCGCCCGAAAGGGCAGAGCCGACAGCAGAGCCGACATCGGGCTTGCCGGCGATGTCCTACCTGCCAGCCCGGTGGGCCAACCGGTCGATCTGCCCCCCGCGGTCCCACCGACCGGCCATGTCCTCACGAGGCTCGACGGGCGCCACCGCGGGGCCGGGCGATGAACTGGCCGAGCGTCACACCGGCGGCGAGGGCGAGGCCGATGGCCAGCGCGAGCGTGATGGTGACCAGGCCGTCCACCACGTCCTGCGGCTGCGCGGAGGCCAGCTGGTAGAAGCCGCGGTACGCGGTGAGCCCGGGCAGCAGCGGGATGATCCCGGACAGGATGATCACGTGCCGGTGGATCGTCGTACCGCGGCCGAACAGTTCGCTCGCGAGTCCGATGACGACCGCGGCCAGACCGGTGGCCACGACCGGACCGAAGTGTGCGAACGAGGTGAGCGCGCCGTACGCGGCCCAGCCGATGCCACCCGCCAGCGCGGCCGCGGTCAGCGAGCGCAGCGGCGCGTAGCAGGCGAGCCCGAACATCGCGGCCGCGGCGGCCGCCGCGAACGTCGAGATCCCGAACCGGGTGACGTCGGCGGCCACCGGTTCGGCCGGATCAAGGGTGAGGCCGAACTCGGCGCCCATCTTCAGCCCGAGGATGACGCCGGCGAGCAGCCCCGCGGACAGCAACGCGATCTCCGCGGCGCGGCCCGCTGCCGTGACGACATGACCGGAGATCGCGTCCTGCACGGCGCCCATCACCGACAGTCCCGACAGCAGCACGGTGATGCTCGCCGCGATCACCAGCGACGGCTCGGTTCCCGGCGGCAGCACACCGACCGCGAACAGCCCGAGCGTGGAGACGGTGGCCACCATGCCCCCGACCATCTGCAGGAAGAACGGCGCGACCCCCCAGCGGCCGAGTAGCCGACCGACGCGGTCGATCAAGCGCGGTGACCACGAAGGCGGTCAGCCAGATCACCGGCGCCTCCGCCGAGCAGCAACGCCACCGCAGCGGCCAGCCCGGCCCAGCCGGCGGTGGCCACCCAGCGCGGGTAGGGATGCGGAGCACCGACCGCCTCGACCAGCGCGGCGGCGGCAGCCTGGCAGGTCCATCCGCCGCGCACGACCTGATCGACGATGCGAGTGACCAGCGCCAGTCGGGTCAGGTCCGTGGTGCGGTAGCGCACGAGCCGCATCGACGTCACGGGCGCGGCGGTCCTTCCCCGATGACAGCACATCGTGATCGAGGTGAACGTGATGTCGACGTCGACCGTGGCCAGGCCGCAGGCGTCGGCCAGGCGCGTCATGGTCGCCGACGTGTCCGCGGCGGCCTCGCCACTGGACAGGAGCACCTCTCCGACCTGCATGCAGAAGTCGAGGACCTGGAGCACCCATTCGTCCGACAGCAGGTCCGGCCCGACGGGTCGCAGCAACTGAGCAGTCGGAGGCCCGCCACGCAGCATGTCGCGTGCCTCGCGGCGCAGGGCGTCGCGGAGCCGACGGTCGAACCGGGTCATGGCATGCGGTCATTCGGATCGCCCCTTGCTTGACTCCCGACCAAACGACACCCTAGCTTCACATGTAATTGATATATTAGGAGCGCCGCAGTGGCACACGCCGTTCACCGGGACACGAACGATCACGTCGATCGACGTGCACGCCGAGGGCGAGGTCGGGCGGGTCCTGCTCGGCGCCCACCTCCTCGTCCGGGGCACGACCTGGTCCGAGCGGATGCGCTGGTGCGAGACGGAGCTCGACTGGCTGCGTCGCCTGGTGCTGCGTGAGCCCCGCGGGCACCCCTCGATGTGCGGGGTGCTCGTGCTGCCGCCCCTGGACCCCATCGCCGACGTCGGCATCATCATCCTCGAGCAGGGCGGCTTCCGGCCGATGTCGGGCGCCAACACGATGTGCACCGTCACCGCGCTGCTGGAGACCGGCAGCCTGCCCGCGACCGAGCCGGAGACCGTCGTCCGGGTCGACACCGCCGTCGGTCCGGTGGAGGCGACCGCGCGGGTCGAGGGCGGCCGCGTGCGGTGGGTCCGGGTGCGCAACGTGCCGTCGTTCGCCCTGGCCCTGGACCGGAAGATCGTCGTGCCGGAGTACGGGACGATCGCCGCGGACATCGCCTTCGGCGGCCAGTTCTACGTGCAGGCGCGCGCCGCCGACATGGGCGTGGCACTCGGTCCCGAGCACGCCCCGGCGATCGCCCGAGCCGGCACGGCTCTCCTCGCGGCGGCCCGCGAGCAGGTACCGGTCGCACACCCCGAGCAGCCGGACGTCACCGAGATCGGCCTGGCCATGCTGCACGGCCCCGCCGACTCCCCCGACGTCTCGGGCCGCAACAGCGTCGTCCTGCCGTCCGGCCGGATCACCCTCGACGACCCGACGTCGTGGACGGGAACCCTGGACCGCTCGCCCGGCGGCACCGGCACCTCGGCCCGGATGGCCGCCCTGCACGCCCGCGGCGAGCTCGGGCTCCGCGTCCCGTTCGTCCACCAGGGCGTGCTCGGCACGACGTTCCGCGGCATGTTGCACGAACGCACCACCGTCGGCGGCCACGATGCCGTCGTGCCCTCGATCCAGGGCCGGGCCTGGATCACCGGCTACGTGCAGCACGTCCTGCAGCCCGACGACCCGTTCCCGACAGGTCTGACCGTCGGCGACATCTGGAGCCCCGTCCCCGACTGACCAGCGGAGACCCGGTCGGCGAGTCTCGACGCCCGGTCGCCGCCGGGTACCATGCGGGCGCACGCCGGCTCCAGCAACCGGAACAGGTCCTCCTCGGCCGCGACGTGGCGCTCAAAGGCGTCGAGCACGTCGGTCGTCGCCATGGCGGCCATGTCGTGGGCGCCCATCGGCAGGTCGACCGCTGCGTCCATCTCCGCCGCGGCGGCCTGCAGGTCGGTGGCCGCGCTCCGCAGGCTGCGGGCGATGCGCTCGTATGCGCCCCGCTCCTGTCCTGCAGCGGGATCGTCGGGGTCGAGGGCGCGGGTGTGGACCTCGAGGTTCTGCGCCAGCCCGGCCGCCACTTCCGCGAGCGCGGACGGCACGACCGCGCTCGCCGCGATGCCCCGCCCGCAGGTGTGCTGGTCGCCCTGGTCGTCCACCGTCCACGCCTCCACAGCCGGTCCAGCGGTCGATCACCGCTACCGCAGTGTCGCAGAACGGTGCGTCAGGGCGACCTGGGTGTCGGCGACCCGCCCCTGGATGTCGCAGGCGAGGCTGCTCATGACCGTTGACACCCCTGCATCCAGCTCCTACATTGCTCAGGTATATCAGCTAGATGCCAGAGCCTGCGCCCTCGAACGTGCTTGTCGCGGTCGACCGCTTCGTCAAGGCTTCTCTGCGACTCATCGTCCGCACCGCTCGCTCCGCGTCGAAATTCCGCTGAAGGGACCTACTGCATGAAGGACGTCGTCATCGTCGGCGGCGGCCTCGCCGGCCTGGCCGCCGGATGGAGGCTGCGGCACTGGGACACGGTGCTCCTGGAGTCCGGCAGCCGGGTGGGCGGCCGCATCCGGTCGGAGCGACGCGGCCGGTACTGGCTGAACTGGGGCGGGCACGTGTTCGCCGGCCCGGGATCGTCCACCGACGCCCTCCTGTCCGAGGCGGGCATCACCGCGGCGCAGGTGCCCGGCTCGCTGGCGGGCCTGTCGATGAACGGCAAGCTCCTGATCAAGGGACCGGTCCAGACCTACCCGTTCCGCATCCCGATGTCGCTGTCGTCGCGCGTCGCGCTCGTCAAGGCCGGCATCAAGGTGAGCGGCCAGGTCCTGCGGTACGCGACGCATCGTGCGGCAGCGCCCCGGCGAGGACCCGGCCGTGCGCCAGCAGCGGATCTACGACTTCGAGAACGACCGCAGCTTCCACGACTTCGTCGGCGACCTGCCCGAGGACGCGGAGGCGCTGTTCTACCCGACGGTCACCCGCTCCGCCGCGGACCCGCACGAGATCTCGGCCGGTGCCGGGATCGGCTACTTCAGCCTCGTGTGGAACATCGGCCAGGGCCTGAACCGGAGCATCGTCGGTGGCCCGTCCACGCTGACGCAGGGCATCGCCACGGCGCTGGGCGACCGCGTGCAGCTCGACGCCGAGGTCGTCGAGATCGTGCACACGAAGCGCTCCGTCGTCGTCCGGTACCGGCAGGACGGCGTGGACCAGGAGGTCGAGGGGCGCTGCGTCGTCCTGGCCACCCCGGCCACGGTGAGCCACCGGGTCGCCGTCGACCTCCCGCAGGACATCCGCGACGCCCTGGGCAAGGTGCTCTACGGCCCGTACGTGAGCGCCGCGTTCCTCACCGACGAGTCCACCCCGCAGCCGTGGGACGCCGCGTACGGCATCGCCACGCCGAAGCGGTCGTTCAACATCGTGCTGAACCAGGCCAGCCTCGTCCGGGGCAGCGAGTCGACGCGGCAGCCGGGCAGCAGCATCATGACGTTCTCCCCGGCCGGCCTGGCGCGCACGCTGCTGCCGAAGAGCGACGAGGAGATCCTGCGCATCTACACCGACGACCTGAACCAGGTCCTCGGCAGCGGCTTCGGCGGCTCGGTCGTCGAGGCGCAGGTCCAGCGCTGGGAGACCGGTGCGCCCTACTGCTTCCCGGGGCGCGGTGCGCTCCAGCCGACCCTGACGCGGCGGGGCAGCCGCGTCTTCCTGGCCGGCGACTACCTCGGGACGCTCTACACCGAGACCGCGATCTCGACCGGCTTCTCGGCCGCGCAGGAGGCCGCGAGCCTGCTCGCCACCGAGCGCCAGCAACGCACGGTCCGCGGCCTCCCGCTGGCCGCCGGCTGACATTCTCTACAAGGAGAAGACAGATGACAGTGCAGCTCCGCGGGGTCCTGACCGCGCTCGCCACCCCCTTCGCCGCGGACGGCAGCGTCGACGAGGCGCGCCTGCGGGCCCTGGTGGACCGGTCGATCGACGGAGGGGTGCACGGGGTCGTGGCGTGCGGCTCCACCGGCGAGTTCACCGCGCTGAGCAGCGACGAGCGCCGCCTGGTCGTCGAGACCGTCGTCGACCAGGCCGCGCGCCGCGTGCCGGTGATCGCGCAGACCGGCGCCACGAGCACCGCCGAGGCGATCCGGCTCTCCCGGCACGCGCAGTCGGCCGGCGCCGACGTGATCATGCCGGTGGCGCCCTACTACGAGGCGCTGTCGGTCGAGGAGACGCTGACCTACCTGCGCGCCGTCGCCGGGTCCGTCGACATCCCGGTGATGCTCTACAACCTGCCGATGGCGACGGGGGTCGACCTCCACCCGGACACCGTCGGCGCGCTCGCCCGCGAGGTCGAGAACATCCGCTACATCAAGAACACGACGATCGACATGGCCCAGTCGGCCGCGCTGATCCACAACCACGGCGACGTCATCTCGACGTTCGTCGGCTGGGACAGCCTGCTGCTGTCGGCCCTGGCCGAGGGCGCCGCGGGCGTCATGGCGGGGACGGCGAACGTCGTGCCGAGCGAGCTCGTGGCCGTCTACGACGCGGTGCAGCGCGGGCGACCTCGAGGGCGCCCGGAAGACCTGGGCTCAGATCTACCCACTCATCGACGCGATCATGGCTCAACCGTTCATCGCGGCGGTCAAGGCCGGCCTGGCGGCGGTGGGCTTCCCCGTCGGCGACCCGCGTCCTCCGGTCGCCGCGCTCGACCCCGGCGCGGCCGCCCGGATCGCGCAACTGGCGAGGACGACAACGATGGAGGCGACGATGGGAACTGCCACGCGCGACGGAGAAGCCGGCGGTGCGCCGGGTACGGGCCACGGGAAGCCTCCTCCAGGACGGCGACCTTCCTCCCGGTCAGCACTTCATCGACGGAGCGTTCCGGCCCGGCCGGTCCGGCACGTTCATCGACGTCGATCGACCCCAGCTCCGAGCGCACGATCGCCCAGGTCGCCGAGGGCACGGCCGAGGACACCGACGTCGCGGTGGCGGCCGCGTACGCCGCGAAGGACGCGTGGGGCCGGCTGACGCCCAAGGAGCGCTCCGAGGTGCTGCACCGGGTCGCCGACCGGGTCGCCGAGAACGCCGACCTCCTCGCCCGGCTGGAGTCGGCCAACACCGGCAAGCCGTCCGCGGTCGCGCAGGACGACGTGGCCCAGACCATCGACACGTTCCGCTTCATGGCCGGGGCGCTGCGGGCGCCCACCTCCGCGGCGGCGGGCCGCTACGCCGAGGACCACCTGTCGGTCATCCTGCGCGAGCCGCTGGGCGTCATCGGGGTCGTGACCCCGTGGAACTACCCGCTGCTGATGGCCGCCTGGAAGATGGCGCCCATCCTGGCCGCCGGCAACACCCTGGTCATCAAGCCGTCGGAGCAGACCCCGCTCACCACGCTGAAGTTCGCCGAGCTCGTGGCCGACATCCTGCCGGCCGGTGTCCTCAACGTCGTGACCGGCTACGGCCCGGTGGTCGGCACCCGGCTCGCCGAGCACCCCGACGTCGCCATGATCGCGCTCACCGGGTCGGTCCGGAGCGGCAAGGCGGTGGCCCGCGCCGCGGCCGAGTCGCTCAAGCGCGTCCACCTGGAGCTGGGCGGCAAGGCCCCGGTGGTCATCTTCCCGGACGCCGACCTGGCGGCCGCCGCGACCGCGCTGCGCGCCGCCGGCTACTGGAACTCGGGCCAGGAGTGCGGCGCCGCCTGCCGCGTGCTGGTCCACGAGTCGGTGGCCGACGAGTTCGCCGAGCTGCTCGTCGACGAGGTCGCCACGATGGTCGTCGGCGAGCCCGGCGCCGGCGACGACGTCGAGATCGGGCCGCTGACGTCGAAGGCCCACTTCGACCGGGTCACCGGCTACCTGCAGCGCGCCGAGGCGGAGGGACTGCGCGCCGCCATCGGCGGCGGGGCGCTGGAGGGCGACGGCTACTTCGTCGCCCCGACGGTGCTGGTCGACGTGCCGGACGGCGCGGAGGCCGCCCGCGAGGAGATCTTCGGCCCGGTCGTCACGGTCGAGACCTTCACCGAGGAGGACGAGGCGGTGACCCGCGCCAACTCCGTGCCCTACGGCCTGTCGGCGTCGGTCTGGACCAAGGACGCCCAGCGCAGCCACGACGTCGCCGTCGAAGCTGGACGCCGGCACGGTGTGGGTCAACGCCCACCTGGTGCTCGCGAACGAGGTCCCGTGGGGCGGGTTCAAGGGCTCCGGCTACGGCCGCGACCTGTCGATCTACGCGCTCGACGACTACTCCCGCACCAAGCACGTCATGCACAACGTGGCGCGCTGACTGTCGACGGCGCCGGCTGGCGCGAGCTCACGCGCGGGTGGCGAGAACCGTCGAACGCACGTCCTCGGAGAACCCCCGGAGGTGCTGTTCGGCGGCCATCCGCGCGGCGAGCGCGTCGCCGCGCACGATGGCCTCGACGACCGCCCGCTGGCTGCGGATGTGCTCGTCGCCCGCCAGCTGCTCCTGCAGGCAGAAGTTCCAGATCCGCAGGGCCAGGTTGACGTACTGGTTGAGGGTGGCCTCGAGGAACTCGTTGCGGGCGGCGGCGTAGATCGCCCGGTGCACCCGGGCGTCGAGCTCGGTGTGGTCGGCGCGCTCGTGGCTGCCGTGCTCCAGGTCGTCGAGCAGCTCCAGCAGCGTCGCGCGATCCTCCTCCGTCGCCCGCTCGGCGGCCAACGCCGCCGCCAGGCCCTCGAGCTCCACGCGGATCTCGGTGAGCCGGGCCTCGTCGGCGATGTTGATCCGGGAGACGAAGGTCCCCCGCCGGGGGTAGGTGACCGCGAGCTTCTCCAGCGTCAGCCGCTTCAGCGCGTCGCGGATCGGGGTGAGCCCCAGCCCCAGCGAGGCGCTGAGCGCCTTCTCGTCGAGCGGGGCTCCCGGCTGCAGGCGCACGGCCACGATGGCGTCGCGGATCTGGCGGTACGCCTGGTCCACCAACCGCTCCCGCCCGGGAACCGCGGAACCGCGTCGGTGGAGCTGCTCATCGTGCCTCCCGGAGCCGCGGCGGATGACACCAGTGTAGGCGAGTTCAACCGACTGACATATCTGTGCAACGCTGAGAGGACCGGCGTGACCACCGGAACCGACGACTCCGTCGTCGTGCACCGCGACGAGGTCGTCGCCCTCTGCCTCGCGGCGCTCGACGCCGTCGGCGCCCGCCGACGGGTCGCCGAGCTGCTGACCGACGCGGCCCTCTTCGCCGAGGACCGCGGCAAGGCCGTCGTCGGCGTGGCCCACCTGCTCGACCACGTCGACGCGATGGACGACGGGCGCCTCGACGGCCGGGCCGTCCCCCGGATCGGCCACCCCTCCCCCGCCGTCACCACCTCCGACGCGCGCGGCGGCATCGCGCAGACCGGCTTCGACGAGAGCTTCGCCGGCCTCGTGCAGGCCGCGCAGCGAGTACGGGCTGGCCGCCTTCGCCCAGCAGGGAGCGTTCACCTGCGGGCCGCTCGGCTGGTTCACCGAACGCCTGGCCGACGCCGGGCTCGTCGCGGTCGCCACGGCCGTCTCCCCGGCCGTGCTCGCCGCCGGACCCGGCACCGGCCGGGTCTTCGGCACCAACCCGATGGCCTGCTCCGTGCCCCAGCCCGGGACGCGCGCCGCTGACCGTCGACCAGGCCTCGAGCAGCACCGCCTTCGTCTCCGTCCGCGACGCCGCCGCGCAGGGCACGCCCCTGCCCGAGGGATGGGCCGTCGACGTGTCCACGACGGCGGTCCGGATGGCGACGCTGAAGCGGGCGCGGACCCGCGCGCTTGGCGGCCCGACGAGGCCGATCGCCCCGCAGTAGACACCACGGGGAGTCGGCTCGAGCGATGCGATGACCTCCATGGAGCTCGCCTTGGGTGCTCCGGTGACGGAACCACAGGGGAACAGCGCCCGGAACAACTCCACCAGCCCGGTCCCCGGCCGCAGCCGCGCACTGACGTCGGAGGTGAGCTGGAGCACCGTCTCGTAGCGTTCGACCGTGAACAAGGCGGGCACGGTGACGCTGCCGGTCTCGGCGACGCGGGCGACGTCGTTCCGCAGGAGATCGACGATCATGACGTTCTCGGCCTGCTCCTTGGAGCTGGAACGCAGCCGGTGTGCCAGGGCCTCGTCCTCGCGCAGGTTCAGGCCGCGCCGGGCGGTCCCCTTCATGGGCCGGAGCAGGACCTGGTCGCCGGTGCGCTCGAAGAACAGTTCCGGGCTGGCGCTGGCGACGGCGAAGCGGCCGAGGTCGAGGTAGGCGTTGTGGGCCCCACGCTGGCCCACGGCGAGGTCCCGGTAGAGCCCGAACGGGTCACCGTGCACCCGCCCGGCCATCCGCACCGTCAGGTTGCACTGGTAGGTGTCCCCCGCGGCGATGCGGTCCCGGACGCGGGCGACGTCGTGCGCGTGCCCGGCGGGCGTCCACGTCGGATGCCACTCGGCGTGAGCGGGAGACTGGTGCTGCTCGGCGGCGTCGAGGGAAGGGACCGGGACCGGCTCGGCGCAGAGGCCGAACCACACCAGCGGCATCCCGAACGGTGTGGACCAGTGCACGACGAGGTGCGGATCCAGTCCCGCCGCCGCCTCGTACGCGACGTACCCGAACGCCCAGTCCCCGGCGTCGGTCGCCCGCTCGACCTCGGCCAGGACGCCGGCGACCTGCTCGGGTCGCTCGGCGACCAGCACCCGGTGCGGCGTCGGACAGTGCACGGCGGTCCCGGTCTGGAGGTCGTCGAAGCGGGCCCACGGCACCCCGGGCCGGCTGCGTGGTGTCATCGAGCTCCGGCTCAGCGGAAGACGACGGTGCTGTGCCCGTTGAGGAGCACCCGCCGTTCGCTGTGCCAGCGCACCGCCCGGGACAGCGCCAGGGCCTCGGCGTCCTGGCCGACGGTGGCCAGGGCGCGCGGGTCGTAGGTGTGGTCGATGCGGATCACCTCCTGCTCGATGATCGGCCCCTCGTCCAGGTCGGGCGTCACGTAGTGGGCGGTGGCGCCGACGAGCTTGACGCCGCGGTCGAAGGCCTGGTGGTAGGGCCTGGCGCCCTTGAAGCCCGGCAGGAACGAGTGGTGGATGTTGATCGCCCGCCCGTGCAGGGCCGTCGCAGGTCTCGTCGGAGAGGACCTGCATGTAGCGCGCCAGCACGACCAGGTCGGCCCGGTGCTCGTCGACCAGGTCGAGCAGCCGGATCTCGGCCTCCTTCTTGGTGGCCGGCGTCACGGGGACGTGGAAGAACGGCAGGCCGCCCGCCTCGGCCATCGGCCGCAGGTCCTCGTGGTTGGAGACCACGGCGACGAGCTCGGCGCCGAGGCTGCCGGCGCGCCACCGGAAGATCAGGTCGTTGAGGCAGTGGCCGAGCTTCGACACCATCACCAGCACCCGCGGCGGCTGGTCGCCGGTGACGCTGGTAGGTCATGGCGAACTCGTCGGCCACCGCCGCGAACGCGGCCGACGAGGCGCTCGGCGTCGGTGTCGCCGGCGCAGTGACGAAGGCCGTCCGCAGGAACAGCGCGCCCGCGGATCGGCGTCGTCGAACTGCTGGTGCTCGACGATGTCGCAGCCGTGGTCGAACAGGAACGCGGTGACCGCGTGGACGATGCCCGGACGCTCGGGGCAGCTGAGCGTCAGGGTGAAGGAGCTGCGACACCGGTTCGCTCCGTCGACTCAGCACTCGACGATGTTGAGGGCCAGCCCGCCACGGGCGGTCTCCTTGTACTTGTCCTTCATGTCGGCGCCGGTCTCCCGCATGGTCTTGATGGCCTTGTCCAGGGAGACGTGGTGGCGGCCGTCGCCGCGCACGGCCATGCGCGCCGCGGTGATGGCCTTGATCGAGCCGACGGCGTTGCGCTCGATGCACGGGATCTGCACCAGCCCGCCGACGGGGTCGCAGGTGAGCCCGAGGTTGTGCTCGATGCCGATCTCGGCGGCGTTCTCCACCTGCTCGGGCGTGCCGCCGAGGACCTCGGCGAGGCCGGCCGCGGCCATGGAGCAGGCCGAGCCCACCTCGCCCTGGCAGCCGACCTCGGCTCCGGAGATGGAGGCGTTCTCCTTGAACAGCAGCCCGATCGCGGCGGCGGTCAGCAGGAACCGCACCACGCCGTCGTCGGAGTAGGAGCCGATGAAGTCGCCGGTAGTAGTGCAGGACGGCCGGCACGATGCCGGCGGCGCCGTTGGTCGGCGCGGTGACCACGCGGCCGCCCGCGGCGTTCTCCTCGTTCACCGCCAGCGCGTAGAGGGTCACCCACTCCATCGCCCGCAGCGGGTCGGTGTCGTCGCGGTGGGCCTCCAGCTGGGCGCGCAGCGCGGCGGCGCGCCTGCGGACCTTGAGGCCGCCGGGAAGCACGCCGGGGGTGCGGGTCCCGCGCTCGACGCACTCCTGCATCACCGACCAGACGTGCAGCAGACCCTCGCGGACCTCGGCCTCGCTGCGCCAGGAGAGCTCGTTGGCGAGCATGATGTCGCTGATCCGCAGCCCGGACTCGCGCGCGTGCGCCAGCAGCTCCTCGCCGGTGCGGAACGGGTAGCGGACCGGTGTGCTGTCCTCGACGATCACCGGGTTGCCGGCTTCGTCCTCGTCGAGGACGAAGCCGCCGCCCACGGAGTAGTACTCGCGCCGGTCCAGCTCGGCCCCGTCGGCGTCCACCGCCCGGAAGACCATCCCGTTGCTGTGGAAGTCCAGCCGCTTGCGGCGGTGCAGGACGACGTCGTCGTCCACGGCGAACGCGATCGGGTGCTCGCCGGCCAGCGACAGCTTGCCCGCGCGGCGGATGGACTCGACGCGCGGATCGGCCGTGCTCGGGTCGACGAGCTCGGGCCGTTCGCCCTCCAGCCCCAGGACGACGGCCTTGACGCTGCCGTGCCCGTGCCCGGTCGCGCCGAGCGAGCCGAACAGCTCGCAGCGGACCCGGGCGACCCGCGTGAGCAGCCCCTCCTCCTGCAGGCGGAGGACGAAGGAGCAGGCGGCCCGCATCGGGCCGACGGTGTGCGAACTGGACGGGCCGATCCCGACCTTGAACAGGTCGAAGGCGCTGATGGTCATCGGTCCCCCTCCTCGGCGCAAACGAATGCGACGTCTGATATATCAATATGATAGCAAGTGTATGTCGGTCACACTGACGAGGCAAGACTTCTGGTCCAGCAGCCTTTACGATCGAGCGGTGACTGCTGCCCCCATCGAGCTGGACTCGGCTCCGGTGTCCCTGGCGGACAGGGCCTACCTCGCCATCCGGGACCAACTGATCATGCTGGACATCCAGCCCGGCGAGCCGATCGACGACGACCAGCTGGCGAAGTCGCTCGGCGTGGGCCGCACCCCGGTCCGCGAGGCGTTGAAGCGTCTCGAGGTCGACCGGCTCGTGGTGTCGTACCCCCGGCGCGGGACCTTCGCGACCGGCATGGACATCGCCGACCTCGCGCACATCTCGGAGATCCGCGTGCAGCTCGAGCCCCTGGCCGCGCGGCGGGCCGCCGAGCGCGCCCCGCGCACGACGCGGACCGAGCTCGACGAGCTCGCGTCCCGGATCGAGGCCCTGGACATCGTCCGGACCGACCGGACCGAGCTGATGCGGTGGGATCTCGGCGTGCACCGGGCGATCTACCGGGCCGCGAACAACCCGCACCTCGAGGACGTCCTGATCCGCTACGACAACCTGGCGACGCGCATCCACTGCATGTTCCTCGACCGGCTGTCGACGGTGGACATGCACGTCGTCGCCGAGCACGTGGCGTTGCTGCGCGCCATCGCCGCCGGGGACGCCGACCGGGCCGACGACCTCGCCCGTGAGCACGTCCTCGGCTTCGAGCGGGCGATCCGCGCGGTGATCTGACCGGTGATCTGAGCGGACGCGGCTCCTGCCGTCGGATCCTGCGGCGGTCAGGAGCGGGGTCAGCTCAGGCTGACGGTGAACTCCAGGGCCGCGTCGAGCAGCCAGTCGGCCAGGTAGCCGGCGAACGACGACCGGACGAGGACGAGGTAGTCGTCGCCGGCGTCGGACGAGGGCCAGCAGCACGACACCGGCCAGGCCGAGCGTGGTCTGCGCGCTCCTGCCCCGGCCGAAGACCCGCGGGTGCAGGTCGATCGCGCAGCCCTTGGCGAGGACGTCGCGGACCCGCGTCTCCCGTGCAGCCGCACGGTGATCCGCTGGGCGGAGACGTCCGCCGCGGAACCGCCGAGCGGGACGACGGCGGCGCGGACCCGGGCCTCCAGCTCCTCCGGCGTCTCGGCGGTGCTGGTCAGCAGCCACTCGTCGGGCCCGAGCCAGACGGCGCGCCCGGCGTCGGTCGGCACCCAGGTGTTGGGCACCGTCGGCAGGTCGACCCCCAGCCGCTCCGACGCCTCGGGGTCGACGGCGCCGAGCCGGACGTCGACCATCGCGACGAACGGCTCCACGGTGATGCCGACCGAGTCCGGCAGGCGGGCGAAGGCGTCGCTCCACGCCTCGAGCGGGTGGGTGCGCAGCACAGCTCAGCCATCGCGACGGGCTCCTTCCGGATCGACCAGCACCGAGCCGGTGACCTCGACCGGGACGAGGGTGCCGTTGACGGGGACGTGGACGGTGTCGCCGACCCGCGAGCGCCCACCCTTGACCAGGGCCAGGGCGAAGGGGCGTCCGAGTTCGGCGCTGCGGTAGCTGGACGTGACGTGGCCGAGCATCGGCACCGGCGGCGGGGGCAGCTCGTCGTCCGACGCAGAACTCCACGATCTGCGAGCCCTCCGGCAGCACGGTCTGCCGGTCGACGGGCAGCAGCCCGACCAGGTGCTTGCGCAGCGGGTCCTGGTTGGCCACGCGGGCGAAGGAGCGCTTGCCGACGAAGTCGGGCTTCTTCTTCGAGATCGCCCACGACATGCCCAGGTCCTGCGGCGTGACCGTGCCGTCGGTGTCCTGCCCGATGATCGGGTAGCCCTTCTCCGCCCGCAGGACGTGCATGGTCTCGGTGCCGTAGGGCGTGATGCCGTACGGGCGACCGGCCTCGACGAGCCGCTGCCACACGTCGACCGCGTACCAGGGGTTGACGTAGACCTCGTAGGCGAGCTCGCCGGAGAAGCTGATCCGGGCCAGCCGGACCGGCACGCCGCCCAGGGTGGTGTCCCGCCAGGTCATGAACGGGAACGACTCCTGGGAGACGTCGACGTCGGCGAAGACGGCGCCGATGACGTCGCGGGAGCGCGGGCCGACGACGGGGAAGGTGGCCCACTGCTCGGTGACCGAGGTGCAGTGGACCCGCAGCTGCGGCCACTCGGTCTGCAGCCACTCCTCCATCCAGTCGAGGATCTTCGCCGCGCCGCCGGTCGTGGTGAGGACGAGGAAGCGGTCCTCGGCCAGGCGCAGCACCGTGCCGTCGTCGATCACCATCCCGTCGACCCCGCACATGACGCCGTAGCGGACCGACCCGACCTTCAGGCTGCTCATCAGGTTCGTGTAGAGCTGGTCGAGGAGAACGGCGGCGTCGGGACCCTGGACGTCGATCTTGCCGAGCGTGGAGCCGTCGAGGATGCCGACGCCGGTACGCACGCGCGGCGCACTCGCGCAGCACCGCGGCCTCCATGTCCTCACCGGGCTGCGGGTAGAAGCGCGGGCGCTTCCACTGGCCGACGTCCTCGAAGACGGCCCCGGCGGCGACGTGCCACTCGTGCACGGCGGTGACCCGCTCCGGGTCGAAGAGCCGCCCGCGGTCGCGGCCGGCCAGGGCGGCGAAGGCCACCGGGGTGTACGGGGGCCGGAACGTGGTGGTCCCGGTGTCCTGCACCGGGATCCCGAGCAGCTCGGCGGTGATCCCGGAGGTGATGACGCCCGAGGTCTTGCCCTGGTCGTGCGCGGTCCCGATGGTCGTGTAGCGCTTGATGTGCTCGATGGAGCGCAGACCGGCCTGCGACGGCGCGGGTGATGTCGGCGACCGTCGCGTCGCGCTGCAGGTCGACGAACTGGGTGCGTCCCGCCCGCACCGGACGTGTCCGGCACCCGCCACAGCACCAGCGGTGCGGCCGGCGCTCGCGGCGTCCGGGGCGGCCGGCAGCCGGTCGTCCCGCGCCGGCTCGAGGGCCAGGGCGGTCAACGCCTCGCGGGCCACCCGCTGCCCGTCGGCCAGGCACCCGGCCAGGTCGAACACGCCGGCCGCGGCACCGGCCACGGCCAGGCCGTCGAGCTCCTCCCCCGGCACGAAGGCCCCGAGGTCCTCGTCGTAGCGGAGCCGGCCGCGGGCCTGGCTGAACAGGTGCACCGCGGGGTTCCACCCCCCGCTGACCAGGAGCAGGTCGCACGCGATCGCCTTGCGCCGACCCGACCTCTCCGCCCAGGAACGGGGCGACGAGCGCGTGCGTGACCCGCTCGACGCCGCGGGTACCGGTCACGACACTTCCCCGGACGACCGGGATCCCGGCCCGCTCGCACTCCTCGACGCGGCGCGCCGGCACCGCCGACCGGGCGTCGACCACGGCCTGCACCCGCACACCCGCGCGGTGCAGGTCGAGGGCGGCGTCGTAGGCGCTGTCGTTCGTGGTGAAGACGACGGCCTCGCGACCGGGCAGCACGCCGTAGCGGTTCAGGAACGTCCGGGCGGCGCCGGCGAGCATGATGCCCGGACGGTCGTTGTCGGCGAAGACGACCGGACGCTCGTGGGCTCCCGTCGCGACGACGATCGAGCGGGCCCGGAAGCGCCACACCCGCTGGCGGGAGAGGTGCTTGGGCGCGGCCGTCCCGAGGTGGTCGGTACGCCGCTCGAGCGCCAGGACGAAGCCGTCGTCGTAGCTGCCGAAGGCGGTGGTCCGCTGCAGGTGCAGCACCTCCGGGTGGTCGGCCAGTTCGGCGACCGCGGCGGCGACCCAGTCCAGCGCCGGAGCGCCGTCGAGCCGGTCGGTGCCGGACAGCAGCGAGCCACCGGCCTCGGACTGCTCGTCGACGAGGGCGACGCGGGCCCCGGCGCGGGCCGCGGCGAGCGCGGCGGCCAGCCCCGCGGGACCGGCGCCCACGACGAGCACGTCGACGTGGTGGTGGACGGCGTCGTAGCGGGCGGAGTCCGGGACGTCCGCGAGCCGGCCCTGACCCGGCAGGCCGTGGGCCACCAGTCCGTCGTAGAGCTCGACGGTGGCGGCCAGCAGCATCGGCTCGGGGAAGGGCTCCTCGATCTGCACCAGGCCGCCGGAGTCCTCGGCCCAGGCCGCGGTGATGCCGCGGGGCCGGCCGAGCTTCACGCTGGTGGCGATCTGGTGGCGGCCCGGAGGCGAGCAGCGCCGAGGCGAGCGTGTCGCCGGGGTGGCCGGTGAAGGACTGCCCGTCGAAGGTGAACTCGAGGGTGGTGTCGCGGTCGATGCGGCCGCCCGCGGCGGTGCGGAAGGTGCTCATGAGGTCACCGGGTTCGGGTCGTCGAGGCGGTAGACGCGCTCGAAGCGGTAGGTGGTGGTGTCGCGGATCGCGTTGAACCAGCGGCGGCAGCCGTGGCTGTGGCTCCACCGCTCGGCGAACCGGCCCTTGGTGTTGTCGCGGAAGAAGACGTAGTGCGCCCACTGCTCGTCCGACAGCGCGGCCGGGTCCTCCGGGTAGGCGACGTGGGCCTGGCCGCCGTAGTGGAACTCGACCTCCTCGCGGGGGCCGCACCACGGGCATTCGATGAGTTGCACGGAATCTCCTGCTCAGTGGGCCACGCCGGCGGCGCCGTGCTCGTCGACGAGCGCACCGGTGACGAAGCGGTCGAGTGCGTAGGGCACCAGGTAGGGGTGCGGCTCGCCGCGGGCGATCGTGTCGGCCAGGCACCAGCCGATCCCGGGGGTGGCCTTGAAGCCCCCGGTTCCCCAGCCGCAGTTGAGGTACAGGTTCTCGTAGGGGGTGCGGCCGACGATGGGCGAGGCGTCGGGGCGTGACGTCGACGATCGCCGGCCCAGCTGCGGAGCAGGTGGGCCCGGGCGAACACCGGGAACAGCTCCACCGCGGCGGCCATCTGGCGCTCGATGATGTGGAACGCGCCGCGCTGCCCGTAGCCGTTGTAGGAGTCGACGCCGGCCCCCATGACCAGCTCCCCCTTGTGGGCCTGCGAGACGTACACGTGCACCGCGTTCGACATGACGATCGTCGGGTGCACGGGCTCCAGCAGCTCGGAGACCAGGGCCTGCAGCGGATGGGTCTGCACCGGCACCCGGATGCCGAGCATGTCGGTCAGCACCGTGGTGTGGCCCGAGGCGCACAGCAGGACCTGGCCGGCGGCGATGTCCCCGCGGGTGGTCCGCACGCCGGTGACCCGGTCGCCCGTCGGTGCTGAACCCGGTGACCTCGCAGTCCTGGATCAGGTCGACGCCGGCCTCGTCGGCCCGCCGGGCGAAGCCCCAGGCGACGTAGTCGTGCTTGGCGATGCCCGCGCGCGGCTGGTAGGTGGCGCCGAGGACGGGGTAGCGGATGTCGGTCGAGGTGTTGACGATCGGGCAGATCTTGCGCACCTCGTCCGGGTCGAGCCACTCGGCGTCGATCCCGTTGAGCTTGTTGGCCTCGACCCGCCGCACGCTGTCGCGGACGTCCTGCAGCGTGTGCGCCAGGTTCAGCACCCCGCGCTGGCTGAACAGGATCGGGTAGCCCAGGTCGTCCTCGAGGCCCTCCCAGAGCTTGAGGGAGTGCTCGTAGATCGCGGCGCTCTCGTCCCACAGGTAGTTCGAGCGGATCAGCGTGGTGTTGCGGGCCATGTTCCCGCCGGCCAGCCACCCCTTCTCGAGCACCGCGACGTTGGTGATCCCGTGGTTGCTTGGCGAGGTAGTGCGCGGTCGCCAGGCCGTGCCCGCCGCCGCCGATGATCACGACGTCGTAGGAGCGCTTCGGCTCCGGGTTGCGCCAGAGGAAGTCGGGGTGCTCCGGCAGGTCGGCGCCGGGAGTGCGCGGGGTCATCGAGCGTCCTTCTCCGTCAGGTCCGGGTAGAGCGGGTGGCGCTCGGCGAGGCGGTGACCCGCGCGCGCAGCCGGGCGGTCTCGTCGTCGTCGAGCGTCGGCCGCAGGGCCTGGGCGATGACGTCGGCGACCTCGGTGAAGTCGTCGACGTCGAAGCCGCGGGCGGCCAGCGCCGGGGTGCCGATGCGGACGCCGGAGCTGACCATCGGCGGCCGGGGGTCGAACGGCACCGCGTTGCGGTTGACCGTGATGCCGACGGCGTGCAGGCGGTCCTCCGCCTGCCGGCCGTCGAGCGGCGACTCGCGCAGGTCGACCAGCACCAGGTGGACGTCGGTGCCGCCGCTGACCACGCCGACCCCGGCCTCGCGGCAGTCGTGCGGCCAGCAGGCGGTCGGCCAGGATCCGGGCGCCGGCGAGGGTGCGCTCCTGGCGCTCGCGGAAGGCGGGCTCGGCGGCGAGCTTGAAGGCCACGGCCTTGGCCGCGATGACGTGCTCCAGCGGCCCGCCCTGCTGGCCGGGGAACACCGACGAGTTGAACTTCTTGGCCAGGTCGGCGGTCGCGAGGATGACGCCGCCGCGGGGGCCACCGAGGGTCTTGTGGGTGGTGGAGGTGACCACGTGGGCGTGCGGCACGGGTGACGGGTGCAGGCCCGCGGCGACCAGTCCCGCGAAGTGCGCCATGTCGACCATGAGGTAGGCGCCGACCTCGTCGGCGATCCGCCGGAACTCCGCGAAGTCGAGGTGGCGGGGGTAGGCCGACCACCCGGCGATGATGAGCTTGGGCTGGCGCTCGCGCGCCACCTTCTCGACCTCGGCCATGTCGACGCGGTGGTCCTCGCGGCCGACGTGGTAGGCGGCGACGTCGTAGAGCTTGCCGGAGAAGTTGAGCCGCATCCCGTGCGTCAGGTGACCGCCGTGCGCGAGGTCGAGCCCCAGGATCGTGTCGCCGGGCTGCAGCAGGGCCGCCATCACCGCCGCGTTGGCCTGGGCGCCGGAGTGCGGCTGCACGTTGGCGTACTCGGCGCCGAACAGCGCCTTCAGCCGGTCGATCGCCAGCTGCTCGATCACGTCGACGTGCTCGCAGCCGCCGTAGTAGCGACGCCCGGGGTAGCCCTCGGCGTACTTGTTCGTGAGCACCGACCCCTGCGCCTGCATCACGGCCACCGGCGCGAAGTTCTCGCTGGCGATCATCTCCAGCGTCGTCTGCTGACGGCGGAGCTCGGCGGCGATCGCCGCGGCCACCTCGGGGTCGGTCGCGGCGAGCGATCGGTGCAGGTCGGGGCTGGGGACGGTCGGCGCGTCCAGGTTCGGATCGGCGAGCGTGGACATGCGGATCTCCTCTGACAGACAACAACTTGCAGATTGATATATCAGTTGTATGTAAGGTACGGCCGTGCTGCAGAGGGAGTCAAGAGCGACGGAGGTACCGCGGTGCGACGGCTACCGCCGGACGCCGGCCTGACCGATGACCTCGAGGACCGCGGCCGGCTCGCTGCCCTCGCCGGAGCACTGATTCGATCTGGCCGGCCGCGCGCAGCAGGTGGTCGACCGCGTGTCGGCCCCGCTGCCGGTCCAGCCGCTGCGTGGGGCCGCCCACGGTGAGCACGCCGAGGAGCTCGTCGCCCAGTCCGTGGATCCCGGTGGCGACGCCGGACAGGCCTTCCTCCTCCTCGTCCACGGCTGACGGCGTACCGCTGCTCGCGGACGCGCTGCGAGCTCCGCGCGCAGCGCCTCGGCGGTCGTGATCGTCGAGGGCGTGAACCGCGCGAGCGGCTCGAGGAGGAAGCGCTCGAGGCGCTCCTCGTCGTACGTGGCCAGGAGCACCTTGCCGCTCGCACTGGCGTGCAGCGGGAAACGCTGACCCACCCAGGACTGCGGGCGCAGCTGAGCCGGCGCGTCGACCTGGTACACGACGTCCAGGCCGCCGTCGGGCGCGACGACGCTGAGCGTCACGGTCTCCCGGATGGTGGCGACCAGATCGCCGATGATCGGGCGGGACACCTCGCGCAGGAGCAGCTGCTCGTCGGTGTTCCGGGCCAGGCGCAGCAGCTCCGGCCCCAGCAACACGCGGTCGTCACCGGGGATCCGCAGGAGGAAGCCCTCCTGCTCGAGCGTCTGGATCATCCGCAGCGCCGTCGCGCGCGGCAGCCCGGCCGCCCTGGCCAGCGACGAGACGTTCGCGTTCCCGTCCTCGGCGGTGGCGCGGAGGAGCGTGATCGCCTTCCTCACCGACTGGTTGAGCTTGGCTCGCTCCTCCGCCGGCGCCATGCGGGCCACGATACCGAGGCGCGTGGTCCGAACAATTGGTCCACGGTCGCCATCTAGCGGGACAGGTGGGCGCTGACCCGGGTGATGTACCAGTTGACGAAGGCCTCGACGTCGCCCTCGACCTCCGAGTACGGGCCCGGGCTCGTAGCCGGGATCCTGCACACCCCGCTGGGCGCGGGCGACGAAAGCGCTGTCCTGCGTCGTTGGTGGCGCTTCCACACGTGGGTGAGGGTCGGCACGTCGTAGTCGACGCCCTCGACGGCGTCCTCGTGGACCAGCCAGGTCGTCGCAGGAAGGTCCTGTCCGGCCGAGGGGCAGCACGGTGAACACCACCGCGTGGTCGAGAGCATGTGGAACCACGAGTTCGGCTGCATGTGCAGGTGCAGGTCGCCGAACCGGTCGTCGGCGATGGCGCCCAGCCGCTTGCGGCACACGGCCTCGCCGCCCGCGGTGTAGGACTTGCCGGCGCCGTCGAGCGGGGCGTGGGCGATCATGGAAGCCGGTGGGCCGGTTGTCGAGCTCGCGCATCCCGTCGATCGGGAAGCCCTGCCGGACGCACGGCGCCTGCAGGTCCGCGGTGGCCTTCTCGAAGCGCTCCCAGACCCGGCGCAACCGCGGCGGGACGTCCTCGGCGGTGTAGCCGTGCAGCGGGAAGTAGGCGCTGAGCAGCTCGGGGTGGCCGTCGCAGTGGTAGCACTCACGGTTGTTCTCCATGACGAGCTTCCAGTTGCCGTCCTCGATGATGTCGACCTGGTGGGCGACCTTCGTCCGCCCCAGCTCGTAGGGCGCCAGGTACGGCTCGATGCGCGCCGCCACGTCGTCGAAGTCGGCCGGGGGCTCGTCGGCGAGGCAGATGAACACGAAGCCGCCGACGTTGCGCACGTGGACCGGCTTGAGCCCGAAGCGGCTGCGGTCGAACGTGGCCGGCTGGTTGTCGGCGTGCAGCAGCCGTCCGTCGACGTTGTAGGTCCAGTGGTGGTACGGGCACACCAGGTTGCCGACGCTGCCGCACGGCGTCGTCGAGGATCCGCGATCCGCGGTGCCGGCAGACGTTGTGGAAGGCGCGCACCTCCTCGTCGTCGTCCCGGACGATGATCACCGAGTAGGGGCCGACCTCCACGGTGACGTAGTCACCGGGCTCGGGCAGCTCCGCCTCGGCGGCCACGAACAGCCAGTGCTTCGTGAAGATGGCCTCCATGTCCAGGTCGAAGATCTCCTGGCTCGTGTAGAAGGGCGCCTCCAGGCTGTACCCGGCAGCGCGACGGCCGACCAGGGCCGTCAGGTCGTCGTCGGGCGGGATGACCGCTCGAGCTGGATGGTCATGTGCGTCTCCCAGAATGAGCCGGAGATGTGCAGAGGTGCTCACTTTGTAGTGGGCAGTGCCCACTGAGTGATTGGACCACGGCGCCGGTGAACGGTCAAGGCGAGAAACCGGAGGTCAGGCGCGGGAGAGGTACTCGTCGTGGGGCGCGTGGCTGAGCACCTCCACACCCTCGGACGTCACGAGGACCTGCTCCTCCAGCTTCAGGCCCTCGTCGTCGCCCTCGACCCCGACGTACGCCTCCACGCTGAAGACCATCCCGTCCTCGATCTCGCCCGCGTGGTGGTCCTGGAAGGCGATGACCGGGTACTCGTCACTGAGGCCGCTGCCGTGCGCGATGAAGGGGTACCGCTCCGCGTGGTAGGCGGCGGGGAGCCGACGGCTCAGCCGTTCCCCCACCTCGTCGAGGGCGGCACCCGGCTTCAGCTCGGCGATGATGTCGGCGAGGAAGGCCTGGGCATCGGCGTAGAGCCTCCGCTGCCGGGCGGTCGGCATCGTCGCAGCCGACCAGGTAGGTGCGGGAGAGATCGGCCAGGTACCCGGCCGGACCGATGAGGTCGGTGTCGAACGCCACCAGGTCGCCGCGTTCCATCGGACGGTCGCCGGCCTCGCGGAACCAGGGGTTCGTCCGCGGTCCGGAGGACAGCAGGCGGCACTCGGCGAACTCGGCACCCAGCGCGAACGCCTGGCCGAGGATCCGGGCCCACGCCTCGTTCTCGGTCATGCCCGGGCGCAGCGCCTGGTACAGGCCGGCCACAGCGGCGTCGGCAGACGCGCAGCGACCGGCGGATCAGCTCGATCTCCTCCGGCCCCTTCACGGCGCGCGCCTGCTCGACGGCCAGCTGCGCCGGCACGAGGTGCACCCCGGCCGCCTGGAGAGCCAGGAACCCGTACGCGTCGAGCCGGTCGACCCCGATGCGTTCGCCCTCGATCCCCCGGTCGCGCAGCACGCCGGCCACCTCGGCGGCGAACAGCGCAGCCCGGCCGCGGGCCCGTTCCCCGAAGCCGAAGACCGACCAGCCCGTCGCCGTCCGGGTCTCCAGACGCGGATACGGCGACACCAGTTCGGGAGGTGCCGAGGCGTACTCCCACAGGACCGGCTCGCCCTCGGCCGGCACCAGGAGGTAGCGGTCGATCGCGTGCATCGTCCAGACCGGCATGGTCGAGGTCCCGGAGACGTACCGGACGTTCACGGGGTCGACGAGGAGCGCGGCGGCGATGTCGTGGCGACGCAGCGAGGCCCTGGTCCGAGCGAGCGCGTACTCCACGGCCCCCCGCGCGAGTGCGGCGTCCACCTCGGGCCACGCGCTGCGCGCCTCGGCCGACGCCACCAGGGGCGGTCGCTCCGGCTTCGGCCTGCCCGACTCGCGCGACCACCTGGTCGTCGCCACTCATCGCACCTCCTCCCAGCCGCTCGACCTTGCCAGCAGAGGAGCTGGACCTTACGCTCACCTTCACCAGGTGGACATACCTGCCCACTGAGTGGTTACCAAGCGGATAGCTCGGAAGGCAACAGCGATGACGGTCCTGAACGCCCCCGTGGGGCTCGACGTTGCTCGGACGAACGGGTTCCCCTCCGCCGAGCAGCTGCTACCGTCCGGCGTCGCCGTGTGGGGCGAGACCGACAGCTCGACGCTGGTCTGCCGGCAGGTCCAGGACATCACCCACGACGTCAAGACCTTCCTCTTCGAACCGGCCCAACCCGCGCTGTTCCAGCACGAGCCGGGCCAGTTCGTCACGCTGCAGCTGCAGATCGACGGCCGCTGCGTCAGCCGGTGCTACACGATCTCCACGCCGCCGACGCGTCCCCACCTGCTCGGGATCACGGTCAAGCGCCAGCCCGGCGGCCTCGTGTCGAACTGGCTGCACGACACGATGGCCCCCGGGAAGCGCGTCTCGGCCGACGGCCCCTTCGGCGTGTTCACGATCGCCCGCCACCGCGTCGGCGAAGTACCTCTTCCTCTCCGGGGGCAGCGGGATCACGCCGGTCATGTCGATGACCCGGACCCTGTACGACCTCGGCTCCGACGCCGACGTCGTGTTCGTGCACAGCGCCCGGACGCCGGCAGACATCATCTTCCGGCGCGAGCTCGAGACGATGGCGAGCACGGTGCCCACGCGTGCGCGTCGTCCCCGTGTGCGAGCGGGATGCACCCCGCGAGCCCTGGAGCGGGCTGCGCGGCTTCCTCAGCGTCGAGATGCTGCAGCTGCTGGCGCCGGACCTGGCAGACCGCATCGTGTTCTGCTGCGGGCCTACGCCGTACATGGCCGCCGTCCGCCGGATCCTCGGCGAGGCCGGCTTCGACATGCAGAACTACCACGAGGAGTCGTTCTCCTTCGAGGACCTCACGATGAAGGAGTTCTCCGCTCGCGGGACGGCCGACGGTGCGACGGACGAGGCGGAGCCGGGCGCCACGTCGGCGACCAGGACGTACTCGGTCGAGTTCGTCCGCAGCGGCCGCACGTTCACCTGCGCCGAGGACGAGAACGTGCTCGACGCCGCGTACGAGGCCGGTCTCGCCCCGCCGTCGTCGTGCGGTCAGGGAATGTGCGGCACCTGCAAGACGACGATGCTCTCCGGAACCGTCGACATGCAGCACAACGGTGGCATCCGGCCTCGCGAGATCGCCCAGAATGAAGGTCCTGATCTGCTGCTCGAAGCCGTTGAGCGACCTCACGATCGACGCCTGAGCCGCCAGCGCTCATGGCGAGCGGGTCACCAGCAGGGCGGGGAGCCCACCGGCGACCCGCTCGGCGTGTCCCGCGCACACAAGGGCCCGGCTGATCGATGGGTTGAACCACCGATCAGCCGGGCCCTGTGGCGTTACTCCGACCGAGAGGTCAGCCGGTCGTTCCGGCGAACCAGGCGTCGACCACCTGCTGGTTCTCGGAGATCCACTGCTTGGCAGCCTCCTGCTCATTGCCCTGGCCGGCATCCTGGATCTTCAGCATCAGGCTCGAGAGCTGCTCGGAGGTGATCTTGAAGTTCTTCAGCCAACCCGCGGCTTCGGGGTTGGCCGCACCCCAGCCCTTGGTGGCGATGATCTGCATCTGGTCGCGGATGTCCCTGGGCTCGAAATCTCCGGCCGCATCGTTGCCCTTGGGGACGACGTCGACAGGCTCAAGGCGGGTGATGAGGTCTGCGCCCTAGTCGCTGCGGCGGTTACGCGGACTACTGCGTGGCCGAGGCGGCCCTCTGCCTTCCGGTTCCCAGCCCCCGTCGCTCCTGGAGGCG
Organism: uncultured Actinomycetes bacterium; assembly: GCA_963746765.1. Classification (GTDB taxonomy): domain Bacteria; phylum Actinomycetota; class Thermoleophilia; order Gaiellales; family Gaiellaceae; genus GMQP-bins7. The sequence continues at coordinate 1,338,437 of CAVVCN010000001.1, forward strand.
GGAGGAATCCCGGAGACCTACTTCACGAGATCTATGACAACGTCTTCGTGCGCGGGCGGCTTTCCGCCGGCGAAACTCTTCTCGTGCACGGAGGGTTCGAGCGGCATCGGTTCCACGGCGATCCAGCTCGCCAAACAGGCCGGGGCCACGGTCTTCGCCACCGCCGGTTCACCCGAGAAATGCGACTTCTGCCGATCGCTCGGCGCAGACGTCGCGATTGATTCTCACTCGAAGGACTTTGCCGAGGAGGTCCGGCGACCCACTGACGGCCGGGGTGCGGACGTCATCCTGGACATGGTCGGCGGTCCCTATATCGAGCGTAACGTCGCGAGCCTTGCCGACGAGGGGCGGCTCGTTCAGATCGCCTTTCTCCAGGCGAGCCGGATCGAGATCGATTTCAGGCCCGTCATGCTCCGCCGCCTGACGATCACGGGATCGACGCTGCGTCCTCGCTCCGTTTCCAAGAAGGCCGGAATCGCCGACGCCCTGCGTCGAAACGTTTGGCCGCTCCTCGAGCAGGGAGCCGTCAGATCAATTATTCACGCTGTTTTCCCACTCGAACGAGCTCGCCAAGCCCATGAACTGATGGAGTCGAGCGCCCACCAAGGCAAGATCATGCTCAAGACCTTCCGGTGAGCTCACTCCTGTTGCCGCCGCTTGCACGTAGCCCCATCATGTGGCGACTGCTGTCGACCGCGAAGACGACACTGCTCCCGGCAAACCACAGCCTCGGCGCCAAAAAGGGCTTGCATTCAAATGCGCGATTAGACGACAACCAAGACCCGAAGGCGACGTTCCGAGCGACAGACGAGGGCAGCAGCGACATCCGGCAATCGCCAAGAGCAGATCCAGTTCGCTCTCCCGGCCCGCAATTTTACAACGCTAATTTCAAGCTGCGCGCTCGGCGTGACCGATCTCGTCCTGCTCTGCAGGCAGGGTGAACTGAAATATGGTGCCGTGAGGCTCATTCGCGCTCGCCCACAGTCGTCCGCCGTGCGCCTCGACGATCGAGCGGCAGATCGCAAGGCCCATGCCCATGCCGTCAGGCTTAGTGGTGTAAAACGCCTCGAACACCCGCTCCACACTCTGCGGGTCCAGCCCTACCCCGGTGTCCTGCACGGTGACCAGCACCGCCGTCCGGATCCGTCTCGGCCGGGACCGGATCAGCAACTCGCGCGGCCGCTCCGCCACCTCCTTCATGGCCTCGATGCCGTTCAGCACCAGGTTGAGCAGCACCTGCTGCACCTGCACCCGGTCGCCCACCACGGGCGGCAGATCGGGTGCCAGCTCGGTGCGCAGCAGGATCCGATGCCGGCGCACCTCCCCCTGGACGAGGGCGATGGTGTCCTGAATGAGATCGTTCAGATCTACTCGCTCCGTGAAGCGGTTGTCTTCCTGAGGAGCGCGCGCACCCGCCCGATCACCTCGCCGGCCCGGTGCCCATCGCTGCGCGATGCGCTCCAGCGTCTCGCGGGCCTCATCGAGCTCGGGCGGTTGGCGAGCGAGCCAGCGCAGGGCCGCGTTGGCATTCGTGACGATGGCGCCCAGCGGCTGGTTGACCTCATGCGCGATCGAGGCGGTCAGCGCGGTCATCGTCGTCACACGCGTGACATGCGCGAGTTCGGCCTGGGCCTTGTGCAGCGCCTCTTCGGCGCGCTTGCGCTCGGTGATATCCATCACGGTCCCGAAATATTCGACGAGCGCTCCGGCGTCATCGAACACCGGATGCCCGATCGCGTGCAGGTGCTTGATCGTTCCATCGGGCAGCACAATCTTTTGCTCGATCGCATACTCGGCCTTCTCGCGGATTGTCGTCCTGACGCGTTCGAGAACTCGGTCGCGATCGTCCGGATGCCAGAAGCGAGGGAGCTCATTCAGGTCGGGGGCAGGGTCACGTTGTGGATCCAAGCCATGGATCCGGAACATCTCCTCGGACCAGTAAATCGCCTTGCCGGTGGCCGGGTTGTAGGCCCAACTGCCGGTGTGGCTCAGGCGCTGCGCCTCGGTGAGATAATGCTCGCTGCGCCGTAGAGCGTCCTCGGCTTGCTTGCGGTCTTCAATGTCGGTCAGGACGCCATACCATTTGAGGATGGCTCCTTGCTCATCCTTCAGCGGCACGGCACGGTCCAAGAACCAGCGATAGGCTCCGTCTACCGCGCGTCGGAACCGCGCCTCGCTTTCGTACGGCTCGCCCGCCGCCGCGCACGCCTGCCACTTCTTCAAATTGCGTTCCAGGTCGGCTGGATGAACGACGCTCTGCCAGCCAGATCCGGCCGTGTCCTCTTGGGATAAGCCTGAGTATTCGCGCCACCCCCGGCTGGCAAATGCAGCGAAGGGCCCAGAGGGTCCCGGCAAAACGATGTAAACCATGGCCGGCAGGTTTTCGATGAGATCGCGCAGCTCTTGCTCGCTCCGGCGGGCCGCCTCTTCGGCCTGCTTGCGGTCGGTGATGTGGCGCCCGACGCCGCGGTAGCCGATGAAGCATCCCGTCTTATCAAACACCGGCATCCCCGAGACGGACACATAGCGCTTGCCGCCGCCGGGCATCGGCCGTGCAGCTCGAACTCACGGAACGGCAGGTGAGCATCGAGCGTCTCCCGGTGCTTGCGCCAGGCCTCTTCATCAGGCTCCAGGCAGGGCACTTCCCAGCGCGTCTTCCCAATCTCGGAGCCCGGCGCAGGCGCGTCGGCAAGGCCTTCGGCGAACTCCTGACGGATGAAACGATGCTGCGCGTTGGTCTCCCAGTACACGTCGAAGGAGAATTGCACGAGGGTGCGAAAGCGCTCCTCGCTCTCCCGCTACGCCTCTTCGGTGCGCTTGCGTTCAGTGATGTCGTTGTTGGTCTCCAAGATCGCGACAGGGCGGCCCCGTGTATCCCTTTGCATAGACCACCGACTCGCCACGATGGCTTGTGTGCCGTCTTTCCTTGTGTGGACGAGTTCCCCTTCCCAGCGGTCGGCCCGGCGCAGCTCGGCCATGATGTCTTCGAGCGACTTGGGAAAGATCGTCTGCATGAGCTGGTGAGAAACCTTGCCGACAGCTTCCCTTTTGCCCCACCCGTACAGCTTCTCGGCACCACGGTTCCAGTAGGTGATGACGTCGCTTATGTTGCGCACGAAGATGGTGTCGTGGGTGAGGTCGAGGAGCCCGGCCTGCTCGTGCAACACCATTTCTCGCGATCGGCTTTGCATAGCGAGGAAAGCCGTCATGCCGATCGCCGCAAGGCTGAGAAGGCGGTTTGAAATGGCGACGGATGGAATATCATTAAGCGGCGACAGGAAATAGCTGAGCACCGTCAGCGCCATACACACTAAGGCCGCGAGCGCGATGCCGCGTCTCTGAAGAAACCCGGCCGAGAGCAGCACAACCCCCACGTACAGGACGGAGAAGACGATCTCTGCGGGGGTGACCGTGTCGACAATGAAGACCCCGGTAGCAATGGCCGCGCTAAGGATTGGAAAGGCACGCGACGTGACGATTGGCGACGTCGCATGATCTTGTCGTTGGTTCTGCTCCGTCCGCATGTTGCGCCTCACCAGGGGCATGCTGGTGGTCCCAGTTCCGGAGCGAAGGAGCACAAATCGCTGGCTCCTACCGCCAGTCGCCCCATTTGCAGCGCCGTTAGTTTGTCTCGATTAACCTTGCGGGTGAAGCGGGCACCAGCGAAACATAACAGCATGGTCTCGATCGCGACAAGCTAGGCCGGCACTCGATGACCGTTTACCGGCTCGAGCCTTCGAGCATGGCAATTCGCAGCCGAGATTCTTCGATCCCGACTTTGCCCTCATCGCAGATCCGATGGAAGAATGACGTCAGCTGGATAAGCGCATTGCGAACATCTCCTCCGAGATCGAGGGGAAGGGCAGTTTAAGACGGCACTGTTAGCGCCGATGGGTTCGCCGGCGCTGGCGGACGAACGAGCGTCGCGCGACGAAATCGCCGTTGCAGTTCGATACCTCAACCGCATGCTCGAGCTTAGACGCCCGAAATCCGTCCGCATCGCCTGACATCGAGCTATCGGTGCGTTCAACGCGTGCATAATCGGATCCGTGCAACATGTGTGGACGCCCGTGGTGACGCAGAGAAGAAAATCTTCTGGAGAGGTGGAGCGCGTCGGCGAGTGCTGTTGGTGTGGACGGCCCCCTTACGGCATCGCTGTGCCGGAATGGAGATGGTGCAGATACTCAGACACAGGAGACCGTCCATGGACCAGATTATTCGCATCGGAATGGATACGTCAAAGCACGTCTTCCAGCTGCACGGGGTGAATGCCGCCGAGGAGCCAGTCCTGCGCAAGAAGCTGCGGCGCCAGGATCTGATCACCTTCTTTGGCAAGCTCCCGCCGACGGTGATCGGCATCGAGGCGTGTGGTGGCTCGCACCATTGGGCGCGACAACTGCAGTCGTTGGGCACCGGGTGAAGCTGATCGCGCCGCAATTGGCCAAGCCGTATGTCAAGAGCAGCAAGAACGACGCCGACGACGCCGAGGCGATCTGCGAGGCGATGAGCCGGCCGACCATGCGCTTCGTGCCGGTTAAGACCCCGGAGCAGCAGGCGGCCCTCATGCTGGTGGGGGTGCGCGATCGGTTGATCCGCCAGCGCACCCAGCTGGTCAACGCGATCCGCGGCTACGCGGCCGAGTTTGGGCTCATTGGATTTGCTTCGCTTTAGTGGAGAGCGGTTTGGTAGCTATCCGGCCAGCCTTTCGAACTGAACCGGACTGACATAGTCGAGTGTCGAATGACGCCGGACGGGATTGTAGAAGCCGTCGATGTAACGACCAATCGCCTCCTTGGCCTCGGCTCTCGTCTGGAAGACGGTGCGCCAGACCAGTTCGGATTTCAAGGTCTTGAAGAAGGTCTCGACCACGGCATTGTCGAAGCAATTGCCTTTCCCGGACATCGAGATCCGGATGCCGTGTTTCCTCAACTCGGCCTGATAGGCTGTCGAGCAATATTGACTGCCGCGGTCCGCGTGATGGGTCAGCCCCTCACCAGGTCTTCGGATCGCCAGAGCCTTGCGCAGCGCCTCGAGCGCCAGCTCCTTGTGCAGCCGGTCACTGACCGCCCAGCCGACCACCCGCCGAGCAAAGAGATCGAGAATCACGGCCAGGTACAGCCAGCCCTCGTTCGTCCACACGTAGGAGATATCCGCGTTCCATTTCTGGTTCGGGCGCTCGGCCGAGAAGTCCTGCTCGAGCAGGTTGGGCGCGATCGGAAAGGCGTGATGGCTGTCGGTGGTGCGCTTGAAGCGGCGCTTCTGCCGGGCCTTGAGGCCGTTCTCGCGCATCAACCGAGCCGTCCGGCGGCGTCCCACCGTCAGGCCCTCGTCCTGCAACTCGCGGGTCATGCGCGGACTGCCATAGGTCTCATGCGAGAGGGTGAAGGCCGAGCGGATGTGGGCCAAGAGGATCAGATCCTCCCGCTGGCGCGGGCTGGCTGGACGCGATCGCCAGGCGAAGTAGCCGCTTGGGCTGACACCGAGAACCTGGCACAGGCGCTGTGACGGGGAAGCTCCTCTTTCGCCGCATCGATGAACTGAAACTTCATCGACTTCCCTCCTTGGCGAAAAAAGCCGTGGCCCTCTTCAGGATCTCCCGCTCCTGGCGCAGGATCTCGTTCTCGCGCCGCAGCCGCTTCAGCTCGGCCGCCATGTCCTCCTGGCGCTCCTCGGGCGGATCGTCGATCTCACGCTCGCGGCGGCGATCGAGCCAGTGGCGCAGGGTCGACAGGCCGATCGCCGAGATCCGCGGCAATCTCGCGTCGGCTGCGGCCGCTGGTCAGGGCGAGCCGCACCGCCTCATCCCGAAACTCTTTCGTAAAGCGTGTCTGGGGCATGGAGATCCTCCTGCTTCATGAGAGGCTCTCCATTTTTTCGAAGCAAGTCCAGCCCACCTCGCGTTGTCCGAGGCTCGGCCCGCCAAGCGGCAATCGCCTCGTCAGAGAACCAGACGGTGAGACTTCCCCCTGGCGCAGGGCTGCATCGTACTCGGCCCAGTTTGTCACCCGGTGCCGCTGCTTGGGGATGCGGTGACGGCGAGCGGCATTGGCTTTGAATGGCACGGCGGACATCCGAGGGCCGGAAAAGGAGTCCAATCTCCTATCGTATCCGCCTCCAAGTACCAACCCTGCGGATCCGTGCAACATGTGTGGACGCCCCTTGTGACGCAAGAAAATCTTCTGGAGTGGTGGAGCGCGTCGGCGAGTGCTGTTGGGGTGGACGGCCCCTACGGCATCGCTGTGCCAGAATGAGGTCGTTGCAGATCTCAGACACAGGAGACCGTCCGTGGACCAGATCATCGGCATCGGAAAGGATACGTCAAAGCACGTCTTCGAGCTGCTGGAGTGAATGCCGCCGAGGAGCTGGTGCTGCGCAAGAAGCTGCGGCGCCAGGACCTGATCACCTTCTTTGGCAAGCTTCCGCCGACCGTAGTTGCCCTCGAAGCCTGTGGGGGCTCGCACCATTGGGCGCGCCTGTTGCAATGCCTGCCGCGGCACGAGGTGGAGCTGATCGCACCGCAGCTCGCCAAGCCATACGTCAAGCGCGGCAAGAACGATGCGGCCGATGCCGAGGCCATGTGCGAGGCGATGAGCCGGCCGACCATGCGCTTCGTGCCGGTCAAAACGGCGGAGCAGCAGGCTGCCCTCATGCTGGTGGGGGTGCGCGATCGGCTGATCCGCCAGCGCGCCCGGCTGGATCAACGTGATCCGCGGCTACGCGGCGGAGTTGGCTCATTGCCCCAACGGGACTGTGTCGGATCGAGCCTCTCCTGGAGCGGGTCAAGACCGAAGAGACCTTACCGGCTCTGGCCCGAGAGCTGTTTGAGATGCAGGCCACGGAATATGCGCGATTGCAGGTCCAATTGGAGGAGGTCGAAGATCGCCTTATGGCTTGGCACCGCGCCCATGAGGGCAGCCGACGCTTGGCTCGGATCCCTGGGGTGGGGCCGATCGGCGCCGCCATGCTGGTGATGAAGACGCCCGCGCCCGAGGCCTTCCGGTCCGCCCGCCACTTTGCCGCCTGGCTCGGCTTGACCCCAAAGGATCATTCGACCGCCGGCAAGGTGCGGCATGGGGTGATCACGCGCGCCGGTGACGAGATCCTGCGCAGTGTGCTGGTGGTCGGCGCTACGGCTGTCATCCGGCAGTTGCGGCGCGGCCAGTGTGCGCCTGCTTCGCCCTGGCTGGTGGAGTTGCTCAAGCGCAAGCCACCAAAGCTGGTCGCCGTGGCGCTGGCCAACAAGATCGCCCGGATTGCCTGGAAGCTGATGGTGACAGGCGAGAGCTACAAAGGCCCCTCGGCCAGACCGGCATCGGCATGCGTAGTTTAGAGATCAGCCCCACATGAGATCCTCTCGAGTGCTCTCGTGTTGAACTGGTGTCGGACCTTGCAAGGAAGCGAGCAGATGGTGTGATCGATCGATCCAGACGGTGAGACACTCCGCACATGACTGTGGTCTGGCGAGGCCGCGGTGCTGTTAGGAACTCACAGAGCGGACACCATCTTGGCCAGCGGTCATGTGCGACTGCACCAACAGGCCGGACATATGACCGCAAGCGATCCGATCAAAACACTGTCCAACACCCTTGCGAGGCGGGAGCCGTCCACATATGCCATGTGTTCGGCCTTTGATGCGGCCGTTCACATGCCGCGGGCCCGGATGGGAGTTCGCGGATCAGGTCCAATTCAGGCCCACGCGCTCGAAGCGCTTGTCGCAAACTGGTTTTCCTGATCCCGTCTCATCGACCGTTGCGCCATCCCTCTCCTTCGACCTTCCCACGCCCCGACAGCCTCACAGTCGCGAGCGCTTACACGCCGCGGCCGGAGCTCGATAGATCCCACCCTTGGCCATCAAAGCCCAGACGATGCGGGCCATCTTGTTGGCCAGCGCCACCCGCACCAGCATCGGCGGCTTGCGGGCGAGCATGCGCGCCAGCCACGAGCCAGCCGGGACGCCCTTGCGCGCGGCCCAGCGCACGACGCGCGCTGGCGCCGATGATCAGCAAGCGTCGCAGCGTTCGCTCGCCCATCTTCGAGGTCGCGCCGAGCTTCTGCTTGCCCCCGGTCGAGTGCTGCAAGGGCGTGAGCCCCACCCAGGCGGCGAAGTCCCGACCGCGCCGGAAGGTCTCGGCCGGCGGTGCCAGCGCCGTCAGGGCGGCGGCCGTGACGGGCCCCACTCCCGGGAATGGTCATCAGCCGACGCGCCGTCTCATTCTCCTTGGCCCGCTGGGCGATCTCGCGGTCGAGCACGGCAATCCTGTCATCCAGCGCCTGCAGCATCTCGATCAGGCCGAGGATCGGCCGGGCGGCTCCGGGATCGGCCGGCCGGATCCTCGACAGCCCGACGAGCTGACGGAACGTGAGCCGGTCCTTTGGCCACGACGATGCCGAACTCGGCCAGATGACCGCGCAGCGCATTGATGATCTGGGTGCGCTGCCGCACCAGCAGATCGCGCGCCCGGAACACGACGGCGGCGGCCTGGGTCTGCTCGCTCTTGAGGGCGACAAAGCGCATGGTCGGGCGCTGGGCGGCCTCGCAGATCGCCTCGGCATCGGCCGTGTCGTTCTTCTGGCGCTTGACGAACGGCTTGACGTAAGCCGGCGGGATCAGCCGGACCGTGTGACCGAGCTTGCCGATCTCGCGAGCCCAGTAGTGAGCGCTGCCGCAGGCCTCCATGGCCACCGTGCAGGGCGGCAGAGCTGCAGAAGAACGCGAGAACCTGGCTGCGCCGCAGCTTCTTGCGAAACACGACCGCTCCCGACGCATCGGCTCCGTGGACCTGGAAGATGTTCTTGGCCAGATCCAGGCCGATGGTGCTGACCTCTTCCATGGACGCCTCCCTCAGGTGGTTTGCAACACCTCCACTCTGGCACGTCGAGGCCGTCGGGGGCGTCCACCCCATCAAAGCCGCCCGATCGTCTACGAAGCCATCCTTGGTGGCACCCCGGGGGTGTCGTGCCTAGGCTTGATCCCGGGTGGAACGTAGGTAGCCCTTTGTCATGCTTTTCAAGCTTACCGTTGGCTGAAGTGAGCTCACATTGGATATTGGGGATATTGGCCAGTTCAAGAATCTAATTCCTATATCTTCCCGGACTTGCACCCTCATGCGACAGGTATTGATCCGGCGTTCTTACCGGAACATGCTCATCCCGCATTGCAACAGGCAAAAGTTGTCGTTCGAGCGCAGTCTGGGTATCATGGGCAAACGAGGTTTCTGGATAAAGGTTCTAGCCCGGTCGGTGTTAAGGCGAGCTCGGGCTGGCATTGGAGACCCGCCTTGAGCTTGTCTTTCCGGTTCGGCGCTCAGGAGGAGAGTAGCTTCCAGGTCCTGTGGGAGGACGGCGAACGTGTCCTTCTGCCGGGGATGGCGCCTGGACGACGACGGCCAGCGCAAGGCTGTGCTGGCCGTGTGGCCCGCCGCCGAGCATCCAGCCCCCGCCAGTCTCGATCGCCTCGCGCACGAATACGGCCTGAAGGACGAGCTGGACAGTGCATGGGCGGTGCGGCCGCTGGAGCTCGGGCGCGAAGGCGGCCGGACCATGCTGGTGCTCGAGGATCCCGGCGGCGAGCCGCTCGACCGGCTGCTCGGCGCGCCGATGGAGGTGGGACGCTTCTTGCGCCTCGCCATCGGCATCGCCACGGCCTTGGGCCAGGTCCACCAGCGTGGACTCATCCACAAGGACCTCAAGCCGGCCAACATCCTGGTCGACCGGCGAAGACGGGCAGGTGCGGCTCACCGGCTTCGGCATCGCCTCGCGGCTGCCGCGCGAGCGCCAGGCGCCGGCCCCGCCCGAGGACGATCGCCGGCACGCTCGCCTACATGGCGCCGGAGCAGACCGGGCGCATGAACCGCTCGATCGACTCCCGCAGCGATCTCTACGCGCTCGGCGTCACGCTCTACCAGATGCTCACCGGCGCGCTGCCGTTCACGGCGACCGATCCGATGGAGTGGGTGCATTGCCATATCGCCCGGCAGCCGATGCCACCCGCCGAGCGTCGGACGGAAGTGCCGGCCGCAATCTCTGCCATCGTCATGAAGCTGCTCGCCAAGACGGCCGAGGAGCGCTACCAGACCGCGCGCGGGCTCGAGCGCGACCTCCGGCGCTGCCTAGCCGAGTGGGAGGCTCAGGGCCGCATCGACGCCTTTCCGCTCGGCGCGCACGACACGCCGGACCGGCTGCTGATCCCCGAGAAGCTGTATGGGCGAGAGCGCGAGATCGACACCTTGCTCGCCGCCTTCGACCGCGTGGTCACGAGCGGCGCGCCGGAGCTGGTGCTGGTCTCCGGCTATTCCGGCATCGGCAAGTCCTCGGTCGTCCACGAGCTGCACAAGGTGCTGGTGCCGCCGCGCGGCCTGTTCGCGTCCGGCAAGTTCGACCAGTACAAGCGCGACATCCCCTATGCGACACTCGCGCAGGCCTTTCAGGGCCTGATCCGGACTCTTCTGGCGAAGAGCGAGGCCGAGCTGGCGCCCTGGCGCGACGCCCTGCTGGAGGCGCTCGGCCCGAACGGCCAGCTCATGGTCGACCTCGTTCCCGAACTGAAGCTCATCATCGGCGAGCAGCCGCCGGTTCCCGAGCTGCCGCCGCAGCAGGCGCAAAGCCGGTTCCAGCTGGTCTTCCGGCGCTTCCTCGGCGTCTTCGCCCGGCCGGAGCATCCGCTGGCGCTGTTCCTCGACGATCTGCAATGGCTCGATGCCGGCCACCCTCGATCTGCTCGAGGATCTGGTTGACGCAGCCGGACGTGCAGCACCTGCTGCTGATCGGCGCCTACCGCGACAACGAGGTCGATGCCACGCATCCGCTCACTGCGCAAGCTCGAAGCGATTCGGAAGGCGGGAGCGCCGGTGCAGGAGATCGTGCTGGCGCCGCTCGGGCTCGGCGATGTGGGCCGGCTCATCGCCGATGCCCTGCACTGCGAGCGGGACGGCGCCGAGCCTCTGGCCCGGCTGGTGCACGAGAAGACCGGCCGGCAATCCGTTCTTCGCCATCCAGTTCCTCACCGCGCTCGCCGAGGAGGGCCTGCTCGCCTTCGATCATGGTCAGGCGCGCTGGTCCTGGGACCTCGAGCGCATCCACGCCAAGGGCTTCACCGACAACGTCGTGGACCTGATGCTCGGCAAGCTGAGCCGCCTGCCCGGCGCGACCCAGACGGCGCTGCGGCAGCTCGCCTGTCTGGGCAACGGCGCGGCGATCGCCACCCTGACGCATGGTCCACGGCACGAGCGAGGCGGCGACGGCATGCGGCGCTCTGGGAGGCGGTGCGGGCCGGGCTGGTGTTCCGCCAGGCAGGGACCTACCGGTTCCTCCACGACCGCGTCCAGGAGGCGGCCTATGCGCTCATCCCCGAGGGCGAGCGGGCCGCCGAGCATCTGCGGATCGGCCGACTGCTCGCTGCGCGCACGCCGCCGGAGGCGCTCGAGGAGCAGCGTCTTCGAGATCGTGAGCCAGCTCAACCGCGGCGCTGCCCTGATCACCGCGGCGGAGGAGCGCGAGCAGCTCGCCGAGCTCAACCTGATCGCGGGCCGGCGCGCCAAGGCGTCGACCGCCTATGCCTCGGCGCTGACCTATCTCACCGCCGGCGCGGCGCTGTTGCCGGAGGATGCTGGGAGCGCCGCCTACGAGCTCACCTTCGCGCTCGAGCTGCACCGGGCCGAATGCGAGTTCCTCACGGGCGAGCTGGTGGAAGCGGAGGCGCGCCTTGCCGCGCTGGCAAGCCGCGCCGCCAGCCTCCCCGACCTGGCCACCGTCACCCGGCTGCGGGTGGACCTCTTCATGACCCTCGGCCGAAGCGACCGCGCCGTCGAGGTCGGCCTCGACTATCTGCGCCGCATCGGCATCGCTTGGTCGGCGCATCCGACGCGAGAGGAGGTCCGGCAGGAATACGAGCGGATATGGCGGCAGCTCGGGGACCGCCCGATCGAGGCGCTGCTCGACCTGCCGCGGATGACCGATCCGGTCGCGTGCGGGACCATGGACGTCCTCACCGCGCTCGTGTCGCCGGCCTTGTTCACCGACGAGAACCTGCGCTGCCTCGTCATCGGCCGCATGGCGAACCTCAGCCTGGAGCACGGCAACAGCGACGCATCGTGCTACGCCTACACCGCGCTGGGCACCGTGCTGGGGCCGTACTTCGGCGACTACAAGGCGGGGTTCCGCTTCGGCCAGCTCGGGCTCGACCTGGTGGAACAGCCTGGGATGGACCGCTTCAAGGCCCGCGTCTACCTGGCCTTCGGAAACCTCGCGAATCCCTGGATACGGCATCTCCGGACGGCCCGCCCGCTCGCGCGGCACGCCTTCGACGCGGCGCAGCAGGCCGGCGACCTCACCTACGCGGCCTTTAGCTGCAACGACCTGATCACGCAGCTTCTCGCCAGCGGCGATCCGCTCGCCGAGGTGCAGCGCGAGGCCGAGGACGGGCTCGACTTCGCGCGCCAGGCGCGGTTCGGTCTCGTCGTCGACCTCATCACCGCACAGCTCCAGCTGATCCGGACGCTTCGCGGCCTGACGCCGGCATTCGGCTGCTTCGACGACGCCGCAGTTCGACGAGGAGCGGTTCGAGCATCATCTGGAGGCGGATCCGCGCCTGGCGATCGCCGCCTGCTGGTACTGGATCCGCAAGCTGCAGGCGCGCGTCCTCGCCGACGACCACGCCGGCGCCGTCGCGGCGGCGGCGAAGGCAGAGCGCGCTGCTCTGGATGTCGCCCTCCATCTTCGAGCGGGCGGAGTACCATTTCTACGCTGCGCTGGCGCTGGCCGCGCTCTGCGAGCGCGGCATCTGCCGCGGAGAGGAATCAAGCACCGCCAAGCCTTGGCCGGCCACCACCGCCAGCTCCAGGAGTGGGCCGAGCACTGCCCGGAGAACTTCGAGAACCGCGCCGCGCTGGTCGGCGCGGAGATCGCGCGCATCGAAGGCCGCGATCTCGACGCGATGCGCCTCTACGAGCAGGCCATCCGCTCGGCGCGCGCGAACGGCTTCGTCCACAACGAGGCGATCGCCACGAGCGCGCTGCCGCCTTCTACCGGCACGCGGGTTTCGACCAGATTGCCAGCCCTCTACCTGCGGAACGCCCGTCACTGCTATCTGCGCTGGGGCGCCGACGGCAAGGTGCGGCAACTCGATGACATTGTATCCGCACCTGCGGGAGGACGGGCCAGTGCCCGGCCCGACGAGGACGATCGGGGCGCCGGTCGAGCATCTCGACCTCGCGACCGTGATCAACGTGTCGCAGGCCGTCTCCGGCGAGATCGTGCTGGAGAAGCTGATCGAGACGCTGATGCGCATCGCGCTCGAGCAGGCGGGCGCGGAGCGCGGCCTGCTGATCCTGTCGCGCAGGGCCGAGCCGCGGATCGCGGCGGAAGCCACGACCCGCGGCGACACGGTCGTCGTGCAGCTGCGCGACGAGCCCGTGACCGCGGCCTTGCTGCCGGAGTCGGTCCTTCACTATGTCATGCGCACGCAGGAGAGCGTGATCCTCGACGATGCTTCAGCCGAGAACCCGTTTGCCGAGGATCCCTACATCCCGCAGCACCACGCCCGATCGATTCTCTGCCTGCCGCTGCTGAAGCAGGCCAAGCTGATCGGGGTGCTCTACCTCGAGAACAACCTGGCTCCTCGCGTCTTCACGCCGGCCCGGATCGCGGTGCTGAAGCTGCTCGCCTCGCAGGCGGCGATCTCGCTGGAGAACACCCGTCTCTACCGCGATCTCGCGGAACGCGAGGCCAGGATCCGGCGCCTGGTCGAGGCCAACATCATCGGCATCTTCATCTGGGATTTTGATGGCCGCATCATCGAGGCCAATGACGCCTTCCTCCGCATCGTGGGCTACGAGCGCGAGGATCTCGTCGCGGGTCGCTTGCGCTGGACGGACCTGACGCCGCCGGAATGCCAGCCCGCCGACCAGGGAGCGGCCGAAGAAATCAGGCAGACCGGAAGCTGCAGGCCCTGCGAGAAGGAGTTCTTCCGCAAGGACGGCAGCCGCGTGCCCGTGCTGCTCGGCGGGACGACCTTCGAGGAGAGCCAGGACCCAGGGTGTCGCCTTCGTGCTCGACCTGACCGAGCGCAAGCGGGCGGAGGCCGAGGCGCGCGAGAGCGAGCGGCGGTTACCGCGAGGCGCAGATGGAGCTGGCGCACGCCAACCGCGTCACGACCATGGGCCAGCTGACCGCCTCGATCGCCCATGAGGTCAACCAGCCGATCGCCGCGGCGGTCACCAATGCCCAGGCCGCCTTGCGCTGGCTGGCTCGCCAACCGCCCGACTGGAGGAGGTCCGGCAGGCCCTCGACCGCATCGTCAGAGACGCGCAAACGGGCCGGCGAGGTCATCGGCCGGATCCGCGCCCTGGTCAAGAAGGCGCCCGCCCGCAAGGATCGGCTGGACGATCAATGAAGCCGATCCGCGACGTCGTCGAGCCTGACCCGCAGCGAAGCGCTGAAGCATGGCGTCTCGTTGCAGACGGATCTCGCGACCGGGCTTGCCGTCCATGCGCTGGCGATCGCGTGCAACTGCAACAGGTTGATCCTCAATCTGATCATCAACGCGATCGAGGCGATGAGCGGCCTCGACGACGGGCCGCGGGAGGTGCTGATCCGCACCGGAGGCGGATGCTTCGGGCGGCGTGGTGGTCGCCGTGCGGGATTCGGGCCCAGGGCTTGACGCCGGAGAGTCTCGAGCGTGTCTTCGACGCCGTTCTACACGACCAAGTCCAGCGGCATGGGCATGGGCCTGTCGATCTGCCGCTCGATCATCGAGGCGCACGGCGGACGATTGTGGGCCGAGGCAAACGAACCGCGAGGGGCCGTGTTTCAGTTCACCCTGCCTTCAGAGGGACAGGACCATCCCCAGTGACAGCAACTCGCTGAGACCCTGTAAC
>CAVVCN010000002.1:0-318655 GCA_963746765.1 uncultured Actinomycetes bacterium
CGACGTATCGCCTGACTCTGTTCGCGACCCACGTGCTGGAGTCGAGCCGCGATCTACGGGCCGTTCAGGAAATGCTCGGCCACGCGAGCCTCTCGACGACGCAGATCTACACGCACCTCGATTTTGCGCATCTCGCGAGCGTCTACGATCAGGCCCATCCGCGGGCACGAAAGCGGCCGGTCGAGTAACGCGGCGACGCCGCGCGTGCGGCTGGCTTAAAATCCCTCCATGGGCGCCCGCATGGACAAACTTCACGGCACGACGATCGTCTGCGTGCGCCGCAACGGCAAGGTTGCAATCGGCGGCGACGGCCAAGTCACGCTCGGCAACCAAGTCATGAAAGGCAACGCGCGCAAGGTGCGCCGCCTCTCACGAGGTCAAGTCGTGGCGCGGGTTTTGCGGTGCGGTGCGGCCGACGCCTTCACGCTGTTCGAGCACTTCGAGACGGAAGCTGCGAGGAGCGCACGGACAGCTCAGCCGCGCCGCCATCGAGCTCGCGAAGGACTGGCGGACCGACCGGACGCTGCGCCGCCTCGAGGCGCTGTTGATCGTCGTCGTGAGGTGGTGTGGGTTAATCCATGATCACAGATCAGTGAGCAACAAAATCGTCCTCCAGACCGCGGCTGACCAGGTCTACGAAGAGCTCCGCAGGCGCATCGTCCGTCACGAGCTCCTGCCGGGGACGCCGCTCCCACTCGCTGAGCTCGCGGAGGAGCTCGGCGTCAGCACGATGCCGGTACGAGCGGCTCTGCCCCGCCTCGAAGCCGAAGGGTTGGTCAAGCAGGTGCGCCATCGTGGCGCCTCGGTCGCTCCGCTCGATATCGAAGACCTCGAGATCATTCAGGCAGTACGCATTGGGATCGAGGGCTTCGCCGCAGAGTTTGGCGCTCGTTCGATGACCGCTGCCGACGCGCAAAGCATTCGCGAGGCGCTTGACCGCTGCACGGTGATCGCGGAACGCGGGGACCTCGACGAGTATCTGATAGCGCTCTTCGAGATGCACGACATCTGCTACGCGGCAGCGAATAGGCCCCGTCTGCTGGATCTGATCCACCAATATCGCCGCCGCGCTGAACGGTATATCCGACTCGCGATAGCGAGTCTGGAATTGCCAGAGAACATCGTTCTGCAGGAACGTTTTGTCCACGCGTGTATCGCCGGTGACGGCGAGGCTGCGAGACGTGCGATTTCGCACGCACTCAACTGGACAATCGGCACGCTCGAACCTGCAATACGGGCCGACAACGCATCGCCGCACGCGGCCGAAAGCGAGCGATCGTCAGCGTGATGACTTCGCCCACCGCCACACCAAGCATCGCGCTCGATGCGCCCACGGCCGACGACATCGTGAACCTTGGCTCCCGAGACTGGCTCGACATATCGGCGGCAGAAGCTGAAGACCTTGTTCCCGCAGTGTCGGATCTCCTTGCACTGACGCGCGGCCTTCTCGCGCTTCCCGCGACCGAACCTGCAAGACGGCCCCAGGCGCGCGAACCGGGGCGCCAGCCGACGCCGGACGAGGATCCGTTCAACGTGTTTACGAGGATCGTGTCGATTGAAGAGCGCTCAAACGGGCCGCTCGCTGGGCGACGCGTCGGTGTGAAGGACAACATCGATGTCGCGGGTATCCCTACCGGCAACGCATCGCCGACGACGCCGTACACGCCAAGCGCAGACGCCGTGGTCGTCGAGCGGATCCTCGCGGCCGGCGCTCGCATCGTCGGCAAGCTCAACATGGACGACTACGCATCGGGTGCGACCGGCGAGACAAGCGTTCATGGACCACCGCTCAATCCGATCGACCCGACTCGCTCGGCCGGCGGTTCGTCAGGTGGATCTGGTGCAGCGGTCCGCTGCGACGCTGTCGACTTCGCCCTTGGCGGCGACCAAGGGGGAAGCGCACGAATACCGGCGTCCTTCTGCGGAGTCGTCGCTCTCAAGGCGACCCATGGACTCATCCCGATTCACGGAATGACCCACATCGGGCATTCGCTCGACCACCTGTGTCCGATGGCGCGTTCGGTCCAAGAGACAGCCCTACTAACGCGCGTAATCGCTGGGAGCGACTGGCGTGATCCCCAGTGCGCGAGTGCCCTCTCGGACCTTGGCGAGCCCATCGAGCAGCTCGATGGCAGACGTCTGCGGATCGGGCTCATCCGCGAGAGCGTCACGCCTGAGCGATGCGATCCAGACGTCATCGCAAACACGTTGAGCACACTCGCGACGCTGGAGCACCACGGCTCCGTCGACGAGGTCAGCGTTCCTCTTTGGAAGCACGGATCCGCGATCACACAGACGCTCCTCTCCTTCCTCGCAGGAGCGATGATCCGCAGCGAGGGTGAGGGTCGAGATCACTTTGGCCTCATCAACGTCGAAAGGTTCGAATCATTCGCCGCCAAACGGCGCACGGAAGGAGCGCTCTTCCCGCCATACATCAAGACCTGGCTACTTGCGAGCCGCTACATGGAGGAGCGCTACAGCGCCCGCCCCTATGCGACCTTGCACAACCTCCGTCTCACACTCAAGCGCAATCTCGACGACGTACTTAGCCGTTACGACGTGCTTATCACGCCAACGACGCCAACCACAGCGCCGCCGCTCTTGGGCACCGACGCCGGCGCCGCGGATGTGGTGCGCCGCGTTCTGGATAGCGCCCCGTTCAACACCGCGCCGCTGAATCTATCCGGACACCCAGCGCTTGCTGTCCCATCTGGAAGCGACACCAGCGGGATGCCGACCTCAGTCCAGATCATTGGCCGGCACTTCAACGACTCGCTCGTTCTCTCGGTAGGACGAACAATCGAAGATGCCATCAGCGAGAGCAAAGGAGAATCTGCATCTTGACTTCGCAAGCAGACGCAGTCGTTGTTGGTGGTGGGATTCTGGGCGCGAGTGTCGCTCACTTCCTGGTCAAGGACGGCTTCGGCAGTGTTGTGCTGCTGGAAAAGAACAAGCTCTGCAGCGGCGCGACGGCGTATTCAGCGGCGAACGTCAGACAGCACTACTCAAACCCCGTCGGTATCGAACTCGCGCTCCGCGGCCTCGCGATGTTCGAGAACGCTGAGGAGGAACTCGGCGGACCGGTCGGGTTCGTGCCGTGCGGCTACATGGTCATCGCTCCGGAGGACCAGGCAGACGCGCTCCGAGCAGTCGTCCCGGAGCAGCAGCGGCTTGGGGTAGAGACCGAGCTGCTCACCAGCGACGAAATTGGAAGGCTCTTTCCCGAGCTCCAACTCGATGACGTGGCGCTCGGCGCGCTCGAGCCCCGCTCCGGATACGCGGATCCACGCAAGACGGTTTTGGCGCTCGCGCACTCCGCAGAGCGACTCGGACTGCGCGTGCACGAGCACTGCGAGGTCCTCGACATCGAGATCGAGAACGGACAGATCGTTGGCGTCGTCACCAGTGAGGGGCGGATCTCCACCAACGTGGTGGTGAATGCGGCAGGTCCGTGGGCGGCTCGTGTGGGAGCGATGGTCGACATCGAGTACAACCTGTCTCTCAGTCGAGAACACGAAGTCGTCGTCGAACTTCCGCCCAACTTCAAGCCGATCCCGATCGTTTCAGACCCGGGCCAGTCGCTCTACTTCCGTCCGCACAAGGACAACCTGTTGCTCGTGGGCGAGGGCTACCCCAAGGAGCAGGAGCCGTGCGACCCGGACACGTACAACGACCGGGCGGACGAACCAAACATCGAGCGCATGCTGCACCGGCTCAGGAATCGCGTGCCACAGATGGTCGCGCCTCAGCGTGCTGCCGACTATTCCGGTGTTTACAGCATCACTGAGGACTGGTACCCGATCGTGGGCGCCGAGCCATCCGTGCAGGGCTACTACGCCGCCGTTGGAGGAAGCGGCCATGCATTCAAGATCGGCCCACCGATCGGCGAGGCGCTGGCTGCCGTTATCGGCGGACGTGACCCCCAGATCGACATCTCGCCCTTGGAGAGAGCGCGCTTCCAGCGCGACGAGCTCTTTGCATCTGTATGGGGCCCAGGAAACCGTGCCTAGTTCGGACGAGCGAAAGGAGACCGCGTGACAGAAGGGTTGGTGGCGGACCTCAGTACGGCCGCACCTATTCGTGCGTGCCCCTACAGCCAACTATTGGCGCAGCGAGGAGGAAGGTTATGAAACGAGCGCGAGGAGCGAAGCTCGCGGTGGCGTTTGTCGTAGTTGCCGCAGCGATGACTACCGTGTTCATGTCGGTCGCGGGGCCCGCATCGTCTCAGCAGCAACTGCGGGTCGGATTGGCGACGGACTCGCTTACCCAGCCGGCGCAGGCGGAGTCGCACGCTGGGCACAGCGCGGAAGCGAAGAAGCAGAAGGTGCAGCTGATTGAGAGCCACACCGGCGATCCTGCGCAACAGGCAAGCGACATCGACGCGATGCTTTCACGCGGCCTCGACGTCATCGCGATCAACCCGAACGACGGAAAGGCAATCGGGACCTCGGTGCGCGCAGCGAACCGGGCCGGCGTTCCTGTAGTGATGTGGATTGGTGACAACCAAGGCGGCGGGGAGACAGCGACCTTCATCACGACGAACGAGTCGCTTGGCGGGTACCAGATCGCGAAAGCGATGTTCAAGAAGCTCCGCAACCGAGGCGAAGTGGCGTTTGTGCAAGGCTCGCGTGCACACCCCGCTGGTGTCAGGCGAGAGGCGGGCTTCCGCAAGGCTCTTCGGGAAACGCCAAACATGAAGCTCGTTGCATACGGGGCAACGGAGTGGGATCCGGCGAATGCCGACACACTGGCACGCGACATGCTCTCCAAGAACCCGAACATCGACGCGTTCATCGTTGCGTGGGATGCCGGCGCGCAGGCTGTCTACCAGGCAGTGCGTGGCACACCCGGCGCAAAGGCGATGATCTCCGGCTACAACGGCGTCTGCACAACCCTCAACCAGATCTGGAAGGGCCAGCTCACAGCCACCCTAAACCAGAACTGGCGTGGCATTGGGGAGGCCGTTATCCAGACCTCTGTCAAGGTGGCTAAGGGACAGAAGGTTCCGAAGCGGATCGTTCTTCCCAGCAACGTGATCGACAAGCAGGTCATGCAGCAGGTTCTTAGAGGCAAGTACAAGGGTCAGACCCCCAGCCTCACCGCGTCTGTCAAAGCCGCGGTGCGAGGGTGCAAGTAGCCGCATTCGAGCAAGTGTTCGCGGGCGGTGCGTTGAGGCTCTGCAGTCCAGAGCCCCAACGCGCCGCCGACGAACGGCACGCGCTCGGTGCTACCTCGGGTCGACTGCCGAGCAGATGAGCGTCGACCCCAAGCCGAGCGAGCCGCAGCCACCAAAGCGGCTCTCCGATCGGTTACTAGAAGTGCTGAAAGGGGCGATGAAACTCATCGGCCGCGCGGGCGCGTCTGCCGGCATTGCGATCCCACTCGCCATTCTGTGGGCTATTTTCGCGATAAAGATTCCTGAATTTCTCACGGCTGCAAACATCAGCAATCTCTTCTTGGCCGGCTCGGTCGTTGGCGTGCTCGCTCTCGGATCGACGATCGTCATCCTGACTGAAGAGATCGATCTCTCCGTTGGCGCTGTCGAGGGACTCACCTCAGTCGTGGCGGCCATTGTCATCATCGAACACGGTGTGGCCTGGCCGTTGGGTATCGCGATCACACTGGGTGTGGGGCTGCTCATAGGCCTCGTGAACGGCGGAATCACGGCCTTGGCGAACGTTCCATCGTTCATCGTCACGCTCGGAGTGATGGGAATGGCCAGCGGCCTCGCATTAATCCTGACAGATGGCCAGTCGATTTACGGCTTCCCGGCCGACTACCAGTACATCGGCCAGGGCGAACTGTTCGGCATTCGGATGCCCGTATACGTGTTTCTCGGCGTCTTGCTCGCGCTCTGGATCATGCTTCGGTTTACACGCTTCGGATGGCACATCTATGCGACGGGCGGCAACAGAACCGCCGCGCGGCTCGTAGGAATCCGGACCACGCGCGTACGCATCGCGGCGTTTGCCATAAGCGGCGTCTGCGCCGGGCTGGCAGGAATACTCGTCAGCGCCCGCCTGGACACCGGAAGCCCCATATTCGGACGCTTCGACCTACTCGACGCTATCGCCGCTGTGGTGATCGGCGGAACGTCGCTTGCCGGGGGAGCTGGTTCGATTGTCGCTACCGGGTTCGGCGTGATCCTCATCACGACGGTACGCAACGGTCTCAACCTCATGGACGTATCGCCGTTCTGGCAGGACTTCACGATCGGAGCGATCATCGTTGTCTCCGCCGGGCTCACAGAAGTGAACAGACGGCTACACGCACGTCGGAGATTCAGCCGATGACCGGTCCGCGAGTGACCAGCGGGAGGCATGCGTTCACGAACCCGCGGGGACGGCAATGAGCGAAGCCATCCGCACCGAGCAGATCGCCAAGCACTTCGGCGCCGTAACGGCCCTCGAGGATGTGTCGCTGACGCTCCAGAAAGGCGAAGTCCTCGGCCTCATCGGTGACAACGGCGCGGGCAAGTCGACGCTCATCAAGATCTTGAGCGGTGTACACCAGCCCGACAGCGGGCGAATACTCATCGACGGCAACGAGGTGAAACTGACTTCGGTCACCCATGCTCGGGGGCTAGGGATCGACGTCGTTCATCAAGATCTCGCGCTCGTTCCGGAGCTGCCGGTGTACCAGAACATGTTCCTACGCCGAGAGATCACTCGCTCTCTTCTTGGGCTTCACTTCCTCAACCGACGCGAAATGCGCAAGCGCGCGCGACTCTATCTCGACGACATCGGGATCAGCCTACCCTCGGTGGAGACAAAGATCGGAGTGCTATCAGGCGGGCAACGACAGGCAATCGCGATCACGCGATCGACACACTCCAACGCGAGCATCCTCCTACTTGACGAACCCCTGGCAGCCATGGGCGCCCGAGAAGGACGGCTAATTCTGAATCTAATCCAGCGTTTGAAGGATCAACAAAGCGTGTCGATGATCTTCATCGCCCATAACTACCTACACGTACTCGAAGTGGCTGATCGCGTGAACCTCCTGCGAAATGGCCGGATCGTGCTCGACAAGCCCGTCGCGCACACCTCAGTCGAGGAACTCACGGCAATCGTCGCCACCGAGTACGGCTTGTGACACCGGCACCTGCGTTGCTCGGGCCGGCGTTGGTGCTTCTCTGAGGTGCGAGTGGCGGACGGCTTGAGCTCGAGCGAGATCCGTATCGATCTCTCGAGTGACGCACAGACGCGTCCAAGCCCTGGGATGCGCGACGCGATGTCGAAGGCGGTAGTTGGCGATGACCAACGCCGAGAAGACCCGACCGTGCGGGAGCTCGAGGAGCGGCTCTGCGTGGCGTGTGACAAGGAGGCGGGCCTCTTTCTCCCATCAGGAACGATGTGCAACATCATCGCGCTCTTCGTGCACTGCCGCCCCGGGGACGAGGTCATTGCCCACCGCCACTCGCACGTCGCCTATGGCGAACTCGGAGGACCCAGCGTCCACTCCCGGGTCGCACTCCATCTCGTTGACGGCCCGCGGGGCGTCATCGATGCACCGACGTTAAGCGGTGTGCTCCGGGATCGTCCATACGGACTTCGAGCACAAGCACGGCTACTGAGTCTCGAAAACACTCACAACTACGCCGGCGGCACGATCATCTCGACCGCAGACCAGAACTCAATCTGCACGACCGCCCGCGGATTCGGCCTCTCCACCCATCTCGATGGCGCGCGCCTGTTCAACGCTGCGGTCGCGACAGACGTGCCGATCGCCGCGTACTGCAAGCCCTTCGACACCGTCTGGGTCGACCTCACAAAGGGACTCGGGTGTCCGGCAGGTTCCGTACTGATGGGCTCAGAGTCGTTTATCGAGGAAGCCGTCGCGATAAGACGGATGTTCGGGGGTGCCATGCGCCAAGCGGGTGTTCTCGCCGCCGCAGGTCTCTATGCACTCGATCACAACGTTGAGCGGCTGGACGACGATCACAGGCGGGCCCGATCCTTCGCAGCCGCACTTGAAGCGGCGCCCGACCTTGCCGCTGACCCCTCAAGCGTGGAAACGAACATCGTCCACGTAGACGTGGCGGGAGGATCATGCGTCCTCAGTGAGGTTCTGGAGCGCACGCGTTCGGCCGGGGTGAGGTTTGGACAGGTCAGCGAATCGACGATTCGCGCCGTCACGCACCTCGACCTGTCCGACCGCGACACCAAAGATGCCGCCGCGATCCTCCACGAAGCGGCCGTGGCAGTGTCCCAGCAAGTGGGCGAAGGGGAGCACCGCATGCACGAGCTAGACCACATCGGGATCTTCGTGGATGACCTGACCGAAGCGAAGCGGTTCCTAACGCGTGTCCTAGGCCTCGAGCTTGATCGTGAGCTGCATGTCGAGGAGCTTGGCGTGGCAGCCGCGTTCGTTCGCGGAGGGGCCGTTGATCTCGAGCTCATCGAAGTCGTGGATGCTCGTCAACGCCGGCGGAAACTTGGGCCCGGCGTTTCTGCGCGTATCGACCACCTCGCCTTCAGGGTCCAGGATCTCGACGAGGTCGTGCGCAGATTCAGTGTCGAGGGCCAGCAGCTCCGTGGCCTGCCGGGCCGCTATTCGGCAAACCCCGAGCCCGTGTACGTGGATGGACGCTGGAGCTTGTGGGCGGACGCCGACCCTACCACCGTCTCCTACCAGTTCCTCCAAGCAAAGTCTCAATGACCGCATCCAAGAGGGGTGGGCTGCGCAAAGCAGACTTTCACTCGCCGCCACAGACATGCGACAACGGCCGCTGATGACGCTGTCTCCCGATGCAGAGGGAAAGCTCCTGACGATGATGCTCGAGAAGATGCTCCTCATTCGGGCATTCGACTCCCGGCTCGGCGAGCTGTACACGAAAGGCCTGATCCGGGGCTCAGCACACCCCGCAATAGGTCAGGAAGCGGTGGCGGTAGGTGCCTGCATGGGGCTCGCGGCCGACGACTACATCACGAGCACACATCGAGGCCACGGCCACGCGATCGCCAAGGGCGCGGATGTCAAGTTGATGATGTCCGAACTCTTTGGACGGGCGAACGGATACTGCCGAGGAAAGGGCGGCAGCATGCACATCGCCGACTTCGGGATCGGCATGCTCGGCGCCAACGGAATCGTCGGCGGGGGGCTCGGGATCGCTGCCGGCGCTGCACTTGCCGCGCAGGTCAAGGAAGACCGGCCGCGTCGTCCTCTGCTTCTTCGGCGAAGGTGCGATCAACCAAGGCGCGTTTCATGAGATAGCCAACATTGCTGGCATCTGGAAACTGCCTGTCGTCTTCCTCTGCGAGAACAACCAGTTCGCGATGTCCGCGCGCGTCGAGCGAGATGACCGCGGTCGGTGACCTCAGCCAAGCGCGCGCGAGGCCTACGGGATGTCCGGGCCATGCCAGTTGACGGCATGGACGCGGTGGCGGTGCGCGACGCGGTCGTCATCGCCGCCGAACGCGCCCGGCGACGGCGACGGCCCAAGCTTCCTGGTCGCTACCTGCTATCGCTTCGAAGGACACTTCTCCGGCGACCTCATGCCGTATCGCAACGCCTCGGAAGTCGATGCCTGGCTTGCGCGCGACCCTGATCGAAATCCTCGCGCTCACGCTTGGAGTCGAGCAGGCGGCCTCGAGCCGAGAGCTCTCTTGCGTCACTCAAGGTCGCTGCAGCCAGCGGCCATCGATGAGGCGATCGAGTTCGCGCAGCAGAGCGCGTTCCCAGACCCGTCCGAAGCCTGGCAGGACGTCTATGGCTGAGCTGGCAGGCGAGCAGAGGACGCTCACGTACTCGCGCCGCACTCAATGAGGCGCTCCGCGAGGAGATGGACCGCGACGCGAGCGTCGTTGTCTTCGGAGAAGACATCTCCGTGTGGGGTGAGGACGGCGGTGTGTTCGGAGTGACGAAAGGCTTGGCCAAGGAGTTCGGGCCAGAGCGCGTCCGCGACACGCCAATCTCCGAGGAAGGCATCGTCGCGCTCGGGCGTGGGGGCCGCCGTCGCAGGACTGCGGCCAGTCGTTGAGCTCATGTACTTCGACTTCGTGACGCTCGCAATGGATCCACTGGTCAATCAAGCGGCGAAGCTTCGATACATGTTCGGCGGGCAGACCGCCGTCCCCTTGGTCGTGCGATCGAACATCGGCGCCTCGGGCGGCAAAGCCGCTCAGCACTCGCAGTCGCTCGAAAGCTGGTTCGTCCACACCCCCGGGCTCAAGGTCGCCGTTCCCTCAACGCCCTCAGACGCGAAGGGACTCTTGAAGACCGCCATTCGCGACGAGAACCCAGTTGTCTTCCTCGAACACAAACTGCTGTACTTCACCAAGGGCTCCGTACCGGCCGGTGACGAGTGTCTGCCTTTCGGACAGGCAGCGATACGGCGCCGTGGGACGGACGTGTCCATCGTGGCGACTCAGGCCATGCTCGGTGTGGTCGCACGAGCGGCCGCCGCGCTCGCGCACGAAGGCGTCGAGGTCGAGATCATCGACCCTCGCACGCTCGTTCCCCTCGACATCGAAACGATCGTGGAGTCGGTCCGGAAGACACACCGCCTCCTGATCTGCCACGAGGCCGTCGAGCGTGGTGGCTGGGCCGGGGAAGTGGCGATGCAGGTCATGGAACACGCATTTGACGAGCTCGACGCTCCGATCACGCGAGTCTGTGGCGCGAACGTGCCCACCCCATACAGCGCCCCTCTCGAGGAGCTCGTGTTCCCCAACGCTGCGAACGTCGTCGACGCCATCGGGACGATGCTCGGCTTGAAAGGCAGCGCCGCAGAACGTACGACGTCGAGCGGCCGCACGTCGAATGCACAGACTGACGAAGGACGCGCCGAGGCTCTCGTGCCGCGCGGCCATCTGAATGGACGTCGCGTCGAGGTCTTGGTCCCGAGGCTCTCGGACACGATGGAAGTGGGAACGGTCGGAGAGTGGAAGAGAGCTGCCGGCGACCGAGTCTCGGTCGGCGACCCGATTGTCGAGATTGAGACGGACAAAGCCACCGTCGTTCTCGAGGGTGAGGTGGCGGGGACACTCGAGGAGACCTTCGCGGAAACTGGAGAGGATGTCCCCGTAGGAAGCGTCCTGGCGACCATCATCGCCGACCAAGACCAGGGATGAGAATCCTCGTTCTCGGCGGAGGGACCATGGGCGCGCAGATTGCGTGTGAATACGCCCTTGCCCGACACGACGTCGCTCTCTTCACGCGGTCTCGACCCGCCGCGTCGTCGCGGATAGACGCCGCATTCTCGCTCGTCAAGGCCGAGAAGCTCGCCTCCGAACGAGCGGTCGCGGCAGCTCGCCGTCGCGTTCGCTTCGTTCAGGACTGCTCCGAGCCGTGCGAACTCAGCGTGGAGTCGCTGCCGGAAGACCTCGACCTGAAGATACGGATGCTTCAGGAAGTGGCTCGGCGTTCGCCCGACGCCACTCTTGCGACGAACACGTCTTCACTCAGTGTCTCCAAGCTCGCAAGAGGATCTGGCGCGACGGGGCGCATGGTGGGGACGCACTACTGGAACCCGCCCCTTCTGATGCCCTTGGTCGAGGTCGTAGTCCCGCCTGACACCGACGCGGGCCGTCTGAGACTCACCTGCTCGACTCTCGTCGACGCGGGCAAAGAACCTGTCCTGGTGCGAAGCGATGTACCTGGCTTCGTATGGAACCGCTTGCAGGCGGCAGTGCTGCGCGAAGCAGTGTGGCTCGTTCAGAACGGTGTTGCCTCAACCGAAGACGTCGACCGGATCGTTCGAGAGGGCTTGGCGCGCCGGTGGCGGCACATAGGACCGTTCGAGACCGTGGCGCTCGGAGGCGCTACTACCTGGGATGAGATCATGCGGAACCTCCTCCCACGGTTGTCCCGGGTTCAGCGGCTTTCGCCTCTCGGCCCGATGACGAAGGTGCCCAAGCGGCGACTTATAGAGCTGCGCCGTCGCCGCGACGCCGGCCTTTCCGCAGAGCTACGACACGAACGTCGCTAGGAAGCGCCTGGGGCCGCGGTTGCTCACCGAGTGAGCTCGATCATCTCGAAGTGACTCGCGCCGGCCAACGACGTCGGACGGTGGCGTCGACGGGATAGCTATTGGCCGTTTCGGTTCACTGGTCCTACAAAGAGATCGTCAGGAATGAAGCTCTCCGTTGTCATGCAGTGCCACCACGGGAGCTCAAAGGCCTCCGGCCGCAGCCCGGCGGTCGCGACAACCCCCATCGCCGTGAAGTGTTCACTCTCACCACTCACGCCACACTCCGTGCCGCCACCGTGACCCCGCAACCATGCCGGATCAAGCAGCTGTTCCCCTTCCCAGAGTCCCTTCGTTGCTATCAGATGGCCGAAGCGCGCGAGATCGGACGCTGACATGACGACCCAGCCAGGCCCACTGCGCACGACGTGGCCGTCGATCTCGTATGGAGGATCTAGGTACGTATACGTGTCCGGCATGTCGGGGTAGAAGTACTCCTGGTCCTTCACATATCCGCCCGCGAACCAGTCCCAACGATCGGGCGGTATCCCGATCCTCCCGAAGAGACGATCGTCCAGGACACGCTTGAGATCCTCTCGCCAAACCGCCGTCAGCGCTTGGCTCACGCGCCACATTCCGGCGCTGCTGTACAGGCCTATCGTGCCCGGCTCGGCATGTGAATAGAGGTCGTAGAACGGGTCGCCTGTCCAGTTTGCCCAGGCGGGAACTCCGGGCTCGGTGTCTGGCTCCTCGAGGCCCGTCCTCTTCTCCGTCCAGCGGTTACCCAGTTCCATCGGGAAGCCCCCGAAGTGGACAAGGCCATGCTGCTCCCCAATCACGTGGCGCCATGTGAGCCGTTCGTGAAAGCCCTGATCCAGGTGCTTGTGCGGATGCGAGAGCTCGCCCTTTCCCGTCCATGACCTGTGAATCGGCTCGTCCGGATTGACAAGACCCTCTCGTGCCGCGAGGCCGAGGAGCGCCCAGATGAAGGTCTTTCCGGTCGAGGATGTCTGGAACCGGTAATCCCGATCCCCCCAAACGTGAACGAGGTAGCCCCCGCGCGTGATCACCGCCCCCCACTGGCCATTTGAGTGATCTTCTCCGCCGTAGTTCGCACCATGCGGATCAAGGTCCGACAAGAAAGCATCGAATGCCGCGACGTCGAGCCCTGCCTCCTCGTGTGTGATTTCGACCCAGTCGTCGCCTGGGTACACGACCCAGTCCGGAACGGCCCAGTCGTGAAGCTTCGGCATGGAGCACTCCTTTGGGAACTGCGGTAGCGGCGCGGTTTGGTGACCATACCGCCATCGTCATCCCGCTCGAGACCCTCGTCGAGCGGGCACGGGTCACGGTGAGATCGCCGGGACTCGTTGAACGCTGACCCGCGTCCATGAGGCAGAGGCGGAAGCACGAAAGTGCCGTCGTCAAGCTCCGCACACGGCGCACTTCGCCACGCCGGCGCAGCTTCTGGGACAGGCGCTTCGTCAACCGCGCGTTGCGTCGGCGCCGCGGTGGTCGTATCCTAGGCCGATGACTGGCTTGCGCTCCGTTGCGTCTCACTTGCGTTCGCAGCTTCGCGCCGGTCTGGGGCTCCTTCCCCGCTAGGGGAGCGGTGCGTCGACATACCCGTCTCGTCCCGCACCATCGGTGCGTGCTCTGACACCCGAAGGAGCTCACGATGACCATGCCCCACTGGAAGTACCGACCGTACGCGACCGTTGATCTACCCGATCGGAAGTGGCCTGACCGAGTGATCGACCACGCTCCGATCTGGTGCTCGACCGATCTTCGCGACGGGAATCAGGCCCTCGTCAACCCGATGGACGGGGCCCGCAAGCGTCGCTTCTTCGACCTCCTTCTCGCACTCGGCGTCCCAGAGATCGAGGTCGGCTTCCCATCAGCCTCGATCACGGACTTCCAGTTCGCCCGTCATCTGATCGAGGACGAGCTCGTCCCCGAGAACACCACGATCGCCGTCCTGACGCCGGCTAGGCCCGAGCTGATCGAGCGCACGTACGAGGCGATCGAGGGTGCAAGGAGAGTGATCGTCCATCTCTACAACTCGACGTCCGTCACACAGCGTCGCGTCGTCTTCCGGCTCGATCGCGCGAGCGTCGCCAACCTTGCCGTGCGGGGGACCAGGCTATGCAAGGAGCTGGCAGCGACGTTTGCCGGAGACGTTGTCTTCCAGTACTCGCCCGAGAGTTTCCATCACACAGAGCTCGACTACGCACTCGAGATCTGCGAGGCCGTCACCGAGGAGTGGGGCCCGACTCCCGACCGCAAGATCATCATCAACCTGCCCACAACCGTTGAGCAGTTCCCGCCGAACGTCTACGCGGATCGGATCGAGTGGTTCTCCAGCCACTTCTCAAGACGTGACGCGGCGATCCTCTCAGTCCATCCCCACAACGACCGGGGCACCGCGGTTGCAACAGCTGAGCTCGGCCTCATGGCGGGCGCCGAGCGGGTCGAAGGAACCCTCTTCGGCAACGGTGAGCGAACAGGCAACGTCGACCTGATCACGCTCGCGCTCAACCTCCTCACGCAGGGCGTCGACCCGCAACTAGACCTCTCCTGGATTGACGAAGCGCGGGCGATCGTCGAGGAGTGCAACGAGATGCCCATTCACCCGCGCCACCCATACGTCGGCCAGCTCGTATACACGGCGTTCTCCGGGTCGCATCAAGACGCGATCAAGAAAGGGATGCACGCGCAGGAGCGGTCCGGCTCCGAGCTCTGGGACGTCCCCTACTTGCCGATTGATCCAAAAGACCTTGGCCGCGACTACGAAGCGATCATTCGCGTCAACTCGCAGTCGGGCAAGGGCGGTGTCGCGTATCTCATGCAGGCGGAGCACAACTTCGACTTGCCGCGGGGCCTACAGATCGACTTCGCGCAGAAGGTGCAAGCGATCAGCGACTCGCGCGGCGGGGAGGTAACCGCCGACGAGCTCCTCAATGCGTTTCGCGAGCACTACCTGAACCATGTTGCTCCCTTCGAGTTCGTGAAGCACTCGCACTCAAGCGAGGGCGGCATCGACCGGATCGCCGCGAGCCTGCTCGTCGACAAGCAGGAGCGAGTCGTCGAAGGGGAAGGCAACGGCCCGATCGACGCCCTCGTGAGCGCGCTCCGTCGCGAGCTGAACATCGACCTACACGTTCGCGACTACCACGAGCACGCGATGGGGCGCGGCGAGGACGCGACCGCCGCAGCGTACGTAGAGGCGGATGTCGACGGCGAGGTGGTTTGGGGCGTTGGCGTCCACTCGTCGATCGTCACCGCCTCCCTTTGCGCAGTGCTGAACGCCCTCAACCGCGAAGCCGCGCACCGGTCGGAACAGGAATCGGTCGCAGCGTTCGACGGGCGCTAGCAACGTCCGCAGCGCCACCTTGCATTCCGCTCCCGTCACGGACAAGCGGCCAGAAAGCGCGGCTCCTGATGAGCGAATATCGTCTGCGTCGACACCCGACCTGGAGGAAATATGGCTCGAAAGACAATTCGCGTGAGTGACATGTCCGGCCAGGAAATCCCGGACGGCAAGGGCGCGGTCGTTCGCATCACGTATAGCGATGCTCGCAAGGGCGTTCGCGAACTCGATGTAACGGATGCTGAGGCAGAGAGGCTAGGCGGAAGGCCGGTCGCCCGACGCGGGCGACGTCCCAAGTCCGTCTAGCGCACTGCAGTAACCCGTCGAGATAGCCGATGTCACACGCATGGAACAGGAGAAGGTCGCCGGCACCTGGGTAAAGACGCAGGCACGAAGACGCGAGCGCTACATCTGGATCGGCTTCGCATCCTTCTTCTTGCTTTGTGCCGCGATGCTCCTCTTGGCAGCCGGGCACCGCGTAGGCCTGAGCGCGGCGCTCATCTTCCTTCTGGCGGTGCTGGCAGCCCGCCCGTACGCGGCGCGGTATCTCGAGACGCACTTGAGGTGGTTGCGAGGAGCTCGAGCAGAGCGGTCAGTGGGCGACACTCTCGAGGAGCTTCGCGATGAGGGCTGGACGATCGTGCACAACGTGATCGGAGCTGCTCCTCCCGACGTGGATCACGTCGCCGCAGGTCGCGCGGGAGTGTTTCTGATCGAGACCAAGGAGCGTCGCTACGAGGAGTTTCACCTCGCTCGCGTGAAGCGCCAAGCGGTCAGACTTCACCACGAGTTGGGCTGTTGGGTGACGCCGGTCATATGTCTTCATCGACGGCAGGGCGAGCCGTTTTGCCACCGAGACGTCTGGGTCGTTCCGCAGCAGCACATACTCACGTGGCTTCACGAGCGCCCGGAGCGACCGACTAACACGATGTGCGTCGCCCGCCTCCTCGATCTCGCCAACGCCTCCCAATAAGAACGTCGAGGACTTATGGTCTCGCGGCATGAGCTCGCCGCGGACGGACACGGACCCACGCGTATGGCTCATCCGTGCAGGCCGGTTTGGTCAGGGCGAGCAGACGGCACTGACGCACGGGGTCGCGGTGATCGGATGGACTGAACTGGGTGCGGTCCAACCAGAGGACTCTCGGGAGCAGTTGAAGGACCGTATCCGGGTTGCCTCGGGTGAGGAGCGTTCGTCTAGCCTCGCGAGCCAGGCAGGCCAGATCTATCGGTTCGTTCATGAGGTTGCGCTTGGGGATGTCGTCGCGCTTCCTCTGCGCACGATGCCCAATCACGTCGCTATTGGACGTGTGACTGGGGACTACGCCTACCGTGCCGAGGAGCCATTCCTTTCGACCGATGCTGCGAATACCCGCGAGGTGGACTGGCTCGCTCGGGATCTGCCGTACGAGCGCTTCGACGCCGATCTGCGCGAGGCCTTCGGCCAACAGGGCACGGTGAGCGAGATCAGCAAGCCGGCTGCAGCGCAGCGATTGTTGGCCGTCGTGGAGGGAGCGGATGCCTCGGCAATCCACCTCGTCCTCAAATGGTCTCCGAAGCTAAAGCCCGACACGATCGAACGACACCGAGAGGTGGCGGAGACGAGCGGATCGGTGTGGTGGGGACGCTACGGAAAGCCGGGGGCGACTGGACTCGCCGCAGCGTGGCAAGAACGGTTCCAACAGCAGCTCGAGCAGGGCAGTACGACACACGTCTTTCTTCATGCAGCGGCGACGACCTGGCGAACACGCATGGTGGCGCTGACCGATGACAAGGCTTCGGTGGACGCCAGTCTCATCCCTTCCTACTACGCGGAGACGGGACTTCATCACACGCTGTGGGTGCAGCTCACCGACTTTGAAGAGGTCGAACCAGCCGAGATCATCGACAACTTTGTGCTCGCGCAGTCCGGCGAACCCGTCACTCCGCGCGGAC
This sequence comes from uncultured Actinomycetes bacterium, assembly GCA_963746765.1. GTDB lineage: Bacteria > Actinomycetota > Thermoleophilia > Gaiellales > Gaiellaceae > GMQP-bins7. The sequence goes on from CAVVCN010000002.1 coordinate 17,217, forward strand.
TCGGCAACCAAGGGCCCCTGATTCTGCGCTCGAAAGGCGCGACGACCGGCACCAAGTACTTCATCCTGAACCAGGGACAAGGCGACGGCGGGCCTTATGAGGATGACGAGGGTCGCGTCTACCACTGGACGGACAACTCCTCGGGTGCATGGAAACAGCTCGCGAACTCTCCTGGCGCCCGCTTCGTCTACTACCGCACGGGTAAGCCCGCGGATGACACGGGGCAGACGTACTTCGGAGCCGGCGGAATCGCCTCGATCGCCGCGGACGAGCGAGACGGCGAGCGGCACTTCGTGGCTGAGCTACACGAATACACGCCCTTCGACATGCCCGTGTCACGAGAGCATGAACCGTCTCAGCGCAACGTCCAGATGTCGATCCAGGAGATCTCCGAGATGGACTATGAGCGCCTCGTAGCACTCGGCTTCGCCGACGAGCCCGAGGGTGAGTTCACTCCCGAGTCCGTCCGCGCGACAGCCGAAGCCCGCGGACTGCAGCTTCCGACGCAGCTCTACGCGCAAGTTGTTGCGGCACTTGAGAGTGGCAAGCACATCATCCTCACGGGCCCGCCGGGGACCGCAAAGACGACGCTTGCCCAAGCGCTCGCGGACACCGCTCGCGCCTCAGGGCGAGCGGCTGGATACGTTCTGACGACGGCGACAGCGGACTGGACGACGTACGAGACGATCGGGGGTCTACGCCCGACGCGCGAGGGTGATCTGGAGTTCGAGGAGGGTCACTTCCTTCACGCGATTCGCGAGAACCAATGGCTCGTCATCGACGAGCTCAACCGATCGAACTTCGACCGGGCGTTCGGCCAGCTCTTCACGGTTCTCTCTGGCCAAGCTGTTGTTCTCCCGTACATCAGGCCGAACGAGACCCGCCCTCTTGTACTCGTTCCCGAGGGAGCAGACATACCGATCCCTGACCCGGACGCCCTGACGATCCCGCAGTCGTGGCGGGTCATCGCCACGATGAACGTCTTCGACAAGACGCTGCTGTTCGAAATGTCCTTCGCGCTGATGCGACGCTTCGCCTTTGTCGAGGTGCCGTCCCCGAGCCGCGCCGTCTTCGAAGCGCTGATCGACCGAGAATCCGGTGGCGACGACGGTGCTGCCGAGATTGCGAAGCGTCTGCTCGATCTGCGTTCACTGAAAGACGTGGGGCCCGCGGTGTTCATGGACATCGCCCGCTTCCTTCGCATGCGTCGATCCCTCGACCCCGACGCTGACGACCGCCGACTCCTCTTCGAGGCGTTCTATGGCTACCTCCTTCCGCAGTTCGAGGGTGTCGCAGATCGCGAAGGCGAGGAGCTCTTCTCCAGGGTTGGTGCGCTCGTCGGCCCACAGCGGGATCATCTGCGGCGGACACTCAACTCGGTTCTCGGCCTCGAACTTCAACCACCGAGGATGGATGCGTCCGAAGCGGAGGAGCTCGACGAGACAGCCGAAGAAGAACAGCCAGAGTGAGATCGCTGACGTGGGATCGCGCCGAGGTCATCGGCAGAGTCCGACGCGACATCTGGCGGCACCTCACCGCTTCCGCGCGCACCGACGATGAGGTCCTGCTGGAAGCCGCAGCGTTGTTGCAGATGCGGGCCGGGGAGGTTCGAACCCTTGCGCAGCTTCAGTACGTACTGAGCGACGAAGTAGCCGAGCTTCTCGCACGCATGCCCGTCCTCGTGCGTCGGCTAACGACCACAACCCGCCGTGAAACGGAGACAAGCGCCAGCCGTGTCCGCGGGCCTGTCGTTTGGCCAGAGACGTTCGCAGCACGCGCCGTCACCGGCCTTCCCCACCTCTATGTCACCGCACCGGCCCGTCGCGCCTTCGACACACCTGAAAACCAATTGCTCCGGTACTGCCTTTCCACGATCCGGGAGGCTGGTCGTCGCACCGGTTGGGATCGTGCCGCGGGCACCGGCGTAGGAGACGAGATTCGTGCTCGTGTGAACGAAGCGACTCGCTGGCTCGCAGTTCGTTCGCTCGCCGGCATCCAGCTAAGACCCATCTCCGCCGAGACGCTCTCTCGGGTTCGAACAAGCCGCAGACGACGCGACTATCAGGCGGCGCTCTCGACCTTCATGCTCCATCAGCGATATCTGAAGCGACTCGATCGGGACGCGGTTCGCAACGCCGTTGAACGACAAGCGCTCGTCACAAGCCAGGACTCGACTCTGCTGGAACTCTTGTGCGCGTTCGCGATCGTTCGAGCACTACGCCGGCTCGGATGGGAGGGCGCTCCGGTCGCGCTACTTGCACCGCCTCGACTCTTTCAGGGGCGCCGTGGTGACTCTTCAATAGAGGTGTACTACCAACACACACCGCGTGCGCTGAGCGCTGGATCCATCTACCGCGAGATGCAGAAAGCGCACGCCTTCGAAACGACCAGTGGTCTGATACCCGATCTCGTACTCCGCGTCGAGCGTGAGCCCGACCAGGTGAGATGGGTGCTGGTCGAAGTCAAAGGGCTCGAGAGGGCAGTGCAGCAATCGGCGCGCGCGGCGCTGAGCGATCTTCTTGCGTACCGGCGTGCATTCGCGTCGACGCTCACCCGGCAATCGGGACCCTACGGCATCGGTATCGCATGGGGAGAGGATCTGCGACCGACGTCGACAGACGAGATTGTGCTCTGCACTCCCGACACCATTCAGCAAGCGCTCGAGCTCGCCACCTAGCTCCACGCGGCTGCCGTCGCCCATCTCGTTGTGGTAGTCAGACTTCACCTCGGGCGACTGCGCTGCGCAACCGCCGAAGCGATGCTCGTACCGGCGTGTCGGGCATCCCCTCGAGATTGAGCGGTGGGTCGAGACGTTGAAGCACTCGGTCCTCAAGGTCGGCTAGGGCGTCTGCATTCTCGAAGGGGAACACCGCGACTTCGAGGTGCTCACCGATCCACATACTCAGTCGAGTCTCCGAGTCGCTCGTCAGCATCTTCGGAGCGACCGGATGCAGATTGAGCGGACGCACGAGTGCCGACGCAAGCGTCAAACGGAAGGTTGAGCCTCGAATCCGACCTCGGAGATGGTTACTGCCGATGCGAGATCGGAGCGTTGCCTTGCCAGTTGCCCCGGACGGCCACTTGGTCGCCCCGGTGAGGCCCGCGTAGATGCGGCCGGGAGCGATCGATTCGGACAGCCCATCGCCGAGTTCAGCTGCGCCCGGGGCGTCGACCCACCAAGAGTAGAGGCCTGGGGCAATTAGCCCGTGCAGGTCGCCGGGCCAGTCCTTCGCCGGAATGCGCATCGGCCGCGTGTCGAGCGCTTCGAGCGCCGCTTCGAGGTCGCCCTCGGTTGCGTGCCGTCGCCGAGGTGCGCCTTGATGATCCCGGTACCAGCGGAGTTGCCTGCCGAGCGGCAGGCCTGCGAGCGGGACAGTGACGACAGCGCCTCTATTCCGAAGCTCCGCTTCGATCGCGCCACGATAGACCGCTCCGGCATGGATTTCGTACGTGCGGCCCGCGAGGGTGCCGGCCCGCTCCTGCAGCCCCCCAAGGACACGCACAGCCCACGCTCGCCGCTCGGCCTTAGGGAGTGCGGACAGTGCCAGGTCGTACGGTTCAACTACCTGATCTGGGTCGAGAACCCCGTGGAGGGCGCTGAGAATGAGCCATGGGTGGCCTGATGCCTCGGCGTACCTCCGTCGTGCAACCCAGAGCGGGGAGCGGTAGAGATCCATCGCGGCTGATGGAACGTCACGCTTCTGCTTGACGCAGCCGAGCAGAAGGGTTGTTGAAGGAACTTCTCCGTCGCCCTTCGGCTCCGTGGGTGTTCCGGCGCTCATGAACACTGGCCTGCCGAGTCGCTCCCTCGCGGGCACATCGCGTTCAGACCGCGCCGAGCGGCTTTCGGAATACCCCACAGCCGGTCGCGTGTACGGTCGACCAAAGCCATCCCCTGGCGCGCGAGGACGGCGTCGGATCGCGGTTATCTGCCCTCGCACCAAAGGCCATCGCCATCTCCGTCACGTGACGCTCCACACCAGTTGTACGTCGAGCCGTCGTTGTTGGGGTCGTAGTCACTTCCGATGTCGGGAACGCTGTCCGGGTCAGCCAGACCACCGTGGTGTGAGCACGCCCCCTGAATCCCTCCGCTCTGCGTCCACGTTCCATCTGCGCACTGCACGACGTATCCGTTTCCTTCGTCGAAGTTGTCGATGCACGCGTGCGTGGAGCAGAAGTCCCCACTAGCAACACTCGGCGGCGAGGCAAAATACGACGGTGCCGTCCCCGCCTCGTAACGCGTTATCGCGCCGCTCTCGATGACGTATTCCCAGCCCGGGTACGCGGCCCAGGAAGTCGTGTCGCCGCCCTTTCGTGTTCGGACGATCAAGTAGTCCGTGTCGGAATACAAGTAGAGGAATTGCTCTCTGTACGCATCGATCAGAGATGGTTCGAGCGCCGTCGCTCGCGCGGTCCTGTAGGCGTCTTGGTAGACGGTTGCCCGTGCCCGCAGAAGGTCGCGCCGGGCGCGGGTGGGCACCCTTAGGTCGGAGACGAGTCGCTGCGCATCACGCTTACCAGCACGGATTTCCGCTCGCGCGTCTGTAACTGAGGGCGAGAGTGCACGTGTCTGTTCGCGGGCCGTCTCTTCCTGAGTGTGGAGGGTCTTCACGTGCACCATCGCGGCGACGCCCAACAGCCCCACTAGTGCAATAACTACGAGTCTGACACGTCGGTGAAAGAGCATCAGGGCTCCCTGTAGTACGCGGTGCCGGACTCGAAGTAGTAGGCGTTCTGCGGGGCTGGGTCGATTGACCAGAATTGGTCGATGACTGGGAGTCCATCCTCCGAGCCAACGACGACCATGTACCAGCCCGGGGTGTCAATCGCGCGCAGTGCAACTGCCGCAGCGCGGGAACCTTGCCGGTCACCGGCCTCGGAGCCCGCAACGGAGCCTTGGCGATCGCCGTTCGCACGTGCGATGGCGAACCCACTCGCCTGCTGCAGACGAAGCGACCGCACTTGGCTCCGTCGTTCGGCAAGTCGCTCGGTCAGACGTTCGCCTGCACGTTCCCGCGCACTCGAACGTGCTTGCAGCTCTCCACGCCAGTCAAGAGCTTCGGAAAGCCGGTCGCGTGCACCGTCGCGTGCCTGGTAGGCGCTCAACCAACTTGAAGTGCCGATGGCGAGTGCGGCTATCGCGAGGCAGCCGACCGCGATCTCGACAAGGTGAGAGAGACGAATCGCGCCGCTCCTTGCCTTCACCCCGACTCCTCCGCATGCCATGCCCGTCGCCCGACCGGCGCGAGAGTCTATACCGAATGTAGGAAATCGACCAGGACGTCCGGTGCCCCAGAGCAGGGGGGCCCGACCTCATCCTGATCCGAGGGCGCGTGGGTCGGAGTCGGCTCTTATTCAAGCGCAAGGATGCAAACAACACGACGGGAGGAGGCATTCCATGAGGAGGATCGCCATCGCAGTAGCGTCAGTCGTTCTGCTTTCAGTGGTCGGCACAGCGACTGCAGCTGCGACGAGGCTCTACTACTTGAACACGGGTGACACGGCCATTCTCAACGGCTCGGACGAGCAGTGTCAGGTCGTGAAGGTCTCATCGCGCTCGGCCTTCCGGTGCTTCGCGGGAGGGGACTATCGAGGCAAGTACGGAGTGCTGTTCAGCAACCAGCGGGTGTCAGTCATCCAGTACACCCGCTTCAAGAACTTCAACCAGTTCCCGTATAAGGTTGTCTTCACCAGGCGGCAATCACCCATGTTGCCGGGGTAGTCAACGCCGGTGCGACCACGCTTACCCGCGCTTCCGCCAGAAGAACCCCTTCCACCCAAGCGATACGTGCTTGCGACCGCCTGGGCTTCGGCTCACCGTGGCACCGCGCCGACCGGCACTCAAACCCGCGCCTCGCTTCGATAGGTTGAGCCACAGCCCCGGTGCGATCTTCGTGCGTTTCCTGAACCCGAAACCCATCGCGCTCAGGCTTTCTCGCAGGCGACCCCGTCCTTGTCGCGGTCACGGGCACTGTTTTGGCGATAAAGCACATTGCTCCGCTTGAAGTTTCTTACTGGCTCGCTGCTGCCGCTAACCCTGTCTCGCGCGCCGATTCGTCCGACTCCATGCGGATAGACCCGGTTGAGCGCTTTGCAGTTCGGATACGTCTTGGCGGTAGCGGTAGCCCGCTCCACCCCGGCACCGGCAGGAGCGACGAGTAACAGCCCCGCGAGCACACAGCCAGGTGCCCCGCCCGGGAGTAGTCCGCGGGCCATTCGCTGAATCGTGTTCATTGCCATTCCCTCTTTTCGGTGACCCCCCGGGAGCATGACGGTCGAGGCTCGCGATGGCCGACCATATTGGGCGGCTGTCAGCCGCCCGCAACGGATTCGCCACCAGGCCCCAACTCTCCAATCGCATTGGAGGGGGTGGGGGTACCTCGCACGTCTGTCTTACGCGTGCGCGCGACGAAAAGCCACGCCGCGCGAGCGCAGGCCGACGGGACGCCTATTCGCAGCCCCACCCATCGTGGTCGGCATCGAGCCGGAATACATCGGGACCGACGACCTTGACGCGTCCTGTGTACAGCGGGCCGTTGCCGCTCCCTCCGATGCAGTCGTAGTCGTACGCGTTTGATTTGAGGCACCTAAGCTTGTACGAGGGGTGGCACTTTCGCGCCGTTGGCGCCGCTTGCCCCGTTGGCCGCGCAGCAGCGTTCGCCGCGACTAGAAGGGCCAGGACGGCGGCCGCAGCGGCGATGGTGATGAGTTTCTTCATTGCAGGTGGTCTCCTTGTGGATCAGGTGAATCCCCATGGTCGCTGCGAACTGATCGCGCCGCTATAGCCCAAACGGGCTGATCGGCGCCCCGCAACGACGTTGCCGGGGACAGGGTCACCGATCACTCGCATGCATGGTCTGAGGTCGCTCCGAAGCCAATGTTGGGGAGCGCAACGATCAGTCCGGAAGCTTCTTGCGCGACCTTGAACCGTTCATCGGGGTGCCATACGATCGGCGCGTCGTCGGCGGGGGAACGGGGGTCGGGATGCCTAGGGCTCGGCGTGAGGAGCAGATGCAAGCGGCTGTGGCTGCGGCGTTGGCGTCCGCTCCACCGGGCTCTGGCACGGTCGTCGCCGTCGCAAAGCAGGGCAAGAAGCCAGAGGAGAAGCCCGGCGAATGGACGTGGGTGGCTGCTCTCGTACTCGGCCTCGCTGGGCTCGTCGTGGTCGGGGTGACGCTGTACTTGCTCCTTTCGGATCAGCCTGCGGTCTCGTCTACAAAAAAGACCGCAACGATCAAGTCGGTTGTCACTACGACCAAGGTGAGGGATGCCAACGTCGAGACGACGGTCGTCGCGCCGAAGGCGACCAAGAAGACGTCGACGACGACAACGACGACGCTCAACCCGTCGATGACGACGACGAAGACGGTCTCTCCATCCAAGAATCCGCGGGCGACGCTTACTGTGATCGAGACGTCGCGCGCGCGGCCCTCTGACGCCCTTGTCGGCGGGCTGATCGCGCTCGGCGCCGCGCTGATACTGCTCGCTGGGTCGCTGCGCCGGCTTCAGTCGCTCACGACGCCCTGGTTCTCAGTGGTCTTGAGCGCAGACACGCCCACACCGCCTCCGGAAATACCGAAGGCGGTCGGCAAAGCCGCCGAGACAGCAGGTGTGACGGATCCCGAGGCAGTCGCGGACTGGACGCTGCGAGCGTCGAAGGAGCTCAACACGATTCGGCTCGAACGAGTCCTCGAAGGCGACGACGAACCTGTGCGCGTCTTGTACGCACACGGTGGTGCCGGAACGCTTGACGAAGGGTCGTCGATCGTCGACGACGTTGCCGAAGCTGTGCGACGCACGACGCCGCCGAGCGAGTGATCGAGAGCGACGTGACCGTGGTCGTTCGCGACCCCGTCGCGATAGACGATGTGGGGCGGCCTGCACGCTCCCGGGCAGGTCGAAGCGGGAGACCTGATCGCTCTTGCAGACGTGCGCCGTGGTGATGCTGCCGATCGACCCGCGAACGTCTCGCGAGCGCTTGTCACGCTAAGGCGGCCCCCTGGAAGCAGGCCCCAGGCTCAGATAAGCGGTTGAGGGGGAAGGGTGGTCGATGACTGACGCGCAAGGTCGGAATTCGTTACCAAACCGCGATGAATGCAGGCGTCGCGAACGCGTGGGCCCTGACGGTCGAGGAAGCCATTGCCCTCATGCTCGACTCAGGAGAGTGACCGATCTCGCTGGGCCGAGGACTCGCGTGCGCGTGCCTGCGCGAGGTAAGTCCCGCCGAATGCATGCGGTGGCGCTCATTGACGCGAACGCGTCATGGTGGGTCGGGGAAGGCGATGGCATCCTCGGGTGGCAGAGCGTTCTCGGCCCAGACGATGCGCGCTCTTCACTCTCACGATGCGCCCAGTCTGGCCGCGTCGGCAGGCTTCCTCTCAAGAAAGGGTTGATTTTGGCTCGTGTGCTTCTCGTGTTCTTGTGTGTTCTGGCCGCGCTCACGTCGGCGCTCGTGGTGCCAGGACAGGCGTCGTCGGCCGCCGGGCCTTCCGACTCAATTGTCGTACGGGACTGGAACAGACTCGTTTACGTCACGCTCGACAACATGTACTTCCTTGCGGAGTCCGATGTGAACAGCAAACCCGACTACCGCACGACCTATTTGCGGTGCTACACGGACGCTGGTTGGAAGAGAGTCACTGGCGGCGAGCCTGGGCTGATGGGTTTCTACCTGCCTGGCAGTCCGTACGTCCATGCGCGCCAGATGGTGTGCTTGAACGCTGTCAAGGCGATGCGTGGCCAGCTGTCGCGCACGAACATCGTCGCGTTCGCAACGCTGTTGCACGAGACCTTCCACCGACAGGGAATCCGGAACGAGGCTTCCGCCGAGTGTCTCGCGAATCTGGCTGTGTACCACGGGCTCACCCGGCATGGGGAGTTCCGCGCTGCGAATGCATCTGCAATTGCCCTCGACTGGTCGCGGCGGCACATGCCCGACAGGTACCTCCTCCCCTTCAACGCCTGTATCAAGACAGGGATTGAAGTTCCATGGACAGACTGGCGTGACAGTTGAGCGAGGTCGCCGGCTGGAGCTCGCCCCGGTCGTCTTGCAAGTGACGGCGACGTAACCTGGACGGCCCGAGCCTCCCGGGAGCAGGCCCCGTCTTGGCCGCTCCTCCTGAGGGGGAGGCACCCCGAGCGTAGACGCTAATGAGCGGTGGGACCTCCGTCATGCAAGGTCGGGGGTCGCTCCGAGACCGTGATGAATGCAGGCGTCGCGGAGCCGTGTCAGATGAATGTCAGATCTCGCGGATCGCTCAGTCGACTGCGGCGAGAGCCCGGGAGACGCTTGCGCGAGCCTCCGGCTCCCACCGGTCGACCTCCGCTCGTACAGCGTCGTCTCCATGCTCGGCGAAGGCGCGGATCGCTTGCGCATGCGAGATCGCGAAGACGAACTTCATCTCCTCCCAGCTCAGGGCCTCGACCTCGGCCACCGAGCTCGGCATCCGCGGCGTTGGAACGTCAGCCTCTCCGACTCGGCCGAGGCCCTCCCGGAGGAGCGTCTCGACGGCCTTGATCCTGGCGCCGTGATCGGGCACCGAGATCTCCTGCCGGAAGCTCTTCCCGCAATCGGGACACGTGCAGGTTGCCCATGACTCCCGGCTCGTGCTTGTCGCCGCCTCGAGCAGCACTCGCCTGATCGTCTCTACCTCTTCGGCCGCTGTGAGTGCCAACGCCGGCCGGACGGCCGACGGAGAGGCGGGTTGGGAGGACGCAGGCTCGAGCGGCTCGGACTCGGCGGGAACGGGGACGCGGCCTCCAGCATTGCGACGCTTGGGAAGCCCGCCGTCGACGATCGTGTCGCGACCGAGTTCCGTCGCCATTCCTGCGTGATGCTCGCAAAGGTCGCCGAACGTCGGAACTGATCGGCAGCTGCTGCCGTCACGGAGTTTCGCGGCGCAGAGGCGGGTCATGCTGATGCGAACAGTGTGACACCTCGTATCTCCTGCGCGCGAGGAACTGGGTCCTTACTCTTGGCGCCCATGCCGACCATCGAGACAGCCTCGACCATGCCGTACACAATCCGAGAACTCGAGGCGTCAACATGGGACGCCTTCGCCGAGCTCGTCGAGCGCAACAACGGAGTTTACGGCGGGTGCTGGTGCATCGGCTACCACCCCGAGTGCGCCGAGAAGGGGATCGACTATCGCGAGGCCAAGGAGGATCGCGTCCGCACGGGGCGTGCTCATGCCGCGCTTGTCTTCGACGGGGACGGGGTCGCCCAGGGCTGGTGCCAGTACGGCAGCCCGGAGGAGCTTCCGGGCATCAAGCACAAGCGTGAGTACGACAAGGACCCTCCACCGCGGCCGGATTGGCGGATCACGTGCATCTTCGTCGACAAGAGGCATCGCGGTCACGGCATCGCCCGGGCAGGCCTCGAGGGGGCGCTCGATCAGATCGCCCGTCTCGGCGGCGGCCTCGTCGAGGCCATCCCCGAGGTGACGGCCGGTCGCGAGGCACAGGGGCGCTTCCTCTTCAGCGCGACGGTCGAGCTTTTCGAGCAGTACGGCTTCGCGCGAGGTCGCCGAGTCGGCAAGCACGCCTGGATTGTGAGCAAGTTGATCGAACCCGTTTGAGTGCAGCAGCTCCCGGGCTGGGCACCGCCACCTTTCTATAACGCGTGCGCGCGCGTGCGCGCGAGGAACTCGAGGGATTCGTCCGAACGGCCGTCGGCGGAGCGTTGAACCGCTGAACTGGTGGGTTGACTTGGCCCATTGCAGGTCGTAACATCGGGCACAAGCAGTCTTGGAGGGGAGCCGTCAGATCGCTAGACCCTCGCAGCTGTCCAGCATCCGTGTTCGTTGTCTCGCGCGTGTGCGGGTATTCCTTCGAGGGACGGCGTCGGGCGACCGCGCCCCCGGAGCGCGATCTGAGATACGCGCGCACCGTCCGACCGCTCTCGATCTCTGCCGGGCCGCGGAAGAAGCCTGGGGAAGAGGAGGCGTACGTGATCCGTATTGAAGTCCGGCTGAAACGATTCCACCGCTCGTCTACGCCTTCCGCTCAGGATCGCGACAGCGACACCGCCCCCGATCGCGACACCGCCCCCGGTCGCGACACCTCTCCCGATCGCCTCGCAACGTCGATCGAGGAGACGTGGGACTTCGCGGAGCGGCTCACAACCAGGCTCCGGCCCCGATTGCTGGACGCTCAGAAGAAGTCAGACGAGCTGCAGGCCAAGGCGAAGCACAAGGTCCAGCACCTCTCAGCAATCCCCGCTCACCAACGAAAGAACGGCCTGACTGACACGAGCTTTCTAATCAGCGGGAAAGCCAGCCTTGCCGCGGACTTGCACACCAAGCTCGACAACGCGGCTGCCGATGGTTTGGATCGGATGCGCAAGCGTAAGCCCGTCATGCGCGTCGCGTTCACCGATAGCGAGTTGGATCGAGCTCGGCCTGTCTGTGAAAGACGGCGAACTCGTCGGAGAGATCGATAAGGACACGTTCGCAAGCACAGTTCGAGCACGGATGACGACGGTTGACCTCGTGCGGAAGCGGGGCATGGAGAATCCTTCCCCGGAGACGCTCATCATGCGATACCTGGTGGATCCTCGGGCAGACGCCGGCCGAGCGACGAAGTCGACTGCTCATCACCTGCCTCCCTGGCTGGCGCGCTTGTTGCCGGGGAAGGATGACGATCGTCCATGAGTTCTCTCGACGCCACAATCGCTGAGGCTCGCGAGCACGTGCTGGCGAGCGTTGAGGAGGAGATCCTCGAACTTCAACCTGCCCTGCAGAAGCAGGTTGAGATCGCGGCGACGGCGGCTGGCCTCGCCGCGCTACAGCAGCAACTCGAGTCCGTGATCCCGGGGTTCTCCGACGACGTGCTCGACCGAGCAATCGACCTGGTCGACGAGATCAAGACGGGTCGCGCCTCCCTGTTGGACTTCGGCAGCGTTCTGGTCGACCTCTACACGTTTCGGCGGTCTCTGGCCGAGCAGTTGCAACAGCTGCTCGACGCGATGCAGCTTTCTGGCGACGACAAGGAGCAGCTGGAGAGCATGGTGACCGCGTCTATCGCGCAGGTAAAGCAGCTCCTTCAGACTCGCCCAGACGTGGCGACGGTCATGGATGACCTGAGTGCGCTCAAGAATCTGCGCGGCGGGCCCGCGGACGCTACCGCCTTCCATGACTTCCATGTGCTTCAGATCGCCTTCAAGAGCGTCTGGCTGCACGCGTTCGACGAAAGCCTGAGGACTTTGGTTGAGGATCTCTACGCCGCTGCCGTGCGCCTGTACTCGGACCTCGGGCTCGCCGTGCCCAACTTCGACGCCGTCAATGACATCGACGAGCTGAACCGCTTTATCGCCGGGGTACAGCGGGCGATCGATCCCGATGCCCCGGGGAGCGTTCTGCCACCTCCTCCGGCGTCGGTGATCCGGGTGTTCCCCGAAGCAGTCGCCTCGTGGTACCTGTTCGACGACATCCAAAAAGCCTTGCTGACTTACTACGCGGACGCCTACGAAGAAACAGGCGACAAGACGATCCTCGATCAAACGCGCACATGGGTGGACGAGACCTTGAAGCATCCGAAAGGCAACGTTTCGCGGCTGACCAGGCTGCTCAGCGAGATCGGGCGAGCTCTCTCCGAGCCGTATGCCTTCGACATCTTCGCACCCGACTCCTACAACTACGGGCTAATGATCACCTACCGTCAAAAGTGGGAGCCCGGCGCCTATCAGGCCGGCGATCTGGTCGCGACTGTCCCGCTGGCGCCTAGTGAGTCGCGCAAGTTCTCGACCAAGCGGATCATCAAGACTTCACGAGCACAAAAAGAACTCGAGAAGTCAATGTCGTCTCGATCAGTTCAAACGTCAGAGATCGGGCGGGCTGAGGCCGAGATCTTGCAAAAGGTCACAACTGCGACCAACTTCAAGATGACAGCGCACGGCTCATTCAACATCGGCATCGGAACCATCGATGCCACAAGTGATTTCATGTTGAACCAAGCGCAGGAGTCGGCGCTCAATAAGAAGGCGTTCCACGAAGCAACGGTGAAGGCTGCGGAAGAGTATCGCCTCGAGCGGTCACTAGAGATCGACACCATGAGCGCACTCGATACGGAGGAGACCACGTCGGGCGAGATCTCCAACCCCAACAACGAGATCACGGTTACCTATCTGTTCTATGAGCTCCAACGACGCTTCAGAGTCCATGAGTTCCTCTACCGTGTGCGTCCTGTGATCCTTGTGGCTCAGGACGTGCCAGCCCCGCATGAGATTACCGAAGCGTGGCTCGTCCAGTACCAGTGGATCCTGTCCCGGGTTCTCCTCGATGACTCGTTGCGTCCCGCGCTCAACTACTTGACAACGGGATTTGCTGGAGACGAGGCATCGATCAACATCCTCAGGGCCCAGTGGGAAGCCCAATTGAGTTTGGTGCGCGACCTCGAGGGAAAGGTCAAGAAACAGCTCGCCGAACGGGACTGGTTCAGAGCACAGTTGGAAGGCAAACAGATCGCTGAGGCCATGGCAGCAGCGGAGCGAACGGCGGCCGGAACTGACATCGCCCGCGACCTTCTCACTGGCGGTGGCTTTGTCGCTGCCCTGACCGGCGGGCTTTCCACGCTGTTTACCATCAGCGATGACGTCAAGCGAACCTCGAAGAGTCGGTGGCCAATGCCGCCATGGCAGAAGCGACACGTAAAGCTGCCGAGACTCGCTTGCAGTACGCGAGGAGGCACTGGCCGACGCGCAGGAAAAGCTCGCGACAGCGGCCAGTGCGTTCGAAGCGGCGACAAACGAGTATGCCGCCGCGTTGAAGAGTCAGTTCTCACGCCACGTATCGATCGACCAGCTGCGAGTGCACGTCAAGCAGAACATTCTCTACTACATGCAGGCAATCTGGGACCATGAACCACCGGACCAACGGTTCTTTCGACTCTACAACAAGAGGTTCGATGCCCGAGCCCAGACCCCGACTTGTACGCCATCCTACACCTACGACGGACCTGGCTTAGGAGTAATCGAATAGGCCTGGTCGAAATAGGCGAAACCGCCAATTTGAACATTGTCACGTTGCGCACCAGTCGACACCGGGACGAGAGAACTGGTCGAGCTGGTGGACCTCGACAACCCTCTGGGGTACAAGGGCAACTACATCATCTTCCCCGTCAAGGGTGAGTGCTACCTGACGCAGTACATGCTCTCGGAGTTCCTCGACGGCTACCTCGGCGTACGCGACCCAGACGGTGCGGACAACTTCGATGCAGAGGCGTTCGACGTCGACTGGCAGCACGCCTCAGCGATCGATGATGAAAGTGAACGAAACGGACGACTGGCGGAGTTGCGAGCTGATCTCGTGTCCTATATCAGCGCAGTCCGCCGGAGCACCGACGAGATCATCGTCCCGACCGGTCAGCTCTTCATCGAGGCTCTGCCGGGTACCCATCCGTTGCTGGAGGACTTCAAGCTTCTGCATCGGCTTGAGGACGTCCGCAAGGTGAAGGCCGAGGTCCGACACGCCGAACTCGAGAACCTCAGATTGGCCGCGCGCCTGATCGAAGGCCACACCAAGGTCGAGCTGCTGGAGGACCCCGATGTCGAGAAGAAGATCGTCATCGACGGCGACAGCGAGAGCGTCGCCGTGGTGCCAGATGGGGGTTGAGCAGGCCGCAAGATCCTCATCGAGGGAGCCGCACCCATGAGCGGTCCGAGTGGCTAATGCTAAGTCGAAGGCGCGCGCGCCTCAGAGGCGTGGCGACCCCGACGGGGGGATCACCAACGCCGAGCGTGGCCTTCCCGACGCAGGTGCGGCAAAGGTCGGGGATCGGGCCATACAGCGGGGAGTCGGAGACGCCGGCGTCCCGGATGCGGGCAGTGCGCCTCCTGTACTCGCCCCGACGTCTTTGCTGCTTTACCACACAGCGAGCGAGACGCTTGCGGAGTCCAAGAACATCTGCGCCGAACCCAAATTTGGCTTGTGGCGAAAGGCGCGGGTCTTTCAAAGCCTGGACGAGGCAATTCAGATCGCGTCAACGACGGCGTCCTCCTCCAATGTCACGACGTTGGGCATCCTCACCCACGGCGACCGCGGCGGAGCTTTTGGGGTCGGGTCGGGTGAAGTCAATCCCGCAACGTTTGCGCAGTTCAAATCTCAGTTGGCGAAGCTTCTCGGCACAGTCGCTCCTGGGGGCGACGTCATCATCTTCGGCTGCAACACCGGACAACAGGAGGACGGGTCGGCCATGCTGAAGGAGGTGTCAAAGCTCATCCCGGGCCGCAGAGTAATCGCCTTCGGCGTCAGAACCGCCGTGGGCACAGCCGCGACTCAAAAGGGCAAATCCGGCACATGCTTTGACCCAGACATCTTTGCGACTCCCATCCGCACCCTAGCCGAGCTACAGGTGCTAAGGAACGAACGCGGGAAGCTCTTTGTGGAAAGAGCCACGGCGGAGGCCAAAAAGGCAAAGGTCGCGAAGGATGGCAAGATCATCAAGTGGCCGGACGATGAGACCCCGTCCAAGTACGACAAAGATCTCAGGGACGTGATCAAGAAGTGGGGCGGTAAGTTAGAAGATTCACCACCCAAGAAGAAGCGCCGCTAATGCGGATTTCCGCTTGCCCTCGTGACACTTGAAGGCCTATACGGGATTCGAACCGGACGGAGCTTCTGAGCGCCTCTCGTACGAGTGGCCGCCGAAGCTGGGCGGCGGCCTATAGCTGAGTGGTTTGCTCTTGGGTGGAAGGGCGTTGGCCTCGCGGAGCCGGTAGGTACGAGCGTAGACGGCGGTCGCCGTCATTTTCTTGCGGTGGGTGCCCTTCCGTAGCTCGTGTGCTCGGGCACGAGCGGCTGCTCTTTCAGCCCTGAACATTGTCCGAGCTTGGCGTCGTAGTTTGGGCGAGAGCGGAATCGGTGCGCGATCATGCGCGGTGACGAATCGAGCTTCGGCGGCGCCGAGCCGGTCTTCCGCGGTGAGGATCTCTCCGTCCGGGCTGTCTCCGAGTTGCGCGCCTGCCGAGAGCCAGCAGATGTCGCGGAGTGCTTGGCGTTCGCCGTCGGTGAGGTCGCCGTCGTCCCGCGTGGTGAGCGCGAACCGCGCGAGCGCGTCGACGTACTCGAGCCTGTCGTAGTACGCGTGCGCGCGTCTCGTCAGCCACGGTTGCACGTGCTCCACCTCGATCTTCTGGGCCAGGTCGCCCCGATCGAGCGCCTCGAGGATCGTGACCGCCACGGTTACGGCGGCGGTTCTCTGGTGCCCGGAGCAGATGCGATCGACGAGGCGGACGTTGAGGCCGGTCAGTTCAGCGAGGGCCGAGTGCGTCCGGGCGTATATCCGACGAGATCGCCGGCGTGTTCCTGTGCGGTAGTGGGCTGCCTCGAGTGCCGGCCAGAGTTCTTGCACGGATATGCGCGGTTCGCGCGGTAGCCGCGGCTCGTCGACCAGTACACGTGACGCGTCGTAGTCAGCCGAATCGAGCTCGAAGTCCAGTATCGCGGCGACGCCGTGCGCGTCCAGCGGGGGCAACGGCTCCGTCCGGTCGTTGCCCACGGGCATCTCTCCGGCGGGAACCGAGGTGAACAGACCCGGGTCGAAGGGATCGACGCCGGGCATCGCTCCGGCGCGCGCGATCGCCTGAAAGACCGTTTCCCCACGCCCGTGCAGGTCGACGAGGACGTCGTCGAGCGTCGGATCTGCCGCGATTGGCTCGATGTCTTCCAAATCGGTCGGTCGGCGGAGTTCGCTGTCGTTGGCCTCGTCTCAGTGTGGCTATGACCGCAGGCGACCGCCAGTCACCGCACCAGGGGGACTTCGGAAATGGAATGGACGAGAGGCTGCTGCTCTCCCGCATCGCGGCTGCCTCGGCGCTTTGCGTCAGCGTCGACACGGTCGCCCGCCTGATCCGTGACGGAGAGCTCGATTCCGTTCGTATCGGGCGATCGGTGCTCATCCCACGTGAAGATGTGCTTGCACTCGTCGAGCGCCGTCGTCAGAAGGCTCGTCAAAGGCGGGCTGGCGCGTGAGCTCTCAGCCCCGAGATGGGCGCCGTCGTCCAGTGACCGCCGACCCGTCGTGGTTGCTCCATGACGCGTGGGCTCGGACAATTCGCGCGCTCGAGGCGCTCTTCGATGGCGACGTCGAGCTCGCCGAGCACCTCCTCGGTGACCTTTCCGAGGATCTCTCGCGGGCGCTCGATCGGGAGAAGTCGTGAGCGAGGACCGCGAGTTGGTGGACAGAATCGTCCCCCCGCCGAAGAACCCGATGGCGGTGGCCCGCCAGTTCGTCCAGGAGCGATACATCGAGATCGGTGGCGTCATCGCCCTACGTCATCACCGCGGGTCGTTCTACCGCTACGTCGGCGATCACTGGCCCGAGGATGACGACCGCCGCGTCTCCTCGGAGCTCTGGCGATGGCTCGAGAGCGCGGTCTACGAGAAGGAAGTGCGAGGTGAGCTCGTGCTCGTCCCCTTCGAGCCGACCAGCTACAAAGTGTCGAACGTCCTCGAGGCACTGCGGGCGATCGGGCACATCCCGCAGGTCGTGCAGCCGCCGGCATGGCTCGTGGGGGAGCACGCGACCTCGATCAACCCGGGCGAGTTCATTCCGCTCGCCAACGGCATTCTTGAACTCGCCTCGCGCACGCTCCGCCCGCACACGCCCGAGTTCTTCGCGCAGCACGTCCTCCCGTTCGCCTTCGACCCGTCGGCGCCGGATCCCGAGGGCTGGCTCGAGTTCCTCGACGAGCTCTGGGACGGCGACCAAGAGTCGAAGGCAACGCTCGCCGAATTGTTCGGCTACGTGCTCTCGGGCGACACGTCGCAGCAGAAGATCCTCTCGGTGGTCGGCCCCAAGCGCTCGGGGAAGGGCACGATCGGGCGCGTTCTGACCGGCGTCCTCGGCGCGCACAACACGGCGGGGCCGACGCTTGCGAGCCTGACCCAGCCCTTCGGATTGCAGCCCTTCATCGGGAAGCCACTGGCGATCATTTCGGACGCCCGGCTCGGCTCGCGAGCGAACTCGACGATCGCGGTCGAGCGCCTGCTCTCGATATCGGGCGAAGACTCGCTCACCATCGACCGCAAGTACCGCGACCCGTGGACGGGCAGACTCCCAACGCGGTTTCTGATCCTGACGAACGAACTGCCGCGCTTCTCGGACTCGTCTGGCGCTCTCGCGAGCCGGTTCGTCATCTTGGTCTTGACGACGTCGTTCTACGGGCACGAGAACCCGAGGCTGACGGACGAGCTTCTGGAAGAGGCTCCAGGAATCTTCAACTGGGCGCTCGAGGGGCTCGACCGTCTCCGCGACCGAGGCTACTTCGTCACACCGGCATCGGCTCAGGAGGCGCAACAGCACCTCGAGGATCTCGCTTCGCCCGTGGGCGCGTTTCTCCGCGATGTCTGTGAGGTCGGCCCGGCACACGAGGTCACAACCAATGAGCTCTGGGGGCCATGGAAAGCCTGGTGTGCGGAGGAAGGCCGCGATCGCCCAGGGACGAAGATCGGTCTCATTCGAGACCTTCGAGCTGCCGTGCCCTCGTTGACGACGGTGCGACGCCGAGATGGCGATGGTCGCGAGCGTGGCTACCGCGGCATTGGCCTGCGATCACAGTCGGTTGGAACCCGGACCATCCCGGACCACGATGGCGAGGCTCGAGCAGACTGCAGAGCGTTCGACGGTGACTTTCGGCTCAAGGATGCGCCTGGTCCGGGATGGTCCGGGGTCGAATCCACTGTGGTTCCGACAGTGCCGTTGATCGGAGCGGACGGCTACCTCGAGGCGATGTACGAGGCGCTCGAGCGCGGGCACATCACCGAGGGCGAATGGAAAGCTGCCTACCGCGCCCATCGCCTGCTGGCAGGTCGGTGACCGTGGAGCGTGCCCGCGCGACTCACCGGCCACAGCGCAAGCCGACGTGCTCGAGCTGCGGGGCGAGCCTCGTCGGACCGCGGCTTGTAATCGACGGACTGTTGACGTGCCCGGTCTGCGCCTACGAGCTAGAGCACGGCCCAGTCGACCGCGTGCGGCCGCGGCGCCGAACAGGCGGACCCCCGCAGGAAGAGACGCTCTTCTCGCTGCCGCCGTCCACGCCGCGGGACAAGCGGAGGCGGGCGGAGTGACCTTGGTTCATCACGAAAAACAACGCTGATCGAGGAGGTGCACGGTGCCGAACTGGTGCCACAACACGATGGACGTCAGCGGCTGTGAGGACGATGTCGCTCGCTTCGCCGAGGCCGTGCGTGTCTCGGAAGAGCAGCCCCTGTCCTTTGCAAGGCTTGTGCCGCCGCCGGCTGGCGCCACGCTGGGATGGGCGATCGAGTATTGGGGCTGCAAGTGGGACGCCAGGTTCGGCGGACCGGCGAACGCGCTTGCCTATGACTCGTCGGCGGACGTTGAAGCGGCTTTCGACGCCCATGGCCTGACGATCACGCCGACCGTGGCGGTGTTCAAGTTCGACACCCCGTGGTCGCCGCCGCTCCGGTTCGTGGAGACGGCAAGTGAGCAGTTCCCGCAGCTCACGTTCGTGCTCCGCTTTGCAGAGGTCGGCGCCAACGTCGCCGGTGAGACGAGCTACGTGGGCGGCGTGCGCACGGAGCTGGTGCAGCTCGAGGTAGCCGACGTGCTGGCGCCTGAAGAGATGTGTTTTTGATGAACGTCTACATCCCGATCGGCGAGCCGTCGATCCCGTCCCGCGCCGGCATCGTCCGAGTCGAGCATGCCCTGTTCGCGCTTGAGCCGTCGCTGAAGCCCCAACGACTGGTTGCCCGCCGCGTTCATCCTCACGCGACAGCCCGATGATCGTCGAGCTGCGCCTGTCAGACGCTGACATCGATCGTCTTGCGACTCGGGTAGTCCAGTTGCTCACCTCGTCCGAGGCCCACCGTGATCGGGCTTGGCTTGACGTCGCTGGCGCCGGTGCTCACCTCGGCCTGAGCGAACACGCGGTTCGAGGCTTGGTCAAACGTCGGCAGCTCCCTGTCCACAGAACCGAGAACGGTCGGCTCAGGTTCTCGGTGACCGAGCTTGACCAATGGGTGCGGTCAGGACTTGCCAACAGCGACAAGCGGACCTACCATGACCGCCCCTGACAACAAGAGCCCCCGCGGTGCGTAAACACCCGGGGGCGCGGCACCAGGAGGTAGTCCTGATGCAGAGCGAGCGTAATACGCGGCGCCGGAAGAGGTTCGCGGACAATCTCTACGAGCGCCCTGGAAAGAAGAAGGGCGACCACCGTTACGAGGTCGGATACGCCGACGTCGATGGCGCTTGGCGAATGAAAACTCTGAAGGCGCGGACCCGCACAGAGGCTCGCGCCGAACGAGATGAGTTCCTTGCCAGTCTTCGCCGCGGCGAGATCGTCGCGCCGTCCAAGGTCACATTGGGGCAGGTGATCGACGAGTACCTCGCAGGACAGGATGCACTTGTCGCTTCCGGCGAGCGCGCAGAGCGCACCGTCGAGCGATATCGCCAGCACCTTGTGGGGCATGTGGCGCCCAACCTCGGAGACTTGCCAGTCCAGAAGCTGACGCCTGAGCGACTCGCGCGCTTCTTCCACGATAAGCGCGCGTCGGGCCTCGCACCCTGGACCCTGCGTGGCCTCGTCACACCGCTACGCCGGACGCTTGCTCTTGCGGTTCGGCGTCGGTACATCGCAGACAGTCCTCTAGATCGCCTCGCCTCGGAGGAACTGCCCAGGGGCCGCTCCGAGAGCGCGCCACGCGCACTCTCGCGGTGCGAAATCGACGCTCTACTCGAGCACGCGCCGGATCGATACCGCGTCCTGATTGCCACCGCGGCCTACAGCGGGATGCGCATTCAGGAACTTCTTGCCATTCAGTGGAAGCACGTGGACTTCGACGCTGGGGTAGTCCGCGTTCGCGGGCAACTCACGCGCGGCTCACGGACGGCCCCGTCGCGCATCGTGAGGTTGAAGAGTCGCGCCGGCGCGCGCGACATCGTCCTTCTCCCAATGCTCGCGGATCAGCTTCAGAGCCACCGCCGCGACGCCTTCACCGCGGGGCGTGCAGCTCAAGAACACTTCGTCTTCGAGACCTCGAACGGCACGCCATTCAACTACCGCAACGTCGCGACGCGAGGGCTCGACAAGGCCGCTGCGGACGCCGGGTTGAACCGCGCAGGAGTGCCGAAGTTGACCTTTCACGACTTGAGGCACAGTTACGGGAGCCACATCGTCAGGCAGGGCCTCGACCCGGTCCGTGCCGCGCGTCAGATGGGCCATGCGCGGCCGTCGATCACACTCGACATCTACGCACATGAGTTCGAGGAAGCGCGGGGTAGGGACGACATCGTCGAGCGGCTCACCGCCGCATTCGGCGCCTGACCTCGGCAATCTGACCAAATCTGACCAACCGCAAGGCCCGAGCCTCAGCTCGGGCCTTCGAAGTGCTCCGAAACGGCTTGACTAAGCCATGGAGCGTACCGGGATCGAACCGGTGACCTCCGGCTTGCAAAGCCGGCGCTCTCCCAGCTGAGCTAACGCCCCGAGTCGGTGAAGTGTAGAGGCGGGTGGCGCTAGGGTGAGACGCCGTGAGCGAGCTGCCGCCCGAGTCGGAGAAGCTGCTCGCGGTCCCGCCCGACGAGTTCGTCCCGGCACGCCAGCAGCTCGCGAAGCAGCTGCGCGAGGACGGGAGGGGCGCCGAGGCCGAGGCGGTCGCCGGGCTGCGGAAGCCGTCGGCCGTCGTGCTGGCTGTCAACCGCGCAGCGCGCGACCGGCCGAAGGCCGCCGAGGCTGCCGCAAAGGCTGCGGAGAAGGTCGAGAAGGCGCAGGCGAAGGGCGATCTCGCAGCGTTCCGGTCGGCCATGGGCGAGCTCGACGACGCGCTGGACATGCTCGCCGAGGTCGGGGTCGCGCACGTCAGTCCTACCGGGAAGAAGCCGACCGATGCGATGCGGCGGCGTGTCCACGACCTCCTGCGGCGCGCGATCGCGACCCAGGAGACGCGCGCAGCGTTGCGGCGTGGCGTCCTGCTCGAGGAGCAGGAGGCCGCCGGCTTCGTCGCGATCCCCGGCCTGTCCGCGACGCCGAAGGCGCGCGGGCGCGCGTCCGCGACAGATGCACGCGCCGAGCGCGAGGCCAAGAAGCGGGGCGAGCGCGAGCGGGCGCTGCGGGACGAACTGAAGGCGGCCGAGGCTGCGCTCGAGGCGGCCGAGAGAGCCGCACGCGACGCAGACCGCGAGCGTACGAGGGCCGAGC
Organism: uncultured Actinomycetes bacterium; assembly: GCA_963746765.1. Lineage (GTDB taxonomy): Bacteria > Actinomycetota > Thermoleophilia > Gaiellales > Gaiellaceae > GMQP-bins7. Next base: position 39,376 of record CAVVCN010000002.1, read on the forward strand.
GTGCCGTCGCGTCCGCGCGGGCGAAGCTCGACCGTCTGAAGTAGCGGTGCTCGCCTAGGAGGCGGGCGGCTTGCGCGAGCCCTTGCGCTCGAGCATGCGCAGCCCGTCGCCGAAGCTCCGCTCGGTGGACGCCGAGCGCGTCTCGTGCTCGAGACGTCGGAGCCGGTCCTCGAGATCCGCGAGGTCGGCACGATTCAACCCGCTGCCCACCGGGCTGGCCGCCGTCGCCGTGCCGCCCTCGAGCGCCCGCTCCCGGTCGAGGAGCGCCGCCTCCCGCTGCGCGAGCTCGTCGCTCGCCGTGGCGAGCTCCGCCTGGGTGCGGGCGAACGCCTTCTCTGCTTCCTGCAGCGCTTTCAGGCGAGCCTCGATCTGGGCCAGGCGCTCCTCGGGGTCGACGAGCTCACCGGAGGCGCGTCGCGCAAGGTCGGTCTCGAGCTTGACGATCGCACGTTCGCGAGCTCCGAGCTCCGTCTCACGCTTGTTGAGCTCCTGCGCCCGGGCGGCGAGGCCGACCTGTGCGTGTGTCAGCGCCTCATCGGCGCCGGCCGGGAACGGGACCTTGCCCTTGCCCACCTTCGCGAGCGCGTCGGCGAGCTCTCGCTCGCGTTGTTCCACGGCTCCGACGCGCTCCGTGAGCTCGCTGCGGAGCCGGCTCAGCTCCTGCTCGGCTGCGAGGCGGATTGCCTGCAGGCGCTGTTGCTCCGTCTGAACGGAAGCAGAAGGCGTCTCCCCGCGGCCGAGTCGGACCACGCGTCGATGATATGCACGCGTCGGACGGACGGAGGCCGTTTTTCGCGCTACGCGGCGCGCTCGAGGCGCTCTTCCGCCCGCGCCCTGCGAACGATGTCCTCGCGCTCGCCGAAGCGCAGGCGTGCCTTCTCGATTCGAAGCGTCTCCCAGAGCTCCGTGAGCCTGGAATCGATGTCCTTGACCTCGGTCTGGGCGGCATGGTCGAGCCCATCTGCGAGACGGTGCCACAGGTCCTGCCGCTGCTCCGAGAGCGCTTCGATCTCGGTATGGATCTCTGCGATGGTCACGTTGTCTAAAACGGCCTCCTCGGCGGCTGCATTCCCGCGTCGCGGGGCATCCGAAACCTCACTCGTAACCGAGCTCCGCGATGCGGTCCTCGTCGAGTCCGAAGTAGTGCCCCAGCTCGTGGAGGACCGTCACGCGGATCTCTTCCTGGAGCTCTTCGGGATCCGGGAAGCTGTCCTCGAGAGGAAGCCGGTAGATCGAGATCTTGTCGGGCAGCAGGCCGACGCCGTCGCCGCGTTCGGGCAGAGGCACGCCGTGATAGAGGCCGAAGACGTCCGGGTCCTCGGGGTTCTCGTCCTCCACGACCACGGCAACGTTCTTGAGCGCCGAGGCGATCTCGGGGGGCAGCGAGTCGAGCGCGGCGCGAACGTGATCGTCGAAGGTCATGACGCTCGGTCGATGCTAGACGCATCCCGGAGGCGCGATAGAGTCGCGTCCGTGACGACCTTCGCCTCGGCGCTCAACGAGCAGATTGGCCATGAGTTCGGCGCATCACAGCAGTACGTCGCGATCGCCGTCTACTACGAGGACCAGAGCCTCAAGGAGCTGGCTGCGCACTTCTATCGGCAGGCGGTGGAGGAGCGAAATCACGCGATGATGATGGTGCAGTACCTTCTCGACGCCGACGCGTCGGTGGAGATCCCCGGAGTCGACGCGCCGAAGACGACCTTCCCCGATGCCGTTGCCCCGGTGGCGCTGGCGCTCGAGCAGGAGAAACGCGTGACCGCGCAGATCGTCGACCTCGTCCGCGTGGCGCGCGAGGAGGGTGAGCTCGTCGGCGAGCAGTTCCTCCACTGGTTCCTTCAGGAGCAGCGTGAGGAAGTCGCCTCCATGACAGAGCTGCTGCACGTGGTCGAGCGGGGGAAGGACAACTTGCTCGCCGTCGAGGAGTACCTCGCACGGCATGCTGGCGGTGGCGAGAACCCACTCGAGCAAGGCGCACCGCCTGCCGCCGGCGGCGCGCTCTAGGCTCACAGTGCGGGAGATCGGGCTCCGAACCGAGCGGCGGAGCCAGCTGGTCGACATCACTCAGCTCGTGCGCGACGCGATCGCAGGCGAGCTCGGCACAGCAGTCCTCGTCTACGTGCCGCACACGACCGCCGGCGTGACGGTCAACGAGCATGCCGACCCCGCGGTCGCGCGTGACTTCGAGGCCGCGCTCGAGCGCCTGGTCGACGATCGCTGGCGCTGGGAGCACGTCGAGCTGGGCGAGGAGAACGCACCGACGCACATTCGCGCGAGCCTCATGGGCCCGAGCGTCGTCATCCCGCTCCGGCCGGACGGGTCGCTCGCCCTCGGCACCTGGCAGGGGATCTTCTTCTGCGAGTTCGACGGGCCGCGCGACCGCACGGCCTACGTCTCGGTGCTTGCCTAGCCGTAGAGTTCGCGGCTCGTGATCGAGGTCGTCGAGCTCACGAAGCGGTTCGGTTCGACCGTCGCGGTCCAGGATCTCTCGTTCTCGGTCGAGCCCGGCACGGTCACCGGGTTCCTCGGCCCCAACGGCGCGGGCAAGTCGACGACATTGCGCGCGATCCTCGGGCTCGTCCGGCCGACGTCGGGGAGGGCAACGGTGCTCGGGCGGTCGTACCGCGACCTCGAGCGGCCGGTGCACCAGGTCGGCACGCTGCTCGAGACGTTCGACGCGCATCCCGGGCGCTCCGGGCGAAATCACCTCCGCGTCCTCGCCCGTGCGGCGGGCGTCCCGCGCGCACGCGTCGACGAGCTGCTCGCCATCGTCGACCTCACGGACGCGGGTCGCCGGCGCGTCAAGGGCTACTCGCTGGGCATGCGGCAGCGGCTCAGCCTCGCCGCGGCCTTGCTCGGCGATCCCGACGTGCTCATCCTCGACGAGCCCGCGAACGGGCTCGACCCGCAGGGCATCCGCTGGCTGCGTGACCTGCTGCGCGCGCAGGCGGCCGAGGGCAGGACCGTGCTGATCTCGAGCCACGTCCTCGCGGAGATCGCGCAGACGGTGGATCAGGTCGTGATCATCCATCACGGCCGGCTCGTCCGGCACGCGACGATGTCCGAGGTCGATGCGATGTCCGCCGGCGCGACGCGCGTGCGGAGCCCGGACGAGGTGCGGCTCGCCTCGGCCCTCACGCAGGCCGGCTACACCGTTCGCTCGCTCGGCGACGGGCTGCTCGCGGTGGACGCGCCGCAAGAGGTGGTCGGCGGGCTCGCGGCCGCCAACGGCATCGTCCTCCACGAGCTGACCGCCGAGCGCGCGACGCTCGAGGACGTCTTCCTCAGCCTGACTCGCTCCGAGGACGAGCAGGAGGCCGCGGCGTCGTGACCTCCCTCGTCGCCGCCGAGCTGCTGAAGTTCCGGACGACGCGGGCGTGGATCGGCTTCGTGCTCGTCCTGGCCGCGCTCTCGGGACTCGGCGCCGCAGGCACGGTCGGCACGGCCGACGACCCGCAGCTCGGCACCACCGAGCTCTCGCGCGACATCGTGTCGAGCGCGCTCTTCGCGACGCTCATTGCATTCGTCCTCGGGATCCTCTCGGTGACGATGGAGTGGCGGCACGGGACGGTCACCAGGACCTTCCTCGTGACGCCGCGGCGGGAGCGGGTGCTCGTGGCGAAGGAGCTCTGGATCGTGGTCCTCGCAGCGGTGCTCGGTGCGCTGGCGCTGGCCGTCGCGTTCGCGGTCGCGATCCCGTGGCTCTCGTTCGAGGGCGCGTCGCTCGAGCTCGACCGCGGCGTTGCCGGCCTCGCGGGTCGTGCCCTTGTCGCCACGATTCTCTGGGGCGCGCTCGGCGTGGGGGTCGGTGCGCTCGTCCAGAACCAGACGGTCGCGCTCGTCGGCGCGGTCATCTGGGTACTGCTCGTCGAGGCGCTCATCGGGGTGCTCTTCGGCCTCGTCGATCTCGAGGGCGTCGCGGACTACCTGCCGGGCCGCGCGCTCTCGGCATTCGACGGGACCGGCGAGGATGGCGCCCTCTCGACGTGGGTGGGCGGAGCCGTCGGCCTGGGCTGGGTCGTCGCGCTCGGGATCCTCGGCGGTCTGCGCATGTCCCGCCAAGACGTGACCTGAGAGTACGCTGGCCGACATGGCCGCGCCGGTGCGCAAGGGCGAGGAGCTCGAGCTGTCGATCGACTCGCTCGCCTATGGCGGGAACGGAGTGGCGCGCCTGAACGGCTTCGTCGTGTTCGTGCGCGGAGGGCTTCCCGGGGACCGCGTTCGCGCACGCGTCACGAAGACGAAGCGGGGGTTCGCGGAGGCGGTTGCGGAGTCGGTGCTCGAGCCGAGCCCGCAGCGCGTCGAGGCGCCGTGCCGTCACTTCGGCGTGTGCGGCGGGTGCCGGTTCCAGGATCTCGACTACGAGGCCCAGGTCGCGGCCAAGGAGCAGCAGGTGCGCGATGCGCTCACGCGGATCGGCCGGATCGCCGAGCCGCCGCTCGAGCCGATCGTCCCGGCTGCCTCCCAGTACGGGTACCGGAACAAGCTCGAGTACTCCTTCACGCAGGGCGAGGACGGCGTCGACCTCGGCTTCCACCGCGCCGGGCGCTGGGACGAGGTCATCGGCATCGAGGAGTGCCTGCTCACGACGGACCTCGGGAACGCAGTCCGGCTCGCCGTGCGCGAGTGGGCACGCGAGGAGAGACTCGAGCCGTACAGCCAGGAGACGGGGGAGGGGTACCTCCGGCACCTCGTCTACCGGGAGGGGCGGAACACGGGCCAGGCCCTGGCCCTCCTGGTGACGGCCCCCGGCGAGCGCTTCGAGGCCGGGTACTTCGTGGACGTCCTGCGCCGGTTTCCAGAAGTGCGCTCCGTGCACTGGGCCGTCAACGACACGCCGGCCGAGCGGACGAACCTGCCGTCCGAGCTCCTCTGGGGAGAGGACGCGATCGAGGAGCAGATCCTCGAGCTGCGGTTCCGGATCCGTCCCGGAGCCTTTTTCCAGACGAACACGGAGATGGCGGCGCAGCTGTACGAGCTCGCACGGGAGTACGCAGCGCTCCGCGGGACGGAGAACGTCTTCGATCTCTACTGCGGCACGGGCACGATCGGCCTCGCGCTGGCCGGCGCCGCGAAGGCGGTGTGGGGCGTCGAGATCTCGGAGGAGTCGGTCGCGTGCGCGATCGAGAACGCCGACCTCAACGGCGTGGAGAACGCCCGCTTCTTCGCCGGGAACGTCGGGCAGGCGCTCGAGGAGCTGCAGGAGCACTCCGGCGCGCCGGATGTGGTCGTCGTCGACCCGCCCCGCGCCGGTCTGGCCGGCAAGGCGTTGCGCCGCACGGGCGCGCTTCAGGCCGACCGCATCGTGTACGTCTCGTGCAACCCGACCACGCTCGCGTCGGACGTCCAGGTGCTCCGCGACGAGTTCGGGTACGAGCTCGTGCGCACGCGGCCGGTGGACATGTTCCCGCACACGCCGCACGTCGAGTCGGTCTCGCTGCTGCAGCGCGCGTAGCGCTTTACGACGCGGGGGCGCGGTTGCGGCGGCGTACTTCGCCAACGTGCCGCCAGAGCAGATCGGCATTGGGGACGAGGAAGCCGAGACAGACCGCGGGCAGCGCGGGCAGGCCGAAGACGTCCCATTCCCAGACGAGCACGAGCGTGACCGCGAGGAAGCCGGTCATCGCGAGCCACGTCCACACGACGCGGAGGCGGAACCGCTCGGCCGCGGCGAGGAAGAGCGCGAAGAAGATGACGTCGGGCGGGCCGAGGTTCACGGTGCCGCTCTCGCCGGGCAGCGCGAAGGCGACGGAGATCTGCTCGAAGAAGCCCGGCTTCTCCTCGACGACGTAGCGGGTCGGCCCGAGCGCCACGGACCAGACATCCATCCACGGGACGATCGCCCCCACGAGCGCAACCCACCAGAGCTCCTCGAAGAGCGTCACGAACCAGATGCCGGCGAGGCCGAATGCCGAGAACTTCGCGACGTTCGCGGCCGAGTCCGCACCGGCGAGCTCGAGGCCGAGCGCGAGGAGGGCCGCCACTCCGGCGAGGGCGATCAGCAGATGCGGACGCCTGAGGTTGACGAGCGGGAGTGCGAGCCAGATCGCCGCGAAGAACGCGGGCAGGACGAGGAGCGCGACGACGGCCAGGTCGGCACGTTTCGGAACCTCCGGTAGCTCCTCGGCGAGCGCGCCGTACGCGACGAGAGCCGTGAGCAGGCCGGCGAGGGCGCCTGCGCGCCGGCGGGTCAATACGGAGGCTGCTCCGCCCACCAGGGGCCGAGCGCCTTGAACGCGTTCCAGAACCCGGTCTTCGAGGGCTGGTCGTCGAGGGACGCGTCGATGTCGGGTGTCACGAGCGCCTCGATGGTCGGCGTGAAGCGCTGGAGCGTCCCGATCGACTCCGCAGAGATCGGGTCGGAGAGCGGGAAGTGGAGATCGTTGACGAACTCCACGACCTGCTCGCCCATGAGGACGACGAGCTTCGGCTGAACGATGTGCAGCTCGCGAGTGAGCCACTCGGCGGCATCTGCTGGATCCTCGGTGCCGAACTTCAGGCAGTTCGTCCCGTAGACGGCCATCGGGTCGACGTGCAGGCGCTGGAGGGACTTCAGAACGGCCTGACCTGCGCGCCCGAAGAACGCCACGCCCTCCTGGATCTCCGTCGGCTGGGGCGTGAGCTTCAGCAGGATGACGTCACCGAGCGGATGGCCTGAGCCGACGACCGGGACGCGTAGCTCGTCGCCGGCGCGCCGCAACTCGTCGCCGAGATCGTTGATCTCGCCGATCGCCTTCTGGAGGTAGCGCTCGTAGATCTCGTCGGTGGGCACGGCGGCGGGCACGAGGACAGCCTGATCTTCCCCGTTACCGGACCTTTTCCTTGACCTGGGCCACCCACTTGAGCGACTGGAGGTACGCCAGCGACTTCGGGCGCCGCAGGATCTCGGCCGAGCGCAGCGAGAGCAGGAACTCCTCCGCGCCTTCGAAGCGGCGCATACGGACGCCCCCGGTGCCGACGCCCTGGAGCACGTGCGCGTCCGAGCCCGCCCCCTGGAGAAGCCGGTACTTGCGCGCGAAACGGAGCGCCTCGTCGTTGAACGATTCGCGCAGCAGCCGCGCGTTGAACACCTCGAGAACGTCGATCTCCGCCAGGTGCCGGTGGAGCGTCGCCGGGTCGGCGATGGCGTGCAGCCGGTCGAAGGGGTGGGGGAGGTACACGAGCCCGCCCTGGTCTCGGATCGCAGCGACGGTCTCGCCGAAGCTCATGCCGCGCGGTATCTCCTCCTCGAGGAAGAGCCCGATGATCTCGCCCTGGTCGGCGGTCTTGACCTCTTCGCCCGGGATCACGATCAGGTCGCGGGTCGCTGCGAGCTCGACCGCTTCGAGGGCGCCACCGAACACGTTGTGGTCAGTGATCGCGATTCCGCCGAGCCCGATCTCCTCTGCGTGGTCGAGGAGCTCCTCGACCTCGATCGAGCAGTCGTGCGACCAGCTCGTGTGCATGTGCAGGTCGACGGAGACCCACTCGCGGTCGGCGAGCGGATCGTCGTGCGCGCGGCGGTCGCGCCGCTGCCGCTTCTTGCGGACGAGGCCGCCGTACACCTCGTCGAGCTGGGTGGCTACGACGTCGAAGCTCTGGTCCTGGGCGTGCGCCCGGCCTTCCAACGCCAGTGCTTCGCGCTGTAGTGCGTCGGCGACGAGTTCCGGCACGGAGTCGAGGCTTGCGACCGCGGCTCCGGCGGCAGCAGCTTCCGCGGCCAGCCGCTCCTCGCCGCCCGGCGCCGGTACGAAGATCGACGCCGCGCCGAGGACGAGCGCGCGCTGCTCCGGTCGCCGCACCGACCGCACGTGTGTCCGGTCGCGAAGCGCGCGAGGGATCGCGGGCCGGTACGCGAGCGGCTTCGTATGGAGGAGATGTAGCTCCCAGCCGTCGTAGTCGCGCAGCGAGCGGATGAGCGCGCGCGTCGCCGGCCGGCCGGCGATCTCGAGCTCGAGCGCGATGATCCGTCGCTTTCTGCGCGGGCGGAAGAGGTCGACGTCCACCCCGATCGGGACGAGCCGGTAATCGCCTTCGAACCGCTCCTCGGCCGCCTTCATCGTCTCCTCGGAGGTGGCGAGGAGCGCGTCGACGCGGATGCGTAGCCGGTCACGTCGCGAACGGCGTGCGGGGTAGCCGAGTCGCTCGGGAGAGAAGAACGTCGCCGCGGTCAACGCATCCGCCGAGGTGAGCGCGAGGTACGAGAGGCTCGGCAGGCCGGGCTCGACCCCGTGCACCACGTCGAAGTCGCCTCGAGCGAGGGCGAGCAGCAGGTTCGCGCGCACGCCGACCGGGACGCCGATGTGCGTTCGTCGCGAGATCGGGATCGACGGGCCGACCGCGAGGACCTCGCGCTCGATGCCCCGCTGCAGGGCGCGGCGTCCTTCGAGCAGGTCGCGCGCGCGTGAGGACGGGGCCAGAACGGTCACGTCGTGCCCGAGCCGGCGAAGAGCCTGGGCTGCTCCGTCGACGTGCGCGTTCACTTCGTGCGGCTGCGACCACGCGAAGGGCGTGACGAAGCAGATGCGGAAGCTCACCGGGGCAAAGTTACAACTTGTAACGAGGGAGCTAGGTGCGTCTGCGGAGGACGAGGCGCTCGCCCGGTGCTAGCCGGACGTCGAGACCCGGGCCGGTGCTGGTCGCCACGAGCTCCACGTCGTCGAGCGTCGCCAGCACACGAGTCGAGCCGGGCCGTGCGTCGTCGGCGTCGACGAAGCGTTCGAGGATCGGGATGAGGGCGAGCCCGAGCGAGGCGAGGATCCAGAGCACGGCGAGGACCTTGCCCTCCGTGCTTCCCGGGTCCTCGCTCCAGATCGCCACGATCGAGGCGAGGGCGGCGAGGACGACGAGAGCGCAGCTCGCGTACGCGAGTCGCACGAGGCTCGGCCGCCGCGCGAAGAGCAGCGCCGCAGAGGACATGAGGGCGGCGACGAGCGCGACGAAGCCCGTCCATCCGAGTCGCCACGAGTGGTCGTCCTCGCCGTCGAAGACGAAGGACCAGATCGCGTACTCGATGAGCGCGAACCCGATCGGCGCGATGGCGATCGTCGCGAGCGCGACGAACGAGCGAGGGCTCCGCTCGCGGAGCACGAGGCCGGCGACGAGCGTCCCGCCGGCGAGAAGCACGACCGCCAGCGTCCCGATGATGCGACCGTCGGTGTCGGAGAAGTCGCCTCGGACGATCGATGTCAGAGCGACCAGCGCGGCGGCGACGATGATCGCCGCCGCGCCGATCCAGAAGATCCGCGCGAAGCGGACCCGGATCACGCCTTCGCGGCTGCCTTCTTCGTGAGCGCGTTCTTCACGATGAAGCGCTCGATCTGCTCGCGGGCCTCGTCGTCGCGGATCTGCTTCGGCGGCGACTTCATGAGGTACGCGCTCGGTGCCTCGAGGGCCCCGGCCACGCCGTTGTTCAGCGCCAGCTTTGCGAGCCGAACGGCGTCGATGACGATGCCGGCCGAGTTCGGCGAGTCCCAGACCTCGAGCTTGAGCTCGACGTTCAGCGGCACGTCGCCGAACGACGAGCCCTCCATGCGGATGTACGCCCACTTGCGGTCGGTGAGCCACGGGACGTAGTCCGACGGGCCGACGTGGACGTTGTCCTCGCCGATGTCGTAGTCGAGCATCGACGTGACCGCGTTGGTCTTCGAGATCTTCTTCGACTCGAGGCGCTCGCGCTCGAGCATGTTGCGGAAGTCGGAGTTGCCGCCGACGTTGAGCTGCATCGTCTTGTCGAGGTGCACGCCGCGGTCGCCGAAGAGCGTCGTCAGGACGCGGTGCGTGATCGTCGCGCCGACCTGCGACTTGATGTCGTCGCCGATGATCGGCACGCCCGCGTCCTCGAAGCGCTTCTGCCAGTAGTTCTCACGCGCGATGAAGACGGGCATGCAGTTGACCATCGCGACGCCCGCTTCCAGGATCTGCTCCGTGTACCACTTCGTCGCGGCCTCCGAGCCGACCGGGAGGTAGTTGACGACGACGTCCGTGCCGGTCTCCTTGAGGATCCCGACGACGTCGTCCGTCTGGCCCGGCGCCTTCTCGACGACCTGCGACATGTACTTGCCGATGCCGTCGTGCGTCATGCCGCGGGACACCTTTACACCCGTCTTGGCCACGTCCGCGAACTTGATCGTGTCGTTCGGGTGCGCCCAGATCGCGTCTGCGAGGTCGACGCCGACCTTGCCCTTGACGACGTCGAAGGCGGCGGTGAACTCGATGTCCGAGATGTGGTACCCGCCGAGGTCGACGTGCATGAGGCCTGGGACGCTGTCCTCCGGCTTCGCGTCCTTGTAGTACTCGACTCCCTGGAGGAGCGAGTTGGCGCAGTTGCCTACGCCGACGATCGCGACGCGGACCTTGTCCTTAGCGCGCGCGCCGTTCTTCGAGCCATTCGTAGAGGCCATGAGTCCCTTTCCTTTGCGATTGCTCACCGATGGGACGCCGAGCCCGTCGGCGAGCGCGGCGAGGATGACGTCGTTCGCGTTGGAGCCGCGTCGCGACGCCTCCGCATGGATCTCGTCCTTCAGCTCCTGCGGAACGCGGAGGAGGAGGACGGGGCTGGAGCCTGCTAGCACTTTGCGGCGTCGGCCACTCGGGACGTAGTCGACGCCGAACTCATCGGCGAGGATCCCTGCGGCAACGTCATTGACGTTCGAGCTGCGGCGTGCAGTCTCGCGAACGAGCGCCCCCTTCAATGGAGCGGGCATCCTGACCAGGATGCCCGCTCTCTGAGTTTTGCTAGCAGGCAAAGTGCTAGCAGTCTACCGACTTCCGGTTACCCAGCGTTGATGCAGATCGCGTATACGGAGAAGTGCAGGCCGAACTGGAGATTCGGGTCGGGGTTGTACACCCGGGCGTACCAGCCGTTGGACTCCGGGTAGCTGTCAGCTATCTGGCCGTCGCGGATGCCTCCAGTGGGTGGCAGTCCCGTGACTACGCCTCCGCCCGTAACCACCTTTCCAGGGGGACAGACCACCGTCTCGCCGTCGGTACCGAAAGCGGGGATCGTCCGGTCGGGCGACGCGACGATCTGGTAACCGCTGATGCCCCCTGGGCCCGCAGGTCCCTGGATCCCTTGATCACCCTTGTCGCCTTTCGGCCCAGGGGGCCCCTGAGGCCCCTGGTCGCCGGGAAGGCCTTGGAGGCCCTGCGGCCCCGGTTCGCCCTTGTCGCCCGGAATGCCCTGGATTCCCTGGTCGCCCTGGTCACCCTTCAGCCCAGGGGGACCCTGCGGCCCGGTCTGGCTCCACTGAACCGCGAGCTCTGATGCGTTGCAGTCTGCTGCCGTGTCCGCCAGGCGTAGTTGGCCGTTGTTCTTCTTGTGACAGCCGTGGATCACGCCGCCGGCATCAGGTATCGCCGCCCAGGCGACCCCACCGGCGAGCACGGTCGCCGCGAGCGCTCCCGCGGCAGCCGTGATCAGGTCTCTTCTCTTCATGTCGCTTCCCCTTCTGGTGGGGTGCGGACGCGGGTCGAAGGACCCGCGTCCGCGATTCACTCAGTTGACGATGAGGTAGAACGCCTTATCGCTGCCGGGCAGCGCTCCGTCCTGCAAGTGCGGCCTGGTGATGACGACGGCGTTGCTCGCGTTCTCCGGACAGCCACTCGCCGAGAAGACGCTCGTCTGGATGCTCCCTCCGACGTTCGCCCTGGCATCGAGGTTCGCGACGAGCGCGTGGACCGTCCCCCCGGTAACGCCGATGCAGTAGAACCCCGGGAACACCTTCTCGACGGCGATGTTGCTGGTCGCGTTGTCGATCGTGCCGTTGGCGTTGACGTGCGCGTACGCGAGCGCCGTGCCCGCAGGCCCCTGCGGTCCTTGTGGCCCCTGATCGCCGGTGTCACCCTTGTCGCCCTTGTCTCCCGTGTCCCCCTTCGGGCCCGCCGGGCCGATCAGACCAGGATCGCCCTTCGGGCCCTGCTGGTTCCAGCTGATCGCAACCTCGTTCGCCTTGCAGTCGCTCGGCGAGTCCGCGACGCGCAGCGCCAGCTGGTTCTTCTTGTAACAGCCGTGGATGACTCCACCGGCGTCCGGGATCGCCGCCCAGGCGACACCGGCGAGCATGGACGCGATCACCGCGCCTACGACTGCAGCGAGTAGCTGCTTCCGCTTCATGTTTCCCCCCTTTTCGGTTCGGCGGCCCCCTCGACCGCCTCCACGATTCGTTCGAATGGAAGTGCCGCACGTCGTCCCGCTTCGTCGAGCGCCGCCGCGGACGGCGCCTCGAAGAGATGCAGGATCGTCTCGTCGCCCGGGAGGAACGTCGTGCGGATATAGCGAACGCCGGATCCGAGCTCGGCGGTGCGCCGGGCCCGATCCCGAGCGTCGCTCAGAGCCGCTTCGGAACCTGCCGCGTACGACTCGACGAGGAAGTTCGGCACACACCGAGCGTGGCAGCGCGCGGGCTCGTCCGAAACCTGGAAACCCCTAGTGTTTGCTCGCCGCGCTGATTCCGCGCAGCCATCACTCGCAGCTCGTCTTCGTCTCCGCCTCGATACAGAGGTCGGCGCCGCCTCCGCCGTTGACGACGTCGGCGCCGGCACCGCCGTCGAGAAGGTCGCCGCCGGCCCGGCCCGTGAGCCGGTCGTTGCCGTGCGCGCCGACGAGGTGGTTGCGGGCCGCGTTTCCCAGCAGGACGTCGCCGAAGCGAGAGCCGAGGACCGTCTCGACACCGTCCAGCCGGTCGGTTCCCCAGCCGGTCGCCCGGTGCCGGCCGAGATCTATCCGGACCGCCCCGGAGGCTTTCACGTAGATAGCCGCATCGACCCCAGGGCCACCCGAGATCATGTCGTCCCCCGGGCCTCCGTCGAGGACGTTGCTACCGGGGCCGCCGCGGAGGCGGTCCTCGCCGGCGCCTCCGTCGAGCACGTCGATCCCGGCATTGCCATCCAGCTGGTCGTTCCCCTCGCCGCCGCAGACGAGGTCGTTCCCACCGCCGCCGCTGATCGTGTCGTCGCCGGGGCCGCCGTCGATGACGTCGTCTCTCGCCGTTCCGGTCAGCTGGTCGTCGGCGCTCGTCCCGACGATCGTGGCAGGCTCGCGGACGCACAGCTGGGAGGAGGTCCCGTGCGAGGTCTCGGCGACGACGAGCGGCAGGCTCGCAGTGAGCGCGAGCGCGATCACCGTCGAGCGGGTCAAATGCTTCGATCCAACGGCAACCATCGAACGGTGAGGCGACTCGTGAGCGGCTTCTGACACTTGGCGCAGCTCGGGAGCTCGGGTGAGGGCGTCGACCCCCTCGGCCAGCCGTTGTAGCCCGCCTTCGCCCATTTCAGGGAAGCTGTGAGATTCGGGGCGCCTCGGAGACTCTTCCAGATCGTGATGTAGAGGGCCATCTGCTCCTCGCTGTACGTGCTACTGAGCGTCGAACCCATGTTCTCGAGGTGATCGTGGCAAAGCCGCAGCATCACGCCGTAGCTCACGTAGTTGACGGAGCCGGCGTGGTGGCACCCATCGCCGACCTGGACCGACAACGACCCTCCGCAGGTCGCGCAATCGGGTTGGAAGTTCTTCTCGGCTTGCTCTCTGCCGCCGGGGCCTAGTTGGTTGATCTCCCATCCGACCGCTCCAATGGGCGTCTGGACCAAGGCGGTGCACGCCACGGCGCGCTGGAGCGGCGTCCACCCGGCGAATGCCGCTTTGGTTCGGGAGAGCACATCCTCGAGCGCGTTGGAGATGTCCGGGCCGCAGACCTTTTTGCAGCAGATCACGCCACCTTGCGCCTGAGGTCGATCGCAGAGGGTCTCGCCTCGATCGCAGCAGATCGGAAAACCGGTCTTGTCGACGGCGTGCACCGACCCGGGTGCGCAGCAGGTCCCTTTATGGCACTCGTAGTTCTGCGGGCAGCAGTAGTAACCCTCCTTGCTGACCTCACTGTTCCAGGTGCAGCGGCCGGGGAAATTCCCGCCAGGTGGTCCATCGGAGCAACACTTCCGGCCCCCCTTGCAACATTGGGGGATGAGGGGGTGTAGACCAGGCCCACAAGGCTGTCCTGGATTTGGATCGGTTTCACCGGGGTCGGGACAATCGAATTGGGTGGGTCTGTAACCGCACGTCTGCGTGGAACCTCCTGAGGCAGTTCCCAGGCTGCCCGCCCTCGCCGCCTGAGCGCCCCAGCCCGGCAGGTTTGGGGTTGCAGCGGCGACGAGCGCAACGCCGAGGAGCCGCACCGCTCTCGAGCGAGGCATCGGCTTCGCCAGCGATCTTGCGAAGTTGTCGAGGAAGTCGCTCAGGGCACTACCGCGGGACGCGCACGACGGCAGTCAGGACGGGAACCGGTTGGTCGAGCTGCCCCGAGGCTGGCACTTTCGGGGTGACTGCGACCAGACCCGCGGGAACGAACTCGGCGTGCGTGTAGACGGCCACCGAAAAAGGCGCGGTCGTGCCGACGAGTCGCGATCGTGCGCCACGGGCATCGCCCTGGACTATCCGAATGCGACCGGAGTCGGGCGAGATCGCCTCATAGGCGACGGCGAGCTTTCCGGAGCGATACGCGGCCGCGAAGAGACGTGGGAACCGCTCCATCGCAGGCTGGGCCTTGGCGATCACCGTGGGCGACCGCTCTCCCGGCGCCCAGGAGTGGATCCCGGTGTCGAAGGCCTCGATCACGAGTCGACACGACGCCGCGCAAGCGAGCTCGAAGCGCTCGACGCTTCGTCCGGGGGCCTCGAGCGCCTTGCCGCGAGGCGCCAGCGTCGCGGGGTCGAGCTCCACGATCTTCACGCCCGAGCGGTCGTGCCAGGCGAGCCACAGTCGGCCGCGCCCATCGAGCCCGAGGTGAACGGGCCCCGGCGCCGACGCCCGATCGATCAGGCGGGTGAGCTCGAGCGCGGATCCGTCCTCCGCACAGCAGACCCAGAGCACACCTCTCGGATTGAATTGCTTCGTCGCGCCGGGTAGCGCCCAGATGGTGCGGTCGCCCAGGCTTGTAGCGGTCACCGGGGCAATGGAGTGCTGCGGAGCGATCTGATCCAGCTCGAGCGGGAACGCACTCGGTGCGCCGACCCCACCGTTCGGAAGCAGCTGCCGTGTCTGGAGCGACGGACCCTTTCCGTCGGCGAGCTCCACCCAGGACACGAGCTCGGATCCGACCACGAGTCGAGTCCGTAGGTTGGATCCGACGATCGTGGTCTTGAACCCGCGCAGCGTGTGACCCGAGACTCGCCCGCTGGTCGCGGACATGCCGCGTGCGTGAGTGACTGCGATCCAGGCCCGGTTCGAGGCCCAGCCGAGCGCGACATTTCCCTCCCCGAAGTCCGACCTGACACCGGGGATCAGCTGCCACTGCGGCATTTGCGCGGCGGGGGCAGCTCCGGCGACCGAGGTCGCGACCAGCACGGCCGAGATCGCCGCAACGAGAGGAGCCAGCACCCGGATCGGCGCGAACGACCTCATGTCAGCGGCGAGCCGGCTCACGTGCGAGCTCGAGCACGGCCTCCGCGCCCACGGCCACCGGAGACGCGATGCGCCCTTCGGAGTCCAGGAGCACGGCCATCGGCGTGCCGTTCACGCCGAACGCGGCGCCCGCGGCCAAGCCCTCGTCGAGCAGCACGAGCGACTCGAAGCCCTCCGCTCGCGTGCCTTCCTCGTCGCCGGACGACACGACCACGAGACGTGGCGTGACCCCGTTCGCCGATGCCTCCCAGGCGCGCAGGTCGTCCCGCATCGACCGGCAATAGCCGCAGTCCGGGTTCCAGAAGAGGAGAAGCGTCTGTCGTCCGCGGAGCGAGGCGAGCGACACCGGTTCCCCGTCCAATGAAGGCAGCTCGAGGGCAGGGGCTTCCGAGCCAACGGCGAGCCCGTCCCCCTCCGTGCCCCCGAGTGCTTGCTCGACCAGCTGCTCGATCCACTCCCCTCCGGAGGCAACCCGGCTGTCGATCGTCCCGTCCGGCGCGATGAGAACGGCGCTCGGCGTGCCGTTGGCCTCGAAGAGCTCGGCGATGCGGCCGTCGGTGTCCACGACGACGTTCTCGAGCTCGTTCTCGTCCGCCTCCGCCCGAGCTTCCTCCGGCGAGCCCGCGCTCGCGACGACGATCGACAGCTGATCGGCGCGCTCGCGCTGCCATTCGGCGACGACCGGCAGGAGCGCGGTGCACGGGCCGCAGTGCGGGCTCGTGAACAGCATGAGCGTCGGGATGCCCAAGCCGGTGAGCGTCTCGAGCGTGAGCTCGCCGCCGTTTGGGGTCGCTGCGGCGAACGCCGGTGCCGGCGTTCCCGGCTCGAGGCCGAGCTCCGGCATGGCGACGTCCTGCTCGAGGTCGAGCCCGGCCCGGGCGAGCGCCGCCTCGACGCGGTCGAGCCGTGTCAGCACGACACCGTACGAGCGCATGAGCGACAAGAACGCTGCGCTTCCGAGCGCGAGCACGACGGCAGCGGCCGCGCCGACGGCCAGAAGGGCAACCTCGGAGCCAGAGAGATCGCCGATCCACGCGACCGCGCTCGTCGTTTCCTGGGTCGCGCTGCCTGCGACGGCTACCGCGGCGAGACCGAGTAGGGCTCCGTTCCTCGCAAGCGTCCTCCAGCTCGCGGGCGCCGAATGCAGGTGGCCGAAGCAATGGCACTCAGGCGCTCGGCCGTGCGCAAGGTTCCACGCGATCGCGGCGCTGAAGAGCGTGAGCAGAGGGATCGAGCCGATTGCGCCGTAGTGCGCAGTGCCCGCGGGGAGGAGCAGCGCAGCAACGATCAATTCAGCGAACGGAATGGCGAGCGCGAATGCACCGCTAGCGCGCCGCGGGACCCCGAAGCCCGTCATTGCCTTCCGCGTCCCCGCCCGATCGGAGAGCTTGGCCGTGGCGGCGGCGAGGAAGACGCCGGCGAGGACGATGCGCGCGCCGAGCGCGGCGAGTGCGAGCAGCGACATGGCTAGAACCTCCTCATCCGTTTCGGAGCCTTCCGTTCACGCAGAGCTTCCCGCGCGGCGGAGGAAGCGGCGCTAGCTCGTCGTCGCCCTTCCGCGGGTCGAACTTGTCGCAGCAGTTCCGCTGGCCCCTCGGACAACAGAGGCCGATGCCGCCGGGCACGGCCTTCGTCCCGGACGGGCAGCACGCGACGCCTCGCTGCCCGGAGCCCGGAGCGAAGGTCGTCCGGATCGCGGGGCAGCACTTTCCATCGACGCAGCGATTCGGCCGCGGGCAGCACTTGCCGTCCGTGGTGCACGTCGGGCCGTTGCAGCGCGTGACCTTCCTGCACTCGGCGTAGCCCTCGGGCGGTGCCTTGCACTTGCACTCGTAGCGGACTTGAGGCGTCGGGTTCGGGCAGCAGAGCTGGTAGAAGAGATCTCGATTCGGGCACTTGCACAGGAACTCGCTCGAGGTGCAGGTGACGCGTGTCGCCCCGTTGGCCTTCGTCGCCGCCAGTCCGGGAACCGCGACGCCGACGAGCACGCCGCCGAGCATCCGCAGCGCCCGGCGGCGCGGCATCGACGTCGTCAGGGAGCGCGCCAGCTCATCGAACAGCTCGCTCATCTCACGCCCGCTCCATGCATGTCTCGATCGTGGCACTGCGCCGGTCCGACCGAAACCTGGAAACCCCTGGTGTTTGCTCCGCTCGGGGCTCACCGGCCGAGCGGTACGTAAGCGTAGATAACCGGCGACGGAGCATCGGATACCTGAAACCACTCCGTTGCGACCACGCCGCCCGGCACGAACGCGGCGTCGATCACAGGTTCGAGTGTCGACGGGTAGAGCTTCCCGAGCGGCCATCCGTACGTCACGTCGATCGAGCCCATGGCACGAGCACGCGCGCCCTGCGCGTTCCCTTGGACGATGTGTATCTGGCCTGCCCACGCGCTCTTGACGCCCGGGCCGAGATACGCGACAGCCAGGCGTCCGGATCGATAGCTCGCGGCAAGAAGCCTCGATGCGCGGGTTGCAACACGAGTAGGCGGCCCCTCGCCCGGGGCCCAGGAGACGATGTCACCGGCGTTCGTCTGAACGACCAGCCGGCAGGAAGCGGCGCAGGCGAGATCGAAGTGCGCGGTCCTGACTCCCGGGACCGCCAGGGGCTTCGAACGCGGTGCGAGGGTCGAGCGGTCGAGCTCGACGATGATCGCGCCCCTGCGGTCCCTGGTGTCCCCCCAGGCGAGCCAGATCCGTCCACGTGTGTCGACGCCCACGTGGGCATCGAACACCCCGCGCCCACGGTGGCTGAACCGAGTAAGGTCGACTGCCTCACCGTTCGCGCCGCAGCACACCAGGAAGAAGAGGGGAGCGCCGCCGATGCCGCGAGCTTCCTCGCCGCCCGTGAGCGCCCAGACCGTCCGGCCTTCGATCTGCGTCCCGCCGAGAATCGAGACTCCCGCCAGCTTCGGCGCAACCTCTTGCCCGCGGGCCAGCAGATCGTCGGACACAACTTTGGAGGGGCCGAGCCGGCCGTTGGCGAGGAGCGGTGCGGTCAGCGTTGCGCGGCTGTCGCCGCTGCCTCGTACGAACACCAACTCGCCGTCGACGATCGGCATGAGGCTCAACTCCGCCGGCACTCGCGTCTCCGCCACGTCGGTCGGCCTGCCGCCTGACAGGCGCGCACTCACGAGCACCGGGTCGCCACGAGGCACGGTTGCGACCCAGAGTCTGTTCGAGGCCCAACCGAGGCCGAGGAGCGGATGGCCGGCGGTCTGCCTGGCGCTGCCGAAGACGCGCCACGGTGACTTCGCCTTCGCGGCAGGAGCGACGTCGGGGACGTAGCCGACGAGCAGCGCCGCCGAGCACGCGATGAGTGCAGCAAGACCCGCGCGAATCGTCTGCGAGCGCGTCACGGTCATGCGCTCAGCAGCCCGGCTCCGTCGGGCAATCGATCAGGTGGTGGCGGAGCCGCTTCACGGTCATCTTCAGCCTCCAGTCGACCGATTCGACTCCGAACGTCTCCTTGCGACCGGCGTCGACGGTGAAGCTCGACTTGGTCATGACCGATCCCGGAACGATCGACGCCGCGTTGTCGTACCACTCGACGGCCGCTTCGCCGCAGCGGTTTGGGTACTCGTACTGAGGGTCGCCGCTGTCCTTTCCGGGGAGCGGCACTGCCAGCGGGAACTTGTCGACCGAGATGCGGATTCTGAGGCTGTTGGAGGTTGTGGTGTCGACCAGGAGCGACGCCTTCACCGGATGCGAGCGTGAGGTGCGGTACTCGAGCTTCGACCCGCAACTCGGGTCATCGCTCGAGTAAGTCGCCTTGCCCGTCAGGTAGAGCACGGCCACCGAGATCTGCGTCGGCCTTGCGAGCGGCTTCGGCCCGAAGTAGCTGATCCAGCGCATCTTCGAGGGCCCGTCGAGCCGTAGCGTCGTCTTCACCGTGGCCTGCCACGACTTGAACTCGGCAGCCACCGTGAGATCCGTGATGCGGTACGTGTACTTGAACGGAGCCGCGCCCGGCGCGGTCCCTGCGGCGTGAACGGTCGCCGACGGAACAACGAATGCCATCAGCGCGATCACCCCCACGGCAGCTCTCAACATGGGATCCAGGATCCGTCATCGCGACATTCCGCGAAACCTGGAAACCCCTGGTGTTTGACCCCGGGCGCTACGCGTCGCTGAGTGTCTCTAGCTCTCGCTCGCGGTCGTCTTGGCGAGCTTGTGCGCGAGCTCCGTCCTCGAGCGCACGTCGAGCTTGCGGTAGACCGAGGTCAGCGTCGACTCGACGGTGTGCACGGAGATCACGAGCTCGGCTGCGACCTCCTTGTTGCTCTTTCCCGAGACGACGAGATCGGCGAGGCGATGCTCCGTTGGCGTCAGGGCTCCTGTCGAGGGGGCACGGCCGCCGATCCGGCCGAGCTCGTCGCGGGCACGGGCGGCCCATAACTCCGCGCCGAGCTCCTCGAAGATCGCGAGCGCCCGCTGCAGCGTCTCGCGGGCCGCGCGGCGCCGGCGTTCGCGCCGCTGGAGCACGCCGAGCACGAGTAGCGTGCGGGCACGCTCGAACGGAACCGACTGCGCGCTCTGGAGGCGAAGGGCCTCCTCGAGCGACTCGATGCCATCGTCCACCTCTCCGGACGCGGCCAGGACGAGGCCGCGGCAGCGGGCGAGCATCGGCGCCATGCCCGGCCGCTGGACTCGAAGCTTCCGCGTGTCGATGTCGGCGAGCAGCGCGTGGGCGCGTTCGAGCTCGCCGACGGCGACCAGCGCCTCGAAGAGATCGCCCCAAAACGGGTACGTCGCCCAGTACGGACCCTCGAGCGCAACCTCCGTCAGGCCCTCGAGGTGCTCCAACGCCTCGGCGTAGTTCTTCTCGGCGGTGGCGAGGAATGCCAGCGCGATCTTTGGTCGTACGACGGCGAGCTTGTTGTGTATCGCCTCTGCTATCGCCAGGCTCTCGTCGGCCGACGCACGCGCGGTTGCGACGTCGCCGACGTGCGCAGCGACGAGGGCGCGGCAGTAGAGCTGCCTGCTCAGGTGGAGTGGGCTGTCGAGCTGCTCCGCCAGCGCGGCCCCGTCCTCGGCGTACGCGCGAGCGGCATCGTAGTTGCCAGCCCGGCATTCGAGCTCCGCAAGCGGAAAGTCGATCCAGGCCTGTTCCCACGGGTTCCCGGCGTCAACCCACTTCCGGTGCTGCTCGACGAGCATGCGACGGGCGGCGTCGAGCTCGTCGTTCGCAAGGAGCCA
This sequence comes from uncultured Actinomycetes bacterium, assembly GCA_963746765.1. GTDB lineage: Bacteria > Actinomycetota > Thermoleophilia > Gaiellales > Gaiellaceae > GMQP-bins7. The sequence continues at coordinate 59,947 of CAVVCN010000002.1, forward strand.
CCACCCGATCCAGGTCGCGGGACTGTCGACGGCGTCGAATACCACCTCGTATGCGTTGAAGGCTGAGCCCCCGGACTCGAAAGCATGCGCGCGGTGCAGCGCCTCGAGTCCGCCGACGCCGACGTCCAGCCGGCCGAGCATGCTGAGCGCGAGCGCGACCTGGCTCGGATCGCCCATTCGCTCGGCAAGCGCCACTGCCGCCTGTGCGCGCTCGCGCGCCGAGTCGAACTCACGCGCCGTATAGAGCTCGCCGCACAGGCTGATGAGAAACCGCATCTGGTGCATCGGGTGTCCCTCCGCCTCGGCAACGACGTCCTCGAGTAGCCGGCGCCGGACGTGACGGTCCATGACGCTCCCGAGCTGTGCGTAGCGTGCCTCCAACCGCAGCGTGCCGCCAGGGAGCTCGGCGAGCAGCGGTTCGAGGAGTGCGAGAGACCGTTGCGTGTCGCCTGCATGCAGCCACCGCCACGCTGCGCCCGTCGTCCGCCGGGCAGCCGCGTCCGGGTCAACCGCGGGCGTCAGGCGCGCCGCGTGCTCGGCAAGAGCGGCTGCGGAGACGAGCGCTCCGCGACGGTGGGCGATCTCCGCCGCGCGGTCGAGTGTCGAGGCCACCTCCTCATCCGGCTCGGAGGTTCCGAGAGCCAGGTGCTGCGCCCGCGTTTCGGGTTCCGCGAGGAGCGACGCCAGGCGCATGTGCATTTCACGGCGCCGGCTTTCGAGCGTCAGCGAGGTCGCCGCCTCGGCGAACAGCGGGTGGGCGAAGCGCAGCGTGTCCCGCTCGGTGACGAGGATGTCGGCGGCGACGGCCTCTTCCAACCCAGCTTCACTCGCCGCTTGCTGCACCACGGCAGCGGTGGGCTCGCCTTGGAGTGCCGCTGCAAGCACTGCCGCGCGACCTGGCCTGCTCAAGCGCTTGATCCTTCGCCTCACGAGCTGTCCCACATCGTGCGGCACGGGAAGCGGCTCGTCTGCTGAGACCGGAGTGTCCTCCAGGGTCCTCCCGAGCTCGAGCGCGAATAGTGGGTTGCCCCCGCACGCCGTATGTAGCCGATGAATCTCCGGCCGCGACAGCGTCAGCCCGAAGTGCGAGCGGAGCAGGCGGTGGGTCGCTCCGAGGCTCAGCGGCCGCAGTCGTACCCGGCCGAGGCGCTCTCCGAATACTCGGTCCAGCTCGAGCGGCACGCTGGTGATCTCGCCGGTTCGCTGGGTGAGCAGGAGCGCAACCGGAGCGTCGCCGAGCCGGCGGGCGGTGTATGCCAGCACGTCCGCGGAGGAACGGTCCAGCCACTGCACATCGTCGATCGCAACCATTGTCGGGCCACGCGTCGCGAGAGCCAGTAGCGCCGATCGGAAGGCAATGCCGATCGTGGCCGGGTCGGGAAACCCTCGATCTGGATCCGGCTCCTCGCGGCGGAGCACGACCGCGAGCGCGTGTCGTTGCGGCGCGGCGAGCTGCCCTGCGACGTCGCCGAAGACCTCGTCGATCAGATCGCGGAGCGCCGCGAACGAGAGCTCCGCTTCGGAGCGGGAAGCGAAGCTGGAGAGGACCTCGTAGCCACGCTCCCGAGCCTCTCTGACCCCGGCGCGCCAGAGGGTCGATTTGCCGATGCCCGGCTCTCCCTCGAGCATGAGCACGGATGGCGTCGGCTCGTCGAACCACGCTTCGATCGCAGCGAGCTCGACGTCGCGTCCAACGATCTCGTCCACGTCCGAAAGAGTGAACCCATCGGCCGCGGACGACAAGTCAGGCTTCGGCGAGCTCCCGGAGCTGCTTGCGGACGAAGAGCATCCGCTGGAAGACCGTCACCCATGCCATGACGGCGAGCAGGTAGATCGGCCACTGGAGCAGGCCCCAAGGGGCCAGGCCTAGACCGACCGAGATGAGCACGACGCGCTCGACGCGCGATCCGAAGCCGACGTCCGCGCGCAGGCCGAGCGCCTCCGCCTTCGCCCGCGTGTAGGAGACGAGGAACGAGCCGATGACGGCGGCGAAGGTCGCGACGAGCGCGATCTCGTTGCCTTCGCGCATGAAGACGAGTCCGATCGCGGCGAGCATCGCGGCCTCGCCGAGCCGATCGAACGTCGAGTCGAGGAAGGCACCGAAGACGGTGCCCTTGCTCGCCGCGCGCGCGAGCGCGCCGTCGAGGATGTCGGCCACGGAGCCGACCACGAAGAGAGCTCCGCCGAGCCAGAAGAACAGCTTCTCGTTCCGCTCCTCGAAGCCGACGAGGACGGCACCGGCGAGGCAGAGCGTGACCCCGGTCAGCGTCAGCATGTCGGGGGTGAGCTTCGTCTTCGCGACCCCGCGCATCGAGCGCGCGAGGATCTCGCGTGCGGCCTGCGTGTACTCCTGCTTGACCCTGTCGAGCTGGCTGACCCGTGCGGAGTCGCCCGAAGGCGGCGTGTCCTCTTCGCTCATGCCCGCTGCGCGCGCAGCGTGCGAATGTGCCGGAGGAGGACGCCGGTGAGGACGGCGATGGCGACGCCGGCCAGAACGTCCAGCCAGTAGTGGTTGCCGGTCGACATCACGGCGAACGCGACCCAGGCTGGCCACGCCAGCCAGAGCGCCTTCGCGGCCCATGTCCGGCAGAGGCCTGCCATGACGACGCCGACGATGAAGGCGTCCATCGCGTGCAGGCTCGGCATGGCCGCATAGGGATTCGCGGCGAACGAGATGAGACCGCTCTCGTGATTGAGCGTCGAGTACTGGGCGAGCGTGTCGATGAAGCCCCACTCGGGGTACATCCGCGGCGGCGCCGTCGGCATGAAGACGTAGCCGACGAGCCCGACGAGGTTCGCGGCGATGAGCCAGTTGCGGAAGCGTGCGAAGTGGTCGTGGTGCCGGAAGTAGACCCAGAGCAGCGTGATCCCGACGACGGCGAACTGGGAGAGCCAGTACGTGTAAGACGTCGCGAAGACGAGGATCGACGACGTGTCGACGACGCGCTGGAGCGTGGGCTCGAAGAGGGCGCCGAGCTCGTGCTCGGTACGCGCAACCCACTCGCCGTTGTGGAATGCCGTGACGACATCGCGGTCCGCCGCACCGCGCGCGACCTGATAGGCCGCGTAGAACCCCATCCAGATCACGAACTGGAAGGTGAGGTGCGCCCAGCCTCGTGGCAGGCGCCGCGTAGTCTCGGCGGCAGCAGTAGACACGGGACCTTCGATTCTAACGTTGACACCTACGTGCGCATTTCAAACCACCGCCATCCCGACGACCATCAGTCGGCGTGATGGGAATCGCGTGCGACTCGACTTGAGCTGATCGTCCCGCGCCAGCATGCTGGCAGCATGGCCGCTCGCTACGGCTCGAGGGTCTGGCTCGCCCTGGCGACGGTCTACCTCGCCTGGGGCTCGACCTTCATCGCCCTTGCAATCGTCGTGCGCGACCTGCCCCCGTTCCTCGCGATGTCCGCGCGGCACCTCGTCGCCGGAGGACTGCTCCTCGCCTACGCGTTGCCACGAGGCGACCGGAAGGGCGATCCGATCGGGCGGCGCCAGATCGGCGCCGCGTTCGTCTTCGGCGGCCTTCTCTTCGTCGCCGGCCACGGCAGCCTTGCGTGGGCGCAGCAGACCGTCGCCGCTGGCGTGGCGGCGCTGCTCGTCGGGAGCATCCCGATCTGGATGGCACTGCTCGACCGCGTCGCGTTCGGTCGCCGGCTGCCCGTGTCCGCCTACGTCGGCTTCCTCATCGGTTTCGTCGGCCTCGCGTTCCTCTTCGACCCGTTCGGATCCGGTTCGGTCGACCGTGTCGGCGCGCTCGTGATCCTCGCCGGAGCGCTCGCGTGGGCGGTGGGATCCCTGTACTCACGCGGAGCGCCGCTGCCGCGCCGGCCGATCGTGGCCGCGGGCCTGGGGTCGATCTGCGGCGGCTTCCTGCTGGTCGTCGTCTCGATCGCCTCGGGTGAGCTCGGCGACGTCGAGGTCACCAGCGACGCCGTCCTCGGCCTGGCCTACCTCATCGTGGTCGGCAGCTTCGCCGGCTTCACCTCGTACGTCTGGCTGCTGCGCGTGGCTCCGATCTCGCTCGTCTCGACGTACGCGTACGTCAACCCGGTCGTGGCCGTGATCCTCGCCTGGGCGATCCTCGGCGAGGAGATCACGCTCCAGATGCTGGTCGCCGGTACGGCGATCGTCGTGTCCGTGGCCCTGATCGTGCGGGCGAGCGCGCGTCCGGTGGAAGCGGGCCGCGGCGTGCTGAGGCGCCGGGTCGCGTCTCCCGCCGCCGCGGAGCACCCGTAGGCGGGCTCAGCCGCCGATGTAGGACATCTCGACCTTCCGCAGCGAGCTCGTCCGCTCGGTGCGGAGCTCCGAGTAGCGATCGCCGCGGCGCTCCCAGACCGCCCTGATCGTCTCGTCGAGCTCGGAGTCGGTCGCGCCCGCGCGGAGCTTCGACCGCAGGTCGTGCCCGCGGATGGCGAAGAGACAGGTGTAGAGCTTCCCGTCCGCGGACAGCCTCGCGCGCGTGCAGTCGCCGCAGAACGGCTGTGTGACGGATGCGATCACGCCCACCTCGCCGGCGCCGTCGAGGTACCGGTAGCGCTGTGCGACCTCGCCGCGGTAGCCCGCCTCCAGCGGCTCGAGCGGGAACTCGGCGCCGATCGTGCGCACGATCTCCTCCGCAGGGACGACGTCGTCCAGGCGCCAGCCGTTCGTCGCGCCGACGTCCATGAACTCGATGAAGCGGACGGTGTGACCCGTCCCGCGGAACCGTCGCGCGATGTCGAGGACGGAGCTTTCGTTGAGCCCGCGCTTGACCACGACGTTGACCTTCACCGGGAGCCCGGCCGCGGCGGCCGCGTCGATCCCCCCAAGCACCCTGGCGACCGGGAAGTCCACGTCGTTCATCGCGCGGAAGACCTCGTCGTCGAGGGAGTCGAGGCTGACCGTCACCCGCGTGAGGCCCGCGTCGGCCAGCGCCTGCGCCTTCTGCGCGAGGAGCGCGCCGTTCGTGGTCAGCGTCAGGTCGAGGTCGCCGAGCGTCGCGAGGCGCTCGATCAGCTCCTCGAGCCCGCGGCGCAGGAGCGGCTCGCCGCCCGTGATCCGCAGCTTGTGCACGCCGAGGCCGACGAACACGCGCGAGACGCGCTCGATCTCCTCGAACGTGAGGAGCTCGCGGCGCGGCAGGAAGCGGTAGTCGTGCCCGAAGACCTCCTTCGGCATGCAGTAGACGCAGCGGAAGTTGCAGCGGTCGGTAACGGAGATCCGCAGGTCGCGGAGCGGACGCCCGAGCGTGTCCTGTGGTTGCTGCACGAACCCAGACTAGTGCGAGGGAGTCGTCACGGAGAGGACGCGCGCGATCCCCGTGCCGATGTTCGAGACTCGATGCTGGCGCGTGCTGACGTAGTACGCGCAGTCGCCGCGCTCCAGCACGATCGGGGTCGACCCCTCCAGCTCGAGCAGGACGCGGCCTTCGAGGACGACCAGGAGCTCCTCGCCCTCGTAGCTCCAGAAGTCGGTCGAGCCGCCGCCCGGCTCGAGCACCGCGACGACCGGCATCATCTTCCGGCTCGCGTCCGGGGCCAGCAGGTGGAGGTCGAGCCCTTCGCCGGTGTGCACGAGCCGGCGCTCGCGCCGCCGCGTCACGACGGGATCGGTCGTCCCGGTCGGCGGCAGCAGGTCGCCGAGCGGCTTCCCGTAGTGCTCCGCGAGCACCACGAGCCGTCCGAGCGTGACGTCGCTGCGGTCGTTCTCGATGAGCGAGAGGAGCGACTTCGAGATGCCGGTCGCGCTCGCGACCTGGGCGAGGGAGAGGCCTCGCGCCTGACGCGCCGCGCGGAGCGCCGTGCCGAGCGATCCCGCCGAGCGGGCGCTCTCGGCGCCCCCGGTCCCGGGTGACGGTGAGGTGCTCACGCTGGCGTGAAATGTACGTCGCCCCGTGGCGGACGGTTTCGCACCGTTCGCGGACGTGGACGTTCGTCCACAGTCACGACGACGCCCGACCGGCGGTGTCTAGGATGGAGCGAGCTCGAAAGTCCCTGCAAGAAGATCCCTGAAGACGTCGTCGTATCCACGAATCGGGAGGTGTGCTCGAGCATGTTTCGGAAGGTCCCCGTGCTAGTCGTCCTCGCCGCGATCGGGGCGCTCGCCGTGGCCGCCTCGGCCTTCGGCGCTGCCTCGCTCACGTCCGCTGCGAATGTCTCGGTCACCGCCGGCAAGCCGGCCGAGTTCAGGTTCACGCTGTCGAAGAAGACCGTCCCCAAGGGCACTGTCACCTTCAAGGTCACGAATCGGGGCACGGTCAAGCACGACTTCAAGATCGCCGGCAAGAAGACCAAGTCGGTGGCTCCGGGGAAGGCCGCTTCCGTCAGCGTCGCCTTCCAGAAGGCGGGCAAGTACAACTACCTCTGCACGCTCCCGGGCCATGCCCAGGGCGGCATGAAGGGCACCATCACCGTCAAGTAGTGACCGCCGGCGGCGGCGCTCGGCGCCGCCGCCGGCGCCCTCTGCGGCAACCGAACGGCGTTGGAGCCGTTTGACACGACGATCCACGATGGTGGACAATCGTCCAAAGCGAGGGACGCCTTGGACCCACCTCGCCCGGTCGTCTCCGAGGTCACATCTCGCCCTCTTGCCCGCCGTAACAGGAGGTAGACGAATGGCGAACCTCAGCATCGTCGTCAACGGCCGGCGGCATCGGGTGCAGGCCGCCCCCGACACGCCGCTCCTCTACGTCTTACGGAACGAGCTCGGGCTGCACGGCCCGCGGTTCGGCTGCGGCCTGTCGCAGTGCGGTGCCTGCACCGTGCACCTGAACGGTGAGCCCGCCCGTTCCTGCATCGTGCCGGTCAACGCGGTCAAGGGGCAGCGCGTCACGACGCTCGAGGCGCTCGCGACCGAGAAGCAGACGCACCCGGTCGTCGCCGCGTTCATCGAGGAGGACGCGGCGCAGTGCGGCTACTGCATCAACGGGATGATCATGCAGTCGGTCGCCTTCCTCAAGCGCAACCCACGGCCGACCGAGGCGCAGATCAAGAAGGCGCTGAACGCGAACATCTGTCGTTGCGGCACCCACTATCGAATCGTCCGAGCGGTCTCTCGTGCCGCGAAGACGATGGCGTGAGGGGAGGGACCATGACCTCGATCACCGAGAAGACGGTCTCCCGCCGCGACTTCGTAAAGGGCGGCGGCGCACTCGTCGTCGCCTTCAGCCTGCCGCTCTCGCTCGCCGGCGTCGCTCGCGGTGCGGCCGGCGGAGCGCAGGCGATCGGCCCCGCGTCGATCGACGACCAGCTGATCGACTCCTGGATCGTGGTCAAGGAGACGGGCCGCGTGCAGATCCAGGTGGGCAAGGTCGAGCTCGGGACCGCGCTCAGGACCGCACAGATGCAGATCGCCGCCGACGAGCTCGACATCTCGATGGCCAAGATCGACTACCTCGAGGGGGACACGTGGTTCACGCCCGACCAGGGCACGACCTCGGGTAGCCAGTCGATCAAGACGCAGTGGACCGAGGGCCTCCGGCACGCAGCCGCCGAGGCGCGCGCAGTCCTCCTCGGCCTCGCGTCGAAGCAGCTCGGCGTCCCGGTCTCCGACCTGACCGTCACCGACGGCGTCGTGTCGGCGAAGTCGGACGCCGCGAAGAAGGTCAGCTACGGCGAGCTCCTCGGGGGCAAGCGCTTCGACCTGAAGATCAGCGGCAAGGTCGAGCCGAAGAAGCCGAGCGAGCTGAAGGTCGTCGGCCGCGCGATCAAGCCGGTCGACGTCGAGAACAAGGTGCGGAGCAAGCAGGAGTACATCCAGAACCTCCGCGTCCCCGGCATGCTCCACGGGCGCGTCGTCCGGCCGCCGGGCATCAACGCGACGCTCGTGAGCGTCGACGGGTTCCCGAGGCGGATTCCCGGCCTCGTCAAGGTCGTCGTCCAGAAGGACTTCGTCGGCGTCGTGTGCGAGCGCGAGGAGCAGGCGATCAAGGCCGCCGCGACGCTGAAGGTGACCTGGAAGGACCCGGGCGGCGTCCCTACCTACGACCAGCTGTACTCGAGCATGGTCTCGCAGGTGGGAACGGCCCGGCTCCTGGCCGAGGACGGTGACGTGGAGAAGGCCCTCGGCGAGGCCGCCAAGAAGGTCGAGGCCACGTACTACTACCCGTACCAGCTCCACGGCTCGATGGGCCCGTCCTGCTCGATCGCGGACGTCAAGGGCGACGAGGTCACCGTCTGGTCGCCGACCCAGGGCGTGTACCCGCTCCGTCAGGCAGTGGCCCGGATGCTCGGCCTGCCGAACCGCAACGTCCACGTCGTCTACGTCGAGGGCTCCGGCTGCTACGGCCTGAACGGCGCCGACACGGCCTCGCTGGACGCGGCCCTCATGTCGAAGGCCGTGGGCAAGCCGGTCCGCGTGCAGTGGATGCGCGGCGACGAGCACGTCTGGGAGCACTACGGCACCCCGATGGTGATGAAGCTGCGCGGCGCGCTCGATGCGCAGGGCAACCTCACCGCCTGGGATTACGAGGGGTGGCAGGCGGCACGCGGAGGACGGCCCGGCAACGTCGGAGCCGCCAACCTCCCGACCGGCGCGCTCATCGGGCTCCGGCTGCCGGCGAGGACGATCTCCGCGCCGAGGAGGCCGCCGCTCGGTTCCGACACCTCGAACACCGAGGCCGGCTACCTGCCGGACGAGGAGGGTCTCGTCAAGAACGCACGGGTGGTCGCCCACACGGTCGACTCGCAGTTCTTCACCGGCCCGCTTCGCTCACCCGCCAGGATCCAGAACTCGTTCGCGAACGAGAGCTTCATCGACGAGCTCGCTGCCGCGGCGAACGCGGATCCGGTGGAGTTCCGCCTCCGCTACATCGGCGACCCGCGCCTGGCTCATGCGCTCCGCGTCGCGGCGAAGGCGGCGAACTGGCAGACGAGACCGTCTCCGAAGCGAGGCACGCAGGGCAACATCGCGACGGGGCGCGGTATCGCGGTCATGCAGTACGAAGGCATCGACGGCTATGCCGGAACCGTCGTCGAGGTCGAGGTGAACAAGAGGACCGGGAAGGTGCGGGTGACCCGCGTCGTGGTCTCCCACGACGTCGGCATCATCATCAACCCGAACGGCCTCCGCGCCCAGATCGAGGGCAACGTCGTGCACGGCGTGAGCCGCTCGTTGAAGGAGGAGGTCCAGCTGAACCGCCGGACGTCGGCGAGCCGGGACTGGGAGAGCTACCAGGTGATGCGCTTCACCGAGCTCCCGGAGATCAAGATCGCCCTGATCAACCGCGTCAACGAGCCACCGACCGGGTCGGGCGAGAACGCGATGACCGCGATCCCGGCGGCCGTCGCGAACGCGATCTTCGACGCCACCGGCGCACGGATCCGCCGTTTGCCGCTCACCCCCGCGAGGGTGAAGGCGGCGCTCAAGTAGGTCCCCCCGACGAGGGCGGTCGCGATCCGCGGCCGCCCTCGTCCGCTCAGAACGGGAAGCCGCGCTCTGCGACGACCTCCTCGACGAGGCCTCGCGCGAGCGAGACGAAGAGCTTGTCCCCCGCGGGCGCCGGAGGCGCGGGCTCGGAGAGCAGGAGATCGAGCGTCGCGGCCACCGCCGGCAGCTCGACCTCGACCTCTTCGGCGAGCAGCGGGAGGAAGCGCCGCATCACGACCCTCGGCGCATCGCCGTCCATCGTCATCCGCTTCGTGAGCCACGTCGCCGCCCGGCCGACGATGTCGACGCCCTCCGACCCTTCGGGCGGGTACACGGAGACGAAGTAGTAGCCCTCGTCCTTCATCAGCTCGAGGTCGAGCGGAAGCGACGGCGTGGCGGCGCGGGCGAGCACCGGCCCGAAGCTCCGCCGATCGTCGTCGTCGAAGGCCGCGAATGTCGGCTCGAGCTCCTCGAGCGGCGCCTGCACGGTCTCATCGCGGGCGAGGTACGGGAGCGCGAGGCTGTAGGCGAGCGCGAGAGCGAGCGGGTTGTCGGGAGTCGCCGCGTCCACCTGAGCTGCGCGCTCGGCCGCTCCGCGCTGTGCGAGCACCTGCGCGACGCGTTCGCGCGCGGCCGCGTCCCAGACCGCCTCGGCCGCCTCCTCGAGCGCGAGCTGCCGTTCCGACTCGGGCGCCCGGGCTGCGAGCCCCTTGGCGACGTCGGCGAGCAGGCGGCGCGGCTCTCCGCGAGGTGGGGACACAGCGGCCTCGTCCAGCAGTTCGAGCACGTCTGGCTCGAAGAGTTGGAAGGTGTCAACCGGCACGTGCAGGCGAGCGTAGCTCCGACGAGACGGCGTTTGTGGCCCGGAGTGGAGGGGAAGCCCGTCTGGCAAAGTCGAACAGGAGGCACCATGGAGAAGGACCGGATCGAGGGCAAGGCGAAGGAAGTCGAGGGCAAGATCACCGGCGACGAGAGCCGCGAGGCCGAGGGCCGCGCCCAGGGCAAGTGGGGCGAGGCGAAGGAGAAGGCCGACGACGCCTGGGAAGACCTGAAGGACAAGGTCGGCGGGATGTTCAACGATCGCGACGAGAAGAAGGAGCGCGAACGGGAGGCCGAGCGGCGCTAGCGCCCTTCACGTCCGGCGGCTGATCGGGAGGCGCTCCGAGGGGGCGCCTCCCGCTTTAGGTTCCACCAGTGCGGTCGTCCGGCCCCATCCTCCTCCTCGTCGGGGTCACCGCGATCTGGGGCGTCACCTTCGTCCAGGTCCAGGACGCGCTCGCGCTCTATCCGCTCTTCGCGTTTCTCGCCGTCCGCTTCGCGATCTCGACGGTCGTGCTCGCGCCGTTCGCGTGGGGACCGTTGCGCGAGCTTCCGCGGAGCGGCATCGTCGCGGGCCTCGGCGTTGGCGTTCTGCTCGCCGCCGCGTACGGCTTGCAGACCGCCGGGCTCGAGCTGACGACGGTCACGAGCACGGGCTTCATCACCGGGCTCTACGTCGTGTTCACCCCGCTGATCGCGTTCTGGCTCTTCGGGACACGCGTGCCGACCATGGCGTGGGTCGGCGTCGGCCTGGCGGTCGTCGGTCTTCTCCTCCTGAACGGCGTCCCCGGGGGCTCGACGCTCGGCAACGCGCTCGTCCTCGGGAACGCCATCGCGCAGTCGTTCCAGATCGCGTCCATGGAGCGGTTCGCGCCGCGGTACGACGCCCGTGCGCTGACGTTCCTGCAGATGACGACGTGCTTCGTCGGCTTCCTCGTCATCGCGCTCGCGCTCGGCCAGCTCGAGGTGCCACGGGGCTGGACGGTCTGGGGTGCGCTCATCGTCACCGGTGTCTTCGCCGGCGCTCTCGGCTACCTCATCGCCACCTGGGTGCAGGCCCGGACGACGGCCGCCCGCGCTGCGCTCGTCTTCACGCTGGAGGCGCCCTTCGCCGCGCTCTTCGGCGTGCTCCTCGCCGACGAGGTGCTCGGCTGGCTCGGCTGGGCAGGCTGCGCCGTGATGCTGACGGGAATCGTGCTCGCCGAGCCGGCGGCGGCGGCTGCGCTCCGCCGACTCGTCCCGTCCCGGCGGCCCGAGAACCTCAGCGGCTGAGCGCCTCCCCGGTCTCGGCGGCGAAGAGATGAAGTCGGTCCCGCGGGATCGAGAGGGTGACGGTCGAGTCCGCCGCGACCCGAGGCTCGACGGGCAGCTTCGCCAGCAGCACATGGTCGTTCACCGCGAAGTGGACGAGCTGTTCGTCGCCGAGGTACTCGACGACGTCGACGAGGGCGCTGAGGCGCACGCCGTCCCCGCCGCCCGCGCCGAGCCGCACGTGCTCGGGGCGGAACCCGACGATCTGCCCCGAGCTCCCGGCACCGGGGAAGACGCCGCCGGGGACGAGGTTCATGGCGGGGGAGCCGATGAAGCCGGCGACGAAGACGTTCCGCGGCCTGACGTAGACCTCCTCGGGAGTCCCCACCTGCTGGAGCTCACCGTCGTTCATGACGGCGATCCGGTCACCCATCGTCATCGCCTCGACCTGGTCGTGCGTGACGTAGACCGTCGTCGTCCCGAGCCGCCGCTGCAGCTTGAGGAGCTCTGCGCGAGTCTCGACGCGCAGCTTCGCGTCGAGGTTCGAGAGCGGCTCGTCCATGAGGAACACGACCGGCTCGCGCACGATCGCGCGTCCGAGAGCGACGCGCTGCCGCTGACCGCCCGAGAGCTGCTTCGGCTTGCGCTTGAGCAGCTCGGAGAGCTGGAGGATCTCCGCCGCCCGCCGGACGCGCGCGTCGATCTCGTGCTTCGGCACATGCTGGTTGCGGAGGCTGAACGCGAGGTTGTCGTACACCGTCATGTGCGGGTAGAGCGCGTACGACTGGAAGACCATCGCGACGTCCCGCGCCGCAGGAGCGACGTTGTTGACGACCTGGTCGCCGATGAGGATCCGCCCCTCGTCGATGCGCTCGAGGCCCGCGAGCATGCGCAGGGCGGTGCTCTTTCCGCTGCCCGACGGGCCGACGAGCACGACGAACTCGCCCTCGTGCGATCCCGAGCGAGAGATCCTTCACCGCGAGCGTGCCGTCGTAGCGCTTCCAGACGTTCTCGTAGGTCACGGTCGCCACGGGCTCACACCTCCTCGAGGGGTGGCGGGACGGAGCGCGAGGCGGGCGGCCGCCAGGGCGGAGTAGGCGATCGTCAACGTCAGGAAGGGGAGGACGGCCGCGACGATGCCGACGACATTGACGACGAGCAGTGCGAGCCCGAGCCCGACCACAGCCGCGGGCCGCCGGACGAGCACGAGGCCGGCCTCGGCTGCCGCGTCGCAGCAGCGGGCGCTCGCAGTCGCGCAGAGCGAGCGGCCAGAGCACGAGCTGGTAGCAGCACGAAGATCGCGCCGAGGTAGAGGACGAGGACGGCGAGCGGCCACGCGAAGGCTCCGGCGTCGCCGTAGAAGCGGACCGCGAGCACCGTGGCGAGCGCACCGAGCAGCCAGCGATCCGCGCGAGCACGAGCCCGCGGAGCCAGCCCCGGCGCAGGCCGCCGAACGACCTCGACGAACGTGAGCGAGCCGGTCTCGACGACGATCACGGCTGCGGAGACGAGGGCAGCTGCCAGCGGCCCCGCGCCGAGGAGCAGGACGAGCGCCAGCGGCGCGAAGCTCGCGACCGCGAGCACCGACGAGGACATAGGCGGAGAGCAGCGAGTTGAGGAGGACGAACCGCCACGACTCCTCGTAGAAGTCGCGCGCCGCACGGCGGAGGACCTCGCCGACCCCGGGCTCGCGCGTCGTCGCCACGGCCGCGATCATCCCTTGACCCCAGCCGCCGCGACGCCGGCGACGAAGTAGCGCTGGAAGAAGATGTAGACCGACGAGGACCGGAAGGATCGCGATCGTCGCCGCCGCCATGAGCTGCGGCCAGAGCGTCTGGTACTGGAAGCGGAACTGCGCGACGCCGATCTGGACCGTCCACTCGTCGGAGCCGCCCTGTCCGAGCAGCAGGTTCGCCCAGAAGAACTCGTTCCAGATGCCCTGGAAGGTGAGGATCGCGACCGCGGCGACAGCCGGCGCCGCGAGCGGCAGCATCACGCGCCAGTACGTCTTGAAGTAGCCCGCACCGTCGAGCTTCGCCGCCTCCTCGTAGTCCTTCGGGATCGTGAGGAAGTACTGGCGCATGAGGAAGAGGTTCGTCGCGAGCGCGATGCTGGTCCCGAAGAAGACGTACCCGTGTCGCGTCTGCGTCAGGTTCCAGTCCGTGATCGGGAAGTCGATCATCATCAGGTAGACGGGGACGAGGCGCAGCTGGTCGGGGATCATCAGCGTTCCGAGCACCGACGAGGAAGAGCGACCTCGCGCAGCGGGAAGCGCAGCCGGGCGAACGCGTAGCCGCCGAGCGTGGCGAGGAAGAGGTTGATCACCGTGATCGAGCGAGGCCAGGATCAGGCTGTTCTTGAAGAACGTGACGAACGAGAGGTCTTCGCGCGACCAGATCTCCCGGTAGGCGGCGAGGCTCGGCGAGTCCGGCCAGAGGTCGAAGCCCGCGGCCGCCTCCGCCTGCGACTTCAGGGAGGTGGAGACCGTGTAGACGAAGGGGATCAGGTAGAGAAGCGCGAGGGCGATCATCAGCCCGTAGAGCGACGATGCGCCGCGCACGCTCGCCGAACGTCCGCGGCGGGATGTCCACCGGCGCTCCGACCGCGGCCTCGCCCTCGAGCGCGAGCTCGCGCACGGCGGCGACGTGCGGGACGGTCTCGTCTCGCTCGGACATCAGTAGCCGATCTCGGCCTTCCCGAAGAGCAGCCGCTGGGCGACGGTGATGGTGAAGATGATGAGGAAGAGGACGACGCCGACGGTCGCGCCGTAGCCGTAGTTGAACTCCTTGATCGTGACCGTGTAGACGTACATGACCGCGGTCATCGTCGAGCCCGCCGGCCCGCCGGAGCCCGTCGAGATGATGAACGCCTGGTCGAAGAGCTTGAGCGCGCCGATGACGGAGACGACGGCGACGAAGAAGTGCGCCGGCTTGAGCAGCGGGAAGGTGATCTTCCAGAACGTGCGCCACGCACCCGCCTTGTCGATCGCGGCGGCCTCGTAGACGTCCGTCGGGATCGACTGCAGGGAAGCGAGGTAGAAGAGCATCATCGTCCCCGACGTCGTCCAGGCGTCGAGCACGACGATCGACTCGAGCGCGGTGTCGGCGTCGCCGAACCACGGGTGGTCGAAGTCGCGTGCCGGTGACGGCGCTGATCGCCGCGTTCACGAGCCCGTCGGCGCTCAGGAGGTAGATCGCGATCGCGGAGATCGCCGCCGACGAGACGAGCGCCGGAAAGTAGTAGGCGGAGCGGAAGAACGTCCGGCCGCGGAACGGGTGGTTGACGAGCAGCGCCATGCTCAGGCCGAGCGCCATCTGCAGCGGGACGACGAGGAGCGCGTAGTAGACGGTGTTCCAGAGCGCCGTCGCCCGCTCGGGCGGCCACGTCCAGAACGACTCGTCGTGCCACAGCTCGCGGTAGTTGTCGAGCCCGACGTAGCCGAGGTTCCCCTCGATCCCGCCCCACTCGTGCGCGCTCACGTAGAACGCGTAGATCATCGGGTAGAGCTGGAAGAGCGCGAAGACGCCGAGGGGGATGAGGACGAAGGCGTAGCCGACCGCCGCCTCGCGCAGCCTCTCGCCGCCGAGGCTCGGTAGCCGCCTCGCCCTACCCGCCTGCACCGCCATCGCGCCTCCGACCCGAGCTAAGGGGCCGACGCCCGGGCGCAGTGCGCCCGGGCGTCGGAGTCACTGCGTTGCGTTACCTGCTTCTCCTGATCGCGTCCTCCGTCTCGCGATCGATGTCGGCGAGCATCGTGGCGACGGTCTGGTCACCGTTCCACGTCGCCTCGAGCTCCTTGCCCGCGAAGTCGATCACGCGCTGGAAGCCCTTGATGAACTGCCAGGGCCGCGCGGCCGGCGCTTCCTTGACGAAGTTCGCCCGGCCGGGCGGTGCGTTCACGTCGCTGCGCGAGGGCAGGAAGCCCGAGTTCTTCGCCCAGACGGTCTGGCCCTGCTTCCCGACGAGGAAGCGAAGCAGCTTCCACGCGGCCTGCTTGTTCTGCGACTGCCTGCCCATCGAGTACGAGACGGTGAACGACAGGTTGCCCCGGGCCGCGCTCCGGACCATCGGGTACACCGCGAACCGGATGCTCGGGAAGTCCTTCTGGAGGTAGCTGTAGATCCAGTTGCCTTCGAAGACGATCGCGGCCTTGCCCTTGCCGATCGCCTCACCGCACCAGCCGACACCGAGTTGCGCCGGCGTCTGTGCGAGGCCGCTTCTCAGCCACCCGAGGTACGTGTTGACGGTCGTGCGGTTCCGCTGCGAGTCGATGACCGACTGCGTCTTCGCGGGGTTCAGCCAGGCGCCGCCACCCTGGTAGATGAACGCGAGGATGCGCGCCCAGTCGAGGGCGAGGCAGGCCGGCGCTCCGTCGGAGACGGCACCGGACGACCTGATCCTCTGCAGGGCCTGCGTGAACTGCGCCCATGTCCCGGGGGGTGTCGATACACCCGCCCGCTGGAGCATCTGCGTGTTCGCGATCAGCCCGAGCGGCGACCAGTCCTTCGGGAAGCCGTAGATCCGGCCGTTGACGGTGAACCCGCTGAGCAGACGCTGGTAGAACGGCCTCGTCGACCAGTTGCGTGTGCGCTGCACGTACCGGTTCAGCGGCTCGAGTGCCGGGAGGTAGTCGGGAATGTCGAGCGAGTCGACGTAGAAGACGTCCGGCGGGCGGTTGGCCGCGAACCGTGCCAGCATCGCCGCGTCGTAGTCGCCCGAGATCGGGGTGTACTCGACGTCGATGCTCCTGTTCAAACGCTCGAACGACGCGATCGTGCGTCCGAGCGCCGCGGTCTCCTCCGGGCTCGAAGCCCAGCCTGCCAACGAGACGGTTGTCGTTTGCGCGCTCTCTCCCACCCGTGCCTGCGCGGACACCGCGCCGAAGGCGACGAGAAGGAGGACGAGGGCGGCACCGACACCGAGCGTCGCTCGGTACCGGCGAAGGTGCGGCTTGCTCATCTCTGGCCTCCTTCCGCCCCGAGGTCATTCAAAGGGCCCTCCCTCTGAACTCGAGGCTGTCAGGCTGGTACCCCGCTCGTGCCGCGCTTACACCGCAGATCTCGCTCCTCGATCGTTCGCCCGCGGCGAGTCTGAGTGGACGCGGTCGGGCTCGCCCTCGCCTCGGCGGCGCTCTTCGGTGCGATGACGGTCGCGCTGCGGCCCGCGCTCGCCCGAGGCACGAGCGCGGAGCTCGGCGCGCTGCTCACCGTGCTGCCTGCGTTCGGTGTGGCGACAATCGCCGCCACACTCCGCTTCGAGGTCGATCTCGCCGGCGTATGGCCGTTCGCGCTCGCCGGGATCCTCGGCCCGGGCCTTTCGCAGACGCTCTTCACGCTCGCCGTGCGGGATGCCGGCCCCGCTCGGGCCTCGGTGGCCGTCGGCACCGCGCCGCTCTTCTCCGTCGCCATCGCGCTCGTGTTCCTCGGCGAGCCCGTCGTCGCGGGCGTGCTCGCCGGCGCCGTGCTCATCGTCGCCGGCGGACTGCTGCTCGCGGTCGAGCGCGATCGCCCCAGTCACGTGAAGCGCATCGGGCTCGCGTACGCGATCGCGGCGACCGTCGTCTTCGCGACGCGCGACAACCTCGTGCGCTGGCTCGCCGTCGACACCGACGCCACCCCGGAGCTCGCGGCCGCGGTGACGCTCGGCAGCGGCGCGATCGTCATCGCAGCGTGGGTGCTCGTGAGCCGACGCGCGTTCTCGCTCGGCCCGCTCCGCGACTTCGCGCCGGCGGGGATCCTGTTCGGGCTCTCCTATGTCTGCCTGTTCGAGGCGTACTACCGCGGGCGGGTGACCGTGGTCTCCCCGCTCGTCGCGACCGAGTCGCTCTGGGGCGTGCTCTTCTCCGCACTGTTCCTCCGCCGGATCGAGCTCGTCGGGGTGCGTCTCGTGGCCGGCGCCGGGCTGATCGTCGCGGGCGGGGTCCTGATCGGCGTGTTCCGCTAGAGACGCTTCTCGAGCTCGGCGAGCCGTCGCTCGATGCGCTCGAGCACCTCGCGGTGCGGGTCCTCGTGCGACGCCTCGGCGGCCAGCCGCGCCTGCGACGAGCTCATGATCGCCGAGACGACGATCGCGGTCGTGATCGAGACGGCCGCGACGCCGAAGAACATGACGAAGACGGCGACGACCTTGCTGAAGGCCGTCTGAGGGATGACGTCGCCGTACCCGACCGTGGTCACGGTCTGCGCCGCCCACCACACCGACTCGCCGAAGGTCTCGAACTCCCCGTGGGCGAGCAGGCGGACCGCCACGGCGGAGACGAGCGTGATCAGGAGCGTCACGCCGGCGAGGTACGGGAGGATGCGACCGGACACGACGGCGCGGTTGATCCGCGCCAGACGGCGTTCCGAGAGGAGTTGCATCGTCTCGCCGTGTTCGTACTCGTGGCCGCTTCTCCTCTCCCGGCAATCTGCTACGGTGCGACTCATATTTACCTGAGCCACAGAGACTCAAGAAACGGAAGGAGCCAGGAACACATGGCCAAGACCATCGGAATCGACCTCGGCACGACCAACTCCTGCATGGCCGTGCTCGAGGGATCCGAGCCCACCGTCATCCCCAACGCCGAGGGCGGGCGCACGACTCCGTCCGTCGTCGCGTTCGGTCGTGACGGCCAGCGGCTCGTCGGCGCGCCGGCGAAGCGCCAGCAGGTGACGAACCCCCAGAACACGATCTTCTCGATCAAGCGGTTCATGGGCCGCAAGTACGACGAGGTCTCCGAGGAGATGAAGATCGTCCCGTACGAGGTAGACCAGGGCCCGAACGGCGACGTCCGGGTGCGGGCCGAGGGGACCGAGTACGCCCCGCCGGAGATCTCGGCGATGATCCTCCAGAAGCTGAAGGCGGACGCCGAGGCGTACCTCGGCGAGCCGGTGACGGAGGCGGTCGTGACCGTCCCGGCCTACTTCAACAACGCGCAGCGCGAAGCGACGAAGGACGCCGGCAAGATCGCCGGCCTCAACGTGCTGCGGATCATCAACGAGCCGACCGCCGCCGCGCTCGCCTACGGGCTCGACAAGGAGGGCTCGGAGCACACGATCCTCGTCTTCGACCTCGGCGGCGGGACGTTCGACGTCTCCGTGCTCGAGCTCGGCGAGGGCGTCTACCACGTGAAGGCGACGAACGGCGACAACCACCTCGGCGGTGACAACTTCGACAAGGCCGTCGTCGACTGGATGATCGCGGAGTTCAAGCGCGACCAGGGCATCGACCTCGGGCAGGACCCGATGGCGCTGCAGCGGCTGTACGAGGCCGGCGAGAAGGCGAAGATCGAGCTCTCGTCGACGATGACGACGCAGATCAACCTGCCGTTCATCACCGCGACCCCCGAGGGCCCGAAGCACCTCGACCTCCAGCTCACGCGCGCGAAGCTGAACGAGCTCGCGCACGACCTGCTCGAGCGGACGGTCGAGCCGACGAAGCAGGCGCTCGCCGACGCCGGCCTGACCGCGGCCGACATCGAGCACGTCGTGCTCGTCGGCGGCATGACCCGCATGCCGGCGGTCCAGGACAAGGTGACGCGAGCTCGTCGGGAAGGACCCGCACAAGGGCGTGAACCCGGACGAGGTCGTCGCGGTCGGCGCTGCGATCCAGGCAGGCGTGCTGAAGGGCGAGGTGAAGGACGTCCTCCTGCTCGACGTGACCCCGCTCTCGCTCGGCATCGAGACGAAGGGCGGCGTGTTCACGAAGCTCATCGAGCGGAACACGACCATCCCGACGCGGAAGGCCGAGGTCTTCACGACCGCGGAGGACAACCAGCCGTCGGTCGAGATCCACGTCGGCCAGGGCGAGTCGGAGATGATCTCCTTCAACAAGACGCTCGGGAAGTTCCAGCTCGTCGGGATCCCTCCGGCGATGCGCGGGATGCCGCAGGTCGAGGTCTCCTTCGACATCGACGCCAACGGGATCATCAACGTCTCGGCGAAGGACCTCGGGACCGGCAACGAGCAGCAGATCCGCATCGAGGGCGGCTCGGGCCTCACCGAGCAGGACGTCGAGCGGATGGTCAAGGACGCCGAGGACCACGCCGGCGAGGCGAAGAAGCTCCACGAGCTCGCGGATGCCCGGAACCAGGGCGAGCAGCTCGCCTACCAGACCGAGCGGGCGCTCGCGGAGCATCGCGACAAGCTCGACGAGTCGGACGCGTCCACGATCGAAGGCCGGATCATGGAGCTCCGGCAGGCGGCCGAGGGCTCGGACGTCGCCGACATCCAGGCGAAGACGAACGCTCTCCAGGAGGCGTCCCGGACGCTCGCCGACGCGGTGTACGCGCAGGCTACCGCGGCGGCGCAGTCCCAGTCGGCGGGCAACGGCGGCTCGGCGCCCTCCGAGGACGAGGTCGTCGAGGACGCCGACTTCGAGGTCATCGACGAGGAAGAGGCGCAGCGCTCGTGACGACGAGGCGCGAGCAGGCGGAGGCGGCGGAGGCCGCCTCCGCTCGGCAGGACGAGCAGCAGGAGAGCCGCGGCGAGGAGCCGCAGGAGGCTCCTGCGGACCACGCTCGCCTGCTCGCGGAGGCCGAGGCCGCGCGTGACGAGTACCTCGCGCTCGCGCAGCGCGTCCAGGCGGACTTCGACAACTTCCGCAAGCGGGCGGCGCGCGAGCAGGAGCGTCTCGTCGCTCACGCGCACGAGCGGCTCGTACGCGAGCTGCTGCCCGTTCTCGACGATCTCGAGCGCACGCTCGAGGCCGCCGAGCGGCACGAGGAGGCTGCGCTCGTCGAGGGCGTCCGCCTCGTCGAGCAGTCGCTGCGGAAGGCCCTCGAGAAGGAGGGGCTCGTCGAGATCGAGACGAGCGCCGGCTTCGACCCGCACGTCCACGAGGCGCTGCTCGCACAGCCGCGTGAAGGCGCCGAGCCCGGCTCGGTCGTGGAGGTCGTGCAGCGGGGCTACCGCCTCGGCGACAGGGTCGTCCGTCCCGCTCGGGTGATCGTGGCGGAGTAGAGCGATGCGCAGCCCGTACGAAGTGCTCGGCGTCCCGAAGACGGCGTCCGACGAGGAGATCAAGAAGGCGTACCGCGCGCTCGCGCGCGAGAGCCATCCCGACCGCAACCCCGGCGACGACGCCGCGGAGGAGCGGTTCAAGGAGGTCCAGGGCGCCTACGACGTGCTCTCCGACCCCGAGAAGCGCCGGTCGTACGACACGTTCGGCGACGCCGGCATGCGTGGTGGCCCGGCCGGCGGCCAGGGCGGCTTCGGCAACGCCCGCTTCGAGGAGTTCGACCTCGGCAACCTCGGCGACCTGCTCGGCGGGATGTTCGGAGGCGGTGCCGGTCGCCGCAACGCGCGCCAGCCGATGCGAGGCGACGACCTCGAGACCCGCGTGCGGATCTCGTTCGACGACTCGCTGAACGGCGTGCAGGTCCGGGTGCCGGTCGAGAGCGAGGCGGTCTGCTCGGTCTGCCACGGAACCGGGGCCGAGCCGGGCACCGCTCCCGTCGTCTGCCCCGACTGCGGCGGTCGCGGTGTGATCTCGGACTCGCAGGGGCTCTTCGCCTTCTCGCAGCCGTGCCCGCGCTGCCAGGGGAACGGCGCGATCGTCGAGTCGCCGTGCAAGAGCTGCCGCGGCAGCGGCCGCGAGCGCAAGCGCAGGCAGTTCAACGTGAAGATCCCCGCAGGGGCGAAGACGGGCACGCGCGTACGGCTCAAGGGGCGCGGCGAGCCGGGCCGGAACGGTGGTCCGCCCGGCGACCTGCACGTCGTGGTCGAGGTCGAGCCGTCGCCGTTCTTCGAGCGGCGTGGAGCGGACCTCGTCCTCGACGTCCCGGTGACCTATGCGGAAGCGACGCTCGGCTCGACCGTCCAGATCCCGACGCCCGGGGGCCCGGTCGCGCTGAAGATCCCGGCCGGGACCGAGAGCGGCAAGCTCCTGCGCGTGAAGGGCCGCGGTGCTCCGCATCTCAAGGGGAACGGGCGCGGCGACCTGCTCGCGCGCGTGAAGGTGACCGTGCCGAAGAAGCTCTCGAAGGCGGAGAAGGAAGCGCTCGAGGGGTACAGCAAGGTGTCGAAGGAGAATCCGCGCGAGCGGTTCGTGGAGGTGAGCTGACGTGGATGCGTCTCGTCCCCGGTACATGATCTCGGCCGCGGCCGAGCTCGTCGGCATGCATCCGCAGACGCTCCGCCTGTACGAGGCCAAGGGGCTCGTGCGCCCGGCGCGCACCCCCGGGGGCACGCGGCTCTACTCGGACGAGAACGTCGAGCGGCTCCGGCTGATCCAGCGGCTCACGACCGAGCTCGGCCTCAACCTCGCGGGCGTCGAGCAGGTGCTCCGCCTCGAGGACGAGCTGCGGCGCGCGCGCGCGCGGATGGAAAAGCTCGAGCGCGAGCTGCGCGCTGAGATCGCTTCCG
Organism: uncultured Actinomycetes bacterium; assembly: GCA_963746765.1. Classification (GTDB taxonomy): domain Bacteria; phylum Actinomycetota; class Thermoleophilia; order Gaiellales; family Gaiellaceae; genus GMQP-bins7. The sequence continues at coordinate 81,711 of CAVVCN010000002.1, forward strand.
TCCACCGGTCGTACCGGCGGGAGCTCGTCGTCTACAAGCCGGCCCAGCATCCGGCACCGCGGAGCTGACATGGATTTCAATCGCCTCACGCTGAAGAGCCAGGAAGCGGTCGCCGGCGCGCAGGAGCTGGCGCGGCGGGCGAGCAACCCGGAGCTCACACCCGACCACCTGACCATCGCCGCTCCTCGACCAGGAGCTCGTGCGGACGCTCGTCGAGCGCGCGGGCGAGCCGCCGGCGAGCCTGCGCGCGGAGGCGGAGGCGCGGCTCGCGTCTCTCCCCTCGGTCTCGGGCGGGAACACGCAGCCGCAGGTCTCCGCTCGGTTCAGCCGCGTCCTCGACAAGGCGTCGGACGAGGCGCAGGGGCTCGGGGACGCATACGTCTCGGTCGAGCATCTCCTGCTCGCGCTCGACATCGTCGACCGCGCGCGGCTCCAGGAGGCGCTCGCGACGGTGCGCGGCGGCCAGAAGGTCACCTCGCAGGACCCGGAGGGGTCGTACCAGGCGCTCGAGAAGTACGGCCGCGACCTGACCGCGCTCGCGGAGAGCGGGAAGCTCGATCCGGTGATCGGCCGGGACGAAGAGATCCGGCGCGTCGTCCAGGTGCTCTCGCGGCGGACGAAGAACAACCCGGTCCTCATCGGCGAGCCGGGGGTGGGGAAGACCGCGATCGTCGAGGGCCTCGCCCAGCGCATCGTCGCGGGCGACGTCCCCGAGGGGCTGAAGGGCAAGCGCGTCTGGGCGCTCGATGTCGGGGCCCTGCTTGCGGGCGCGAAGTACCGCGGCGAGTTCGAGGAGCGGCTGAAGGCCGTGCTCGCGGAGATCGAGAACGCGGCCGGCGAGATCGTCGTCTTCATCGACGAGCTGCACACGATCGTCGGCGCAGGTGCCGCCGAGGGCGCCGTCGACGCAGCGAACATGCTGAAGCCGATGCTCGCCCGCGGCGAGCTGCGAGCCGTCGGCGCGACGACGCTCGACGAGTACCGCAAGCACATCGAGAAGGACGCTGCGCTCGAGCGGCGCTTCCAGCCCGTCTACGTCGGACAGCCGTCCGTCGCGGACACGATCGCCATCCTCCGCGGGCTGAAGGAGCGCTACGAGGCGCATCACGGCGTGGAGATCCGCGACTCCGCTCTCGTCGCCGCCGCGGTGCTGTCGGACAGGTACGTCGCCGACCGGTTCCTCCCGGACAAGGCGATCGACCTCGTGGACGAGTCCGCGTCCCGCCTGCGCATGGAGATCGACTCCTCGCCCGTCGAGCTCGACGAGGCCGAGCGCCGCGTGCGGCAGCTCGAGATCGAGCTTGCGGCGATGGCGAAGGAGGACTCGGCGACGCGCGAGCCGCTGGACGCCCAGTTGGCCGAGGCGAAGGCGTCCCGCGACGAGCTCTCCGCCCGCTGGCTGAAGGAGAAGGACGGCCTTCAGCGCGTCGCCGAGATCAAGCGCGACATAGACGAACTGCGCATGGAGGCCGAGCGCGAGGAGCGTCAGGGCAACCTCGAGCGGGTCGCCGAGATCCGCTACGGCATCCTCCCTGGCCTCGAGCAGGAGCTCGCGGAGCGCGAGGAGCCGAGCGATGTGCCGATGGTCAAGGAGGAGGTCGACGAGGACGACATCGCCGCCGTGGTCGCGACGTGGACCGGCATTCCCGTCACGCGCCTCCTCGAGGGCGAGGTCGAAAAGCTGATCCATATGGAGGAGCGCCTGCACCTGCGCGTCGTCGGCCAGGACGAGGCGGTCGAGGCAGTTTCGAATGCGCTGCGGCGCGCGCGCTCCGGGCTCCAGGATCCCAACCGGCCGATCGGGTCGTTCATCTTCCTCGGCCCGACGGGTGTCGGCAAGACCGAGCTCGCCCGAGCGCTCGCCGAGTTCATGTTCGACGACGAGCGCGCGCTCGTCCGCCTGGACATGTCGGAATACCAGGAGCGCCACACGGTCGCCCGGCTCGTCGGCGCGCCCCCGGGCTACGTCGGCTACGAGGAGGGCGGCCAGCTGACCGAGGCCATCCGCCGCCGACCGTACGCGGTGCTGCTGCTCGACGAGATCGAGAAGGCGCACCCGGAGGTCTTCGACGTGCTCCTCCAGCTGCTCGACGACGGGCGCCTGACCGACGGCCAGGGCCGCACGGTCGACTTCCGGAACACCGTCGTGATCATGACCTCGAACATCCGCTCGCTCGAGGAGCTGCGCGACCGCTTCCGGCCGGAGTTCCTGAACCGCATCGACGAGGTCGTCGCCTTCCAGGCGCTCACGCGGGAGCAGCTGTCCGAGATCGTCGACCTCCAGCTCGGGCGGCTCCGCGAGCGGCTCGCGGAGCGGAGGCTCGAGCTCGAGGTCACCGACTCGGCGAAGGAGCTCCTCGCCGAGGAGGGCTGGGATCCCGCGTACGGCGCGCGGCCGCTCAAGCGCGCGATCCAGCGGCTGCTCGAGAACCCGCTGGCCCGCGAGCTCCTCGAGGGCAGGTTCGGCGAGGGCGACACCGTCCGCGTGGACGCGGCCGACGGCGAGCTCGTGTTCGAGCGCGCCGGGGTCTCGGCGCCGGCGCCCGCCTAGGGAACGTCCGGGAAGAACTCGCCCTGCCCGCGGACGGGCGGGGCGCCGTAGATGAAGAGCACGAGTTCCTCGTCGCCGGCGTTGCGGAGCTGGAGAATCGTCCCCGTCTCGACGACGACCACGCCTCCGCGCTCGACCTCGTGCCGCTCGGGCGGATCTCCGAGATCGACGGTGAGCGTCCCGTCGAGGACGACGAAGACCTCTTCCTGCGCGAGATCCTTGTGGCGCCTGCCGCGCGCGCCCGGCGGATAACGCCAGATGTTCGCCCGGGACTGGGTCAGCGCCTCGGAGAGCCCGGCGATCGTGCGCGGATCGTCGTCTGCCCGCGGGACCCACTCGACCTCGGATTGGCGGAAGATCGTGAAGCCCACGGGGCGGAGTATCCCCGAACGAGCCCTGTTCGCCGCTCGTGCGGATGCGTACGATCGCTGAATGCAAGCCGCCGTCTCGGGCCGCGACGCTGAGCTGGCGTCGATCGTCGACTTCGTCGCGCGAGTTGCCGACGGAGCGGCCGCGCTCGTGCTCGAGGGCGAGCCCGGGATGGGCAAGACGACGCTCTGGCGCGCGGGCGTCGACGCGGCCGAGGAGCAGGGGCTGCGCGTGCTGCGTTCAGCGCCTGCAGAGAGCGAGACCGTGCTCAGCTTCTCCGGGCTCGGGGACCTGCTCGACCCGGTGCTGGACGAAGCGCTCGCGGCGCTTCCTGCCGCCCAGCGGGCGGCGCTCTCCCGTGCGCTCGTCATCGAGGAGGCGGACGGCGCTCCACCGGACGCCCACGCCGTGGGCGTCGCGCTTCTGAGCGCTTTGCGCGCGCTCGCCGATGCGCAGCCGACGGTCGTCGCCGTGGACGACGTCCAGTGGCTCGACGCTGCGTCCGGGGCCGGTCTCGCGTACGCGTCGCGACGGCTCCGCGGCGAGTCGGTGGGCCTGCTTCTCGCGCGTCGGACCGGCGTCGAGAGCGCGATCGTCGAGGAGCTGCGTCGATCGCTGCCGGAGGGTCGCTTCGCACGTCTAGCCGTAGGGCCGCTCCATCCGGACGCGCTCCATCACGTGATCCGCGCTCACCTCGGCGTCGCGCTTCCGCGCCCGCTCCTCGGCGAAGTGCACGCGGCCGCAGGAGGGAATCCGTTCTACGCCCTCGAGATCGTGCGGATGCTGCGCCGGTCGCAGGTCTCCGTGAACGCGGGTCACCCACTTCCGGTCCCGGAGTCGCTGCACGAGCTGGTCCACGGACGTCTCCTCGCGTTGCCGGCCGAGAGCCGCGACTTCCTGCTCGCCGCGGCGGCACATGCCCATCCGACGATTCGGATCACGGTCGCCGCGAGCGGCGTCGCGGAGGACGTCGGCCTCGCCCCCGCGCTCGACGCGCACGTCGTCGAGCTCGACCAGGAGCGGATCCGGTTCACGCATCCGCTCCTCGCTGCGGGCGCGTACGAGATTGCAGACCCGAGGCGTCAGCGGGCGGTTCATCTCCGGCTCGCGGAGCTGCTCGAAAACCCCGAGGCGCGCGCCTGGCAGCTCGCCGCGTGCGCGGTCGAACCGGAAGAGGCCGTCGCGTGTGCTCTCGAGGACGCCGCGCACCACGCGCGGGCCCGCGGAGCGCCGCGCCCTGCGGCGCTCCTGCTCGAGCGGGCTGCGGCGCTCACGCCCAAGGGGGAGGAGGACGGCCTCCGTCGTCGCGCGGTACAGGCCGCGTACGACCACCATGCAGCGGGCGACACGGAGCGCGCGTGCCGCCTCGTCCAACCTGCGACCGAGAGCACGCCGCGCGGGCCGGCGCGGGCGGCGCTGCTCGTTGCGCTCGCGCGCTTCCGGTCGTACGACGACGACGTCCGCGGCGCCTCCACTCTCTATCGCCAGGCGGTCGAGGAGGCCGAGAGCGGATCGCTCGTCGAGGCGTACGCGCAAGAAGGGCTCGCGGGGACGTTCTTCCGCCTGCGCGAGCAGCTGCCGGAGGCGGTGGACGTGTCCGGAGCGGCTGCCGACACTGCCCGCCGCCACGGTGCGACCCAGCTCGAGGCCGAGGCGCTCGCGACGAAGGCGGTGTCCGCCGCCGCGCTCGGGCGGCCGGACGCCGCGGCGTTCGCCGACGCCGCTGTCGCGCTGCAGCACGCGTGCCTCGACCGGCCCGTTCTGCGTCAGCCCGTGTTCGCGGCCATGTGCGTCCGCTTCTGGCACGGCGACCTGGACGGCGCGTTCGCCGCCTACGACGCGATGGCAGCAGCTGCACGCGAGCTCGGGGACGAAAGCTCCCTCCCGTACACGTACGTGATGCTCGGCCAGATCGAGTGCGCGCGCGGTCGCTTCGTCGAGGCACGCAGCTTCGCGGAGAGGGGGAGAGTGGTCGCCGAGCAGGCGGGCCAGCGGGCACTCGTCGCGTACACGCTTGCCGTTCGCGCGCTCGCGGACGCCCATCTCGGGACGATCGAGAGTGCGAGGTCGTCGTCTCGCCAGGCGCTGGAGCTGGCACAGGAGACGAGCGGTCTCCCGGCCTGGATCTTCGCGACCTGGGCGGCGGGCCACCTCGAGCTCGGGCAGGGCGATCCCGAAGCCGCAGTGACGACGTTGCGACCGCTCGTCGAGCACCATCTGCGCGAGGAGATCCGCGAGCCCGGAGCGCTGCCGTTCATGGCCGACGCGATCGAGGCGCTCGTGGCGAGCGGTGGCATAGACGAGGCAGCAGCTCTCCTCGAGGCATACGCGGAGGCCGCAGAGCGGCTCGGGCGCCGGCGTGCCCTCGGAGTCGTCCGTCGCCTCCGTGGCCTACTCCACGCCGTCAGCGATGACCCCGAGGGTGCCTTGCTCGAGCTCGAGCTCTCCGTCGAGTCGCTCGCTGCGCCCGGAGACGAGTTCGAACGCGCGCGGTCGCAGCTGACGCTCGGGGCGACGCAACGCCGGCTGAAGCGGCGTCGCGAGGCGCGGACGACGCTCGAGGAGGCTCTCGCCGTGTTCGAGGGCGTAGGCGCCACGCCCTGGGCCGACCGCGCGCGGGCGGAGCTCAGGCGGATCAGCGGTCGGGCCGCGTCTCCCGGTGCGCTCACGCCGGCAGAGGAGCGGGTCGCGGCGCTCGTCGCCGAGGGGAAGACGAACCGCGAGGTGGCTGCCGCCCTCTATCTCTCCGAGCGCACCGTCGAGGGCCATCTCTCGCATGTCTTCGGCAAGCTCGGCGTCCGCTCGCGGACCGAGCTCGCGCATGCGCTTGCGACCGGACAGGGGGTCGCCGCGTCAAACCCGGGGGATTCCCCCGTTTCGGGCGTTTCCTCCGCTCCCTAGCCTCGAAACAGGTGGTCGCCAGGGCCACCAGAGACGAAGGAGAGAGCGATGACCCGCAAGTCTTCATTCATCACCGCAGTCGGAGCGGCCCTCGTGCTGTCGCTTCCGGCCACGGCGCTCGCCAAGGGCCAGCCGGTCCAGCCGCAGTGGCAGCAGGCGCTCACCGCCCGCAGCGAAGGCCTCAACAAGCAGTACGAGCTCGGCAGCTACTCCCCGGCCATCCAGGCGCTCAAGCTCCGCAGCGAGGGGCTCAATCGCCAGTACGGCCTCGGCGAGTACTCGAGCTCGAAGGTCGCCATGATCGACGCCCGCGAGCGGTCGCTCGACGCGAAGGCACAGGCCGTGCCGAGCACGCCGGTCGACGCCCGGGAAGAGTCGTTCGCGGCAAAGCGCGAAGCGCAGCTGACCGACGCCAAGGGCCCGGACGCGTTCGAGCGGGCCGTCATCGCCTCGACGCGCGAGACGCCTCCGGTCGTCGCCGACGACCGCTTCCGGCTCGATCCGACGACCGGCGGCGAGCAGCCGCGGCCCGTCGGCATCACGAACAGCCGTGACATCGAGTGGCCCCAGGTCGGGATCGGGCTCGGCATCGGTGTCCTGCTGATGATCGGCCTGTACTTCGCACTGAAGGGCACGCGGCACCGCCCGCTGGCCCACTGACGGCTCACCGATTGGGGTCGCTCTCGACCCAAACGGCACCGCGGTCGCCCCTGGGGGAAGGGCGGCCGCGGTGTTCGTGCGCTATGACCTCTCGCGTGGTGCCGCCGAAGCCGTATCGCAGGAGCCTCTGGCGACGGGGGCTCAACGCCGTTGTCCGCCCGCTGGCGCGGCTCGGGCTCACGGGTCCCCGGACCCACGTCCTCACCGTCCGCGGCCGCTCGAGCGGCCGCCTCTGGTCGACGCCCGTCTCGATCGTGCGCGAGGGGGAGGCTCGCTGGCTCGTCGCCCCGTCCGGCGACCGCAACTGGGTGAGGAACGCGCGCGCGGCGGGCTGGGTCGAGCTCCGCCGGGGGCGCCGACGCGAGCGCCTCGCGGTCGAGGAGCTCCCGTCAGCGGAGGCGTTGCCAGTGCTGCGCCGCTACTACGAGCTCGGCCGCGTGACGCGCCCGTTCTTCGAAGTCGACCTCTCGTCGCCGGACGAGGATTGGCTCGCCGAGGCACCGTGCCACCCGGTGTTCCGGCTCGTGGACGCACCGTAGGATCGCCGCATGGAGCGGCGGAGCTCGTGAGCCCAAGCAGTCGCGTGCTCCTCGTCGCCGCGACCGAACCCGAGCTCTGCGGGCTCGAAGGGCTCGTCTGCGGGATCGGGCCGGTGGAAGCCGCGGCGGCGACGGCGCGTGCTCTGGTGCTCGAGCAGCCGGCGGCCGTGCTGCACGTCGGCGTGGCCGGGGGCCGAGGGATCGAGGCGGGCACCCTGGTGCTCGGGACGGAGGCGATCTACTGCGACCTCTCGGCGGCGATCCCCGTGGTCTCCCGCGTCTTGCCCGATGCCGCGCTGCTGTCGGCGGTGCGCACGGCGCTGCCCGCTGCCCTTGCGCTTCCAGTCGGCACGAGCGCCGCGGTTGACGGCCCCTGCGGGTCGGACGAGCGCATCCGGGTGGAGGGGATGGAGGGATTCGCGGTCCTCCGCGCCTGCGCGCATGCCGGGATTCCCGCGGTGGAGATCCGGGCGATCTCGAACGAGCTCGGCGAGCCCGACCGGGCACGCTGGCAGATCCCGCTCGCGCTCGGCAGCCTCGGCGCCGTGCTTCCGGGCCTGCTCGAGGCGGCAGCGAAGTAGCGTTCCGGCGCGATGGCCCGCGCACGGAAGCCGAGAGCGACGCGCGAGCTGCCACCGCCGCTGCCGCCGGCCGAGCGCACGGTCGGCCAGCTCGTCGGCGAGGCGATCCGGGTCTACGGCCGGAGCTTCTGGAAGGCGCTCGCCCTCGGAATTCCGGTCGCTCTCGTCAACGTGCTCGCCTGGGAGCTCTCACGGGACAGCCAGGTCCGCGCGGTGCTCGAGGGCGCGCTTCTGCTCACGCTCAGCTACGTCGCGGCGTGCGCGCTCGTGACGGGGGCGCCGCTCCGGAGCCGGAACGCGCTCGTGGCATACGCGGTCGGCGTGGTGATCTTCCTCCCGTTCCCCATCCTCACCACGCTCTTCGTGCTCCCGGGCCTCGCGTGGCTCGCGCTCGTCGGGCTCGCGGTTCCCGCCGCGCTCGTCGAAGGGCTCGGCTTTCGCGCTGCCTTCGTACGCGGGTACCGGCTCGCCCGCGTGGACTTCGTCCATGTGCTGGGTGGGCTCGCGACGCTCGCGCTCGTCGTGTTCCTCACGCAGGCCGTGCTCTTCTTCGTCCTGCGCGAGTACGCGGAGAACACGCGCATCGCGGCGGCGACCCTCGCCTCGCTCTTCGTCTCGCCGCTCCTCTTCCTCGGCGCGGCACTGCTGTACGGCGACCAGGAGGCTCGGTTAGGCTCGGCCGGCGACCGAGGAAAGGAGCGACATGCCCACGTACCTCATGCTGACGACGCTGACCGAGAAGGGAGTCCAGACCCTCCACGCGAATCCCGATCGACTGCGTGAGGTCAACAAGGACGTCGAGGAGATGGGAGCGAAGGTCCTTCACCAGTGGGCGGCGCTCGGCGCGTACGACTTCGTGAACATCGTCGAGGCGCCCGACGACATCACCATCGCGAAGGTCTCGATCGCGCTCGGCGCCCGCGGAAGCGCGAAGCTCGAGTCGCTGCCGCTGATCGCAGTCGACGACTTCCTCGCGTCGCTGACCTAGGTCGCCGCGAAGAAGCCGGTCTCGCGGGGCTCCACCGTGAGCGGGCTCTCGGGCAGCCCGGGTTGCGGCTCGAGGTTGAACGCGCGCGGCGCCACGTCGTTCGGCGTGTCGGGATGGAAGAGGCTCGCGAGGAGCTGGATCTGCGCGCGCCCCGGGCCGAGCTCCCACTGGCCGCCGCCGTACGCGCCGATGCCGTTCGCCTCGCAGTAGTCGTACGTCGCGAACAGGCGCTCGACCGAGGCGAAGCGGGAGGGCTTCACGTTCACGGTCTTCGGTGGCCAGGAGAGCGCCTCGATGTCCTCGACCGAGTGGATGATCGCGTCCCAGGTGACGCGGTCGCGATGCAGCTCGAGCACGGGCAGCGTCTCGTCCGTCAGAGCGGGGTCCTCCAGCCATGCCTCCGGTAGCCCTTCCGCGACGCGTCGGTACAGCGCTGGATCGGCCGGCGTGTCGACGACCGTGCCGCGGTACTGGCCCTTGAGGTCGATCGAGTCGATCGCGCGGGTCGCTCGGAGCTGCTCGACGAGCGCGTCGCTCCACTCTGCGTTCGCGTCGAGCTTGAACTTCAGGCCCGGATAGAGCTCGCGCCAGGTGTCGAACCGCTCGGTCGAGGGCGGCGAGCCGAGACCCATCGAGACGACGAACGAGATCGGCCGCGCGGTGCGGCCGACTGCGTCGCCGAGCGACATGCCTGCCTGCCGGAGCGCGAGGTCGAGCGCGGCGCTCTCGAAGGCCCAGCGGCGGTAGTCGTAGTAGGCGTGCTGGGCCGGCTCCTCCTCGAAGAACGGCTGCCCGGCGAGCTGCTCGGAGAACGTCTGCACGGTCCAGCTGCCCGCGAGCGGGAGATCGGGGCCACGAGCCTGGAGACGGTCGTGCTCCTCGCCGTGGTAGGTGACGTCCTCGCCGATGCCCTCCTCGCCGCCTCCCTGCAAATGGACGACCGTCGTCTTGCGCACGAAGTCCGCCCGGGCCTCGAGCTCCAGGCCTTCGAGCTCGTAGCTCTCGATCTCCAGCGGAAGCTCGCGTACGTGGTCGTACAGGGTCACAGCGCGGCGAACGCTACCGCCGACTCGCCGGCCAGCCGCGCGTTCTCGACGATGAGCGCGCGGTTCACCTCGAGCGTGCGACCGCCGCTCCTCTCGTGCAGGAAGGCGAGGACGAAAGGAGTGACCTGTTGCCCGCTCACCTCGCGGGCCACAGCCTCCCGAAGCGCCTGCTCGATCAGCTCCTCGACGTCGATGCTCTCCGGCGGCGGGTTCGCGACGAGGAGCCCGCAACCGCCGAGCCGCCAGTGCGCATCGGCGATGCGCGCGACTGCAGTCGCGTCGTCGACCCGCTGCTGGAGCGGCGGCCCGCCGGCGGCGGAGTAGAAGAGCGGCAGCGTGTCGGTCCGAAAGCCGACGATCGGGATGCCGAGCGTCTCCAGGTACTCGATCGTCGCGGAGATGTCGAGCAGCGACTTCGCGCCCGAGCAGGCGACTGCGACCGGGGATACGACGAGCGCGAGCAGGTCGGCGGAGACGTCGGGCGGCGAGGGATAGCCGCGGTGCACGCCGCCGATGCCTCCGGTGCCCACGAAGCGGATCCCGACATTGCGGGCGACGGTGAGCAGGCCGCCCACCGTGGTCGCGCCGACGTCGCCCGAGACGGCGCAGGCTGCGAGGTCGCGCGGGCCGAGCTTGCGCGCGTCCGGACCAAAACGTTCCAGCTCCGCCTCGGTGAGCCCGACGCGGATCTGGCCGTCGAGGACCCCGGTCGTCGCCGGAACCGCGCCCGCTGCGCGTACAGCCGCCTCGCTGGCGAGCCCGACCGCGACGCCGTCCGGCGCCGGGAACCCGTGGGCGACGAGCGTCGTCTCGAGCCCGACCACGGCGACGTCCGCCTCGAGCGCCTCGCGTACCTCGTCGGAGACGACGACGAGGTCGCTCAAGCCGGTCGCTCCATCTCGAGGAACGCGTGCGTGGTGCCGTTCGTCTCGTCCAGGAATGAGCGCGTGCGCACGAACCCAACCCGCTCGTACACCGCAAGCGCGCGCTCGTTGAACTCCGCGACGCTGAGCTTGAAGCGCCTCGGCGCGTAGCGGGCGCGCGCGAACTCGAGCCCTGCTTCGACGAACCGCTGCCCGAGGCCGCGACCGGTGCGGTCAGGGTGCAGGCCCACCCCGACGACGATCGTCTCGTCTTCGCGGGCGTACGTGAAGAACCCGATCAGGTCCCCCGACTCGTCGCGCACCGAGAACGAGCGGTCTATGCGTCGCTGCTGGTCCAGGAGATGCGCGAGGTTCTCCTCGTCCGTACGCGCGTCGTAGAAGTCGTAGGGAGGCTCGTAGTGCCAGTCGGCGATCGCCTCGGCGTCGGCTTGGCTCATCGCTTCGAAGGAGAGTGTCCCCGGGGGCGTGCTCACGGCATCGACCCTAGTCGCGAGACGCAGCGGGCCGCCGCCTCGAGCGCGAGCTCCGGGCCGCCGACGATGAAGCCGGCGGCGAGCGCGTCGCCGGCGCCGGTCGAGTCCACGACTTCTGCGACGGGCAGCGCAGCGCGCTCGTCGCCGTCGAACGAGCAGCCCCGCAGGCCGCGCTTGAGGATCCACGCACTGCCGGGCAGCGGTCCGCCGAGGACACGGTCCTCGTCCTCGTTCGCGAACACGACGTCCGGCCGGAGCTCCGCGAGCAGCTGTCGGAATGCGGCTGCGCCGTGCCTCTCGAGCTCGCTCCAGGACGCGAGGTCGACGCTGACCGAGGCGTCTCCCCGACGCACGAGCTCGACCGCCGTGAGGGCAGTCGTTCGCGTCGGGTCGGCGAGGAGCGCGTAGCCCGACACGAAGAGGTGCTCGCAGCCGTCGAGCCAGGCGGTGTCGAGCTCCTCCGGTCGAAGCGCGGTCGCCGCACCCCGATCCGAGAGCATCGACCGCTCGCCGTCGGGGTCGACGAGCGAGCAGATGACCCCGCCCTTGCCGTCGACCGGGCCCGTCACCTCGACTCCCTGAGTCGCGAGCCGCCGCGCAGCGAGCTCGCCCGCATCGTCCGCGCCGCGCTTGCCGACGAACCGCGCGCGAGCGCCGAGCGTCGCTGCCCACGCTGCGACGTTCGCCGCCTGCCCGCCCGCCGAGAGGTGCGTGACAGCCGGAGTGTCGGCGCCTGCCGCAACCGGCCCGGAGAGCCGCACGACGACGTCGAGCATGAGATCCCCGAGTGCGCAGACGAGCACGCGGAGGATCGTAAGATCTGGCCATGGACGGCGAGAGAAGACGCGGACGCCTGCGAACGTTCCTCCTCGGTGGCCTGCTGGGCGCCTCGGCGACCGTGGCAGCGCTCGATCGCCGGCGCCGCGTCCAGCGTCGGCGCGGGCGACCACGAGGGCTTGCGGCCTTCGAGAGCGCGCCGTGCTACCGCGAGCTGCTCGACCGCGAGCAGGAAGAGGCGACCCGCTAGTCGGCCTGCCCTCGCGCTAGCCTTTTCCAGTGCCCATCTACGAGTACCGTTGCCCGAACGGGCACACGTTCGAGGTCTTTCAGAAGATGAGCGACCTGCCCGTCGAGGCGTGCACGGTATGCGGCGCTGCGCCGGTGGAGAAGCTCCTCTTCCCCGTCGCCGTGCATTTCAAGGGCTCGGGCTTCTACTCGACGGACTACGGACGGAGCGGGCGGAAGGCGAAGCGGGACGGCGACTCGGGCGGCGAGAAGACGTCCTCCGACAAGGGGGACAAGGGCGGCGAGAAGAGCACGAGCGAGGCGAAGAAGCCCGCCACCGAGAGCGGCTGACCGCTACGAGCGCGCGCAGCCGGCCGCGTAGGGCACGCCCTTCGCGGGCCGTTGCGGCGCAGACCTGCCGAGGAACATCGCGACCACAGCGACGTTGTCCTCGCCGCCAAGGATCACGGACTCGCCGCCGACGGTCGCCGGCTCGCCGCCGAGGCGGCAACGCAGACTCGAGCCGGAGCGGAAGCGCACCCAGCCGAGCTGTGCGAGCTCCCAGGCCGAGAGGTCGGTGGCCAGCGGCGACGCGAGCGAGTCGCCGATGAACGGCAGCCGCACGAACGTGCCGAAGCTCGCGATCTTGTCTCCGACGGCATCCGCGACCGCCTGCTGGCGAGCGGTCCTGGTGATGTCCGTTTCCGAGGGGTCGAGCTTGTTCTGGCGGATGCGGGAGTAGACGAGCGCGCGGCGCCCGTCCATGTTCTGCGTGCCCTTGCCGAAGCGCCAGCCCTCCCAGGTGTCGCATCGCCTCGGCGGGTAGGGGCAGTCGAACCTGTTCGAGAGGATCGGCTTCGGGACGTCGATCTCGACCCCGCCGAGCGCGTCGATCAGGTCCTTGAAGCCGTCGAAGTCCACGACGATCACGTGGTGGATCGGAAGGCCGGTGAGGTTGCGAACGGTCGCGAGCGTGAGCGCCGGGCCTCCGAACTGATTCGCGGCGTTGATCTTCCCCGAGCCGTACCCCGGGATGTCGACCCGCAGGTCTCGCGGGATCGAGAGATAGGAGATGCGGTGCGTGCTCGGGTCGGTACGGAGAAGAAGCAGCGAGTCCGAGCGGCGCGCGTCCTGCCGTCCCGGGGCGCTGCCGCCGTCCGTGCCGATGACGAGGGTCGTGGCAGGCGTGGACAGCAGTGAGCCGTCGAGCGGAGACAGGCGGTTCTCGACCCGTTGCGGAAGGCGCTCGTTCGCCTCGTCGACGCCGCGCGAGAACGACAGGTACCCGAGCACGCCCCAGACGAGGAACAGGATGACGAGCAGCCCGAGGCCGAGCAGGACCCAGCGGCCCCAGCGGCGGCGTCCTCCCGGAGTACTGGGTGCGGCGGGGCTCTTGGCGGGGCGCGTGGTCCGCTCGAGCGGGACTCTGCCCTTGACCCGGCCGCCGCGATACCGCCGGTAGGGCTTCTCTCCCACGGCCATTCGGGGCGCTATGGTAGCCCGCGCCGTGGCCGCTCCTTTCGTGATCGGGGTCGACCTCGGAGGCACGACGACGCGCGCGGCCGTGGTCGATCGGGACGGGACGATCCACGCCCGGGACGAGTTCGACACGCCCGAGACGTCCGAGCAGGACGTCCTGGCTGCGCTCGACGCGGCCGTCGAGCAGCTCTTCGACGACAACGTCGCCGCGATCGGCTACGGCATTCCGTCGAACCTCGAGCGTGGAACCGGTCGGATCCTGCGTGCGACGAACCTTCCCCTCGACGACGTCGATCTCGTCGCCCATGCCAAATCGCGGTTCGGGGTCCCGGTCGCGATCGAGAACGACGGAAACGCAGCGACGTTCGCGGAGTGGAGGCTCGGCGCCGGGCGCGGCACGTCGGACCTCATGATGCTGACGCTCGGCACGGGGGTCGGCGGCGGCCTGATCCTCGACGGGCGGCTGTACCGGGGGTGGACCGAGCTCGGCCACGTCGTCCTGCAAGCGGGCGGGCGGCTGTGCCAGGGGAACTGCCACGGGCACGGACACGTGGAGGCGCTCGTGTCGGGCACGGCCGCGGACCGGGCCGCGGCCGTGCTGTACGGCGAAGGCTCAGACGCCCGCGTGCTCCTCGCCCGGGCGAGCGAGGGGGCAGAGGACGCGCGCGCGAAGCTCGCGGAGATCGCGGCGCTGCTCGGCGCGGCGATCGGGTCGCTCGCGAACATCTTCAACCCCGAGCTCGTCGTCATCGGTGGTGGGTTCGGCGAGGCGGCGGCCGACTTCCTGCTCGGCCCCGCGCAAGACGCGGCGCGAGAGGACGCGCTTGCACCGGCCGACGGCACTCTGCGTGTCGTCTCCGCCGAGCTCGGCGGCGAGGCCGGGCTGGTCGGCGCCGGCCTGCTCGCGTTCGAGGCGCTGGCCGAGGCCGGATAGGCCGTCGTGCCGCTCGCGGTCTGCGCGACACCGATCGGGAATCTCGAGGACGTCACGCTCCGCGTCCTGCGCGAGCTGGCCGATGCGGACCTCGTCTTCTGCGAGGACACGCGTCGTACGCGGATCCTGCTCGATCGCCACGGCATCGAGGCGCGCCTCGAGAGCTACCACCAGCACAACGAGGCGGCGAAGACGGCGTCGGCGCTCAAGAGGCTCGAGCGAGGCGAGCGGCTCGCCCTCGTCTCGGATGCGGGGCTGCCGGGCGTCAACGATCCCGGGGCGCGCCTGGTCGCGGCGGCGCTCGAGGCCGGCCTGGCGGTGACCGTCGTTCCGGGCCCGTCCGCAGTGGAGACCTCGCTCGTCGCGAGCGGGCTACTCGCCGACGAGTATCGGTTCGTGGGCTACCTGCCGCGTCGTGACGGTGAGCGCCGCACGCTCGCGGCCGAGCTGGCCGGGTTCCGTGGCGCGGTCGTCGCGTTCGAGTCGCCTCGACGGCTCCCGGGCTCGCTGGCGATACTCGCGGAGGCGATGCCCGAGCGCCCGGCGGCGGTCTGCCGTGAATTGACGAAGCGCTTCGAGGAGGTCGTGCGCGGCACGCTCGCCGACCTCGCGGGGCGACTCGTGGAGCCGCCGCGGGGCGAGATCACGCTCGTGCTCGGGCCGGCGCCGGTCGTTGCCGCAGAGGATGCGCCGGAGGAGGCACTGGACGCGGTTGCCGAGCTCGTGGCGGCCGGAGTCCCCAGGAAGCAGGCGGTAGACGTCGTCGCCCGCCTGAGCGGCGCACAGCGGAACGCGCTCTACCGCGCCTCTCTGTAACAACTTCGTCACGTCCGTTGACACCTGGGGAGAGCCCTCGCTAGCCTCGAACCGTGTTCACTCATCGGGCAACGAGGCTCGCGCTGGTCGCCCTGGTGGCGGGCGGCGCGGTGCTCGCAACAGCGCCCGCCGCGCTCGCGTGGTCCTGGCCGGTGGACGGTCCGGTGCTGCGTGACTTCGCGCTGGGCGAGGACGAGTACGCCGCGGGGCAGCACCGCGGCATCGACATCGCGGTCGGCGCGTCGCGGGTGGTGCGAGCGCCGGTTGCCGGGGACGTGACCTTCGCGGGCCGCGTGCCGACGCACGGCCTGACGGTCACGATCGCC
Organism: uncultured Actinomycetes bacterium; assembly: GCA_963746765.1. Classification (GTDB taxonomy): domain Bacteria; phylum Actinomycetota; class Thermoleophilia; order Gaiellales; family Gaiellaceae; genus GMQP-bins7. The sequence continues at coordinate 97,263 of CAVVCN010000002.1, forward strand.
ACGGAGGACGGCTACAAGGCGTCCCTGACGCACCTCGGGACGCTCGCGGTCGAGCATGGCGCGCGGGTCGCGGAGGGCGATCCGGTGGCCGCCGCGGGGCCGTCTGGCGAGGCGGAGCATCCGGTTCCGTATGTGCACCTGGGCGTTCGCGCCGGCGCGGACGAGAAGTACGTCGATCCGGCCAGCCTGCTGCCGTCGCGAAGCGCGCCGGTCGCGGCACCCTCGCCGCCGCCGGCTCCGCTGCCCGTTCCCGTGCCGGCGCCTGTGCCGAACCCTCCGCCAGCTGCACCGCCCACGCCGCCGGATGCAGCACCGGTGCCGACGCCCGCGCCATCCTTCGCGCCGGCTCCAGTGGCGCCTCCTCCTGCTGCTGCCGTCGACGCTCCGTCGCTTGTTGCGAAGCCGACGACCTCCGCCACGGACGCCCCGACCTCCGGCGAGACCCCGGGCGCTGCGCGCGCGCGAGACCGTCGGCGGAGGACGTCCACGGCCAGTGTGACCGGCCGCTCAGCGCGTGCGGCCGCCCCTGTCCGGTCAAGTGCGACCGACCGCTCTGGCAGCAATCAGGGAGCGCGCCGCGCCTCGAGCGTGCTGCCGGAGAAGGCGCCAACCGTTTCTTACGACCAGTCGACGCCACCCATCCGATCGGACCGAGCCGCGCGCGGCACCACTCCCGCGGAAGCAACTCGGACAGCCCGCCGGCCCTTCCCGCAGCCGGTCGCTTCGGGCCGGCGCGAGGACCACTCGAACACCTCGGCGGACGCCGACCATGCCTCGACCACACCCTGGACACTGCGGGTTGCGGTGATCGCGGCTCTCGTCGTCGTAGTTGCTCTACTCGGACTGTGGGCCGCGGCCGTCGGCTCCAGACCGCGCGGAGAGGCGGATATGCCGCTACCTATGATTGACGGCCGTGAGCCAAGCGACGCCCAAGAAGATTCTCGTGGCGGTGGCGTGGCCGTATGCGAGCGGGCTTCGTCACATCGGCCACGTGGCGGGCTTCGGTGTGCCGTCGGACACGTTCGCCCGGTACCACCGACTGCGCGGCAACGACGTGCTCATGGTGAGCGGCACCGACGAGCACGGCACGCCGGTCATGGTGGCGGCGGACGCGGCCGGGGAGTCGCCGCGTGAGACCGCGGAGCGGTTCAACGAGCTGATCCGCGAGGACCTGCGCAACCTGGGCCTCTCGTACGACCTGTTCACGCGTACGACGACGGAGAACCACTATCGCGTCACCCAGGATCTCTTTCGCACCCTGTACGAGAAGGGCTTCGTCCTCGAGCAGGAGACTCTGGGCGCATTCGCGGCCTCCACGGGCCACACGCTCCCCGACCGGTACATAGAGGGAACGTGCCCCATCTGCGGCTACCCGAGCGCGCGGGGCGATCAGTGCGACAACTGCGGGAACCAGCTCGACCCCATCGACCTGATCGATCCCCGTTCGACGATCGACGGGACACCGCCCGTGTTCAAGACGACGAAGCACCTCTTCCTCGACCTGCCTGCTTTCAAGGAACGGCTGACGGAGTGGATCGCGTCGCAGGAGCACTGGCGACCGAACGTGCGGCGCTTCTCGCTCAACTTCGTGCAGGAGCTCAAGCCGCGTGCGATCACGCGAGACCTCGACTGGGGAGTCCCGATCCCGGTCGCCGGCTACGAGGAGCAGAACGACAAGCGGATCTACGTCTGGTTCGACGCGGTCATCGGCTACCTGTCGGCGTCGATCGAATGGGCCGCCAATCGGGGGACTCCGGACGCCTGGCGGGACTGGTGGCAGAACCCGGAAGCGGAGCACACGTACTTCATGGGCAAGGACAACATCGTCTTCCACACGGTGATCTGGCCGAGCGTCCTCTTGGGGTACGACACGGGCGGCGAGTACGGGGCGGGGAGGGCGCCGCTCGAGCTCCCCGACAACGTCGCCTCGAGCGAGTTCCTCACGATGGAGGGGAAGAAGTTCAGCTCGAGCCGGGGCGTCCAGATCCTCGTCCGTGACTTCCTGAGCAGGTACGACACCGACTCGCTTCGTTACTTCCTCTCGATCGCCGGCCCGGAGACGCAGGACACCGACTTCACGTGGTCCGAGTTCGTGCGCCGGAACAACGACGAGCTCGTCGCGACGTGGGGCAATCTCGTGAACCGGACCCTGCAGAGCGCGTACAAGAACTTCGGCGCCGTTCCCGAGCGCGGTGCGCTCACGGAGGCCGACGAGGCGCTCAGCGCCGAGGTGGAAAGCGGGCTCGAGACCGTGGGCGCGTTCATCGAGGCCGCCCGCTTCAAGAACGGCCTCCAGGAGACGATGCGGCTCGCAGGCCTTGTCAACCAGTACCTCGCCGAGCAGGCGCCGTGGGCGATGCTCGAGACGGATCGCGCTCGTGCGGGCACCGTCCTGTACGTCGCGCTGCGTGCGATCGACAATCTCAAGATCCTGTTCACGCCCTATCTCCCGTTCTCGTCGCAGCGGCTTCACGAGCTCCTCGGCTACGAAGGCGTCCTCGCGGGCGAGATCGAGTCCCGAACGGTCGAGGAGGAGGGCGGCCTCCGGCACGCCGTGCTGACGGGCGACTACGACGCGTGGATCGGGAGCTGGTCGCCGAGCGCTCTTCCGTCCGGCCAGGAGTTGCGTGAGCCGGTGCCGCTGTTCACCAAGCTCGACCCGGACCAGGTGATTCCGGAGGAGCTTCGGCTGATGGAGGAAGCCGCCGCGGCGAAGCCGGACGACTCCGAGGCGGCGTGACCGACACCCATGCGCACCTCGACGGGTGCGACGACGCAGAGAGCGCGATTGCGAACGCGCGTGAAGCCGGCGTCACGAGGATCGTCACGATCGGCACCGGCATCGACTCCTCCCGGACGGCACTCGACTTCGCTCGGCGGAACAACGACGTGTACGCCGTGCTCGGCATCGACCCGCACCAGGCGTCGACGCCGGAAGCGCACCGTGTCGACGAGCTCCGGGAGCTGCTCTCCGATCCGAATGCGGTCGCCGTCGGTGAGACGGGTCTCGACAACGCCCGCCTGCATGCGACGCCCGCCGACCAGCGCCGGCTCTTCGAGGCGCAGCTCGAGCTGGCTGACGCGCTCGGGCTGCCGGTCGTGATCCACAGCCGCGAGGCCGAAACGGCCACCGCTGAAGCGCTGGCCGGCTTCGGTGGCACGGTCGTCCTCCACTGCTTCTCCTCGCCCGCCCTGCTCCCGACGGCGCTCGAGCGCGGCTACTACGTGTCCTTCGCGGGGAACGTGACGTACCCGAGGTCGGCGGACCTCCGCGAGGCCGCCGCTCAGGTGCGCGAGGACAGGCTCCTCGTCGAGACCGACAGTCCCTATCTCAGCCCGCAGCCCGTCCGCGGCCGGCCGAACGAGCCCGCGAATGTCGTCCACACGGTCGCGACGCTCGCGGACGTGCGAGGCGTCGACGCCTCGATGCTCGCGACGCGGACGCACGACAACGCAACAGCCGCATTCGGCTTGCGATGACGCCGCGCCCGCGGAGGCCGAGCGCGAAGAAGTCTCTTGGCCAGCACTTCCTCGTCGACGAGAACTTCCTCGGTGTGATCGAGCGCCTGGCGGAGCTGGAGCGCGAGGACGTCGTGCTGGAGATCGGGCCGGGAACGGGAATCCTCACCCGTCACCTGGCCGAGCGCGTCGCAGCTGTACATGCGATCGAGCTGGACGAGTCGCTGGACGGGGCGCTCCGCCTCGCGCTCGCCGACACGAGCAACGTCGAAATCACGTTCGCGGACGCAGTCAGGTTCGACTACGGAACGCTCGAGCCCCCGCCGGTCAAGCTCGTGTCGAATCTGCCGTACAACGTCGCGACGCCCATCGTCGTCGAGAGCCTCGACCGCATTCCGTCGCTCGAGCGTTGGGTGGTGATGGTGCAGCGCGAGGTCGCCGAGCGCTTCTTCGCCTCGCCGCGCACGAAGGCATACGGCGCCGTCTCGGTGCTGGTGCAGCTGCACACACGCAAGCTCGGCTCACATCGCGTCCCGCCGACAGCCTTCAGGCCGCAGCCGCGCGTCGAGTCCGCGATCGTCGCCTTCGAGCGATATCCCGGCCCGCGCCTCGAGCTCGTCCGGCCCGTCGTGGAATCGGCGTTCGCGCATCGGCGGAAGACGCTCGCGAACTCGCTCGCGCACACGGGGTTCGCGTCCCGCAACGAAGCCGAGCACGCGCTGGCCGACATCGGCCGCGACCCGGGAGTCCGTGCCGAGGAGCTCGCCCCCGAGGAGTTCGTCGCGCTCGCGAACGCGCTCGGATGACCTCGATCGAGGCCTTCGCGAAGATCAACCTCGGGCTCGTCGTCGGCCCCGTCCGTGCCGACGGGAAGCACGAGGTCGCCACGCTGCTCGAGCGACTCGCGATCTCGGACACGGTCGAGGTGGAGGTCATCGACCGAGAGGTCGAGATCGTCGTCGAGGGCTTCGACGACACGATCGTGCGGGCCGCGCTCACGGCCTTCGCGGACGTGACGGGCGTGCAGGGAGGCTGGCACGTTGGGATCGACAAGCGCATCCCTGTCGCCGCGGGCCTCGGGGGTGGGAGCTCGGACGCGGCGGCTGCGCTGCGGCTCGCGAACGAGCTGAGCGGCGACCCGCTCGGCGCGGAAGAGCTCCACGGAGTAGCCGCGTCGGTCGGCGCGGACGTACCGTTCTTCCTCGCGGACGGCGCCCAGCTCGCGACCGGCGACGGGTCCGAGTTGGCTCCGGTGGACATCCCGCACGACGTGCCCGTCGTCGTGGTCCTCCCGAGGGGCCAGAGCAAGCAGTCCACGGCCGACGTCTACGCGCGGTTCGACGAACGACGAGGCGCGATCGGCTTCGACGACCGTCGAGAGACGATGCTTGCGGCTGTCCAGCGCGTGGCTACCGCTCGGGATCTCGCGGCGCTCCTCGGGAACGACCTCGCTGCGTCTTCCGTCACCGCCGAGCTCGTGCGGCGCGGTGCGTTCCGCGCCGATGTCAGCGGCGCAGGCCCCGCCGTCTACGGTCTTTTCGACGACCAGAGCGCCGCCGAGCGAGCCGCGGCCGAGCTTGGTACGCAGGGGGCCACCTGGCTCACGCGAACTGTGGGAGGACGATGATCGCGTCGACCGCCGCCGTGGAATGGCACACTGGCCGAGCTCGAACGGCACCTCTCGAGACTCACCGATTTCACTGGGGCGTGGCCAAGTGGTAAGGCAACGGGTTTTGGTCCCGTGATCCCAGGTTCGAATCCTGGCGCCCCAGCCAACGACCGCCGAATGGACGATACGAAGCTCGCAGCAGTCGTGATGGCCGCAGGCCTCGGCACGCGCATGCACTCGAGCGTGCCGAAGCACCTCCACCCGCTCCTCGGGCGGCGGATGGTCGACTGGGTGCTCGTTGCTGCGCGGGAGACGGGAGTCGGCCCGATCGTCGTCGTCGCGTCTCCGACGAGCGCGGCCGAATTCGGCGACATCGAGGTCGCAGTCCAGGAGGAGCCGCGCGGGACGGGTGACGCCGTCCGTAGCGCGCGCGCCGCTCTCGAAGGCAGGGCGACGGACGTACTGGTCCTGTCGGGCGACACACCCCTCATCACGCCGGCGCTCCTGAGCGATCTCCTCGGCACCCACCGCAGGAGCGCCTCCGCCGCGACGGTGCTCTCGTTCGAGCTCGACGATCCGGCGCGCTATGGGCGCATCGTCCGAAGCACCGACGGTCGCCTGGCGGCAATCGTCGAGGCGGCCGACGCGAGCGACGAGGAACTCGCGGGTCAGGAGGTCAATTCGTCCATCTACGTCTTCCAGGCAGACCGGCTCTGGCCGGTCCTCGAGCGACTCGAGCCGAAGAACGCGCAGGGCGAGCTGTATCTCACGGACTCGATCGCGCTCCTCGTGAACGACGGTGCAACCGTCGCGGTGCACAAGGCGCCCTCTCCGGAGGGCGTGCTCGGCGTCAATACACGGGTGGAGCTAGCCGAGGCAGCGGCGACTCTCCGCGACCGGATCAACGAGGCCCACATGCTCGCCGGCGTGGCGATCGTCGATCCCCGGTCGACCTGGATCGAGCCGGGCGTCGAGATCGAGCCTGACGCCGTTCTTCATCCGTTCACCATCGTGCGTGGCGCGTCGAAGATCGCCGCAGCCGCCGAGGTCGGCCCGCACGCGGTCGTGCTCGACGCGACCATCGGCGAGCGCGCCCTGGTCGGGCCCTTCTGTTACGTTCGCCCCGGCACCGTGCTCGAGGCCGACGCGAAAGCAGGCACGTTCGTCGAGATCAAGAACGCCCTGGTCGGGCAGGGCGCCAGGGTCCCGCACCTCTCGTACGTCGGCGACGCCGTCATCGGGGACGAAACGAACGTGGGCGCGGGCTCCATCACGGCGAACTTCCCGCATGCGACGGGCCGTGAGAAGGGGAAGACCACGATCGGGAGGAACGTCAGGGTCGGGGTGAACACTGTGTTCCTCGCACCGGTCGAAGTGGGAGACGATGCGTGGACTGCAGCGGGATCCGTGATCGAGGAAGATGTGCCCCCGAACGCGCTCGCGATCGCGCGGGCGAGACAGGTGACGAAGGAAGGCCGCGGCGGAAAGAGAGACGGTGGAGAGCGGAACGATTGAGCAGGCCCTGCCCGGGCTCGAGACGATGAACCCGCAGACCGACCTCGATGTCGGCCGCGCGATCGCGCTCGCGCCGCAGAAGCGCCTCATGCTCTTCTCCGGGCGGTCCAACCCCGAGCTCGCGCACCGGATCGCGGAGCAGCTCGACATCGAGCTCGGGCGCGTGACACTCAAGACGTTCCCGAACGGCGAGACGTATTGCCGCTACGAGGAGTCGATCCGTGGCGCGGACATGTTCATCGTCCAGACGGCGTGCGAGCCGATCGACCGGAACCTCGTCGAGCTACTGATCATGATCAACGCCGCGCAGCTCGCCTCGGCGAAGCGCATCACGGCGGTCGTCCCCTGGTACTTCTACGCCCGCCAGGACAAGAAGTCGCGTCCGCGGGAACCCATCAGCGCACGTCTCGTCGCGGACATGCTTCAGGCCGCCGGCGCCGACCGAGTGCTCACGATGGACCTGCACGCGGGGCAGGTGCAGGGGTTCTTCCGGATCCCGGTCGACCACATGACGGCCGTTCCGATGTTCGCGCAGTACGTCCGCGACCTCGGGCTGAAGAAGCCGATCGCCGTCGTCTCGCCGGACACCGGCCGAACGAAGCTCGCGGGCAAGTTCGCCGAGATGATCGGCGGTGACCTCGTCGTCCTGAACAAGGAGCGCCCCGCGCACGGTGAGGCGCGGGTCACCGCGCTGATCGGCGACGTCGAGGGCAAGGTCGCCGTCATGACCGACGACGCCATCGACACGGCCGGGACCCTCGTGGCCGGTGCCGCGGCCCTCAAGGACGCGGGCGCAACCGCTGTCTATGCCTGCGCGACGCACGGCCTCTTCAACGGGCCCGCTCTCGAGCGAATCGCGTCCAGCGCGATCGACAAGCTCGTCGTCACGGACACGGTTCCCATGGATCCCCGCCAGAAGCCCGAGAACGTCGAGGTGCTGAGCGTCGCCGGCATCCTCGCCGAGACGATCCAGAACGTCTTCGCCGACGACTCCGTCTCGGCGATCTTCGCGGGCGAGAACCAGCTCTTCTAGCGGCCGCGCCACGGCCCCGACCCCGCGAGGGGCTCAGCTGGGCCTCCGCTACAATCCGCCGCCGATGGCGGGCGAACGATTCAAGCTCGAAGTGCAACAGCGAGAGGAGCGCGGGTCGCGCCAGGCCAGACGCCTGCGCGCGAACGGCCTCGTTCCGGGCGTCCTGTACGGGAAGGGCCACTCGCGGGCGATCCTCGTGCCCGAGCGGGACCTTCGCGCCGCCGTGACCGGGCCTTCGGGTCTGCACGCGATCCTCGACGTCGTCGTCGAGGGCCAGAAGACCGTCCATCCGTCGGTGCTCGCACACCTCCAGCGCGACCCGATCCGCGGCACGGTGTCGCACATCGACCTGCGCGAGGTGCGCCTCGACCAGCCGATCCAGGCGACGGTCGTCCTCCATCTCGTCGGCGAGCCCATCGGCGTGAAGAACGCCGGCGGCGTGCTCGCACAGGTCACGCGCGAGCTGCATGTCGAAGCTCTGCCCATGGAGATCCCGGAGCACATCGACGCCGACGTCTCGGCTCTCGAGATCGGTGACGCGCTCCGGCTCGAAGACCTTCCGCCGCTCGAGGGTGTGCGCGTCCTCGAGGACGCGCACGACACGGTGATCGCCACCGTCTCCGCACCCAGAGCGATCGTCGAGCCCGAGCTCGAGGTCGAGGGCGAGGAAGAGGTCGAGGGCGAGCCCGGCGAGGCTGGCGAGGAGGGCGCTCCTTCCGAGGACGCGTCCGCCGAGCAAGCAGCAGACGAGGAGTAGCCTTGCGGCTCTTCCGTCGAGGCGAATCCGCTTCGACGCTCGATCTTCTCGTGGCGGGGCTCGGCAACCCTGGGCGGGGGCACGAGCGCGACCGGCACAACGTCGGCTGGATGGTCGTCGACGAGCTCGCGCGACGGCACGGCGGGGCGTGGAAGTCGAAGTTCAACGGTCGGCTTACGGAGACGCGCATCGCCGACGGCCGCGTGGCCCTGCTCAAGCCCGAGACCTACATGAACGAGTCCGGGCGCTCGATCGGCGCGGCCTCGCGCTTCTTCAAGGTCGAGCCCGAGGCGCTGCTCGTCGTGCACGACGACGTCGACCTCGAGGTCGGGCGGTTGCAGGCGCGAGCCGGTGGCGGGCTCGCCGGCCACAACGGACTGCGCTCGATCTCCCAGGCACTCGGGACACAGGAGTTCCTCCGGCTGCGGATCGGAGTGGGTAGGCCCGAGCGCGGCGATCCGCGCCCCGTGTCCGACTACGTCCTGTCGCCGTTCTCTCCGGAAGACGATCGAGAGGGGCTCGTCTCGCGCTCGGCGGACGCCGTCGAGGCGCTGCTCGCAGACGGCCTCGAGGTGGCGCAGCAGCGCTTCAACTGACGGCCGCGACGTCTCGCTCTCGATCTTTGGATTCTCGGCACGAAGCCGTGTCCCATGCGTCGCGAAATCACGGCTAGCGTGTCCGTAGGGGTACAGGAGTACCCCTGGGGGCGCGTGTAGCCGCGGAGGTGCTGGGTCCTCCCGTTCGCCCCTACCCGACGAGCAATTTCGCACGGTTCGGCAGCGCAGCGAACGCACGGGGCCGGGGTACGATGACCCGGCGGGACGCCGTTTCCCGCTATCCGTATGGACCCGAGCCCGCTGCGCCCACTCGTTGCCGAGCTCGCCTCGAGCGAGCGTTTCGCCGCGTTCCGGGAAGAGCTCCCGACCGCCGCCCGCGTGTCCGAGCCGGCGCTCCCGCTCGTGCTCGCAACGCTCTACGACGCGCTCGAGCGGCCTCTCCTCGTCCTCCTCCCCGAGGACGAGCAGGCGCGCGACGCGGCGGAGGCCGTCAGCTGGTACCTCGATCCCGCACGGATCGGCCTGCTCCCGAGCCGCGGCGTCGGCTGGGACTCCGGCCTCGAGCCGCCCGCGCATCTCGTCGGCGAGCGCGCGCGTGCACTCGACGTCCTCGAGGCGGGCGGGTTCGTGTTCGCTTCGGCGCGGGCCCTCGCCGAAGGGATGCCGCCGGCCGACACGCGGCCAGGCCCGATCCGGCTGGTGCCCGGCGAGGAGGTCGGGCTCGACGAGCTCGTCGAGTCGCTTGCCCTCGCCGGCTACGAGCGCGTGGAACGCGTCGACGACCGGGGCCAGATCGCGGTTCGTGGGGGCATCGTCGACGTCTTCCCGAGCACGGGCCGGGAGCCGCTCCGCGTCGATTTCTTCGGAGACGAGATCGAGCACGTACGCGCGTTCTCGCCCTTCACGCAGCGCACGCTCCACCCCGTAGCCGACGCGGTCGTGTACCCGGCCGCGGAGCGACGGCGAGATCTCGTCGAGGTCAGCCTCGCCGACGACCGCGCGTTGCCGGAGCCGCCGTCCGACCTCGTCGCGCCAGTCGGCCGCCCGCCCGACATCGTCTGGGAGCCGGACGACGTGCGCCGGGTCTGGGAAGAGGACTCGCTGGAGCCCGTTCCGATCGCCGGCGCGACGGAGCTCGACCCCTTCCCGCGGGCGCAGAAGCACTCGTTCGAGGCGCAGCGTCCGGCGATCGCTGCCCGCGGCCTCGCCGAGGCGGAAAACGAGCTGGCGACGATGCTTCGCCAGGGCCGGCGGGTCCTCGTCGCCTTCCCGCACCGGGGCGAAGCGCTCCGCACGGAGCAGCTGTTGCGCCGGGTGGAAGTCGAGCTCGACGACGAGGCCCGTCCGCTCACACGCGACCCGTCCGTCCGGTTCGTGGTCAACCCGGCTCGCCGCGGGTTCGTCTGGAGGGATCTCGGGCTGGCGCTGCTGCCGGACGTCCAGGTCTTCCGCAAGCGGCCGCCTCGGGCGGATGCCCGCCTCGGCCGCGCCCTCCAGTCCTTCGCGGATCTCCGCACCGGGGACTACATCGTCCACGAGGACCACGGCGTCGGCCGGCTGCTCGGCTTCGAGACGAAGGAGGTCGCCGGCGTCACGCGCGACTACCTCTTCCTCGGCTTCCGCGGCGAGGACCGGCTCTACGTCCCGCACGAGCAGTTGCCGAAGGTCAGCCGCTACATCGGGGCGGATGCCAAGTCGCCCACGCTGTCGAAGCTCGGCGGCAAGGCCTGGGCCAACCTCAAGAGTCGGGCACGCGCCTCGGTTCGCGAGCTCGCGGGTGAGCTCCTGGCGCTCTATGCCCAGCGCCAGCAGGCGCCGGGCCATGCGTTCGAGGTCGGCGGGGACTGGCTCGAGCGGCTCGAGGCAGAGTTCCCGTACCGCGAGACCGACGACCAGCTCGTCGCCATCGAGGCGGTGAAGGAGGATCTCGAGTCGCCTCGCCCGATGGACCGGCTGGTCTGCGGCGACGTCGGCTTCGGAAAGACGGAGGTCGCGGTACGGGCGGCCTTCATCGCGGCGCTCAACGGAAAGCAGACGCTCGTGCTCTGCCCGACGACGATCCTCGCCGAGCAGCACTGGAACACCTTCCGCGAGCGCTACCGGGACTTCCCGGTCAAGGTCGAGATGGTCTCGCGCTTTCGCTCCCGCGCCGATCAGAAGCGGATCCTCGCAGGAGTTCCAGGAGGGGAAGGTCGACGTGCTCGTGGGGACCCACCGCGTCCTCTCGCGGGACGTCGTGCCGAAGAACCTCGGGCTCGTCGTGCTCGACGAGGAGCAGCGCTTCGGAGTCGCGCAGAAGGAGCTCCTCCGCTCGCTCCGGCTCGAGGTCGACGTGCTCGCGCTCTCCGCGACGCCGATCCCGCGCACGCTCCATATGTCGCTGTCGGGCCTCCGCGACATCTCGATCATCGATACGCCGCCGCAGGGCAGGCAGCCGGTGCGAACGACAGTCGGCGAGCTCGACGAGAAACTCGTGCACGCGGCGCTCGAGCGCGAGCATGCTCGCGGCGGGCAGTCGTTCTACCTGCACAACCGTGTCGAGACGATCGACGAGGCGGCCAGGAAGCTCGAGCAGGAGCTGCCCGATCTGCGCTTCCTCGTCGCCCACGGCCAGATGTCGGAGCGGGAGCTCGAGGAGCGCATGCACGCCTTCCTCGCCGGCGATGCCGACGTGCTCGTCTCGACGACGATCATCGAGTCCGGCATCGACATCCCGCAGGCGAACACGCTCGTCGTCGAGCGGGCGGACATGCTCGGGCTCGCCCAGCTGTATCAGATCCGCGGGCGCGTGGGCCGCTCGGACGTCCTCGCGTACGCGTATCTCTTCTATCCCGACGCGCGGGAGCTCACCCCGGAGGCGCGGGCGCGACTCGCGACCCTCGCCGACCACACGGAGCTCGGCGCCGGGTTCCAGATCGCGATGCGCGATCTCGAGATCCGCGGCGCCGGCGACCTCCTCGGGCCCGAGCAGTCGGGGCACGTCGCCGCGCTCGGGTTCGAGCTCTACGTCGAGATGCTGAACGAGGCAGTCGCCGAGCTCTCGGGCCAGCGGCGCGTCGCAGCGCGGCCCGTGCGCGTGGATGCGCGGGTGGACGCATACGTGCCCGCGTCGTACGTCGCAGCCGAAGCGCTCAAGATCGACCTGCACCGGCGCATCGCCCTGGCCGAAGACGACGACGAGCTCCGCGAGCTCGTCCAGGCGACCGAGGATCGCTACGGCCCGCTGCCCGAGCCGGTGGCGAACCTCTTCGCGATCCAGGAGGCGAAGCTGAAACTGGCCCGGCTCGGAGCCGACTATCTCGTCTATCGCGGGGGCCGCGCGACGATCGGCCCACTCGCGCTCGGCTCGGCCGAGCTACCAGGCGCTGCGCTCGGCGATACCGACCGCGATCTACAGCACGCAGAAGCGCGAGGTCACTCTCCGCGTCGAGGATCTGGAGGGGGCGCTGGAGCTGCCCGATGCTATAGTCCGCGCCCGCGTGGCCGCTTGAAGCGGCCCTTTTTTCGCCCGAACCGACACGCCACGGACCGCGAACCATCCGCAACGCCCGCCTAACACCTCCTCGGCTATAAGGGACAGGCTCATGAAGCGCTCACTCGTCATGCTCGCGTCCGTCGTGGCTGCCCTCGGGCTCGTCGCGGCCGGGTGCGGAGGCTCCGAGGACGTTCCGGAGAACGCCGTCGCCGTGGTCGACGGGACCGAGATCGCGAGCACCGAGCTCGACGCGCTCATGGAGCAGGCGAAGGCGAGCTACAAGGCGCAGAAGCGCGAGTTCCCGAAGGTCGGTACGCCCGAGTACCAGAGCATCCAGCAGCAGTACGTCGCGTTCCTCGTCCAGCGCACCCAGTTCGAGAAGGCCGCCGAGGACTTCGGCGTCGAGATCACGGACGCGGACATCGAGGAGACGCGCGAGAAGCTCGTGAAGGACCGCTTCGACGGCGACGCGAAGAAGCTGGAGCAGGAGCTCGAGGCGCAGGGCCTGAGCGACGAGGCCTTCCAGGGAGACCCTCCGCGTCGCGGTCCTCTCCGACAAGATCTTCGAGGCCGTCACGAAGGACGTGAAGGTGACGGACTCCGAGGCGCTGCAGGCGTTCACGGAGAACCGGGAGCAGTACGGCGGCCAGCCGGAGTCGCGCGAGACGCGGCACATCCTGATCGCGGAGAAGAAGGCGAACGGCGAGGTCGACTACGCGAAGAGCAAGGCCGAGGCCGATCAGATCTACGCGCAGTTGCAGGACGGCGCGGACTTTGCGGCGCTCGCCAAGGAGCATTCGGCCGATACCGCCTCTGCCGCGACCGGCGGCAAGTACACCGCGAACCGCGGCCAGAGCGTTCCGGAGTTCGACAAGGTCGTGTTCCAGCTGAAGACGGACGAGATCTCGCGTCCCGTGCGCACGCAGTTCGGCTACCACGTCATCCAGGCACTCGCCGACATCAAGCCGGCGTCGTCCTTCGAGGACGTCAAGGCCTCGGTCAAGGCGACCCTCCTCCAGGCGAGGAAGAGCGAGACGATGACCAAGTGGGTCGAGGATCTGCAGGCCGAGTACGACGGCAAGGTCAGCTACGCCACGGGATTCGCTCCTCCCGAGCTACCCGAAGACACGCAGACCGTTACCGAGTAACGTCCTCCCGATGCCCCTCTCGGAGGCGCTTCTCGACCTCCAGGAGCTGACCAGGCGACTTCGCCAGGACTGCCCCTGGGACCGCGAGCAGACTGCGCGCACGATCGTGCCGCACACCGTCGAGGAGGCGTACGAGGTCGCCGACGCCGCTCACGGCGACGACCCGGCGAAGCTCCTCGACGAGCTCGGCGATCTCCTCTTCCAGGTCTACTTCCTCTCGCTCCTCCTCGAGGAGCAGGGAGAAGGCGACCTCGAGCAGGTCGCGCGCGCGGCCCACGAGAAGCTCGTGCGCCGGCACCCGCACGTCTTCGGCGACGCCGAGGCTCGCACGGCGGGACGCGTGCGCGAGCGCTGGGAGGAGATCAAGTCGGAGCAGGAGGGACGGGAAGGCACCTTCCACCAGCTGCCCGAGACGCTCCCCGCGCTCCTGTACGCCCGCAAGGCGGGAAGGCGCGCCGCGACGGTCGGGTTCGACTACCCGGCCGCGGGGAGCGTCTTCGCCGAGCTCGCGGACGAGATCGAGGAGCTCCGGGTCGCGGTCGCCGACGCGGGCGACCCGGCTCCCGAGACGGAGGCGGACGAACGCGTCTTCGACGAGGTCGGCGACGTTCTCTTCGCGACCGTCAACCTCGCGAGGCACCTCAACGTCGATCCCGAGCTTGCGCTTCGCGGCACGGTCCGGCGCTTCGTCGGTCGCGTGGAGGAGGCGGAGAGGCTCGCAGCCGGCGAGGGGCACGCGTTCGCGGAGCTGCCGCTCGCCGAGCAGGATCGCTACTTCGACCGGGCGAAGGAGGCCGCGCGATGAGCTCGTCCGCGATCACGCGCGTCCACGCACGCGAGATCCTCGACTCCCGCGGCAATCCGACGGTCGAGGTCGAGGTGACTCTCGAGTCGGGCGCGCTCGGGCGGGCGGCTGTCCCGTCGGGCGCGTCCACGGGCGAGCACGAGGCCGTCGAGCTCCGGGACGGAGACCCGAGTCGCTTCCTCGGCAAGGGCGTGCTGAAGGCGGTCGGCAACGTGAACAGCGAGATCGCCGATGCGGTCACGGGGCTCGATGCCGAGGGCCAGCGCGAGCTCGACCGCGTCCTCATCGAGCTGGACGGCACGCCGAACAAGAGCCGCCTCGGTGCGAACGCGATCCTCGGCTGCTCGCTCGCCGTGTCGAAGGCAGCGGCGGCGCACAACGGCGTCTCGCTCTTTCGCTGGATCGGCGGCGACGCCGGGAAGGCGCTCCCCGTGCCGATGCTGAACGTGATCAACGGCGGCGCGCACGCCCAGAACCGCCTCGACCTCCAGGAGTTCATGGTCGTCCCGGCCGGCGCCGAGTCGTTCTCCGAGGCGCTGCGCATCGGAGCCGAGGTGTTCCACCACCTGAGGTCCGTCCTGCACGAGCGCGGGCTCGCGACCGGCGTGGGCGACGAGGGCGGGTTCGCGCCCGACCTCGAGTCGTCGCGAGCAGGCGATCGAGGCGATCCTCGAAGCCGCCGAGCGGGCGGATCACAGCGACGTCGTCGGGATCGCCCTCGACCCGGCGGCGAGCGAGCTCTATCGCGACGGCGCGTACGTGTTGGAGGGCGAGGGCCGAACGCTCGCGCCGGAAGAGATGGTCTCGTTCTACTCGTCGCTGGTCGACTCGTACCCGGTCCTGTCGATCGAGGACGGGCTCGACGAGGACGGCTGGACGGACTGGAAGGCGCTCACGGACGCGCTCGGAGACCGTGCCCAGCTCGTCGGCGACGACCTCTTCGTCACGAACGCGGCGTTTCTCGGGCGCGGCATCGCGGAGGGCGTGGCGAACGCGATCCTCGTGAAGGTCAACCAGATCGGCACGCTGACCGAGTCGCTCGACACGATCGACGTGGCGCGGCGTGCGGGCTACGCGACGGTCATCTCGCACCGCTCCGGCGAGACCGAGGACTCGACGATCGCGGACATCGCGGTGGCCGTGAACGCGGGTCAGATCAAGACCGGAGCACCGTCACGCTCGGACCGTGTCGCGAAGTACAACCAGCTTCTGAGGATCCAGGAAGAGCTCGGTGCAGACGCCCAGTACCCGGGTTGGGCGGCGTTCCCGCGGGCGAAACGCTAGCCCGGGCGATCCACTAGCCTGACCCGCATGCCCTCGTCTCCCCGGAGAACGAAGATCGTCGCGACGATCGGGCCCGCCTCGGCCGGTGAGGACGTTCTCGGACGCCTGATCGCGGCCGGGATGGACGGCGCGCGCCTCAACTTCTCGCACGGCACGCACGACGACCACGGCAAGCGCGCAGAGCTCATCCGCGCCGCTCAGGAGACCGCCGGCCGTCCGCTTGCCCTGATCGCCGATCTCCAGGGCCCGAAGGTGAGGGTCGGGGACCTCGACCAGCCGGTCGTGGTCAAGCCCGGCGACGCCATCGTCGTGGCCGGCGAGAACGAGGCTCGCGACGGCGACCTGCCGGTCGCGCCGGCCGTGCTCGGCTCCGTGCTCCGGCCCGGCCAGGACGTGCTCATCGCGGACGGGCTCGTGCGCCTTCGCGTGGAGGAGGTCGAGGGCGGCCGCGCGCGCTGCGAGGTCGTCACGGGCGGCTTCATCGAGGAGCACAAGGGCGTGAACGTCCCCGGCGTCCAGCTGCCCGTCCCGTCGCTCACGCCGAAGGACCTCGCGGACCTCGAATTCGCGCTCGGCCTCGGCGTCGACTACGTGGCGCAGTCGTTCGTGCGCTCGCGCGCCGACGTCGCCGCGCTCCGAGCCAAGCTCGAGGAGGCCGGCTCGCAGGCCTGGGTGATCGCGAAGATCGAGCTCAAGGAGGCCGTCCCAGTGCTCGACGAGATCCTCGACGAGGCCGACGCAGTCATGATCGCGCGTGGCGACCTCGGCGTCGAGATCGGCGTCGCCGAGGTGCCGCTCCTCCAGAAGCGGATCATCCTCGCCGCCCTCGACCACGGGAAGCCGGCGATCACCGCGACCCAGATGCTCGAGACGATGGTGGGGAGGCCCGAGCCGACCCGGGCAGAGGCTTCCGACGTCGCGAACGCGATCCTCGACGGCACGTCCGCGGTGATGCTGTCCGCGGAGACGGCGATCGGCCAGTACCCGGTCGAGGCGGTCGAGACGATGGCGCGCATCTCCCGAGCGGTCGAGCCCAGCCTCGGGTACCGGCATCAGCTGCCGAGCGCGGCCGACGAGCCGACCGTGGGACGGGCGATGTCGAATGCAGCCTGCGATCTCGCGGAAGCGCTCGGGGCCAAGGCCATCCTCGTCCCGACCTTCACCGGGCGCACGGCCTCGGCGGTCGCCCGGCTCCGGCCGCGACGCCCGATCGTCGCCCTGACGCACGTCGGCGTCTCGCTCCAGCACATGGCGATCGAGTGGGGAGTCACGCCGATCGAGATCCCGGAGTCGAGCGACGTGGAGGATCTCTGGCGTCAGTCGATCGAGGCCGCGCGCGCCGCTGGCATCGTCGAGGCGGGCGATCGCATCGTGCTCACTGCGGGCACGGCCGTGAACATCCCGGGCTCGACGAACGTGATCAAGGTCGAGACGGCCTAGCTCGGGTCCGGGGAGGGGTTGGCGCGCCGGCCGTGAAGGTAGGCGCGTGGCGAAGCGTGCCAAGGACGGTCGACGCAGCGGGCGTCGAGTCACCCGCCGGGTGGGGCGCCCGCGGCGCGTCCGCGTGCTCTTCCTCGTCGCCGCCCTCGGCGTCGCCGCGTACCTCTACTACCAGCCGCTCTCGTCGTACTTCGAGACCCGCAAGGAGCTCGCCGACTCCCGCGCGGAGGTCGACTCGCTACGCGCCGAGAAGACCCGGCTCGAGCAGCGCCTCTCGTTCTCGACGAGCGAGGAGGCAACGCGCCGGGAGGCACGACGCATCGGCTACATCCGTCCGGGCGAGCAGCTGTTCATCGTCAAGGGCATCCCGGACTGGCGCAAGGCGCACGCGCGTACCCTCAGGGGCGATGGATGACCGCGCCGCCGTCGAACGCCAGCTCGGGCGCGCGCCGCGTGCGTTCCGGCGCGTAGCCGTCCGCTGCCCGCACGGCGCTCCGGCCGTCACCGAGCAGGAGCCGTACGGCGAGGACGGCGAGCCGTTCCCGACGACGTACTACCTCACGTGCCCTTGCCTCGTCGCGGCGATCGCGCGGATCGAGGCGGCCGGCGGGGTCGAGCGCTGGAGCGACGCGGTCCGAGAGGACGAGGCGCTCACCACGTCTCTCGAGCGGGCGACGGAGGAGCAGCGCGACGTCCGCCGCGAGCTGGCGGCCGGCCGAACCGGGCGGGACGACGGCGCCTCGCTCGACCACGGCATCGGCGGCTCGCGCTCGCCGGGGAACCTCAAGTGCCTTCACGCCCACGCCGCTTTCGCCCTCGCGCGACCCGGCTACGAGCTCGGCGAGCGCATCCTCGCGGAGGTGGAGCCGCTGTGGCCGGCCGACGCGTGTTGCTGCGCCGACCGCCCCTCGCGAAGCGCATAGGCTCCCGCCTCTATGGCCGTGGACGTGGAGAGCGCCCGCCGCGACTGGCAGGACGCATACAGACGACTCGAGCACGAGGCGAGAGACCCCCGGCGCGGGGAGTTGCTCTGGCTGCAGTTCGAGGTCGTGTCGGACGAGCTGCGGCGTCGCATCGGCGCCCGCTACACGCTTCGTGAGCTGGCGACGGAGTACGGCACGTCGGATGCGTGGGCGCGTGCGGTCGTCTCGGAGCGGGCGGCCGCCCCCGGATGGCCGCGGACGCTCTCGCTCGTCGAGGGCGCGGCGTTCCACGTCTACTCGCGCGGGGCACAGGACTACGAGCCATGAGCACTCTCGAACGCCCGAGTAGGCGTCATCGACGGCCGCGCCGCAACATCGTGCGCTGGTTGCTGCTCGCGGGAGCTCTGCTGCTCGTGTTTCTCGTCGGGATCGCGTTCGGACAGGCGCTCGACGACGCGCCCGAGCCGGGGGGAGTCACCACGTCCGTGCGGACCCTGACGCCGCTGCCGCAGGACCCGCCCGCGCGCACGGTCACGGTCACCGTGACCCAGCCCTGACGCGCCGCGAGCTAGAGCTCTTCCGAGGCCTCGAGCAGGCCGGAGACGATGAGCCCGATGGCACACACGAGGCTGATCCAGATCCCGACCCCGCGGCTCGCGAAGAAGAAGGTGTCCGGGATCGATATCAGGCGTACGAGGACGAGCACGGTCGCGATCGAGCCGATCCCGATCGCGACGAGGCTCTCCGGGATCGCGGGCGGCAACTCGATCCCGAACTCCCGCAGCACGACCATGAGCACGGCCAGGAGGCCGAGGAAGAAGACGACCTTGCCGATCGTGCCGGTGTGCCAGCCGATGACCGAGACGGTCGTACCCTCGCCTTCGCCTGTGTACCAGCCGGTGAGCGCGGAGAGGGAGAGAAGGAGCCCGAAGAGGAACGTCATCCGGCCGCTCCAGCCGAGCGCGCCACCCGCTCCGAGCTGAAGTCGCGGGCGCCCGCTGCGTCCCTGGCCGGGATCCATGGAGCGAACACTATTGCCTGGCGAGGCGCGGGTCACGACTTACGTCATCCCGCTACCCGGCGTGCTTTCCCGTCCTACACTTTCCCGGTGGCGAAGGTCACCCAGCAAGCGACACGTGAGGAGGACGTCCCGCTCGACCCGGAGGCTGTGAGCCGTGCCTACCGCGTCCATCGGGCCCGGCGACGCGCGCGCGAGCAACGCCATCGCGAGCAGCGGTGGGCGAGTCTTCGCTTCTGGGTCGTGCTCGCGCTGGCGTTCGCCGCCGCCGTGTTCCTCGCCTCGCAGACTCTCGGCGAGATCGAGCGCGTCTTCGGGCTCTGACCGCGATCGAGCAGCCAGCCGTGGTGGAGGGGACGCACGACACGCGGGCGCTCGGTGCGCTCGTGTTCGGCGCGGGGATCGGAGCGCTCGCGACCGAGATCACGGCGTCACGCCTCCTCGCCCCGTACTTCGGGTCCTCGACGATCGTGTGGGCGAACCTCATCGGGATCGTCCTCGCCGCGCTCGCGCTCGGGTACTGGCTCGGCGGCCGCCTCGCCGATCGGCGGCCCGAGCCCGTGCTGCTCGGCTACATCGTCCTCGCCTCCGCCGTCTTCGTGGCGGCGATTCCCTTCATCTCGAAGCCGCTCCTCGACGTGACGGTCGAGGGGCTCGACGAGACCTCCGCAGGGGCGGTCGTCGGCAGCTTCCTCGCCGTGCTGCTCTTGTGCGCACCGCCGGTGGTGCTGCTCGGCATGGTGTCGCCGTTCGCGATCCGGCTCGCCGTTGCGAGCATCGCGACCGCGGGCGCCGTCGCGGGGAGGCTCTACGCGCTCTCGACCGCGGGCTCGCTGCTCGGGACGTTTCTCCCGGCGCTCGTGCTGATTCCCGCCATCGGGACGCAGCGGACGTTTCTCGTCGTCGCCGCCCTGCTTGCCGCCTCGTCCTGCTTCCTCCTCGGGGCGAGGTATCTGGTCGTCGCCGCCCTGCTCGTCGGGCTCGTCGCGATCCCGCCGGGCGCCGTCAAGGGCAAGGAGGGCCTGCTGCACGAGGAGACCTCGTACCACCAGTACATCCAGGTCGTGGAGGAGGACGACGGCCGGCGTCTCCTCTACCTGAACGAGGGCATCGCCGTGCACTCGGTCTGGCGCGAGAGGTCCGTCCTCACCGGCGGAGTCTGGGACGCGTTCCTCGCGTTGCCGCCGCTCCTCGGGCGCGAGGTCGAGCGGGTCGCGATCCTCGGCAACGCGGCGGGAACGACTGCGCGCGCGCTCGGCGTCTACTACCCGAACGCGGAGATCGACGGCGTCGAGCTCGACCCCGCGGTCAGCCGCGTCGGGCGGCGCTACTTCGGGCTCGAGGACAACCCGCGGCTCACCGTCCACGACGCCGACGCGCGGCCGTTCCTGCGCTCGACCGACGAGCGCTACGACCTGATCGTCGTCGACGCGTACCACCAGCCGTACGTCCCCTTCTACCTGGCGACACGCGAGTTCTTCGAGCTCGTGCGCGCGCGCCTGGCGCCGGGCGGGATCGTGGCGCTCAACGTGGCCGCCGTGCCCGACGACCGCCGTCTGGTCGAGGCGATCGGGACCACGCTCGGCGCCGAGGTGCCGCAGGTTCTCGAGTGGCCCGTTCTGCGGTTCAACACGATCGTGCTCGGGCTCGCGGCGCCGCTCGAGGCCGCCGAGCTTCGGCGGCGGCTCGGGTCGGGGCCGGCCGACCTCGCGCCGCTGCGCGAGCTGCTCGCCCGGCAAGCTCGACCGCTGCCTCCCTCCGGACGAGCGTGGACCGACGACCGCGCTCCCGTCGAGTGGGTGACCGACCGGATGATCATCTCGTTCGCGGCTCGCGGCGGCCGGCTCGACGAGGACTTCCTGCCGACGAGGCCGTAGCGATGCTCGCTCTCGAGCACCGCGGCGGGACGCCGCTCGTGATCGGACACCGCGGGGCTCCTGCGGTCGCGCCCGAGAACACGCTGCCCGCGTTCCGGGCAGCGGTCGCCGCCGGCGTCGACCTCGTCGAGTTCGACGTCCTGGGGCTCTCGGGCGGCGAGCTCGTCGTGGCGCACTCGCACGATCTGGACGAGGTGAGTCACGGAGCGACCCCGGGCACCCTGCTCGGCCTGACGCTGGCGGAGGCGCGCGAGGTTGCGCCCGACCTGCCGACGCTCGACGAGGCACTTCGGTACTTCGTCGAGGAAGCACCGCGCGTCGGAGTCCACATCGACCTGAAGGAGCTGACGGCGGCCGAGGACCTCGTCGCGGCGCTTCGCCGCTTCGCGCTCGTCGAGCGGACGCTCGTGACGACGTTCCACTGGAGCGCACTCCGCCGGATCAGGCGAGCCGAGCCCGGCCTCCGCACGGGCGTCTCGTTCCCGGAGGACAAGTACAGCATCTCGAAGCGGCGTGGGTCGGGGCGCCCGATCCGGATCGGTCTCCACGTTCTTCGGCCCCTCATGCCGCTCGTCGCCCGTTTGCTCCTCGGACGCTCGGGCGCTTCGACTCTCGTGCTGCACCACACGCTCGTCGGCCCGGCGCTCGTACGCTGGGCGCACGCACGCGGCGTCCCCGTCGTCGCGTGGACGGTCGACGACCCGCGTGACATGGAACGGCTCGGCGGCGTAGGAGTCGATGCCGTTGTCGTGAACAATCCAGCAATGTTCGTCTCTACACTTCCAGCGTGAAACGAGGGACTCTTCTCGTCGCCGCTGGCCTGCTCGCGGTGTGCGCGCTGCTCGGCTTCGCGTCCGGGTTCGCGATCGCGTCGTCGTCGACGAGCGCCCAGACGACGACCGAGCCTCCGACCACGACGTCGCCACCGCCGACCGACACGACGCCGCAGCCCCCGCCGGACGAGCCCGACCCGAAGCCGCAGCTGATCGAGCCGGGTGTGATCGTGGGCGGCCTCGCGGTCGGCTGGCTGACGCCGCGGACGGCCACCGATCTCGTCCGCAAGTCGTTCGAGAGGCCGCTCCAGCTCGTGGTCGGGCCCGGGCAGCGGATCCGCGTCGCGCCGCGGGAGCTCGGGGCGACCGCCAAGATCGAGAAGGCGATCCGCCGGGCCCGCAGCGCGCGGGCAGGCGTGCAGATCCCGCTCGACGTCGAGGTCTCACGCGTGAAGCTCCGCCGCTACGTCGAGAAGCTCGCTTCGAGGTTCGACCGCCCGGCGGTCGACGCGGGCATCCAGCTCAAGGGCACCAGGCCGCGGTTCGTCGAGGCGCAGGACGGGCGCAAGCTGCGGTCGAACCGCACGGGCCTCGCGGTCCGGATCTCGCTCGCGACGCACATGCGCGATCCGATCCCGCTCGACTTCGACGTCACGAAGCCGACGGTGAAGACCGTGAAGATCTCGACCGCGATCGTGATCCTCCGCGAGTCGAAGCGGCTCATGCTCTTCTCGAAGAAGAAGCTGATCCGCCGGTTCGGGATCGCCACGGGGCAGTCGTCCTACCCGACGCCGACCGGCAACTACGAGATCACGAACATGCAGCGCAACCCGTGGTGGTACCCGCCGCCGTCCGACTGGGCTGCGGAGTCGGACCCCGTCCCGCCCGGGCCAGGCAACCCGCTCGGCACGCGCTGGATGGGGATCTCTGCGCCGTACGTGGGGATCCACGGGACGCCGGATGCGGCATCGATCGGCTACTCGGCCTCGCACGGCTGCGTCCGCATGCGTATCTCCGACGCCGAGTGGCTCTTCGGGCAGGTGGAAGTGGGCACGCCCGTGTTCATCGTCTCCCGCTGACGTGAGCAGTCGCCTGCTCCGGGTCGCGCAGGGTGCGGCCATCGGGCTCGTCGTCCTGCTCTTCGCACTTCTGCTCTGGAAGCTCTTCGACGACGAGGGCGGGGCGATCGCCTCGGCGACCGCGAAGGGCGAGCGTCCACCGGCGCCCGAGTTCACGCTCGAGCGGCTCGACGCCGACGGCGACCTCGCGCTGTCGTCGCTGCGCGGAAAGGCCGTCGTCCTGAACTTCTGGGCGTCGTGGTGCATCCCGTGCAAGGAGGAGGCGCCGCATCTCGAGGAGGTGTGGAAGGAGAACCGGGCCGACGGCCTCGTCGTGGTCGGCGTCGACGCGAAGGACTTCCGGCGCGACGCGCGCGCCTTCGCTGACCGCTTCGACCTCACCTTCCCGCTCGTCTTCGACGGCGAAGGCTCGACGCTGACGAGCTGGGGCGTGACCGGCTTCCCGGAGACGTTCGTCATCGATCGCCAGGGGCGCGTGGTCGAGTCGTTCGTGGGCGCCGTGAACTCGGACGAGGATCGCGCTCGACTGCGCGCCGCGACCGATCGCGCGCTCGAGTCGTGAGCCGCGTCGTGGCGGTTCTCGGCGTCGCTCTCCTTCTCGTCGCTGCGCCCACCGCCGGCGCCGCCGACCCACCGAACGCCGCCGACCTCGAGGCCGAGCTCGTCTGCCCGGTCTGCGAGACGACGCTCGACCAGTCGAACGCCCCGGTCGCTGAGCGCATGAAGCTGTTCATCCGCGAGCGCATCGCAGCGGGTGACAGCGAGCAGCAGATCAAGGACTCGCTCGTCGCCGAGTTCGGGCCGGGAGTGCTCGCGACGCCGAGCAAGCGCGGGTTCGGCCTGCTCGCGTGGCTGATCCCCCTCGCGGCTGTGGTCGGCGGTGTCGTCGTCGTCGCGCTGCTCGTGCGCGAGTGGAGCCGAAGGCGGGCGCCCGAGGACGAGCCGCCCCCGCTCGACGAGGGCCTCGAGCGGCGCGTCGACGAGGAGCTCGCCCGCTTCGACGGCTGACGTGGACCTCGGCTCCATCCCGGTCGCCTTCCTCGCCGGCTTCGTCTCCTTCCTCGCACCGTGCGTTCTCCCGCTCGTCCCCGGGTACCTGTCGGCGATCTCCGCGATCGACGCGACGGAGCTCGGGAAGCCCGGGACGGCGCGGCGCGTCGTCACGGCCAGCTTGCCGTTCGTCCTCGGGTTCACGATCTTCTTCGTCGCGCTCGGCGTCGGGGCGGCGCTGGTCGGCGGCCGGCTCTTCAACGACCAGTTCCTGCTGGAGAAGGTCGCAGGGTTCGTGCTCGTCGTCTTCGGGCTCGCGTTCATGGGGCTCCTGCCGTGGCCGGAGCGGCTCGTCGGCGCGGGGCTGTTGCAAGGGGCGCGGAGTCGCGGCTCGCGCGTGCTCCTCGGCGGCGCGTTCGCGGTCTGCGCGGCGCCCTGCATCGGACCGGTCCTCGCCGGGATCCTCGTGCTCGCGGGCTCGTCGGAAACGGCCTTCGAGGGCGGCCTCCTCCTCGGCGTCTACTCACTCGGTCTCGCCGTCCCGTTCGTGCTCGTCGGCGCGCTCTTCACGCGGGCCATGGGCGCGTTCCGCTGGCTGCGCGACCATTACCGCGCGATCCAGGTCGTCGGGGGAGCGATCATGGTCGCGCTCGGGCTGCTCCTCTTCTTCGAGCGCTTCTACGTCCTGCGCGTGTACCTGAACCGCTTCCTCGAGTGGCTCGGCATCGAGCCCGCGTTCTAGACGACGACCGGCTCCAGCCCGAGGTCTCCGCTGTCTACTCGCTCGGTCGCCGCGTCGACCTGGCCGAGCACGCTCGCGACGTCGACGCCGCGATGCGCGGGCGCGTACGGCTCGAGCCGCCGCCTCGCCTTGCCGAGCTGACGCTCGCAGCCGGGCCGGTTGCCGCGCTCGGCGTGGAGCCAGGCGACAGCGACGTGGATCAGCCCCTGGAGGAAGTCGCGCTCCTCGGGCGACGCCTCCCGCCACTCGTCCTCGAGGTCCTCGTGCGCCTCGAAGTAGGCGCCTCGTCGGATCAGCTCGAGGCCTGATTCGAGGCCGCGTTCACGCATGTGCGGGAACGATTTTCGTCATCCGCGGAGAGTGCTAGTGTCGCCCTCGATGGCGACGATCCTGCTGGCTGGGGTCGACTTGTTCTTCCGGGGGAAGCTCGAGGGGCTGCTTCCCGACGCACAAGCTCGTCACGAGCGACAGCGTTTCGACACCCGATCTCGTGATCGCGGACATCGCGCGCGTCGAGCCGGACGAGGTCGTCGACGCCTGGCCGGACATCCCGATCGTGGGGTTCACGAACCACACGGACAAGGCCGGGCTCCAGCGCGCACACACCGCCGGTTTCGATCAGGTGATCGTCGAAATCGGCACTCGTCGAGCGTGCCGGGGAGCTCGTCGACGAGCTGATCGACGTCACCTGATTCGCGCCTCCGCACACGGCGAGAAGCCGCCAATCCGCTCGGTAGACTCGCCAGCGTGACGTACATCATCGCCGAGCCGTGCATCGACATCAAAGACCTCTCCTGCGTCGACGTCTGCCCGGTCGACTGCATCCACGTCTTCGACCGGATGCTCATCATCGACCCGGAGGAGTGCATCGACTGCGGCGCCTGCGAGCCGGAGTGCCCGGTCGAGGCGATCTTCCCCGAGGACGCGCTACCGGACAAGTGGAACGCGTTCGTCGAGATCAACTACGCCTTCCCGGACCCGGCGAAGATCAATCCGCTCGTCGACACGTACGCGCTCGAGCACAACGTCCAGAACGAGCCGCTCGAGTAGAACGACGCTCGTCCGGCCGACGCCTCAGGACGGCAGGAGGTACAGGCAGGGTCGCCCGTCGCCGGGAAGCGGCGACGCCGCGATCTTCGCGACGCGGTAGCGGCGCTCCCCGTCCTCGACCTCGGAGCCGACGAGTGGTGGCTCGCCCTGCTGCTCGACGAGGCGGTAGCCGGCGGGCGACCACACGAAGAGGAGGTATCCGCGGGAGCCGTTCGTCAGCGCTGACACGGCTCGGGATGCTACCGCCGGGCCGACGAGGGCGGGAGCTCGACGCGGATCGCCGAGCCGCGCGGCCAGCGCGCCTCCGAGGCGAAGCGGCCGCCGAGCGACGCAGCGCGGTCGGCGAGCAGTTCGAGCACCGCGCTCCTGCGCTCGGGCGGCCCGTCATCGGCCACTGCGAGCAAGATGCCTCCGGTGTCGAGACCGTGCAGCGAGACCTCGATGCGGCTCAGGGCCCCGCGCCGCACGGCCTGCTCGACGGCGTCCCGCACGATCTGGAAGAGACCGGTCTGGGCATGCTCGCCCAGGCTGTCTCCGTGGTCGACGTCGAGGACGACCTCGACGCCGCGGCGGGCGGAGACGCGCCGACCCAGAGCCTCGACGGCCGAGGCGAACCCGAGCTCGCGGAGCGCACGCGGCTCGAGGTCCTCGCACAGCGCGCGCAGGTCCTGCCCGGCCTCGCGCGTCAGCTGGAGCCCGCGGGCGAGGAGCTCCGCGGCCTGCTGTGCGGTCGCCGCTGCGGACCGACTCCAGTGCCGCATCGACGATCTGCGTGATCGCGGCGACGTGCTGGACGGGGCCGTCGTGGATGAGCTCTGCGAGGCGCCGCCGCTCCTCCTGCTCGGCGAGGATCCGCTCGGCGACGAGTGCCCGCTCGGGATCCTGGGTCAATCGATCATCGCCTCGCGGAGCGCGATGGCGACCGCCTGCGTGCGCGTATCGGCCTCGAGCTTCGCGAGGATGTGGCGGACGTGGCTCTTCACGGTCTCCTGGCTGATGAAGAGCTTCGCCGCGACGTCGACGTTCGACATGCCGTCCGCGAGGAGCTGGAGGATCTCGCGCTCGCGCGGCGTGAGCACCTCCATCTGGCCCTTGCCGGCGATGAACTCGGCCATGAGCGCCGGGTCGACGAACGTATCGCCCGCGGCCACCTTCTCTACCGCGCGGATGAGCGTCTCGTGCGGCGTCTCCTTGAGGATGTAGCCGCGCGCACCGGACTCGAGGCCGCGCTGCATGAGCGAGCGCTCCCCGTACGCGGTGAATATGAGGACAGCCGTACCGGGGCTCTTGGACAGGATCTCCTCGGTCGCCTCGAGGCCGTCCATGTCCGGCATCCGCAGATCCATGATCACGACGTCCGGGCGCCGGCGCTCGGTCAGCGTCACGGCGGACTTGCCGTCGGTCGCCTCACCGATCACTCGAATGTGCGGCGAGCGCGAGAGCGCCAGGCGAAGGCCTTCGCGAACGACCTCGTGGTCGTCTGCGATCAGGCACGTGATCTCTTCGGCCACGCGGCCAGTCTACGAGGCGGTCCGGCCAGATCCTCCCTACCGAAAAGGGGTAACTGCTCCGAGGCGCCTCAAACGGCGAGCGTCAGCTGTGCGGGCTCGTCCTTCCGTGCGCGCTCCGTTCGCCGGTAGCGCTCCGGGAGCGGCGCGGCCCGCGCCGCCGCCCGCACGCGCTCGCGGATCGGCGTCGCGACGGCCGTGGGGAGGTAGGCCCGTTCGGCGAAGAGCTCTTCGTAGTGCCCCACGAGCTCGGGCCAGTCGCGCTCGAGCGCGGACAGGAAGTGCTCGCGCACGCCGGGGCGCAGATGCACCGGCGCCGCCCAGACGCCCCTCGCGCCCGCTGCCTTGGCTGCGCGCACCACCTCCTCGAGCTGGCCGGGCCGGTCCGAGAGACCGGGGAGGACCGGCGCGAGCCCGACTCCGACGTCGACGCCCGCCTCCGCGAGGCGCCGGACCGCCTCGAGCCGGCTCCGCGGCGGGGCTGTCCCGGGCTCCGTCGTGCGCCACACGTCCTCGTCGATCGTGGGCAGCGAGAAGGTCACGCTCACGTCGACCTTCTTCGCCGCCTCGACCAGCACGTCGATATCGCGGACGACGAGCGGGCCGCGCGTGATGATCGAGAACGGCGTCCACGCCCTGGCGAGCTCGCCGAGGCACGCCCGCGTGAGCCCAAAGCGCCCCTCGGCCGGCTGGTACGGATCCGTCGCGGTCCCCACCGCAACGTCGTCGCGCGTCCAGGACTTGCGCCCGAGCTCCCGCGCGAGCACCTCGGCGACGTTCGTCTTCACCCTGATCGAGCGGCCGTACCGGTCGTCGGACGGGCGGTCGGCGCGCTGCTCGAAGTTCCGGACGTAACAGAACGTGCACCGGTGGACGCACCCCATGTACGGGTTGAGCGACCACTTGAAGGGCATGCCACGGACCGGGTTGAGCGCGGACTTGCACGGCTCGTTCCGGTACTCCACTCGCATCCCGGGGAGCATAGAACATACGTTCGCATCCGCCCAGCTCGCTCGTTCGGCGCGCTGGTTCCCCGGAGACCGGGCTGATGCGGCTGTAGCGTTGCCACGTGGGGGCGCTTCCCGACGGCATCAGGCAGGTCACGCTTCCCCTGCCCACGCGGCCGGGACACGTGCACGCGTATCTCCTCCCGGGAGAGGACGGATGGACGCTCGTCGACACCGGCATCGGGCTGCCCGACGCGAGGGACACGTGGCGCGAGGAGCTCGAGCGCGCCGGCGGCCGGGTGGCGCGCATCTTCATCACGCACTTCCACCCGGATCACATCGGGGCGGCGGCCGATCTGCACGAGCTCACCGGCGCGCCCGTGTATCAAGGAGCGCTCGACTACGCGCAGTGCGAGCTCGTGTGGGGCAACCCCGCGTGGTCGGAGCGGCTTCTCGAGTGGTTCCAGCTGCACGGGACGCCGGGCGACGTGACGGAGGAGCTCGTGGGGCAGAGCTCCGTGTACCGGCCGTTCATCCGCTACCAGCCCGATCCGATCCTGA
This sequence comes from uncultured Actinomycetes bacterium, assembly GCA_963746765.1. Taxonomy (GTDB): domain Bacteria; phylum Actinomycetota; class Thermoleophilia; order Gaiellales; family Gaiellaceae; genus GMQP-bins7. Next base: position 125,813 of record CAVVCN010000002.1, read on the forward strand.
TGCAGCCCGGCGAGCGGCTCGACGGCTGGGAGCTCATCGCCGCGGCAGGGCATGCTGACGGCCAGCTCTGTCTCGTGAAGGACGGTGTCCTCGTCGCCGCCGATCACGTGCTCGAGCGCATCTCTCCGACCGTGGGCCTCTGGCCGGCGAGCCGGCCCGATCCGCTCGGCGACTATCTCGAGGCGCTCGAGCGGACGATCGCGCTCGCGCCGCATGTCGCCCTGCCCGGGCACGGTGCCGTGATCGCGGATCCGGCCCGCCGCGCGCGCGAGCTCCAGGAGCACCACCGGGTCCGGCTGGACGAGACCGCGGAAGCTCTCGGCGCCGAGCCGCTCAGCGGTTACGAGCTCTCGCTCGAGCTCTGGGGCGAGGAGCTCAAGCCCGCGGCGAGGCGGTTCGCCGTCGCGGAGTCTCTGTCGCACGCCGAGCGCCTCGTGCGGTTGGGCAGGGCGTCGCGGCACGAGGGCGACGGGTCGGTTTCTTATACTGCGGCCTGATCGTGGACGACGAGCACCCGCCCAGTACCGGCGCCCCTGATGGGGCGTTTTCGCTCAGGTCGGCCATAGCTGCGAGCGTTCCCCGCGGGGGCTCGCAGTGAGCACGTCGCTGCGGATCGTCGTGATCTTCGTGCTCGTCCTCGCGAACGCGATCTTCGTGGCGGCCGAGTACGCGCTCGTCACCGCGCGCCGGAACCGCCTCGAGGAGCGAGCGGCGAACGGCGGGCTCGGGGCGCGGACGGCGCTCCGGCTCATGGACGACCCGGTGCGGTTCATCAGCACCGTGCAGATCGGGATCACGGTCTCAGCGATCCTCCTCGGCGCCATCGGCGAGCCGCTGCTCTCCGGTCTGATGGAGCCTCCGCTCTCGAACACGGTCGCGTTCCTCATCGCCTTCGCGATCCTCACGTACCTCTCCGTCGTCCTCGGCGAGCTCGTGCCGAAAGCGGTCGCGCTCCAGAAGGCGGAGCCGATCGCGATCGCCCTCGCGATCCCGCTCGACTGGATCGCGCGCGTGGGGCACGCACTCGTGTGGGTGCTGCAGGTGTCCGCGAACGGCGTCCTCCGCCTCCTCGGCGTCAAGCCGGCGCCGGCCGGGATGATCGCGTACACACGCGAGGACATCAGGCACTCCGTCGCGGCCGCGGAGGACGTCGGCGTGCTGCACGAGGCCGAGGAGGAGATGCTCTACAAGGTCTTCGACTTCGCCTCGAAGGAGGTCTCCGCGGTCATGGTGCCGCGCCCCGAGGTCGTTGCGATCTCGGTGGACGTGCCCCCTGAGGAGGCGCTCGTGACCATTCTCGACTCGCCGTACACGCGCTACCCGGTGTATCGCGGCTCGCTCGACGAGATCGTGGGCATCATCCACGTGCGCGACCTGTTCGCGTCCATGCACGACCACGGGATCGCGTCCGTTCACCTCGAGGAGATCGTGCGACCCGCCTACGTCGTGCCGGAGACGAAGGACCTCGCCGCCCTCCTCGCCGACTTCCGGCGCGAGAAGCAGCACATGGCGATCGTCGTCGACGAGTACGGCGCGATGGAGGGGATCGTGACGCTCGAGGACATCCTCGAGGAGATCGTCGGCGAGATCGAGGACGAGTTCGACCTCCCCGACACGTCGGTCGAGCGGGTCGACGAGAAGCGGATCCGCATCGACGGCACCTACACGATCGACGACTTCAACGAGGAGTTCGAGACGTCGCTCGAGAAGGGCGACTACCACACGATGGCCGGCCTCGTGTTCGGTGAGCTCGGCCGTCAGCCGGAGGTCGGCGACGAGGTCGCGGTGGACGGGCTGCGCCTCGAGGTGCTCGAGGTCGACGGCTCGCGGATCGGCCGCATCGAGGTCGAGTTCGGCACCACAGAGGAACCGGCCGGCGCCCCCGAAGCCGCATAACGCGCCGCGGCCGTGAGCGCTCGCAGCGGATCGCCGCTCAGTCACCGCGACTTCGCCCTCTACTTCGCGGCCCAGATCACCGAGGGGTTTGCGCTCACGATGGCAACGGTCGCCATCGGCTGGCAGGTCTACTCGGTTCGCGAGAACCCCCTCGACCTCGCGCTCGTGGCGCTGGCCGAGTTCATCCCGCTCCCGCTCCTGGCCCTGCCTGCCGGCCACCTCGCCGACCGGCTGCCCCGGAGACGACTGTGGGCTTCGATGATCGCGCTCGACACCCTCGTGCTCGCCGGGCTGCTGGCGGTCACGGCCAGCGGCGCCGGTGCGGTGTGGCCGTTCTTCGTGCTCGCCTTCGTGCAGGGAGTCGGGAGCGCGATGGGAGCGCCCGCGAGCCGCGCGTTGATGCCGTCGCTCGTGCCGCAGGACATCCTCGTCGCCGCGCTCGCGCAGCGGTCCATCGGCTTCCAGCTCACCGTCGTCGCGGGGCCGGCCGTCGGGGGTCTCCTGTTCGCGATCGAGGACGAGCTGGTCTACATCGTCGGCATCGGGCTCTCGCTCGTCGCGCTCGGGCTCGCGCTCTCGGTGCGCTCGGGCAGGGACTCGGTCGGCGAAGAGACTGCCGATCTCGGCGACGTCCTCGCCGGGGTACGCCTGATCCGGAGGACGAAGGTGCTGTTCGGCGCGATCTCGCTCGACCTCTTCGCCGTGCTCCTCGGCGGAGCGGTCGCGCTGCTCCCCATATTCGCGAAGGAGATCCTGGAGGTGGGGCCGACAGGCCTCGGCCTGTTACGCGCCTCGGCGCCGGCAGGGGCGTTCGTCGCCGCGCTCCTCCTCGCCCGCCGGCCGATCAGGCGCCGTGCCGGCCCGATCCTCTTCACCGTCGTCGCCGGCTTCGGCGCCTCGATGATCGTGTTCGGGCTCTCGCGAGAGATGTGGCTGTCGATGCTCGCGCTCGCCCTGGCGGGGGGCTTCGATCTCGTGAGCATGGTGCTCCGCTCGACGATCCTGCCGCTCGTCACGCCGGATGAGCTGCGCGGTCGCGTGAACGCCGTCGAGATGGTCTTCATCAGCGCGTCGAACGAGCTCGGCGCGTTCGAGTCCGGGGTCGCGGCCGCGCTCATCGGAGCTGTGCCGGCAGTCGTCGTCGGCGGGATCGCGACGATCGTCGTCGCGGGCGTCTGGTGGAAGCTCTTCCCGGCGCTCGCGAAGGTCGACCGGCTGGACGAGCTGAGACCCGTGGCCATCCCGGAGGCCGTTCCGGCGGAGGTGTGACCTCGCGCGTCGCCAGGTTGCTCGAGCGGCGCTAGCGGCGCGCGTGCGCTCGGAGGTCTCCGGGCGGCACGCCGCGGATCGACGCATCCACGAGCTCGACCGGATGGAGCGCAGGAAGCGGCCGCTTCGCACGGCGGAGCGCGTTCGAGATCTGCACGAGGCAGCCCGGGTTGGCGCTCGCGTAGACGGACGCGCCGGTCGCGAGCACGGCCTCGCCCTTGCGCTCGCCCAGCTCGCGCGCTGCGTCGGGCTGGACGAGGTTGTAGATCCCGGCCGATCCGCAGCAGAGGTCCTGCTCCGCGGGCTCGACGATCTCGAGCCCGGGAATGCGCGCCAGCGACGCGCGCGAGGCGAGCGGCAGGCGCTGAGCGTGCCGGAGGTGGCACGAGTCCTGAAGCGCGACGGTGAGCGGAAGCGGGTGTCGCGCCGCGCGCGGGGAGAGCTCGCCGAGCAGCTCGCCGACGTCGCGGACCTTCTCCGCGAAGGCCGCGGCCCGGTCGTCGCCCAGCAGCCAGCCGAGCTCCTTGAGGTGCGACCCACAGCCCGAGGAGTTGACGACGACGAGGTCGACGTCCTCGAACCGCCCGATCAGCTCGCGCGCGAACGCCCTCCCTTCCTCGAGCCGTCCGGCGTGAACCGAGAGCGCTCCGCAGCAGCCCTGGGACGGCGCGACGACCTCGAGCCCGTCCGCGGCGAGCACGCGCGCGGTCGCGCGGTTGACGTCCGGGAAGACCGCGGACTGCACGCAGCCGGTGAGCAGCCCGACGCGCCCCCGGCTCACACCCGCGGCCGGTGTCACCTCGGCGACCCCGCCAGCGGCGCGCCACCGGGGCGCCATCTCGACGAGCGGCCGGAAGCGCTTCGGCATCGGCGCCACCCGGCCGAGCGGCGCGAGTCGCAGGGCGGCGCGCATCCGTCGCGGGTGGGGCAGGACGCTGAAAAGCAAGCCCCGGAGGAGCCGGTCGGCGGCCGGTCTTCGGTGCTCCTGCTCGACCGCGTGCCGCGTCGACTCGATCAGCCGGTCGTAGCGGACACCCGACGGGCACGAGCTGAGGCACGCCATGCAGCCGAGGCAGCGGTCGAAGTGCGTCGTGACCGTCGCGTTCAGCGTCAGCGTTCCGTCGAGCCGGGCGTCCATGAGGTGGATCCGGCCACGAGGGGAGTCCATCTCCTCGCGCCAGAGGACGTAGGTCGGGCAGGTCGGCAGGCAGAAGCCGCAGTGCACGCAGTCGGCGGTCAGCTCGCGGATCACCCGGCGAGCGTCCCGTTCGGGTCGAACGCCCGCAGGATGCGCTCGCGAAGGGCGGCGAGCGGATCGGGGGACTGCCCTTGTGTCAAATTGACACTTGGCACGTTCTCGCTCACGTACGCGATGCCGGCCGCCGGGCGGACGACCGCCTCTTGCAGGTCGGCCAGGTGCGAAGCGAGGTCACCGGGGGTGAAGCGGACGCGACCGCGAGCATCGCCCTGGCGTCGCCGGCACTCCTCCCAGACCTCGTCGTCCGCGGGCTGGCCGCCGACGAGAGCCTGCGCTGTCGCCAGCTGGTACTCGACCGCGCGCTCCGAGCCCTCGAAGAGCAGTGCCACTCGTCCGCGGTGCAGGACGTCGAGCGCGCTCGGCTCCAGCGGCGAGTGGAGGAGAGCGGCGACGACGCTTGCCGCGTCGTCGGTCTCGACGACGAGCGTGCGACGAGCCTTCGGAACGGGATGGAGGCGGAAGCTCGCGCGGCCGATCAGCGCGAGCCGGCCGTGCGAGCCGCACACGAGGCGGCTCAGGTCGTAGCCTGCGACGTTCTTCACGACCTTTCCGCCCGCGCTCGCCACCGTGCCGTCGGCGAGCACGAGTGTGACGCCGAGCACGAGGTCGCGCGGCGCCCCGAACCGGTGGCGAAGCGGACCAGAGACGTTCTCCGCGAGGAGCGCGCCGATCGTCGGGTCGCCCGGGGGGTCGAGCGAGAGCCGCTGGCCCTCCAGCGCGAGCGCTGCGTTGAGCTCCGACAGGCGCAACCCGGACTCGACCGTGCAGGTGAGGTCGCCCGCCTCGTGCTCGAGGATCCGCGTGAGGCCGTCCGTCGTCAGGTCCTCGCCGATGCGGACGCGTCGACCCTCGGCGGTCGTCGCTACGAGGGCGGACGCGGCCTCCTCGAGGCTAGAGACGCTCGGCAACGCCGATCCTCTCGAGCGCATGGGCGCGGTACGGGCCCGGAACCTCGCCGCAGAGCCGTGGCGTGGGCACGACCTTGCCCGGATTGCAGAGCCCCTCCGGGTCGAACGCGCCGCGAAGCCGGCCGAACACCGCGAGATCGCGCTCCGAGAACATTCGCGGCATCGAGCAGGCCTTGTCCATGCCGACGCCGTGCTCGCCGGTCAGCGAGCCGCCTGCGTCCAGGCACGCCTCGAGGATCTCCTCGGCGAGCACGCGCGCCCGTTCGGTCTCGCCCTGCGCGGCGTCGTAGAGCACGAGCGGGTGGAGGTTGCCGTCGCCCGCGTGGAAGACGTTGCCGACGCGGAGGCCGTGCGCCTCGGACAGCTCCTCGATCCGGCGGAGCACCTCCGGGAGCTTGGTGCGCGGGACGACGCCGTCCTGGACGTAGTAGTCGGTGGCGATGCGGCCCATCGCGGCGAACGCGGACTTCCGGCCCTTCCAGAGGAGCCCCCGGGTCACCTCGTCCGCTGCGACGCGCACCTCGAAGGCACCGCATGCGAGGCAGATGGCCTCGACCTGGGCGGCGTCCTCCTCGACCTGGATCGCGACGCCGTCGAGCTCGACGAGCACCACGGCTCCCGCGCCCGCCGGATAGCCCGGGGCGACGCTGCGCTCGGCGGCGTCGATCGTGAGCCGGTCCATCATCTCGATCGCCGAGGGCAGGATCCCGGCGGCGACGATCCCGGAGACAGCCGCGCCGGCTGCATCTGTCGTCTCGAACCCGGCGAGGAGCGTGCGCACCGTCTCCGGCACTCGCACGACTCGCAGCGTGACCTCCGTCACGATCCCGAGCGTCCCTTCCGAGCCGACGACGACGCCGAGGAGGTCCATCCCGTCCGGGTCGAGCGCCTTCCCGCCGAGCTCGACGAGCTCGCCGTCGGGCAGCACGAACGTCGCCCCCGTCACGTGGTGCACGGTGAACCCGTGCTTCAGGCAGTGCGCTCCGCCCGAGTTCTCGGCGACGTTGCCGCCGATCGTGCAGACCTGCTGGCTGGACGGATCCGGTGCGTAGAAGAAGCCGTCGCCGGCGACAGCGCGCGTCACGTCGAGGTTCGCCACGCCGGGCTGGACGACCACGCGCAGGCTGTCGAGGTCGATCTCGAGGATGCGGTTCATGCGCGCGAGCGAGACGACGACCCCGCCCGCCAGTGGGGTGGCGCCGCCCGAGAGCCCGGTGCCGGCTCCCCGCGCGACGAACGGCACACGCGCGCCGTGGCACGCGCGCACGACCGTCTGCACCTCCGCGGTCGTCGCCGGCAGTGCGACCAGCTCGGGGATGGCTCGGTGCCCGGTGAGCCCATCGCACTCGTAGACGCGGAGCTGCTCGGGCTCCGTGATCACGTGCTCCTGCCCGAGTTCGCGCCGGAGCGCGTCGACGAAGGACGCGTCGATGCCCACGGCTTTCAACTCTACGGCGCCCAGAACTCCTCGAACGCGGCCGGGTCGCTCGGCAGCGCGAGCACCTCGCGCACGAGGCCTTCTTCGATGCGGAAGAGCAGAAGCTGGTCGAGCTCGAGCGTCCGCCCGTGCCGCGTGCCGCGAGCCGTGTACAGCGCCGCCGCGCGCTCGTCGCTCGCGAGCACGTCCCGGAGCTCCGAGCCGTACGTCCCGGCGGTCTGCTTCGGCAGCCGCGCGAGGAAACGGAAGATCTCGTCGCGCCCCCGGAAGTCGCCGGCCATGATCGCCGGACCCGGGCACCGTCCAGACGGCGTCCTCCGCGAAGAGACCGCGCAGGGCGAAGCCCTCCTTGCGGGCGAACGCGTCGAAGATGCGCCGGACGAGCGCCTCGTTCTCAGCGGCCGCCACGCGACACCTCCCAGCGGTCGATGAGGCCGTCGACGTGCCGGCGCTGCGCGTCGGTGAAGGGTACGAGCGCGACGAGCCGCCGCGCCTCGGCGGGGTCGTCGTTCTCGACCGCCGCCTCCAGGTGCTCTCGCCACGGGGTCGGCTGGCGCAGCTGTCGTCGGAGCCAGCGGAGCAGGCTCACCGCTGCCTGGTCGGTCATGCGCGGGAGGCTATCTCCCGACGGCAGACGCCTCCCGATCGTGATAATGCGAGCCGTGAAGGAGATCCTCCCGGAGATCGAGGCTTGGAAGAAGGAGGGCGAGAGGGTCGTCGTCGCCACCGTCGTGGCGACACGCCGGTCGGCACCACGGCCGATCGGGACGAGTCTTGCGATCTCCGAGTCGGGGAAGATGTGCGGGTCCGTCTCCGGGGGCTGTGTCGAGAGCGACGTGTTCGAAAACGCCCAGGAGGTGTTCCGGACCGGTGAGCCGAAGCTCCTGAGCTACGGCATCGAGGACGATCTCGCGTGGAGCGTCGGTCTTCCGTGCGGCGGCGAGATCGACGTCTTCGTCGAGCCCCTCGAGTGACCAGTTGAGCCTGTTCGAGCGGCTCTCCGCGCTCGCGGCGTCGGGCGATCGCGGCGTCCTCTTCACGGTCGTCGAAGGGAGCGGAGCGGGCTCGAACGCGCTCGTTCTCGAGGGAGGCGAGACGCACGGCTCCGGCCCGGAGGAGGCAATCGCCCAGGCGGACGAGGTCATTCGCGGCGGTCGCAACCGCCTGCTCGTCCTCGACGACGGGACGAAGGTCTTCGCCGAGGTCTACGGCCCGCCGCCGAGGCTCCTCGTCTACGGCGCGGTCGACACGGCCGAGGCGCTCTGCCGTGGCGCGAAGCTGCTCGGCTGGCAGGCGATCGTCGCCGACGCGCGCGCGAAGTTCGCGACACGGGAGCGGATCCCGTCCGCGGACGAGCTCATCGTCGCCTGGCCCGACGAGGCGTTCGCGCAGGTCGAGCCCGACCACCAGACCGCGATCGTCGTCCTCACCCACGACGACAAGTTCGACGAGCCGGCGCTGATCGGCGCGCTCGCAACGGATGCCTTCTACATCGGAGCGCTCGGCTCGCGGAGGAACCAGGAGCGGCGCCGCGAGCGCCTGCTCGAGGCCGGGGTCGACGAGGAGCAGCTCGACCGGATCATGGGCCCGTGCGGGCTGGACGTCGGCGCGGACACGCAGGAGGAGACGGCGCTCTCGATCCTCGCGGAGGTGCTCGCCGTGCGTGCGAAGCGCGAGGGCGGGTTCCTGAAGGACGCGAAGAAGCGCATCCACGCCGAAGTCGAATGAGCCGGGCCGCGATCGTCACCGGCTCGGCGCGCGGGCTCGGTGAGGCGATCGCGCGGCGGCTCCACGCCGACGGCTACCGCGTCGCGCTCGCAGACATCGACGACGAGGGAGCGAGTCGCGTCGCGCGGGAGCTGGGCGACGGCGCGCTCGCGGTCTCGCACGACATCCGGGAGCTGGAGTCGTGGGAGCGCCTGCTCGAGCACGTGCGGCGCGAGCTCGGGGAGGACGTGCACGTCCTCGTCAACAACGCCGCGCGCACCGAGGTGCGCTCGTTCTGGGAGATCGATCCGGACGAGTGGGACGACGTCCTCGCGACGAACCTTCGCGGCACGTACCTCGGCTGCCGGGTGGTCGGCGCCTATCTCCGCGACCGTGGCCCGGGCCGGATCGTGAACCTCGCGAGCGTCGCTGGCCAGGCGAGCCGCGCGGTGACCGGCGTGCACTACGCGACCTCGAAGGCGGCGATCATCGCGTTGACGAGGCATGCAGCGACCGAGCTCGCGCCGCACGGCGTCACCGTGAACGCCGTCGCGCCGGCGGCGATCGACGGGCCGATGGTGGCGTCCGTGCCGCCCGAGCGCATTCAGGCCATGCTGCAGACGATCCCGGTCGGACGGCTCGGTCGCCCGGACGAGGTCGCGGCGCTCGTGGCGTATCTCGCCTCCGACGAGGCGGGCTTCACGACGGGCGCGACCTTCGACGTGAACGGCGGGATGTTGATGCGGTAGCCGGCTACACCGGCTTCCGCGCCCACACCTGGAACACGCGCGGTCCGGCGACGAGCGTCGTCGGGTCGTTCGCAAACTTCGCGAGGCTCTCGATCGCCGCCGCGAGCTCGTCTCGAGACGCGAGACCTGCGTCCACGATCGCGTCGGACATCGCAGCGAGCGTGATGCCCGGGAGCGTCTTGGCCTCGCCGGATGTGTGCGCATCCTGCGTGAGTCGCACGTGCGGGTCGCGGATCCCGGCAGCGAGGAAGTAGCCGTAGAGCTTGCGACCGATGCGCGGATCTCCGCCGTGGCTCTCGAGCACCGCTGGATTGATGCGCTTCCAGAAGTCGAAGCCGGCGTTCGGCGGGTGACAGTGGAGACCCTCGAAGTCGGCATCCTCGACTGCGAGCACCCCTCCGGGGCGCACCGCGGACCACATCGCGCGCAGGACCTCGAGCGGACGAGCCAGATGCTCGAGGAGGAAGCGCGTGTAGACGAGGTCGTACGCCTCGGGCTCGGCCCAGTCGTTCACGTCCGCCAGGCGGAACTCGACGTTCGTGATGGCTTGCTCGGCCGCAGCGGCGCGGGCGAGGTCGAGCTTCACCTCGTCCATGTCGATCCCGACTGCGCGGCCGCCGGGAGCGGCGATTCGAGCGAGCTCGCCCGTGACGGCGCCTCCTCCGCAGCCGACGTCGAGGCATTCCATCCCCTCGCGCACGCCGATCTCGTCGAAGAGCCTGGACGTCTCCTTCCAGCGGACGCGCGACAGCAGCTGGAGCCGCTCGTAGCCCTCGCGACCTCCGCGGATCACGTACCGCTCCATCGCCGGCCGATCGTAACTGGGCTCGCTCGCGCCGTCGGAACGCTCGATGATCGATCAGGCTACGAACGGCCCGTCGCCGCGTATTAGAGTCGCCACGACATTCCCTGACGCGAAAGGGGGCACGGTGACGAGCACCGACACGGGCCTCGGCATCGAGGCGAAGTCCGACGCGATCTACGAGCTCGTGGAAGAGGGGTCGTCGGTCGAGAAGCTCGCGACCGGCTTCACGTTCACGGAGGGGCCGATCTGGCACCCGACGGAGCACCACCTCCTGTTCTCGGACATGCCGGGCGACGTGCGTCGCAAGTACACGCCGGACGGCACGGTCGTGGAGGTCAGGAACTTCTCGAACAAGTGCAACGGGATGACGTACGACGCCGACCTCAACCTGCTCGTCTGCGAGCACGTGACGAGCTCGCTCGTGCGCGAGAGCCCGGACGGGACGCGCGAGATCATCGCCCAGGAGTTCGAGGGCGAGGAGCTGAACAGCCCGAACGACGTCTGCGTCCACTCGAGCGGCGCGATCTACTTCTCGGATCCCTGGTACGGCCGCTTCCCCGGCTTCGGACATCCACGCACGCGCCGGCTCGGGTTCCAGGGCGTGTACCGGATCGCGCCGGGCGGCGGCGATCCGGAGCTCGTCGTCGAGAAGGACGAGTTCGAGATGCCGAACGGCATCTGCTTCTCGCCGGACGAGTCGCTCTTCTACATCAACGACACGCCGGGCGCCTACATCAAGGTGTACGACGCCGCGCCGGACGGGTCGATCTCGAACGGGCGCATGTTCTTCGAGGGCGTCGGCTCCGGCGTCATCGAGGAGGGCATCCCGGACGGGATGAAGTGCGACGAGAAGGGCAACATCTGGGTCACCGGGCCGGGCGGCATCTGGGTCATCTCCGCCGCCGGCGAGCACCTTGGCACGATCCTGGTGCCGGAGAACACCGGGAACCTCACCTGGGGCGACGAGGACTGGCACACCGTCTACATCCCGAGCTCGACCTCGCTCTACTCGATTCGCACCATCGTCGGGCCGCGGCGCGAGCCGTACATGGGCCAAGGAGGAGAGGATGACTGACGAAGGACTGACCCTGGATGCGGACCGCTGCGTCCTGATCATCCAGGACCTGCAGAACGACGTGATCATCGAGGGCGGCGCGTTCGCGGACTCCGGCTCGCCCGGGCACGCGAAGGAGCAGAACGTCGTCGAGAACGTGAAGGCGCTCGCGGAGACGTGCCGGAGCAAGGGCATCCCCGTGATCCACGTCTGGTACATCGTCGAGGAGGGCGCGCCCGGACTGAAACTCAACGCGCCGCTCTTCAACGGCGTGAAGGACGGGAACGCGCTCGTGCGTGGCACGTGGGGCGCGGCGCCGGCCGAGGGGCTCGAGGCGCAGGACGGCGACATCGTCGTCGAGAAGATGCGGATGAGCGCCTGGCAGGGGACGAAGCTCGAGACCCTGCTCGCCGGCCTCGGCCGGGACACGATCATCATCACCGGCGCCTGGACGAACATGTCCATCGAGCACACGTCGCGGACCGGTGCCGACAAGGGCTACTACATCGTCGTGCCCGAGGACGGCTGCTCGACGATGAATGCGGACTGGCACAACGCGTCCATCAACTTCGCGCTCCAGAACGTCTCGACGGTGACCGACTGCAAGGCCGTCACCGAGGCGCTCGCCGGCGTTCCTGCCGGCGTCTAGGCACCGGAAGCGGGCCTTCCGCGCGGCGTTTCCATGCGGAAGGCCCGGCCTGTAGAGTCGCCGCGCTATGCGCTGGCTCCTGGCAGCCCTGCTCGCGCTCGTGCTCTCGGTGCCGGCGCTCGGGAGCACGACGTCCACGCGCTCCGCGGCGGCGCATCCGTGCACGCTCATCTCGAACGGTGAGATCGCTCGCATCGCGGGTAGCGGCGGGCACGTCGAGGTCGGCGGGTCGGCCTGCCGCATCCACAAGGGAAGCCCGATGATCGGCGTCATCACGATCAACCCCGACACGCGGGCACGGTTCAACGCGTTCCGGCGCAGCGCCTCGTCATCCGGACGCACGACCCCGATTCGCGGCCTCGGCGAGTCGGCGTTCCTCTACGTCTATCCGAATGCCAAGGGGCCCGCGCCGAGACACAACCTGTTCGTCCTCCACCGCGGGCAGCGGCTCGTCGTGACGGCGTTCGGCCCGAGTCTCTCGACGGGCGAGTCGAGGCGGATCGCCGCGATCGTCGCGTCGCGGATCTAGCGGCGATGAGCGTCGAGCACGTCGAGCGGCTGCGCGTGGCCTGGGTCGACACCGATGCGGGCGGGCGGATCCACTTCTCGAACGCGTTTCGCTGGGCGGAGGTGGCGGAGGTGGGTCTCGTGCGCAGCGTGCTCTCGATCGAGGAATGGGGCGACTTTCCGCGCAAGCAGGTCCAGGCGGAGTTTCTGAAGGTGCTGCGCTTCGAGGACGAGATCGAGGTGCGGCTTCGCGTCGACCGGCTCGGGACGACCTCGATCACCTACGCCTGGACGATCTCGAAGGACGGCGAGCCATACGTTCTCGGGGGCCACACGGTCGTCCACGTCGGCGCGGACGGCCGCCCGTCGCCGATCCCCGACCGCATCCGCGCAGCGCTCTCGGGCTAGCCGGCAGCCTCGGCGGTCCAGCGCTCGAGGTAGTCCTCGCGCACCGGCGTGAAGACGTCGAGGACGAGCGAGCCCTCTGGCCCACAGTACGCCGAGTGCTCGACTCCGCCGGGCAGCACGTAGGCCTCGAACGGCCCGAGTTCGTGCGCGACTCCGTCCACGACGAGCGCCTGCATTCCCTCGAGCACGATGCCGAGCTGCTCGTGCGGGTGGCTGTGCAGCGGGACGACGGAGCCCGGCTCGAAGCGGATGAGGTTCAGCATCGTGCCCTCGCCGAAGAGCGGCTGCCCGGACACTCCGGCGGCCAGCTCGAACGCGCGGACGGCGTCGAGACGGACGAACTGCGGCTCCATGTGCTCGATTATCGTTGGCGCGTGACCGCTGTCGAGCTACCACTGCTCCGAAGCCAGGCGTACGTCGACGGAGAATGGGTCGACGCGGACTCCGGCGCGACGTTCCCGGTCGCGAATCCGGCCACCGGCGAGGTGGTCGCGCAGGTGCCGCGCATGGGCGCCGAGGAGACACGCCGCGCGCTCGCCGCCGCCTCGCGGGCGCTCCCGGAATGGAAGCTGCGGCCTGCGAAGGAGCGTGCGCAGATCCTCCGGCGCCTCGCCGACCTCATGCTCGAGCACGAGGACGACCTCGCGAGGCTCATGGTCACGGAGCAGGGGAAGCCGCTCGCGGAGGCACGGGTCGAGGTCGCATACGCCGCCTCGTTCTACGAGTGGTTCGGCGAGGAGGCGAAGCGCGTGTACGGGGACACGATCCCGTCGCCGTGGCCGGACAAGCGGATCCTCGTGACGAAGGAGGCGGTCGGCGTCACTGCGGGCATCACGCCCTGGAACTTCCCGGCCGCGATGCCAACCCGTAAGTCCGCGCCGGCGCTCGCGGCGGGCTGCACGATGGTCCTGAAGCCCGCCGAGCAGACGCCCCTGTCCGCGCTCGCGATCGCCGCGCTCGCAGAGGAAGCCGGCGTGCCGCCGGGCGTCTTCTCCATCGTGACCGGTGCTGCCGAGGACGCGCCCGAGATCGGGCGCGAGCTGACCTCCAACCCGCTCGTTCGCAAGCTCGGCTTCACCGGCTCGACCGAGATCGGGAAGCTGCTCATGGCGCAGTGCGCGCCGGGGCTCAAGAAGGTCTCGCTCGAGCTCGGCGGGAATGCGCCGCTCATCGTCTTCGACGACGCGGACGTGGACGAAGCGGTCGCCGGCGCCGTCATCTGCAAGTTCCGGAACTCCGGCCAGACGTGCATCTCCGCGAACCGCATGCTCGTCCAGGACGGGATCTACGACGAGTTCGTCGCCCGCTTCACCGAAGCCGTCCGCGGACTGAAGGTCGCCGACGGCTTCACGCCCGGCGTCAACGTCGGGCCGCTCATCGACGAGCCCGCGCTCGAAAAGGTCGAGCGTCATGTCTCGGACGCGGTCGGCGGCGGCGCGGAAGTGCTCGTCGGCGGCGAGAAGATCGACGGTCAGTTCTTCCAGCCGTCCGTGCTCGTCGACGTGACCGCCGACATGGCGATGAGCTCCGAGGAGACGTTCGGCCCGGTTGCGGGGATCGCGCGGTTCGCGAGCGAGGACGAGGCGATCCGCGTCGCGAACGACACGCCGTACGGCCTCGCTGCGTACTTCTTCTCGCAGGGCCTCGCACGCGTGACCCGCGTCGCCGAGGCGCTCGAGTACGGGATCCTCGGGATCAACACCGGTCTCATCTCCACCGAGGTCGCCCCGTTCGGCGGCGTGAAGGAGTCGGGCATCGGGCGTGAGGGATCGTCGTACGGGATCGACGAATGGCTCGAGCTGAAGTACTGGGCGGTCGGTGGGATGACGCCGTGATCGTCGAGCAGCGCGACTACCACGTGTACACCGGCCGGCTGCCCGAGCTCGTTCGCCTGTACGAGACGGAGGGCATCCCGCTGCAACAGGAGATCCTCGGCGGGCTCGTCGGCGCGTTCACCACGGACGTCGGCGCGCTCTCGACGTACACGACGCTCTGGAGCTACGACTCGTACGCCGAGCGCGAGGAGAAACGGGCGCGGCTCCAGTCGGACGGGCGCTGGGTCGCCTTCCTCGCGAAAGTGCAGCCGCTCATGCACACACAGCAGAATCGGATCCTCGTTCCGACCGCCTTCTCACCACTGCAGTGACGGCAGAGCGCTGATGGGGCAGCTCGAGGGCAAGGTTGCGATCGTCACGGGGGCGGCGCAGGGGATCGGGCGGGCGATCGCGGACGGGCTCGCGGCCGAGGGCGCGACGGTCGCGGTCGTCGACCTGAACCCGCCGGAGGACGGAATCCGCGCGGACGTCTCCTCGGAGGCAGACGTGACCCGGATGGTCGACGAGGTGCGCGACCGCCACGGGCGCATCGACATCCTCGTGAACAACGCCGGCCTGTACGCGTCGCTCGAGATGCGCGCGTTCACCGACATCCCCCTCGAGGAGTGGAACCGGGTGATGGAGGTGAACGTCGCGTCCATGTTCCTCACCTGCCGCGCGGTCGTTCCGGTCATGCGCGGCCAGGGCGGCGGCAAGATCGTGAACATCTCGTCGGGGACGCCGTTTCGCGGTGTGCCCTTCCTCCTGCACTACGTGACGAGCAAGGGAGCGATCGTGGCCCTGACCCGCGCGCTCGCGAAGGAGCTCGGCAAGGACGGGATCCACGTGAATTGCGTCGCGCCCGGTTTCACGATGTCCGACGGGGTGAAGGCCAACCCTGACGTGGTCGAGAAGCTCCGCGACGTCTCGGTCGCCGCGCGGACGATCCAGCGCGATCAGGTGCCGGAGGACGTGGTGGGCGCGGTCGTCTTCCTCTGCACCCCCGGAGCCGACTTCGTCACCGGACAGACGATGGTCATCGACGGTGGCCAGTACTTCCACTGAGGAGGAGCACATGACCCGCACCGCTCGTCTCACCGCAGTCATCGCCGTCACGCTCGCCGCGACGGCGGCCGTCGTCGCCCTCGCCGGGTCGGCCGCGGCCACGCAGCCCCGCGACGCGGCGTCGACGGGCAACGGCGTGCCCGGCCTCGTCGGCATGGATCACGTCGGCCTCACCGTCCCGGACATCGACGAGGCAGTGGCGTGGTTCCGTGAGGTGATGGGGTGTAGCGCTCCGCTCACGTTCGGGCCGTTCTCGGATCCCGAGGGAACCTTCATGCAGGATCTCCTGGGCGTCCATCCGCGTGCGGTCATCGAGCAGATCACGATGATCCGGTGCGGCCGCAGCGCGAACATCGAGCTCTTCGAGTACGAGGCGCCCGACCAGGTGACGACGATCCCGCGGAACTCCGACTGGGCGGGTCATCACGTCGCGTTCTACGTGCACGACATCGACGCTGCGGTCGCGCACATGGTCTCGAAGGGCGTCCGGAAGCTCCTCGGCCCGCTCCCCGTCACCGACGGGCCCGCCGCCGGGCAGTCGATCAACTACTTCCAGGCCCCCTGGGGCACATATTTGGAGCTGATCAGCTACCCGCAGGGCATGGCGTACGAGCGCGATCCAGGGAAGCCGCTTTGGTCGCCGAAACGGAACGGCCTGCGCCCTGTGGTGACGAGCGTGCCGGGGCTCCTCGGCGTCGATCACGCCGGCATCACGGTGCCGGACGTCGCCGAGGCGGTCGCCTGGCTCGAGGACGTCGTCGGCTGTCGCGCGCCGCTCACGTTCGGACCGTTCTCCGACCCCGTCGGGACGTTCATGCAGGACCTCCTCGACGTCGACCCACGGGCGGTGATCGACCGGATCACGCTGGTCCGCTGCGGCAGCGGTCCGAGCATCGAGCTCTTCGACTACGACGCGCCGGGCCAGGACCGGACGTTCCGGAAGAACTCCGACTTCGGCGGCAAGCACATCGCGCTCTACGTCCGCCACATCGACAAGGCGGTGGCATACCTCGAGGCGCGCGGCGCCGAGAAGCTGCTCGGCCCGCTCGCGGTGACGGACGGCCCTGCAGCCGGACAGTCGATCAACTACTTCCGGGCGCCGTTCGGCACGTACATCGAGCTGATCAGCTACCCGAAGGGGATGGCGTACGAGAAGACCGCGGACGTACGGCTCTGGGATCCCCGGGACAACCGTCCGTAGCGTGTGCGCCTGAGCCTCTACGAGCACCCGGCGGGAGTCGAGCTCGAGGGCGGGGTCGCCGTCGCCTACGACGTCGCAGCCGACGACGCGAGGCTTGCGCCGGCGCGGATCGACGGGCGCGCGTTCGTCTGGTGGCTCGGTGCGGACCCTCCGGCCGATGACGTGATCCCGGCGCTCTCCGCCGACGTCGAGCTCGGCCCGGGTGCATGGGTCCTGCGCTGTGACCGCGTCGACTTCCCGCCCGGCGGCGTCGCCTACCGTCACGTCCATCCCGGGCCGGGCATCCGGCGGCTGCTCTTCGGCGAGCTGACGATCGACTCGGCCGAGGGCACGCACACGCACCGAGCGGGCGACTCGTGGTTCGAGGGGGCGGACTTCCCCGTGCTCGCAACGGCCTCGGCGGACGAGGACAGCGCCTTCGTCCGGGTGCTGCTCCTGCCCGCGGGGTGGGCGGGCAGGCGCACGATCCGCTACCTCGATCCGGCCGACGAGGCGAGGCCGAAGCTCCAGCGCGCGACGGTCCTGCTCGAGGAGCCGCTCGGGTGAGGACCGGAGGGCAGATCCTCGTCGACCAGCTCGAGCTGAACGGCGCCGACCTCGCGTTCTGCCTTCCCGGGGAGAGCTTCCTCCCGGTACTCGACGCGCTCTACGACTCGTCGATCCGGCTCGTCTCGTGTCGGCACGAGCAGGGCGCTGCGAACGCGGCCGAGGCTTACGGGAAGCTCACGGGACGGCCCGGGATCTGCATCGTGACTCGGGGCCCCGGCGCGACGCAGGCCGCCGTCGGCGTGCACACGGCGAAGCAGGACTCGACCCCGATGCTCCTGCTCGTCGGCCAGGTTCCTCGCGCGTTCCGCGGTCGGGAGGCGTGGCAGGAGCTCGACTACGAGCGGGTCTTCGGCGGCATCGCGAAGGCCGCGTGGGAGGTCGAGAGCGCGGCGCGGGTCCCGGAAGACGCCGCGCGCGCGTACGAGCTGGCGCTCTCCGGCCGCCCCGGGCCGGTCGTCCTGGGTCTGCCCGAGGACATGCTCGCCGAGGAGGCCGACGCTCCGGACGGCGCTCCGGTCACGATCGAGCCCGCGCCGCCCGGGAGGGACGAGCTGGCCCGGCTGCGCGAACTGCTCGCCCTCGCCGAGCGCCCGCTCGTGGTGGTCGGCGAGGGCGGCTGGACACAGGCGGTCGGCGACGGCGTGCTCGCGTTCTGCGAGGCGAACGAGCTGCCGGTCGCGTGCTCGTTCCGCTGCCAGGACTTCGTGGACAACCGCTCGCCCTCGTACGTCGGCGTGCTCGGCGTCGCGATGGACGACGCGCTCGGCGCGCGGCTGCGGGATGCGGACTTCGTGCTCGCCGTCGGTGGCCGGCTGGGCGAGGTGCCGACGCGGCGGTACACGCTCCTCGAGCCACCGCGGCCCCGTCAGACGCTCGCGCACGTGCACCCGGACCCCGATGCGCTCCGCGGCGTCTACGAGCCGGAGCTCGCGATCGCGGCCGGACTACCCGCTTTCGCGTCGGCGCTCGCCGAAGTGGAACCGCTCGCTGCGAGCTGGGGCGATTGGACGCGGGCCGCCCGCGCCGACTACGAGCAGAATCTCCGGCACGAGCCGATGGAGGGCCCGGTCGATCTCGGCGAGGTCATGGCCTTCCTCCGCCGCCGTCTTCCGCCGGACGCGGTCCAGACCTGTGGCGCCGGCAACTTCACGGTCTGGGCCCACCGGTTCGCGGAGTTCTCGCGGTTCGGGACGCAGGCCTGTCCACGGAGCGGCTCGATGGGGTACGGCGTCGCCGCGGCGGTCGCGGCGAAGCTCGTCCATCCGGATCGGATCGCGCTCTGCTTCACGGGCGACGGCGACTTCGTCATGAGCTCGCCCGAGCTCGCGACCGCGGTGCAGTACGACCTCCCGATCGTCGTGCTGCTCGTGAACAACGGGATGTTCGCGACGATCCGGATGCACCAGGAGCGGCAGTATCCGGGCCGAGTGATCGGGACGGATCTCGAGAACCCCGACTTCGTCGCCCTCGCGCACGCGTACGGCTGCTTCGCGGAGCGCGTCGAGCGCACGGGCGGCTTCGAGGCGGCATTCGAGCGAGCTCTCGAGTCGGGCAAGCCCGCGCTGCTCGAGCTGCGGGTCGATCCGGAGCGCATTAGCCCGCGCGTCCGGCTGAGCGAGCTCCAGGCGAGGGCGGGATGAGTCGCGAGGAGATCCGCCTGGACGAGCTCGCGGAGCCGATCTCGCACTTCACGGACGCCGTGCGCGCGGGGAACCTGCTCTACGTCTCCGGGATCGTCGCCGTCGACGGCGACGGCCGGCTCGTCGGTGGGGACGACGTCGTCGCGCAGGCGCGGCAGGTCTTCGCGAGCATGGGCGCAGTTCTCGCCGCCGGCGGCTGCGGGTTCCAGGACGTCGTGAAGGTCACCGTCTATCTGACGGACGTGGACGACCGGCCGCTCATCAACCCGGTCCGGCAGGAGGTGTTCGGCTCCTCGCGGCCAGCGAGCACGCTGGTCGAGGTCTCTCGTCTCGCCGTCGAGGGTGCGAAGGTCGAGGTCGAGGCGATCGCCGTCGTGCCCGCATGAGCCAGGACGAGCTCAACGCCTTCATCACCCGGGTCGAGCCGGAGAGCGAGCGGCGGCCGGGGCCGCTGTCGGGGCGGACGCTGGGGGTCAAGGATCTCTTCGACACCGCCGGGATCCGCACGACGTACGGCTCCGGCATCTATGCGGACCACGTACCCGAGCGGACCGCGGTCGCCGCCCAGCGCCTGCTCGACGCGGGCGCAGTGCTCATCGGGAAGACGCATCTGCCCGAGTTCGCGTGGGGTGTGCTGGGCCAGAACCCGTGGTTCGGGACGTGCGAGAACCCGACGTATCCGGGGAAGACGACCGGCGGCTCCTCGAGCGGCTCGGCGGCCGCGCTCGCCGGGGGCCTCTGCGAGCTCGCGCTCGGATCGGACACGGGCTGCTCCGTCAGGCTTCCCTCGGCCGCGTGCGAGGTGGTGGGGCTGAAGTCGGAGTGGGGGTTGATCCCGATGGACGGCGCCTTCCCGCTCGTGCCGCTCCTGGACAGTGCCGGCCCGATGGCGCGCACCGTCTCGGACGTGGCGGTCATGTGGTCGGTCCTCGCACAGCAGCCGGTGCCGGATCCGAGGCTGGACGGGCTCACGGTCGGCCTCATGCGGCAGCCGCCGGGCATCGGCGACGGCCGCGCCACGGAGACGAGCGACGCTGCGGAGGAGTGGGTCTCGGACCTCGAGCGTCTCGGCGCGCGCGTCGTCGAGGCCTCGGTCCCGGATCCGGAGGCGAATACGTGGCCGCAGTTCCAGCACGAGGCGGTGCAGTCGCACGCAGCGACGTTCCCGATGAGGAGCGGCGAGTACGGCGAGGTGATGCGGAAGAAGCTCGAGTCCGCCCAGCGCGCCAACCCCGACGACGTCGTCGCGGCGTACCGCGCGATCGAGCGGTGGCGCCGCTACGAGCTCGACGTCGACCTCTACGTCAGCCCGTGCTACGCGATCGAGCTGCCGGATCAGGATGCGGACGAGCTCGAGGTGCGGCTCCCGCTCACGTCGTTCCTGCGCTGGGTGAACATCGTCGGCTGGGCCGGCCTCGCGATCGGGAACATGCAGCTGATCGCGCCGCGGGACGAGGTCGTGCTCGCGGCCGGGCTCGCCTGGGAGCGCGGCTAGACGGCGAGCGAGGCGGGACGATCGGCGGCGCGGAAGGTAGCGTCTCGTCCGGTGAAGGTCGTGGTCGCAGCAGCCATCGTCGTCCCGCTGCTCGCCGCCGGGCTCGCGTCCGGGTGCGGCGGAGACGACGACGCGGCCGACCCGCCGACGCTCGAGAACGTGCCGTGGGTGCTGACGTCCGGCGTGGACGTCGAGGGCTGGGAGGCGGTGGCTCCGGGCATCCGCTTCGGCCCCTCGAGGTTCGGCGGCTCGACCGGCTGCAACCGGTACGGCGGCTCGTACACCGTCGACGGCGACATGCTCGATCTCGGCGAGATCGCAGCGACGCTCATCGCCTGCCCGCCGCCGGCCGATGCCGTCGAGCGGGCCTACCTCGCGGCGCTCGAGCGCGTCGCCCGCTGGAGCGTCGACGACGACGAGCTCACGCTCCTCGACGCCGACGAGGCCGAGGTGCTCCTCTTCGTCGCGGCGACACCGTCGGGCGAGTGGGAAGTGACGGCGTTTGCGCGCGACACCGGCGTGACGTCGCCGATCGTCGGCACGGAGCTCACGGCGTCGTTCGAGGGCGGGCGGCTGACCGGGTCGGCCGGCTGCAACACGTACACGACGTCGTACACGCTCGATGGCGAGGCGATCGCGATCGAGCCCGCCGCCGCTACCCGCAAGCTCTGCCCGGGTCCACCCGGCGTGATGGAGCAGGAGACCGCGTACCTGGCGGCGCTCACCGAGGCGGCTCGCTTCGGCGTCGTCGGTGGCTCGCTCGAGCTACAGCGCGAAGACGGCACGATCGTCGCCACGTTCGCCCGCCCGACCTAGGCGAGCTCGCACTCTGCGGCCGCGCGCCGCAATCGATTATCGATGCGTTCTCCGTTGAAAGCCGGTCGGCAGCTTGGTACGGTCGCCCCGCTGGTGGTGGAGAGACTCCGTCAAGGGGGTGTCGCTCAGCTAGCGCCCAGGCTCGTTGCGGGCGGGCTGGTCCTGTTCGGCATCCTGTACGTACTCGTCCTCGCCCAGCCTGCCCCGCTCGAGGGCGGCGGGAACTGGCGCACCACGACCTTCGGCTCGGCGTTCGACGATTTCGGCGCCTTTCTGATCACGATCCTCGACGGGCTGACCTTCGCGGGCCTGCTCTTCATCGTCGCGAGCGGGTTCTCGCTCATCTTCGGGCTCATGCGCGTCGTGAACATGGCCCACGGCGCGTTCTACCTGCTCGGCGGCTACATCGCGTACGAGGTGCAGCAACGAATGGCCGGATCCGGGTTCACGCTCCAGTCCGGCGAGGTCGGCACGCTCGACTGGGTCGTTCCGTGGCTCGTCGCGATGGTCTGCATCGGCCTCTTCGGCCTGGCGGTGCAGCAACTGCTCCTCCGCTGGAACCAGGGTCAGGACCTTCGCCAGGCGCTCATCACGATCGCGGTCTCGGTGATCGTCGCCGACCAGGTCATCGCGCACTTCCCGCGCACGGTCCCGGCCGGCACGCAACAGTTCGGCGGCAACGCGGTCACGATCACCTGGCCGGGCTGGACGAATCAGTTCGTCGACCTGCACATCGCCGGCGTGAGCTACTCGCTGGCGCGGATCGTGATGCTCGGGCTCGGCGTCGGGGTCGGCATCGCACTCTGGCTCTGGCTCCAGCGCACGAAGACCGGGATGGTGATCCGCGCCGGCGTCGACGACCGGCAGATGACCTCGGCGCTCGGCATCAACATCCAGGTGACCTTCGCGATCGCGTTCCTCGTCGGCTCCGCGCTCGCTGCCTTCGGCGCCGTGGTCGGCGGCTCCCAGTCGTCGATCGCGCAGGGACAGGACGGACAGTGGCTCCTGTTCTCGCTCGTGGTCGTGATCATCGGCGGGATGGGCTCGCTCGCGGGCGCTGCAGTGGGCTCGATCCTGTACGGGCTCGTCTTCTCGTTCGCCGTCGCCTACCTGCCGACGACGGGCGACAACTGCTGTACGCAGTACTCCGTCGTGCTGACGTTCGTGCTCATGGCGCTCGTGCTCGCCTTCCGGCCCCAGGGGCTCTTCGGGAGGGCCGGATGAGGCTCGGCTCGACGAAGACCGTCACGGAGCGGGCCATCGGCGTCGGCGCCCTCGTCGTTGCCGTCCTCGCGCCGCTCATCTTCAGCGACTTCTTCGTGAACTCGATCCTCACGCAGGCGCTCATCCTCGGCATCGGCGCCGCGAGCCTGATCCTCCTCTCGGCCTACGGCGGGATGATCTCGCTCGCGCAGGCCGGTCTCATGGGGATCGCCGGCTACGCGCTCGCCAACATGGTCACGCAGCGCGTCCCCGGCGGCGAGACGAAGGGCCTGCTCCTCGGGTGGGACCCCACGATCGCGCTCATCGCGGCGATCCTGCTCACGACCGCGATCGGGCTCGTCTTCGGCGCGGTCGCGTCGAGGAGCTTCGGGATCTACTTCCTGATGCTGACCCTCACCTACACGGTGATCGCCTTCCTCTTCGTCGGCTCGGTGACGCTCATCGGCGGCTTCTCGCCGGTCGCGGGGGTCGACCAGTACACGCCGGGCTTCATCGGGGACATCGTCAACGACCGTCAGCGGCTGTACTTCATCTCGCTCATCTCCGCGGTGGCGGTGTACCTGCTCATCCGCTACCTCATCCGCACGCCGTTCGGGATCTCGCTCCAGGGGATCCGCGACGAGCCCGTCCGGATGGCGTCCCTCGGCTACAACGTCGCGCTGCACAGGACGCTCGCCTTCGGGATCGGCTCCCTCGTGGCGGCGATCGGAGGCGTGCTCTACGCCTGGTGGTTCGGGCAGCTCTCGCCGACGATCATGGGTCTCGACGCCACGATCCAGCTGCTCGTGATCGCCGTCATCGGCGGCCTGCGTCGCATCGAGGGCGCGTGGCTCGGCGCGATCGCATTCCTCGTCATCAACAACGAGGTGACGAACCGCATCCCGGCGGCCGGGCTGCCGGTGATCGGCGGCACGTTCAACACCGTGATCGGGTTCATCTTCCTGGCGATCGTGATCGTCTCGCCAGACGGGTTGATGGGCCTCTGGGATCGACTCTGGAACCTGGCCGGACGCAACCGCCCGCCTCGCGGCTCGGCGGACCCGCAGCCGGCGACCGAGGCAGGTGGCTAGGAAGGAGGGTGGATATCCGCAATCGACACTGGTTAGGCTCTTTCCGGGGATTCGAGGCAGGTTGACAGCGCAGGCACGAGAGGAGGCACCATGAAGGTAGGAAGGTGGAAGCTCTTGCTTCCGCTGGCGATTCTTGTGGTCGGTAGCACGATCGCGACCTCGGGCGCTCTCGCCACGACGGCGCAGACCGGCGAGGTCCGCTTCGCGATCATGACCGACTGCAAGGGCGCCTTCGCGTTCGGGTACGAGGTGGACACCGCAGGCACCATCGCGGCGCTTTCCCAGTACGCGGGCGCAAAGCCGAAGAACAAGAACAAGCCTTCGGCGGGGATGACAGGCGGGGTTGCCGGCGGGAAGCGGCTGAACCTCGTCGGCATCGGCTGCGGCGACGAAACTCCTGCGCTTGCGCTGAAGGAGACGCGGCGGCTCATGAACCAGCTTCGCGCCGACATCATGATCGGCCCGCTCTCGGGTGACGAGGCGGTCTCGATCGCGAACTGGGCGAAGCAGAACCCCCAGAAGACGGTGATCATCGGCACGGCCGGCTCACAGGATCCGACGATGCAGATCGCACCGAGGAACCTGTTCCGCTATCACGGGGACGGGGCTCAGTGGAACGCTGGCCTCGGGGAGATCGTCTACAAGAAGCTCGGCTGGCGTACGGCTGCGCTGATCGGCGACGACTACAGCTTCCCGTGGACCTCGGCCGCCGGCATCATCGCCGACTTCTGTGGCATCGGGGGCCGGATCACGAAGCGCGTCTGGACTCCGCCGCAGGGCGGCGACTACGCACCGTTCATCCGGCAGCTGCCGAGGCCGAACCAGGTCGACGGCTACTTCTGGCTGGTCGGCGGTGCGAATACGAGCGCTGCGCTCACCGCGTTCGAGCAGGCCTACGGGCCCGTCAACGCGAGGCAGCACTCGGGCAACCTCTTCCTGTTCTTCCTGGGTGCCAACACGACCGTCGCGCCGCGCCTCGTCGGCGCGTACTTCGGTGGGTTCGGCACGTTCCAGACGGGAGGGCTGAAGACGCCGCAGGCGAGGGCGTACGTGCGTAACGCGAGCAAGTGGTTCAACAACCAGAACGTCAACGACGGGTTCTTCTACAACTACTGGAACGCGGCGTGGGCGATGGTGCAGGGCCTGAACAAGTCGAACGGCAACGTCGGCGCGGCACTGCACCGCGCGATGCCGCGGACACTCAAGCCTGGGTTCCAGGTCGCCAACGGCGGCGTGCTCCGGCTCGACAGCCGGCGCCAGGGGATCCAGGACCAGTACCCGCTCCGCATCGTGCGGGCCGTGGGTAGTGGAACGGTCTCGACGACGATCGCCGGATACGTCCCGAACGTCGACCAGACGTTCGGCGGCTACTTCGGCCCGAACAAGAAGGCCCCGGGCCGCACCGTCCCGGCCTGCGTGAAGCGGAAGCTTCCGTGGCAGGGGAAGATCCGCGAGGTGCGGAACGGAAGGATCACGAACCAGGTCATCCGGTAGGTGGGTTGACCGAAGCAGCACCAGCTGTCGAGCACGCCGAGCCGACCCTCCGCTTGCGGGGGGTCGGCCGGCGGTTCGGCGGTCTGCTCGCCGTGGACGACGTCGACCTCGACGTCGCCCCCGGCGAGCGTCGTGCGATTCTCGGGCCGAACGGCGCCGGCAAGACCACGCTCTTCAACGTCATCTCGGGCGACCTACCCGCGTCGAGCGGGACGGTCGAGATGTTCGGGAGCGACGTCACCGCGGTGGCCGCGAGAAAGCGAGCCCGGCTGGGGCTCGCCCGCACCTATCAACAGTCTCGCCTCCTCAACGGGCTCTCGGTCGAGGACAGCATCTACCTCGCCATCGTCGGTGTCCGGGGTGGGCACCTGCGCCCCGTCCTCCTCCCGCGGAAGGACCGCGAGATCAGGGAGCGCGCACGGGAGGCAGCGCGCATCGTCGCGATCGACCACCGGCTCGACGCCGAGGTCGGGGAGCTCTCGCACGGCGAGCACCGGCAGGTCGCGCTCGCCATGGCGCTCGCCTCCGAGCCCAAGATCCTCATGCTCGACGAGCCTGCCGCCGGGCTCTCGCGCGGCGAACGGCGGCTGCTCACCGATCTGTTGCTCGCCCTCGATCGCGAGATCACGCTCGTCCTCATCGAGCACGACATGGACATCGCACTCGTCGTCGCCGAGCAGGTGACGATGATGAACGACGGTCGCGTGATCGTCGAGGGAACCCCGGACGAGATCCGTGCGAACGAGCTCGTGCACGACCTGTACCTCGGTCGCCATCATTACGCCGGTGAGTGAGGTTCTCCTCGAGGTCGAAGGCCTCAACGCGTTCTACGGCAGCGCCCACGTTCTCCAGAACGTCACCCTCTCGGTCGGCCGGGAGTCCATTGCGATCCTCGGACGCAACGGCATGGGCAAGTCGACGCTCTGTTCCGCGATCATGGGCTTCAGCCCGCCTCGCATCGAGGGCTCGGTGCGCTTCCAGGGGGCCGAGCTCGTCGGAAAGCCCTCGCACAAGATTGCCCGCAGCGGAATCGGCTACGTGCCGCAGGGTCGCCGCCTGTTTCCCTCGCTGTCCGTCAACGAGCACCTGAAGATCGCGGCGCGGGACGGCGACGGGCCGTGGTCGATCGATCGCGTGTACGAGCTCTTTCCGAGGCTCGCCGAGCGGAAGCGGAACGGCGGCGCCGAGCTCTCCGGCGGCGAGCAGCAGATGCTCGCGATCGGGCGGGCGCTGCTCGGCAACCCGACCCTCCTGATCATGGACGAGCCGTCCGAGGGGCTTGCTCCCGCCGTCATCGACATCCTCATCGAGACGGTGAAGAAGCTGGAGGAGGACGGGCTCGCGATCCTGCTCATCGAGCAGAAGCTCGACGTCGCGACCTCGATCGCGAACCGGCAGCTCGTGATGGTCGGCGGGGAGATCGCCGTCGAGACGACGGCAGCCGAGCTTGCGGGCGACAGCGAGATGCAGCGTCGGTACCTCGGCGTCGAGCCAGTGGCCCACGCGTGAGCGCTCGTGTGCTCGGGGCCGCGGCGCTCGCCGCCGGCCTCGCCCTCGTGGCGACCGCGTGCGGAGGCTCCGGCGAGGCGAGGCCCGACCTGCTCATGGTGAGCACGCGCGACGGGGACTACGCGATCTTCGAGCTGAACGCCGACGGCGGGAGCCAGCAGCGGCTCACCGACCAGGACTCGAACGCGGACCCGCAGGCGCTCTTCTTCCAGGTCGAGCCGGCGTGGTCGCCCGACGGGACGCTGCTCGCGTTCTCGAGCCGGCGCGGGAGGTCGTTCGACCTGTACACGATGCGACCGGACGGCACGGAGACGCGACAGGTCTCGTCCACGAAGGAGAACGACGGACACCCGACGTGGTCTCCGGACGGTGACTCGATCGCCTTCGTCCGGGGCGAGCCGGGTCGCATCTACGTGATGAACGCGGACGGCACGGGCGTGCGGCGGCTCACGGAGGATCTCGCGGAGGAGTCCGACCCCGCCTGGTCTCCGGACGGCGACTGGATCGCATACACGCAGCGGACGCCGGGAACGGCCATTCGCGAGATCTGGCTCGCACGGCCGGACGGTACGGAGCGTCGCCGCGTCACGAGCTTCAACAGCGCGATCTACGGCCCCGCCTGGTCACCCGACTCGAAGCGCATTGCGTTCGCGGCGGATCTCGACCGGCCCACCTACGACATATACAGCGTCGATCTGAGCGGGAAGGCGCGCGTGCGGTACACGCGGACGCTCTCCGACTCCTTCGAGCCGGCCTGGTCGCCGGATGGTGCGACGATCGCGTACGCGCGGAGCGGCGCGATCGAGACCGTCGACCGGGACGGGCAGATCCAGCCCATCACCGACCCGGAGGACAACGACTCGTCACCCGTGTGGAACCCTGTGCAGGAGGAGGACTCGTGAGAGCTGCCCTCGTGCGCGAGGTGGGCGCGCTCCCCGTGGCGGGCGCCGTCGCGGATCCTTCGGGCGAGACGATCGAGGTGCTCGCAGCGCCGATCAACCCGATCGACCTTGCGGTGTCGCGCGGCGCGCTTGCGACCGGTCATCCCGAGCTGCCCTACGTCCCCGGCTGCGAAGCCGTGGGGCGCATCGGCGACAGGATCGTGTGGATCTTCGGCGGCTCGTTGGGGCGGACGACACAGGGCGCGATGGCCGAGCTTGCTCCCATCGGGGACGCACACGTGATCGACGTACCGGAGGGTGTGGACGCGGCGCTCGCCGCCGGCCTGGGGATCGCCGGCCTCGCCGGGTGGCTGCCGTTCGCGTGGCGCGCCCCGCTCGCCGGCGGCGAGAACGTGCTCGTCCTCGGCGCTACCGGCTCGGTCGGCCTCGTTGCGGTTCAGGCTGCGAAGCTGCTCGGTGCGGGCCGCGTCGTCGCTGCGGGCCGCAGCGCGACGGGGCTCGAGCGCGCCGCGCGCGTCGGAGCGGACGCGACCATCCGGCTCGACGAGTCGCACGACCTCGAAGCGGCGTTCAAGGAGGCCTTCGGCGGTGAGGGGCCGACCTACGTGTTCGATCCGCTGTGGGGCGAGCCGGCCGCAGCTGCGGTCCGCGCTGCTGTGCCCCGAGCCACGATCGTCAATCTCGGCCAGTCGGCGGGCGCGACAGCCGAGCTCGCTTCTGCCGCCGTGCGCTTCAAGAGCCTCTCGATCCTCGGCCACACGAACTTCGCCGTCCCTCCCGACGAGCTCGCAGAGCACTACCGGCGGCTCGTAGCGCACGCGGCTGCCGGCGATATACGGCTCGAGGTCGAGCGAGTCCCGCTCGAAGCGGTCTCCGACGCCTGGCGTCGTCAGGCGGAGGGTCCGGGCGCGAAGCTCGTCGTCGTCCCCCTAGAAGACGGAGTCGACGAACCTCAGAACGTCCCGTAGCGCTCGTACGCCTCGAGCGGCGGCATGCCGTCGCGGACTGCGAGCCGGATGGCGCTCTCCGTCGCGGCCTTCTCCTCCGCCTCCGCGAGCACGGACTCGGCGATTCCCCGAGGCACGACCACGACCCCGTCGTCGTCGCCGACCACCCAGTCGCCGGGCTCGATCCGCACCGCGCCGATGGTGATCGGCACCTCCGTCGCTTCGAGCTCCCAGCGCCAGGTCGAGTCCTCCGGCGTCGTGTGCCGGGCGAAGACCGGGAAGCCCTCCTCGAGGATGAAACGGACGTCACGGCAACCACCGTCGAGCACGCACCCGGCTACGCCACGCGACTTGAGCGAGGTCACCGAGAGCTCGCCGAGGTGCGCAGTGACGTCCTGGTTGCACGCGTAGACGGCGACGTGTCCCTCGGGCACCTCGCCGAGCATGCGGAGCACCTTGCGCAGCGCTCCGTCGTAGTCCGTGGTCTTCCCCGGCCGACCGAGAACGGTGAACGCCGGCCCGGCCAGCCGCGCGCCCGGCTCGAGCGCCCGGATCGGCGGCGGCAGGGTCTGCTCGAGGAGCCCGCGCGCGTCCAGGATGTCCGCGAGCGCCGCGGTGTAGATGGCGAGGAACCGCTCTCTCACGGCTCCGGGATGCCGAGGTCGGCCGGCGCCGTGTCGCCTCGGCCCTCGACGAGGTCGGGCGCACGTTCCTGCAGCAGCTGCAGGACGAGCTCCGCACGCCGCACCCGCTCGCGTGCGAGCTTCACGGCGACGTCGGCGAGGTGGAGGCCGGCTGGGTAGATGTTCGGCGCGTTCCGGAGGCCGAGCTTGACGTACACGGGCGCCGCCTCGCGGATCATTTCCGGCACCTCGTAGAAGCGAACGAAGCCGCCCTGGTCGTCGGGAACCTCGACGTACACGTCGAGCGGCGCGGTGCAGGCCGCGCGCAGCTCGCCGAGCTCGGACGGGGAGAGATCGGTCGTGACGTTGATCGTCGTCGCCCCGAGCTCCTCGAGCGCCCGTGCGGTCGGTGCGTTCGCGCACGGCAGCAGGACCGACGTCTTGAGGACGAGCGACTCGGGCAGCTCGCCCGCCTGCTTCATCCGTCCGAGCAGGGCGAGGACGCCGACGTCCGCGACGAGGAACGAGCGGATGCCGTAGGCGAGCCCTCGCCGCACCTCGGCGACACACCACTCGACTCCCGAGTCGCCCCGCGCGACGCCTCCGACGGATCCCGTCGCGAACGACTGCCCGCCGGCGTCCCAGGCACCGCGCGGCCCGAGGAAGAGCGAGACCTCGACGCCGTGCTCCGCGCCGAGCTCGGACATCTCGGCCAGCTCGCGGTCGGTCAGCATCATCACGCCGGAGCCCTGCGAGACGCGCCGCACCGGCACCTCGCGCGCGTCCGCCTCTCCCAGCACGGCCCGAAGCGCGTCCGGCCCCTCGACCGACGGGATCTCGATCCGGTAGCGCAGGCCGTCTGCGAACCGCGCTTCGGAGCCCGACGTCATGCCGGCAAGCTTCTCGCAGCCCCGGCGGAGCTGCAAGCGGCTTCGTCCGGCATCGCTGCCGGTTTAGGGTTGGCACGTGGCGAGAAACGGTCTGCCGATCGACGTCCCGTCGAAGATCGTCTGCGTCGGTCTCAACTACCGCGACCACGCCGAGGAGCAGGGCGTCGAGCTCCCGACCGCGCCGCTCCTCTTCGCGAAGTGGCCGAACACGCTTGTCGGCCCGGGCGAGCCGATCGTCATCCCGCCGCATCGTCACGCAGTGCGACTACGAGGCCGAGCTCGGCGTCGTGATCGGCGCGCGCGTCCGAGGCGTCTCGAGGGAGAACGCATTCGAGGCCGTGCGCGGCTACATCTGCGCGAACGACGTCAGCGCGCGGGACCTCCAGTTCTCGGACGGCCAGTGGACGCGCGGAAAGTCGCCCGACACGTTCTGCCCGATCGGCCCTGCGCTCGTCCCGGCCGCCGAGGTCGGCGACCCGCACGACCTGCGCATCCGCGCGATCGTCAGCGGCGAGGTGCTCCAGGACTCGACGACCGCGAACCTCATCTTCGGGTCGACGAGATCATCAGCCACGCGTCGCAGACGATGACGCTCGAGCCCGGCGACCTGATCCTCACCGGCACGCCGGCGGGCGTCGGCGTCTTCCGCGACCCGCAGCGGCTGCTCCGGCCCGGCGACGAGGTCACGATCGAGATCGAGGGCGTCGGCTCCCTCACGAACCCGGTCGTCGCGGGGTGACGCGGTGACGGTCGAGCGCACCGTCCTCCGCGAGCAGATCAAGGAGATCCTCCTCGAGCGCATCCTGCGCGGCGAGCTCGAGCCCGGGCGAGCGCCTCGTCGAGACGCGCCTCGCGCGCGAGCTCGGGCACGAGCCAGGCACCGGTGCGGGAGGCGCTGCGCGACCTCCAGCTCCTCCGCCTCGTCGAGTCCGAGCCGTTCCGCGGCGCCCGGGTGCGTGCGGTCGACGACACGCAGCTGCTCCCGGTCTTCCCCGTGCGCGCGGCGCTCGAGGAGCTCGCAGCACGCGAGGCTGCGGCGCGTGCCGAAGGCGACGTTCGCCCGCTCGAGCAGCAGCTCGAGACGATGAGGCGCGCAGCCGGGCGCGGGGACTGGCGCACGCAGGTCTCCGCTGACCTCGCGTTCCATCGCGCCCTCGTCGAGATGGCGGAGAACGAGCCGCTCCTCCAGAGCTGGCTCGTCCTCGGGATCGACGTGTCGACGGCGTTCGCGACCTACTGGACGTACTGGGACCAGGCCGACCTGGCCGAGTTCCACGTGCCGATCGTGGACGCGGTCCGGGCAGGAGACGCATCGCGTGCCGGAGCCGAGGCGCGCAAGCACGTGCGGCGCACCGAGCGGGTCGTACGCCGGAGGACGCAGGCGGCCGCGAAGCGCGCGGCGGCCGCGGCCGGGAGCGCCGCGTGACGAGGATCGACGAGCTCAAGGCGGCGGTCGTCGGCACGGGCTTCATCGGCGTCGTCCACGTGGATGCTCTCCGCCGGCTCGGGGTCGAGGTGGTCGGAGTCGTCGGCTCGAGCCCGGAGCGAGCCGGCGCGAAGGGGCTCGCGCCTGCCTACGAGAGCTTCGAGGCGATGCTCGAAGACGACCGCGTGGACGTCGTCCACCTGACGACGCCGAACAACCTCCACCACCCACAGGTGAAGCAGGCGCTCGCCGCGGGGAAGCACGTCGTCTGCGAGAAGCCGCTCGCGGTCACGTCCGAGCAGTCCGCCGAGTTGCTCGAGCTCGCCGAGCGGTCTGGCCTCGTCCACTGCACGAACTTCAACATCCGCTTCTACCCGCTGGTCCAGGAAGCGCGAGAGCGCGTGCGCGCCGGTGAGGTCGGCGACGTCTGGAACGTCCACGGTGGATACCTCCAGGACTGGCTCGCCGAGCCGACCGACTGGAACTGGCGTCTGGAGCCCGAACGCGCCGGGGAGCTGCGCGCGGTCGGCGACATCGGGTCGCACTGGATGGACCTGACCCAGTTCGTCACGGGCGTGCGCATCGTGGAGCTCTTCGCCGACCTCGCGACGGCGATCCCGGTCCGGCACCGGCCGATCGGCGAGGTCGAGACGTTCGCGAGCGCCACCGACGTTCCGCGCGAGGACGCCGAGATGTCCACGGAGGACATCGCGCACATCCTCCTGGGCTTCGACAACGGAGCCCGTGGGTCGCTCGTCGTCTCGCAGGTCTCGCGCGGGCGCAAGAACTCGCTCCGCTTCGAGGTCAACGGCTCGGTCACGTCGCTCGCGTGGGACGCGGAGCGGCACGAGGAGCTCTGGATCGGGCACCGCGGCCGGCCCAACGAGGTGCTGGCACGCGACGCTTCGCTCCTGCATGCGCCGGCTGCGGCCCGCACGCACCTCCCCGTCGCGCACGCCGAGGGCTTCGCCGCCACGTTCCGGGAGCTGTACCGCGCCGTGTACGCGGACGTCGCGCGCGGCGGCCCGTCGGACGACCCGGACTACCCGACCTTCCGCGACGGCCACGTCGAGAACGTCCTCTGCGACGCCGTCGCCAGGTCGAACCGCGAACGACGCTGGGTGGAGGTGCCCTCATGAGACTCGGCCTGCTGACCGCTCCGTTCCCGCGCCGCTCCCTGGAGGAGGTCGCCGCCTGGGCCTCGGGCGAGGGCTTCCAGATGCTCGAGGTCGCGTGCTGGCCGGCCGCCGGAGGCGAGCGCCGCCGCTATGCCGGCACGTCGCACATCGACGTCGGCAGCCTCGACCCCGATGCCGTCGGCGACATCCTCTTCCGGCACGGCCTCGAGATCTCGTCGCTCGCGTACTACCCGAACAACCTCCATCCGGACGCGGCCGAGCGCCGGGCGGCGAACACGCACCTGCGGAAGGTGATCGACGCCGCGGCGAAGCTGAACGTCCCGATCGTCGGCACCTTCGTCGGCCGCGACCAGACGAAGAACGTGCCGGACAACTTCCGCGAGTTCCGCAAGGTCTGGCCACGCCTCGTCGACTACGCGGGCGAGCGCGGCGTCAAGATCGCGATCGAGAACTGCCCGATGATCTTCTCGTACGACGAGTGGCCGGGCGGCACGAATCTCGCCTCCACGCCTGCTGTCTGGGACGAGATGTTCTCCATCGTCGACAGCCCGAGCTTCGGCCTCAACCTCGACCCCTCACACCTCGTCTGGCTCATGATCGACTACGAGCGGGCGATCCGCGACTACGCCTCGAAGATCCTCCACGTTCACGCCAAGGACATGGAGATCGACCGCGACGGCCTCTACCGGAACGGGACGATCTCCCTCGGGCTGGGCTGGCAGGTGCCGCGGCTGCCGGGCCTCGGCGAGGTACGCTGGGATCGCTTCGTCGCCGCGCTCTACCGTGCGGGCTACGACTACGTCGTTTCCATCGAGCACGAGGACCGGGCGTTCGAGGCGACGGAGGAGCTCGTCAAGCGCGGATTCCTCCTCTCACGCGACGTGTTGCGGCCGCTACTCCACTAGTCGAGCAGCCCTACTTGCACTCGGCGCACGAGCCGCGCAGCACGACGTCGTGCTGGGCGAGCTCGTAGCCCCGCGACCCGGCGACGCTCTCGAGGATGCTCTCGAGCTCGGTGTCGCCGAAGACGTCGACCCGTCCGCATTCGTCGCAGACGAGGTGATGGTGGTGCTCTCCGTCTGGAAGCGCTGACTCAAACCGCGTCACGCTGCCTCCCAGCTCGACGCGATGCACGAGCCCCAGCTCCGCGAGCTGGTCGAGGATCCGGTAGACGCTCGCGATCCCGACCTTGCGGCCCTCGGCGCGCAGGCTGTCGAAGACCTCCTGCGCCGACCTGCAGCAGTCCTGGCTCTCGAGGTACGCGATCACCGCCTCGCGCGCACCGCCCGCGCGTGCGCCCGTGCGCCGGAGCTCGGCGCGCACGTGCTCCCCCCAGGTCAGCGTCTTGCTCACGGGCGCGAATGATAGTGATTCCCAACATCGTCTGTGGTATAAGACGGCTCCGATGCGAGCAAGAATCGTTCTCATCTTCTCGGTGGTCGCGCTCGCTGCCGGCGTAGCGGGCTGTGGAGGCTCCGACGACGCGGGCTCCGGCACCGAGATCGTCGCGGCCTTCTACCCGCTCGCGTATCTCGCCGAGCACGTCGTCCCCGACGCGGAGGTCACGAACATCACGCCTGCCGGCGCGGAGCCGCACGACTTCGAGCTCTCGGCGCGCGATATCGAGACGCTGAGCTCGGCCGACCTCGTGCTCTACCTCGGCGGTGGCTTCCAGCCGGCCGTCGAGGACGCAGTGGCGGAAGACGCGGCTGCGGTCGACCTGCTCGAATGGCAGCAGCTGGTCGCTGGCTCGGAGGAGCATGGTCACGATGAGGAAGGACACGACGTGGCGAAGGGGCACGGCGCGTCCGGGCTCGACCCGCACGTCTGGCTCGACCCGGTGCGTTTCGCCGCGATGGCGCGTCGCGTCGCCGAGGCAACCGGCGATCCCGAGGCCGCGAACGGTCTCGCCGCCCAGCTCCAGGCGCTCGACGACGAGTTCCGCGCCGGCCTCTCCGACTGCGAGCGGCGCGAGATCGTCACGAGCCACGCCGCCTTCGGATACCTCGCCCGCGCCTACGACCTGACGCAGATCCCGCTGACCGGAGTCGCGCCGGAGGCAGAGCCGTCGCCTCGTGACCTCGAGGAGCTCGTCGCCGAGGTGGAGGAGCGGGGCGCGACGACGGTCTTCTTCGAAACGCTCGTGTCGCCGAGGCTCGCGGAGACGGTCGCGCGAGAGGCCGGCGCGGAGGTCGCGGTGCTCAACCCGCTGGAAGGCCTCACGAACGAGGAGGTCGAGGAGGGCGACGACTACTTCTCCGTCATGCGCTCGAACCTCGACACCCTTCGCAGCGCCCTCGGATGCACGTAGCGCCGGCGGTCGAGCTCGACTCGGTCTCGTTCGCCTACGCGCGCGGCGAGCCGGTGCTCCGCGACGTCGACCTGCGCATCGGACAAGGCGAGTTCGTCGCCATCGCGGGGCCGAACGGGGGCGGGAAGACGACGCTGCTCCGGCTCGTGCTCGGCCTCGAGCAGCCGGCGTCCGGTGCCGTGCGGCTCTACGGCGAGCCGGCCGACCGGTTCTCGCGGCGCGAGACACTCGGCTACCTGGCTCAGCGTGCGCATCTCGGCGTCGACGCGCCGGTGACGGTTCGCGAGGTCGTGTCCGCCGGGAGGCTTCCGGCGGCGGGGCTCCTCGGCCCACTTCGTCGCCACGATCGGACGCGCGTCGAGGAGGCGATCGAGCTCGTGGGGCTCACCGGCCAGGCGGACGCCGTGCTCGGGCGCCTTTCGGGCGGACAGCAGCAGCGGGCGCTGATCGCCAAGGCGCTGGCCGGGGAGCCGGCGCTGCTCGCGCTGGACGAGCCGACGACGGGAGTCGACGCGGAGTCGCAGGAGACGCTCGGCGCACTGCTCGCGCACCTGCGCGAGGAGCTCGGCGTCACGATCCTCTATGTCTCCCACGAGTTCGGCGCCGTCGAGCGTCACGTCGAGCGGCTCGTGCTCGTTCGCGGAGGGATCATCTTCGACGGCCCGCCCGCGGAGCTGCCCGGCATCTGGCACGACCCCTCGCACGTCCATGTTTGAGTCGGAGTTCATGCGCCTGGCGTTCGCGGCGGGGGCGGTGATCGGCGTTCTCGCTCCGGCGGTCGGCTTCTTCCTCGTCCAGCGGCGTCTGAGCCTCATCGGCGACGGCATCGGGCACGTCGCCTTCGCCGGGGTGGCGCTCGGCATCCTCCTCGACGTCTCGCCGATCCTGACCGCTCTCGTGGCCGCCGTGGTCGGCGGCGTCGTGATCGAGTGGCTCCGGGCGCGCCGCGTGGCGGCCGGCGACCAGGCGCTCGCGCTCGTCTTCTACACGGGCATCGCCGCGGGGGTCGTGCTCATCTCTGCCGCCGGCTCCTTGAACGTCGATCTCTTCCAGTACCTCTTCGGCTCGATCCTCACCGTTACGCGCGAGGACCTCCTCGTGATCTCGCTCCTCGGCGTCACCGGCCTGACCGCGATCGCGTTGCTCTACCGGGCGCTGTCGGCGGTCGTCATCGACGAGGAGGGGGCGCGCGTCTCGGGCGTGCCGGTGGGGCTGCTCAACGTCGTCCTCGCCGCTCTCGCGGCGCTCACGGTCGCGCTGTCGATGCAGATCGTCGGAGTGCTCCTGATCGCGGCGCTCATGGTGCTGCCGGTGACGGCCGCGACCCGGGTCGGCTGGAGCCTTGCGTCCACGCTGCTGCTCTCGATCGCAATCGGGCTCGCGTCGGTCTTCCTCGGCCTCACCACGTCGTACTACGCCGACCTGCCTCCCGGAGGGACGATCGTGCTGGTCGCGGCGGGTGCGGTCGTCGCAGCGGCGCTCGCGAGCGCGGCTCAGTCCTCGACGCGGTAGACCGCCGCCTCGCCGATCACCTGCGCGCCGGACGGTGGGACACGCTCGCACGTCGCCGCCGCAGCGCCCGCGGGCCAGCGGCAGATCACGAAGAGATCCTCGTTGCTGCTCGAGATGCCGTAGGTCGTCCCGTTCGGCTCGTTGATCGTGCTGAAGATCGTGAGCTGCTTGTCGCCGCACACGGTTGCGAGCGACGCGGGGCACTCGGTCTCGCTCGGCCAGTCCCGTGTCGGCTCGAGGCCGATCTGCGCGGGGTCGCCGATGCCGCACCCGCTGAGTCCGAGCGCGAGCACGACGAGCCCGGCCGCGGCGAGCGCACCGAGCCTACGCATGGGTCGTCGGCGAGACGGGCTCATCCCTGGTCAGCACACGAAAGCGTTCCACGGTGCGGGCAACGCCCTCCGAAAGGGGGGTGTGCGGGAGCGGGCCCAGCAGCCTTGCGAGCAGGCGGGACTCGAGGGACGCCGGAAACGGCAGTGGCTGGTCCGCCCACGTGATCGTGCCGGCCGCCTCGGGCGCCGCTGCCTCGATGGCCGCGACGACCTCCTTCATGGAGGACGACTCGCCCGGGAAGTTCGCGACGTGCGCGCCGTCGCGCACCGCCCGGGCGGCGAGCGCGAAGGCACGGCCGACGTCGGGCGCGAAGTCGTACTGTGCTGCCCCGCCGTATGCGATCTCGAACGGCTCGCCGCGGGCGGCGGCGGCCATCGCGAGCGTCGGGGCGGACGTCATGCCCTGGTCGCGGCCTGGCCCGTACACGACGTACGGCCGGATGCCGATCGACGCGACGCCGTCGTCCTGCCAGAACACGCGTGCGGTTCCCTCGTTCGCGAGCTTGTACGTGCCGTACAACGTTCCCGGCGCGGTTCCCCCGGCCTCCGGGGCCGGAGACGGATCCGCGGCGTTGTAGACCGCGGTCGAGCTCGCGTACGCGAGGCCCGGCAGCCGGTCGCTCCGCTCGCGCACCGCTTCGAAGACGACGACCGTGCCGAGCACGTTGACCTTCGCGCCCAGTGCAGGGTCGGCGCGGCAGAAGGGAACCTGGAGCGCCGCGAGATGCACGACCGCGGTGATTTCGTGGTCGTCGAGCGTGCGACCGAGTGCGGCCCTGTCGGTTACGTCGCCCTGGACGAGCGTCACACGCTCGCGTTCGGCGTCGTCCAGGACGAGGCGGAGCCGCGAGTCGTCCCCGCCGAGGTCGTAGCCGACGGGATGCTCGCCGTCGTCGAGCAGCGCCTTGAGCGTCCACGCGCCGAGGCAGCCGAGGGCACCGGTGACGAGCGTCCGCGGTGCCTCAGGCAAGCGGCGCGTCCTGGTACACGGTGACGGCCTCGGTGTAGAACTCGATGGCCGCGCGGCCCTGCTCGTGCGGGCCCCAGCCGGAGCCCTTGATGCCGCCGAAGGGCACGTGCACGTCCGCGCCCGCGGTCTGGGAGTTGACGTGGATGATCCCGGCACCGATCTCCTGCGTGAAGCGCTGCACCGCGTGCAGGTCGCGCGTGAAGATCGAGGCCGACAGGCCGAAGCGGACCGCATTCGCGCGCTCGAGCGCCTCGTCGAGCGTCGAGTACCGGTAGAGCGAGGTGACCGGCCCGAAGACCTCCTCGCACGAGAGCTCCGCGTCGTCCGCGAGGCCCTCGAACACCGTCGGCGCGATGAGGTAGCCCTCGTCGTCCGCACGGTCGCCTCCGGCGAGCACCGTGCCCCCTTCGGAGCGCGCACGATCGACCGCGCCCAGGATGTCCTCGAAGGCGCCTTCGTTGACGACCGGCCCGACCTCGACCTCCGGGTCTGCGGGGTCGCCGACCTTGCCCGCCGCGATACGGGCGAGGAAGGCCTCCCGGAACTCGTCGTAGACCGCGTCCTCCACGAAGATCCGCCGGGTCGCCGTGCACTTCTGGCCGGCCGACCAGAACGCACCCGCGTACGACGCCTCGACGGCGCGGTCGACCTCGGCGTCGGCCGCGACGAGGAGTGGGTTGTGACCTCCGAGCTCGAGCTGCACGCGGCAGTCGCGTGCGGTCGCCTGCTCGCGCACCGAGTGCCCGACGGGGACGGACCCCGTGAACGAGATGGCGCAGACGCCCGGATTGCGGACGAGCTCCGCCCCGACCGTCGAGCCCGAGCCGGTGAGCACGTTGAGCACTCCCGGCGGGAGCCCGGCCTCGGCGAACGCCTCGGCGACGTGCAGGCCCGTGCGCGGCGCCTCGTACCCGAGCTTCAGCACGACGGTGTTCCCGTAGATCAAGGCCGGCGCGAGCTTCCAGACCGGGATCGCGATCGGGAAGTTCCACGGCGTGATGAGGCCGACGACGCCGACCGGGCGCCGCAGCGTATAGAGGCGCTGGTTCGGGACGGACGGCTCGTAGAGCTCACCGATCGGGCGCCACGCTTCCCCGGCGGAGTAGCGGAGGATCGCGGCGGCGCGGAGCGCTTCGAGGCGAGCCTCGCGGAGCGGCTTGCCCATCTCTCGCGTCATGTCCTGCGCGATCTGCTCGGCGCGTGCTTCCAGCGCGTTCGCCGCCTTGCCGAAGAACGCCGCCCGCTGGCCCGCGGGCAGCGCGGACCACGCCGGGAACGCCTCGCGCGCGGCGTCGACCGCCGCGCCTGCGTCGTCGACAGTGGAGGCGGGATAGACGCCGGTCACCTCGGACGGACGCCAGGGGTTCCGCTTCTCGTACGTCTCGCCGCCGGCGCT
This sequence comes from uncultured Actinomycetes bacterium, assembly GCA_963746765.1. Lineage (GTDB taxonomy): Bacteria > Actinomycetota > Thermoleophilia > Gaiellales > Gaiellaceae > GMQP-bins7. The sequence continues at coordinate 164,786 of CAVVCN010000002.1, forward strand.
CTCGCGCCACTCGCCGCCGATGTAGTTGCGCGCGGGCGACTCCGTGAGCGTTTCAGACATGTGCAGCGCTCCTTTCGACGAGGGTCGAAGCGAGGACGACCGGATTCGAGAGCGTGCCGATCCCGGGCACGGAGATCTCGACGACGTGTCCGGGCTCGAGCGTGAAGTCGTCGGGCGGCACGAGGCCGGTGCCCGTGAGGAGGACGCTCCGCGGAGGCACCGGGTTGTCGCGCACGAGGTAGGCGACGAGCTCCTCGAACGAGCGCTTCATCCGAACCGTCGACGTCTCACCGGCGAAGAGCTCGCGGCTTGCCTCGTCGAGGATCCGCATGGAGATCTCGAGCGGCTCGTCGGGAGCGGGGGTGAGGACAGCCGGGCCGAGCGCGCACGCACCTGCGTACACCTTCGCCTGCGGGAGGTACAGCGGATTGGCGCCTTCGATGTCGCGCGACGACACGTCGTTCCCGATCGTGACACCCGAGATCCCTCCGTCGTCGCCCAGCACCACTCCGATCTCCGGCTCGGGGACGTTCCAGCCCGAGTCCGAGCGGATCGCGATCGGTCGGCCGGGGCCGACGGTGCGGCGGCAGGCGGCGTCCTTCAGGAACAGCTCGGGCCGCTCCGCCTCGTAGACGAGCGAGTAGACGTCCCGCACCGCGCTCTCCTCGATCCGAGCGTCGCGCGAGCGCTCGTAGGTGACTCCGGCGCACCAGACCTCCGGTGGCTCGAGCGGGAGCAGGAGCTCGTACGGTTCGGGCAGCGCGAGCGTCTCGAGGTCGAGCGGCTCGATGCGCACTCCGTCGCGCGTCAGCACGACTCCGTCCTCGACCGCGCCGTCGTCGATGCCGCTCGGGCCGCGGAAGCGAATCCGGCGCATCAGTAGACCGCCCGCCCGCCCGAGATGTCGTACGTCGCGCCGGTAGAGAACGAGCACTCCTCGCTCGCCAGCCAGCAGACGAGGGCCGCCACCTCGTCCGCTCCGCCCATGCGGCCCATGGGGATGCGCTCGACCATGTAATCGATGTGCTCCTGCGAGACGCCCTCGAGGATCGGCGTCTCGATCACGGCGGGCGCGACGCAGTTCACGAGGACGCCCGTCCGCGCGAGGTCCTTGCCGATCGCCTTCGTCATGCCGATCACCGCGGCCTTCGACGCGGAGTAGGCGGCCGCCATCGGGTTGCCCTCCTTCCCCGCGATCGAGGCGACGTTGACGATCCGCCCGTACCCGCGCTCGACCATGCCCGGCGCGACGGCCCGGTTGCAGTAGAAGACGCCGTCGGTGTTGATCGCGAGCACGCGGCGCCACTCCTCGTCCGGGATCTCGAGGCTCGGGAGCGACTTGCCGGGGATCCCGGCGGAGCAGACGAGGACGTCGATCGGCCCGAGCTCGACCTCGACCTGACTCACCGCCGCCTGCACGTCTCCCGAGCGCGAGACGTCGCCGGCGAGTGCGAGGACGCCCTCGGTGTCGGCCGCCTGCAGGTCGAGAGCGGCGACGCGCGCTCCCTCGGTGACGAGCCGTCGCGAGACGGCGGCCCCGATCCCGCTCGCGCCGCCGGTGACGAGGGCGATGCGGTCGGAAAATCGATAATCGTTCGTTCTGTTGCCCATGCTGCTCCGCCAAGCCTAAAGTCTGCTCGGTGGACGTTCCAGGCGACCCCGGGCTTTCGGCACCTGCGGGAACGCGGTGAGCGCGAGGCCGTTCGACCCGGAACGCGACTATCCGCTCGGCTCGCAGCGTCCTGACCTCGTGACGACTCCGGGCGGGCTTCCGCTCGCCGAGGTGACACTCGATGCGCTTCGCGCCGGCCGAATCGACGCGTCGGAGATACGTGCGACACCCGCGACCCTGCGGCTCCAGTCCGAGGTCGCCCGCGCCGCCGGGCGCGCACCGCTCGCAGCCAGCCTCGAGCGCGCGGCAGAGCTCGCGGCGGTTCCGGACGAGCTCCTGCTCGCGGTGTACACGGCGCTCCGCCCTCGGCGCGCGACGGCCTCCGAGCTCGAGGGCTGGGCCGTGCGGCTCGAGGAGCACGACGCCACTGAGACCGCGGCGTTCGTACGCGAGGCGGCTGCCGCGTATGCCGAGCGAGGGCTGCTCGCGGATGCGTAGCCGCCGCTTCGGCGCGCGCGACCGCCGCGATCTGCATCGGGAGACGCTCGTCGCGCCGTACGCCGAGCTCGGGCTCGTGGCTGCCGACGGGCCGCGCGACCCGTCCCCGGAGCTCGTGCTCGAAGGCGACCAGGTCGTGCGCCTGGACGGGCGGGCGGCCGCGGACTTCGACATCATCGACCGCTTCGTCGTCGCGCACGGGCTCGACCTCGGCGTGGCGGAGGAGGCGATGGAGATCCCCGCTGCGGAGCTTGCCCGCATGCTCGTCGCACTCGATGTCCCACGGACGGAGCTCGTGCGGCTCGCCCGCGGCCTCACTCCGGCGACGCTCGCACGCGTCGTCGGCCTGCTCGACCCGGTCGAGCTCATGCTCGCGCTGAAGAAGCTCCGCGCTCGGCGGGCGCCGTCGAACCAGGCGCACGTCACGAACCTGAAGGAGAGCCCCGCGCTGCTCGCCGCGGACGCCGCCGAGGCGGCGCGGCGCGGCTTCGCCGAGATCGAGACGACGGTCGGCGTCGCCCGCTACGCGCCGTTGAACGCGCTCGCACTCCTCGTCGGCTCCCAGGTCGGGCGTCCGGGGGTCATGACCCAGTGCGCCGTCGAGGAGCGGCGCAACCTCGAGCTCGCCATCCGGGGGCTCGTCACGTATGCGGAGACGCTGTCCGTGTACGGCACCGAGCCGGTCTTCGTCGACGGCGACGACACGCCCTGGTCGAAGGCGTTCCTCGGCGCCGCCTACGCCTCGCGCGGCGTCAAGGTCCGCTTCACATCGGGGACGGGCTCCGAGGCGTTGATGGGCTACGCGCAGGGGCACTCGATGCTCTACCTGGAGGCGCGCTGCCTCGCGGCGGTGCGGGCGGCCGGCTCGCAGGGCGTCCAGAACGGCTCGATCTCGTGCGTCGCGCTCGTGCTCTCCGTTCCCGGCGGGTCGCGGGCGATCCTCGGCGAGAACGTGCTTGCGGCCTGGCTCGACCTCGAGGTCGCCTCCGGCAACGACGCGATCGCCTCGCATTCGGAGATCCGCAAGACCGCGAAGCTCATGGGGCAGTTCCTCCCCGGCACGGACTTCGTGACCTCGGGCTACTCGGTGATGCCACGGCACGACAACACATTCGGCGGCGGCAACTTCGACGCGGACGACCTCGACGAGTGGCTCACCGTGCAACGTGACTGGCAGGTCGATGCCGGGATCGAGCCCGTCGCCGAGGACGAGGTGCTGCGCGTGCGCGAGGAGGCGGCGCGCGCGATCCAGGCCGTGTTCGCCGGGCTCGGCCTTCCGCCCGTGACGGACGAGGAGGTCGGCGCTGCGACGACGGGCTACGACTCGGGCGAGATGCCCGACCGCGACCGCGCGGCCGACGTCGAGGCGGCCGACGAGCTGCTCGCGCGAGGCGTTTCGGGTCTCGACGTCGCCTCGGTCCTCGCCGAGCGCGGCTTCGGCGACGCTGCCGACGCGGTGCTCTCGATGCAGCGCCAGCGCGTCTCCGCGGACTACCTCCAGACTTCTGCGGTCATCGGTGCGGACGGCGTCGTGCACTCCGCGGTCAACGATCCCAACGAGTACACGGGACCCGGAACCGGTTACCGGCTCGAGGGGCCGCGCTGGGAGCTCCTCCAGGCGTTGCCGAACGTCGTCGACCCTGCGGCGCTCATCGGGGTGGACGAGAGCGGCGAGCCGATCGTCGTCGAGCACGGTGAGGCCGCGGTCGGCGAAGACCCCGGCGAGGTCGTCGTGGCGGTCGGTCCTGCGTTCGCGGATGCGATCCGGCAGACGATCGCGGACCTGCGGCATGACGACGTGCTCGAGGCCGTCTGCGACGGAATCCGAGCGGGAGGGGCGACGCCGCGCATCGTCCGCATCAGGCGCGTGGCCGACGTCGCGTTCATCGCCCACGACGGCGCGCGCCTTTCGGGCTCGCGTATCGCGCTCGGCATCCAGTCGAAGGGGACGGCCGTGATCCACCGTGCGGACCTCGAGCCGCTCGACAACCTCGAGCTGTTCGGCATGTCTCCGCTGTATACGCTCGAGTCGTATCGCGCCATGGGGCGGAACGCGGCCGGCTACGCGCTCGGGCGCCGCGTCGGCCCGGTGCCGACCGAGCTCGACAACTTCGCCCGTGCGAAGCTCATCGTGAAGACGACGCTGCTCCACGCTCGCGAGACGCAGGCCGTCCGCGCCGACGCAGCCCCGGTCGAGCTCACGCTCGCCGTACCCGTCGCCTCTCGCTGACCTCATCGCACCGGTCGCGCGCTGCTCTCGGTTGCATCGGCGTGCCTGGAAAGGTAAGACTTACGTACGTTGTAAGGCAAACCTTACGTTGGAGGTGAGGCAATGACGTCCACCACCGTGGAACCGCGCGACGGCGCAGCCGATGAGCTCGTCCGCCGTGCTCACGCACGCGCCTATCGCTATCCGGCAGGGCTCGCAGGCTTCCGAGCGAGTGTCGGCTGGCAGGTCGACGACCGATCCGGCTCGGGAACCGTGACGGCCCGGACGGGCGCCGAGGTCGGCATCGAGCTGGACGCCGATGTGAGCGGCGACGACCGCGCCTGGGTCGAGCGCGAGCTGCGCTCGATCGTCGCCCATCGGCAGGCAAGCACGTACGAGGAGGGCGACGGACGGCACGCGAAGCGGGTCGGCGAAGACTCCGGGCACAGGCTCGGGACGCTCATCGAGCTCGACGACGAGTACGGCTCGTCCTACCGAGTGTCCGGCGAGGAGCTCTCTACCGTCACCCGGACGCTCGGCGGACGCCGCTTCACGATCGTCGTCCACGAGCGGATGACGGCGCCGGACGGTGCGGGCCTCCCGACGTCGTTCAGCGTCTTCTACTGGGACGCGGGAAGCGGCGATCTCGCCGCCTCCGAGGCGTACCGCGACGTTCCGGTCGAGGTCGACGGAATTCTCCTTCCGGCGTCCCGCACGATCGTGCGGGCAGCCTCCGACGGCCTGTCGGTGCGCTCGCTCGAGCTCTCCGGCCACGCGCTCCTGACGGACGGCGAGCGATGAACGGTCGTCGCGCTCTCACGTTCGTCGGTCTGGCGCTCGCATTCGCCGTCGCGCTGACGGGCGGCGTCGCCGCGGCCGCCAAGCCGAAGGCGCCCAAGGTCGAGGCGAGCCCCCTTCTACCCGCGCGGGTCGCCGACAAGGACGGCCGCACGGTGGTCGTTCGCGACGTCTCGCGCATCGTTCCCCTGAACGGCGATCTCGCGGAGACCGTCTTCACCCTCGGGCTGACGAGGAACGTCGTGGGCGTGGATACGAGTGCGACGTATCCCGAGCGCTCCGTGGCGCGCGTGCCGAAGATCGGCTACCAGCGGACGCTCTCGGCCGAGGGGATCCTGTCGCTACGGCCCACCGTCGTGATCGGCTCGCCCGCGGCCGGTCCACCCGCGGTCATCGAGCAGCTGCGCACGGCAGGCGTGACCGTCGTGATCATCCCCGAGTACAAGGCGTTGAACGCAGGCGCGCGCAAGCTGCGCATCGTCGGCAAGGCGCTCGGCGTCCCCAACCGGGGCGAGAGGCTGGCTCGGCAGGTCGAGTCGCAGATCAGGATCGCGAGGCGCGAGGTCGCCTCGACGGGCGCCAAGCCCCGGGTCGCGTTCCTCTACCTGCGCGGCACACAGGTGCAGATGATCGGCGGCAAGGGATCGGGTGCGGACGCAATGATCGCCGCTGCGGGCGGACGTGACGTCGGAGTCGAGGCCGGGATCGACAGGTTCAAGCCCTTCAGCGCGGAGGCGCTCGTCGCGGCGCGGCCGGACGTCCTGCTCCTCCTGAGCGCGGGCCTGCAGTCGGTCGGCGGCGTCGACGGGTTGCTGCGGCTGCCCGGAGTGGCGCAGACGCCGGCCGGGCAGGCACGTCGGATCGTCCACTACGACGATCTGCTGCTGCTGGGTCTCGGCCCGCGTACCGGGAAGGCCCTCCGGCTGCTGATTCGTGGCCTCCACCCCGACCTCCGCTAGCGAGGCTCCGAGCGCGACGGGAGCCGCGGCCTCGAGGCGCAGCCGCGGCCCCGTCGCACCGGGGGCGATCGCTCGGCCCGCCGCGCTCCTCGCGGGGAGCGTCGGCCTGCTCGTCGTCGCGCTGCTGCTCGGCGTAGGCGTGGGTGCAGTTCGGATCGCGCCCGGGGACACCATCTCGATCGTCCTCTCGCATCTCGGCGTCCACTCCGCAGAAGACGTCGACCCGCAGCAGGACGCGATCCTGTGGGCGATCCGCCTGCCCCGCGTGCTGCTCGGTGCTCTCGTCGGCGGTGCGCTGGCCGTGTCCGGGGCGGCGCTGCAGGGCGTCTTCCGCAACCCGCTCGCCGACCCCGGGATCATCGGGGTCTCGAGCGGCGCCGCGTTCGGTGCCGTGCTCGCGATCTTCTTCGGGCTCGGCGCCGAGATCCGCGGCGGCCTGCAACTGGCGGCGTTCGTGGGCGGCGTCGTCACCGCCTTCGTCGTCTATGCCCTGGCCCGGTACGAGGGGCGTACCGAGACGGTGACGCTGATCCTCACGGGAGTCGCCGTCGCCGCGATCGCCGCGGCCGGGGTCGGCTTCGTGATCGCGCGCGCGGACGACGATCAGCTGCGCGACATCGTGTTCTGGTCGCTCGGCAGCCTCGGCGGCTCCACGTGGACGCTCGTCGGCTCGACGCTGCCGTTCATTGCTTTGGGCTCGGCCGTCTGCGTCGTCCGCGCGAAGCAGCTCGATCTCATGGCGCTCGGCGAGCGCGAGGCGCGCCACCTCGGGCTCGACACCGAGCGCGAACGAACGTTGCTGATCGCCGGGACGACGCTCGCGACGAGCGCCGCGGTCGCGGCGGTCGGCGTCGTCGCTTTCGTCGGCCTCGTCGTCCCACACCTCGTCCGCCTTGCGATCGGCCCCGCGCATCGCCTGCTGCTGCCGACGACGTTCATCCTCGGTGCCGCGCTCCTCGTGCTCGCGGACCTCGTGGCGCGAACGGCGACGGCGCCCGTCGAGCTGCCGCTCGGCGTGGTCACCGCGCTCATCGGCGGCCCGTTCTTCCTCTGGCTCATCGCGCGCACGAGGCGGGCGCACGGAGGCTGGGGATGAGCTCCGGGCCCGCCACCGGGCTCTCTGCCGTCGGCGTCTCGTATCACGTCGCCGGGCGGGCGATCGTGGACGGGGTCGACCTCGAGCTCCGTCCGGGCCAGCTCGTGGCCCTCGTCGGCCCGAACGGCGCCGGCAAGTCGACCTTGCTGAGGCTGCTGGCCGGCGAGCTCGAGCCCACGGCCGGAGGTGTCCTCGTCGGAGACGTGCCGCTCGCCGCGCTGCGGCCGGCGGAGCAGGCGCGCGTCCGCGCCGTGATGCCGCAGCACACGAGCCTCCAGTTCGCGTTCACGGTTCGCCAGGTCATAGAGCTCGGCCGCTATCCGCATCGCCCCTCGCGAGGGGACGCAGTGATCGTCGCCGAGGCGATGTCCCGCGCCGACGTCGGTCACCTCGCCGAGCGGTCGTTCCTCACGCTGTCCGGCGGCGAGCAGTCGCTCGCGACGCTCGCGCGCGTCCTCGCCCAGCAGGCGGGTGTGCTTCTGCTGGACGAGCCGACCGCGTCGCTCGACATCCGCCATCGCGAGCACGTGATGACGACGGCACGCGAGGCCGCCGAGGCCGGAGCGACCGTCTGCGTGGTCGTCCACGACCTCAACGTCGCTGCCGCGTACGCACATCGGGTCGTCCTGCTCGACGACGGTAGGAAGGTGTGCGACGACGTGCCCTGGGAGTCGCTCACCGCCGCGAGGGTCGGGAGCGTGTTCGGGTACGGCGTGACCGTGACCAGGAGCCCTGCCGGCGATCATCCGCTCGTGACGCCATTGCCCGCAGTCGCACCCCGCCGAGAGCCGGTGCCGGCTCGGTCCTACGCCGTCCGGTAGGCGCTACCGTTGCGGTGTTGTCGCGCGGGACGATGGGTGCGTGAAGATCGAGTTCCTCTTCTGGGAGGAGTGCCCGTCGCATGCGGAGGCACTGGCACTCCTGCAGCAGGTGCTCGACGAGCGCGGCATCTCCGATCCCGTCGAGCTGCGTGAGGTCCTCACGCACGAGGACGCGCTGGCGCTCCACTTTCCGGGCTCGCCGACGATCCGCGTCGACGGGCGCGACGTGGATCCCGGGGGCGCCGACTGGCCGCCCGGCCTGAGTTGCCGCGTGTACCGTCTTCCCGACGGGCGAGCGTCGCCCGTGCCCAGTCGCCAGCAACTCGAGGAGGCCTTCGCGTGAGCGTCATCGAGACTGCCCCGACCTTCGATCTGCCCGGTGTGGACGGACGCAACCACACGCTCGAGGAGTACGCGGATGCGCCGGTTCTCGTGCTCGTCCAGTCCTGCAACCACTGCCCGTACGTGCTTGCGTGGGAGGGCCGGATCGATGCGATCCAGCGCGAGTATGCCGACCGCGGACTCCGGATCGTCGCCATCAACTCGAACGACGCGAGCGCGTACCCGGCCGACTCCTTCGACGCGATGGTCGCTCACGCGCGAGACGCCGACTACTCCTTCGACTACCTCTACGACGAGAGCCAGGCGGTCGGGCGTGCGCTCGGTGCCGAGCGAACGCCAGAGGCGTACGTCTTCGACGCCGACCGCAAGCTCGTCTATCACGGGGCCGTGGACGACAATCGCGACGAGGACGCCGTCAACCAGCACTACCTCCGCGATGCGGTCGAGGCCGCGCTCGCGGGCGAGACGCCGCCGGTCTCCGACACGCCGGCCGTCGGCTGCACCGTCAAGTGGCGTAGCTGAGCGCGCCGGCGGCGGTACCCGCCCGGACGCATGGACGAAGCTTTCGAGTTCGCCGCCGAAGACGGGACGCGTCTCGTCGGCACGCTGACGAGGGCCGATACGGCGGGCCCCTCGCCCGCGGCGCTGCTGCTCAACGGCTCCGGCCCGCTCGACCGGGACTCGAACATGCCGGGACAGGCGCTCGACGTCGCCAAGACGCTGGCCGAAGGGCTCGCCGCACGCGGCGTCGCGTCGCTCCGCTACGACAAGCGCGGGGTCGGGGAGTCGTCGGGCGAGTACCTGACGACCGGCTTCGGGCAGGAGGCGAGCGACGCCTCGCGGGCACTGTCGGCTCTTCGCGCTGCTCCGGCGGTCGACGCCGGCGCGGCTCGTGGCCGTCGGTCACTCGGTCGGTGCGACGATCGCGATCGGGCTCGCCGCGGCTGACCCCAGGCTCGCCGGGGTCGTGCTGCTCGCCGGATCGAGTCAGAACGGGGCGGACGTGATGCGCGTCCAGTCGGACCGTATCGCTGCATCGATGGGAGGGGCGTCACGTCTGTTCGCGCGCTGGTTTCTCCGCCGGCAGAAGCGCATCCGCGAGCGCCTATTCGCGTCGACGGGCGACGTCGAGCGAGTCGGCCGCGAGCAGCTACCGGCCCGCTGGTTCCGTGAGTACATGGCCCACGACCCGACCGACGACCTGCGCGCGATCCGCTGTCCGATGCTGGCCGTGACCGGTGCCGACGACCTGCAGGTCGAGCCCGAGGACGTCGAGCGCATGCGCAGGACCGTCGTCGCGCCCTTCGAGGGGCGAACGCCCGAGGGCCTCACCCACCTCCTGCGCACCCACGACGGGCCGCCGAGCCTCGCGAGCTACCCGGCGCAGCTCGAGAAGCCGATGGACGCGGAGCTCGCCGCGGACATCGCAACGTGGACCTCCGAGCGCCTCGGCGAGCACCGCGGATGAGGTATCGAAGGCGCATCATCGAGTGGTGACGCGTGCCTGCCGGATCGCGCTGACGTGCCTAGTGGTGCTCGCACTGCTCACATCCTGCGGCGGTGGCGAAGACGGCCGGGAGACGGGCGGCGGGTCGCAGTCACCGGTCCTGACGTTGACGGACACCGCGTGCACCTTCGCGGGCCCGCGCGAGATGCGCCCGGGTGAGCTCTCGATCGACGTGCAGAACGACAGCAGCCTGGCGGGCGGGTTCGAGCTCCTCCGGCTCGCCGAGAACGCCTCGGCCGACGAGCTGGCGGCCCACGTCGAGGAGCAGCAGGAGCGGATCGCCGAGGGTCTGGCTCCGGTCGTGACCCCGTCTATCGCGACGCGTCTCGATCGCGTGCCGGTCGTCGCGCGCTGGGGCAGCACGCTTGCCGCCGACGTCACCGCCGGCACGTACGGGCTCGTCTGCTTCATCGGCCCGCCGCCCAAAGCCATGTACTTCGCGGCGGCGGTCGAGGTCGCGAAGTAGCTACTCGCCGGGCTTGCCGCCCTGGCCCCAGTGCTTCGCCGGCACGCCCTGGATGATCACGTGGATGTGCTCCTTCGCGGCGCCGCTCGACTCGTGCAGGGCGTTGGTCAGCGCCTCGATCATCTTGGGCACGGACTCCTCGGTCACGCGGCGGTCGTAGAGCTTGACGTCGATGACAGGCATCGTCACTCCTCTCCTCGGGGATTCCGATCCTATGACGTGAGGCTCGGCTAGCTCGCCGGAGGCATCTCGTCGACCGGCCACGGCTTTCCGCCGAGCCCCCAGTTCTTCGGGTTGTGGCCTTCGACGATGACCCACGTGTGGTCCCGCAGCCCGGGATGGGTCGCCTCGCAGAGCGCGTCGGTGAGCTTCTCGATGAGTGCGGCGCTCGTCTCGTCGTTCATCCGGTAGTCGAAGAGCTCGACCCTGATCAGCGGCATGCTCGCCTCCTTCGTCGGTGGCGCGACGTTACGGTAGGTCGCATGGCGATGCGCCTCCAGCACGTCGGACTCGTCGTCGCCGACGTCGAGCGGTCGCGTCGCTTCTACCGCGAGGCGCTCGGGGTCGAGGAGGTGCCGCGTCCGTCGAACTTCAGGTTCGAAGGCGCGTGGTTCCGCTTCGGCGGCACCGAGATCCACCTGCTCGCGGAGGCGGACACGACGGGCGGGGCAGGGCAAGGAGACGCGGGGCTCGGTATCGCACGTGGGCTGACCCGGCACCTGGCCTTCGAGGTCGACGACCTCTCGGGTGCATGCGAGCGGCTCGCGGCGAGCGGCGTCGCGCTCGACGGCGGCCCGATGCCGAGAGGGGACGGGGTCGTGCAAGTGTTCTTCCGAGACCCGGACGGCTACGTCCTCGAGCTGTTCCAGTGGACGGACGAGGACCAGAGCGACGCGCCCGAACGGCGCCCGGTCGCGAGCTAGCGGCCGAGAGAACCGAGCGCGCGGTACGTCTCGCGCGCAGCGGCGACGCCGAGCGGGAAGGTCTCTACGAGCATGCGCTCGTTGGGCGAGTGGGTGTGGCTGTCGGGGAGCGCGAGCCCGGCCATCACGGTCGGGATCTCGCGTCGCGCGAGTGCGGCGAGGATCGGCAGCGTCCCACCGGCACGCACGACGAGCGGCTCCCGTCCGAAGACGCCCGCGAACGCCCTGCGTCCGAGTCGGAGCGCGTCCGTGTCGCGCGGAAGTGTCGCGGGCTGCGTCAGGTCGGCGCTCACCTCGAGCGTCGCTCCAGCCGGCAGCGCCTCTCGGAGCAGGCGCTCCGCCGCAGCCGCGACTTCCTCCGCGTCCTGGCCCGGTGCGACGCGGATCGTCACCCCTGCGGAGGCGTGTGAAACGAGCGTCGTGTTCCGCAGGCCGGGCTTGCCGCCGAGGATGCCCGTGACGTCGATGGACGGCTCGACGAACGCCCGGACGTAGAACTCCTCGGCTGCACGCTCGTCGAGCGGCACGGCGCCGACCCGGGCGAGCTCCTCGGCGCCGGGAGGCAGCTGCGACCAGCCGGCGAGCTCGTCCTCGCCCGGCTGCGTGACGCCTGCCCGGAGCGGCTCCGGGAGGCGGCCGTTCGCCGGGAAGAGCGCGGTCAGAGCCTGCGCGAGCGCGTGGATCGCATTCAGAGCGGTGCCGCCGTAGTGGCCGGAGTGGAGATCGCGGTCGCCGGTCCGCAGGTCGAGGTCGAGCGCGACGAGGCCGCGGGTGGCGACGATCAGCTCGGGCGTGTTCCGGCGCTTCATCCAGCCGTCGAGGATCACGCAGGCGTCGATCGCCTCCTGGTCCTCGGCAAGGAACCGTGAGATCGCGTCGCCGCCCGTCTCCTCCTCGCCGTCGCAGACGATCCGGAAGCTCACGGGCAGCTCGCCCGCGCCCACGAGCGACGCGATCGCCTCGAGCTGCATCCAGAGCTGGCCCTTGTCGTCGGCGACGCCTCTCGCGTAGAGCCACTCGCCGCGCACCTCGGCCGCGAACGGATCGCTGTCCCAGAGCTCGAGCGGATCCGGCGGCTGAACGTCGTAGTGCCCGTAGACGAGCACGGTCGATGCTCCCGCCGGCCCTTCGATCCTGCCGACGTGCAGCCGGCCGCCCTCGCGCACGTCTGCCTCGCCGCCGAGCGCGCGCACCTTCTCCGCGACCCACTCGGCGGCGCGCGTGACCTCGGGCGCGTGCGCGGGATCCGCGCTCACGCTCGGGATCGCGAGAAAGGAGGAGAGCTCCTCGAGCCAGCCGGGTCGCAGCGGGTCCGCCGTGGCCATCGCGTGCCAGCGTATCGGCACTCACACGAGACTCTTAGTCCGCTATCAGCGCCTCCTTAGGAGCCCCCGGTTCACTCGACGAATGATGATCAGCGACGAACGAAGGAGGTGAAGTCCGATGGACGAGGCGAAGAGCAGAACCGGTCTGCGCGCCGCGCTCGGCTTACTCGTGGTCGTCGTCGCCGTGGCGACCTTCTGGGTCACGTCGGCTTTCGCTGCCGACAACTCGGCGGCGAACGACCGGGGCCCGAGCTCGAGCCCGGCGGCCGCGTACGTGCAGAACGACGGGAACGACGACGCGGCCCCCGATCGCAACTGCCCGGAGCGCGACGGCGACTCCGAGCAGAGCTCCGACGTGTGACGTCGGACTGAGGCCGGTACCCCGGACGTCGGCGTGGAGGCCAACGACGACATCGGGGTGCCGGTTCTTTCAGTCGCGTGCGAATCACTCGTTCGCGGTCGCCGCCCTTCGCGAAGATCCCGATAACGGGAGGGCCGTGAAGTCCCTCCTCTTCGGCCCGCGCCGTTCCGCGGGCGCAGGCTCGCCGTCGCTCGGCAGCGTCGAGGCCGCGCTCGCCCCGGCCTTCGCGGACGGCCGCTGGCTCGTCCCGTCGCGGTTCAACTTCACGCGTGACGTCGTCGAGGCGCTCGCGCAGGACCGGTCGCGACGGGCGCTGACCTACCTCGGCCACGACGTCGTGATCGAGCCGCGCACGTTCTCGCAGCTCGCGCTCGGCGCGGCGCACTGGGCGACGCTCTTGCGCGAGGCGGGGGTCCGCCCCGGCGACCGTGTTCTCGTGCTCGTGGGCGCAACCCCGGAGTGGGTCGAGATCATGCTGGGCGCGATCAAGGTCGGCGCGGTCGCGGTGCCGTCGAGCGAGCGGCTTACGGCATCGGCTCTCGACATCCGGCTCGCCGCCTCCGGCGCCAAGGTCGCCGTCGCCTCGCGGCGCGCGACGATCGAGCTCGGCTCGTGCTCGCGCTCCCCGACGGTCATCCCGGTGGACACGGCGGCCAGGGAGGCGCAGCGCTTGCCGAAGGAGGCCCCGACCCACGACACCGGAGCGCGCGATCCCGCCTTCATCCTCTCGACGACCGGCCGCACGAACGGGCCACGCGGCGTTCTCCACACGCATGCGTCGGCATTCGCGGCGCGCGTCCAGGCCGAGCACTGGCTGGACGCGGGCCTCGGCGACGTCGTCTGGTGCACGTCGCCGACCGACTCGCCGCAGGCGCTCTGGGGCACGCTGCTCGGGCCGTGGGCACGAGGCGCCTCGGTCGTTCTCCACGACCGCGTCTTCGATCCCGCCGAGCGGCTCGACCTGCTCGGCCGCCTCGGCGTCACGGTCCTGTGTCAGACGCCGGCCGAGTACCGGGCGCTCGCCGAGACGGGGCGGCTCGCGCGTCATCGCTGGGCGCGGCCACGGCGGCTCGTCTCCACCGGCGATGAGCTCCCGGACGACCTCGTCCAGCTGTTCGAGGACGAGTGGGGGCTCACCATCCAGGACGGCTACTCGCAGGCGGAGGCCGGCGTCGTCATCGGTCACCGGAGCGAGGACGTCCCGCGCGGATCGCTCGGGCGGCCCCTGCCCGGCTACGACGTGGGCGTCATCGACGAATGCGGCGACGAGGTCCCGGCAGGCTGCGAGGGTGCGCTCGCGCTCCGCGGGAGCCCGCCGTCCCTCTTCGCCGGGTACTGGAACGCGCCGGACGCGACGAACGCCGCATATCGCGGCGACTGGTTCGTGACGGGGGATGCGGGCGTGCGCGACGAGGACGGGTTCCTCTGGCTCACCGGGCGACACGAGCCCTCGCCGCGGCCTGTAGCCGCGCCCGTCCCCGAGCCGGCCCTCGTCGAGGAGCCGATCGTCGTCGCGAGCCCGCCCGCGCCGCAGGTCGAGCCCCCCGCACCGGCCCAGCCGCGCCGGGCCGAGCCTGCAGCGGCCCAGCCGGTGCCCGAGCCCGCGCCGGATCCCGCGGTCGAGGCGGAGCCGCCCGGACGACGTACCTCACGGATCCACCGCCTCACACTCACCCTGTGGGTGCTCGCCGCCGGCGTCATGATCGGCGGCGTCGCGATCCCGCACGCCCAGGACCAGCCACGCGTGGTCCCGAGGAGCGAGGACGCGCCGAACGCGATCTGCCTCGCGCCTCGTCCCTAGACGCGGCCACCCTCGAGCGGGAGGCCGGCGTCTCGCCAGTCCTGTTTCCCGCCCGAGTAGTGCAGCACGTTCCGGTACCCGAGCTCGACGAGCCGATCGCCGACCTCGCCGGAGCTCTCGCACGAGTGGTTCGCGCAGTAGACGACGACCTCCGTGTCGAGGTCGGGAATCCGCCTGGAAGCGAGATCGTCCACGCGGTCGGGCGGGATGTTGACCGCGCCCGGAAGGTGTGCGCCGGCGTAGGCCAGGGGCGGGAGCGCGTCCACGAGCACGAACGCCTCGCCGCGCTCGATCTTCTCCCGAAGGGCGTCGCGGTCGATCTCGACGAGCGCCGTCGTCACGGCGGAAGTGTGCCTACTGCGACGTGCCGAGCCCGACCGTGAACTCGCGCTCGCGTCCGCGCCAGCTCACGTGCAGCGACTCCGCGACCTTGCGCAGGAGCGAGACCGCCGCCGGGTTGTCGCCGCACACCGTGGCGACGAGCTCCGTGAACCCGGCCGCGCGGGCGTCGGCCGCCAGCTCGCCCGCAAGCGTCGAGCCGATCCCACGGCGCTGGTGCACGTCGGCGACCTCGAACGCGATCTCCGCGGCGGGACCGATCCTCACGAGCCGGGCCATGCCCGCGGGCTCGGGGTCTCCGGCCACGTACCCGACGAGGACGTGGTGGTCGCCGTCGACGCGCGCGAGTGCCACCAGCTCCGGGTCGGAGAGCGACGGCTTCGCACCGCAGAAGCGCTGCTCCCGCGAGCGCTGACCGAGCCGCGCGAAGAGCGCGCCGACGGTCGCGACGTCGCCGTCCCGGAGCGTCCGGATGGTGACCCCGTTGACGTAGCGCGCCTGCATGGGTCGATGGTGCGCCCGGCGCGCAACGTGCGCTTCGCCACTGCGGGCCATCTTCTTGACATGGCCCGATCGGGCCACCACACTCACGGGTGATGTCGCAGACCGAGCAGGAGATCCGCTTCTGCGAGCTCGACGGCCGTCGCATCGCCTACGCGACCGTCGGTGAAGGGCCACTGCTGCTCTTCGGTGGCCGCTGGGTCACACATCTCGAGGAGGAGTGGGCGGAGCCCGCGCCCCGGCGCTTCTTCGAGGAGCTCTCCCGGACGCATCGCGTCGTTCGGTACGACCGGCTCGGCACGGGGCTCTCGGACCGCAACCTGCTCGACCCGCTGACGGCGGAGGCCGAGACCCGGATGCTGGCCGCCGTGCACGAGTCGGTCGGGGCCGACCCGGCGATCCTCTTCGCGTGCTCGTGCGCGGGGCTTGCGAGCACGCGCTACGCGGTCGAGTCCCCGGACCGGGTTCGGAAGATCGTCTACTACGGCGCCTACGCCGCGCGCGACGACATCCCGGAGGCGACCCGCCGCTCGCTCGTGGACTTCGTGCGCGTCAACTGGCAACTCGCGACGCAGATGCTCGCCGGGCTCTTCATGCCGCACGGAAGCGGCGACGAGATCGCGGCGTTCAGCCGCTATCAACGCCACTCCGCGAACGCGGACGTCGCCGCCGCCTTCATGGAGCTCGACCTCGGCTCGGACGTGCGCGAGTTCCTGCCTCGGGTCACGATGCCCGCGCTCGTGCTCCACCGCCGCGGCGACTGCACGGTGCCGATCGGCCGCGGTCGCGAGCTCGCGGCGTTGCTCCCGAACGCGCGCTTCGTCGCGCTGAACGGAGACGCGCACCTGCCGTGGCTCGAGGACCAGCGCGAGGTCCAGCGGGCGCTCGCCGGCTTCCTCGAGGACGCCCCGGCGCTCGACCCGAACGCCGACTCGCCGCTCTCGCGCCGCGAGACCGAGGTTCTCCGGCTCGTCGCGGCCGGGCTCTCCAATCGCGAGATCGCGTCCTCGCTCGTCCTGAGCGAGCACACGGTGCACCGGCACGTCGCGAACATCCTGCAGAAGCTCACCCAGTCCTCGCGGGCGGCCGCTGCGGCGCACGCGACGCGCGTCGGCCTGATCTAGCCGAGCGCGACGCCGCGCCAGATCGTGTCCAGCACCGCTTTCGGGTCGGGCTGGGCAGCCGATTCGCGGCCGAACGGAAACACCATCCGCAGGAAGCCGGCCCCGACGAGCAGGTCGGCGATCAGCTCGGCATCCGCGTCCGGGCGCAGCTCGCCGCGCTCGCGCGCCTCCGTGAGGAGCGCGACGATCGGACCGCGCAGCGGCTTGACGACACGCTCGGCGTAGGCGTCGGCGAACGCCTCGTTTCGTTGCAGCTCGCCGAGCAGGCCGGGGAGGAGCTTGCTTGCGAGCGAGCCCCCGAACAGACGCTCCGCCGCGTCCACATGGTCGAGCAAGAGGTCGTACACGTCGGCGGCGTCCTCGCCTTGCCGCAGCTCGAGCTCGGACGTGAGATCCGAGAGCGCGTCGAGGATCAGCTCGTCCTTCGAGCACCAGCGGCGGTAAATCGTGTTCTTGCCGACTCCGGCTCGCTCCGCGATCGCATCCATCGTCGCGGCGCGGAAGCCTCTCTCGGCGAGCAGCTCGAGCGCCGCCCGGAGGATGGTGGTGCTCGCCTCGGCCCGGCGAGGCCGGCCGCGGCGGCGAGCCGCAGTAGGGTCGCCCGTCGTCACTGGCGGTGGATTCTAATTCCGAAACCGGCCGTTCTCGGAACGTAAGCCGGCGACCGGCCACCGGGAACGTGGCAGTGTTCGGTCGCATCCTCGATGACCGACCAGGCGAACAAGGCCGAGGCGTTCCGCGCGCTGCACGAGGGCGAGCCCTTCGTCATCCCGAACCCGTGGGACGTCGGCTCCGCGCGCATGTTCGAGGCGCTCGGCTTCGAGGCGCTCGCGACGACGAGCTCGGGCTTCGCGTTCACGCTCGGCCGTCTCGACGGCGGAGCCACCCTGGATGACGTCATTGCCCACACGGCCGCGCTCGCAGAGGCCACCGCGCTCCCGGTCTCGGTCGATCTCGAGAACGGCTACGGCGCCTCTCCCGAGGCCGCAGCGCTCGCGATCACCCGTGTCGCCGAGGCCGGTGCGGTCGGCGGCTCGATCGAGGACTGGGATCCGAGCGGCCACCTGTACGAGCCGGCACACGCGGTCCAGCGCGTCTCCGCCGCGGTGGAGGCCGCGCGGTCTCTCGGCTTCCCCTTCACCCTGACCGCGAGAGCCGAGAACCACATCCGCGCCAACCCGGACCTCGACGACACCATCGCCCGGCTCCGGAGCTTCGAGGAGGCCGGCGCGGACGTGCTCTACGCGCCCGGCCTGCGCACCGTCGACGAGATCCGCACCGTGTGCGAGGCGGTCACGAAGCCGGTGAACGTCCTTGCTCTGCCAGGGCTCTCGCTCGCAGACGTCTTCGGCGCAGGCGCACAGCGGGTGAGCGTCGGCGGCGGCCTCGCCTGGGTCGGCATTGCCGCGGCCGCGGCCGCGGCGACCGAGATCCGCGACGGCGGCGAGCTCTCGTCGCTCGCGGCGCGCGTCCCGGTCGGCGAGTGGTTCAGCCGCTGAGCCTGCGCCGGCGCGCGGAGAGCGAGCGCTCAGGTCGGGCACATGCC
This sequence comes from uncultured Actinomycetes bacterium, assembly GCA_963746765.1. Classification (GTDB taxonomy): domain Bacteria; phylum Actinomycetota; class Thermoleophilia; order Gaiellales; family Gaiellaceae; genus GMQP-bins7. Next base: position 183,014 of record CAVVCN010000002.1, read on the forward strand.
GACGCACTTCCCGGAGGCTTACGCGGCTCGGGTTCGGGGTACGCTCGGCTCGTGAAGCGTCTCGAGGAGATCCTGGACGAGAAAGGCAGCGATCTCTTCACGGTCGAGGCCGAGGCGTCGGTCTACGAGGCGGTCGAGCAGATGGTCGAGCGGAACGTCGGCTCGCTGCTCGTGACCGAGGGCGGTGCGATCACGGGAATCGTCACCGAGCGCGACTACCTTCGCCGCGTGACGCTGGAAGACCGCACCGACCGCGAGACGCCTGTGCGGGAGATCATGTCCGCACCGCTCGTCGTCGTCACGCCGGAGACGACCGTCGACGAGTGCCTCGCGTTGATGACCGACCGTCGCATCCGGCACCTGCCCGTCGTCCAGGAGGGTGAGGTCGTCGCGCTCGTGTCCATCGGCGACCTCGTGAAGTTCATCTCGGAGCAGCAGGCCTTCGAGATCCAGTACCTGACGCAGTACATCACCGCCAGCTGAAGCCCGCAGGCGGTGACGCGCCACGTCGTCCTCCTGCGCGGCATCAACGTCGGGAGCAGGAACCGGATCTCGATGCCCGAGCTCCGCTCCGCGCTCGAGGAGGCGGGGTTCGGCGACGTCAAGACCTATGTCCAGAGCGGGAACGTCGTTCTCTCGAGCCGTGGCGCAGCGACCGCGGTGGCCCGCAAGGTCGGACGCGTTATCAGCACGCGCTTCGACCTCGACATCGAGGTCGTGGTGCGCACGCGCGACGAGCTCGCGGGCATCGTGAAGCGGAATCCGCACGCCGGCGTCGCGACGGACCCGAAGCGCTATCAGGTGACGTTCCTGTCCGAGAAGCCGGGCAAGGAGCTCATCGGCCGGGTCGAGAGGCTTGCGGCGGAAGGAGAGAAGATCGCGCATGCGGGACGCGAGCTCTACGTCTGGCATCCCGACGGGATTGGCCGCTCGAAGCTCGCCGAGCTGCTGGCCGGCCGGCGCCTCGGCGTGGTCGCCACCTCACGCAACTGGCGCACGGTCGAGGCGCTGCTCGAGCTCGTCGACGAGTGACCGCGCTGCGCTACAGCGGCGCGTACAGGTCGACCGGAACGCCGTTCGGATCGCGGAGCTGCGCGTAGCGCTGGCCCCAGAACGCGTCCCACGGCTCCTTCTCGGCCTCGAAGCCGGCAGCAGCGGCCCGCTCGTAGGTCTCGTCCACCTCGGACGCGCTCGCGCACTCGAACGCGAGGCCGAGCTGGTTTCCGGTCTCGCGCGTCCAGTCCGGACGGAAGCTGCGAACGGTCTCCTCGGAGTCGAGCATCAAGCGGACGCCGTTCGGCAGGAACGTGTCCACGTGGCCCTCGTCCGGCGTCTCGGGCACGTCGAGCCCGAGGATGCGGTAGAAGCGGATCGACTCCGCCATGTCCGACACGACGATCCCGATCGCGTTCAGCGCGGGCATGCCGGGAACCTACCTCGCGGGCATGGCGCGGCGCGGCAGGCCCGTGCGACCGCCGCGCGGGCTATGGTGACACACGGCTTTCCCCCTCGTATCGCGGCGCGAGCCCGTTGCGAAAGCTTCGAGAGGGAGCCTGTTCTACCCGCTCCATCCCGGAATCCGAGGCCTGCCGCCGGCGAGCGAGCGGGAGAGAGGAAGTGAGCTTTGAGCAAGAACCGACAGCAGACGATGGCGAAGGCGGCGCGAGAGCGAACGGTCAGGGAACGCCGCGAGCGCAAGCTCGTGAAGAAGCAGGCCGCCAAGGAGGAGCGGCGGGCGAGAGCGGCGGGCGAGCTGCCCGCATCCGAGCCGGACGCGATCGAGCCGAGCCCGTCGGCTCTTCCCGCGTAGAGCGCTCTCCCGACTAGGCGCTCTCCTCGATCCGCATCATCCCGACCGACACGATCGTCCGGTACCGCGGAAAGGCGTGGTGCCCGGCCTGGAGCAGGTACTGGTCTCCTGCCACGAGCATGCGGCGGTAGACGTAGAGCGGAACCCGGATCGCGCGCTCGCAGTCGCTCTTCGAGCACTCGCAGGCCAGCTCGACGAGGCCCTGTGCGTCGGCGGGCAAGTCGCCGTCGGCGGCCTTCTGCTCGTTCGTTGCCCGGCGCGCGACGCGGTGAGCGATCCCTTCTTCCTCGGTCGGCGCACGCTCGTCGGCGAATGCGGCCACTTCGTCTCCTCCTGTCGTGGGCGGATCGGAGGAGGCTCGGCGTCCCGTCGCTCCTCCTGCCATGAACGGATAAGGAGGGCGCAGGGCGCCTTCGGTATACGTCCTGTCCTCGCGAAGTGTAGGCGAACGCGCTGGACTAGCTTCCGAGCGGAGCGAGTTGCTCGTCGATCCAGGCCTCGGCTTCGGCAGGCTCGACGCCGCGCACGAGGCTGATCTCGCCGGAGAGCAGCTCGCGGGCCTTCACGCGGAGCGCACGCTCGCCGGTGGGGAGCGACTTGCTGCTCCGACTCGCGGTCCGTGCCTGTTCCTGGCGGGCGCCGTCCCGCACGATCGCAGCGAGCTCGAGCGGGTCCCCTCGCCGCAGCGTCTCCTGCAGGTGCTTGAGGCGCACCGACCAGACCTCGTCGCTCGTGACGCCTTCCTCGCGCAAGGTCTCCTGGATGCGTCGCAGGTCGGCCTCGCTCGCGAGCGGGCGCAAGAGCTGACGCGCTCGCTCCAGAGGCAGCGTCACGGAAAGGTCGTCGGCAAGCGTGAGCACGATGACTTCGTTCTCGACGCCCTCGACAGTCCGGGTCTCCACCGCGGCCACGCGGCCGACGCCGTGCGGAGGATAGGCGACCACCGTGCCGACTGCGAGCTTCACGGATCCAGCCTAGCGGTGAGGCTGGAGCTGGTCGCGATTTCGTTGCCAGCAGCGGGCCGTCCTGCCCGCCGAGCGCCAGGCAGACTCCTGCGTCATGCGCCCGATCGAGCAACAGGTCGTCCTCGTGACGGGGTCGACCGACGGCCTCGGTCGTGCGCTCGCGGCCGAGCTCGCCGGCCGGGGCGCAACCGTCTTGCTGCACGGCCGCGATCTCGCGAAGGGCGAGGCCACGCTGCACGCGATCCGGGACGCGACCGGGAACGACCGCGTCGCTTTCCACCTGGCCGACCTCGCCTCCCTCGCCCAGGTGCGCGGGCTGGCGGAGAAGGTGTCGGGCGAGCAGGAGCAGCTGGACGTCCTCGTCAACAACGCAGGCATCGGCTTCGGCGGCACCGGCCCCGACGAGCGTGAGGTGAGCGAGGACGGCTACGAGCTGCGGTTCGCAGTGAACTATCTCGCTCCGTACCTTCTGACGCGGCTGCTCGAGCCGCTGCTCGTCCGCTCGGCGCCGGCCCGGATCGTGAACGTCGCCTCGGCGGGCCAGGCGCCGATCGACTTCGACGACGTCATGCTCGAGCGGCGCTACAGCGGTGTCCAGGCGTACTGCCAGAGCAAGCTCGCGGACGTGATGCTCGCCTTCGACCTCGCCGACGAGCTGCGCGGCCGAGGCGTGACGGCGAACAGCCTGCATCCGGGCACGTACATGCCGACGAACATGGTGCTGGACGCAGGCGTCACGCCTGTCGACACGCTCGAGACGGGTGTCGGCTCGACGATGCGGCTCGCCGTCGACCCCGAGCTCGGGGGTGTCACGGGCACGTACTTCGAGCGCGTGCGCGAGGGGACAGCGCACGCGCAGGCCTACGACGCGGACGCGCGTCGGCGTCTTCGCCGGCTCAGCGTGGAGCTCGTCGGCGCTTGACCTTGCCCTTGGGGCAGGCCGTAGCGTGGGAGTGCCGGGCGTCCGCCCGGCATGGAGGAGGTGACGTGGAGGCACGCTCACACAGGAGGGCTACGCTCGAGTCGGTGGAGGAGCTGCTGACGATCGGCGTCTTCGCGAGACGCTCGCGGCTGTCCCCGAAAGCGCTCCGGCTGTACGAGCGGCTGGGGGTGCTCGCGCCCTCGCACGTCGATCCCGACAACGGGTACCGGCGCTACGGCGAGAGCCAGCTCGAAGCGGCACGGCTCGTGGCGCTGCTCCGCCGGCTGGACATGCCACTCGCGGACGTGCGGAGGATCGTGGCGGCGCCGGAGGGAGAGCGTGCAGCGCTGGTGGACGCCTACTGGGACTCGGTCGAACGCGACCTCGCGTCGCAGCGGGAGCTCGTCGCGCACCTCCGCATCCGGCTATCGGGAGCAGAAGGGAGCTTCGACATGTACGAGATCCAGGAACGCGACGTCCCCGAGCAGCTCGTGCTCACGGAGCAGCGGCACGTATGCGTGCCGGAGCTGTCCGAGTGGTTGCCCGATGCGATCGGGCGGCTCGTCGCGACGGCGCAGCAGGGTGGAGGCGTGACTGCCCCCGTCTTCGTCGTCTACCACGGGGAGGTCAACGAGGACAGCGACGGCCCGGTCGAGGTCTGCGTGCCCGTCGAGGCCGAAGCGGATGCGAGCGGCGCCCCGACCCGGGTCGAGCCCGCACACCGCGAGGCGTACACGCGGATCACGAAGGCCCAGGTCGAGTACCCGCAGATCCTCTCGGCGTTCGACGCTGTCGCGCAGTGGATCGAGGGGGAGCGGCGGTCGGTCGTCGGTTCCCCGCGCGAGGTGTACTTCGCCGACTGGGACGCGTCCGGGCCGACCGACGAGGTCTGCGACATCGCGTTCCCGGTCTCGTAGAAGTGCGGCTCGTGCCGGTCGGCGTCGTCCGTTCCACGCTGCGAACGCGTGCGGACGCGCCACGCCAGGGCGGCGAGGGTGCGCCTGACGCCTCGATCCTCCTGGAGCCGTCCTTCGCGGACGCGCTCCGCGGCGTCGGCGTCGGCGACGAGCTGTTCCTCGTGACGTGGCTGCACGAGGCGCAGCGCGACGTGCTGCAAGTCCACCCGCGGGACGACGTGAGCCGCCCGCTCACGGGCGTCTTCGCGACGCGGTCGTCCGATCGGCCGAACCCGCTCGGGCTCCACCGGGTGACGGTGCGCCGAATCGACGGGCTCGAGCTACGGGTCGGCCCGCTCGAGGCGATCGACGGGACGCCGGTCGTCGACCTCAAGCCGGTTCTGCAATCGGATCCTGCGGGCTAGGCCGTCCTATCATCGAGCGATGAAGGAACGCGCCACTATCCGCGACGTCGCGGCTCGCGCGGGCGTGTCGTCCGCGACCGTCTCGTACGTCCTGAACGGCAAAGGGGGCGTGGGCGTCGAGACCGCCGAGCGGGTGCGCGCCGCGGCCGTCGAGCTCGGGTACCGGCCGAACGCCGCTGCGCGGACGCTCTCGACCCGGAGGACGGGGCTCGTGGGCATCGTCCTCGGCAACGGCTGTGGCCACGCGGGGCTCACGCTCACGTTCTTCGGGCGCGTGCTCGAGGCAATCTCGAGGAGCCTCCTCGACCGGGGTTACGAGGCGCTCCTCGTCGATCCGACCGATGTGGACGTCGCCGACCGCGTCGACGGCGTGATCCTCGTGGGGGTCGTCGACGGCGAGCCGATCCTGGGCGAGCTCACGGAGGCGAACGTGCCGTGCGTCGGCGTCGACTTCGAAACAGACGCGCTGCGGTGCGGCTACGTGGGCTCCGACAATCTCGAAGGTGTGCGTCTCGTCCTGAGGCACCTGCACTCGCTGGGACACCGCCGGATCGCGACGATCACCGGCGCGCTTGCGACCATGCCGGCTGCCGAGCGTCTCGCGGCGTTCCGGCAGGAGGCGGAAGCGCTCGGCCTGGACGTCCCCAAGGGATACGTTCGCTTCGGTGACTACTCGGCCGCGTCCGGCTACCGCGAGGCCCAGGTGCTCGTGGCCCTGGCGCAGCCGCCGACCGCCATCGTCGCGGCATCCGACCTCATGGCGCTCGCTGCGCTGCAGGCCGTGCGCGACTTCGGGGCCGAGCCCGGTCGCGACATCGCGGTCGTGGGCTGGGACGACCTCGAGGCGGCGAGCCTCTCGCACCCGCGGCTGACGACCGTGCGCCAGGACCGAGACGCACTCGGCGTCGCCGCGGCGGGTGCGCTCCTCGAGATGATCGAGCGCGCCGGCCACGAGCCGCCACGTCGGCTGCTTCCGGTCGAGCTTGTCGTGCGCGCGTCGTCGGGCGCGCTCGTCGCGGCTTAGGTAAGTCACCCGGAACGCGTCTGCCTGCGCCACGAGCGTGCGGACTCGGCCGGTCCCGCCGGCCGAGTCCGCATCGCTCGCGTCTCAGGCGGCGTGCGCGATGGCTGCCTCGGCCGCGAATCCGTCGCGCCAGCTCGGGTAGCGGAGCGTCCAGCCGAGCTCCCGCTTCGCCTTCGCGTTCGACGCGCCGCGGAGCTGCGTCATCATCACGACGCCGAGCTCGCCGGCGAACAGCTTCGCGAGCCAGACCGGGACCTTGCGCGGCGGCGGGGCTCCGACCGCCTCCGCGAGCGCGGGGAGCACCTCGTGCGCCGGCGCCGGGTCGTCGTCCGTGACGTGGTAGATCCCGGGCTTGCCTCGCTCGAGCGCGAGCACGGTGGCGGCAGCCGCGTCCTCGACGTGCACGAACGACCACACGCCGCCGCCGTCTCCGACGATCGGCATCTTCCGCTCGCGGATGGCGTCGAGCGCGGGGTCGACCGGGGCGCCGTAGAAGGCGCCGTAGCGGAGCGCGATGCCGCCTGCGCCGACCACGGCCGTCTCGAGGTGCTTGATCGCCGCGACCGTGGTGCGGACACCCTCGGGCGGATCGTCGTCCAGCGGGTCCTCCTCGGTCTTGACCGGTCCTCCGACGCGCGCGAGCGGCCATCCCGCGTAGCTCTGGGCGACGAACCGGCCGACGCCGGCCTCCTTCGCCGCGGCGAGCAGGTTGTCCGTTCCCTCCGTCCGCAGTCGATTGGTCCTCGCGAACGACTCGGCGAAGTGCTTGAAGTCGATGCCTTCGCCCAGTGCCGTCGCCTCGTGAGCGATCGCGTCCGGCTTCGTATCGAGCACGAGCTGGCGCACCGCATCGCGGTCGAGCACGTCCAGGACTGCGGGCTCGGCTCCGAGGGCGCGCACCGCCTCGGCTCGCTCCTGCGTCCGCGACGTGCCGACCACCTCGTGGCCGCGCTGCACGAGCTGCGACACGAGCGGCGTACCAACAGCTCCCGTTGCTCCGATGACCAGAACCTTCATCTCGTCTCCTTTCGTCTCACCCCGTAGACGGAGGACCTCCACGCTGTGTGACACCTGGTGCGACGCCGTCACAGCTCGGGCTGCTATCCCGTCTACCAGGCATGGAGACGCAGGAGGAGCTGCGGCCGTATCTGTTCGCGATCGCCTACCGCATGCTCGGTTCGGTCGCGGATGCCGAGGACGTCGTGCAGGAGGCGTTCCTCCGGTATCACGCGGCCGACGTCGAGCCGGACTCGCCGAAGGCGTACCTCGCGACGATCACCACCCGCCTCGCCATCGACCACCTGCGCTCGGCGCGGATGCAGCGCGAGGTCTATCCCGGAGAGTGGCTGCCGGAGCCGCTCGCCGAGGAGGACGCGGCCCGGCATGCGGAGATGGCGGATTCCCTGTCGCTCGCGTTTCTCCACCTGCTCGAGAAGCTGTCACCCGTCGAGCGCGCGGTCTTCCTCCTGCGCGAGGTCTTCGACTACCCGTACGACGAGGTCGCCCGCATCGTCGGCAAGTCGGAGGCGAACAGCCGGCAGATCCTCTCGCGCGCACATGTGCACATCGACGATGGGAGGCGGCGCTTCGACGTGTCGCGGGAGGAGCGCGAGGAGGTCGCGCGACGGTTCATGGACGCATGGGAGACGGGCGACACGGAGGCTCTGGTCGCGGTGCTCGCGCCCGACGCGACGCTGTACGGGGACGGCGGCGGGAAGGCTCCTTCGATCCGCGAGCCGCTCGTCGGTGCCCTCCGTGTCGCGAAAGCGCTCATCGGCTGGCGGCCGAAGCTGCTCGCCCAGGGCGTGACGCACCGAGTTGTCGACGTCAACGGCGAGCCCGGATTCGTCTACTACTGGCCGGACGGCCGCGTTGCCGGAGTCCAGGAGCTCGAGATCGCCGACGGCGTCGTCGTCGCGGTTCGGGCGATCGCCAACCCCGACAAGCTCTCGCACCTCGCGACGCTGGGTCTCTAGCGCTCGGCGTGCAGCAAGTCGCCCTGCTCGCCGAGCACGAGGTCGCGCTCGGGATTCGGGACGTGATCCTTCAGCACGGGCGCCAGTGCCTCGACGAACGTCATCCCGCCCTCGGTCGAGAGCTCGTGCTCGATGCCGCGGTTCACGACCACGACGTCGCCCGGCCCGAGCGTCTTCGTCTCGTCTCCGACGGTCATCGTCACGTCGCCCTCGACGATCCACATCACCTGCTCCGCGGTCGGGTGCGAGTGTCGCGCGACGGTCGTGCCCGGCTCGTACGTGACGTGGCAGATCATCACCTGCTCGCCGCCGATGGCATGGATCGCCACGCCCGGGAAGAGGGCGTGGCGATCGACGCCGTTCCACGTCCTGAAGGGGGAGCTCAGGCGGGAACCTCGAAGCGCATGCCGCCGTCCGAGACCGTGTTCACCGACAGCTCCTCGTCGAACACGACGAGCTTGCCCTCGCGGCGTGGCTCCTTCTTCGCCTCGAGGGCCCGCAGGACGCGCTCGGGCGTGATCGGGAGCTCCGTGACCCAGACGCCGACGGCGTCGTAGACCGCGGCCGCGATCGCGGGCGGCTGCGGGTTGTTCGCCATCTCGCCGATGCCCTTCGCTCCGTAGGGGCCGTCCGCCGACGGGTTCTCGATGAGGATCGTGTCGATCTGCGGCATGTCCTCCATGCCGGGCGCGAGGTAGCTCCCGAACGACCCGCCGCGGTGCTCCACGTCCGGGTAGTACGGGTAGCAGTTCTCGAGCACGCCGAGCCCGAGGCCCATCATGGCGCCGCCCTCGATCTGGCCCTCGACGAGCGTCGGGTTGAGCGCACGGCCGACGTCGTAGCACTGCTGGAGCCGGAGGACGCGCACCTGCCCCGTCTCGTCGTCCACCTCGACCTCGGCCGCACAGGTCGCGTACGAGATCGCCGAGTGGGGTGGGAGGTCGACCTGCCCCGTCTCGGCGTCGATGATGGCGGCGTACGGCTTGAGCTGTGCGCCGGTGCCCGTAATCAGCTCTCCGTGGTTGAACGTGGCGGCTCCGGCCACGTCCGCGACCGACAGCTTCGTCTGCGGCGAGCCCTTCGCGATCACCTCGCCCTCCACGATCTCGAGGTCGGCGGGGTCGATCTCGAGCTCCTTGCCCGCGATCTCGAGCAGCTTCTGCTTCACCTGCAGCGCGGCCTTCTCGGCTGCCTTGCCGGCGACGAACGTCGCCCGGGACGCGAACGTGCCGGTGCACATCGGGGACGAGTCCGTGTTCGAGTTGTCGTACGTGATCCAGTCGTAGGGGACGCCGATCGTCTCGGCCACGATCTGGGACTGGATCGTCTTCGACCCGTTCCCGATGTCCGAGGTACCGGCGAAGACGTCGATGCGACCGTCGGGCTTGACCTTGATCCATGCCTGCGACGGGTCGCCGTTCTGGTTCATGCCCGTCGGGTACTCGATCGCCGCGATCCCGCGGCCCTTGTGCCTGGCCATCAGTGGTCCTCCGGGTTCCCGAGCTGGGCGACGAGGTGCTCCGGCAGCCACTCGCCCGACCGCGGATCGCTCGTCATTGCCCTGTACTCGTCGGGCAGGTCGTGGTCGATCGCGTCGGCGATCGCCTGGATCGTGGGGACGCTCGAGGGATCGGTGTAGACGACGCCGTTCGGCGAGGTGTCGCCGACCCTGTTGGCGTTCTTGAGCCGGATCTCGAGCGGGTCGAGCCCGAGCTCGTTCGCGATGCGGCTCAGGTGCGTCTCCGTCGCGAACGAGACCGACGTGACGCCGAACCCGCGCATCGCCGTAGTCGGCACGCGGTTCGTGAAGACGACGTATCCGTCGAACTCGAGGTTGGGGATCGTGTACGCGCCCGTGTGGTGGAAGCTGTGCTTCGTCAGGCCGTAGGGCGAGAAGCGCGCGTACGCCCCGGCGTCATGGAGGGTGAGCATCTTGCGGCCGAGGATCCAGCCGTCCTTCGTCACCGCGTCCGCGATCTCCATGTGCCACGGCGCCCGCGTCGAGGAGCAGAGGAACTCCTCCTCGCGCGTCCAGCGCCACTTGACGGGCCGGCCGGACTTGAGCGCGAGCAGCGAGCACATCGTCTCGGTCGCCGTGTCCACCTTGCCGCCGAAGCCGCCGCCCGTCGTCCCACCGACGAACTTCAGCTTGTTGAGCGGCACCTGGAGGTGCGCGGCGACGACGCCCATCGAGAAGTAGAGCGCCTGGGTGCAGGAGTAGATCGTGAGCCGGCCGTTCGGCTCGGGAACGACCTGGCACACCTGCGTCTCGAGCGGCGCGTGCTCGATCGCGGCCGGACGGTAGACGCCCTGCACGATCGCGTCCGCATTCTCGAAGGCCCAGGCGATGTCGCCCTTCCGGATCTGACGCCGGTCCATCTCGTCCTCGAAGTGCGGGTACCAGTTGCCCCAGTGGTGGATCTTCGGGGCGTCCGCGTCGAACGCCTTGCGGACATCGGTGAACGCCTCCCGCTCGTCGAACTCGATGGCGATGCGCGAGACCGCTTCCGCCGCCGTCTGCTCGTCGTCCGCGGCGACGACCGCGATCGGCTGGCCCTTGTAGCGCACCTCGTCGACCGCGAGCAGCGGCTCGTCCGCCGGGATGCCGAGGGCCGAGAGGTGCCCGTACTCGTTTAGGGGGACGTCCGCGTGCGTGACGACCGCGTGCACGCCCGGGAGCTCTTCGGCCGGCTTCGTGTCGAGCTTCAGGATGCGCGCCGAGTGGTGCGGCGAGCGCAGCGCCTTCACCCACAGCGTCCCGGGGATGCGCACGTCGTCGACGTAGGTCGTCCGGCCGGTGACGTGGGCGACCCCGTCGTAGCGCGGGATGCGTGCGCCGACGACCTTCATGCCGCACCTCCTGTCGTCATGGTCGTGTACTTCCCGACTGCGGTCTCCGTGAGGTCGAAGGAGTCGCCGCGCGCCGCGGCGGCCACCGCCTCGACGATCTTCGAGTAGCCGGTGCAGCGGCAGACGTGGCCGGCGAGTGCCTCCTGGATCGCCTCGGCGTCGTCGCTTCCGCCGCGGGTGATGTAGCTGTGCCCCGCCAGCATCATCCCCGAGGTGCAGAAGCCGCACTGCGCGGCGTAGTAGTGGACGAACGCCTGCTGGACGGGGGAGAGGCTCTCCGGTGGGCCGAGCCCCTCGACGGTCGTGATCTCGCCCTCGGCGTACGCGAGCGGCAGCAGGCACGACCGGCGCGGCTCGCCGTCGACGAGCACGGTGCAGGCGCCGCAGCCGCCCTGGTGGCAGCCGGCCTTCGGCCCGGTGATCCCGAGCTCCTCGCGGAGGACGTCGAGCAGCGGCGTCGTCGGCGCGCTCTCGATCTCGTGCGTGACACCGTTGACCGTGAGGTTCATGCACCCTCCTCGAGGTCGGCGAGGACGCGTCGGACGAGCACCGGGAGCACCTTCGCGCGATACCACGCGGAGGCCAGTGCGTCGTCGTGGGGAGTGACGTCGTTCAGAGCGGAGTCCGCATCGCCCGCTTCGGCGGACGCGAGGCGAACCCCGTGCGGGCCGGTGCCGGTGGCGGCGAGGCGGATCGTTCCGTCCGCGGAGCGCGCCCCGGACACGGCGAGCGTCGTGTAGTCGTGGGTGTGCGGGCGGTCGAGACCGGCGAACGCTCCGGCCGCGGGCTCCTCGTACGAGACGTCGAGGACCAGCCGGCCCGCGCGATTCGGGAGGAAGTCCTCGAGCGGCTGTTCCGTGACGCCGCCGGCGCCCGCCGAGCGCACCGTCGCGCCCACCGCGATGAGCGCGCCCTGGAGGTCGCCGCGAGGCGCCTCGAAGCCGTCGGGTGCGCAGAGGTTCCCGCCGAGGGTCGCCGCGGCGCGGATCTCGAGGTCGGCGACGTTCGCCGCGCACGGGCCGATCGGAGCCGGAAGCTCCACGAGCTCGGCGACCGGTGTGGTGGCGCCGATCGTCACACGCGAGCCGCTCCGCGAGATCCCCGTCAGGCCGGCGTCCTTCAGGAACAGGACGCGCCCGGGCCGCAGGCGTCGGTAGGACATCTCGGGCACGACGATCGTCCCGCCGCCGATGACGACGACGTCGGTGCCGTCGCCGAACGCCTCCAGGGCTTCCTCCTCGGAGGCAGGGCGGAGGGTCTCGGTTTCGGTCACGTCCAGGCTGGCTGTGGCCATAGGGCTCCCTCTCCTCGAGCGTTCTCGCTGGCAGTGGATCTTTGGGCGAGTCTAATCGTGTCCGCACGGCCCGCGGAAACGATCGATTCTCGATCAGCACGCAACGCAGGCCCGTGAGTGCGACCGAGTTATCCACAGCTCCGCCCCGCACGGGTGCAGGCCGGCGAACACGGCTCTGCACGGACGTCTGGCGCCGGTCGACGTCGGATCGTCCACAGGCGGACCCCCGGCGTCGCTAGGGCCCCGGTGTACGCTGCGACGGTGACTTTTCGGACGATCGACGAGCTCGAGGCGGGCCTCCGCGGGGCGGACTACCTGCCCGATCGCGGGCTCGCGACCGCGCTCTTCCTCTCGCAGGCGCTCGAGAAGCCGCTGCTCCTCGAAGGCGAGGCAGGCGTCGGGAAGACGGAGGCCGCGAAGGCGCTCGCGCAGGCACTCGGCGCGCGGCTGATCAGGCTCCAGTGCTACGAGGGGCTCGACGTCACGCACGCGGTCTACGAGTGGAACTACCCGCGCCAGCTCCTTCACATCCGCGCGGCGCAGGAGGGAACCGTGTCCGAGGACGAGCTCTTCGGCCCCGAGTTCCTCATCCGCCGGCCGCTCCTCGAGGCGATCGATACCGACGAGCAGGCGGTGCTCCTGATCGACGAGGTCGATCGCGCGGACGAGGAGTTCGAGGCGTTCCTGCTCGAGGTGCTCTCGGACTTCCAGATCACGATCCCGGAGCTCGGCACGATCTCGGCCAGGCGGCGACCGGCCGTCATCCTCACGTCGAACCGGACGCGCGAGCTCCACGACGCGCTCAAGCGGCGTGCGCTCTTCCACTGGATCGGGCACCCGTCGCTCGACCGCGAGGTCGAGATCGTTCGGCTCCGCGTGCCGGGGATCCCCGAGCGGCTCGCCGCAGAGGCGGCGGCGTTCGTCCGCGGGCTCCGCGGGCTCGACCTCGCCAAGCCGCCGGGCGTCGCCGAGACCATCGACTGGGCGCAGGCGCTCGCCGCGCTCGGGCGCGAGGAGATCGACGCCGAGGTCGTCGAGCAGACGCTCGGCTCCGTGCTCAAGTACCGCGAGGACATCGAGGCGGTGCGCGACGAGACGCTCGTCGGCCTCATCGAAGAGGCCCGCACGACAGCCGGCCGGTAGGCCGTGCCCGGCTCGGCGATCGTCCGCCACGTCGTCACGTTCGGCCGCGTCCTGCGGGAGGTCGGGATCGAGGTCGGCCCCGGTCGCGTCGCCGATGCCGTGCGCGGGCTCGGCACGGTCGATCTCACGCGCCAGGAGGACGTCTACTTCACGCTGCGGCAGACGCTCGTCTCGCGGCACGACGAGCTCGAGCTGTTCGACCGCGCGTTCGTCGCGTGGTTCCTGCGGGGCCCCATCGCACCGCTCGTGCGCGAGCGACAGCGCCGCCAGCACGTGGAGAAGGTCACCGGCGGCTCGCTCGCCCCCACGGACGACCGCGACGATCCCGGAGCGGACGGCTCGCCGCTCGAGCTCGGCGCGTCGGCGCACGAGCTTCTGCGCGAGAAGGACTTCGCCGAGATGACGGCCGAGGAGTTCGAGCGAGCGCGGCGGCTGCTGGCGAAGCTCGCACGCACGCGGCCACACCGCACGTCACGCCGCCGGACGGCGGACCCGCGGGGCGACAGCCTCGACATGCGCCGGCTCATCCGGCGCTCGCTCCGCTGTGGCGGCGACCCGGTCGAGCAGACGTGGAAGGCGCGCAAGACCGTTCCCCGCAAGCTCGTCGTGCTCTGCGACGTGTCGGGCTCGATGGACGCCTACGCGCGCGCGCTCCTCCTTTTCCTACATGCGCTCGTCGGGACCGGGCACGGGGTGGAGGCGTTCGGCTTCGGCACCCGCCTGACCCGCGTCACACCGGATCTCGCGACCCGAGATCCGGAGGCGGCCCTCGCGAAAGCGACCTCGCTCGCCGTCGACTGGGGGAGCGGGACACGCATCGGCGCTTCGCTCAAGGAGTTCAACGACGTGTACGGGCGGCGGGCGCTGTCCCGGGGCGCCGTCGTCGTCGTCGTCTCGGACGGGTGGGAGCGCGAGGACTCCGAGCTCGTCGGCCGCGAGATGGCGCGGCTCTCGAGAGCGTCGTACGCGGTCGTGTGGGTGAATCCGCTGAAGGGGGATCCGGAGTACCAGCCGCTCGCTGGCGGCATGCGGGCGGCGCTTCCCTTCGTCGACCGCTTCCTGCCGGGACACAACATCGCGAGCCTCGAAGAGCTCGCCGGCGTGCTCGAGGGCATCGACCGGCGACACGCCGCCTGATCTCGCGATCCCGGTGCGCTACGCCGGGCCCGGCGCGTCGCCGGCAGCTTCATCGGCGGCGATGCTGTACGCGCTCAGCCGGCTCGAGAGGTCCTTGATGAAGTCCACGTCCGGGTTCTCCATTCCCGGCTCGGGGGCGGACCGCTGCACGCCTGCCTGGGCGACCGCCGGCTCCGCGTGCTCCTTCTCCTTGCGGCGGCGGCGCCCGCGGCGCTTCGCCTCGCCGTTGGCGGGTGCGGGCGGCGCCGGAGCGGGCTTGCGCTTGCGCGCGACCTCGGGCTCCTTCGGCGGCTCCGGGTCAGGCTGCGGCGGAGCGGGCGGCTGCGGCGGAGGAGGCGTCGGCGCCGGTGGCGGCGGAGCGGGCGCGGGAGTCGGATCCGGGGCGGGAGGCGGTGCCGGCTCGGGCTCCGGGACGCGAGCGCGCGTCGGCACGGTCGGCTTCTTCGCAACCGGCTTCGGTGGAGCCTTCGACGCTGGCTTCGGCTTCGTGGGCGGTGGCTTCTGGGCGACCGGCGCAGGTGGTGGGGCCGCCGCGGGCCGGGGAGCAGGCTTGGCCGGCGCGGGCGGCGCAGCCTTCGGCACGGGCGGCGCCTTGGCGACGACCGGCTCGGGCACCGGCGGGGGTGGTGGCGGAGGCTTCGCGGCGGGCGCGGGCGGCGCAGTCGCCGTCACCGGCGGCTGCGGATCGCGGATCGGCCGCGTGCGCGGCTTCGGCTTCGGCTCGGCAGCGGCGGCAGGCATGGGCGCCGGCGCCGGGGTGCTCTCCGCCTTGACCTCGGCCTCGAGGTCGGCCTCGGCCGCAGGCGCACGACGCGACTCCGGCTCGGGTCCGGAGTCCGGCTCGGGCTTTGCTCCTCGCGCCTCCTGCAGGATCGGGACCGTGCGCGGCTCGGGCCGCGGCTCCGGCTTCGGCTCGGGCTCGATCGGGACCTCGGGGAGCGGCTGCGCGTTCAGGAACGAGACGACGTGCTCCGGCAGCGGCTCCGGGACGAGCTCCGGAACGACGATGTAGTCCGGCAGCTCCTCGTCGTCGGGCTCGACGTCGAGGGCCGACCCCGCGTCCAGGTCGAGCGAGGCGGCGTAGGTCTCGGACGGATGCACGACGAAGTCGGGCAGTGGCTCTTCGTCCTCGACCGCGACGGCGGTCGGGCGGGGCGGCTCGGGCGGCGCCTCGAACGTCGTCACCGGCGCCGGGGTGCCGGGGAGCCGCGGCGCCTTCGACCAGGCGCCCTCGGTGGCGACGGCCGTGCGCTCGCGCAGCTCGTGGCGGAGGATCGTGCCGTTCGCCGCGGTCGGGAGCTCGTCCACGAACTCGACCTCGCGCGGGACCATGTCCTCGGGCAGCGTGTGCCGCAGGTGCTGGCGGATCTCGGCGACGAGCCGATCGGAGGCCTCCGCCCCGGGCGCGAGCACGACGAACGCGCGGACGTACTGGCCGCCGCGCTGGAGGTCGCGCATGCCGACGACGCCGGCGTTCGCAACGGCCCGGTGCTCGACGAGTGCCTGCTCCACTTCGAAGGGCCCGAACCGGCGCCCGCCGCTCGTGATGACGTCCGCCGCGCGGCCGAGGAGGCGGACGGAGCCGTCCTCCTCGCGGCACGCGAGGTCGCCGGTCAGATAGAGGTCGCCGCGGAACACGGCCTTCGTCTCCTCGGGTGCGTCCCAGTACCCGGCGAAGAGCGTCGGCGGACGCCCGCGCAGCGCGAGCTGGCCCTCGCCTCCGGGCCCGATCTCGGCGCCACTCTCGTCGACGATCGCGATGTCATGTCCGGGAAGCGGTTGCCCGATCGAGCCGCTTTCCAACCCGTCGTCGGCGCCGTGCCCGATCACGAGCCCGGTCTCCGTCTGGCCCCAGCCGTCCTCGATGGGCATGCCCCACGCCTGCTCGAAGGTCGAGACGACGTCGGAGCTCAGGAAGTCGCCGGTCGACACCATGCGGCGCAGGCGGTCCGGCAGGTAGCGGCCGAGTGTCCGCTCGCCGGCATCGGTGAGCGCGCGGTACTCGGAGGGGCTCTGGCAGAGGATCGTGACCTCGAAGCGCCGGATGAGATCCAGCCGCTCCTCGGGGTCGAAGGCGCCCTCGTGGAGCACGACCTCGGCGCCCCGCGCCCAGGGGCCGAGGAGAAGGAGCCACACGGCGAGCGGCGATGCCGTGTCCGCCGTGCACCAGACGACGTCGCCGCGCCGCGCGTCGAGCCAGTGCTCGGCCTGCGCGCGGGCCGCGAACGCCGCGGCGTGCGTGTGCTCGACGCCATAGGGCGCGCCGCCGCCCGACGTCGTGAGCAGGAAGGCAAGGTCGCGCGAGGCGGTGTCGTGCGTCGGCTCCTCACCGGACATGCGCTGCAGGCGGTCGTGCACCTCGGCGGCGTCGAGGACGGCCGCACCGGCGACGGTCTCGAGCGAGGCGACAGCCGGGACGTGGTCGGCGACCACGAGCTTCGCGCCGGCGCCCGCGACGCGGATCTCGAGGGCGGCGCGCGAGATGGTGGGCGAGCACGGCACGGTCACCGCGCCGACCTTCATCCCGGCGAGCATCACCTCGATCCAGCTCGGCGACTTGCCGATGACGACCACGACCCGGTCGCCGGGGCGCACGCCCTGCTCGCGGAGCCGGGCGGCCCAGGCGCCGGCACCCTCGGCGAGTCGGGTGAACGTCCACGGCTCGATCACGCCGTCCGCACCGAGGAACATCAGCGCACGGCGGCGCGTGTCGTCCGCGAGAGCCTCGACGACGTCTCGCGTGAAGTTGAAGCGGTCCGGAACACGCCAGCGACCGTCCACCCATGCGGGCTGGAGTGCAGCCTCCAGCGGCCCCAGGGGCGCCTGGGTAGCGGCTCGGCTGCGCCGGCCGAAGGACACAAGCTTCACGGCTCGACTCTTATCGACCGAATCGCCGCCGAAACTGAGGTTTTCGACCCCAATTCGGGCGAGTCCCCGCCCGGCCTCCCGCAGCTAGACGAGCCCCATCTCGACCGCGAACGGCGTGCCTACGGGAAGCTGCTCGGGAAGCCGAAAGCCACCGGCCTCCTCGAGGGCTGCGATACGTGCCTTGATCGGGGGGTGTGTGTTGAACCAGCTCGAGAACTCCTGGATCCCGCCGCGGGTCGAGTCGATGCGGTCGGTCGGGCTCTCGACCCAGAGGTGCGCGGTCGAGGCGTCGGCCTGGCGGACCGTCGTCGGATCGAGCTCGAGCCGGCGGAGCGCGAGCGCCATGCCCTCCGCATCGCTCGTGATCTCGGCCGCGCCCGCGTCGGCGAGGAACTCCCGCCTGCGCGAGAGGCTCAGGCGGAGGAGCAGCGCTGCGTACGGCGCGAGCACGAGCCCGACGATCGCGAGGATGCGTCCGAACATGCCGCCCCGGCCGTCGCCGCGGCCACCGCCGTAGGCGAGCGTGCGGAAGCCGAGGTCTGCGATCAGCGCGATGACGCCCGCGAAGATCGTCGCCATGGTCATGAGATACGTGTCGCGATGGCGGATGTGCGCGACCTCGTGCGCGATGACGGCCTCGAGCTCGCGCTGCGGCATCGTCCGCAGCAGCCCGGTGGTGACGCCCACGTAGCTCGACGTAGGCCGCAGGCCCGCTGCGAACGCGTTCGGCGCCGGATCGTCGACGACGCGGACCTCGGGTGTCACCGGCAGGCCCGCGCCGATGGACGCGTTCTCGACCAGACGGCGGAGCGGGCGAAGCTCGTTCGGAGAGAGCTCCTGCGCGTGGGTCAACCGCGAGATGAGGGACTTCGACTGCCAGAGCGCGAACGCGCCGTACGCGACGGCGAACACGAGCGCGAAGATCGCGAGCGAGATGTCGAAGAAGAGGCCGATGAGCGCGCCGATCGCGGCGAGGAGCGCGACGAAGCCGGCGATGACGATGAGGCTCCGGAACCGGTTCGAGCGGATCTGCTGCTGAAGCGTCACGCGCGCCTCACCGGGCGAACGAGACGTCGGGCACGGCCGTATCGCCCTGCGCGGAGAAGAACTCGCGCTCGCGGAATCGGAACAACCCGGCGAGCAGCAGCCACGGGAAGCTCTGCACGGCGGTGTTGAAGTGCATGACCGTCGAGTTGTAGTAGCGGCGCGCGGCGCTGATCTTGTCCTCGGTGTCCGTCAGGTCCTCCTGGAGGCGGAGGAAGTTCTCGGACGCCTTGAGCTCGGGATACGCCTCGGCGACCGCGAAAAGCCTGCCGAGAGCGGCGGTCAGGATGTCGTTCGCCTCGGCCGCGATCCCCGGCGAGCCCGCCTGCTGCACCGCCGCGCGCGCTCGAGTCACCTCCTCGAAGACTCCGCGCTCGTGCGCCGCGTAGCCCTTCACCGCTTCGACGAGATTCGGGATCAGGTCGGTGCGACGCTGGAGCTGCACCTCGATGTTCGCCCAGCCCGTGTCGACCTCGTTCCGCAGCCGGACGAGCCGGTTGTACCCGAGCACGGCGACGACGAGCAGCAAGGCGAGGACGCCGAGGAGGATCCAGAGCCAGAGCACCGCGCGCTGAACCTACTTCACGTCGAGCGCGGCTGCGAGCGCCGAGCGACCGTCGGCCAGCACGGGGTCGCCGTGCGACACGAGCACACGCTCGACGGGAAGGTCGAGCAGCGGTCGGAGCGACTCTGCGAGCTTCGCGTGGTCGACCTTCTCGGGGAGCCAGGACGCGGGGCACATGCGGATGCCGCCCTCGCCGTCCCCGACGAGCACGTCACCGGGGACGAGGGTCTTGTGCGCGGGCAGCCAGTAGACGACCTCGGCCGCACGCGCGGTGCGAAGCGCCTGGATGCCGCCGGGCAGGGCGTCATCCGGGCGAAAAGCGTCGGTGACGGTGCCGGCGCGCCGCTCGATCGCCGTGCGCCCGCGAGCCGGCGCCCACACACGGGCGCGGTAGCGGTCGACCAGCTCGCGCGTATGCCGCGTGTGCCAGAAGACGGTGACGAGCACGTGCACGTTCCCGCCGGCGCGCTCGACGTCGCGGTCGAGGGACCGCCAGAACTGATCCCCGTCGTCCGGTGGCACGAGCGGGTCGACCAGCACGGCCCCGTCCGACGTCTCGACGTAGACCGAGCCGACGTCCTCCTGCCACTCGTCGTGCCATCCCGTCCAGCGCCAGAGACCGGGCGAGACCTCCGCGACGTCCACGCGAGCACTGTAGTGCGAACCGCTCCCGTGCCAGCTCACGTATGTTCGAGTTCAGCAAGCGAACGAGCGGAGGGAGGCTCGCATGCGCAAGACGATGTTCGCGCTCCTGCTCGGCCTGGCACTCGTCGCAGCCGTTGCGGCCGGGTGCGGGGGCGACGACGACAACGGGACCGCGACCGATACCGCGACGGAGACGGAGACGGGCGGGACGGTCGAGCCCGGCGCGACGCTCCTCGGCAGCGTCGGCCCCGGCTTCGAGATCAGCCTCACGACCGAGGCGGGCGAGGACGTGACGTCGATCCCGGCGGGCAGCTACACGATCGAGATCAACGACCAGGCCGCCGACCACAACTTCCACCTCACCGGGCCGGGCGGCATCGACACGTCCACGACGGTCGAGGAGGTGGCCGAGGTCAGCTGGCCGGTGGAGCTGGAGGCGGGGACGTACGACTACGTCTGCGATCCGCACGCCAGCTCGATGAACGGCAGCTTCGAGGTCACGGGATAGAGACGAGGTCGTCTCGACTCCCCTTCCGCGTTGCCTTTGCACGCGGAACCGGATTATTCTCACCGGCGTGGACTCTGGACGTTGACCTTTTCTGTCGTGCCTGCGGGTCGCGTTCGTGTTCTGAGCTGTGTGATGCCCACGAAGGAGGAGAGATTCGATGGCCCGTGATGCACGTTCGGCACGAAAGCTTTTCTGGCTTCTCGCCGTCGCCCTGGTAGCCGCGCTCTCGTTGGTCGCAGCCGGCTGCGGCGGTGACGACGACGAGGCCGGTGGGGATACGGGGACCGAGACGACCGGTGGGGGAGGCGAGTGCGAGCAGAGCATCTGGGTCCTTCTGCCCGACAGCGCGACCTCGCCGCGCTGGGAGACGGATGACCGGCGCTACTTCGAGGAGGCGTTCACCGACGCCGGCGTCGACTTCAACATCGTCAACGCGGAAGGTGACGCAGCGACGCAGCAGTCGCAGGCGGAGCAGGCAATCGCCGACGACGCCGCAGTGATCATTCTCACGAGCATCGACACGGGCTCCGGCGCAGCCATCGTCGACCAGGCGAAGGAAGCCGGCGTGGAAGTGGTCGAGTACGACCGCTTCAACACGGGCGGCTCCGGCGGTTCGGCGTACGTGAGCTTCGACAACGTCCAGGTCGGCCGGAAGATGGCCGAGGCCCTCGAGCCCGCGATCGACGAGGGCGACGCCGAGACGCCTGCGGTCGTGATGCTGAACGGGGGCGAGGAGGACAACAACTCCTTCCAGTTCCGCGCTGGTTACGCGGAGACCGTCGAGGAGCGCGTCGACGCGGGTGACTGGAGCCTGGCCGCAGACCAGCACGTCCCGGGTTGGGGCGCGAACGGCGAGGGGCAGGGGATCATGGAGCAGATCCTCACGGACGCGAACAACGAGATCAACGGCGTGTTCGCGGCCAACGACAACCTCGCTCAGCAGGCCATCAACGCGCTCGAGGCAGCGGGCGTCGGGACCGTGCCCGTGAGCGGTCAGGACGCGAGCGCAGCAGGAATGCAGAACATCGCGCTCGGAAACCAGACCGTGAGCGTGTACAAGCCGATCCAGGACGAGGCCGGTGTCGCGGCAGACGTCGCGCTCGCGCTCTGCTCGGGCGACGACTTCCAGCAGGCGGCGACCGACTACGAGTCCGATCTCGCCTCGGGCGGTGCCACCGCTTCGATCATCGGGATCAACGCGGAGACCGGTGAGGCCACCGAGACGGCCGACGAGGAAGGGGCGATCCCCTACGTCGCGCTCGTGCCCATCGGGGTCACGGTCGACAACATGGCGGACACCGTCGTCGCCGACGGCTTCCGAACGATCGAGGAGATCTGCACCGGCGAAGTCGCCGACACGGAGTTCTGCCAGGAGAACTCCTGATCTCGGACACGAGCTCGGACGCGGAAATGGTGGAGAGGAGGCGCCCGGAGGGCGCCTCCTCCGCCACTCGCTCGCCGCAGGAGACGCGGGCCGGAGGCGAGACGCCACTCCTGGAGACGAGGGGCGTCTCGAAGTCCTTCGGCGCCGTGCAGGCGCTGTACCAGGTCGACTTCGAGGTTCGCCGCGGTGAGGTGATGGCCCTCGTCGGCGACAACGGCGCGGGCAAGTCCACCCTGATCAAGAGCGTCGTCGGGATCCATCCATTCGACGAGGGCGAGGTCCTGTTCGAGGGCAGCCACGTCGACATCCACGGCCCCCGGGATGCTGCACACCTCGGCATCGAGGTCGTCTACCAGGACCTCGCGCTCGCCGACAACCTCGACGTCGTCGCGAACATGTTCCTCGGGCGCGAGCGCGTGCGGAGCCTCGTCGTGCTCGACGAGTCCACGATGGAGCGCGAGTCGCGCGAGGCGCTCGACAGTCTGTCCGTGACGACGCTGAAGTCCGTGCGCCAACGCGTAGCGGGCCTCTCGGGCGGGCAGCGCCAGGCGGTCGCGGTGGCGAAGTCCGTCATGTGGGACTCGAAGCTCGTGATCCTCGACGAGCCCACGGCGGCGCTCGGTGTGGCGCAGACTCGCCAGGTGCTCGATCTCGTGCGACGCCTGGCGGAGAAGAAGCTCGGCGTCGTGATCATCTCCCACAACCTCCACGACGTCTTCGAGGTCGCCGACCGGATCACCGTCTTGCGCCTCGGTCAGCGCGTCGCGATGCTCGAGACGGCGAAGACGACGCAGCAGGACGTCGTGCACGCGATCACGGCGGGAACGGTCGGCCATGTCCCGGGGATGGCGGCGGCCGGTCAGCAACAGGCATGACGACGGACGAGGCACTCCCGCCCGCACACACGACACCGGAGGTCGATGCCGAGTCGCCCGACTCGCTGCGTGGC
The DNA here is from genome assembly GCA_963746765.1 of uncultured Actinomycetes bacterium. Classification (GTDB taxonomy): domain Bacteria; phylum Actinomycetota; class Thermoleophilia; order Gaiellales; family Gaiellaceae; genus GMQP-bins7. Next base: position 205,419 of record CAVVCN010000002.1, read on the forward strand.
TACCTGGGGCTCTGGTGGCAAGGGGTCAAGTACGGAGAGCTCGGCTCGCTTCCGATCATCGTCGGTCTCGGCGTCATCGTCGTGATCTTCGGGATCCTCGACGACACCTTCCTCACCGAGCGCAACTTCACGAACCTCCTCCTCCAGATGGCCGCCATCGCGACGATCGCGATCGGGGTCGTCTTCGTGCTCCTGATCGGCGAGATCGACCTCTCGGTGGCGTTCGTCAGCGCCGTGGGCGGCGTCGTCATGACCCTGCTCATCCGCCCCGACGACCCCGGCTGGCCCTGGTGGCTCGCGATCGCCGCGGCTCTCCTCTGCACGACGGCGATCGGCTTCGTCCAGGCCCTCGTGATCACGAAAGCCGGCGTCCCATCGTTCGTCGTGACGCTGGCCGGGCTACTCATCTGGTCCGGCGTGGTCCTGATCCTGACGACCCAGGCCTCCTCCGTCGGCACGATCCGGATCCAGGACGACACGGTCATCGGGATCGCCAACGACTTCCTGCCGGACTACCAGGGCTGGATCGTCGGCGCGATCGTCGTCGCGGTGTTCGCCGGTGTCCAGCTGCAGACGGCGAGAACGCGGCGCGCGGGCGGCCTCCTCACGAAGCCGACCGTCGTGATCCTGCTCCAGGTCCTCGGCCTCGCGGCGGTCACGTTCGCGGCGGTCTGGTACGCGAACAAGGACCGCGGCGTGCCCAAGGTCACCATCATCCTCGGGCTCTTCCTCGTCTTCTGGTCGTTCGTCGCCTCGCGGACGCAGTTCGGCCGCCACGTCTACTCGGTCGGCGGCAACGCGGAGGCCTCGCGCCGTGCCGGGATCAACGTCGACCGCGTGCGGATCATCGTGTTCATGATCAGCGGCTTCATGGCGGGCGTGGGCGGGATCATGCTCGCCTCGCGCCTGCGCTCCGTGGCGACCAACACCGGCGGCGGGAATCTACTCCTGCTCGTCATCGCGGCCGCGGTCATCGGCGGCACGAGCCTCTTCGGCGGCGTGGGACGCGTCGTGTCGGCGTTGCTCGGAGCGCTCGTCATCGCCTCCATCCAGAACGGGATGGACCTCCTGGGCCTCGCTTCCGGCACGAAGTTCGTCATCACGGGCCTCGTCCTGCTCGGCGCGGTGCTCGTCGACGCGTACGCGAAGCGACGACGAGTCGCGCGCGGCGTCGCCTGACGTACGTGGGCTCATGACGGACGCACCGAAGACGAGCCTCGGCATCTGGGCTCTCGGGCCGATGGTGACCCGCTTCGTGCCGGGCGGCTACCAGCCGGAGTACGCCGGCGAGTCGATGCCCGAGCGGGTCGAGCGTGCGGTGGCGGGGCTCGGCGACCTGATGGACGACTACGAGTTCCACTATCCGCAGGAGCTCTCGGAGGACAATCTCGACGCCGTGCGCTCGGCGCTCGGCGGGCACGGGATCTACGCGATCGCGACCGGTACGCATCTGAACCCGCTCTTCGGCAAGGGCGCGCTCTCGTCGCCGGACGACGGAATCCGAGCCCAGGCTCTCGACGAGGCGTTGCGCGCGGCGGACTTCTCGGCGTCGATCGGCGCCCAGCTGATCCTCTGGCCCGGGATCGAGGGCTACAACTACCCGTTCCAGACGCCGTACCGCGAGGCGTGGGCGCGGTTCGTCGACGGCGTCGGCGAGGTCGCGGCCCGCTGTCAGGAGCGGGGGATCTCGCTCTTCCTCGAGCACAAGAACTCCGAGCCGGCGATGAAGATCTTCATGCGGAACATCGGGATGACGCTGCACGTGATCCACACGTTGCGCGCCCGCGGGATCACGAGCGTCAAGGTGAACATGGACTGGCAGCACCTGCTGATGAACGGCGAGAGCCTCGGTGAGTACGCGGCCATGCTCGCGGCCGAAGGCCTGCTCGGCCATCAGCACGCGAACTCAGGGTGGGGCACCTTCGACGACGACAACATGGTCGGCGCCACGGCGTTCATGGAGACGCTCGAGCTCGCTCTCGAACTGCGCCGGGCCGAGTACGGCGCCAACGGCGAGCGGCTCGGCTTCGACCTCTACCCGTACACGGAGGACGCGGTCGCCGCGGTCAGGCGGTCGGTCGAGCAGTGGCGGTTCATCTGGGACGTGTCCGGGCGGATCGACGAGTCGGCCCTGCGGGAGGCGCAGCAGCGCAAGGACGCCGTTCGCGCGTACGAGCTCGTGTACGCCGCGCTCGGCGCGTAGGCATGACCCTGATCGCCGGGCTCGACGTCGGGACGACGGGAGTCAAGGCGATCGCGATCACCCCGGAGGGCGAGGTCGTCGCACGTGCCGAGCGGTCCTATCCGCTCTCGACGCCGCAGCCGGGCTGGTCCGAGCAGGATCCGGAGGACTGGTGGACGGCGAGCGAGGCGGCGCTCGCCGAGCTCGGTGGCGACATCGCGGGGATCGGCCTCTCCGGCCAGATGCACGGCCTCGTCGCGCTCGACTCCGAGGACCGGGTCGTGCGGCCGGCGATTCTCTGGAACGACCAGCGGACGGCGGCGGAGTGCGGGGAGATCGAGGAGCGAATCGGCGTCCCACGGCTGATCGAGCTGACCGGCAACCGTGCGCTGCCGGGGTTCACCGCACCAAAGCTCCTGTGGCTCCGCAGCCACGAGCCGGACGCCTACGGGCGCATCCACCGCATCCTCCTCCCCAAGGACTACGTACGGCTCCGACTGACCGGGGAGCACGCGATCGACGTCGCGGATGCCTCCGGCACCCTCCTGCTCGACGTTGCAGGCAGACGGTGGAGCGAGGAGGTGCTCGATGCCCTCGAGCTCGAGGCCGCGTGGCTGCCGCAGGTGCTCGAGTCGCCGGTCGTCTCCGGCGCCACGTCCGACGGAGTCCCGGTGGCGGCCGGCGCCGGGGACTGCGCCGCGGCTGCGCTCGGGGTCGGCGTCGCCCGTCCCGGACCGGCGTCGATCGTCCTCGGCACCTCGGGCGTCCTGTTCGCGGCGCTTCCCGCCTACCGCCCCGACGAGCTGGGCCGCGCCCACGTCTTCTGCCACGCGGTCCCGGGCGCGTGGCACGCGATGGGCGTGATGCTCTCGGCGGCCGGGTCGCTCGAGTGGCTCCACGAGGTCGTAGCCCCGGAGGCGTCGTTCGAGGATCTCGTCGCCGAGGCCGAGCGCTGGGAGCCCGGTGCCGAGGGGCTCGTCTTCCTCCCGTACCTGCAGGGGGAGCGGACCCCGCACGTCGATCCGGACGCACGTGGGGCGTTCGCCGGGCTCCAGCTGAGACACGATCGCGGAGCGCTCGTGCGGGCGGTGCTCGAGGGCGTCGCCTTCGGGCTGCGTGACGCGCTCGACGTCGTGCGCGGGCTCGGGATCGAGGTGACGAGCGCACGGGTTTCCGGTGGAGGCGCCCGCTCCGAGCTCTGGCTGCGCATCTGCGCCTCCGTACTCGACGTGCCGCTCGAGCGGATGCTCGTGGAGGAAGGGTCGGCGTTCGGCGCCGCGCTCCTCGGCGGTGTCGCCGGCGGCGTCTTCGGCGACGTGCACGAGGCCGTCGCGGCGACCGTGCACACGAAGGACCTCGTCGAGCCCGACCCCGCTTGGCGCGATGCGTACGCCGGGCTGCGCCCCCGCTACCGTGCCCTCTATCCGGCTCTGCGCGATCTGATCTAGAGTCGAGCGGTGAAGGCCGTTGTGTTCGAGCGTCCGCACGAGGTCGCGTACGTCGATCTCGAGCGGCCCGCGGCCGGTGTGGGCGAGGTCGTCGTTCGCAGCCACGTCGCGGGCGTGTGCAGGACCGATCTGGAGATGCTCCACGGCGGGCTGACGGACCCGCGCTGGGTGCGCTTCCCGCTGGTGCCGGGGCACGAATGGAGCGGCACGGTCGCCGAGCTCGGCGAGGGCGTCGACGACCTGGCTGTCGGCGACCGCGTCGTCTGCGAAGGAATGATCCCCTGCAACCGCTGCCGCCGCTGCAAGGAGGGCAGCACGCACCTGTGCCTGAACTACGACCAGCTGGGGTTCACGCGCGGGGGCGGATACGGGGAGTACGTGCTCGTGCCGCGGCACGTCGTCCATCGCCTGCCTGAGGCCGTGTCGTTCGCCGCCGGCGTGCTCGTCGAGCCGGCCGCCTGTGTGCTGCGTGGGCTCGAGCGGGGCCGTCCGCGCCCCGGCGAGACCGTCGGCGTGATCGGCATCGGCACTCTCGGATCGATCGCCGTCTCCCTCGCGCGTCTGCACGCGCCCGGCGCGCTCGTGGCGTACGGCGTCCGCAGCGAGGAGCTCGACTTCGCCACGAGCCTGGGCGCGGACGCCACGGTCCACGTCGGTGAGGAGGAGCCGCTGTCCGCGACCGATCGTCTCGTCGGCGGAGGGCTCGACCTCGTGATCGAGACTGCCGGCGCCGTCGAGGCGGTCGACCTGGCCACGCGCCTCGTACGCCCCGGCGGCCGTGTCGTGCTGCTCGGCATCGCCGGCGAAGGCCGGACGCTGGAGCTGCCGCCCGACCGGATCATGTTCGGCGACATGGACGTGATCGGGAGCTGCTCGTACCCGACGTCGGCCTGGTCGAGCGTCGTGCGCCTGCTGGAGCAGGGGTTGGTCGATCTCGAGCCGATCGTCACCCATCGCTTCCCGATCGCCCGGTACGAGGACGCGTTCGCGGTCCTCGACGAGCGCCGCGGCCACGTGGCGAAGGTGCTTCTCGAGCACGTCGCCGAGCGCTGACGACGGCCGCGCGGACGTGCTCGACAGACGGCGTCACTGTCGTCTGCGGCAATCAGTCATACGATAATTCAATACCTGGACATCCGACGAGGACGGTGTTAGGCTCGCCGCCGCCTAATCGACTAAGGAGGTGTCTCGCTGTGAGTGATGACGAGAGCGGCGGGGTCGAGGATCTCGGCGGCCTGGATCGCGGCTCACTGCTGAAGCGCATCGCGTTGGGCGGGGCGGCCCTGTCCCTACCGTCGCTTGCCGGCGCTCAGGCGGCGTTCGCGTCGCCGGCCGACGCGGCGGAGCTCGCCGCCAACGTGTGGCCGAAGCACCCGAAGTGGAAGTTCGCGTTCATCAACCACGTGACGACGAACCCGTTCTTCGTCCCGACGCAGTACGGAGCTGCCGACGCGGCGAAGATGCTGGACGTCTCGTACACGTGGGGAGGCTCGACGAAGGCAGACGTCGGCGAGATGATCAACGCCTTCAACGCCGCCATCAGCGCGAAGGCGGACGGCATCGCCGTGTGCGTCGTCGACAAGGCCGCGTTCGAGGCTCCGATCCGGCGGGCGCAGTCGCGAGGTATCCCGGTCGTCGCCTACAACGCGGACGGGGCCCGCGCCGGCAAGAAGGCGCGTTCCGCGTACATCGGGCAGGACCTGTACGTGTCCGGATTCGAGATGGGCAAGCGGATCGTCGAGCTCGTGCCGAGCGGCGATGTCGCCCTGTTCATCGCCACCCCGGGCGCCCTTAACATCCAGCCACGCATCGACGGCGCCCTCGCGGCCATCAAGCAGGTGTCGCGCGGGAAGGTGAAGGCGAGGGCAGTCGCGACGAGCCCGGATCTCGCCACTGAGCTCTCGATGATCGATGCGTATTACCAGGGCCACAAGAGCCTCAAGGGGATGTTCGCCGTCGACGCCGGAGACACACAGGGTGTCGGGCAGGTCATCCAGAAGTACCGGCTCCAGGGAAAGGTGAAGGGCGGCGGGTACGACCTGCTTCCGGGCACCCTCCGGCTCATCCAGAACGGATCTCTGCAGTTCACCATCGACCAGCAGCCCTACCTGCAGGGCTTCGATCCGGTCGTACAGCTCTTCATGTACCGGCTGTCCGGCGGCCTCGTGGCCCCCTCGGACACGAACACCGGCCTGTTGTTCGTCACCAGGGAGAACGTCAGGCCATACCTGAACACGAAGACCCGCTACCACGGGAGCTCCAAAGCGCACAAGTACCCGGTCTCCGGGTAACACTTGGCCATCCCAGAGGCAGAGGTAACAGCACCCGAACGACGCGCCAGCTTCGGCTGGCGCGTCGCAGGTGCTTTCTTGCGGCGCCCCGAGGCGAGCATCTTCGTCGTCGCCGTCGGCCTGTGCGTCTACTTCTCGCTCAGAAGCGCGGCCTTCTACTCGAGCGACAACCTCAAGAACATCACCGAGACGATGGCGCCCATCGCGCTCATCGCCGCGGGCGAGGTGATGCTGCTCATCTGCCGCGAGATCGACCTTTCCGTCGGTCGCGTATACGCGCTCGCACCGGCGATCGTGTACGTCGTCTCCTCCGAGGAGCAGTACGGGTTGCCGATCTGGGTCGGCGTGATCGCGGCGCTCGGGGTCGCCGCGCTCGTCGGGCTCACGAACGGAGTCGTCACGACGGTCTTCGGCGTGCCGTCCTTCATCACGACGCTCGGCATGCTCTTCCTCCTGAACGGCATCACCCTGCACTTACTCGAGGGAACGCAGGTGTTCATGCCGGGCGGCGATCTCTTCCAGAACATCTTCGGGTCGCAGCCGTTCGAGTACGCCGCCTACCTGAACTCGGAGTTCTGGTGGGCCCTGGGCATCATCCTCTTCTTACAGTTCGTCCTCGTCTATACACGGTGGGGCCTGCACACGATCGCCGCGGGCGGCAACCCGATCGGCGCTGCGGAGGCCGGCGTGAACGTCCGCATGGTCAAGATCGGCAACTTCGTGCTCGCGAACCTGCTCGCGGGCTTCGCAGGCGTCATGGACTCGACACGGATCACGACGATCGTCCCGTTGCAGGGCGGCCCCGACCTCATGTTCCTGGCGGTGGCGGGTGCCGTGATCGGCGGCACGTCGCTGTTCGGCGGTCGGGGCTCCGTGATCGGCGCGTTCATCGGAGTCGCGGTGCTCGTCATCCTGCGGACGGGGTTCAACATCATCGGGGTCAGCGCGTTCACGTTCGACCTGATCATCGGGATCGCGATCATCCTGTCGATGATCGTCAACGTCCAGGTCGCCCGGCTCCGAAACCTCGGGAGGCTGCAATGAGTACCGAGCCGGTGAGCGCGGAGCGGGTCGACGCCATCCGGGTCGAGCAGGTCGGCAAGAGCTTCGGCGCGGTGACCGCGCTCGTCGACCTCTCGCTGCGCCTCGCGCAGGGCGAATGCCTCGGCCTGATCGGGGACAACGGCGCCGGCAAGTCCACGCTGATCAAGATCCTGAGCGGCTTCCACCGTCCCGACCGAGGCACGATCTTCGTGAACGGCGAGGAGACGAGCATCCGCTCGGTCGATCACGCGCGCTCGCTCGGAATCGACACCGTCTACCAGGATCTTGCGCTCGTGCCGACGCTCTCGGTCGCGCACAACATGTTCCTGAACCGGGAGCTCACCCGCGGCATCGGTCCGTTCCGGTGGCTGAACAACGGGGAAATGCGCCGCCGCGCCCGCAAGTACCTGGACGACATCGGCATCCGCACGCTGCGCTCGGTGCAGTCGGAGGTGGCGATGCTCTCGGGAGGCCAGCGGCAGGCGATCGCGATCGCGAGGTCGGTGCACTCGGGAGCGCGGATCCTGCTCCTCGACGAGCCGCTCGCGGCGATGGGCGCGAAGGAGGGCGAGATGATTCTCGACCTCATCCGCGACCTCAAGGCCGAGGGGCACTCGATGATCGTGGTCGCGCACAACTACGTGCACGTCCTCGAGGTATGCGACCGGGTCATCCTCCTCCAGCACGGCCGCATCACGCTGGACAAGCTGTCCGCGGAGACGTCCGCGGAGGAGCTGACGGATCTCGTCGCGGCGGAGTACCGGCAGCACCGACAGCGCGCTTCGGGCGGCTGAGGCCGTTCCGTGGGCGACGCTCCCCGAAGCGGCCGCGGTCGACTGGTCTGGCTCGGACAGGCCGGCTTCCGGCTCGAGCTCGACGGCGTCTCGGTCGTCGTCGACCCCTGGCTCAGCCCGCACGAGCTGCGGCTCGCGCCTACACCCGCCCTCGAGCTCGCCGCCGACGGCCTGGACTGGGTGCTGATCACCCACGAGCACCTCGATCACCTCGACCTTCCGCTCTTGCCGACGGTGCTCGAGCGCTCGCCGGCAGCCTCGGTCGTCCTGCCGGCGCCGATCGTCCCGCTCGTGGAGGGCGTCGTCGACGAGTCGCGCATCGTCGCCGTCCAGCCGCACGACTCGCTCGACCTCGGCGGGCTCGAGGTCGAGGTCGTGCCCGCGTTCCACGGAGTGACGATGGAGGACGCCTACGGTGACGGGAGCGCCGTCGGGGGCCGCCCGCGGTTCGTCGGTTACGTCCTGCGCGGCGGCGCCCCGATCTACCACGCCGGCGACACGATCGTCACCGACGAGCTCGTGTCGGCGCTGCGACCGCTCGGGATCGAAGTCGCGCTGCTCCCGGTCAACGGGCGTGACGCCGAGCGTGAGGCGCGTGGGATCGTCGGGAACATGGATGCGTCGGAGGCAGTCGAGCTCGCGCTCGAGATCGGCGCGTCGACGCTCGTCCCGTACCACTGGGACGGCTTCGCCGGGAACACCGTGTCACCCGGGTCCGTCGTCGATCTCGCAGCCGGGCGGATCCACGTGGTCGTGCCCGCGCGGGACCGGGAGCTCGCGCCATAGCCGGGGCGCGGTCAGGTCAGCCGCGAGGCTTCTTGCCGTCGCGCGGCGCGATGCGCTTGATGTCGGCCGCCGTGTCGGCGATGAGGATGAGCGTCGCCTCCTCGGCACCGTCCCCGTTGCGCGCTGCAATCTCGTCGAAGATCGCGCGGTGCAGCGGAAGCGCGCGACGGCGAGAGCGCTTCGGCGTCGTCGTGAGCTCGAACGTCGTCCGCAGCACGGCGCGAAGGACGCCTCCGAGGTGCCCGAGCAGCTCGTTGTGGCACGCCGAGAGGATCAGCGCATGGAACCGGAGATCCGCGGCGAGGTACGCGTCCTGGTCGTCGACCCCGGCCTCCATCGCCTCGTACGCTTCCCTGATGCCCGCCGTCTCGTCCGCGCTGGCCCGCGACGCGGCGAGGCGCGCGGCGAGCGGCTCGATCGCCAGGCGGACCTCGGTCGTGTCCTCGTACAGCTTGCGGTCGTTCGTCGCCTCGGCCCGCCAGCTGAGCACGTCGGGATCGAGGATGTTCCACTCCGACCTGGCGCGAACACGCGTGCCGATCTTCGGCCGGGCCTCCACGAGCCCCTTCGCCGCGAGCACGCGCACCGCCTCTCGCAGGACGGTACGACTCACCGCGAGATCGGACGTGAGGTCGTCCTCGGGGGGCAACTGGTCGCCGGGCTGCAGCGCGCCGCCCACGATCTGGAGACCGATCGTGTGCACGACCTCGCCGTGGAGCCCACGCCGGGGGTACGTGAGTGGCCTCGTCATCGGTGCCGCAGCCGCATCAGCGAATCGTAGGCGCAGGCCGGGATGGGATCGTTGGGCGGCGTGACGTCAATCATCATACGATACGTCTTCTGGCTCGAAGCCGGCAGAACGGAGGGAGACACGTGAGGAACGTCCCAGCCAAGGGGCAGAACGGGCGTCGACGGAGCGAGGAGTGGTTCGAGCGCCGCGACCTCGACGGCTTCCTGCACAGATCGTGGCTGAAGTCGACGGGTGTCACCGACGGGACGTTCCGGGGCCGGCCCGTGATCGGGATCTGCAACAGCTGGAGCGAGCTCGTCAACTGCAACGTCCATCTCCGCGGTCTCGCCGAGTCGGTCAAGCGCGGCGTGCTGCAGGCGGGCGGGTTCCCGCTCGAGTTCCCGGTCATGTCGCTCGGCGAGTCGTTGATGAAGCCGACCACGATGCTCTACCGGAACCTCATGGCGATGGACGTCGAGGAGTCGATTCGCTCCTACCCGCTCGACGGCGTCGTCCTCCTCACCGGGTGCGACAAGACGAACCCGGCGAGCATCATGGGCGCGGCCAGCGCGGACATCCCGACCATCGTCGTCACGGGCGGGCCGATGCTGAATGGGCGCTGGCGTGGGCGCGAGATCGGGTCGTGCAGTGACTGCTGGCACTACCACGAGGAGTTGCGGGCGGGGCGCATCACGGAAGACGAGTGGGTCGAGATCGAGAACTCGATGTCCCGCTCGAACGGCCATTGCATGACGATGGGCACGGCGTCGACGATGGCCTGCGTGACGGAGGCTCTGGGCCTCACGCTCCCGGGCGGGGCGGCCATCCCCGCCGTCGACTCGCGGCGACACCAGCTCGCGGAGAATGCCGGCCGCCGGATCGTGGAGCTCGCGGATTCCGGCTTGCGGCCGTCGGACATCCTCACGCGGGAGGCGTTCGAGAACGCCATCCGGGTCCTCCACGCGATCTCGGGCTCGACGAACGCGATCCTGCACCTGCTCGCGTACGCCGGCCGACTCGGCGTCGAGCTCCCGCTGCAGCTCTTCGACGAGCTGTGCGCGTCGACCCCGTGGCTCGTCGACCTGAAGCCGGCCGGCCGCCATCTGATGGAGGACTTCTTCTACGCCGGCGGGGTCCCGGCGGTCATGGCGCAGATCGCCGACCTGCTCCACCTCGATGCCGTCACGGTGACGGGACGGACGGTCGGGGAGAACATCGCCGGCGCCGAGATCATCGACGGCGACGTGATTCGCACTGCGGACAACCCTCTGGACGCCGGCGGCGCGCTCGTCGTGCTTCGGGGCAGCCTCTGCCCGAGCGGCGCGGTCATGAAGATCACCGCAGCCGACCCGGCGCTCCTCCAGCACGAAGGCCGCGCGCTCGTCTTCGACGGGATCCACGATCTTGCGGAGCGCGTCGACGATCCGGAGCTCGAGTGCGACGCCTCGAGCGTGATGGTGCTGCGCAACGCCGGCCCGATCGGCGGGCCGGGCATGCCGGAGTGGGGGCACCTCCCCATCCCGGCGAAGCTCCTGCGCCAGGGCGTGACCGACCTGGTGCGCATCTCCGATGCACGGATGAGCGGCACGTCGTACGGAGCCATCGTGCTGCACGTCGCGCCCGAGTCGGCCGTCGGGGGGCCGCTGGCGCTCGTCCAGGACGGCGACCCGATCCGCCTCGACGTTGCCGAGCGCAGGCTCGACCTGCTCGTCGAGGACGACATCCTGGACGAGCGCCGGGCCGCCTGGGAGCCGCCCGCGCGGGCGGACGTGCGCGGCTACCGGAGCCTGCACGCCGACCATGTGCTTCAGGCGGACGAGGGCTGTGACTTCGACTTCCTCCGCGGCAAGACGAACGTCGTGCAGGACGCGGTGACGTACCTCTGATGAAGGTCCTCGTCACAGGCTCGCGCGGCAAGGTGGGAAGGGCGCTCGTGTCGCGGCTCCAGTCCGCCGGATACGACGTGCGGGCGACCGACCTCGCCGTCCCGAACTGGGACCGCGCCGCATCGGGCGAGCCCGAGGACTACTGGCAGGCCGACCTGACGGATGCGGGAGCCGCGTACACGGTCGCGAGCACCTGCGACGTCGTCGTTCACACCGCGGCGATCCCGCAGCCGATCCACAACCCGCCGCACGTCGTCTTCGGGAACAACATCATGAGCACGTTCAACGTGCTCGAGTCGGCGATCGCGGCCGGCGCGCAGCGCTTCGTGAACTTCTCGAGCGAGACGGTGCCGGGCTTCATCTTCGCGTACCGGCCGTTCGAGCCCGACTACCTGCCCGTGGACGAGGACCATCCGGTACGGCCGCAGGACTCCTATGCGACGGCCAAGTGGTTCGGAGAGCTGCTCTGCGAGCGCGCGGTCGAGCGCTCGGGCATCCGGTGCACGTCGATCCGCCCGAGCTGGGTGCAGGACGAGGCGAGCTACGAGCGCAACCTCGGCCCGATCGTCCGGGACCCGGCGGTCACGGTCGGCAACTACTGCTCGTACGTCGACGTGCACGACCTCTGTGACGCGGTCGTGCTCGCGATCGAGACGGACCTGCCCGCGCACGAGGTCTTCTACATCGCCGCCCCGGACACGATCGGGGGGCACCCGCTCGCCGAGACGGTGGCCCGGCACTACGACGGCGCCGACATCGAGATCCGCCCGGTCGGGCGCGAGGACGCGTCCGCGCTCTCGAGCGCAAAGGCCGAGCGGCTCCTCGGCTGGACGGCGACACGCACGTGGCGTGACTACCTCGACGACGAGGGGAGGTCGCGCGCGTGAGGACGCGGCGGCTCGGCTCGTCCGGTCCCGAGATCACGACCGTCGGCTTCGGAGCATGGGCGATCGGCGGCCCGTGGCGCTTCGGCTGGGGTGAGGTCGACGACGACGACTCGGTCGCCGCCATCCGCCACGCGATCGAGCTCGGCGTCAACTGGGTGGACACCGCCGCCGTGTACGGCCTCGGGCACTCCGAGGAGGTCGTGCGGCGGGCGCTCGAGCCCTATCGCGTCGGTGAAGAGGTGTACGTGTTCACGAAGTGCGGCCGCCGCTGGGAGGGTCGTCCCGACGGAGTGATCGAGAACGACCTCCGTCCCGAGTCGATTCGCGAGGAGTGCGAGGCGAGCCTGCGCCGGCTGGGGGTCGAGCGGATCGATCTCTACCAGGCTCACTGGCCCGACTGGACGACCGGAACGTTGCTCGAGGACTCATGGGGGACGATGGCCGAGCTCGTCGACGAGGGAAAGGTGCGCTGGGTCGGAGCCTCGAACTTCGACGAAGAGCTCCTCGAGCGCTGCGAGGCGGTCCGCCACGTCGACTCCGTGCAGCCGACGCTCTCCCTCCTCGCCCGGGGCGCCCGAGCCGCCGTGATCCCCTGGGCCGCTGAGCACGGATCGGGCGTCATCTGCTACTCGCCGATGGCGTCGGGCCTCCTCACCGGCGCTTTCGACCAGGCGCGGATCACCGGCCTCGGGGACGACGACTGGCGGCGTCTGTCGCCCGCCTTCCAGGAGCCGCAGGCCTCACGGAGCCTCGCGCTCGTCGACCTCATCCGCTCGCTGGCCGATGACCTCTCGACCACGACGAGTGCCCTCGCAGTGGCCTGGGTGCTCGCGCAGCCGGGAATCACGGGCGCGATCGTGGGCGCTCGGACCGCGCACCACGTGGACGGCTGGGCGCCGGCCTCGGACCTCGTGCTCGACGGCAGGACGCTCGAGGCGATCGCGGACGCGATTCGCACGACGGGCGCAGGCTCCGACGAGCCGCCGGCGCCACCGCCGCACATCCGAGCTCCGGCCGGAGCGACGGAGGGCCCGCGATGAGACTCGGCCTGCTCTCGACGGCGCGGATCAACGACGCCATCCTCTCGGCAGCGGGCGACACGGAGCGCGTGGACGTCGTCGCCGTCGCCAGCAGAGACGGTCAGCGAGCCGAGGCATACGCGCGCGAGCACGGAATCGCGCGGAGCCACGGCTCCTACGAGGCGCTGCTCGAGGACGATGAGGTCGACGCCGTCTACATCTCCTTGCCGAACCGGCTCCACCACGAGTGGACGCTGGCCGCGCTCGAGGGCGGCAAGCACGTCCTCTGCGAAAAGCCGTACTCGCGCCGGCCCGAGGAGGTCGACGAGGCATTCGCGCGCGCGGAGTCGGCCGGGCTCGTCCTGATGGAGGCCTTCATGTTCCGCCACCACCCGCAGACCGCGACGGTGCGGGACCTCGTGGAGAACGGCGCCGTCGGCCGGGTGCGGCTCGTGAAGGCTGCGTTCCGCTTCGTCCTTCCTGACCTGGACGACATCCGGGGCGATCCGGAGCTCGACGGCGGAGCCCTCATGGACGTCGGCTGCTACTGCGTGTCGGGCTCGCGGCTGGTTGCGGGCGAGCCGGTGCGCGTGACCGGAGAGCGGGTCGACGCATCGACCGGGATCGACCTCTCGTTTCACGGGACGATGCGGTTCGCCGACGACGTCGTCGGGCAGTTCGACTGCTCGTTCGCGCTTCCCCGCTACCAGCGGCTCGAGATCGACGGAGACGAGGGCAGCCTGGTCGTCGAGTCGCCGTGGCGCACCGACTGGCAGGGCGAGCTGCTCCTGCGGCGAGATGGCAACGCCGAGCGCATCGAGGCTCCCGACGGGGAGGCATACCGGCTCGAGCTCGAGAACTTCGCCGACGCCGCGGAGGGCATCGCGCCGGCGCGCCTCGGCCGCGAGGACGCGCTCGGCCAGGCGCGGACGATCGAGGCTCTCTACCGGGCGGCGGACGAGGATCGAGCGGTCGACCTGTAAGGCCTACGCGAGCGCGAGCGGCTCGATCTGCCCGTCGTCGATCCGCCAGGCCGCGAGCTCGCCCGTGCGGACGGTGTAGATGACGTACGGCCGGCCCGCCCAGAGGCCGACGTTCTCCACGTCCGTGCGCGAGGGCCGGGGCGGAGACGAGAGGTGCGAGTGGAACACGGCCAGCTCGTAGCCCTCGTCTTCGAGAAACCACGTGTCGGGGTCGACGTCCAGCTCGAAGCGGTAGGGAGACGCCGCTGCGTTACGTCCCGCGACGTAGCGCTCGGCCACGCCGTCGCGGAGCACGAGGAGGCCGCACGCCTCGTTCGGCTTCTCGGACTCGGCGTGCTCGGCGAGCGCAGCCCGGACCGGCTCCGGAACTACCACCAGACCGAGCGCTCCATTGCGGCGCCGACGTCGTCCGTCTCCCAGAAGTCGGCAGAGAGGTACTTCCACCCGCCGTCGGCGAGCACGCAGACGACGACGCCTTCGTCGAGCTCGCTCGCGAGCCGCTGCGCAGCGTGCACGACCGCGCCGGACGAGACACCGCCGAAGATCCCCTCGCGGTCGAGGAGCACTCGGAGGCCCCCGACCGCCTCCTCGTTCGACACGAGCAGCTTCCGGTCGAGCTTCGAGACGTCGAGGATCGGTGGGACGTAGCCGTCCTCGAGCGAGCGCAGGCCCATGACCGGGTCGCCCGGGAGCGGCTCCGCGGCCGCGACGACGATGCCCGGGAACGCCTCGCGGAGGCGGTCGCCGGCGCCCATCAGCGTCCCGCCGGTGCCGAGGCCCGCCACGAAGACGTCGACGCGGTCGAGCGCGGCAGCGATCTCGGCGCCCGTGCCCTCGTAGTGCGCGAGCGGGTTCGAGGAGTTGCCGTACTGGAACGGCATGAAGTACGACGGATCGCGCTCGGCGAGCTCGAGCGCCACGCGGACGGCGCCGTTCGATCCCTCTTCGGGCGGCGACTCGATGATCTCCGCGCCGTAGAGGCGGAGCAGACGCCGCCGTTCCTCCGTCACGTTGGCCGGCATCACGCATGTGAGCGGGTAGCCGCGCAGCTTCGCTACGAGCGCGAGCGAGATGCCCGTGTTCCCGCTCGTCGGCTCGAGCAGCCGCCGGCCGGGCTCGAGCTCGCCGGCGCGCTCGGCGGCGTCGATCATCGACTTCGCGACGCGGTCCTTGATCGAGCCCGTCGGGTTCTGCCCCTCGAGCTTCGCGAAGAGGCGCACGGACGGCGAGGGCGCGAGCCGTTCGAGCTCGACGAGCGGCGTCGAGCCGACGAGGTCGAGCACCGAGCCCGCGATCGCCTTCATTGGCCGAGCGTACCGGCGAGACGAATGCGCGAGTGGCTGCCAGTATGAGACGCAGTGTCGATTCGAGACCAGATCGAGCGCGAGGCCGCCGAAGCCAACCGGGCAACGCGTTTTCTGCGCGACGACCGTGTGGCCGAGGCGCTGCGCGGAGCGGCGCGGCTCGCGCGTGAGGGCCGGGCGCGGATCCTCGCTGCGAACGCCACGGACGTGGAAGCCGCGGCGGGGCGGCTCGACGAAGGGACTCTCGACCGTCTGCGCCTGGACGAGGCGCGCGTCGAGGAGCTCGCGCGCCAGGTCGAGGTGATGGCCGAGATCGAGCCGCTCGAGCGCGAGGTCTCGTCGTGGACGCTCGAGAACGGGCTCGTCGTGAGCGAGCGGCGGATACCGATCGGCACCGTCGGCGCGAACTTCGAGGCGAGGCCGAACGTCGCACTCGACGTCGCCGGCCAGTTGCTCAAGAGCCTGAACACGGCCGTCCTCCGCACCGGCTCGGCGGCGCTCGGGACGGTCACCGTCCTCGTGGACGAGATCCTGCGCCCGGCGCTCGAGGACGCGGGCCTACCTCCGGGCGCGGTCGGGCTCGTGCGGTCGGCGGATCGCGAGGGCGCGCGGGTGCTCGTCGCGCTGCCCACGCACGTTCCGCTCGTCATCCTCCGCGGGAGCGGGCCGACCACCGCCGCGCTGGCACGACTCGCTGCCGAGAACGGCGTGCGCACGCTCGCTCACGCTGAGGGAGGCGGGGTTCTCTATCTCCACGAGGATGCGTCCGCAGAGCGCGCGCTCGCGCTCGCGGAGGCGAGCCTCGACCGGCTCGGTGTGTGCAACCGGCTCAATCTCGCCCTCGTCGACCGGCGCGCGGAGCAGCTCGTCCCCGCGCTGCTCGAGCTCTTCCAGGCAAAGGGGCTCGAGGTGCGCGGCGAGGTAGACGGTGCGCTCCCGCCGGACCGGCCGCTCGGTCACGAGTGGGCGAGCGATCCGGAGCGAGTCGGGACGGTGACGATCGCCCTCGTCGACGGGGTCGAGGAGGCGGTACAGCTCGCGAACGAGGAGACGTCGGGGCTCGCCGCGGGCATCGTCACGGACGACGAGGCCGCCGCCGAGGAGTTCCTCGACGGGTACCGCGGCACGGCGGCTTTCTGGCACGCGACCACGCGATTCACGGACGGCTTCGCCCTGACCGGCGCGCCGGAGACGGGCATCAACGTGGACTGGACTCCCGGTCCGCGCGGGCCCGTGACGTACCGGGACCTCTGGCTGAGGCAGTACCGCGTCGTCGGCGACGGCACGCAGCGCCGGTGAGCGCACCGGTCGTCGTCAAGTTCGGCTCGAGCCTCATCGTCGGCCCGCGTGGACGTGCGCGGCGTGCGGTGCTCAGGGCGCGGGCGGCCGAGATCGCGGCGCTCGTTCGGAGCGGAACCCCGGTCTGCGTCGTCTCCTCCGGCGCGATCGCCCTCGGACTGCCGCGCATCGGGCTCGAGCGCCGGCCGCGCAGCCTGCCGAAGCTCCAGGCCGCGTCGGCTCTCGGCCAGGCGCGGCTGCAGCGGACGTGGGAGCAGGCGCTCGGCGCCGAGGGCTTCGAGGCAGCACAGATCCTGCTCACCGCCGCCGACGTGGCCGACCGGGCGGCGTACGTGAACGCGCGGAACGCGCTGCGGGCGCTGTTCGATCTCGGCGCGGTCCCGATCGTGAACGAGAACGACGCGACCGCCACGGACGAGATCACCTTCGGCGACAACGACGCCCTCGCGGCGCAGGTGGCCGTGCTCGTTCGGGCGAGGCTGCTCGTGCTGCTCACCGAGGTCGAGGGTGTCTTCACGCGCGCCCCGGGGACGCCGGGCGCCGAGCTCCTCGGCGACGGCTCACAGGCGCGCGACGCGGTTCTCGCCGAGGCCTCCCCGCTCGGCCGCGGCGGCATGCAGAGCAAGGTGCTCGCGGCGGAGATGGCCGCGGCGGCCGGAATTCCGAGCGTGATCGCCGCGGGCACGGGAGGCTCCGTCCTCGAGCCGATCCTCGCCGGCGAGCCCCGCGGGACGCGCTTTCCGGCGTCGGAGCAGGTTCTTCCGGCGTACAAGCTCTGGCTGCGCTTCGGGAAGCCGGTGGCGGCGAGGCTGCACGTGGACGAGGGCGCGCGGCGCGCGGTCGCCGAGGACGGGAAGAGCCTGCTCGCGGTCGGCGTCGTCTCGTGCGAGGGCACGTTCGAGCCCGGGGACGCGGTCGAGCTGGTGGCGCCCGGCGGCGGCGTGTTCGCGAAGGGGATCGCGGCTGCGGCAGACGGCGAGATCGCGCGTCGCTCGCGCGGCCTCGAGGCGATCCACCGGGACCGCCTGGTGGTCTACTGAGCTAGAGCGAGCCGCCGGCCATGGCCGGTAGGAGGATCACGGTGGCGCCGTTCGTCACCGCGGTCTCGAGTCCGTCGAGCGTGCGCACATCCTCGCCGCCGACGTAGACGTTCACGAACGATCCGAGGCTTCCGTTCTCGTACAGCTGCGTGCGCAGCGGCGGATAGCGATCGACGAGGTCCTCGATCACCTCGCCGACGGTCTCCCCCTCGGCGGCGAGCTCACGCGCGCCGCCGACGTCGGCGCGGAGCATCGGTGGGATGCGGACGCGGGTCAAAGCTCGAAGACCGCCGGCGCGTTGCAGAACTCGACGTAGTCGATGTACTCGGTGATCGTCGGGTGCTCGCCGCATACGGGGCACTCCGGATCGCGGCGGACGGTGACCTCGTCGAGGGTCGTCGAGAGCGCATCGAAGAGCAGGAGCCGCCCCGCGAGGCTGTCGCCGCGGTCGAGGATGCGCTTCAGTGTCTCGTTCGCCTGGATGGATCCGATGATCCCGGGCAGGACGCCGAGAACGCCGCCTTCCGCGCAGCTCGGAGCAAGCTCGGGCGGCGGCGGCTGCGGGAAGAGACAGCGATAGCACGGCCCCTCGCCCGGCGCGAAGAGGGTCACCTGGCCCTCGAAGCGGAAGATCGACCCGTGCACGACGGGAATCCCGTGCCAGACGGACGCGTCGTTCAGCAGGTAGCGCGTCGGGAAGTTGTCCGCGCCGTCCACGATCACGTCCCAGCCCTCGCCGAGGATCCGATCGACGTTCTCGGAGGTCAGCCGCTCCTGGAACGGAAGCACGCGCACGTCGGGATTGAGCGCCTCGAGCGTCCGCCTGGCCGACTCGACCTTCGGCTCGCCGAGACGGTCGGTGGAGTGGACGATCTGGCGCTGCAGGTTGGACTCGTCGACGACGTCCGCATCCACGATGCCGAGCGTCCCCACACCCGCAGCCGCGAGGTAGAGCGACGAGGGCGAGCCGAGTCCGCCGGCGCCGATGAGGAGGACGCGCGCGTCGAGCAGACGCTGCTGACCCTCTTCGCCGACCTCGGGGATGAGGAGGTGGCGGCTGTAGCGGGAGCGCTGCTCCGGGGTCAGGGCGCGCGGGATCGTGATCTCGTATCCGTTCCGCTTCCAGTCCGAGAAGCCGCCCGCGAGATTCACGACGTTCTCGTAGCCGAGCTCGGCGAGCGACTTGGCCGCAAACGCGGAGCGCGATCCTGCGGAGCAGTAGACGACTAGAGGCCTCGTCTTGTCGGGCACGAGGCCCTCGATCCGCTGCTCGAGCCGTCCGCGCCCGGTGTAGATCGCGCCGGGAATGTGGCCCTCGTCCCACTCGTCCGGCTCGCGAACGTCGACGAAGAGCGGCGCCTCCGGGCCCTCATGGCGCTCGTGCGCCTCGACCGTCGAGATCTCGTCGATCTCGTCGCGGACGCGCGCAAGAAGCTCTCGGTACCCGGCCATTACTTTCCGAACTATAGCGGCGGGGTCGAGGCCTCCAGCCTGGGCTCGTGCTTCCGCGGCTATCGTCGCCGCGTGACCGCACGGACGCGCATCATCGGGCTCGTGGCGCTTGCGTCGGCCGCCGCCGTCGCGGTGGTCGCCGTCGCGGTGGTCGCGGCCGGCAACGACTCCAGTGAGCCCGCTGCCGAAGCCGAGCCGCGCCCGGGGAGGCCGCCACTCTCGCTGTCGCTCGGCTTCCGCAGCGATTCCGAAGCGCGCGACCTCGAGCGCGGGGCGGCGCTCTACTCGCGCGGCGAGCTCCACGGGGCGAGCGCGCTCTTCGCGCGTCATGACTCGCTCGAGGCAAAGGTGGGGCTCGCGCTCGCAGCCTGGCCCGCGGGCTACGACCGCCTCGAGCAGCTCGCGAAGCTCTACCCCGAGAGCGGCGTCGTGCAGCTCCACCTCGGGCTCGTGCGGCTCTGGGCGGGGCGCGGTGACCCGGTGGCCGCATGGCAGGCGGTCGGTGAAGCGGAGCCCGACAGCGCGTACGCCGTCCTCGCCGGGAATCTCCTCTTCCCGCGGCTGCCGCGTGGGTTGCCGACGTTCGTCCCGTCGTTCCCGGCTCCCGCTGCGATCACGGGGCTTCCGGCCGGCCGCCAGCTCGAGGCTCTTCGTCGTCGCGCCGAGACCGGCAGCGTGCGCGACCTCCTGCTCTACGGCGTCGGCCTCCAACGCGTCGGACGACCTGTCTCGGCCCGCGACGCGTACATCAAGGCGGCGGAAGTCGCGCCCGGCGACGCCGAGGCGAACGTCGCCGCGGCGGTCGGGCGCTTCGACAAGGCGCGGCCCGTCGACGCGTTCAGCCGCCTCGGGCCGCTGACGAGGCGCTTCCCGCGCGAGCCCACGGTGCGGTTCC
Organism: uncultured Actinomycetes bacterium; assembly: GCA_963746765.1. Lineage (GTDB taxonomy): Bacteria > Actinomycetota > Thermoleophilia > Gaiellales > Gaiellaceae > GMQP-bins7. The sequence goes on from CAVVCN010000002.1 coordinate 225,459, forward strand.
ATCTCGGGCTGCTTCTCCTCTGGACGGGGCGGATCGACGAGGCGGATCGCCAGTTCGGGCTCGCGTCGAGGATGCGACCCGCCTCGCAGCTGACGCGCGAGGCCGGCCGCTACCTCGAGACGATCCGGAAAGCGCGCGGCTCGGGCGGCAGCGGCTAGGGTTCTTTGACGCCGGCCGCTCCCGTGACTACGGTGTGACCGCCGAGCGACGAGAGGGGGCGGGATGGCCGCAGCCGAACCGGAGAGCACCACCCGTCGAGCGCCGATCGACGAGGTGCTGGCGACCGACGAAGCTCAGCGGCTGCTCGAGACGGGGCAGCAGGCAGGTCGGCTCGACGCCGACGAGATCGCGCTCGCACTCGACGAGCTCGGGCTCGACACGGCGCAGCTCGACGAGTTCTACGCTGCGCTCGACGAGGCGCAGATCGAGGTCGTGCACGCGGACGACGCGGCCGAGCCCGACCCCGAGCCGGCGGCCGCCGTCTCCGGCGAGATCACGACCGACTCGCTCCAGCTCTTCCTGAAGGACATCGGCAAGGTCCCGCTGCTCACCGCCGCACAGGAGGTCGAGCTCGCGAAGCGGATCGAACGCGGCGACCACAGCGCGAAGCAGGCGATGGTGGAGGCGAACCTCCGTCTCGTCGTCTCGATCGCGAAGCGCTACCGAAACCAGGGGCTGCCGTTCCTCGACCTGATCCAGGAGGGGACGATCGGCCTCGTGCGCGCGGCCGAGAAGTTCGACTACCGCAAGGGATTCAAGTTCTCGACCTATGCCACGTGGTGGATCCGGCAGGCGGTCGCCCGGGCGATCGCCGACAAGGGCCGGACGATCCGGATGCCGGTGCACGTCGTCGAGAAGCTCAACCGCATCCTCCGCGCCGAGCGCAAGCTGCGGGCGGAGAGAGGCCGCGAGCCCACGATAGACGAGATCGCGCGCGACCTGGAGATGTCGTCCGACGAGGTCGAGCACATCCGGCGCAGCGCCCAGACGCCCGTTTCCCTGGAGAAGCCGGTCGGCGACGACGACGAGTCCGAGTTCGGGCACTTCCTCGCGGACGAGTCGGCGCCGTTGCCGGACGAGCTCGCGGAGACCGCGCTCCAGCGCGAGGCCCTGCGCACGATCCTCGGCGCCCTCTCCGAGCGCGAGCGCCGGGTCCTCGAGCTGCGGTACGGGCTCGACGGGCAGCAGCCGCGGACGCTCGACGAGGTCGGCCGTGCGTTCAACGTCACCCGCGAGCGCATCCGCCAGATCGAGCACCAGGGGCTGAAGAAGCTCCGTGCGCTTGCGGACGCCCAGCGCGTCCGCGACGTCGCGTAGGGCGGCCCGGCGGTACGTAGGCAAGGCGGGCCTCGCCACAACTACACTCCGCGCCCGTGCCGCCGCCGACGTACGAAGAGCTTCGCGACCAGCTCGCCGAGCTGATCGCCATCCCCTCCGTGAGCGCCGATCCCGCCCACGCCGGGGACGTCGAGCGCGCTGCCGACTGGGTTGCAGGCAAGATCCGCGCGGCAGGAGGCGCTGCCGACGTCGTCCCGTGGAACGGCGGCCGCCCGCTCGTCCTCGGCGAGATCGCCGCCTCCAACGGCACCGAAGATGCTCCGACGGTGATCGCGTACGCGCACTTCGACGTGCAGCCGCCTGACCCGCTCGAGCTCTGGGACTCCCCGCCGTTCGAGCTCGCGGAGCGCGACGGCTGGCTCTACGCACGTGGGGTCGCGGACGACAAGGCGCAGGTCGTGATGCTCATCGAAGCGGCTCGCCAGCTGGCGGAGGAGGGCGAGTTGCCGGTGAACGTGCGGTTCGCGCTCGACTCCGAGGAAGAGGTCGGCGGGCAGGCGATCGTCGAGTGGGTGAACGCCGACGAGCGCGGTGCGGACGCCGCGATCGTGCTCGACGGCGACATGGTGAGACGGGGTGTGCCGACGTTCAACACCGCGCTGCGCGGCCTCTGCTACTTCCACGTGACGGCGCGAACCGGCGCGCGCGACCTGCACTCGGGCCTCTTCGGCGGGGTCGCGCTCAACGCGCTGCACGCGCTCACGCAGGCGCTTTCGGCGGTTACCGCGAAGGACGGGCGAGTGCCGGAGCCTTTGCGTTGCGGTCTCAGCCCGCCGACCGCGGAGGAGCGCGAGAGCTGGGCGACGCTCCCGGACGGCGCCGCGTCGCTCGCCGAGGTCGGGGCCACTCCCTCGGACGGCCGCGCCCTCGCCGAGTACTACGAGCGGACGTGGGCGGAGCCGTCCGTCGACGTCCACGGCATCGCGGGGGGCTCGCCAGACCTCGTCAAGACGGTGCTGCCCGTCGAGGCGAGAGCCAACGTCTCGATCCGGATCGCCGCCGGCCAGAACGTGCGCGACGTGAGCGCTGCGTTCGAGAAGCTGCTCCGCGATGCAGCGCCGGAAGGCGCCGAGATCGAGGTCGAGCTCGTCTCGTCGGCCGAGCCGGGCATCGTCTCGCCCGACGCGCCGGCGCTCTCGCTCGCGCGCGAGGCCTTCGAGAGCATCTTCGGGACGTCGTCGGTCCTCGTCCGGGTGGGCGGCTCCGTTCCGGTCGTGGCGAGCTTCGCCGGACGCGGGATCGCCACGATCTCGACCGGGATCGCGACGACCGATGCGAACGCGCACTCGCCGAACGAACGCTTCCCCGTCGAACACCTGACCCTCGGGGTCGACGCCATCCGTGAGACCTACCGCCGCCTCGGACAGCTCCGTTAGCGCGCCGTACTCGAGCGAGCTCGCCGCGGAGCTCGCCGACGACGTGCTCGAGCGCTTCCTCCGCTACGTGAAGGTGGACACGCAGGGCGCGTACCGCGTGAGCCGCCGGCCGAGCACGGAGAAGCAGCTCGACCTGTCGCGTCTGCTCGTCGAGGAGCTCCGCGCGCTCGGCCTCGCGGACGCAGAGCTGAACGAGGGCGCTTCCGTCTTTGCAAGCCTCCCGGGGCAGGAGGGCGCAACCGTCGTGGGGCTGATCGCTCACGTGGACACGACGCCCGACGTCAGCGGCGCGGGCGTGGCACCGATCGTCCACCGGGCCTGGGGAGGTGGCCGCATCGAGCTGCCGGGAGATTCCCGTCAGGTGCTCGATCCGGAGCAGCTGCCCGCACTTGCCGCGCGGGTGGGACACGACCTCGTCACGAGCGACGGAACGACCCTCCTGGGGGCCGACGACAAGGCCGGGATCGCCGAGATCATGGCCGCGGTCGCCTACCTCGTCGCTCATCCAGAGCGTGTACGGGCGCCCATACGCGTCGCCTTCACCGTCGACGAGGAGGTCGGTCGCGGGGCGGAGGACTTCGACCTCGACGCGTTCGGAGCGGAGGTCGCGTACACGCTCGACGGCTCCGGCCTCGGGGAGGTCGAGATCGAGACCTTCTCCGCGAGGTCCGTGCGCATCACGATCCGCGGACGCTCGGTGCACCCCGGTACGGCCAAGGGGAAGCTCGTGAACGCGGTCAAGCTCGCAGCCGGGCTCGTCGGCTCGCTGCCCTCCGATCGGCTCTCCCCGGAGACGACAGAGGACCGGGAGGGTTTCGTGCACCCGCACCGGATCTCGGGCAATGCGGAGGAGGCGATCGTCGACTTCATCGTCCGCGACCACGACGACGACCTGCTCGAGGAGCACACGCGGCTCCTGCGGTCGCTCGCGGCGGAGGTCGCGGAGCGCGAGCCGCGCGCCAAGGTCGAGGTCGAGGAGCGCGACTCCTACCGCAACATGCGGCCCTTCATCGAGCTGACACCGCGCGTCCTCGATGCGGCGTACGAGGCGATGGGCCGCGCCGGAGTGGAGCCGACCCTCACGATCACGCGCGGCGGCACGGACGGAGCGGTCCTCTCCTCGCTCGGCCTGCCGACCCCGAACCTCTTCACCGGCGGCCAGGAGTACCACTCGGTCCGCGAGTGGGCGAGTGTGCAGGACATGGCCGCGGCGGCGGCGACGATCGTCGAGCTCGCCGGGGTCTGGGCCGAGCCCGCCTGAGCAGCGCGGAATACCCTCACTGCCCGCGGGGTTGAAGCAAGACGGATGGCTCGACTCGTCGGTATCAACCACATCGCCGTCGAGGTCGGCGACCTGGACGAGGCGATCGCGTTCTTCGAGCGGCTCGCCGACGGCGTCGCGCTGCGCGGCCGCACCGGGAACATGGCCTTCGTCGACCTGGGCGACCAGTTCATCGCCCTCGAGTCCGTGCGCGAACCGGTCTCCGGCGGCCACTTCGGGCTCGTCGTGGACGACCAGGCCGAGGTCGTCCGCCGCGCGCGGGCGGCGGGAGCCCGGATCGTCGGGAACCACGACGTGCTCGACCCGTGGGGCAACCGCTGGCAGGTCGTGGACTACCGCGACGTGCAGTTCACGAAGACGCCGCGCGTTCTGCAGGGCATGGAGCTGGACGGGCTCGAGAAGTCCGAGCGCGCACGCGCTGAGTTGCGCGCGAAGAACCTCGCCGACTAGGCCGGCGCCGACGCGTCGTGCACGCCGCACCCCAGCCACTCGTGGCCGAAGCGGCGCATCTCGTGGACGATCGGGAGGAGCGCGCTGCCCTTCGGGGTCAGCTCGTACTCGACCCGGGGCGGCGACTCCGGGTAGCTCCGGCGCACGACCATCTCCTCGGACTCGAGCCAGCGCAGCCGCTCGGCGAGCGTGCGCGGGCTGATGCCCTCGCAGGAGCGCTCGAGCTCGGTGAAGCGCCGCGGCCCTTCCGAGAGGTCGTGGACGATGAGCACGGTCCACTTCGAGCCGACGATCTCGGCAGCCGTCGCCACCGAGCAGACACCGGTCTCGTGCACCGGGAGCATCGTGCGAGACGTCACGGCCTTCAGTGTACGACCGGCGGGCGCCGCGCCGTGTAGAGCGACGTCCGGAGGGCCCGCTCGACGTGGCCGCCGAACTCGCGGTCGGCGATGTCCGTGATTCCGTCCAGCACGGTCGCCCTGCGCTCGTCGTCGAGGGTCGCGATGGGCGAGAACGAGGCGTAGAGGTTCCGGATGCCGTTCGTGTCCCAGTCCGCACGCCAGCGGATCAGCTCGTGCTCGACGCGTTCGAAGCCCGCAGTCTCGAACGCCGCGACCCGCGCTTCGGTGTCGAGCGCGTGCGGCGGACGTCCTTCGGCTCCGGCCGTCGGGCTCTTGCGCAGGCTCTGGAGCAACGGGTCGATCGCCTGCATGAACGCATCCGGCTCGCCGCCCTCGCCGAACAGCGTCCACCAGGTCGCCGCCCAGCCGCCGGCGCGGAGCGCCGTGAGGAGCTTCGGGAGCCCGACACCCTCGTCCACCCAGTGGAACGACGAGGCCGCGACCGCGAGGTCGAACGCGTCCTGCGGCACTTCCAGGTCCTCGAGCGCTTGCGCGCGCACCACGACGCGGGCCCCGAGCGACCGCTCGAGGTACTCGCGGAGATCCGGATTCGGCTCGACGACCACGAGTGGATCGGCGCCGAGCTCGAGCAGCCGCCGCGTCGCCTGGCCCGTTCCGGGCCCGACCTCGAGCACCGCTGTCCCCGGGCCGAGCCCGCAGCGTTCGACGAGCACCTCGTAGACGCGCTCCGCATGCCCCGGCCGAGCCGAGTCGTAGCCCGCGGGATCGGAGCCGAACAGTCGGCGTCCCTCCTCGCGCGCGATGTCCCGCACCGGGCTCAGTCCCAGGGCGGCGGATTGTGCGTCCAGCGGCCTCCGACCATCGTTGCGACCACCTCCACGCTCTCGAGCTCCTCTGGCGGGCACTCGAGCGGGTCGCCGCTCAGCACGACGAGGTCGGCGCGGAAGCCCGGCAGCAGCCGACCGCGCGAGCGCTCGTCACCGGCGAGCCAGGCGGGGTTCACGGTGGATGCGAGGAGCGACTGCTCGATCGAGAGTCGCTCGTCCGGCTGCCACGCGGGGCGGTCGTCGATCGTCCGCAGGACGCCGGCCCGGACCCCCGCGAGCGGGTCGAGCTCCTCGATCGGTGCATCGGAGCCGTTCGCGACGACCGCGCCCGACTCCCAGAGGGAGCGGAACGCGTAAGCGCCGTCCAGCCGGCCCGGCCAGAACCGCTCGGCGAGGTCGCGGTCCGACGGCGCGTGGCTGAACTGCACCGAGCAGGCGACGCCGATCTCCGCAAAGCGGCCGACGTCCTCCGGCGCGAGACACTGCGCGTGCTCGATGCGCTGGCGCAGCCCGAGGGGGGCCCAGGCGTCGCGCGTCGCCTCGAAGGCGTCGAGCGCCTCGCGGTTCGCGCGGTCGCCGATCGCGTGCACCGCGACGGGCCAGCCGGCCCGAGCTGCGCGGCGCACGATCTCGGCGAGCTCGTCGCCGCTCGTGATGCGCACGCCCGATCCGTCGAGCATCCAGGCCGTCTGCGAGCCGAGCGTGCCGTCCATGAACACCTTCAGGTAGCCGATGCGCAGGTACTCGTCGCCGAGGCGCGAGCGCAGGGCGAGCGACTCCAGCTCCTCGAGCCGCTCGTACGGCACGGACTGCCAGACGCGGAGCGCGAGCCCTTCGTTCTCGGCGATTCGCTGGAAGATGCGCGGCGCGCCGAGCCAGCCGTCCTTGTCGTGCACCGCGACGACGCCGCGGCTCGCGGCGAGCCTCAGGCCCTGCCGGGTGGCGTCGACCCACTCGTCCTCGGACACGGCGGAGAAGCGCGCGCGGAACTGCCAGGCGGACTCCTCGCGGAGGATGCCCGTCGGCTCGCCCGACGCGTCCCGCTCGACCACGCCGCCCTCGACGTCGAGGTCGTCCCCGGCGAGCCCGAGCGCGGCGGAGTTGAGCCAGAGCGAGTGGTAGTCCTTCGCCCAGAGCGCCGCGGGCGTCGATCCCGTGAGCTCGTCGAGCGCCTCCTTCGTCGGCTGCGTCTCCCAGTCGGCCGAGCGCCAGCCCGTGCCGCGGATCCACTCCCCGCTCGGCTCGTGGGAGCGCACGCGGTCGAGCGCCTCCGCGAGCGACGCCGCTCCGTCGAGCCTCACGTCGCGCTGGGCCAGCGACCAGCTCGGGAAGTGGACGTGCGAGTCCGTGAAGCCGGGCAGCACGCAGCGTCCTCCGAGGTCGACGACCTCGGGGCTCGGCAGCGCGACCTCGTGAGTGCCCACGCCGCCGGCGATCCGGTCGCCGGCGATGGCCAGGGCGCGCACGACCGGAAGCGCCGCATCCATCGTGCGGACGACGCCGTTTTCGAGGAACATGCGCGGGCGACTGTACCGACCCGAAGGAGGACGCGGATGCTCGCCCACGTCGCTGTCTACGTGACCGACATGAGCGCTGCGAAGCGCTTCTACCTCGAGGCGCTCGCGCCGTTCGGGTACCGGGTCGTGTACGAGGAGGAGGGCGTCGTCGCGTACCTCGCGGACGCGCACGGGCTCGACTTCGGGATCGCCCGCCGTGACCCGGCCGGCGGCTGCCACGTGGCGTTCGCGTGCCACGAGCGGGACGACGTCGACCGCTTCTACGACGCCGCTCTGGTCGCGGGCGGGACCGACAACGGCCCGCCGGGTATTCGCGCGCAGTACGACCCGAACTACTACGCCGCGTACGTGCTCGACCCCGACGGCAACAACGTCGAGGCCGTCTGCCACGAGGCGCCGTGACCGCAGGCGCGGGCGACGCGCCGGAACGGCCTCGCGCCGCCTGGAACACGGCCGGTGCCGCCCTACAATGCGGCGCGTGGCCTGGGAGCCCCTGACCGCGGAGCAGCTCGAGATCCGCGAGCTCATCCGCTCGCTCGCACGCGAGCGGATTGCCCCACGCGCGGCCGAGATCGACGCGTCGCACGAGTTTCCGTGGGACGTCGTCGAGCTCTTCCGCGAGCACGAGCTCTTCGGGCTGTTCTTCGACGAGAGCTACGGCGGCACGGGGACGGGCACGCTGCTCTCGCTCGTCGCGATCGAGGAGGTCTCGAAGGTCTGCGCGACGAGCGGTCTCATCCTGGCCGTGCAGGAGCTCGGGTCGCTGGCGCTCAAGCTCGCCGGCACGGACGAGCAGAGGGAGAGGTTTCTCCCGAAGCTCGCCTCCGGAGAGTGGCTCGCGGCGTACGCGTTGACCGAGGCCGGCTCCGGCTCGGACTCGGCGGCCATGAGGACGACGGCGCGACTCGAGGGGGACGAGTACGTCATCGACGGCTCCAAGCGGTTCATCACGAACGCAGAGGTCGCGAGCCTGTACACGGTCTTCGCGAAGACCGACCCGGACGGAGGGCACGCGGGCATCTCGGCGTTCGTCGTCGAGTCCGGTACACCCGGCTTCGCGGTCGCCCGGCTCGAGCCGAAGATGGGGATCGCGGGCTCGACCACGGGCGAGCTCGTGTTCGACGGCGCACGCATTCCGGCTGCGAACCTGCTCGGCGAGGAAGGCGACGGCTTCAAGATCGCGATGCGCGTCCTCGACCGCTCGCGGCCCGGCGTGGCGGCGCAGGGCCTCGGCATCGCGCAGGGTGCGACCGACTACGCGCTCGACTACGCGCGCTCCCGCGAGACGATGGGCAAGCCGATCGCCGAGCACCAGCTCGTGGCGGCGAAGCTCGCGGACATGGAGACGCGGACGGAAGCCGCGCGCGGGCTCCTGTATCGCTTCGGGCGCATGGTCGACGAGGGCGCGGCGTCCGTCGAGCTCACGAAGGCGTCGGCAATGGCCAAGCTCTACTGCACGGACACGGCGATGTGGGTCACGACCGAGGCGGTGCAGATCCTCGGCGGCTACGGCTACATCAAGGAGTACCCGGTCGAGCGGATGATGCGCGACGCGAAGATCACGCAGATCTACGAGGGGACGAACGAGATCCAGCGCATCGTCATCGCGCGAGAGATGCTGAGAGAGGCTCGCGCGTCGCTCCTCGCCGGCGTGGCGTAGAGGTCTCCAGGGGCCGGGCCGCACCGCCGACCCGACCCCCGGAACGGTTGGCCTAGCGCGCCCGCCCGCAGTGGACGAGGGCGTTCAGGCAGTTGTCGACGAGCCGCGCGAGCGCACGCGGGCGCCACGCGTTGAAGAAGTCGCCATGGGCGCTGAACTGGCCGCCCGAGGCAAGCGTCAGCGGCTCCTGGACGCCGAGCTGCATCGTAAGCCCGCGGAAGCGGTAGATGAGCTCGATCGCGGGCAGTGCGATCGGATGCGTGGACGGGCACGAACCGCGCACGGCGTAGGCCATGTGGCTTCGGTGGTCCGTGCTGTCGAGGGTCGTTCCGTTCCAGCAGCTGGGGAAGCGGATGTGCAGGCGCAGGAAGGAGCCCTTGACGTTCGGGCAGCTCGTCGGGATCGTGCTCGACGGCGGGACGCCGCCCGGCGCGCCGCAGTTCCAGTACGTGACGCGCAGGCCCTGGGGAGCCGTCGCCGTCGCGTCGCCGGCGATCATGCGCAGGTTGTCCGGGAAGGGCTGAACCTCACCGAGCGTCGCCCGCCGGTAGTAGATCGTCGCTCCCTCGGGCTCGACGACCGTGGACCCGCGGTAGAGCGTCGGAGCCCAGTACGCGGCCGTGTCCGCTGCGCGGTCGCACGACGTCGGAGCAGCCCGCAGCGAGGCGTAGGTCGACGACGCGTCCGTCGAGCGGTTGCCGACGAAGCTGTGACGGTGCGACGCGCCCGCCTTCCCCGGGAACACGATCGGGTCGTCCGGTGCCGCATGGCTGAAGCGGCAGTTCTCGACGAAGTTCACGCCGCGCAGGTCGGCACGAGACACGGTCGACGGGTCGCGGCCCATACCGTTGCCGGCCACCGCCGCCGATCCGAGCAAGCCGACGACGAGCGCCCCGCCGGCCACGATGAGTAGCAGTCCCTTCATGCGTCCTCCAGTCGTCGTGCGACCGGTCGCGCCGGTTTCGGCCGAAGTCAGCCACGGATCCGTTGCGGTTCCTTGAGCAGTCTGTGACGTGCCCGTAAGCATTTCGTTCGGATGGCAGCACCGAGGTTCCGGGGCGCGCGAGCCTGAGCAGGCTGACCTTGTCGGCACTCGTCATCGCTACGAGGAGATGATGCGAATGAAGCGCACGACAGTGCTCTCCATGCTCTTGCTCGCTGCTGTGGCCGCACTCGTGGTGGTCGCCGCAGCCGGCGGTAACCGCGGTGGCCCGGGCTCGGGGAACAACGACAACCGGGGGAAGAAGCAGCGTACTGCGGCCGTGAAGGTCTACGACCTGCGCCTCGAGCCGAAGCAGGAGGTGCCGCGGATCCAGGGCCTCCGGGCTCACGCCGACGGGCACCTGACGCTCGACGTGACCCGCGACGCCTCGGGCGCGATCACCTCCGGCGAGGCGGTCTTCTACTTCAACTACGACTTCCCGGGCTCCGTCACGATCACCGGCCTGCACGTCCACCAGGCTCCGAGGGGCGAGAACGGCTCGATCGTCATCGACTCCGGAGTCGCCTCGTTCACGGACGCCGACGGCGACGGCAACGTCACCGCGGTCGTGACCGGCGTCTCGCCGACGCTCCTGCAGGCGATCCTCGCGACGCCGAGGAACTACTACGTCAACCTGCACACGAGCGTGAACACCGGCGGCGCAGCGCGCGACCAGCTCGAGACCTCGAGGAAGAAGAAGCACGACGACTAGCACGTCCGGTTGGGGGTGCCACATGGGGCCCGGGGAGCCGGGCCCCATGTTCGTCCGCCTATAGTCGGAGGCGTGGAGTACCACGTCGGCCGCGTCCTCGACCACGTCCACCTGCGTGTCCGCGACCTCGACGCGAGCCGCCGCTTCTACGAAGCCGCGCTCGGCGCCCTCGGCCGTCAGGTCTCGCGCGGGGAGGGGTACTTCCAGTCGGACGAGCTCTTCGTGAGCGCCGACGGCGCGCCCACGGCGAACTTCCATCTCGCGTTCCAGGCCGACGGCGCGGAAGCCGTGGCGCGCTTTCACGACGCAGCCATCGCCGCCGGGGGTCGTGACTACGGCGCTCCCGGCGAGCGGGCGTATCACCCGGGCTACTACGCCGCGTACGTGCTCGACCCGGACGGGAACAACGTCGAGGCCGTCTTCCACGGCCCGGCGACGCGCTCGGCGCCGTCGGTCGTCCTCACACCGGCGGACTGACCTCCGCAGCCCGGCGTCCCGGAGGCGTCGCGGGCGGGTAGAGCGCGCGGATCTCGTCGATGTACGCGGCCATGCGGTCGGCGACCCTCGCGTCGCGGATCTCGAGCACGTTCTCGGCGTTCCGCTCCCCGGACCGCGAGAGGTTGAAGCTCCCGATGAACGCGGTCTCGTCCGCCACGACGACTTTCGCGTGCATGAAGTCGTGGACGGACTCGGGCGTCCAGGGCGTCGAGCTCTTGCCCGAGAACTCTCCGCCGGTGAGCACGGTCTGGAGCAGGGGGATCTTCCAGGCGCTCACGCCGTTCGTCTCCCACTGGTGGAAGACCTGGTCGACCTGCGTGTCGTCGACGATGCCGGCGACGTCGCAGCGGCCCTCGTTCACGACCTCGACGAGCGTGCCGAGGATCGGGCCCGAGGTGAGCACCGGGGATGCGATCCGGATCCGCTCGCCGGCGTTTCCGAGGTGCTTCGCGATCCGGTGCGAGAGCGCCTCGCCGTGGCCGGGCGTGAACCACGGCCTCACCTCGGCGCCGTCGAGCTTCACGGGCCGGGGCTGGACCCGCCCCGATGTCTCGACCACCGGGTGCGACCAGAGCGCGTCGAACTCCAGCCGGAACGCGTGCGCGAGCTGCTCCGAGCCGAGCACGCGCACGATGACGTTCTCCTGGCGCGTCCACGAGTCGTCCGTCCAGTTGGTCGAGCCCGTCCAGACGTCGTGCGCGTCGCGCACGACGAACTTGTGGTGCATGAGATCGGGAATGCCAGGGACCGGGAGCGTCTCGATCGGGAGCGCCTCGATCGCCACCGGCATCGTCTCGGGCGGCGGCGGCACGGGGATCGGCCCGGGGTGGTCGACGTTGTAGAGAAGCCGGACGTGGACTCCGCGTTGCTGCGCGGCCAGGAGGGCCGCGAGGACGAGAGCGCCAGCGTCGGTCTCGAGGCGTACGTCGTAGAGCGCGAGCTCGAGCGTCCGCTCGGCGCCCGCGACGAAGGCCGCCGCCTCGCGGGCGATCGTCGAAGGGGACTGCGCGCCGTCGCGGAGCGTCGTCAGCTCGATCGCGGCCACTGACGGCGTCGGGTCAGACCGCCCGGAGCGACGCCTTGTACGCGCGCTTCTGCGCCTGATACTCCTCGAGCGCCTCGCGCGAGTCCACGTCGCCGAGCGTGGGGTGCTCCGGCACGAGGCCTTCCGCCACGGCGACGTCGAAGCGCTTCGCGAGGACGGAGCCGAGCGCCTTCACCTTCATCTCGCCGAATCCCGGCAGCTCCTCGATCCGCCGGCGCAGGTCGTCGGAGCTCGTCGCGGTCGTCCAGACCGCAGCCGCGTCGCCGCCGTAGCGCTCGCTGACGAATGCGCACAGCTCCTGCACGCGACGGGCCATGTTCCCGGGAAAGCGGTGGATCGCAGGCCGCTCGCGGAACACCGCCTCGAGCCGGGCCGGGTCGGTGGCCGCGATCGCGCCCGCGTCGAGCGACCCCAGTCGGTCGCGCAGCTTGCGCGGGCCGAGGAATGCCGTCGGCACGGTCACCTGTTGATCGAGCACGAAGCCGATGAGGAGTGCGAGCGGGTCGCTCGCGATGAGCGCGTTCGCCTCGTCGTCGTTGGTGAAGTAGAGCGCCTCGGGCACGTCACGAGTGTACGTCCGGGGCGATCCGCGCCGCAGCGAGGAGAGGCCGAGGGCAGGCGGGAGCTACCCTCACGGAGTGAGCGCTCTCGACGTCTTCTCGCCCGCGACGAGACGGTGGTTCGAGAATGCGTTCCCGGCCCCGACGGCCGCGCAGGAGCAGGGTTGGCCGGCGATCGCGCGCGGCGGCAACGTGCTCATCCAGGCTCCGACTGGCTCCGGGAAGACCCTCGCGGCGTTTCTCTACGGCATCGATCGCCTGAACGCGAGCCCGGGCCGGGGGCTCCGCCTGCTCTACGTCTCACCGCTGAAGGCGCTGAACTACGACGTCGAGCGCAACCTGCGGAGCCCGCTCGCCGGGCTCCAGTCGGAGCTCGCCGTCGGGGTGCGCACGGGAGACACGCCCGCCGACGAGCGCCGCCGGATGCAGAAGACGCCGCCCGACATCCTCATCACGACGCCCGAGTCACTCTTTCTCCTCCTCACCTCGCAGGCGCGGGAGACGCTGACCGGCATCGAGACCGTGATCCTCGACGAGGTGCATGCCGTCGCGGGCACCAAGCGCGGCTCGCATCTCGCGCTGTCGCTCGAGCGCCTCGAGCGGCTGGTCGACGCGCCGGTGCAGCGGGTCGGGCTCTCCGCGACCCAGCGGCCGCTCGAGGAGATCGGGCGCTTCGTGGCCGGAGCGGACCGGCCGATCGAGCTCGTGGACGCGGGGTCACGCAAGCAGCTCGATCTCCAGGTCGTCGTGCCGCTCGAGGACATGCGCGAGCTGGACGCGACGATTCCGACGACCGGCAACGGCAGCGACGAGCCGGCCGGGACAGCACCGGTCTCCCACTCGATCTGGCCGTCGATCTACCCGGCGATCCTCGAGCTCGTGCGCGAGCACCGGTCCACGATCGTCTTCGTGAACAACCGCCGCCTCGCGGAGCGCCTCGCGCTGCGCCTGAACGAGCTCGCCGAGGAGGAGCTCGCACGCGCTCACCACGGCTCGCTCGCCCGGGAGCAGCGCGTGCAGGTCGAGGAGCTCCTGAAAGCCGGGAAGATCCCGTGCCTCGTCGCCACGTCGTCGCTCGAGCTCGGCATCGACATGGGCGCCGTCGACCTCGTGATCCAGGTCGAGAGCCCGAAGTCGGTCGCACGTGGGCTCCAACGTGTCGGCCGAGCCGGGCACTCCCTCGAGGCGGTGTCGAAGGGCCGCCTCTTCCCCAAGTTCCGAGCGGACCTGCTCGAGAGCGCGGTCGTCGCAAAAGCGATGCGGGCGGGCGAGATCGAGGAGACGCAGATCCCGCGCAACCCGCTCGACGTGCTCGCGCAGCAGATCGTCGCGATCTGCGCCGACGAGGAGATCGCGATCGACGACCTCCACGCGCTCGCGCGTCGCGCGTACCCGTTCGCCGAGCTCACGCGGCCGACGCTCGAGAACGTGCTCGACATGCTTGCCGGCCGGTACCCGTCCGACGAGTTCGCCGAGCTTCGCCCGCGGATCGTCTGGGACCGCACCGCGGGGGTCATCCGCGGGCGCACCGGCGCGCGCAGGCTCGCGGTGACGAACGCGGGGACGATCCCCGACCGCGGGCTCTTCGGCGTCCACCTGGTCGACGGCGGCGGCCGCGTCGGCGAGCTGGACGAGGAGATGGTCTACGAGGCGCGCGAGGGACAGACGTTCCTGCTCGGCGCCTCGACCTGGCGCATCGAGTCGATCACCCGCGACCGCGTGCTCGTCTCGCCTGCCCCGGGCGTGCCCGGCATGGCGCCGTTCTGGAAGGGAGAAGGCGTCGGTCGCCCGGCCGAGCTCGGCGAGCGCATCGGGCGCGCGACCCGGGAGCTCGTGGCGCTCTCGGACGAGCAGGCGCGGAAGCGGCTCGAGGCCGAGTACGACCTCGAGCGCCGCGCCGCCACGAACCTCGTCGCGTTTCTCCGCGATCAGGAGGGGGCGACGGGCGTCGTGCCGTCGGATCGCGCCATCGTCGTCGAGCGGTTCCGCGACGAGATCGGCGACTGGCGCGTCTGCGTGCTGACGCCGTTCGGCGGGCGCGTCCACGCTCCGTGGTCGATGGCCCTCGCCGCGCGGCTCCGCGACACGCTCGGCCTCGATGCGCAGTCGCTCTGGTCGGACGACGGCATCGCGCTCCACTTCCCGGACGCCGACGTCCCGCCGCCGGTCTCCGACCTCCTGATCGACCCCGACGAGCTCGACGATCTCGTCCTCGGCGAGCTGGCGCAGTCCGCGCTCTTCGGCGCCCGCTTCCGCGAGAACGCCTCCCGGGCGCTCCTCATCCCGCGCCGCCGGCCGGGTCAGCGGACTCCGCTCTGGCAGCAGCGCCTGAAGGCGCAGAACCTGCTCCAGGTCGCGCGCCGCTATCCACAGTTCCCGATCGTGCTCGAGACCTATCGCGAGTGCCTCCAGGACGTGTTCGACCTCGCGGCGCTCCGCCGCATCCTGCGCGGCGTCCAGACGCGCGAGCTCGCTCTCGTCGAGGTCGAGACGGCATCGGCCTCGCCGTTCGCCTCGTCGCTCCTCTTCGACTACGTCGCGACCTACATGTACGAGGACGACACCCCGCCCGCCGAGCGGCGCGCGCAGGCGCTCTCACTCGATCGCGACCTGCTGCGCGAGCTCATGGGGGTCGACGAGCTGCGCGATCTTCTCGACGCCGGCGCGATCGGGCAGGTGGAGGAGTCGCTGCTGCCTTCACCGCGGAACGCGGACGAGCTCCACGATTTCCTCCGGCGGGCCGGTCACGTGCTCCCGGGCGAAGCCGACGCCGGCTTCGCCGAGACGCTCCTGCGCGAGCGCCGGGCGATCCCCGTACGGGTCGCTGGTGCCGACGTGCTGCTCGCCGTCGAGGACGCCGGGCTCTATCGCGACGCGCTCGGCGTCGTCCCGCCCGGCGGTCTTCCCGACGCGTTCCTCGGGGAGGTCGCCGAGCCGCTCGCTGCGCTCCTCGTCCGGTTCGCCAAGACGCACGGCCCGTTCACGACGGCGGAGGCCGCCGCGCGCTTCGGGCTCGAGGTGGGGCGGGTCGACCCCGAGCTCCAGCGCCTCGAGCGCGAGGAGCGGCTCGTGCGGGGCGAGCTCCGTCCTGGCGGGACCGAGCGCGAGTGGTGCGACCCGGACGTCCTCCGCCGCATCCGGCGAGCGACGCTCGCGACGCTCAGGCGCGAGGTGGAGCCCGCGGACCAGGCTGCACTCGGCCGCTTCCTGCCCTCGTGGCACGGGATCGGCCGTCGCCAGACCCTCCGTGAGGCGCTCGTGCCGCTGCAGGCGCTGCCGCTGCCCGTGACGCTCTGGGAGTCCGACGTGCTACCGCGCCGCGTCCCGTCGTACCGGCCCGCCGAGCTCGACGCGCTGTGCGCCTCGGGCGAGGTGATCTGGGTCGGCGCGGGGCTCGACCGCGTGGCCGTCTACTTCCGTGAGGACGCCGGCGTGCTGGGCCGGCCGTCCGCGGAGGCGACGCCTGACGGTCCGGCGCATGTCGCGCTTCGCGCCGCTCTCACCCAGGGCGCGCTCTTCTGGCCCGATCTCGTCGCGGCTGCGGAGCTCGATCACGCCGATGCGCTCTCGGCTCTCTGGGAGCTCGTGTGGGCCGGTGAGGTGACGAACGACTCGTGGGCGCCGTTGCGGGCGAGCCGCCGCTACGAGACGCCGCGCCCCGAGCGTCGCGTGCGTCGCTTCTCGCGCACGCGTGCGACGCCGGCGTCGCCGACCCAGGGCCGCTGGGCATTCGCAGCACCGCTCTTCCCGCAGGCTCCCGACCGGCGCGCGCTAGCCGAGCTCATTCTCGAGCGGCAGGGGATCGTGACCCGCGACGGTGTTCGCGGCGAGGGCGTGCGCGGCGGGTACGGCGCGGTATACGGCGAGCTCCGGATGCTCGAGACACTGGGCATCGCACGGCGCGGGTACTTCGTCGAGGGGCTCGGTGGAGCGCAGTTCGCGCCGCCCGGGGCCGTCGAGCGGCTCCGTGAGCTGCGCGCCGCGTCACGGGTCGACGACATACCGAACGTGCTCGTCCTCGCTGCCGCGGATCCCGCCCAGCCGTACGGCGCGGCGCTGCCGTGGCCCCGGCGCGCGGGCGCTCGCGCCGCACGGGTCGTCGGTGCCTGGGTCGTGCTGCTCGACGGAGAAGCTGCGCTGTACGTCGAGCGCGGAGGCCGCTCGCTCGTCCCGCTTCGCGAGCCCGAGGAGGACTGGCTCCGGCCCGCTCTCGAGGCCCTCGTGTCGCACGTTCGCGGAGGCGGCGCGAAGCGGCTCGCGGTCGAACGGTTCGACGGCGAGCCGGTCGTCGAGTCGGACGTCCTGCCGTTGCTCGTCGAGGCGGGCTTCCTCGCGGGGCCGCGGCGCGCCGTGCTCCGTCCCTGATTCACGCGGCGCCTGCGCGGGGCACGGAGTCACCGCTAGAGGAGAGGCACCGACCGCCGCGTACTGGAAAGGCATGCCGGTGCGCGCTCCGCACCTCTATCCGCTCCTTCGTGGTTTCGCCCTCGGTGCGTTCGTCGTGCTCGGGCGGGAGCTCGAGGAGGGCGCTGAGCTCCCGTTCTCCTTCGAGGAGCACGTCCAGCGCGCCGGGCCTGCGTTGTACGAGCTGCGTCCGCTCGTCCGCTCGTTCATCGAGGAGCGTGAGCCTGTGCTCCGCGCTCGTGAGGATGCGCTCCTCGCGCTCGAGGAGCTCCGGCGCGAACCAGCTGCGGCGATCTTCGCGCAGGCGCATGCGGGCCCGCGAGCGACCGAGGACGACGCGCTCTTCCGCACGGTGCTGCTCGGCCTGCTCGTCTCCACGGCCGAGTCGTGCGGCGGCTTCGACTGGGACGACGAGGCATTCGAGCGCGCGTACGGTGAGCTCGAGAGGTCGCTCTTCGGCGAGCGGCGGCGGTACAGCGCGATCGCTCCCGTGGTCGGGCTCTCGCTCCCGAAGGCCGCGCACCTCTCGGATTCGCTCCTGCTCCGACCATTCGTCGCGGCCGAGCTGTCCACACACTGGCCCGAGTCGCGCGGACTGCTCCCCGAGGGCTTCGCACGCGAGCCGGATCGCATGAGCGTCCTCGAGCTCCGCACCGAGCTCGACGGCGGGGAGGGCCCACCCGACGCTCCTTCGGAGATGTCGGACGCCGTGAGCGCGCTCCGTCTGACGACCTCGGCGGCGGTCGCCGCGGGGCCCGTCCTCTTCGAGACGCTCGACGGCCGCCCCTACGGCATCCGCCCGGTGCTCCCGATAGCGGCGACGCAGCCGCCCGGGGAGCCGTCGCGCCTGGACGGGTTCCGGACGCCGATCGCCGTCGACGTGCTCGGCGCGCTCGGCGACGCCGACGGCGACCCCGAGCTTGCCGAGTCCCTCGATCGCTGGGAGCTCTCGCTGTTCCAGAACGATCCGTTCCGCGCGGAGCAGCTGCGCGCGTCGCTCCGGGCGGTGCTCGGCGACACCTGGCCGCTGCGCTGCGCGGTGCTGCTCGAGCAGGACGGCATCGTCGCGCGAGCTGCTGCACGGCGATCTCGTCGCCCTTGCGGCCGGGGACGATGCGACGCCGACTGTCCTCGACGCCGTCCGCCGCTGCCTCGTGGCGGTGCTCCGGGCGGGCGATCGCACCGAGCTCGTACGTGAGCTGGATCGCGAGCTCCTCGGTCTCGAGCGCAGGCCGTCGCTCCGCGCGGCCGTTTGACACACATCTCCGAAAGAGCGGTCGCCCATCGGTGACAGTTGCCTCGCTACGTTCGAGGCATGGAGGAAGTAGCGGCGATCGTCGACCGGCTCGAGCGGATCGAGCGTCTCCGGGCCGACGACGTGCCGGCGGCCGTCCTTCTGGAGGAGTTGCGGGAGCTTCTCGCCGAAGCGGAGTCCTGGTCGCAGGTGGAGGGAGGTGAGGCCGGAGAGCGCGCGGTATCCGGGCTGCGAGCCGCACTGGCGCGCGACGTCGTGCGCGTCTGAGCACGACGCCGCTCGAGCCTCGGCGGCTCGTGGCAACGACAACCCAGGAGGCTCTGGCCTACGTCGAGACGGTGAGTCCGGTCGGTCGCCTCTCGTGGTCGCCGGTCGCGTCGGCCCACGCGATCCAGACCGCGAACGGCACCGGAGGCGGCGGAAGACCGGACTCGGGAACGACGAGTGTGACGACGACCGGGTCGTCGCCGGGCACGAGTGTCGTGCCGGCCCGTGGCATCGTCGCGACGACGTCTCCGGACTCGTCCACGAGCGACACCCGGACCCGCTTCGCGAGGCCCTGACCCGCGTTGCGGAGTCGGAGGTCGAATCGACGCCCCGCGGCCTCGGCGCTCGTGGCTGCGAGCTCGACGACGGGCTGGGCGCTGAGCCCTCGGCTCTCGAGGCGGGACGCCCGACGGTCCGCGCGCACCGCGAGGCCGAGGGAGACCGCCGAGATCACGAGCGCGACGAGCGAGACGGCGAGCGAACCGTTCACGCGACGAGCGTACGACAGCGTGCGGCCGGTCTCGTCTCGGCTCGCGCGGGATCGGTGATCCGCAGAGCGCGGCAGGATCCGGCGGCGCGAAATCGTCCGTCTGTCCGGCCCGTGCCCGAGCGCGCACGGAACGCGGCCGACACCGGAGGCGGCGACGGGTCTAGGATCGGCCCGGTGAGAGCGGAGTGACGAGCGGCGCAGTGACGGCGGGACCGGTCCTGCACTGGGACGACGCCCGCACCTGGCGCGGCGAGCGCGGTCACATCGCCGGCACCTGGTGGAGCCTCGCCGGTCGAGCGTCGCGGAACGTCGGCGTGAAGCGGATGCAGATCGATCCGGGCATGTGGTCGACGCCGCTCCACCTCGAGGGGCAGGAGGAGGAGATCTTCTACGTCCTCGGCGGGTCGGGTCTCTCCGTCCAGTGGGAGGGTGAGGGCGAGCTCGACGCGCTCCCGGCGTACGAGGTGAGGACGGGCGATTGCATCGTCCACCGTGCGCTCGAGAACGCGCACACGCTCCAGGCGGGGCCTGACGGGCTCGACGTGCTCGCGTTCGGCGAGCGCTCGTACGCGGGAGGCGTGACGTGGCTGCCGCGGGCTGGAGTCGCATGGCTCGGCGACACGTGGGCGCGCGTTGGCGTCGAGGACGACCACCCGTGGGCGCGCGAGGCCGCCGCCGGCCCTCCTCAGGTCGGCGACGTCGAGCCGCGCCCGGCGAACGTCGTCAACGTCGACGACGTCGAGGCACCCGAGCGGGACACGTCGACCATCGGCCGCCGCGTCCGCAACCTCGGCCGCGCGGCCGGCTCGGTGCGTACCGGGCTCCGTTACTCGGAGGTTCTCCCGGGCAAGTTGAGCGCGCCCCCGCACTGCCACAGCGCCGAAGAGGAGATCTTCGTCGTCCTGGACGGCGAGGGACACCTGCTGCTCTGGGAGGAGCAAGGCGTCGAGGAGCATGCCGTCCGAACGGGCTCGGTGATCTGCCGGCAGGCCGGCACCGGTGTCGCACATGCGTTCCGAGGCGGCGGCGACGGACTCACCGTCCTCATGTACGGCACGCGTGAGGCGAGCGACCTCTGCTACTACCCGCGCTCGGGCAAGGTCTACTTCACCGGGCTCGGGCTCGTCGCTCGGGTCGGGGAGCCGCTCGACTACTGGGACGGCGAGGACTGACGCCCGCCGCGGGCGTCGCGATCGTCATGAAGGAGTTTCTGCAGGCGGCTGGAAGGTGAGGCGGCAATGGGTATCTCCCGCCTTCGACCGCGGTCCACGCAGGGACGCATCGCGCGCACGCCGCGCAGCGAGCCCGCACCCGAGGAGACGCCGCGTCTGCACGCCGTTCCCGCGCCCGACGAGCCTCCGGCGCCGGCAACCCGCGTGATGGCGAGGGTAATCGCGTTCGCGAACCAGAAGGGCGGCGTGGCGAAGACGACCACCACGCTGAACCTCGGCGTCGCGCTCCGCGAGCTCGGGCACCGGGTGCTCCTCATCGACCTCGACCCGCAGGGCAACCTGACGATGAGCCAGGGCATGAACCCCGACGCGATCGACCGCTCGATGTTCGACGTGCTCGTGCACCGCGTCCCGATCTCGGACGTGATCAAGACGGTGGAGGTCGACATCGCCGTGTCCTCGATCGACCTCGCGGGCGCGGAGTTGGCGCTGTCGGCCCTCATCGGCCGCGAGCGCGCGCTCGACAAGGCGCTCGTCGAGGTGCGCGAGCAGTACGACTTCATCCTTCTCGACACCCCGCCGTCCCTCGGACTCCTTACCATCAATGCGTTCGTGGCTTCCGACGGCGTCATCGTCCCTGTGCAGTGCGAGTACCTCTCCCTGCGCGGGCTCGTTCAGCTCGAGAACACGCTCGCGATGGTTCGCGAGAACCTGAACCCGGGCGTGCGCGTCGAGGGCATCGTCCCCACGATGTACGACGGCCGCACGCTGCACGCCCGCGAGGCGATCGAGATCCTCGAGGAGCACTTCGGCGACCTCGTCTACGAGACCAGGATCCGGAAGACCGTGCGTTACGCGGAAGCGCCGGTGAAGGGCAGCTCCGTCCTCAGATACGAGCCCTCGGGCCCCGCGGCCCAGGCGTACCGCGACCTGGCGAAGGAGGTGCTCGATGGCGCGACGGCGCGCGAGCATGCGTGAGGGCCCGCTGGCCGAGCTGTTCCGGCGAACCGAGGCTGCCCAGCGCGCCCAGGAGCCTCAGGAGGCTCCCGAGGCGCCGACCGAGCTCCCCCTCGAGGACGAGAAGACGGTCGAGCGCCCGGCGCTCGAGGACGCCAGGCAACGCGCCGCGCTCGAGGAGACCGTCGAGCACGTGCACGACTTCTCCGAGCCGACACCGCTCGCGCCGGTTCCGCCCGAGATCGCCGAGCCCGTCCCCGACCGCGCCCCCGTCGTCGAGCCTGTGCCGGATGAGCAGACGGCCTCGCGGGCCGCTGCCCGGTACTTCGAGACGATGCTCGAGCCCGCGCCGCGGCTCCACCGCGTGCCGCCGCCGAAGGGCGCCGCGTACATCGCCGCGATCCGCGTCGTCGGCGTCGGCGGAGCCGGCCTGAACGCGCTGCACCGCATGATGGACGCGGGCATCTCGCAGGTCGACTTCCTCGCGGTCAACACGGACATGCAGGCGCTGGCCGTCTCGGACGCGCCGACGAAGATCCACATCGGCGAGGGAGTCACGCAGGGGCTCGGCTCCGGCGCCGACCCCGACGTCGGCCGACGCGCTGCCGAGGAGGCGGCCGACGAGCTGCGCGCGACGCTGCGCGGCTCGGACATGGTCTTCGTCACGGCTGGCGAGGGTGGAGGAACGGGTACCGGCGCCGCGCCCGTCGTCGCCCGCGTCGCACGCGAGCTCGGCGCACTCACCGTCGGCATCGTGACGACGCCGTTCCGTTTCGAGGGCACGCGCCGGCGAACCGCTGCCGAGCGCGGCGTCGAGGAGCTCAGGGCGGCGTGCGACACGGTCATCGTGATCCCGAACGACCGTCTGCTCGAGGTGCTCGACCGCTCGACCTCGATGGTGGAGGCCTTCAAGATCGCGGACGACGTGCTCCGGCAGGGCGTGCAGGGGATCTGCGACCTCATCACGACGCCCGGCCTCATCAACCTCGACTTCGCCGACGTCCGGACCGTCATGCAGGACGCGGGCTCGGCCCTCATGGGGATCGGCTACGCGACCGGGCCGACCCGGGCACGCGACGCCGCCGAGCGTGCGCTCGGCTCCCCGCTCATCGACATGGAGATCATCGGCGCGCGCGGGATCCTGCTCTCGATCGCCGGTGGCGACGACCTCTCGCTCGTCGAGGTCAACGACGCGGCCGAGGTCGTGCGCCAAACCGCGACGGACGACACGAACATCATCTTCGGCGCGACCGTCGACTCGCGGCTCACGGGCCAGGTCTGGGTGACCGTCGTGGCGACGGGGCTCGGCGGATCGCGGCGCAGGGCATCTGTCCCGTCCTTCGAGGGCACGGCCTCGCGCGAGCCGCAGAACGGCACCGAGCTGCCGAGCTTCCTGCGCACCGACTGAGCCCATCCGCAGTCGTCCGCGCAGGCCGTGAGGGCCCGACGACCGCGAGTACCCTCTTCCGATGACCGGGCCGATCACCGCGCACGGCGCCATCGCCGCCGGCCACCCGCTGTCGGCCCAGGCCGGAGCGGACGTGCTCGCGGCGGGCGGCAACGCGGTCGACGCCTGTCTGACGGCCGCCTTCGCAGCCGCCGTCGTCGAGGGACCGCTCACCGGTCCCGCAGGCGGAGGCTTTCTCCTCGTCGCGCGGCCGGACGAGGCGCCGGTCGTCCTCGACTGCTTCTTCGCCGTCCCGACCCGGGCGTTCGGCGAGCTCGAGGAGGTGATCGTCGACTTCGAGGACGCCGGCACGCAGACCTTCCGGGTGGGCGAGGGGTCGGTCGCGGTCCCGGGGCTCGTTGCCGGGCTCGAGGAAGCACACCGCCGCTACGGAACGCTCGAGTGGCACGCTCTCGTCGAGCCCGCGCTCGCGCTCGCGCGTGGCGGCCGGGTTGCGGTCGACGTGCCTCGCGCCTTCCTGCACGGGATCCTCCGCGGGATCCTCCTGCGCGACGAAGCGGGCGTGCGCGTGTACGGCGATCCGGAGCACGTTGCGACGGAGGAGCTCGTGGCGACGCTCGAGCGCGTGCGCGATGCGGGTCGCTGGCGCGGTCGCGGAGCTCGTGCCCGAGCTTGCAGACGACATCGTCGCCTACGAGGTCGCCGAGCGTGCTCCGCTCGTCGGCGACGTCCTCGGCACGTCCGTGGTCACGACGCCGCCGCCGTCGCGCGGCGGGTCGATCGTGCTCGAGATCCTGGAAGCCCTCGCCGCGCTCGACGAGTGGTCGCTACACGACGAAGCTCGAGTGGTGGCGACGGCGTACGAGCGCTCGTGGCCGGGGGCGCTCACGGGCACGACGCACATCTCCGTCGTCGACCGCGACGGCACTGCGGCAGCGCTGTCCTCGACGCTCGGCTCCGGCTCCGGCGTCTTCCGCGGCGGGACGCAGCTCAACAACATGCTCGGAGAGGTCGACGTGATAGGTGGCGGAGACCGCAAGCCGGGCGAGCGGCTGCCGAGCATGATGACTCCCACCGTGGTCCTCGACGAGGGCCGGCCCCGCGTCGTGCTCGGCAGTGCGGGCTCGGTCCGCCTCGCGGGTGCGATCGCCCAGGTTGCTTGGCGGGTGCTCAACGGCGTGCCCGTCGCAGAGGCGATCGACGCGCCGCGACTCCACGCGGAGGGGTCGACGCTGCACCTGGAGGGCGGCTGGGGCGAGAACGCCGTGGCGCGGCTTCCGGAGACGTGGGACGTCGTCCGTTGGGACGGGCAGAACCTCTACTTCGGCGGCGTCCAGGGCGTCGTCCGCGATCCGGACGGGACGCTCGCGGCGGCCGGAGACCCGCGTCGAGGCGGGGCCGGCCTGGTGGTGCCGTGACGATCGTGCGGCGTGCCGCGGCGACCGACGCGCCTGCGCTCGTGGCGTTAGCCGAGGAAGTGGGACAGGAGGAGGGCGGCTGGATCCTGACGACGGATGCCTGGCGCTCGGTCGGGGAAGAGCGCCGCTACCTCCGCGCCGCCCGCCGCCATCCGGACGCCGCCGTCTTCGTGGCCGAGGTCGACGGGGTCGTCGTCGCCCGGCTGTCCCTCGCCCGCGACCCGCACCCGTCGAGCCGCCACGTCGCAGACCTCGGGATCATGGTCGCGTCCCCGCACCGCCATCGGGGAATCGGGACGCGCCTGCTCGAAGAAGCCGTCGTGTGGGCCCGCTCGGAGGAGATTCGCAAGCTGGAGCTCCACGTCTTCCCGTGGAACGAGCCCGCGCTCCGGCTCTACGAGACCTTCGGCTTCGAGCGCGAGGGGTACCGGAAGGAGCACTACGCGCGCGACGGGCAGTACGTCGACGCGATCCTCATGGCGTACCGGGTCGACGAGGCGGACTAGCGCGGGTCGCGACGCGTGCGCTCGGTCTGAACGAGCGCACCGGCGAGCATGCGGTAGGCGAGCGGGCCGCGCCCACCGGAGCCGAACCGCCAGCGGAGGAAGTCGAAGAGCCGGATCATCCTCGGTCGCTACCCGCTTCCGGGCTGCGCTACGCCTCGCCTCGGATCGGGACGACCTGGCCGAGCTGCGCCGGCTCCGGAGGGGCCTGCGCGGCGTCGGAGGTCTCGAGCTCGAGCTGCTGCAGGCGCCACTGGAGACGGGAGGCGAGGCGCTCGAACTGCGTGAGCACGGCGTCGCGGTTCTCCTGGGCGGCGGTCTCGAGGCCCTGCATGCGCTGGTCGAGCCCGCGCAGCTCGACCCTGAAGCGGCCGTCGCCGGGCTCCGGGGCGTGAACCGGAGCTGCCGCCGCCGTGCGCTCGAGCAGGCTGAGCCGGACGCTCAGGTCGTCGAGGCGAGGGACGACGTCGCCGGAGCCCGAGAGCGCGGCGAGCTCCTTCTCGCTCGAGGCGATGCGCATGCGGAGCCCGTTGATGAGGACACGCAGATCGCGCAGTTCGTCGGGATCCCCGGGCGCGCTGCTCGACGGGCGCGAGAGGTCGAGCTCGAGCGAGTCGAGGCGGCGAAGGAGCTCCTCGTAGCGCTCCTCGGTCCTCGGATCCGACCCCGGCACGGCACTCGCCGCGGCACCTGCGATCTCTTCGAGCCGCGACTCGAGCGAGCTGAGCTCTGCTGCCCAGCGGGACTCGGCATGGGAGATCTCGGCCGCGACGGACGTGCCCTCGCGCTCCATCTCCGCGAGTCTTGCGGCGAGGTCGGTCAGGACCCGCTCGGCCTGCTCGTCGAGCGCGACGCCGCCGACCGGGGCCGACGTCACCGATTCGGCGACCGACTCGAGCTGGCGCTTGAGCTCGTCGCGCTCGGCATCCCAGGCCGCCGCGATGCGAGCGACCTCGACGCCGACGATGCGCTGACCCTGCTCCATGGCGTCGATGCGCGTCGCGAGCTCCTGCAGGCGCGGCTCCACCGTCTCGTCCGGGCGTGCGCTGTCGACGGCGGCCGCGAGGCCGTCGAGCTGGTCTCGCACCCACGTTCGCTCCTCGGCGAGCGCGCCCCCGACACGCGACAGCTCCGCAGCCGTCGCAACCTGCGCACGCTCGACTTCCACCAGCCGGTGCGTGCCCGCGTCGAGGAGGCGCTCGAGCTCGAGGGTCGCAGCGGTCGCGTCGCGGGCGCGAAGGGAGGCGTCCGCGTCGAGCCGCGCGAGTGCGTCGGTCAGCTCGTCGACCTGAGCGCCGAGCGCCTCGATGCGGCTCTCGAGCGCCGGGTCGGCCGGGCCTTCCGTGGGAAGCGACGCGCCGACGGCGTTGAGCTCCGAGATCATGGACTCGACGCGCTCGCTCGCCTCCTCGAACCGCCGCTGGACGTCGGCGAGCTGGGCCTCGTGTGCATCCACGCTCGCGGCAGTCGTCTCCGCGGCCGCGGAGACGGAGTCGAGCCCGGCGGTCAGCTGCTCGACGCGGCCTCCGAGGTCGAGGAGGTGGTTCTCGAAGATGCGGGCAGCCTGGGGGTCGTGCGGCCGATCGTCGATGCTCGCGATCTGGTGGGAGAGCTGCGTGACCGCCGACCGGAGCTCCGCGACGAGCGACTCCGCGCGCGTGTCTCCTTCCTCCTGCCGCGCGCGCAGGGCGATCAGCTCGCCCTCCTTGCCGGCGAGAGCCGCGGCCGTGGTCGAGACCGTCTTCGAGAGCGTGTCGATGCGCTGGGAGAGGACGTCGACCTCGGAGGCGATGCCGTCGACCCTGCGGTCGCTCGCGCCATTCGAGCGCTCGGTCGAGAGCGTCGCGATCGCCTTCCGCAGCTCGGCGACGTCCGAGCCGGGGCCGGTCTGAGCGCAGGTCGCGCACGAGCGACTCGATCCGGGTGTTGCCGGCCTCGAGCTCCCGGCGCAGCTGCGCGATCTCCCCGTCCTTGCCCGCGAGCGCGGCCGCGGTCGTCGAGACGGTGGCGGAGAGCGTCGCGAAGCGGTCGGCGAGCACGTCGACGCGCTCCGTGAGCCGCTTCTCGAGCTTCGGGTCGTGCTTGTTCCACGCCTCGAGCGCCTTCGCGAGCTCCTTCAGCGTCTTCGTGTCCCCCGTGACCGCGGTTGCACGGAGCTGTGCCTCGATGTCGGAGACCCAACCCGCGAGCGACTCGACACGTGCGCCGAGCGCATCGCTCTCTGGGTGTGTGCTCATCGCGTTCCTCGGGGCTCCGGATGCCGCGCCGAGGAGGGTCGCGTGTACGCGACCAACCTCAGGGAGGCCAGGTCGGCAGCGGTCATCCTCAGGACGCGTATCGGTGTGCGAGCTGCGCCGCTCGCTCACTCGTCTCAGTGACTTGGACGGCTACGCCGCGTCGCCGTGGTCGAACGAGTCGGCGAGGCGCCGCCACTCGTGCTCGAGGTCCTGGCGCCCGCTGATGCGCTGGAGCTCCCAGTACGCCCGTACGAGCGCGCCGACGTCGACCGGCTCGCCGTCCGAGCGGCTGTCCTCGAGCACGCGGAGGAACCAGGCGCCTCGATCGAGGCCGAGCTCCTCGGCGAGCACGAGCGCGCGGTCGCGAAGGATGTCCACCTCGGTCTCGACGGAAGCCATAGGGGGCCTATCGGGCACCGTCTTCGGGGCCATGAGCCGGCCCCCTCGGATGGGGTAGCCGGGTGCGCGGGCGGGCGCCGGGGACGGCGAAGATTGCCGTCGGACGAGGGCAGTACGATGGCCCTCCCGTGGCTTCCTCCGCTCCGAGCGCACCACCCTTCGTCCACCTGCACGTCCACTCGGAGTACTCGATCCTCGACGGAGCGTGCCGGATCCCCGCGCTCGTCCAGAAGGCGGCCGACCTCGAGATGCCCGCCGTCGCGCTCACGGATCACGGCTCGCTCGCGGGCGTCGTGCAGCTGTTCCGCGAGGCGGGGGAGCGCGGCGTGAAGCCCGTCGTCGGCTGCGAGGTCTACGTCGCGGACGACCGCCGTGCGCAGACGAAGGGCTACGCGCATCTCACGCTCCTTGCCGAGACGAACGAGGGGTACGCGAACCTGATCAAGCTGAGCTCGCTCGGCTACCTCGAGGGCTACTACTACAAGCCGCGCGTCGACTGGGAGCTGCTCGAGCGCCACGCGAAGGGCATCGTCGCTCTCTCTGGCTGCCTCTCCGGCCGGGTCGCCAAGGCGCTCTCCGAGGGACGAGGCAAGGACGCGCGCGAGGATCTCGACCGGCTCGTGCAGATCTACGGGCGGGACGCGACCTACGTCGAGATCCAGAACGGCGGGGTGGAGGACCAGCTGCGCGTGAACCCCGACCTCGTCGCGCTGGCCGGCGAGACGGGGCTGCCGCTCGTCGCGACCGGCGACGTCCACTACCTGAACGCGGACGACGCGTTCCCGCACGAGGCGCTCCTCTGCATCCAGTCCGGCGACACCCTGAAGAACCCGAACCACTGGCGCTTCGACACGAACGAGTTCTTCTTCAAGTCACAGGCGGAGATGGCGCTCGACTTCCCGGGGCACGAGGAGGCGCTCGCGCGCACGCTCGAGATCGCCGAGCGCTGCACCGTCGCGCTCGACCTGGGCCGGGTCCTGCTCCCGAGCTTCCCCGTGCCGGACGGCCGCGACGCGTTCGACTACCTCGTCGAGCTCTGCGAGAAGGGTCTCGGCAGGCGCTACGGGAAGGTGACACCCGAGCTGACGGACCGGCTGCGCTTCGAGCTGAAGACGATCCAGGAGATGGGGTTCGCGGACTACTTCCTGATCGTCTGGGACTTCATCCACTTCGCGAAGACGAACGGAGTCAGCGTCGGTCCCGGGCGCGGCTCGGCGGCGGGCTCGATCGCCGCGTACTGCCTCGAGATCACGGACGTCGATCCGATGCGCTACGGCCTGCTCTTCGAGCGGTTCCTGAACCCTGCCCGCAAGGACTTGCCGGACATGGACATCGACTTCTCCGTGGCGGGCCGCGACCGGGTCATCAACTACGTGGCGGACAAGTACGGCCGCGACCGCGTGGCCCAGATCATCACCTTCTCGACGATGGCCGCCCGCGCCGCGATCCGCGACGCCGGCCGCGTCCTCGACATCCCGTACGGGGTCGTCGACCGCTTCGCGAAGATGGTCCCCGAGGGGCCCGGCCAGACGCTCGAGGAGGCGCTCAAGCCCGGCGCGGAGCTGCGGCAGGCGGTCGACTCCGACCCCGTCGCGAAGGAGATCGTCGACCTCGCCCGGCCGCTCGAAGGCCTGACCCGTGCGGACTCGATCCACGCCGCCGGCGTCGTCATCGGCGCACAGCCGCTCATCGAGGTCGTGCCGCTGCAGCAGAAGGGCTCGGACCAGGAGGTCGTGACCCAGGTCGGGATGAACGACGTCGTCGACCTCGGGCTCCTGAAGATGGACTTCCTCGGGCTCCGCAACCTCGACGTGATCGACGACGCCGTCGCGCTCGTGGGCGGCGTCGACATCGCCAACCTCCCGCTCGACGACGCGCAGACGTACGCGATGCTCGCGCGCGGGGACTCGACCGGCGTGTTCCAGTTCGAGTCGTCGGGGATGCGCGAGGCGCTGCGGCAGGTGAAGCCGACGGAGTTCGAGGATCTGATCGCGCTCGTCGCGCTCTACCGGCCGGGGCCGATGGGCTACATCCCCGGCTACGCCGCGCGCAAGCACGGGAAGGAGCCCGTCTCCTTCGCCGACCCGCGGCTCGAGGAGATCACGGGCTCGACGTACGCGATCTGCATCTACCAGGAGCAGTACATGGAGATCGCGAAGCGGCTCGCCGGCTTCTCGCCCGCCGAGGCGGAGACGCTCCGCAAGGCGATCGGCAAGAAGATCCACAAGCTGATGGCGTCGCTCAAGGACAAGTTCCTGACGGGTTGCGCGGAGAACGGGGTGGCCGAGGCCGTCGGCCAGCAGCTCTGGAAGGACATGGAGTCCTCGCAGGACTACTCGTTCAACAAGGCGCACGCCGCCTGCTACGCGCTCATCGCCTACCGCACCGCCTGGCTCAAGGCGCACCACCCGCGCGAGTACATGGCCGCGCTCATCTCCTCGGTGATGAACACGAAGGACCGCGTGCCGTTCTACGTCAACGCATGCAACGAGATGGGCATCGAGGTGCTCCCGCCGGACGTGAACTCGTCGCAGACGGACTTCGCGGTCGTCGAGGGAAAGATCCGCTTCGGCCTGAACGCGGTGAAGAACGTCGGCGAGGCGGCGGCGGAGGCGATCGTCCGCGCCCGCGCGGAGGGCGGCGCCGTTCGAGTCGATCTGGGAGTTCACCGAGCGGGCCGACCCGCAGGCCGTGAACAAGCGCGCGCTCGAGTCGCTCGTCAAGTGCGGCGCGCTCGACTCGACCGGCTCGAGCCGGCTCGGCATGCTGGCCGTCCTCGACAGCGCGCTCGGCCTCGGGCAGCGCCACGCAGCCGATCGCCTTGCGGGCCAGGCGTCGATCTTCGACGGCCTGCTCGACAGTGCCGAGGAGGCGGCCGAGCGGCACCATCCCACGATCCCGACCGGCGAGTTCGACGAGCGCGAGCTCCTGCGGCTCGAGAAGGAGACACTCGGCCTCTACGTCTCCGAGCACCCGCTCGAGCGCGTGCAGGGCCAGCTGCGGCGGAAGACGGACTGCATGCTCGCCGACGTCGAGCGCCGCCGGGACGGCGAGATCGTCACCGTCGGCGGGATCGTCTCCGCGCTCAAGCAGGTGACCACGAAGCGCGGCGACCCGATGGTCTTCGTCCTGCTGGACGACCCGACCGGCGCGGCCGAGGTCGTCGTCTTCAACTCGACGTATGCCGCCGCCCGCGAGTACCTCGAGCCCGACCGGATCCTCGTCGTGAAGGGCCGCGTCGACCACAAGCAGGCGGGGGAGACGAAGCTCGTCGCGATGGAGGTCAATCCCTTCGAGGCGGTGCAGGAGCGGCGGGAGGTGCGCCTGCGGATCGACGCCCGTGAGGCCCCGGCAGGCCTCATCAGGGAGCTCGCGTCGCTCGTCCGCG
Source organism: uncultured Actinomycetes bacterium (assembly GCA_963746765.1). Taxonomy (GTDB): domain Bacteria; phylum Actinomycetota; class Thermoleophilia; order Gaiellales; family Gaiellaceae; genus GMQP-bins7. The sequence continues at coordinate 255,966 of CAVVCN010000002.1, forward strand.
ACTACCCGGGCGAGGCGCTCGTCTACCTGGCGCTCGAGACCTCGATCGGCGAGCGCACGCTCGCTCTCGGCCCCGAGTACCGCGTGAAGCCGGACGCCGACTTCTACGCCGAGGTCAAGGCGTTGCTCGGCGAAGCCGCCCTGGTGTAGGCACTCACCCACGGCCAACCCTCGTTCGAGGGACGGATGCCCCCCGTTCGCGTGGTGCCCTGCACCCCTTTCCCCCGCTTACTGAGATCCGGGCGCTTCTGCGGAGCACTCAAAGCGATCGAAAGGAGTGAAAGGGCCCATGTTCAAGTGGCAGGCACGCTGGCCGAGGCTTGCGGTTGCACTCGTGAGCATTGCAGCCTTCGCCGTTTCTGCCGGCGCCGGTTGGCGCTGGGACTGAGCACGACGTAACACGCGGCACCTCACCGACGATGTCCGAAGCGGTTCATCTGGACGCGTACCCGCCCCGGCTGCGCCGGCTCATCGCAAGCGTCGTTGCGCTCGCGATACCGGTCGTAGCCGCGGCGGCGGTGGGGATCGCCCTCGCGCCGCCGGATGCGGAGCAGGCGCTCGCGATCATCCTCTTCCTGACCCTCGCGCTCCTCGCCGAGCTCAAGCCCGTGCCCATCGAGGAGGAGGGCATGAGCTCCGTCTCGCTCGCCTTCGTCTTCATCCTCTCGAGCGTCATCCTCTTCGGCTGGGAGTACGGCATCCTCATCTCGACGGTCAGCGCGCTCGTGGCCCAGCTCGTCGAGCGGAAGCCGCTCGACCGGACGGCCTTCAACACGGCCGTCTACACGCTGTCGGCATTCGCGGCGGCGCTCCCCGTGATCGCGCTCGGGGACACCCCGTCGCACGACGCCGTCGTGATCACCGCGTTCGCCCTATGGGGCGGCGCGGCCTTCGTCGCGGCCAACTTCCTCTGCATCTCGCTTGCGATCTCCTTCCACCAGGAGATCCCGGTGCGTCCGCTGCTGCGGGAGAACGCACGGCTCGTCGGTCCGGCCTTCGTGATCCAGGCGTTCCTCGCGGCGCTCGCCGCGGCGCTCTGGACCACCGATGCCCGCCTGCTCGTGCTGATGGCCGGCCCGCTCTTCACCGCGACGCTGTACCAGCGCTCCTCGCTCGCCTCCCGCCGGGCGACCCGTGACGCGCACACGGACAGCCTCACCGGGCTCGGGAACAACCGCTCCTACGAGCTCGCGCTCTCGGCGGCGGTCGAGAGCGCCGGCGCCGGCTCGCCGCTCGGGCTCTGGCTCGTGGACATCGACGACTTCAAGCAGATCAACGACGTGTACGGCCACCAGCTGGGCGACAGCGTCCTCGCCGAGGCGGCACGCCTGCTCGCTGCGGTCGACGCCGAGGCGCGCGCCTTCCGGCTCGGCGGCGACGAGTTCGCCGTGCTCTTCCCCGGGACCCGCGAGTCGTCTCGCCGCCGCCTCGTGGAGCTCTACCGGCTCTTCGCGGGCGCGAGCTTCCCGCACGACAAGGCGGTCACGGTGAGCATCGGCGTGGCGTTCGCACCGGAGCACGCGACGGGCGTGGAGGAGCTCGAGCGGAAGGCCGACGGCGCGCTCTACTGGGCCAAGCACAACGGGAAGAACTGCTGGTGCCTGTTCAGCCCAGACGTCGTTCGGCTGCACTCGGTGGAGGAGCTCGAGCGCGACGCGGAGCAGCATGCTCGTCTCCGGGCAGCCGAGAACCTCGTGCGCGTGGTGGATGCGAAGGACGCGTACACGGGCGCACACTCGGAACGTGTCGCCCTCCACGTCGAGGGCATCGCGCGGCGGCTCGGGCTCACGGAGGAGCTCGTGCACCAGCTCAAGCTCGCCGGCCGGCTCCACGACCTCGGCAAGATCGCGATCTCGGACAGCGTCCTCCAGAAGCCCGGGCAGCTGACGCCCGAGGAGGTCGAGCGCGTCGCGACCCACCCGCAGCTCGGCGCCTCGCTCCTCGACGGCATGGATCTCCATCCCGTCGACATCTGGATCCGCCACCACCACGAGCACTGGGACGGCACCGGCTACCCGGACGGGCTCGCGGGCGAGGAGATCCCGCTCGGGTCGCGCGTGATCCTCGCCGCCGACGCGTACGACGCCATGACGTCGGAGCGCAGCTACAGCCCGGCTGCGACGCCCGAGGATGCTCTGGCCGAGCTCGAGCGGATGGCGGGGATCCAGTTCGACCCCGTCGTCGTCTCGGCGCTACGGGCCTACGTCAGCGAGCTCGGGGTTCTCCCCGACGTGCGCCCACGCCCCGACCTCCGGGTGGCCTAGGTGTCGCTCGCCCTCCCCGTCATCGCCGCCGTCGGCCTCGGCGTCCTGCTCGGCGGCAGTGTCTCGAGGCTGGCGGAGCTCAGGATTCGCGCCTGGTGGCTCTTTCTCGCGGCGTTCGGGATCCAGGTCGTCGCCTTCCCGTTCGCCTTCCTGCCCTGGAGCGTCGACGAGCGCGTCGCGAGCGCCCTCTGGCTCGTTTCCTACGGCTTTCTCGTCGTCGGCGCAGCGCTGAACCGACACATCCGCGGCGTCGCCGTGGTGGCCCTGGGAATGGGCCTGAACGTCGCGGCCATCGTCGCGAACGGGGGCACGATGCCCGTACTGCCCGAAGCCATGCGCGCGGCGGGCGGGAACCACGTGCGAAATGCGAACAGCAGCGCAGAGACCGACCCCGCCCTCGCGTGGCTCGTCGACCGCTGGGCGGCTCCCGAGTGGGTGCCGCTCGCGAACGTGTTCTCGGTCGGTGACGTCGTCATCGCCCTGGGCACCGTCGTGCTCGTCGTCTCGGCGATGGGCGCGGGCGTCCGCCGGCGTCCTGCGGTCGCGCCGGGCGCGTAAGCGGCTCTCGGCCGCCTGGGTCTAGTCGTGCGCGGTCTGCGCGTCGGATGAGAGCCGTTCGCCCACGCTGGAGAGCACCTTCAACGCGATCGACGGCATCGTCTCGACGACCCGCCGGAAGGAGCGGTCGGTGAGCACGAGCGCACGCACGTCCGACGTGGCCGTGACGGTCGCCGTGCGCGGCACCTTCGTGAGGAGCGCGATCTCGCCGAACCAGTCGCCGCCGCTGAGGTCCGCGAGCTTCTTCCCCTTCGAGGCAACCCGCACGTTGCCGTCGATCAGCACGAAGAACTCGCGGCCAGGCCGCCCTTCGCGCACGAGGACGTAGCCCTCGCGGAGATCGACCTCGTCGGTCGAGGACGCGAGCTGCTTGAGCTCGGATTTCGAGCAGCCCGTGAACAGCGGGACGGACTTCAGGAGATCGACCTTGGCGTCGTGACCGAGTCGCATCGGGCGATCCTAGTACGACGCCGCCCACAACGGAAACAGATTGGCCCCCGAGGCGCTGTCATGTCATGCTGCAGCCCATCGGGCGAGACCGTCCGGTGCGGAGCTTGCTCGGCGGGATCCGTTCAGGGGAGAACGAAAGGAGTTTGGGATGGGGGCTCTTGGAGTACGAATGGCCGCGGTCGCGGTCGGAGTTGGGGTGGCGGCGCTCGCGATGTTCGGGCTCGCGACGCCGGCCCCGGGATCGACGAGCGCTGTGGCGGAGCTGCAGACGCTCCCAGGCCTCGGCGAGGTGACCTACGGGCAGCTTGCTGCCTATTCGGCCCGGATCCAGAACACGGGCAGCGTGACGCTCAAGAACGTCACGCTACGAAACCCGATCCCGTTCACCAAGGTGGACGGACAGACGCGACCGGCGACGTTCCAGACCGCCGGGTGCAGCGGGACGTTGACGGCGACGGAGTTCTCCTGCGTCGTGACGGACCGGCTTCGGCCCGGCGAATCCGTTGCCGTGACGATCGCCTGGAAGACGCCGTCGGAGGGGACGTCGCCGGACTGCGACGTGGATCCATGCCTCACGAACACTGCGTTCTGGCAGGCGAGCGCCAAGACGTTCGCGATGGCCCCGGCCTCGACGGGCCTCCTCTCCGGAGATGATCCCTCGAAGGCCGCGACGTACACGATCGCGCCGTGCACCGACGAGTCGAGCCCGACTCTCGCGACCGATCAGAACATCGGCCCGGGCAACCCGCTCGCGACGAGCGTGTGCGCGCCGAACCTGCCTGCGAATGCGCCAGGCCTCGTGACCTCGATCGAGGAGCGCGAGGGCGAGGAGTCGGATCCGGGCATCACGCAGGTGTCCGAGATCTGCCTGCCGAGCCCGGGCACGGAGTGCGACGAGAGCCCCTTCGTGTTCTCCACGCTCGCGACGTTCACGTTCCTGATCGATAACGCGTCGCTCCCGTCCGGTGAGGAGGTCGACACCGTGTTCCACGACGGCGTCGTCGTCTCGAAGAATCGGAAGGCGGACCCGCACGTGGTCATCATCAAGAACGAGCGGTTCAAGGGGCGGACGATCGTCGTCGTCAAGTCGTCGACGAACGGCTCGTGGACGTTCAGCTAGCGGCGGGCGACTGAGTCTCGAGCGGGTGCGGCGGGAGCTCCGCCGCACCCGCCATCACCTCGCTGCCCTTGGCCTCCGCGAGCGACCGTGCCTGCCGGAGCGTCGCCGCCTGCTCGTCCGGGCGTCCGGCGAGCCGCTGGACCTCCGCGAGGTCGATGAGCGCTCCGTACTGGAAGAGCACGCCGTCCGTTGGAGCGAGGATCTCGATCGCCTCGCGGATCAGGCCCTCACCCGCGTCGACGTCGCCCCGCTGCGCAGACATCTTCCCGCTAACGCATCGCCACAACGCCTGGGTGTCGACGTCGTCGTCCGTTGCGAGCTCCCGGGAGAGCGTCGTCGGCGCGTCCACCTCGTCGAGCCGCCCGAGCGCGTACAGCGTCTGCGCGAGGAGGCCGGCGACGGTCGACAGGAGGTACTTCTCCCCGATCTGCGACAGGAGGTCGTACGCCGTGCGAATCTCGCGCTCCGCCGCCACGAGATCGTTCGCGAGCATCTCGACGCGCCACGCCTCCTGGCGCACCCGAGCGACCTCGGCGAAGAGCCCCAGCTCCTCCAGCATCTCCCGGCTCCGGGCCGCGAGTGCGCGCCCGCTCTCCGTCGAACCCTGCATCCCGTGCAGGCTCCCGAGCAGCGCGAGGAGGATCGCCTCCGACTGCCGGTCGCCCGACACGTCCTGCTCGGCGCGCTCGCACTGCTCGATCGCTTGCGCGATCGGTGTCGGGCCGAGTACGGCCGCAGCGGCGTAACCGGTCGCCGCCCGTGCTGCCTGGCGGGCGTCGCCGGCCTTCCGCGCGTGCTCGAGGGCACGCTCCGACGCCTCGGCTGCGTTCTCGAATCGACAGGCCGTGCCGTGCGTCCAGGCGAGGAGACGCCAGGCCTTGGCCAGTCCTGCGTTGTCGCCGGCGGCCTCGAACACCGCCATCGCGGCGACGATCGTCTCTCCCGCTTCGGCCCGCCAGCTCTCCGGTTCTCCTGCGCGCAGGCGCACGAGCAGGCGGACGAGCGACGCATGGGCAGCAACGTCTGCGGCGCCCGTCTGCTCGCCGAGCCTGATGGCGTCCTCCAGGGTCGCCACCGCCTCGTCGTAGCGTCCGGTCTGCAGCAACGCCTCGCCGTACTCCGGAAGCAATTCGAGCCGCGCGGGTGCGTCCTCCGGCAAGACGGCCGCGGCGCGCCCGTACAGATTCGCGGCCGCGGGCACGTCGCCGCGTGCGAACGCGCGCTGGCCCGCGGACGCGAGCCGCCGGGCCGCATCTGCGCCGAGCGCGAGGCCGCGCTCGTCGAGCGGTCCGAGCTCCGAGAGGTACCGGTGTGCCTGCTCGAGGTGGTAGCCGAGAATCTCCTCGTACTCGACTGCCCCTTCGCGGTTCACGCGATCGGCCCACTGGACGAAGCGTTCGTGGAGCGTGGCGCGGGCCCGCTTGAGGACGGCCTCGTAGGCCGTGTCGCGGATCAGGACGTGATGGAAGCGGAACGCCTCCTCCTCGACGGGCCGTGAGGCGTCTGGGCGCACGAACTGCTTGTCGGTGAGCGACGTCGAGGTGCATGCCGACGTTGTCTCCGACGGTGTCGGCGGTCAGGTACTGCACCGCATCGCGCACGAACACCTGCCCGACGACGGCAGCGGGCTCGATCACGGCTCGCTCGTCCCCCGACAGCCCGTCGAGACGGGAGGCGAGGAGCGCCTGGATCGTCGGCGGCACGGCCGCCCGCTCGACCCCGCCCGTCGCGCGCCAGCGCCCGTCCTCGAAGCGGATGAGCCCCTCGTCGATGAGCATCGAGAGCAGCTGCTCGACGAAGAGCGGGTTTCCCTCGGCCGCCTCGACGACTCGTGCTCGCACGCTCTCGTCGAGGCCCGCGCTTCCGAGGAGATGCTCCGCGACGGCGCCCGTGTCCTCTGCCGAGAGCGGCTCGAGCTCGATGCGGCATGCTCCGTCCGTCGTCGACCATTCGGGCATCCGCTCGATGAGCTCCCGCCGGGTCGAGCAGACGACGAGAAGGGGCGCGTCGCCGTTCGTCACGACGTGCTCGACGAGCTCGAGCAAGGTCGGCTCGGCCCAGTGGACGTCGTCGAAGACGAGGACGAGCGGCCGGTCCGAAGCGAGCTCCTCGAAGAGCTTGCGGGAGGCCCACGCCAGGTCCTGCACCGGGAACGGCTCCTCCGAGAGCCCGATCGCCGACTCCATGCGCGCAACCACGTCGGAGTCGCCGACGAGCGCGCAGAGCTTCCTGCGCGCCTCCTCGGCGGAGTCTTTCTCGACGATCGCCGCGGCCTGGCGCACCGCCTCAGCGAGCGGCCAGAACGTGATCCCGTCGCCGTACGGGAGGCACCGGCCGCGGATGACGGCGGCCTCGTCCGAGGACGCTCGCATGAACTCCTCGACGAGTCGCGACTTGCCGACACCTGCCTCGCCGACCACGGTCACGAGACGGCTGCGTCTCGTGGCGACCGCGTCGCCCAACGCCCGCTGGAGCACCTCGAGCTCGGACTCGCGGCCGATCATCGGCGCATCGAGGCGGCGCGGGCGCTCGCTGCTCTCGCGCACGGCGACCAGCCGGTACGCCGGGACCGGCTCCGCCTTTCCCTTGAGCTCGAGCGGCTCGACCTGCTCGACGTCGACGTAGTCCCGGACGAGCCGGTAGGTGAGGTCTCCGAGCAGTACCTCGTTCTCGCCGGCCGCCTGCTCGAGCCGCGCCGCGACGTTCACGGCGTCGCCCGTGACGAGGCGCTGCCCCGCCGTCGGGTCGCCCGAGACGACCTGACCCGTGTTCACGCCCGTGCGGTTCGCGAGGCGGACGCCCCACGTGTGCTCGAGCTCTTCGTTCAGCTCCTCGAGCGCCCGCTGCATGCCCGTCGGCCGCACGGACCGCGCGTACGGCGTCGTCCTCATGGAGCTGCGGAAGGCCGAAGACCGCCATCACGGCGTCCCCGATGAACTTCTCGACCACGCCGCCGTGCCGCTCGAGCTCGCCGCGCATCGTGTCGAAGTAGCGCGTCATCACCTCGCGCAGGGACTCCGAGTCGAGACGCTCGCCCATGCTCGTCGAGCCCTTGAGGTCGGAGAAGACGATCGTCACGACCTTCCTCACCTCCTGTGGGGGAGGCGCCGCGGAGGCGAGGGGTGACCCGCAGGCGAGGCAGAACTTCGCGACCTCGGGGTTCTCGGTACCGCAGTTCGTGCAGACCGGCATCGAGCGAGTTTGCCTGCTTTCAAGCCCTCGCGGGTGCCCTCGGCGGCCCGTGCCGGACGCCTCTCCCACGGCCCGAACCTCATCGAAGGTTTACGGACGCTCAACGCAAATCCCCCCAGAAAGGGGACGACCGATACGTCTCAGTGGACGAATAGCGAGTGAGTCAAATCACCCACTGCGGAAGGGCGGCACGGAATGTCTGCGGCAGAACTCGAAATGACGTACACCACGGAGGCGGATCGGGTGGAGACACTGGCGCCACGAGGAGCTCGCGCGCGCCGGCTACGACTCCGAGAGCGCGCTCGTCCTCGCTGCGAGTCACGACGTCGATCTCCACGAGGCAGTGAACCTCCTCAAGCGCGGCTGCACGGTCGATCTCGCTCTCCAGATCCTCCTGTAGCCAACGGCGCGGCTCGACCCGGCCGCGTCACTCGTTTCTCCCCTAGCGGCGCCCGGTCACCCGGGCGCCGTTCTCGTTGGTCGCCTCGTCGCACGGCGCCCGCGCGGCATCGGCACAATGGGCGCCGATGTCGGCCCTCGCACCGCTTCTCGCGTCCATCCCGTCTCCGGGCTCGAGCACGCTCGAGCTCGGGCCGTTCTCGATCCACTTCTATGGGCTTGACGCTGCTGGTCGCGATCATCGCGGCGGTCGTCATCACGGGGATCCGCTGGACCCACCGCGGCGGCGACTGGGACCTCATCTTCCGCCTCGCGGTCTGGGGGGTCGCCTTCGGGATCATCGGCGCGCGCCTGTACCACGTGCGTCACGAGCTGGGACGAGCTCCCGGACGAGTGGTGGGGGCCGTTCGCGATCTGGAAGGGCGGGCTCGGAGTCTGGGGCGGGATCGGGCTCGGTGTCGTCGTCGGCGCGATCGTCGCGAAGCGCTCGGGCGCGAGCATCTCGGCGCTGCTCGACTGCGTCGCCCCGGCGCTCCTCGTCGCGCAGGGCATCGGCCGGTTCGGGAACTGGTGGAACCAGGAGCTCTTCGGCGGCCCGACCGACCTTCCCTGGGGCCTCGAGATCTCCGCGGACAACCGGCCGATCGAGCACATCGAGAACGAGACGTTCCACCCGACCTTCCTCTACGAGGCGCTCTGGTGCTTCGCCGCGGCTGGAGTGCTCCTCCTCGTCGAGCGCCGGTTCAAGCTCCGGCCCGGGAACCTCTTCGCGCTCTACGTCTTCCTGTACAGCATCGGACGGCTCTGGATCGAGACGCTGCGGGTCGACCCGTCGCACGAGCTCGCGGGCGTGCGGCTCAACGTGTGGGTCGCCGGACTCGCGATCCTCGCCTCGGGCGCGTTCTTCGTCTGGTGGCAGCGCACGTGGCGGCGCGGGCAGGGCGTTGCACCGCCGAAGACCGAGACGATGACGGTTCCCAAGGAGCGCGTCAGACCCCAGGGTTGATCGGGACCCCTCCGGGTCGCTGCGGTGTATCTCCCGTAGTCGACCAAGGAGGAGGCAATGCGCTCTCTGATCACACTCGCCGTGCTCGCGGCCGCGCTCGCCGTCGTGGCGCCGGCGTCGGCAGGCGGCTGGGCGACGGTCACCCTCAGCTCGACCGCCCACGGGCATCGGGCCGGGTGACACGTGGAATCCCGAGATCACGATCCTCCAGCACGGCGTCACGCCTCTCGCCGCCCTGACGCCGGTCGTGACGATCCGTGAAGCCGGGAGCGGTGCAACAGAGGACTTCCTGGCCTCCGAGACCTCCGAGACCGGGGTATACGAGGCGAACGTCGTCTTTCCCACGGCGGGTGAGTGGAACGTCGTCGTGGAGAGCGGGTTCGGCGACTCCAACCTGACCTTCGGGCCCGCGACGATCGCGGACAGCCCGGGTGGGGGGATCGACACCGGGCTCGCTCCCGCTGCTCCCGCTCGCGCTGGCGGCGTCTCTCGTCGCGCTGCTCGCGGTCGCGGCGCTCGGCATGCGGCGGCGCTGGGGGCCGACGGCGCTTCCGCGCTAGGCGCGGACGGAACCTCCACCGCCCCGTGGGTGTAGAAGGGGGCGGTGGAGGGCCGGCCGCCGAACGACGTCGCGCTCGCGGAGCGCGCGAGAGATGGAGACGAACGCGCCTTCGAGGAGCTCATGCGCACGTATCAGGCACTCGCGTTTCGCACGGCGTACCTGCTGACCGGCTCCGCCGCCGATGCGGAGGATGCGGTGCAGACCGCGTTCGTCAAGGCGTGGCGGGCGCTCCCGCGCTTCCGGGCAGGCTCGCCGTTCAAGCCGTGGCTCCTGCGCATCGTCGCGAACGAGGCGCACAACCGGCGCCGGTCGGAGCAGCGGCGCGTCGAGCTGCGGCTCCGCGCGACCGCGGCCCATCCTTCGGAGGACGCGGCCCCGTCGCCGGAGGGGGCCGCGCTCGGGCGCGAGCAGCGCGACGGGCTTCTCCGGGCGGTCGGGGCCCTCGGCGATCGCGATCGCGACGTTCTCACGTGCCGGTACTTCCTCGAGCTCACGGAGGAGGAGACGGCGGAGGTGCTCGGCGTTCGCCGCGGCACGGTCAAGTCGCGCACGGCACGGGCGCTCGAGCGGCTGCGGCAGGAGGTGGACGCATGAGCGAGCTCGAGCGTGCACTCCACGTCCTCGGCCGCGAGCTCGACGTGCCGGCTGCGCCCGACGTCGTACCCGCCGTGCTCGCGCGAGATCGGGCCGCGCGCGGTGCGCGGGGTGCGCCGCCCCGGTGGTCGCCGGCTCGCCGTCGCCTTCGCCGTCGTGCTCCTCGCCGCGCTCGCCGCGACGCTCGCCGTCCCGGACGCGCGTACTGCGCTCCTGCGGGTGCTTCATCTCGGCGGCGAGCAGGTCGAGCTCGTGGACGAGCTGCCACCCGCGGCCGGTGGGCTGGACGAGACCGTGCTCGGCGAGCTGGTGTCGATCGACGAGGCGCGGCGCCGCGCAAGCTCCGAGCTCCGCGAGCTCGACGAGCCGCCCGACCGCGTCTACCTCTTCGGCGAGCGACCGATCGTCTGGTTCGTCTACGGGCCCCCGGGCGACGTGCGCCTGCTCGTCTCGCAGGCTCCGGGGCTCCACGTGGACCGGGAGCTGATCGTGAAGAAGCTCGCCGGGCCCGGCACGGCGCTCGAGGAGACGTCGGTCGACGGCTCGCCCGCGTTCTTCATCAGCGGCTCGCCGCATGTCGTCCTGCTCCTGGACGAGCAGGGCAACGCGGTCGAGGACACGACCAGGCTCGCGGGCAACGTCCTCTTCTGGGAGGACGACGACGTCGCCTTCCGGCTCGAGGGCGATTTCGACAAGGACCAGGCCGTCGAGCTCGCCGAGTCGCTGCGCTAGCCCTTCAGCTGCAGGATCCCGAGCGCGTTGCGGTGCGGATCGACGATCCAGGCGGCGATCGCGAAGCCGAGATCGGCGACGCCGTTCTCGGTCTTGAGCCCCGGCAGGTCGTACTCCTGGATCTCGACGCCTGCCGCGCGGAGCTCTGCGAGCTCGCTCGCGAGGTCCGGGACGAACCAGCCAGCCTGCGTCTGCTCGTCGGCGGTCCCGACGGTGCTCTTGGTCACCGCGATCGTGCTCTCGCCCGCGCAGCGGAAGGTGATCGCCTCGTCGCTCTCGTTCAGGATCTCGAGCCCGAGCTGGTCGTGGTAGAAGCGGCGCGTCTCTGCGAGGTCGAGGGACAAAAGGACCACATGGACGGGGTAGTCGCCGAGCATGGCTCCTCCTCTTCGTGACGGCAGTCGCACCCAGGTATACCCGTCCGGGCCTATCCGGCCCCGTGGCTAGCCTCCGCGTGTGCAGCCGACCCTCGTGCGGGAGCTCGAGCTCGATCTCGACGCCTTCGAGGGGCCGTTCGACCTCCTCCTGACGCTGCTGCTGAAGGAGGCACTCGAGCCGCGCGAGGTCGACGTGGCGGCGATCGTGCTCTCGTTCCTCGAGCGGCTCGCCGAGCGGGACGAGATCGACCTCGACGCCTGTGGCGAGTTCCTCGTCCTCATTTCCGCGCTGCTCGAGCTCAAGGCGCGGGGCCTCTTCCCGGACGAGGCGGCGGAGCTCGAGGCGCTCGAGCCCGAGGAGGCTGCCGAGGAGCTCGCGCGGCGCCTCGCCGAGTACCGCCGGATGAAGGAGGCCGCGGCCTGGCTCTCCGAGCGGCTCGTGCAGGAGGGCGACCGCTGGTATCGGCTCGGCCCCGCACCGCTCGCGCCACGCCTCGAGCGCCGGCTCGCGCCGCAGGACGCATCCGGGCTGGCCGAGGCGCTGCGAGGGTTGGCCGCCCCGCCGCCGAACGTCTCGTTGAGCCACATGGCGCCTTCGCTTCCCGCCCGTCTCCCAGTTCCTCGAGCGCTTCCGCGCGCTGCTCGCCCGCCGCCGGCTCTTCGACTTCGACACCGAGGTCACGGGGCTCTCGCGGGTGGAGCAGGCGGTCGCCTTCCTCGCGCTGCTCGAGCTCCGCAAGAGCGGCGAGATCGCGCTCAGCCAGGCTGCGCCCTTCGCTCCCATTCGTGTCTCGAGAGCCGACGAAGAAAGGACTCCCGCGTGGACAGCCCGCTCCGCCTGATCGCAGCCAGCCCCGTTGATCGCCTCGCACAGACCGTCGAGTCGCTGCTCGTCGTCGCCTCGGCGCCGCTCTCCGTCGCTGACCTCGCCGACGCGACCGAGGACGATCCCGGAGCGGGTCGAGACGGCGCTCAACCTGCTCGGGGAGCGCTATCGCGAGGGTCGGAGCGGCATCGTGCTCGAGCGCGTCGCGGGCGGCTACGCGTTCCGCGCGTCGCGAGATGCCGCCGACGCCTGTGCCCGGCTGTTCGAGCGGCCGGTCGAGCGCGGTCTCTCGCCGGCGGCGCTCGAGACGCTCGCCATCGTCGCCTACCTCGGCCCGTGCTCTCGCCCCGAGATCGCGCGCATCCGCGGTGTGGCGGCCGACTCGGCGGTCGCGAGCCTCGTCGAGCGCGGGCTCATCGCCGAGGCAGGCCGCGAGGGTGGGCTGGGCGGCGCGATCCGGTACCGCACGACGCCGCTCTTCGAGCGCGTGTTCGCGCTCGAGAGCCTCGCCGCGCTGCCTCGACTCGACGATCTCGGCGAGTCGACTGAGGAGCTCCGCGACCGGCTGGTCGAGGTCGCCTCCGCGCGCGCCTCGTAGCGAGCTCAGGTCTGCCAGGCGCCGTTTCGCAGCACCGGAACCGTGACGCCGTCTCGCGTGATCCCGTCGACGCCGAGCTCGGGGCTGCCGATCATGAAGTCGACGTGCACGCTGCTCCGGTTCACGCGTGCGCGGTCCGCCTCGTCCTCGACCGGTGACTGGTAGCCGGTCCCGAGCGCGATGTGCGAGGCGGCGTTCTCGTCGAGCAGCGTGTCGAGGAAGACGGTCGCGAGCGGCCCGATGCGTCCCTGGCCGTCGACGAGCGCGAGCTCGCCGAGCCGACTCGCCCCCTCGTCCTTCGCGGCGACGGAGCGCATGGCGTCGGCCCCCTCGTCCGCGTCGATCTTCACCGCGCGCCCGCCCTCGAACTCGACCCGGAGACCCTTGACGATCGTCCCGTAGAGCTCGAGCGGCATGGTGGCGCTCACGTGGCCGTCGACGCGCTCCGGGTCCGGCGTGGTGAAGATCTCCTCCGTCGGGATGTTCGGGAGATGGCGGATGCCGTCGACGGTCGTGAAGTCGCCTGCCTGCCAGGTCGAGGAGGGGAGGATGCCGATCGTGACGTCGGTGCCCGGCCCGTGGAGGCGCATCGCGTCGAATCGGCGCTCGGTGAGCCGCCCGGCGTTCGCCTTCAGCTCCGCGACCCGCGCCGTCCACGCCTCCTTGGGATCCCCCGCGTCGAGGCGGCAGATGTGGGCAATCGCCTCCCACAGCTTCGCGAGCGCGTCATCGGGCGCGAGGTCCGGGTACACCGCCTGCGCCCAGGCCGGGTTGGGAGCCGGAACGAGCACCCAGTTCGTCGTGCGCTTGTTCATGATCTCGCCCGACTCCGGCAGGTACGGGATCAGGTCACGGCCGGCGCGGCCGGAGTCGAGGCCCTCGAGCGCGTTCGGGGCGTGCGGTCCCGTCAGCGTGATGCGCGCCGCATGCTCGTCCGAGAGATAGAAGAGTCGGTCGCGCAGCCAGGGCGGGACGAAGTCCAGCGTGTCGTCCGGGGCGTGCGCGATGCGCTCGCGCTTCACCCACTGGTCGAAGTAGAGGACGTCCACGTAGCGCGCGCCGCGGAGGTACGCGTGGTGTGCGACCCGGCGCGTCAGCGCCTCCTTGCCCACGTAGCTCGTCACCGAGACGTACTGGCCCTCCTGCACGTTCGCGCCGAAGACGGCGAGCTCGGCCAGGCCCTCGAGCCATTCCTCTCTCTCGGGCACGGGCGCAACCCTATCGGCGCGACAATGCGCCGGTGCGGCTGAACGCGTACCTCGCGCGCGCCGGAGTCGCCTCGCGGCGTCGCGCGGACGAGCTGATCGTCGCGGGGCGCGTCCGCGTGAACGGCGAGCCCGGAGAGCTCCACACACGCGTGCGCTCCGGGGACGTGGTCGAGGTGGACGGAAGCTCGGTCGAGGCGCAGGAGCTCGCGCATGTCCTCCTGCACAAGCCGGCAGGCGTCGTGACGACGGCGAGCGATCCCCATGGCCGCCCGACGGTCGTGGAGCTCGTCCAGCACCCGGCCCGGGTCGTGCCGGTCGGCCGCCTCGACGCGGACACGACGGGCGCGCTCCTGCTCACGAACGACGGCCCGCTCGCCCACCGTCTTGCGCACCCGCGCTACGGCGTCGCGAAGGTCTACGAGGTCGAGGTCGAGGGCGCTCTCGACGACGAGGCGCTCGCGGCGCTCCGGGACGGCGTCGAGCTCGAGGACGGACGGACGTCCCCGGCCGAGACTCGTGTGCTCGAGACGCGTCCCGACTCCACGTTGCTCGAGCTGACGCTGCACGAGGGCCGCAAGCACCAGGTGAAGCGGATGTGCGACGCCGTCGGCCACCCGGTGCTCCGGCTCCACCGCAGCCGCTACGCAGGGCTCGAGCTCGGCGCGCTCGCACCAGGTGAGTGGCGCGAGCTGGCGCAGGCCGAGGTCGAGGAACTGCGCCGGGTCGCTAGCGCCTGACGAAGCCCATGCGCTCGTACATCGCGTCGATCGTGGGCGCAGACGCCTCGCGCGCCTTGTCCGCCCCGAGCTCGAGGATCCGGTGCAGCTCCGCGGGATCGGAGCGGAGCTCGTGGTAGCGCTGCTGGAACGGGTCGAGCAGCGTGATCACGGCCTCCGCGACGTCTTCCTTGAAGGCGCCGTAGCCCTGGCCGTCGTACCGGCCGACGACGTCGGCGATCGACTCGCCGGTCGCCACGCTCATGATCTCGATGAGGTTCGAGACGCCGGGCTTTTCGGCCGAGTGTGCGATGTCCCGGCCGGAGTCGGTCACCGCGGTCTTGAACTTCCGGCGGATCGCGTCCGGTGGATCGAGGACGTAGACCGTGCCCTGGTCGGTGCCACCCGTCGTCGACATCTTCTTCTCGGGCTCCTGGAGGTCCATCACCCTCGCGCCGATCTCGGGGTAGACGCCCCGCGGCAGCGTGAAGGTCTCCCCGAACCGGGAGTTGAAGCGCTCGGCGATGTCGCGCGTCACCTCGACGTGCTGGCGCTGGTCGACGCCGACCGGCACGACGTCGGTCTGGTACAGGAGGATGTCGCCCGCCATGAGCACGGGGTAGGTGAAGAGAGCCGCCGAGACGAAGTCCTGCGCGTCGGCCTTGTCCTTGAACTGCGTCATGCGCCGAAGCTCGCCGAAGCTGGCGACGGACGACAGCAGCCAATTCGCCTCGGCGTGGGCGGCGACGTGGCTCTGGACGAAGATCGTCGAGCGCTCCGGGTCGAGGCCCGTCGCGATGAGGAGGGACAGGAGGTCGAGCGAGCGCTCGCGCAGCTCCTCGGGGTCGTACTCGACGCTGATCGAGTGCAGGTCGACGATGCAGAAGAACGCCTCGCCGGGCTTCTCCTGCTGGTCCTGCGTCGCGACGTACTGGCGGAAGCCGCCCGCGTAGTTGCCGAGGTGCTTCGCGCCCGTCGGCTGGATGCCGGAGAAGATCCTCATGGTTCCTTCTAGCCAGTTTGACGCCTAGCGTCAAAGTCGCCTCACTAGACTCAACCCGGATGCGCGTCGAGCCCGTGGCGGCCCTCGAGGGGCACGTGGCCGTCCCCGGTGACAAGTCGATCTCGCACCGGGCGGTGCTCGTCGGCGCGATCTCCGACGGCACGAGCACCGTCTCGGGCTTCGGGCGCTCGGCCGACACGGAGTCCACGATCGCCGCGATGCGCGCGCTCGGCGCCGAGATCGTCGAGGAGGACGTCGACACGCTCACGATCCACGGGGTCGGTCTCCGCGGGCTGCGCGAGCCCGATGCGCCGCTCGACTGCGGCAACGCAGGGACGCTCATGCGCCTCCTCCCGGGGATCCTCGCGGGACAGGACGGGCGCTTCGAGCTCATCGGGGACGAGTCGCTCTCCGCCAGGCCCATGGAGCGGGTCGCCGAGCCGCTGCGGCGCATGGGCGCGACCGTCGAGACGACCGAGGGTCACGCCCCGATCGTCGTCACCGGCGGCCGGCTGGCGCCCATCGACTACGCGCTCCCTGTCGCCTCCGCGCAGGTGAAGTCCGCGGTCGTCCTCGCGGGCCTCTATGCCGACGGCGCGGAGACGACGGTGGTCGAGACGCTTCCGACGCGAGATCACACGGAGCGGATGCTCGAGCGGGCAGGCGCGCGGATCGAGCGGAGGCCGACGAGCGTCTCCGTCTACCCGGCGGCCCGTCTCGAGCTCGGCTCGGTCGAGGTCCCGGGCGATTTCTCGTCCGCCGCGCCGCTGCTCGTCGCCGCCGCGATCGTGCCCGGGTCGGACGTCACGGTCCACGGAGTCGGCCTGAACCCCGGGCGTACCGGCCTCCTCGACGTGCTCGAGCGGATGGGCGCGCGGATCGCCGTCTACAACCGCCGCTCGCTCGGCGGCGAGCCCGCCGGGGACGTCCAGGTGCAGGCGTCGGAGCTCGTCGGCACGCGCGTGTCCCCGACAGAGGTCCCGACGCTCGTCGACGAGCTACCGCTCTTCGCGGTGGCCGCGAGCCATGCGCGCGGCGAGAGCTTCGTCAACGGTGCCGCGGAGCTCCGCGTCAAGGAGTCCGACCGCATCGAGACCGTCGTCGAGGAGCTGCGGAGGATCGGCGCCCACATTCGCGCGACTCCCGACGGCTTCCGGATCCGCGGCGTGCCCGCCCGGCTTCGCGGCGGCGTCGTCGACACCCACGGGGACCACCGGCTCGCGATGCTCGGCGCGGTCGCGGGCATCGCCTCGCGCGAGGGCGTCGACATCGCGGGCGCCGATGTGGTCGAGACGAGCTTTCCCGGCTTCTACGAGCTGCTCGCGCAACTCGAGAAGGCCTAGGCGGTAGAAATCCCGTCCATGTGCCAGCGAGGCCTAACCGGCGTGGAGCGGCGTTGATCGTCGCCATCGACGGCCCCGCGGGCTCGGGGAAGAGCACCGTCGCGGCGATGCTCGCGCTGCGGCTCGGGTTCCGCTACCTCGACACGGGCGCGATGTACCGCGCCGTCACCTGGCTCGCGCTGCGTGAGGGCGTCGAGCTCGACGACGGGCCGGCTCTCGCCGAGCTCGCCCGCGAGCACGTGGTGTCCTTCGGCCCGAACGGCACCGTCGAGATCGACGGGACGAACATCGCAGATGCGATTCGCGCGGTGGAGATCGATCGCAATGTCCCGACGGTGGCCCGGCATCCGGACGTGCGACAGGTCATGCGCGAGCGGCAGCGCGCGCTGGCCGCCTCGGGCGACGCGGTCATCGAAGGACGCGACATCGGAACCGTGGTGGCGCCGCATGCCGAGGTGAAGGTGTTCCTCGTCGCGGCGGAGTCCGAGCGGGCGCGCCGGCGTACCGCCGACCGGCCCGGCGTCGAGGCGGACGAGCTCGCCGAAGACCTCCGCCGGCGCGACGAGCGCGACGCGGTCAACACGCAGCCGGCGGAGGATGCCATTCGCCTGGACACGACGGAGCTCACGGTGGACGAGGTGGTCGAGCGCATCGCGGGTCTCGTCGACGAGGCGGGTCGGTGAGCCGCACGGGAGCCGTCTGGGCGGTCGGCCGGCTGACGATCCAGCCGGCGACGATCGGACTTACCCGCCTGCGCGTCTACGCCAAGGATCGAGTCCCCATGACCGGCGGCATCGTCGTCGCCGCGAACCACTTCAGCTGGATCGACCCGCCGGCGCTCGGAGCCGCGTCCCCGCGGCTCGTCTACTACATGGCGAAGGTCGAGGCGCATCGCGTGCCCGGGCTGGGCCAGCTCATGCGCTCGTTCGGCGCCTTCCCCGTCCGGCGCGGCGAGTCCGACCGCGAGGCGGTGCGCACGATGCGGGAGATCGTGAGCGCCGGCAACGCGCTCGGGATGTTCGTCGAGGGAACGCGGCAGAAGAGCGGCGTCCCGGGCAAGGCGCAGGCGGGCGCGGCGATGGTCGCGCTCACGGAGTCGGTGCCGATCGTCCCGGCGGCCATCCACGGCAGCCAGCACTGGCGCCTCGGCAACTTCGCTCCCGTGTCGATCGCGTGGGGGGAGCCGATGTCCTTCGAGGGCCTGCCGCGCGGCGGCAGGGGCTACAAGGAGGCTTCAGCCGAGGTCGAGCGGAAGATCAACGAGCTCTGGCAGTGGCTCGTGGACATCCACGAGCTCGGCCGGCCCCGCGACGCGGTGCCGCCGCCGTGAAAGGGCGGCGCGGCCCCAGGCGCTCCCGCGAAGCCGGAGAAGCGCCTGCCGAGGTGGGCGAGCTCGCGGGAACGGTCGCGATCGTCGGCTTCCCGAACGTCGGCAAGTCCACGCTCGTCAACCGCCTGACCGAATCGCGCACGGCGGTCGTCCACGAGACGCCGGGCGTGACTCGCGATCGCAAGGAGCTCCTGGCCGACTGGGCGGGGACGCGCTTTCGGATCATCGACACGGGCGGCGTCGACCGCGAGGATGCGGGCCCGTTCGGCAAGCAGGTCGCGGAGCAGGCGAAGACGGCGATCGCCGAGGCGGACCTCGTCCTCTTCGTCGTCGACGCCAAGGCGGGCGTGACCCCCGGCGACGAGGAGCTGGCCGAGATCCTCCGCGCGGCGCGCAAGCCCGTGCTCGTCCTCGCGAACAAGCTCGACGACCCGCGGCGCGACGCAGAGGCGCTCGAGTTCCACCGCCTCGGCCTCGGTGATCCGATCCCGCTCTCCGCGATCCACGGCCACGGCACGGGCGATCTCCTCGACGAGATCGTCAGCCGGCTTCCCGGCACGGGCGAGCTGCCGGTGGGCGAGGAGGCGATCAAGGTCGCGATCCTCGGCCGGCCGAACGTGGGGAAGTCGTCGCTCCTGAACGCTCTCCTCGGGCAGGAGCGCGTGATCGTGTCGGAAGTGCCGGGCACGACGAGGGACTCGATCGACACCGTGCTCCAGCGCGGCGACAGGACGTTCGTGCTCGTGGACACCGCCGGGCTCCGCCGCAAGCGGCGCCAGCGGCAGGGAATCGAGTACTACTCGGAGCTTCGCGCGCTCGAGGCCGCGGAGCGGGCAGATGTCGCGCTCGTCCTCGTCGACGCGAGCCAGGGTGTCGTCGAGCAGGATCTCTCCGTCGCCGACATCGCCCGCAAGGCCGCGTGCGCGACCGCGGTCGTCCTCTCGAAGTGGGACATCTCGGACGTTCGCATCGAGGACGTGAAGCCGCACCTCGAGACGAAGCTCCGCCAGCGCCCGCCCGTGATCGCCGTCTCGGCGAAGACGGGCCGCGGGCTCGAGCGCCTGCTCGACCTCGTCGAGGACCTCTACGAGCGCTACGCGGCCCGCATCCCGACTCCGGAGCTCAACCGGGCGCTCCAGGAGCTCCGCGAGGCGCGCCAGCCGCCCGGCCGGCGGGGTCGGCGGCTCAACCTCCTCTACGGGACGCAGGTCTCCAAGCGGCCGCCGCGCCTGCGGATCTTCGTCAACGACCGCTCGCTCGTCACGCGGGACTACGCCTACTGGGTCGAGAACGAGCTCCGGCGACGCTTTAGGCTCGACGGCGTGCCCGTCTCGATCGACTTCGCCACCTCGGAATGAGGACGGTCGTCGTCGGAGCGGGCTCGTGGGGGTCCGCCTTCTCGGCGCTCCTGCGAGACCGTGGGCACGAGGTCACGCTCGCCGCGCGCGACCCGGAGCAGGTCCAGGCGATCGCCGCCACCGGCCGCAACCCGCGCTACGTGCAGGGCGCCGACCTGCGGGGGATCGCCGCCACGACGATCGCCGAGGCGCCCGTCGAGGAGGCGGAGCTCGTCGTCGTCGCGGTGCCGAGTGCGGTCTACGGCGAGGTCGTCGGCGCGCTGCGCGGGACGGCGCCGATTCTCAGCCTGACGAAGGGCCTCGATCCCACGACCGGCGACCGCCTGTCGACGCTCGTCCACGACCGTCCGGTGGCCGTCCTCTCTGGCCCGAACATCGCGGAGGAGATCGTGCGCGGGCTCCCGGCGGCGGCCGTCGTCGCGAGCGACGATCTCGCGCTCGCGGTCCGGCTCCAGGTCGCGACGAACTCGGCGATCTTCCGGGTCTACGTGAACGAGGACATCGCGGGCGTCGAGCTGTGCGCGGCGGCGAAGAACGTCATCGCGCTCGCGGCGGGTGGTGCCGACGGGCTTCGCCTGGGTGACAACGCGAAGGCCGCCCTCGTCTCGCGCGGCCTCGCCGAGATGCGGCGGCTCGCCGACGCGGCCGGCGCCCGTCCGGACACGTTTGCCGGCCTCGCGGGCATGGGCGACCTCATGGTCACGTGCTGGTCGCCGACGGGGCGGAACCGGCGCGCGGGCGAGCTCATCGCGCAGGGCAGCACGGCGGGCGAGGCCGTCGCGGAGATCGGCATGGTCGTCGAGGGGCTCACGACGGCCCCGGTCCTGCGCGATCTCTCCCACCGGCTCGGGATCGAGCTCCCGATCACGGAGGGAGTGTGCGCCGTGCTCGGCGGAACGACGCTGACCGACCTCGTCCGGCAGCTCATGACGCGCGAGCCCACGACCGAGTAGGTCCACCTCCGCAGGTAGCCTTCGCGGCCAATGGCGGCGCGCTCGTTCTCGTTCACGTCGGAGTCGGTCACCGAGGGTCACCCGGACAAGGTCGCCGACCAGATCTCGGACTCCGTCCTCGACGCCGTCCTCACGGACGACACGCAGGGACGGGTCGCATGCGAGACGCTCGTCACGACCGGCCTCGTCGTCGTCGCGGGCGAGATCACGACGGACATCTACGTCGACATCCGCTCGATCGTGCGCGAGACGATCTCGAAGATCGGCTACACGCGCGCGAAGTACGGCTTCGACGCGGAGACCTGCGGCGTCGTCGTCGCGATAGACGGCCAGTCGCCCGACATCGCGCAGGGCGTCGACGAGTCGTACGAGGCGCAGCATGGCGATACCGACCCGCTCGACCTGCTCGGCGCCGGCGACCAGGGGATGATGTTCGGCTACGCGACGCGCGAGACGGAGTCGCTGATGCCGCTCCCGATCACGCTCGCGCACCTCCTCGCGAGGCGCCTCGCCGAGGTGCGCAAGGCGGACGTCCTGCCGTACCTGCGACCGGACGGCAAGACCCAGGCGACGGTGCGCTACGAGGTGGACGAGCACGGGATCCAGCGGCCGGTCGAGATCGAGCGGCTCCTCATCTCGACGCAGCACCGCGACGGGCTCGACATCGAGACGCTGATGAAGCCGGACCTCCTCGAGCACGTCGTCGAGCCGATCCTGCACTCGGAGTTCCGTGACCTGTTCGATCCCGGGCGTCTCGGTGCGAAGGACTTCCTCTACGTGAACCCGACCGGCAAGTTCGTCATCGGCGGCCCGATGGGGGACACGGGCGTCACCGGCCGCAAGATCGTGGTGGACACGTACGGCGGCGCGGCGCCCCACGGCGGCGGAGCGTTCTCGGGCAAGGATCCGACGAAGGTCGACCGCTCAGCGGCGTACGCGGCCCGCTACGTCGCGAAGAACCTCGTCGCCGCCGGTCTCGCCGACCGCTGCCAGCTTCAGGTCGCGTACGCGATCGGCGTCGCGCACCCGATGAGCATCAACGTCGAGTGCTTCGGGACGGAGACGGTGCCGATCACGACGATCGAGCGCCTCGTGGGCGAGCACTTCGACCTCCGGCCGGGCGCGATCATCCGCGACCTCGACCTCACCCGGCCGATCTATGCGAAGACGGCTGCGTACGGCCACTTCGGCCGCGACGACCGGGACTTCACCTGGGAGCGCACGGACAAGGCCGACGCGCTACGGGCCGCTGCGGGCATCACCGCGACGGCTGCGGTCTAGACCGGCCCCAGAAACGGCGAAGACCCGCTCGGCCGAAGCCGGCGGGCCTTCGCGCTGGAGGGCATTTCGGAAGGAAGGGCCGTTGCGTGAACCCTGATCCAATCGCGCGTACGTGAGATCCGCGTAAAAGCTTCCTAAGAACTGGCTAAGAGTCTGAACGGGCGCTACGCCGCGCGGACGTAGATCCCCTCGGCGGCCTTCTCGGCGATCGCGCGCTCGTCACCGGCCACGGCCACCTTGAGCTGCCCCGCGGCCGGCTGCGACTCGTGCACCTCGACCGTCGCGCCGGGCACGTACCCCTCGTCGTAGAACCAGTGCAGGAGCTCGCCGTCGTGCTCGGCGAGGCGGACGATCTCCGCGGGCTTGCCGGGCTCGAGACCGGCGAGCGCGACGAGCTCGGTGTTCTCGCGCTGCTCGACGTCGGTGTCCACGGGCCAGCCGTGCGGGCAGCGGTCGGGCTGCCCGAGGCGCTCGTTGATCCGCTCGATCATCTCGTCGTTGAACGTGTCGCCGAGCTCGTCCGCGTGGACGTGCGACTCGGCGGCCGTGTAGCCCATGAAGTCCGTGAGGAAGCGCTCGATGATCCGGTGCTTGCGAACGACGCGATTCGCCCGCTCGACGCCGGCCGGGGTGAGGATGGCCTCCTTCTGCTCGCCGCGCTCGACGAGTCCATCTGCCTCGAGGCGCTTCAGCATCTCCCCGGCCGATGCGCGGGACACGCCGAGCATCTCCGCGACTCGCGCTGCGATGGCGGTGGAGCCGGTCGAGCCCGTCGAGGGCCGGTACTCGCCGATCGGGAAGGCGAGGAAGTAGATCGTCTCCAGGTACTCGTCGACGGAGTGTCCGGCCATGCCCCACCATCCTAGTCGCGCGAGCCAGGAACGCCGGGCATCACGCGTACGCTCTCCGGTCTTGCCGCTCGCCGAGATCTATCCCCTCGTGACGGCCCGAACGCTCGGGCGCGCGTTCACGTACGAGGTGGCGGACGAGGTCGAGCGCGGCGATGTCGTGTCCATCAGCCTCGGCAGCCGCTCGGTCCGCGGGGTCGTGGTGGACGTGGGCGTGCCGGCACCCGATGGGATCGCGCTCGCGACGGCCGGCTCCATCGTCGATCGCATTCCTGCGGCTCTGGTCGAGCTCGCGCTCTGGATCGCGGACTACTACGGCTCGACTCCGGCCCGGGCACTCGCGCTCGTTGCTCCCAGGACGAGAGCGCGGCGGGGCGAGCGCCGTTCGCCGGCGGAGCGAGGTGCGCTCGCCGGCGAGCCCGAGCCGGAGCGACTGACCGAGGCGCAGACCGAGGCGATCGGCCGGATCGGCACGGCGCTCGAGTCGGGCGCCGGCCACCTGCTCCTGCACGGGCCGACCGGGAGCGGGAAGACCGAGGTGTACATCCAGTCCTGCGCGCTCGCGCTCGCGAGCGGACGAGGGGCGATCGTGCTCGTACCCGAGATCGCGCTCACGCCGCAGACGGTGGCGCGCTTCCGCGCGCGCTTCGGTGACACCGTGGCGGTGCTCCACTCGGCGCTCAGCGACGCGGAGCGCCGAGACGAGCGTGAGCGCATCGCGCTCGGCGAGGCGCGCATCGTCGTCGGCGCGCGCTCGGCGATCTTCGCGCAGGTCGCCAACCTCGGCCTCGTCGTCGTCGACGAGGAGCACGACGCCTCCTACAAGCAGGAGTCCGACCCGCGCTACGACGCGCGGACCGTCGCAGCGAAGCGGGCGGCGCTCGAAGGGGCAGTGGCGGTGTACGGCAGTGCGACGCCGCGTCCGGAGAGCTGGTCGACGCTCGAGCGCCTCGAGCTTCCGTCCCGCATCGGTGCTCCGATGCCGACCGTACGCATCGTCGACCTCCGGCGCGAGGGCGGCTACCCGCTCTCGGCTCCACTCCTGGCGGAGCTGGCCGCGGTTGAGGAGCGCGGCGGTCGCGCGATCCTGCTGCTGAACCGTCGCGGCGTCTCGGGTGCCATCCACTGCCGCGCCTGCGGCCGGTCACGGCGTTGCGAGAGCTGCGACGTCGCGCTGACCCTCCACGGCGACGATCGGCTGCACTGCCATCACTGCGGTCACTCGGAGGCGCTTCCCGAGCACTGCCCGAACTGCGGATCGGTCGAGCTCGCGCGTATCGGAGCCGGCACCCAGAAGCTCGAGGCCGAGCTCGCGCGCCGCGTGCCGGGACTCGAGCGGATCCGGCTCGACGCGGACACCGCGGCGAAGCCGCAGGCGCTGCACGACGCGCTCGAGCGCTTCACGAGCGCGCAGGCGGCCGTCCTCGTCGGCACGCAGATGGTCGCCACGGGGCATCACTTCCCCGGGGTCGCGGTCGCTGCGGTGGTCGACGCGGACACCGGGCTCGCGTTCCCCGACTTCCGCGCGGAGGAGCGGACGTTCCAGCTCGTCACGCAGCTCGCCGGGCGGAGCGGGCGGGACGCCCCGGGGAAGGTCATCGTCCAGACGTTCCAGCCGGACGCGACGCCACTCGCCTTTGCCGCGCGCCACGACGTCGCCGGGTTCCTCGCCGAGGAGCTCGTGCGCCGCGAGGAGCTCGGCTACCCGCCGTTCCAGCATCTTGTTTCGATCGTCGTGTCCGGCCCGGTCCCGGAGCGGCCCCTGCGAGTGCTCACGCGAGCTCCGCACCGCCCTTCGAACCGAGGAGATGCAGCTGCTCGGGCCCGCTCCGTTGCTTCGCCTGCGGGGTCGCCACCGGGCGCAGTTGCTCGCCAAGACCCCTGCTCCGCGGGCGTTCGCGTCGAAGGCGGCTGCCCTGCTGGCAGACGCAGCTCCTGCGATGCGCCGCGACGGCCTCGCAGTGGTCGTGGACGTCGATCCACAGTCGCTCTAGGGGCTCTTCCGGCCGCGGCGCAGGCCGTCACCACTGTCCTTTTGTGACAATTGACACGCGTCGCGGGGCCGACTAGACCGGTGGCATCACGTTCTCCGACGCCGTCAGGGAAGGGATGCCGATGAGACGACTGAGTCTCGTGGTCGCGCCCGCAATCGTGGCGCTGGTCATCGCGTTCACCGCCGCAGCCGGGACGTCGACCTATGCAGGACCGAAGCACTGGGGTCCGGGGCAAGGAGCCGGCAGCTCGTACAGCAATTGGTTCTACAACTTCTTCAGCAAGCACGCCGGCGGTTACGACACGACGGTCACGTTCATCGACAGCGCGACCTACAGCTGGCACAGGACGGTCAGGAACACCTCGAAGGACCAGTACACCTACTGGCTCGGGCCTTCGTCGACGCAGCGGAAGGGTCACTGCATCGCCCACGCGGGCTCCTTCCACGGCAGCTGCTGGGTCGCGACATGACGGAAGGAGGACAGGGATCCGTGGAGCAATCGCGCAGGAGTCGCAACGTGATCCTCGCGGCGTGTGCCGCCTTGCTGATTGCAGCGTTCGCGGCCGGAGGCGTGGTCGCCGGTCAATTCGGAGGACTCGAGGACCCGGATGACTTGGCGGCAGCAATGCGGGAGGCATCCGTCGTCAGGGTCGCGGAGGTCGAGGCGTCTTCGGGGTTGCCGTCCCGCGGCGTATTCGTGCAGACAACGGCAGACGGGCTTCTCTGTCTGTTCGAAGCGCCGTCCGCGACATCGGCAGACAGACGAGGCGGGTGCAACGACATCGAGGACCCGCTCGGTGGGGCAGAGCTGTCCACCAGCCTGTCGTACGAGGGAGGTCCGTCCACGACACGTGTGACCGATGCAAGGTTGATAGGACTCGTAGCGCGCCAGGTTGCCTCCGTTCAGGTGCTCATGTCGGACGGCACTAGACGTCCTGTCCCCGTGCGCCGCCCGCTTGCCGTTGCAACCGCGATGGACGCCTTCCGTGCATTCGGCTATCGGTTTGCGCCGTCGGACTTCGCGCAGGGAGTCGAACCAGCCGCGGTTCTGGCGCTCGACTCGGCCGGCAGGGAGATCGATCGCCAGACGACGGGGTTCGGCGGCTGACCCTGGCCTGCACCGCGGGCTACACTCGCCCGCGATGTCGCACCACGACCACGATCACGAGCACGACCACGACCACGAGCACCACGACCACGACCACGATGAGGAGCTGGACTCCGAGGAGGCCGAGGAGCTCGAGCGCGAAGCGCGCCGGCTGATCGCGCTCTCGCGGATCCGCCAGTACGGCGACCCGGTTCTCCGGATGAAGGCGCGGGAGGTCGAGGAGTACGACGACGACCTCCCGCGCCTCGTCGAGCGCATGACCACGCTCATGCACGAGGCCCAGGGCGTCGGCCTCGCGGCCACGCAGGTCGGCGTCCTGCGCCGGCTCTTCGTCTTCTCCGAGGACGGCGAGGATCGGGTCCTCGTCAATCCGACGATCACGGCGACTTCCAAGGAGACGGCGACCGAGGACGAGGGCTGCCTCTCGCTGAGGGGCGCGCTCGTACCCGTCGAGCGCCCGGCGAAGGTGACCATCGAGGGCTTCGACGAGAAGGGCGAGCCGGTCAAGCTCGAGCTCGAAGAGCCGAGCGCGCGTGTGGTCCAGCACGAGCTCGACCACCTCGACGGCGTGCTGATCCTCGACCGCACGGACGACGAGTCGCGCCGCGGCGCGCTCGCGAAGCTCAGGCCGCAGCCGGTACTCGGCGCAGCCGCCCCGAGGTGAGCCCGCGGATCGCGGTTGCAGCCACCGCGCCGCTCGGCGCGGACGTGCTCGAACGCCTTTCCGAGCGGCACGAGATCAGCGCACTCCTCACGCGGCCCGACGCACCCGCCGGCCGGGGACGGCACCTCGCGGCGCCACCGGCGAAGGAAACCGCCGAGCGGCTGGGCATCCCCGTGCTCCAGCCGGAGCGGCTCGAGCCCGGGCTCGACCTCGGAGCGCCGACAGCGGTCGTCGTCGCGTACGGGCGCCTGATCCCCGAGGAGCTGCTCGAGCAGCGTCTCTGGCTGAACGTCCACCCGTCCCTGCTTCCCCGCTGGCGCGGGGCGGCTCCGGTCGAGCGCGCGATCATGGCGGGCGACGTCGAGACCGGGGTCACCATCCACCGCACGGTGAAGGACCTGGACGCGGGGCCCATCGCGGCCCAGGGATCGTTCCTCATCGAGGCGGACGACGACGCCGGCGAGATCTACGCACGCGCCGCCGAGCTCGCCGTCGAGCTCCTGGGCAACGTGCTCGCGAGCCGGGAGCCGGAGTTCCACGACCAGCCCGAGGACGGCGCGACGTACGCAGACAAGATCACGCCCGAGGACCGGCTGCTCGACCTCTCCCGTCCCGCGGGCGAGCTCGTGGACATCGTCCGCGCGCTCTCTCCGCACATCGGCGCGCGTGCGGAGCTGCATGGGAAGCCGGTGACGATCTGGCAGGCCCGAGTGGGCGAGGACGGTTCGTTCGAGCCTGTCGAGGTGCAGCCGGCGGGCGGTCGCCGGATGGAGGTCGACGCGTGGCTCCGCGGTCTGCGGTAAGCCCGGCGCGGCGTGCGGCGTTCGAGGTCGTTCGGCGCGTCTTCGAGGACGACGCATACGCGGACCGTGCGCTTCCCGCCGCAGCCAGGGGCCTGGACGACCGCGACCGCGCGCTGGCGCAGCGGCTCGCGTTCGGCGCCGTGCAGCGCGTGCGGACGCTCGACCATGCCATCGAGACGCTCGGCAGACGCCCGGTGCGGAAGCTCGACCCGCCGGTTCGGGCAGCCCTTCGCCTCGGCGCCTACCAGCTCGGATTCGTCGACGGCGTGCCGCGGTATGCGGCGGTGAACGAGTCGGTCGAGCTCGTGCGCGCGGCGAGACTCGAGCGGGCCGTCGCCTTCACGAACGCCGTGCTCCGCCGGCTGGCCGACGGCATCCGGCCGCTGCTCGACGAGCTGACCGACGACACGCCGGCCGCAGCCGCGCTCGCGCACTCGTACCCGGACTGGGTCGCCGACGTCTGGTGGCGCGACCTCGGCGCCGACGACGCTCGCGCGCTCATGCGGGCGCTGAACGAACCGGCCGACCGGGTCGTGCGGCTCGTCCGCGGCGAGCTCGAGGGCCGCCAAGACGAGCTGATTCGCGGCGCCTGGCACGTCGACCGCATCGACTCGGCCGCTGTCGTGGACGGCCGGATCTGGCCGCAGAGCCTCGGCTCGCAGCTCGCCGGGCTCGCCGTCGGAGCACAGGATGGCGAGCGAACGCTCGACCTGTGCGCGGCGCCCGGCGGCAAGGCGACGATGCTCGCTGGCGAGGTCGTCGCGGTCGAGGTGAACGCGGCACGGGCGCGGGAGCTCCAGGACGCCGTTCGGCGCCTCGGCGCCTCGAACGTGCGCGTGGTCACCGCCGACGGCCGCTCGCTCCCTTCCGAGCTCGACGGCTTCGACCGCGCTCTCGTGGACGCGCCCTGCTCCGGTCTCGGCGTGCTGAACGCGCGGCCGGATCTCCGCTGGCGCTCGGAGCCGCTGCCCGAGCTCCAGCTCGACCTGCTGCAAGCCGCGGCCGAGCGGGTTCGGCCAGGCGGCACGATCGTCTACTCCGTCTGCACGGTCAATGCGGACGAGTCGGAGGCCGTCGTGGACGCCTCGGGTCTCGAGGTGGACACGTCGCTGGCGGACGAGTGGCCGCAGTTCCGGCACGCCCGCCGGCCCGAGTTCCTGCAGACGCTCCCGCACGTGCACAGGACGAGCGGCTTCTTCGTGGCGCGGCTCCGCCTCTGAGGATCAGGCAGCCGCGATCGTCCGGGCCGCTGCCACCTGCTCCGCGTCCCAGCCGTCCTCCTCGCTCCAGCCCCATGCGAGTGCGTGCGCGACGCCCCACCCGCGCAGGCGCTCCCGATCGTGCCCGAGGCTTGCAAGGACGTCGAGCCAGCGCCGCACCGTGGCAGGCTCGCCGTCGAGCCCGGCGTTGCGGAGGAGCCCGACGCCGTCGAGCTCCCGCTCGCCGACGAGAGGCTTCGGGTCGATGACGAGCCAGGGCTCGCGCTCCGCACGCAGCACGTTGGCGCCGTGCAGGTCCTGGTTCACGAGGAAGCCCGCATGCGGGTCGGCGGTCGCGAAGACGTCCACGGCGAGGTCGAGCAGACCGCGCTCGAACGGGCGACCTGCGACCTCGTAGCGGCGCGGGACCTCCTCCGCCCAGCGGGCCGTCTCGTCCGCGAGGTGCCGGAACGGATGCGCCTCACCAGCGTTCTGCGAGAGCCGCGGCAGCAGCTCGGCGATGACGGACGGCTCGTCGACGCCGGCATCCCAGAGGCGCAAGCCGGGCCGGCAGCGCTCGCACAGGTAGGCGCGCCGCTCGTCGTCGCGCGCGAGCACGAGCACCGCGCCGGCGCCGGCCCAGCGCTCGAGCGCGTCCACCTCGTGATCCGCTTCGAAGTGAGACGGCGCGTTCAGCTTGAGCACCGCGTCGTCCGCCGGCACGACGAGCGAGCGGGGCGTGTCGATCGGCTCCTCGAGGTCGAGGTGCCAGCGCTCTGCGCACTCCGCGACGAGTCGCGGGAGCGCGTCGAGCCAGGCGGGCTCGGAGTGCCACTGGTCGACGAGCGCCTGCGGAAGTCGCACGACCGCGAGCCTACGGGCGCGCGACCCGGCCGACCGTAGGATCAACGCGTGGACACGACGTTCCTGGAGCGTGCGCTGGACCTCGCCGAGGCAGCGGGCGATCGCGCGTACCCGAAGCCGACGGTCGGCGCGGTGGTCGTCGCCGACGGCGAGGTCGTGGGCGAGGGAGCGACCGAGGAGGGTCGGACCGGCCGCCACGCCGAGCGTGTCGCGCTGGACGCCGCCGGCGAGCGGGCTCGCGGAGCATCCCTCTACGTGACGATGGAGCCGTGCGCCCACCAGGGCTCGACGCCGCCCTGCGTCGGCACGGTGCTCCAGACGGGCGTCGCCCGTGTCGTCGCCGGGCAGGGCGATCCGAACCCGAAGGTGGAAGGTGGAGGGCTCGAGAAGCTGCGCGCTGCCGGGGTCGCGGTCGACCTCGTGCAAGGCGACCTCGGGCTCCGCGCGCGTCGCCAGCTGGAGGCGTGGCGCACGTGGGTCACGAAGGGTCGCCCGTTCGTCACGTACAAGGTCGCGGTGACGCTCGACGGCAGGACGACGATCCCGGGCTCCCGCTGGATCTCGGGCGAGGAGTCGCGCCGGATCGTGCACGAGCTGCGCGCAGCCTCGGACGCGGTCGCGGTCGGCATGGGCACGGTCCGCTGGGACAACCCACGTCTCGATGCCCGGGAGGTCGACACGCCGCGAGGCCAGCCACGACGGATCGCCTTCGGCCGGGGACCGCTCCCGGAAGGCTCCGAGCTCGAATTACGCACCGGCCCGCTCGAGGACGAGCTCGCCGGGCTCGCGGCGGACGGCGTGCAGTCGCTCCTGCTCGAAGGCGGTCCGACTCTTGCCGCTGCCTTCCTCGAGCGCGACCTCGTGGACAAGCTGCTCGTCTTCCACGCGCCGCGGCTGTCGGGCGAGGGCGAGGGGATGGTGGCCGGCTTGCCCGGTCCCGTCGAGCTCCAGTCCCTCGAGGCGCGCCAGGTCGGCGACGACGTCCTGTTGAGCGCCTACGTCCACGAGCCGTAGGGCCGGAGTACGGTTCGAGCGTGTTCACCGGGATCGTGCGCGACATCGGCCGCGTCGTCTCTTTCGACGGCGCGCGGCTCGTCGTCGAGACCTCGGTCACGGGCGAGCTCGGCGACTCGGTTGCGATCGACGGGATCTGCCTCACGGTCGCAGCGAGCGACGGGGGCCGGCTCACGTTCGACGTCGTCCCCGAGACGCTCGGGCGCGTCAAGCAGTTCGGGTCGGAGGTGAACGTCGAGCCGCCGCTCCGTGCAGGCGATCCGCTCGGAGGTCACTACGTGCAGGGCCACGTCGACGCCGTCGGGCGCGTGCAATCGGTGGAGGCGGAGGGCGAAGGGCTGCGCGTCTTCGTCGAGGCGCCGGAGGACGTTCTCCGCTACTGCGCGGAAAAGGGCTCGGTCACGGTGGACGGCGTATCCCTCACCGTCGCCGAGCTGTCGGAGGACGCCTTCGCTGTGGCTCTCGTCCCGCACACGCTCGCCGCGACCACGCTCTCGATGCTCGTTCCGGGCCGTGCCGTCAACCTCGAGGTCGACGTGCTCGCGAAGTACGTGGAGCGCATCGTCCGGCGCCCCGGCGGGTGAGGGCTACGATCCTCACGTGACCGTGGACACCCGTCCCCTCGAGACCGCGTCGCCGTTCGCAACCGTCGAGGAGGCGATCGAGGACATCCGCTCCGGGCGCTTCGTCATCGTCGTCGACGACGCGGATCGCGAGAACGAGGGCGACCTCACGATCGCGGCCCAGTTCGTCACGCCGGAGGCGGTCAACTTCATGGCCACCCACGCGCGCGGGCTCATCTGCCTCTGCCTGACACCGGACCGGTGCGACGAGCTCGCCCTCCGCCAGATGACCGAGCGGAACGAGACCCCGCTCGGGACCGCGTTCACGGTGTCCATCGAGGCGCGTGAAGGCGTCTCGACCGGCATTTCCGCCGCCGACCGCGCGCGCACGATCCAGGTGGCGATCGACCCGGCCTCGACCCCGGAGGATCTCGTCCAGCCCGGACACGTCTTTCCGCTGCGCGCCCGCCCCGGGGGAGTCCTGCACCGATCCGGGCAGACCGAGGCGGCGGTCGACCTCGCCCAGCTCGCCGGGCTGATCCCGGCGGGCGTGGTCTGCGAGATCATGAACGAGGACGGGACGATGGCGCGCGTGCCCGATCTGGCCGGCTTCTGCGAGCGGCACGAGATCAGGATGATCACGGTCGCCGAGCTCATCCAGTACCGCCGTCGCACGGAGAAGCTCGTCGAGCGCGTCGTTTCCGTTCGCATGCCGACCGAGTACGGCGAGTTCCAGGCGGTCGCGTACAAGGAGCTGCTGAGCGGCAAACAGCACGTGGCGCTCGTGCGCGGCGAGCCTGCCGGCAAGGAGGGCGTGCTCGTGCGCACCCACTCGGAGTGCCTCACCGGCGACGTCTTCCACTCTCTGCGCTGCGACTGCGGCGAGCAGCTCGAACAGGCGCTCGCCCAGCTCGGACGCGAGGAGCACGGCGTGCTCCTGTACATGGCGCAGGAGGGCAGGGGCATCGGGCTCATGAACAAGCTCCGCGCGTACGAGCTCCAGGAGCAGGGCTACGACACCGTGGAGGCGAACGTCCAGCTCGGCTTTCCGGCGGATTCGCGCGAGTACGGCTTCGGGTACCAGATCCTCGCCGACCTCGGGCTCACCACCATCCGCCTCTTGACGAACAATCCGCGCAAGATGGAAGGGATCGAGGCATACGGGCTGACGGTCGTCGAGCAGGTACCGATCGAGGTCCTGCCGAACGACGAGAACCGGCGCTATCTCGACGCGAAGCGCGAGAAGCTCGGCCACCTGCTCGGCGAGAAGCTGCACCACCAGGGCGTCCGTCTGGAGCCCGAAGCCAAGCAGGAAGGAGACGAGTGAACCGCGACATCGACGAGTCGAGCGAGAACGTGCTCTCTGCGTGGTCGCGGCGGGCGGCGGAGGAGGACGATCGTGCCGCCGACGAGCCCGACGAGCCCGCCGAGCGCGACGCGCCCGAGGAGCAGCCGGAGCCCGCACAGGAGCCCGAGCCGTCGCTCGACTCCTCCGAGCAGCATCCGGCCGAGCCGGTCGAGCCTGCAGTGGACGAGCCCGGCTCGGACACCGAGGCCTGGGGCGCGATCCAGGCGCCTGCTCCGGAGGCCGAGGTCGCTCCGGTGTACGAGATCGTCGCGGAGCCCGAGCCCGAAGAGCTTCCGGAGCCGTTGCACGTCGCCGAGCAGGCCGAGCATGCCGTCGGCGACCTCCTGATCCCGGACGGGTATGCCGTGCTCGAGGGCGAGGCGACCGGCGGACGGCGCGCCGTCGGCATCGTCGTGTCCCGCTTCAACGGCGGGGTGACCACGAAGCTGCTCGAGCGCGCTCTCGCGGAGCTCGAGGAAGCGGGTGTCGCGCGCGAGGCGATCACTGTGCTCGTCGTCCCGGGTGCGTTCGAGCTCCCGCTCGCCGCGACCGCGCTCGCGAAGACGCGCCGCTTCGCGTGCATCGTCGCGCTCGGCTGCGTCATCCGCGGCGAGACCCCGCACTTCGAGTACGTCGCCGGCGAGGCCGCGAGCGGGCTTCAGCTGGCTGCGCTCGAGACCGGTGTCCCGGTGTCTTTCGGCGTGCTCACGCTCGAGAGCTCCGAGCAGGCCGACGCCCGCATCGAGAAGGGCGCCGAGGCCGTGCGAACTGCGCTCGAGATGGCCGACGTCTTCGCCCACCTCCGCGCCGCCGCCTCCCGGTAGCACCCGCCAGCCGTAGCGGACGGCTGCCGCTACACTGGGCGGCCGCGATGTCCAAGGTATGCGCGATCTGTGGAAAGAAGCCCGGCTTCGGCAATCACCGGAGTCACTCGATGGTGGCCACGAGGCGGCGCTTCAATCCCAACCTCCAGCGCGTCCGCATGCTCCTCGACGGCCGTGCGACCCGCGCGTACGTCTGCACGCGCTGCCTCAAGGCCGGCAAGGTCCAGAAGGCTCTCTGACGCGGCGCTCGGGCGCCGTGTGGCCTGCCAGGCAGGCCTATAAGCTCGCGCGGTGGAGCGGGCCCACTTCGTCGCGGCATCGACTGAGCTCGGCAAGATCTCCGTCTCCGAAGGCGCGCTGGCCGAGCTCGTCGGCCGGGCCGCGGTCGAGAGCTACGGCGTGGTCGCGCTCGCGAGCGCGAGCTGGTGGGGCCGCTTCTTCCCCCTGGGCTCGAAGAAGGGCGTCCGCGTGGACACTGCCGGGGACGGTGTCGCCGTCGACCTGCACGTGGTCGTCGAGCAAGGCCTCAACCTGACCGAGGTCGGAGCCGCGCTCCGTGCCCGCGTCGCGCACGAGATCGAGCGCCACACCGGCCTCCGTGTCGCGGGCGTCGAGGTGCACGTCGACCGCGTGAGGCAGTCGCGCTGATGGAGCTCGCCACGATCCGGCCGCTCGTACGCGCCGCGCTCCAGAACCTCGAGGCGCACCGCCGGCGGATCGACGACCTGAACGTGTATCCCGTCCCGGACGGGGACACGGGCACGAACCTGACCCTGACCCTTCGCTCGGTCGTGGAGGCGCTCGACGACGCCGAGGCGGAGGGGAGCGCAGCCGTCGCGAAGGTGCTTTCGCGTGCGGCACTCATGGGCGCTCGCGGGAACTCCGGCGTGATCTTCTCCCAGATCGTGCGCGGCTTCGTCGACGTGCTCGGGCAGACCGACGAGCCCGGCTCGAAGGAGCTGGCCCGCGCGTTTCGGGGAGCAAGCGACGCCGCGTATCGGGCGGTGAAGCGTCCCGTCGAGGGGACGATGCTGACCGTCATCCGGGAGATGGCAGAGGAGGCCGAGAAGCGGGAGAACCGCAAACTTCCGCCGGCCGAGCTGCTCGCCGCGACGCTGTGGCGAGGCGAGGACGCCCTTGCGCGGACTCCCGAGCTGCTCGACGTGCTCGCCGACGCCGGGGTGGTCGACGCCGGCGGGGCGGGCCTCGTCGAGATCGTGCGCGGTATCGCGCTGGCGGCCGCCGGCGAGCCGCTGCCTGAGGCCGAGGTCGCCGGCGAGGCGCTCGCCTTCGACGCGATCCATCAGGAGCTCTCGGACTACCGCTACTGCACGGTCTTCGTGGTCGAGGGCGAGGCTCTCGACCAGTCGGTGCTCGAGTCCGAGCTCGAGCCGCTGGGAGACTCGCTGCTCGTCGTCGGCGACGAGTCGGCGCTCAAGGTGCACGTGCACACGGACGATCCGGGAGCCGCGCTCACGGCTGCCATTGCGATGGGAACGGTCGAAGGCGTCGAGATCGCGAACATGCACCACCAGACCGTGACCCGCGAGGCG
This sequence comes from uncultured Actinomycetes bacterium, assembly GCA_963746765.1. Classification (GTDB taxonomy): domain Bacteria; phylum Actinomycetota; class Thermoleophilia; order Gaiellales; family Gaiellaceae; genus GMQP-bins7. The sequence goes on from CAVVCN010000002.1 coordinate 290,616, forward strand.
CGGCTGCTCGGGAGCGGCGGCAACGGTCCCGACTCTCGAGACGGGGCTCGTCGCCGTCTGCCCGGGACGCGGCAACCGCCGCTCTTCGAGAGCCTCGGAGCGACTCGCGTCATCGAGGGCGGCCAGACGATGAACCCCTCGACCGCGGACGTCGTCGCCGCCATCGACGCGACGCCGGCGGACGACGTCATCGTCCTGCCGAACAACGGGAACGTCATCCTCACCGCCGAGCAGGCAGCGAGCCTCTCCTCGAAGCGCGTGCGCGTCGTGCCGTCGAGCTCGGTGCAGGCGGGGCTGGCGGCGATGTCCCGCTACGTCTCGACGAACGACGCCGAGCGAACGAGGCGGACATGCGCGAGGTGCTCGCGTCGGTCGCGACCGGGGAGGTGACGGTCGCCTCGCGCGCGGCCCAGCTCGACGGGATCGAGATCGACGAAGGGCGCCTTCCTCGGGCTCGTGGACGGTGTCGCGGTCGTCGCGGCGGACGACGTCGACGACAGCCGCGCTCGAGGTCGTCGAGCGTGTGCTCGCAGGCGACCGTGCGTGGCTCGCGATCCTCACCGGGCGAGGACGCGCCACCCCTCGAGGGGCTGCTCGAGACGGTCGCACGCTCGCATCCGGACGCTCGAGGTCGAGGTGCACGAGGGCGGGCAGCCGCACTACCCACTGCTCGTCGTCGCGGAGTGAGCGGCCGGCGCGGGCCGGTACGGCTGCTGCTCGTCGAGGACAACGACGTCGTACCGCGACGCCCTCGAGTTCGTGCTCGGGCGCCGAGACGACGTCGTGGTGGTCGGGAGCATCGCCGGCGGATCTTCCGCGGCTGCGGCGTGCGCCGAGCTTCGAGCCGACGTCGTCGTCGTCGACTACCGCCTGCCGGATCTCGCCGGCCCAGAGGTCGCCGCCGAGCTCCGGGAGCACGCGCCAGACGCCTCGGTCGTCCTCCTGAGCGCGTCCGCAGGCCGCGAGGAGCAGGAAGCGGCGAGAATTGCCGGCGTCGCGCTCGTCCGCAAGGACGCGGGCGTCGAGGCGCTGGTCGAAGCGGTGCACGCAGCGGCGAACAAGGAGAGTGGAGATGCAGCTGACGACTGAGAACACGGCCATCGTCCTCGACTCGACCTCGGACTACCCCGAGGCGTCGTCGCGGTTCCCGAACATGCGGGTCGTCCCCCTCTACGTGCGCTTCGGCGACGAGACGTACCGCGACTACGTCGAGCTCGGCCCGGCCGAGTTCTTCGAGAGGCTCCGTACGTCTCCGGACCTGCCCGCGACCTCGCAGCCGACGCCGCAGGACTTCGTGGGCGTCTACGAGGAGCTCGCGTCGTACGAGCGCATCTACTCCCTGCACGTGTCCTCGAAGGTGTCCGGCACGCACCAGAGCGCCGCGCTCGCGGCCGCGGAGGTCGGCGACAAGGTGCGCGTCGTGGACACGCAGACGGCCTCGCTCGCGATCGCGATGCTCGCGCACGCGCTCCAGCGGCGGCTCACGCGCGGGACGACGGACGAGGAGATCGGCGCGCTCGTCGAGCGGTTCTATCGCGACTGCGGGGTGGTGTTCACCGTCGAGACGCTCGAGTACCTCCAGCGAGGCGGTCGCATCGGGCGTGCTGCCGCGCTGGCGGGCTCGCTGCTGAAGGTGCGTCCCATCCTCGCCATCGAGGAAGGGGAAGTCGTCGCGGTGGCGCGAGTGCGCGGACGCGAGAAGGCGCTCGCCGAGTTCGAGCGCCGTTTCGCGGAGGCGACGGAGGACAGGCCCGGGCTGCGGATCGCGATCGCCCATGCCGACGCGCCGGAGTGGGTCGGCATCTTGAGCGAGCTCGTCTGGCGTGTTCGCCCGAAAGCCGAGATCGAGTTCACGTCGACGCTCGGCGCCGTCGTGAGCACGCATGCCGGACCGGGCACCGTGGGCTTTTTCTGGTTCCAGGACGACGTCTGACGCCGCCGGCGCCGGGCGTGGTCCTATAGTGGGTCGGAGCCTTGGAGGGGACGAACGCAGCGGTCCGGCTCCGAGGCCGGCTTCGCCGGCCTGGAGGCACCCGATCGCTGGCCGCGGCCGCCGAGCGTGCCGCGTCCGGAGCGGCTCCGGGGCTCGGTCGATACGCTCGACGGCGTCGGCCCGGCACGTGCCGCCGCCGGCTCGCGCGGCTCGGGATCGAGACGGTCGCGGATCTGCTCTGGCAGCGTCCGCGCCGCTACGAGGAGCCCGTGCCGACGAAGCGCATCTCCGACCTCTTCGGTGACGAGGAGGCGGCGATCGAGTGCGTCGTCCGCTCGACCACCTCCCGGCGCCGCGGACGCCTCAAGATCCTGACCGCGCGGGTCGCCGACGACTCGGGGAGATCAAGGCGACGTGGTTCAACCAGCCCTGGCTCGAGAAGAGGCTCCTGCCGGGGACGGAGATCCGCCTTCGCGGCAGGGCGAACAAGTTCGGGTTCGCGGTCTCGTCGCACGACCTCGACGACGAGGTGGAGACCGCCGACTTCGCGCCGGTCTACCCGGCGACCCAGGACCTCTCGCAGAAGAAGTTGCGCCACCTCCGGTCGCAGGTGCTCCCGCTCGTCCGGGCGGTCGGCGACCCGCTTCCCGCCGAGCTTCGTGCGACCGAGAAACTGCCGCTTCGCTCCGATGCGCTCTTCGCGCTCCACCGGCCGCGCTCGTTCGACGATGCCGAGGCGGGCGGAAGCGGCTCGCGTTCGACGAGCTCCTCGTGCTTCGTCTCGCGCTCGCCCGGACGGCGAGAGCCCGCGAGCAGGCGTTCGCGGAGCCGCTCGGCGAGCCCGGCGAGCTGCTCGGCGCATATCGAGCGGCGCTGCCGTTCGAGCTCACCGCCGACCAGCAGAGCGGCGATCGTAGACCTCGATGCCGACCTCGCGCGCTCATGCTCGATGCACCGGCTGCTGCAGGGGGACGTGGGCTCGGGCAAGACCGTCGTCGCGCTCTACGCGCTGCTCCGGGCGGTGGAGGCGGGCCGCCAGGCCGCGCTCATGGCGCCCACCGAGACGCTCGCCGAGCAGCACTTCCTGACGATCGAGTCGCTCTGCGGCGCTCTGGGGATCTCGGTCGTCCTCCTGGACGAGCTCGCTGCGGGCGCGCGAGCACGCTCATGCGCGCCAGCTCATCGCCTCGGGGGGACGCCTCGCTCGTCGTCGGGACGCACGCTCTGATCCATCAGGAAGGCGTGCACTTCCCGAACGCTCGGTTTCGCTGTCGGTGGACGAACAGCACCGCTTCGGCGTCGGCCAGCGCAGCGCGCTCTTCGACGGCCGGAACCCACACGTTCTGCACGTGACCGCGACGCCGATCCCCCGTACTCTGGCCCTGACGGAGTGACGGCGATCTCGACGTCTCGATCTTGCCGTCCTGCCGCCGGACCGCACGCCTGATTTCAGCTGGATCGGCGAGGCGAGACCGTCCGAGACGTATGTGCGGCTCACGCGCCAGCTCCATGAAGGACGCCAGGCCTACGTCGTCTGCCCGCTGATCGAGGAGTCGGAGACGAGCTGGGCCTGCGCGACCGAGATGAGGCGGATCAGCTCCGGACGGCGAGCTCCCCGACTTCAACGTTGGCTTGTCCACGGGAAAATTCGTCCGGCGGAGAAGTGAAGTGATGCGCGGCTTCGACTCGAGGGAGACTCGGACGTGCTGGTGGCGACGACCGTCATTGAGGTTGGCGTGGACGTGCCGAACGCGTCTGTGATGATCGTCCAGGAGGCCGACCGCTTCGGGCTCGCGCAGCTGCACCAGCTCCGCGGTCGCGTCGGCCGTGGCGCCGAGCAGTCCTACTGTCTCCTCGTCTCGCGGCCGCGCGAGGAGCTCACCGAGAGCGCCGTCGAGCGGCTCGAGGCGATTGTCTATTTGTTTATAGTATTATCTTCCCATCGCAATAAACACAAACACATGAGAAAGTTCTTGTTATCTTGTTTTTTTCTATTGTCGATATTCTCTTTGTTCGCTCAGGAAGATCTGCCAACGGATTATTTAACGAAAGAATTTCATGCGGGTCGCCGGGCGGCCCTTCGTGCAAAAATGCCCGATAAATCAGTTGTGATAGTCATGGCTTCCCCTACCCGACCTTCGCAAATGATGTGGAATACCTCTTTCATCAAAATCCCGATCTCTACTATTTCACCGGATATAAAGAACCTCACTCAATGCTGTTGGTCTTTAAAGAAAAACAAACCGGCGCCGATGGAAGCACATTCGATGAATTGTTGGTGGTTCAAAAAGAAACGCGCAGGCTGAGCAATGGACCGGTAGAAGATTGGGCGTTGAAGGTGTCCAGAATAAACTAGGAATTGTTACTGCTATAAATGGAGAAGATTTTAAAAAACTCACCATTGATTTTACAACATTTGACAAAATTATTTTCGATCGTATTCCATCAGATATTCCGGTAAGTACGGGTAAAGGTGCCGATTTCGCCAGCCTGGTTCAGCAATTCAAAGAGAAAGCGGCGATACCAGCTGATTATTCTAAAGAACCCAGGTTTGATAATAAATTATACAGACAGTTAACTGCTTCATTACGGGAAATCAAAACACCCGAAGAAATGGACCTGCTTCGTAAAGCCGTTGAGATTTCCTGTATGGGTCAGAATGAAGTGATGAAGGCGGTGACGCCGGCGATGTCGGAATTGGAAATTCAGGGTTTACATGAATTTGTACATAAAAAATACGGTTCCGAAGAAGTTGGTTATGGTTCAATTGTTGGAGCGGGAGAAAATGGTTGTGTTCTTCATTATATGGAAAACACGAAAACCAAAGTAGGAACATCCATGCTGCTGATGGATGTGGGCGCGGCTTATCATGGTTATTCTTCCGATGTTACCCGCACCATTCCGGTAGATGGAAAATTCTCCGCCGAAGAAAGGGCCATCTATCAATTGGTATATGACGCGCAGGAAGCAGTATTTAAAAAAGCAAAAGAAGGAACCACTTTTAAAGAAATTGAGGCAACAGCACGGGAAGTGGTAACCAGCGGACTGGTAAAATTGGGAATCGCGAAAGATATCAGCGAAGCGAATAAATTTTATCCGCATGGATGTTCTCATCATATTGGTTTGGATGTGCACGACCGCGGCAATTATAATGAGCTGAAAGCAAAATATGGTGATTACGGTAGAGCCTGGTATCTATATACCACAAGGAAGTAATTGCGACAAGAAATGGTGGGGTATTGCAGTGAGAATTGAAGACGATATTCTTATCAGGGAAAAAGACTACGAGTTGTTGTCGATATTCGCTCCGCGTAAAATTGAAGATATTGAAAAGATGATCGCCGATAAAAGTGCGTTGGATGATTTTGTGTTGCCGAAATTGAAATCAGCTAAGAAGGGATTCTGAAAATGAAGACTGAAGAATAAAAAGACTCGTCACTCGTTTTTGATTCTTCATTCTTAATTTTCATCATCTTACAAAAAGCCTACCGTGGTTTGACCATAATTCCCCTACGGTAGTCTTCTACTCCTGCCCATCGCCCGCTTCCAACAATCCCATACTCATCAATTTTATCCGCACGCCACTCTCACCGCGTTCTAGTGTTTTTGCAATTTCTTTTACGCCTGTTCCTTCATGAAACAGTCGTTCAACGAGTTCTTCTTCCAATTCCGTCCATCGTTTACCGTGGTTCCCCGTTCGTCGTTCCAATTTTTTATTTAACAGCGATTTCCTGTACCGATGATCCCAATCATCGAAAGGCTCTGCACTGCGATAACCACTATCTATTTTTACTGTTTGTGACGGTGCCAATTTAATTGTCTGCAGGGGATTGATTTCGGGAGGTATGCTCAGTTTATTTTTAGCGCGGGTAGCGGCCACATATAATATATTTACCTCTTCGATCAGTCTGTTCTTATCATGTGTGCTGATTTTCTCCTCGCCATACTGCGCGATCCATTTCTTCAATTTTTCTTCATTGACGAAATCGTTCAACAAGGTTACCTCATCGTACTCCATTCCTTTACAGCGATGCACCGTACTAAAAATCATATCCGCATCTTCTTTGGCTGTGGTATGATGTGTTTTTAATTCACTGATTAATCCGGGTAGGCGATTGCCGAATTCCTTTACGACTTCTACGATCATGGAAAGACTATTGTCCTCCGTTTTCTGAATATATTCTTCCAATTCCTTCATATTTTTCATGCCGGCAATCAGCTTGTCTTTTATTTTAGCAGGTTGTCCGTTGTATAAATTCAATACATCATACAGGGAAGCCCCTTCGTCGGCAAAAGTGTAACTATTGATATTCCCTTCGAAATAAAGCTTGCTGATTTCCTTGTCGTTGCCATTGAGAAATCGCATTGAGCAATAATCCAAGATTGGTTCTTCCCAAAGTGGCTTTTGTATGCGATTCTGGTTTGGATGATCCCGCTCCGATAATTTTTACGCCGGCCTCTTGTTGTAAATGTTTTTTCCAGGCAAGTATTTTATTAGCCACCAGCGCTACCTCTTCATCAAAGCGAAAACTGTTGCTGAGCGGATATACCGGAAAATCAACCTGCTGCAAACTGTTAATGGCATATCGCCAGCCATAGATCTGCTGGTGCATATCACCAACAATTATTTTGATCGCCGATTGCTGTAAAAATACTTCCAGCATGGCGGCACTCGCATCCTGACCCTCATCGAACAGAATATAATCATACGCCAATTGCGGGTTGCCCAATTGAAATTTCTTTAAATAGAAATCATGGGTCACCGGAATTTCCTTCTTATCCATCTTCGCCAGTGCGGCGCGGGTAAATTTTTCAATCTGCTTATAAAAATTATTGACGAATGTTTTTGCTTTCTGATCACTCACCACTTTCACGTAATTGAGATCTTGTACTTTACCAGCATTGCTGTTGCAGAAATAACTGATGAAGCGGTTTACATGGCTGGCAACAATATAATCGCTGTGCAGGTCGCCGGTATTGATCCCCAACAAATCGCGCCATTCGTAACTTTTATATCCCTGCACTACTTTATAGTCGCTGTATTTTATGATACGATCAAAGGCAAGTGAGTGAGCGGTTTCTACCTGAACATTAGAAAGTCCGGTAGCGGCAAACTTCTGCTGCGCTTCTGTTTTTACCGTTTTATTGAAAGCGAGATATAATATTTTACTGTCCTGGTGGCCGGCTGCGGGCATACTCAATCAGTGTAGTCGTTTTCCCGCTTCCGGCAACGGCGTTTATTACAAGATTAAAGTTGGTGGATATTACCGACTGCTGCTCCAATGTTAATTGCATTCGATAAAGTTGAAGAAATTACGGCAGCCTTAAAAGAGAATAATACTAAGATTTTACGTTTTTTCCCTTGAATAAAAATACGGGGTGAGTATCTTTTCCCACAAACCTGCCTGCCGGCAGACAGGGTCACAAAGTCCACAAAGAAAGATTTTTGTGTGCTTTGTGCCTTTGTGGGAAATGCATTTAAGCACGTGTAAAAAAAGACTACCGCTGCTTAAAATGGCTGACCCTGATGGTTTCAGCTATTTAAACAACGGTAGTTTAGCTTTTAAGCGCTTACAAATTCTTAACGCAATTTTACAAGTTATATTTTATTTCCGACACTTTGCACTTTTTAATATCCCGGATTCTGTACCAGATAACCCGGAAGATTTGAAGCCCCATCTATAGCCGTTTGTGGAATAGGGAACACTCTTTTGTTTTTATCAGTATTGGTTTTTTCGGTCCAGGTTCCTTCGTATTTGCCAAAACGAATCATATCAGTTCTGCGAAGACATTCCCAATAAAACTCAAATCCTCTTTCGCGATACAAAAGATCGAGATCGATAGCGGTCAAGGGCGTTGGCAGGAGTTGAGGCCGTTCTTGCCGCACGGATTATGTTGACATCGGTAAGTGCAGTTGCAGCAGCATCACCCCTTCTAATTTTGCTTCAGCACGCATCAGGTAAATATCGGCGAGGCGAAGAATAACAATATCATGCTCACCGAAATTTCTTCCACTAACTGAGCCACGGCTGAATTCATATTTTTCAACCCGGTAGCCTGTATTGTAATCACTTCCTGCTACAGTAAAATCAATGTTTTCGGTAAAATTTACAGGAAGCGTTGGTCGGCTCCGGGTATCATTAAACAGCTGGACCTACTTTCATACTTCCATCAGCACATTTCAGAAACACACCATTTCTTCTTAGTCAATCCATATTGCTGACCTCTCAATATGCCACGGTTGATATTAAAATTCGCAGCCGGAACGCAGGAGTCTTTCGCATTTGAATAGATGGATAAGATTTTCTTTATAAAAACGGGGATCTGCATTTTGCCGGATCAAGAGGCGCATTAGCGGTTACCCAGGTTTGGTAGAATGTTGGTGTTATACCCGGGCCATCTGTTCCGTTAGCACCTGTATAAGCTGGTAATGGAAACTGGTCGCCGGATAATGAAAAATAAGCCATACGATTATGCCCATTCAGATCGGCACGCTGATCAACGGCAAAAATCAGTTCTTTATTTGTATGATTATTATCATTGAATAATGAGAAGTATTCAGCAGCCAAAGCATATTGACCGGATGCAATGATCTTATCGCAATATTCAACCACCTTATCCATATCCTCTTTCTGGAATGTAAAAGTTGAAGCATAACGGTCACGGTAAACCGCAGCATTCAGATGCAGTCTGGCAAGTAGTCCCCATGCATCGCTTTTGTGATACGACCGGGACCGGTGGTATTATCCAGTAATGGTTCAATTGCCAGCAATTCACTTTTGATATAATCAATTGCTTCCTGTCCGCGTATAACTTCTGAAATTCCATCCGGGTCTTCTTTCACGAATACCAATCCAAACAAATCGAGCGCACAGTAAATAAAGATATGCTCGCATTGCTCTTGCCTCTGCCAGGAAAAGCGGAGCATTTGGATCTGTTTTGGTGGTAATTCAGACTATTGCTGTAAGTGCACGGGAAATACCCTGTACGATAAAACCCCAGGTACTCCTCACATTCGGATCTGTACTTGTGGTTTCATGTTTGTGCATCGCGAGATAAATACCATTATCACCCCAGTCTGTACCACCGCGATAAGGAAGAATCGCCTCATCGGTGGAAATTTCCTGCAGGGCAAAATAGGTAGTATGTTGAAAGATAGTCGGAAGGACTGCATAGACAGGAGCAATGGTTCCTTCAGCAAGTTGTTTATCGGTAAGGCCTACTACTGAAGACTCATCCAGTATTTCTTCTTCTAATTTTGTACAGCTATGCAGAATTGCAATGCCCGTAAAAACAACCAGGAGTTTAAATATTTTCTTTTTCATCTGTTTAATTTTTTATTTTCTTTTGACCAGATGAACCCATTGCATTATTCCTCACTTTTACAAAGCTCCACAAAATGCCCGGATTCATTTTCATCAATTTTAAAATGACACATTTAAACCAAAAATGATCGATTTCGCTTTCGGATAGCTTAGGTAATCAATTCCATACGAAGAGATATTCCCAATATTGCGATCAGTGTTGACTTCCGGATCATATCCATCGTAATCGGTTATTACAAAGAGGTTTTGTCCCGTAACTGATAAGCGTATTGCCGAAACCCATTTGCTTATTCCCATTGACCTTGTATTGAAATTGTATCCTATTGCCAGGTTGTTCAACCGTAGAGGAGCCGAGGCTCGACGTGGCGCAGCTCTCGTTCGAGCTCGCCGGCGGCTTCGAGTTCGCCCCCGAGCTGAAGCAGCGGCTTCTGCAGCTGACCTCGGAGCGCAGCCGGATGAAGCTGCTCGCCGAGCTGCTCGCCGGCGCGGCGACGGCCGTCGAGCGCGAGCGCGAGATCGCGGAGCGGGCCCACGGCAACGGCAAAGTGGACCCTAGGAGCTGACACGTACCATTCACGGCATGGCCGTGACCGCGACCCAGAAGCTGGACGTGCAGAGGATCCGCGCGGACTTCCCGTACCTGGATCACCTCCAGGACGGCAAGCAGGTGGCGTTCCTCGACTCGGCCGCCTCGACGCAGAAGCCGCGCCAGGTGCTCGATGCAATGACTCGGTTCTACGAGACCTCGTACGCGAACGTTCATCGGGGCGTCTACCGGCTTGCGAGCGCGCGACCGAAGAGCTCGAGGGGGCACGCGAGAAGGTGCGCGCGCTGCTGAACGCCTCCAGCGCGCGTGAAGTGATCTTCGTGCGGAACGCGACCGAGGCGATCAACGTCGTCGCTTACTCGTGGGGCGTGAACGAGCTGGGCCCGGGCGATCTCGTCCTCGTCACCGAGCTCGAGCACCACTCGAATTTCGTCCCGTGGCAGTACATCGCCAATCGGACCGGGGCCTCGTTCCGCATGCTCCCACTCGACGAGAGCGGGGAGCTTCGGATGGACCTGCTCGACGAGGTCGCCGGTGGCGATGCCGTCAAGGTCGTCGCGGTCGGGCTGACCTCCAATTCGCTCGGAACGAACAACCCGGTCGAGCAGCTTGCGGCGTGGGCCCATGAGCGCGGCGCGATCGTTGTCGGCGACGCCGCGCAGGCCGCGCCGCACCGCGCCCTGGATGTCCAGGCACTCGGTTGCGACTTCCTCGCGGTTTCGGGCCACAAGATGTGCGGCCCGAGCGGCGCGGGAGCGCTCTGGGGTCGCGCTGAGCTGCTCGAGCGGATGGAGCCGTTCCTGCTCGGCGGCCACATGATCCGAGCGGTCGGGGACGAGACGACGACGTGGGGCGCGCTGCCGCACAAGTTTGAAGCGGGCACCGCGCCCATGGCCGAGGCGGTCGGGTTCGGAGCCGCGATCGACTACCTGAACGGGATCGGGTTCGACGCGATTGAGCAGCACGAGCATCAGCTCGTCGCGTACGCGCTCGAAGCCCTCGCAGAGCTGCCCTGGGTGACCACGTACGGTCCGCCGGCAGGTCGTCGCGCCGGCATCGTCTCCTTCAATGTCGACGACATCCATCCGCACGACATCGCTCAGATCCTCGACATGAACGCCGTGGCGATTCGCGCCGGACACCATTGCTGCCAGCCGCTGATGCGCAAGCTCGGCGTCGTGGCGACGAATCGCGCGAGCTTCTATCTCTACTCGACCGCGGAGGAGATCGATCGGCTGGTCGCCGGCCTGCATCGCGCGAGGCAAGTGTTTGCGTGACTGAATTCGACCAGCTGTACCGCGAGGTCATCCTCGACCACTACAAGAACCCGCGCGGGCACGGGCTGCTCGACGCTGCCGACGCGCAGGCGGAGGGCCAGAATCCACTCTGCGGCGACGAGGTGACGGTCTCGCTCCGCTTCGAGGGCGAGACGATCTCCGAGGTCGGCTTCGAGGGCCGCGGCTGTGCGATCTCGCAGGCGGCTACGTCGATGCTGACGGAGATCGTCGTCGGGCGCAGTGCCGAGGACGTGGCGCGGATGCCGAAGGAGGAGCTGCTCGAGGAGATCGGGATCCCGCTGACACCCGTTCGGCTCAAGTGCGCGCTCCTCGGCCTCGGCGTGCTCAAGGTGGCGCTGCACAAGTCGAAGGGAACGCCGCTGCCGGATGAGTGGACGCAGGGCGACGACCTGACGATTGCGTAGTGGCGGCCGTCGACGTCTGCCCGGTCGCCGAGCTTCCCCCGGGGCACGTGAAGATCATCTGGTCGGGGCCGCTCGCGATCGGGGTCTACAACTGCGACGGCAGCTACTACGCGATCGAGGATCGCTGCTCGCACGACGACGGGCCGCTCTGCGAGGGCGAGTGGGAGCCGGACGAGTGCATCGCGATCTGCCCGCGGCACGGCTCACGCTTCGACATCACCACAGGCCGGGCGCTGACGCTGCCTGCCTATGAGCCCGTCGACACGTTTTCGGTCCGGGTCGAGGACGGCTGGGTGAAGGTCGAGGTCGGCTAGTCGCGGCCGGGCCGGCGCTCGCGTGGTACGTCGCGGCCTCCTGCTACATTCTCGATATCCGCGGAAAGGAGGTGGTCCGGCAGTGGAGATTTCCAGTACGGGCAGTGGAGGTGTCAGCCGGTAGGGACGTGCCCCTGGGACCTGCAAGGGGAATCGTCTAGCCAGCGTAGGGGGCCCGCGGATGACGGTGTCGACACCGGCACCTGACGCGCCGCTTCGGCAGGAAGCGTCTCTGCCAATACAGGCTGGTACCGAGGACTGAAGGGCCGCTCATCGAGCGGCCCTTCGTCTGTTCTTGCCGTCGCGCGCAGACCCTGAAGGGGTCGCTCGCTCCCGGTCTTGCCGTCGCATGCCCGAAATCCGCGGGAGCGGATTCCGGGCGCGCAGACCCCTGAAGGGTCGCTTCGCTCCCGGCTCTGGCTGTTAATCCTTTGCCGTTGCGCGGCGGAGCTGCTCGTCGAGCGGAACGAGCGGGACGCCGAAGGTGTCGACCGCGTCCGAGTTCGAGACGACGTTGTCGCCGGCGGCGAGCATCTTCAGCTGGTCGCGTGTCACCGGCGGCTTCGGCAGCTTCTCCAGCACCGCGGCCGGCACCCGCATCAACCCGAACGGGACGTGGACGCTCGGCCAGTGCGCGCCCTGCGCCTGCTTCAGCCGCGACCAGAACTCGTTCCAGGTGACCACGTCCGGCCCGCCGAGCTCGAACGTCCGGTTCGCCGCCTCCGGCTTCTCGATCGCAGCCGCGAAGTACGCGGCCACGTCGTCGAGCCAGATCGGCTGGATCCGTTGTGTTCCCGGCCCGACGATCGGCGTCACCGGCGCCAGCTTCGCGATCTTCTTGAACTGCCCGAGCGCGCCGCCGTCGCGTCCGAAGACGAAGCTCGGCCGGAAGATCACGTGCTCGAGCCCGGATGCCTTCACGTCCTGCTCCATCTGCCACTTCGCGCCGTAGTACGGGACGACGTCCTTCGTCTCCTCGGTCGTCCCGAGCGCCGACATCAGCACGAACCGCCGCACTCCGGCCTCGCGCACGGCGGCGAGCAGGTCGCGCGTCCCCTGCTCCATCACGGTCCGGAACTCCTCGGGCTTGCCGCTCAGGATCGCGACGAGGTGGACGACGACGTCCTGTCCGTCGACGGCCCGGCGCAGGCTCTCCGGGTCGGTCATCGACCCGGGAACCGCCTCCTGGCTCGGCAACTCGGTGCTCGAGCCGGCGGTGTGCTCGAGCACACGCACCGTGTGACCGTCGTCGACGAGGCGCTGGACGACCGCGGGGCCGACGAAGCCGGTCGCGCCGGTGACGAGGATCCTCACGACTCGAAGTTCTTCCAGTAGCGGCTCGGTGTCGGCCCCTTCTGGCCCTGGTACTTCGAGCCGAGCCCACCGGATCCGTACGGCTTCTCGGCCGGCTCGGTCAGCTGCACGAACGAGAGCTGGCCGATCTTCATCCCGTGGTAGATCGTGATCGGGAGGTTCGCGACGTTCGAGAGCTCGAGCGTGACGTGACCGTCCCAGCCTGGGTCGATGAAGCCCGCGGTCGAGTGGATCAGCAGGCCGAGCCGACCCAGCGAGCTCTTTCCCTCCAGGCGCGCGACGAGGTCGTCGGGCAGCCGCACCCGCTCGAGCGTCGAGCCGAGCACGAACTCGCCCGGGTGGAGGATGAACGGCGTCTCGTCGTCGATCTCGACGAGCTCGGTCAGCTCCTCCTGCTCCTGCTTGACGTCGATGAAGGGGTAGCGGGAGTTGCGAAAGACGCGGAAGTAGCGGTCGACGCGGACGTCCAGGCTCGACGGCTGCATCAGCGAGTCGTCGTACGGCTCGACCTCGATCCTGCCCTCGTCGAGCAGCCGTCGGATCGTCACGTCGCTGAGAACCACGCGCGGATTCTACGGTCCCCCGCGCCGCCGGCCGGACCTTCAGAGACGTGGGTCCGTTGCAAAAAGGACGTTTTCCACATACTGTTCCCGCCCCGTGTCGATGCTGTTCGAGCAGATGGAGCCGAACGAGCGCTTCCGCGCGCGGCGTGAGGAGGCACGCCGACGCCGCAGGCGGCGCCGCGCGCGTCGCATTCGGGCTGCTGCTCGGCGTGACGGCGACCGCCACGCTCGGCGCGCGCTTCGTCATCGACGACGAGCACGCCGCGAAGGCGGGCGCGACGGAGACGCCCGCGGCGAAGCCGGCGGCCAAGCCCGTCGCGGTGAAGCAGCCGCGCGCGCTCCCGGACGAGGTGCGCGGGATCCACGTGACGATGGCGCTCGCATCGCTCGACGGCAAGCTCGCGGAGTACCTGAAGCTGGTCGACGAGGGCATGAACACGATCCAGCTCGACGTCAAGGACGAGAACGGCGAGATCGGCTTCATCCCGTCGGCGGTGCCGCTCGCGACCGCCGTCGGCGCCGCCAAGCCGTACTACCGGCCGCGCGAGGCGGCGAAGCTGGTCCACCGCAAGGGCGTCTACCTGATCGGCCGCGTCGTCACCTTCGAGGATCCGCGCCTCTCGGAGGGCAAGCCCGAGCTCGCGATCAAGAACCCGGACGGCTCGTCTGGCACAACCACGCCGGCCTCGGCTGGACGAACCCGTACGACAAGCGGGTCTGGGACTACAACGTCTCGATCGCCGAGGTCGCCGCGCGCGCCGGCTTCGACGAGATCCAGTTCGACTACGTCCGCTTCCCGACCGACGGCGACGTCGACTCGATCGTCTACCCGAAGAAGACGGCGACGGCGCCCGGCTGGGTGATCGCGCAGTTCGTCCACTACGCGACGCAGCGCCTGAAGCCGCTCGGCGTCCGCGTCTCGGCCGACGTCTTCGGCCTCTCGGCCACGCGCGACCTCGGCATCGGCCAGATCCCGCGGCGGCTCTCGAAGTACGTCGACGCGGTCTACCCGATGGTCTATCCGTCGCACTACGGCGCCGGCGAGTACGGGCTCGAGGATCCGAACGCGTCGCCGGGCGCCACCGTCGAGTGGTCGCTCGCCGACTTCCGGCGCGAGCTGAAGCAGGGCAAGGCGGAGCTGATCCCGTGGCTGCAGGACTTCTCCTACGGCCGCGACGTACGGGCTCGCCGACGTGAAGGCCCAGATCGAGGCGGCTCGGCTGATGGGCGCCCGCGGCTACCTGCTCTGGAACCCGCTCGGCGATCTACACGCCCGGCGCGTTGGCACCGGCCTCGTAACACGCGTTACACTCGCGGCCCAATGGCGATCGGCGACGTGATGAGGACGCGTGTCGTGACGGTCGAGCCGGGCGACTCGGCGCGCCTGGCGGTGCTGCGGATGCTCGAGGAAGGCGTCGGCTCGGTCGCCGTCTGCGAGGCCGGCAAGCTCGTCGGCATCTTCACCGAGCGCGACGTGCTCGCGCTCGCGGGCGACGGCACCGATCTCGACGCGGTCCGGGTCGGCGACGTGATGACGCGCGATCCGGTCACGGTCGACGCCGACGTCCAGATCCTCGACGCGGCCCGGCTGATGGGCGAGCGCAAGATCCGCCACGTGCCGGTCGTCCAGGGCGACCACCTGCTCGGGATGATCGGGATCCGCGACGTCCTCGGCAGCCTCGTCGAGCGGGCCTGGCAGGCGCGCGACACGGACGCGCACGACACCGCGCGCTCGCTCTTCAAGCGAGACTAGGGCGCGAGACGCGCTCGCGACCAGCCGGTCGCGTCGCGCTCGTAGCGGACGCGGTCGTGCAGGCGGTCGTCGCCGTGCTGCCAGAACTCGTACGCGTCCGGGACGAGCCGGAAACCGCCCCAGTGCGGCGGCAGCGGCACGTCCTCGCCGAAGCGCTCGACCGCATCCGCGTAGAGGCGCTCCAGCTCGGCCCGGTCGGCGAGCGGCCGGCTCTGCGGCGATGCCCAGGCCGCCAGGCGGCTGCCGAGCGGCCTCGTGCGGAAGTACGCCTCCGACTCCTCGGCGTCCACCCGCTCGACCCGGCCCTCGATCCGCACCTGCCGCCCGAGCGGCTGCCAGTGGAAGAGGAGCGCCGCGTGCGGGTTGTCGGCGAGCTCGCCGCCCTTCCGGCTCTCGTAGTTGGTGAAGAAGGCGAAGCCGCGCTCGTCGGCGCCCTTCAGCAGCACCATCCGCGCCGACGGGCGCCCGTCCGGCGTCGCGGTCGCGAGCGCCATCGCCTCCGGCACGTCCACGGCCGCGGCGGCGTCCGCGAACCAGCGCTCGAACTGGCGCAGCGGATCGGGGTCGAGATCGGGCACGTCCATCGCGCCGAGACTCTATGGTGCGCAGCTACGCTGCTCCGACCATGGCGACGACGAAGACGATCGACATCCGCACCGCGATTCCCGGCCCCCGCTCGCAGGCGATCCTCGAGCGGAAGCAGCGCGTGATCGCGAACGCGAAGTCGATCGTGCTGCCGATCGTCGCGCACGAGGGCCGCGGCGCCACGCTCACCGACGTCGACGGCAACACCTTCATCGACTTCACCGGCGGCGTCGGCTGCCTCAACACCGGCCACGCGCATCCCCGCGTCGTCGAGGCCGCCACCGAGCAGCTCTCGCGCTTCGCGCACACCGACTTCACGGTCGTCCCGTACGAGCCGTACGTCGAGCTGGCCGAGCGGCTGCTCGCGCGGGCACCGTTCCGCGGCCCGGCGAAGGCGGCGTTCTTCAACGCCGGCACCGAGGCGGTCGAGAACGCGGTCAAGTTCGCGCGCCTCGCGACGAAGCGGCCCGCCGTGATCGCGTTCGAGGGCGCCTTCCACGGCCGCACGCTGCTCTCGATGACGCTGACGTCGCGGCCGCATCCGTACAAGCTCGGGATGGGCCCGCTGGCGCCGGAGGTCTACCGCGCGCCGTTCCCGTCCGACTACCGCGGCCCCGACACCGAGACCGCGCTCGCCGAGCTGCGGCAGCTGTTCTCGACGCAGGTCGCGGCCGAGCAGGTGGCGGCGATCATCGTCGAGCCGGTCCAGGGCGAGGCCGGCTTCCTGCCCGCGCCGAAGGAGTTCCTCGAGGGGCTGCGCGCGATCTGCGACGAGCACGGCATCTGCCTGATCGCCGACGAGGTGCAGACCGGCTTCGGCGCACCGGCAAGCTCTTCGCGATCGAGCACTCCGGCGTCGAGCCCGACCTGATCACGGTCGCGAAGTCGATCGCCGGCGGGCTGCCGCTCTCGGGCGTGCTCGGCAAGGCGGAGATCGTCGACGCCGCGCACGACGGCGCCGTCGGCGGCACCTACGTCGGCAACCCGGTCGCCCAGGCGGCCGCGCTCGCCGTCCTCGACGTGATCGAGGAGGAGAACCTCTGCGAGCGCGCCGTCCAGATCGGCGAGACGATGCGCGCACGGATGCTCGGCTGGCAGGAGCGCTTCGCCGCGATCGGCGACGTGCGCGGCGTCGGCGCGATGCTCGCGATCGAGCTCGTCGAGGACCGCGCGACGAAGCAGCCGGCGCCGAAGCTCGCTCAGGCCGTCGATCGACGCGTCGATGCAGCGCGGCCTGCTGCTGCTGAAGGCCGGCGTGCACGGAAACGCGATCCGCGTGCTCTGCCCGCTCGTGCTCACCGACGCCGAGCTGGACGAGGCGCTCGGCGCCTGGGAAGACGCGCTCGCGCCACGTGCTGGCGTAGGTTTTCGGGCGGCGGGAACGGTACGTCGTGGCTGTGGGCCAGGTGATCGCGGACCGGTACGAGCTGAAGGAGACCGTCGGCACGGGCGGGATGTCGACCGTCTACTGCGCTTTCGACACGCTGCTCGAGCGGCACGTGGCGCTGAAGATCCTGCACGACCAGTACGGCGAGGACGCGGAGTACGTCGAGCGCTTCCGGCGCGAGGCGCGCGCGGTCGCGCAGCTCTCGCACCCGAACATCGTCACCGTGATCGACCGCGGCGAGGAGGACGGCAAGCAGTTCATCGTCTTCGAGCTCGTCGACGGCGAGAACCTGAAGGAGCTCGTCGAGCGCGGCGGCCCGCTGCCGGTGCGGCGGGTGCTGGAGCTCGGGCTCGAGGTCGGCCGGGCGCTCGCGTTCGCGCACGCGCAGGGGCTGGTCCACCGCGACGTCAGCGCCTTCGACACGCTCCTCGAGCGGAACGTGGCGCTGAAGATCCTCCACGACCAGTACGGCGAGGATGCGGAGTACGTCGAGCGCTTCCGGCGCGAGGCGCGGGCGGTCGCGCAGCTCGCGCATCCGAACATCGTCACGGTGATCGACCGCGGCGAGGAGGCTGGGAAGCAGTTCATCGTCTTCGAGCTCGTCGACGGCGAGAACCTGAAGGAGCTCGTCGCCCGCGGCGGCCCGCTGCCGGTGCGGCGGGTGCTCGAGCTCGGGCTCGAGATCGGGCGCGCGCTCGCATTCGCCCACGCGCAGGGCCTGGTTCACCGCGACGTGAAGCCGCAGAACGTGCTCCTGAACGGCGACGGCCGCGCGAAGGTGACCGACTTCGGGATCGTCCGCTCGCTCGACGCGGTCGGCCAGACGCGAGACCGGCACCGTGCTCGGGACGAGCCACTACATCGCGCCGGAGCAGGCGCGCGGCGAGCGGGTCGACGCGCAGACCGACGTCTACTCGTTCGGCGTCGTCCTCTACGAGCTCCTCGCGGGCGACGTGCCGTACCCGGGCGACAACTTCCTCTCGGTCGCGATGAAGCACGTCAACGACCCGGTTCCGAGCGTGCTCGACGCGCGGCCGGACGCTCCGATCCGGCTCGCGACGCTGATCGAGCGCTCGCTCGCCAAACAGCCCGCGAGCGCCCGGCGTCGATGGACGAGGTCGTCGCCGAGCTCGAGGCCGTCCGGGACGAGCTCGACGCGAAGGAGGGCGGCGAGGGGACGATGATCATGCGCAAGCCGGCGGTCGTTCCGGCCCGGCCGCCGCGCCGCAGAAGCGGCAGCGCGCGGCCGGCGAGCGCCGCGTCCCGGTCTGGCCGCTGCTGCTGGGGCTGCTCCTGCTCGCTGCGGTCGCCGGCGCCTTTCTCCTCCTCGACCGCGACGACGGCGGCGATCCGGCAGCCGCGTCGGGAAAGCCGGTCGCGCTGAGCGGAGTCGGCGCCTACGATCCCGACGGCGGCGACGGCGAGCACGACGACGAAGCGGGACTCGCCACCGACGGCGATCCGTCGACGTTCTGGCGCACGCAGACGTACCGCTCGCAGCTGAGCACGTTCAAGTCGGGAGTCGGGCTCGTGCTCGAAGTCGACGGCCGGCCCGAGCGGATCGTCGTGACCACCGACACGCCGGGCTTCACCGCCGAGATCCAGGCCGGCAGTTCAGCGGAGGGCCCGTTCGAGACCGTCGGCGCGAGCAAGGTCGTCGGTTCGAGCGCGACCTGGGAGCTCGACGACGCCGACGCGACCCACTACGTCGTCTGGATCACCGAGCTCGTCGGCAGCGCGCACGTCAACGAGGTGAAAGCGAGCTAGTACTCGAGGCCCGAGCGCCGTTCGTGGCGCTCGAGCGCGAGCTCGATCAGCCGGTCGAGCAGCTCGCCGTACGGGATCCCCGACGCCTCGAACAGGCGTGCGTAGACGCTCGTCGAGGTGAAGCCCGGGATCGTGTTGATCTCGTTGACGACGACCTCGCCGCCCTCGCGGACGAAGAAGTCGACGCGCGCCATGCCCTCGCACTCGGTCGCGATGAACGAGTCGACGGCGAGCTCTGCACGCGGGCGGCTGTCTCCTCCGGGATCCGGGCGGGGACGATGATGTCCGAGCCGCCCTCGTCGTACTTGGCCGCGTAGTCGTACCACTCGGCGTGCGGGACGATCTCGCCGACGACCGACGCGAGCGGAGCCGGACGGACGTTGCCGAGCACGCCGCACTCGACCTCGGTGCCGGCGACGAACTCCTCGACGAGCACCTTCTCGTCGTGTCGGCGCGCGAGCGCGACGGCGGCCGCGAGCTCCGCCTCGTCGTGCGCCTTCGAGATCCCGACCGACGAGCCGAGCCGCGCGGGCTTGACGAAGACGGGGTAGCCGAACGGGTTCTGCACCTCGTCGCCGAGCCGCAGCGTCACGTTGCGCGCGACCGGGATGCCGCGGTCGCGCAGCACCGCCTTGAACAGGTCCTTGTCCATGCAGAGCGCCGAGGCGGCGACGCCGGCGCCGACGTACGGCACGCCGGCCAGCTCGAGCAGCCCCTGGACGGTGCCGTCCTCGCCGAAGGGGCCGTGCAGGATCGGCAGGACGACGTCGACGGCGCCGAGCGCCTCCGCCGGCTTCGAGTCGGCGAGCACCGGCAGCGTCTCCGCGACCCCGCCTTGTACACAGTGCCACTTGGCGCCTCGAGCGCCCAGCGGCCGTCGCGGCCGATCTCGATCGTCGTCGTCTCGTAGCGCTCCGGATCGAGCGCCTCGAGCACCGAGCGCGCCGACGCGAGCGAGATCTCGTGCTCGCTCGAGCGGCCGCCGGTGACGACGGCGACGCGAATCTTGCCGCTCACGGGCCGCACGGCCCGTGAGCAGGGCGGGGGGGACGGAAGTTCCCCCAGCGGCGGAAGGTTGGATGAACCGCAGTCGAGCGACGCTCATTCGTCTTCTGGCGCGGCGGCTCGAAGCGGCCGACGACGATCACGACCGTCGTGCCCGGCTCGGCCTCGGAGCCGCCCTCGGGGTCCTGCGAGAGCACGAGGTCGTCGAGGTTGTCGTCGTCGACGATCTCCTCGACCACCTGCGCGTCGAAGCCGGCCTGCTGCAGCTGTGCGACCGCGTCCGCCTCCGTCGGCTCGTCACGTCCGGGATCTGCGACGTCCCTGGTCCCTCGGAGACCTGGAGCGTGATCACCGAGCCCTCGCCCTGCTGCGTGCCGGCGGCCGGGTTCTGGCCGACGACGATCCCGGCGTCGGCATCGTCCTCGACGTTCTGGCGCGCGACCGCGAAGCCGACGCCCTGGAGGATCGACTCGGCGCTCTCGAACGGGCTCCCGACGACGTTCGGGACCGCGATCGGCTTCGGGCCCTTCGAGACGTTGACGCGGACGGCCGTGCCGACGGCACCTCGGTGCCTGCGGCCGGCGCCGTCGCGAGCACGGTGTCGACCGGCTCGAGCGAGTGGACGGGGACGACGTTCGGCTCGAGGCCCGCGGCGGTCAGCTGGAGACGGCCCGGTCGCGGCTCTCGCCGACGACGGTCGGCACCCGCACCTTCGGCTGGCCCGTCGAGACGACGATCGTGACGACGTTGCCGCGCTCGATCCGCTCGCCCGGCTGCGGGTCCTGCTCGAACACGATCCCGGGTTTCCCCCTCGTCGTTGGGCGCCCGCGTCGGCGAGCTCCTTGAGGCCCGCCTCTTGGATCGCGCTCATCGCGAGCTGCTCGGTGGCCCGTCGACGTCCGGGACCGCGACCGGCTTGTTCGCGTTGAGCTGCGCCTGGAGCTCCTGCCAGGCGAACCAGCCGCCGACGAGCGCGAGCGCGACCAGGAGTGTGCCGAGGAGCCACGGCCAGATCGACCGGCGCCGCGGCGGTCGTCGTAGTCGTAGTAGCGGCCGCGGCGTGTAGCGTGCGCGGCCGCCGCGCGGCGCGGATCGTCGTCGCCGCCTCGCCGACGTCGGTCCGCGCCAGCACCGTCGTCGCCGCCTCGGCGGTCTCGGCGGAGACGCCGACCCCGCGGCGACGCGCGCGAGGTCGGAGTCCATCTCCTCGGCGGACTGGTAGCGGTCGCCGGGTCCTTCGCGAGCGCGCGCAGTGACGACGTAGTCGAGGTCGCGCGGGATCTCGGGCCGGTGCGCCGACGGCGGCTCGGGCACCTGCGAGAGGTGCTTCATCGCGATCTCGACCGGCGTGTCGCCGGTGAACGGCACCGTGCCGGTGAGCAGCTCGTAGAGGACGATGCCGAGTCGAGTAGAGGTCCGAGCGCTGGTCGACCGGCGCGCCGCGCGCCTGCTCGGGCGAGAGGTACTGCGCGGTGCCGATGATCGAGCCGGCCTCGGTCATCTGGCTGCGGCGCCGGCGCGCGCGATGCCGAAGTCGGTCACCTTGACGCGGCCCTCGCCGTCGACGATCACGTTGTGCGGCTTGATGTCGCGGTGGACGATCCCGTTGCGGTGCGCGAAGCGGAGCGCCGCGAGGATCTGGCGCGTGTACTCGATCGCGATCCCGAGCGGCGACGGGCCGCGCGCGACGAGGAGCTCCTTGAGCGTGCGCCCCTCGAGGTACTCCATCGCGATGTAGTAGGTGCCCTCGGCCTCGCCGCGGTCGTAGATCGAGACGATGTTCGGGTGCGAGAGGCCGGCGGCGTTCTTCGCCTCGCGGCGGAAGCGCTCGACGAACTGGTCGTCGCGCGCGTGGCGGTCGTTCAGGATCTTGATCGCGACGCGCCGGCCGAGCTCCTGGTCCTCGGCGAGGTAGACGTTCGCCATCCCGCCGGAGCCGAGCTGGCGGAGGATGCGGTAGCGCCCGTCGAAGAGCGTGTTGATGATGGTGTCGCCGGAGGCCATAAAGGGACAGGTTACGGAGTTCGCCGCCGACCCCAGAAGCGCCTGCAAGACGGTCTTTGCGATCGGGGCCGCGAGTCTGGCCGCCGGTCGCCGTTCTGCTGCTCGACGACGACCGCGATCGCGACCTCCGGGCGGGTCTGCCGGGCGAAGCCGATGAACCAGGTCGTGTTCAGGCCGGCGATCCCGGTCTCGGCGGTGCCGGTCTTGCCGGCGACGCGGACGCCGGAGATCTGCGCCGCGGTGCCGGTGCCCTCCTCGACCGCGCCTCCATCATCGCCGCGACGCACGTGCCGTCTCGGGCTGACCGCGCGGCCGAGCTCGTCCGGCCTCGAGCCGGATGACGTCGAGCCGTCCGGCGCGACGATCCGCTCGACGACCTGCGGCTCCATCACGACGCCGTCGTTCGCGATCGTCGCCGCGACCATCGCCATCTGCAGCGGCGTCACGAGCAGCCGCTCCTGGCCGAAGGCGAAGCGGCCCGGGATCGACCTCCGAGTCCTCCTGCGGGATCGAACAGCTCCGTGCCCTTGTAGAGGCCGCTGCGCCGGCGCTCGTTCGACGGCGTCTCGAGCGGCGGCTTCGCGTAGAAGCCGAACCGCTTCATGTACTCGACGAGGAACCTCGCGCCGAGCTCCTTGCCGATGTTGCAGAAGACGGAGTTGACCGAGTTGACGAGCGCCTGTGCAGGTCGAGCGAGCCGAAGGGCCGCGTCGTGTCGTAGTTGTTGACGCGCTTGCCGTACGACCTCGCAGTAGCCGGGGTCGACGAACGTCGAGTCGGGCGTGTACCGGCCGGAGTCGAGCGCCGCGGCCGCGGTCACGACCTTGAAGGTCGAGCCCGGCGCGTACAGGCCGGCGGTGGCGCGGTTCAGCAGCGCGTCGGGGCGCCTGCAGTCGGCGCGGACACCCGTCACCTGGTCGAAGTCCTGCTCGACCAGGTTCGGGTCGTAGGTCGGCGACGACGCCATCACGAGCACCTGCCCGGTGTCGACTCGAGCGCGACGACGGCGCCGCAGCGGCTGCCGAGCGCGTTCTGGGCCGCCCGCTGCGCGCGCGGGACGAGCGTCAGGTGCACGTCGTTGCCCTCGATCGTCGCGCCCTTCGCCTTGTCGACGAACGTGTCGAGCACGGTCGAGAGATTCGCGTTCGAGCCGGTCAGGTAGTCGTTCAGCGAGCGCTCGAGCCCGGTGCGCGAAGCGCGACTGGGTCGAGTAGCCGACGACGTGCGCGGCGAGCCCGCGCGTCGGGTAGTCGCGGAAGAAGAAGGTGCGTCCTGCCTTCTTCTCCTCCCGGTTCGTGGCCCAGCGTGACACCGTTGCCGCGGATCTCGCCGCGCTTGATCGTGAACTGCGCGACGCGCTGGATCTGGTTGTCCTGCCGGTCGGCGAGGTCGCCGGCCGCCCAGGCCTGCCAGTACGTCGTCGCGACGACGAGCACGACGACCATGCC
Source organism: uncultured Actinomycetes bacterium (assembly GCA_963746765.1). Classification (GTDB taxonomy): domain Bacteria; phylum Actinomycetota; class Thermoleophilia; order Gaiellales; family Gaiellaceae; genus GMQP-bins7. The sequence goes on from CAVVCN010000002.1 coordinate 314,263, forward strand.
GAGACCGGTCAGCGCGAGGCGCGTGATCTGCTTGTTCACCGGCGTCCCCGTGCCTGGGCGTTCGCCCGGTTCGAGACGAGCAGCAACCGCGCGAGCAGCATGAAGTTGGCGACGACGCTGGAGCCGCCGTAGGAGACGAACGGCAGCGTGATCCCGGTCAGCGGGATCAGCCGCAGGACGCCGCCGACGATGATGAACGTCTGCAGCGCGAAGCCGAACGTGAGTCCGGCGGCGAGCAGCTTCGAGAAGCCGTCGTCGGCGAGCAGCGCCACCCGGAACCCGCGCACGACGAAGAGCATGAAGACGAGCAGCAGCGCCGCGGCGCCGACGAGGCCGAGCTCCTGGGCGATCGCGGAGTAGATGAAGTCCGTGTTGAGGTAGGGGATGATCGGGTCGCCGCTCGTGGACGTGAACGTGCCCTTGCCGAGGCCCGTGCCGCCGAAGCCGCCGTTGCCGATCGAGTAGAGGCTCTTGACGAGCTGGAAGAGCCGCAGTCCTGACGAAGGGCGAGCTCGCCCGTCTGCGCGCAGAAGACGGGATCCTCGGTCCAGGGGTCGAGCCAGATCGTGACGCGCTCCTGCACGTGCCCGACGTAGCGGTAGACGAAGGCGGCGCCGCCGACGAAGAGCGCCAGCCCCGCGAGCGCGTAGGCGGCGCGGCCGGTGGCGACGTAGAGCATCGCCAGGAAGATCCCGAACTAGAGCAGGGCGCTGCCGAGGTCGTTCGTCTGGACGAGGACGAGCATGGCGCCGCCCCAGATCAGGAGCAGCGGCCCGAAGTCCTTCAGCCGGCCCTGCGCCAGCACCTCGCGCTTGTCGCGCAGGTAGCCGGCGAGGAAGACGATCAGGAAGATCTTGGCCAGCTCGCCCGGCTGGAACTGGAACGAGCCGACCTGCACCCAGAGCCGGGCGCCGTTGATCGTCTGGCCGAAGCCCGGCAGCGCCGGCAACATGAGCAGGACGATCGCCCCGATTCCGAACAGGTACTTGTACTGCTCGAGGATGCGGTAGTCGCGGCGCAAGGCGATCAGCGTCAGTGCGAAGAGGACGACGCCGATCACGATCCAGAGGCCCTGGCGGAAGGCGTCGTCGGGCTCGAGCCGGTAGATCAGCGTCACGCCGATCGCCGAGAGCAGCGCCGCGAGCGGCAGCAGCAACGGGTCGGCGTACGGCGCCGGCGTAGCGGACGACGACGTGCGCCGCGAGGTAGAGCGCCATGAAGATCCCGGCGTACGTGAGCGAGCCGGCATCGACCTCCGAGGGCTCGGAGCCGGCGATGTAGACGCTTGCAAAGCCGATCGCCGTGAGCAGGCCCACGGCGATCAGGTTCAGCAGCTCACGGTTGCGAAAGCTCAGCGCGTCAGCCCCCAGACGGCCAGCGCGACGAGCGCGACGAGGATCACGATCAGCAGCACGAGCGGCAGGATCCGGCGGCGCGGCTCGGCGCGCGGCGGCTGCTCGGTCTCGACCTGGTGTAGGTGCTCTTCGATCACCGCTGCCGGGATCACGGCCGTGTCGACTGCGGGCACGGCGTCGAGCGGCGAGAGCGTGTCCTCGTCGTCGTCCTCTGGCTCGGGGTCGGCCGCGGCCGCCGCAGGCATCCGAGCGGTGTCGCCGGAGCGCTCCTTACCGTCGATCTCGAAGAGGACGACGGTGATGTTGTCCTCGCCGCCGCCGGCGTTGGCGGCGCCCACGAGCGCACGGGCCGCGTCGTCGAGATCCGCGCTCGCCGCGACGGCGGCGAGGATGTCTCGCTGCGAGACCATGTCGGTGAGCCCGTCCGAGCAGAGCAGATAGATGTCGTCCGACTCGGCCTCGACCGTGAAGGTGTCGACGTCGACGTCCGGTTCGGTGCCGAGCGCGCGCGTGATCACCGAGCGCTGCGGGTGTGACTCAGCCTCCTCCGGCGAGAGCCTGCCGCTGCGTACGAGCTCGCCGACGAGCGAGTGGTCGTCGGTCAGCTGCTCCAGCTCGCCGCCGCGGATGCGGTAGGCGCGCGAGTCGCCGACGTGGCCGAATGCGATCGTGCCGCCCGCGTTGTCGACGAGCGCGACCGTCATCGTCGTCCCCATCCCCGACGTGGCTGCGTCCTCGTTCGAACGCTGGAAGACCCGCCGGTTCGCCTCCTGGATCAGCGCGGCCACCCGCTCCTCGCCGCGGTCGTCGCCGGTCGCCTCCTCGAGCACGGCGGCGGCGAGCCCGGACGCGACCTCGCCTGCCTGCGCGCCGCCCATCCCGTCCGCGATCGCGAAGAGCGGCGGCTCGGCGACGTAGGCATCCTCGTTCCGGCGGCGGCGCCTGCCGGGATCGGTCACGCCGGTGAAGCCGCCCAGCATCAGACCTCGACCCTGAAGTCGGTCTGGCCGACGCGGACGACGTCGCCCTTGGCGAGCCGCCGCGGCGTCGTCACGCGGGCGCCGTTGACGAACGTGCCGTTCGTCGAGCCGATGTCCTCGACCCAGAGCCCGTCGCGCTTCGACTCGAAGCGGGCGTGCTGCGCAGACGCGAACTCGTCGCCCTCGAGCGGGATCTCGTTCTGGCCGCCGCGCCCGATCGCGACGGGGAGCGTGTCGACGGGCACCTCCTCGCCCGCGTCGAGCGCCGGGCTCTTGAGCACGACGAGCTTCGCCTTCTTCGCCGAGGGGAGGCCGAGGCTCGCGGCTTCGCCGGGGGCGATGATCACGCTCTCCTGGGCCGGGCCGGTGCGGAGGTCGCGGCTGGCGCTGCGCACGATCCGCCAGATGAAGAGGTAGAGCAGGACGATGAAGCCGATCTTGAGCGCGAGGAGCGCCTCGTCGACGGCGATGTTCAAGCGCCGACCTTCCGCTTGCCGAAGACGAGGTCGGTCGCGCCCAGGGTGATCGTGTCCCCTTCGTCCAGCTTCGACCGCTTGACGCGCTTGCCGTTCAGCTCGGTGCCGTTGGTCGAGTCGAGGTCGACGAGCCACCAGCCACCGCCCTCGCGGCGCAGTTCGGCATGGCGGCGCGAGACGTTCGCGTCCTCGACCTGGATGTCGCTGTCCTTCGAGCGGCCGAGCACGACCTTGCCGCCCTCGAGCGCGTGCGTGCGCCGGTTCATCGTCAGCGAGAAGGTCTCGTCCTCGAGCCCGAGCTCGGCGGGCGAGACCGCCTCGGTCGGCTGCGGCGGCTTCGCCTTGTAGATCATCGTCGCGCCGGGCTCGACCTGGGCGTCGGGCTCGTCGAGCTGCGGCCCGCGCTTGCCCTCCGGCTGGACCATCCGCGTCGCGATCCCGAACTCGCCGATCGAGAGGTCGGCGTCGGTCAGCATCAGCACGCGGGGCGGTGTCAGCATCGCGTAGCTCTCACGGCGCGCGTGCTCGGTCAGGTGATCCTGGAGCTCGCCGACGAGGGAGCCCTCGTAGCCGGTGAACTGTTCGCGGTCGGCCTCGGAGAGGTAGACCGAATACTCGTTCGGGACGTAGACGCGCGAGACGGAGATCGTCCGGTGCTCGTCCATCTCCTTCGCGAGCTTGCGCGCCAGCTCCACGGGCTGCACGTGCGTGCGGAAGGCGCGGCCGAACATCCCCTCGAAGAGGCCTTCGATCTTCTGCTCGATGCTCCGGAGGACACTCATGGCGGTAGGGGATGATGCCCCCGGGGCACGAGTCTAACGCGCGGACTTCAAGGCCAGCACCGCGACGGTGAGCCAGGCGGCGAGCACGAGCGGCGCCGCGGGCGCGGCCGGAACGAGCAGCAGCGTGACGGCGAGCATCGTGATGCCGACGCCGGCGATCCGCCAGGGTGTGCGCGCGTACGGGATCGCAGCGGCGACGGCGGCGAGCCCGGCTGCCGCGAGCGCCAGGCCCGGTGGAACGGCTTCGACGAGCGTGCGGGCGGCACCGGCTGCGCTCTCCGCACCGTCGAGGTCGAGCGAGGTCACCGTGCGCTGGCGCGAGCGGAAGCTCGTTCCCGCGAAGCCCGGCAACGACGACTGCGACGGCGACACCCGCAAGGACGTGGGCGGCTCTGCGGACGGGGCCGAGGGCTCCGGCCACCGCCAGCGGGACGAGCGCCAGCATGCCGACTGCGGCGAGCGCGGGCCCGGCGAGGAACGCGAGCCCCCAGCGCGCGTCGCGCCACGAGAGAACGAGCCACGCGAGCGCGAGCACGCCGTACAGCAGCGCCAGCCCGAGGGCGTGGTTGCCGAGCGGCAGCACGGGCGCCGCGAGCGCAAGCGCGAGCCCGGCGCGGGGCGAGCGGAACGCCGCGAAGGCGGCCGCGGCGGCGAGCGCGGGAGCCCAGCCGGTGGGATAGAACGGCAGCGCCGTCCCGCCGACCAGCGCGGCCGTCCCAGCAAGCGCCGCCGGAGCGAGACGAGGGACGAGACTTTGTGTCTGATAAACACTTTCAACCTTTGTCGAACGCTTGCGGCCG
>CAVVCN010000003.1:0-660000 GCA_963746765.1 uncultured Actinomycetes bacterium
GCCACGTATTGCCGTCCGCGGCCCTTCGCGCTCACGATGCCCGCGCTGACGGTGTGCGAGAGGCCGAACGGATTTCCGATCGCGACGACCCAGTCGCCGACCTCGAGGCCGTCCGAGTCGCCGAGCGCGATCGCCGGCGAGATCCTTGCGCGCCTTCGATCTTCACGACCGCGATGTCGGTCCGCGGATCGCGACCCGGCGACCTTGCCGGGATAGCGCCGCTCGTCCGAGAGCTGCACGAGGATCTCGTCCGCGCCCTCGATGACGTGGTTGTTCGTGACGATGACGCCGTCCTTGTGGACGATGAACCCGGTGCCGAGGCCCTTCGCCGTGCGGCCCGCGCCTTGCGACCGAAGAGGCTCCGCGACCTTCTCTCCTCGCCGACCGTGTAGATCGTGACGACGCTCGGATCGGCGCTCTTCGCGACGGGCGCGAAGCTGAGCGGCGCCCATCTTCACGTCGGGCGACGGCCGAGGATTCGCGATTCGAGCCGCAGGAGGAGCGGCCCGGCGCTCGCGATCGGTACGGGTCGCGCCGGAGGGAGGTCCGTCCTCTTCTGCGCGTCGGTCTTGCGATCGATCGCAGCCGCCCAACGACAGGAACGAGAAGCGCGAGGAACGACGAACGACGACACCGCTTCACTGCAGAACGACCGATGAGTGCTCGTCTACTTCGGAGCGCTCCTTCGAGCGCTCCACGTAGCGCATCCTAAGGTCGAAGAGCACCTGCGCAAGGAGACGCTCCTCGTCCCCGGTGAGGTTTCCTTTCGTCTTCTCTTCGAGCAGACCGAGCAAGATCGATGTTTTGCTTCGCGAGCGGGAGGTTCGCCTGCGACCTTGTCGGTCTCCGGGTGCGGTGCTTCGCCGAGGTGCATCAGAGCCGAGTGGCTCAGCGACAGGATGAACGTCGCGAAGTCGATGCTCGGCAGCGGATCCTCTTGATCCGCCGCGTCCGCATCGCCGTTCGTGTCAGGCGAGGGCACCATCGCCGTTCTCTGTACCGGCCGCCTGCGCCACCACCGGGCTCCTCGTCGTCCTCGTCGTCGATGTCGCCTTCGTCGAGGGCGGGCTGCGACGTGCCGAAGGTCTCCGCCTGCTCCGCCAGGTCGGGAAGCTGCGAGAGGTACTTCTCGACGTCCTTGTCGGTCAGGGCGCCCGACTTCATGTTGCGCTCGCGAACGCGCGTGTCGAAGGTCCAAGGATTCACGTTCTTCTGGCGTCATCGGGGCCTATGCCTAGTCGGCAACGCCCCCCGGCGCAAGCTGCTCCCCCCGTCGGGGGTCACGAAGCGCGTCAGGTTTCTTCGGGGCGGAGCTGGACGAGGTTGTCGTCGGGCTTTTCCGCGTCGGGCGCATCCGCTTCGTCGAATGCGGCCGCGGCCGCGGCGATTTCCTGGTCGGAAGCGGGGCGTACCTCGCGAACCCGCACGGCATAGCGGAGCTTCTTTCCGGCGAGCGGATGGTTGGCGTCGACGACGACGGTGTCGCCTTTGACCTCGACCACGCGCATCGTCGCCTCGTCGCCGTCGGACGACTCGGCGATCAGCTCGTCGCCGCGGCTTCACTCGGTCGGGACGGGGGAAGTCGCTGCGATCGACCTCGAGGATGAGCTCCGGGTCGCTCTCGCCGAAGCCCTCCGCCGGGTCGACGGAGACCTCCTTCTGATCGCCCGCGACAAGACCGGCGAGCGCGGCCTCGAGCCCCGGCACGATCATGCCGTAGCCGTGGACGTAGACGATCGGCTCGCCGCCCTCGGTGCTGCTCGCGTCGAGGAGATTTCCCGCGTCGTCGTGGAGCATGTACTCGAGCACGACGCGGGAGTTCGCCTTGAATCCGTTCGCTCACGCGGACTCGTCCCAGTGCGCTCGGGGACGACTAGTACGGAACGATCGCGCCGAGACCCGTCGAACTTGGCGACCACCTCGCGCGACGCGGCGCGAACGATGCGCGCCTTGCCGGGCACGCCTCGTTTTCCTCGCGGGCCGTGACATTCCCGGCGGTCCCGCGGGTCCCGTCGGCCTGTAGCCGACGATGCGCCCGCGACGGTCGTAGACCGCATCGCCGAACGCACCGACGCCGCCGTCGCCGCCGGTGCCACCTGCCCCACCGTCGCCGCCGCGGACGTCGGTCACGATCATGCGTTCGATGTCGCGAAGCGTTCGTCGAAGTAGACATCGACTTCGCCACCCGATCCGCCTTGTCCACCGGCTCCGCCTTCGCCCACCGACGCCGCCGGGCAGACTCGCGCCGAGCGCCTTCGCGCCGTCGCCGCCGATGCCGCCGCGCCCGCCCGAGCCGCCGCGCGCCAGGATCGAGAGCGGCGTACCCGGAGCCACGAGGACGACGCGATCGACATCGCCTTCGCTGCGGGCCGCGAGGAGCTTCGTGTAGTCGGGCGTTCGAACCCACGTCACGTACACGCTGAAGCGCGGCCCGGGCGCTCCGATCCCGCCCGCTCCGCCTTGGCGACCGCCCGCGGCGGGAAGGTGACGAGACGATCCGATGTCTTCGACGGGTCGCTCGCGAGAGCGTCGGCTCCAGCTCGTCCCGGCGACGCCGTCGCGTCCCGACTCACCGAGCCCCGCGGTGCACTCGTAGCTGGGAGGAAAGCGAACGGCGAACGCCGGGCCGCGCGGAGCGCGCGCATAGAGGACGAACCCGGTCTGCACGGACCGATGACGTCGGGGTTCGGATGGAAGACTTCCTCGTTGGTCGAACGTCCCCTGCGAGCTCGACACGTGGAGCTGCCGCATGTCGAAGATCCAGTCGTCGATCTCGTGTCGGTATGGAACGAGGCGCGTCGTCGTCTGATCGCCGTCGAGCACGGCGTCGAGCACGACGTGCATCTTCGTGGGCTGACCGGGGCAGATGGTGCTGCGCGGGCCTTCGAGCGCGAAGTGGACGACCCGCGTCTCCGCGCGGTCGAGATCGATCGGCGCGCGCGGCGCGGGAACGCATCCCACGGCGAGGGCGGTGAGGGCGATGAACGGAATGGTGCGGTGCAACAACGGCTGGGCTCGTGACGCGCGGCGGGCGGGCGCTCCGTCGGGCGGTCCATGGTGCAGAGCAAAAGCGGCGCCTCGTAGCGGCGCACGAATCGTGGGCTTTCGCCGCGCGGGTCACTCGGCGTTCACGACGATCGCTGCTTTGTGCAGCGCAACGAACGTCATGTTGCGGTGCGAGATCGGCGCATGCTTGTGCACCGCAGCAACGCTTCGCTCCGCGTCATTGCGTCTTGTCGAGGACGAAGAGGGCGCCATGGAGGCCCTGAGCGTGCTCCCCGAAGTAGACGCCGTCGTCGTCGACCGCGACCGTCCAGAAGTTTCCGCTCGCCACTTTCGTCGTCGTGCCGCTGTTGCGATTGTAGGCGTAGATGCCGCCGGCGTTGTACGTGGAGATCCAGAGGTACCTCGTGTCGGCGGCGGCCCGCGTGGCCCCGACGACGCCGGGAATGGCGCCGGCCCCGAACGTCGCGGCGTCGCCCACCGGGACGCGCCTCAGCGTCTCGTTGTCGCGCAGGACGTAGACCGACGTGCAGTCGCTTGCGAGCTGCACGGCGCCAGGTGCGACCGTCGGTCCGGCGTCGGGAAGGAGATACCAGCCGTCGCGCCGATCGTTGACGACGAGGGATGCTCGGCCGACGACGCTCGTCTGCGGCGCGCCGGCGAAGACGTAGTCGCGCGTGGCGGCGAAATTCGGCAAGTCCGAGCTCGCGAGGATCTCGACGAACGCCGCGCCCGTGTGTCGAAGGACGCGGCCACCGGCCATGTCTTGAGCAAGGAGGACGGTCCCGTTGTGCGCGAGTCGCGCGATGTCGCCGCCGACGTGCGTGCCGATCGACTCCGGGTCGGCACACGTCGGGTCGCACGCGGGCGCGTCCTTCCGGAGCCGCCAGAGGGTCGTCGTCGAGGTCGCCTTGTTCCGCGTCGGCCAGTAGACGTACGTGTCGTCCACCGTGATCGCACGCGGCTGGTTCTGCGCGCGCGCGATGAGCGCCTCCGGACCGCCGCCCTTCGCGATGCGATGGATCCGCCCTTGCCCTTCGCCGTTGTAGGGGTCCTGGAGCATGCCGCCCGCGATCTGGTCGACCCAGTAGACGGACGACCGATCCGTCGCGATGTCGAAGACGAAGGCTTCGAGGGTTTGTTCGGCGAGCTTGCGCTGAGGGCACGCCGGGAGATTCGCGATGCACGCTCCGTTGAACGCGGGCGGCGGACATAGCGGGTACATCGCGGCATCGACCGCAGCGACGTCGAGCGGCGCATCCGTCGCGGCTTCGACCGCCGCCTCTTCGCCTCCGTCCGAGGACGGAACCGGGTCCTCTTCGCCGAAGGAGCCGCATGCGACGGCGACGGCCAACGCCGACGCAGAGGCGATCGCGGCCGCCAAGCGCACGCTCCTCATCGATCCAAATCTAGCAGGAGACGTCAGATCGCGTCCGGTGCCGACGATGCGTCCCGCGATGGCGCTCGCGGCGACGACGAGCGGGCTCGCGAGGTAGACCTTGCCCGGGCCGCTGCGGCCCGGGAAGTTGCGGTTGATCGCGCTGACGGTGACCTGCTCCGGCGAGTCGCTGACGCCCGGGCCCGGCCTTGATGCACGCGCCGCACGACGGATCGATGAGCTCGGCGCCCGCCTTCGCGAAGATCTCGATGTAGCCCTTCGTCTCGGCGTAGCGGCGGATGTTCTGCGAGCCGAACTGGATGTAGAGGTGCACGCCGTCGGCGACGCGCTTGCCCTGCTCGACCGCGCGCCGCGAGGACCGTCGGCGTACATGTCCATGTCGGCCTTCTTGCCGCCGGTGCACGAGCCGCCGTAGGCGATGTCGATCTTCACGTCGCCGCCCGGTCGCCGAGCTCGTCGAGCGGAACGCCGTTGCGCGGATCGCCGGGCGTCGCGACCATCGGCTCGATCGTCGCCGAGATCGATCTCGAACGTCGCCGACGTACGTCGCGCCGGGTCGCCTGCACGATGCGCTGCGCGCACGTCGTCGGCGTCGAGGCCGCGCTGCTTCACGAGGTAGTCGACGACGACCTCGTCGGCCTCGATGATGCCGGTGAAGCCGCCGGCCTCGACCGCCATGTTCGTGAGCGTCGCGCGCTCGTCGAGCGGCATCGCAGCGACGCCCTCGCCCGCGAACTCGAGCACCTTGCCGATGCCCTCGCCGCGTCTTCAAGAACGGCTGCGCTCAGGATGTGGAGCATCACGTCCTTCGCGCGAGACGCCCGCGCGGCAGCGTGCCCGTGCAGGACGAAGCGCACGGTCTCGGGCACGGCGACGCGAACGTCCTTCGTGAACCAGGCGTTCGCCATGTCGGTCGAGCCGACGCCGAACGCGAAGCAGCCGAGCGCGCCCGCCATGCACGTGTGCGAGTCGGTGCCGGTGACGAGCTGGCCCGGCAGCGCGAGCTCCTCGATCACCTTGTTGTGGCAGATGGCCTCGGAGCCGACGAGCTTCCCGTCGCGGTGCGACCTCGCCGTAGAGCTTGATGCCCTGCTGCTTCGTGAAGCGCCTCCTGCACCGTCGCGAGCGTCGTCGGCCTGCTCCGCAGGCCCATCTCGCGGTGCGCCTCGGGCATCACGCTGGTCGAGGAACGTGAGGTGATCGCGGAACGCGAAGACGCTCTCGGGCTCGGTCGACCGTCGCGTCCTTGCCCAGCTCGGCGACGAAGAGCGACTCGGCCATCGGCGTCACGTACTCGTGCGAGAAGCGCACGTCGGTGCGCGCGAAGAGCGCGTCGCCCGGCTTCACCGCGGGGACGCCGAGCGTGCCGGTCTTCGCGTCGACGATCGACGTGCGCGGCGATGATCTTCTCGCAGAGCGTCATCGGCCGCGCGGGCGTCGTGATCGCCGGCGGCGTGACCTCGCCCGCGAGGCGCGCCGGTTGTAGGCGAAGAGCCCGCCGTGCTCGACGATCGACGGCGCTGATCGGATCGAGGCCCTTGCGTGAACTCGCTCGATCGGGATCTCCTCGCCGCGCTCGATGCGCTCGACGAGGCCGAAGTCGGTCGACGTGAGCAGGCCGATGTTCTGGCAGTTCTGCCCGTAGATCTTCTCGATGCTCTTCGCGATGACGAGCTGGACGCCCGCCTTGAGCTCGCAGTACGGCGCCGTCTCGCGCGACTCGAGCCGCAGCCCTTCGAGATGCCGCTGACGATGACGCCGAAGCCGCCGCTCTTGATCGCGTCCTTGCTCGACCTCGCCGCCGCGCAGGCCGACCAGGCAGTAGCGCGCGAGCGTCTCGTCGTAGTAGTAGCAAACCCAGCCGGGCGTGAGCTCGTCGGTCGAGATGTTGTCGATGAGCGGCGGCTCGTTCTCGCGAGTCGAACGGCGATGTCCTCGCCGCCGAGCTGCTTCTCGAGGAGCGCCGGGTCCTCGGTCAGGTAGAGGATTCGGCCCCTGCTTGACGCCCATGCACATACGGCTGCCTTGCATGGATCGCTGAAGAGTCCTGAGCACGCGCATTCCGGGAACGGTCTCTTTCGAGCGTAAAGAGACGGCGCCTTCGATGCGCATCGCCGTCGTCACGACGAGCTACCCGTCCCACGACGGGGACCCGTCCGGGCACTTCGTCGAGACGGAGGTCGCACGAGCTCGAGCGCGTCGGGCCACGAGGTCACGGTCGTCCGCCCCGCGCCTGGCGGCGCGTTCGGCTGGCCCGGCGCCGCCGACGCGCATCCGCGAGCAGCCCTCGCGCGTCGCTCGAGGCATGCGCCTGGATCGCGCGAGCCGCGGCGGAGCTCCGTCGCGCGCGGCCCGACCGCGTCGTCGCGCACTGGTGCGTGCCGTCGGCGTTCCCGATCGCGCTCGCCGGCGCCCGAGACGGCACGTCGAGCTCGAGGTCGTCTCGCACGGCGGAGACGTCCGGCTCCTCACGCAGCCTGCCCCGGCGCGTCGCGTGCGCGCATCGTCCGCGCGCTCGTCGCGACGCGCGACGCGCTGGCGCTTCGTCTCGGAGGCGCTTCTCGAGCACGCTCGAGGCGCTCTCTCGACGAAGACGACGCGCGTGCGCTTCGCGCGATCGCGATGATCGCTCCGAGCCCGCTCGACATGCTCGACGTGCGCGACGACGCGCGCGCGAAGCGCAGCGCCGTCGCCGGATCGCCGGCTCTACGTCTGCGCGGGCCGCCTCGTCGCCGAGCAAGCGCGTCGACAAGGTCATCGACTACGTCGCGAGCGAGCGACACGGAACGCGCGGACGAGCGCGTCCTCGTCGTCCTCGGCGACGGGCCGGAGCGCGCCCGCCTCGAGCGGCTCGCGCGCGCGTGGCAGCTCGACGTCCGCTTCCTCGGCACGACGCCGCGACGCGAGACGCTCGGCTGGATCGGCGCCGCCGACGAGCTCGTCCATGCGTCACGCGTCGAGGGCCTCTCGACCGTCGTGCGCGAGGCGGAGCACCTCGGCGTGCCGGTCACGCTCCTCTAGAGATCGAGGCGGGCGCGTCATGCCGTGGCACTGGTTGCAGTTGCCGTCGTTGATCTTGTTCGTCATCGAATGCGCGGTGGCGGCGTTGCGCACGCCCGCGATCGCGGGCGACACGAAGGTGCCGGCGGTGCCGCGGAAGAAGAAGTTCCCGTTCACGTCGGTGTACGTCGATATTCCCTTGCCGTCCGCACCGAGGAGGCGCACCTCGACCTTCGGCACGACCTTACCCGCCGCGGGATCTTCGTAGATCGTTCCGGCGAAGAGGAACAACGGAGCACCGCCTCCCTGTTCCGTCGTGACAGTCGAGACACGCGCGCCCCGCAGGTTGCCCGCAGCGTTGAAGGAGAGGTGTCCGTTCCCCTTCCCGGAAAGATCGATCGTCGACGGTCCGAGCGTCTCGACGTACGCAGCCGCGCCGATGAACGCGCTCGAGCCCGCCGGCGGACCACCGGGGGGCGCGGGCGTCTGCGGTGTGCCGGTGGACGGATTCCTCCGGACGGCGGAGGCACGTTTCCCGGCCCTCCGGCAACTGGGAAGGCGACGCGGGATCCGTGACGGGCACGACCTCTTCGGTTCCGCCCGAGCAGGCCACGAGGACGAGGGCACCCGCGAACGCGATTGCGTGCTTCATGCGCCGGACATTCGCGATCGTCGCGCCAGAGCGAAGCGGGAAACGCGGATCCCGAGATCCTCGGCAGATCGTGCATGTAGCATGATTTCCGCGGCGCGAGGGCAGCTGTCCTCACGAGTGAGCGTCGGATCCATGACCGGCGCGCGACCGGCGCGGAAAGGCGACTGACCAGGCTCACGCTTCGCCGCGGAGAGCCTCGATATCGCGAACCAACGCGTCGAGGAACACGGACGCGACGCGCTCGCCCTTCGCCCGCGTCGCGAGGGTCGCGTCTCCGAAGACGCCGCTCGCCGAGTACGCTCCCTTTCCGTTGGGATCGCGCGTGAGCCCCCGCTCCTCGGACGGGTGGTAGTCCTTCACTGCCTTCGACATGTCGACGCGATCGGGCGCGATGACGAGCATGAGCGACGTCTCGATCTCGTCCGCGTGCGTGCCGCCTTCCTGTTGCGCGACCTCTTTCTCGATCGGACCAAGTGACGCGAGCACGTCCGTGTAGCGGAAGACGATCTTTTCTTTCGCCAGCTCCGCGCGCACCGGCTCGAGCGCGCGCACCGTCGAGACTCCGGTGTTGAGCGCGTAGAAGCGGCGCGGTCCATGCCGCGCGATCGATCGCACGATGTCGATCGTCATGTCGCGTGCGGTCTCGAGGCGGAGCGTGGTCGATCCGGGATATTCCACGAATGCGGGATAGAAGTGATACGCGAGCGTGGGCGCGACGATCACGTCGGCCCGAAGGGCGAGACGCGCGGCCCAGTAGTCCGCGAGGCGGAGATCGTTGTCGAGACGGAGATGCGGACCGTGCTCCTTCGCCGCGGCGCCGATGGGATCACGACGATCGCGTCCGGAGTGAGGACCTTCTCCGCTTCGAGCCACGTCAGGTCCGCGAGGAAGCTTCCCACGCCGCGTGTCTAGTTCAGAGAGACGCGATCCGCCAAGCGTCACGTAGGGACGGGCGCCACGCGCTGGCGGCGGGACCTCCGTTGTCCGTCGAGAGCGAGTGCTACGAGTCTCGAACACCATGCACCGACCTCTCGTCCTCTGTTTCGCAATCGCCGCCGGCTGTGCGGACGCCAGCGGATCTTCCTCCGGCGCAGAACAACGACCAGATCCGGGGAACGCCGAACTCGCCGAGCTGTTCGAGACGCCGATGAACGCCGTGGCGACCCCTGGGAGCATCCTCGGCGTGTGGGCCCCGACGGAACGGGCTCGGTCGATCGGCGCTTCAAGGTCACGAAGACCTCGTTCGTCATCGCGACGAAGTGCAACGGAGAGATCAAGGGCGCGACAGTTGCAGCGCAAGTGACGACGACGACGATCCGGATCCTCGAGAGCAAGCTCGTCGATGGAACGAAGATGGGCAACGTCACGACCTTCGACAGTGCATGCAGCTTCGCCGTTTCCACCGGCGAGTACTCCCCCTGCTCGGAGGGTCAACTCCTCGACTGCTTCGAGCTCGACGGCACGAAGCTCCGGTCCGAGGGAGACGTTCCTCCGCAGGGACGTTGGTTCAAGGTCTCCGACTAGTCCGACTAGCCGCGTGGACCGGAACGCAGCTGGTTTCGTACGCAAGATTCTTGGTTGACGGCGCTTGGGTGAAGCTCTCCGACTGAGGTGGTACGTTCGATAGGTGATGCGTCGTCGCTCCAGCGTGACGGCTCTTCTCGTGGGGGTCGCGTGCGCAGTCGCCTGTTCGGACCTCGGTGGTCTCACGGGCGCCGAATCGCCGCCCGACGCGGGTGAGGACACATCCGTCCCGATCAGACAGCGGAGGAGACGCAATCATCGATGCCGGATTTCCGCGCTGCGACGCACGCGCGCCGTTCGAGGGCCAAGTCGCGATCTCGGAGTTGAACAGCGGGCAGGACGAAGCCGTCGCGCGCTATTCGGCCGACGAGCTCGCGGTCGTGTTCCAGCGAACCGCAGACGCCTCGTCGTTTCTGACGTACGACATCTACACGGCGACGCGCGCGTCGCGCGATGCGGGCTTCGATCAGGCGTCGCCCCTCGTGATCAACGATCCGACGACGTTCGACGGAGATCCCGGCCTCTCTCCTGACGGCCTTCGCGTTTTGTTCGGATCTCTTCGCGACGGAGGCAAGGGCGCGATCGATCTCTGGTCGGCGACACGTGCATCTCGGGGCGCATCGTTCGGTTTGCCGGTCGCGGTCGGCGAGCTCAACACGCCTTCCGACGACAGCCAACCGTTCTTCAGCGCGGACGGCGCGGAGCTGTGGTTTTCGTCGACGCCACGGAACGGCGGGACATTTCGGATCCACAAAGCGCGGAATCGCGGGTGGCGGGTTCGAGCCGCCAGTCCCGGTGAACGAGATCGCCGCAGACGGAAGTGACAACGCTCCGACCCTCAGCGCCGACGGTCTCGTCCTCTACTTCGGGTCGACGCGTCTCACGGGAAAAGGCGACTTCGACATCTGGGTCGCGGAGCGCCCGACGACGACCTCGCTCTTCGGTCCCGCACGCAACGTCGCCGAGCTGAACTCGGCGTCGTCGGAGGCCCGGATTCCTCTCGGCCGACGCGTGCCGCCTCTACTTCCATAGCCTGCGAAGCGGGACGTTCGATCTCTACATGGCCTTCCGCACGCCCCCACCTTGAATATCTGGGCCGGAGGCCCGGTCGAAGGCCCGGTTGCCACTCGCACCGAAAGTGCTACGAGGGCGCGTCACGGGCTCCACAATTCTTGCTCCTTATGAGGGTTGCATGCGCGTATCGCTGGTCTTCACGGTCGTGATCATCGGCGGTTGTGCGGTTGGCGGCGGAACCGAGGTTCGGCCGTACGATCCCAACGCAGGCGCCAGCAGCAGCGGCGGATCCTCGAGCGGCCCGCAAGCGCCTCCGGCGAAAAATCCGAACGCCGAGCTCGCGGAGCTCTTCGAGGCTCCGACCAACACGGACGCGACGCCGGGCATCGTCCTCGGGGTCTGGGCGCCGGACGGCTCGGATCGACGGGCGTCGATCGGCGCTTCAAGCTGACGAAGGACTCGCTCACCGTGGCGGTCAAATGCAACGGACGGATCCAGGGAGCGACGGTCACCGCGCAGGTCACGACGAGCGCGATCCGCGTGCTCGAGAGCAAGACCATCCAGCCCACCGGATCGAGCTCCGGCACCAGCAGCGCGTGCGGTATCGAAATTTCCACCGGCGAGTACGCGGTGTGCACCGGCTACTCGACGATCGACTGCTACGAGATGACCGGCACGAAGCTGACCTCGTATACGGAAATGCCGCCGCGCGGCAGCTCGGTCGTCAAGCTTCTCCGACTAGTCTACTTCGCGATCGTCATCGTGCCGGCCGCCGAAAGGCGCGCTGCCAGTCTCCGCGACGGAGACCTTCGTGTTCGCGACGACGAGCGACTGACCCGCGTAACTCGGGCTGAGGCTGTCGAGCACGATCTTCGGAATCAGGAGCTTCACCGGTTGGAGCGCCTTCTGCACCTGGCTCTTCGCTGCGCCCGCGATGGGATCGCGACCGGGGCCCGGCCCGAGGGGACATCCGCGTGATCGAGAGATCCGGATCGCCTTGCGGCGTGAGACGGAGCGACTCGGGCTCTGCCGGCCGACGACCTTCTGCGTGATCGTGACCGCGGCCATCGGCTCCGTCTGGCCTTCGCGCGTCCGCCGGTCGCTTCGCCGACGCGATCAGTCGAGCGAGGCCTGATCGTCGAGCATCATGAGCGGCGGGAGCTTCGGGCTGAGCGTAGTGTCCGCCGCCTTGAAGGAGATCGATCCCGTTCCCCACGCGGCGAAGAGGAGCTGGTTCAGCGCGTCGAGCGAGAGCGAGATGCCGATCGAACCCGGCCGATTCTTGCCGACCTCGAACGTACCGCCGAGCACGAGCGATCCGGGAGCGGTCGCGCCGGGAGTTCCCGGAGCGGGCGCATTGCCGAAGAGCGCTTGCAGGCTGAGCGTTCCGCCACCGATGTCGAACACCGCGTGGTCGAAGCGCGAAGCGATCGGGACCGGGTTCACGACGCCGAGCGCCTTGAGATCGAGCTCCTTCGGGAGCGCGATGTTGTCGAGTGCGCCGGAGAGGGCGCCCGGCACCTCTTCTTTGACCGCCTTCACGATCTGTTTCTCGACCTCGGACTTGAGAGCGCCGAGATCGCGATGTCGAGGAGGGTGTTCCCCGAGTCGAACTGGAAGCCGTTCAAGGTGCATGTCGCGTTGGGCATCGTCGCCGTGAGCTTGCCGTTCGGGATCGAGCGCGAACTTCACGATTCCCGAGATGATGGCTTCGTTCGTCGTGATCTGAACCGGATCCGAGTCGCCCTCGATCGTCATCGTGCCGTCGACGACGAGGTTCGTGACCGTGACCGTGACGTTCGGTCCGCCGTCAGCGGGATGAGCCTCACCGCGGCGGCGGCGTACTGTGCGCCGGTCACGGTGTAGCTGTACGTCGAGGCCGATCGCGCTGCCGGCCGTGGTCGTGCCGACGAGCGACTGCGCGAGGTTCTTTCCGTTCAGCGCACCCGTCGCGAGAGAAGAGAGGCTCGCGGCGGGCGCGGGCGAGTAGAAACCCTGCGGTCCGATGTCGATCGCGATCGCGCTCGCGACCGGCTTCGTCGGAGATGCGTAGGTCCCCAGAGGAACGGCGACTCGGCGCGCCTGTCGCCGTCGACGGCGACGATGAGGTTGAGTCCCTTCAGCGGCTCGAACGGCGCCTCGAAGGTCCCGTCGGCAGCGACGGTCGCCGGGACGCCGTTCACGCGGAGCGCCTTCGTCGCGCCGGTACCGCGGACGACGACGCGCTCGGGAGCGGTGAGGAACGCGGCGCGCGCGGGGCTCGTGATGACGAGCGCACCCTCTGCGTTCTCGACCGCGTTCTCTCCTCCGGGCTCTCCCTCGGAAGACGCGCAGGCGGCGGAGACCAACGCGATCGCAACGACGACGGCGCGAAGAACGGCGTACTTCATGGCGCGTATTCCGCTTCAGAAATCGTTTTCATGCACGCGATTTCGCGTCGTGGTCCGCAATCGAGACGTGAAAGCCGGAGAAAGAGGGTTTTCGCGTCAGGGATGCCGGGAAGACGCGCCACCGGGCACCTTGTCTCATCGGCCGCGCCAGCCTGGCGCTCGACGCGCAGACGCTCCGTACGCGGCTCCGAGAAAGAGGCGAGGTACGCCCCTTGCTCCGCGCCGCACCATGCGACCTCAATCCCTTGCTCCTTTCTTCGTCCTGCCCTTCTCTCTCTCGATCATCGCCGCGTGCGGCGGCGGTCTCGAACCGTCGTCGGCACCGGTGCAGATTCCAACGCCGATGCGGGTCCCGCAGCGGACAACGGCGACACGTCGAACCGCTCCGCCGATCCCGCCGTCCCGCCGAATCGACGCGCCGATCGAGGAACGTCGACGACTCCACCGCCGGCGCAGGCCGGGATCGACGCCGCGCTCATCGTTCCGGGCACGGCGGGCAGTCGACGAGCACGGAGCTCGGTGCTGTCGCAACTTAAGGAAGATGGGCGACCTCGCGCCGGGAAGCTGCCGAGACCTATGTCACGGCCACGGACCATCCGTACGTCTACGTCGAAGTGAGGAACACGACGAGCAGAGCGTCCTGACGTCGATCTGGGCGTCTCTCGGAAGCGCGTCGACGGCCATGACGGTCAACCGCATGGCAATCTATGCGGGCGGCGCAATGCCGGTCAGATCGCGGCCAGTGCCTCGGCTCGGTCGTCTATTCCTGCAGCGTGAGCCCTTGCGCCGGTGGCTACGCGGGCTTCTCCGCTGGCGCGGGCCACGCCGTCGAGATCCCCGCGGCCAATCCACCGTTGTCTACGTTTCGGGCGATTTCGGCACGACGGGAGCTTCACGCTGAACGTGCGGAGCGAGCTCTTCTACTAGACCGCATTCGCGGCGCTGTACTGGTCGCCTTCCCCAGCGCGACGAGGGCGTCGAGCTTTTCTTCGAGCGACTGAGGATCGGTGCCTTCGTAACGTTCAAGGATTTCCGCTTCGGTCGCGCCGGCGCGGAAGCAGACGTGCGACGTCCGCGAGGACCGACGAAAGGACGCCGTCGGACGGCTTGAAGCGCGTCGTCGACGCAATCGACGGGCCCATGTCGATCCAGATCTTGCGCGTCCTGCTCGTGATCCACGCGAGCCGCATCGCCACATGCGGTCCGTCCGCGAAGGCCTTCGCCGCGATCTTCGCACCGCACCGTCGTAGGCCTTCCGCCGCGCGACCGGCGAAAAAGAGCTCGTCGAAGCGCGCCGGCAGGAGCGCCTGGTGACGTTCGCGGACGCCGTCGCGGCCCTCACGCCACACGGGGCTCGCGAAGATGGTGAGCGCCGGCGTCGGACCGGGTGCAACCTTCGCCGCCCCGCCGAGCGTCTCTTCGATCAAGTGTGCGGCGTCGCGCTCGATGTCGCGCGTCTCCAGCTTGTCGAACGAAGCGAGCTCGGTTCCGAGCATCTCGTGCGCGAATCGCCGGCGAGCGCGAGGGACTCGCGGAACCACTGGAGCTCGTTCTCCGGCTCCAGCTCCGCGAGGGCGAGGTAGGCCATGAAGTTCTGCCAGTTGTAGTCGCCTTCGCCGGTACGGAGCACGGGAACCGCGCCCTTGCCCGTCTCTCCCGGGTGACACGCGATCGAAGCGTCAATCTCGCTGCGCGCCCCTTCGATGTCGTCCGCGGCCCAGCGATGCTCGGCACGAGTGAGCAGCATCGTTGCGATCGCGACCAGCGGCGGTCCAGCGGGATCGCCTCCCGGATCGACGAGGCGGAGGACGCCTCTCCCGGAGCCCTTGACCTGATCCCAGAAGCCTCCGCTCGGCGACTCGACTTGCTGCGTGCGCACGACGAGCATCATCGTGTGCGGACCGCGGCTGCCGAAGCCCTCGAGCTCGAACCCGACGTTCTGATCGCGAAGGACGTGAGCCGTGTTGACCGTGTAGTTCGCGACGTCGTTGATGACGACCGCGGCCGCACGCACGCCGGCTGCGGGGACACGGACCATTTCGAGCTCGGGCCGATCGACGCGCGTGAGCCCCCTCGTGCGGACGAAGAACGTCCCGTCCTTCCCCTCCCCGCGTCGATCGTGATGTCGCGGCTTGCGTCGAACGCCATGCGGCGTTCCTTACTTCACTGACCCTTGCGCTGGAAGGCGGGGACGTCCCAGTCGGTGTCGAACGCCGGGAAGTGCGGAGCCGCTCGCGCGGGACGCGTCGCGCTCGCGGGCTCGGACCGCGGCTCCTTCCTGCGGCGCCTGCGAGACGCGGCGGTTCGAGAACGCCGGCGCCCGGCTGGGTGCGCGAGACACCGGCGCCTGGTGAACACCGGACGCGCGCTGGGCGGCGCATACTGCATCGACGGGACCGTCTGCGGGCCGGCATCGAGATGCGTGCCGCGGCTTCGAGGCCGGCCATGCGCTCGTGCGACGTCGAAGCCGGTCGCGATGACCGTGACCTTGACGTTCTCGCCCATCTACTCGTCGATGCTCGCGCCGAAGATGATGTTCGCGTCTTCGTGCGCCTGCTCCTGGACGAGGGTCGCGGCTTCCTGGATTTCGCGCATCTTGCATGTCGGGGCCGCCGACGATGTTGATGAGGACGCCCGTCGCGCCGTCGACCGAGATGTCGTCGAGCAGCGGCGAGGTGATGGCCATCTCGGCCGCGAGGCGCGCGCGGCCCTGCGCCCTTGGCGCAGCCGGTGCCCATGAGCGCGCGGCCCATGCTGCTCATGACCGTCTTCACGTCGGCGAAGTCGACGTTGACGATGCCGTTCAGCGTGATGAGGTCGCTGATGCCCTTGACGGCCTGGAACAGCACCTCGTCGGCCTTGCGGAAGGCGTCGACGAAGGAGAGGTCGTCGTCGCCGAGCATCAGGAGCTTCTGGTTCGGGATCGTGATGAGCGTGTCGACGTGCTCGGCGAGCTGCGCGAGGCCGAGCTCGGCGCGGCGCGAGCGCTGCCTGCCCTCGAAGACGAAGGGCTTGGTCACGACGCCGACGGTGAGCGCGCCCTCTTCGCGCGCGAGCTGCGCGATGACCGGCGCCGCGCCGGTGCCGGTGCCGCCGCCCATGCCGGCGGTGACGAAGACCATGTCGGCGCCGCTGATGAGCTCCTTGATGCGCTGCACGTCTTCGAGCGCCGCCTTGCGACCGCGCTCGGGATCCGCGCCGGCGCCGAGGCCGCGCGTGACGCGCGCTGCCGATGTCGATCTTGGTCGGGCGCCGCGTTGCCGTTGAGCGCCTGCGCGTCGGTGTTGACGACGATGAACTCGACGCCCTCGAGGCCGAAGTGGATCATCGTGTTGACGGCGTTGCCGCCGGAGCCGCCGCCGCCGATCGACCTTGATGCGCGCCTGGTATTCCTGCGTGCTCGTCCGCGAACTCGATCGAGAAACTCATGACTCTCGTGCCTCCCGGGGATCGCTGCTCATGGCCGACGTCCGTATCGTCGCTCGAACGCGTTCGCCGAGGGCGCCTCTTCCTCTACGGCGATCGCGTGAACTCGCGGATGTGACGCTTCGTTCTGCGATCAGAAAGCGGCCTTCGAGCCACTCCCAGAAGCTTCGGACTGACTTCGGACACTTGCGTCTCGATCTGCCGACGCGGCCTCCTCGAGCTCGCGCTTGCTCGCGGCGGCCGTCATGCGCATCATCGAGTGCGCCGGGCTCGGCCGCTCGCGCGCGTGCGCGTCGGCGATCGCCTGCGCGCCGTAGCGCACGAGGCCGACGCCGGTCGCGTACTGCGGGCCGTGCACGAGCTGCGTGATGCCCTCGCACGCCCGACGGGAACGCCGAGGCGGACCGGCATGCCGAGGATCTCCTCGGCGAACTCGATCATGCCCTTCCAGGAGCACGGCGCCGCCGGTGAGCACGACGCCCGCCGAGAGCTGCTCGAGCAGGCCCGTGTCCTCGATGCGCTTGCGGACGACGGCGAAGATCTCCTCGACGCGCGGCTCGATGATGTCGCGAGAGCACGCGGCGCGGCGCGCGGCGCGGCGCATGGCCGCCGACGCCCGGCACCTCGATCTCCTCGTCGTCGGCGATCATGCGGCCGAGCGCGCAGCCGAAGTTGCGCTTGAGGCGCTCGGCCTCGGCCATCGGCGTGCGCAGGCCGGCCGCGATGTCGCTCGTGATGTTGTTGCCGCCGACCGGGATGACGCTCGCGTGCGCGATGCCGCCGTCGACGTAGAGCAGGAGGTCGGTCGTGCCGCCGCCGATGTCGATGACGGCGACGCCGATCTCCTTCTCGTCCTCGGAGAGCACCGCCTCGGCGCTCGCGAGCGGCTCGAGCACGACGTCGGCGACGTCGAGGCCGCAGCGCTCGACGCAGCGGATGACGTTCTGGACGCAGCACGTCGCCGCGGTGACGAGGTTCACCTTCGCGCCGAGGCGCACGCCGCTCATGCCGATCGGGTCGCGGATGCCGTCCTGGTTGTCGACGACGTACTCGCGCGGCAGGACGTGCAGGATCAGGCGGTCGGCGTCGACCGGGATGGCGCGCGCGCCCTCGAGCACGCGCTCGACGTCGGCGCGCGTCACCTCGCCGCCGGCGATCGCGGCGACGCCGTCCGACGCCTGGCAGCGGATGTGGCTGCCGGCGACGCCGGCGTAGACGGTCCGGATCTCGACGCCGGCCATCGTCTGGGCGGCCTCGATCGCCTCGCGGATGGAGCGCACGGTCCAGTCGATGTTGCTGACGACGCCCTTGCGCAGGCCGCGGCAGGGCACGTTGCCGACGCCGAGGATGGTGATGCCGTCCTCGTCGACCTCGCCGACGACGGCGGACACCTTGGTGGTGCCGAGGTCGAGGCCGACGACGATCTCCCCTTGCGAAGCCATCGTGCTCACGCTTCGACGGTTCGCACGAAGGCCGCGCGGGCCAAATAAGTGACGCAAGAACGGTGCGATATCAGGCGCCTACGGCGTCCTCTCGAAGGCGATCGACGAGGATGAAGCGGCACACGAGGTCTGATTCGGAAATGATGAATTCACGCCGCTTATCGAAGCGTTCGGTCGCCTGACTGGAGGACCTTCGCGACCGCGTGTCGAGCGCCGCGGTTGGCACATCGCCGATGGCACAACCGCGGCTCGCGAGGAAAACGCGGCTCGCGGCGTGGCCCGGACCATGCTTGGGCGCCGCGCGATGCGAACACTTTCGTCTTCGCGCTTCTCCGTGATCGTCCAGGCCGTCTCGTCGCCTCCGCGTGCGGCGGCAAGACCAGCGACGTCGGCACCCGCGGCTCTTCCGGCGGAGACGAGACTTCGGACGATTCACCGCCCGGGATCGAGCCCGACACCGCCCAACGCGATCTGTGGGGGCTACGTACAGGAGACACGCACGACGACCGTTGGCCTGCGTACGACGTGCGACCTGGACGGCGGTTCGCCGACGGATGCGGGCTGCGAGCCGTTGCGCTGCGAGACGCTGTGCGGCCCATACCTGAGGTTCAGTCGCCGCCCGTGAGTGCGCCTTCGTCTCTCGGATTGCCGCGTCTCCGGAACGACGTGATGTGCAACTGGATCGGTCCCCCTGTGGTCGAAGGCCGGAAGGACTCGCGATCCGATCGCGGCCGCCCGCGATTCAGCGGAGTGGCTCGCGACGAGCGCGTTCCTCGAGGAGGCTTCCATCGCCGCGTTCGAGCGACTCGCGAACGAGCTCGAAGCACACGGCGCGCCTGTCGATCTCGTCGGGCGCGCACGGACGGCGGCACGCGACGAGATGCGTCACGCGCGGACGATGCGGTCGCTCGCAAAGCGCGCGGGAGCCGCGGTCACACGTGCGACGCGCTCTCCGATGAACATCCGAACGCTCGAGGAGATCGCGATCGGGAACGCGACGAAGGATGCATTCGCGAGACGTACGGCGCGCTCCTCGCAACATGGCAAGCGGCAACCGCGGTCGACGAACAGGTTCGATGCGCGATGGCGGTCGTCGCCGTCGACGAGACGGCTAACGCGTTGCTCGCGTGGGACGTCCGGAGGTGGACTGACACACGGCTGGGCGATGGGGCACGTGCACGCGGTGGACGCCGCAGCGGAGCGCGCACTGTCCGCGCTCGCGCGCGAGCTGTCCTCGGAGCCGCCCAGCGACGTCGTCGAGATGCTGGGTGTCCCGACCGAGGCGCAGGCCGGAGAGCTCTTGACCGAGCTCTTCGGATCAGCTCCGAACGCCGGTGCATGCCAGCGTCAGCGTCGCCGGCGTCGGGACGAACGCCTTCGGCGTGCAGCTGTCGAGACGGATCCTGATGAGCGTCTTCACGTCGGGATCCACGTAGTCGATCGAGATCGGGCGTGCGCTCTTGGACTTCGACCACGCCGAGATGGCCGGAAGAGAGCCAGGCTCTCCTTCGATCGTGATGTCGTTCGTGGCCGCTCTGCCCGAGCTCTGCGTGACTTCGATGGCGGAGAGCCGCGCGACGCGGATGCCTTGTCCGGCGTCGACGCGGGCATCGGCGATCTTCTTGCCGGGCGCCGGAAGAACGACGTCTTCGGGCTGAGCCACGGGCTCGGCGTGAGAGGGCTCGCCGAGAAGACGAGCGCGACGTCGGAGGCGCCACCGGACCCGATGGCGGGAAGATCAACGCGAACGAGCCGCGCGTCGCGCGCTCTCTTGATGGTCACGCCGTTCGTGAGCGTGAGCTTCGTCGCGATCGACTTGCCGTCGGCGAAGCCCGCGACGAGCGACGAGAGGCCGGAGGAACGTCGCCGAACGTCGTCGTGAGGGGCCGCGCTTCGTCGCCGCCTTCGATCGCTTTCACGACGCCGACCTTGCCGATTCCCTCGAGCTCGAACCGTACGACGCGTCCGGCGCGGCTCCTGCGGGAACCGCGACGAAGAGAACGGTGGCCGAGAGAAGAACGCGCCTCACGCGCCGAGACTGACACGGTCACACGGGGACGCAACTTTCGCGTGTGAGGACTTCCGCCATCACGATGGAGCCCGCGAATTCATGAACGGTTCTCGAGCGCGATTGGCGGGCGAGGATCTCCGGCTCTACGTCGAGCAATGGCTGGCAGCTTCGGCCGGGTTCGCGTCGATAGGTCGCGCGGATTGATGGTTCCTCACGTTCGCGATCGTCTCGGCCGTCGGCGCGGCCGTCGGCGCGATCGTGGCGCACCGCGCGGTGACCGACCTGCTGTCGTTCGTCGGGATGCTTGCCTGGCGTGCGCGCCAATCGGCATCGGCCTGTTCGCGATGTGGTACACGCGCGGTTCTGCCCTCGGGAGAAGGTCGACGTTCAGGTGACGGACGGGTCCTCTCTCTGAGCGGGAAGGCGCTCGGCGACCGCGCGGAGGGAGGGCGACGTCTCCCGGCGGGCGCTTCCGCGTCGACGTGCTTCGGCGCTCGCGACGCGCACATCGAGCTCGCCGAGGCGGACCACGTGCGGAGCTCCTCGATTCCATCGGCTTCGACCGCCGCGATGGAACGACGCGTCTGCGGGCGAAGACCACGGCGCGGACCTCGACCGCCATCGTCTCCCTTGTCGCGCCGACCTGCGCCCTCGCGCTGCTGTTAACGGACACACGGTCTACGGGCTATTGCTTTTCGTCGCCTTCGTCGTCTCTGCACCTGTCGTTCGGCTCCGCCGACTCGTGATTGGCGCGGACGGGATCGCGGTCACGTCGTCGCTTCGCCGCCGTTTCATCCCGCACTCGCACATCCCAAGGTCGCCAAGACGATGCATTTTTTTTTTTTTTTTTTTTTTTTTTTATTTATACTTCTTGGCTAAGCATATGCTCTGTCGGCGACGACTTGCGGACTCAGCCCCAACTAGGTGAACCTCGGTGTCGTCCGGGCCCGGAGCGAAGCTCGGCCGCCGGCGACGCAACGACCACGGCCTGAAATCCGAGCGAGCCCGCATCCCGGAACCTGGCCTGCGTCACGTGACCGGCGTCCACGATCGCTACGCGACGACCCCTCGACGGGTCAAGAAGCCCTGGGGCTGAGAACTCCTGGGCCGAGACGAGGAAGTTCGTCCGGCCGAGTTCCTGTTCATTCTCGACGCCGGCGAGTCCCTGAGCCTCCAGTACCACGACCGCAAGCGCGAGTCGTGGCTGGTGCGCGAGGGCGCGCGACGGTGAGCCTCGGCGAGCTGGGGGCCGACCTCGAGACGATCGAGATCGCTCCGGGCAACGCGTCTCGACGCCTGTCCCCGGACCATTCCATCACCTCACCGCGATCGAGGACACGCTGATCATCGAGGTCTCGACGCCGCATCTCGACGACGTCGTGCGCCTCGAGGACGCCTACGGACGCGAGGGGACGAGCGCGCCCTCGCCCGCCGGGCGCGCCGGCGCCGGCCGCTCGCGATGCACCGCCATCGCCGCCACGACGAGGCCGACGCCGGCGGCGGCGGGCGCCGGGCACTGGGCGGGCGGCGACTCCGATCACCGTCGCGGTCGCCGGCAGCAGCGACACCATGACGAGTACGTCGCACGGCTGAGGCGCGCCATGGCGAGCTGGTCGAAGACGTACGGGATGACCGACGACGTAACGCCGACGCCGACTCCGGCGGCGATCGCGACCCGGTCGAGGAGCGCCGGTGCGGCGCTCGCTCCGGCGACCGGCGTCACGATCACGGCCGCGACGAGCATGGCGGCGGCCGACCGTCGAGGCGGCCGATGCTGGTGACCCGGCGAGCCGGTGTGCGAGGACGATGTATACGGCGAAGAACGCGGCGTTCGCGAACGCGAAGGCGACGCCCACCCGGCTCACCCGCGAGCTGCACGTCGGCGAGGAGGTAGACGCCGCCGACGGCAAGCGCGAGCGCGAGCGCGTTCCGCGCCGAGCGCGCCCAGAGCGCGCCGCCAGCGCGATCACGGGCAGGAACTCGATCGCGGCGACCGTTCCCCCAGCGGCAGCCGGTCGATGGCGACGTAGAAGCAGACGTTCATCGCGGCAAACACGAGCGCCAGCCCTACGACGACCCTTCGCGCATCGCCGTCGGCGCGCGCGAGGGGCTCGCCACGGCCGGCGCCACAGGGCGAGACGCGGCGGCACTCGCGATCCGGAGCCACGCCAACTCCCAGCGGCTCGACCCGGGCGAACAGCAGGACAGCGAACGCTGGCCCGAGGTAGTGAAAGATCGCGCTCCCCGCGAAGTACGCGTGCGGGGGCGCTGAGCCAACCGCCTGCGCGAGCGCTGATCGGCGCGACACGGTGCCCGCGATCGCCATGACGACATGGTCGGCGCGCACGTGCCATGGTGGAATGGCAAATAGACGGACTTGGAGGGCGATTGCCTCGCGGACGCGGACGGGAGACGCCACCGCCTACGAAGCGAATCTGCTCGACGATCTGAACCTCCGGATCCTCGGCGAGCTCCCAGGCGGACGGCAGGATCGGCTTCGCGGACTCGGGCGGCGGATCAGGGCTTTCAGCACCGGCTGTCGCCGAGCGCGTGCAACGGCTCGAGCACGCAGGCACGATGCGCGGCTACCACGCCGAGCTCGATCCTGCTGCCCTCGGCTTCCCAGTCTCCGCGGTCGTGCGCATCCGGCCGTCTCCCGGCCAGCTCCAGCGCGTCCCGGGAAATCCCGGCGAGACGCCCGAGGAGTCGGGGAGTGCTACCGGATCACGGGCGAGGACTGCTATCTGCTGCGCCTGCACCTCCGCTCGATCAACAAGCTCGAGGACGTGTTCGACCGCTCACGCCGCACGGGCTCACGACGACATCGATCGTCCACTCGACGCCGGTGCCCCGGCGCGGCCCGCCGCTTGCCCGCGACCGACCTCTGACCCGGTGTCCGGTCAGGTCGCTGCTCGTGGCGGACGCGATCACGATCGGCGAGGCAGACCGGCGCACCGGCTCGTTGCCCCGCGCGTGCTTCCGCTCCTCAAGCAGGAAGACCTTGGTCGCCCCGAGCCGCAGCGAGGCCGGCTACCGCCACTACGGCGTGCTCGAACTGAACCAGGCTGCGAAACATCGCCGGATCTCCGACAAGGGTTCGACGTCGAGCTGGGCGGACTACGCCTTCGTCGTGCGCCTCGGCCGCGAGCAGGAGGACTGCGAGCCGCCGTCGAGACCTGGCTCACAGGAGGCGACGGCGACGGAGGGACGCGAGCCGGCCTGGGTCGAGTGGGAGCGGCGGAAGCACGAGCGGTTGCTCGCGGCGCTCGAGGCCGCCTGATTTCCGAGAACCCGACACCGACGACGAGAGGATCCATGGCGACGACGACGCGACATGACGTGAAGAACATGGCGCTCGCCCCGAAGGCATGCGCCCGCATCGAGTGGGCCGAGCGGGACATGCCGGTGCTCCGGGCGATCCGCGAGCGGTTCGAGGTCGAGAAGCCGCTGGCGGGCCTGCGGATGTCGGCCTGCCTGCACGTGACGGCCGAGACCGCCAACCTGGCCCGGACGCTGGTGGCGGGGGGGGCCGACCTGGTCCTCGTCGCCTCGAACCCGCTCTCGACGCAGGACGACGTCGCGGCCAGCCTGGTGCAGGACTTCCAGGTCCCGGTCTACGCGATCAAGGGCGAGGACGAGTCGAGCTACTACCGGCACATCGCCGCCGCCTCGAAGCACCGCCCCACGTCACGATGGACGACGGCGCCGACCTGGTCGGCGCCATGATCTTCATCGCCCTGAACCGGCTGGACGACGTGCATGCCGAGGTCCGTGACTGGGCCCAGACGCTCTCGGCCGACGACCGGGCGGGGCTGGTCGGCAACGTCGTGGCGAGCATGGAGGAGACGACGACGGGGGTGATCCGCCTCCGGGCGATGGAGAAGGACGGGGTCTTGAAGCTGCCGGTCATCGCCGTCAACGACGCGATGACGAAGCACTTCTTCGACAATCGCTACGGGACGGGGCAGAGCACGATCGACGGGGTGATCCGCGCGACCGACATGCTCCTGGCCGGGCGGCGGGTGGTGGTCGCGGGCTACGGCTGGTGCGGCAAGGGGGTGGCGATGCGGGCCAAGGGGCACGGCTCGCACGTCATCGTCACCGAGGTCGACCCGATCCGGGCGCTCGAGGCCGCCATGGACGGCTTCGAGGTGATGG
The DNA here is from genome assembly GCA_963746765.1 of uncultured Actinomycetes bacterium. Taxonomy (GTDB): domain Bacteria; phylum Actinomycetota; class Thermoleophilia; order Gaiellales; family Gaiellaceae; genus GMQP-bins7. The sequence goes on from CAVVCN010000003.1 coordinate 24,020, forward strand.
AGATGTGCAGGCCGCCACGGTCGGGCGACCTCTTCATCACGGTCACGGGGAACATCCACGTGATCCGCGCCGAGCACTTCGCCGCGATGAAGGACAACGCGATGATCTGCAACTCGGGCCACTTCAACGTCGAGCTGGCGCTGGACGACCTGGCGAAGCTGGCCAAGACGATCAACCCGAAGGTCCGCGAGTTCGTCGACGAGTACGTCATGAGCGACGGCCGACGCCTCTACGTCCTGGGGAAGGGCGGCTCATCAACCTCGCCGCCGCCACGGCCACCCGGCCAGCGTCATGGACATGAGCTTCGCCGCCCAGGCTCTAGCGACCGAGTGGGTCTCGCGAGCGGCGCCTAGCTCGAGCAGAGGGTCTACGACGTCCCGCGCGGAAGGAATCGTCGACGAGGTCGCGCGCTGAAGCTCGCAGACGATGGGCATCGCGGTCGACATGTCCGCGGAGGCAGGCGAAGTACCTCACCACCTGGGACGAGGGCACCAAGTCATACGGAACGGCGCTCCGCGCATGAAGGCTCTCGTCCTCGCGGCGGGCTACGCGACGCGGCTCTATTCACTTCCTCGCTCGACAAGCCGAAGGCGCTGCTCGAGGTCGGCGGGCGGCCGATGCTCGACGACCTCCAGCGGCTCGAGGCGATGGGCATCGACCAGGTGATCGTCGTCACGAACGCGAAGTTCGCGCTTGAGGAGGTGGACCAAGGACCGGCGGTATCCGGCGTGAACGACGGCACGACCTCGAACGAGGACAGGCTCGGGGCGATCGGCGACATCGCGTTCGTCCTCGACGAGCTCGGGATCGACGACGACCTCGTCGTCGTGGCCGGCGACAACCTCTTCGCCGAGGACATCTCCGGGTTCGGCGCGTACGGGCAGGAGGTGGACGCGCCGGTTCTCGCCATCCACGACGTCGGAACCTGTCGCTGATGCGGGAGTACAACCAGGTCGAGACCGACGAGCAGGGACGTGTGACCTTCATGGAGGAGAAGCCCGAGGACGCGCGCACGACGCTCGGGGATCACGCTACTACTACTACCCGCGCCATGCGCTCCCGCTCGTCCGGCAGTACCTCGTCGGGAACAATCGGGACCAGCCCAAGGCTTCCGGAGTGGCTCGCTGCGCGGACGGCGGTCTACACCTGGCAGCTGCCCCAGTCATACGACATCGGGTCCACGGAGACCCTCCAGGAAGCCGAGCACGATCTCGCCAGAGTCGTCGCGGCTAGCCGCCGACACTGGAGCACGTGCTCGACGTGCTCTTGCCGGAGCGCTGCGCCGTGTGCGGGCGCCTGGGGACGCCACTTTGCGGACAAGTTCGTGCGGCGCTCGTCGCCTGTGCGAGCCGCTCTGCGAGCGTTGCGGCCGCCCGGGCGCCTGGCCGGTCCGGCGGTGCGCCGAGTGTGCCGGGCAGGCGGATCGCGTTCGCCCGGGCACGAGCGGCCGTCGTGTACGACGACCGGGCGCGCCGCCTCGTGCGGGCATGGAAGAACCCGCGGGCGCCGGCGTCTGGCCGACGAGGCCGCAGCTCTATCATGACCAGCAGGTGGTCCGGAAGCCGGAGGCCGCCTGCGCGCTGACCTACGTCCCGAGCGACGCAACGGACGTGGCAGCGCGGCGACATCGGCCCGCGCAGGCTCGCGCAGGCCCTCGGCGCGCACTGGACCTCCCCGTGCACGACCTCCTGCGCCGGACCCACGCGCAGAGGCGCCAGCGTGAGCTGGCGCTGGCGGAAGGCGCCGCCGGAGTGTCCGTGGGTCGGTCGCTGCCGTTCGGCAAGTCGCCGCGCCTCGTCTGCCTGGTCGACGACGTCTACACGTCCGGGGCCACAGCGGACGCGTGCGCGGCGGCGCTCCGGAAGGCGGGTGCGTCCCGTGTCGAGGTGGTGATGGCTGGCGAGGCGGTTGGTTAGATTCAGATCGAGGGGCCGCGTCTCGCAGCCACCGGAAGGAAGAGGTATGCGGCTCCACGTCAAGGCCAGCCACGGTCATCTCACGAGCTCCACTCGCGCGTATGCGGAGAAGCGGCTCCGAAGCTCGACAGGCGGCTGCACGACCTGACGCACGTCGAGGTGACGTTCTTCACGGAGCACAACCCGTCCATCTCGGACGACCACTCGGCGGAGGCCGTCGTGTACACGAAGGGGCCGACGATCGTCGCGCACGAGTCGGCGACGTCGTACGAGGCGGCGATCGACGAGCTGGTCGAGAAGCGAGCGGCAGATCGAGCGTCGCGACAGCGCACACACGAGCCTCGCCGGGCGGCGTCGCGGTAAAAGGAAGCGTCGCGCTCGGCCGGGCGGTCGAGAGCTCGATAAGACCGAGGGCGACGAAGACGGAGCGGCAGCCTGATGCCAGTGGATCCCGGCCGGCAGTGGCTCGAGGCGGAATCGGGCCTTGCCCGTCCGCGGGAGTCGGGATGCCGTCGCGACCGTCGCCGCGCCCGGTCAGAGGGTGACGAGGCGGAGTTCGTGTCGCTCCCGGACGGGCAGCTCGTCGTCGAGCTCACCGCCGCGTTCGACGCGACTCCCCTTCGCGGCCGCTCTCGACGGGATGGTCGATCGTCCGTCCGTACCGTCGCCGTCGGCGTGCGGAGCTCTGGGCCGTCGGCGCTTGCTCGATCCAGGTCGTCGAGGTGAGAGACGATCCGGGCGGGACAAGGTCGAGCTCGTTCCGCGGCGAACGGAGTCTGCTCGTCAGGGTCGACGGCGTGACGTCGTCGAGGTCTGCCGCAGCTCGAGGAGCTCGCGGCGCGCGCGCGACGTCGTGCGCGCGAGGCGAGCTCGAGGGTAGGCTCTTCGAGGTGGAGGTCGAGCCGCTCTAGTCAGCTACGCGCTCGCGAGCCGCTCGGCGACGGTCCCGCAGCACGTTCGCGACGTCCGGGAGCTGGTGGTCAGGCGCCACAGTCGCGGTTGAAAATCATGACGAGGCGCATCGGCGTCGTCGCGACGACGGTCGCGGTGCGGTGCCCGCCGTAGAGGACCGCGATCTCGCCGAACACGTCTCCGGTGTCGAGCATCCGGATGCGCTTCCCGTCCTTGAGGACGTCGGCAGTGCCCTCGACGACGGCGAACATCACGCGTAACCGAAGTCACCTTCCTCGGTGAGCTTAGCCCCGCATCGACGTCGAGCTCCGGTACTCGCGTCGCGATCGCACGCCTGCGACGGTGTCGAGGCCGGCGAAGGCGAGTCGTGCTGGGAATCGCCACGGGATCCACGCGCGCGACGCTAGCATCGATCCGGATTACCAAACGTGTCCGCCTCGTAGAGAACCGGTGAACGGTGGGACGGCTCGCTCCGGTCGTCGAGGGCGCAACCCGAGCCGGTACCCTCATCCCCGTGCCAACGCAGAGCATCGGCGGCCGCTTCGAGAGGGTCCTGCGCATGGGCGAAGGGCGCCGCCTCAAGCGCCTGCACGGGACAGCGCCAGGCTACCATCGGGACACTCGAGCCCGAGTTCGAGGCGCTCTACGGACGAGCGAGTTCGCCGGGAAGACCGCGAGGGTCGAAGGAGCGGTCGCGAACGGCGAGAGCTCGAAGACATCCTCTTCGACGCGTTCGCCGCCGTTCGCGAGGCGTTCAAGCGCACGATCGGGGTCCGGCTCTTCGAGGTGCAGCTGATGGGCGGTATCGTCCTGCACGAGGGCGACATAGCCGAGATGAAGACCGGCGAGGGCAAGACGTTCGTCGCGGTGCAGGCGCTGTACCTCAACGCGCTCACGGGCGCGGCGTGCCATTCGTCACCGTCAACGACTACCTCGCCCGGCGCGACGCCGAGTCGGACACGGCCCGGTCTACGAGAAGCTCGGGATGACGGTCGGCGGCACCGTAGGCAACCTCATGCCGTTCGCCCAGCGCCGCGTCGCCTACGGTGCGACGTGACCTACGGGACGAACTCCGAGTACGGCTTCGACTACCTGCGCGACAACATGGCGGTCTCGCTCGAGGGACCGTGCAGCGGGCCACGCTTCGCCATCGTGGACGAGGTCGACTCGATCCTCGTCGACGAGGCGCCGACGCCGCTCATCATCTCCGGCGAGCCGGAGACCGCGCTGCCTCCACCTACGTCCAGTTCGCGAAGGTCGCGCGCGACGCTCGAGGGGCCGAGCCGGCCACACGCAAGTCCGCGAAGGGCGAGGACGAGACCGAGCTCTCAGGCGTGGACTATCTGTACGACGAGAAGTTCAAGACGGTGTCGCCCGCACAGACGGCGATCGAGGCCTTCGAGCGCTCGCTCGGCATCGAGAACCTGTACGACCCGAGCCACGTCCTCCTCGTCAACCACCTGACGCAGGCGCTCAAGGCGAGTCGCTCTACAAGCGGGACGTCGACTACGTCCTCCAGGACGGCGAGGTCAAGATCGTCGACGAGTTCACGGGCCGGATCATGGAAGGCCGCCGCTGGAGCGAGGGCCTCCACCAGGCGCATCGAGGCGAAGGAGGGCGTGCGCATCCGCGAGGAGAACGTGCACGCTCGCGACGGTACGCTCCAGAACTACTTCCGCCTCTACGAGAAGCTCGCCGGCATGACCGGTACGGCGAAGACCGAGGAGAAGGAGTTCGTCGAGATCTACGACCTCCACGTCGTCGAGATCCCCGACGAACGGGCGATCGCGCGCCTGCGACCAGAACGACCTCATCTTCAAGACGCCCGACGCGAAGTTCGCGGCGGTCGTCGACGACATCGCCGAGCGCCACGAGACGGGGCAGCCGATCCTCGTCGGCACGATCGCGGTGGAGTCGTCCGAGTACCTCTCGCAGGTGCTGACCCGCAAGGGGATCACGCACAACGTCCTGAACGCGAAGGAGCACGAGCGCGAGGGCGAGATCATCAAGGACGCTGGCCAGCTCGGCGCGGTCACGATCGCGACGAACATGGCCGGGCGCGGCGTCGACATCAAGCTCGGCGATGGCGTCCGCGAGCTCGGCGGGCTCTACGTGCTCGGAACCGAGCGCCACGAGGCACGCCGCATCGACAACCAGCTCCGCGGGCGCTCCGGCCGCCAGGGCGACCCGGGCGAGACGCGTTTCTACCTCTCCGGGCAGGACGACCTGGTCCGGCTCTTCGCCGGCGACCGGATCCACAACATCATGAACCGCTTCAAGATCCCGGACGATCAGCCGATGGAGGCCGGGATCCTCTCGAAGCAGATCGAGAACGCGCAGAAGAAGGTCGAGGAGCAGAACTTCGTCTCGCGCAAGAACGTCCTCAAGTACGACGACGTCATGAACACGCAGCGCATGGTCATCTACGAGCAGCGCCGCCGCGTGCTCGAGGGCGACGACCTCTCCGAGGAGGTCAAGCGGTGGATCGAGGACTCGGTCGAGGCGGGCGTGCAGCAGTTCACCGATGCCGAGTTCGCGGAGGAGTGGGACATCGACGGCCTGATCGCGCACATGCAGTCGCTGTACGGCACGGACATCACGGTCGCGGAGCTCGCTGAGGAAGGCGTGAGCGTCGCCGACCGCGAGGCGCTCGTCGAGGAGTTCGTCGCCGACGCCGTCGACACGTACGCCCAGCGCGAGGAGGAGCTCGGCTCCGAGCTGCTCCGCGACATCGAGCGGTACGTGATCCTCCAGGTCGTCGACACGCGCTGGCGCGAGCACCTCGAGTCGATGGACTACCTGCGCGAGGGCGTCCACCTCCGCGCGTTCGCGCAGAAGGACCCGCTCGTCGAGTACCGCGGCGAGGGGCACACGATGTTCGAGGAGCTCGGACAGACGATCCGGCACGACGTGGTGTTCACGCTCTTCCACGTCGCCGTGGAGGTCGAGCAGCCCGCGCTCGAGCCGGTGCAGGCGCCGGCCGGCGAGCTGCGCTACGAGCACGAGACGGCAGCGGGTGCGGACGCGATCGCGGCTGCTGGGAGCGGAGCTGCGACGGCGGTCGCGCCGGCGCCGTCACCGCTCGGTATCCAGCCTCAGGCGGTCAACGAGCACAAGGACATCGGCAGGAACGACCCCTGCTGGTGCGGTTCGGGCAAGAAGTACAAGCGCTGCCACGGCGCCTGAGCGCGCCCGGCGGCCACGCGACCCGATGACGTCCCGGCGCGCCCTGTGGGCGCTCCTCGGCGCGCTCGCGGGGTTCGCGCTTCTGGCGGCCGCATACGAGCACGATCCGGTCGCCTCCTTCGACGACGGAGTCGCCGAGCGACTCGCCGACGGCCTGCCCGGCTGGTTGGAGTCGATCGTGCTGGCCGTCTCGTGGCTCGGCGGCACGACGGGGCTGCTCATCATCGGAACCCTGCTCGCAGCGCTGCTCGTGCGAGAGCGCTCGTGGCTCGATCTGGCGTTCCTCGTCGCGGCGTTCGTCGGGTCGCAGCTCGCCGTCGCCCAGCTCAAGGAGGTCTTCGAACGCCCCCGGCCGACCGCAGGTCCCGCGGTCCCGCTTCCCGAGTCGTTCGCCTTTCCGAGCGGACACGCGGGCGGAGGCGTGGCCGCGTTCGGCGCCGTGGCGGTCCTGGTGACCGAACGGCTCGCGTCCCCGCGCGCCAGGGTCTCCGTATGGGTCGTGGCCGGCGTCCTTGCCGTGGCCTCGGGGCTCTCCCGGCTCGCGCTGAACGTGCATTACGTCTCCGACGTGTTCGCCGGCTGGTGCTTCGGGCTTGCGTGGCTGGCCGCGTGCCTGCTCGCGCGCGACGCCGCGCGGAGGCGCGCGGCTAGCCGCTCTCGGTGACGGGCTCGCGCGGGCCGAGCCGGGGTGCGAGCACCGCCGTCACGCCGCCCGCGAGGACGAGCGCTTCGGGGAAGAGGTTGTGCCAGCTCAGCGGCGACATGAGGTCGAGCGACACGAAGCCCCAGACGATCAGGCCCCAGCCGAAGGCGATGCCCATCGCTCCGGGCAGGACCGTCGTGGTGCGCTCCGCGACCGAGCCCCGGTGGACGAGGCTCGCGACGCCGGCCGCGAGGACGAACGTGAGCGTGCCGATGACGCAGTCGACGACGTAGTGGTTGCCGGTGCCGACGATCACCACGAACAGGAGCGCGGGGTAGGCGAACGTCGCCCAGGCGAGGCGCGAGCGCGGAAAGAGCCAGACGGAGGCGGCTGCCAGGAAGATCGCGAACCCGAAGTGCTGGCTCGCGGCAGCGGCGGTCTCGTTGTGGAAGAGCGTCTCCGCCGTCCCGGCGAGCGCAGACTGGGACGGGACCTGGCCGACCTCGAGCTCGGGGAGCCAGCGGGGCGGCGCGAGCGGATAGAGCCCGATCACGAGCGCTGCAGGCACGAAGGAGAGCACGAACGTCGTCCGCAGCAGCGGATAGCGCAGGGGAGCGAGCAGCCGGGCCGCGGCGAGGAAGCCGAAGAGCACCGGGAGATGGATGTTCGAGTAGAGCCAGCGGAGGGCTGCGTCGCCGCCGGACTCGGACGCGAGCCGGATCAGCCACAGCTCGACGTCGACTCCGAGGGCGCGCTCCAGGTCGAGCACATCGCGTGCGTGGGCGATGGAGACGCCGACGCCGCCCTCGAGCGGTATCCGGACGGCATGCCAGACGAGGATCGTCGCTGCGACGAGCGCGAGCTCGACCTCGAGCGAGTAGCACCGTTGGACCCACCTCCGAAGGACGCCCATCTCCGCGGCAGTACCCCGCACAGCCGCTTTTCTACCGGGGCGGCGCCGACCGTGCCGCTACGATCGCCGCGTGGCCGAGACCGACGGCAAGCCGCTCTCCGAGCGACTCGAGGAGATCGGGGCCCAGCTTGCCTGGGTCCGTGATTACCTTTGACCCCGATCGGCTCGAAGGTCGTCGCGGTGAGCTCGAGTCTGCGATGGGCGCCCCCGGGTTCTGGGACGACCAGGCGGAGGCGGCCCGGGTCTCGACCGAGCACGCGCGCCTGACCCGACGGCTCGAGCGTTACGAGCGGCTCCGGAGGGAGTACGAGGACTCGAGGGAACTCCTCGAGCTCGGCGAGGACGCGGACGAGATCGCGAAACTCGTCGCCCAGCTCGAGAGCGAGCTCGGGCGGCTCGAGGAGGACGCGCTCTTCACCGGCCAGTACGACGTCGGCGACGCGCTGCTCGAGATCCACGCGGGGACGGGTGGGACCGACGCGCAGGACTGGACCGAGATGCTCCTGCGCATGTACCAGCGCTGGGCCTCGGACCGCGGCTTCGCCTGGGAGATGATCGAGGCAAGCCCGGGCGAGGAAGCCGGGCTCAAGTCGTCGACGATGGCCGTTCGCGGGGAGAACGCGTACGGGACGCTGAAGGCGGAACGTGGCGTGCATCGCCTGGTGCGACTGTCACCGTTCGACGCTGCCCACCGCCGCCACACGGCGTTCTCGCAGGTCGTCGTCTCGCCGCTCCTGCCCGACGACGCACCGATCGAGATCGACGACGCGGACCTGCGCATCGACACGTACCGCTCGAGCGGCGCCGGCGGGCAGCACGTGAACAAGACGGACTCGGCCGTGCGCATCACCCACCTCCCCACGGGAATCGTCGTCCAGTGCCAGAACGAGCGCTCTCAGACCTCGAACAAGCAGACCGCACTCCGCATGCTCAAGTCGCGTCTCGCCGAGCTCGAGGAGGAGAAGCGCGAGGCCGAGCTCGCGAAAGAGCGCGGCGCCGCGCAGGACATCGGCTTCGGGAGTCAAATCCGCTCGTACGTGCTCCACCCGTACCAGCTCGTGAAGGACCACCGGACCGACGTCGAGGTCGGTAACACGCAATCCGTGCTCGACGGCGGGATCGACGGCTTCGTCCACGCCTACCTCCTCGCGAAGGCCGCCGGGAAGGTGCTCTAGGAGGTCCCGCCGGAATGTCCGGTAGAATCCTGCCCCTCTACGAACCGGAGCAGACTGTGGCCGCTGCACGCTTTCACGCCCGGTACCGGATGCCAACCTTGAGACACACACCCCGATGACGGCGATAGCCGAGCCTGAAGTCCAGCCCCTCGAGACGCCACAGGAGACGTCACCCGAGGCGAGCGGCTCGACGATGATCGTCTTCGAGGACGTCCGGAAGGTCTACGAGCCGGGCGTCGTCGCGCTCGACCGCGTGTCGTTCACGATCGGGAAGGGCGAGTTCGTCTTCGTCGTGGGGGCCTCGGGCTCCGGAAAGTCGACGGTCATCCGTCTCATCCTCAAGGAGCTCGAGCCGACCGAAGGGCGCATCGTCGTCGGCGGTCGCGACCTCGTCCGGCTCAAGCGCTCGAAGGTGCCGCACCTGCGCCGGAACGTCGGCTGCGTGTTCCAGGACTTCAAGCTTCTCCCGAACCGCACCGCCTCCGAGAACATCGGCTACGCGCTGCGTGTCCAGGGCGAGTCCAGCGCGCAGATCCGCAAGAAGGTCCCCGAGGTGCTGAACATGGTCGGGCTCGCGCACAAGATGGGCTCGCGTCCGGAGGAGCTGTCGGGCGGCGAGCAGCAGCGCGTCTCGATCGCGCGTGCGTTCGTCAACCACCCGCCGCTGCTCGTCTGCGACGAGCCGACCGGCAACCTCGACCCCGACACCTCAGTCGGGATCATGCAGCTCCTCTACCAGATCAACCGCACGGGGACGACCATTCTCATGGTCACGCACGACCGCGAGATGGTGGACAAGATGCGAAAGCGCGTGATCGCACTCGAGGACGGGAAGCTCGTCCGCGACGAGCGCCGCGGTGGGTACGGCTCGGAGTGATCAGTCGGTAGTGACGCGCTTCAAGCTGCTCATGTCCGAGGCGCTCCGCTCGATCGGGGCGAACAAGTCCACGACGCTCGCCGCAGCGGTCACCGTCCTCGTCGGGATGTTCCTGCTCGGGGTCTTCATCGGCCTCGGCACCTGGCTCGTCTCGTGGTCCGAGGCGAAGAAGGACGAGCTCGCGGTGCACACGTTCATCAAGGACGAGGCCACGTCGAAGCAGGTCAACGAGCTGCGCGTGCTTCTCGAGTCCGACCCGCGCGTGAGCACCGTCACCTTCATCTCGAAGGAGCAGGCGCTCGCGATCATGAGGAAGCGGGCCCCGGAGCTGACGGAGAATCTCGCCTCGAACCCGCTGCCCGCGTCGTTCGACATCGTCCCGAGCAAGGGCGAGGACACCGAGGCGATCGCGCTCGGCGTGCAGAAGGCCAAGCTCGCCGCGGTGGACGAGGTGACCTGGGGCAAGGAGGTCTCGAAACGGATCCTTGCGCTCGCCCGCGGGATCCAGATCGTCTTCCTGATCGCCATCATCGTGCTGCTCGTCGCGTCGACCATCGACATCGCGAACACGATCCGGCTCTCGATCTTCGCGCGGCGCCGAGAGGTCGAGGTGATGAAGCTCGTCGGCGCGACGAACTGGTTCGTGCGCGGACCGTTCATGCTCGAAGGCCTGCTGACCGGCCTCGTCGGAGCTCTGGCCGCGATCCTGCTCCTCTTCGTCGGCCGTGAGATCGCGGTCCCGTCGATCCTCCCGAACGACACGACGAGCGCGGAGGTGCAGGCGCTCCCGTTCATGTGGACGTCGGTGATCCTGCTCCTCGTCGGGCTCGGCATCGGCGCGCTCGGCTCCGGGCTCACGCTCCGCAAGTTCCTCCGCGTGTAGCCGGCTGGCTAGGCGAGGACTCGCCGCTACGGTTCCACGATGACTGGCGGCGACCTCCAGCGGGGGCGCGAGGCCTTTCGCCGGAGGGCCTGGACGCAGGCCCACGGGTCGCTCTCGTCCGCTGACGCCGCCGACGAGCTGGAGGCCGACGATCTCGAGCTGCTGGCGACGTCCGCCTACATGCTCGGCCGGGACGACGACTATCTCCGGGCGCTCGAGCGCGCGCACAACGCGCACCTGGATACCGGCGCGACCGAGCGCGCGATCCGCTGCGCATTCTGGCTGGGGCTGACCTATGCGCTTCGCGGCGAGTCCGCCCAGGCGGGCGGGTGGCTCGGCCGGGGACAACGGCTTCTCGCCGGGCTCGAGCGAGACACCGTCGAGCGGGCATACCTCCTGATGCCGGTCGTGTTCCAGCACGAGGCCGCCGGGGAGTACGAAACCGCCGCCAGGGTCTCGGAGGAGGCGGCTGCCATCGCCGAGCGCTTCCGCGACGCTGACGGGTTTGCCCTCTCCATCCTCACGCAGGGGCAGATGCTGATCAAGGCGGGGCGGGTCGGGGAGGGCCTTGCCCTGCTCGACGAGGCCATGGTGGCGGTCACTACGCGTGAGCTCTCGCCGATCGTCACCGGGCTCGTCTACTGCGCCGTGATCCTCACCTGCCAGGAGGTCTACGACGTCCGGCGGGCCCAGGAGTGGACGATCGCGCTGACCGACTGGTGCCAGCGACAGCCCGACCTCGTGGCGTTCACCGGGCGCTGCCTCGTCCATCGCGCCGAGATCCTGCAGCTGCACGGTGATTGGCGCGACGCGCTCGACGAGGCGCGTCGTGCCGGCGTTCGTCTGGCGCCCAGCCTCAACCGCGCAGCAGCGGCGCAGGCGTTCTACCGGCAGGGCGAGATCCATCGCTTGCGCGGGGAGTCGGCCGCGGCCGAGAAGGCGTACCGGGAGGCAAGTCGCCATGGCGGCGAGCCCCAGCCGGGCCTGGCACTGCTACGCCTCGCCCTGGGCAAGACCGATGCCGCGGCGGCGGCGCTCCGCCGCGTGCTGGCGGAGACCGAGGACCCGTTCCGGCGCGTGAGCCTCCTCGCTGCCCACGTCGAGATCTGCCTGCAGGCGGGCGAGACCGAGGATGCTCGGAGCGCGTGTCGCGAACTCGAGCAGCTCGCCGAGCGGCTCGAGAGCGACCTGCTCCGTGCGGTCGCGGCCCACGCGAGGGGAGCCGTCGAGCTCGCGGGCGGGGACGCGCAGGCGGCTCTGGCCTCGCTGCGCTCTTCCTTGCAGCGTTGGCAGCAGCTCGACGCGCCGTACGAGGCTGCGCGCACCCGTGAGCTGATCGGCGTCGCGTGCCGTGCGGTCGGCGACGACGATTCGGGAAGCCTCGAGCTCGCGGCGGCGCGCGAGGCCTTTGCCGGGCTGGGGGCGGCATCCGACCTCCGGCGCATCGACGCTCTCATGGGTGCGACGGACGGGGGGACGGAGACCGGGTTGACCCGGCGTGAGCTACAGGTGCTGGCGCTCGTCGCGTCCGGGAGGACGAACCGAGCTATCGCGTCCGAGCTCGTCATCAGCGAGAAGACCGTCGCGCGCCACGTGAGCAACATCTTCGCGAAGCTCGGGCTCTCCACGCGGGCCGCGGCCACGGCCTACGCGTACCAGCACGATCTCGTCTAGCGCTAGTACGCAGAATTACCCATTCGCGAGCGCGACCGATTTGGGCCGTTCGCCCGAAGCGCCCGAGGCACGAGCTTCCTAGCGTCGAGACGAGCAGCGCAAACGCCTCCGGGAGGGACTCATGACCGCACATCGCGAAGAAGCGCCCGCCGGGCTCGAGGCCGCCGGGCTCGACGGCGGGACCGTCTGCCTCACGTGGGACCAACTCGAGGACCTCTCGGCGCGCCTCGACGGCGATGTCCTGGGCGCCGGCGACGAGAACTGGGACGAAGCGGTGCTCCTCTGGAACGGGATGGTCGCGAAGCAACCTGCAGTCGTCGTGCAGCCGGCGTCTGCCGGCGATGTCGCCACGACCGTCGACTTCGCGCGCTCGCAGGCAGTGCTGCTCAGCGTCAAGGGCGCCGGGCACAACATCGCAGGCACGGCGATCGCCGATCGCGGCCTCACGCTCGACATGTCGCGCATGCGTGATGTGTCCGTCGATCCAGAGGCACGGCTGGCGCGGGTCGGGCCCGGTTGCCTGCTCCAGGACGTCGACCGGGCGACGCAGGCGCACGGCCTGGCGACGCCGCTGGGCTTCATCTCGGAGGTCGGTGTCGCCGGCCTGACCCTCGGCGGCGGCCTCGGCTACCTCACGCGTCGATTCGGCTGGACGGTCGACAATCTCGAGGAGGTCGAGATCGTCACCGCTGACGGTCGCGTCAGGACGGCCAGTCGCGACGAGAACGCGGACCTCTTCTGGGCTCTCCGCGGCGGTGGCGGGAACTTCGGCGTCGTGACGCGGTTCACAGTCCGGTTACACGAGGTCGGCCCGATGGTCTACGGCGGCCTCGTCGCGTGGCCCTTCGACCGTGCGGACGAGATCCTGGACGCGTACCGCACGATCACCAGGGATGCCCCTCGGGAGCTGGCCGTCTGGCTCGTCCTGCTCCACGCTCCGCCGCTGCCTTTCGTCCCGCCCGAGTTCCACGGCCTCAAGTGCTGCACGATGGTCGTCTGCTACAGCGGCGATCGTGCACGAGCCGACGAGGTTCTCGCGCCCATCCGCGAGCTGCACGACCCCGTCGTGAACCTGCTCCAGGAGTGGCCGTACACGCAGCAGCAGTCGTTTCTCGACGAGGGAGAGCCGAAGGGCGCCCACTACTACTGGAAGACCGAGCACGTGTCCGAGCTCAGCGACGACCTGCTCGCGACGGTGCGTGACATCTTCGCGGACTGCCCGATACTGGAGGCGCAGGTGGGCTTCCTCCACCTCGGAGGCGCGCTCAACGAGCGGTCGGAGGACGACGGCGCCGTGGGCAATCGTGATGCCCAGTACGTGACCGGTGTGAACGGCATGTGGGAGCCCGACGAGCCGAACGCCGATGCATATCAGCAGTGGGTTCGCGACGGCTGGGCCCGGATCCGACCGTTCACGACGGGTCGGACGTACATCAACTTCCAGTCGGCCGACGAGGACGACGCGCGCATCCGGGCCTCCTACGGCAGCAACTTCGACAGGCTCGTGGAGGTCAAGAGGAAGTACGACCCGGGCAATCTGTTCCGCTCGAACCGCAACATTCGGCCTGACTGAGCCCCGGGGGCAGCTCCTCGAACAGTGAGCCGCGGGCGCCGTGCCCCGGCTGGAGCGGCCGCTACGGTGGGCCGGTGAGGAACCGCCGACCACCTCGCGGCCGTCAGAAGCGGCCGAGTCGCGCTCAGCGCGCGCGCAAGCCTGCCCAGGCGGTGAAGCAGGCGGAGCGCCGGATCGAGATCACGCTTCCGTCCCGCGAGGTGACGCCGGAGCGCGTCGTCGCGCACCTCGGGCCGACGAACTCGGGCAAGACGTACGCCGCGCTCGAGGAGCTGGCGGCTGCCGGCCGCGGGGTGTATGCCGGGCCGCTCCGCATGCTCGCGCAGGAGGCGCACCGCCGGCTGGGTGAGCGCCTCGGCACGGATCAGGTCGGACTCGTCACGGGTGAGGAGCGGATCAACGACGGCGCGCCCGTGATCGCGTCCACCGTCGAGATGGCCCCGCAGTCCGGCGAGTTGCTCGTCCTCGACGAGGTGCAGTGGGCCGACGACGAGGAGCGGGGCTCGGCCTGGACGCGGCTCCTGCTCGGCGGCGCCTACCGCCAGATTCTCGTCCTCGGAGCACTCGACGCGCTCCCGCTCGTGGAGCGCGCGTTCCCCGAGGCCGAGCTGAAGGTCTTCGAACGCAAGCTCCCGCTCGACTTCGTGGGTGAGCGGACGCTCGGCTCCCTGACGCCCGGGACGGTCGTCGTCGCGTTCAGCCGGCGCGCGGTGCTTGCGCTTGCCGGCGAGGTGAACCGTCGGCACCCGGGTCGGGTCGCCGTGCTGTACGGCGCGATGCCGCTTGCCTCGCGGCGCGAGGAGATCGACCGGTTCCTGTCCGGCGCGGCCGAGATCTGCGTCGCCACCGACGTTCTCGGGCACGGCGTGAACCTTCCCTGCGAGACGCTGCTCTTCGCCGAGACGACGAAGTTCGACGGCGAGGTGCGCCGCCCGCTGCTCGCCTGGGAGCTTGCGCAGATCGCCGGGCGCGCGGGCCGCTTCGGGCTCGTCGAGCGCGGCCACGTCGGGGTGCTCGCTGGTCTCGGCTGGGGCGAAGCGGACGCCGAGCTCGTCGAATCCGCGCTCGAGCCGCACGTCGAGCTGCCGGGCGGCTACCGCGGCTACCGGGCCGTGGACGAGGCTCGGATCCGCCCGCGGCTCTCCGACCTGGGCGTGGACGACCCGCGCTACCTCGACGCTGCACTCGCCGCCTGGCACCGCGTGGCGCTGCGCGAATGGGCACACGAGAGCTGGCTCGCGGTCGAGTCGCTCCAGCCGATCAGGCTCCGTCTCGACGCGGTGCAGCGGCGCCTCTTCGAACGCAGCCGGCGCATCTCCCTCGAGGACACATGGAAGCTCGTGAACGCTCCGGTCGACGAGGACGGCCTCGAGCTCCTGAGCACGCTGGCGCTCGCCCTCACGGGCGACCGGGTCGCGCGTCCGCACCTCGCGTTCCTCCTCGACACGAAGCGGCTGAGCGGCGCGTCGCTCGAGGATGCGGAGCGGGCGGGTCGCGAGGCGAGCATCCTGCGCTGGTTCGCTCTCCAGTACCCGGGCGTCGGCGGCGTCACCATCGAGCGCGCCGCGGCGCTGGAGGAGGCCGCGGCGGAGCGGGTCGTCGCGCGGCTCCGGCTCGAGGTCGAGTCGCCGACCATCGGCCGCTGCCGCTCGTGCGGCCGGTCATGCCCGCCGTGGTACCCGCTCTGCGACCGTTGCCAGGCGCGCGACGGGCGGTCGACCAACGCGTACGGCAGGTCGGGCCGCGGGGCGTCCGGCACGAAGACGCGCCGGCACCGAGCGTGATAGGACCCGCGCCATGACTCCGGACGAGCTGCGCGGCCTTCCGCTCTTCCGCGGCGTCTCGGACGCCGGCCTGGAGCGCGTCGCCGCCTGCGCCGGGGAGGTCCGGAGCGCCCCGGGTCAGGTGCTCGCGCTTCCCGGAGATCCGGGGTCCGGGATGTTCGTGATCCTCGAAGGCAGGGTGGACATCGACGCCCGCGGCGGCCGCTTCACTCTCGGGCCGGGAGACTTCTTCGGCGAGCTCGCGCTGCTGAACCCGCATTCGGAGCGGGTCGCCCGCGTACGTGCCGCCACGCCGGTGCGGTGCCTCGGCATCCCGAGGGACGAGGCGCTCGCGCTCGTCGAGTCGGAGCACGCACTCGCGCTCACGATGCTCCGCGAGCTCGCCCGCAGACTGGCGGACGCCGTCGACGACTGAGGGCGCCGCCGGCATCGCCCTACACTGGCGCGGTGGCCGACGGACAGAAGCTCATCGCGGACAACCGCCGCGCGCGGTTCGACTACGAGCTCATCGAGCGCGTCGAGGCCGGCGTGGTCCTGACCGGCTCGGAGGTGAAGTCGGCCCGCGATGGCCAGGTGCAGCTCGGGCAGTCGTATGTGGACATCCGCGACGGCGAGGCGTGGCTCGTCGGCGCCTCGATCGCCGAGTACGCGCCCGGCGGTGGCGCGTATGCGCACGAGCCCGGCCGTGACCGCAAGCTCCTGCTCCACCGCAACGAGATCGACTCGCTCAACTCCAAGGTGCGGGAGCGTGGCCTCACGCTCGTCCCGACGCGGATGTACTTCCGCGACGGGCGCGTGAAGCTCGAGCTTGCCCTCGCGCGCGGCCGCGAGCGCCAGGACAAGCGTCGCCTGATCGCCGACCGCGAGGCGAAGCGGCAGATGGAGCGGACGCTCCGGCGCCGCCGCTAGCGCGAGGTTTCTGACGAAGGGCCACAAGGTACGCTCGAACCATGGCCGGATACACGCTCAAGAACCTCAAGCAGATCGAGGATGCTGCCCCGAAGTTCGGCCTCTCGCCTGACCTCGAGGCGCGTTTTGCCCGCAAGGAGCTCGGCGGAGAGACCACCGCCGTGAGCTACCAGCGCCTCGCGCCGGACTTCCGCATCCCGTTCGGGCACAAGCACACCGAGCAGGAAGAGCTGTACGTCATCGTGAGTGGCAGCGGGCGCCTGAAGCTCGACGACGAGATCGTCGAGGTCGCGCAGTGGGATGCAGTCCGCATCGCGGCCGGCACGATGCGGGACTTCGAGGCCGGGTCCGAGGGTGCGGAGTTCCTCGCCTTCGGCTCACCGAGTAACGGCGAGCCGAACGATGCCGAGATGACCCAGGACTGGTGGGCCGACTGAGCGATTCGGGCCGACCGCACGGCCCTCAGTAGATCGTCTCGCCCCGTCCGAGCATCTCGACGAACCGCTCGATGCGACGGGCGCGCGTCTCGGGCTTCCTCGCGGTCTGGATCCGGTGCAGGATCGCGTACCTGTTCTGCCCGTCCAGTGCGACGAACGCGGCGGCAGCTTCCGGGTCGGCGTCGAGCGCGCGCTCGAGGTCGCTGGGCACGGTCGAGGTGCTCGGGGAGTCGTAGGCCGCGTCCCAGCGGCCGTCCTCCTTCGCACGATCGATCTCGCGCTGCCCGGCAGGCTGCATCCGACCCTGCTCGATGAGCGCAGCGACCTTCTCGCGATTGCGCTTCGACCACAGGCTGCGGGTCCGCCGCGGCGTGTACTTCTGCCGGTAGTACGTCTCGTCGAGCGACTTCGCCTGGCCGTCGATCCAGCCGTGGCAGAGCGCCTCCTCGAGTGCCTGCGCGCGTGTCACCGAGGGGATCGCGGACGCCTTCTTCGCGATCCGGATCCAGACCCCGGGCGCCGACTCGTGGTTCTCGCGGAGCCACGCGGCCCACGCCTCGGGCGTCTCGAAGGCAAGCTCTGGGAGGTCGGTCACGTCGTTGATGCGGGACTTGGCAACGCCGGAACCGACAGGGTAGTCTCGGACCTCCCTACGAGGAGAGGAGGGCGCGTTGCCACGCATAGCGCTGTCCGTGAACGGCGAGCGTCACGAGCTCGACCTGGAGCCTCGCGAGCTTCTCGTGTTCGTGCTCCGAGAGCGCCTCGGCCTGACGGGAACCAACGTCGGCTGCGACACCTCGGCCTGCGGCTCCTGCACCGTGCTGATCGCCAGGGAGGGCCGAATGGAGTCGGTGAAGTCCTGCACCATGCTCGGTGTCCAGGCAGACGGCCTGGAGATCACGACGATCGAGGGGCTCGCCTCGAACGGCGACCTGCACGCGGTCCAGCAGGCGTTCCACGACAACCACGCTCTCCAGTGCGGCTACTGCACGCCGGGCATGGTGCTCGCCGCCGTGAGCCTCATCGAGAGCGGGGAGGCCACCGACGAGAACGCGATCAGGATCGGCCTCGAGGGGAACCTGTGCCGGTGCACCGGGTACCACAACATCGTCCAGGCGGTCGCATCCGCCGCGGGGGTGAGGTAGATGGCAGTCGCCGAGAGCGAGCCGTTCGTCGGGAGCTCCGTCAAGCGCAAGGAGGACGACGCACTTCTCCGCGGCCGCGGCACATACGTCGACAGCCTGACGCTTGCCGGGCACGCTCGCGATGGTCGTCGTACGCAGCCCCTACCCGCACGCGCGCATCAAGAGCGTGAACCTCGATGCCGCCCGTGCGCTCGAGGGCGTGGTCGCCGCGTTCAGCGGCGCCGATCTCGCGGACGACTGGGCCGGCGGCATGCCATGCGCATGGCCGGTCACCGAGGACATCAAGATGCCGCCGCACTTTCCGCTTGCGAAGGACGAGGCTCGCTACCAGGGCGACGGCGTCGCAGTCGTCGTCGCCGAGAGCCGTGCGATCGCGAAGGACGCGGCCGAGCTGGTCGAGGTGGACTACGAGCCGCTCGACGCCATCGCCGACGTCGAGAAGGCGCTCGCGGACGGCGCGCCACTCGTCCACTCCGATCTCGAGACGAACGAGTGCTACGTCTGGAAGCTCGAGACCGACGACGTGCAGGCGGCGATCGACGCCGCCGACGTCGTCATCACACGACGGTACTTCCAGCCGCGGCTGATCCCGAACGCGATGGAAACGCGCGGCGTGCTCGCGCAGGTCGGCCCCACCGGTGACGTGACGCTCTGGAGCGCCACGCAGATCCCGCACATCCTCCGCTTCACGATGCAGCTCGTCCTCGGGATCCCCGAGTCGAAGATGCGCGTGATCGCTCCCGACGTCGGCGGCGGATTCGGCTCGAAGTGCGACGTCTACGCCGAGGACTACCTCGCGGTCGCCCTCGCCAAGCGCCTCGGGCGACCCGTGAAGTGGACGGAGGAGCGGAGCGAGAACTACGTCGCGACGATCCACGGGCGCGACGTCGTCCACGAGCTCACGTTCGCGGCGACGAAGGACGGGAAGATCACGGCGGTCAGGTCGGAGGCGCTGTGTGCCATGGGCGCGTACCTCCAGCTCGTGACACCGGGGATCCCACTGCTCGGCGCGTGGATCTACTCCGGGCCGTACGCGATCCCGAACTACAGCGTCACCTTCACGGGCGTCTTCACGCACACGACGCCGACGGACGCGTATCGCGGCGCCGGACGACCCGAGGCAACGTACGTCCTCGAGCGGACGATGGACGCGCTCGCGGCCGAGCTCGGGATCGACCCGGTCGAGCTTCGCCGTCGAAATTTCGTCGAGGAGTTCCCGTACACGATGGCGTCCGGGCTCACCATCGACGCAGGCGACTACCACGCGACGCTCGACCGCCTGCTCGAGATGCTCGACCTGGACGCGATCCGCGCTGACCAGGAGAAACGGCGCGCGGGCAAGGACACGAGGCAGGTCGGCGTCGGCTTCTCGACCTACAACGAGATGTGCGGCCTCGCCCCCTCGCGCATCCTCGGCGCGATCCGCTACGCCGTCGGCGGCTGGGAGAGCGCCACGATTCGCTTCCAGCCGCTCGGCTCGGTGCAGGTCGTGACGGGCACGTCGCCGCACGGGCAGGGTCACGAGACGTCCTGGGCCCAGATCGTCGCCGACCAGCTCGGCGTCGGTGTCGACGACGTCGAGGTGCTCCACGGCGACACGGCGGTCTCCCAGCAGGGAATGGACAGCTACGGGAGCCGCTCGTTGACCGTGGGCGGCATCGCGCTCTGGCACGCGGGCGAGAAGGTGCTCGACAAGGCGCGCAAGATCGTCGCCCACCAGCTCGAGGTGTCCGAGGACGACCTCGAGTTCAAGAACGGGACGTTCAGCGTCAAGGGCTCCGCCGACCGGAACATGACCATCCAGGCGGTTGCGTTCGCCGCGCACTCCGCGCACAACCTCCCGGACGGGATGGAGCCGGGGCTCGAGGAGACGGCCGTGTTCGACCCGCCCAACTTCTCGTGGCCCGCCGGAGCTCATGCCGCGGTGGTCGAGGTGGACACGGAGACCGGCGACACCCGGCTGCTCCGCTACGTCGCGGTCGACGACGTCGGCGTCCCCGTCAACCCGATGATCATCGACGGCCAGGTGCACGGCGGCATCACGCAGGGAATCGCCGCCGCGCTCTTCGAGGAGGGTGTCTACGACGAGGACGCGAACCTCCAGACGACGACGCTGACGACATACCTCGTGCCGTCCGCGGCCGAGCTTCCCTCGTTCGAGACGGATCGCACCGAGACGCGGGCGGACAACCCGCTCGGCGTCAAGGGCGTGGGGGAGACGGGCACGATCGCGGCGGCGCCTGCGGTGATCAACGCCGTCGTCGACGCGCTCTCCCCGTTCGGCGTGACGGACATGCAGCTACCCGCGACGCCCGAACGGGTGTGGCGCGCGATCCAGGAGGCGAAGCCGTGATTCCCGCAACGTTCGACTACGAGGTCGCCGAGAGCACCGAGCACGCGATCGCTCTCCTCGGCGAGCGGGAGGACGCGAAGCTGCTCGCCGGCGGGCACTCGCTGCTCCCGGCGATGAAGATCCGGATCGCGAGGCCGGCATGCCTGATCGACATCGGTCGTCTCGACGAGCTCAGCTACGTCCGGGACGCGGGCGATCGGATCGCGATCGGCGCGGTCACGCGGCACAAGGACGTGCGGGATTCCCCGCTCCTGCAGGAGCACTGCCCGATCGTCTCCACCACCGCAGGCGAGGTCGGCGATCCGCAGGTCCGGCACCGAGGCACGATCGGCGGCTCGATCTCGCACGGTGATCCTGCGTCGGACCTCCCGGCCGTCCTCTTCGCCCTCGACGCCGAGATGATCGTCCGCGGCCCGGGCGGCGAACGTACCATCCCGGCCCTCGACTTCTGCACGGGCGTGTTCCAGACCGCCCTCCAGGAAGGCGAGATGCTCGTCGAGATCCGCGTGCCGAAGCTCGGCCCGAACGCGGGCTGGTCGTACGTGAAGATGGCGCGACGGGCCCAGGACTGGGCGACCGTCGGCGTCGCCGCAGTCGTCGAGCGGTCGAACGGGTCGATCTCGAAGGCGGCGATCGGGCTCGCGAACATGGGAGCGACTCCGGTTCGCGCTCGTGCCGCCGAGGAGGCGATCGCGGGAGGCGCGTCGATCGACGACGCGGCTGCGTTGATCTCGCAGGGCCGGAATCCGCCCTCGGACCAGGCCGGTAGCAGCGAGTTCCGCATGCACCTCGCCGAGGTCCTCGGGCGCCGTGCGTTGAACGAAGCGTCCGCGGGCTGAGGCCCGCGGACGCTAGAAGAGGGCGAGCGTCAGCTCGGGCTCGGGCACCGGGGCGCTCTCGAGCGCTTCGCGGAGCACGGCGTCCGCGTCTACGCGCGGGTCGACGATCAGGCGGTGGCGGAGGACGTAGGGCGCGATCTCGCGGACGTCGTCGACCGAGACGGTGTCCCGGCCGTGGAGCCGGGCGATCGCCTTCGACGCGCTCGCAAGGTGGATGAGCGAACGGGAGCTTGCGCCGAGCTGCACGCCCGGGACCTCGCGCGTGCGCCTGCCGGCCGCGACGATGTAGCGCGCGACCTCGGTGGGGAGGACGGTCGAGTTCAGCTCGTACCGCGCCTTCTCGAGGCCGACGACGCCGAGCATGGGATGGATGTCCGCGATCATGTCGGGCATCAGGCCGTCGTGAGGGAGCTCGAGCATGCCGAGCTCGGCGGTCTCGTCCGCGTACTCGAGCTCGACCTTGAAGAGGAAGCGGTCGAGCTGCGACTCGGGGAGCCGGTAGACGCCCTCGTACTCGTTCCCGTTCTGGGTGGCGATGACGAGGAACGGGTCCTTCAGCTTGTGGCTGCGACCTTCGACCGTCACCTGCCGCTCCTGCATCGCCTCGAGGAGGGCCGACTGCGTGCGCGGCGGCGTGCGGTTGATCTCGTCGGCGAGCAGGACGTTCGTGTAGACGACGCCCGGCTCGAACACCCGCTGCCCGAACTTCTCGACGTACTCGCCGACGAGCTCGCGCGGAGCCGTGTCGGGCGTGAACTGGATCCGGTTGAAGGACGCGCCGAGCATGTGCGCGATCGCTCGCCCGAGCAGCGTCTTCGCGCTCCCGGGCGGGCCCTCGACGAGGACGTGCCCGCGCGCAAGTGCCGCGACGAGGAGCAGCTCGACCGCGCGATCCTGGCCGAGCACCACCTTCGAGACCTCCTCCTTCGCGCGCTCGCGAAGGTCGACGAGGTTCCTGTAGACCTCGGTCATCGACCTCTCCTATCGGCTCTCGAGGGCATGTAGATGAGGCTCGGAAGGGGCACGGGGAGGATGGCGGCCCAGGACCGCTCTCTGCGGCGAGCGGCCCCGGGTCTGTTGACGCTTGGTCTCGGGCTAGCCGGCCGCGTCGACGGGTGCAGGCACGGAATCGAGGGCCATCCGCAGCGCCTCTTCCTGGGTCGTCCCCTCTCGCACCATCAGGCGGTGCCGGAGGACGAACGGTGCCATGTCGCGGATGTCCGAGATCGTCACGTGGGCGCGGCCGTTCAGGCGTGCGCACGCCTTCGACGCGCTCAGGAGGTGGATCAGCGAACGGGAGCTCGCACCGAGCTCGAGCTCCGGGAGCTCCCGGGTGCGGCGGCCGACGGCGACGATGTAGCGGCCGACTGCCTCGGACACGATCGTCGAGTCGATCTCCTCGCGCGCGCGGTCGAGCCCGACGACGCCGAGCAGCGGCCGGACCTCGCCGAGCATGTCCGGCGCGATCCCGTTGTGCGGGAGGTTGAGCATCGAGAGCTCGGCCTCGGCATCGCAGTAGTCGAGGTGGAGCTTGAAGAGGAAGCGGTCGAGCTGCGACTCGGGGAGCGGGAACACGCCCTCGTGCTCGTACGGGTTCTGGGTCGCGATCACGAGGAAGGGGTCGGGAAGCTTGTGGAAGCGGCCGTCGACCGTCACCTGCCGCTCCTGCATCGGCTCGAAGAGCGCGGCCTGGGTGCGCGGCGGGGTGCGGTTGATCTCGTCCGCGAGCATCACGTTCGTGAAGACGACGCCCGGGATGAAGTGCGGCTCGCCGCCGCGGAGGATCGACTGCCCGATGAGCTCGGCAGGCGTCGTGTCGGGCGTGAACTGCATGCGCTTGAAGGACGCGCCGAGCATGTGCGCGACGGCGCGGGAGAGAAGGGTCTTCGCGCTGCCTGGAGGGCCCTCGAGGAGGACGTGGCCGTGGGCGAGCGCGGCGACGAGCATCAGCTCGACCGTGCGCTCCTGTCCGACGACGACCTTCGACACCTCCGCCTGGGCACGTTCCCGCAGGTCGGCAAGCCCCTCGAAACGCTCTTCCATCAGCAGTGCCACAAGCTCGTCCTTTCCTCGGTTTCCCGTGTCCCCGCGCGCGTTTCCGGCCCGTCGGGCGGGCCATTGCGCTTATCGGCAGCTATCCTGGGCGCTTGAATCACACATACGGGGGCGACCAGGTATCGACGTGGTCGGTTCTCCGGCAGAGCAGCGAGCCGAGGTCGCCGGTTGGCCTCGTAAATCAACCGGCACAAAACACATGCGAACAAGAACGAACTCGCATACGCCGCCTAGTCGACTCTAGGTGAGGCGTCGCCGGCCCGGGTTGGGCCCGAGACCAGGGATCCGGCGCAAACGATCGGGCTTGGCGCCTAGGGAGAGTCGATCGCCCGAAGCGCGACACCAAAGGATCGACTGGCCCGACGGTGGTCGTCCGTGAACCGGCCGGCGGGTGAGATCAAGCGCGGACTACGCTCGTAGACGTTCTGTCGGTGCGGCTGCGGACGGGGGTTCGATTCCCCCCGCCTCCATGAAATCGCTATTTGCAGGACTTTTCCTGTGAGGGCGGGGAAGGATTCCCCTCCGCCCTCCAGGATGGCCCACATCGTCTCGGCGAGCTGGTCGATGTCCCAGTCGGCGTAGATGTCACCGGTCGTCGCGATGGAGGCGTGCCCGAGCAGCATGTGGGCCACTTTCAGGTTGCCGGTTGCATCGAGGACGCGCTGGCCGGCGGTGTGCCTGCCTTGTGCATCTGTTCGCCGCTGGTCGTGCCCGGCTCGACGATCCCGGCTCGTGCGAGGCGACGGGGCCTGGATCGAGGCCTCCCGCTTCTAGGTTGCGGGGGCCCCGCGGCCCCCGCAACCTCCGGCCCAGCCCTACCTCAGTCCGGCTGCCGCTTGAGCAACACGACCGGCCAGGCGATCAAGTCGCCGTACTTCAGCGACAGGCCCACCGCCTCCCAGCCCTGTCTGCCCAACTCGTTGAGCTGCTCGGGTCGCCACGGGTCGTCAGCCTTCTTGAGCCCTTTCGCCTCTTGGAGAGGCACGACCAGGTACTCCCACTTCTCTGCCTTCACGATCCCTGACCGGGACGGCGCGTTGAAGACGGGCGCGAGCGTTGTCATCTCAGCCTCCTTCCCTTCGTCTCGCTCAGTGCGTTTCTCGCGCTCGACCGAAGGCGTACCTCGCGAGCGCCCACGTGCCGATGGCTGCGAAGAGCGCCACGAAGATGCCTGACGGGATGGTCGAGTTGCTGCCATCGTTGCTCGCCCCGACGAAGTCCGAACCCCAGACGGCAGTCACCGCGACAGCGATCCACATCGCCATGATCGCGAGCGAAGCCCAGACCTCCTTGAGACGGAGCATCGAGGCCCAGCCCTGCTCCTGGCCAGCCCTGGCGGGCGGGTGCGAAATGGTCGACATCTCACACACCTCCTCTCTGAGACAGACGCTCGCACTCCGCACCCACCGTGGCATCCGCGAGAACCCTGATACGCATGTGGGCGAGGTACGGAGACGACACCGGCTCGCTACGTCAGCGGGTCAGCCGGGACTCTCTCAGCGCGCTCCTTGATCCCCCTGAGCATCTTCCTCTCCATCACGAGCGATGCGGGCTCCATGGGCAGCATGCCCGCCCGTGCAGCGAAGGTCGGGAGCCGGAAGCGGTTGCGGCTGATGAGTCGCGTCGAGCCGTCGCGCGGCTCGAGGTTGAATGCCCAGACCCAGTTGGCGTCCTCGGAGCGCCATGCGAGCACTCGCTCAGGCTCGACGCGCTCGAGCCGCATCCGATTCGGACCGAGGCCGATGGTGTCGCCGACCTCGGGCCTCTGGAACTCCGGAAGGACCCGGTCGACGCTGTGCATGTCGAGGCCCAGGAGGTTCTCGATCCAGTCGTAGGTGTACGCGCCGCCGCGGGGCGACGGACCCATCTGCGCGATCCACGGCCAGACCGCCGGAGGCGGCGCGTCGATGTCGATCGCCCGCGTCGAGACACCGTCGGCGTCCTCGAGCAGCTCGTCACCCGGAAGTCGCGAGGCAGCCTCTGCATCCGTCGCTCCCCAGGTGAGGACCGGCGCTCGCAGGAACCGGAGGTAGAGCACGCTGGCACCCAAGATCGCTAGCGCGGAACGGCGGAGTGTCACGCCTGGAGTCTGGAGCGGTCCTGTGGCTCGCACATCCGGAGAATCCCGCAACGACGCTCCAACCGCCCGCGTGCGCGGTCAGACCGACGGTTACTACGATGGCCTGATGGCGGACGCGCCGGCGATCGAGACCGTCGCGCTCACGAAGACGTTCGCCGGCGGTGTCCGAGCGTTGACGGCCCTCGACCTGCGTGTCGAACGCGGCGAAGTCTTCGGGTTCCTCGGGCCGAACGGGGCAGGCAAGAGCACGACGATCCGGCTGCTGCTCGACCTCATCCGACCCACGGCGGGAAAGGCGTCGATCCTCGGGCACGACTGTCGAACCGCCAGCGTCGAGGTGAAGCGTCACGTCGGCTACGTCCCGGGCGACCTCCGTCTCTTCGACCGGCTGACCGGGCATGAGCAACTCGACTCGCTCGCTCGCCTGCGGGGCACGGTGGACGCGAGCGTACGAAGTCAGCTCGCCGAGCGGTTCGAGGCCGTGCTCGACCGCCCGATCCGGGAGTTGTCGAAAGGCAATCGTCAGAAGCTCGGGATCGTGCAGGCGTTCATGCATCGGCCAGCAGTGCTCGTGCTCGACGAGCCGACGGGTGGACTCGACCCGATCCTCCAGAAGGAGTTCCGCGCACTGGTGCGCGAAACGGTCGCTACGGGCTCGACGGTTTTCCTGTCGTCACACTCGCTGGACGAAGTGCAACACGTTGCGGATCGCGTCGGGATCATTCGCAGCGGTCGGCTCGTCGACGTCGACTCCGTCGCGCACCTGCGCGAGCATGCACTTCGACACGTGACGGTCACGTTCGCGGAGCCGACCGACCCACAGCCGTTCGCTGCCCTCGAGGGAGTGCGCATTCAAGAGACCGTCGGTGCCGTGCTGCAGCTCACCGCAACCGAGTCCGCAATGGACGGAGTCGTCAAGGCCGCAGCCAAGCACCCGGTGGTCGACCTCGTGTCCTCTCCCGCCGATCTCGAGGAGATCTTCCTCGCTCTCTACCGGGAGGATCCCGATCGCGGCTGAGCTCTTCCGCCGTGGGCTGAGCGACCATCGTCGGGCGCTCAGCGGCTGGTGCGCGGGCATTTTCGCGTACGTCGTCCTGCTCGCGGCCATCTTTCCGTCGATCGAGGGCTCGCCGCAGCTGAGCGAGTTGCTCGACGACTACCCGGAAGCCCTGAAGGCCCTCCTCGGTCTGAGTGGTGCCGTTGACATCACGAAGGGAGCCGGCTTCATCGATACCGAGCTCTTCAGCTTCATGCTGCCACTCCTTGCGATCGTGCTTGCGATCGGCTCGGGAGCACGGACGCTTGCGGGTGAGGAGGACGCGGGGCGGCTCGAGCTCGTGCTCGCCTACCCCGTTTCTCGGCGTCGGACCGTTGCGGCCAAAGCCGCTGCAGTCGGCGTCGAAGTGACGATCTTCTGCGCAGTCGCCTTCGCCGCGTTGGCTCTCGCAGGCCCGGCCTTCGATCTCGAGCTGCCGCTCGGAAACCTCGTGGGTGGCCTCCTTGGAGTCGGCCTCGTCGCGCTCCTCCACGGATGGCTGGCGATCGCGACCGGCGCAGCCCGACCGAGCCGTGCGCTCGCTGTTGGGATACCGGCCGCCCTCGCCGCAGGTGCATATCTCGTGGGAGGGCTCCATGGGATCGCGGGATGGCTCGATCCGTTCCGCTTCCTCTCGAGCTTCTGGTGGACCGGGCAGGCACCACTGTCGAGTGGTGTCGACTACGGCCGGTTGGCGGTCGTCGCAATCGCCGCGGTTGCCACGCTGGCGGCCGCGATCGCCCTGATCGGTCGCCGTGATCTCGAGGCGACGTGACCGACGAGTCGGGTGCTGGCTGGCAAGCGCCTGGCCTGAAACACTGCGCAGGTGCAGTCTCCGAGCGGCCAACTCGACCGCCTGCGAGTCCTCGTCGACTCCGGCATCGCGCTCAGCTCTGAGCTCTCGCTCGACGCCCTTCTCCAGCGCATCGTCGAGACGGCGGCGCAACTCACGGGAGCGCGCTATGCGGCGCTCGGTGTCATCGACAAGTCGGGTCAAGCGCTCGAACGCTTCCTGACCACGGGCATCGACGCCGAGACCCACGCCGCCATCGGGGATCTGCCACGCGGGCGCGGCATCCTCGGTGTGCTGATCCGAGAGGCGAGGCCACTGCGGATGCACGACCTTGCCGACGACGAGCGGTCGGTCGGCTTCCCTCGCAACCACCCGCCGATGAGCACCTTCCTCGGTGTTCCGATCCTACTTCGCGGAGTTGCGTACGGAAACCTCTATCTGACCGAGAAGGAGGGCGGCGCCGACTTCACCGACGAGGACGAGGAGCTGACACAGCTCCTCGCGGCGCAGGCGGCGGTCGCAATAGAGAACGCTCGCCTGTACGAGACGTCGACGCGCTGGCTGCGGCAGCTCGAGTCGCTGAACGAGATCTCGGACGCCCTCGTCTCGGAGCTCGAGCTCGAGCCGTTGCTCTCGCTCATCGCGCGCCGGCTACGCGAGCTCGTAGGCGCTCGCCTCGTTCTCATCGCCCTTCCGGACACGAGTGACACACTTCGGGTTGCCGCCGCCGACGGGGATGCGGACGGTGCCTACGGTGTCGCAGGCATGCGCCTCGAGTTCGCGGACTCCAAGGCTGGTCGTGTTCTCGAACGGGGTCGAAGCGAACGAGTGGACTCTGTGCTCGAGGATCCAGAAATCGACCAGCAGGCTGCGCGCCGGCTGGGCGTCCACTCGGGTCTCTTCGTCCCGCTCGTGGTCCAGGGCAGGCCGATCGGGGTCGTGATCGCGCACGACAAGTCCGGCCCGACGCCGGCGTTCACGGACGATGACCTCCGCCTCGTCGAGATGTTGGCGGCTCGTGCGGCGACGGCCGTCGACCTGTCACAGCGCGTGAGCCGAGACGCCGTCAATCGTGTCGTCGCCGCGCAGGAGCTCGAGCGCAGGCGGCTTGCACGCGAGCTGCACGACGAGACGGGCCAGGCGTTGACCTCGATCCTGCTGGGTCTGAAGCCGCTCGAGAGCTCCGTGGCGGACGAGGACAGCAGGGCGGCGGTCGTGTCGTTGCGCGAGCTCGTCGTGACGACCCTCCAGAACGTTCGTCGGCTCGCTGTCGAGCTGCGCCCCTCCGCACTCGACGACTTCGGGCTCGTGCCGGCACTGGAACGGCTCGTCGACACGTTCCGCGATCAGTCGCAACTCGGCGTCGACGTCGAGTCGAACCTCGGCGACGAGCGACTTCCGAGCGACGTCGAGACGACGATCTACCGCATCGTCCAGGAGGCCCTGTCTAATGTCGTGAAGCATGCCGAGGCCACTCAGGTCAGCATCTTGCTGACGCGCAAGCCAGCCGCTGTCGCGGCCATGGTCGAGGACAACGGACGCGGCTTCGATCCCGCCGACGTCAGCAGAGACGGCCTCGGCCTCGTAGGCATGCGCGAACGGGTGTCCCTTCTCGGCGGTCGCCTCCGCATCGAGTCCGCTCCCGGCTCTGGAGCAACGCTTGTAGCGGAGATCCCGCTTCCGTGAGCATCCGCGTGCTCGTCGTGGACGATCACGCGGTCGTCCGCAGTGGTCTCCGCCGCGTGCTCGACGCCGAGCCGGACATCGAGACCGTCGGTGAAGCGCCAAACGCTGAGCGTGCCGTCTTCGAGGCACTCGAGCACAAGCCGGATGTCGTCCTCCTCGACGTGGTGATGCCCGGCAAGAGCGGGATCGAGATCATCCCGACGCTGCACCAGAACGACCCCGAGACCAAGGTCCTCGTGCTTTCCATGCAGGACGACCCTCGCTATCTGCGAGAAGCATTCGAGGCGGGTGCAAGCGGATACGTGCTCAAGGAAGCGGCCGACACGGAGGTGGTGGGCGCGGTTCGGGCAGTGGCCGCGGGCGAGCGCTACGTCCATCCCCTGCTCGGAGCTCGACTCGTGCAGGCCGAGGCGGAGGAGCGTCGCCACGCGGAGGAGGACCCGCTCTCAGACCGCGAGCGAGAGGTGCTCCGGCTCCTTGCGCTCGGGCACACCAATCAGGAGATCGCACAGGAGCTGTACATCTCCGTGCGCACCGCGGAAACGCACCGGGCGCACATCATGCAGAAGCTCGGTCTCTCGAGCCGGGCGGAGCTCGTTCGCTACGCGCTCGCCGAAGGGATGCTCGAGCGCTGATTCGGTTCCCGATCGTCCGGAACGGCGACTCAGAAACCGAACCCGACTCCCGCCCCGAGCTGCGCCGCGGAGCGAACGACGTCCCGCCTACCGACCACACCGAGCAGCCGGCTCCCATCGACAACGGGAAGGTGGTGGATGTTGTGCTCGGTCATGATGATCGCGGCGGCCTCCAGAGTCGTCTGAGCTGACACCGAAATCGGCTCGGCAGTCATCCATTGACGGACGCGCGCGTCGCTCGAATGCACCCGGTCGGCGAGGGCCGTGAGCAGGTCTCGGGTCGTGAGGATCCCGACGACGCGCCCGTACTCGGCGACGGCGGCTGAGCCGACATCCCGCTCCCTCATCTTCTCGGCAACCTCGCCGATCGTGTCCTCGGGCGCTACGACGAGCGCGTTCTCGTTCATGACATCGCTCACGGTGGGCGCGTCGGGATCGGCGAGCGCGTCGTGGAGAGCCGCCTCCAGCAGGCGATCGCGCCGATACGTCTCGACTTCGACGTCCAGCTCAACCGACACGGGCACGCCTGCTTCTTTGATGATCTCCGTCGCGACGTCCGTGTCGGCAAAGCCGGCGAGGAACGGCGCGAGGTGACGTCCCACGATCTTGGCGGGCGGCCACCAGAGAGATTCGGTGCTCGCCTCCGAAGTCTCGTCTACGAGATCGGTCCGCAGGTACCGCGGCTCTTCCCCCGTCAACAGGAGCCCGCGCAGAATCGGATGGAACGGCCTCGGGCTCAGGTCGACGCCCGCTCTGGCGGCGATTGCTTCCGCGGCAACTTCGGCCTGCTGTGCTGCAATCCCGCCCTGCTTGACCGGGAACGTCGTGATGTCGCCGGCGGCATACACGTCAGGCAGGCCCAACACCTGAGCACGCGCGTCGACGGGGATGAACCCTTCGTAGGTCTGGGGGATTCCGCCGATACGAGGCCCCTGCAGGCGAGGAAGCGCCACGACGCGGTCGGCGCCGACCACTCCACCCATGACGAGGAGGAGCTCGCCCTCACGAGCCTCGGCGGGCTGAGCGCCGGTGTGCACCGTGACCCCCCGATCGTCGAGCAGCGCCCGGACGGCGTCGCTCGCTTCCCGCCCGAACAGCCGTAGCGGCTCCTCCTCGGGCGTGACGAGGGCGATCTCCACGCCCGAGATCCCGTGTGCGGCGACCCAGGACGCCGTCATCAGCGCCAGCTCGTACGCCGGCAAGCTCCAGACTGCGCCCGCCGGCACGGCGAACACCACTCGCCGCACCTCACCAGCCTCGATCTCGGCGAGCAGATGGTCGATCTTCTCCTTGTCAGCGGGGCCGCGGAACGTGATCGCGCCGTCGACCGCCGGTGTCGGTGCGGCACCGCAGGCGATGAGAAGCATCGAGTACTCGATCGTCCCGGCCGGGGACGTGTACGCAAGCCTCCGGGCGGCGTCGACCGAGACGAGTGCCGCAGGCGTGAAGGTCGCGCCGGCTTCGGCAGCCAGCGTCGTGATGTCGAAGTGTCGGACCTTGCCGAGCTCGAACGGCTCGGCGACTGCGAGTGGCCGGTACCAGAACCGAGTATCCGGCGCGAGCAGCGCAACGGCGACCCGGTCTCCGGCCAGCTCGCGCAACGCCAGCGCCGCTTCGAGTGCTGCGACGCCGCCTCCCGCGATCAGAACGTGCGCTGGCTTGTTGCGTTCCATCACTCGGCTCCTCTCAGTGCACCACGAGCACGTCGCAGTGCGCCTTGTGCTGAACGGCTCCGCTCACGCTGAGCCCCAGCATTCGCTCGATGACGCCTGGCTCGCGCGTGCCGACGATGATGAGGTCGGCTCCACGCGCCTCGGCGAGCCGGACGATGTGGTCCGCCGGGTCGTCGAGCGCGAGGTCGTACTCGCCCGCTATCCCTCGCTCCGCGAGGAACGCTTCGGCCCTCTGGAGCTCAGCGCGGTGGAGTTCGGGCGGGTCAACTGGGTCGGCCGGGCCGATCCCGCGCCCCACGAACACGTGCGCGACGCTCGTGACGACGACCTTCGCACCGAACGCCGTTGCCAGCTCCGCAGCCCGTTCGAGCGCCCGCTTCGCCGGCTCGGTCTCGTCATATCCGACGACGATGGTCTTCATCGTTGTCCTCCTTGCTCGTGATCCGCACGATCATCGCTCCGGCCTCCGCCTCCGCTAACCGCGGAAACCCTGCTCCGGGCGCGGGCTTTCTACGGATACGTGCGGAGCCGGGCGTCGAGCAGCGCGTCCAACGAGGGCACGACGCGGTCCCCGAATCCATGCAAGAGCTCGGCATCCGCGCCGTCTGCGACGACGATGACGTCGAGCCCTGCTGCGTGTCCCGCCACGACTCCGGCCACGGTGTGCGTCAATGTGACGGCGTCCTCCGGAGAGACGCCGAGCTCTCGGCACCCGGCGAGCAGGAGGTCCGGCGCAGGCCGCGCGCGAAGGTCTTCCGCGCGAACGATGTCGGCGTCGACCCGCTTCTCGACCAGCGCAGCAAGGTCCGACACGTCGAGCATCGGGAGCGTCGTCGAGCTCGCCGACACGACCGCCCGTCCGAGGCCCGCACGACCGACGGCCTCGAGGTAACGCGCCGCGCCGGGAAGGGCGGCGACGCCCCGTTGGCGGAGCCCGCGCGCGAGTGAGTCACCCTTTCGCCGGGCCAGCCCGTAGGCCGTGTCCGCGTCGGCAGGGTCGTCGAACCGACCTTCGGGGAGCCTGATCCCACGGCTCGCGAGAAACGCGTGGATCCCGTCGAGCCGCGGGCGACCGTCCATGTGCGCGCGGTAGTCCGCGACGCGATCGAATGGAATGAACTGCCAGCCCGTCCTGCCGGCCAGGCGGAGAAGGAAGTCGTCGAAGACCTCGCCCCACGCCCAGGCATGCAGGACGCCACTGTCGGTGAGCACGCCCTCGACGTCGAAGAGACAGGCGCGGACGGAGGTGGCCAGGCCGAGCATCCGATTCTCGACGGGCACCGGCGACAACCACGGCCGCCGATGCGTCCCCGAGGTTCGGGCCACTCTCCCGAGCAATTCGGCAGTGCGCTGGCGTTCGCCGGCGAGCTCGTACCGCCGCCGCTGGAGCTCGGCCACCGGTATGGAGCCCTCGGCCGCCCGCAGGGCGCGCTCGGCGGCGTCGAGCCCGCGCTGCCAGTGATCGGTGATCGTGTCCAGCTCGAGCCGCTGCCGTGACGGCGCTGCTCGCTCGGGCTCGGCGCGCTGCCGAGGGGCAGGTCGCGTCGTGGTTCCGCGCTTGCCGGTTCTCGTCTTGCGAGGGCTCGCAGTCGCAGCGGTCATCTCGTTTCAGCATGCGACGACGGAGGCGCATGCGCGTCCGCAGTAGCTCACGGACGAGCTGCGGCGGACTACCGACCACGCACCGGCCTTCCCTCGCGCGATAGCGAGGGAAGGCCAGGAGCGTGTCAGGCGAAGGCGGGAACGCGCACCAGCATCCGCTGCGCGAGCTCGACGAGCCGGTTCGAGTAACCCCACTCGTTGTCGTACCACGCCACCACCTTCACCTGTGTCTGGTCGATCACGGTCGTCAGCGGCGCGTCGAAGATCGACGAATACGGTGACTTGACGATGTCGGACGACACGAGCGGCTCCTCGCTGTAGCGCAGGATGCCCGCGAGGTCGCCCATGTCGGACCGTGCCTCGAACAGGGCGTTGACCTCGTCGGCGGTCGTCGGCCGCTCCACCTCGACCGTGAGGTCGACGAGCGAGCCGGTCGGCAGGGGCACACGTACTGCGAAGCCGCTGAGCTTCCCGGCGAGCTCCGGCACGACGAGGCCGATGGCCTTCGCCGCACCGGTTGACGTCGGGACGAGGTTTGCGGCCGCCGCGCGCGCACGCCGGTAGTCCTTGTGCGGACCGTCGAGCAGCATCTGGTCGCCGGTATACGCGTGCACGGTCGTCATCACCCCGTGGCGGATGCCGATCGTCTCGTGGAGCACCTTCGCAACGGGAGCGAGACAGTTCGTCGTGCACGATGCGTTCGAGACGATGTGGTGTCGCTCGGGGTCGTACGTCTCGAAATTGACGCCGAGAGCGACGGTGAGGTCGGGCTCCTTGGCCGGAGCCGAGACGATCACTTTCTTCGCGCCTGCTGCGAGGTGCTTCTCAGCGTCGGCCCTCGCGCGGAAACGCCCCGACGACTCGATCACGACGTCGACTTCGAGCTCGTCCCAGGGCAGCCGGGCCGGATCGCTCTCCATCGGCGTCACGATTCGCCGGCCGTCGACGACGAGCGCATCGTCGACCACCTCGACGGTGCCGCGGAACGGCCCGTACACGGTGTCGTACTTGAGCAGCTGAGCGAGCATCGGGGTGTCGGCGACGTCGTTGACGGCGACCCACTCGATGTCGGCTCCCGACTCGTGGGCGGCCCGGAACGCAGCGCGACCGGTCCGCCCGAATCCGTTGATGGCGACGCGGACAGCCATTTGCCTCCTCCTCGGTTGAATTCGTCTCCACGCTAGAGCCCGTGTGGCGCCGAGCCATCCGCGAATCCGTCTCCCGGGCGTGCGGCTTTTCCGCAGGCCGGCTCGGTGGCCACGCCGATGGCCCAACCCGCCTCGCTCCGCATGGTTGTCTCATGCATGCACTCGTCGAAGAGCTTTCGCGCGAATTGCGCCGACCCTTGACGGCCGACGCCGCTCGCGTCGAGGCCGACCGGTGCCTCGAGTGCGGCGGCGCGTACGCGCCGGCGCCGTGTGTGGTCGGATGCCCTGCGAACGTCGACGTACCCGGCTTCGTCGCTGCGCTCGCGGCCGGTGATCCGGAAACGGCGGCGCAGACGATCTTCGCCGAGAACGTGCTCGGCGGGACGTGCGCCCGCGTGTGCCCGGTCGAGGTTCTCTGCCAGCGCGATTGCGTCCTCGTCCACGAGGGCCGGCCGCCGATCGAGATCGGTGCACTCCAGCGCTTTGCGACCGACTGGTCCTACGCGAACGGCGTGCCGCTGCGCGCGGCAGCAGCGGCGAACGGCAAGCGCGTCGCGGTGATCGGCGCCGGCCCGGCCGGGCTGGCCGCGGCCGGTGAGCTCGCCTCGCGCGGCTACGCGGTCACCGTTCACGATGAGCGCGAGGAAGTGGGCGGGCTCGTTCGCTACGCGATCGCGCCCTACCGACAGACGAATGAGCCGCTGCCCGACGAGGCGCGTCTGCTCGTCGAGCTCGGGGTGCAGTTCCGTCTCGGTGCGAGAGTCGACGCCGCGGGGCTCGCCGAGCTCGCCGACGAGGTGGACGCGCTCGTGCTGGCTGTGGGCATGGGCGCGGACGTCGACGTGACGTACGAGAACGACGGTCTGGACGGCGTCTGCGAGTCGCTGCCCTTCATCGAGCAGCTCAAGACCGGAGAGCTCCCCGCCGTCGGGGAGCGGGTCGCCGTCATCGGAGGGGGGAACACGGCTGTCGACGTCGCGGTCGAGGCCAAGCGCCTCGGCGCGGACGTGTCACTCCTGCTCTATCGGCGCACCGAGCACGAGATGCCCGCCTACGAGCACGAGGTCGAGCTGGCGCGCCGCGAGGGAGTCGAGATCCGGTTTCTCACGAACCCCGTCGGATTCGTCGGCACGGACCGCGTCGACGGCATTCGCTGTGCGGAGATGCGGCTCGGCCCGCCGGACGAGAGCGGTCGCCGCCGACCGGAGCCCGTCCCGGGCAGCGAGTTCGTCATTCCCGTCGACACCGTCGTCAAGGCGATCGGCCAGCAGCCGCGCCGAGAGTTCCTGACGCTGCTCGAGTCCGTGGACGAGGACGGCCGCACCGCGAACCCCAAGATCTTTGCCGCCGGAGACGCCGTCAACGGTGGTGCGAGCGTCGTCCAGGCCGTCGCCGAGGCGAAGCGCGCAGCCGCTGCTATCGACGAGGCGCTGCGATGAACGGGACGACGGAGATCCGCTGGCACGCGCGCGCCGGACAGGGCGCGAAGACCGCTTCCCAGATCCTCGCGCTGGCTCTCCTCCGCACCGGGAAGGGCGTGCAGGCGTTTCCCGAGTACGGGCCCGAGCGCCGCGGCGCGCCGTTACGGGCGTACACGCGCGTGGCGGAGCGCCCGATCCGCCGGCACGACAGCGTCACCGACCCCGATGTCGTCGTCGTGCTCGAGCCCTCGCTCGTGCACGAGGCAGGCGTCGCCGACGGGCTGCGGCAGGACGGGGTGGTGCTCCTGAACGGCGAGGAGCCGCCCGACGAGCTCGAGGGCCTCGACGTGCGCTGCATTCCCGCCGCCCGGCTGGCGAGCACGCTCGGCTCCGGCTTCGTGAACCTCGTCATGCTCGGCGCCGTCGCAGCCGAGCTCGGGGAGCCGCCGCTCGACGACCTACAGGACGCCGCAGCGGAGACACTTGGCCGCAAGGTGGACGCCGACGACCTCCGCCGCGCGCTCTCGGAGGGGTACGAGTGGGCGAGCTGACCTCCTGGGAGCAGCTTCCACTCGCCGGTGTGGTGCAGCCGGCCGAGGCCCCCCGGGCGCTCACCGGCGGCTGGCGCACCGGCGAGCTGCCCGCAGTGGAGCTGGAGCGCTGCGTGAGCTGCCTGCTCTGCTGGCTCTACTGCCCCGACTCGGCGGTCACCCTGTCCGGAGAGACGTTCACCGGCTTCGACCTCGACTACTGCAAGGGCTGCGGAATCTGCGCCGACGTCTGTCCCGTCGCAGCGATCGCGATGGTGCCGGAATGAGCGCGCTCCGGCTCCTGACCGGCGGCGAGGCGGTGGCGCACGCGATGTGTCAGGTCGACCCCGACGTCGTCCCCGTCTATCCGATCACGCCGCAGACGCCGATCATCCAGACCTTCGCCAAGCTCGTTGCGGACGGGCACGCGAGCACGGAAGTCGTCAACGTGGAGTCGGAGCACTCCGCCATGAGCGCCGCGATCGGCGCCGCGCTCGCAGGTGGGCGCACGATGACCGCGACCTCGTCCCAGGGGCTCGCGCTGATGGCCGAGGTCGTGTACATCGCCGCCTCGATGCGCGCGCCGATCGTCATGGCGCTCGGCAACCGGGCGCTCTCGGGGCCGATCAACATCCACTGCGACCACTCGGACTCGATGCTCATCCGCGACTCCGGTGTCGTCCAGCTCTTTGCCGAGAACGCCCAGGAGGCGTACGACCTGATGATCATGGCGCCGCGAGTCGCGGAGGACCCGCGCGTCCTGCTGCCGGTGCTCGTCTGCCTCGACGGCTTCACCATCACGCACTCGGCCGAGCCGGTGTCGCTGCTCGCCGACCACGACGTGACGCGTTTCGTCGGGCCGTACCGAGTCCCCAACGCCGTGCTCGACACAAATCGGCCGACGACTCAGGGACCGTTCGCCATGCCCGACTACTACTTCGAGCTGCGGCGCCAGCAGGCCTCGGCGCTCGAGGCCGCCCTCGACGTGCTGGACGAGGTTGCGACCGACTTCGAGCGTGTCTCCGGGCGCCGCCTCGGGGCACTCGAGTCGTACCGGCTGAACGACGCCGAGCGCGCGATCGTCGCGCTCGGCTCCACGGCGGGAACCGTCAAGGACGTCGTGGACGAGCTTCGGGATGACGATGAGCCGGTCGGGCTCCTGAAGCTCGTCTCCTTCCGTCCCTTCCCTTCCACCGCGCTCGAGGCCGCGCTCGGGGACTGCACCAGCGTCGCGGTGCTCGACCGCGCCGACTCGCCAGGTGGCACGCCGCCCCTCCATGCCGAGCTCGCCGCTGCGCTCTACGGCTCCGGCGTGGAGCTCGAAGGACACGTCTACGGACTCGGGGGTCGCGACCTGCACCCTCCGGACGTGCGTGCGGTGTTCGCCGACGCGGCCGGTCCTCATGTCGGATTGCGAGGTGAGCGATGTCGCGTCTGAAGACCATCGTGCGGAACCAGAACGGTGTGCCGCCGCTGCGCGGAGGGCACTCGCTGTGCCAGGGCTGCGGCATTCCGATGGTCGTCCGCACCGTCCTGAGCACGATCAAGCAGCCGGTCGTCGTGGTGAACGCGACCGGGTGCCTCGAGGTCGCCACCACTCGCTTCCCGACGACGGCCTGGAACGTCCCTTGGCTCCACGTCGCATTCGAGAACGCTGCCGCCGTCGCGAGCGGCGTCGAGAGCGCCCAGCGAGCCCTGCGGCGCCGGCACGCGCTCCCGGCGGGCGAGGACGTGGCCGTGGTCGTCTTCGCCGGAGACGGAGGGACCTACGACATCGGGCTCCAGGCGCTCTCGGGCGCGCTCGAGCGCGGCCACCGATTCCTCTTCGTCTGCTACGACAACGAGGCGTACATGAACACGGGCGTCCAGCGCTCCGGCGCGACGCCGTTCGGCGCCAGCACGACGACCAGCCCTGCGGGCCTCGAGAGCTTCGGCAAGGCGCAGCGGCGCAAGGACATGACGGCGATCGCAGTGGCGCATCACGTGCCGTACGTCGCACAGGCGGCCTCCACGCACTGGCACGACCTGAGCGCGAAGGTCGAGCGCGCGGTTGCGGCGGACGGTCCAGCCTTCCTGAACGTCCTCACCGACTGCCCTGTTGGCTGGGGCCACGAGCCGCGGCTCGCACGGCGCATCATCGACGCCGCGGTCGAGACCCGCTTCTGGCCTCTCTACGAGGTCGTCGACGGTCGCTACCGGCTCAGCTACCTGCCCGGCCGCGCTCCGGTCGAGAGGTGGTTGCGGTCGCAGCAGCGCTTCGCCCATCTCCTCGAGCCCGAGAACGCGGAGCTCGTCCGCCAGATCCAGGAGCTCGTCGACTCCGAGTGGGCCGAGCTCCTCGGACGCTGCGAGGCACCGTCGTGACGACCACGTGGCCGGTCTTCGCCGTCACCTGCCCGGTTCCGGCCGGCGCAGGCAGTCAGCTGCGCGTCGAGGTCGCGGGTCGAACAGTGATCGCCACCAGCCCTACCGGCTTCCGGCACACCTTCGAGCTGCCCGCCGGGGCAGCGACCGATCGGCTCGAATGGCGGATCTACGCGGACATCCTCGAGGTCCGCGTGCCCTACCCGAGCCCCGAGCCGGGGACGACATGAGGGCCCGCATCTGCAAGGCCCGGGCACGCGATGGCGCGTAGCCGGTCGACGCGAGCCGAGACCGCCTTCTTTGCGAGCGCTGCCGGGCTCCTCGCCCTCCACGCGGCGGTCGACGCCTTCCTCGCCCCGGAGCCGGGGACCGCCTGGAGCGATCACCTCCTTCGTGGTTCGGCATCGCTCGCGCTGCTCAGCGCCGCGGCGGTCTTCTATCCACGACAGCGGGCCGGTGTCCGTTCGGCACTTGCCGCAATCCTCGGCGTGCTGTCGCTCGAGGCTGCGATCCTTGCGGTCGTCGATGCTCGGGGCATCGGAGCGCGCGGCGAAGACTGGACCGGCTTCCTCCTCGCGCCGCTGGGACTCGGTCTGCTCGGCCTCGCAGTGATGCTGCTGTGGAGGTCGCGCAAGCCCGGCCGCATGCGGCTCCTGCGCCGTGCAGGGGTCGTGCTCGCCAGCGTCCTCGTCGCGTACTGGGTCATCGCGCCGCTTGCCATTGCGATCGGCGCCGCGCATCGCCCGCGTGCTCAGGTCGTGTCCCCGGACCTCGGCCTGCGGTACGAGGACGTCACCCTGACAACGAGCGACGGGCTCGATCTGGCTGCGTGGTACGTCCCGTCGCGGAACGGCGCAGCGGTGATCTCGTTTCCTGCGCGCAGCGGGAAACTGCCGCACGCACGGATGCTCGCCCGTCACGGCTACGGGGTCCTTCTGCTCGATGCGCGGGGCTACGACAGCAGCGAAGGTGACTCGAACATGTTCGGCTGGGGCTCGACTGCTGACGTCGACGCCGCGGTCGGCTGGTTGCGGAAGAGACCCGATGTCGAGCGCAACCGAGTTGGCGGGATTGGCTTCTCCGTCGGCGGCGAGACGATGCTGGAGGCAGCAGCGTCCAACGTGGGACTCCGTGCAGTCGTCTCCGAAGGCGCCGGCGAGCGCTCCGTTCGTGAGAGCCTGCTTCGTGGCCCACGTGGCTGGTTCGCGCTCCCAACGGCTGCCGTGCAGACGGCGGCGCTCGCAGTCCTCAGCGGCCGGCTACCGCCCCCCTCGCTCGCAGACGTGACCCCGAGAATCGCCCCGCGGCCGATCTTCCTGATCTATGCGGCGAGCGGCGCCGGTGGGGAGGAGCTGCAGCCGCACTACTTCGAGGCAGCCCGCCGACCGAAGGCCATGTGGCGGATTCCCGAGGCGACCCACACCGGTGGGCTCGCCGCCCGGCCGGAGGAATACGAGCGACGAGTCGTCGGCTTCTTCGATCACGCGCTCCTGGATCGCGCCGCATCTCGCTCCGAGCACGCGCCGCTCCCGTGACCGAGTCACTCACACGTGCGAGAAACGCCCACCTGATCCGCCACTACCTTCCGGATCTCGTGTACGGCGCGAATGACGGGGTCATCACGACGTTCGCGGTCGTCTCAGGGGTCGTCGGCGCGGAGCTCTCCGACAGGATCATCTTGATCCTCGGCTTTGCAAACCTCTTTGCAGACGGGTTCTCGATGGGTGCGAGCAATGTCCTCTCGCGACGCTCGTACGCGGATGCGGCCGACCGCGCCTCGGGCCGCGAGGCGACGCGTCATGGCGCGGCCACGCTGATCGGGTTCGTCACGGCAGGAATGGTTCCGCTCGTCGCCTACCTGCTGCCACTTTCGGACGGGGCACGCTTCCCGCTCGCGATCGCATTGACGCTCTCGACGCTCTTCGCGGTCGGCGCGTCCCGGTCGTTCGTCACGCGTCTGGGGTGGGTCCGCAGTGGGCTCGAGATGCTCTTCGTGGGTGCGCTCGCTGCGGCCGTCGCCTACTCGATCGGCGCGCTCGCGTCGGCGGTGACCGGCACGTAGGGGCGGTCGCTGCCCCCGCCGCCCGACCGGCCTGCACTGCGCGGACTAGCCGCAGCGCAGCTCCGGGAGTTCCCCGAAGACCGATCGCTCCTCGGCTCCTAGGTTCGAGGCAGAAAGGAGGGCCAGAGGAGTGACACTCATCTGGTTCGTCATCTGGCTCATCGCGAACCTCGTCGGCGACGAGGAGCCGCTCGTGTTCGACCCCGTCAACTGGTGGGCGGGAGCCTTGCTCCTCGCTGTGGCACTCGACCTGAGCAGGCAGCATGCGTCGCAACTCGGCAAGACTCCTCGAAACGACTGACCACACTGCGGCCCCCAGTGGCAACCCGTACGCACGGGTTGCCGAGGACAGCGCCCGAACGCTTGGGACCGATCTTGTCCGCGGGCTGAGTGAGAGCGACGCGCGCGAGCGCTTCGCTCGCTTCGGTCCGAACCGGCTGGCCGAGCCCGCACGACCGCAGTACACCGCGATCGCGCTTAGACAGTTCATCGACCCGCTCGTCGGCCTCCTCGTCGCCGCGGCGCTCGTATCGGCGCTCGTCGGCGAGCGCGTCGAGGCGGCGATCGTGTTCGCGATCGTGCTCCTGAACGCACTCCTGGGGTTCGTCCAGGAGGCGAGGGCCGAACGCGCGGTCCTGGGGCTTCGCGATGCCCTCGAGCGCCGCGCGAGCGTCGTTCGCGACGGACGCGAGGTCGAGGTCGGCGTCGAGCAGGTCGTGCCGGGCGATCTGGTGGTCCTGCGCGAGGGCGAGCGCGTGCCGGCGGACGGCCGCCTCGTCGCCGCCGCGGGGCTCGCACTCGACGAGTCGATGCTCACAGGCGAGTCCGTGCCCGTCGACAAGTCGATCGACCCGGTGTCGACCGGGACGCCGCTCGCGGAGCGGTCCTCGATGGTGTACGCGGGCACGGCGATCACCCGCGGGCGCGGCCGGGCAGTGCTCACGGCGACCGGGCAGTCCACGGAGCTTGGCGGGATCGCCGGGCTCACGCAGCGTGCGAAGCCTCCGCCGACGCCGCTGCAGCGGAAGGTCGGCGGGCTCACGCGAGTCATGGTCGTACTGGGCGTGCTCGTGACGATCGCGCTCACCGCAGCGATGCTCGCCCGCGGATCCTCGCTCGAGGAGGCGTTCCTCGTGGGCGTGTCCGTCGCAGTTGCCGCCGTCCCCGAGGGGCTCGCCGCCACGGTGACCATCGCCCTCGCGCTCGGCGCGCGAGCGATGGCGGAGCGCGGAGCGATCGCCCGCCGCTTGACGGCGGTCGAGACGCTCGGCAGCGCGACCGTGATCGCCTCGGACAAGACCGGCACCCTGACCCAGAACCGGCTTCGCGTCGCGAGGATTCATCCTGTCGCCGGGCGGACCGACCAGGAGTTGCTCGCAGCAGCGGCGCTGGCCTCGACCGCGGACGTTCTCGATGGTCGTGACGGTCTGCGCAGCGTGGGCGATCCGGTCGACGGCGCGCTCGCGCTGGCTGCGCACGAGGAAGGGCTGACGCGTGCTGCGTTGCACGGGCAACGGCAGCTCGTCCAGGAGACGCCTTTCGACTCCACCCGCAGGCTGATGACCGTCGTCTACGAGGAACCGGACGGCCCGCATGCCTACGTGAAGGGAGCTCCGGAGGTCGTCTTCGAACGCTCACGAGGTCACGGTGGCACGGACGACCCGAGGGCGATCGCGGACGAGTGGGCGTCCGAGGGGCTCAAGGTCCTCGCCGTCGCACAGGGACCAGCGGGAGCTGCCGGCTCTTCCGAGGGCACCGGGAACCTCGACCTCGTAGGACTCGTCGCCCTGCACGATCCGCTGCGCGAGTCGGCTCGCGAGGCGGTCCACGAGGCAAGCCTCGCCGGCCTCCGGGTCGAGATGATGACGGGCGACCATCCACGCACGGCGCAGGCGATCGGCCGGGTTCTCGACCTAGCGCCGTCCGCGACGCACGCGCGCGTGACGCCTGCCGAGAAGTTGCGGCTCGTCGAATCCCTGCAAGCAGAGGGCGAGGTCGTCGCGGTGACGGGCGACGGAGTGAACGACGCACCGGCGCTCCGACGTGCAGACGTCGGCGTCGCCATGGGGCGAAGCGGCACCGAGGCGGCGCGCGAGGCCTCGGACCTCGTTCTCACCGACGACGACTTCGCGACCATCGTGGCCGCGATTCGCGAAGGGCGGGCGATCGCCGACAACATCCGCAAGTTCGTCGCGTTCCTCCTCTCCGCCAACCTCGGTGAGGTCGTGCTCTTCGCGATCGCAGTCGGCGCGGGCCTCGGCGTCCCCATGACCGTCGTCCAGGTGCTGATCGTCAACGTCCTCACCGACGGTCTTCCGGCGGTCGCGCTCGCGCGCGACCCGGCGGACGCGGAGAGCATGCGGCGTGGGCCCGATCGAGGAGACCGCCTGTTCACTTCACGAGCGTGGGCGGCGCTGGCCGCGATCGGAGCGGCCGTCGGAGTCGCCGCGCTCGCCGCTTTCCTCGTCGGCCGCGAGGACGGCGGAGATGTCGGGCAGACGATGGCCTTCGTCACCGTCGCGTTCGCGGAGCTCGCGCTGGTGTTCACGCTTCGCTCACCGACCGTCCACGCGTGGCGGGCACCGGGGAACCCCTATCTCGTCGCAAGCGTGCTGCTCTCGACCCTCCTCGTG
The DNA here is from genome assembly GCA_963746765.1 of uncultured Actinomycetes bacterium. Classification (GTDB taxonomy): domain Bacteria; phylum Actinomycetota; class Thermoleophilia; order Gaiellales; family Gaiellaceae; genus GMQP-bins7. The sequence continues at coordinate 66,957 of CAVVCN010000003.1, forward strand.
CTGGGTGTCGTCTACCTGCCGGGGCTCGACGAGTCGCTCGGAGCGGTGTCCCTCGATCCCGGGCAGCTCGGCATCGCGACCGTGCTCGCGCTCGTGCCGTTCGCGTGTGTCGAGGCCGGCAAGTCCGTCGCCGCCCGGCTGGGGCTGACCTTCACGCCCGAGCGCTGACCCGCACGTGGAAAAGCCGCAGGTGTCTCGGGTGAACCGCGGATGCCGTCGTGCCGACTGGCGCGAACACTGAGTTCATGTACGCGCGAGCAGTCGACGATGCCGCCGAGCGCATTCGGCAGTTGCGCCGAGAGGAGTGGGAGGACCTCGGTCTCGGCGCGCTCGCTCTCGCGGCGGCCCTCGTCGCAACCCAGCGGCTACCGGCGCTCGCGTTCCCGCTCTTCGTCGGCGGTCTCCTTCTCGGAGCACGGGGGCTGCGCGCGTTCTGGCGCCGCTGGGACATGGTCGATCGACTTGCGGCCGACAGGGACGCCCAGGTCATTCCCGACGTTCGCGCGTACGCGGTGCGTGAGACCTCGATGGTCAGGCGCCGAAGCTTCGCGGCGCTCATCGGGAGCTGGCTCCGCGAACCCGGATCGCAGTGCAGTGCGAGAGTCTCCGCCGCCGCGGGTGAGCTCCAGGCGCTCGTGGCCGAGCTCCTCGACGCCGACCTCGCGCTCGACCCCGTGTGCGCCGTCAGGTGCAGGCGGCTGCTCAGCGACGCCGAGGCCAGTCCGCTGCTGAACGCGGCGCTCCCCGCGGAAGACCTGAAGTCGCGCGTGATCCAGATCCGTGACGGGTTCACGCCCCGACCGACGCCGTGAACACGCTCCATCTCCATCGAGCTGCGTCCGTCGACGAGACCGCGGTTCTCGACCGCGAAGCTCCAGCAGAGATCGGCCAGCTCGTCGTGCGCGGGGTCGCACGCGCGACGCCTGGACAGTCCGTCGGCGAGGTCCGCGGCCAGCTCGGCCGTCGTGGGCTCGAGCTCGCCAGCGAGGTCGTCCTGGTCGACGGCAGTCGGATCCGAGGCGTGATCGGAATCGAGCCGCTGCTCGCGGCGGACGCAGCCCAGTCCATCGAGCGAGTGGTGCGAACGGACGTCGTCGTCGTCGATCTGGATACCGATCCGGAGCTCGTCGCCGCCCGCGCCGCCGAGCGAGGTGCGCGCATCGTCGCCGTGACGGACGAGCGCGGGCACTTCGTGGGCTTGGTACCGGCCGAGAGACTCCTGGGCATCCTTTCCCGGGAGCACGAGGAGGACCTCGCGCGAATTGGCGGCTCCCTGTCCTCGGCAGCGATACAAGCCTCGGAGGAACCGGTCTCGAGGCGGCTATGGCATCGCCTGCCCTGGCTCGTCATCGGACTGATCGGTGCGATGGCCTCGGCCGCGATCGTCGCCTCGTTCGAGGAGGTGCTGCGCGCGGAGGTTCTGCTCGCCGTCTTCGTTCCGGCGGTCGTCTACATGGCCGATGCGGTGGGCACACAGACGGAGACGGTCGTCATCCGCGGCATGTCCCTCGGTGTTCCGCTCAACCGGGTGGTGAAGCGCGAGCTCTTCACGGGTCTCGTGATCGGGGTCGTGGTCGCTGCGACCTTCTTCGCGTTCGCGATGCTCGTCTGGGACGACACTCGGGTCGCCGCCGTCGTGGCTCTTGCGTTGTTCGTCAGCACGTCACTGGCAACAGCCGTCGCGATGCTGCTGCCGTACGCGCTCGCCCGCTTCGGCTGGGATCCAGCCTTCGGGTCCGGCCCGCTCGCCACCGTGATCCAGGACCTGCTCTCGATCCTGGCGTACTTCTCCATTGCGGTTCTCCTATTGCCCTAGAGGTCACGCGGTCGCAGCCCGGAACACCTGCGGAGAGGGGCTGCCTACGAGTCGACCATGCCGGCCGCGACGGCGGCCGCGAGGTCGAGCGTCGAGACGACGCCGACGGGTCTCTCGTTGGCGACAGCGAGAAGATGCGTGACGGCATGTGCGCGCATCGCCTCTGCCGCGTGTACGACGCTGTCCGAACGCGAGATCGTCACGAGCGGGGTTCGTGCGGCCCCGCCTGCCGAGTGCTGATCGAGCTCGCCACGCGAGATTGCCGCGAGTACATCCGCGTCGGAGATGACCCCCCACACGCCGCCCTCTTCGTCGTCACCCTGGACGACGATCGCGTGGACACGATGGCGGGCCATCAGCTCTGCGGCGTAGCGAAGCGGGGCCTCGGGCGGGCAGAAGAACACGCCCTCGTGCATGACTTCGCCGATGCAGACCTCGTTCGACGGCGCTCGCGCAAGTCGCTGCGAGGCGTGCAGGGCTTCCTGGGTGTCACCGATCTTCATCTCGCGTCGAGTGTCCCTCGTGCCAGCGGAGGCGCCATCCGCAGCGACACCCAGCACTGATTCGGCGAACTACTGATCCCGTTCGAGCGCCGCCGATGCGGAGCGCGTCCGTAGAACGCACCGCTGGGACAGCGGGGTTTTCCCGTCGCGCCGCGCGCGCACGAACGGGACGATCGCCTCATCGAGAGAGGAGGTAGGAAGTGGACACGATCGTCATCGGATACGACGACAGCGAGCCCGCGGAGCGCGCGCTGGCACGCGCAGCCGAGCTGGCAACGGCCTTTTCCGCACAACTCGTCGTCACGAGCGTTGCACCGATCCTCGTCGGACGCGGGATCGGCCCGGCCGATCCGGCAGATTCTCCGGAGGAGCACCGGCAGCAGCTGAGGCACGCGCCTGAGTACCTGGACGAGCGCGGGCTCGAGGCCGAGTACAACCTCGCCTTTGGTCACCCTGCCGACCACATCGTTCGGCTGGCCGAGAAGCGAGCTGCGGACCTCATCGTCGTCGGCACCCACGAGTGGAGCTGGATCGAGCGGCTTCTCGGCCTGAGCGTGAGCGACAAGGTCGAACACAAGGCGCACTGCGACGTGCTCGTCGTGCACTGACGGAGTCCACCGCCGTCCGGGCGAGCGCCTTCGACCGAGGCGCTCGCCCAAGCGCGCCTGCATTGAGCTGGTGGCTGCAGAGCCGACCTCGGACGCGGAAACCCGGTGGGCCGATTGCGTACTTCACCGCAACGACTCCGTCCGTTTCTCCTGATGGCCCGAACGCCGCGATCGACGAGCCTCACGCCAACAACCAGCACCGGGAGGTGGAAAGGATGAAGGGCAACAGGCTTCTCGAGATCGGCGGATTCGCAGCAGGCGTCGTGCTCATTCTCTTCGGCGCCGTCGCGATCTACATGGGTGTCGACGGGCGTTCCACCGTCCGCGACAGCCTTAAGGACGAGCAGGTCTTCTTCAGCACCGCCGAGGACCAGGACGCGGCGACCGACAAGTACGCGTCCGAGTGGTACGGAGAGCAGGTCACGAGCGGTGACCAAGCACGTGCCTTCGCGAGCATCATGCGCGAGCACCAGCTCGAGCGCACCGAGGGACTGACCTACGCCCAGATGGGCCGCTTTGTCTCCGCGGACGATCCGGAGAGTGCGGCCGGCACGAGCGACGAGGAGGCCGCTCTTATGGACGAGAACGGCAACCCGGTCTCGAACCCCGCTCGGCAGAGCTGGGTGACCGCGGTGGCGATCACCACGGCGCTCAACACAAGCTACATGGCCGAGCAGCTCTCGCTCTTCGGCATGGTGACGGGTGTCGCCCTGCTCCTGACCGGGATCGGGCTCGTCATCCTCGCGTTCGCAGTCTTCGGGAGGCGGGAGCCGGCAACCGCAGCGAAGCGGGCAACCACTCCCGTGCCGGCGGGCTGATCCGGGAACCGGGGGACCCGGATCGGACAGGGCTCCACCTCCCGGAGCAACGAAGAGGAGAGGCGGCGAGAGCCGCCTCTCCTCTGTGCATCTCCGTAGTTGTCCGCAGCCTGCTGCGGGGCCGCCGCGGATGCTCGGCGCGCGCCGCGCCGCCAGCATTCGCGCGATGAGCGGCCTTCCGAAGAGCATCCTGATCGGCTTCGACGGCTCGGAGGGCGCGGAGCGTGCTCTCGACGCCGCCGCCGATCTCGCGGGCTACGGCTCGCGCCTCTCCGTCGTCCACGTTCGGCGGGTAGGCGCGCCGCAGGGAGAAGCCGTGGACGTCGCGCGCGAGCGGCTCCTGAGGCGCCACCTGACTGCGCGCTACCTCGAGCCGTGCGGGCAGCCCGCCGAAGAGATCGTCGAGGCCGCGCGAGTGGTCGATGCGGACCTCATCGTCGTGGGTCGGCGCTCGGCGATCCGACGTGTGCTCGGCTCGGTGAGCGCAGCGGTTGTGCACGGCGCCCCGTGCGACGTGCTCGTCGTCCGGTAGGGCTGCGGGAAACCCGCAGCGAGCTCGGTGTCTCGTCCGGATGCCGCCTGGGGGCGCGACCCCTACCGTCCGGACATCGAACGTCGAGGAGGAACGAGGATGGCGAGTTACACATCTCCGACCCGCTACCACCGAGGGCGCGACGACGAGAAGGGCTCGGGCGTCCTTGTGAAGGTCGTCGCGCTGTTTCTCGGGATCGCCGTTGGTGTGCTCGTGGTCGCAGTCGTCGTGATGATGCAGGCGACGGACGAAGCGCGTGACGAGGCAACCGCGACGAGCCAGCCCGCAGCTGCGACGAACCAGCACGACCACGCAAGCGCGTCCGGCGCTGTGAGCCTGCCGCTCCAGAGTTTTGCCGGAACTACCGCGGCGAACGCGGAGGAGCTGGCAACGGCACATGCCGCGACGGAGGCAACGCTCCCGCGCGTGCCCGCAGGCGACCTCGTCCGCGTGAACATGACACTCAAGGACATGGTCATCGAGATCGCGCCCGGGGTGAAGTACAACACCTGGGCTTTCGACGGTCACGGCGCACCCGGGCCTATCGTGCACGTACGCGAGGGTCAGACGGTCGAGATGACGCTGACGAACGGCGGGGCGATCCCACACTCGATCGACTTCCATGCCGCGCGGATCGCGCCGAACGTGGCGTTCAAGGACGTCGCGCCGGGAGAGTCGTTCACGTTTCGCTTCGTGGCGAACGATCCGGGCGTCTACATGTACCACTGCGGGACGAAGCCGGTGCTCGCGCACATCGCGAACGGCATGTACGGCGCGATCGTCGTCGACCCCGCAAGGTCGCTCCCCAAGGCCGACAGGGAGTACGTGCTCGTCGCCAGCGAGTGGTACCTGAACGGTGACGGCGTCTCCACACCGGCATCGCTCGACTTCGCCAAGGCGCGCGCGATGCTCCCCGACTGGACGACGTTCAACGGCTACGCGAACCAGTACGTCACGCATCCGCTGACGTCGCAACCGGGAGAGACGGTGCGGTTCTACGTCGTCGCTGCGGGGCCGACGCTGGACACGAACTTCCACGTCGTCGGCACGATCCTCGACCGCGCATGGGTGAACGGCGACATGACGAGGTACCAGCAGGGTGTCCAGACGGTGGGGGTCCCCGCCGGCGGTGGCGCCGTGTTCGACGTCAAGATCGACGAGCCGGGCCTATACCCCCTCGTGAGCCATGCGTTCGCGCACGTCGATCTGGGCCAGGTCGGCCTGCTGAAGGTCGGGAACCCCAAGGGGACGATGACGCACTAGCAACGTCACCACAGGTATGCGAGAAAGGAGGGCGTGTCCATGAATCTCACCAATGACCAGCAAGAAGTCCGGCTGACCGTCGCTCCCGAGGACGTCTTTCGCCGGGTGCTCGTCGGTGTCGACGGCTCGCCCGAGAGTCTGGAAGCCACGAGGCAAGCGTCCGTGCTCCTCGAGGACGGCGGCGCGCTCACTCTGCTCGCTGTGTTCGGCATCTCGCCCGCGCTCGTCGGCGGCACGGCCTTCGGTGCTCCGAGCTATCTCGACACGGACTTGCAGCGCACCGTCGCCGAGAGCGCGATCGAGAGCGCGCGCGCCGCGACCGGGGGCACGCCCGCGAAGACACAGGTGCTGTTCGGCACGTCCTGGGAGGCGTTGCTCGAGGAGGCCGAGAGCGAAGGCGCAACCGTGATCGCACTCGGCGCCCACGGAGCGAGCCGGGCGCAGGGGATCGCGCTCGGGGGGACGACCACGGAGGTCGTCCACAAGGCGACCTGTCCTGTACTCGTTGCGCGAAGCGCCGCCACGCCGTTCCCGCGCAAGATCGTCGTCGGCGTCGACGGCTCGCCGCACTCGGCGGCTGCCTACGCGGTCGCGGAGCACCTGAGCGGACGGTTCGGCGCCGAGCTCCGGCCAGTGTTCGCTCGCGGCGGCAAGCACGTCGACGAGCGACTCGTGGCCACGATCGTCGGGCACCGATACGAGGGGCTCCCCGACAAGCCCTTGAAGGCCCTGCTCGCCGCGTCGACCGACTCCGATCTCCTGGTCGTCGGCAGCCGCGGCCTCCACGGGGTCCGGTCGCTCGGGTCCGTTTCCGAGCGAGTGGCTCATCAGGCTGCCTCGTCCGTGTTGATCGTCCACGATGGCGACAGCGGCTGACGTCGTCGACGTCATCCTCCGGGACGGCCGCACGCTTCGGCTGCGTCCGCCCCGGAGGGAGGACTCGGCGGCACTGCTGACCTTCTTCGAATCCCTGTCCTCGGAGAGCCTGTACCTCCGCTTCCACGGGTTCCCGTCCGTCACGCCGGCCATCGTCGAGCCCCTGCTGGAGCCGGACTGGCAAGAGCGCGGCTCGCTCATCGGGGGTCTGACCGAAGACGGCATGGAGCGCGTGGTCGCCGTCTGCAACTACGTCCGGCTGCGTGATCCGAGCGTCGCGGAGGCCGCGTTCGCCGTCGCGGACGAGCATCAGAAGCGCGGGATAGGAACGCGCCTACTCGAACAACTCGCGGAGCGCGCCGCGGACGTCGGCATCGAGCGCTTCGTCGCCGAGGTGCTCCCCGACAACCGGAACATGCTCGGCGTGTTCGAGTCGGCCGGATTCGAGCTCACTCGCGAGCTGGAGGGCGGCGAGGTGGAGGTCGAGTTCCCGATCGCACCCACCGAGGCCTACCGCGAGCGGGTCGAGGAGCGGGACCACACGTCCGTCGCCGCGTCGCTGCAGCCGTTCTTCGAGCCGAGAAGCGTCGCCGTGGTCGGTGCATCGCGACGACGAGGATCGATCGGCGGCGAGCTCTTCCGGAACATCCTCACGGGTGACTTCGAGGGTGCTGCGTACCCTGTCAACCGCGACGGCGAGCCTGTTGCCGGAGTCCGTGGCTTCACCTCGATCGAGGACGTGCCCGAGCCCGTCGACCTTGCCGTGATCGCGTTGCCGTCCGGCGCAGTGCTCGAGGCGGCCGAGCAGGCGCTGCGCAAGGGAGTACGCGCTCTGCTCGTCATCTCGGCAGGGTTTGCCGAGGTCGGGAGCGAGGGGGCGGAGCGCCAGGAACAGCTGCTCGCGCTCGTCCGCTCGCACGGGGCACGGCTGATCGGGCCGAACTGCCTGGGAATCGCGTCTGCCTCGACCAGCCTCAACGCAACGTTTGCGGCGAGGGGGGCGCCGAGTGGCGACATCGGCTTCTCGTCGCAGAGCGGCGCACTGGGGCTCGCGCTTCTCGAAGCTGCGGAGTCGCGAGGGCTCGGGCTCTCGTCGTTCGTCTCGATCGGCAACAAGGCGGACGTCTCCTCGAACGACCTCCTCGAGTGGTGGGAAGACGACGAGGCCACCAAGGTCGTGCTCCTCTATGTCGAGTCGTTCGGAAACCCGCGTCGATTCGGGCGGCTCGCACGACGGATCGCACGCCTCAAGCCGATCCTCGCCATGAAGAGCGGGACGACGGCGACGGGCCAGCGTGCGGCGAGCTCGCACACCGCGGCGCTGGCGGGGTCCGAAGCGGCAGTCGATGCGCTCTTCCACCAGGCCGGAGTCATCCGCGCCGCGTCGCTCGAGGAGCTGATCGACGTCGCGGCTCTCCTGTCGAGTCAACCCGAGCCCAGGGGGCGCCGAGTGGCAGTGCTCACGAACGCAGGCGGCCTCGGGATCCTGTGTGCCGATGCGTGCGAAGGCGTGGGGCTCGAGCTGCCCGAGCCGAGCAAGGAAACACGCACGCGGCTCGCGAGCCTGCTCTCCCCCGAGGCGAGCGTGGCGAACCCGATCGACATGCTCGGAGGTGCGACTGCCGCGACCTATGCCGAGGCGCTGCCGATACTGCTCGAGGACGCCCAGATCGACGCGGTCATCGTGCTCTTCGTGCCGACGGTCACGGCGACGGCTGCCGACGTGGCCGATACGCTCGAGGGTGCCGCGCGCCTGAGCCCCGAACAGAAGCCGATCCTCGCCGTTGTCATGTCGGCGGCCGGGATACCCGACGCGCTACGCGGGGCCGACGCCCGGATCGCCGCCTTCACGTATCCCGAATCCGCAGCACGCGCCCTCGGTCGCGCGGCCGAGCGTGTCGACTGGTTGCGACGGCCCCACGGGAGCATTCCCGTGCTCGACCGCATCGAGCACGACGCAGCGAGGCGGGTCGTCGACACCGCACTTGTGACGCAGGAAGACCTGTGGCTCGACCCGGCCGCCACGCGGGAGCTGCTTCTCGCATACGGCGTGCCCCTGGTCGCCGAGCACGTGGCCGCATCCTCGGAGGAAGCCGTCGCGGCGGCCGCCGAGATCGGGTTCCCGGTCGTCGTGAAGACCGCGCTGGCCGGCGCGCACAAGACGGAGCTCGGCGGCGTCGTTCTCGACCTCGTGGACGAGGCCGGAGTACGCCAGGCGGCCGAGCGCCTCGGCGCACCGGTGCTCGTCCAAGCCATGATCGACGGTGGCGCGGAGCTGCTCGCCGGCGTCGTCCAGGATCCGGTCTTCGGGCCGCTCGTGGCGTTCGGTCCCGGCGGCGTTCTTGCGGAGCTGATCGGCGAGGCGTCGTTTCGGATCGCCCCGCTCACGGACACGGACGCGGAAGAGCTCGTGACGACCGGCAAGGCCGGACGCCTCGTGCGTGGGTTCAGGGGTGCGCCGCCAGCCGACACGGCCGCGCTCGCGGAACTCGTGCTCCGGCTCGCGCAGCTCGGTGAGGATCTGCCGGAGGTTGCGGAGCTCGATCTCAACCCCGTGCTCGCGCTTCCGGACCGCTGCGTCGTCGTTGACGCGCGGGTGCGCCTGCGGCGGGCCGCGCGAGTCTCGCCGACGAAGACCTGGTGACAGCCGACCCTTGCGGACTTCCCGCAGACGGATCCGCGGTCGTACCGATACCGCACGAATCCCGGACCGGGACGATGTGCTCATGGAAAAGCACAAGACCGGACTCGGCGCGCACGACGCGCGACGAGCCGAACGGAGGAGTCTGAGATGAAGGTCAGCGAGCTCATGAAGACCGACGTCGTGACCGCCGTCCCTGAGGAGTCGCTGCGCGATGTCGCTCGCAGGCTCGTCGAGCACGGCATCTCCGGCGTGCCGGTCTGCGATGAGGGTCAGCAGGTAGTCGGGGTGATCTCCGAAGGCGACATCCTCTACAAGGAGCGCGGGAGATCGGCCCGGCGTCGCCCTCTGGCGCGGATCCTGGACAGCGCTGCGCGGGCCGAGACGATCAAGGTGCAGGCGCGCACGGTGCGCGAGGCGATGACCTCGCCTGCGATCACCATCAGTCCGAGTCGCACGGCTGCCCACGCCGCTCGGCTCATGCTCGACAACACCGTCAACCGCCTTCCGGTCGTGACGCAGGACGGCCATCTCGTCGGCATCGTGACCCGCGCCGATCTCGTCCGTGCGTTCGCTCGACCGGACGCCGAGATCGCCGCCGAGATTCGCGAGGACATCCTCCACCGCGTGCTCTGGGTGCAGCCCGAGGCGATCAACGTCGCGGTCCGGGATGGTGCCGTCACGCTCGCAGGCGAGCTCGAGACGACGACGGAGGCCGAGGTGCTTCAGAGCCTCGTGGAGAAGGTTCCCGGGGTGGTCGCCGTGGACTCGACCGTGACCGGCCGCGGCGCCTAGCTCTCGTCGAAGCAGCACTCGGACGGGCACACTCCGGCGATGGACGAGACAGCGAGCGCCGGAACTGCGACTGGGAACGTGCCCGAGCGCGACGAGCTCCGGCTGCTCGATGCCTACTGGCGTGCGGCCAACTACCTCTCGGTCGGGCAGGTGTACCTGCTCGACAACCCACTCCTCCGCGAGGAGCTCCGGCCGGAGCACGTAAAGCGGCGACTCCTCGGCCACTTTGGGACCACTCCGGGCCTGAACCTGATCTACGCGCATCTGAATCGCGCGATTCGAGCACGAGACCTGGACGCGATCTTCGTCACCGGCCCGGGGCACGGTGGGCCGGCCAACGTCGCGAATGCCTACCTGGAGGGGACGTACAGCGAGCTCTACCCGGACATCGATCGCGACGAAGCAGGGATGCGCAAGCTCTTCCGGCAGTTCTCCTTCCCCGGCGGCATCCCGAGCCACGCCGCGCCGGAGACGCCGGGCTCCATCCACGAGGGCGGCGAGCTCGGCTATGCGCTCGCGCACGCCTTCGGGGCTGCCTTCGACAACCCCGACCTGCTCGTTGCCTGCGTCGTCGGCGACGGGGAGGCCGAGACAGGCCCCCTCGCCGCGAGCTGGCACTCGAACAAGTTCCTCAACCCGCGGATCGACGGCGCGGTCCTGCCGATCCTGCATCTGAACGGCTACAAGATCGCGAATCCGACCGTCCTGGCGCGCATCCCGGAAGATGAGCTGCTCGCGCTGTTCACCGGCTACGGATGGGAGCCGTTCGTCGTCTCAGGAGGCTTCGACGGCGAGAGCGCTGAGCAGGTGCACGCGCGGTTCGCGGGGACACTCGACGCGATGCTCGATCGCATTGCGACGATCCAGCTCTCGGCCCGGGCGGGTGTGGACGACGGTCGGCCGCGCTGGCCGATGCTCATCCTGCGCACGCCGAAGGGCTGGACCGGGCCACGGGAAGTCGACGGCAAGCCGACCGAAGGTACGTGGCGCTCGCATCAGGTGCCGCTCGCCAACGTCCACGACGACCCGGGGCATCTGCGGCAGCTCGAGGAGTGGCTGCGGAGTTATCGGCCCGACGAGCTCTTCGACGAGGACGGCGCCCTGCTGCCCGAGCTCGCCGCGCTGGCGCCCGAAGGCAGTCGCCGGATGAGCGCGAACCCACACGCGAACGGCGGGCTTCTGCTCCGCGACCTCATCCTCCCCGACTTCCGCGACTACGCCGTGGAGCTCCCGAGCCCGGCGACCTCGTTCGCTGAGCCGACCCGTGCGCTGGGCGCGTTCCTACGGGACGTGGTCGCGCGGAATCCCGTCAACTTCCGCGTCTTCGGTCCCGACGAGACGGCCTCCAACCGGCTGGGCGACGTCTTCGAGGTTACGGGGCGCGCGTGGGACGCCGAGGTGTTGCCGACGGACGAGGGCCTGAGCAAGGACGGGCGCGTCATGGAAGTGCTGTCGGAGCACCTCTGCCAGGGCTGGCTCGAGGGGTATCTGCTGACCGGACGGCACGGCCTCTTCAACTGCTACGAGGCCTTCATCCACATCGTCGACTCGATGTTCAACCAGCACGCGAAGTGGCTGAAGGTCACGCGCGGCATTCCCTGGCGACGGCCGGTCGCGTCCCTGAACTACCTGCTGTCGTCCCACGTATGGCGCCAGGACCACAACGGCTTCTCGCATCAGGACCCCGGCTTCATCGACCACGTGGTCAACAAGAAGGCCGAGATCATCCGCGTCTATCTCCCGCCGGACGCCAACACGTTGCTCTCCGTCGCGGACCACTGCCTCCGAAGCCACGACTACGTGAACGTGATCGTCGCGGGCAAGCAGCCGGCGCTGAACTACCTCTCGATGGACGAGGCGATCGCGCACTGCACGCGCGGACTCGGAATCTGGGAGTGGGCCTCGTCCGACGACGCTGGCGATCCCGACGTCGTTCTCGGCTGCTGCGGGGACGTGCCGACGCTCGAGACGCTCGCTGCGGCGGCGATTCTGCGCGAGCGGCTGCCCGAGCTCAAGGTGCGCGTCGTGAACGTCGTCGACCTGATGCGACTGCAGTCCGAGGGCGAGCATCCGCACGGGCTCTCCGATCCAGAGTTCGATGCGATCTTCACCACCGACCGGCCGATCGTGTTCGCCTACCACGGGTATCCGTGGTTGATCCATCGGCTGACCTACCGACGCCCGGGCCACAACAACCTCCACGTGCGCGGCTACAAGGAAGAGGGCACGACCACGACGCCCTTCGACATGGTCATGCTGAACGACCTCGATCGCTTCCATCTGGTGATGGACGTCATCGACCGGGTGCCGGGTCTCGCGACGCGGGAGGCGCACCTCCGCCAGGAGATGGAGGACAGTCGCCTGGCGGCGCGCGCGTGGACGCGACTGCACGGCGATGACCCGCCGGAGATCCGCGACTGGACCTGGCCACACTGAGACGCCGGCGGCGCGAGACGTGAGCCGGATCCTCGTGGTCAACGCGGGCTCGACGAGCCTGAAGCTCTCCGTCGTCGACGAAGGCGGGAACGCCGAACCCGTTACCTCGCTCGAGGCAGCGCCCGACGACGCCACATCCGTGGGCCATCGCGTCGTCCACGGCGGCTCGAGCTTCCGCGACCCGGTGCTGATCGACGACGAGATCGTCGAAGCGGTGCGCGAGCTCGCAGCGCTCGCCCCGCTCCACAACGAGCCAGCGGTCCGTGCGATCGAGGAGGCGCGAGCTGCGCTCCCGGCACTTCCGCACGTCGCCGTTTTCGACACCGCCTTCCATGCGACGATCCCCGACGAGGCTTCGACGTATGCGGTACCCGCGCGTTGGCGCGAGGAGTGGGGAATTCGCCGCTACGGGTTTCACGGGATCGCGGTTGCCTCCGTCGCCGAACGGGTGCGGGCACGGCGGCTGGTCGTCTGCCACCTCGGAGGCGGATGCTCGGTGACGGCCGTGCTCGACGGACGCTCGATGGATACGACGATGGGCTTCAGCCCGCTGGAAGGCGTCCCGATGGCGACCCGCTCGGGGTCCGTCGATCCCGGTGCGCTCATCCATCTGCTGCGCGAGCGAGGGCTCTCGGCGGACGAGCTCGACCGAGCCCTCGAGCATGACTCCGGACTCAGTGCCCTGGGCGGGCTCGACGATCCGCTCGGCTTCGCCGTGTACACGTATCGCATCGCGCAGGCCGTGGGAGCGATGGCGGTCGCGCTCGGTGGTGTCGATGCCGTCGCCTTCTCGGGAGGCGTGGGCGAGAACCGCGACGATGTCAGACGGGCAATCGCAGATCGGCTGAGCTTCCTGGGTGACCTACGCGTCGTGGTGATGGCGGCCCGGGAGGACGTCGTCGTCGCGCGGGCGGTGCGCGAGCTGCTCGCAGATGCGTAGCCCGCGCGGTCAGTAGTTCTCCGCGCCTCGCTGCGCAGATCGCCCCGATGCCGTCCTGTGCACGCCGGAGCAGGATCCGTGCGATGGCTCAAACGAGGAGGACATGATGAACCGGATCCTGATCGCAACGGACGGCTCGCCCGCCGCGCGGGACGCAGTTGTGTTCGGCGTCGAACTCGCGGCTGAACAGCACGCCGACGTCGACGTTGTTCATGTCATACCTGCAATTGACATCGTCCCGATGGCCGGCTTTGGCCTACCAGCCGCGCAGCCGCATCCGCGAAGCACGCGAGACGTCGCCGTCCTTGGGGACGCGATGAGTGTCGCGAGGAGCAGAGGCGTGAAAGCTCACACGGAGCTCCTGTCCGGCGATGCAGTCGACGAGATCCTCTCCTATGCGGAGCTCATCGACGCGGACCTGATCGTGCTCGGCTCGCGCGGCCGCGGGGCGTTCGTGAGCGCTCTGCTCGGAAGCGTCTCGCGGGATGTCGTGCATCGAGCGCAGCAGCCGGTTCTCGTCGTTCACGGCACGCGGATCCGTGAGTTCTTTCCCGCGGCCGCGGTGAGCTGAGGCGCGCGCCGTGGCATGAACCACGCGCTCCGAGAGTCGAGCCAAGCCACAATCGGCGGACGCGAGCGGCCGCGCGTGGTGCTGCTGACGCGCGCGGCTCATGGGCTCATCACCGCCGCGTTTCTGACGTGCATCGCGGTCGTCTATGTCGGAGCCTGGCGTCGTGAAGCCGGTGTCGTCACGCTGGTGGCCGTCGCGGCCCTCTGCACCGAAGGAGCGCTCGTTGCGCTGAGCGGCGGGCACTGTCCTCTCGGCCCATTGCTTCGCAAACTCGGCGACGAGAAACCCTTCTTTGAACTGCTCCTGCCGCGGCGGGTGGCCCTTCTGGCCGTTCCGGTACTCGCCACCACGACGGTGGTCGGCATCGTCCTGCTCGCGGTGCGCACCCTCGCAAGCTAGGACGGCGGTAGCGCTCTGCGGCGAATTACCGAGTGCGTTCCGTGCCGCCCACGACGCGTCCAGCTTTCCTCCCGTCGAGCATGGGTGACAACCAGACAGAAGGAGGACCGTCATGTCCGCAACTGAGGTACAGCCCTCGACGACGGGGCGCGCCGCCACCACCTACCGCGCGGCGGTCGTGCATGACTTCGCGGAGCCGCTCCGCATCGAGGAGGTTCCACGTCGCGCGCTCGCACCGGGCCAGATCCGGGTGCAGATCGAGGCGTCGGGTCTCTGTCATACGGACATCCACGCCGCACACGGCGACTGGCCCGTGAAGCCTTCGCCGCCGTTCGTTCCCGGCCACGAAGGCGTCGGGATCGTGGAGGAGCTCGGCCCGGGCGTCACCGAGGTCGGGGTTGGCGATCGTGTCGCGCTGCCGTGGCTCGGCTACGCCTGCGGGACGTGTGACTACTGCGTGTCGGGCTGGGAGACGCTCTGCCTAGAGCAGAAGAACATGGGCTACTCGATCGACGGTGGTTTTGGCGAGTACGCGACGGCATACGCGCGCTACGTCGTTCATGTTCCCGACGGCGTCGACCCGTTCGACGCGGCGCCGCTCACCTGCGCCGGCGTGACGACGTACAAGGCAGTGAAGGTCGCCGGAACGCGCTCGTCCGACCTCGTCGCCGTATTCGGTGTCGGAGGTCTCGGGCACATGGCGATCCAGTACGCCCGCATCGCGGGTGCTCGGATCGTCGCCGTCGACCTCCATGACGAGAAGCTCGAGCTCGCCAAGGGCCTCGGCGCCGAGTTCACGGTGAACGCGGCGAAGGAGGACCCGGCCGCAGCGATCCAGGAGCTCGGCGGTGCAGACCAGGCGATCGCGCTGGCCGTTTCGCCGAAGTCGTTCGAGCAGGCGTACCGCTCGCTTCGCCGAGGCGGGACGCTCGTCTTCGTCGCCCTTCCGGCGGAGAACCACATGACCCTGCCGATCTTCGAGACCGTCCTGAACGGCATCACGGTCGTCGGCTCGATCGTCGGCACGCGCACGGACCTGCGCGAGGTCTTCGAGCTACACGCAGCCGGCCAGACCGTGGTCACCCGCGAGATCAGGCCTCTCGACGAGGTCAACGAGGCGATCGCGGACGTTCTGGCCGAGCAAGTCGCAGCTCGCATCGTCTTCCGCACCTAGCGGGAGATACCCGCTCCGGCGCCTTCCCCCGGGTGCCGGAGCGGGTCGCGCATCGTCGCGCGGAGTGCCGTACGCGGGCTCGTGCCGCATCGCCGCAGGCGCCTTCCGTGTCGCCTCCGTCCCCGTAGTTCTCCACATCGCATGTTCGGCCGGTCGCCGATGCCGAGACGTGTCCGGCACGCGACGCTTTGACCATCGATGGAAGGAGTCCCGATGAGCACCGTCGCCCAACGCGGCAAGCTGCCCGGTCCTGCGTCCGCGCGGATCATGGTTGCAAGTGCGATGCACCATGGCGTGTTGACGTGCTCGCGTGACACCTCGCTTGCTGCCGTCGCTCATCGCATGGCGAGCCAGCGAGTGCACTGCATCGTCGTCACGGAGGAGCCGAGTGAAGCCGACTCGCTTTGGGGTCTCGTCTCCGACCTCGACCTCGTCGCGGCTGCGAGCGTGCGCGACCTCGACGAGCAGACCGCCGGAGCAACCGCAGCGACGCGCGCGTTGACGATCGCCTCGGACGAGACGCTTCAGCGCGCTGCCCAGCTCATGACGGAGCACGGTACGGCGCACCTCGTGGTAGTCGATGGAGCCAATCGTCCGATCGGTGTCCTCTCCACGCTCGATGTCGCCGCCGCGCTACGAGGCGGTTGAGCGATGCGCGCGGAACTGGCTGCCGCCCAGCTCGCCGACAGCGCTCCAGACACCTTCGCTCGTGGCGGGCTCGATGCGCTTCCGCCTGCCTATGTCGCTCGCAAGGCGGAGGCCGTGGGCGTCACGAAGGCGGGCATGGCGGCGCTCGACGTGTTCGTCCTCTCCGTGCTCGCCGGCTCGTTCATCGCGCTGGGTGCGATCTTCGCGACGACCGTGGCGTCGGACGGGGCCGCCCTTCCCTTCGGGGTCGTCCGACTGCTCGCCGGCATCGCCTTCTCGCTCGGGCTGATCCTGGTCGTCGTCGCGGGCGCCGAGCTCTTCACGGGCAACAACTTGATCGTGATGGCGTGGGCGAGTCGCCGTGTCTCGTCGTACCGGCTCGTCGTGAACTGGACCGTCGTCTGGATCGGGAACTTCATCGGGGCGTTCGCGACCGCGCTCCTCGTGTACGTCTCGAAGCAGTACACATTCGGGGACGGAGCGATCGGCGAGACGGCCCTCTCGATCGCCGCGGCCAAGACCGATCTCGGCTTCGTCCAGGCGGTCGCGCTCGGCGCGCTGTGCAACGCGCTCGTCTGTCTCGCGATCTGGCTCACGTACGGAGCGCACTCGACGGCGGACAAGGTGCTGGCCGTCATCCCCCCGATCGCCGCGTTCGTGGCCGCGGGCTTCGAGCACTCGGTCGCGAACATGTACTTCATCTCGATCGGGCTCCTGATCGAGACCGATGACGTATTCGTTGCCGGCCTCGACTCGCCGCCCGACCTCTCGGGTCTCACCTGGGCGAACTTCTTTGCCGGCAACCTGCTACCGGTCACGATCGGAAACATCCTCGGCGGTGCACTCATGGTCGGCGTCGTCTACTGGTTCGTGTACCTACGACCGCGTCCGGTGGGGGGCCCAGGCGAAGGCCTTCGCGAGAACAGCACGTAGCCTTGAATCGAGGGATGGAACCCCTCGACGGCCTCCTGAAATCACTCATTCAGCGGTTCGAGTCCGCTCGGCGCATCGAAGCCACCGCGCTGCGCGCAAGAACCCAGGCGGCGGGAATGTCATGGGGGTTCGATTCCCTCCGTCTCCATCATCGGCTCAGCAAAGCGGTTTGCAGAGCCGGTCGATTGAACCTAAAGTCGGCCGGCTCTTCTCATTCGCGGCGAGCACGCGCGAACGCATCCATCGCGCACTGGGGCGCCGGGAGACGGAGCCGGCGTCTGACACCAGCGCTGCGCCACCGCGTCTCGACGATGCCAGCTAGAAGTGCCTTCCCCCACTTTGGACGAGCAACGAAACTCGAACCGCCGCTGGCGCTCAGGAGACAGGACGCTGGCACATGCGATGAAGACGTACTCCGGTGCGCCCGGACGGCTCGGAGCGTCAGCCGCCGGCGCCCGCGGCGGACGACGTCGCGGCTGCGCTGCTTCCCGCGTCCTCGGCGAGCCGGCGGACGACGAAGGCAGTGAAGAGTAGAAGCCCCGCATCGAGCGCGCCGGGATCGTCCACCGTGACCTTCACGGGGCGCCGACCCCAGCTCGCGCCGTCGAAGAGTGCCAGCTCGCTGCCCCCTTCCGCGAGGGCGTATCGCTCGCGCCAAGCGCTCGCGGGTCGCAACATGAGTTCGCGCCCAGCCCAGCGGAGCGCCCCGCCGCGGCGGAAGGTGCGCGCTTGGAACTCCCCCACTGCGGTACCCGTCTCATCCGTCGCCGTCGCCCGCGGCTGGAAGACCCCGGAAGCGGCGAACCGCCATCGATTCCCGTCCGTCTCGGCAACTGCCGTGCGGGAGAAGAGGCCCTGCAGGCGGAGCGTGCCGACTCTCGCGAGGTCGTAGCGGCGCCGATCGCCTTGCGAACGGGTGAGCTCCAGATCGGCCACAGGCTTAGCTGAGCGTAGCGAGCTCGCGCGCGACCGCGACACGTTCTGGGTTGGTGCATCTCTCCGGCCTGCTCGCGTCGGTCGCGTGGGACTCGCTCAAGCGACATTCACGAACGCTGTCCGTGCCGGTGTCTTGCTGGCTGAGGCCTGACGGTCGATTGGCCGTATTGGCGTCGAGGCCGGCCGTTTCGGCCTGTGGGTCGAATACGGGATCGCTGCGGCGAACCTCGCGCTGATCGTCCCTAACAGCGTTGCGGCGATCGTCATGGTGGCAACGATCGCGGTGGCGATCCGCTACCGATAGCCCCGCGGTCGCCCATGGATCCGGGATGGATGGTTCGTCGAGGGACATTCCCGCACACTGGGCATGCGAGGCACCCGTCGTCGGACGCCGTTCGACGCTCACCGCTCCGCCCACGATGACCTATCGAGCGGCGTAGTCGAGCTCGAGGAACTCGCTTACCTCGGACAGCCAGCGCTCCTCCACGAAACGGACGTGATCGGGGTGCTCGTTGTAGCGGTTGTACGCGGTTCGATCCGCAAATTCCATCGAGATCGCGAAGCGGTAGCCATTTTTCGGGCTCACCTCAGCAAGTAGCTCGAACACTTCAACGCCCCGGATAGTCGCGAGGCTCTCGGCGGCCTCGAGGAAGCTACGTTCTTCCGCCGAGCCCTCCCCATGCACGAGCGTGAACGCAACGGTGTGCCGGATGCGCTCCGCGACCATCCAGGGAGACTACTTCTCGATCTGTGATCTGCCGCGATAGGGCGGCCAGACCCCGCGCCCCACGCGGTCGGCGAGTTCCGCTCAAGGGACTTTCCCGCACGCTGGCCCAGCCGAACGCCGCCTCGCTTGCGCGTAGATTGGTCTTACCATGCCGAGCTGGTACGACTCCTGGGCGGATCGATATCCGGAGTGGTCGACTGGCGTCAATGACGTCCCGTTCTACGTTGGGCTTGCCCGTGAGGCTGACGGGCCACTGGTCGAGCTTGCAGTTGGCAACGGGCGCGTTGCGATCCCGGTTGCTCAGGCAACGGGCAGGCGTGTAATAGGGATTGACTCTTCGCCGGCGATGCTCGCGCAGGCTCGAGTGCGCGCAGTTGAGGAGGGAGTCGAGCTCGACCTTCGTGAAGGAGACATACGGGAGCTTGAAATCGAGGAGCAGGCGGCCTTGATCTACTGCCCTGGGCGGTCTCTGCTGCATCTGCCCACGTGGGCCGATCGTCGCTGCTGCTTCGAGCGGGTCGCGGTATCGCTTCGGTCTAACGGTCGCTTCGCCTGGAACGCGTTCGCCTTCGACCATCACGTCGCATCCGCCATGGACGGCCAGCACGCCGACACGCCGCTGCCGCACACGAACTACTACAGCGTCGGCGATAACCGAGTCGACATCACCTTGGACGATGGTGGAACCGGTTCGCTCTGGTGGGCAACCAAGAACGAATGGCTGGGGCTCCTCGACGTCGCGGGCCTGCACCTCGAAGCTCTCTATGGCGGATTCGCGGGGGAACCGCACGACGACGACAGCCGTGAGTACATCTTCGTGGCCCGTCGGTAAGCGCTCAGCCTGCCGTTACGACAGCGCCAGTGGGACATTCCCGAACACTGGCCCGGCGAGAGACGCAGGCCCCCGAGCTATCGCGGCAGGATCGCGTCGAGATCCCAGACGCGTGGATCCGCCGCCGCGAGCCGGAGCAAGACCCCTGGGCTCGATGTCCGCGCTGCGGCGAATCGCTGGCCATCCTCGCTTCCGAGGTATCGACCGGCGATGTCGCTTCGCGCCTGCGTTACGTCGCGCTCGAAGAGCTCGGGCACTCCTCGCACCTCGATCCCGCGGAATGGCGGAACCACTTCGAACACGAGGAGGGCGCAACGAGGATCACGCGCCAGATGCTTGAGCTTCACGTCGCCATGCGCGATCACGACCTCGAAGGCGTCGTCGTGCCAGCGGAACCAGACGGGCGAGACGTTCGCGCTACCGTCCTTGCGGTAGGTCATCAGGACGGCTGGGGACGGCGCGTCGATCAGCGAGCGGACACCATCGACCCAGCCGTCACGCACCTAGCCAACGTACAGTCGCGGTCAAGAGACATTCCCGCACACTCGCGCACACAATCGCGGTGCGCGATCACAGCCGGCGAGAAGGGCGCGATCGCCGGCACGTCACTGGATCGCGCATCGACCCGCGGTCGGCGCGAGCTTTACGAACGTCAGGACAAGGCGCGACCTCAAGCCGACGAGCGCCCGTGGGCTTGCTGCTATTGCTCGTAGTCCTCGACGACCTCCGGCCGTCTCATGTCAGCCGCCTCCGGGTCGCGACCCGCCTCGCGGAGCGCACGGCGCTGACGCAGCAGGTCCCAGAATTGATCGAGCGAGATCTTCACCTCGCGCAGGCGCTGGCGATCGCTCTCGCTGGCGTTCCCAGCTGCCTCCCGCTCCCACAGCTCGTGCTCCTCGGCAACAAGCTGCTCGATCGTCCTGTGGACCTGCGAGTCGTCCATCATTCCTCCTCTGGTGTGGGGGCGGGTTCCACGCCCGCAAGGATGTTTCTCAGCTGCGGCGGGCTCGGACACCAGGAGGACTCGAGCCCCTCGACGTCCCAGCCCGACAGGCCGGCGCCGGCCTTGTACGCGCTCTCGAGGAAGGCGAGCAGCGTTGCCCTCGGGTCTGGGGCGGCACGTACCGCGTCGTACGGCAGGAGCGCGAGCGAGCCGCCCCTTTGCTCGCTCCAGAAGGCCTCGCTGGAGTGCAACGGCTGCCGGCGAAGGTCGGCCGGCTCCGGGGCCGTGTACGAGTAGAAGGTCGGCTGGCGCACGTTCTCGTCGCCCGCCCAGAAGCCGAAAGAGACGACCTCGTGTGAGTACGCCTCGCGGTCGACGGGGCCTGCTTCCGGCCGTGCGGGGGCGCGCGCGCCGCCGAACCGTGTCACTGCGAGATCGAACCCGTGCCAGAAGAGGTGCACGGGGCTCGTCTTCCCGCAGTACCAGCCCGCGAACTCCTCGAGGATCCCCTCCGTCCACCCGAGGATGCGCCAGTAGCGCTCTACCGCGTCGCGGTCGTAGGACGCGTGCTCGCGGTCGTCCGTGAAGCGGGTCGTCGTCGGCAGTCCGTAGGGCACCTCGCGGATCGCGACGTCCGTTCCGAACCCGCCCAGGATCCCGTGCAGGATCTCGTCGAACGAGGCGACGGAAAGCCCGTCGACCAGCGCGAACGAGTCGACGTCTCCAGCATCGGTCTGGACAACGAGACGGTGGTCGACGAAGTCGAAGTCGATGGAGAAGGCGGTCCCGTCCTTCGCGTACATGCGGCGCGTCGTAAGTCCACGGACGTCGACGTAGAGCGGCACGTGCCACCAGTGGTTCCGAGGTGCGGTCGACGCCATCCGGATCTTCCCGACGATCTGCAGCCACAGGTGGAGGGTGTTCTTCGTCCTCTCCCACTCCTCGAGACGAAGCTCCGGGAGCGCGGGCCGCATGTCGCTCGAGGCGCTCACACCCCCCGACTCTAGGGCACGCAGGTACTCCAGCTCCGGCTGGTGCCGGGACTCAGCGAATGTCTACAGCCTGGCCGTACACCTCGGGGGTGTTTTCGCTGAGGTGGCAAGAAGCACTGATGATCGGGCGCCGCACGAGCCCGCCACCATGCCCCGACCCCAACCAGATCTGGGCCGACTCCGCACTCGTCCCTGGTCCCGCGCTTGGTTAGCCGCGGTCGGGCTCGGGTACGAACCGTCCGATGGCGCGGCTCCTGATCGGAGCGCGGGATGAGTGACCTCAGCAGGCTGTCGATCGATGGGCGGGTCGCGACTCCGAGCGACGTTGACTGGGACGAGGCGCGGAAGGCGTGGAACCTGGCCACCGACCTGCATCCAGATGCGGTCGCCTTCGTCGAGGGTCCTGCCGACGTAGCCAAGGTGATCCGCTTTGCCGCGGAGCACGACCTGAGGGTGACGGCGCAGGGAACCGGCCATGGAGCAGGCCCGCTCGGCGCGCTCGAAGGCACAATCCTGATCAAGACCGAGAGGATGCGCAGGATCGAGGTCAACCCCAAGGCGCGGACAGCGCGGGTGGAGGCCGGCGTGCTGGCGCGGGAACTGGGCTCCGCCGCCCAAGCGGAGGGCCTCTGTTCGCTCCCCGGCACCGCGCCTGGCGTCGGGCTGGTGGGCTACACACTCGGGGGCGGCTGGAACTGGCTGGCGAATCGGTATGGCTTCGCCTGCAACCGCGTCCGCGCGATCGAGCTGGTCGCTGCGGACGGCGAGGCAAGGCGGGTCGACGACGAGAACGACGCCGATCTGTTCTGGGCGCTGCGGGGCGGCGGCGGCAGCTACGCGATCGTCACCGCGATCGAGGTCGAACTGTTCCCGATCGCCGAGATCTACGCCGGGATGCTCGTCTTCCCCGCGGAGCTCGGTGCCGGAGGAATTCGCGCGTATCGCGATTGGACCGAGACGCTCCCCGAGGAGGTCACCTCGATCGTCCGTTTCCTACGACCGCCACCCCGCCCGCATATCCCTGTGGAGATTCGCGAGCGGCCGGTGCTGACGATGGCCGCTGCCTGCATCGGCACCGAGGCCGAGGGGAAGCAGCAGATCGCAGGGCTGCGCGAGGTCGGCGAGCCGATCCTCGACACCTTCGCCCAGATCCCGACGGCGCACTTGAGCACGATGCACATGGATCCCGAGCAGCCAATTCCGGGGCTCGGCCATCACGAGCTGATCGGAGCGCTGTCCGACCAGGCAATCGACGCCCTGGTCGAGGTCGCTGACCCTGGAGCCGGCTCCCCGCTACTGCTCGTGATGCTTCGCCATGCAGGCGGCGCGCTGCGACGAGTCCCGGACGGTGCCGGCGCGCTCGCGAAGATCGATGCCGCCTTCGCGATGAACGCCTACGGCGTGCCAACGTCGCCAGAGCTGGGTGAAGCCATCGTGCGGCACCTCGACCATCTCCGCGACACGATGGACCCCTGGGCTGCGCCCGGCGGGTTTTTCAACATGATCGAGCGACCTGCCCCGCTCGAGGAGATCCTTCCGCCGGACGCCTGCGAGCGCCTCGCGAAGGTCAAGCGCCGCTGGGATCCCGACGGGATGATCCGGGCAAACCACGAGCTCTTGCTAACGCCGTCCTAGTACCCGCGCCATGCCTGGCGACCCGTGACGCTCGGAGGGGGTGGGGTGGACGGGTGGCGCCGCGGACGCTGGCTCGACGGGCGTGACGGTCTCGTAGAGCTCGGACGTCGCGTGTGGCCAATAGGATCGCGGCGAGTGCGTTCGCGCCTTCCCCTTGCCCTCGCCGTCGCAGGGCTTCTCCCGCTGCTTCATGTCGCGGCAGTGTCCGCGGAGCGGACCGATCGTCTGGGAATGCCGAGAGACGTGCGCTCTATCAGCTACTACCCTGCGCGCAGCGGCTGGACGCTGATGTGGACGCGCTTCGATGCCGAAGTCATCGACCGCGATCTCGCCCGCATCGCGTGGTTACGCGCGAACACGGTGCGTCTGATGGTTCCCGCCCGCGTGTTCGGCTATCCGGATCAGGACCCTCTGATGAGCGCCCGGCTCGAACACGTCGTCGATCTCGCTGCGCGCCACGGACTACGTGTGCAGCTGACGCTCTTCGACTGGTGGCACGACTACGAGGACATCGCCGGCTCTCGCCGCTGGGCGACGGCATTGCTCTCCCCCTACGCCGGCGACGAGCGGATCGCGTTCGTGGAGCTGAAGAACGAGCTTCGGCCGCAAGACGAGGGCGCGGCCGACTGGGCCGCGGCGCTGATCCCGTACGTGCGGGAGCTGACGAGGAGGCCCGTCACGGTCTCCGTGCCTGCGCTCGATGCTGCGCGCGACCTGCGGCTGCTCCACTCCGCGCTGGGCGGCGTGCAGCCCGACTTCTACTCAGCGCACTTCTACTGGCGGCCCGAGCTCGCCGCCGAGCACCTGCGGGCGGCGGCGGCGACGGTCGCTCCACTCCCGCTCCGCGTCGGCGAGACCGGCTACTCGACAGCGATTCCGTACGACGTCCTCCCTGGCGTCCCCGCCACGCCCTCCGCGCGTGAGGCGGAGCAGGCCTACTACCTGCGATCGCTCGCGAATGTGACGCGCCGGCTCGGCTTGCCCCCGATTGCGCCGTGGGTTCTCTCCGACTTCGCCCCTGACGCGATTCCGCCGGACGACCCTGGCCTCAACGGCAACCGGCGCGAGTACCGCTTCGGGCTCTTCCGCGTCTCGGGCGAGGCGAAGCCCGCAGCCGCAACGATGCGCAAGATCTTCTCGGGCGGCCAAACGGATGAGTTCAACAACAGCTTCGAGCAGGCCGTCCGAGACGAACGTGGGCTCCCCCTGCCGGCCCTTTGGCGGATCCGGCCGGCGCGCGGCGCAGCCTTCACGCGCGATGCACGGGTGGCGCGGACAGGCCGCGCCTCGGCCCGGGTCGACGGTGCGGCCGCCGGAACGGGGCCCGACGCCGCCTTCGCGATCGCCCCGACCGATCCTGGGGTCCGGCCGGGTGATCGGTCTACCGTGACGGCGTTTGCGCGCGCAGGGTCACGCTGCGGCCATGTGGGCATCGCGCTGCGCTGGTTCGCGAGCGACGGACGGCTCGTCGGTGGGGCGCAGTCGAGGTCGCTCCGCTGTGGCATCCGCGGCTGGGAGCGCCTGCAAGCGAGCGGGACTGCGCCGGCGGACGCGGCCTACGTCGGCATCTATCTGCGCGCCGCGCGCACCGTTGGCCCTGCTTGGTACGACGACGTCGCCTACTCCTGTGCGCGCGAAGTCGGCAGCTCGTAAGAGGTAGCTGCCCAGCCCCAGACCCCAACGTCCCGTTCGCCGGGCGACCCTGCTCGGGCGGACGAACCGTGGTGAACCTAGAAGGGCTTGGCGACGTAGCGGCCAGTGAGCCACCACGCGGTCAAGCCGAGGACGACCGCGAGCAACACCGCCCCGCCGCTGTGGATCAACTGCCCGACAACAAGGCCCACAAGTGCTGCGACGCCGGCTACGAGGACTCGGCGAACCGGCACGACTCCGCGCCTAGGGGCTATGGCGCACGCCCCGGCGTCCTGGCCGTCACCGGCCGGGGCGGCCGCCTCACTTCGAGCGCCCGGGCGAGATCCGTGATGGACAGGAGTCCGGCGAGGCGCCCGTTGTCGACGACGAGGCCGCGGTTCACGTCGCTTTCGGAGAGCTCGACGAGCGCATCGATCGCTGCGTCGTCCTCGTCCAACAGCGGCACGTCGTGACGGGGAATCATCGCTTCGCGGACGCGGCGATCGTTCCACTGGTCGCGCGGCACGCTCGCCACGGAACGAAAGGCCAGGAGCCCGATCGGGCTCCCACCCTCGAGCACCGGATACGTCGTGTAGCGACGGGACGACGCGACCTCATCCATGAACTGACCGAGACTGACGTCGGCTTCGACGGTGATGGGCTCGCGGATCATCAGGTCGCGAACCTTGAGCCCAGCGAGCGCCTGCCTGGTGGCGACGTAGCGGGCTTCGGCGGTCGCGGCCTGAAGCAGAAACCACCCGACGAATGCGAGCCAGGCGCCGCTGAACGCTCCGTCGACGATGAGCATGAAGACCCCGAGCCCGATGAAGAGGAACCCGAACCCGCGTCCCACGGCGGACGCCACCCACGTAGCCCACTGCAGATCGCCTCTGAAGTACCAAAGCGCCGACCGAAGTACGCGGCCCCCGTCGAGCGGGAGCGCTGGCAGCAGGTTGAAGGCGAGGAGGATGAGGTTCGTATAGCCGAGCCAGGCAGCGACCCCGTCGACCGCGTTCGGGAGCCCTGCGATGCCGGTGACGAGGACGAAGAGAATGCCGAGCACGAGCGAGACGAGCGGCCCGGCGATCGCGATCCGGAACTCGGCGCCCGCGCTCGGGAAGTCGCCCTTGAACTGCGCCACGCCGCCGAAGAGCCAGAGGTTGATGCCCTCGATCTCGACCCCGTCCCGTCTTGCTTGCAGGGCGTGCCCGAGCTCGTGCAGGAGGAGCGATACGAAGAAGAGGAGAGCGGCGACGACGGCCAGCACGACGTACTCGCCGTCCGAGAAGCCGGGGTTCTGCGACGGGAAGACGGCAACCGCGAGCGACCAGACGATGAGCGCGAAGACGATCAGCCAGCTCCAGTTGATCCCGATGCGGATGCCGGCGATCCGGCCAATCTGGAAGGTCGGACTCACGAGGAGACTCTACGCCGCGGAGCGTCAGGCGCTGACCAGTCTGCGCGGAGCGACGCCACAACGGCGAAGGCGACCGCGGTCACGGGCACCGCGAGATAGGCGCCGACGATGCCGAAGAGAGACGCGCCGGCTGCAACGGCGAGCAGGATCACCGCGGGGTGGAGATCGACGGTACGGCTCTGGATGATCGGCTGAAGGAAGTTGCCTTCGAGGAACTGGACGGCCAATACGAGCGCCAGGGCGGCGAGCCCGACCATCAAGCCTCCATCTGCGAACGCGACCAGAACGGCGACGAGGCCGGACAGAAACGCACCGACGAAGGGTATGAACGCGCCGAGGAATACCAGGACGGCGAGGGCGAAAGCCACAGGCACGCCGAGCAGCCAGAGCCCGAGGCCGATCAGAGTCGCGTCGAGAAACGCGATGACCGCTGTTCCGCGGATGAAGCCGCCCAGCTCCGCCCACGCATGCCGTCCGGCTCGATCGATCGCCGGCCGGCTCTCCGGTGCGAACCGCCGCAAGCCCCAGTCCCAGAATGTCGCCCCGTCCCGGAGGATGAAGTAGAGGACCGCGACGGCGAGAATTATGCCGCCCACAACTGCAAGACCCGTCTGGACCCCTGCGACGGCGTACCCGAGGGCTTCGTCCCCGAAGTCCGCAAGCGACGAGGAGACGTCCTCGGTTCCTTCCAGCGAGAGGTTGAACGGCTCGCCTTCGAGCCAGTCGACGATGTCTTGCCTCGCACGCGACAGCGAGTCCACCAACTCCTCGTACTGCGCGAGCACGGAGATCGCCACGAGCGCGATCAGCCCTGCGACAACCGCGATCCCGAACAGGAGCGCGACGGCCGCCGCGGGTCGCCCGAGCCGTCTGCGGAGCGTTCCGGCGATCGGAGTCAGGGCCGGTGCGATCGTCAGCGCGAACATGACCGGCAGCACGATGACGCTGAGGTAGCGGAGCACGACGAGCACCGTGAACGCAGCGGCGGCGCAGACGAGCAGTCGCCACGACCAGCTCGCGGCGCGCTTCAGGCTGACGGGTACCGGAGGAAGGTTCAGGCGGCTTGCCCCCCGCTCGGTCTCTGCGTCGACGTTCATCGGTCGTCGGTGCCGTCCGGGCGCGCCTAGGTCCTCGAGCGGGCGGCGACGGCGAGCGCACCGGCCGGGGTCGGCTTTGATCGCATGAGGCCGGCAGCCTCGTAGGCATCGTCCTCGTCCAGCGTCTCGTGCTGGAGAAGTGCACTCGCGAGCGCGTCGAGACGCGCGCGATCCCCGGTCAAGAGCGCGACGACCTCGTCGTGCGCTTCGGCGACGATGCGACGTACCTCGTCGTCGACGAGCTTCTGGGTCTCGGCCGAAGTCTCCGCAGCTCCGGGGAGCAACGGCCCCGACCCGTCACGTGGAATCACGGCGATGGGCCCAAGCACATCGCTCATTCCCCAGCGGCCCACCATCTGCCGCGCGAGCACGGTCAGCTGCTCGATGTCCGACTCGGCGCCCGTGCTGATCTGGCCGAAGACGATCTCCTCGGCGACCCGCCCCCCGAGGGCAACCATGATCTTTGCGTGGATCTCCGGCTCGAGGTAGTTGAAGCGATCGGCGTCTGGCGCGGAGAACGTCACGCCGAGCGCCATCCCGCGCGGGATGATCGAGACCTTGCGCACGGGGTCGGCGCCGGGTGTGAGCATGCCGACGATTGCGTGCCCGCCCTCGTGGTAGGCCGTCCGCCGACGGTCCTCGTCGCTCATCAGCACCCGGCGCTCGGCACCGAGCACGATCCTCTCGAGCGCGTCGGTGACGTCCGCTTCCTCGACCACGTCGTGGCCACGCCGGGCGGCTGTGAGCGCGGCCTCGTTCACCAGGTTGGCGAGGTCCGCTCCGACCATTCCCGGCGTCGTCGCGGCGATGCGCGCAAGGTCGACATCCGACCCGAGCGGGACGCCGCGAGTGTGCACCCGCAGGATGGCCTCGCGTCCGTCGCGGTCCGGTGGCTGAACCGCGACGCGGCGGTCGAACCGCCCTGGCCGAAGGAGTGCTCGGTCGAGGACGTCGGGACGGTTCGTTGCTCCGATCACGATCACGTTCGTCGCCGAGTCGAACCCGTCCATCTCCGTCAGGATCTGGTTGAGAGTCTGCTCGCGCTCGTCGTTGCCGCCGCTGAAGCCGGCGACGCCGCTCGTGCGCGAGCGGCCGATTGCGTCCAGCTCGTCGATGAAGACGATCGCCGGAGCGTTCTCCTTCGCGTCCTTGAAGAGGTCGCGCACGCGGGCGGCGCCGACTCCGACGATCGCCTCGACGAACTCGGACGCAGCAATCGAGAAGAACGGAACCTCCGCCTCTCCGGCTACGGCGCGTGCGAGCAGCGTCTTCCCCGTGCCGGGCGGACCGGACAGAAGCACGCCGTGGGGAACGCGGGCTCCGAGCCGCCGGTACTTCTCCGGAGTGCGGAGGAAGTCGACGACCTCGTTCAACTCGTCCTTGGCCTCCTCGATACCGGCGACGTTCGCGAACGTCACCTTGTCGCCGGCCGGCTCGTAGCGTCGAGCGCGTGACCGTCCGAACGAGCCGAGAGTGCTCTGCACGTTGCGCGCTCGGCGGAACAGCCAGAGGAGCAGGACGACGAACAGGATCGTCGGCCCGAATCCGAACAGCAGCGTCTGCCACCACCGTGCACCAGTGTCGAGCGGCTCGGCGTTGACGACGACCCCGTTCTGCTGGAGGAGGGCTGAGAACTCGTCTGTGTCGGCGAAGGCGGGAATCTCCGTTCGAAAGCGCGTCGTCGGCTTCGAGTCCTCGTACGTCACCTCTTCGCGGAACGTTCCCTGGATGTCCGTTCCCTTGGAGGTGATCTCTTCGACGTTGCCCGTCGACACCTGCTGCAGGAAGAACGGGCTGTACGCGACACGCTCTCGGGATTCAGGCCCCATGGCCCGGCTGGTGATGAACAGGTCGAGTGCGAGCACCAAGAGGAAGAAGGCGATCCAGCGCGGTGACGGCCTGTACCAGGGACGATTGGGGGTCGATGACGATGCGCCTGGCGGCGTCGGCGCTGTGTCGCGCCCGGCGTTGTCGGCTTGCTGGGCCATGTCAGGCAACTTCCATGAGGAGTCCGGTCAGCGCGGCAACGACGAGCCACGTTCGGGCCTTGTTTGCGAAGCGTTGGGCGCTGATGCTCATCTGGAGTCTCCTCGCTCGGGTGCGATCGGAATCGGGTGGAAGAGGGCGCGCGACGCCAAAGCGTCGCGCGCCCTCCTGGCTATGCCGCGGGGACAGGCGCCCCGCCTCGGAGCGCTCGCCCTCGAGTACCGCCGCACGAGGAAGCCGCTGACCGCAACGAACCACACGATCATGACCGTGGTGGGGACGATCCGCGCATAGGCACCGTCCACCGCCCAGAAGCCGTTGGCGGCCCAGGTCGTCGTCGCCAGCAGAACCAGCACCATCGCGGCAACTCCTGCCCCGAAGGCTCGGTTCGAGATGAGCCCCGCGCGATGAAGCCCGAACGATCCGGCCATGATCAACATCGCGGTCGGGAACCAGAACAGGGCCGTCAGGGCCCACGCGAGGTCGTTGAGGCCAGCGGTGACGTCCGCGCTGCCCGAGCCTGCGATCGAATACGCGAGACCCGCACGCAGCGTGATCAGCACGAAGTAGACAGCGGCGGCGGCTGCGCCGGCTGCGCTGGCCGCCGTGCCCCAGCCGCCCTTGCCCGCATCACGCAGCACGCTCGCGATCGCGGCCGCGAACCAGACAAGGTTCAGGATCCCGAAGCCGACGATGACCGTCGCGATCAGGATCCGCGTGCTGTCGCCGTCGTAGTACGAGACGAGCTCGTTCGGCGCCGCACCCACCTTCGGCTGCATGCCGTAGACGATGTACCCGACGACGAACAGCAATGCGGCGGCGATGCCGCTCCCGCGCCAGTTCTTCTCCCAATCCACCATCGTGAACCTCCTGTATCGAGTCACTTCTTACGTGTTCTCGAGGATCGCGTGCGCGCGGCCCGGCCGCATCGCGGCCACCCACAAAACGGCCTGGCGGCTGGCATGAGCGTCGTCGTGGCTGCCAACCTCAGCGTCTCGACGTACGCGAGCGCTGCGCCTGGCGGATACTTCTGCAGATGATCGACGCGCCACTCGATTCGGAGCCCGACGCCGCGACGCGGTTGGTCGTCGCCGACGACGACGTGCTCCTACGCGAAGGCCTCGTGAGCCTGCTCGGGCGCTCGGGGTTCGAGGTCGTTGCGGAGGCCGGCGACGGCGCGACGCTCGTCGCGCTCGTCAGGGAGCACACGCCCGACCTCGTCGTCGTCGACATCCGGATGCCGCCGACGCACACGACGGAGGGGCTCGACGCCGCGCGCACCATCCGCGAGGAGTTCCCGGAGATGGGCGTTGTCGTCCTCTCGGCGTTCGTCGAGGTGGAGCACGCGATGGAGCTCATCGGGAGTGGGCAGCGAAGCGGCTACCTGCTGAAGAGCCGGGTAACGGACGTCGACGAGTTCGTCGAGACGATCTCGCGGATCGCGAGAGGAGGCTCGGTCGTCGACCCCGCGCTCGTGCAGGAGCTCGTCGCTGCGCGCCGCGTCGACGACCCGCTCGAGGAGCTGACCCCGCGCGAGCGCGAGGTGCTCGCTCTCATGGCGGAGGGTCGCTCGAACGCGGGCATCGCCCGCCGCCTCTGGGTCACCGAGGGCACCGTCGAGAAGCACGTGCACAGCATCCTCGGGAAGCTGAGCCTGCCGGGGACCGACGACGACCACCGGCGCGTGCTGGCAGTCGTGAGGTTTCTCGAGGCCCGCTAGGAGCCGTTCGGCGGCACGAGCTCGCGCACCGCGCTCGATGAGAGCTCGGACTTCGAGATGAAACCGACCGCGGGGCTCGCATCGACGAGCTCGCCGTAGTCGTCTCGTGCGCGGGTCGAGATCAACACAATGCGGGCTGCGAGGTACGGAAATGCGTCGACGAGCTTCACCGTGAGATCGAATCCGCTCTCCTCGCCGAGCCCTACGTCGACGAGGATGACGTCCGGGTGGAGCTTCGCAACCTGGTCGAGCGCCATGACCGGAGTCGTTGCGGTCCCTACGACCTCGATGCCGTTCCGGCCGAGACTCGAGCTGGCCGCGCGCAGAAACCGCTCGCTGTCGTCGACTATCAGGCATCTCAAGGGCATTGGTCCCAGCATCGGGTAGCGGGATCGGTTGCACATTGCAGCTAGCCGGAATCAGAGGACGAGGAACCGGAAACCACGTTGTGCCGAACGTGACTCAGCTCGCATCACATAGCTAGTCGCCAACGGCCACTCCAGCGCCCGGCCGGTCGCCGAGGAGCTCGACTCCGCGCGCGCGAGCGTATGCGAACGGGTGATGGAAGACGTCGAGCGCCTGCTCGTTCTCGGCAACGACGAGCTCGAATGAATCACCGGTTCTCGCGTCGCCGACCGTTACCGCGACGACATCGGCGCCGCGAGTCCAGGTGAGCACCACCGAAACTCCGTCTGCCTCACGCTCGTCCAGCTCGACCCGCGGAGATCCGGAGAACGGCAGGCGAATGACTGCGGTCTGCTCTGTCTGGACGGCGGACATGGCTCAAGGATTGCCTCCGAGAGACGAGTCCGCTTCGCCATCAGCCTCCATCTGGTCTACCGACCGGCGGCACTTCGTACCTTCCTGCTCGCTTCAGGCCCCAGCCATCCGTCGTCGTCACTTTCACCACTGTTGCGAGGCGCACATACTCCAGCTGTGGCCTCCACCAGCCTCGCAGCTCAGCAGGCCGCGCTGCGGCGAGTGGCGACGCTCGTCGCCGAGACGGCCGCGCCGAGCATGGTCTTGGACGCGGTGGCAAACGAGATGCAGGCGCT
The DNA here is from genome assembly GCA_963746765.1 of uncultured Actinomycetes bacterium. Lineage (GTDB taxonomy): Bacteria > Actinomycetota > Thermoleophilia > Gaiellales > Gaiellaceae > GMQP-bins7. The sequence continues at coordinate 98,882 of CAVVCN010000003.1, forward strand.
GCTCGGCGCGGATCAGGTCTTGCTGATTCGCTACGAGCCCGGCGACGAGATCGTGGTACTCGCACACCGAGGTCTCGCGGTCGGCCGCATGCCCGTGGGCTCGCGCCTGAGTCACCGGGGCGAGAACGCTACGTCCACCGTCCGGGACACGCAGCGGCCGGCGCGATTCGAGGGCTACGAGGGGGCAACAGGCAGCTTCGCCGAGCTTGCCCGGGAAATCGGCCTGCGATCGAGCGTCTCCGTGCCGATCCTCGTGGGCGGCCGGCTGTGGGGCGCGATCACGGCGAGCTGGATGCGGGCGGAGGCTCCGCCCTACGACACCGAGGACCGGATGGTCGAGTTCGAGGAATTGCTCGTCACTGCGATCGCAAATGCAGAGTCACGTGAAGCGCTGGCACGCCTCGCCGACGAGCAGGCCGCACTGCGGCGCGTGGCGACACTTGCGGCGCGCGAATCGTCTCCGGTCGAGCTCCTCGGAGCGGTCACCGAGGAGGCAGCGCGGGTGCTGGAGACCGAGGCGGTCGGGATGCTTCGCTTCGAGCCCGACGGGACTGCCACGCTCGTCGCGCAGTCGCAGACGCCCTGGGATCCGCCCCCGTTGGGCAGCCGCTTCACGCTCGACGGCGAGAACGTCATAGCCTCGGTCCATCGAACAGGACGGGCCGCTCGTATGGACGACTGGTCGAGTGCGACCGGTGCGGTCGCCGCGATGGCGCAGGTCCTGGGTGTGCGCTCCACCGTCGCGACTCCGATCGTCGTCGAAGGGCAGCTCTGGGGCGCGATGATCGCCGCAACGAGCCAGAGCCAGCCTTTGCCGGCGGACACGGACTTGCGGATCGTCGAGTTCACGGAGCTCGTCGCCACCGCGATCTCGAACGCCGAGTCTCGGGAGGCGCTCGGCGTGCTCGCCGACGAGCAGGCCGCGTTGCGCAGGGTCGCGGTACTCGTCGCGCAGCAGCCCTCCCCGGACGAGGTCTTCGCCGTCGTCACCGAGGCAGTTGCTCCGCTCCTCGGAGCCGATCTGACGGCGATGCACGTCTTCACCCGCGACGGGACGGCGGTGGTCATCGCCGGTTGGAGCGCCGAAGGCCCCATGCTCCCGGTCGGCACGCGGCTCCCGCTCGACGGGGACAGCGCCGTCGCTCGCATCTTCCAGACAGGCGCCGCCGCCCGCATCGACAGCTATCTGGAGGCGGAAGGTGAAACGGCTGATGTAGCGCGGGGCCTGCGGCTTCGATCGACAGTCGGTGCGCCGATCGTCGTCGATGGAAGGGTCTGGGGAGCGCTGATGGCTGCAACGCGCGGGACTGAGCCGCTCCCGGAGGACGCCGAAGCTCGCATCGCCGCCTTCACGGAGCTCGTGGCAACCGCCGTCTCGAACGCGGAGTCGCAATCTGCGCTCGGCCTGCTCGCCGACGAGCAGGCAGCGCTGCGACGCGTCGCGACCCTCGTGGCAGAGGGGGTGCCGCCTTCCGAGGTGTTCTCGGCCGTCAGCGGCGAGGTCGAGCGGGTGTTCGCGGTGCGAATGGACAACACGGCGACGGTAGTGCGGTTCGACGGCGGTCCGGAGTGCGTGCTCGTCGGCGCGTCGAGGCCGGTCGCCGAGACGCCGCTCGGGACGCGGTGGCCGCCGAACGACATGTACGTCTCGACGAGAGTGCTTCGGACGGGAGCGTCTGCGCGGATCGACGAGACGGATCTCACCGTCGGCGTCGCGGCGGCCGATCAAATGCGACGGCAGGGCTATCTCTCTCAGGTCGCGAGCCCGATCGTCGTCGAGGGTCGCCTGTGGGGAGCGATGACCGTCAGCGCCACAGAGCCACTGCCTCCCGATACCGAGGAGCGACTGGAGAAGTTCACCGAGCTCGTTGCGACGGCGATCGCCAACGCGCAGTCGCGCGAGGCACTCGGCCTTCTCGCAGACGAGCAGGCAGCGCTGCGGCGGGTCGCAACGCTCGTGGCTCAAGGTGTGCCGTCAAACGAGCTCTTCTCCGCAGTCACGAAGGAGGTCGTGCGGGTATTCGCGAGCGCCGACCCCTCGCTCGTGGCGACCGTGATCAGGTTCGACCCGGGCCCAGAGTGCGTCCTCGTCGGTGCCTCGCGCGCGTACGAGGGGGAGGCGATCGGCGCGCGCTGGACACCGAAGGACCTCTACGTCTCGACGCGAGTGCTCCACACGGGACGCGCCGCCCGGGTGGACGAGGCGGACCTGGAGTCCCTCGGTGGGCCCGACGCCGACATGCTTCAGCTGCGGGGATTCCTCCACCAGGTGGGGAGCCCCGTGGTGGTGGAGGGTCGGCTCTGGGGCGCGATGACGCTGAACTCGAAGGAGGCGCTGCCGCCGGACGTCGACCGACGGTTGGTGAGCTTCACGGAGCTCGTGGCGACGGCAATCGCGAACGCCGAGAGTCAGTCCGAGCTGGCCGCCTCGCGTAGACGCATCGTCGCCGCGTCCGACGAGGCCCGCCGGAAGATCGAGCGGGACCTCCACGACGGCATCCAGCAGCAGCTCGTCTCCCTCGGCATGGAGCTCGGAGGAGTGGAAGCCGCGCTGCCTGCCGACGGCGACCTGAAAGCGCAGGTCAGGGGGGTCATAGAGGGGCTGAGGGTCGCGATCGACGACTTGCGGGAGATCTCACGCGGCATCCATCCGGCGATCCTCGCGCACGGCGGGCTGGGCGCTGCGCTCAAGACGCTCGCCCGTCGCTCGCCGGTGCCGGTGCAGCTGAACGCGACCATGGACGGCCGCCTGCCCGAGCGCATCGAGGTCGCCGCGTACTACGTCGTCTCCGAGGCGCTCACGAACGTCGCCAGGCACGCTCGCGCATCGGTCGTGAACGTCGACGTCGCCGGACGGGACGGGACGCTCGAGCTCTCCATCCGAGACAACGGCGTCGGCGGTGCCGATGCGCGAGGAGGTACCGGCCTGATCGGGCTGAAGGACCGCGTCGAGGCAATCGGGGGGAGGATCCTCGTCGAGAGCCTGCCGGGACACGGCACCTCACTCGTCGTCACGCTTCCGCTCGGCGCCGGTGTCGCGCTCGACGCGGAGGAGTGACGCGGATGCGCCGGCCAGTCGCATAGCAGCTAGCCCCACTCGCAACTTCCCAGGACGCCGTAAGTCGATTCGCTGGCTGTCTGCAACGACACGGTTCGCGTCGCGTGAGAGCGTGGATGTCGCATGAACGCCCAATCGGATTGCTAGGAGGCAGCCATGGCTGTTGCAACCTCGAACGAGTCGAAGATTGGCGTCGACGGCGTGGCGATTCGCCCCTTCAGCGTCGACGTCCGACAGGAGGACATCGACGAGCTGCGTCGTCGGATCAACGCGACGCGCTGGCCGGAGAAGGAGACCGTCGCCGATCAGTCGCAGGGCGTGCAGCTGGCGACGATCGAGGCGCTCGCTCGCTACTGGGGATCCGAGTACGACTTCCGAAGGTTCGAGGCGAGGCTGAACGCCGTACCGCAGTTCATCACCGAGATCGACGGTCTCGACATCCACTTCATCCACGTTCGCTCGCGGCACGAGAACGCGCTGCCGGTCATCATCACTCACGGCTGGCCCGGCTCCGTGATCGAGATGCTGAACGTGATCGGGCCGCTCAGCGACCCGACGGCGCACGGAGGCGACGCGGAGGACGCGTTCGACGTGGTCGTCCCGTCGATGCCCGGCTACGGGTTCTCGGGCAAGCCCACGACGACGGGTTGGGACCCCGTCCACATCGCGCATGCCTGGATCGTGCTGATGAGGCGCCTCGGCTACGCGCGGTATGTGGCGCAAGGCGGCGACTGGGGGGCGCAGATCACCGACGTCATGGGCGCCGAGGCGCCGCCAGAGCTGCTCGGGATCCACTCGAACATGCCCGGCACCGTCCCACCCGAGATCTCGAAGGCGCTCGCATCGAACGTGCTCGGAGCTGGCGACCCGGAGCCGTCGGGCCTATCAGCCGACGAGCAGCGCGCATACGACCGGCTGAACTTCCTGTTCACGAAAGGCCTCGGCTACTCGATCGAGATGGGAAATCGCCCGCAGACCCTGTACGGGCTGGCTGACTCCCCGATTGCTCTTGCGGCATGGATGCTCGACCACGACGCGCGCAGCCTCGACGACATCTCGCGCGGCTTCGTCGAGGGCGAGCCGGTCGGCAACCTCACCCGGGACGAGGTGCTCGACAACATCACCATGACCTGGCTGACGAACACCGGGATGTCCTCGGGACGTTTGTACTGGGAGAACACGCTCGGCTTCTTCGACGTGAAGGGCGCAACCGTCCCCGCTGCCGTGAGCGTCTTCCCGAACGAGCTCTACCAGGCTCCACGGAGCTGGACCGAGCTGGCCTACCCCAACCTCATCTACTTCAACGAGGTCGACGAAGGCGACCACTTCGCGGCCTGGCAGGAGCCGGAGATCTTCACGAACGAGTTGCGAGCGGCCTTCAGGTCGCTTCGCTGAAAGGAGAGTGTGATGAGCACCACCGTCGAGACCGCGATCGAGATGCGACCGTTCCAGGTCGACGTTCCGCAGGAGCAGCTGGACGACCTGCGCAAGCGCATCGAGGCGACGCGCTGGCCCAGCAAGGAGCTCGTCGCCGACAGGTCGCAGGGCGTGCAGCTCGCGACGCTGCAGGCGCTCGCTCGCTACTGGACCACCGAGTACGACTGGCGCAAGGCCGAGGCGAGGCTCAACGCTCTGCCGCAGTTCACGACAGAGATCGACGGAGTGGACATCCACTTCATTCACGTCAGGTCGCAGCAGGAAAACGCCCTGCCGCTGATCATGACCCACGGCTGGCCCGGCTCGGTCATCGAGCTGCTCGAGACCGTCGGCCCGCTCACCGACCCGACCGCGCACGGCGGCCGCGCCGAGGACGCGTTCGATCTTGTACTGCCGTCGATCCCGGGCTACGGATTCTCCGGCGAGCCGACGGAGATCGGCTGGGACCCGGGCCGCACAGCTCGAGCCTGGGTGGAGCTCATGGACCGCCTCGGGTACACGCGCTACGTGGCCCAGGGCGGCGACGTCGGTGCCGTCATCACCGACGTGATGGGTCGCATTGAGCCCGAGGGGCTGGTCGGCATCCACACCAACCTGCTCGTGCCGGGGCTCGCCTACGCCGAAGCGCCGTCGGCCGAGCCCTCCGCAGAAGAACGCGCAGCGCTCGAAGCCCTCGGCGCATTCAGGATGACCGGCTTCGGCTACTACCTGGAGCAGGCAACGCGTCCGCAGACGATCGGCTACTCCCTCTTGGACTCACCGGTCGGCCTGGCGGGCTGGATGCTCGACCACGACACGGACAGCTACGAGAAGATCTCGCGCGCCTTCGTCGACGGACAGCCGACGGGCAACCTCACGCGCGACACCATCGTGGACAACATCACGCTCTACTGGCTGACGGGCACTGGGGCATCGGCCGCCCGGGCGTACTGGGAAGCTGGACGCGCCCAGGCACTCGCGGCCGCTGCCGGCCAGGCCCTTCCGGAGGTCTCCATCCCGGCCGGCTTCACCGTGTTCCCGGGCGAGGTGTTCCCCGCCCCGCGCAGCTGGGCCGAGCGGGCGTACCCCAACCTCACGTACTTCAACAAGGTCGACCGGGGCGGCCACTTCGCCGCCTGGGAGGAGCCGCAGCTGTTCTCCGAAGAGGTCAGAGCGAGTTTCAAGTCGCTTCGTTGATCGCGCGTGGGCGGCGCGCACCCAGCGTGCGCGCCGCCCTCAGCGTCATGGCGCTTGGGAAGGAGTGCACATGTCCGAAACAGCCGCTGAGTACCCGACAGTCGTACTCGTGCACGGTGCGTTCGCGGACGGTTCCAGCTGGAACGGCGTGATCGAGCGTCTGCAGGCCAAGGGGGTGGCGACGAGGGCGGTGGCGAACCCGCTGCGCGGACTCTCGTTCGACTCCGCCTATCTCGTCGGCGTCCTCTCAGAGATACCGGGGCCGGTGGTCGCGGTCGGCCACTCCTACGGGGGAGCCGTGATCTCGAATGCAGCGACGCACGCAAAAAACGTGGTCGGCCTCGTCTTCGTCGCCGCGTTTGCTCCGGAGCGTGGCGAGCGCCTGGGGGAGATCACAGCCGCATCGACCGACGCCGTCCTAGGCAGCGCGCTCGTCCCCTTCCACTATCCCTCCGCCAACGGCGGGGAGCCGGCGGTGGAGTTCGCGATCGACCCGGCAAAGTTCCACGACGCTTTCGCCGGCGATCTCTCCGAGGACGAGGCGGCGGTCATGGCGGCGACCCAGCGACCCGTCGCGGAGCTGGCATTCTCGGAGCCGGCAGGTGCGCCTGCATGGAAGCACGTACCGTCGTGGGCGGTGATCGCGAAAGCCGACAAGGCAGCAGGAACGGATGTGACCCGTTCGATGGCGGAGCGGGCGGGCGCGCCGATCACCGAACTCGAGGGCTCGCACGTCATCATGGTCTCCCAGCCGGAGCCAGTGACCGACGTGATTTTTCAGGCCATCGCCGTCACGTCAGCGCACGGCGATGCGAGTTGGGCTGAGGCGTTCTACGAGACCTACCTCACCCAATGAGCCTGGCGGCGTCCGCAAGCCGGAAGCGCTAGGAGACGAAGTCGCCGGTGACGTCCTCTGCACGGTCTGATCCCACCTTGTCGAGCGACTTCGGGGACGTCAGGCAGATCGACGCCGGCCTCCTGGACGTTGGCTACGTCGACGCGGGGCCCTCCGCTGGCCCCGCGGTCGTTCTCCTGCACGGGTGGCCGTACGACATCCACAGCTACGTCGAGGTCGTCCCGTTGCTGACGGCGGCGGGATACCGGGTCACCGTCCCGTATCTCCGCGGTTTCGGCACGACTCGCTTTCTGTCGGACGAGACGTTCCGCAACGGTGAGCAGGCGGTGCTCGCCCTCGACGTCATCGCCTTCATGGACGCGCTCCAGATCGAGAGCGCACTCGTGGCCGGCTTCGACTGGGGGGCGCGAACCGCGGACGTCGTCGCTGCGCTCTGGCCGGCACGGTGCCGCGGGCTCGTGTCGGTCAGTGGTTATCTGATCGGTAGCCGGGAAGCAGGCGAGCTGCCGCTGCCGCCGGAGGCAGAGCACCAGTGGTGGTACCAGTACTACTTCGCCACCGAGCGCGGCGAGGCCGGATACGAGAAGTACCGGCGGGACTTCGCAAAGCTCATCTGGCGAACGGCGTCGCCTCACTGGAACTTCGACGACGCAACCTTCGAGCGCAGCGCGGCGTCTCTGGACAACCCGGACCACGTGGCCATAACGATTCACAACTATCGCTGGCGGCTCGGGCTGGCTGAGGGTGAGGCTGAGTACGACGAGCTGGAGAGGCGGCTCGCTGAAGGCCCGCTCATCACCGTCCCCACCATCACGCTCGAGGGAGACGCCAACGGTGCGCCTCATCCCGAGCCGAGTGCCTACGCGATGAAGTTCTCGGGCGAGTACTCGCACCGTACAGTCGAGGGCGGCATCGGGCACAACCTTCCCCAGGAAGCCCCGGCGGCGTTCGCCGCTGCTGTGCTCGAAGTCGGAGGTGCTCAAGAGTGAGCCGGGCGATCTGATGTTCGCTCCGGTCGTGACCGTGGTGGGCTATGAGACCGTCGGCCACCGCCATCTCGCGGAAGCACTCGACCGGATGCGCTGAGGCAGTGGCTTGAGAGCCGCGACTGGTCAAGGCGCATCAGAATTGCTGAGCGGGACTCATACACATCGAAGGAGGGACGCATGGCAGGCAAGACGGACTTCACCGAGGACGAATGGAAGGACCTCCAGCAGGGCGTCACGGGCGCCGGAATGCTCGTCTCCGCTGCCCATCGCGACTTCACCGACAGCTTCGGTGAGGCGAGCGCCGTCGCGAAGCAGCTTGCCGCGCATCATGAGAGCGAGAGCCAGCTCGTTCGCGAACTCTCGGAGACACACAGCACCGGCTTCGGCCTCGTCGCGTCACCCAAGGAGGTCGTGGAGGGGACGATCAACGCCCTCGGCGCTGCGGTGGCCGTCCTTGGCGCGAAGGCACCAGACGAGCTCGACGCGTATCGCCGCCTCGTGCTCGACGTCGCTACGGCGGTCGCCGAGGCCAAGGGCGGGGTCAAGGGCGAGGAGACTGCGGCGATCGAGAGGATCACTGCGGCGCTCGGAGCCGTCTAGCACGCCTCCTCACGCGCATCGCGAGGGAGCCGACCGATCTCAGTCGAGGTAGAGCACGCTCGCCCAGGCGAGACGCTCCTTACTCCGAGCGCTTGCCTCAGGGCCGTTGTCGCAGCCAATCGTCGCGGGGAAGCGTGTAGACCGTCATCGGCTCGCCCCAGCGCCCGTGGCCTCGGCCCCGTACCGAGAATCCGAGCTTGGCTGCCACGCGGCGGGATGCTTCGTTTGCCCCGTCCGAGATGTACGCCGTGATCGTCTCGACGTCGGTGCGGCTGAAGAGATCGTCGATCGCCGCTTCCATCGCTTCGGTCGCGATGCCGTCATTCCGCCGGTCCTCGGTCACCCACCAGCCCGCCTCGACTTCGTCGGGGGCGATGCCCTCGATGCCGTCGCCGGCGAGACGCAGCTCGGCGCAGCCGAGGAAGCAGCTGCCCTGCTTGTCCCGGACCGCCCACGGGCCGAAGCCGTGCTCGCGCCACTGGACATCGGCCGCGCGGGTGTCGCGCAAGGCGTCCGCTGCATTCCTCGATGCACGAGCATGGTCGGACTCGTCGCGGCTTGTCAGCGGGAGAAGCCTCAGCCGTGCCGTTCGAAGACTGGTTCCTTGGTCAGGCCCCGGCGGGTCGCTCTCGCAGCGTCCACCCACGCGCGGAGTATGACCGCCCCGTTCGGGTGACATTCCCGAACACTGGCCCAGGGCGGCGTCATCTCCCGGGCAACCGCTCCGTCGCGCTGGGTGCGCGCTGGGCTTGGTCGGGACCGCCCGGCAGGGTTTACAGTCCGAGCAGCGGCAAACGGTCCAAAAAAGGGGCGGTGACGAGAATGGCTGCTGAGACTCCTACTGTTGTCCTCGTTCACGGTGCATGGGCTGACGCCACGGGCTTCGACGCTGAGATCCGCGCGCTGCAGGATCGCGGGTACTCCGCCATAGGGTTCGGTAACCCGCTTCGGGATCTCGCTGGCGACGCCGCCTACCTGGCGGAGTTCCTGCGGACCCTTGGGGGGCCGATCGTGCTTGTCGGCCACTCCTACGGCGGCAATGTGATCTCCACTGCCGCGATTGGCAACGAGCAGGTCCGGGCGCTCGTCTACTTCAACGGCTGGATGTGCGACGTTGGCGAGAGCCAGCAGCAGCTCCTCGAGAGGTTCGAAGGCAGCCTTGTTGGGCCTTCGATCAGGCCCGTTTCGTTCACCAACCCCGATGGGAGCGCGGGCACCGACCTCTACCTCGCGCCAGAGGCATTCCGCGAAGCCTTCGCTGCTGATGTCGATCCTGAGACGGCCGCGGTGATGGCCGCGGCACAGCGGCCCTATGCCGCCGAGGCGTTCGCAGCCACGCCGTCGGCCCCGCCAGCCTGGAATACGCTGCCGTGCTGGTATTTGCTCGGTACCGAGGACAAGGCGATCCCGCCGGCCCTGCAGCGGTTCATGGCCGAGCGCGCGAACGCGACGATCGTCGAGGTTCCGGCTTCGCACGTCTCGTTCGTTTCCCAGCCTGAGGCCGCGACCGAACTCATCCTGCAAGCCGTCGAGGCGACCGCCTGACCAGCGCCTGAGCAGGCGCTCGTCCATGGGAGCCCGACTGCTCCTCGCTCCAGTCGGGAAGCGGCGATTCCCAATGCCAGACGCCCGGACGCAGCTCACGCATGAGCGCGCTCTGTCACGCTGGCCCCTGGTTCAGAGGACGAGGGCTCTTGTGCCATTCGTCGCTCAAGCGACATTCCCGCACACTCGGGCAAGCGAGCGTCACGCGGCTGGCAGCTGGCAGTCTCCGTGGAAGACCGCTTCGACGTTGTTCCCGTCCGGGTCGATGACGAACGCTGCGTAATACCCGGCGTGGTAATGCGGTCGAAGGCCCGGCGCGCCGTTGTCGCGGCCGCCGGCTTCGACAGCGGCGCGGTGGAACTTGTCAACGGTGGCTCGGTCTGCTGCGGCGAAGGCCACATGAACGGGCGCCGCCGGGGGTTCCCCTTCCCCGATCCAGAAGTCTCCACCGCCCTCGATGGCAAACCCAGGCCCCTGCGAGCTCTCAACCACCTTCACTCCGAACGGCTCGAGGGCCCGCTCGTAGAAGGTGCGGCTGCGTCTCACGTCACGTACTCGCAAGGCCAAGTGGTCGATGAGGGGAAGCGTCACGGGCAGCGACACGCCTTCATCCTAGAGCGCGATCTCCGGGGAACATTCCTGAACGCCGGGCCATGCGAGTGGGGCCCGCTCGGAAGCCAGGATCGGAAGAACGGCCAGGCGCGCACGGGCCGTGCGCGCCGCCCTCATGCGTCGGGTCAGCGCAATGGCCTGAACGCCGCCCGCACCTCGGTCGAGAAGAGCTCCGGCTCCTCCCAGGCGGCGAAGTGGCCGCCCCTGTCTACCTCGTTGAAGTAGGTGAGGTTGGGGTAGACCTTCTCGACCCAGCTGCGCGGGGCAGCCCAGACCTCGCCGGGGAACGTCGTGAAGCCGACCGGAACCGAGACCGGCGGCGGAGCCTGGCCGGCCGCACCGGCTGCGGCCTGGGCCCGTCCGACCTCCCAGTACCACCGGGCGGCCGAGGCGCCGGTGCCCGTCAGCCAGTACAGCGTGATGTCGTCGACGATGTTGTCCCGCGTGAGATTCCCCACCGGCTCGCCGTCGACGAACGCGCGGCAGATCTTGTAGTAGCCGTCCGTGTCGTGGTCGAGCATCCAGGCCGCCAGCCCGACGGGTGAATCCAGCAGGGAGTAGCCGATCGTCTGCGGCCGGGTGGTCTGCTCCGAGAAGTAACCGAAGCCGTCCGTAAAGAACCTGTTGATTGCGTCGTGCGCCGCGCGTTCCTGCTCAGACTCCGCCGGCAGGTCCTCGAGACCCGCGATGAGCACGTTGAGGTGGATGCCGAGCAGCCCCTCGGGTGCCAGGCGGCCCATCGCGTCAGTGATGACGGCGCCGACGTCGCCGCCCTGGGCCACGTAGCGCGTGTAGCCGAGGCGTTGCATCAGCTCCGCCCAGGCACGCGCGACGCGACCAGGGCCCCAGCCGACTTCCGTGGGCTCGCCGGAGAAGCCGTAGCCGGGGACGGACGGCAGGACGAGGTCGAACGCGTCCTCGGGGGTTCCGCCGTACGCGGTCGGGTCGGTCAGCGGGCCGATGGTCTCGAGCAGCTCGATCACCGAGCCGGGCCAGCCATGCGTCATGATCAGCGGCATGGCGTCCTCGTGCGGCGAGCGGACGTGGATGAAGTGGATGTTCACGCCGTCGATCTCCGTCGTGAACTGCGGAAGCGCGTTCAGTCTCGCCTCGATCCGTCCGAAGTCGTAGTCCTCCGTCCAGTACCGGGCGAGCTCCTTGGTCGTAGCGAGCTGCACGCCCTGCGACCGGTCTGCGACGAGCTCCTTGCTCGGCCACCGCGTGGCCGCGATGCGCCGGCGGAGGTCGTCGATCTGCTCGTCCGCGATGTCGATGCGGAAGGTGCGGATATCCGTGGCTGTGTCGACAGCAGCGCTCATGACTTACTCCTTTGCTATCGGAGCGAGCGGAACGCGGCCCGCACCTCGGCCGAGAAGAGGTCCGGCTCCTCCCACGCCGCGAAGTGACCGCCCCTGTCGACCTCGTTGAAGTAGGCGATGCCGGGGAAAACGACCTCGACCCAGCTGCGCGGGGCGGGGAAGACCTCGCCGGGGAAGTTCGTGTAGGCGACCGGAACCGCGACCGGCGGCGGAGCCGCACCGGCCGCGGCCCGTCCGAACTCCCAGTACCACCGGGCGGCCGAGGCGCCGGTGCCTGTCAGCCAGTACAGCGTGATGTCGTCGACGATGTTGTCCCGGGTGAGGTTGCCTGCGGGGTCCCCGTCGACGATCGCGCGGGAGAACTTGTAGTAGCTGTCCGTGTCGTGGTCGAGCATCCAGGCCGCCAGCCCGACGGGTGAGTCCAGCAGGGAGTAGCCGATCGTCTGCGGCCGGGTGGACTGCTCGAGGACGATGGCGAAGCCATCCGTCAAGAACCTGTTGAGCGCGTCGTGCGCCGCCCGTTCCTCCTCGGACTCCCCCGGCAGTTGGTCCTTGAGAGCGACCGCCGCGGTGAGCACGTTGAGGTGGATGCCGAGTAGCCCCTCGGGCGCCTGGCGGCCCATCGAGTCGGTGATGTAAGCGCCCACGTCGCCGCCCTGGGCGACGTAGCGCGTGTAGCCGAGGCGGTGCATCAGCTCCGCCCATGCGCGTGCGATGCGGTCGGCGTCCCAGCCGAGCTCCGTCGGCTCGCTCGAGAAGCCGTAGCCCGGCAGCGACGGCAGCACGAGGTCGAATGCGTCCTCGGGGGTGCCGCCGTGCGCGGTCGGGTCGGTCAACGGGCCGATCGTCTCGAGCAGCTCGATGACCGAGCCGGGCCAGCCGTGGGTCATGATCAGCGGCAGCGCGTTCTCGTGCTCGGAGCGCACGTGGATGAAGTGGATCTCGACCCCGTCGATCTCGGTCGTGAACTGCGGCAGCGCGTTCAGCCTCGCCTCGACCCGCCCGAAGTCGTAGTCGGTCGTCCAGTAGCGCGCGAGCTCCTGGAGCGTCGCCAGCTGGACGCCCTGCGAGCGATCAGCGACGAGCTCCTTGCTCGGCCACCGGGTCGCATCGATGCGCCGTCGAAGGTCAGCCAGGGCTTCGTCGGGGATTTGAACGTCGAACGGGCGGATGTCGATGCCGGTCTCGACGGTAGCGCTCATGAGGGACCTCCTTCGGCTCGGTCTACCTGCTCAGTCACTCGACGGCTGCAGGCACACGTTCCCGCCTCGATCCAAGCTACTCCGGTCGCTCCAAACAAGCAACGTTTGTCACCAGGTGGCCACAAGGCGGTCGCCTCGATTCAAGTGACGTTCCTGAATCGCGCACCGCGGGATTTCGTTCGACGCTTCGGACAGGTGGCTTAGGATCAGGTCCCGCAGCGGAAGGGAGGTTGGTGTGACCGCCGAGGAATGGGTGCTCGCGGCTACCGTTTTCTTCTCGGGGCTCGCGGCTGGCCTCTTGGGGATGCTGTGCACGATCATGCGCCCGATGCTCCAGGCGATGGACGGCCGGAACTTCCGGAACTTCATGGAAGCGTTCCTTCGCTACGCGGATCATGGCTCGGGAAAGGCCTACAACCTTGCATGGGCGCTCGTGCCGGCATTCGGGCCGATCGTCGCGCTCGTGCTCCTCTGGGACGATCCCGGCTCCACCTCATTCATCCTCACCGCGATCGGCCTGGGGATCGTGCTCGTCGGTATCTGGCTCGTCTCCAACGTGTGGAAGACCCCGACCTACAACCTGATCTTGGCCTGGGATCCCGAGGCGCTCCCAGCCGACTGGGAGACGGGACGGCGGCGCTACTTCACGATCAACTGGATCCAAATGGCGGTGACCTGGTCGGCGTTCGCCCTGTTCATCTTCGCTCTGATCTCCCTCTAGCCTCAGGCAGCCGAGGGGGGCGTAGGCAAAGAGCGCTACGGCTCGCCTAGGTACGTTCCCGAACGCTCGCCCAAGTGAGCGCCCTCGGCCTTCCGCGCAACTGGCCAGTTGACCGGGCACCGATTACTACTGGGTGGCAGCGGCGTCTGAAGCACAAGCGACGGGCCACAGACGGCGGTCTGGAACAGGCACGTTCTCCTAGCAAGCAAGGTTCCCAGACGACGCGACACCGAGGAGGTCTGATCATGCGGAAACTGATAGCGACGGTGTTCAACTACTCGCTCGACGGCCTTCTCGCCGACGAGGGCACCGAGTTTTGGAAGTTCGTCTTCGACCGGCCCGAAAACAGGGAGTCCGACGACCCGGCGCACTTCGACTTTCTCCGGAGTGCGCACGCGCACATCATGGGCCGCACCACCTACGAACTCTTCTCCGCGCACATGCCGACGTCCACCGACCCCTTCGCCGCCGTCCTGAACGCCGGGCGCAAGGTCGTCTTCTCCCGGACCCTGAACACCGCCGACTGGGCCAACACGACCATCGCCGCCGGTGACACCACAGAAGAGATCGACAAGCTCAGGCTGGGCGGCGACGGCCACATCGTGGTCTGGGGCGGCGTCAGACTCTGGCGGTCGCTCATGCGACACGACCTGATCGACGAGCTCCGGGTGGATCTGTACCCCTACGTTGCCGGCGAGGGCACCCGGCTGTTCGACGGAGACCCCGGCTCCTACCGGCTCGACCTGGTCTCCAGCACCGCCTCCAGCAGAGGGATCATCGAGCTGCAGTACCGGCGGCACCGCTAACCACCTTGTCGTGTGACTCGAACCAGAGGATCGAGTCGGCGACTCCAGAGTCGCACTCGCCCCCGACTGCGCTAGTGTCGGCTGACTTTCCACGCCGACCGAAAGGAGTTCGGCATGGCGTCCAGTTCGGTGCGGGAGAGCAGAGAGATCGAGGCGGCAAACGCCTCCGGCACCACTCCGGTCGTCTTCATCCACGGCCTCTGGCTGCTACCGAGCAGCTGGGCCAACTGGGCGGACTTCTTCAAGCAGGCCGGTTACGCGCCGCTGACGCCGGACTGGCCAGACGATCCCGAAACGGTTGAAGAGGCGCGGGCGAACCCGGACGTCCTCGCCAGGAAGACTCTGAAGCAGGTTGCCGACCACACGGCCGAGGTGATCTCCAAGCTCGGCAAGAAGCCCGCCGTGATGGGGCACTCGACCGGCGGACTGGTCGCCCAGATGCTCGCCGGCCGTGGGCTCTCGGCAGCGACGGTTGCCATCGACCCCGGCGTGTTTCGCGGCGTCCTGCCGCTGCCCCTCTCCACGCTCAAGGCGAGTGGACCTTTCCTGTTGAACCCCCGGAATCGAGGCCGCGCGATCACGCTCACCTTCGAGCAGTTCAAGTACGGGTGGACGAACGCCCTCGATGAGGACGAGGCGAAGCGCCTGTACGACACCTACCACGTGGCCGGGTCGGGGATCGCCCTGGCCCAGATGGGCAACGCCAACCTCAACCCCTGGACCGAGTCGAAGGTCGACACGAAGAACCCCGATCGAGGCGCCCTGCTGATCCTCGACGGGGAGAAGGACCACACGGTTCCCTGGGCGATCGCCAACGCCTCGTACAAGCGGCAGAAGCGCAACCCCGGCGTCACCGAGATCAAGAAGATGCCCAACCGCGGCCACTCGCTGACCATCGACCACGGCTGGCAGGAGGTCGCCCAGACCGCGCTCGACTTCGTCAAGCGGTTCGTCCCGGCCAAGCCGAGCTAGTCGACCTCGACCTGCTGGCGGGCGAGAGTCCTCCGCGTTGCCACCGAGTTGGCCTTGTCCCCGAGCCCCCTCTTGCGACAGGACGCTCATATGTCGGGGCGCGCTGCCGCTCGACGAGAGTGGCGTTATCGCTTCCCGACGGCGGGCTACGCTGCGACGGATCGCCCCGTAGTAGCCTCGGCCGGGTGTTCGACCACGTCGGCGTCGCCGTCTCGGACCTCGCGGCCTCCGAGCGCTTCTACCGCACCGTCCTGAGCGTCCTGGGCGCCGAGCCCAGCCACGCGGACGCCGAGCTGGTCGAGTGGGACGACTGGGACATCGGGCCGACGGACCGCGAGCATCCGGTGACCCGCGGGCTCCACGTCGGCTTCCGCGCCCGCGACCGCGCGCAGGTCGACGCGTTCTGGCAGGCGGGCGTCGACGCGGGGTACCGCGACGACGGCGCGCCGGGGCCGCGCACGCGGTACGGCCCGACGTACTACGGGGGGTTCCTGCTCGACCCCGACGGCAACAGCGTGGAGGCGGTCCACGCCGACCGCGAGGACGCCGTGCCCGACGGCCGCATCGACCACCTGTGGCTGCGCGTCAGCGACGTGCAGGTCTCCCGGCGCTTCTACACGACGATCGCCCAGCACGCCGGGCTACGCCTGGCCCACGACGAGCCCGGCCGCGTGCAGCTGTCCGGCCCGGACTTCAGCTTCTCGCTCGTCCGGGACGAGCGGCCGCTCACGGAGCACGTCCACCTAGCGTTCTCCGCGCGCGAGGACTCCGCGGTGCGCGCGTTCCACGCCGCCGCGCTCGCGGCGGGCTACGAGGACCACGGCGCGCCGGGCGAGCGCGCCGTCTACCACCCGGGCTACTACGGCGCGTTCGTGCTCGACCCGGACGGGCACAACGTCGAGGTCGTCAACCACAACCGGGGCTGAGCCGTGGCCGACGAGCCTCCGGTCGGGTTCGGCGGCTCGACGGGATGGGCGCGTGGATGGGCTCAGACATGCAGGGTGGGCCGGTAGACGAGCTCTTGGATGTGGCCGTCGAGCGTCTGGCGCTCGATCAGCTCGAGGTCGAAGTCGGCCGCACCCTGGAAGATCGGGTCCTGCCCGGTCTGACCGGTGATCACGGGAAAGAGCGTCACCTGGAGGCGGTCGACCAGTCCGGCGGCCATCAGCGCCCGGTTCATCGACAGGCTGCCGTGCGAGCGCAACGGTATCTCGGACTCCTCCTTGAGCCGAGCGACGACGTCGACGGCGTCGCCGCTTACGACGGTCGCATCCGGCCAGTCGAGGGCTCCCTCCAGTGTGGTCGACACCACCGTCGCCGGCAGGCTCCTCATCCGCGTGACCCAGGGGTCACGCACCTCGGACTCCTCGGTGCTCGAGGCCAGCATCCGAGCGAACGCCCGATACGTGTTGGCTCCGAAGACCATCCGCTGCTCCTCGCCGTACAGAGCGAGACGGTGGTCGAGGAGCTCGGGGCCTTGCTTGCCCCAGTAGCCGGTCCAGTTGCCGCTGGCGGCGCCGAAGCCGTCGAGGCTGGAAAAGACGTCGAAGGTGTAGGTAGCGGTCATGGTGCTCCCCTCGAGTGCGGTTGAGCGCGTGTTGGGTGCAGACCGGGAACCACGGCGAAACTCATCGCCTTTGGACTCCTCGAACGTGGGCGGGTCAGGTTTCCCTTCGCGCGGTCACGCATTACAGCTAGCGCCACCGTCAACTACCCGGTGGCCGCAGGTCAAGTCGGTGGCTCTCTTGGAAGACAGGGCGGAGATCGCGTGGAATCCTCGGGCGGAGCAAGCGGAACGGAGCGGTCCAGCCGCAGTTGATCGAGACTGGCCTACTCGAAGGGAGCAGTGCGATGCAAGCGCAGACCACGCCAGCGCAGACCACAAATCTCTTCCTCTTCGACGACCTCGACGACGTCAGCAAGACAAGCTCGCTCGCGGAAGGCGATCTCAGCGCGCTTCGCGCCGTCGCAGACTGGATCACGACTTTCGTCATCAAGCCGCACGGGGATCTCGGCCGTCCAGGCCCTATCTGTCCATTCGTGCCCAAGGCCTTGGAGCGCAAATCAGTTTGGCTCGCTCCTGAGCAGATGGCCGATCGCAGCACGGACGATGTCGTCGCGCTCATCAGTCGGTATCAGAGGCTCTTCCTGGACGCACGACCTACTGACGGCGAGGACGCGATTTACAAGTCGATCGTCGTTGTCTTCACCGACTTGCCGGCGGATCGCGCACGAGAGTTCTTCGACGATGTCCTACAGCACCTTGCAGTCCCCTCGTATGAAAAGGACGGATTCGTGATGGGCGGCTTCTACGAGGGCAACGAGGGGACCGCGATCTACAACGCGAGCTTCCGGCCATTCACGTCGCCCGTGCCGTTTCTGTTGATGAGGCTCGCGGTCATCAGCGACTGGAAGTTCTTCCTGGACGACGACGACTGGCTCGACCGCTGGTCGCATCGTTACGGAGCGGCGGGCGTCAGGGCACTCGGTGAGGAGTTGCGCCGCCTGCCGTGGCGCTCGAATCAGACGGCAGCGAGCTAGGCCCGCGTTCGATCGGGCTTCGTCCCCACTGGGGTTTCATGTTCTCCCCTTCGGGGGTTCCGGCCGTACAGACGGCCTGTTACATCGAGTCGGGGCGCGTATCGGCGTCCCTGAGGTATTGGTGCACGAGGGCGATGGCCATGCTTCCCTCGCCCACGGCAGCCGCGACGCGCTTCACGGGACTCAAGCGAACGTCACCGCACGCGAAGATGCCGGGGACGCTCGTTTCGAGCAGGTACGGGTCGCGGTCGAGGACCCACCGAGCCACGCCCCGGACCTCTGGGCCGGTGAGCACGTAACCCTTCGGATCGAGTGCAATCTCGCCCGGTAGCCACCCCGTCTCGGCGTCCGCTCCGATGAAGATGAAGAGCCCGGCCGACTCGAGGCGAGCCGTCTCGCCTGTCGCGTTGTCGACGACGTCGATCGCTTCGAGTGACGTGTCGCCGTGCGCGGACGCGACCTCTGCCCGGTAGCGCACCTGGATGTTCGTCCGGGTGCGGAGCTGGTCCACCAGGTAGCGGGACATGCTTTTCTCCAGCGTCTCGCCGCGGTAGAGGATCGTCACCGTCCGGGCATGGGACGAGAAGAACATCGCAGCCTGGCCCGCCGAGTTGCCGGCCCCGACGATGTGTATGTCCAGACCGTGGGTGTTCGCTGCCTCGCTGCGTGCCGCGCCGTAGAAGATTCCCTTGCCGGCGAGCCTGTCGAACCCATCGATCTCGAGCTGCCGCCAGGAGACACCGCAGGCGAGGATGATGGTCCGCGCATCCAGGACGTCGCCGCCATCGAGGTGGATCTCTCGCGTCGCAGCATCGATCCGCGCAATTGACCGGGTGACGACTATCTCGGCGCCTAGTCTGCGTGCCTGCTGGAGCGCCCGGCTCGCGAGCTCGTCGCCCGACACGCCCGAGGGGAAGCCGAGATAGTTCTCGATTCGCGATGACGTGCCCGCCTGCCCACCAGGCGCCTCCCGTTCCACCACGATCGTCCGGAGGCCCTCCGAAGCGCCGTACACGGCGGCCGCCAGGCCGGCAGGGCCTGCACCGACGATCACCGTGTCGTAGTCGGTGGCGGCCGGCTCGGTTGCGATGCCGAGCAGCTCGGCGACGCGGCGCAAGTGTGGGCGAACGACGGTCTCGCCGTTCAGCAAGCGAATCGAGGGGTACTCGCCCTGGGGCGGCAAGGCGCCGGACCACTGCCCTGCGTCCTCCGGCACGTCGGGCTGGAGCCACCTGAACCGGATCTGATTGCGGTCGAGGAAGCGCCGGAGCTCCGCGCACGCGGCGTCCCAGCGGTGGCCGAGGACGGTTGCGCGATAAGGAGCCGACTCGGAGACGAGACTCTGAAGACCGCGCGGGCCGCTGAGCCGATCGCTCGCCAAGCGCCCCACGTGCTTCCCGACCTCCGGCGCGACAGCCGCGACGGCGTGGTAGTCGTGAGGATCGATCCGGAAGACCCGCGACGCCTCGACGGCCTTGAAGCCAGCCGGCTGTGGCGTGCCGAGCGTGATCGAAATCTCCCCGATGAGGTCTCCAGGCCGCCGCTCGCCGATGACACGCTCGACGCCATCGACGGACTTGACCACCTCGATATGTCCCTCGAGCAGTCCGAGAAGGCCCGGCTCGTCTCCCTCGTATACCGCGTACTCTCCGGGGCCGAAGCTGATGTCGGCCGCAACGCGACACAGCCGCTCACGGTCGGCGGTCTCGAGAGTCGCGAACACCTCGAACCGTCCGATTTCCTCCGAAGTCACCATCCGAGAAGCCGCCGCTGGCCAGAGCCATCCGGGATCGCGATGCTCGAGACGGCCAGCATCCTCATGACCAGAGCGCACTCCGGCGTCGTCGCGTCAGCCATGGCACGAACGCTACCCCCGCTCGCTGACCCCCTCGGAACGAACGTGGCGCGGGGGAGCGTTGGGCGATCTAGGCAGGTTGGATGGCCGTGCCGCTCGTCCAGAGATTCCGATCCCCAGGAAGGATGAGATCGGCGTGCGCTGCGGGGCTCTCGTCAGCGACGTAACGCTCTTCCTCTTCCATCCAGGAGTACCACTGTCCACGCATCGCTTCACCGTCGCGCTCCAATCCGCGCCTCAACCTGAGATCCTTCGGCGTCTCGACCCAGATCGAGAAGGCGAGGTACGGACGGAACGCGGCCCGCGTGGCCGTTACTCCTTCGAGGAGCACGAAGTCGGTCGGTTCGATCGTCACCTCCGATCGCGATGGACCACCCCAGCTATTCGGCACGTACCGGGCCGGCTGCCCCTCGGCCAGAGGGCGGAGGACCGTCTCCAGTAGGGCGGGCCACCAGTCGATCGGGTTGTCCCAACTCGCGAAGTCGTCGGTATGGACCACCGGCGCGTCCAGAGCATCGGCGAGCCACGCGGCCAAGCTGCTCTTTCCGGAACCACCGTGACCGTCGACAGCGACGACTCGCCAGCGGATCCCTTTCGGTGCTCGGGAGTCGCGTATCGAGCGCACGACGTCCTGCATGGTGGGCTCGTGGCGTGCCGGGCCACGGTCGGCATGAGAAGCGTCCGGCTCGGCATCACCATCGGTCTCGTCGAGCATGACGTCCCCAGTATCGGGCCCGTCCTTGCTGGTCGCGGCCTGTGGTCACCGGTAGGGTCGCCAAACCAAGGTGGTGTGCGCAGTGTGTTAGTCGCCCAACCGCCGACGTGCCATTACGAAGGGAAGTCGAATGCCGAAAGTCGTGGTTACCCATGCCGTTGAAGACATCGACACCTGGCTGCAGGGCAAGGAAGCACGTGCTGCTGCCATCGAATCGGGCACGGGTAGCAACGTGACCGATTACGTCGCCGCCGACGGAAGCAACAACATCGCGGTCACAGCCGACGTTGCCGACGTCGCGGCGATCAAGTCCGTGTTGGAGTCACCGTCCCCCGAAGTCCTCGCCGCGATGCAAGACCACGGCGTCGTTCCACCGCTGACCGCGTACATCCAGAAGTAGGCACATCAGTACCGATGACCGCGGAGGCCCGCTTCGGCGGGTCTTCCGTTTTCATGGACTGCTTCCTACGCGCTACCCCGGGACCAGGCCCACTGCCGGAACGCTTCGCGAGGGGAAGGGGACGCCTTGGAACCAGAGTTGCTGTTCCCGGTCAGATGCGTCTTCTTCGGCGTCATCGGAGAGCGGCCGGCGTCGGGCTGAGCGCCGCTCGTCGCACGGCGCCGGGCGGGACGCCGACGACGCGTTTGAACGCCCGACTGAACGCCGCTTCCGACCGGTAGCCGAGGCGGTTCGCGAGCTCGCCGACCGTGACTCCCTCCTCACGGAGGGCGCTGAGCGCAAGATGCATGCGCCAGCGGGTTACGTAGTGCATGACGGGCTCGCCGACCAACTCCGTGAAGCGCGCCGCGAGAGCAGAGCGGGACATGGCGAGCTCTCGCGCGAGTGAAGCAACCGTCCACTCCCGCGCCGGCTCGCGGTGGATGAGGGAGATCGCGCGGCCGATCTGCCGGTCCTGGAGCGCACCGAGCCAGCCGGCGCGCGCGGCCGGGTCGGTCTCGATCCAGGAGCGGATCGACTGGATGACGAGGATGTCGCCGAGCCGCGTGACCACCTCCTCGCCGCCCGGTCGCAGCTCCCTCGCCTCCGCCGCCATCAGGCGCAGGGTGCTCTGCAGCCACTCGGACTGCGGCGAGCTCGACGCCTCCACATGGATCGTCGCCGGGAGCGCGGCGACGAGGTTCCGCGCCGCGGGATGGTCGAAGCGCACTGCGCCGCAGATGAGCGTCGTCCGCGCTCCGTCTTCCCCGTGCACGAGGATCTCGTACCGGTCGCTCACCTGCTCCCGCTCGAGCTCGAGAATCCCGGGCGCCGGAACGCCCGGTGCACTCCGTAGAGCGTGGCCACGTCCGTGCGGCACGACCGCGAGATCCCCGAGCCGGAGAAATGTTGCCTCGGCGCCCTCCGTCTCGAGCCACCCTCCGCCCGACGTCACGACGTGGAACCAGAGGTAGTCCTCGAGCGGCGGCACGGTCAAGCCCCACTCCGCGCTCAGCTCCGAACGGCAGTAGAAAGCTCCGTTCATGCGCAGGAAGTGGAGCGCTTCGCCGAGCGGGTCGCTGGGCGCCCACGGGTCTGGCGAGCTCATCCCTCAAGTATGCGAGCTGCCTCCCTCAATCGTCCAGTGTCGTGGACGTTCGGGCATGAGTCAGCGCCTTCTGATCATAGACTAGTCCCGAGTAGAGACTTCATACTGGACGAAAGGCAAATCGAGAAGGAGAACACGATGACACAGGAGAAGCCAATCCTCGTCCTGGGCAGCACGGGCAAGACCGGCCGCCGAGTGGTCGAGCGGCTCGTCGCACGTGGCATCCCGACGCGCGCGGGCGCACGCTCGGGGGAACCGCCGTTCGACTGGGACGACCGGGACACGTGGGCGCCCGCGCTCGAGGGCGTCGGGTCCGTCTACGTGCAGCACTACCTCGACGCCCTCCCGGGCGCCGCGGAGACCCTCGGCTCCTTCGCGGAACTCGCCGTCGCAAGCGGAATTCCGCGGCTCGTGCACCTCTCCGGGCGCGGCGAGGCCGAGGCGCAGCTCGCCGAGCAGGCGGTGCGAGACACGGGCGCCGAGGTGACGACGCTGCGCTCGACCTGGTTCAGTCAGAACTTCAGCGAGAGCTACTTCCTGGACGGTCTGCTCGCGGGGGAGCTCGCGCTGCCGGCGGGCACCACGCCCGAGCCGTTCGTCGACGCCGACGACATCGCCGACGTCGCGGTCGCCGCGCTGACAGAGGACGGCCATGTGGGCGAGGTCTACGAGCTGACCGGACCCCGACTGCTGACGTTCGCCGACGCCGTCGAGGAGATCGCGCAGGCGACGCGTGGGGAGATCCGGTACAGGCCCGTGTCGATCGAGGACTTCGCCGCCGCGCTGGAGGAGCAGGCGGTTCCCGGCGGCTGGGTCGAGCTCCTCGTCTACCTCTTCCAGGAGGTGCTGGACGGGCGCAACGCCCACGTGGCGGACGGTGTGCAGCGCGCCCTCGGCCGGGAGCCGAAGGACTTCGCCGATTACGCGCGAGACGCCGCCGCCACCGGCGTCTGGACTCCCGAGCTCGCTCGCGTCGCCTAGCCGCGGAGTCACGAGCGCGCTGTTGTCGGGTGCTCGAAGCGCGACGTAGCATCGGCGGATGAGCTGGGACGAAGCTCTCGCCGAGCGCTACGACGAGTGGGCGGCGCACATAACGGAGGACGTCTCGTTCTATGTCGACCTCGCTCGGGAAGCTGACAGGCCACTCGTCGAGCTCGCCGTCGGCAATGGATGCGGGCGCAGGAGCGCGCACGGCTCCGCCTCGGCTACCGGGCGGCGCGGAGCTCCACCGGGTCGGGTCGAGCGGGATCCGTGCGGTCCGGCTCGTCATGCCAGATCCACCAGTCGTAGGGTGGAGTCTGCGGGTAGCCCTCGGGCGAGTCCTCCCACTCCTCCTGGCGCCCGAGCGCGGTCATGTCGAGGTAGCTCCAGGTGCTTCCGAGCGCCTCGTCGCCGCGGGCGTCGATGAAGTAGGTGCGGAAAACGTCGTCGTTCTCACGGATGAACGCGTTCGTGCCGTGCCACTCGTCGACGCCGAAATCGGCGTCGAAGTGATCCGTCAACGTGTACCAGGGGATGTGCTTCCAGCCCATTCGCGCCTGCAGGCGCTCGATGTCCGCCTGTGGGGCGCGTGAGACGAACGCGAGCGAGGTGTCGCGGGCGTTCAGGTGGGCAGGGTGGGCGACCTGGTCGGCGACCATGGAGCAGCCGATGCAGGCGTGCTCGGGCCAGCCTTCCACGCCGGGCTCGAAGAAGGCCCGGTAGACGATCAGCTGACGGCGTCCCTCGAACAGGTCGAGCAGGCTCGCCTTGCCCTCGGGGCCGTCGAACTCGTACTCCTTCTGCACGGCCTGCCGCGGCATCCGGCGGCGTTCGGCGGCCAGCGCGTCACGGGCGCGCGTTAACTCCTTCTCCTTGACCAGCAGTTCCTGCCGCGCAGACTCCCACTCCTCCGGCGACACAATCGTGGGCGTGTTCATGCGGGATCTCCTTCCTCCGCTTCCATGACTCGGCGTCGCCTGGACGACGAGTTCCCACAGGGCCGGTTCCCCGACTCGCGGTGTTCAAAGCCTCGTGGGTCTAGCCGGGTAGCCAGCCGTCGCGGTAGACGGTCGGCTCTCGCGGCGGGAGCGACGCGTATGCGGCGCCGCCGTCCATCGTGTCCTCGTCGACGCTCGCCCCGTGGCGCTTCGCGGCCTCGTCGGGCGGAAAGCCCAGCGAGTCGGGTCGGCCGTCGTGCGCGCGGGAGCCGACCGCGATCACGAGGCAGGGGCCGCTCCCGGCTCCGACGAGCACGTGCTTGGTATGCGGCGGGCAGTGCACCAGATCCCAGGCGCGGAGCTGCCGCTCCTCGCCTTCGACGACTAGCATCGCCTCGCCGGTGACCACGAGGAAGTCCTCCTGGTCGGCCTCCCAGTGGTACCTGGCCATCGGCTCGCCCGGCAGGAGCACGAACGGGTTCACGCCGACCTGGTCGGCCTCGCGACGCCAGCCTTCGAAGTCGTCCGAGACGATGCAGACCGCGCCGCGGCCGTCGGCGTGGCGCCATTCGGCGTCCCGCATGTTGAGCACGTACCAGCCGTCTCCCTGCGGAGCGAGCCCGTGCTCCGTCTTCTCGAGTGCCGCCTCGGGAACCACGCCGAAAGCCTAGGTCACCGCGAGAGCGGGCTGGCTAGCATGCGGCCGTGCGCGAGTTGCGGGCGGGCCTGTGGTATTGGGAGGCACCGCATCCCGACTGGAAGCCGGGTGAGGAGTGGGACGAGCTGGTCTCGTCCTACGCGGTGGACACCGGCGCTCGTCTGCTGCTGTTCGACCCGCTCGCCGTGCCCGGCGAGATCGAGGCGCTTGCAGCCGGCCGCGAGACGGCGATCGTGCTCACGAATCCATGGCACGAGCGCGATACTGAGGCCCTTGTCGAGCGGCTCGGGGCGGGCGTGTTCCTGGCGCGGCCGGACGAAGGGAGCGACGACGTCGAGTGGCTGCACGCCGACCTCGAGCGCCTCGAGAGCGAGGGTCGCGTGTTCTCGGCCGGCGACCGGCTGCCGCTCGGGGTCGACGTCTACCCAGGGATGAGCGCGAACGACCTCGTGCTCTGGGTGGAGAGCCACCTGGCGCTCGTCGCCGG
The DNA here is from genome assembly GCA_963746765.1 of uncultured Actinomycetes bacterium. Taxonomy (GTDB): domain Bacteria; phylum Actinomycetota; class Thermoleophilia; order Gaiellales; family Gaiellaceae; genus GMQP-bins7. The sequence continues at coordinate 123,897 of CAVVCN010000003.1, forward strand.
TGACACGCTCATCGACCGCGGAAACGGCCTCGAGCTTCCGGTCGACTGGGCCGATCAGCCGCCCGAGCAGATCCTCGAAGCGCTCCGCCCGCTGCTCGAGCTTCCGATCGAGCACGTGCTCGCGACGCACGGCGGGCCAACCGACCGAGCCGCCCTCGAACGCGCGCTCTCGTAGCGCCCGGGCCCCGGTTCAGAGTCTCTCGCGGATCCCTGCAACACCTCTCTCGGTGTGTGCCGGTCGGTTCGTGAACAGCCCGTAGTGCGCCTCGTACCACGGTCCGAGGCGGTGGTAGACGCGGGCTCGGCGGCGTAGGCCCGCGTCGACGTCCCAGTCGCCGAACGGCCCGTTCAGCAGCCACGCGTAGTCGAGCGCCGGATCACCTACCCGCACATCGGCCCAGTCGATCACGCCGGCGAGGCGACCGTCTCGCACAAGGAGATGCGCGGGACCGAGGTCTGCGTGGACCAGCGTCGACTCGAACCCGACCAGCGTCTCCACCTCGTCGAAGAGTTGCCTCGCCCGTTGCTGCTCGTCCTCGTCGAGGAGGGGGAGGACGAGGCGGTCGAACTCGGCGCACTGGGCGCGATACCCCTTCAGCCAATGGAAGCGCCGGACGGGGAGGCCGGACGGGTCGAATGCGTGGAGAGCTTCAAGGAACTCGCGGACGCCGTCTCCGTCCTCGGCGCCGAGTGGACTGCCGCGAATGAGCCGGTAGCCCACGAAGAGCGGGTCGCGCGACACGTGCTCGAACGACGGGATGTCGACGGGGAGCGCGCCTGCGAGCTCCGGCAGCAGTGCAATCTCGACCTCGAGCGCCTGCTCCACGCCGGCCCGGCGCGGAAAGCGGAATACCCACTCGTCGTCGACGATCGCCACCTCGAAGTCGTAGCCTTCGTCGATCTCGACGATCGTCTGCGGGCTTCGCCCGAGGGCGTCCGCGATCAGCTGGCGACGGTCCGTGGTCACCGGCCGATCGTACGATCCCGCAAATGACCGGACTCGTTCCTCGCTGATGCGGCTCTTCATCTGGCACGGCTACCTGCTCGGCGGCACGGGGTCGAACATCTACACGCGCCAGCTCGCGCGCGAGTGGAGCCGCGCCGGTCACGACGTGGTCGTCTTCTCGCAGGAGCCCCATCCGGAGCGGTACGACCTCGGGGGAGCCGTGACCGTCGTCCCCGACGTCGGCGGCCTGTTGCCCACGTTCGTGCTCGACCGCTATGAGGGCTACCGAGTGAAGCTCCTCCAGGAGTGCACGCGCGACGAGCTCGACGCCTGGGTCGAGGCGAACGCCGCCGCGGTGCGCGCCCACGGCCCCGCCGACCTCCTGCTCGTCAACCATGTGCTCCTGGGCGGGCCGGTCGGTGCGGCGACCGGAAGCGACTTCGTCGTGAAGGCGCACGGCTCGGAGCTCGAGTACTCGATGCGCGGGAACACTCAGCTCGGGGCCTGGGGCGCCGACGTACTCGAACGGGCGAAGGCGACGGTCGTCGGCTCGGAGCACATCCGCGATGTCGTCCGCGAGGTCTGCGGCGTCGTCGAGCGTGTGCACGAGATCCCACCGGGGGTCGACGTCGCGCTGTGGCGCCCCGAGCCGAAGGACGTGGCCCGCGAGCAGCTGATCGACGAGGCTCGCCGCGACCTGGCGAACCCCGACAACGCCGAGGAGCGCCTCCCGGACGAGGGGAATGCCGACCGCCTGGCCGCCTTTCTCGCCGGCGATCGTCCTACGGTCGTGTACTACGGCAAGCTCATCGAGAACAAGGGCGTGCAGGTCCTGCTCGAGGCCGTGCTCGGGCTCGACGCGCGCACGGTCGTCGTCGGCTTCGGCGACTACCGCGACGAGCTCGAGCGGCAGGCCGCCGGGCGCGACGTGCTCTTCACAGGTCCCCTCGACCACCGACATCTCGTGCACCTGCTCGCGTTCGCGGACGTCGCGGTCGTGCCGTCGATCTTCCCCGAGGCGTTCGGGATGGTGGCCGCGGAAGCGGCGTCCACCGGGTGCCCGCCGATCGTCGCGAACCACTCCGGCCTCGCCGAGATCGCCCGCGGGCTGGAGGAGGAGTACCCGCCGGGCCGCGCCGGGCTGGCGAGCTTCCCGAGCGGAGACGCCGACGCGTTGCGGAGCCGGATCGAGGACGTTCTTGCCCTCCGCGCGGAGGATCGGGCGGCGCTTCGGGCAGCCGCCCGCCGGGCCGCCGTCGAGCGCTGGAGCTGGACGAGCGTCGCCCGGCGCATCCTCGAGCTCGCCGGGTAAGACGCGGGAGGTCGCTTGACGAGGGGTGGCCGGAACCAGCACCCTGGCGGCAGGCGTGCTCCGGCTTCTCGCACTTCCGCTCGCAGTCGCGGCGCTCGCGCCGTTCGCCTCGTCGGTCCAGACTCTGCCCGCGCCGCTCGAGCGGAACTTCGAGAAGCGCTTCGGCGGCATCGACTGCCCGGTTCCGTTCTCGCAGCTCCGGCTCGTGACCGTGTCGCACTGGGGGTTCGACGGCAAGGTGCACACCGGGCAGCTGGTCGTGAACCAGGACGTCGCGAAGCCGGTCGTGAAGGTCTTCCGCAGGCTCTACCAGCTGAAGTTCCCGATCCGGCACATGCGCCTCTCCGACCTGTACGGGCCGCAGCGCGCCCGGCCGGCGGACGGTGACGTCAGCGGGTCGTTCGAGTGCCGTCGGGCAGTCCCGTCACCGTGCGGGAGCGGCAGTGGGAACTGGTCGAACCACGCCTACGGGCACGCGATCGACCTGAATCCCCGCGAGAACCCGTACATCGGCTGCGGGGCGGTCTACGACCCGTCGAGTCGGCCGTACGTCGACCGCACACCGCTCCGCAAGGGCATGGTGACGCCTGCGGTCGTCGGGGCCTTCCGCTCGATCGGCTGGGGCTGGGGCGGCGACTGGTCGGGGGACACGAAGGACTACATGCACTTCTCGACGACCGGCGGCTGACCGGGAGCCGCAGGGGAGGAAGGCCGCTTTCCTCCCCGACGACGACTTCTCTAGCCGGAGACGAGCTGTCCGCGGACCGCGCCCTGCGGATCCTGCGTCGTGTGGTAGTTGACGTAGTGCCCTGCGACGTCGCCGCAGATCTTGGCCGCCGTCTCGTCCGTGATGGTCACGCGATCGGCCTGCACGAAGAGGCGCGGGTTCGCCGAGCCGCTGAAGAGCTCGACGACGATGCCGCCGTTCGTGCCGGCTGCGCCTTCGTGGATGTGGCCCGCGACGAATGTCTCGCGCGCCGGATTGACGATCGCGACGCTGAAGCTCAGCCGCGTCCCGTTCACGAGGACGACCGCGGCTCCGAATGCCCGTGACTCGACGGGATCCGTCGTGTCCGGCTCCCGGAACTCGTTCCCGGGCTTGAGCACGGTGTAGGCGACGCACTTCGTCGCCGGCTCGCTCTGCGCTCCCGTCGGCGCGGTGACGACGAGCGCGAAGAGGGCGGCGACGAGGACGTAGGCGAGCAGTAGCCGTCGTTTGCCAGGCATCGATCTCCCCTTTCCCTGGTCGGCGTACGAAGGTCCTCGTGGATGCCTACGTCGAAGGCACGTGCCCGGTTCGCATCCGATTTGCAACGATCGTCGCGATGGACGAGGCTCAGCTCAACGCGGAGCTCCGCACGCTCGACGCCGACGCGCGACTCGTCCTCGCCGCCTTCGCGGTCGTGGGGCGCGCGTCTCTCACCAGCGCGGAGCTGAGCGAGATCACCGGCAGCCGCGACGTCGGCCCGGCCGTCGCCGAGCTCGAGCGGCGGCGCCTGGTCGTACGCGAGCACGGCGACCGGCTCACATTGTCGGCGGACGTCCAGGGGCGTGTGAGGCGGGCGCTCGCCTCGGCGGACGTCGTGGACCGCGTCCTGCGGGCGTTAATCCACATCGCCGAGGACGGCCGGCTGGCCATCGACGACCTCGATGCGGTCCTCGAGCTGACCCGACTGGCTGCCGAGACGGGACGCTGGGCGGAGCTCCTGCGGCTCGCCGAGGCTGCGGAGACGACCCTCTCGACGACGCATCGGGTCGACGACTGGGTCGAGATCGTCGAACGCCGTCTCGAAGCTGCGCGCGCCCTCGGCGACGCCGACGCGGCGAGACGGGCCGAGACGGAGCTCGCCCGCCTTGCGCGGATGGCTGGCCCGACGACGGTCGCGGCGACCTCCGGTGCGGCGTCATCGGGAGGTGGTCTCCGGACGGCGCTCGCGATCCTCGGAGCGGCGGCACTCGCGACCATAGGAGTCGCCGTCGGGTACCTCGTCGGCGACCGGTCCGGAGCGGGCGACACGGTCACGGAGACCGAGGCCACGACCGAGACGGCGACGGTCACCGAGGGCGGTGGAACGGTGACCGAGACGGAGACGGTGACGGATGGGGCCACCGAGACCATCACGGAGACCGAGACGGTGACCGAGACGGAGACCGAGACCGTCACCGTGACGGAGCAGCCCGTCGGCTAGGTTTGACATGTGACTATTTAGTCACGTATCATCTCGGGGTGACCGACGACGATCGTGTGTTCAAGGCGCTCGGCGATCCGACGCGTCGCTTCCTGCTCGACCTGCTCTTCCAGCGTGACGGCCGCACGCTGACCGAGCTCGAGTCCGGGTTGGAGATGACGCGCTTCGGCGTCATGAAGCACCTACGCGTCCTCGAAGGCGCGGGGCTCGTCGTCACCCGGCGGGCCGGGCGGGAGAAGCTGCACTTCCTGAACCCGGTCCCGATCCGGCTGATCCACGACCGGTGGATCGACAAATACCGGGAGCGTCAGGTATCGGCGCTCGCAGACCTCAAAACCGAACTGGAGGAGACGGCATGAGCACGCAGACCGAGACGGCGGTGACGACGCAGGTCTACCGCGTCTACATCAAGGCGTCCCCGCAGGCGATCTGGGACGCGATCACGAAGCCGGAGTGGACGGAGCGGTACGGGTACCGGGGCAGGGTGGAGTTCGACCTGCGCCCAGGGGGCGCGTTCAGCATCCCCGCGACGCCCGAGATGCTCGCGATGGGGGCAACTCCGGGACCGATCCTGGAGGGGGAGGTCCTGGAGGCCGACCCGCCGCGGAGGCTCGTTCAGACGTGGCGTGCCCTCTGGAGCGAGGACATCGCGGCCGAGCCGCCGACGCGGCTCACGTACGACATCGCGGAGGACGACGACGGCGTCACGAGGCTCACCGTGACGCACGAGCTCGAGGGCGCCCCGATCCATGCCTCGCAGATCTCGAGCGATGCCCGCCTCCACGAGGGCGGCGGCGGCTGGGCGATGGTCCTCAGCGACCTGAAGACGCTGCTGGAGACCGGCGAGTCGTTCTGAAACGACGGGCGGCGGAGGCGCGCGCGAGCGCGTCTCCGCCGCTTCGCCGTGCTCGCCAACTTCGGCCCGCCTGTCGTCGTCTAGGACTTTCGGCTCGTGAAGGCGATCGGCATCATCGTTCTCGTACTCGTCGTCTCGCTCGGCGTCGGGACTTACTTCATCACGAAGGAGCCGAACCGCGAGCTCGATGCGCAGGGACGCTCGTGGGTCTCGGACTACCAGTCCTGGCATACGGTCGTGCTGCGCCAGGTCGAGACCGCACAGCGCGGGATGACGCTCGAGACGGCGGCGAAGAACGCGCGCCTGCTCGAGCCGCTACGCGGGTGTGCTCAATCGCTCGGCCGCGTCGGCCAGCCGCCCGAGCTCCTCGATTCGGTGCTCGACGCGGCGTTCGCGGCGTGCGGCCAGGCGGACGTCGCGCTCTCGAAGAACGACCAGTTCGGCGTGTCCGCGCTCGCGACGACCCGCCTCCACCTGAACAATGTGGAGGACAACCTGCGGCTGTCGCAGCACAACCTCAGGCTCGCGCTCGACCAGCCGTTGTAGCCGCGCGGAGTCGGGGCGCGCGGGCTGCGACAATGCGCCGATGGCCTCCTTGCCGTCCGGCACCGTCACCTTCGTCTTCAGCGACATCGAGGGCTCGACCGGTCTCCTGAAGCGGCTCGGCGAGGGCTACGCCGGGCTGCTCGCCGAGCACCGGCGGCTCGTGCGCGAGACGTTCCTGCGCCATGGCGGCGTCGAGATCGACACGCAGGGCGACGCGTTCTTCTTCGCGTTCGCGCGTGCTCGCGACGCGGTCGCCGCCGCTGCGGAGGCACAGCGCGAGCACGCCGAGCACGAGTGGCCCGGTGGGGAGGACGTGCGCGTGCGCATGGGCCTCCACACCGGCGAGCCGGCGGTCGGGGAGGAGGGCTACCTCGGGGTCGACGTCGTGCGGGCGGCACGCCTCTCGGCGACCGGGCAGGGCGGACAGGTGCTCCTGTCGGAGACGACGCGTGCACTCCTCGGGTCGGCGCTCCCGGACGGAGTTTCCGTACACGCGGTCGGGGAGCGGCACCTGAAGGACATGGACGAGCCGGAGCGGGTCTACGAGCTCTCGATCGAAGGCGTCGAGGCGCCGCCGGTCGTCGCCTCTCCTGCGACCCCGCCCGCGCCGCCCGGCGCGAGCGACGACTGGGATCGCCGCGCCCAGGATCTGTCGCGGCAGATGAGCGAGAAGATCACGAAGCGCGTGCAGGACGCCCTCGAGCGCTCGCTCGGCAAGCTCGACGACAAGTAGCGGCGCCGCTCGCTCCGCGTTAGCGCGGGACACGGGCCGGGTATCGCTCCGCAAGTCCCTTCACCGCGGGTTCGGATCCGTGCAGGACCGCACTTACAGATCCCGAACTCGTGGAAGGCACTGTTGAGAAGATGACGAGCGACGACACAACCACGACGCCCGCCGATCTCATGCGCCGCGCGGGACGCATTCTCCGCGCCGCCGCACTCGGGTCGCGCTCGGAGGCGATCCTCTTCGACCGCGAAGGTGCTCTCGTCGGCGACCTGCCGGCCGGCGGCGATCCTGCGGAGCTCGAGCTCGTCCCTGGTGCCGCGGACGCGGTCGCCCGTGCGCGTGCCGCCGGCATGTCGGTCGGAGTCGTGACGAGCCAGAGCGCCGAGCAGGGTCTCACGAGCGAGGAGGCCGCGCGCGTGAACGCCCGCGTCGACGAGCTCCTCGGGCCGGTCGACGTGTGGCTCGAGTGCACGCACGATCCGGACGAGGACTGCCCGTGCCGCATGCCCGCGCCGGGCCTCATCTACCTCGCGGCCGCCGCCCTCGGAACCCGTCCCGAGAAGTGCATCGTCGTCGGCGACGCAGTCGAGGACGTCGAAGCCGCGCAGGCGGCGGGCGCGCGTGTCGTGCTCGTCCCGACCGCTCGCACGAGGCCGGAGGCAATCGACGCAGCGCCGGTCGTCGCGGCGACGCTCGACGAGGCCGTCGCGATCGCTCTCCGCCAAGCCGCCTAGGTCTGCGACCATCGGCGTGTGGTCACGCCGGCCGAGCGGAGCAAGGTGCTCGCAGGTGTGCGTGAGCTCTGCCTCGCGCTCCCGGAGACGAGCGAACGCCTGAGCCACGGCGCGCCGACGTTCTTCGTGCGCGGCAAGCGCGCCTTCGTGATGGTGCTCGACGACCATCACGGGGACGGGAGATTCGCGCTCTGGTGCGCCGCGCCGGAGGGCATGCAGCGGCTGCTGACGGAGGCCGATCCGGAGCACTACTTCGTGCCACCGTACGTCGGCCACCGCGGCTGGCTCGGAGTGCGTCTCGACCGCGGAGTGGACTGGAACGAGGTCGCGGGCATCGTCGAGGACGCGTTCTCAGAGGTCGCTCCCGCGAAGCTCGTGGAGGCGGCGCGGCTCGGCCCGGCGGACGAGGAGTAGCCCTGCGCCCGGTGCTGAACCGCCTCTTCATCCAAAACTCAGGTTGGCGTGCTTACGTATAGCTCTCGAAAGCGACCAAGGAGCCTGACGTGACCGAAGAAGCGCAGGACGTCGCAGTGCCGTCACCGCAAGACGCCAAGGAGCAGCTCGAGCAAGCTCTCTTCGAGATCCGGCGTGTCATCGCGGGCCAGGACGAGATGCTCGAGCGCGTGCTCGTCTGTCTCCTCGCGCACGGTCACCTGCTGATCGAGGGTGTCCCCGGGCTGGCCAAGACGCTGACCATCAAGACAACGGCCGGCGTTCTCGGCGGGACGTTCTCGCGCGTCCAGTTCACGCCCGACCTCGTGCCGTCCGACCTCGTGGGCACGCGCATCTACCGCGCGGGCGACGGCAAGTTCGACACCGAGCTCGGCCCGGTCTTCTGCAACTTCCTGCTCGCGGACGAGATCAACCGCGCGCCCGCGAAGGTGCAGTCTGCGCTGCTCGAGGTCATGCAGGAGCGTCAGGTAACGATCGGCCACGAGACCTTCCCGGTGCCGCATCCGTTCCTCGTCATGGCCACGCAGAACCCGATCGAGTCGGAGGGGACGTATCCGCTCCCGGAGGCCCAGATCGACCGCTTCATGCTCAAGGTCGTCATCGGGTATCCGCAGCACGACGAGGAGCTCACGGTCGTCCACCGGCAGCTCGTCGAGCCACCCGAGCTGCGGCAGGCGCTCTCGCTCGCTGACCTGCAGGCGCTCCAGCGCGCGGTACAGGAGATCTACGTCGATCCGGCGCTCGTGAGCTACGCCGTCGCGCTGGCGACGGCCACGCGCGAGCCGGCGGCGCACGGGCTCGGCGACCTCGCGCCCTACATCGCCTTCGGAGCCAGTCCGCGCGGGCCCATCAGCGTCGTCCAGGCCGCCCGGGCGCTCGCTCTCCTGCGCGGCCGCGAGTACGCGCTCGCCGAGGATCTCCAGGCGCTCGCGCGCGATGCGCTTCGCCACCGGCTCGTGCTCACCTACCAGGCGCTCGCCGAGGAGGTGAGCCCGGACACGATCCTCGAGCAGGTCATCGCCGCCGTGCCCGTCCCGCAGATCGACCTCGCGAGGTCGTCAGCGGCGTGAGCATCCCGGCGTACGCCGTCCCGACTCCCGCACGTCCCGGCCCGGGTCCGATGCCCGAGGCGCTTCTGCGCGCCCTCGACCTCAGCATCGGACGGCGCGTGGAGGGGCTGCTGGCAGGCGACTACCGCTCCTCGCTGCACGGCGAGGGCTCGGAGCTCGCGCTCGTCCGGCCGTACGTGCCGGGTGACGACGTTCGCCGGATCGACTGGAACGTGACCGCCCGGACACTGGAGCCGCACGTGCGCGTCACGCTCGCGGAGCGGGTCCTCGTCAGCTGGCTCGTGCTCGACACGTCGAGCTCGATGCAGTTCGGGACTGCCGAGCGGCGCAAGGCCGATGTCGCGGAGGGCGTCGCGATTGCCGTTGGCCATCTCGCGACACGGCGCGGCAACCGCCTCGGCGTCGTGACGTTCGGCGACTCGAGCCCGCACACGCTGCCGCCGCGTCAGGGCCGCGTCGGGCTCCTCGGGCTGCTCACCGCACTCCGGCGCGAGCCTGACGAGGCGAGGATGGGGGCGACGTCGCTCGGCGAGGCCGTCATCCGTACCAACGCGCTCGCGCGGCAGCGCGCGCTCGTGGTCGTCGTCTCCGATTTCCGCGGCCGCCGCGACTGGAGACGCAAGCTCCTGGAGCTGGCGAGCCGTCACGACGTTCTGGCGGTGGAGATCCGCGACCCGCGCGAGCAAGAGCTGACCGACGTCGGCATCCTCTGGCTCGTCGACCCCGAGACGGGCAAGCAGCTTCGCGTGGACACGCGGAGCAGGCGCCTGCGCGAGCGGTTCGCCGCAGCCGCCTCGGCAGAGCGGACGGCAGTGTCGCGAGCACTCTCGTCTGTCGGCGCCCGGCACGTCGTCCTCACGACCGAGGGCGACTGGCTCCGGGATCTCGCGGTCTACCTCCGTCGAGGGCGGCGCTAGCTCCATGCGCTTCGACTGGCCCATCGCGCTGGCCGGGCTCGTTCTCGTGCCGCTGCTCATCGGCCTGTACGTCTGGCACGACCGCCGTCGCAGCCGGGTCGTCGAGCGGTTCGGGAACCCTGCGCTCATGCCGAACGTCGTCGACCGCGAGCCGGGCCGGCTGCGGTTTCTCCCGCTCGTCATCCTGCTCGTCGCGCTCGCGTTGATGGTCGTCGGCGTCGCCCGCCCGCATGCGACCGTCGACGTCTCGCGCGAGGAGGCGACCGTCGTGCTCGCCGTCGACGTCTCGCGCTCGATGAAGGCCGAGGACGTCGAGCCGACGCGGCTCGACGCCGCGAGGAACGCGGCGAAGGAGTTTCTCGCCGAGGTGCCGGAGAAGTACCGGATCGGCCTCGTCACCTTCGCGACGCGGGCAGTCGTCGCGCTGCCGCCGACGCAGGATCGCGAGCTCGCAGCGAGGGCGCTCGACACGCTGAAGAGCGGCGAAGGGACGGCGATCGGGGACGCGGTCGCGCTCTCGCTCCAGATGGGCCGACGGCAACGCGAGGAGGACGGCGCCATCCCGCCGACGTCCGTGCTCGTGATCTCGGACGGGGCCCGCGATGGTGGCATCCTCGAGCCGGACGCCGCGGCCGAGCGCGCCCGCAAGCTGGGCGTGCCCGTGTACACCGTGCTGGTCGGTACTCCCGAGGGAGTGGTCGAGGAAACGCTGCCGGGCGGCTTCCGCCGCATCACCCGCGTCCCGACGAACCCCGACATCCTGACGCGGATCGCCGAGATCTCCGGTGGGGAGTTCTTCACCGCCGTGGACGACGAGGGGCTCTCGCAGGTCTACGACGAACTCGGCTCGCGGCTCGGCAAGAAGCAGGAAGAGCGCGAGGTCACGGACTACTTCGCCGCGGGGTCGGCATTGCTGCTGCTCGTGGCCGGCGCGCTCTCGGCGTTCTTCTTCCGGAGGGTTCCGTGAGGCTCTTCGCAGGAGCGCTCGTCGCCGCCGTCGGGCTGCTCGCGCTCGGTGCAGGATCCGCCGGCGCAGCGCGCGAGTGCGACGGCCTGATGGTCTGCGTCCCGGTCGCCGGACCGTGGGTCGTCGTGCCGACGAGCAGCGGCGTCCCGCGGCCGGAGGTGCAGTTCAACCTCTCCTGCCCGCGCAACCACGTGGTCGGCGGCACCGACGCGGTGCTGAGCCAGCGTGGGATAGACGTCGGGTTCCTCGGCCGCCTCGGCAGCCCCGTGAACCCGGGGGTCACGACCACCCGGGCTGCGGTCTTCGTCGGCTCGTACACCGGTTCGAACCCGCGTGGGCCGACGTTCCGGCCCCACATCGGCTGCATCCCCGCGAGCGGCGGGGGCGGACGGGTACCCACTGCGGCCGGCGCAGTCCGGCCGGGTGAGCCTGCCGAGCGCCGCGTCGGCACGGCCCGCATCCGGCCCGGCACGACGACAGTGACTGCCCGGTGCAACGCGAACGAGCGGCTCGTCGACGCACAGCACGCGATCGGCTTCTTCACGCTGCGCCCGCCGAGCGCGAGCCTCGTTTCGAGCGTCTCGGCCAGCCATTCGGTCAGCGGCTCGCGCGTCGTCGCACGCGTCAGCGGGGACGCCGAGATCCAGGGCGTTCGCGCGATCGTCCAGGTACAGGCAGTCTGTGCGAGGGTGCGATGAGCTTCGAACGGCCGTTCCTGCTGCTCTCCCTGCTCGTGGTCGGGCTGGCAGTCGCGCTCTGGGTCCTCGCCGAGCGGCGGCGCGCGCGGTACGCGGTTCGCTACACGAACCTCGAGGTCCTGGCCACGGTGGTCGAGGGGCGCCAGTGGCGGCGCTACGTGCCGCCCGTGCTCTTCGCGCTCGCACTGGCCACGCTCTTCGTGAGCCTCGCACGGCCGCACGTGAACCGCATGGTCACGAACGAGCGGGCAACGGTGATCCTCGTCCTCGACACGTCGCGCTCGATGCAGGCGCAGGACGTGGAGCCGACGCGGCTCGCCGCGGCGCAGGAGGCGATGAAGCTGTTCCTCGACCGCGTCCCCGAGCGCCTGCGCGTCGGGCTCGTCGTGTTCGCGGGAGAGGCCCAGGTGGCGACGCCACCGACCTCCGACCATGAGCTCGTCGAGCAGTCCGTCGACTCGGTCGGCGAGTTCCTCATCTTCGGCGGAACCGCGATCGGCGACGCGTTGCAGACGGCGGTCGAGCTCGGGAAGCAGTCGGTCGACCAGCCTCCGAGGTCGGATGCGCCCACCGCCGCGCCCGGGCTCGGCACGCGCACCTTCGCATCGCGCTCCCTGGCACAGTCCTCCGAGCCCACGCCGGTGCCGGGCTGTGGCGACGACAGCCTCGTCTCGATCCTCTTCCTCTCCGACGGCGCCCAGACGCGCGGGTTCCTCGAGCCGCTGCAGGGCGCGGAGCTCGCTCGCGAGGCGTGCTACCCGGTCTATACGGTCGCGCTCGGAACGCCCGAGGGGACGATTCGCCGCGGGTTCGGCGGCTTCGGCCAGGGCGGGCAGAACGAGCTGATCCCCGTTCCGCCCGACCCCGAGACGCTGCGGGCGATCGCCGAGACGACCGGCGGCGCGTTCTCGGAGGCACGCGACGCGGAATCGCTCGAGTCCGCGTACTCGAATCTCGGCTCGAGCCTCGGCCGGCAGCCCGGCCAGACGGAAATCACCTTCATCCTCGTCGCGATCGCAGCCGCGCTGGTGGTCGCCGCCGGAGTGCTCTCCGCGCTCTGGTCGCCTCGGCTCCCGTAGGGAAGCTCTCAGCGGGGGTTCCGTCCGGCGCGGATCGGTAGGTTCCGGGCGGATGCAGGACGACCGGCCCGAGAAGCGTCGGGGAGGTTGGCGGGACACGAAGCGCCTGCTCGGAGGAGGAGCCGGCCTCGTCCTCGTCGGCCTCGTCTTCGTCTTCATCCTCCCGCGCATCGCCGACTACCGCGATGTCTGGAGCGTGATGAAGACGCTCGGCTGGGAGGACGCCGTCGTCCTGACGGTCGCGACGGTGATCAACCTCGTGACGTTCGCCCCGCCCTGGATGGCCGCACTGCCGGGAATCGGCTTCCGCCAGGCGTTCATGATGAGCCAGGCCTCGACCGCGCTCTCGCTCGTCTCGCCCGCCGGCGCGGCGGTCGGGATGGCGGGCTCGTACTCGATGCTCCGCTCCTGGGGGTTCGGGAGCGGCCCGGTGGGGCTCGCGGTCGCGGTCACCGGCGTCTGGAACCAGCTCTCGACACTCGCCTTCCCGATCATCGGCCTGGCGCTCCTCACGAGCCAGAACGAGGACCACCCGGCGCTCCGGACGACCGCGCTCATCGGCCTCGCCGTCCTCGTGGTGGTCGTCGGGGGGTTCGCGCTCGCGCTCTCGAGCAAGAAACGGGCGGTCAGGATCGGAGATCTCGCGGCGCGCCTCGTCAACCGTCTGCTGGCCGCTGCTGAGGCTCAAACGCCGCGTGACCTGGAACGGCGAGTCCCTCGAGCGCTTCCGCTCGAACGCGCTCGCGCTGCTGCGGAGACGCTGGCACGTGCTCACGCTGGCAACGCTCGCGGGGCACCTGGGGGTGTTCCTGGTGCTGTTCGCGTGCGTCGAGACCGTTGGCAACACGTCGAGCGAGGTGACGTGGATCGAGGCGTTCGCGGCGTGGTCGCTCGTACGCGTGCTCGGCGCGATCCCGTTCACCCCCGGCGGGCTCGGCCTCGTCGAGCTCGGGCTCTCGGGAGCGCTCGTCGCATTCGGCGCTGCAAACGCCGATGCCGTCGCCGTCACGCTGCTCTACCGCGTGCTGACGGTTTTGCCCACGCTGGCTCTGGGTATGCTCGCGGCAGCAACCTGGCGGACGCACCACCCTGGACAGGAGCTGGAGAGGGGAGTCGACGATCGCTGAGCGACAGTCCCTCGACTCAGGGAGCGAGGGGTCACGCAATAGGGGCAGGGACGCGAGGGCGCGTCCTTCGTACGGTGGGTTCGTGGCTCTGCCTGCGGCTGGCTCGATGGATCGACGAATCGCGCTGCACACCTTGATCGTCGGTGTGACGCTCGGCGCGCTCTTCCTACTGGTCCTCGGCGCGCGACCGGCGGATGCCTCACCGTCTTCGGCTCTTCGCGGTGCGGCCGCGTGCGTCGGCTCGGACGACCCGAACGCGGCGGAGGCCGTCCAGCGCAAGGCCATCGTCTGCCTCGTGAACGTCGTCCGACTCCAGGCGGACCGACACCGCCTCGCGACGCCGCCGAAGCTCCGCAAGGCTGCCTCCATCAAGGGCAAGGTCGTCGTGTCCTGCGGCCAGCTCAGCCATACGCCGTGCGGCAACGCGCCGACCGAGGCGCTCAGCCGCGCCGGGTACCGGTACGCGTGGTTCGGCGAGAACCTCTGGCTCGGCACCTGGGGTCAGTTCAGCGCGCGTCAGGTTGTCGAGAGCTGGCTCGGCTCTCCTGCGCACCGAGCCAACATCCTCCGCACCGGATTCACGCATTTCGGGGTCGCCCGCGTTCGCGCCAACGGCGTGTTCGGCGAGCCGAGCACGGCCATCTGGGTCGCGACCTTCGCGAGCCCGCTCTAAGCCGGATCGCGGGAGGAGTCCTCGCCCGGGGAGGGAAGGGAATCCCGGACGTGAGGGAGGAGAGCCACCTCGACGACATGCGATCCGCGATCCGCGGCGACTTCGAGCGTCTCGCCGAGCGACGCGGAGGCCAGGATCTCCTGCGCTCGACCGAGGACGTGCTGGAGCACGAGCCGGAGCGGGAGCCTCCGCCCGAGGAGGAACCGGTCGCTCCGGAGCCCGAGATCGTCGAGCCCGACCCGGTCCTCGAGATGGAGGTCGTGGACGAGCCCGCGGAGCTCGACGAAGAGCCGCCGCCGCCCGAGGAGCCGGAACCGGTCGCCGAGCCGCAGCCGGACCCGGAGCCAGAAGCGATGCTGCAGCCGGAGCTCGAGCCTGAGCCGGATGGCGAACCGGACATTGGGCTGGACGCCGAGCCGGAACCCCGGCGGGGCTTCCTCGACCGCCTGTTCGGCCGCTGAGCCGCGAGGGCGCTCAGGTGTAATTCGGAGCGTGGAGCGAGCCGAGCGCGACCGGATCATGCGCGAGCAGGTCGTGCTGCCCGAGCCGCCCAGGCTGAAGCGGGAGCTCGCTGCCCTCGAGGAGGAGCTGCCGTCGATCCCGTTGACGGGGCGGCCACTGGCCCTTCGGGCCCGGAACTTCAGCCCGAGCCCCGAGGCGTACCTCGCGATCTCCGGCGGCCCGCTCGCGTACATGGTGCGGCTCCGCGAGATCGAGCGCTACGTCGAGACGCTACGAGGAGGAGCTCGCCGCCTCCTGGCGCGCCCTGGCGGCGGAGACACGGGGCTCCGCTGCGTTCGAGCGTGCCTGGCGGGCCGAGGCCGAGCGCCGGATCTTCGACGAGGTGAACGATCTCATCGATCGCCACAACCGCTGGTATCCCGTGGAGTCGCGGCTGCCCATGGATCCGCGAACCGGCGACTACGCGCTCGTCAACGGACGCGACTACCGGCTCCCTCCGCTCGACGCCGGGTGGGTGCTGGAGCGCTTTCCCGCCGAGCTCTGCCGCGCGCTCGTCGCCTGAACTGCGCTCCCGCTCCGCCCCGCCGACGAGAATGGCGACATGACGCTCAGCGAGCTCGCGGTCACGATCGGCGTACTGTTCGTGCTCGGGCTCGGTGCGCGCCGCCTCGGGCTCTCCGCGATTCCCGCCTACCTGCTCGCCGGGCTCCTGCTCGGGCCCGAACGAGCCCAAGGTGCTCTCCCTCATCCAGCCGTCCGAGGTGACGGACTTCGTGGCGGAGCTCGGCATCGTCTTCCTGCTCTTCTTCCTCGGCCTCGAGTTCAGCCTCTCGCGGATCAATCGCGCGGGCCGCCACGTGGGGCTCGGCGGGGCGGTCGACCTCCTCGCGAACCTCGGCCTGGGACTGATCATCGGGGTCGCCGCCTTCGGCTTCACGTTCGCGGCGCTCATTCTCGCAGCGTGCGTCTACGTCTCCTCGAGCGCGATCGCGGTCAAGGGGCTGATCGACTTCCGCCGGCTCGGCGACGACGAGACCGACCTCGTGCTGGCGATTCTCGTGTTCGAGGACATCGTGATCGCGTTCATGCTCGGCTTCGCGGCCGCCGGAGGCGGCGGGCCGTCGGAGACCCTCGTCCTCGTCGCGAAGGCGCTCGGCTTCATCACCGCAGGGCTGGCGGCCTCCCGCTGGCTTTCCGGCCCGATCGACCGGCTGCTCGACCGCCTGTCGCTCGAGTTCTTCCTGCTCGCGGTCTTCGGGTTCCTCGTCGGCTCCGCCGCGATCGCGGACGAGCTCGGCCTCTCGGAGGCGATCGGCGCGCTCATGGCCGGAATCGTGCTCTCGGAGACGAGCGTGCGCGACCAGATCGAGGAGCGGTTCTTCAGCTTCCGAGACGTCTTCGCGGCGCTCTTCTTCTTCACGTTCGGGCTCTCCATCGACATCGGAGCCATACCAGAGGTCGGCTGGCTCGTTGCCTTCGCGGTCGTTCTGACGCTCATCGGCAAGCTCGGCGGGGGCATGGTGGCCGGGGCGGTCGGCGGCTTCACGCGACGCCAGAGCCTCAACGCCGGCGTCGCGCTCGTCGCTCACGGCGAGTTCACGATCATCCTCGCGCAGCTCGCCTCCGAGAACCCGCTCGTCGACGAGGCGGACAGCCGGGACCTCGTCGCGTTCGCCGGGCTCTACGTCCTCGTCACCGCGACCATCGGGATCGTCCTCATGAAGGAGTCGAAGCGGCTCGGACGCGTCTTCTTCCCGGCCACCCCTAGACTGACCGAGGAGCACTGATGCCTGTAGACCTACGAGAGACCCGCCTGCCGGGCGTCGGCGTCAAGTACACGTTCCGGACGGCAAACGGCGGACGCCTCGCCGTCATCCTCCACATCGACGGCCAGCGGGAGATCTACTACTACCGCCGCGCGGACGACGACGAGCCCAGCTCGGTGATCGATCTCCACGACGACGAGGCGCGTCAGCTCGGCGCGATCATCGGCGGTGCCTACGAGCGTCCCAAGATCATCGAGGACCTCGAGGTGGCGCTCGGGGAGCTGCACATCGAGTGGATCCCGGTGCCCGACTCGAGCCCCGCGATCGGGCTGACGCTCGCCGACGCCCGGCTACGGGCGCGCACGGGCATCACGGTCATCGCGATCCTGCGGGAGCCCGAGCCGGTCAGCGGCGCACAGCCGGAGGACGTCATCGAGCGCGGGGACACGCTCGTCGGCGTGGGCAAGGGCGGCCAGTTCGTCGAGTTCCGGCGCCTGCTCGCCGAGGGCCCGTTCGACGAGAAGGCGGCCTAGACGACCGTCGGTCGGCGCGCCCTGACGAGGGTGTCGATGGCAGGCCGCTCCTCGCCGTGGACGTCTCGTAGTACCTGCTCGGCCTTCTCGATTCGGAGGCCCGGCAGTTCGGCTGCAATCGCGTCTGCCGTGTAGTGGATCGCTGGATCGCTGGGCCCGCCGACGCCCTCGGTCATGTTCGCGAGGTCGTGGCCGAGCAGCAGGAACGTCCCGCCCGGCGCCAGTGCGGCAGCGGCGCGCTCGTGCACGATCAGCCGCTCGGCCGGTGAAATGTGGAGGTACAGCACGACCACGAGGTCGAAGGCGCTCGGAGTAGGGTCGTACTCGACCAGGTCGGCGCACAGGAACTCGACCTCGCGACCCTCGCGCTCCGCTCGCTCGCGCGCCTTCTCGATTGCGACGGACGAGTAGTCGACGCCGGTGACGCGCCAGCCGCCCTCCGCGAGCCACACGGAGTTCTGCCCCTCGCCACACGCGAGGTCGAGCGCCCTGCCCGGCGGCAGGTCCGACACCTCGGCCACGAGGAAGCGGTTCGGTTTCGCGCTCCAGAGGTGCCCGGGCTGGGCGTAGCGCTTGTCCCAGTCCTCACGCTTCACGGGGCCTCAGCTTCTGCGCTGCGACGCGCCACGTCGCCGCGAGGGTGAGCGCGCACAGGGTCGCGCCGACGAGGTAGGGGGCGGCGTCCCCGAGCGGCTCCGCGAGCCCGCCTCCGAGCGCAGGTCCGACGAGCGCGCCGAGAGCCCACGAGGTGTTCATGATCCCGAACGCGAGCCCCTGAGGGAGCCCGGCCGCATCGGCCCGATGCGAGGTGAGCGCCATGCTCGGCGTGTACAGCGCGCCGAACGTGATGGCAGCGCCGGCGACGAGGACGGCGATCAGGAGCGGCTCGGTCGCGACGGCGAGTGCCGCGGCGACCACCACCGAGCCCGTGAGGGCGATCCGGATGGGGAGGAGGCGCCCGCGGCGGTCCGTCACGCGTCCGAGGAGCGGGTTGAGGACGACCTCGAGGACGCCGGAGGCGAAGAAGACGCCCGCGATCGCGAAGGTCGACCAGCCGGCGTCGTCGAGCGCGAGCGGCGCGAGCACGACGAGCATCCCGAAGAGGAGCGCCGGCAGCGTGTTCAGCCAGAGCCCGCCGACGAAGCGCCGGTCGCGGAGCGCGCGTGAGAGCCCCTCCGCGGTCAGGCGCTCGCGGCCCGAGGCCGCGCGTGCGAAGAGTGCGAGCCCGCCGAGCACGACCGCGACGATGCCGAGGGTGGCGAACGAGGTCCGGATCCCGATGGCGTCGGCGGCGCCGCCGAACATCGGGCCGATGATCGCGCCTGCGACGGCCACGCCGAAGGCGAACCCGAGCGCCTCGCCGCGCCGCTCCTTCGGTGTCGTCCCGGATACCCACGCGAGCGCTCCTGCCCACGTGACGGTGCTCGACAGGCCCTGGACGAAGCGGGCGAGGCCGAGCGCGACCGGACCACCGGCGAGAGCGAAGGCGAAGCTCGCCGCCGCGAGCAGCACGAGTCCTCCGACGACCGCGTGCTTGGGGCCGAAGCGGGCCGCGATGATCCCGCCGGGAATCCCGCCGAGCAGGGCACCCGCTCCGAACGACGCGACGAGGAGGCCGGCGCCGACCTTCGAGAGCTCGAACTCGTCCGCGTAGCCCGGCACGAGGGGCGTGAGCGCCGTGAAGAGCATCGCGTCCACGAAGATGATCGAGCTGACGAGGACGAGCAGGCGGCGCACGAGCCGAGGATACGCGCGAGCTCCCGCGGTGGAGAACGTGAAGAAGAGGGTGCTGGAGCGGAGGGGGCCCGGCTTAGGTCCGCACCAAGAAATGCACCGAGCCGGTGACGTCTTCGTCCGGCTCCTCGACTGACCGCTGGCTTGCGCCGACTGCCCGTCGGAGAGCCATCAACCTCGGACGCTCCGTACTCGGTGCAAGCGCGACTTTACGAGGGTGGCTGGAGGCCGTCAAGCGTTGCCAGAACGGAATCGTGCGCAATTTCCGGCAACCGCTTCGTCACTGTCGAGCGGCTGGCGCCGCGTGAAACGGGGTATCGAGCGACCGGTCCACGAAGAAATGCACCGAGCCGGTGGCGCCTTCGTCCGGCCTCCCGACTGACCGCCGCCGAAGCGACTGCCGATCGGAGGGCCATCAACCTCGGACGCTCCGTACTCGGTGCATGCAGGACACTAGGGGGCCTCGGGAAGGGCGTCAAGGTCGCCGAATCGGAACTTTCCGCATTTTGCGGTTTTTTCTTTTCGCGCAGCACGTGTTTGCACTTGCCGCGTGTGCTCTAGGTGCCTCGGAGGCGAAAGGAGAGGCCGAGCCCGGCGGCCCTCACGGGAACGCGGACAAGAATTCGCCGAGCCGGGAACGCTTTCGTCCACCTTCCCGACCGGCTTTCCGCTTCCGCGTACAGCTGCTCGGTGGGCTTCGTCCTACCGGCGCCCCGTGCTCGGCGCAGTCACGAATGTATGTAACTGGACGTGTCCGATCAAGGGTGCTCGAGAGCGAACTTCGTGCAAATTGCGGCTGTCCTCGCAGGCGCGGCTCACGCCTCGCGAGACCCCGGCCCGGATTAGGCTCGCCCCATGCGAGACCGGGCGCGCGCCGTCGTCGTCGGCGGAGGAGTCGGTGGCTGCGCGATCCTCTACTGGCTCGCGCGACTCGGGTGGGACGACGTCGTGCTCGTCGAGCGGGCCGAGCTCACGAGCGGCTCGACGTTCCACTCCGCAGGCCTCGTCGGCCAGCTCCGGAGCTCGCTTTCGCTCACGAAGATGATGATGAGCTCGGTCGAGCTCTACCGCTCGCTCGAGGACGAGGTCGGCCTCGAGACCGGTTGGCGCGAGGTCGGCTCGCTGCGCCTGGCGTCGTCCGAGGAGCGGATGCAGGAGATCGCGCGGCAGGCGGGCTGGGCGAAGACGTTCGGCCTCCCGCTCGAGCTCGTCTCGCCGGGGCAGGCTCAGGAGCTCTTCCCGCCTCTGACGACCGACGGCGTGCTCGGTGCCGCCTATCTGCCGACGGACGGCTACGTCGACCCGAGCCAGCTCACCCTCGCGCTCGCCGAGGGTGCGCGACGACGTGGCGCCGAGGTCAACACCGGCACGCTCGTGACGGGCATCCGGCTCGAGCGCGGCGCAGTCCGCGGCGTCGAGACGGACCGCGGCGAGATCGAGACGGAGATCGTGGTGAACGCCGGCGGCATGTACGCGTTCGAGATCGGTGCGCTCGCGGGCGTCAACGTGCCGATCGTGCCGATGGCCCACGAGTACCTGATCACGAAGCCGTCGGACCTCCCGACGGACATGCCGACGATGCGCGACCCGTCGCTGCTCGTCTACTTCCGGCCCGAGTCCGGCGGGCTCGTCATGGGCGGCTACGAGCGGCACTGCGCGCCCTGGGGGCTCGACGGGATCCCGGCCGACTTCAACTCGAGGCTGCTCGACGAGGACTGGCCACGCTTCGAGGAGCTCATGGAGAACGCAGTGGTCCGCGTGCCGGGTCTCGCGGAGATGGAAGTGATCCGGCTGATCAACGGGCCCGAGGCGTTCACACCCGACGGCGAGTTCGTCCTCGGCCCATCGGACGTGCGCGGGTTCTGGGTCGCTGCCGGGTTCTGTGCGCACGGACTCGCCGGTGCCGGAGGGATGGGGAAGCTCGTCGCGGAGTGGATCGTCGACGGCACGCCGTCACTCGACGTCTGGCACATGGACTCGCGCCGCTTCGGTGCGGCGTACCGAAGCCGCGAGTACACGCTGGCGCGCACGCGGGAGATCTACGAGACGTACTACGACGTGAAGTACCCCGGCCACGAGCGGAGCGCCGGTCGGCCGCTGCGCGTCTCCCCGGCGTACGCACGCCTCCAGGAGCTCGGCGCGGCCTTCGGCGAGAAGTCGGGCTGGGAGCGGGCGAACTGGCTCGAGCCGAATGCGGCGCGCGGAGACGAGTCGCTGCGGCCGCGCGGGTGGGCGGGAAAGCACTGGTCGCCTGCGATCGGAGCCGAGCACATGGCGTGCCGCGAGGCGGTCGCGATCTTCGACGAGACGTCCTTCGCGAAGATCGACGTGTCCGGACCGGGCGCGGCCGACTACCTCGAGCGGCTCTGCGCGAACCGCGCGGCCCGCGGGGTCGGGGCGGTCACGTATACGCAGATGCTCAACCCGCGCGGCGGCATCGAGTGCGACTTCACCGTCACTCGTCTCGCCGAGGACGGCTTCCGGATCGTGACCGGCACGGCCTTCGGCCAGCACGACCTCGCGTGGATCCGGCAGCACGCTCCCGACGACGGCTCCGTGCACGTCGCCGATCGCACGTCCGCGCTCGCCTGCTTCGGGCTCTGGGGGCCGCGTGCGCGCGACCTGCTGCAGCCGCTCACGACGGCGGATCTCTCGAACGGCGCGTTCCCGTACATGACTGGCCAGGAGCTGGCCGTCGGGCCCGTGCCGTGCCTCGCGCTGCGCGTGACGTACGTCGGCGAGCTCGGCTGGGAGCTCTACTGCCCGTCCGAGTACGGCCTCCGGCTCTGGGACGTGCTCTGGGAAGCGGGTCGCGAGCACGGGCTCGCCGCCGGCGGGTACAAGGCGATCGACTCGCTCCGGCTCGAGAAGGGCTACCGGGTGTGGGGCGCGGACATCACGCCGGAGGACACGCCGTACGAGGCAGGCCTCGGCTTCGCGGTGAAGCTCGACAAGGGCGACTTCGTCGGTCGCGAGGCGCTGGCGGCCGCGCCGCAGCCCGCCCGGCTCCTGCGCTGCCTCGTGCTGGACGATCCGCGTGCCGTCGCGCTCGGCTCCGAGCCCGTGCGCGTCGGCGACGCTCTCGTCGGGCGGGTCACGAGCGGCGGCTACGGCTACACGGTGGAGCGCTCCATCGCGTACGCGTACCTGCCGGCCGAGCACGACGTGGGCGCCGAGGTTGCGGTCGAGATCTTCGGCGAGTGGATACCGGGGGTCGTGGCCGCGGAGCCGTTGTACGACCCTGCCGGCGAGCGCGTCCGCGCATGAGCGAGCGTCGCTCGGCTGATCTGGCCGCCGCGGTCGAACGTGTGTGGCCGGGACGCGGGGCGCGCTTCGAGCCGCTCGGCGGCGGGATCACGAACCACAATGCGAGGGTCGAGGTCGACGGCGAGACGTACGTTCTCCGCATTGCCGGGAAGGACACGGATCTCCTCGGTATCGACCGGCACGTCGAGCTGGAGGCGACGCGGGCGGCGGCTGCGGTCGGGATCGGGCCCGAGGTCGTCGACTTCGTCGAGCCCGAGGGCTGGCTCGTCACGCGCTTCATCGAGGGCGCGATCCCGCCTGTGGAGCGCATCCGCGAGCCGGAGGTGCTGGCGCGGGTCGCCCATGCGCTACGCGCCTTCCACGACGGCCCGCCGCTGCGGGGTCGCTTCGACTCGTTCCGGGTCGTCGAGGCCTATCGCGAGACCGCGCTCGCGCGTGGAGGTGAGGTCCCTGCGGCCTACGAGTGGGCACACCGCATCGCGCAGGAGATCGAGGGGCGGCGCTCGGACGCTCCGGCGGTGCCGTGCCACAACGACCTCCTGAACGCGAACTTCCTCGAGGCGGGGACGACGATCCGGATCGTGGACTGGGAGTACGCGGGGATGGGCGACCGCTTCTTCGACCTCGCGAACTTCTCGATCAACCACGAGCTCGCGAGCAGCGAGCGGGAGGCGCTGCTCCGGGCCTACGCCGGGGAGCTCCGCGAGGAGGACGTGGCCGCGCTCGAGCTCATGCGCTTCATGTCCGACTTCCGCGAGGCGATGTGGGGCGTCGTCCAGCGCGCGGTGTCCACACTCGAGTTCGACTTCGATGCGTACGCCTCGCAGCACTTCGAGCGGCTCGAGCGCACCGCGGCCGAGCCGGTCTTCCGGGCTGCAGTCGCGGCCTGAGAAAGACGAGGGGCGCCTCGCGGCGCCCCTCGAAGCCCGATCCAGGGAGACTCTACGACGCCTCGGTCGGTAGCTGGTACTGACCGGCCCGCTCCTGCTCGAGCCGCTGCAGCTCCTCCTCCGTGCCCATGCGCACCGGGCCCTTGAACCACTTCTTCGCGGACAGGAACCACCAGCCGCCGAAGATGAGGCCGATCGCCGCGAACCACAGGACTGCGTAGTTCGTCAGCTCCCACGAGAAGTCGTCCTCCCACGGGAGGCCGGCCTTGTACAGCGGGAAGACGAAGAGGATCGTGATGATCGCGACCCAGAGAATCGCGATCGCGTCGACCCACTTGTAGTGCCGTCCGAGGCTCCAGGCCCTCGGCTCGTCCCAGGAGTCGCCCTTCCGCCATCTGAGCCAGACGGGGAGGATGAAGGCGATGTAGAGGCCGATGACGGCGATCGCGGTCCCGACGGCGTAGCCGACGAGGTAGTTCCAGATCGCCGGGATCATGAGGACGGCCGCGAAGAACGCGACACCGAGAACCGACCAGCGTGGGACGCGGTTCGGTGCGACGCGACGCCACAGCGGATGGCCCGGCACCGCGCGGTCACGCGAGAACGCGAACATCATCCGCGAGGCCGAGGTCACCGACGCCGTGACGCAGAAGAACTGCGCGACCACGCAGATGAAGAGCAGGGCCTCCGACCAGTTCTGGCTCATCGACTCGGCCCAGATCCACGGCACGACCGCGCCGATGTTCTCGAGCGCGCCCTCCGTGGAAGGGATTGCCGCGGTCACGGCCACGAGCAGGATGAAGCCGAAGACCGCCGACGCGAACACCGACGTCCACATGCCCGTCGCGGCCATGCGCGACGCCGCCTTCGTCTCCTCGGCGGTGTGGGCGGACGCGTCGAAGCCCGTGATCGTGTACTGCGCCATGAGCAGACCGAGGCCGAACACGAACCACATGGCCGGGTTCGACCAGGAGGTCGTCCCGTTCCCGTAGCCGGAGGCGTTCACCGTCTCCGTGAAGACGTACGACAGCGACTGGTGCTGGTCGGGGACGATGATGAGCACGCCGACGATGAACGCGACGCCCAGCATGTGCCACCAGGCGGAGATCATGTTCAGCCCGGACGTGATCCGGATGTCGAACATGTTGATGAGCACGGCGAGTCCGAGGAACAGCGCGTACATGACGTAGATCGAGAAGTTCGGAGATGCGCCGAACCAGTCGTCCATCCGCGTCGTGTAGCTGAACCAGAAGTCGAACAGGATCGTCGCGAACGTGGCGAGGCCGTAGCCGATCGCCGCCGTGACCGCGACCTGGCCGATGAGGTTGAACCAGCCCGTCGCCCAGCCCCAGCCGGGGCTGCCGAGCTTCGAGGCCCAGTAGTAGAGGCCGCCGGCGGTCGGGTACGCGGAGGCGATCTCCGCCATGGACAGCGCGATGATCGTGCTCATGAGCCCGACGAGCAGCCAGCCCCAGGTGACCGCGACGGGGCCGCCGCGCTCGAAGGCGACGAAGTACGACGTCAGGCAGCCCGCGAGGATCGAGATGATCGTGAACGAGATCGCGAAGTTCCTGAAGCCGCCCATCGCGCGAAAGAGCTCCTGGGCGTATCCGAGACTGTGGAGGATCCGTTCGTCCTCCGACGTCTGATGGCTGGGCGTTCCTGGACCGCTGCTCATAGACACCCCCTCGGGCTCGACATGGTTCCGTGCGGCGCTATTACCTCCACCTGATCGATGACATGTCAACAACCCGGCAAACGCGACTAGGATCGCCGCGATGCTGACCCTCGAGCAATTGACGAGCGACGTCGAGACCGGCGCGATCGACACCGTCATCGTGGCGTTCACGGACATGCAGGGGCGGCTGCTCGGCAAACGGTTGCACGGCGAGTTCTTCGTCGAGGAAGTCGGCGCCGGCCACGAGGTCGAGGGCTGCAACTACCTGCTGGCCCTCGACATGGAGATGGACCCGATCCCGGGCTACGCGATCGCGAGCTGGGAGCAGGGCTACGGGGACTTCGTGCTCACGCCGGATCTCGGCACGCTGCGCAGGATCCCGTGGCTCGAGGCGACCGCGCTCGTGCTCTGCGACGTCCAGTGGCACGACGGCTCGCCCGTCGAGCCCTCCCCGCGCCAGGTGCTACGCGCCCAGGTCGAGCGGGCTGCGGCGCTGGGGCTCGAGCCGATGCTCGGCTCCGAGCTCGAGTTCTACCTCCTGCGCGAGTCCTTCGAGGAGGCGCACGCCCAGCGCTACGAGGACCTCACGCCCTCGGTCCCGTACATCCTCGACTACCACATCCTCGCCGCGACCTACGACGAGGACCTGATCCGCCAGATCCGGAACGGGATGCACGGCGCGGGGATCAGGGTGGAGACCTCGAAGGGCGAGGCCTGGCCGGGACAGCACGAGATCAACTTCCGCTTCGCCGACGCGCTTCGCATGGCCGACAACCACTCGATCTACAAGAACGGGGCGAAGGAGATCGCGTTCTCGAACGGCTGCTCGATCACCTTCATGGCGAAGCCGTTCGAGTCCTGGATCGGGAACTCGTGCCACGTCCACGCCTCGCTCTTCCGCGACGGTGCGCCCGCGTTCGCAGACGACGACGCGCTCTTCGACCGTTTCCTCGCGGGTCAGATCGCGGCGTTCGAGGAGCTCGCGCTCTTCCTCGCGCCGACCGTCAACTCGTACAAGCGCTACGCGGCGGGAAGCTGGGCGCCGACGACGCTCGCGTGGGGCAAGGACAACCGCACGTGCGGGTTCCGGATCGTCGGGCACGGCGCGGCGAAGCGCGTCGAGACGAGGATCCCGGGGGGCGACGTGAACCCGTACCTCGCTTTCGCGGCGATCATCGCGGCCGGCCTGCACGGGCTCGAGTCGGAGCTCGAGCTGCCTCCGGGCCTCGAGGGGAACGCGTACGAGTCGGACGCGAAGCGGTTCCCGTCGACCTTGCGCGAGGCGACTGCCGCACTCGAGGCGGGCTCGGTCGCGCGGGCCGCCTTCGGCGACCAGGTCGTCGACCACTACCTGAACTACGCGCGCACAGAGCAGGCGCTCTTCGACAAGTACGTCACGGACTGGGAGCGTCGGCGCTACTTCGAGCGCGGGTGAGCGCGGTAACGTCCGCCCGGTGACGAGCACGCGCCCGGTCATCGGGATCACGACCTACGCCCAGGATGCGAGCTGGGGCGCCTGGCACCTGCCGGCGGCCCTCATCCCGCTCGACTACGTCGACGCGGTGGAGCGTGCGGGCGGGCGCGCCATCCTCATCCCGCCGAGCGAGGACGGGGTGGACGAGACCCTCGATCTGCTCGACGGCATCGTCTTCTCGGGCGGGGCCGATGTCGATCCCGCGCTCTACGGGGCGGATGCCCATCCGGAGACGGACGCGCCGCAGGCGCGCCGCGACCGAGGCGAGCTCGCGCTCCTGCGGGGAGCGCTCGAGCGAGACGTGCCGATGCTCGCCGTGTGCCGCGGCGTCCAGTTGCTGAACATCGCCCGCGGCGGCGACCTCGTCCAGCATCTCCCGGAGACGCTCGGATCGGACGTTCACAAGCAGGCACCGGGCACGTTCGTCGAGCACCCGATCGAGGTGAAGGAGGGAACGCGCCTCGCGGAGATCGTCGGCGCGCGCCCCGACGTCACCTCGCATCACCACCAGGGGCTCGGCCGGATCGGAGACGGGCTCGTCGGCGCCGCCTGGGCGTCGGACGGCACGGTCGAGGGCGTCGAGGACCCGTCCAAGCGGTTCACCCTCGGCGTGCAGTGGCATCCCGAGGCCGGTGAGGACGAGGCGCTCTTCGAGAACCTCGTCGCCGAGGCGCGTGCGTTCCGCGCCGAGCGCGACGGCCGTTAGGCTCGCTCCGCAACCGACAAGAGGAGGAGCGTGTGTACTGGGGAGGCCTCGCAATCTACGTCGTGCTGTCCGTTCTCTTCATCGCGGACGTGCTGCGGAACCCCGAGCTGAGCAGCGCAGGCAAGGCACTGTGGATCGCGGCGCTCCTGCTCGTGCCGATCCTGTCCTGGATCGTGTACGGCTTCTATCGCATCAGGCAGGGCCGCGGTCTCTGATGACCTT
The DNA here is from genome assembly GCA_963746765.1 of uncultured Actinomycetes bacterium. Taxonomy (GTDB): domain Bacteria; phylum Actinomycetota; class Thermoleophilia; order Gaiellales; family Gaiellaceae; genus GMQP-bins7. The sequence continues at coordinate 150,923 of CAVVCN010000003.1, forward strand.
GACCGTCCTCAATCCCGCGACGGAGGAGCCGATCGCCGAGCTCGAGCAGGCGGGAGTGGACGAGGCCGACGAGGCGGTCGCCCGAGCGCGGGCAGCTTTTCCCGCCTGGAACGCGGTCACGCCGGCGGATCGCGGGCGCCTGCTGCGGCGGCTCGCGGCGCTCGTCGAGGAGAACGCGGACGAGCTCGCGCAGATCGAGTCTCGGAACGTAGGCAAGCCGATCGCCGGTGCCCGCGGCGAGGTCGGGATGGTGGCGCAGGTCTTCCACTTCTACGCGGGGGCGGTCGACAAGCACCGCGGGGACACGATCCCCGTCGCCGGCGGAGTCGCGGCGACCTTCCGCGAGCCGCTGGGGGTCGTCGGTCTCGTCGTGCCCTGGAACTTCCCCCTCAACATCGCGAGCTGGAAGCTCGGGCCGGCGCTCGCGTGCGGGAACACTGTCGTCCTCAAGCCGGCCGAGCTGACGCCGCTCTCGGCGGTTCGCCTCTCCGAGCTCTGCCTCGAGGCGGGGCTCTCCGAGGGCGTGGTGAACGTCCTCGTCGGGAAGGGCTCGATCGTCGGTCAGCGGCTCGTCGAGCACCCCGACGTCGCGAAGATCGGCTTCACAGGGTCGACGGAGGTGGGCCGCCAGGTCATGCAGGGCGCCGCCGGGACGATCAAGCGCGTGACGCTCGAGCTCGGAGGCAAGTCGGCGAACGTCGTCTTCGCGGATGCCGATCTCGAACGCGCTGCCGCGGCCGCGCCGTACGCCGTCTTCGACAACGCGGGCCAGGACTGCTGCGCCCGCTCGCGGGTGCTCGTCGAGCGCTCCGTCTACGACCGGTTCCTCGACCTCTTCGTCGGAGCGACCGGGAACGTCAAGGTCGGCGATCCGGCCGAGGAGTCGACCGAGATGGGGCCGCTCATCTCGGCCGACCATCGCGAGAAGGTCGCGTCGTTCGTCGACGGGGAGCCGGCCTTTCGGGGCGACGTCCCGGACGGGCCGGGCTACTGGTACCCGTGCACGATCGTCGAGGCGTCGAATGACGACCGCATCGCCCGCGAAGAGGTCTTCGGGCCCGTGGCGGCGGTCATCCCGTTCGAGGACGAGGCGGATGCGATCCGGATCGCGAACGACACGCCGTTCGGGCTCTCCGGGTCCATCTGGACGAGGGACGGCGCCCGCGCGCTGCGCGTTGCGCGCGCGCTCGAGACCGGTGTGCTCTCGGTGAACGCGAACTCGTCGGTGCGCGTACAGACGCCCTTCGGAGGGTTCAAGCAGTCCGGCTTCGGCCGCGAGCTCGGCCTCGAGGCGCTCGACGGCTACTCGGAGCTCAAGAGCGTCTTCATCTCGACGGAGGAGTGAGCATGGGGGATCGACTCGACGGGAAGGTCTGCGTCATCACCGGGGCGGGCGGCGGCATGGGCCGCGAGGCGGCCGTCGTCTTCACGGGCGAGGGCGCGAAGGTCTGCGTCGCGGACGTCGATCTCGGCGCCGCGGAGGAGACGGTCTCGCTCTGCTCCGGCGACGCGTTCGCCCTGCGTGTGAACGTCGCCGACGAGGACGAGGTGCGCTCGCTGTACGCGGAGACGGCCGAGCGCTTCGGCGGTGTGGACGTCCTCTACAACAACGCGGGGATCTCGCCCGGCGACGACGCGTCGGTCCTCGACACGACCGTCGACGCCTGGGAGCGCGTCCAGGACGTGAACACGAAGGGCGTCTTCCTCTGCTGCAAGCACGGGATCCCGCGACTGCTGGAGCGGGGTGGAGGCTCGGTCATCAACGTCGCCTCGTTCGTGGCCCTGCTCGGCGCGGCGACGTCGCAGATCTCGTACACGGCCTCGAAGGGCGCGGTGCTATCGATGAGCCGCGAGCTCGCCGTCCAGTTCGCGCGCCAGGGCGTGCGCGTGAACGCGCTCTGCCCGGGCCCGGTCGAGACACCGCTCCTGCTCGCGATCTACGGCGGCGACCAGACGGCGTTCGAACGGCGCCAGGTCCACTGGCCCACCGGCCGGCTCGGGAAGCCGCGGGAGATCGTGAACGCCGCGCTCTTCCTCGCGAGCGACGAGTCGTCGTTCGTGAACGGCGCGACGTTCGTCGTCGACGGCGGCCTGACCGCCGCCTACGTCACGCCGGAATAGGTCAGACGCCGACGACCTGCACGGTCCAGCGGCGATCCCGTTCCCGGTCGAGCTCGAGGAAGAGGACGCGCTGCCACTGGCCGAGCTGGAGCTCGCCGCCGCGCACGGGAATCGACTCGCCCGCCGGGCCGAGGAGCATGGACATGCAGTGCGCGTGGCCGTTCGACGCCTCCATGTCCTCCGGGCACACGTTCTCCGTGCGCCGGTCCCAGTCGTCATGCGCGTAGTAGTGCTCCGACGGCACGAGGCGCCTGAGCAGGACGGCGAAGTCTTCGAGGAAGCCGCGCTCCCATTCGTTCACGCGGACGGAGCAGGTCGTGTGCGGCGAGTAGACACAGCAGATGCCGTCGCTGATGCCGCTCTGGTTGACGGCCTCCTGCACCTCGTCGGTGATGTCGGTCACGGTCAGCCCGCCGGCGGTGCGCAGGTGTGCCTCGTACTGAAACGTCTCCACGGCCGGGGCACATTCTGACAAGAGCGGCACGATCCCCGTCGGAGAGCCGTCTCCGGGGCTGCGCGATACCCTCCTCGGCGCGGGCCCGTAGCTCAGCTGGTTAGAGCAGCCGACTCATAATCGGTTGGTCCCTGGTTCGAGTCCAGGCGGGCCCACTGTCACTCGCGCGATTGTGCGGTCTTGGGCTCAACCTTGCGGGTCGTGCGTGTCGGGGATGCCCAGAAATGCTCACCCTGCGGCGCTACCGGTGGCACTAGTTGCTGCGGCTGCTAGCGCTTGGCTAGCCGAGCTTCGCAGCGAAGCGCTTCGTGAAGCGCTTCTCACCAGCGCTGAAGGAGACTGCGCCTTTGAGCGTCTTCCCCTTCCCTGCCTTCGGAGTCCGGTACGCGCAGGTCGCGCGACCAGAGGCGGCTCTCGGAGTACCCCTGAGCGTCCCGCCGCCGAGCGTCGCGCGGCACGCGACGGCTGTCGGCCGTACCGGTGCTCCGCCGGCCGTCACGCGCACGGTCGCGACGACGGTCGCCCCTGCCTTCGGCTTCGCGGGCGTGACCTTCGCGGCGCTCGCGATTGCCCCCGCCGAGCCGCCACCGCCTCCGCCACCGCCGGCGGGCTGCACTGCGACGTTCACGGTGATCGCGTTGTTCGTCGCGTCGGGGTCCGTGGCCGAGGACCCGGATATTTCCACACGAAACGCGTACGTGCCGGGGCCCTGGGCGATCACGACGCCGAGATTCCATCCGAACCCCGTAGCCGCGGGAGGAGGCGGTGGAATCGGCTCTCCGGTGTCGCACGTGACGATCGCGTCGCCCGAGCAGCCCTCGCTCGCCGGTGGCGGCGTCTCCCAACGGACCCCGGATGGGAGCTCGAGACGGAAGGAGCCCGATGCGGCCTCCGGGCCATTGCTCAGGAGCTGGACTCCCAGCCGGATGTTCGTCGACGAGACCGTGAACGTGCGGCCGCTGAACCCGACCGGGATGGGTTGCCCGTTCAGGAGGAAGACGAGGTAGAGATCGGCGGACGCAGAGGATCGAGCCGTCGCGCTCTCGCTTCCGCTGACGGCAGCCGTGGCACCGAGGATGCTCGTCGCGAGGGCGAGCGCTGCGAGCGATGAGCAGGCTCGAGCCATCATCCGAGCCGCATCCCGAACCGCGCGTGCATCAGTGCCGCAGTTAGCACGTCGGCGGCGACGCTCTCAGATAGTGGCGGATGTGTCAAGCGCTGTGGCTCGACCGCCGAGCTGTGCGGGCACAGTGAGCCGTGGCGGCCATGCCCCGATTACCATCTCCCTCGAGGACACATGGAAGCTCGTGACGCTTCGGTCGACGAGGACGGGCACATCGTGGCGCTCCCAGTACGAAGAAACGTCGAAATAGCAGGGGTGTGCGAGTTCAGGAGGCCCGTCTGCATAGTCGAGGCCCCGGCCGTGGGCGCGCGCGACGCCGAGACGCGGGCCGCCTCCCTCCGGGAAAACGCTGACCTTCGCTCGGGGAGGGGGATCCACGAAGGCCGTCAGGCAGCCCGCGCGCTGTGGGATGTCTCACCGGTACCCGGTAGGCGCACGACCTAACCGTCTGAATCCGGCGCGGCCCCGGCGCTGGACAGCCTGGCGTACCTGTCCGGGGGATACACAGCCGGGGCCGCTCGTGTAATCCAAACAGGCTACGTCCGGCCGATCAACTCTCAGTCGTCGACTCCCCGCTGGCAGGAGCACCCTGGCGGCGCGAGGGATAGATCCGGCAGGGTTCCCGCGTAGAGGAAGCAGCAGGTGCGACGCCGTCCCGATACGGAGCTCATCGCCCTTGCCCGCAAGGGCTCGGACGAGGCTGTCGAGGCGCTCTTCGACCGCTACTGGCTGCACGCCTGGCGCTCGGCGTACGCGGTCACCGCCGATCGCGGGCTCGCGGACGACGCGGCGCAGGAGGCGATCGAGAAGGCGTTCGGCGCTCTCGACCGCTTCGACGAGACGCGGCCGTTCGGGCCGTGGCTGAAGCGGATCGCGATCAACCGGGCGGTCGACCAGTTGCGGCGCCGACGCAGGGTCGAGGTGCTCTCGGACGAGGAGACGACGTTCCACACGTGGTCGATCGGCGAGACCGCGGACGAGGACCTTCGGCTCTGGGCCGTCGCCGACTCCGTGGCGGCACTCGGCGCCGGCAAGCGTGTCGTCATCGTGCTCCACTACTGGCTCGACCTGCCGCTCGAGGAGATCGCGGGCGTGCTCGGGCTGCCGGTCGGTACCGTCGCCTCGCGCCTCGCACGGGCGAAGGAAGAGCTGCGTGCTGTCCTCGAGGAGCAGCATGTCGTCTGAGAACGACCTCGAGCGCCTGCTCGGCGACGCGCGCGGGACGCTCCCGGGCCCGGAGGAGGAGTCGACGGAGCGCGCCCGCTCGGCTGCGCTCGCGACAGCACGGCGGGGGCGACCCCGTCGGGCTCGTGTCGCCGCTCTCCTGAGCGCGAGCCTCGTGCTCGCCGCAGTCATCGCCGTCGGCATCGGCTCCGTGGGCGCGCCGACCGTCACGGCCTCGCGAGGGCCGATCGGCCTAGGGTTCCTCCCGGAATCGGGCTGGTACGCGTTCCAGACGGGGGGCGAGAACGGCGAGATCTACCAGACCGTCGCTGTCGCCTCGAACGTGCCGCTCGACCGCGAGGACCAGGTCGCGGGCGTCGCAGATCCCTCCGGCCTCCCGTACGCGACCTTGCTCAAGCTCCCTCCGAGGGGCATCGTCATCGTGGCGAGCTTCACGAGGCCGAGCGCCGTGCCGGTCTCGAGCAGGGTCACGGCGGACCTCGAGCTTCCGCTCGGGATCAACGACGCGACGCCGATCCGATACGGGACGCAGCTCCGCCCGGAGGAGCCGCTCGCGCAGTACGAGATCCGCGGCCAGATCAGGCGCCACGACGTCACCGTGCACATCTACTTCGGGACGCCGAGGCCGTCTCTGTCGTTGCTCGCCGAGGCCGGCCGGCAGCTCGCGGGCGTCGTCGTTCGGCGTACCTCGAGTACTTCCAGCACGGCTCCGAGGAAGCCCGCCGCCAGGACCGTGCCCTCGGCGCCGGGAGTCGTCGACCGAACGGTCACGTGCGTGCCCGCGCTCGTCGGCGGCGTGCGCCAGGTCGACACGCTCGCGCGCGGAGGAAGCGGTCGCCGCGGGTCGAGCTGGAACAGCCCCGCGCTGGCGGCGGTGCGGACGACGATTACGGGCGCTGCCGCGACGGCGGTGGACGACAATCTGGTCTGGGTCGTCGCCGGTACGCCGTCCGCAGAGGCGACCGTCGTCTCGACGCTCCCCGGGTTCACCTTCCCGATGCGTAGCTGGGGCACCGTCGCGGTCAGCCGGACGCACTGCCGTACGAGCCCGAAGCGCATCCCGTTCTCGAGGAAGGGCCTCGGTGGAGGCGCCGTCGGGCCGTTCGAGGATCGCTGGGACTGTCAGCCCGGTCGGCGGGTCGTCGTGCGGGTGCGAGCCGTCGTCGCGGCCAAGAGCCCGCTGACCACGTACCGCGGCTTCCTGCGGACGACGGTGCCGGTCAAGTCCGCGAAGCTCGTCGTCGCGACGCCGGGCGGCAAGACGCTCTCGTACGCAGAGGTCTTCGAGTCCGGGAAGTCGCGCATCTTCGTGTCCCCTAGCTGCTTCCCCGACTGATGCGGCTCTGCGCCCTCATGCTCCTCCTGGCGGCCGTTGCGGCAGCGGCGCTCACGACGCGCGATGCCGGCGGCGCGGTCGAGCAGCGGGTCACGATCTTCGCGCGCCCCACCACGGTCGGCTGGGCCCAGAACGCGACGCTCTTCGGCGCGGCCGAGGGAGCGGGGCACGACGACGTCGTGGTGGTCGAGGTCAAGGAGTGCGGCAGCGGCTTCTTCCAGACGTTCGTCGAGCTCCATCCGTCCGCGGGCGGCGGCTGGACGACGCCAGTGGGCACCGGGATCACGTCCATCTATCGCGCGCGCTGGAGGAACGCGACGAGCGGGCAGGTGACGATTCGCCAGGGCGCGAACGTCGCGCTCGTGCGCCAGCGCTCGGGAGCGCGCCTCGTGGTCTCGGTGACGGCCAAGCGGAGCTTCTGGCGGAAGCGCGTCCAGATCGAGCGGCGGGCTAGCGGCAAGTGGCGTCCCGTGAGGCAGGTCGTTCTCACCGACTCCGTGAGCAGCACCGGGATCGTCAGCGTCTCCGAGGCCCGGTTCCGGCTGGCGGTCCCGAAGGGGACGATGCTCCGGGCGACCCTCTCGTCCACGCAGGCGAAACCGTGTTACGTGGCGAGCACGAGCAAACCGCTGCGCACGTGACGGGCCTTCCGGTCCTCGTCCGCGACCCAACCTTCTCGCCCCCGGTCGGCTCTTCCCAGGTGACCGTGCACGACGACGACGTTCTCGTCCGTCTCGCCCGTCGAGCCGTCGCCGGTGAGCCGGAGGCGCTCGAAGAGCTGCTCCGCGAGCTCGAGCCGGTGGTCGTCCGGACGTCACGCCTGATCGTGGGCTCCGGCTCCTGGGCGGCAGAGGACGCCGCGCAGGAGGCGCTGCTCGATCTCACGCGCGGCATCCGCTCCTTGCGGGCTCCGGAAGCCGTCAGGGCCTGGGCGTTGCGCGTGACCACGAGGCGGGCGATCAGGATCGCCCGCCGGGAGCGCTACCTGTCGCTCCGCCGCTCGACGGCGGGCGACCCGGAGCTCGCGGCCGAACCGGCCGACGGTCGCTCCGCCGCGCTCAAGGAGGCGTTCGACCGCCTGCCGCCGAAGCTCCGCGCAACCGCGGTGCTCCGGCTCCACGCGGGCCTCACGGAGGCGGAGACGGCGGAGGCGCTCGGCTGCTCGCTCGGCACGGTCAAGTCCAACCTCTACGACGCCCGGAAGCGGCTCGCCGCCTCGCTCGGCGAGTCCGGCTTCGCCCCGACGGCGTCGACACCGAGCCTGGAGGAGACCGCAGATGCCTGCTGACAAGGAACCGTTCGTCGACCTCGACGAGATCGCAAGGCTCCTGGAGACACACGAAGGTCCGCCGGTGCCGCGGCCAAGGCGCTCGCCTCGGCCTTCGCGATCCGGGCTTCGGGTGACCGGGACCGTTGCTGCAGGCGCGCTCGTCGTGGGGAGTGCGCTCGGGTTCGGGCTCGGCACGCTCACGCCAAGCGGCACCGCTGCGGGGAATCCGGTCGGGCTCGGGTTCCTGCCCGAGCGTGGCTGGACAGTGCTCGCCACGGGCCGCGAGCCGACGCTCGTCCGCCCGTCGTTCGCGATCCTGGCGAACGTTCCGTTGCAACGCGACGAGGTGGACGGGCTCCCCTACGAGACGCTGCTCGCGCTTCCGCAGAAGGGCGCGGTCATCTTCGCGACGTTCTCGCCTCAGGAGGAGGGCGCAGAGCCGGACTCGCAGTTCCCGGTCCGACAGCTCCCCTTGCGCCTGCGCGACGCCGATCCGTACATCGAGTACGGCACGCAGGTGCGCCCGGGGCGACCGCTCGGCCAGTACCAGCTTCGCGGGGCCGTGAACGGGTACGCCGTCGACCTCCAGATCTACTTCGGCTCACGAAGGCCGGCTCAGTCGCTGCTCGAGGCGACACAGCGCCAGCTCGACCGGCTCGTCGTCGAGCGGTCCCGCCAGGAGGCGCGAGTCGCACAGCGGGCCGCGCCCTTGACGCCGAGCTCGACGACCGCCGGCGCCGCAGCGAAGGTCATCGACCGCACGCTCGCGTGCCAGACGGGCTACAAGGCCGGCGCCAGGCTGCTGCTCGCGACTGCACGGGCGCAGGGGGTGACGCAGCAGCAACAGCATCTCGCGGCGGCGTACGTCACGACGCCGGCAAACCCCCTCCCGACGTCTCAGAACTTCGAGCCGACCCTCGCCGGCGTCACTGCCGGTTCGCGTCGGCCGTCGACGGGGACGGGCGGCCTCGGCTTCGACGCGAAGCTGTGCAAGCCCACGCGGGCAGCGGTGGCGTTCTCGCCCAATGGGCTCTCGGGCGGCTACGCCCCGAGTTACGGCTCGGAGGCGCAGTGCTTCCCGGCGAAGACCGTGCTCGTCCGAGTGCGAGGGCGCTTCCTGCGGCCGGCCACGCTGAAGCTGATCGGCAGGGGCGCCACGTACCAGGCGATCGGTCGACTCGAGAAGGGAGAGATCATGGTGCGAACAACGGCGGGACGGCCGCTCGTCTACGCGGACGTCGCGGACAACGGGCGAGCGCGTCTCTTCACCGCGCGGGGCTGCTTCTGATGGCGACGAGCGCACCGTCGGCCTCGGCCGCGCTCGCCGCGAGACTGCTCGACAACATCGAGACCGTCGTCCTCGGCAAGCGGGAGGAGATCAAGCTCGTGCTCTCGGCGCTCCTCTGCGGGGGTCACGTGCTGCTCGAGGACGTGCCGGGGACGGCGAAGACGATCCTCGCCCGCGCGATCGCCGGCTCGATCGAGGGCGCGACGAACGCACGCGTCCAGTGCACGCCCGACCTGCAGCCGACGGACGTCACCGGCCTCTCGGTCTTCGACCAACGTGAGCGCGACTTCGAGTTCCGACCCGGTCCGGTGTTCGCGAACGTCGTCCTCGTGGACGAGATCAACCGGGCGATGCCGAAGACGCAGTCGGCGCTCCTCGAGGCCATGGCCGAGCAGCAGGTGACGATCGACGGCGTCACGAGGCAGCTCCCCGAGCCGTTTCTCGTGCTCGCGACCGAGAACCCGATCGAGCAGGAGGGGACGTTCCCGCTCCCGGAGGCCCAGCTCGACCGCTTCTTCCTGCGGACGGCGCTCGGTTACCCGGGCGAGGACGAGGAGCTGCAGATCGTGGAGGACCAGCTCCGCGAGCATCCACTCCGCCGCCTGCGCCCGGCCGTCAGCCTCGCCGAGGCGCACGCGCTCCGCGACGCCGTACACGACGTCTACATCGACCCGCTCATCCGCCGCTGGGTGATCCGGCTCGTGCGGGCGACTCGCCGGGCGGACGGAGTCGCGATCGGCGCCTCCGTGCGCGGAAGCCTCGCGCTCGAGCGTGCGACCCGCTCCTGGGCGCTCCTGAACGGCCGCGACTTCGTGACGCCGGTGGACGTCGAGCAGCTCTTCCTTCCGGTCGTCATGCACCGGATCGTCTTCACTCCGAGCTTCGTCGCGGAGGCGCGCGAGATCGGGTGGACAAAGGCGTCCACGCGCTTTCGCGAGCAGTGCATGGCCCTCGCGCCGCGTCCGGGCGAGGAGCTCGAAGCCACCGTCGTCGCAGCCGCGGGTTGAGCGCGACCTTCCCGCTGATCCCGCGCCGGCGGGTGCTCGGCCTCCCGTTCGGCGGGCTGCACAGCCTTCGCCGCGGTCTCGGGTCGGACGTCGCCAGCTCGCGGCCGTACGAGCCCGGCGACGACGTCGACAAGATCGACTGGAACGCATCCGCGCGGCTCTCGCTCGCGCGCGGGTCGGAGGAGTTCATCGTCCGCGAGCACTACGCGGAGGAGGCGCCGCGCGTCGTCGTGGTCGCCGACCGCCGTCCGTCGATGTCCGTCTTCGGGGAGGAGTGGCCGTGGCTCCAGAAGCCGGTCGCGCTGCGGGAGGCGACCCGCCTCATCGGCGACAGCGCCGTCGCGGCCCGCGGGCTCCTCGGCTACTTCGACGAGACGAAGGGAGGCGCACGCTGGCTTCCGCCCCGCAGCTCGCAGCAGCACACGCTCGCGGAGGACGACGAGGAGTTCACGGCTCCCGCGAACACGCTCGAACGCGGGCTGCGGCACCTCGTCGAGCAGCGCCGCGACCTTCCCGCCGGCAGCTTCGTCTTCGTCGTCTCCGACTTCCTGGCTCCGCCGTCCCGCAGCACCTGGTTGTGGGCGCTCGAGCGGCGCTGGGAGATCGTCCCGGTCGTTGTCCAGGACGCGGTCTGGGAGCAGAGCTTCCCGGACGTGAGCGGCGCGGTCGTGCCGTTCGCCGATCCCGAGACCGGGAAGGTGACGGTCGTCCGCATCCCCGCCGCAGAGTGCGAGGCGCGGCGGGACGAGAACGAGCGTCGCCATGCGGAGCTCGTCCGCGGCCTCCGTGCCCTCGACCTCGATCCCGTCGTCCTGTCCTCTCACGACCGCAGGGCCGTCGCGTTCGCGTTCCTGACGTGGGCCGACCGGCGGCTCTTCACGCGGGGCCGCGCGTGAGGGCGCTGGCTCCGCTCGCGGCGCTGCTTCTGCTCACGGCCGGCTGCGCGGGAGGCTCGGACGAGGCGGGCGAGCTGCCGCTCGGACGCCAGGTCTCGGCGCAGGGCTCGCTCACGCCCACGGTCCACCTCTTCGCGGAACCGGTCGTCGCGCGCGTCGACATCCTCGTCGACCGCGACCACCTCGACCCGGACCGGGTCCGCCTGCAGACGAAGTTCCTCCCCTACGACGTCAAGGCGGCGGCGACGAACCGCACCGACCGCGGACGCTTCACCGAGCTCCGCTACGAGTGGCTCCTCCGCTGCCTGCGCATCGCGTGTATCCCGGAGATCCTCCCGAGCGCCGCCGGCGACGCGGAGACGGGGCGCGGCGAGCGACGCACGTTCGACCTGCCGGCCGCCGAGGTGCTCTACGAGGACGAGGGCGAGACGCGCACGCTGACGCGGGCGACCTGGCCCGAGCTCGTGTCCGTGTCGCGGATCAAGCAGAGCGACGTCCCCTCGTTCGGATTCGTGTTCAAGTCGAGCGTCGCGCCGCTCCCGGAGCCGGACTACCGCGTCTCGCCGACCGTGCTCGGCGCCGGGCTCATCGGCGCCGCACTGCTCGTCCTCGTCCTACCTGCGGTGCTCGCGATCGGCTGGTGGCGACGGCGCCGTCCGGAGCCCGAGATCGTCGAGGAGGAGGAGGTCACTCCGCTCGAGCGGGCGCTCAGGCTCGTCGAGTGGGCCGGAGACCGCGAGGACGGCACCGAGCGGCGCGAGGCGCTCGAGAACCTCGCCGTCGAGCTCGACGCGGTCGACAGCGAAGAGCTGGCGGAGTCGGCCCGCCGGCTCGCGTGGGAGCCCGCCTCGCCGTCACCCGAGGGAGCGGCGACGCTGGTGGCCGAGGTGCGGGAGAACGGCCGTGGCTGAGCAGGTAGCGCTGCCGGCCAGCGAAGCGGCCCGGACCGGGCGGAACGCGCGTCGCACGCTCGTCCTCCGTGCCGCGCTTGCCTGCGCGTTGCTCGGCACGCTCGTCCTCGCGGTGTGGATCGCCCGGGGCGAGAGCGTCCGCCAGGCGCCGCTCGTGCCCTCGGACCGGACGGGGATCCTCGTCCTCGACCTGTCGGCGAGCACGAGCGAGGCTGCCTTCGCACAGACGATCCAGAAGCTCGCGAACGCGGACGAGCGCGTGGGCGTGATCGCGTTCTCCGACGCCGCGTACGAGCTCATTCCACCCGGAAGCCCGGGCCGTGAGCTCCTGCCGCTGCTGCGCTACTTCAGCGCCGTCGACGGCAAGCAGCCGCCCGCCCGCAACCCGTGGGACGAGTTCCGGGCCGGGACGCGGATCTCCGAAGGGCTGCGACTCGCGGGCGACGTCCTGCGGCGGGACGGGATCACGGACGGCTCGCTGCTCCTCGTCAGCGACTTCGAGATCCTCCCCGACGAGATCCAGCGCGTCGCCGAGCAGGTCGGGTTCCTGAAGAACGAGGGCGTGGAGGTGCGTCTTGTGCCGCTCAACCCGACCCCCGAGAGGCGCGCCCGCATGGCGGCGATCCTCGGCGGGGCCGCCGTCCTGCGCGAGGGGTCGGCGGACGCACCAGTGCGCGCGCCCGAGGCGCGCAGCCTCGGGGCTGCCGCGCCGTGGGCGTTCGTGGCGGTCGCTGGCCTCCTCGTCGCGCTGCTCGCGCTGAACGAGGGGCTCCTGTCGAGGCTGGAGGTGCGGAGATGACCTGGAAGCAGCGGGCAGTCCGTGTCGCGGCGGTGCTCGCGGTCCCGGTCGCGCTCCTCCTCGTGCTCCTGGCAGTGGACGTCCTCCGCACTCCGGGGGCGCTCGAGCGCGACGACGTCCGCTTCGAAGCGGCGCCCAACCGGCAGGCAGGCCTGTGGGACGGGACCGGCATCGCTTCCGGGATCGTCGAGCCGATGCTCGATCTCGAGGACGACCTCGCCTACCGGCGCACGCTGGCCCGCTTCCTCAAGGTCGAGCCCGGCAAGGTCGAGATCTTCGGTCCGGAGCTCGAGAACCTCCGCGGGCAGGTGCAGCTCGAGATCGGGCAGGGGAGCGCCGCGGACGAGAACCCGCAGCGGCGGGCGCAGTACCTGAACCTCCTCGCCGTGCTAACGCTCGAGCGCTTCGGCGGCGACCAGACCGAGGCCGAGACGGTCCTGCGGCGCGCGATCCACACCCTGCGGAGCGCCGTGGACACGGATCCCGAGAACGCCGACGTGAAGCTCAACCTCGAGCTCGCGCTCCGCAACGCGAAGGCGGTCAACCTCCCGGGCACGGACCCGAGCGGAGACGACGCGTCCGGCTCGATCTCCGGCCAGGGCCGCTCGGGGAGCGGCTACTAGGAGCCGGACTGGACGTCAGGCTCATCACGCCGCTCGCGGGGCTCCTCGCGCTCACGGCCGCCCTGCCGCTCGCGGTCTTCGTCTCGAGGCGCCGGCGGCTGGGCGAGATCCGGTCAGCGCTCGGGCTCGATTCGCCAACGCTTCGCTCGCAGTTGCCGTTCGTCCTCGCGCTCGTAGCCGTGCCCGTCCTGCTCGGCGTCGCCGCGATGCAGCCCGTGATCGAGACGACGCGGACCGTCCCCGAGCGCACGGACGCACAGGCGCTCGTCGCCGTGGACGTCTCGCGCTCCATGCTCGCGGGCGCCGGACCGGGCTCCGCGACGCGCTTCGACCGCGCCCGCGAGATCGCCCTTGGCCTCCGCACGGAGCTGCCCGAGGTGCCGTTCGGCGTCGTGTCGATCACCGACCGCGTGCTCCCGCACCTCTTCCCGACGACGGACGACGCCGTGTACGCGTCGACGCTGACGCGCTCGCTCGGCATCGAGCATCCGCCGCCCGGCGCCTTCTATCTGACGTTTGCCACGAACCTGAACGGCCTGCGCGCGATCCCCGAGCAGAACTACTTTCTGCCGACGGCGAAGAAGCGCGTGCTCGTCGTCCTGACGGACGGTGAGACGCAGGCGCTCGAGCCGGAGCTCGCGCGGGCGTTCACGCGCCGCCCTACGGTGGAGACGGTCTTCGTCCACCTGTGGGACGCGGATGAGCGGATCTACGAGGCGGGCGTGCCCGAGGGCGGCTATCGGCCCGACGCGGGCAGTACTGCGTCGCTCGCGCGGGCGGCGTCGCTCGTCGACGGCCGAGTCCTCGCCGAGGCGGAAGCGGGCGCTGCGGCGGGGGTCGTGCGCGAGCTCATAGGCACCGGCGCGACCGTCGACCGCCAGCGCGAGACCGGGCGTCTTGCGCTCATGCCGTACCTCGCCGCGCTCGCGCTCGTTCCGCTCGGCTTCGTCCTTCTCCGCCGCAACGCGTGGCTCCGCCTCAGGTCGCGGAGCCGCGAGGCTGAGCCCGTCAGCGCTCGGGAAGCGGGCGTCGCGCGGCCGAGCGCGGTACCGGTCGAACGCTCCGTCTAGGCGGAGACGACAGGGGGCCCGGGTGGGCGGGCCCCCTGCGTTCTTCTGGCGCAACTTCGGGGCCAGGCGTATCCGCCTGCGGGGAGAGGAGTCGCGCCTAGGTGCGTATCTGTGACACATCGCACACGCGAATGCATCTGCTCACTGAACTTTCCACAGGGGAATTCCCGCAAACTCGACAAACTCCGTGACAACGTTCCACAGGCCGTGTGAAACGTGGCGTCCGGGGGCGGCGGGCTAGACTCCGAACATGGCCGAGTACGGGACGCTGCGGGTGAAGACGGGGCTCGCCGAGATGCTGAAGGGCGGCGTCATCATGGACGTCGTCGACGCCGAGCAGGCGCGGATCGCCGAAGAGGCGGGGGCCTGCGCGGTGATGGCGCTCGAGCGCGTGCCGGCCGACATCCGCCGCGATGGGGGCGTCGCGCGCATGGCCGACCCGCAGAAGGTCCGCGAGATCCAGGAGACGGTGACGATCCCAGTCATGGCGAAGTGCCGCATCGGCCACTTCGCCGAGGCCCAGATCCTCGAGGCGCTCGAGGTGGACTACATCGACGAGTCCGAGGTCCTCACACCCGCGAGCCTGTCGCACCACGTGGACAAGTGGCAGTTCAAGGTGCCGTTCGTCTGCGGGGCCACTAACCTCGGCGAGGCTCTGAGGAGGATCTCCGAGGGCGCGGCGATGATCCGCACGAAGGGCGAGGCCGGCACGGGTGACATCGTGAACGCCGAGACCCACATGCGAGCCGTCTTCGGTGCCATCCGCGAGCTCCAGACGGCGCGCGAGGACGAGCTCTACACCGCCGCGAAGGAGCACCGCGCCCCGTACGAGCTCGTGCGCTGGGTGGCGGAGAACGGACGCCTACCCGTGGTGACGTTCACCGCCGGTGGCATCGCGACCCCCGCCGACGCGTCCCTCTGCATGCAGCTCGGCGCGGACGGCGTCTTCGTCGGCTCGGGCATCTTCAAGTCCGGCCGCGACCCGCTGCTCGAGCGCGAGGGCTGGATCGAGGACGTGACCCGCCGTGCACGCGCGATCGTGGAGGCGACGACGCACTTCGAGGACGCGAAGGTGCTCGCCGAGGTGTCGACGGGCCTCGGGCAGCCCATGGTCGGGATCTCGGCCAGCTCACTCCCGGACGAGGAGCGTCTCGAAGTCCGAGGGTGGTAGGGCGACGCCGAATCTAGAATTCGCTCTGTGCCACGGCCGTTGACGATCGGTGTGCTCGCGCTCCAGGGCGCGTTCCGTGAGCACGTGCGGGCGCTTCGCAGCCTCGGTGCCGACGTCCGGGAGGTGCGCAAGGCCGCCGACGTGGACGGGCTCGACGGGCTCGTCATCCCGGGCGGCGAGTCGACGACGATCATGCAGCTCGCCGAGATGTACGGCCTCGACGAGGCGATCAGGCGCTTCCACGGGGCGATCTTCGGGACGTGTGCCGGCATGATCGTCCTCGACCGCGAGCACCTGGCGCTCGCCGACCTCGAGGTCGACAGGAACGCGTACGGCCGCCAGGTCTGGAGCTTCGAGGCCGAGGTCGAGCTCGCCGGCGACGACCTCCCGCTGCACGGCGTCTTCATACGCGCTCCGCGCATCCGCGAGCTGGGCCCCGACGTCGAGGTCGTGGGGAGGCAGGGGGCGGAGCCGGTTCTCGTCCGCGACGGGCGTCTCCTGCTCGCGAGCTTCCATCCGGAGCTGACGGACGACCTGCGCGTGCACGCGCTCTTCCTCGACCTCGTGCGCGAGACGAGCCTCGTGCCGGCCGGGCGGTAGCGACGTGGCCGGCCATTCCAAGTGGAGCTCGATCAAGCACAAGAAGGGCGCTGCCGACACGAAGCGCGGCAAGCTCTTCTCGAAGCTCTCCCGCGCGATCATCGTGGCGGCGCGCGAGGGCGGGCCGGATCCGGCAGCGAATCTGGCCCTCCAGAACGCGATCGAGAAAGCGCGCTCGTACTCCATGCCGAAGGACAACATCGAGCGGGCGATCGCGAAGGGCTCGGGCGCGGACGCCGACGGCGCCGCCTTCGAGGCGGTCGTGTACGAGGGCTACGGGCCGGACGGCGTGGCCGTCCTCGTCGAGGCGCTCACCGACAACCGCAACCGCACGGCGGCCGAAGTCCGTCACGCTTTCGCGCAGCACGGAGGGAACCTCGGCACCACGGGCGGAGTCGCGTGGCAGTTCGAGCGTCGCGGCGTCCTGCTCGTCCCCACCGACGGAGTCGACGAGGACGCGCTCGTGTTGGCGGCCGCCGAGGCCGGCGCCGACGACGTACGGGTCGACGGCACGACCTTCGAGGTGACGACTGCCCCGGAGGAGCTCCGCGCCGTCCGCGAGGCGATCGAAGGGGCGGGCATCGCCGTCGAGACCGCCGAGCTCGCGATGGTCCCGAAGACGACGGTGGCGATCGCGGACGAGTCGACCGCGAAGCGCGTCGTCCATCTCGTCGAGGGTCTCGAGGACGTCGACGACGTCCAGGAGGTCTATGCGAACTTCGACATCTCCGAGAGCCTGCTCGAATCGGTAGCGTCCTGAGCTCATGGCCACGACGACCGTGAAGCAGGCGCCGCGGGAGGACCGGATCGAGTCGCTCCTCTCGGCCAGGCTGTTCGTCGAGCCGCAGCTCGCCGGCGAGCGCGTGATCTTCATCTCCAGCCTGTCCGGCCACCTGAGCCTCTACTCGATGGACGTCGACGGCTCGGTCCCGGAGCCGCTGCTCCCGCCACGGATCGCTCTCCAGAACCCCGAGCTGGTCGGCGGCTACTCCTTCCACGTCGACCAGCGCAACGCGCAGATCGTCGTGATGCTCGACCGTGACGGCGACGAGAACTACGAGCCGTATCTCATCCCGCTCACAGGTGGCTTCCCGCAGCCGCTGGCACCCGAGGCCTTCTCGGGGCGGCGTTCGCACCTGGTCGACTTCGATCCGAGGGCGAGCGTCGCCTACTTCGCCTCCGAGTCGCGTGAGGAGTCCCTGATCAGCGCCGTCCAGGCCCACCTCGACACCGGGGAGGCGGAAACGATCGGGGAGAGCCCCTACGGCGCGTTCCTGTCCGCGTGGAGCCCGGATCACACCCGCGCGATACTCGCCGACGGCTACACGGTCGGGGACGCTGTCCTCTACGAGCTCGACGACGCCGGGCAGCGGCAGGTGCTCTTCGGGACACCTCTCGAGGAGAGGGAGGAAGACGTCGAGTACCCGGTGCACGGAGTTCGCTCGCCGCACTACGTCGAGAGCGGGCGCGGTCTCCTGCTCGTCTCGAGCATCGACGACGACGCGGGCGGTTTCGGATTCCTCACGTTCGAGCGCCCCCACGAGATCGAGCCCGTCTCCGTGCAGGGCCTGCGGCACGAGGGCGCAGGGGAGCTCGAGGGGCTCGCGCACGTCGAGGGAGACCGCTACAGGCTGCTCTACAACATCGACGGCTGTTCCTGGGCCTACGAGGCCCGCTTCGACGAGGCGGCGCGGGAGCTCACGGTCGAGCGCGTGCTCGTGGGCGAGGACGAGCTCGCCGGTGGCGTCCTGCACGGGCTCCACTACGACGAGGAGAGCGGCCGGTTCGCGCTCTCCTTCTGCACCGCCACCGAGCCGACGCAGCTCTTCGTGCTGGAGGCGCAGGACGCGCCCGCAGTCCCGCTCGACGAGAGAGCGTCCACTCGGCATCTCCGTCGACACGCTGTCGTCCGGCGAGGACGCCTCGTTCGAGTCGCACGACGGCCTCCGGGTCTCCGCCCGCCTGTACCTGCCGGCGGAGGAGCTCGGGTACGAGGGGCCGAGGCCGCTCGTCTACTACGTCCACGGCGGCCCGCAGGGTCAGGAGCGGCCGAACTTCGCGTGGTTCTCGATGCCGCTCATCCAGATCCTCACGCTCGAGGGGTTCGCCGTGTTCGTGCCGAACGCACGCGGCTCGACCGGCTATGGCATGAGCTACACGAAGCACGTCGACCGCGACTGGGGAGGCCAGGACCGCCTCGACCACGTGCACGCGATGACGGAGATCCTCCCGAAGGACGAGCGGATCGACGTCGAGCGCGCGGGTGTCGTAGGGCGCTCGTACGGCGGCTACATGACGCTGATGCTCGCAGGCCGGCATCCGGAGCTCTGGAAGGCCGCTGTGGACATGTTCGGCCCCTACGACCTGCTGACGTTCTCGGAGCGCATCCCCGAGACGTGGAAGCCGTACTTCGCGCTCGCGCTCGGCGACCCGGAGAAGGATCGCGACTTCCTCGTCGAGCGCTCGCCGAAGACGAAGATCGGCGACATCTCCGCGCCGCTGCTCGTCATCCAGGGCCAGAACGACCCGCGGGTGGTCGAGCAGGAGTCGCACGACGTCGTCGAGGAGCTGCGCGCGCAGGGCAAGGACGTCGACTACCTCGTCTTCGACGACGAGGGGCACGATGTGCTGAAGCTCCCGAACCGTGTCCGCTGCTACGACACCATCGTCGGGTTCTTCTCTCAGCACCTCGCCTGACCGGCTGTTACGCTCGCGCGCGGTCGTCCCGTCCGCGGTACCGAAAAAGGAGATTTCATGCGCTGGTTCCTGGTCGTGCTCGCAGCCCTTGCCCTCGCGTTCGCAGGCGCAGGCTGCGGTGGGGGAGACGACGAGTCGGGCAGCGACACCGACACGACGACGATCACAGATTCGATCGACGACACGACGGACGAGACGACCGACGAGACGACGACCGAGGACGAGACGGACACGGATACGAGCGGGCTTGCCTCAGGCGACTGCGAGGAGCTCCTCGCCTCGTCCCAGGCGCTCGGCGAGGCGTTGAGCGGCGCCGAGACCGGTGCAGAGCTCGAGGAGGCGTCCGACAGCTTCCAGGAGTTCGCGGACCACGTGCCGGAGGAGATCCGCGACGACGTCCAGGTGCTGGCCGAGGTGTTCGAGCGGTACGTCGAGGTGTTCGGCGACCTGAACCTGCAGGAGGGGGAGATCCCGTCCGCCGAGCAGGTCCAGGAGCTGGCGTCCGCACTGGCGACGATCGACCAGCAGGCGGTCACCGAGGCGTCGACGAACCTCTCCACCTGGTCGCAGGAGAACTGCTGATAGCAGGCGCCTGACTGGCGCACCCCGCTGCCCGAGGAGGGTCGTCCGAGGGCCCGAATACCTTCTGCGGGTGAAGGTACTCGGCATCGACCCAGGGACGGCTGCGTGCGGTTACGGGATCGTCCACGAAAGCGACGGGCGCCTCCGGGCGATCGACCACGGCCAGTGGCGGACCTCCGCTCGCGACCGCCCGCAGGCCCGGCTGCTGACGATCTTCGAGGGAGTCCAGGAGCTCGTTGCGGAGCACGCGCCGGACGCCGTCGCGCTCGAGGAGTCCTTCGTGGGTGCAGACGCCCGCATCGCGCTCTTCGTCGGACAGGCTCGCGGCGCCGTTCTCGTCGCGGCCGCGTCCGCCGGCGTCGACTGCACTGAGTATGCGCCGGCACGCGTCAAGCAGGCCGTCTGCGGCTACGGCCGGGCGGAGAAGGGTCAGATGCAGCGGATGGTGCGGATGATCCTCGCGCTCGACGCGATACCGCGCTCGTCGCACGCGGCGGACGCGCTCGCGGTCGCGATCTGCCACGCGCTCGCGCCACCGCTCCTCGAGGCTGCCCAATGAGCGGCCGGGCGAAGGGACCCTGCACGTGATCTCACGTCTGCGCGGCACGCCGGTCGGGACGTACGGTCGACGGCCTCGTCATCGACGTCGGCGGCGTCGGCTACGTCCTCGCCGCGACGCCGTCCGCGCTGCGGAAGGCCGAGGGAGCGAGCGAGGTCGTCGTCGAGACGTATCTGCACGTCCGCGAGGACACGCTCCAGCTCTACGGCTTCGGCGACGCGGCCGAGCGCGAGCTCTTCGTGCACCTGATCGGAGTCAGCGGGATCGGCCCGAAGGTGGCGCTCGCGGTCGTCTCGAGCGGTCCGCCGGCCGAGCTGCGACGCGCGATCGTGGTCGAGGATCCGGCCCGGTTCCAGGCGATCCCCGGGATCGGCAAGAAGACGGCCGAGCGCATCGTGCTCGAGCTGAAGGAGAAGCTCGGCAGCGACGACGTGATCGTGCTGCCTGCGGCCGGCGCCTCCGGCAGTGCGCACGTGACGGCGCGCGATGCGCTGGTCGAGCTCGGGTTACAGCGTGTCCGAGGCAGAGCAGGCGCTCGCAGCCGTCGATCCCGAGCTGCCTCCCGAGGAGCGCGTCCGCCTGGCCCTGCGGAGCGCGGCATGACGAGCCAGTTCCTCGCTCCGGTTCTACAGGAGGGCGACGAGGAGGTCGAGCGCTCGCTCCGTCCGCGCCGGCTCGACGAGTTCGTCGGCCAGGAGCGGACGAAGGAGCAGCTCGAGATCGCGCTCGAAGCGGCTCGTGCCCGCGGTGACGCCCTCGACCATGTTCTCCTCGTCGGGCCGCCGGGGCTCGGGAAGACGACGCTCGCGACGATCATCCGCGAGGAGCTCGGGGTCGGTCTGCGCACGGTCGCCGGGCCAGCGCTCGAGCGCAAGGGCGACATGGCCGCGATCCTCACGAGCCTCGAGTCGCGCGACGTCCTCTTCGTCGACGAGATCCACCGCGTGAACCACGCGATCGAGGAGATTCTCTATCCCGCGCTCGAGGACTTTCGGCTCGACATCGTCGTCGGCCAGGGCGCGGCGGCGCGGACGCTCACGCTCGACCTGCCGCCCTTCACGCTCGTCGGCGCGACCACGCGCACGGGACTGCTGACGACGCCGTTGCGGGACCGCTTCGGGATGACCTTCCGGCTCGGGTACTACGAGCCCGACGAGCTGACCGCGATCGTCCGGCGCTCGGCGGGCATCCTCGGAGTCACGACCGAGGACGGCGCAGCCGAGGAGATCGCGCGCCGTGCCCGCGGGACGCCGCGCGTTGCGAACCGGATCCTCCGCCGCGTCCGCGACGTCGCCGAGGTGCGGCACTCGGGCGAGATCACACTCGACGTGGCCCGCGAGGCGCTCGAGCTGCTCGAGGTGGACGAGCTCGGTCTCGAGCGCACCGATCGCGAGCTGCTCGAGGCCGTGCTGCTCAAGTTCGGCGGCGGGCCGGTCGGCCTCTCCACGCTCGCCGTCACGCTCGGCGAGGAGCGGGACACGATCGAGGACGTCTACGAGCCGTTCCTGCTGCAGCTCGGCTTCCTCCAGCGCACGCCTCGAGGTCGCGTCATCACCGAGCTCGGGCGGCAGCACGTCGCCGGGGCGAGCACCGCGCGCGCCGCGGAGGGCCTCTTCTAGCGCGTGGCGACGCAGATCTGGACTCCGGGGGCTGCGGGGCCGCTCGACGAGTTCATCAACCGCGTCACGCGGATGATCCAGACGTTCATGAAGGAGCACGAGCTCGAGCAGGTGGAGGTGTGCATCGAGCTCGCCGACGGCTCTCGGCACACGCTGGAGAGCCTGGAGCACGAGCCGGGGTTCGGGTTCTTCTCCTTCGTCCCGCACCGTGAGGCGGGGGAGGAACCGCGGCGCCTCGTGATCCCGGTCGGCGCCGTGAAGCTCATCGAGATCTCGGCGCCGGATCCGACGCGCACGTTCGGGTTCACGCCGGCCTCGTAGCGGGAACCATCCTCACGTGCGCAGGGTCGTCGTCCAGGAGTTCGTGACGCTCGACGGCTTCGCCGCCGGCCCGAACGGCGAGCTCGACTTCATTGCCGAGTCGACGAGCGTGGACGCCGTCGACAGCGAGGCCGCGCGCGACCAGCTCGCCTTCGTCTCCGGAGTCGACACGATCCTGCTCGGAGCGGCGACCTACCGGATGTTCGCGCAGTACTGGCCCGAGCAGACCACGGACACCCAGCTCATCGCCGACGCGTTGAACGGCACGCCCAAGGTCGTCTTCTCGAGCACGCTCGAGAGCGCACCGTGGGGCAGCTGGGAGGAGCCCCGGATCGTTTCGGGCAGCGCGTCCGACGAGGTGCGAAGGCTCAAGCAGGAGGACGGCGCGGACATGGTGGTCTGGGGCAGCATGTCCGTCGTGCAGTCGTTGACGAAGGACCGGCTCGTCGACGAGTTCCACCTGTGGACGTGCCCCATCGTCCTCGGCAGCGGCCGGCGGCTCTTCGCGGAAGGAGCGGATACCCGGCCGATGGAGTGGCTCGAGACGAAGCCCCGCGAGGACGGCGTCGTCTCGCTCCGCTACCGGGCCGTAGCCGAATAGTCGTCGCCGCTCGGAGGCGACGGGAACAGCACGCGAGCCTTCGACTCAGCCGCGATACCTGTACTCGTCCCAGGACGGCACCGGCGCGAGCTCGAGCAGCGCGCGTCCGCCCTCGGGCTCGGCGTACCCGAACTCGCCCGTGTCCTCGAGCCAGTTCACGTCGAGCAAACCCTCCTTGACGCGATGGTCGAGCCAGGCTCCGCGAAAGACGAGCTTGCGAAGCCAGTAGACGAGCGACTCGCCTTCGACGAGCGAGATCTGCTCCCAGTGTCGCACGAGGTAGAGACCGAGGCCGCTGGTCGGATCGACGATGCGCCCGTCGGCGACGAGCTCCACGAGGTCCGCGGCCTCGTCCTCGTCGAGCTCGTTCGTGCCGATGAGCCCGAGGCGGACTGCAGCCGCCGTCACCCGCTCCCCGAAGTCCTCCGCGTTGAACTCGAACCGATGGCCGAGGAACTCGACGACGAAGTCGTCTCCGGACCGGTAGTTCGCTGTGAGCACGTGGGTGAGGGTATCTAGGCTTCCCGGACGTGAGCAGCAGTCGTCTCTGGGTCGTCATGGCCGTCGCCGTCCTCGGCATCTGGCTCGTCGGCGCGGCCGTCACCAAGTACTCGCTCGAGGAGATGGCGTACTACACCCCCATCGCGGTCATCGTCCTCGGAGCCACGGTGGCCATCGTCCTCCTCTGGGTGAAGGTCGTGCTCGACTCGCTCCGACGACGCCGCGAAGGCTCCTGAGCTCGACCTGAGAGGACGCGTCCGAGAGCTAGAGGCCGTCCGACCTCGTCCGTACCGTCAACCGCGTGACGGGTGTCTGGACTCTCGACTCGATCGACGCCGACGCGGCGGACGCGCTGGCGCAAACGCTGTCGCTGAGCGACGTCACTGCAGCGGTGCTCGTGCGGCGCGGCTACCGGGAGCCCGAGGCCGCGCGCAGCTTCCTCGCCGCCGAGCTGCCGGGCCACGACCCGAACCTCCTCGGCGACATGGACGTCGCCGTCGCCCGCATCCGCGCAGCGATCGAGGCTGGGACGCGCATCTGCGTCCACGGGGACTACGACGTCGACGGCATCTGCGCGACGGCCCTCGCGGTGCTGTTCCTTCGCGAGCTCGGCGCGGACGTCGTGTGGCACCTCCCGAGCCGCTTCGAGGAGGGCTACGGCGTGTCTCGCGACACGCTCGGTCGGCTCGCCGAGGAGGGCGTCGGGCTCGTCCTCACCGTCGACTGCGGGATCACGGCCGTCGAGGAGGTCGCCGAGGCGAAGACGCTCGGGCTCGAGGTGATCGTGACCGACCACCACCGGCCCGGGCCGTCCCTGCCCGACTGCCCGATCGTCGCGACGCGCCCGTCCGACTATCCGTTCCCCGAGCTCTGCGGGACGGGTGTCGTCTACAAGCTCGGCGAGGCGCTCCTCGGGCCCGAACAGCCCGGCGCTTCGGCGCCAGCTCGACCTCGTCGCGCTCGCCACCATCGCGGACGTCGTCCCTCTCGTCGACGAGAACAGGGCGCTCGCGACCGCGGGTCTTCGTGCGCTCTCCTCGACCCGGCGGCCCGGCCTGCAGGCGCTCATGCGGAGCGCGCACGTCGATCCGGCGACGGTCGAGTCCTCGGCAATCGGGTTCCGGCTTGCGCCGCGCATCAACGCCGCCGGGCGTCTCTGCAGACCTGACATCGCGCTGGAGCTCATCCTCACCGACGACGCGGAGCGGGCGAAGGAGTTGGCGTCCGAGCTCGAGGAGTTGAACCGGGAGCGTCAGGCGGTCGAGGACCGAATCCTGAGGGACGCCGTCGCGAAGGTCGAGGAGCTTCCCGTGAAGGCGAGCCGGAGCCGCGGCTACGTGCTCTGGAGCGAGGACTGGCACGAGGGCGTCATCGGCATCGTCGCCTCCCGGCTCGTCGAGCGCTTTCACCGGCCGGTCGTCCTCATCGCGGGCTCGAGCGAGGGCTGGAAGGGCTCGGGCCGCTCGATCGGCAGCTTCGACCTGCACGGCGCGCTCGCCGCCTGTGGCGAGCACCTCGAGCGCTTCGGCGGCCATCGGGCGGCCGCAGGGCTGTCGATTCTGCCGGAGAACCTCGAGGCCTTTGCAGATGCCTTCGCGGCGCACGCGGACACAGTTCTCGACGAGGAGGATCTCCTGCCCGTGACGGTCGTGGACGCCGTCGTCTCGGGTCGCGAGCTCACGCTCGGCCTCGCCCAGGAGCTCGATCAGCTCGCGCCGTTCGGTCTCGGCAATCCCGACGTGACGCTCCTCGTCCCCGCGTGCCAAGCCGTCGCGCCCGCGACGGTAGGCGAGGGCAAGCACCTTCGCTTCCGCGTTCGTCAGCACGGACAAGACGCGGGCAGCGCGATCGCCTTCGGACAGGGCTCCCAGCTCGATCGGATGCGCGCGGAGGGACGCTTCGACGTCGCGTGCCGCCTGAAGGAGAACCACTGGAACGGGACGGTCGCGCCCCAGCTCGTCGTCCGGCGCCTGTTCGACACGCCCGACGCTTACGAGAGCGTCCGCGAGTGGCTCGCCGATCTCTGGCAGCGCGGCGCGGATGCGTGGACTCCCGAGGCGCGGCGCGTGTTCGACGAGCTCGGTCTCGATCCGGCTCAGCCCGCGCGTCGCAGACAACTGCTCGAGTCCGACGCGTTTCGTGCTCTCCTCGAGCGAGAGGCCCTCCCGCGCGCTGCGTGAGCGCGCCCGCGGCTCACAGCAGGTCAGCCGAGACCGGGGCGAGCCGGCACGAGCGCGTCCCGCATGACGACGGCGAGTCGTCTCGCCCGCCGTTGCCGCAACCAACGTCTGAACGTCCGCATCGTCTCGCGGGTTTCGCCGTGTCCGGCGGGCTTCCTGCGCGGCAGGAGGAGCACGGGAAAGCGCTGAGTACACTGATTCCATGAGCGTGCTCGATGCGACGAGACGGCACGAAGACCTCATCGAGGAGCTCATCGCCGAGGTCGAGACGTACAACTCGGACGTCGACAAGGACCTCCTGCGGCGAGCGTTCGAGACCGCCGAGCGCGCCCACGAAGGCCAGACGCGGCGCTCGGGCGAGGAGTTCATCCACCACCCGCTCGGCGTGGCGCGGATCTGCGCCGAGCTGCATCTCGACGAGCAGACGATCGCCGCCGCGCTCATGCACGACGTCGTCGAGGACACCGGCGCCGAGATGGACGAGATCCGCACCGAGTTCGGGTCCGAGATCGCGCAGCTCGTCGAGGGCGTCACGAAGCTGACCCGCATCACGTTCCAGAGCCGCGAGCAGGCCGAGGCGGAGAACTACCGGAAGATGATCGTCGCGATGGCGCAGGACGTGCGCGTCATCCTCATCAAGCTCGCCGACCGGCTGCACAACATGCGGACGATCGAGTACCTCGGGAAGCAGAAGCAGGCGCAGAAGGCCCGCGAGACGCTCGAGGTGTACGCGCCGCTCGCACACCGGCTCGGCATTCACGCACTCAAGTGGGAGCTCGAGGACCTCTCGTTCCAGACGCTGCACCCGCGCAAGTACGCGGAGATCAAGGCGATGGTCGCCGACCAGCGCGCCGACCGCGAGGCACAGGCCGAGAAGGCCGCGGAGGTCCTGGGCGACGAGCTCCGGAAGGCCGATGTCCCGGCCGACATCACGGGCCGCGCGAAGCACCTCTACTCGATCTACGACAAGATGGCCAAGCGCGGACGGGAGTTCAACGAGATCCACGACCTGACCGCGATGCGCGTCATCTGCGAGCGCTCGGGCGACGAGGGGACGCGCGACTGCTACGCGGCGCTCGGGCTCGCCCACTCGCTCTGGAAGCCGATGCCCGGCCGTTTCAAGGACTTCATCGCGATGCCGAAGCTCAACCGCTACCGCTCGCTGCACACGACGGTGATCGGGCCCGAGGGCCGACCGCTCGAGATCCAGGTGCGGACGCGCGACATGCACGAGGAGGCGGAGTACGGCGTCGCCGCGCACTGGCTGTACAAGCGTGGCCGCGGGGCGAAGACGGACGACGAGTGGCTCGTGTGGGTGAAGTCGCTGATGGACTCGCAGGAGGATGACCAGGATCCGGGCGAGTACATGCGGACGCTCCGCACCGATCTGTTCTCCGAGGAGGTGTACGTCTTCACGCCCAAGGGCGAGGTGAAGGTGCTCCCGACGAACGCGACGCCGATCGACTTCGCATATGCGGTGCACACGGACGTCGGCCACAGGACGGTCGGCGCGAAGGTGAACGGGCGGATCGTCCCGCTTCACTACCGCCTGCGGAACGGCGACTTCGTCGAGATCCTGACCTCGAAGTCGGGCCGCGGCCCTTCGCGTGACTGGCTCTCGCTCGCGACCTCGTCGCGGGCCCGCAACAAGATCCGCCAGTGGTACCAGCGGGAGACGCGTGGCGAGACCGAGGCGAAGGGGCGCGACCTTCTCGACCAGGCCCTGAAGGCGCAGAACCTGCCCTACCGCAAGCTCCAGGGCTCGAGCGTCCTCGCCCAGGTGATCCGCGAGACCGGGTTCAAGAAAGCCGAGGACTTCTACGTCGCGCTCGGCGCCGGAAAGCTTCAGTCGGGGCAGATCGTCAACAAGGTGCTCCAGCGGCTCAAGACCGACGAGGTTGCCGAAGAGCCCGCGATCACGACGAAGCCGGCGCGCGCCAAGAGCGCGGTCTCCAGCGGAAAGCTCGGGATCAACGTCGTCGGAGTCGAGGACGTCCTCGTCCGGCTCGCGAAGTGCTGCACGCCCGTGCCGGGCGACCCGATCGTCGGCTACATCTCACTCGGTCGCGGCATCACCGTTCATCGCGACGACTGCCCGAACGTGCGGGCGCTCAAGCGAAACCCCGAGCGCTTCACCGAGGTCGAGTGGGAGGGAGGCGCCTCCGCAGGCTTCCGGGTCCAGATCTCGGTCGACGCCTGGGACCGCGCGCGCCTGCTCGAGGACGTCGCGCGGACGTTCGCCGAGCACGGGGCGAACATCGTCTCCTACGGCGGTGTCGTGCAGGACGGCATGGCCCGCAACTGGTACACGGCCGAGGTCGGCGAGGTGAAGGACCTGCGCTCGCTCCTCGCGGCGCTCCGGAACCTCGACGCGGTGTTCGACGCGTACC
This sequence comes from uncultured Actinomycetes bacterium, assembly GCA_963746765.1. Lineage (GTDB taxonomy): Bacteria > Actinomycetota > Thermoleophilia > Gaiellales > Gaiellaceae > GMQP-bins7. Next base: position 178,227 of record CAVVCN010000003.1, read on the forward strand.
GCGTCACGCCGTCCTAGCCATCGGGCGAGCCTGGCCCGCGGCGCTCGCCGCGCGGGCGTTCGCGGGCTGTTTCGGGACGGACCCGTGAACCACGCGTGAACAGTGTCGGGTTACGCTGACCGCAGGGGAACGGGAGTTCCCCTGGGGGCATTTGGTCCGAGATCGTCCGAGCTCGTGCGCCGCAGTTCCATGCGCTTCGACAGGCTCAGAAGTCGGGGCGGAAGGACGCGGGGTCAGCCGGCGAGCGGCCAGTCGGGCTGCTTGCGGAGCGCCGCGAAGTCCTCGTCCGTCGCGGCGTGCTCGGCGAAGCTCGGGTTCAGCTCGAGCGCGCGCCGGAGGTGCGCGACCGCGTCGTCCGACCTGCCCGCGAGGGCCTCCGCGCAGGCCAGGTTGTAGAGCGTCGCCGCATGGTCCGGCCGGCGTACCGCGGCGTCCTCGAGCTCCGCGACGTACGCCTCGTAGTTCCCAGCCGTGCGATGCCGCTCCGCCGCGAAGTAGTCCTCCCATGGCGACGGTTCGTACGCCGCCTCGCGCCGACCGCCGACCGCGAGGACGGACGTCTCGGGCTCGGCGGCGACCGCGTGGCGTCGCACTGCCGGATCGCGGATGAACACGAGCGTGCCGGCCGGTGCGTCAAGCGTCTCGTCGTCGAGCGTGAACGTTGCGCGTCCCGTCAGCACGACATAGACCTCCTCGTGCTGGAGCGCCTGCTCGGTGTGCTCCTCCACGACCTCGTCGCCGACCGCGGGCGCGATGTACGAGTTGATCCCGAACGCGCCGATGTCGAGCGCACGACGCACGGGGCGCCAGAGAAGCTTTCCCTCGACGACAGCGATCGGCTCGATGTCGTCGAGCCGGACGCTCTGCCAGCCTTCGGCCACGAGGCGACTCTAGAGGAACGCACCCAGACCGAAGGCCGCCTGGAGGCGGCCTTCGGAAAGCTCGTCGCCGTTCGCTTCCGTGGTCTACATGTGACTCCTTTCGTCTCGAGCGCGCCGTTCGCGCTCACCGGAGTCATCAAAGCGCGGCCGCCTAAGCTCTCCCTGAAGCGGGGCGAAGAAGGCTCTAAGAAGGACGAGTGCCGAGCGTGACCTCGACCGTCGTGCGGTCGCCGTCGCGGAGCACCGTCAGCGTGACGGTGTCGCCGGGCTTCTGCGCGTCGATCGCGCTCTGCAGCTCTGCGGAGGTCGTGACCGGCTCGCCGTCGATCGCGACGATGACGTCGCCGCCGCTCGGCACTTCTTCGCCGTCGACCGTCGTGGTGCCGGTGGCGGGCTCGAGGCCTGCGCTGTCGGCGGGCGTCCCCTCGCGCACCTCGGTGACGGCGACCCCGTTCGCTGCGGAGACGAGCCCGATTCCGAGGTAGGCGTGCTCGACCGCGCCCGTGTCGAGCAGCTGGTCGACGATGGAACGGACGGTGTTCGAGGGGATCGCGAACCCGATCCCGTCGTTGCCGCCGGAGTCGCTCTCGATCTGCGCGTTGACGCCGACCACACGGCCCTGCGCGTCGAGGAGCGGCCCGCCGGAGTTGCCGTGGTTGATCGCAGCGTCCGTCTGGACCGAGTCCGTGATCGTGAAGTTGTTCGGAGCGGTCATCTGTCGGTGCAGCGCGCTCACGACGCCGGTCGTCAGCGTCCCTTCGAGGCCGAACGGGCTGCCGATCGCGGCCACCGCGTCGCCGACGTCGAGCGCGCTCGAGTCTCCGAGCGCGAGCGGAGCGAGGAGTGAGGCGGGCGCGTCGACCCTGAGCACCGCGAGATCGGTCGACGGATCGGTGCCGACGAGCTCTGCCTCGTACGACGTGCCGTTCCAGAAGCGGACCGAGAGCGATGACGAGTCGCCGACGACATGCTGGTTCGTGACGATCGTGCCGTCGCGGTCGTAGACGAAGCCGGAGCCCTGCGCCCGCTGCGTGCCAGGCTCGCCGGAGGGGTTGGTCTCGGAGCCGGACGCCGTGATCTCGACGACGCTCTTGTACGCACGGGCGTACACGTCCGCGAACCCGTCGCTCACATCGGCGGCCGGCTCCGAGCTCTCGACGGTGACCTGCCGGACCTCCGACGGAGCGTCGTCGGCGAGCACGGCGTACGTGCCGGCTCCTACCGCCGCGCCGAGCGCGGTCGCTGCAGCGAGCGCCGCGAGCATCGAGATGGTTCGGGTGCCACCGGACATGTCTGCATGGGAGCGGCCGAGGCTAAGGAGTCCCTGAGCCTGGGCTAAGAAGTCGCTAAGACCGCGCATCCAGGCGGTGAAGGTCGCGCACAATGCCGCTCATGCGGAGCTTCGCGCCATGAGCATCCTCGTCGTCGACGACGAGCCGGCCGTTCGGGACTCGCTTCGCCGTGCGCTCGAGCTCGAGGGGTACTCCGTCGAGCTGGCCGCGGACGGGGACGAGGCGCTCCGCCAGCTTGCTCGCGCCGAGCAGCCCGATGCCGTGATCCTCGACATCCTGATGCCGGGCGTGGACGGGCTCGAGGTGTGCCGGCGGCTGCGGTCTGCTGGGAACTCCGTGCCGGTCCTGATGCTCACGGCGCAGGCAGAGGTGGACAGCCGAGTCGCGGGCCTCGACGCAGGCGCCGACGACTACCTGCCGAAGCCGTTCGCGCTCGCGGAGCTGCTCGCGCGCCTGCGCGCGCTCCTCCGTCGCTCGGGCGGCGACGCTGCCGACACGCTGCGCTTCGCGGACCTCGAGCTCGATCAGGGGACGCGCGAGGTGCGGCGCGCGGGCGATCCCATCGAGCTGACGCGCACCGAGTTCTCCCTGCTCGAGCTCTTCCTGCGCAACCCGCGGCAGGTGCTCACGCGGTCGATCATCTTCGAGCGTGTGTGGGGCTTCGACTTCGGCCCGACCTCGAACTCCCTCGACGTGTACATCGGCTACCTCCGGCGCAAGACCGAGGAGGGCGGGAAGCCGAGGCTGATCCACACCGTACGCGGTGTCGGGTACGCGCTCCGCGAGTCGTGAGCTTCCGCGCCCGCATTGCCGTCGCCGCCGCAGCCGCGGTCGCACTCGCCGTGGTGCTCGCCTCGGTCGTCGTGTTCTTCGTCGTGCGCGACCAGCTCCGGAGCCAGGTCGACGAGGCGCTCGAGTCGCGCGCCGATCAGATCGCGCACACGCCGCTCGACTTCGAGTCTCGGTCAGGCGTGAGCCTGACGCTCCTGCGGCCGGGCTTCGGCGAGCCGACGAGCGTCCTGCAGGTCGTGAAGGCGGACGGGGACGTGGTGAGCCCGTACGCCAACATCAAGCTCCCGGTCCCGGATGCCGCCGTCGAGGTCGCCCGCGGGGACGCGAACGGCTTCTTCTCGGATGCCGACATCGCCGGCACCCACGCTCGCATGCTCACGTTCCAGTACAGCCCCGGCTACGCGATCCAGGTGGCGCGACCGCTCACGGAGGTGGACGAGTCACTCGGTCGGCTCCGGACGTTCCTGATCATCATCGCCCTCGCCGGGATCGGCGGTGCCGCCGCGCTCGGACTCGTCGTGTCCCGTGCCGCGCTCGCGCCCGTCCGTCGCCTCACCGACACTGCGGAGCGCGTCACGAAGACCGGGGACCTCTCGGAGCGCATCGAGGTGAGTGGCAAGGACGAGCTCTCGAGCCTCGCGACGAGCTTCAACAGCATGCTGGCGGCGCTCGAGGAATCGACGCGCGCGCAGCGCCAGCTGGTCGCCGATGCGTCGCACGAGCTGCGCACCCCGCTGACGAGCCTGCGCACGAACATCGAGGTGCTCGCGAGCGATCGCGCGCTACCGCCCGAGGATCGGAAGCGGCTGCTGTCGGACGTCGTCGAGCAGCTCGGCGAGATGACGTCGCTCATCGCGGAGCTCATCGAGCTCGCACGCACCGAGCAGCAGGCGGCCGAGCCGGAGAACGTGCGGCTCGATCTCGCGGCCGCAGAGGCCCTGGAGCGCGCTCGGCGCAACCATCCTGCCGTGCGGTTCTCGTCGGAGCTCACCGAGTCGACCGTGCACGGCGTCCCGTCGACGATCGAGCGCGCGATCGGCAACCTCCTCGACAACGCGGCGAAGTGGAGCCCTGAGGGCGCCCAGGTCGAGCTGGTGGTGACGGACGGTGTCGTCACGGTGCGCGATCACGGGCCTGGCATCGCCGAGGACGATCTCCCGTACGTCTTCGACCGCTTCTATCGCGCGCGCACGGCGCGCGGCATGTCGGGCTCCGGCCTCGGCCTCGCGATCGTGCGCCAGGTCGCCGAGGCGCACGGCGGTGACGTCGTCGCCGAGCGTGCGCCGGGTGGGGGAACGCGCATGGTGCTTCGTCTGAACGGCAATGCGCACGGCCGGGACGACGGCCCGAGCAACGGCCCGGGCAACGGCAGAGCGCCGGTGCTCTCTTAGCGACTTCTTAGCGCCTTCTAACTCCGCTCTCAGCGCGCGCTGGTTCGCTCCGGCTCGATGTTCTATGTCATCTACCTCTTCGCAGAGCTTCGGCGCCGCAGCGGCCGGACGATCCTCACCGCGCTCGGTCTCGGGCTCGGCGTCGCGCTCGTCGTAACCGCGACCTCGCTGTCCTCGGGGCTCGACAGGGCGCAGGCCGCAGTGCTCGAGCCGCTCACCGGCGTCGGAACGGACATGTCGGTGACGCGGCCGATCGACTTTTCCCCAACCGGCGGCGGCGGCCGCTTTCCGCAGCTCTCGGAGGAGGAGCGGCGGCAGCTGCAGGAGGAGAACGGCGGAGGGCGGCTCGGGCTCACCGATCTCGGCGAGCCGGGGGAGAAGTTCGCACGCGACACGTTCGCGTCCGCGTCGCAGCTCTCGTTCCCGGCAAGCGAGGTCGAGGAGGTCCTCGAGCTCGACGGGGTCGCGTCCGCGGCGGGTGGCCTCACGCTGAACTCGATCCATATCGAAGGGACGGTCCCCGACGTCGACGAGGGCTCCGGCGGCTTCACGCGACCGGTCCCGGGACAGGGCGGCGGCCCGCCAGACGACATCGACGTGTCGAGCCTGAACGTCACGGGGGTCGACCAGGAGAACGAAGACCTCGGCGCGTTCACGCCCGGACAGGTCACGAGCGGCCGTTACTTCGAGAGCTCGGACGCACGCGAGGCGATCCTCAACGAGAGCTACGCGAGCCGCGAGAACATCGGGCTCGGCGACACGATCGCGCTCGGCGGGAAGAAGTTCACCGTCGTCGGGCTGGCCGAGACACCTCTCGGCGGCCAGTCGTCGGACGTCTACGTGAAGCTCGCTCAGCTCCAGGCGCTGTCCGGCCGGACCGGCCGCGTGAACACCGTCTACGTGCGAGCGACGAGCTCGGACGAGGTCGCAAGCGTCGCGGCTGCGATCGAGAGCGCGGTCGACGGCGCGTCGGTGACCACGGCGGAAGATCTCGCCGAGCGCGTCTCCGGAACGCTCGTGGACGCGAAGAACGTCGCGGGCAAGCTCGGCAACGCGCTCGCGCTGGTCGCCCTCCTGTCCGCGTTCCTGATCGCCAGCCTGTTGACGCTGTCGTCCGTGACGAAGCGGGTTCGCGAGCTCGGGACGCTCAAGGCCCTCGGCTGGTCGCAGCGCCTCGTCGTACGCCAGGTGACGGGAGAAGCGCTCGCGCAGGGTCTCATCGGAGGCGCGCTCGGCGTCGTGCTCGGAGTCGCGGGCGCAGCGCTCGTCGGCGCGCTCGCGCCGCCGCTCGAGGCCACGGTGAGCTCCGGTGACGACAACGGCGTCCTTCGCTTCGGAGGCCCGTTCGGGCAGGGCGCAGTGACCCCCGAGAGCACGGACATTGCGCTGAGCGCACCCGTCAGCCTCGGGCTCGTGCTGGCAGCCGTCGGCCTGGCGCTGCTCGGCGGCCTCGTCGCGGGCGCCGTCGGAGGCCTGCGCGCCGCGCGGCTCAGGCCCGCCGAAGCGCTCCGGCACGTGGACTGAGTGGAGAGGACGACCATGACCGCTTCCACGATCCCACACGTGTACGAGCTCCGCGGCGTCTCGAAGACCTACGGCGCGGGGTCCGGTGAGGTGCGCGCCGTGCGCGAGGTCGAGCTGGCGATCGCCGCCGGCAACTCCGTCGCGGTGGTCGGGCCGAGCGGGTCGGGGAAGACGACGCTCCTCCAGCTCCTCGGCGGGCTCGACCGGCCCACGTCGGGCAGCGTGCACTTCGAGGGACAGGACCTTTCCCAGCTCGGCGACGGAGCGCTCAGCCGACTTCGGCTGACGACGTTCGGGTTCGTGTTCCAGCAGTTCAACCTGATCCCGACGCTCAGCGCAGCTCAGAACGTCGAGGTCGCGCTCGCACCGTCGAAGCTGAGCCGCACGGAGCGATCCGAGACCGTGACCCGGCTGCTGGAGCAGGTCGGTCTGGCAGCGCGCGCCGGTCATCTCCCGAGCAGGCTCTCGGGAGGAGAGCAGCAACGCGTCGCGATCGCGAGAGCGCTCGCGAACGAGCCGCACGTCGTGCTCGCAGACGAGCCGACCGGCAACCTCGACTCGGCGACCGGCGGCGAGATCATCGACCTCCTGCTGTCCCTGTCCGGCGAAGGGCGCCGGACCGTCGTGGTCGTGACCCATGACAACGAGATCGCCAAGCGCGCGCACCGGATCGTCCGCATGCAGGACGGCGCGATCGTGGCACCTTGAGACCGAGGCGGAGGCACGAATCGATGCCGCCGTCCACGCCGAGCGAGCCTCGCGCATAGCCGCCGCCCTCCTCCCTCGAAAGGGGTACGGATCCCTCGATCGAGAGGGGTAACTCGTCTGAGGGATTGCATCCCCCGAAGGCGCGATTACAAGGAGTAGAGGGGAGAGGGGAAGGGGCCGCGCGCCCGCTTCGCGCGGGCGCGCGGTACGTCTCGATCCCCACCGGTCGCGGCGTCTGCCCCTTTCCCCTATCGATCGCTACTGCTCAGGGCTCCCAGCTCTCGCCGCGCGTGTCCCAGCCGATGAGGACGTGCTGCGAGATGAGCAGCGCGAAGCGGCCGAGGAACGCCGGCTCTGCCTCGCCGTCCACCCACAGCTCCCCGACCTGAGAGCCCTTGAACACGACGGGCGTGCGCGTCCTGCGCTGCTCGTCCGGCGCGCCTGCTTCCGGCCCGACTGCGAGCTCGCCCTCCTCCTGGAAGGCGATGCCTGCCCACGCGATGCCGGGCTCGTCGGCGAGCACCGCGACCGCCGAGCGCAGGACGTCGTCGGCGTCGCCGCCGCGGTTGAGGATCCGGTCGAGCGCCTCGAGCGCGCGTGTGCTCATGCGCTCACTCCTGGAGGTCGGGCGCCTCGAACGCGCGGATCGGCTGCCGGAACGCCTCCGGGATAGCGGTCGGTCGGCGGTTCGCCGGATCCACGAGCACGAGCGTCTGGGTCGCCTCGACGAGCTGGAGCTCGTCCGGCAGGCGCCAAGCCGAGAACTCGTAGGTCATGCTCGTGCGGCCGATCCTCGAGACGCGCACGAACGACTCGATGAGCTCGTCGAAGCGCGCGGGCGCGAGGTAGTCGACGTGCGACGCGCGCATGACGAACTCCGCTCCGCCCAGGCCCGTGAGCCCGCCGAGGTGGCGGTGGTACTCGGTCCGGGCGTGGTCGAAGTAGGGCAGGTAGCGCCCGTAGTAGACGATGCCTTGCGCGTCCGTGTCCGAGAACCAGACGCGGGCGTACGCGGCGTACTTGAAAGGCGGTCGCCGTTCGGTGACGTGCCCTAGCTCGAGCGGGTCGTCCATGCGCTACGCCCTGATGAGCGCGAGCACCTCGTCGCGCTTCGCCTCCATGAGGCCCTCCGAGAGCGCCTCGAGGTTGAGCCGCAGCAGAGGCTCGGTGTTCGACGGCCGGACGTTGAAGTGCCAGTCGTCGAAGTCGACCGAGAGACCGTCCAGGTGGGAGATGCTGCCGCCCTCGCCCGCGTACCGCTCCTTGAGCTCCTGGAGCTTGAGCGGCACGTCCGAGACCGGCGTGTTGATCTCTCCGGTGAGGAAGTACTTCGAGCGGTAGGGCGCCAGCGTCTCCGAGAGCTTCGCTTTCGTGTGGGAGAGCAGCTCGAGCATGAGCAGGAACGGCACGACTCCGGAGTCGGCCATCGAGAAGTCGCGGAAGTAGTAGTGCGCCGAGACCTCGCCGCCGAACGCGGCGTCCTCCTTTCGCATGCGGTGCTTGATGAACGCGTGCCCGACGCGGTTGACGAGCGGCTCGCCGCCCGCCTCCGCAATGGTCTTCGGGACAGCCCAGCTCGCCCGGACGTCGTAGATCACCTTCGAGCCCGGCTGCTTCTCGAGGATCGAACGCGCCAGCAGCGCCGTCACGAAGTCTCCGGGCACGAACTCGCCCGTGTCGTCGACGAAGAAGCAGCGGTCGGCGTCGCCGTCGTACGCCACCCCGAGGTCGGCGCCCTCCTCGCGCGTCTTGCGCACGATGAACTGGCGGTTCTCGGGCAGGAGCGGATTCGGCTCGTGGTTCGGGAAGGTGCCGTCCGGCTCGAAGTTGCAGCGCACCACGTCGAGCTGCGGCAGCCGCTCGAGTACCCGCTCGATCATGACGCCGGCCATGCCGTTCGCCCCGTCGACCACGACGCGGAGCGGGCGGATCGCATCCGGATCCACGAAGGACAGCACCTTCTCGACGAATCCGTCCCAGACGTCGCGCGTGTTCACCTCACCCCGCCGAACGACCTCTCCGAAGCCAGCAAGCGCACGGTCGCGGATCTCCGCAAGTCCCGAGTCACCGCCCACGGGCAGCGCTCCCCGCCGCACGATCTTCATGCCCGTGTAGTCCTTGGGGTTGTGCGACGCGGTGACGCAGATCCCGCCGTCGAGGCTGCCGTCGTCGACCGCGAAGTAGACCATCTCCGTCCCCACGAGGCCGATGTCGACGACGTCCGCGCCGCCATCCGCGGCGCCCTCGATGACGGCCGCCGCCATCGTCGGTGAGGAGAGCCGCATGTCCCGCCCGACCGCGATCGAGAGCGGCTCGAAATGCTCGACGTACGCGCGGCCGACCCGGTAGGCGCCGTCCTCGTCGAGCTCGCTCGAATAGAGGCCGCGGATGTCGTAGGCCTTGAACACCTTGGGCTCGAGCACGGCCTGACTCTAGATGGGATGACCGCGCCCTCGGCTCGCGTTTCTACAATTCAGGCATGGAGCGCAAGCTGGCCACGGTCCTCTTCGTGGACCTCGTGAACTCGACGAGCATCGTCACGGGCTCCGATCCCGAGGTCGTGCGGCGTCGCGTGGAGGAATTCTTCGAGAAGGTCTCGCACTGCGTGATGCTCCACGGCGGCATCGTGGAGAAGTTCGCGGGCGATGCCGTGCTCGCCGCGTTCGGCGTCCAGCAGGCTCACGAGGACGACGCGGAGCGGGCCGCACGCGCGGCGCTCTCCATCCGCGGCGCCGTCGACGAGCTCGGGCTCGTGGCCCGCATCGGGATCGAGGCGGGGGAGCTCGTGGTCGACCAGTCACGCGACTCGTCGTTCGTCACCGGCGAGGCCGTCAACATGGCTGCACGCCTCCAGCAGGCCGCGGCTCCGGGCGAGATCCTGCTCGGCCCGACGGCGCATCGGCTCGCGGGCTCGAGCCTCGTGCTCGAGGATGCCGGACCGCTCGAGCTCAGAGGGCTCGGCGCCGCGCACCGCGCGTGGCGCGTGCTCGACGCGCTCGAAGGCGGAGCGCGAGCGGTCGGCCCGCGTGCACCACTCGTCGGCCGGGACACCGAGCTGGAGCTCCTCCACAACACGTTTGCCCGCACGGCCCGCGACGGCCGCGCGCATCTGTTCACGATCTACGGCGAGCCAGGCGTGGGTAAGAGCCGCCTCGCCCGCGAGTTCGTCGACGGTGTCGAGCGCGCGAGCGTTCTCACGGGTCGCTGCCTGCCCTACGGCGAGGGCGTGACGTACTGGCCCCTCGCGGAGATGATCAAGGCTGCCGCCGGTATCTCGGACGACGATCCACTCGAAGAGGCGTTCGAGAAGCTGCGCGCGTGTTGCGAGGAGGAGACCGTTGCGGACGTCCTCGGGCTCGCGGCAGGGATGCTCGAGGCCCTCGAGGGCGAGCGCGGCTCGCAGGAGATCGCGTGGGCGGCGCGTGAGGTCATGGAGACCCTCGCGGACGTGCAGCCGCTCGTCCTCATGTTCGAGGACATCCACTGGGCGGAGGAGCCTCTGCTCGACCTCATCGAGCACATCGCCGACTGGGTGCGGGCGCCGCTCCTGATTCTCTGCCTCGCCCGACCGGAACTGCTCGACTCGCGGCCCGGATGGGGTGGTGGCCGCGTTCGCTCGACCGCCATCGAGCTCGAGGCGCTGTCCGAGGACGAGAGCCAACTGCTCGTCGAGAAGCTGCTCAGCCAGCTCGCGGGCACGACCGGAACCGCACCGCCCGAGCTTCCCGCGGAGGTGCTCGAGCGCGCGGAGGGGAACCCGCTCTTCGTCGAGGAGACGATCCGGATGCTCATCGAGAGCGGCACGGCCGGCAGCTACCCCGACCGCATCCCGGACACGCTGCAGGCGTTGATCGCGGCTCGCATCGACCACCTCTCGCCGGATGCGAAGACCGTGCTCCAGCGCGCCTCCGTCATCGGCCGGGTGTTCTGGGCGGGCGCGATCGAGCACCTCTCACCGGACGTTCAGGACGTCGAGAAGCTGCTCGACGACCTGCTGCTGCGTGAGTTCCTCCTGCGCGAGCCGAGGTCGTCCATCTCCGGCGAGAGTGCCTACCGGTTCAAGCACCTCCTCATCCGCGAGGTCGCGTACGGCGGGCTCGCCAAGCTGGCGCGTGCGCATCACCATGCGCGCTTTGCGGAGTGGCTCGGCGAGCGTGCCGGCGACGAGCTGCTCGAGATCCGGGCTCACCATCTCAACCACGCGGTCGAGTTCCTGACCGAGCTGGAGGGCGCCGCGCCTCCGGATCTCGCGGAGCAGACCGCGACCGCGCTCGTCAAGGCGGCGAAGCGCTCGATCGCACGCGAGGCGTATGTCACGGCGCGGCGGCTCGGCTTGCGGGCGCTCGAGCTGCGGCCCACGCTCGGCGCGCGCTACGTCGCCGCCCGAGCGGCCTGGAGGCTCCAGGACTGGTCGGCGGTCGAGGTCGAGATGCCGAAGGTGCGCGACCAGGCACGCGAGCACGACGAGCGAGTCATCGAGGCGCTCGCGCTGACCGGGCTCGGCGAGGCCGCGCTCCGGCACGGCGGCGATGTCGTCGAGGCGAAGAAGCTCGTGGACGAGGCGCTCGAGATCATGGCCGACGAGGAAGACGTCGTCGCGCACTTCGATGCGCTCACCGTGCGCGCCATCGTCGGGGCCTGGCAGGGCTCCGAGGTCGACGCGGTGCGCTTCATGGAGAAGGCCTACGTAATCGCGCTCGACGCCAAGCGCAAGGACCTCCAGACGCTGGCGGCCCAGTCACTGGCCCAGTCGCACATCATCAGGCTCGAGCTCGACGAGGCGGAGCTCCTCCTCACGCGGGCGCTCGAGCTCGCGGGCGAGAGCGGCAGCGTCCGGGCGCGAATCAGCGCGACGCTCTCGTACGGCTGGTTCCTGACCGTCAAGGGCGAGCTCGATGCTGCCGAGACGGTGCTCGAAGAGGTCCGGACGACCGCGTCCGAGCTCGGCGTGGAGCCGTTCATCGCGACCGCGCTCACGAAGCTCGGCTGGATCGCGCGCATACGAGGCGATCACAAGCGCGCGGAGAAGCTGCTCCGCGAGGCGCTCCGCATCACATCCTCCCGCGGCGATCGCGGCTTGCTACCCGACTACCAGGCGGTGCTCGCGGCGACGCTCGCTGATCTCGGCAAGATCGACGAGGCGGAGCGGCTCGCGCTGGACGCGCGCGCGAACGCGAGCCCCGACGACACGAGCTGCAAGATCGCAGCCGTCACCGCTCTCGCGGCCGTCAGGGCAGGACAGGGCCGGGACCAGGAAGCGATGGACTTGTTCCTCGAAGCCCTGGCGATGACGAGCGACGGCAACCTCGGCGCGTTCGAGCTCGAGCCGCTCGAGCGGCTCACCGGGTTCCTTCGTGATCGTGGTCGCGAGGACGAGGCGGCGCCCTACGTCGCGCGGCTCGCGGAGCTCTCCGCGCCGCCGACGAGCACGGCCCGAATCGCCTGAGTCGAGCTCTCGTCCGGCGACTCCGAGATGACCGTCGCCGGCCGCTTCACGCGGTCGAGCGCCTCCCTCAGGGGATCGGCTCGGAGAGTGCCGTCGCCGTAGGGCAGGTGCTTCGTCTCGTTGCGGTTCGCGAAGGCGATGTCGGAGAAGTGGATGTGCAGCGGAACGCCGGGCTCAAGCACCTCGTCCGCTGCTTCGAGCGCGACTGCGAACGGCTCGACCTCGAGGTACGCGCCGTCGCTCGTCGCGTGCATGTGCGCGAAGTCGAGCACCGGACGAACCCACCCCGTACGCCTGGAGATGTCGAGGACGTCGTCCAGCGAGCCGAGGTCGCGGACGCGTCCCATCACCTCCACGCCGAACGGGACGGCACGGTCCTTGCCCTCGAGCCGCTCCCGCAGTGTCCCGAGCTGCTCGACGACGGCGTCGAGCGCGTCTTCCCGGGAGCGCTCGAGCAGGAAGCCCGGGTGGAACACGACGACCTCTGCGCCGCTCGCGGCCGCAATGCCCGCGCTGCGGTCGAGCGCACCGACTGCCGAGGTGAACTTGCGGCCGCTCGGCTCCACGTGGCCCATGAATCCGAACAGCGGCGCGTGCACGGAGAGCGCGATGTCGTTCTCGCGCGCGAGCTCGCCGAGGCGCTCGGCGAACGGGTAGTCCATCCAGAACCCGCTCTCGAAGTCGATCTCGCAGGCGTCGTAGCCGCGCTCGACCAGGAGGTCGATCGCCGCCTCCGGCGCGTCGCGCGACGGCATCCGGGCAGGCCCGACGCGGATTCGCTCGGCCACGGCGCCATGCTAGACGGCCCGATGTGATTGGCTCTCGACATGAAGGCGGTCATGCTCCTCGCGGACTATGCGGTCGTCTCGGACGGAAAGCTCACGATCGTCGGCGGCGGCTGGTCGCAGACCGGCCCGGAGCCGGCATCGTTCGGAATCGCGCTCCTGATCCAGGTGCCGTGGGACCAGTCGAACACGCGGCACGCGTTCACGGTCGAGTTGCTGGACGCGGACGGCGCTCATGTCGTGCTCGAGACCGGGGAGGACGAGGAGCAGCCGGTGGCCTTCGGAGGTGAGTTCGAGGTCGGCCGACCTCCGGGCCTCAAGCCGGGAACCCCGCTCGACTTTCCGGTCGCGATGAACTCGACGCCGCTACCGCTCGAGCCCGGACGCTACGAGTGGCGGCTAACGATCGACGATCAGGCGAGACAGGACTGGAGCGTTCCGTTCACCGTGCGCGGCGAAGAGGCGTAGAGAAAGGCCGTCCCGCAGACGCGCAGGGAGTCCGTCCGGTCCGGTCCGTACGCTCGAAGCATGTCCAGCGCGCCTACACGTATCGATTTGCTCGAGCTCGACATCGACGTTCGCCTCACCGACCTCTGGCGGGAGGCGATCGACGTCGACGAGTGGAACCTCGAGGTCGTCGCTGCTTTCATCCGCGCGGCCTACGGCAAGGGCTACTGCGACGCGCTCACCGAAGAGGATCCGGGGTCGCTCTGTCTCGAGCACGGCTACCGGATACCCGAGCGGCCGGCGTCCGTCGAGCGCTCGAACGCCGCGTAGCCGAGCAGGGGTGGTGGGCCAGGGCCCGTACGACGGGCGGAGCGTTTAGCGGCGCGGCTGCAGTCGGATCGTGCCGTGTCGAGGCAGGGGTACACTTGCCGCGTGGCACGTAAGGCGAGTCCCGCGCGTCTCGTCGTCGCGCTCACGGTCGCGGCGGTGCTCGCCATCTTCCTGCTCTACACGTCGATCGCGGGCGGCGGGAACCCTTCGATCGCTCCGAGCGCTCTCAACGGCCGGACGACGAAGGTGCAACTCGTCGGGATCGTGGTCGGCCCGGTGCGGGGCGACTCCTACGGCGAGGGGATGCGCTTTCTCCTGCGTGACCGGGACGGCACCCGGGCGACCGCAGTGCCCGTCCTCTACGAGGGCTCGAAGCCGGACCTCTTCAAGGTCGGCCGGGAGATCGTCGTCACCGGGAGCCTGCGCAGCGGCACGTTCGTGGCCGTGCCGGGCTCGATGATCACGAAGTGCCCCTCGAAGTACTCGCCGAAGAAGGCGGACGACCCGGCGACGGGTCCCGCCTGACCGACTCCCATGCCTGAGCTCGGGCGCGCCGCGCTCCTCGTCACCCTCGGCCTCGTCACGTACGCGCTCGTCGCAGGTGCGGCCGGTGCGTACCTCGGTCGCCGCCGGCTGACGATCTCGGCTCAGAACGCGCTCGTGGCATCGTTCTTCTCGACGCTCGTCGCGTCCGGCGTGTTGCTCGCTGCACTTCTTCGCAACGACTTCTCGTTCACGTATGTGGCGCGGACGACGAGCGAAGCGCTCCCGACCGGGTACACGATCTCTGCCTTCTGGGGCGGCCAGGAAGGGTCGTTGCTCCTCTGGCTGCTTTTCCTCACCGGCTTCGGAGCGGCCGCCGTCCGCCTGAACCGGAGCTGGGCGCGCGACCTCATCGTCTGGGTCGTTCCCGTGTTCGCGGCCGTCGCGGTCTTCTTCTCGTTCCTCGTCGTCGTCGTCGCGAGCCCCTTCGCGACGCAGGCCGCACCGGCGGACGGGGTGGGCATGACGCCGAGCCTCCAGAACCCGTACATGCTCGCGCACCCGCCGCTCCTGTACCTCGGCTACGTCGGGCTGACCGTACCGTTCGCGTTCTGCCTCGGCGCGCTCCTCGCCGGGCGCGCCGACGAGCGCTGGCTGATCGCGACGCGGCGGTGGACGCTCTTCGCGTGGGCCGCCCTCGGTGTGGGCCAGCTGCTCGGCGCGCACTGGGCGTACGTCGAGGTGGGGTGGGGCGGCTACTACGCGTGGGATCCGGTCGAGAACGCCGCGCTCATGCCCTGGCTGGCCGCGACTGCGTTCCTGCACTCGGTGATGATCCAGGAGAAACGCGGGATGCTCCGCGTCTGGAACGTCGTGCTCGTCCTGCTCGCGTTCTGCCTGTCGCTCTTCGGGACGTTCCTCACGCGCTCCGGGGTCGTGAACTCGATCCATTCGTTCACGCAGAGCTCGATCGGGCCGTGGTTCCTCTTCTTCATCGCGCTCGTCGTGGCGGTCTCGCTCGCGGTCGTCTTCTGGAGGCTGCCGCAGCTCCGGTCGCCGACGAGGCTCGAGTCGCCGATCTCGCGTGAGGCCGCGTTCCTCTACAACAACCTCCTGCTGCTCGCGCTCTGCCTGGCGATCTTCTGGGGGGTCGTCTATCCGCTCATATCGGAGGCCGTGCGCGGCGAGGCGATCGTGCTCGGCCGCTCGTACTACGACTTCTTCCTGCGCATCTTCGGACTGCCGCTGCTCCTGCTGATGGGCATCGGGCCGCTGATCGCCTGGCGGCGGGCATCGCTCGGGAGCCTCGTGACGACCTTTCGCTGGCCGACGGTCGTCGCCCTTGCAGCGGGCACCGTCCTCCTGGTCCTCGGTGCGGGCAGCTCGATCCCGGGTCTCATCGCGTACACCTTCTCCGCGTTCGTTCTCACCACGATCGTGATGGAGTTCGCGCGCGGGACCCGGGCGCGCAAGGCGCTCGGCGCCTCGAGCTGGTTCGGGGCGTTCTCCTCCCTGCTCAGCCGCAACCGAAGGCGGTACGGCGGGTACGTCGTGCACGCGTCGATCGTCCTGCTCGCGGTCGGCATCGCCGGCTCGAGCGCGTTCGACAGCGTGGCGGAAGCACGTCTTACGCGTGGCGACTCGATGACGATCGGCGACTACACGCTCGTATACCGGTCGCTCGAGGAGCGTCAGACCGCGAATGCGACCGAGATCCGTGCGCAACTCGGCGTCACCCGAGGCGATCGCGACCTCGGCACCATCGAGGCGGGGAAGAACGCATACACCGTCGAGCAGCAGGTCTCGAACGAGGTCGGGATCCGCAGCGACCGCCTGACGGGCGAGGATCTGTTCGTGATCGCCGAGCAGGTCGACGCCGACGGCACCGTCTACTTCCGCGTGTTCGTGAAGCCGCTCGTGAACGTCATCTGGCTCGCCGGGCTCGTCTTCCTGCTCGGATCGGGAATCGCGCTCTGGCCCGACGCGCGCGAGCAGCGCCGTCTCGTCGCGCGGATGCGGGAAGTCGGCCTCCCGGCCGCCCGTTGACCTTGGCGCTCGTGCTCGCGGCGATCCTCGCGGTCGGATGTGTGGTCGCGGTTGCGCTGCCGTTCATCAAGGAGCCGGAGCCGGAGTCCGACGACCTCTACGAGCCCGACGCAGCCGAGCGCAGGCGTCTGGAGCTGCTCGAGGACCGCGACCGGTCGCTCGCGGCGCTGAAGGAGCTCGAGTTCGAGCACCGCACGGGGACGATCACCGACGAGGACTATCGTGCAATGCTCGGGCCGCTGCGCCGGGACGCTGCGAACGCGCTGCGGGCGCTCGACGGGGAGGGACGTCCGACCGAGGAGCGAACCTAGTGGGCATGGGACGGCGGTTGCTGCTCGTCTCTGCTTCCGCGTTCGCGCTGAGCCTCTCGGCCGCGCTTGCAGTGATCACGCCCGCGGCCGGTCAGGACATCGAATCCGAGAAGCAGCGCATCGACGTGCGCATCGCGGATCTGCGCGCGGAGATCGAGGCCGCGAAGAACGCGGAGGGTGTGCTGACGTCGCAGATCACCGCAGTCGTCGACGAGCTGCGTGCGGCCGAGGAGGCAGTCGACACCGCGCAGGCGAGCCTCGATCGCGTGGAGGCGGAGCTCGCACGTGAGCGCGAACGGCTCGAGCGCCTGACGACGCTCCTCGAGGAGCAGACGCGCAGGCTCGTACGCTTGCAGCGCGAGTACGCGCGAGCCGTGGAGGTGCTCGAGCAGCGTGTGCGTGAGGCGTACATCAACGAGCCGCCGGATGCACTCGCGTTCATCGTGTCCGCTTCGAGCTTCTCGGAGATCATCGACAACTACGAGTTCGTTCAGCGCATCGGGGCACAGGACCGGCGTATCGCCCTCGAGGTGCGTACGGCAAAGGAAAGCGCTGCAGCCGAGCGGCGGGCGACGGCGCGCACGCGTGCGCTCACGGCGGCGACGGTGTCGGCCATCTCCGCCCAGGCCGAGGAGGCGCGCTCGGTTCGGGATCGGCTCGCCGCAGGCCGCGACGACCTTGCCGCGGCGCGCTCCCTGAAGCAGGTCGCGCTGACCGATGCCCGGGAGTCGCGCGAGGACTACCTCGAGGAAGTCGAGGCTCTGGCGGCCGAGAGCGCGAATCTTGCAGCGAAGATCCAGAGCGCCCAGGGAGCGGCGCCGTCGTCCGGGGCCGGAGCGCCGTCCGCATCGGGCTTCATCTGGCCGGTGAACGGCACCGTCGTCAGCGGCTTCGGCATGCGCTGGGGACGGATGCACGAGGGCATCGACATCACGGCGTCGTCCGGAACGCCGATCTGGGCGGCGGCGTCGGGAACCGTGATTCACGCCGGCTGGCTCGGCGGGTACGGGAACCTCGTCGTCGTCGACCATGGTGGCGGCCTGTCGACGGCATATGCGCACGCGTCCTCGATCCTCGTCGGCGTCGGACAGAGCGTCTCGCAGGGCGAGACGCTCTCGCTCGTCGGCTCGACCGGCAACTCGAGCGGGCCGCACCTCCACTTCGAGGTACGCGTGAACGGCGCCGCGGTCGACCCGCTTCTCTACCTGTAGAGCTAGGCCGCGTCGTGCGCGGCTGCAGGCAACTCCGTCGACGCGACGAGGTGCAGGTCCGGAAGCGCGCGCCAGCGCTCGTCGAGTCCGAGGCCGTACCCGGCGAAGAGCTCGTCGGGGACCGTGAAGCCGACATAGCGGAGAGGCAGTTTCGGGACGAGACGCCGGTACGGCCGGTCGAGCAGCGTCACGGCGGCGAGGCTCGCTGGCTCTCGCAGCCCGAGGGTCTTGCATAGGAAGTGCAGCGTCAGCCCGGTGTCGACGACGTCCTCCACGAGCAGCACGTGGCGCCCGGCGAGAGGCACGTCGACATCCTTCAGCAGCCGGACGCCCGGGCCTCCGGCGGGGTTGTCCGAGTACGGGGCGAGCTCGATGACATCGAGCGTGTGCGGAACAGGTAGCGCACGGGTCAGGTCGGCGAGGAAGACGACGCTCGACTTGAGCGGCGCGACGAGCAGCGGATCGAGGCCGTCGTAGTCGGCGGCGATCTCCGCCCCGAGCTCCGCGACCCGGGACGCGATCTCGTCGCGTCCGAGGTAGACGGCGCCGATGTCGCCGTACTCCGACGGTGCCGGGACCTTCTTGACCGCGGCAGCGGGTGCGGCTCGCTTCTCCACGAAGGCTACGACGCCCAGCGCAGGCGATAGCGCTGCGCGAGACGCTCGATGTCGCGTCGGTAGAAGAGCTTCACGTTCACGTCCGGGTACAGCCTGCGCACCTCGCGGAGCTTGCGGTTCTTGCGGGTGACGAGCGACTGCTTCATCACCGTCACCTCGATGAAGAGATTCTGCTCAGGAAGGTAGAAGTCGGGTGTGAAGGCACTCACGATGCGGCCATCGTCGTCGGTGTCCAGCACGAACGTTCGCGGCTCGTAGTCCCAGCGGATGCCGTAGTAGTCCAGGATCTTCGCGCACTCGAGCTCGGTGCGGTTCGCGAACCGTGGTGGGTCCAAGCCGCAATATGCCTGGAAAACGGTGCTTTCCGATCGCACCTGCGCCAGAGTACCAATCGACTCGGACGGTGCTCGGCGGCCTCCCTGGCGTTGGCTCCCGCTCGTAGACTCTCACCATGGCGACGGACGGACGGGTCTTCCGCATCGCACACATCTCGGATCTCCACTGCGGAGGCAACTACTTCGAGGCGAGCCTGCTCGAGCGCGCCATCAGCGAGGTGAACGAGCTCGAGCCCGACATCGTGGTCTGCAGCGGCGATCTGACGACCTTCGGCTTCCGACACGAGTACCTCACCGCGCGCGAGTACCTCGACCGCATCCACTGCGAGTCGCTCGTGGTCGTCCCCGGGAATCACGACTCGAGGAACGTCGGCTACGTCCACTTCGAGGAGATGTTCGGCGACCGGAACTCGGTGCTGACGAAGGGCGGGATCGCGATTGTCGCGGTCGACTCGAGCGAGCCGGACCTCGACCACGGGCAGATCGGGCGCGGACGCTACCGCTGGATCGAGGAGCAGTTCGCCCAGGAACCGGCGGAACTCCGCATCTTCGTCCTGCACCACCACCTGCTCCCGGTGCCGGGAACGGGGCGTGAGCGGAACGTCGTCTACGACGCCGGCGACGCGATCGAGTGTCTGCAGCGCTCGGGCGTCCGCCTCGTCCTCTCCGGTCACAAGCACGTGCCGTACGTGTGGCGGCTCGAGGACCTGTTCGTGGTCAACGCGGGCACCGTCTCCTCCCTGCGCCTGCGCGGGAAGACGAGGCCCTGTTACAACGTGATCGAGGTCGCGGATCGGCACGTGAACATCTGGCGCCGGCATCCGTTCCACGGTCAGCTGAAGCTCGTGAGCTTCTCGCTCGACACGCTCGAGTACGCCAAGTTCACCGGCGCGATCGAGGACGAGGTCACGGCTCGCACGTGAGGGCGCTCGCACTCGTCGACGGCGAGCACTATCCGCCCGTCGTCCGTGACGCGATCGCAGAGCTTCCGTACGACGTCGTCGGCGCG
This sequence comes from uncultured Actinomycetes bacterium, assembly GCA_963746765.1. GTDB lineage: Bacteria > Actinomycetota > Thermoleophilia > Gaiellales > Gaiellaceae > GMQP-bins7. The sequence continues at coordinate 197,835 of CAVVCN010000003.1, forward strand.
GTGCTCGTCGGCGGGACCGAGAAGCTCCGGGGCGGGGAGGAGTACGGCGTCCCGTTGTTCGACGATGTCCGGATCGCGCTCGCGCAGCTGAAGCCCGCTCTCGTCGTCGACCTCTCCGACGAGCCGGTGCTCGGACCGGTGGAACGCTTCCGGCTCGCGAGCACCGTGCTCGCCGAGGGGGTCCCGTACGTCGGAGCGGACTTCCGGCTCGATCCGCCTCCGTTCCACGCGTATCCGGGGAGATCGCTCGCGATCTTCGGCACCGGCAAGCGTGTCGGCAAGACCGCGGTGACGGGACATGTCGCGCGTCTCGCCGCACGCCACGCCAGCGTGGTCGTCGTGGCGATGGGGCGAGGCGGGCCCCCCGAGCCCGAGACGATCACGGTCCCGCCGACGGTCGACGCGCTCGTCGAGCTCTCCAGGAGCGGGAGGCATGCGGCGTCGGATCACCTCGAGACCGCGGCGCTCGCCGGCGTCGAGACGATCGGCTGCCGGCGGTGCGGTGGCGGGCTGGCGGGGGCCGTCTACGCGTCGAATGTCGCCGAGGGGGCGCGCATGGCTGCCGAGTTGGGACGGGAGCTCGCCATCTTCGACGGGAGCGGCGCGGCTCTGCCCCCTGTCGCGACAGACCGCAGGATCGCCGTGGTCGGAGGCCACCAGGAGCCGCACGTCGTGGCCGGGTACCTGAATGCGTACCGCCTTCTGTTGGCCGACCTCGTACTGGTGACGATGGCCGAGCCCGGCACCGGCTGGGAGCGGGTCCGCGATGTGGTGGTCGAAACGGTGCGGCCGGGTGTGGAGGTCGTCCCGACGGTCCTGCGCCCCAATCCCGCGCAGGACATCGCCGGCCGCTCGACCGCGTACTTCACGGCCGCGCCGCCCGTGGCGCACGCAACGGCCGTCGCGCATCTGTCCGATGCGTTCGGCGCGAACGTCGTCCACGTCTCGGGCAACCTCGCCGACCGCACGGCCCTGCGCGCCGAGCTCCCGAGCGTGGAAGCCGACGTCTATCTCGTCGAGCTGAAGGCGGCCGCCATCGACGTCGTTGCCGAGCACGCCCTTGCACGCGGGGCCGAGGTCGTGCTTGCTGCGAACGACGTGATTTCGAACTCCACCGACCGGGTACTTGACGAGAGCCTGCTCCAACTGGCAGACATCACATCGTGAGCGACCGCCGCCAGGTCATACCGCTGCCGCTGGGCGACGAGATCCCGTTCTCGAAGGGTCTGATGGCCCGCGCGCTCATCGTCACCGGCCTCGACCCGGAACGCGCGCACACCATCGCGCGCCGGGCCGACCAGGATCTCAACGACCGCGGCGTGACCACGCTCGATCTCGACCGCCTCGGCGAGCTCGCTGTCGACGTGATCGGGGACGAGGAGGCGGAGCGCACCGTGCGCCGGCTGCGTCGCCTCGACGCCCTGCAGCGCCTCGACGAGCCGCTTCTGCTGCTGGTCGGCGGCGCAACCGGCACCGGGAAGTCCACGATCGCGACCGAGGCCGCGCACCGGCTCGGCATCACGCGCGTGACGTCGACCGACTTCATCCGCCAGACGATGCGCGCGTTCTTCGCGGAAGAGTTCATGCCGTCCGTCCACTACTCGAGCTTCGAGGCTCGCCTGGCCCTGACGCGTGCCGAGGAGGAGGAGTCGGGCGACGCCGCGATTCTCGGGTTCCTCGACCAGACGCGCAACGTCATCGTCGGCGTGCAGGCTGCGCTCGAGCGAGCGGCGACCGAGCGTTGGTCGATGGTGCTCGAAGGCGTCCACCTCGTCCCGGGAATGGTCGTCACCGACGTCGAGCGCGCCTTCGTCGTGCAGTGCGTCGTCGCGATCGAGGACGAGAACCTCCACCGCAGCCACTTCTGGGTCCGCGACTACGCGACCGAGGGGCTGCGTCCCCTCGAGAAGTACCTCGACGCATTGCCGCAGATCCGCGAGATCCAGGACTACCTCGTCGAGCGTGCCCGTCGCCACGACGTTCCGGTCATCGTGAACGACTCGTTCGACCACGCGATCGCCGAGGTCATGGATCTCGTGCTGCGCCGCGCGGACCACCTCGTCGGCGCCTCTTCCTGAACCTCCGGTCTCACACGGCCGCGCATCTAGACTGACCTCATGGTGGTCAAAGAGGATGTCGTCGAGGCGCTGCACGGAGTGGAGGACCCCGAGCTCGGAATGGACATCGTCGAGCTCGGCCTCATGTACGACGTCGAGGTCGATGGGCCAAACGTCAAGATCCTGTACAGCCTCACATCGATGGGCTGTCCGGCGGGCGCGATGATCGCCGACGGCATCGTGGACGCGGCGCGTAGCGTCCCGGGCGTCGAGGAGGTCGAGGCGGAGCTGACGTTCGACCCTCCGTGGACGCCCGACCGCATGTCCGACGACGCGAAGTTCATTCTCGGCTTCGGCTAGACCGCGCCAGCCGCCGGCGCGGGCCGGGTAAGGATTGGGCATGGCGGTCGAGCTGACGAATCGCGCGATCGCGGACCAGTTGCTCGCCTATGCCGCGTTGCTCGAGCTGGCCGAGGCCAATCCGTATGCCGCACGCGCCTACCGCCGTGCTGCGGAGTTGATCGCGTCCTCGTCGGCGCCCGTCGCCGAGCTCGTTCGCTCGGGCCGCGCACGCGAGCTGCGCGGGATCGGCGCCGGCATCGAGACCCGGCTCCGCGAGCTCGTCGAGACCGGCGAGCTCGCAGAGCTGAGGGAGCTCGACTCAGCGCTGCGTCCCGAGCTCGTCGGGCTCGCTCGGCTCCTCGGGATCGGGTCGAAGCGCATGCTGGACATCGGACACCACCTTGGCGTCTCGACCGCGTCGGAGCTGCGAGCGGCCGCCGCCGAGGGGCGCCTGCGGGCCGTGCCAGGCATCGGGCGCGTGACGGAAGCCCGGATCCTCGCCGCGCTCGACGAACCACCGAGACCGCAGCGCGGCCTCACGCTCAACCGCGCGAAGCAGCTCGTCGAAGGCATTGCCGAGGCGCTCGCTGGAGAGCCCGCAGGGGATTCGCGCCGTTGCTGCGAGCTCTCGTTCGACCTCGCGGTCGTCGTCGCCAGCGAGGAGCCGACAGCCGTGCTCGACGCCTTCGAGCGGCTGCCGGCGATCGTGGCGATCGTCGGTCGGGCGGAGACGACCGCGATCGGCGTGAGCATCGAGGGTGTGCCCGTGCGCGTGCAAGTAGGCGAGCCGAGCCGGCTCGGAACCGAGCTCGTCCGGGCGACCGGCTCCTCTGCCTATGTCGCGACGCTCGAGCCGCTACCGGACGGGCCTACCGAGGAGGTCGTCTATGCGAAGCTCGGGCTTCGGTGGTTGCCCCCCGAGCTGCGTGATCTTCCACTGCTGCCCGTTCCCGAGAGCCTCGTCGAGGTCGGCGATCTCCGCGGAGACGTGCACTGCCACACGGTCTGGTCGGACGGCAGAGCGACCGTCGAGCAGATGGCCTCGGCTGCTCGAGACCGCGGCTACGAGTACCTCGCGATCTGCGACCACACGACCAATGTCCGCGTCGTTCCGGGCCTCGACGCGGACGCCGTACGTCGCCAGGGGGAGGAGATCGGTGAGGCCAACGAGAGGCTCGCTCCGTTTCGCGTCCTGCGTGGCATCGAGTGCGACATCCTCCCCGACGGCTCGCTCGACCTGGCCGACGAGGTCCTGGCACAGCTCGACTGGGTGCAGATCAGCCTGCACGCCGGACAGCGGCGGAAGAAGGACGAGCTCACCCGAGTCGTGGTCGAGGCCATGAGGCGGCCGTACGTCTCCGCGCTCAGCCATCCGAAGGGCCGCATTCTGAACCATCGACGCGAGAACGAGCTCGATCTGGACGTCGTGTTCGCGGTGGCACTGGAGGAAGCGATCGCGCTCGAGATCAACGGTCTTCCCGACCGTCTCGATCTCTCGAGCACACATGCGGCCGCGGCCATCGCCTCGGGAGTCGATCTCGTCCTCTCCTCGGACGCGCACTCGACAGCCGGCCTCGCGAGCATCGAGTACGCGGTCGGCACCGCCCGGCGTGCAGGGGTGCCGAGAGAGCGCGTCGTCAACACGCGGGACGTCAGCGCGCTTGCGGCCCGAAGATCCTGACGCTCAACGGCGTCGGAGCTAGTCGGGGATGCGCAGGACGACCTTGCCGAACTGCGCGCCGGCTTCGAGCCGCTCGTGTGCCTGTGCCGCCTCGATGAGCGGAAACACTCTGTCGACGTGGACGCGGGCTCGTCCTTCGCGAACGAGGTCGTACGCGCCCTCGAAGTCCTCGCGTGTCCCCATCGTCGACCCGTAGAGGACGAGCTGCTTCCACCAGAGGCGGTACAGCCGCGCCGGTGGGCTGTGCCCGGTCGTCGCGCCGCAGATCACGACCCGGCCCTCGTAGGCGGCCGCTCCGAGCGAGCGCTCCCAGGTCGCCTCGCCGACCGTCTCCACGACAACGTCAGCGCCGCGACCGTCCGTCGCGTCGCGAACCGCCGCGACGACGTCCTCACGCTCGTGATCGATAGCGACGTCCGCCCCGAGCTCGCGCGCTCGTGCGAGCTTCTCGGCGCTCGACGAGGTCACGATCGTGCGCGCACCCAACGCACGCGCGATCTCGAAGGCAGCGAGCGCGACTCCGCCGCCAATGCCCCACACGAGTACCGTCTCGCCCTCCCGGAGCGCCGCCTTGGTGACGAGCATCCGGTACGCGGTCTCGAAGACGAGCGGGAAGGCGGCCCCTTCCTCGAACGACAGCGACTGGTCGAGGGGGTGAAGCTGCTGTGCCGGGATCGACTTCAGCTCGCAGTAGGTCCCATCCGTGTGCTCCCCGATGACGCTGATTCGGTTGCCGTGGACGATGCCCGGGTTGACCACGACACGGTCGCCCTCGGCGAAGCCGGTCACGCCGTCGCCGAGCGAAGTGACGATGCCGGCGCCGTCCGCGCCCAGGATGCGCGGCTTCGGGACGGACGGGAGTCCCTTGCGGACCCAGATGTCGAGATGGTTGAGCCCGGCCGCGCGTAGCGACACGAGCACCTCGCCCGGCTCGGCGACGGGATCCGGTACGTCCTCGTACCTCAGCACCTCCGGCCCGCCGTCCTCGTGTATCCGTACGGCCTTCACGAGGCAGAATCCTCGCATGACCACGGCCGAGTTGAGCCGGCTGGCGTCCGAGCTCGGGCTCGACGCGGTCGGCGCCGCACCCGCTTCACCCTACGAGGAGACCGAGCGGCACATCGCCGACCGCAAGGCGCGAGGCCTGTTCGCGGGGATGCGCTTCACGATGGCGAGGCCGGAGGTCTCCTGCCACCCGGAGCAGCTGTTCGACGGTGCGCGCACGGTAGTGTCCGCCGCGCTCTGCTACTACGAGCCCGGTCCGGCGCCGGGTCCGGACGAGGGTCGGCTGCCGCGCTACACATGGAGGGACTGCTATTCGGAGCTGCGCGCGCGTCTCGAGAAGCTCGGGACGCGGCTCGGCGGCCGCTATCGGGTGCTCGTCGACTCGAACGACCACGTCGACCGCGAAGCGGCGGCGCGTGCGGGCGTCGGGTTCTACGGCAAGAACACGATGCTCATCACACCGTCGCACGGCTCGTGGGTCGTGCTCGGAGCGCTCGTCACCGAGGTCGAGATCGAGGCGACTCCTCCGCTCGAGCTCGATTGTGGCTCGTGCCGGCTGTGTGTCGACGCCTGCCCCACCGGAGCGCTCGACGAGCCCGGCGAGCTCGACTCAACGCGCTGCCTCTCGTACTGGACGCAAGCGCCAGAGCCCGTCCCGGCGGAGTTCCGGGAGGAGCTCGGTGCATCGGTCTACGGCTGCGACGTCTGTCAGGACGTCTGCCCGTGGAACCGGGCGATCGAACGGCGACGCGCTCCGGCGAGCCCACACGCCGACTCGACTCCCACCGTCTCCCTCGGCGAGTGGCTCGAACGTGACGGCGCAGAGCTGGTCGCCGAGCTCGATCGACTCTACGTGCCCCGGAACGATCCGCGGTGGCTTCGCCGCAACGCCCTCGTCGCAGCGGGAAACGTCGGCACCCGGGACCTCGCCCCCGCGGTCGAGGACTATGCTGGAGAGCTCGGATCCGATCCTGAGCGAGGCGGCAACGTGGGCGCTCGAGCGAATCGCGGCTCGCTCCGCATGAGCGGCCACACGGAGCTCGAGCGGATCGCCCTCGTCGTACACGAGGTACGGAGCCCGACTGCGGCGCTCGCGGCGATCGTCAGCGTCGCTCTCGGATGCGAAGTTGGACAACGATTCGCTGCGGACGCTCGTCGGCCTCTCGCTCGCCGCCTGTCAGAGCATCGAGCGGATCCTCGTCGATGCGGCCCCGGGGTCGTTGCGACTGGAGCAGGTGGACGTGGCGGAGGTGGCGCAGAGCGCGGCCACGAGCGCGGTGCTCGGCGGAGCTCGAGTTCGGACGAGCTTCGCCTCGGACCTGCCGGTGATCCTCGGCGACCGCGTGCGGGTCCGGCAGGCACTCGACAACCTCATCGAGAATGCGGTGGCAGCCGCGGGCTCGGACGGCGGCGTCGAGCTCGGTATTCAGGCGACCGCGCACGCGGTCGTCGTCTCGGTCTCCGACTCTGGCCAGGGGATACCGCTCGAGGACCAGGAACGCATCTTCGAGCCGGGTGTTCGCCTCGACCACCCCGCGAGCGGCGATCCGGCCTCTCGTGGGTCCTCCGTCGGCCGGGGCGCGCCCGGCGCCGCTGCGAGCGGCTCGGGCCTCGGGCTCGCGATCGTGCGCGCCGTGGCCGAGGCGCACGGTGGCCGTGCCCAGGTGAAATCCGTTCCCGGAGAAGGCGCGACTTTCACGCTGATGCTCCCGATCGAGGGCCGTCAGCCGGCGGGCGTCGCCTCCAGCTCGTAGGAGCGCAAGAGGACGCCGCCAGCATCGTGCTCCGAGATGCGAAAGGTCGCCCGAGAGCCCTCGACCTCGATGCCGGACGTCGTCGCGATGCGGATCGGTAGCGCAGCCGCAGGCTCGTAGACCTCGGCGTAGCCATCCTGTTCGACCGCGACGAAGCGAGCGCTCGCACCAGGTCGGATCCAGGCGAACGCCACCGGGTCTCCTGCCTCGGTGACACAGCCGGCGAGATCGAGGCGAGGATCTTCGAGGCGTCGACCGGAGAACATGCCGAACGACGTCCCGCACCAGCGGCGCCCGTCCTCATTGGGGCTGCGACTGTCGTCGCAGCCGTGGAGGCCGGACGCCGTCTCGAAAGTGACACTCGAGCCCTCGATGCCTGTGCGCACCACGAACTGGCCGCGCGGTCTCGAGCTCAGTGCGGATGCCTTCAGGCACGCGGCTGAACGCGAGCTCGAACGAGCACCGCCAGCGAGCACGAGCTCGACCGAGGTGAGGACGGCGAGCGGAGCGACGCCCTCGAGCTCGACAGCCAGCTTCTTCACAGGCGTCCCGTCCATCAGCGTCTTGGGGGCATCGGAGTCACCGTCACTGCAAGCGCCGACCAGCATCACACAGACCGCGAGGCCGCCCAGCAGGCACGCAAGCCGCACGTGGGCGCGCCTGATGTCGTCAATTGCTCCAGCCAATGCGTCGGACACCGCTGTAGCTCGAGTCGCCGCGATACGTTCGCGTCCAGATGCCCGTGCCGTAGGCCTCGCCTTTCGCCTCGATGATCTGGTCGCTGCCGTCGGCGTTCCTGGCGTAGATCATCCCGATGTGGTTCTGGCTTGCAAAGGCGTCCATCTTGATCGTGGCCGACTTTGGACACGGTCGAATTCGGCGCGCCGATCCCGCTCTTGAAGCTCGCGGCGGTGTACGGACCGTGGACGTACCGGAACATCCCCCACTGGTAGAAGCCGCCGTTGCCCGTGTTCTCGGACTCGCGCCAGACCTTGAACGCGAAGCCCGAGCAGTCGGGCCCCTCGCCGCCCGTCGAGGCGTTCTCGGTCGGATCTCCGGGTGAGTCGTCGCGGTCGTTGTCGTTCCAGCAGCCGCCGGCCCACTGGTAGCCCTCGAATCGAGCACGGAGTGCCACGGCGGCCGAGCCGTCTCTCGTGATGTACGACGTCGGCGTCGGGGCGACGTAGTTGCAGTTGTTGGCGACGAACTGCGTGTGGTACGCCGACGCCGCTCCCGCCGAGACGAGGGACGCAAGCGTCAGGGTGCCGAGGAAGAGCGCTGCGGATCGTCTCATCACTTGACCTCCAGGTCGAAGCGGTCGACGAACAGGCCAGCCTGGGTCGAACCGAGCTGGTAGAGGGACAAGCCTGCGAGCCGGAATCGGCTGAGCGGCGCTGACTCGGCCCAGTCGGCGGAGTCGATGGACATCCGTCCGCGAAGCCCCTGTTGCCCGACCACGAGCGCGGCGAACTCGTCGTCTGCGTCCGTGTAGAGCCGCACGACGACGACCAGACCGGAGCCGAACGGTTCTGCGAGTTGCACCTCCGCGAGCGGTGTCTCGCTCGTCACACGCCATGACCTTCGAACCACTCCGTCGCGGGCGAGCGCGAGTCGCAGCTCGTTTCCGGTGCGCAGGACGACGACCTCGTTGCCGCCCGGGAACAACCGGCCCGGAAGCCCGGCACTCGCGCGCTCCGTGCTCGACGGCGACAACGCGCCGTTGCGCGCAACGCGTGTCCACTGCCCCGACGGCTGCTGAAGCACGAGCGGCCCGGCAGGACCGACGCGAACTTGGGTCGCGGTGCGCTCGGCGAGCTCGGTGACTCCGACCTGGACGCCCGAGGGCTCGAGCGTGCGCAGCGCAGGCTCGCGGCCGGCGCGTGCTCCCTCGAGCACGTACATCGTTCGGTCGGGCGCCATCGCCAGGTCGGCGATCGTCCCATCCACTGGAACCGCGATCGCCTCGGGCGCAGCGGCACCCGATGCCGCCCAGCGCAGAACGCGCCTGTTCACCTGGTCGAGCACGAAGACATTGCGATCGGCGTCCACGTCGAATGACGAGCCCCCGACCGGAGCCGTGTTCGGCCCGCCCTCGAGGCCGATCTCGCCGGCGCCCTTCCCCCATGGCGCCGCAGCGACCCGCTCGTCGGCGCGGCGCTCGAGACCGAAGGCATGACTGCCGAGAAAGACCTCGACCGCGCGTCCGAGGGGCAGGCTTCTGTGCGGAGCCGCGGCCCCGCCAGCAGGGAGGGTGACTGCCGCCGCGCCGGTTTCTTCATGGAGCACCGCGTAGTAGGAGAACCCGCTACGAGAGCGCGCGATCGCCGCCGGGACGCGCACGAAGTGACGACCTTCCGAGGCACGCTCGTCGACCTGGAGCGGCAGGCTGCGGAACGGTCCCGACGTTCCGGGTCGGACGAAGACGGTGCCGCCCGGCCGGCACGCGGCGTCGTCGGCGCCCTCTGTGGCTGTCGCACAGTGGACGTCGTACCGCAGCACGATGTCCTCACGCGTCGTCGTCAGCAGCGGCGGGACGTGCGTCGCGTCGAGCACCGGCTGCGCGTCCGCCGCCTCGCGCTCGGCGATCGCACGACCCGACGCAGCCGCGAACACCGCCCCGAGCAAGGTTCCGAGAACGAGGCCGGCAATCGCAAGACGTCGCCGGCGGAACTCGGCTTCCGTGTGCATTCGTCACCTCCGTAGTCCAAAGAGACAACGAGCACGCTAGCGCGAGGCGTACGCCGGCAGGGAGACGGGTGCGCCTCTTGGTGCGGTTCCGGTGCGCTTCTGTGACGTGCCGCTAGGAGCGCGCGGACGGGACCCGGAGAAGGTCCCGCTGGAGACGTCGTGCCCGCCGCGCGACCACGTCTCGAAGGCGTTGTGGTTCGAGCACGACGGTGGCACCGCGGTCGGCGAGGACCTCGGACAGGAGCCAGTCCTCGGTCTTGTACGGCACGTCGGCGATCGCGGAGCCGTCCGTCAGCGGCTGCGCCCCCCGCTCGATCTTCCAGCGCGCGACCTCGGGCGCGTGGAGGAGGCGGGCCACCCGCGGATTCCGGAGGTATGAGGGGTCGAATCCCTCGCGGGGCTCGAAGCTCTCGTCCGTGAGCTCGGCCGAGCGCATCCGGTCGAGCCGGAACGTGCGAGCGCCGTCGACCGTGCGGTCCCACGTGTGCACGCGCCAGACCGGGAGCTCGCGCTCGATGGTGTACGGCTCGACGCGGCGAAGTGTCGGCTTGTCCTCGCCTTCCTTCAGGTACTCGAGCTCGACGACGCGCCGTTTCTCGGCCCCGTCGCTGAGCGCCTTCACGAGCGTCTCCTCGTCGGTCACGACGCGCGGCTCGGGAGTCGCGTTCAGGTCGAAGCGGCCGAACGTCTCCTCCAGCTTCTTGCGGACTCGGACGAGCTTCGTATGTGCGTCGGCCGCGATCGTCGGGCCGACGTACTCGATCGCCAGGCGGATCGCGCGCGCCTCGAGTGGCGTGAGCTTGGGCGGTCGGCGGAAGACGTCACCGTAGAGCTCCTTGTCCACCCGCACGACCTCGCCCTCGTGCTCGGCGTACACCGCATAGCAGCCGCCGCCGAAGTTGACGAGGTTCAACAGCGACAGGTTGTCCTGGAGCTCCTCGATCGGGATCGAGAAGCTCTCTGCGAGATCCGCTGCGTCGAGCGTTGCGGTCTTCTCGTCGCCGCATGCGGTCAAGAGGTGGGCGAGGAGCGCCTGCAGGAGGCCGAAGCGCTCAGGCGCGACGGGACCGCTGGGCCGTTCGGTGACGGGCTGCCGCGCGTCCGCTCGCTTCGCGCTCGCGGGAGCCGGTGGCTCGCCCTGATGCGCGTCGAGGAGCCGCGCGAGCCCGTCCGCGACGGCGTCGCGAAGCTCCTCGGGCTCGATCGGCACGGCGCGCCCGTTCTGACGGAGGATCCAGTTCGCGAGCAGGTCGACCTGTGCGTACTCGGTCTCGAAGACCTCGTCCTCGACGCTTCCCGCATCCGCAAGCGTTCGCTCGACCCACCACGCGGTGTCGCCGGAGACCCCGATCCTGGCGGTGCCGACGATCTCGCCTATCTGCCACGGGCGCGGGATCCGGTGCTCCTCGACGTCGAAGTCGGTCGGGACGCGGAAGTCGCGCTCACGGCGTGTCGCGAAGCGAATGTCACCGCGGATGCGGGAGACCTTGAAAGTCCGGACCGTGTCGCGCGTCAGGTCGTGGCCGATGACGTACCAGTTGCCGTCGTCGAGGCGGAGTGCGTACGGGTTCACGACCCGCTCGGCAGCGCGCGGGCGCTTCGGGCTCCAGTAGTTGAAGCGGACCGTCCGCTGCTTCGAGATCGCGGCCTCGAGCTTCGAGAGCCGGCCAGCGAGCTCGGGCGAGTAGTCGGGTGCGCTGACCCGGACCCGCTCGGCGGTCTCGGTAGGCGGCCCGGCGAAGCCGGAGCGTCCAAGTGCGAGATTCTGCAGCGCGAGACGGAGCGGCTCGGCATAGGCGAACTTGCCCTCGAGGTAGTAGAGGGCGGTCTGGAGCGCGGCGAGCTCGTCGTCGTCGAGCTCGAGCCGATCGAGGAAGTAGTTCTCCGAGCGCAGCGTGTACAGCTCCTCGCCCGTGAACTCGTCCCGTTGCGACTGGAGAGGGACCCCGAGCGCGGTCAACTCGGCGCGGTCGGAGTAGAACCGGCGTGCGAACGCCTCGTCGGACATCTCGCTGTAGCCCTCGACGTTCGACTTCACGTCCCGGGCCGTGAGCGGACGCCGCTCGGCCATCAGGAATGCGACGAGGGAGAGCTGCCGGATCAGCTTGTCGGCGTCATGCGACATGTGCGTCCGAGCTTACCGCTCGGCAGCTGCCCGAGCCGGGACTCGGATGAAGACCGTCGACGGGGTCGCGGCGCGACTACGCGGCGACGATGACGGTCTGCTCGAGGTGCTGGTGCGACGGGCAGTAGTCGCGGCCGGGAAGCGGCGTTCGCTGACACGCCTTGCCCTTCCGCGTCGTCGCGTGGCAGCGAGCGACGCCCCCGTCCAGCAACCCTGCCTCGACCTGCTGCTCGATGAACGTCGTGGCGGCGCTGACGCCTTCTCGCACCGACCAGGCGACGCGGGCCTGCGCCGTGATGGGGAAGTAGCGCCTGATGTCCGCGAACAGCGCGCGATCGGGACGCGCGAAGTAGTGCGGGTCGTCGGCGAGCCGCTCCATCGTCTCCTCGCACTGCTCGAGAACTGCGCGGCGGTACTCGAGCTTCGTCGTGGTGTCCGCGTACGGATCGATGAGGTCTTTGATGGAACGATAAATAGCTCGCGAGTATTGATACATACAGGAGCGGAGCTGTGCGGCGCGATCGTCCATCCTGGGGGCGAGCTCTCCTGGAATTCGTTTCCCTAGCTCGGAAATGCGGAACGCGGGGCTCCGCGGAGCACAGTGTAGCGAGTTTTTCGGTGTGTTACAAAGTCTGCGCCAGCGTCGTCACCGAAGGCAACGGGTCAGGGAACGACGCGGCGCACGGCGGCCGTGCGGGCGAACGCCTTGGCCGGAGGTAGCTCGCTCGTGGCTTCGGCCTCGGATCCGTACACCCCCGCGAAGACGAGCCAGTAGCCGGGGTGGAGGCTCGCGTAGCGCGACGTGTCGATGATCCCGACGGTCTCGAGCTCGCTCCTGCGAGCGTCACGCGCGCGGCGCAGCGCGACCTCCTTCCCCTCCGACTGCGGGATCGTCGCGAGCGCGATCGTCCAGCCCTCCTGCAACTCGGGCCACTCGGAGATGCCGCCACCAGACTGGCCGACCCCGCCCGGCCCGGTGTCGGTTGTGGTCGTGGTCGCGAAGCCGCCGGTCGCCGTCAGCACTCGAGGCTCGGTTCCCGTCTCGCCGGTGGCCGCGACCGCGACCGCGGCCCCGGCAACCGCCACCGCGAGTCCGACGAGAGCCCGACGGATCCAGCCGCGCCCGGGATCCTGGCCGTGGACGTGGCCGCCGGGGATGCGAGCCCCGCACTCGAGGCAGTACTCCTGACCGAGGCCGATGTCCTCGCCGCAGCGGGGGCAGGCGCTCATGCCTCGTCCACGGCGTCGTGCTCGCCTGCCGGGAGCGCGACGCCGACGGGCTGACCGCAGGTCGCGCAGAACCGCGCGCCGAGGAGGAGCGGCGCCCCGCACTTGCAGACCGCCCCGCCACCGGCGTGGAGGCTGACGCTGCCGTCCAGGAGCGAGTCGATCTCCTGAACGCGCGCCTCGATGGCGACGAGCTCGGCGCAGCGTTCCACCACGAGGCCCGCGTTGAAGCGATCGCGCTTGTACATCTCGAGGGTCAGTCCGCCCAGGTCGCGCAGTCGTTCCTCTCGAACGAGCAGCAGCGCCTTGCGCTCGCGCTTTAGCTCGCGCACGGGTGGGACGACATAGGTCGTCGCCGGAGCCGAGCTCTCGCCGTTGCTCGTCCGACGTCGAGCCATCAGCGCTCCGCCGGCTCGAGCCGGCGCCTTCGTGTCGCGATCTCGGTCAAAGCTGGATGACGACCAGGCGCTCCTCGGTCATCTCGCGGACTGCGTACGCCGGCCCTTCGCGCGTGTTCCCGGACTCCTTCACTCCGCCGTACGGCATCTGGTCGGCGCGGAACGTGGGCGCCTCGTTCACCGTCACGCCGCCGAACTCGAGTGCGCGCGCGGTGTTCAGCGCGACCTTGAGGTCGCCCGCGAAGACGCCCGCCTGCAGGCCGTAGCGAGTGCCGTTCGCGAGCTCCACGGCCTCGTCGAGCGAGTCGTATGCCCAGAGGGCGCAGACCGGTCCGAAGACCTCCTCGGTCGCGACCTTCGCGTCTGCGGGCGCGTTCCCGATCACGGTCGGGAGCAGGAGATCTCCCTCGACGGTGCCTCCGCTGAGGATCTCGGCGCCATGCTCGCGTGCCTCCTCGATCCACTCGAGCACGCGCTCGCGCTCCGAGCTCGCGATCAGAGGCCCGACATCGGTCTCCTCGTCGGCCGGGTTGCCGACCTCGAGCGCCTTTACGCGTGGCACGAACGCATCGACGAAAGCGTCGTAGGCAGTGCGCTCGACGTACACGCGCTGCACCGAGATGCAGCTCTGGCCCGCGAAGGAGAACGCGTTCGCGGCGATCTTGGCGGCCGCATCCTCGAGGTCGGCGTCGTCGGCGACGATCACCGGCGTCGCGTTTCCGAGCTCGAGGTTCACGCGCTTGCGCGGCGCCCGCTCGCGGAGCCTCCAGCCCACCGCCGACGATCCGGTGAAGGTGATGAGCTTCACGCGCTCGTCCTCGACGAGCACGTCTCCGATCTCGCTCGCGGGGCCGCAGACGACGTTCAGCCAGCCCGCGGGGAGCCCGGCTTCGAGCTCGAGCTCGGCGAGGAGGAGCGCGGACAGCGGCGTCTGGCCGGCCGGCTTGAGCACGACGGCGCAGCCCGCGGCGAGCGCCGGTGCGATCTTGTGTGCGACGAGGTTTAGCGGGAAGTTGAACGGCGAGATCGCTCCGACGACGCCGATCGGCTCGCGAAGAGTGAACGCGACCTTCCCGACGCCGGCCGGCGACGCGTCCATCGGGACGACCTCACCCGTGAGCTTGCGCGCCTCGACCGCCGCCATCGTGTACGTCGAGACGGCTCGCGAGGCCTCCACGCGGGCGGCCTTGAGCGGCTTGCCCGCCTCGCTGGAAATCGTGCGCGCCGCCTCGTCCGAGTGTTCCGCGAGAAGGTGGGCGACGCGGTCGAGGATCGCGGCCCGCTCGTGCGCGGGCAGCGGGCTCGACATCGCGCGTTCGGCTGCGTCGACCGCTCGCGTCGTTTCCGCGGAACCGCCCTTCGCGACGCGACCCACGAGCGAGCCGTCGTACGGCGAATTGACGTCGATCCAGTTGCCCGTCTCCACCCATTCTCCGTCGATCAGGAGTCGGCGCTCGAGGGCGGTCGTCGCCATGCGGTGAGTGTAGGGACCTGGGCGGTGGGCCCGCTGTACGCTTACTTCATGGCTGAGGCGTACATCGTCGATGCAGTCCGCTCGCCGATCGGAAAGCGCGGCGGGTCGCTCGCAGAGCTCCGCGCCGACGAGCTCGCCGCCCAGGTCCTGAACGGCCTCGTCGGGCGCGTGGAGCTCGACCCGGGCGAGGTCGAGGACGTCCAGATGGGCTGCGTCACGCAGGTCGGAGAGCAGGCGCTCAACGTCGGGCGCGGGGCGGTCCTCGTCGCAGGTTGGCCCGAGACCGTCGCTGCGACGACCGTCGACCGGCAATGCGGGTCGTCGCTCCAGACCGCCTTCAACGCCGCCTCCACTATCCAGGCCGGCCATCTCGACATCACGGTGGCGGCGGGCATCGAGCACATGACGCGCGTGCCGATGGGATCGAACCTCGGTGAGGCCGGCTGGGGCGCCGTCAACGAGAAGATCGGCGAGCGCTGGCCCATCGTCCCGCAGGGGATCTCGGCGGAGGTGATCGCGGAGGAGTGGCAGCTGAGCCGTGAGCGGCTCGACGAGTATTCGCTCGAGTCGCACCGCCGCGCGGTCGCCGCGATCGACGAGGGGCGTTTCGAGCGCGAGATCGTGCCCGTCGAGGTCGGCGCGGGCGGAGCGATCGTCCTCTTCGCAGTCGACGAGACGCCTCGCCGCGACACCTCGCTCGAGAAGCTCGCGTCGTTGCAGCCTGCGTTCAAGCCGGACGGGGTGGTGACTGCCGGGAACTCCAGCTCGATCGTCGACGGGTCCGCGGCCATGCTGCTCGCCTCGGATGCCGCCGTCGAGCGGCTCGGGCTCGAGCCTCGGGCCCGGTTCGTCTCGTTCGGGCTCTCCGGCGTCGACCCGTATCGAATGCTGCACGGGAACCCGGAAGCGTGTGCCCGAGCGCTGGACAAGGCCGGGCTGACGTGGGACGACATCGCGGTGGTCGAGGTCAACGAGGCGTTCGCGTCGGTCGTCCTCCAGTTTCTCGCGGACACCGGGCTCGACGCGCGCTGGGAGACGGGCGACGTCAATCCGAACGGCGGCGGCATCTCCCTCGGGCACCCGCTCGGCGCGACGGGGGCCAGGATCACCGCCACGCTCCTGAGCGAGCTCGAACGCCGGAATGCGCGCTACGGGATCGCGACCATGTGCATCGGCCAGGGGCAGGCGATCGCGGGCGTCGTCGAGCGCCTCTGAGCCGCCCGCAAGTCGATCAGCTTCGCTAATCGATAGGGAAGCAACCTCGACTTGTGCTGATGGACTCGAGCACGCGACAATTGACGCATGTTCGGGATCGTCTTCCTCACATTGCTGCTGGTCGTGGGCCCGCTCGCGTACTTCGCCGGCGTCGACTCCCGTGTCGACGACGTCGAGAGACGGCGCCAGTACACACCCTGAGAACCTCGCGGTCGCGCGCCGCTAGGATCGCGCGTCGTGAGCGCTCCCGAGATCCGCACGATCGGCGTGGTCGGCCTCGGCGCGATGGGTGCCGGGATCGCCCAGCTCGCCGTCGAGGGCGGGTACGAGACGGTCGGGCGTGAGGTCACGGCCGAGCTCGGCGAGAAGGCGTCGGAGCGGATCGCGCACTTCCTGCGCCGGAAGGTCGAGAAGGAGCAGCTGAGCGCCGAGGATCGGGAGGCGGCCCTCGCGCGCCTCCGGCTCTCGACCGACCTCGGTGCGTTCGCCGACTGCGACGTCGTGATCGAGGCGATCATCGAAGACCTGGACGCGAAGAGGACGCTCTTCGCCGAGCTGGAGGGGATCGTCAGGCCGGATTGCATCCTCGCGACGAACACTTCTGCGCTCTCCGTGACGGAGATCGCCGCGGCGATCAGCTCGCCCGAGCGCGTCGTCGGGATGCACTTCTTCAATCCCGCGCCGTTGATGCCGCTCGTGGAGATCGTCCGTGCCGAGCTTTCGTCCGAGGACGCAGTGGACGCGGCGTACGACGTCGGTGAGCGCATGGGCAAGAAGCCGATTCGCTGCCACGACACGCCCGGC
Organism: uncultured Actinomycetes bacterium; assembly: GCA_963746765.1. Classification (GTDB taxonomy): domain Bacteria; phylum Actinomycetota; class Thermoleophilia; order Gaiellales; family Gaiellaceae; genus GMQP-bins7. Next base: position 214,605 of record CAVVCN010000003.1, read on the forward strand.
TTCGTCGTGAACCGCATCCTCATCCCGCTGCTGAACGACTGCATCCGCACGCTCGACGAGGCGCGCATCACGCCAGAGGACCTCGATACGGCCATGACCTCCGGGGCGGGCTGGCCGATGGGCCCGTGCACGCTCGTCGACCTCGTCGGCATCGACGTCCACGTCCATGCCTCCGAGGCGCTGTACGAGAAGCTGCGCGAGCCGCGCATGGCGCCGCCGCCGCGGATCGTGGCGATGCGGAACGCCGGCCTCCTCGGCCGCAAGAGTGGCCGCGGCTTCTACTCGTACGACGGCTGAAGCCCCGGGGGCGGACCCCGCTAACACTCTCTTTACACGCTTCTCATCGGCGACACACTCGCCGTGCCGATACTGGGCGTGGAGCAATGCGGAGGCTCATTCTTCTTGCGTGCGTATGCGCCGTCGCGGCGACCCCGGCCTGGGGCGCTCGGAGCGCGGACCCCGAGGCCGGGACGCTCTCGATCGAGCGCGGGAGGGGCTTCGTCGTCCTCGAGGTCCGAGGAAACGCGCTCGGCCGGCTCACCAACGGGACGATCACCGTCACCGACAAGACTCCGAACGACGCGTACTTCCCGACCGTGACCGGAAGGCGCATGACCGTCCAGCGCCGTCTGACGCCGACGAAGCTCTTCGTTCGCGGCCAGGGACTTCGGTTCCGGGCTCTCGGCGGGAGCTACCGGATCGTGATCCACGGCAACGGCATCTCGCTCTCGGTCGTCGGCCGCGGCTCCGTCGCGATCGACGGCGAGCCGCGATACGTGGGCGACGACCTCGGCGTGTACGCCGCGAGCGACGTCGACTGCGCCACCGAGCCGCAGAGCTGCACGCCGATTCCCGACGAGCCAGTGCGCCTGAAGCTCACGGCGGTGCCCGAGCCGCCGTCTGGCCAGAGAGGCGGCGCCGGATGACCCAGCACAACATCCTCGTCGTCGAGGACGAGACCTCGATCGCATCCTTCGTGGCCGCGTACCTCAAGAACGCGGGCTACGCCGTCAGAACGGCGGCCACGTCGCAGGCCGCCCTGACCGAGGTCGCGTCGGAGATGCCCGCCCTGATCGTGCTCGACCTGAACCTCCCTGACGGCGACGGCGTAGAGCTGTGCCGGCGCATCCGCAAGAGCTCCGACGTCCCGATCCTGATGCTCACCGCACGGGACGAGGACGTCGACAAGATCATCGGGCTCGAGGTCGGCGCGGACGACTACATGACCAAGCCCTTCAATCCGCGCGAGCTCGTGGCCAGGGTGAAGAGCGTCCTTCGCCGTGCGGCGCCGGAGCGCCGAAGGTCGGAGACGGCCGAGCTGACGCACGGCGAGCTCGTGATCAACTCCGGGAAGCGCGAGGTGCACGTCGGCGACGAGGAGATCAGGCTCGCTCCGAAGGAGTTCGACCTCCTGTGGGAGCTTCTCGACCATCGCGGGATCGTGCTCACCCGCGACCAGCTCCTCGAGCGCGTGTGGGGCTACACGTTCGCCGGCGACACGCGCACCGTGGACGTCCACGTGCGCCAGATCAGGCGGAAGCTCGGCGACGCCTCGCCGATCGTGACCGTGTGGGGCGTGGGCTACAAGGTCGCGTCCGAGCGCACGCCCGCAGCCTCGGCCTGACGCCGGGCTGCGCGCGGCGGGAAGGCGTACCCTGAGGCACGATGCTGGGGTCGCTTCGATTCAGGCTGACGGCCCTCTTCCTGATGGCCGTCCTCGTGTTCGGGCTCGTCTCGATCGCCCTCGCGGTGCGCCTCTTCCAGGACGTCACGCGCTCCCAGCTCACCCGTGAGCTCGAGCGCGAAGCCGAAGGGCTCGCCGCTCTCTATGCCGCCTCCGCGATCCAGTCGAGCGACGAGGGGACGAAGGCCCCGGAATTCGCGGCGGAGACCCTCGAGCTCGCCACTGGTGACGAGCTGTACTACGTCGGGCAGTCGATCTTCCCCGGTCAGCGGTTCGGGCTCCAGCGCGTGCTGCGCAGCGCCCTCGGCGGGGTGACGCTCGAGCGCGATCGGCTCGTCACGTTCGAGTTCACGCCGCCCGGCGACAACCGCAAGCTGCTCGCCGCCGCCCAGCCCGTGCGTCTCGCAACGGGCACCGAGCCGTTCGGGTGGCTGATCGTCGCCAAGCCGGTGGAGGAAGTGCGCGAGCAGTGGTTGACGCTTCTCGGGCGGCTCGCCCTCGCACTCGCGGCGGGCATCGCGCTCGCCGGGGTGCTCTTCTGGTGGCTGTCGCGGAGGCTCACCGAGCCGGTACTCGGCCTCACGCGCGCGACCGAGCACGTCGCCGCGGGCCGCTACGACGTGGACATCCCGGAAGGGCGCGGCAGCGACGAGATCTCGCTCCTCACCGAGCGGTTCCGCGGCATGGTGCAGAAGCTGTCAGAGGCCGAGCGCCTGAAGCGCTCGTTCCTGATGTCCGTCTCTCACGAGCTGCGGACGCCGCTGACCGCGATTCGCGGGCATGTCGAGGCGCTCCGAGAGGGAATCGTCACCGACCCCGATCACGTCGCCGCCTCGCTCGAGATCATTGCTGCCGAGACGGACCGGCTCGAACGCCTCGTTGGCGACGTCCTCGACCTCGCCAAGCTGCAGTCGCACCGCTTCACCGTGCGTCACGAGGAGGTCGACATGGGGCGCGTCGTCGACCAGGCCTACGGCGCATTCGCAGAGGAGGCCCGTCGACGCGAGATCGACTACCAGGTGTCCGGCGATGAAGACGCGCCCGTGATCGTGTCCGACGGCGATCGCGTGCTGCAGGTCATCTCGAACCTGCTCTCGAACGCGTTCCGCTGGACACCGGACGGTGGTGAGATCGCTCTCGAGCTCCACGCCGCGAACGGTGCGGTCAAGGTCGACGTTGTCGACTCTGGGCCGGGCATCCCGCCCGAGCACAAGGAGCGGATCTTCCAGGCCTTCATCTCGCACGACGTGGACGGCACCGGGCTCGGGCTGCCGATCGCGCGCGAGCTCGCCTTCGCCCTCGGCGGTCGGATCGAGCTCGAATCGGAGCCGGGGACCGGAAGCCGTTTCCGGCTCGTGCTCCCGGTGTCGCTGAGCCAGATCCGCCGCTAGGCGGCTTGCTCGACGATCGCGTCGGGCGCTTCGTCGGAGGGCTTCTGCGTCGGAAGGCGCTCCACGCGACTGGCGCCGGCTTCTTCGAGCCGCGCGAGACGCCTGTCGACGCCGCGCCAGCCAGAGCTGACGAGCTCGACCAGCAGCGCTAGGTCGTCGATGCGCGCCTGGCGCTCGGCGAGGAGATCCGCCTCGATCCGCTCGAGCCGTCGGTTGGCCTGGTTGAAGAGCCCGCGCAGCTCGGCTATGTGCCGTGCGACCGGGAGCACCTCTGCCCGCAAGCCGACGCGAACCGCCTCTCCGACCTGCTCGGGCAGCGCAGCCTCGAGGTCCGCCGTCGAGGCGGCAAGCGCCTCGAGCTGGGCGCGCGAGCGCTCGAGCGCCGCCTCGAGATCAACCGAGCCGCCGGCGCTCGGTGCATCGGCCGAGATGCGCTGCCGGACTCGAGCGAGGGCCGCTTCGTCCATCGGCGGCGAGGCTACTCTCGGCACCGGATGGACACCGCGGACCTCGAGTACGAGCTTCCCGCCGAGCTCATCGCCCAGCGTCCGCTGGAGCCGCGCGACGCCTCCCGGCTGCTCGTATTCCATCGCGGGACGGGGCAGATCGAGCACCGATTGTTCGGCGAGCTACCCGGGCTGCTCACGAACGAGCTCGCGGTCGTGAACGACTCGCGGGTCGTTCCGGCGCGACTTCATCTCCGGCGCTCGACCGGCGGCGCGGTGGAAGTGCTGCTCGTCGAGCGCGTGGGCGAGGACGGCGTCTGGGAGGGTCTCGTGCGGCCGTCCCGGAAGCTCCAAGAGGGAGAGCGGATCGGCCCCGTGCTTCTGCGCGAGCCGCTCGGCGAAGGTCGCTGGTTGCTCGAGCTCGAGGGCGCACCGTCGGGCGAAGCTCCGCTGCCGCCCTACATCCACGAGCCGCTCGCCGATCCCGAGCGGTATCAGACGGTCTACGCGCGCGACGCCGGATCGGCTGCCGCGCCGACGGCCGGGCTGCATTTCACGCCCGAGCTCCTCGAGCAGATCGACCACATCGCGGTGACGCTCCACGTCGGCCTCGACACGTTCCGCCCGGTCACCGCCGTACGGCTCGAGGAGCACGAGCTGCACGGCGAGCGCTACGAGGTCGCGCCCTCGGCCTGGTCGCGTATCGAGGAGGCGGAGTGCGTGCTTGCGGTGGGGACGACGGCAGTGCGGGTCCTCGAGACCGTGGCGCGCACGAGCGAGCTCCGAGGACGGACGTCGCTCTTCGTCATGCCGGGCTTCGAGTTCCGCCGCGTGGACGCGCTGCTCACCAACTTCCACCTACCGCGGTCGACGCTGCTCGCGCTCGTGATGGCCTTCGCGGGCATTGAAGAGGTGCGGGCGCTCTACCGCGAGGCTGTTGAGCACGAGTACCGGTTCTATTCGTTCGGCGATGCGATGCTCGTTCTGTGACGCGGCCTTTCGAGGACTGGCTTCCGGTGATGAGTCGGCGACGTTTCGAGACGAAGTCGTGTCCCACCCGTAGACGGCTCAGCGTTACGCTCATAGCGGGTGGAGGCGCGGGGTGGCCCCTGGGAGCGGCCGCACTTCGCGGGATCAGAAAGCGAATGCGGGCGAGCCGCAGCCGGTGAGCGCCTTCACCGTCACGGCCGCCGACGGCGCGGCCCGATCCGGCATTCTCAGGACGGCGCACGGCGACATCCCGACGCCGGCCTTCATGCCCGTCGGCACGAAGGCGACCGTGAAGACCCTCCACCCCGACGAGGTGCGCGATCTGGGTGCGAGCGTCATTCTCGCGAACACGTATCACCTGCACTTCCGGCCCGGCGAGGACGTCGTCGAGAGGCTCGGCGGCGTGCACGGGTTCTCCGGCTGGGACGGGCCGATCCTCACCGATTCGGGAGGTTTCCAGGTCTTTTCGCTCCGTGACACGATCCTCGCGCTGGACGAGTCCGGCGTCACCTTCCGCTCGGTCTACGACGGGTCCCGCGCGACGTTCACTCCGGAGAGCGTTGTGGAGATCCAGCGGAAGCTCGGATCCGACATCGCGATGTGCCTCGACGTGTGCCCTCCGGCCGACGCTCCACAGGCGGAGCTGCAGCGCGCGGTGGAGCTCACGACGCGCTGGGCGGAGCGGCAGGCGGCGAGCCCGCGTGTCGACGGGCAGCTCCGCTTCGGCATCGCGCAGGGAAGCACCGACGACGAGCTGCGCCGGCGGAGCATCGCCGAGGTCTCCGAGCTGCCCTTCGACGGATACGCGCTCGGCGGGCTCGCGGTGGGGGAGTCCGCGGAGGAGATGCTCGACTGCCTCTCCTGGGCCGCCCCGCTGCTCCCGGAGAGCAAGCCGCGCTACTTCATGGGCATCGGAGACCCGGTCGGGATCCTCGAGGTCGTCGCCCGCGGCGTCGACATGTTCGACTGCGTGCTACCTACCCGGACCGCGAGGACCGGCTCCGCCCTCGTGTGGGGAGGCCGCCTCAACGTCAAGAACGCGCGCTACGCAGACGACCCGCGACCGCTCGACGAGGGTTGTGCCTGTCCGGCGTGCGCCCGGTTCTCCCGCGCATACATCCGGCACCTGGTCACGCAGAGCGAAATCCTCGGACTGCGGCTCTTGAGCCTGCATAATCTGTGGTTCGTACTCGACCTGACCGCACGCGCGCGGGCGGCGATCGATCGCGGGACGTTCTCGTCGTTCCGGGACGAGGCGCTGTCGCGGCTCGCCCGCGGGCCTGAGGAGGAACAGTGGAGTTCTTGATCGTGATGGTGCTTCTGCTCGGAGTCATGTACGTGCTCATGATCCGGCCGCAACGCAAGCGCCAGCAAGACCATCAATCGATGATCGACGGCTGCGACGTCGGCGAAGACGTGCTCACGACCGGAGGCATCTACGGGACGGTGACCCGGGCGGAGGGCGACGACCTCGTCGTCGAGATCGCAGACGGGCTCAGCGTGCACATGACGCGGCGAGGCATCGCCGCCGTGCTTCCGCCGGAAGAGGAAGATGAAGCCGAAGACGTCGAGGACGAGATCGTCGACCAGTACGAGGACGAGGAGCCCTCGAGCGCTGATGAAGCCTCGATTACGGTGGACGAAGAACCGGTTACGGCCGAGGTCGAGGCAGACCCGGCGACCGCAGACCGGCGCTAACCTCCTGAGCCGACCGTGAATCGACGCTCATCCCTCCTCGTCGTCGGGTTTCTGGTCGCTGCGCTGATCGGCGTGGCGCTACTCGCCGTTCCCGGATCGCCGCTTCGCCAGGAGCCGACGCTAGGGCTCGACCTGCAGGGAGGCCTCGAGGTCACGTTGCAGGCGGTTCCGCCGCCCGACCGGGAGCTCACGCAGGAGGACCTCGACCGTTCGGTCGAGATCATGCGGAGTCGCGTCGACCGACTCGGTGTCACCGAGCCGGAGATCCGCACCCAGGGCGACGACCAGATCGTCATCCAGCTGCCAGGCGTCAGCGATCCGGAGGCAGCCGCAGACATCATCGGGAAGACCGCACAGCTCGAGCTCTACGACCTCGAGACGTCGCTCACGGGCCCGTCGATCTCGATCCGAGGCGAGCCGGTCGAGTTCGCGTCGCTGTACGACCTGCTCGCCCGCGTCCAGGCGCAGGCCGCACAGGGAACGCCGAGCGCGTACTACGTCTTCAACAAGAACACGAAGCGTCTCGTCGACGGCCCGTTCGACACGAAGGCGCAGGCCGACAACGTCGCCGCCAAGCGGGCCGAGCAGCGCGAGGTGCTCGCTGTGCCGGACGAGATGGTCGTCGTCACGTGTGGTGAGAACGCCGTCGTCTGCCCCGGCGCCCAGGGGCAAGGCGTCGTGCCAGATCGCACCTACTACTACCTCTTCAAGTACGAGCCGCCGGACATCCCGCAGATGACCGGCGAGGACCTGAAGCTCGACGGGACGCGCGCCGACTTCGACACGAGCCCGGGCGGCGGCGGCCGGCCGATCGTGACCATGGAGTTCACGGGTCGCGGGTCGGACAAGTTCGAGGAGATCACGCGGAACGAGTGGACGCGCGGGCGGATCCGCCAGCAGCCGCAGCACTTCGCGATCGTCCTCGACCGTGAGATCCGCACGTTCCCGCAGATCGACTTCACGGACAGCTCGCTCTCAGGCGGCATCGGTGGCGGGCGCGCTCAGATCGAGGGCCTCGAGTCCTTCGACGAGGCGCGCGACATCGCGATCGTGCTCCAGACGGGCGCGCTCCCGGTCAACTTCGAGACGCTCACGCGGACCGACATCTCTGCCACGCTCGGTAAGGACTCCCTCGAGGAGGCGAAGAAGGCCGCAGTCGGCGGTCTCATCCTCGTCGCGTTCTTCCTGCTCCTCTTCTACCGCTTCCTCGGTGTCGTCGCCGTCATCGGGCTCGGCATCTACGCGGCGTTCCTGTACGCGACGATCCTCGTCTTCGACGTGACGCTGACGTTGCCGGGCTTCGCCGGCCTGGTGCTCACCTTCGGCGTCGCAGCGGACGCGAACATCGTCATCTTCGAACGCATCAAGGAAGAGGTGCGCTCTGGGCGCTCCATGCGCGCAGCGATCGCACAGGGTTACCGGAAGGGCTTCGCGACAATCGTCGACGCCAACGTCGTGACCGCCATCACCGCGCTGGTGCTGTTCGCGGTGGCAACCGCGAGCGTGCGCGGCTTCGCGCTGATGCTCCTGATCGGTACCGCGCTCTCCATGCTGACCGCGGTGCTGGCGACGCGCGCGATTCTCGCGCTGCTCGCCGGCTTCGGCTGGATCGACAACCCACGCCTGATGGGCGCGACCGGCCAGGGCATCCCGCGCTGGCTCAAGCTCGACTACATCGGGAAGCGGAACATCTGGTTCGCGTTCTCGGGCGTCGTGGTCGCGGTCGCGATCGGCGCCATCCTCATCAAGGGCCTGAACCTCGGCATCGACTTCGAGGGCGGAACGCAGATCAACTTCCGGACGCCCGCGCCGACGTCGCTCGAGACCGTGCGCGAGCAGGCGGCCGCGATCGGCCAGGCCGACGCGGTCATCCAGGGCCGCGGCTCCGCGGTCGACGACCAGTACACGAACTTCCAGATCCGCACCGATTCGCTCACGATCGAGGAGCAGAACGCGCTGCAGGAGGACCTCGCGCAGTCGGTGGGCGCGACCGCGTTCGGCGCGACGAACGTCTCGGAGAGCTTCGGCCGGCAGATCGCGAACAACGCGATCCTCGCGATCATCGTCAGCCTCCTCCTGATCGCGGTCTACGTCACCGTTCGCTTCCAGTGGAAGTACTCGGTCGGCGTCCTCGTCGCTCTCGCGCACGACGTGCTCATCACGGTCGGCGTCTACGCGCTGACGGGGCGAGAGGTGTCGACGGCGACCGTCGCGGCGGTGCTGACCGTGCTCGGGTACTCCATCTACGACACGATCATCATCTTCGACCGCATCCGCGAGAACGTGCCCCTGCTGCGGCGCGCCTCGTTCCGCGTGATCGGGAACGTCTCGCTGTGGGAGGTGCTCCCACGCTCGCTCGCGACGACGTTCATCACTCTCGTCCCGATCTTCGCGCTGTACGCGTTCGGCGGCGACACGCTCAAGGACTTCGCGTTCGCGCTGCTCGTCGGCATCGGGTTCGGCGCGTACTCGTCGATCTTCCTCGCCGCTCCGCTCGTGGCCGTGCTGAAGGAGCGCGAGCCGGAGTTCGCCAAGCGCCGCGACGACCTCGGGGCACTCGAAGGCGTGATGACGGCCGGCGGGCTGCTCGTGACCGACGCGCTCGCCGACGACACCGACGGAGCTGCCGAGGCAGACGTCCCGGTCGTGGAGCCGGAGGAGCCGGTTCCGGCCGGCGCCGCCCCGCCTCTCGGGGACCCGTCGAAGCGAGAGCGCCGCAGGCAGCGACGCGCGACGAAGCCTCATGGCCGAGCACGCTGACGAGCGCGGCTCGCTCGAGAAGCTGACCCTCGCCGGAGTCGGCGCGCTCGCGCTCGCTGCCGGTCGGCTCGACGACGTCGCGGACGACGTGGCCCGGCGGCTCGGAGTCGACCGCGACGAGTTGCGTGCCGCGTTTGCCGACGCGCTCGGCAGCTGGCGGCGCGAGGCGGAACGGGTCGGGGAGCAGACAGGAGACGCGGCCGGACGCATCGCGACGGATCTCGGGCTCGCCTCCCGCGAGGTCGTGGACGACCTCGAGCTGCGGGTGGCACAGCTCGAGCACCGCCTGAAACTGCTCGAGCGGTCGTACTAGCGGAAGGCAGCGACAGGGCCTCGCCGTACAATCGGCGCGTGGCCGCTCCGGAAACGAAGTCGCCGCGGAGCCTCGGCCGTCTCTCCGAGATCGCGCAGGTCGCGGCACGTCACGGCTTCGGATACGCGCTCCGCAAGTACCGCATCGGCGATCTCCTACCGGGCGGGCAGCGCCTCGACGTCGACGAGACTGCATCCGACCGCGGGCGCCGGCTGCGCGAGATGCTCGATGAGCTCGGCCCGACGTTCGTGAAGTTCGGGCAGTTGCTCTCGACGCGTCCGGACGTCGTGCCGCCTGACATCGTCGCCGAGCTGCGCGGTCTCCAGGACGCCGCGAGCCCCGTCGGGTTCAACGACATCCGCGACGTCCTCGAGGCGGAGCTCGACCTGACGGTGGAGCGTGCGTTCCTCGAGTTCGACGTCGTGCCGATGGCCTCGGCATCGATTGGACAGGTGCACCGGGCCGTGCTTCCCGACGGCCGAGAGGTCGCCGTCAAGGTGCAGCGGCCGGCCGCGCGGGCGCAGATCGAGGCCGACCTCGTGCTCCTCTATCAGGCGGCGAAGCTCCTGCACGAGCGGGTGCGTGCGATCGACTTCGTCGATCCCCGCGCGCTCGTGGACGAGTTCGCGCGCTCGATCCGCCTCGAGCTCGACTACAGCCACGAGGCGCGGAATGCGGAGCAGTTCTTCGAGAACTTTGCGCGCGACTCCCGGGTCGTCGTGCCGCGCGTGGTGCGGCCGTACTCGACCGGGCGCGTGCTCACGCTCGAGTACCTCCACGGACGCAAGGTGGCCGACCTCGAGCTCGACGCGATGCGACCCGAGGAGCGCCGCGACGTCGTCACGCGCATGGCGGATACGTGGATGACGATGGTCTTCCGCCACGGCTTCTTCCACGCCGACCCGCATCCGGCGAACATCTTCGTGCTCGCCACCGGCGAGCTCGGGCTCGTGGACTTCGGCCAGGCCGGGAAGCTGACCGACGAGGACATGACCCGATTGACACGCCTGTTCGTCGACGCGGCGACCGAGAACATCGACGCAATCCCGCGGCGCCTGCGCGAGCTCGGCGTCCAGTACGCACCCGAGCGGGAGCAGGAGTTCCGGCGTGAGCTCCAGGTTCTCTTCGACCGCTACTACGGCACGCGGCTCTCGGACATCGATCCGATCCAGATCATCCGCGAGGCGTTCCAGCTCATCTACGCGCTGAACCTCCAGCTGCCGTCGCGCTTCGTGATGCTCGACAAGGCGATCGCGACGCTTGCATCCGTCGGCCAGGAGGTCTATCCGGACTTCAACGTCTTCGAGGTCGCGAAGCCGTACGCGCGAGGGCTGCTCGCCGAGCGGTTCCATCCGCAGTTCATCGCGAAGCAGGTCCGCAACGAGGCGTTCGCCCTCGGCTCGATCGTTCGCGATCTCCCGTACCAGACGCACGACATCCTCGAGCGCCTGCGCGACGGGACGTTCCAGGTCAAGATCGAGAACCCGGGCATCGACCAGATCGACGACCACATCGACAAGGCGTCCAACCGCCTCTCGGTCGCCCTCGTTGTGGTCGGCGGGCTCCTCGGATCGGCGATCCTCGGAGTCTTCGCCGAGGACGGGCCGCACGTCCTCGGGCTGCATCTGCTCTCGGTCGTCGGGCTTCGTCATCTCGGGTGCCTTCGGGCTCTGGCTCGTCTGGGGCATCTACCGGCACGGCAGACTCTGACCGTCGGGACACGGCCGCCCAGGGCCGGTGACGAAGGGGCCGGTGAGGAAGCAATGTCACGCTTCCGCCGCAATGGACATCTGGCGGCGGCGTGCAGTCCCGACTAGCGTCGCTTGCATGCCGAGTGCCGTTCTCGTCGCCGAACCGGAGCCGACGACACGCGAGTATCTCGGCCGCCAACTGCGGGACGACGGCTTCGACGTCCTCGACGCGTCGCGCCGGAGCGAGGCGCTCGACCTCGTCGAGCACGCGCGGCCCGATCTCGTCCTCCTCGCCGAGCTCGAGCTGTGCCTGCGGCTTCGCCGCGGAGAACCCGGGCGGAACTGGGATCGCAATGTCCCGGTCATCCTGCTCGCGCCTTCCTCGGATCCGGTCGACCGCGTCCGTGCGCTCGACCGAGGGGCGGACGACGTCATCGCCCGTCCGTTCGCCTACGAGGAGCTGCTCGCGCGCATCCGGGCTGTGCTCCGGCGCAGCACGACGAACCTCGCCGAGGTTCTCGTCGCCGGCGACCTCGTCGTCGACCGGAGGACGCGACGCGTGTCGGTGCGCGAGACCCGCATCGCGCTGTCGGCGAAGGAGTTCGAGCTGCTGGCTCGGCTCGCGGGCGAGCCGAGCCGGGTCTTCACGAAGGAAGAGCTCCTGCGAGATGTGTGGGGCTTCCGCGCGCTCGGCCGCACTCGCACGCTCGAGTCACATGCCTCGCGCGTGCGGAAGAAGCTCCGTGTCACCACGGACGACCACTTCGTCGTGAACGTGTGGGGGGTGGGGTATCGGCTGCTCGAGTGAGCGTCAGCGCCGCGCGCCCTCGAGCTCGAGGAGGGCGACCTTCTTGTCGAGGCCGCCGCCGTAGCCGACGAGATCCCCGGTCGAGCCCACCACGCGGTGGCACGGGAGCACGATCGGGATGCGGTTCCGGTTCATGACCGTGCCGACGGCCCGAGCGGCTCTCGGATGTCCGACGCGCGCCGCAAGCGCGCCGTACGTGGTCGTCTCCCCGAAGGGCACTCTGGCGAGCTGATCCAGCACCGAGACCGTGAACGGCGGCAGGCCACGGAGGTCGAGGCTGAGGTCGAACACGCGGCGCTTGCGCTCGAAGTACTCGTCGAGCTCGCGACGCACCTCGTCGACGGCACGCTCCGAGCGGAGGACCCGCGGCCCCGCGAAGGCGGCGAGGCGCTCCAGGTCCTCGTCGTCCTGGTCGTGGAAGGAGAGCGCCGCCAGCCCTTCGGTCGAGACCGCCACGAACAGCGGCCCGATCGGGGAGTCGACGACGTCGTAGCCGAGGTCGACGAGGCCGAGGCTCGAAGCGGCCTCGCGGAACCGGCGGTCGAGATCCGGGGAGATGGTCATGTGGCTTGCCTCCTCTTGCGAATTCGTCGGACGCCCGTGGACGTCGCCTGCCGTGCTGCGTCGGCGCTCGATCCGAGTGCGCGCGCGATCTGGTCGTAGGAGAGGTCGTACCCGTAGCGGAGCACGACGGCGGCGCGCTCCTTCGGAGGAAGCCCGTCGGTCAGAGGAGCGAGGTCGTCGTAGGCAGGCAGCCCGTCCTCGCTGCCCGCTTCGACGAGCTCGTCGGTGGGGCCCGTGCGCCGGACGGTGTCGATCGCGACGTTCCTCGCGATGGTCAAGACCCAGGCTCTCAGGTGCTCGCCGTGGTCGAGGCGGGCGTAGGCCTGGAGCGCGCGCAGGAAGGTCTCCTGGAACGCGTCGTCCGCACGTTCGCGGCCGAGCCGGCGGCGCAGGAGCCGCATCACCTCAGCGCGGTGCTCGTCGTAGAACCGCTCGAATGGGGGAATCGCCACCGCAGGCATCTTCCCTTTCAACGCGAGAGGCGGCGGATTTGTGAGCATGCCTGCGTGAGGGCCGCCGTTGTCGGGCATGTGGAGTGGATCGAGTTCGTCCCGGTCGAGCAGGTGCCGGCACCGGGGGAGATCGCGCATGCCACCGAGAGCTGGCAGGAGTCGGCGGGCGGCGGCGTCGTCGCCGCTGTCCAGCTCCAGAAGCTCGCCGACTCGGTGATCTTCTTCACCGCCTTCGGCGATGACGACGTCGGCAGGCGCGCGAAGGACGAGATCGGCGAGCGAGGGATCGAGGTGCACGGGTCGTTCGTGAGCGCACCGCAGCGACGTGGCTTCACGTTCCTCGACGAGACGGGCGAGCGCACGATCACGACCATCGGTCCGCGGCTCGAGCCTCGCGGGCACGACGACTCGCTGCCCTGGCACGAGCTCGGGCGCTGCGACGCGGTCTACTTCTGCGCCGGTGACATCGATGCGCTCCAGACGGCACGGCGCGCCAAGGCGCTGGTGGCAACTGCGCGTGTCCTGGGAACGCTCGCGCGCGGCGGCGTCGAGCTCGACGCGCTCGTCGGCAGCGGCAAGGACGAGTCCGAGCGATATCGGGCGGGAGACCTCGATCCGGCGCCCCGCCTGGTCGTCACGACATCCGGCGCTCTCGGCGGATGGGCGCAGCCCGGCGGGCCGTTCGCGGGCGGCCCGACCCCGAATCCAGTGGCCGACGTGTACGGCGCGGGAGACTGCTTTGCGGCGGGTCTCGCCTTCGCTCTCGGGGCCGATCTCGAGACACCCGACGCGCTCGCATTCGCCGCGCGCTGCGGAGCGGGGGCCCTTGCCGGCCAAGGTGTCCATGCCGAAGCCGTGGCGCTCTGACGAGTCGAGACCTTTGACGTAGCGAAGCTGGGGCACAACCTCATCCTGGAAGGCTTCGGTCTTGTCCGGCATCGGACGGAGCTGCGCCGACGGCGGCGAAGCCGACCTTCGCACGACGGTAACGCTGGGAACCTTGACGCCGATCAGTGCCCGGTCCGTGGAGGGACGCGGGCTATGCGCGCCGTAGCCGCTCCGCGAAGCCGGCCCAGGGAGCGTGGATGTTCAGCATGCGGAGCTCCGAGCCGCCGACGTTGCGGAAGCCGTGGGTGACGCCCGGCGGGGCAGCGACGAAGCTCCCCGGCCCGGCGATCACCGCCTCCTCACCGACCTGGAACTCCACGGAGCCCGAGAGCACGTAGAAGGAGTCGACGAAGTCCTCGTGCGAATGAGCACCGACGTCCTCGAAGTCGGGCGCGAAGCGGAGCTCGACGATCTCGAACTGCTCGAACTCGCCGAGGATCCGGTGGTGTCGCTCGGCGCGAACGACCACGGCTTCGCCTCCGTCGGGGCCTAGAGCGACGACGCCATCCATGCGGCGAGTCTATGGAGACCCGGACGCCGAGTAGGGCGGTGCCCCCCGAATGGGTGGGATGTGTTGCACGGTGGAGGAAAGTGGAGTAATGTGGGGCATCGTGGGGAAGACAGATCCCACCGAATTCAGGCCCTCATGTTCTACGGCGAGTACGACCACACCCTCGACGAGAAGCACCGGCTCACCTTGCCGGCGCGCTTTCGGCATTCGCTGGCGGGCGGCGTCGTCCTCGCGCGGGGCATCGAGCGGAACGTGGACGTCTACCCGAGCGACACGTGGCACGAGAACATGGCCCGCATCGCCGAACTGGACTCCCTCAGCCGGGAGGCGCGGGAGTTGAAGCGCTACGTGTTCGCCGGGGCCGCGGTCGCCGAGCTCGATCGGCAGGGGCGGGTCCTGCTCCCGCAGCACCTCGCCCAGCACGCAGGCATCGAGAAGGAAGTGGTGGTCGCAGGAGTGCACGACCACGTCGAGATCTGGGATCGGGCCACGTGGACGGCCCACCTGAACGCGATCGAAGGGAGCGCGGGCGATGTTGCCGAACGTCTTGCGGACAAACGCGGCTGATCACGATCCCGTTCTCGCCGACGAGGTGCGCGAGCTCCTCGCCGTGCAGCCGGGGGAGACTGTCGTCGATGCCACATTCGGGGCGGGGGGCCACTCGCGCCTCCTTGCCGAGGATCTCGAGGGCTCGGGGAAGCTCGTCGCGATCGACCGCGATCCGACCGTGCGCCCGTACTTCGACCGCCTGAAGGCGTCGACGCGTGGCATTCAGTTCCGCTTCCTTCGTGGCGACTACGCGGTCGTGCTGGGCCAGCTCGCCGGGAACGGGGTGCGTGCCGACGCCGTGCTGCTCGACCTCGGACTGTCGTCGATGCAGGTCGACCGGCCCGAGCGCGGCTTCTCCTACGCGACGGACGCGCCGCTCGACATGCGCATGGACCCGTCCGACGAGGAGAGCGCCGCAACCGTGCTCGCTACGTGGAGCGAGCGCGAGCTCGAGACCATCTTCCGGAAGTACGGGGAGGAGCGCTACGCGCGCCAGATCGCCCGCGGGATCGTGCGGCGACGGGAGGAGGCGCCGATCGAGCGCACCGGCGAGCTCGTCGACGTCGTGCGCATGTCGATCCCCGCACCGGCGCGCTTCGGCGAGGGGCACCCGGCGAAGCGCGTGTTCCAGGCGCTCCGCATCGAGGTCAACCACGAGCTCGAGTCGCTCGAGGCCGGACTGCCGGCCGCCTTCGAGATGCTCCGCCCCGGTGGGCGGCTGGCAGTCATCAGCTTCCACTCGCTCGAGGACCGGATCGCGAAGCGGTTCCTGCGCGACCGCGCCCGCGGGTGCACCTGCCCACCCGAGCTTCCGGTGTGCGTGTGCGGCCGCGATCCGGAAGCGAGGCTCCTGACCACGAAGCCGGTGCGTCCCTCCGCGAGCGAGGTGGAGCACAACCCGCGAGCCGCCTCAGCGCGGCTGCGGGCGGCGGTGAAGGTGGCGGAGGCCTAGTGTCGGCGATCGCGCAGCGCGAACGGATCCGCGCCCCTCGTCGCTCGAAGGGACGGCGGGCGGAGAAGTCGCAGGCCCGCCCACGGCTCCTCGCAGGAGGCGTGGTGTGGATCGTGCTCTTCGGCTGCCTGCTCGCCGGCGTGGTCGCGGTCAACGTGGCCGTGCTCCGCCTGAACCTCGAGCTGGACGGCGTCTCACGTGAACGCACGCAGCTTCGGGCCGACCTCGCGACGATCAGGGCAGGGATCTCCAGCGCAGCGGCGACCGCGCGCATCGAACGCGCGGCGCGCGACGACCTCGGCCTCGTGCAGGCGGATCCAGACGAGATGGTCTACGTGACCCTCGGGACGAGATGAAGCTCGCGGTCGCGAACCGGCGAATCGTCGTCCTCGCGATCGTCTTCGGCATCCTCCTCCTCGCGACCCTCGCCAGGGCGTTCTGGCTGCAGGCGGTCATGGGCGCCGAGTACGCGGCGCTCGCCGTGCAGCAGCACCGCGAGACGGTCGTCGTCCCGGCCGCGCGCGGGACGATCTTCGACCGCAACAGCGACCCGCTCGCAATCGGCGAGCAGTCGATCACGGTCTATGCGAACCCGCGTCAGATCACGGAGCCGAACAAGCTCGCGCTCGCCGTCTCGCGGGCGCTCCGGATCGACCCCGAGATCGTCTACCCGCTCGTGACGGACAAGTCGAAGGGGTTCGTCTTCCTCGCACGCAAGGCGAACCCGCTCGCAGCGGCCAAGCTCGAGAAGCTCAAGCTCCCCGGGCTCGGCTTCTACCCGGAGGAGCTCCGGACCTATCCGCAGCGGCGTGTCGCATCGCAGGTGCTCGGGTATGCCGGCATGGACAACCGCGGCCTCGAAGGTCTCGAGCGCTCGCTCGACAAGGTGCTGTCGGGCCGGCCGGGCAGCCAGACCGTGGTCAAGGACTCGCTCGGCAGGGCTCTCGACGTCGTCAGCACGCAGCGCGAGACGCCCGGGAAGAACGTCAGGCTCACGCTCGACCATCAGATCCAGGCGAACGCCGAGGACGTGCTCGCCGAGACCGTGCGGCGCTACGGGGCGCGTGCCGCGTCGGCGATCGTCCTCGACCCGCAGACCGGCGCCGTGCTCGCGATGGCGGTCGCGCCGGGCTACAACGCGAATCGCTTCCCGACCACTCGCGCCGATCGCCGCCGCAACCGCGCCGTCACGGACACGTACGAGCCGGGCTCGACGTTCAAGCTCGTCACGGTCGCCGCGGCGCTCGAGGAAGGCGTCGTCACCCCGAGCACCACGTTCAGGCTCCCACCGAGGCTCCAGGTTGCGGATCGCGTGATCCGCGAGGCGCACGCGCGCGGCACCGTCGACTACAGCGTCCGCGAGATCGTGGAGTACTCGTCGAACATCGGGACGATCTCCGTCGCGCAGCGGCTCGGCGAGGGTCGCCTGTCCTCGTGGATCGAGCGCTTCGGGTTCGGCAAGCCGACCGGGATCGATTTTCCGGGCGAGTCGCCGGGCTTCGCGTTGCCGTTCAGCGAGTGGTCGGGGTCGACGATCGGCACGGTCCCGATCGGGCACGGAATCGCGGTCACGCCGATCCAGATGGCGTGCGCCTACGCGGCCGTCGCGAACGGCGGCAGGCTCGTCGAACCGCACCTGATCGACCGTGTCGACGGCGTCACGGTCGCCCACCCGCGCGGGAAGCGCATCCTCTCGCAGCAGGTGTCGACCCAGATGCTCTCCCTGCTCCGGGGCGTCGTGCTCGAGGGAACGGGAACGGAGGCGGCGGTGCCGGGCTACACGGTCGCGGGCAAGACGGGCACCGCCGCGAAGATCGATCCCGACGGCACGTACTCCACGAGCCGCTACGTCGCCTCTTTCGTAGGCCTCGTGCCGGCGACGAAGCCACGGCTCGTCGTCATGGTCATGGTCGACGAGCCGCGCGGCGCCTACTACGGCGGCGACGTGGCCGCACCGGCGTTCAAGGAGATCGCGCGCTTCAACCTCCAGCATCTCGAGATACCGCCGGACGCACCGGAGACCTCGACGCGCTGATCGCCGGCTTGGCCGGAAGCGACCGCGGACGAGTGGGCTAGCCTTCGCGAGCGGTGGAGCTGCAGGCTCTCATCCGGGCGCTCGCCCCGACCGAGGTTGTGCCGGGCGAGGCGACCGGGAGTAGCCCGGTCGAGATCCGCGACCTCGCATACGACACTCGACGCGTCACCTCCGGAGCCCTGTTCTTCTGCGTCCGCGGCGATCGCGTGGACGGGCACGAGCTCGCGTGGGAGGCGCTCGAGCGGGGTGCTTCGGCCGTCGTCGTGGAGCGGGAGCTCGACGTCCGGGTGCCCCAGCTCCTGATGCCCGACAGCCGGGCAGCCATGGCGGTGGCGGCGGACGCGTTCTTCGGGGAGCCGACGAAGGAGCTCGGGGTCGTCGGCGTGACGGGCACGAACGGGAAGACGACGACGACCTTCCTGCTTCACTCGATGCTCGAGGCGGCCGGTCGGCAGGCCGGTCTCGTCGGCACCGTCGAGTGGAGGGTTGGTGGCGAGCGGCGGCCTGCGCCATTCACGACACCCGAGGCGATCGACCTCCAGCGACTGTTCCGGGAGATGCTCGATTCGGGTGACCGCAGCGTCGCGCTCGAGGCGTCCTCGCACGGGGCGGCACTGCATCGCCTCGACCGCGTTCGCTATGACGCCCTCGTGTTCACGAACCTCACGCAGGATCACCTCGATCTGCACGGGACGATGGACGACTACTTTCTCGCGAAGAAGTCCCTCTTCGCCGGCGCTCAGCCTCCGCCCGCGGTCGTCAACGTCGACGACGAGTGGGGCCGGCGCCTCGCCGAGTTGCTCGAGGACGTCCATCGCGCGCCGCTCGTGACCTTCGGGCTCGACGAGCGCGCCGAGATCCGCGCCGAGGAGGTCGAGCTCACTCCGGCAGGCAGCCGGTTCCGGGCCGCGGGGCTCGACATCGAGACGAGGCTTCCGGGGATCTTCAACGTCTCGAATGCGCTCGGAGCTGTCGCGGCCGGCCTGCTCCTCGACCTCGACGAGGACGCCATCGTCGCCGGGATCGCCGGCGTGGGGGCCGTGCCGGGCCGCTTCGAGCGCGTCGACGACGGGCAGCCGTTCACCGTGCTCGTCGACTACTCGCACACACCCGACTCGCTCGAGACCGCGCTCACTGCCGCTCGCGATCTCGCCGAGGGTCGCGTGCTCGTCGTATTCGGCGCCGGCGGTGATCGCGACCGGGGGAAGCGACCGCTGATGGGGAAGGTCGCCGCAGAGCTCGCCGATCTCGTGATCGTCACTTCCGACAACCCGCGCTCGGAGCGACCGCTCGCGATCATCGAGGACATCCTCCAGGGGGCCGGGACCGACGTCGAGATCGACCCGGATCGCCGCTCCGCGATCGAGCGCGCGCTCGGGCTGGCGGAGCCGGGTGACGTCGTCGTCATCGCCGGCAAGGGACACGAGCAGGGCCAGGATGTCGGCGGGGTCGTGCAGCCGTTCGACGACCGGGTCGTCGCTCGCGAGGCGCTGGCTCGACTGCGATCCGCGTGATCCCCCTCGGCTACGACGAGATCGCCGCGCTCCGACTCGGGCTGCTCGAGGGCGGCGAGCCGGGCTCGATCGTCACCGCGATTCGCGCCGATTCGCGTGACGTCCGTGCCAGTGAGCTCTTCGTCGCGCTCAATACAGGCGTCGACTTCGTCGACGAGGCGCGCGAGCGAGGAGCGGCGACGCTCGTTCCCGACGATCAGGAGGCCGCGCTCGCCGCGCTCGCCTCGCTCGTCCGCTCCAAGAGCTCGACGCAGGTCGTCGCGGTCGTCGGCTCGTCCGGGAAGACCTCGACCAAGGACATCCTTCGTGCGCTCTGCGCACCGCACGCCCCGACGATCGCCTCCGCGCGAAGCCTGAACAACGAGCTCGGTCTGCCGCTCACGTTGCTCGGGCTCGAGCCCGCGACGGCGATCGCGATCGCCGAGATGGGAATGCGCGGCAGCGGGCAGATCGCGAAGCTCTGTGCTATCGCCCGGCCGACGGTCGCGCTCGTGACGAGCATCGGTCCGGAGCACCTCGAGCTGCTCGGGTCGGTCGAGCAGGTGGCTGCGGCGAACGCGGAGGCGATCGCCGCGCTGCCTCCGGGCGGCACCGCGGTCGTGCCCGCCGCAGCGCGCGAGCTCGACCCGTATCTCGGCCGGCGCGACATCGAGATCCGCCGGTTCGGGGCAGCCGACCTGGACGTCGAGGACGGCCGTGCCCGGTTCAGCCTCGACGACCGCGTGCTCGAGCTGGAACTGCCCTTCACGCAGCGCCACCAGGCGCTCAACACGCTGGCCGCGCTTCATGCCTACGCGGCGCTCGGTCTGCCGCTCGAGCGGGCTGCCGAGGGAGTCGCGGGGATCGCGCTCTCGCCCTGGCGAGGCGAGGAGCTTCTGCTCCCCGGCGGAGGCTTCGTGATCAACGACGCGTACAACGCGAACCCGGACTCGATGCGCGCTGCGCTCGAGCATCTCGCGGAGCGGGCCGGCGACCGCCGGCGCGTCGCGATCCTCGGCGAGATGGCCGAGCTCGGCGAGAGCTCGCGAGCTTTCCACGTCGACATCGGAGCGCTGGCCGCCGAGCTCGAGATCGCGGTCATCGGCGTGGGGGAGAGCGCGCGGACCTACGACCCCGTCGCGTGGGCTCCCGATGCCGCCCACGCCATCGACGTCGCCCGCTCCTTCGTCCGAGCCCGGGGACGCCGTGCTCGTGAAAGCGTCGCGGGCGGTCGCGCTCGAAGGCATCGCTGACGAGATCGCGAACTTCGCCGAGGCATGGTCCCCGTCCTGATAGCGGGCCTGCTCGCGATGGTCGCCGCCGTCGTGATCGGGCCCAGGTTCATCGAGAGGTTGAGGGCGCGGGACCTGGGTCAGCACATCCGCGCCGAGGGTCCGGCGTCTCACGCCGTGAAGCAGGGCACGCCGACGATGGGTGGGCTCCTCATCGCCGGCTCCGCGGTCATCCCGTTCCTCGCGCTCTCCCAGTACACGATCGAGGCCGCGACCGTGCTCTTCATCGTCCTCGGCTGTGCGGCGATCGGCTTCGCGGACGACTACCTGAAGCAGCGGCGGCAGCACTCGCTCGGGCTCCCGGGACGCTGGAAGATGGTGCTCCTCGCCGGGATCACCGTCGGGGCGGCATTGCTGCTCCGCGAGACGGCCGGGTTCGACACGTCGCTCTACATCCCGGTCGCGGGCTGGAACCTCGAGCTCGGCATCTTCTACTACCCATTCCTCTTCCTCGTCATCGCAGGCACCGTCAACGGGGCGAACCTCACGGACGGCATAGACGGCCTGCTGGCCGGCGTCGCCACGATCGCGCTGCTCACCTTTCTCGCCATCGTCGGCATCTCGTGGCTCCGCTCCGGTGACCCCGGCGCGCGGAGCGACGACTACCTCGACCTCGCGACGCTCGCTGCGGCGCTCATCGGGGGAACGATCGGCTTCCTCTGGTACAACGCCTTTCCCGCCGAGGTGTTCATGGGCGATACCGGCTCGTTCGCGCTCGGCGGCGCGATCGCCGGGTTCGCGATCGTGACCGACACCGAGATCCTGCTGCTCCTCATCGGCGGCATCTTCGTGATCGAGGTGCTGTCGCTCATCATCCAGGTGATCAGCTTCAAGCGGACCGGGAAGCGCGTGTTCCTGATCGCCCCGATCCACCACCACTTCGAGATGAAGGCGTGGTCGGAGACGAAGATCATGGTGCGGTTCTGGATCATCTGCGCGATCCTCTGCGCCTCCGGCTTCGCGCTCTTCTACCGCGACTTCCTGCAGTTCACGGAGCGATGAGCGCCGACCCAAGGCTTCGCGGCAGGCGCGTGCTCGTCGTCGGGCTCGCGCGCTCCGGGAAGTCGGCGGCCGCGGTGCTCCTCTCGCGCGGCGCGCACGTCGTCGCCTTCGACCGCGACGAGAGCCTGGGCGCGGATCCCGAGGTCGGAAGGCTCCGGGACCTCGGTGTCGAACTCCGCCTTGGAGACGAGGAGGAGACGTTGCTGCAGGGGACAGATCTGCTCGTGAAGAGCCCGGGCGTCCCGGGGGAGACGCGGCTCGTGGCCGGCGCGCGCTCGCGCGGCATTGCCGTCTGGAGCGAGATCGAGCTCGGCGCGAGGATCCTCCCGAACCCCCTCATCGGCGTCACCGGGACCAACGGGAAGACGACGACGTCGGAGCTGCTGGGCGCCGTCTTCCGCGCCGCCGGGAAGCCCGTCGAGGTCGCCGGCAACATCGGCCGTCCGCTGTCGTCGCTCGCCGACTCGGTTCCGGCGTCGACGTGGGTCGTGTGCGAGCTCTCCTCTTTCCAGCTCGAAGACGTCGAGCTGCTCCGGCCGAAGCGTCGGCGTGCTCCTGAACCTCGAGCCCGACCATCTCGACCGACACGCGACGTTCGAGTGGTACGTGGACGCGAAGCTCCGCATGTTCGAGCAGCAGACGGAGGACGACACCGCCGTCCTGCCCCGTGGGTTCGGAGAGGTGCCGGGTGCTGCCCGACGCGTCGAGTTCCGCCACGACGACCCGCTTCCCGCAGAGCCGCTCATCCCCGGCCCTCACAACCGCGAGAACGCCGCGGCAGCAACTGCGGCGGCGCGAGTCGCGGGGATCGACGACCCCGCGATCGCCGAGGCGCTGCGCACGTTCGCCGGGGTCCCGCACAGGATCGAGCTCGTCCGCGAGCTGAACGGCGTCCGCTACGTCAACGACTCGAAGGCGACGAACGCGGCCGCGGCACGACGCGCGCTCGCGTCGTTTCCGGGGTCGAGCCTGCACGTCGTGCTCGGGGGGCGCGGGAAGGCGGAGCCCTACGACGAGCTGGCCGCCTCTCTTCAGGCCGGCGACCGCGCCTACCTGATCGGCGAGGCGGCGGACGAGCTCGCAGCGGCGTTGACCGACGCCGGAGTTCCCTTCGTCATTGCCGGCGATCTCGAGTCCGCGGTCGACGCGGCGGCTGTGGCCGCCCGCCCGTCGGACGTCGTCCTGCTCTCGCCGGCGTGCGCGAGCTTCGACCAGTTCGAGAACTTCGAGGCGCGCGGGGACGAGTTCAGGCGGCTCGTCGAGGAGCTGTCGTGAGCTCGGCCGCCGACGGGCGCTTCGACCAGAAGCTGCTCACGCTCGTCACTCTCGGGCTGGTCGCCTTCGGCCTCGTGATGGTGTACAGCGCGACGTCCGCGGCGGCGGCGCTCGGGAACGGCGACTCGATGGAGTTCCTCGAGCGGCAGGCCGTGTACGCGGTGCTCGGGATCGTCCTCATGATCGCGGCCGCACGGTTCGACTATCACCGGCTCCGGTATCTCGCTCCGGGGTTGCTGCTCGCGGCGCTCGCGCTCTGTGCTGCCGTGCTCGTGGCGTCGCCCGCGGTCAACGGGGCGCACCGGTGGTTCTTCCTCGGCCCGGCGAGCTTCCAGCCGTCCGAGCTCGCGAAGCTCGCGCTCTGCCTCTTCGCCGCGACGTACCTCGCGAGGCGCGCGCCGCCACAGACGTTCGGGCAGCTGATGAAGCCGCTCGGGCTGCTCACCGGCATCTTCTGCGCGCTCATACTCCTCGAGCCAGACCTCGGGACGACGATCTCGCTGTGCGTGATGATGCTCGCGGTTCTCCTCGTCGCGGGAGTGCCGACGCGGCTGCTCGTCGGCGCGAGTCTCGTTGCCGTCGCCGTCGGATCCATGGCTATCTGGGTCGAGCCGTACCGGCGGGCACGCGTCTTCAGCTTCCTCGATCCGTGGAGCGACGCGCAGAACTCGGGTTTCCAGATCATCCAGGCGCTGATCGGCATCGGCTCCGGCGGGTTCACGGGCGTCGGGCTCGGCGAAGGGCCTCAGAAGACCCTCTACCTGCCGGAGGCGCACACGGACATGATCTTCGCGGTCGTCGGCGAGGAACTCGGACTGCTCGGCTCGATCTTCGTGATCGGCTGCTTCGCGGCGTTCGGCTACGTCGGCTTCCGGATCGCGCTTCGCTGCCGCGACCCGTTCGGGAAGCTCCTGGCAGCCGGCCTCACCGCGCTCGTCTGCGGCCAGGCAGGGATCAACCTTGCAGCCGTTCTCGGAATCGCGCCGCTGACCGGCATCCCACTGCCCTTCGTCTCGTACGGCGGGTCGAGCCTGGTCGTGCTCCTCGTGAGCGTGGGCATTCTCCTTAACATCGCCGTGAATGAGCGAGTCGTCCAAGCTCGTGTGTCTGATCGCGGCCGGGGGGACCGCCGGCCACGTTCGTCCGGCTCTCGCCGTCGCGGAAGCGCTGCGCGAACGCGGCGTGAGCGTGACGTTCGCCGGGTCGCCCGACCGCGTCGAGTCGCGGCTGGTTCCTGAAGCGGGCTACGAGCTCGACACGTTCTCCATCTCCGGGTTCCCGCGTCGCCTCGGGCTCCCGCTCGTGCGCTCGCTCGCGGGAGCCGTGCGCGCGCCTTTCGACTGCCTCCGCATCCTCCGCCGGCGCAAGCCAGACGTCGTTCTCGGCGGAGGTGGATACGTGGCCGGCCCGATGGTGCTCGCCGCCCGCGTCCGCGGGATCCCGGCAGCGCTGACCGAGGCCGACGCGCACCTCGGGCTCGCGAACCGGCTCGCGGCGCCGCTCGCGCGCCGGGTCTTCCTCGCGTACGACATCGCAGGGCGCGACGGCTCGAAGTACCGCGTTGTCGGTCGGCCCGTTCCACGCGACCATCTCGGCGCCGAGCGCACTGCGAGCAGGAACCTGTTCGGGCTCCCTGAGGATCGCCCGGTGCTCGCCGTCTTCGGCGGGCTCGCGGGCGCACAGGCGCTGAACGAGTACGCCGTCGCGACGTTCGGCGAGCAGGGCCCTGCTGTGCTCCACATCGCGGGTGAGCGCGACTTCCCGGCGCTCCGTCCGAAGGTCACGAGGAGTGACTACGTCCTGCTTCCGTCCGCGGAGCGCTTCGGTGAGGCGCTCGCTGCGCCCGACCTCGCGATCTCGCGCGCAGGCGGGACTGTGTGGGAGCTCGCGGCGGCGGGCACGCCGACGATCCTCGTCCCGTACCCGCACGCGACGGCGGATCACCAGCTGTTGAATGCGCAGCACTTCGAGCGCGGAGGCGGCGCGATCGTCGTCCCGCAGGACGAGCTCGACCGCGTCCCGGGCCTCGTGGCGGAGCTGCTCGCAGATCCGGAGCGCCTCGCACGCATGAGCGACGCGATGCGTGGTCTCGCGCAGCCCGACGCGGCGAGCGAGATCGCGGACGAGCTCGTCGAGCTCGCGTCCTCGCGTCGCGGGGGCTCATGAGCGGCGAGCCACTCGCGGGGAGGCGTATCTACTTCGTCGGGATCGGCGGCGCGGGCCTCTCTGCATACGCGAACATCTCGCGGGCCTGGGGAGCGGAGGTCCGAGGCTGGGATCTCCGCGAGACGATCTTCATGGAGACGCTCGACGGCGTCGAGATCGACATCGGTGATGACCCGCAGGCGCCGGACGGGTTCGAGGTGGTCGTCTCCTCGGCGCACGCCGGCCGCGTCGAGGGTCGCCCCCGTGCCGAGCTCCTCGCCGAGCTCGTGGCGCTGCGCAGGTCGATCGTGGTCGGAGGCGCGCACGGGAAGACGACGACGGCTGCGATGGCCGCGTACGTGCTCGAGCAGCTGGGCGAGGATCCGGCGTGGATCATCGGCGGGGTCGTGCCCCAGCTCGGCGGGAACGCGCGGCCGGGGGAGGGCTGGCTCGTCGTCGAGGGTGACGAGTCGGATCGCTCGATCGCACTGCTCCGGCCGGAGATCGCGGTCCTGACGAACGTCGAGCTCGACCATCACGCGACGTATGCCTCGGAGGCCGAGCTGGAGCGCTTCTTCGACGAGTGGCTCGCAACCGTGCCTTCGGTCGTCCGCGGGCCCGAGCTCGAGCCGTACACCGGTGAGCTGACGGTTCCCGGAGCACACAACCGGCGCAACGCTGCGGCGGTGCTCGCGGCGCTCGAGCTCGCCGGAGTCGAGCGCGGAGCCGCCGAAGTCGCGATCGCCGGCTTCGCGGGTGTCGGGCGGCGCTTCGAGCTCGTCGGCGAGCACGCCGGGGTGAAGGTCTACGACGACTACGGCCACAACCCGACCGAGATCGCAGCGACGCTCGAGACCGCACGCGGCGTCACCGAGCGGCAGCTGCTCGCCGTCTACCAACCTCACGTCTACGAGCGCACCCGGCACCTCGCGCGAGAGCTCGGGGACGCACTCGGCCTCGCCGACGCCGCGATCGTGACCGACGTCATCGGCGGTCGCGATGCCCCCCGGGCAGGCGTGAGCGGGAAGCTGGTCCTCGACCACGTGCCCGCGGGAGTCCGGCGCGGCTGGGCGCCCGACCTCGACGACGCCGCACGGGTCGCGCTCGCGTGGGCTCGGCCGGGCGACGTCGTCGTGACGCTCGGGGTCGGGGAGCCGTGGCGCGTCGCGCGGGCAGTCGTCGAGGGGCTCGGAGCCCGGTGAGGCTCGAGACGGCCACGCCGCTCGCGCGGCTGACGACGATCGGCACGGGCGGGCCCGCACGGTCGTTCGCGCAGCCGCGGACGCTCGGGGAGTTGGAGGAGGCACTCGCCCACGCGGAGGCCGAGGGGCTACCGGTCGAGGTCGTCGGGCTCGGCTCGAACGTCCTTGCCGCCGACGAGGGGGTGGATGCGCTGGTGGTCCGGCTCGCGGGTGAGCTCGCCTCCGTCGAAGTGCGCGGACAGCTCCTCGTCGCGGGGGGCGGTGCGACGAACGCCGTCTGCCTGCACCGAGCGCGCTCGTCGGAGCTCGGTGGGTTCGAGTTCGCCTGCGCGATCCCGGGGACGGCCGGCGGCGGCGTCCGCATGAACGCCGGCGCGTACGGCAGCGACTGGTCGCAGGTGCTCGTCCGGGCCCTCGTCGCGCGGCCTTCGGGCTCCGATTGGCTCACCCCGGGTCAACTCGGGCTCTCCTACCGCCACTCGGAGCTGACGTCCGGGGACGTCGTCGCGACGGTGGAGTACCAGCTCGAGTCGCGCCCCGAGCGGGAGATCAGGCAGAACGTGGCCGAGTTCGTCGCCCAGCGGAAGGCGACGCAGCCGACGACCAAGCGCACCTTCGGCAGCGTTTTCAAGAACCCCGAAGGCCCGCTCGGTGCCGGTCGGATGCTCGAGGAGTGTGGGCTCAAGGGGCATCGCAGCGGCGGCGCGATGATCTCCCCGATGCACGCGAACTTCATCGAGAACGCGGGCGATGCGACGAGCGCCGACTGCGTGGCGCTGATGGCCGAGGCGCGCCGTCGGGCCCGGGAGCAGTTCGGGGTCGAGCTCGAGCCCGAGGTCGTCTTCCTGGGAGCCGTCGAGCTGCCCGAGTAGGAGCCTCCGCGCCGACGGCGAAACGTCATTCATGGCCGGTGGGGGACGAACCGACCCAGGATCGCGCCGGCGTGCACGCGCGGCCAGCGCCGTCGTCCCGCTGCCGAGGTCGTCCGCCGGCGATCGCCTCGACCTGGTTCAGCTCGTTCCCTCCGGCCGCTCGCTCCTCGTCTCCTTCGTCATCGTCGTCGCGGCGTTCGGCGGCTACTGGGGTGCCCGCGCGACGTCGGTGTTCGCGGTGGAGCACGTCGACGTGCAGGGCGCCCCGCCACAGATCGCGCGCGAGGTGCAGCGGGTGACGCGCGCCGTGGTCGGAACGAGCCTGCTGAGCGTGGACTCCGCGGCGATCGAGGGGTCCGTGCGCGCGCTGCCCTCCGTCGCGGCAGCCTCCGTCGACCGTTCGTTCCCGCACACACTCGTCATCCGGGTCGCGCCCGTGTGGCCTGTCGGCGTCGTGCGCCGTGGCGAGGACGCCTGGCTCGTGAGCGGCTCGAACCGGCCGATCAGGAAGGTCGACCCGAGGGCGGAGCAGGCGCTGCCGCGCCTCTGGCTCCCGCGGAAGGTCGCCGTCGAGCCGGGCCGGCCACTGCCGACCGCGTACGAGCCCGTGACCCGCGCGTTCGCCGGGCTACGCCAGGTCCAGGTTCCCGGCAGGGTGAAGGCCGTGCGCGCGACGACCGCCGGGCTCGTCGTCGTGCTGCACTCCGGGCTCGAGATCACGCTCGGGGACACGTCCGACCTGCTCGTGAAGCTCGCCGTCGCCGCGCGGGTGGTGCCGCTCCTCGACGAGGACATGCGCTACCTGGACGTGAGCGTGCCCGAGCGTCCGGTGGCAAGCGCATACCTCAACTCTCAGGTTGAGAGTGAGAGTTCAGCGGCCATCACACCCTGATGACTCCATTGACAGCCTGGTGGAGGAGGCCTACCCTCGGAGGCGAAGAGTGCGCTGAAATCGTACGTTCAATCCGAGGTTCAACTTCAGACAGGTCGAGACATGAGCAATCAATCGGGTAGCTATCTCGCAGTCATCAAGGTCGTCGGCGTCGGCGGCGGCGGTTCGAACGCCGTCAGCCGCATGGTCGAGTCCGGCATGTCGGGCGTCGAGTTCGTCGCCGTGAACACGGATGCGCAGGCGCTCTTGATGACGGACGCGGACGTGAAGATCCACATCGGCTCGAAGGCGACGCGCGGGCTCGGAGCCGGCGCGGACCCGCGGGTCGGCCTCGCCGCCGCACAGGAGAGCCGCGACGAGCTGAAGGAGGTCCTCAAGGGCGCGGACATGATCTTCGTGACGGCGGGTGAGGGAGGTGGCACCGGGACCGGTGCCGCACCGGTCCTCGCCGAGATCGGCCGCGAGCTCGATGCGCTCACCGTCGGAGTCGTGACCCGGCCCTTCGCTTTCGAAGGACGGCTCCGCGCGGAGCAGGCCGAGGTCGGCATCCAGAACCTGCGCGACAACGTGGACACGCTGATCGTCATCGAGAACGACCGGCTGCTCCAGGTCGTCGAGCGCACGACACCCGTGACGGACGCGTTCCGGATGGTCGACGACATCCTGCGCCAGGGCGTCCAGGGCATCACCGACCTCATCACCGTGCCCGGGCTCGTGAACCTCGACTTCGCCGACGTCCGCACGATCATGCGGGACGCGGGCTCGGCCCTCATGGGCATCGGCATCGCCCGCGGCGAGAACCGTGCGGTCGAGGCTGCGCGCGCCGCGATCTCGTCCCCGCTGCTCGAGACCTCGCTCGACGGCGCCACCGGGATCCTCCTCAACATCACCGGCGGCCCCGAGCTCGGCCTGTTCGAGGTGAACGAGGCGGCCGAGGTCGTGACGAGCGCGGCGGACTCGAACGCGAACGTGATCTTCGGAGCCGTCATCGACGACGCGATGGGCGACGACGTGCGTGTCACGGCCATCGCTACGGGCTTCGGCGGGCGGCCGCGCCGACGCCGGCGTGAGGGCGGCGCCGAGACCCCCGAGCGCGAACGCCGGCCGGCGATGACGGGCCCGAGCGTCACGGATGTCGAGATCGACATCCCGTCCTTCCTCAAGGACGACTGACCCACCGCGCGCGGGTCGCTTTCGCCCGCCGTCAGGACGAGCCCGGGCCACGTCGAAGTCGCTAGAGTCGCCGTCGTGGAGGCCACGCTGAAGCGCACGCCTCTGTATGCGCGCCACTCGGAAGCAGGCGCGCGGATGGTTCCTTTCGCCGGTTGGGAGATGCCCGTCCAGTACGAGGGCGTCATCCCCGAGCACCGCGCCGTCCGCACGGACTGCGGTGCGTTCGACGTCTCCCACATGGGCGAGCTCCACGTCGACGGCCCGACCGCGCTCGAGTTCCTCCAGGAGATGCTGTCGAACGACGTCTCGAAGCTCGAGGACGGAGACGCCCAGTACACGCTGCTGACGAACGAGAGCGGCGGGATCGTCGACGACCTCATCGTCTACCGCCTCGGGCACGGCCAGTACATGCTCGTCGTGAACGCGTCGAACCGGGAGCCGGCCTACGAATGGCTCAAGGAGCGCGAGCCGCGCGGCACCGAGGTGCGTGACGCCTCGGACGAGTACGGGCTCGTCGCCGTTCAGGGGCCGCGCTCGCTCGAGCGCTTGGCCTTCGACGAAGCGCCCGCCTTCACCCACCGCATGGGCGAGCTGGACGGGATCGAGGTCATGGTGAGCCGCACCGGCTACACGGGTGAGCTCGGCGTCGAGCTCTGCTGCGCGGAGGACGAGACCGCAGCGCTCTGGGACGCCGTTCTCGCGCGCGGGGCGGTCCCGTGCGGGCTCGGCGCACGCGACACGCTCCGGCTCGAGGTCTGCTACCCGCTGCACGGCAACGACATCACGCAGGACACGGACGCGATCTCGGCCGGGCTCGGCTGGGCCTGCGCGCTCGGCAAGGAGTTCACGGGGGTGACCGAGCTCCGGCGGGTCAAGGAGGAAGGCCCCGCCGAGCGGCTCGTCCCCTTCGTCATGGAGGAGAAGGCGATCCCGCGCCGGGACATGCCGATCGAAGGCGGAGGCGTCGTGACGTCGGGAACGCATTCACCGATGCTCGACCGCGGGATCGGCATGGCGTACGTTCCCGCGGGGCACGCCGCGCCGGACGCTGACATCGTGATCGACGTCAGGGGCAAGGCGCGACGTGCGCGGATCGTGAAGAAGCCGATCTACCGGAAGGAGAGCTAGGTCAGGTGGCAGCCGCCGAGAGCTACCCGGAGGATCTGAAGTACCACTCCGAGCACGACTGGGCACGGATCGAGGGCGACGAGGCCGTGCTCGGCATCACGTGGTTCGCACAGGACGCGCTCGGCGAGCTCGTCCACTTCGAGGCGCCGGAGCCGGGGGCGACGGTGTCGAAGGACGCTTCGTACGGCGAGGTCGAGTCCGTGAAGGCCGTCTCCGAGGTCGTCTCGCCGCTGTCGGGCGCGGTGCTGGAGGTCAACCAGAAAGCCGTCGAGGAGCCCGAGGTCGTGAACGAGGACCCGTACGGTGAGGGCTGGCTCATCCGGATCCGCATGTCCGACCCCTCCGAGGTGGACGCGCTGCTCGACGTCGACGCCTACAAGGCGCACGTCGCCGAGCAGTAGCGAGGCGCATGGGCTAGCCGCATGGGTTATCTGGCGCTCACCGACGCCGACCGCGAGGAGATGCTCGCTGCAATCGGCGTCTCCTCCGTCGACGAGCTCTTCGAGCAGATCCCCGAGGGAGTTCGCTTCGACCGCGAGCTCGATCTGCCGCCCGCGCTCGGCGAGCCGGACCTCGTTCGGCACATCGAGGAGCTCGCGGCGCAAGAACGTGCACACGGGTGCCGAGCTCTCGTTCCTCGGTGCCGGGATCTACGACCACTACGTGCCGGCGGTCACCGACGTCGTTCTCTCACGCGGGGAGTTCCTGACCGCGTACACGCCCTACCAGCCGGAGATGAGCCAGGGCGTCCTGCAGGCGATCTTCGAGTACCAGACCGTGATCTGTGAGCTGACGGGGATGGACGTCTCGAACGCTTCCGGCTACGACGGCTCGACCGTCGCGGCCGATGCATGCTTCGTCGCGCGTCACGTGACCGATCGTCAGAAGATCGTCCTCGCAGAAGCCTTGAACCCGCAGGTGCGGCAGGTCGTCAAGACCTATGCGCCCGGCTTCGGGCTCGAGGTCGTGGAGGTACCCCAGCGCGATGGCGTGACCGATCCGGAGGAGGTCGCCGCCGCTGCGGAGGACGCCGCCGCCGTGTTCTTCCAGCAGCCGAACTTCCTCGGTTGCCTCGAGCCGGCACCCGAGCTGGCCGAGGCCGCCTCCGACGCCGGGGCGCTCGCGATCGCGCATGTCGACCTCATGTCGCTCGGCGTGCTCGAGGCGCCCGGCGCATACGGCGCAGCGCTCGCGATCGGCGAGGGCCAGGCGGCCGGCAACTTCCCGTCGTACGGCGGGCCGCACTACGGCTTCCTCGCGGCGCGGAACGACTTCATCCGCCGGATGCCGGGGCGCATCGTCGGAGAGACGGTCGATGTCGACGGTCGGCGCGGGTTCGTGCTCACCCTGCAGACGCGGGAGCAGCACATCCGCCGCGAGAAGGCGACCTCGAACATCACGACCAACCAGACGCTCCTCGCGCTCGCCGGCCTCGCGACGCTCTCGTGGCTCGGGCCGGCCGGGCTGCGCGAGGTGGGGGAGACGTGCCTCGCGCTCGCGCAGTACGCACGTGAGCGCCTCCCGCTCGAGCCGGCGTTCGAGTCGCCGAGCTTCAAGGAGGTCGCGTTCCGTACGCCCGTCCCGGCGCGAGAGGTCGTGCGGCGCGCCCGCGAGCGCGGCGTGCATCCGGGGTACGCGCTCGGGCGTGATTACGAGGGGATGGACGACGTGCTGCTCGTCGCACTCACGGAGAAGAGGACGGTCGAGGACATCGACCGCCTGGCCGGGGTGCTCGAGGAGGTCTGCCGGTGAGCGTCCAGGAGCCAGGCCGCCCGTGGCCTGACGCGCCGCTCCTCTTCGAGCGCTCGAGGCCGGGACGGCGTGCGGGCAGGCCGCCGGTCCTGGACCTGCCGGTTCCCGAGCTTCCGGACGCGCTTCGCCGTTCGCACCCCCCGCGGCTCCCGGAGGTCTCGGAGCCGGAGCTCGTGCGTCACTTCACGGCGCTCGCGGACCGGACGTTCGGCGTGGACACGGGCTTCTACCCGCTCGGCTCCTGCACGATGAAGCACAACCCACGCGTGCACGAGCGGCTCGCCGGCCTCCCGGGCTTCCGCGACCTGCACCCGTATCAGGAGGACGACGCCGCCCAGGGTGCGCTCGAGCTCATGTGGCGGCTCCAGGAGATGCTCGCCGAGGTCGCCGGGCTGCCTGCGGTCACGCTCCAGCCGGCAGCGGGCTCGCAGGGTGAGCTGACCGGGCTGATGCTCATGCGCGCGTACTTCGCCGACCGCGGCGAGGAGCGCGACACCATCATCACCGCCGACACGGCCCACGGCACGAACCCGGCGAGCGTGACGATGGCCGGGTACAAGCTGCAGAAGGTCGGGACCGACGCACGCGGCAACCTCGACCTCGCGGACCTGCGCGCCAAGGTCGGAGAGCGCACTGCAGGGCTCATGCTGACGAATCCCTCGACCCTCGGGCTCTTCGACGAGGGCATCGAGGAGGTCGCCCGGATCTTCCACGACGCCGGCGCGCTCCTCTACTACGACGGCGCGAACCTGAACGCGGTCGTCGGCATCTCGCGCCCCGGCGACATGGGCTTCGACATCGTCCACTACAACCTGCACAAGACGTTCTCGCAGCCCCACGGAGGCGGCGGCCCCGGGGGCGGCCCGGTGGCGGTTCGGGACACGATCGAGCCGTACCTGCCCGTCCCACGCGTCGTGCGCGATGGGGAGACGTACCGGCTCGACTCGGGCAAGCCGAAGTCGATCGGCCGCGTCCGCGGGTTCGCGGGACCGTTCGGCGTCTTCGTGCGCTCGTATGCCTTCATGCGCGCGTACGGACCGGAGCTGAAGGGAATGTCCGAGGCGGCGGTGCTGAACGCGAACTACCTCCTCGCGCGGCTCCGGGACGTCTACGACCTCCCGTACGACCGCCACTGCATGCACGAGTTCGTCCTCTCGGCGCGGAACCTGAAGCGCGACCACGGGATCACGGCGCTCGACGTCGCGAAGCGGCTCATGGACTACGGCATCCATCCGCCCACGGTCTACTTCCCACTCGTCGTCCCCGAGGCGCTCATGATCGAGCCCACGGAGACGGAGCCAAAGGAGCGCCTGGACGGGTTCGTGGAGGCGATGCGGCGGATCGCGGAGGAGGCTGCAGCGGAGCCCGACGTCCTGCGCGACGCGCCGCACGCACGGCCGGTGCGGAGGCTGGACGAGGTGCGCGCCGTGAAGCAGCCGGTCGTCCGCTACCGCTTCGAGGAGCACGAGACGCTCGTGGAGGCAGAGTGACCGGAGCCACCGCCGTCGTCGCCGAGGAGCTCGTCGGGCTCTCGCACGAGCTCGTACGCGCGGTTCAGGAGCACGACACCTCCCGTCTCGACTCGCTGCTCGCGGAGGAGTTCTCGCTCGACGGTGCCGCCGGGACGCTCTCGCGGGACGAGCTCCTGGAGGCCGCTTCCGGCGCATACGCGATCGACGACTTCGCGTACGAGCAGATCGACCCGGAGGTGTACGGGAACACGGCGGTCGTCCTCTCGCGCTACCGGCAGGCGGCGAAGCTCGGCGGTCGCGACGCGAGCGGCCAGCTGCGCATCACGGACGTCTGGGTCCGGCGCGACGGCCGCTGGCAGATCGTGCGCCGGCACGCGACGACCGAGCGTTGACCCGTGCAGGGCCCGTCGCACTTCAGCGACGTGGTCTGCTCGTTCTGCGGCCGCCACAACCGGGAGGTACGGGTCGTCACGAATGACGGCGGCCTGATCGTCTGCCAGGTGTGCGTCGCGAAGTGCGCCGAGATCTTCGATGCCGAGGTCGGGCTCGTCACGCCCGAGGGCGGCTGGATCGGGCGCTGGCCGCTGAAGCGCTAGCCCGCTTCAGTCGGCGCTCTTCGGCTCCCAGAGCTCGAAGCGGTTTCCCTCGGGGTCGGTGGCCCAGCCGAAGCGGCCGTACTCGTGATCCTCGACCTTGTCGTCGACCGGAACGCCCGCAGCCCGCAGTTGGGCGAGCATGGCGTCGAGGTCGCGGACGGTGAAATTCACCATCCCCTGCTTCGCGGACGGCCAGTAGTCCGTGTCCTCGGAGAACGGCGCCCAGACGGTGTTCCGGCTCTCCGGGAACACGACGTAGCCATCGGTCACGGGCACGCCGAGGTGCTCCTCGTACCAGGCGACGAGCGCCGTCGGATCGCGGGCGCGGAAGAAGACGCCGCCGACGCCGGTGACGCGCTCGCTTCCCACGCCCCGAGACTAGTGCCTGGGAGGACGCGAGACGGGGCACACGAGCTCGCGACGCCGAGGTCGCGCAAGGGCCGAGACGGAGGGCTTTGATTCGCTGTGCGCCCTCCTCTCGTCCACGCGTGCTCGAGACCCACTACCCGCGAACCGCGATGCGCTTCGACTTCGGCGCCGACGCGAGCTGACCGCACGCGGCCTCGATGTCGCGGCCCCGGGTCAGGCGGACGGTCGCCGGCACCCGGGCCCGGTCGAGGACGGATTTGAACGCCTCGATCGAGCCGCGCGAGGAGCCGTCGAACGCTCCCGTCGGGTTGTACGGGATGAGGTTCACCTTGAACGCCTTCGGGTCGAGGCTCGCGGCGAGCGCGCGAGCATGGGCCGGGCTGTCGTTGACTCCGGCGAGCATGACGTACTCGACGAACACCTTGCGGCGGCGGAGCTCGAAGTACCGCAGGCACTCGGCGAGGACGTCCGCGAGCGGATAGCGGTCGTTGACGGGCATCAGCTCCGAACGGAGCGCGGGATCGGCCGCATGCAGCGACAGCGCGAGTCTGATCGGCTGCTCGACCTCGTCGACGAAGCGCGTGAGGCCCGGGAGCCAACCCACCGTCGAGACCGTGGTCCGACGGTGCGTAATCCCGATCTCGGGGAGCCTGAGCGCCGAAGCGAGGACGTTGTCGACGTTCAGGAACGGCTCGCCCATGCCCATGTACACGGCATGGTTCACGGCCTCGCGACGGCGGAAATGGAGCGCCTGGTCGACGATCTCCGACGCCGTGAGGTTCCGCCCGAACTGCATCGCACCGGTCGCACAGAACGTGCACGTGAGCGGGCAGCCCGACTGCGACGAGAGGCAGAGCGAGCGCCTGCCGTCGCGGTAGCGCATGAGGACGGTCTCGACCGGGTGCCCGTCGACCGTCCGGAAGAGCGTCTTGAGCGTGCCGTCGCGGGACTCGCGCTCGGTGACGACCTCGAGCGTGGTGAAGGGAACCCGTTCCGAGAGAGCGGAACGCAGGCGCTTCGGGAGCGTCGTCATGTCGTCATAGGACGCGGCGCCGCGCGCCGTCCACTCCCAGACCTGCCGCGCGCGATACGCCGGCTCGCCGAGGTCGGACAGCGTGTGGTCGAGGAGCGCGAGGTCCACGGTGTGAAGGTAGCGTCCCGGTCGTGATCGACCTGCGCTCCGACACGGTCACGACACCGACCGAGGGCATGCGCGCGGCCATCGCCACGGCGGTCGTGGGCGACGAGCAGAAGCGCGAGGACCCGACCGTGACGGCCCTCCAGCAGCGCGTCGCCGCGCTCCTCGGCCATGAGGCCGCGCTCTTCGTCCCGACCGCGACCATGGCCAACCAGATCGCGCTGAAGCTCCATGGACGGCCCGGCGACGTCCTCATCGCGGAGGAGACGTCGCACGTCCTCGTCTACGAGTACGGAGGGGCTGCGGCCCACGCGGGACTCGTCACGCGGGGCCTGCCTGGCCTCGGGGGACGGGTGACGCCCGAGCAGGTTCGCGCCGCGGCCGCGCCGAGCACCAAGGTCGCGGACCAGCGGGCTGCGGTCCTGTCCCTCGAGGACACGCACAACAACGCGGGCGGCCGCGTCTGGCCGCTTGCAGACCTCGACGACGTGCTAGACGCGGCCCGCCGGCTAGGGCTCGCGGCGCATCTGGACGGCGCCCGCCTCCTGAACGCCGCGGTCGCACAGGATGTTCCGCCGGCGGAGATCGCGTCCCGCTTCGACACCGCCACGCTCTGCCTCTCGAAGGGTCTCGGCTGCCCACTCGGTGCGCTGCTCGCGGGCTCCTTCGACCTCATCGAGCGCGCCTGGCGCGAGAAGCACCTCTTCGGAGGCGCGATGCGGCAGGCGGGTGTGGTGGCCGCGGCCGGCGTCTACGCGCTCGACCACCACGTCGAGCGGCTTGCGGACGACAACGCCCGCGCCCGTACGCTCGCCGAAGGCCTGGCCACGGCAGGCGTGCCGGTCGATCTCGACCGTGTCGAGACGAACTTCGTCCAGATCGACGTCGGCTCGCTGGGGCTGAACGTCGCGGACGCGCTCGCCGCCCTGAAGAAGCACGGCGTCGGGATGTCGGCGACGATCCACCCGACCGTGATTCGCGCCGTGACGCACCTGCACATCAGCGACGAGGACATCGAGCGCGCCGTCGACGGCGCCGCAGCGGCGCTGGTCGGCGCTACGGCTAGCGCACGACGAGCGTAGCGCTCGCGAGCCGCCGCGTCGGGTACCAGATGCGGAGCAGCGTGCCCTTGGGCGCGGTGATCGTGCGCCGGAAGTAGCCCTCCGTCGACGTCGAGCGCGTACCGTCGATCGCGATCCACTCGCCGCCGACCAGGCGTTGGAGAACGTACGCCTGCCGACCGCTGCCCGGTCGCACCTGACCCCAGACCGTGGTCCGCGTGCTCCGGCGACTCACCTGCGCGAACGGGAGCATGGTCGCCCTGAGCGCCGGCTTCGCGTCCCCGTCGACCGTCTCGAGCCCGCTCTGCCAGCGCTCGAGGTCGGGCTCGTCGCGGTACAGATAGTGGATGAGCATCTCGACGCGTGGTGCCGCGAACACGCGGCGGGCAGCCTCGGAGACGTACTTCGCCTGCGTCTCGGGGCTCACGCCGAATGGATCCGGGCTCGACTGGTAGGCGTACTCCGTGAGCCAGATCGACGCTCGCGGAAACGCACGCCCGACCTCGCGCAACAGGCGCTCGAGCGTCGACATCGAGATCGTCTTGCAGTGGCCGCAGCCGCCCGCGAACGGCGTGTCTCCCGGGTAGTCGGGATAGGGATGGTGCGCGTAGGCGTCGAGGCGCGCCCCGGCGCTGTCCATCGCACGGATGAAGTCCACCGGGGCGATCCCGCCCTTGCCTCCGCGCGGGGCCGTGACGCCGCCGGCCACTCGCGCACGCGGGTTTGCACCCTTGATGCCTGCATACCCCGGGTTGAGGATGCGTGAGACGTAAAGGCGCGCCGACACCGGTTTGAGCCAGATCGCCTTGTTCGGCTCGTTCCACATCGTCCAGTGCCGGACATACGGGTAGCGAGTCGCGACCGCGCGCGCGAAGCTCGAGAAGTCCGAGCCGTACCGTGGTGCGGTGTTCGGTGGCCCGGCCCCGGCCCACGCGGGCGTGCCCCAGAGCGTGACCACGGGGTCGAGGCCCCTCGAGCGCAACGCGCGCAGCAACCGGTCGGAGCGACGCCAGTCGTAGCGGCCGGGCGTCAGCTCGATCCGATGCCACTGGAGCGTGACGCGGACGACGTCGAGGCCGAGGCGGTCGAGCTCGGCGACGCGCTCGTTCAGCGTCCCGGGGCCGTACTCGAGCCAGGCGTCATCCTGGATCCCGAAGCGAACTCCGGGCGCGGCGCTCGCGCTCTCGGCTGAAAGCGACGAGACCGCCGCGTACGCACACACGGCCACGAGGGCGACTCGGAGCGCCATCGATCATGTGTACCCGGCCGTTCCCCGCGTGAAAACGGTGGTTCAGACGATCTTTACAAGACCTTTGTCTCGTCTTCAGCGGTCGCCGCTCAGGAAAAAGGCGACGACGACCACCGCGTAGGCCCCGAGGAGCAGGTAGCCACGCGTCCTGCTCGACTGCCCGCCCCAGAGGATGATCGCCGTGAACGCGGTCGCGCCCGCGAGCGCCGCGATCTCCACCGGCCGGAACGAGAGCGCGAGTGGGTCGATGAACCAGGAGAGGAGCGTGACGGCCGGGATGAGGAAGACGGCGACCTGTGCGGCCGATGCGAGTGCGATCTCGGCCGCGAGCGCGATCTTGCCGCGGTAGGCGACGACGACAGCGCCGCCGTGCTCTGCGGCGTTCCCGACGATCGCGATGATGACCGCGGCGACGAAGAACTCGCTCAGGCCGACTTCCTCCGCGAAGACCTCGACCGACCCGACGAGGATCTCCGCGACGACCGCGGTCGTGACCGTTGCGAGCGCGAGCGCGACGAGGGACATGGGGAGCGACCAGCCCGTGATCTCCTCGTCGCTCGCGACGTGGAGCCTCGAGTGCCTGCGGAGCGAGTACCACGTCACGCCGACGTAGACGATGAGGAGGACGATCGCCACCGGGACGGCCACCTTGGCCAGGCTGTCGCGATCCGGATCGCCTTCCCAGCCCGGGATCGCCGGAACGAGGAAGAGCAACGTGGCCGTGGTCAGGAGGCCGAAGGAGAGGAAGCTCGAGAAGCGGTCGAGCGTGCCACGGCCGCCCGCGACGAGCGATGCGCCGAGGACGA
The DNA here is from genome assembly GCA_963746765.1 of uncultured Actinomycetes bacterium. GTDB lineage: Bacteria > Actinomycetota > Thermoleophilia > Gaiellales > Gaiellaceae > GMQP-bins7. The sequence continues at coordinate 253,254 of CAVVCN010000003.1, forward strand.
GCAGCAGATTCGAGACGACGCTCCCCGTGAGCGACCCCCGCACGACCTCGGTCAAACCTTCGTGCACGGCGATCAGCGCGATGATGAGCTCCGGAGCGTTGCCGAAGGTCGCGTTCAGGAAGCCGCCGATCCCCGGCCCCGTGTGCTCCGCAGCGTGCTCGGTCGCCTCGCCGATGAGCCACGCGAGTGGCACGAGGGCCAACGCTGCGAGCACGAACTCGACCGTCTCGGACAGGTCGGCGACGTAGTGGAGCACGACCAGGATCGGCGCCAGCGCGAGCGTCCCGAAGAGGATCCTCCTCACCACAGTGCGGCGAAACCTATCGGCCTCGCGTGGGCCACTCGGCCCCCACCGATCGTGCGACGTCAGGCACCGCTCGTCGCCATTGCCTGAAAACTGGTCGCTTGTCAAGACTTGCGGCGGGCATGCCGACGGGAACACAATCGGGCCATGAACGAGGCTGCGGTGAGCGTCGGACTTCCGCTTCGAGCCCAGGACGAGGTCGAGTGCCGTCGGTGCGAGGTGCACTGCGAGAAGGTCGTCCACCCGGGCTCGTGCCTCTCGCGCAGCTGCCCGTTCGTCTACGCATACGAGGCCTGGGGGCGCACGTACATGGGCTGCCTGCAGAAGGTGTTCGACGTCGAGATCGACCTCGAGCTCCTCGCGGCCGCCGAGTCGCAGCGCGGCGGGTTCGGTGCGGTGAAGGCGCGCAGGGCGCCGCTGCCCATGTGCGAGGTCGAGGTGCTGGCCTGCTACGGGAACCGGGCGGACGAGCTCGGCTGCCGGAATCCCGAGTTCCACGAGCTCCCGCGCGAGCGCGCGAGCTTCCGCGTCTTCGCCCGCGTCAGCGACGCCAGCTAGGACGGCACTAACGCCGGGAGGCGGCGGCGCGCCGCCGACGCTTCCCGAGCCGGTTCAGCCTGCGGAGCTCCTCCACGTCGCCCGACGTGAGGCCGCCCTCGGGCCACGTCTCGAGAACGGCGGGCAGGTCGGCGAACGCGGGGTGACCGAGGAACGTCGCGAGGCCGTTGCCGATGAGCCCGCGCGCGACGACCTCGTGCCGGTCGCGGTTCGCGCCGAGAGGGACGGCGGCGTCGTTGACGTGCAGGCAGCGAACGCGCTCGAGGCCGAGCCGCTGATCGAGCTCGGCAACGGCCTCGTCGAGCGCCTCCGGATCCGAGACGTCGACGCCGGAGGCCCACCAGTGGCAGGAGTCGATGCAGATACCCAGTCGTCTGTGTCCGTCGAGCGCGTCGGAGATCGCGGCGAGCTCGTCGAGGGAGCGCCCGATCGTTCCTCCCGCACCGGCGGTGTTCTCGAGGCAGAGCCAGAGCTCGTCGGTCGTGAGCTCGAGGAGCTCGCGCAGTGCCGGTACGACGAGGCCGAGCGCGTCGTCGAACCCGTAGCCGAGATGCGAGCCGACGTGGAACACGACCGAGTCCGCGCCGATCGCGTTCGCGGTCTCCATCGTGGCGCTGAGGGACGCAAACGACTTGCCCCTGACCTCCTCGTCGCGGCTCGCGAGGTTGACGAGGTAGAGCGCATGGCACGCCACGGCCTTGACGCGAGCCTGCCGGCGGCGGAGACGGAACCGCTCGATCTCCTCGGCCGTGTGCTCGGTCGGCTTCCACATGCGCGGGCTCTGGGTGAAGACCTGGACCGCGTTGCCGCCGATCTCCTCGATCCGGTCGATGGCCTTGGAGATGCCGCCTGCCGAGGAAACGTGGGCGCCGAAGAGCACGCGACTACGCTACTCCGGTCGTGTCCGTCCGCGTTCGCATGGCCCCCTCGCCGACCGGGCTTCTCCACATCGGCGGCGTCCGCACGTTCCTCTTCAACTGGCTCTTCGCGCGCGGGCAAGGCGGCGAGTGCCTGCTCCGGATAGAGAACACGGACACCTCGCGTGAGGTCGAGGAGTCCGTGGAGCAGATCGAACGCTCGCTGCGGTGGCTCGGGATCGAGTGGGACGGAGAGACGACCTTCCAGCTCGACGTGATGGACCGTGCAAAGGAGGAGGCGCGCCGACTCGTCGAGGAGGGAACCGCGTACGAGGACGAGGGCGCCGTCAGGATCCGCATGCCGGACGAGGGCATGACCGGCTGGGACGACGCGATCAAGGGCCGCATCGAGTTCCCGAACGCCGAGCTCGAGGACCTCGTCCTTGTCCGCTCGGATGGCCGCCCGACGTACAACTTCGCCTCGCCCCTCGAGGACTGGCTGGACGGGATCACGCACGTGATTCGCGGCGACGACCATGTGTCGAACACGCCGAAGCAGATCCGGGTGCTGTCCGCGCTCGGGGCGGAGCTGCCGACCTACGCGCACGTGCCGAGCGTCTTCGGCGAGGACGGCAAGAAGCTCTCGAAGCGGCACGGTGCGGTGTCGGTGGACGAGTTCCGCGAGGCGGGCTACATCCGCGAGGCGCTCATGAACTTCCTCGCGCTCCTCGGCTGGGCGCCGGACGGCGAGACCACGATCATGAGCCGCGACGAGCTGATCGAGCGCTTCTCGCTGGAGCGCGTCGGCTCGAGCCCGGCGACGTTCGACTACGCGAAGCTCGACTGGATGAACGGCGTCTACTTGCGGGCGCTGCCGCCGGACGAATTCGCCGACCGCCTCGTCGCGTACCTCGCCGAGCGGGGCTATGACTGGCCGGACGAGCGCGTGCGGGCCGCTGCCCCCATCGTGCAGGAGAAGATCGGGCGCTTGGGGGAGTTCCCGGACTTCGCCGGCTTCCTCTTCCGCGACGTCCAGCCTGACCCCTCGCTCCTCGACGCGCGGATCCTCGATGCCGCCGAGACCGCCCTCGCCGAGCTCGACGGGTGGAGCGTGGAGGAGATCGAGCGCCGGCTGAAGGCGCTCTGCGACGAGCTCGGCGAGAAGCCCCGCACCGTGTACCTGCCGATCCGGGTCGCGGTCACGGGCTCGCGCGTTTCGCCGGGTCTCTACGAGAGCCTGGAGCTCCTCGGGCGGGAGGAGTCGCTTCGGCGGCTCGAGAGTGGCGCCGCGGCGGCCGCGCCGTGACCCGCTTCGAGAGCATGGTCGGCACCCAGCTCGGGCCGTCTTCCTGGATCGAGGTTTCGCAGCAGCGGATCGACGCCTTCGCCTCGGCGACGGACGATCACCAGTGGATCCACGTCGACCCGGCTCGTGCAGCGAGTGGACCGTTCGGAACGACGATCGCGCACGGCTACCTCACGCTCTCGCTCGTGGTCCCCATGCTGTACGAGCTCCTGCCCCCCGAGTCGGCAGGCGGGCAGATGGTCGTGAACTACGGCGTGAACCGGGTGCGCTTCCCCGCACCGGTCCCGTCAGAGGGCCGGATCCGCGGCCGGTTTCGCGTCTCCTCGTACGACGAGTCGCCGGTCGGCGGCCGGGCGACGCTGGAGGCGACGATCGAGTGCGAGGGCGCCGACAAGCCGGTGTGCGTGGCCGAGCTCGTGATTCTCACAGTCTCCTAACAGCTACGTCCAGGCTCCGGTGGACGCGTCTGCTACCTTGCGCCGCCGGTGGGCGTGAAGCGATTCCTCCTCATTGCGGTTCTGGCCGTTGCGGCGTCGGTCGTCTTCGTCCCTGGCGCGATTGCCGGTGACTTCGACCCGGCGCGCATGGGCTGCACCGGCGACGACCCGGCCACGTGCCCCACGGGGCAGGTGGGTAAGCCGTATTCCCTGTCGGTCCGCCTCGTCGGTGATCAGGACACGGGCTGTGCGGTCCTGAGGGTGAGCTCGGGGAGCCTGCCACCCGGACTCAGCATCACCCAGAATTTCAACGAGAGCAACCAGGCGATCATCAGCGGGACGCCGACGGCGGCGGGGACGGCCTCGTTCTACCTCTCCGTCGACTACAACGCGCAGCCTGGCTGCCTGAAGTCGTCCTCGGACAACCAGTTCATCATCAACATCAACCCCGAGGTCCCGCGGCTCATCCTGCAGCCCGAGCAGGCTGGCGTTCCGATTTCCACGGTCGGGTCGCAGTTCAACCTGCAGATGACCTCGAACCTGCCGGATGCCAAGAGCTGGACGCTCAGCGGACAGCTTCCGCCGGGTGTGAATCTCGATTCCGCATCAGGCCTGATCTCCGGCATCCCGACGACCGCCGGCACCTACTCCTTCACGGTCAGCGCAGTGCTCAACCCCGACCCGCTGCAGAACCCTGCGCGGTCGGACACCAAGGCGCTTCAGGTCGTCGTGCGCCCCGCGCTGGTGATCACCGCGGGTGAGCCGTGGGCGGCCGGCGCTGCGACGAGGTGGGAGGTCGGAATCCCGTTCCAGGGCACCTTCACGGCGACCGGTGGGAACGACACGTACACGTGGGCACTGGCGTCCGGGACGCTGCCGAGCGGAGTGACCTTCGATGCGACCACCGGGTCGATCTCGGGTACACCACGCGTCGCCGGCATCTCGCGTTTCAGCATCACCGCCACGGACGGCGAGGGGCGTGTCGCGACGTACAACGCGACGCTGAGCGTCGCCGCCAAGCTGGCGATCACCAGGCAGCCGCTCGCACCCGCCAAGGCCGGCAAGCTCTATCGGACGAGATTCAGGACGACGGGCGGCGTCGCACCCGTCCGCTGGAGGATCACGGCCGGGCCGCTCCCTCGCGGGATGCGCCTCGACCGGGCGACCGGCGTGCTCGCCGGGAAGCCGACGAAGGCCGGCCGCTACCGGATCACCGTCGAGGTCGTGGACGAGCTCGGCGCGAAGTCGACGCGGTCGTATCTCCTGATCGTCCGTGCCGCGCCCGCCAAGAAGCGCTAGGGCACTCTTCTCAATCGCGAGCTCGGCCGGGACCAGCGTCCGGGCTGTCGTGTCGTGGCCATTTGAGAGGCTCTGACGTGCGATGACGGTGACGCGCGGGATCTAGTGCGGTGAACCGGCGGCTCGCGCGCGTCCTCGAGGTAGCCGTGCCCGCCGTCTCGTGGCTTCCCGAGTCGCGCAAGCACGTCCGACGCGACGCCCTCGCGGCGCTCGCCGTCTGGGCGGTGCTCGTGCCGCAGGCGCTCGCCTACGCGACGATCGCGGGCGTTCCGCCGGTCTACGGCCTTTACGCGGCGCTCGCGGGGCTCCTGCTCTACGCGCTCTTCGGCACGAGCCGTGTGCTGAACGTCGGGCCCACCTCGAGCGTCGCGGTGCTCTCGGCGGCGACGATCGCGCCGATAGCAGCCGGGAGCGGCGAGACTTTCGTCGCGCTCTCGGCGGCGCTCGCGCTCGTGACCGGGTTGCTGCTCGTCGTGTGCGGCATCGCGCGGCTCGGTTTCATCGCCGAGTTTCTCGCGAAGCCGGTGCTCGCCGGGTACTTCATCGGGCTCGCGCTGGTGATCGCGATCGGGCAGTTGCCGGCCCTGCTGGGCGTCGACGGCTCGGACGGCGGGTTCGTCCGCAAGGCCTGGGAGCTGCTCGGCGAGTTTGGCCAGGTGGACGCCTGGACGCTCGCCGTCGGGGTCGCGACGCTCGCGCTGCTGCTCGTGTTGCGAGCGACCGTGCCGCGCGTTCCGGGAGCACTCGTTGCGGTGCTGGTCGGCGTGCTCGCCTCGCGGCTGCTCGATCTCGAGGAGCGCGGTGTCGCGGTGATCGGCGAGGTCAGCTCCTCGCTCCCGAGCATCGGCTTGCCCGGCGTCGACTGGGACGACTTCGACCGCCTCCTCGCCGGCGCGGCGGGCGTCGCGCTTATCTCGTACGCCGAGTCGATCGCGGCCGCGCGGAGGTTCGGCGAGGCGGGAGGGGAGGAGGTGAACGCGAACAGGGAGCTGGTCGCGCTCGGCGCCGCCAACGTCGGGTCGGGACTCGTGCAGGCGTTTCCCGTCGATGCGAGCGTGTCCAGGACGGCCGTTGCCGAGGGCTCCGGGCAGCGCACGCAGCTCGCCGGTCTCCTCAATGCGGGGTTGGTGCTCCTCGCGATCCTCGTCCTGACCCGGTTCTTCTCCGACCTCCCTCAGGCCTCGCTCGCAGCCATCGTCATCGCCGCGGTCCTGCCGTTGATGCGGGCAGGCGAGCTACGCCGCCTGCGCCGACTGGACGAGGTGGATTTCGGGCTCGCGATCGTCTGTCTCGCCGGCGTGCTCGTGCTCGGCGTGCTCGGCGGTCTCATCCTTGCCGTGGCGATCTCCCTCGGGGCGCTGGTCTACCGGTCGTTCCGCCCGAACATCGTCGTTCTCGGCCGGCTTCGGCGCGAAGGCGAGGCGGACGAGGAGTTCCGCTTCCGCGACGTCGCGCGACACGAGGACCTCGAGACCTATCCGGGCCTCGTCATCCTCCGCTTCGACCAGGAGATCTTCTTCGCGAATGCGCGTCTGCTGCGCGACGCGGTCCGTCGGCTCGTGCGCGAGGCGAGCTCGCCGGTCCACGCAATCCTGCTCGACGCCGGGGCCGTGACGCACGTCGACACGACCGGCATCGACACGCTGCGGGCGATCCACGGCGAGCTGGCGACCCAGGGCGTCACGCTAATGGTGGCGAGGGTGAAAGGGCCCGTCCGGGACATGCTCGTGCGCTCGGGGCTGGACGACGTGCTGGGAGCCGAGAACCTCTTTCCCAGCGTACGGAGCGCGGTCGCCGCCTACCTCGAGCGCGAGGAGCACGAGGCGGACGACCGGCGCTAGATCAGACCGCGCCTGATGGCTGCCGCGACAGCTTCGGTCGTGGATCGAGCCCCGAGCACGACGCGAGCACCCGCGCGCTCGGACTTGATCGTGTGCACGGAGAGCCCGAGCTCCGTCGCGGCCTCCTTCGCCGAGAGCCCTCGGGCGGCCTGCTCCAGCGCGCGCAGCTGCGCCGGGGACGGCTCGAGCCCTTCGGAGTCACGATGGACGTACCGATAGCTGCGCTCGACGTCGTAGCTCTCCACGAGGGGGAGGTGGGACATGTCGGCGAGCAGGCGCTCGAATGCCTCCCAGCCCCGGCCCGTGTCGTCCGCGCGCCAGCGAGCGAGCGTGCGATCAGCCCGCTCGGCGATCTCGAGCTCGGACAGGCCGCGGGGCTCCGGCGCCCGCCGGCTTCGCAACCTGGCTAGCGCAGACGCTGCCGGTCTCATCGACCGACCGGGCGCTGACTTCACTCGCCCCTGCGGCATGGGCGTTTCTCCCCTCAACGGCTCCCGCACGGGGTGACGTGCGGTATTTCCAGGCGTTTTCCAGACTAGCTGGCCCGACGTCCGGTTGGCAAATGGGGGAGGAGTAGAAAAGGGGCGACCGCGTCGCCCCTTTTGCCGCACGTTCCCGTGGAGCTCCTAGCGTCGGCTGTAGCCGAAGCCGCCGAAGACCAGGACGAGCAGCAGCACGATGATCAGGACCCAAGCCCAGGTTGGCAACTCCCTCACCTCCATGATTCCGAAATGCCCGTACGAGCGGGCTGAGCCGTCAAGTACCCGCGAAGCACGTCGATCGAAACGTCCCGTGCGGCGCGGTCGCAAAGTGTCGATTCCGATCCGTAGCGTCCGTCGTTCAGGGGCAAGCTGAAACTCGACAACGAAGGAGCAACGATGAGATTCCTGATGCTGGTCTGCTGGGACGCCGAGAACATGAACACCCTGACCGAGCCTGACCCGGCAGACGCGAACGAAGAGGAGAGCTTCCCCTGGTTGGACGATGTTCAGGCACGTGGGATCTGGGTCGCCGGCGACCAGCTGGCCCCGCCGCGCCGCGCGCGTTCGGTACGCGTCCGGGAGGGCAAGACTTTCGTCACCGACGGCCCGTTCACGGAGACGAAGGAGGCGGTCGGAGGCTTCGACATCCTCGAGTGCGACAGTCTCGAGGAAGCCCTCGAGATCGCGGCAGGCCATCCGGTCGCAGAGATCGGCACGATCGAGGTGCGGCCGCTCTGGTCGAGTTGAAGCTTCCATGCCGTGTCGCCGCCCATGACTCGCTGCTACACGCAGTCTCCGGTCGTGGTCAGCTCTGAGCGGCATACTGGAGGGTCATGGACGAGGCCCAGACTGCTCTCAAGACCTTCCTGATCGCCGACATCCGCGGGTACACCCGCTACACGGAGGAGTACGGTGACGAAGCGGCGGCTCGCCTCGCTGCCGAGTTCGCCGAGCTCGTAGCCGACGGGGTGGAGGCTCACGGAGGGCGGCTCGTCGAGCTCCGAGGGGACGAGGCGCTCGCGGTCTTCACGTCGGCCCGGCAGGCGATCCGAGCAGCCGTGGATCTCCAGGCGAGATTCGGAGACGAGACCGGTGCGAGCTCCGACGTCCCGCTCAAGGTCGGGATGGGCATCGACTCCGGCGAGGCCGTCGAGCTAGCGGACGGGAGCTTCCGCGGCGCATCGCTCAACATCGCTGCACGTCTCTGTGGCCGAGCCCACGGCGGCGACGTCGTCGTCAGCGAGCCGACCGTGCGGCTCGCGGGTCGACTCGGCGGGCTCCAGTACAGCGATCGAGGTCGGGTGCGTCTGAAGGGCATTCCCGATCCGATCCACATCTACCAGGTGTACTCGGAGCTCGACGTCCCACAGAGCAATCGCTGGGTGCTGATGTTCTTCGGCAAGCCCGGCGGCCGAGGCGTCGGGTGGAAGCTCGGTCTGGGAGTGGTAGCGCTTGCCGCCGTCACTGCCGCAAGCGTTGTCTATCTCACGTCGGGCGACAGCACCGACTCGAGTGCGGCATCGCCGCCGCCTCCGGTCTCGACCGAGCCCGAGTCGCTGGCCGCCAACGCCGGCTTGGACGCAATCGTCCCTGCTTCCGTATGGAAGGACTGCAGGCTGCAGACGGTCGCCGAGCCGACCGCGCTCGAAACGGCGGTGTGCATTCCAGCCGACGGGGTGCCGGATCGGTGGGAGATCTCCTCCTATCCCAGTGGCGCCGCGCTCACAGCGGCGTACGCGAGCGCGCTTGGAGGCCAGCAGGTGGAACGCAACTCCGGGAAGTGCAACGCGTTCTCCTGGGGCGGCGAGCGAGAGTGGCTGCACGGTCCGGGAAAGCCGGGTGGGCGCGTGTTCTGCTACTTCGACGGCAACGACGCGGTGGCCGTCTGGAGCCACATGCGCCTCGGGCAGCCGACCCACAGGGACATCCTCGCGACGGCACGCGAGGGCGGGAGCGACCACGCGGGCCTCACGAGTTGGTGGCGCCCGTTGCACCACCTGGTCGGTCGGGCGCAGTGATCGAGTAGTCGGGGCTGACCTCGTGAAAGAAGAGCCCCAGCCTGCCGGTGAGGACGAGCGCCCGCCGATCTGCCCGGCGTGTGGCGTCACGATGGGGATGGTCGTCGACGAGACAGGGACGCCGCGCTATGTGTGCCTCGAGTGCGGATTCTCCGACGTGCTGACCTCCGCTCGGCGACTGCCAGACCACCTGTCGACCTGAACCGCTCGTCAGGCGCCTGGTGAAGGCGGTCTCGAGGTCACGAACGCAAGCTCTCGCGTTGCAACGTGGCCCGCCTGTTCCCCTGGCGGGCCACACGGGTTCCCCCTTTGTCGCCGCCACGTGCGACAGGGATGGGTGCCCGACGTGTTCGAACGGGAAACGTGTCACCCGCCCGGTCACGAACGCCGTCGCCCGACGCCGTCAACCGTGCCCCGCTCGGCTCCACATAGGCGCAGCGCCTGCTGTCGGTAGGAAGCGGTGCCGGCCCGAGGCGAGCCACGACGTACGCCTGGCCCTCGAGGTGGAGGATGGACCCGGCGGTGAGAGCTCGCGGCTCGACCTCCAGGAGCCGGTATCCCGAACCTGCCGCCATGAAGAGGAGGGCCACCGCGGCATCCGCGCTTGGCGGCAGCTGCTCGGGCGCCTCAGCCGTCTCGAGCTTCGCCTGCTTCAGGTAGATGGCGACACCGACGATGGCAGCCATGAGTCCCACAATCGTCGTTGTGGACTCCCATTCCATGCTTCCAGGGTAGGCCGAGCGAGGCTTTCTGACCAGCGCGATCTCGAGACGCGCGGGCATATCCGTTTGGGCGGGGTGAGCTGGGGTAGGCAAATCGCATGAACGTCACACGAGACGAACATGCACTGGAGATCGAAGGTCAGCGCGTGGCCGTGACGGGCACGACCGGGCCCGTGCACGCGACCTGGAACCTGCTCATCGACGGCGAGGAAGCTGACACCGCGAAGGCCGCCGGCGACTTCACCCTCAGGGGCAAGCTCTCGAACGGGTCGCCCATCGAGGCCGCCGTGCACCAGAGCCTCGTCGGTCCCACCGAGATCGTCATCAGGCACGAGGGCGAGGAGGTCGAGCGCTTCAAGGGCTTCGTCGCCTAGGCGTACGCACTCACCATCGGCACCCGACGGTCGTCGGAGCGGCGCAGCGCATGGGCCTGCCGCCGTGGCGGCGGTTTGACGACGCATCCGACGGGTTAAGGGATCACGGGTAGCAGTCGGTCGAAGGAGGAGCGGTGGATCAGGATCAGAGGCATGCCCGGATCTTCGGGGTTCTGTTCATCATCACGTTCCTCACGTCTATTCCGGCGTACCTTCTCTTCCAGGAGATCCTCGATGATCCGGCCGCGTACATCGCCGGTGGCGGGAAGGACAACCAGATCTACCTGGCGGTCCTCCTGGAGTTCGTTCTCATCGTCGCGAACGTCGGAACGGCCGTCGTCCTCTACCCGATCGCGAGACGCCAGAATGAGGCCGTAGCCCTCGGCTACGTCGCGGCTCGAACCATCGAGTGCGCTTCCTTGCGGCCGGGATCATCTTCATGCTCGGCGTCATCAGCCTGCGCCAGGACTCGCCGGACGCGGCCGACCTCGCCGTCTCACTCGCGGCGCTCAAGGACTGGTCGTTCCTGCTCGGCCCCGGGTTCACCGTCCCCTTCGGGAACGGTCTGATCCTCGGCTACCTGATGTACAGGTCCGGCCTCGTCCCGCGGCGCATGGCCTGGTTCGGACTGATCGGGGGGCCACTCCTCCTGATCTCGAGCACCGGCACGCTCCTCGACTGGTGGGAGTCAGGCGGCACGATCCCGGGCGTTCTGGTCATCCCGGAGTTCATCTGGGAGGCGTTCCTCGGCATCTACTGCGCCGTCTGGGGGTTCAGGAAGTCGTCTCCGATCCTCTCGGGCGAGCGCCGCGCGCCTGACGTCAGACCGGTCGGCTGAGGACGAAGCTCCGTGGTCGCTCCCGCGGGGGCTGCCGCGCACCGTGAGCTGTGCCGCGGACCCGAGCAAACACCTGTCTACCCGGCCTACAGGCGTAGGGTGGACGGGGCAAGCGACACGTTCCAACAAAGGGAGGACGGATGGTTCTGGCAACGGCAAAGGTCGAGGACTTCGATCGCTTCTGGAATACGTTTTCAACCACGGGCGCCGCGAAGCGAAAGCAGCACGGCTGCAAAGGTGCGCACGTCTTTCGTGATCCCAACGAGGACGACCGAGTGTGGGCGATCTTCGACTGGGATGAGGAGGGCTGGCAGAGCTTCACTTCCGATCCCGAGGTCCCGGCGATATTCAAAGAAGCTGGGATGCAAGGTCCCCCCAAGGCGGCGGCCTTCGTCCGCCAGCACGACGCCTAGCGAAGCGCGAGAAGCCCGCGCGGGCGTCCCGATCGTCCGGGCCAAGCCGCTGCGCGAGAAGCCCGGAGAATGCGTCGCTCCGTGGTCCAATCGTGGTCCATTTCTGACCGCGCGAGGGCCAACTTGACCACTCCTGATCACTCGCAGGCTCGTCCCTAGACGAGAAAACCCCCGGACTTCCAGGGGTCTCTTGGGAAAGGCCCATACGGGATTCAGACGCCCCCGCAAACGGGCCTTTTCCGAGACGCGTGCCAGCACGGACGCCAGCACCGCGCGGTCACGTTCGGTCACGCGCGACCCCCGATCAGGGCCGCGTAGTCGAGTTCCCGGCCGTCAGTCAGAACGTGCGTGTACGTGTCCGCCGTCACCTTCAATGAGCGTTGCCCGACGAACTCGGCGATGCGGGCCCATGAGACGCCCTGGTCGTGCAGCAGCGATATCCGCCGGTGGCGGAGGTCGTGCGGCGACCAGAGCGGGACGCCTGCGGCCTTACACGCGCGTCCGATCGCCGTTCGCAGGGCGTCCGAGTTCTCGCCCTGGAACAACGGGGCCGCGAGGTCGCGATCGTCCCGGGGTGGCAACGTCGCCTCGATCGCGTCGGCGAGCGCGGGGTGGAGGTCGATCCACAACGGCATCTTGTTTTTCGTCGTAGACGCCCGCGCCCGAACGCGGCGATGCCGCTCGTCGTAGTCGCCAACCGTCAGCTTGTCCACGCTTCCCACGCGGGCCCCCGACCAGTCGAGCCAGAGAACCCTTAGCCGCTCGTCGGAGTTCAGGAGTCGGAACACCGCCTCGATGTGGTCGGCGCTCGGCGGGTTCACCGGCTCGCGCACCTCGCGCGGCAACTTCACCGACTTGTCGCGGGCGACGTTCGGCTCGACCTTCCCGAAGTCGAGAACCTGCGCGAGCGTCGAGCGCGTCTTTCGGATCGACTCACGCGCGAGCCCTTCGCCGTTCGCGTACAGGTCGGCGACGAGGGCCGCCACGTCCGCCGCTTCGAGCGTGTCCACCTCCCGATCACCGAGCCGCGCGAGGATGCGAGTCAGGTTCACCGCGTACGTGTCGGCCGTTCCACCCGCAACGTCCACGCGCGACGTGCGCCAGGCCTCGGCCACCTCGCGGAGCGTCGGCGACTTCGGCGGCTCGGCGCCGTGGAACGAAACGGCGGGCATCCGGAGCGCCGCCAACTCGCCGCCTACCCAGAGCTTGCGAATGTCGGCCTCGCGCCGTGTCGGGAAGGTTCCCGCGTACCGGATCGGCGCCTCCCGGCCTCCGGGTCGGTACTCGACGGCGTAGCGTGGACGGCCCGCCCGCGTCATGCGCTTGCGTACCCAGACGCTAGGCACAGTCGGCCTCGAACGGTCGTAGGGTGTTCATGCGATCGCACCTCCAAGTAGGTGTCGGTCGAAGTCGGGGCGAGTGCCGTTTGCGCGGCCTCGCCTCGGCGCCTCTTATGGGCGCCGGGGAAGTGTACGGATCGCGTCACGTCGGCCTCACCTGATCGCGTCCGTAGGTCGAGCCCTCGACGAGCGCCAGGTAGTCCTCAACGCGGACGAGCGGCCGGGAGTAGTCCGGGAGGAAGACGACGGGGCAGGCGCGGAACACCGCATCGACCGCCCTCCGTTGGAGCCCGAGTTCGCGTAGGTGGCCGCGATGCAGGTAGCCCGTGCCTGAGGCGATGAGGTCGGCGGCGCTCGGCCTGCTCACGCGGCCGCCTTCTCGGCTTCGAGCAGCTTCAAGGCCCGCCACCTCGGCATCCCGTAGGCGACCCTCACGCGATACGAGCAGGCGGCCGTGAACGCGCAGACGAAACCCGAGCCCTCGCGCCTCAACCTGAACTCGTCCCGGCCGCAGAGGGCGCACGTGGGACACGGCGCGGGGAGGGGCGCAGCGTCGAGCAAAGCGGCGCAGGCGGCGACGCAAAGCATCTCGTGGCGCGGGAGGCGTCGAAGCTCGCGGACGGCCTCGCGCGGCCATTTCGCCTTCATCGTCGCGCGGGCGCGGGCGAGTTCGTCTTCGGTGAGGCCGTCCCGGGTCACGGCCTGCCGTCCCTCGGGCCCCGCCTCGGCGATCGCGTCGAGGTGCCCGGCCCGAACCCTGAACCACGAGCCCGGGTCGGGCACCTTCGACCCTCGGAGGCCTCGGCCGAGAACGGCCCGGTCGAGGTGTCGGACGAGAACGGGACGGCCCGCGAGGATCGAGTCGAGTACGTCCACGCGGCGGGCGAGCATCATCGCGGCCCACAGGCGGTTCGAAGCGATCGCCTCGGGCGTCGGGTGCAGACGCGTCCGCTCGGCCTCGGAGGCCGCAGGATCGAGCAGCCGATTGGGCAGGGCGGCTACTTGAATCCCTCTTGTTCCTTGCGCCGCTTCGCGTCCTCGATCAGCGCCTCGCGCTCGGCGTCTTCACGAGCCGATAGGTCGGCCAGCACGTCGAGGTCGATCCACTTCTCGATCGCCGTCCCTGATCTCGACCTGCAACACGTCCGGCGCGATCGCCTCGGCCTGCACCGTCCGCGTGTCGGTGAAGACGGAGCGCCTGTCCGCTTTCTTCGGCGGCGCGGTCGGCAGGTCGAGGCGAGCGATCTGCTCCGTCGTCACCGCGACGCGGACGAACTCGGGCGGCTCGATGCCGTCGAGGCCGCCGTCCCGCTCGGCCGTGTCGCAGACGAGGGCGCTTACGTCTTCACGCAGGTTCTCGTACAGCGCGACTCCGCTCGGGTCGTAGTCGCCGACGTGGAGGACGACGGTCGGCACCTCCCGATCGAGCATCCGGAGCGCCGCGAGGTGCTTCGCCGTCACGGAGTCGAACCCCGAGGACGAGTAGCACGGCACGCCGTACCCGAGGGACACGGCCGCGACCTGCGGGAGCATCCCCGAGGCCTCGACCCACACCTCGACGAACTGCGCCTGCCCTTCCTGGCGATTCAACTCGAACAGCCGAATCCACTCGTCCTGCCGCTCCCAGAATTCTTGCCGGTTGGCAAAGCCGAACGGAACGTGCGAGAGAATTCCGTCGTCCCGTATGTCGGCGAAGGGGACGCGGCCTGAGCGCCGAGCCCGGTTCAGCATTTCCCCGAGGCGGTCGTAGGCCTGCTCCGTCTTGTCGTACGCGTACGCGGCGACGAGGCGATAGAAAACCTGCCGCAGCGTCAACGGCAACTGCTCCGCGTACTCGTGGAGAACGTCGATCACCTGATCGAGCAGGACGGCCGACTTCGCCGTGGGTGTCCACGGCGCGAGCCCACGAGCCCGAACGCGGCTCATCGGGCCGCCCTCACTTCGACGAGCCGTTCGACCCACTCCACGAGCGCCCGCAGGTCGGGCCGGGCGTCGATCCAATCATGGAGGCGCAGTTCCTCGCTCTCGTCCACGGCGTCGATCAGGACGAAGGGCTCGGCCTCGACTTCGAGGACGACGAGCAGCGCGGGAGGTGACTTGAACGCGGCGCTCATGACGCCACCGCGAGGTGTTCGTCGCACGCCACCGCGAGGTCGAGCGCGGTGTCGCGCATCACCTCGATCCATGACGTGTCTACCGAGAGCGACACCGCCAAGCCGTACTCGGACACGTTGAAGATCGGGTGCGCGAGGACGAACAGGCGGTTGAAGTGAACGGCGATCGGGTGGGCCCTTAGAGGTGCCGAGTCGTCAAGCGCGGGAGGAAGTTCGACCAGGCTCATGACGCCACCGCCGGGCCGTAGACGACTTCGAGGCCGTCGTCGCAGAGGTCGACGAGGTTCCGGGCGGCGCCGCGAAGACAGAGCAGGGCTTCCATCTGCGCGTCCTCGTCGTGGAAAAGCTCGTCCGGCTCGTCGCCCGGAATCCTCGGGTTGCCGAGCATGTTGTGCGCCTCCATCTCGATTTCCTCGACGACTTCGAGGATCGAGACGGCGAGTGGCGTACGATGGAAATCGGCGGGCATCGCGTTGCCCCCTTTCGCGCCGGGCGCCCGTATCGGTCGAGGCGGGCGCCTTGCGCTTCGTATTGCCTCTAAAGGCAAGCGCGCTGGAAACGCTGCGAACACCCTTGATGCGAGTTTTTTCAGCGTCGCCGCCTCGACGGTCGCACCGCCGGGCCCGAGGGCCGCGAAACGGCTTAGCTAGGCCGTTTGCGGGGGACGATCATCCTCGTCCCGTCCGCTGGTAGGTGCGCTGCTAAGTGCGCTGCAAAGTGCGCTGCTAAGTGCGCTGGAAAGTCGAGGGCTTTGCGACGTTCGTCCCAGACGAGCCCGCCTTCGTCGAGCGCGGTCACGAGGTGTTCGACCATCACGCGCCCGAGCAGAGTGTCCGGGTCGGGTGCGGGCTTGCGGGCGCGCGCCCGCCGCCGGTAGAGGTTCCACACTTTCCACGCCGAGCGCGACGCGTTCTCTGCCCACACCTTCGCCGCCTCGATCGCCTCGGCGGTCAACACGTCGTGGAACGGCGAGCCGCCTTCCTCGGCCGTGATCGTCCACGAGCCGGGCTCGGCTTCCGGTTCGGGCTCGGGCTCGGGCTCCGCTCCGGGCGGCCGCGACAATTCGGCCTCGAACTCGGCCCACGGCGGCGGGGCTTCCTCGACGGTGCGGGCGAGCCGTAGCCATTCCTCGTGGCGGCCTCGGAGTACGCCGAGGTCGTCCCACGAGGCCGCCCCATTCTCGACTTCCCTCCGCACACGGATACGGGCGAGGTCGTCGTAGAACTCGGCGCGCCGACGAGCAAGCTCGGACGGAACCGACGGATACACGAGGCCCGATCCTAGAACGACGAAGGCCGCCCGGAGGCGGCCTCGCCGGTGTATTCCGTCGAGCTAGGTCAGGCTAGCAACGGGCGTGTTTTCGTTCAGGCGGGCGCGGGCTCGCGCTCGGTCGGCGGCGGCGGAAGCTCGACAAGCGTGTCGCCTCGCCTGACGGTGTTCACGGCTCGGCGCTCGTACTCCATTTCGTCGCGCCGTCGCCTGCGCTCGCTCGCCTCGTATTCGATCGCCTGACGTGCCTCGACGATGACACCGCTCGCCCTGCCGGGCGCCGTCGAGCCCGAGAACGGGCGGACGGGTTCGCCTGCGGCGAGCGTGGCGGCCCACGAGCCTTCGGCCCGAGCCCGGTCGGAGGCGTCGAGCAGTTCCCGCACCTCGCCGAGCCGGGCGAGTGCCTGCGCTTCGAGTTCGTCGGCGGCCTCGGACATTCGCTCGGCCACGGCGGCCGCGTGAGGCTCGACGGCGTGGAGCAATTCCCTCGCGCTCATCGGAAGGGCGGCGGCGACGGCGGCTAGCTCACGCTCGGCTTCGCGAAGCGCGGCCTCCGTCTTCTCAGCCTTCGGCTTCGGCAACGGCGAGCCCGATCGGATCGCGGCCTCGGCCTTCGCGGCGTCGTCGGTGATCGCCTGCTCATGTTCGGCGCGAGCGCGGATCGCCTTCGCGGTCGCTTCGCCGAGCCGCTTCGCGACGGCCTCGTGGGCCTGCGCCGCCTCGGGCGCCGTGTCGGCGAGGCTCACCGGGATGGGCCTCGCGAGGCTCCGTAGGTCACCTTCGGACGTGCGGCCCGCGAGGACGAACGACGCGCTCACGAGGCCTCGGCGTCCAGACGATCCCACGTCCCTTCGCCGCGACGGCGGCCACGTAGGAAGTCGTCGATCATCGACTCGGGCCGGGCGCCGGGAACGCGCTCCGACCTGCCGCCCTGACTCACGAGCCCGGGCGAGGCATCGGCCTCACTCTCGGGGCGAACGCTCGGCGGGCCGCTTTCGGCGAGAACCTTCGCGCGTCGTCCCGCTCGGCCCCGCGCCCATAGGTCGCCACTCGACACCCTCCGATCGTAGAGTGAAGACCGCCTACGGTCGAGGCCACCTCGCGGGGTGCATCGCGTGAAGCGCCCGCGCCGCGTCTCGCCATTGAAGCGGCGGCGGCCGAGTAGCTTCGGCCCGATCGAGGTCGATCGCGAAGCGGGCGGCGAGCGGCAACGCCTCGACGACACGGCGCCCCTCGGCGCGGTAGCGGCGAGTCGTCCTCGAACTGATCCCGCAGGCCGTAGATGCGTCCTCAATCGACGCACCGGCGGACACTTGCGACACGATTCGGTCGGCGAGTTCCGGCGTCAGTAGACGCGTTCGGCCCATCGCCTACGGATTATGTCCGTCCGTACGCAACGTGTGCCGTACGGTTTTTCTCGCGGCGTGTGTACCCGCCGGGGTTACGAGGCCGGGCCCGAGGGGGCCTCCCCCGGGTTCGCGTCGCTTATCCTCGGGCCGGTGTCAGTGCAGGGAGCGGGAGGCGGAGCGGCGGAGCTTCACGATGCGCGAGCGAAGCTTCAACGTGCCGAAGAATTCTGGGGCCAACTCATGGCCGAACACGATCGCTTCCTAGAGCGCAACCCGTACCGGATGCTCCGAGAACTCGACTTCACGGAGCCGCACTACTACGTGTGGAGGGCGAAGATCGTCGAAGCTCCGCCGCTCGAACGATGGGCTTCGATCACGGGCGAATGCGTTCACGCACTCCGGAGCGCACTCGATCACGTCGCCTACGAAATCGTTCGTGTCAATGTCCCGACCCACGAACATTCCGAGTTCCCGATCTTCAACGAACGCGCCAAGTGGAACACGAGTGCGCAAGGGAAACTCCCCGGTGTCGATCGGAAGGTGATGGCGCAAGTGCGTTGGTTCCAGCCCTTCCGCCGGGACGGCGACCTTGACCCGCTCTGGCTCGTCCACACCCTCGACATCACCGACAAGCATCGCCGCCTCAACCTCGTGAGCCCGTTCCTACGTCGCATCCGGTACACCGCCGACGCGGAGGGTGATGTCGATCACGTCCAACCGCTCGCGGGCGCGTTCGCCGACGGAACCCCCGTTGCCCGGTTCCGCATGCAGCCAGGCAGAGGAGCGATCCTTACAGACTTCGGTTTTGACATCGCGTTCGGCGAAGGTCGCCTCGCGGGACAGCCGGTGATTTCCACGTTGGGCGGCTGGCTCGCCTACTTCGGCGGGGTCGTCGCCCGCTTCGACCGCTTTTTCGCCTAGCCCTGCGGCCGCCGACCGCTACGGCTCGGGCGAGTCGTCCTCGATCGCGTCGCAAAGCTCGGCGATGCCTTCGGGCAGGCCGTCGGCCTCGTCCGTCCACGCGACGATCACGCCGAGCAGGCCCGCCCTCGCCTCGTCGGTGAGTCGGATTGGGCGCGAGGTTCCCCCGTTGCGGAACTCGGCGATCACCGGGCCCATCGCATCGAGCTTCCGGCACTCGGCGAGTAGGGCTTCCCTCGACGCCCACGGGATCACCACCGGCCCCCGGTTGAGGTCGATCGTCACCCGGTCGATACGCCGCTCGCTCACACCTACTCCCCGAGCGAGGCGAACTCAGCGATTGTCCGGTTCCACGCGGGGGACGGCTTGCCGTGCTCGTCGAGGACGCCCTTCGACTTCCACCACTGGATGAATCGCTCACGCTCCCGGGGCGTGATCGGCGGCATGGTCGCGACGTGCTCGTCCCTACGACGCGACGGCCGGGAAGCCTTCGGTTTCTCCACGCCTCCATGATCGCGCGAAGGCGGCTATTCGTCAGCGGCCGGGAAGGGCTTCCCCGTGAGGATTGTGTAGCACCCTGCCGCCTGCTCGAAGCCCTCCTGAACTCGCACCCATAGCTCGCCGGACAGAGGTGTGTTCGCCGGTAACTCAGCGAGCAGGTCACGCATCACCGGCAACGTCCCGACGAAGTTCGAAAGCGCCTCGTAGTCGTTGTCGCGCCTCTTGCCCCAGAGGCGAGCGAGGTTCGGCCCGTACGTCGCCCATGCCCCGCTCGGGAGGAAAGTCGCCTCCCCACCGCCGAGCTTTCGAGGCGTGCTTCTCGACTGCGCCATCCCCTCGTAATGCATCCCGACGCGCAGCATGTCCTCGGCGATCTGCCGCTTCGCCTGCCGTAGCTCACCCGCGTTCCGGCGCCACTCGAATACCGCCTGCACGACGGCGCCGACGATCGCACCGATGAGGACGCCGACGAGTGCGAATGTCCCCGTTGTGAGCGTGTCGCTCCACGCGAGCAGCATCGGCGCGGAGCATCACCGACGACGGCGCGGGTGTCTAGCGCACCTGAAACCCCGGCACCGACGCCGGTGTTGGAGGAAGCGTCTGCCGACGCCTCGCTAGCCCGGTTTTAGACGCAGTTCACCCAACTACCTCTACCCGGGCTCGCCTTCGACTTGCGATTGAACCGGCGCCTTTTCCCGCCGCCTTCGGGCCTCTCAGCCCGAGCTAGCTGCACCCGAAGCCCTCTACCATCACTTCGGCACGGGGCGAACGCTCACCGGCTTGTGCGGCTCCGGGGCCGCCTGCGCCTCTACCCGTAGGCGGCCCCTCGCGAGCCCGGGACGGGCGCCGATTCCGTGCCAGCACCCGTACCAGCACCATTCGCGATCGGGCGTCCTATGCGACACGCCCGACCCGCACCGTTGAGCCAAAACCGCTGAACGAACAGCCCGGAAAAGGCCCATACGGGATTCGAACCCGTGCCGCCGCCGTGAGAGGGCGGTGTCCTAGGCCACTAGACGAATGGGCCCTGCGAGGGCCGAAGGATAGCCGATCCGACTACGTGCTCAGAGGGCGGCCTCGGGCTCCCTCGTGTCGAGTCGCTCTTCGAAATCCTTGCGGATCGCCTCGCCGCTCGAGAGGACGTGCTCGTAGCGGAGCCGGCGGGGCGGGAGGGTCACAATGCGAACGTTGTCGTCACGATCGCCGTGACAGCGTGCATAGGCAGCCGCCTCGTCGAGGGGCCGTAAGCGGTCGCGCTTCCGCCGTCCCCACACTCTGACGGACACCTACCAGAAGGACAGCGGAAAAGAAACCCGCAGTGACCGCCGGCCCCGCTCTTTGCGACGAAAACGGCGGTCGTCAGTAGGCGGCCCAGCGACAGCTCCACGGACTCCAGTCACGCCCCGACTGGAGGAAGAGCTTGTACGCAGCCACCGCCTGCTCGTACGCCGTGTCGCCGTGACCGGCATACGCGCGGCGCCCAGTCGCCCATTTGGAAGAGACCCAGGTACTGGCCGTTGCGCGCGGTCGTCTGGTGGCCGGACTCGCACCACGCGACGGCGAGCGCCTGTCGGCAGTAGCGTCCGAAGACCGTCGCAGATCGCGACGCGCGGTGGGGCCGTGGCGAGGCGCCGCGCCTGGCGCTTCTCCGCCGCGCGCGAGGATGAGCCGCTCGTAGTAGCGGATCTCGCTCGTGGTCTTCGCAAGGCTCCGCTTCGCGCGCCGAAGCTTCGTGACGGCGCCCGCGCCGGTGGTCGCCCGAACGAAGCAACGAGCGGTGCGTCTCGAAGAAGCGAATCGTGCTCCGGTGCCTGTGCGCCTTCCGCACCTTGAGCGCGAGCTTCTGCTGGAGGCTGAGGGAGCTCGCGTGGAGGGTCTTCGCCTTGCTGGCACGGGTGCCGCCTGCATCCGCGCCGTTCGCTGCCGCAACGGCCTGTGTCATGACGAAAAGCACGCACAGGCCAACGAGTAGGGCTTTCAGGGGAACCTCCTGATCGGGGACAGGGGCGCGGCTCAACCACAGGAGCCGCTCGTGTCGGTCGCCGAGGAGGACCGTATCCGAACCGATACGAGCTAAACCCGCATCGCTTACAGAATGCTAAGGAAGGCTGTTACAAGCGTAAACCGCGATGACAACAGCAGCGAGGCTGCGGGGCAGGGATTCGAACCCCAACTTCCCGGTCCAGAGCCGGGCGTCCTACCGTTAGACGACCCCGCAACGTGCGGCGGTGAGTCTAGCTGGCCGTGCCGCCGCTCGGATCGCCGATCTCGAGGCGGTACACGGGCACGAGTCGCTTCTCGGCGTCGGTGTCGATCCGCGCCACGACCTCGATGTACGGCTCGAGGCCCGAGCCGCGGAGCTTCGCCTTCAGCAGCCCGTCCACCTGGTAGATGCCGGACGAGTTGTTCATGAGGATCTCGACCATGACCGGCCGCGACTGTCCGTCGGCGATGCGAACCTCGTCGATCGCGGCCGCGGAGAGGGAGTGGATCGTGACCGCTCCACGCTCGAAGGGGATCCGGGACCGGCCCTTGGCGACGTCGAGCGCATCCGCGACCCGGAGTACGCCGGCCTCGAGCGCGAGCGGCTCGCCGTCGGCTCGGTGGCTGATGATCGCCTGCAGCGCCTCGGAGACCAGCACCGTGCGCTCTGGCTCCTCGTAGATGCCGGTGAGCAGCTCGCGGATCTTGGGCTCTGCGAGGAAGAGGCTGAAGTCCTCGTGGTCGCGGCGGTGCACCGACATCCCGACGTCGTGCATCAACGCGGCCAGGACGACGACGACCTCCGAGTCGTCGTTCGTCATCCGGTAGTCGCTCACGAGCGACGGCGTGACGCCGTGCTTCACGAGTTGGCGGAGGAGCTTCACGGCGATGTTGGTGACGATCTGGACGTGCACCCACGAGTGGTCGTTGATCTCCAGGCGCACGACCGCGTTGACGTTCGCGACGTGCCACCACGACTTCAGCTGCTTGTCCGCCTCGACCTTCTCGAGGAGCTGGCGGAGCTTCCGGTTGCCCCGTACCGGAACGCGGATGTGCATGCCCGCGACCGCCTCGGCGGGCGTGAGACGGGTGTCGCGGAGGGCTTCGTCCGAGAGCGGGCCGGTCGCGTTCTCGACCACGGCCGGAAGCTGGTCGTCCGGATGCTCGCGGTCCTGCTCGCTCGCCATCCACCAAAGCCTACGGCCTGTCGACGTTGCGGCCCCCGCGCGTCAGGCGACCTGGGCGGCCCAGTCCCCGTAGAGCCGCGTGTAGAGCCCGCCCGCGGCCAGGAGCTCGGCATGCGTTCCCTGCTCGACGATGCGGCCGTGGTCGAGCACCACTATGAGGTCGGCGCCCTGAATCGTGGAGAGTCGATGCGCGATCACGAACGCCGTCCTGCCGGTGAGCAGTCGCCGGAGCCCGCGCTCGATCTTGCGCTCCGTGCCGATGTCGACGGAGGAGGTGGCCTCGTCCAGGATCAGGATGCGCGGGTCGGCGAGGAGCGCGCGCGCGAACGCGATGAGCTGGCGCTGGCCGAGAGAGAGGCGGAAGCCTCGCTCGCCGAGCTCGGTGTCGTAGCCGTCCGGGAGCTCCTCGATGAACGTGTCGGCGCCGACCGCCGCTGCCGCCTCCTCGATACGCTCGCGACCGGCATCGGAGCGGCCGAATGCGATGTTCTCGGCCACCGTGCCTGCGAAGAGGAAGCCCTCCTGCGGGACGATGCCGAGCTGGCGGCGGAGCGACGCCTGCGTCCCGTCGCGTATGTCCTCGCCGTCGATCGTGATCCGGCCCGAGCGCGGGTCGTAGAACCGAGCGAGGAGCTTCGCGATCGTGGACTTACCGGCGCCCGTGTGCCCGACGAGCGCGACGGTCGTTCCGGGGGCGACATCGAGGTCGAAGTCGTGGAGGACGTCCGGCAGGTCTCCGTAGCCGAAGCGCACGTGCTCGAACGAGACGTGGCCGACGATCGGAGGCAGCACTTGCGCTTCCGGCCGGTCGACCACCTCGGGCTCCTCGTCGAGAACGGCGAGGATCCGGTCGAGCGCGGCCGTAGCTGAGAGGAACGTGTTGTAGAGCTGCGACAGCTGCTGCACCGGGTCGAAGAAGTTCGAGAGGTAGAGGATGAAGGCGAACAGCGTCCCGATCGTCATGCTCCCGTCGATCACGAGCCACCCGCCGAAGCCGAGCACGACAGCGGTCGCGAGCGACGAGAGGGCGTCGACCGTCGGGAAGTAGACCCCGCTCAGCACGACGGTCTCGTAGTTCGCGGAGCGGTAGCGCTCGTTGACCCCGCGGAAGGTCGTCTGACTCGCCGGCTCGCGCGTGAACGACTGCACGACCCGCATTCCGGAGATGTCCTCCGCGAGCGTCGCCGTGACGAGCCCGAGCCGCTCGCGAACGCGGCGGTACGCACGGTTCGAACGCACGCGGAACCAGGCCGTCGCCCCGCCCATGAGCGGGAGCACGATGAGCGTGACGAGCGCGAGCCGCCAGTCGAGGAAGAAGAGCACGATCGCCGTCCCGAGCAGAACGAGCGTGTTCTGGACGAGGCTCGAGACGCCGTCGGTCACGAGCTGGTCGAGCGCCTCGACGTCGTTCGTGATGCGGCTGACGGTCGCACCCGTGCGGTTCCGCTCGTAGTAGCCGAGCGACAGCCGCTGGAGGTGTCCGAAGAGACGGATGCGGAGATCCGCGAGCCCGCGCTCGCCAACCCAGCCGGTGAAGTACGTCTGCAGGGCGGAGAGGGCGAACGCGGCGACGCCGGCGAGGAGGAACGCGACGACGACGATGGTCAGCGTCTCGAGATCGCCCTCGGCGATGCCGCGATCGATCGCGATCTTCGCGAGGTACGGAGGCAGGAGCGCGACGACGGTGTACGCGACGAGCGTGACGACCGCGAGTGCGCTTCGGCCCGGGTACGGGCGGGCGAGGTCGGCGAGAGCCGCGAGGCGCCGGCGCGTCTGGGGCCACGTCCAGTCTTCGACGCGGGCGCCGCGGTGCTCCGTGAGGTGCGTGCCCGCTTGCCAGACCTTCACGACGGACGGCCTTTCCGCGGGACCCCTTGTCTTAGGGGCACCCCAACCCACCACCCGCCGCGAGCATAGTGGTGACAACGCAACGCATGGGACACGGCTCCGTGCCGAATGTGTGCCGGTGCGCGGCTCATCCGGCGATCACCTGCTGGAGGAGACCGTGCTCGTGGATCTCCCGGAAGAGCGCGCTCTCGTCGAGCAACTCCGACTGCGTCCCCCGCGCGACGATCCGCCCGTGGTCGAGGACGACGATCTCGTCGGCGAGTGCGATCGTCGACAGGCGGTGCGCGATGATGATGGTCGTCCGGCCGCGCATGGCCTCCCGGAGCCCGGCCCGGATCCTTGCCTCCGTGGTCGCGTCCACCGACGCCGTCGCGTCGTCGAGGATGAGGATGCGGGGGTCGACGAGCAACGCACGCGCGATGGCCAGGCGCTGGCGCTGGCCACCGGACAGCGTGATTCCGCGCTCGCCTACGACGGTCTCGTAGCCGTCTTGCAGCTCCGCGATGAACTCGTGCGCCTGGGCAGCTCGGGCGGCCGCCTCGACCGCCTCGTGTGGTGCGTCCGGGACGCCGAACGCGATGTTGTCGCGCACGCTCGCGGAGAAGAGAAACGGGTCCTGGGCGATGACGCCGATCTCGCGACGCAGCGAACGCCGCTCGAGGTCGCGGACGTCGACGCCGTCCACGAGCACTCGACCTGACGTCGCGTCGTAGAACCGCGGGACGAGAGAGGCGAGCGTCGTCTTGCCCGACCCGGTACGGCCGATGAGCGCCACCGTCCGTCCGGGCTCGACGTCGAGGTCGATCCCTTCCAGCACGAACCTCCCCGGCTCGTACGCGAAGTCGACGTTCTCGAAGCGCAGCGCGCCAGGCCCCGGCCGGAGTGGCCGCGCATCCGGACGATCTGCGATCTCTTCGGGCTCGTCGAGCACCTCGAAGATGCGCTCGCCGGACGCCACGGCGCGTACCGCCTGGCCGATCCACATCCCGAGCATCCGCAGCGGCATGACGAGCATCGCGAGCAGGAAGTTGAAGGCGAAGAAGCTCCCGATCGAGAGCGAGCCGGAGACGACCATCCGCCCGGCGACCAGGAGCACCGCCGCCAGCGCGACCGTCGGCAGGAACGTCAGGAGCGGCACGTACAGAGCGCGCTGCCGGTTCGCAGCGAGCGTCCGGTCGAAGACGGAGTCGGCCGCCCGCGTGAACTCCTCCTGCCGGTGGTCTTCCTGGGCGAACGACTTCACGACGTGAACGCCGACGATGCTCTCCTCGGCGACCGTCGAGACGTCGGCGAGCTTCTGCTGAACGTCCCGGAGGACCGGCTGCGAGACCTTGCTGTAGCGGTAGGCGACGAGGACGACCACCGGGGTGATCGCCAGCGCCACGAGCGCGAGCTGCCAGCTGTAGATGAAGAGCACGACGGTGACCACGGCGATCGTCACGACGTGCTGCGCGAAGAAGATGAGGCCGTAGCCGAGGAAGAAGCGGACGGACTGGAGATCGATCGTCGCCCGCGACATGAGCTGCCCCGTCTGGCTCCGGTCGTAGAAGCCGAACGAGAGACGTTGGAGGTGCGCGTACAGCTGGTCTCTGAGGTCGTACTCGACACCGAGCGCCTGCCGGCCCGAGATCAGCCGTCGGCCGACCATCAGCGCGGCGCGCACGAGTCCGAGCGCGACGATCACGACGACCCAGAGCACAAGCGCCTGCCGCTCGGGTTCGCCCCCTTCGAGCTCGTCGATGGCGAAGCCCGTGACGACGAAGACGAGGATCGCACTCACCTGCGAGCCGATCGCGAGAACCGTCGAGACGATGAGCGAGGTGCGATACGGGCGCAGGAACCCGAGCAGGCGCACGAATGTGCGCCAGCTCGACCGTCGAGGTCGCGTCGGATCCTCCCCGCCTGTCACCTCGTCGTAGGGTACGGATCGTGCTCGAGGCGGTGCCGAACGTGTCCGAGGGACGTGACGCGTCGGTGATCGCGAAGATCGGGGAGGCTTTCTCGTCGAGCGCGCGCCTGCTCGACGTGCATTCGGACGAGGATCACCATCGCTCCGTCTTCACGCTCGTCGGCGAGGAGCGGGATCTCGTCGATGCACTCCTCGCAGGCATCGCGGAGGCACGCGATCTCATCGACCTGCGTCATCACGAGGGCGTGCACCCGCGCGTCGGAGTCGCGGACGTCGTGCCGCTCGTGCCGCTGGCGCCGGACGACCTCGCGGCCGCGAGCGCCGCCGCGCTGGACGTGGCGGAGCGTGTAGGCGCGGAGCTCGGGATCCCCGTGTTCCTGTACGGCGAGGTAGGCGACCGACGGCCGCCGGCGTACTTCCGCCGCGGAGGGCTGGGGGCGCTCGTCGCGCGCATCGCCTCGGGCGAGATCGCAGCGAGCTACGGGCCGCGGCAGATCGACCCGCGCACCGGCGTCGCGCTCGTCGGCGCCCGCGGGCCGCTCGTCGCCTACAACGTCGAGCTTCGAACCGACGACCTCGGCGTGGCCCGCGAAGTCGCGGCCGCAGTCCGGGAGTCGAGTGGAGGCCTTCCCGGCGTCCAGGCGATCGGGCTCCGACTTCCGCGGAGCGACCGGATCCAGGTCAGCATGAACCTCCTCGATCTGGACCGGGCTCCGCTGCATGTGGCGGTCGCAGCCGTCGGGCGCGAGGCGCGTGCGCGAGGCGTCGAGCTCGGCGCAGGAGAGCTCGTCGGGCTTGTTCCGGCATCAGCCCTGACGGCTGCCCGCGAAGCCGGCATCGAGGTCGACGGCATCGATGAGGCGCGCGTCCTAGAGCGTCTGGCCGCGCTCTAGACTCGGGCCGTGTCGCGCACGATCCAGCTGACGGGCGACGACCTGACGCTCGCCGACGTCTGGGACGTCGCGCTGCACGGAGTCGGGGCGGAACTGGCGGACAGCGCCCGGGAGCGCATGCGCGCCGCGCGCGAGCTCGTCGAGTCGATCCGCGGCGAGCACACGTACGGAGTGAACACCGGGTTCGGCAAGTTCGTGTCCGCGCACATCCCGGAGGAGCACACGGCCGAACTCCAGCTTCGCCTCCTGCGGAGCCATGCCTGCGGGGTCGGAGAGCCGTATCCGGACGAGGTCGTGCGCGCCGCGATGCTGCTGCGGGCGAACGCGCTCGCGAAGGGCTTCTCGGGAGCGCGCGTGGAGCTCGCCGAGCTCCTGCTCCAGTGCCTGAACCGCGGAGTCCTGCCGATCGTTCCTTCGCGCGGCTCCGTCGGCGCGAGTGGCGATCTTGCCCCGCTCGCGCACCTGTCGCTGCCTCTGGTCGGCGAGGGCCGCGCCAAGGTCGAGGATGAGGTCCTCGCCGGTAGCGCTGCGCTGGCCCGCGTCGGGCTCGAGCCGATCGAGCTCGTGTCGAAGGAAGGGCTGTCGCTCGTGAACGGCACGCAGTTCATGTGCGCGATGGCCTCGCTCGGCGTCGTTCGCGCGCGGCGGCTCGCGGGCACCGCCGACCTTGCGTGCGCCCAGTCGCTGGAAGCGCTGCAGGGCTCCCGGACGAGCTTCCGGCCGGAAGTGCACCGCGCGCGGCCGCTGAAGGGACAGCAGGAGGCGGCCGCCAACATCTGGCGGCTCCTCGACGGCTCGGCGATCATCGAGTCGCATCGCTGGTGCGACAAGGTTCAGGACGCGTACTCGCTGCGCTGCGCCCCCCAGGTGCACGGTGCGTCGCGTGACCTCATCGACTACGTGGCCGCGACCGTCGAGGTCGAGCTCAACGCGGCGACGGACAATCCTCTCGTGCTCGTCGACGTCGGCGACATCGTGTCCGCCGGCAATTTCCACGGCCAGCCGCTCGCCTTCGCACTTGACGCGCTCGCGCTGGCGGTTGCCGAGCTCGCGAGCATCTCGGAGCGTCGCGTCGAGCGTCTCGTCAACCCAAGCCTGTCCGACGGGCTGCCGCCGTTCCTCGTGGAGGAGGGCGGGCTGAACTCGGGCTTCATGATTCCCCAGTACGTGGCCGCCGCACTCGTGTCCGAGAACAAGGTGCTCGCGCATCCTGCGAGCGTCGACTCGATCCCGACGAGCGCCGGCCAGGAGGATCACGTGTCTATGGGGAACGCGTCCGGGCTGAAGGCGCTGCAGGTGCTCGACAACGCGGAGCGAGCGCTTGCGATCGAGCTGCTCGCCGGCGCGCAGGCTGTCGAGTTCCTCGCGCCGCTTGCGCCGGGTAACGGCGTGCAGCTGACGCACGATGCGGTGCGGTCCCGCTCCCCACGCTTGGAGGAGGACCGGTCGCTGAGCGACGAGATCGAGCTCCTCGCGTCGGTCATCCGCAGCGGCGAACTGCTCGCTGCGGTCGAGACGGAGATCGGAGTGCTCGCGTGACGGACGTCACCGCAACGAAAGCGACCGTCGAGGCGCTTTGCGGCGACCTGTCGAGGGTGCGCGCGCCGCGTGGCACGGAGTTGAACGCCCGCTCGTGGCAGACGGAAGCGCCGCTGCGGATGCTCCTGAACAACCTCGATCGCGAGGTTGCCGAGCACCCCGAGCAGCTCATCGTGTACGGCGGCAGCGGAAGGGCGGCGCGAAACCACGAGGCGCTGAAGGCGATCGTCGGCGTCCTGCTCCGGCTCGAGGACGACGAGACTCTCCTCGTCCAGAGCGGGAAGCCGGTGGGCGTGTTCCGGACGACGGAGTGGGCTCCCCGCGTTCTGATCGCAAATTCCCTCCTCGTCCCGCGCTGGGCAAGTTGGGACGAGTTCCGCCGTCTCGAGGCCAAGGGGCTGACGATGTTCGGCCAGATGACCGCGGGGAGCTGGATCTACATCGGCACGCAGGGGATCCTCCAGGGCACGTACCAGACGTTCGCCGCAGCGGGGGAGACGCACTTCGGGTCCGCGGACCTGCGCGGGCGGACGATCCTGACTGCCGGCCTCGGTGGGATGGGCGGTGCGCAGCCGCTGGCCGCGACCATGGCGGGGGCCGCGGCGCTCTGCATCGAGGTGGACGAGAGTCGCATCGAGCGTCGCCTCGAGACGCGCTACCTGGACGAGGCCGCGTCTTCGCTCGACGATGCGCTCGCACGAGTTCGGGCCGCTGCTCGCGACGGACGCGCGCTCTCGGTCGGCCTGCACGCGAATGCGGCTGACGTCGTGCCGGAGCTCGCGCGGCGCGGGGAGCACTTCGACCTCGTCACGGACCAGACTGCAGCGCACGATCCGCTCACCGGCTACGTGCCGCAGGGGCTCGACGTCGACGAGGCCGCCGAGCTCAGACGGGAGGACCCAGAGGAGTACCTACGCCGCGCGCGAGCCTCCATCGCCGAGCATGCCCGGGGGCTTCTCGAGCTCGTCCGGGAAGGTTGCTACGTTTTCGATTACGGCAACAACCTGCGAGGGGAGGCGTATGAGGCAGGCGTAACCGATGCGTTCACATATCCGGGATTCGTCCCGGCGTACATCAGGCCGCTGTTCTGTCGTGGCGTCGGTCCTTTCCGCTGGGCTGCGCTGTCGGGAGACCCCGAGGACATCGCTCGGATCGACGAGGCGCTCGGCGAGCTCTTTCCCGAGGACGAGCTCCTCCGTCGCTGGCTCGAGCTCGCACCCGGGCGGGTTGCGTTCCAGGGGCTCCCTGCGCGCATCTGCTGGCTCGGGTACGGCGATCGCGTGCGGGCCGGGCTGGCGATCAACGAGCTCGTGCGCTCGGGGGAGGTGAAGGCGCCCATCGTCATCGGACGGGACC
This sequence comes from uncultured Actinomycetes bacterium, assembly GCA_963746765.1. Lineage (GTDB taxonomy): Bacteria > Actinomycetota > Thermoleophilia > Gaiellales > Gaiellaceae > GMQP-bins7. The sequence goes on from CAVVCN010000003.1 coordinate 282,912, forward strand.
ATCTCGACTCCGGTTCCGTCGCATCTCCGTACCGCGAGACGGAGTCCATGCGCGACGGCTCGGACGCGATCGCCGACTGGCCGATCCTGAACGCGCTCCTGAACGTCGCAGCCGGGGCGACCTGGGTCAGCGTGCATCACGGAGGAGGCGTCGGTATCGGCAACTCGATCCACGCGGGCATGGTCGTCGTGGCCGACGGATCGGAACGTGCGGCCGAGAGGCTCGAGCGCGTCCTCACGACCGACCCGGGTACCGGCGTCATGCGTCATGCGGACGCCGGCTACGACGAGGCGCTCGACACGGCTCGCGAGCACGGGATGGACCTGCCGTCGACGCCGGGCGGCGCGCCGTGAGCGGGTTGCTGGTGACCTCGCCGACAGAGTGACCGGGTGACGGAAGCCCCGTCCGCGCCTCCGGCGCGCCTGCTCATCCGCGACCTTGCACAGGTCGCGACGGCGTCGCACGGCCCGGAACCGGCGCGCGGTGCCGCACTCGGAGACGTCGACGTCCTCGAGGACGCGTACGTGCTCTGCGAGGACGGGCGGATCACTGCAGTCGGGCTTATGCGGGACCTGGCCGCGGATGCGGGCGACGCCGAGGAGCTCGACGGCCGTGGGCTCAGCGCGATCCCCGGTCTCGTCGACTGCCACACACACGCGTGCTTCGCCGGCGATCGCGTCGAGGAGTTCGCGCTGCGGGCCGCCGGGGCGAGCTACGAGGAGCTCCACGCGAAGGGCGGCGGCATTCTCTCGACCGTTCGCGCGACGCGGGCCGCGGGGAAGGACGGGCTGACGGCCGCGCTGGCCGAACACGTGCACTGGATGACCCGGGCGGGGACGACGACGTTCGAGGCGAAATCGGGCTACGGGCTCGATCGCGAGACCGAGCTCACGCAGCTCCGGGTGGTCCGCGAGGCCGGGGGAGTCCCGACCTGGCTCGGCGCCCACGCCGTCCCGCCCGAGTTCGCCGACCGCGGGGCAGACGCGTATGTCGACTTCCTCGTCGCCGAGGTGCTACCCGAGTCCGCGCAGCTTGCAGAAGCCGCGGACGTCTTCCTCGAGCGCGGCGCGTTCGACGCACTGCAGGCGCGGCGTTACCTCGAGGCGTGCCGGGACGCGGGCCTCGTGCTTCGGCTGCATGGCGACCAGTTCACGGAGTCGGGGGCGATTCCGCTCGCGTCGAGCTCGGCGCGCGTTCCGTCGACCACCTGGAGAGCACGGGCGCGGCGGGGATCGCAGCGCTCGCCGCAAGCGATGTCGCGGCGGTGCTCCTCCCGGCTAGCGCCCTCTTCCTGAACCGGCCCATGCCGCCGGCACGCGCGCTCGCCGACGCCGGCGCGATCGTGGTGCTCGCGACGGACTTCAATCCCGGGAGCGCGTTCTGCGAGTCGCTGCCGTTCGTGTGCAGCCTCGCCTGCACGCAGCTCGGGATCTCGCCGGCCGAGGCGCTCATCGCCTGCACGCTGAACGCAGCGCACGTGCTCGGCCGGGCAGATCGAAAAGGGCGGCTCGCGGTCGGGCTCGACGCGGACATCGTCCTCCTCGACGCCGACGACTGGCGCTATCTCGCGTACCACCTGGGCGGGCCGGTCGTCCGCACGGTGCTGCGGGGCGGCGAGATCGCCTGGGACAGCCGGGCATAATCGCTCCATGCCGTCCCGGAAGCAGAAGCGCCGTCGTGCGAAGGAGCACAGGCACGAGTACGTCTGGGAGGACGCCGAGGGCAACGAGCTCGAGCCCGACGAGGTCCCGACGAAGAAACCGGAATCGGGCCGTCAGTCCCGTCCGCTCCGCACCGGGCGCGAGCCGCAGGCCCCTTCGTGGAACAAGACGCTACGGCGTGGAGCGATCTTCGCGCCGATCATGTTCGTGGTCGTGTACCTGCTCTCGAGCGACCTCTCGCTCGCGAGCCAGCTCGATCCAGACCGGGATCATCGTCGCGATCTTCATCCCCTTCAGCTACTTCCTGGACACCGTGTTCTGGCGCTCCTATCGCAAGCGCCAGGAACGCAGTGAGGGGTCGCCCGGGCGGCGCGAGGACTGAGGCGCACCCGTATGCCGCTCTTCGTCCAACAGCTCTCGCTGGGCCCGATCGGGACGAACTGCTACGTCGTGCGGGCAGATGCGGCGACGGGCGAAGCGGTCGTGGTCGATCCGAGCGGAGACGCGGCCGAGTTGCGGATCCAGCTCGCGCGGATGGGGGCTCGGTGCACCGCGATCCTCGTGACGCACGGCCACTGGGACCACCTCCTCGGCGTCGCAGAGCTCGCCGAGGGGACCGGCGCGCCGGTGCACATGGCCGAGGGCGAGCGCGACCTGCTCGAGAGCGCGGCGTTCGCGCCGGCGGAGGTCGACTTCCGGACGCACACGCCCGAGGTGTTGCTCTCCGGGGGCGAGTCGATCGAGGTGGCGGGAATCCCGGTCGACGTGGTCTCGGTGCCGGGACACTCGCCTGCTCACCTCGCGTACCACGCGGACGGGAGCCTCTTCTCGGGTGACGTCCTCTTTGCGGGCTCGGTCGGGCGCACGGACCTCCCGGGCGCGGACTGGGAGACGCTGCTGGAGTCGATCCGCTCGCTCATGGACGCGTATCCGGCGTCCACGGTCGTCTACCCCGGCCACGGACCACCCACCACGCTCGGCGCCGAGCTCGAGCGCAACCCCTTCCTCGTCGAGCTCCGCGCGGAGCGGACGAGGTGACGCGCGCGGCGAAGCTCGAGCATCCCCGCGGCACCCACGACATCCTGCCCTCGGAGCAGCGGCTCTGGCGGCGCGTGGTCGACGAGGCGGAGGCGCTGTGCGCCCTGTACGGCTATCGACCGATCCAGACGCCGGTGTTCGAGCACACCGAGCTCTTCGAGCGGACGTCCGGAGCGGGCTCGGACGTCGTGCAGAAGGAGATGTACACCTTCGACGACCGGAGCGGCCGCTCGCTGACGCTTCGGCCCGAGGCGACTGCACCGATCGCCCGCGCCTACGTGGAGCACGGCCTCCACCGGGAGCCTCAGCCCGTGAAGGCGTACACGATCGCGCCGATGTACCGGTACTCGGCGCCCCAGCGCGGCCGCTACCGCGAGCACTGGCAGCTCTCCGTGGAGGCGATCGGCTCGGACGACCCCGCGGTCGATGCAGAGGTGATCGAGCTGTACCACGCGCTCCTCGGGCGGCTCGGGATCACCGACTTCGGACTCGAGCTCAACTCGATCGGCTGCCGCGAGTGCCGTCCTGCCTACGTCGCCCGCCTCGTCTCCTGGCTGCAGGAGAACGATGCGCGGCTGGACGAGGCGACGCGGGAGAAGGCGGCGACGAGCCCGCTGCGGGTCTTCGACAACCTCGCTGCAAAGCCGCGGCACGTGCGTGAGGCGCTTCTCGAGGCGCCCAAGATCGGCGACTCGCTCTGCGATGCGTGCCAGGCCCATTTCGCCGCCGTGCGCGAGCACCTCGATGCCTATGGAGTCCGCTACGAGGTCGTGCCCACACTGGTGCGGGGGCTCGACTACTACACGCGGACCACGTGGGAGTTCACCGGGCCGGACGAAGGAGCGCAGAGCACGCTCTCGGGCGGCGGCCGCTACGACGGGCTCGTCGAGGAGGTCGGCGGTCCTCCGACGCCGGGCGTGGGGTTCGGCGCCGGCATCGAGCGGCTCCTGCTCGCCCTCGAGGGCGCGGGCACGAACGCCGCGCCAGCCGCGATCGACGTCTTCTTCGTCGTCGAGGAGGGAGCTCCGCGGATCGAGGTCTCGTCGTGGCTCCAGCAGCTCCGCGAGCACGGCCTCGCCGCAGACACCGACTACGCGGGCAGGTCGCAGAAGGGCCAACTCACGCAGGCGAACCGGCTCGGCGCTCGGACGACGGTGATCGTCGGCCCGGAGACAGCGGTGCTGCGACGGGCGGACCAGCCGGACGAGGTTGTCGCTCACGCCGAGATCGTCGGCAGACTCTCGCGATGAGTCAGTGGCGGGATCTCATGTGCGGGGAGCCGCGCGCAGGCGACGTCGGCCAGACGCTGACGATGTCGGGCTGGGCGGCGCGGCGGCGCGACCACGGCGGGCTCGTCTTCGTCGACCTCCGCGACCGCACAGGGGTCATGCAGCTCGTCGTGAACCCGGAGCGCTCTCCCGCGGCCGCCGAGGTCGCCAAGGAGATCCGCAACGAGTTCGTCCTCCGCGCGAAGGGCGAGGTGGTCGCGCGCTCGCCGGAGACCGTGAACCCGAAGATGGACACCGGTGAGGTCGAGCTCCAGGTCGACGAGCTCGAGATCGTCTCGCGCTCCACACCGCTGCCCTTCCAACTCGACGACGAGGGCGTGGACGAGACGCTGCGGCTCCGCTATCGCTGGCTCGACCTCCGCACGGACCGCATGCAGCGGAACCTCGAGCTGTCGGCGAAGGCGGTCGCGGCGATCCGAAGGCGGATGGAGGAGCTCGGGTTCATCGACATGTGGACGCCGAGCCTCACGCGAGCGACACCGGAAGGAGCGCGCGACTTCCTCGTCCCAGTCCGTCTGCAGCCCGGCAGCTTCTTCGCGCTCCCGCAGTCGCCGCAGCTCTTCAAGCAGCTGTTCATGATCTCGGGCTTCGAGCGCTACTACCAGATCGCCACCTGCTTCCGGGACGAGGATCTGCGTGCCGATCGCCAGTTCGAGTTCCGCCAGCTCGACGTCGAGCTCGCGTACCCCGAGCGCGACGACGTCCTCCACGTGCTCGAGCAGGCCGTCGTGAGCGCGTTCGAGGCGCTCGGACGCGAGTCACCGCAGGCGCCGTTCCCGCGGATGACGTGGAACGAGTCGATGAGCCGGTTCGGCTCCGACAAGCCCGACCTGCGCTTCGGACTCGAGATCGAGGACGCGACCGAGCTGACGCGCGCGTCGGGGTTCGGCGTCTTCGCGAATGCGACATCGGTGCGATACCTCGTCGCGCCGCAGGCGTTCTCGCGCGCCGAGATCGAGCGGCTCGAGAGCACCGCGAAGGAGTGGGGCGCGAAGGGCCTCGCGTATCTCGTGTACGGCGAAGACGGCGAGGTCCGCTCTCCGATCGCGAAGTTCCTGTCGGAGGAGGAGCTCGCCGCGCTCAGGGCTGAGCCGGGGTCGACCGTTCTCTTCGTGGCCGACGAGCCGCGTGCCGCGGCGCGGATCCTCGGCTTCCTGCGGCTGCATCTCGCTCAGGAGCTCGGTCTCGTGGACGAGGGTCGCGACGAGTTCCTCTGGGTCGTCGACTTCCCGCTCTTCGAGCTGGACGAGGAGACGGGCTCCTGGACGTTCAGCCACCATCCCTTCACCGGGATCGCGCCAGGGCACGAGGAGCTCATCGAGAGCGACCCGGGCGCCGCGCTCAGCCAGGCCTACGACCTCGTGTGGAACGGGTGGGAGCTCGGCTCGGGGTCGATCCGGATCCACCGCCAGGACGTCCAGCAGCGCGTCTTTCGGGCACTCGGGCTGAGCGACGAGGAGGCGCGAGAGAAGTTCGGCTTCCTGCTCGAGGCGCTTCAGATGGGGGCACCGCCGCACGGCGGCTTCGCCCTCGGCCTCGATCGCTTCGTCGCGCTGCTCGCAGGCGAGCCGAACATCCGCGAGGTCATCGCGTTCCCGAAGGTCTCGAGCGGCGCCGATCCGCTCACGGGTGCGCCGTCGGTCGTGCCGCAGGAGCAACTCGCAGAGGTCGGCATCCGCGTCCTCGAGCAACCGGCGAAGGACGCCTGATGCAGGGCTCGCTCGGAGAGCACCTGGTGCTCCTCGCTGCAGTCGCGCTCCTCGGTGGTGTCGTCGCTCTCGCGGTCGGCGAGCGGCGCGCCGAGAACGTGACTTCCGCAGCTCTCACGAGCGCCGTCGCCCCGGGCGGCTGGTACGAGGCGTTCGCCGGCTCGCGTGGCGCTGCCGGCGACGCGCAGCGGACGACGTGCGGGCAGATCCTCACGACGAGGTCGCTCGGGGTCACGCACCCGGTCCTCGCCTGCGGCGCGAAACTCGTCCTGCGCCACAACGGCACGCAGGTCCTCACCGAGGTGATCGACAACGCCCTTGTCGAGCCGGGACGGCAGCTCGAGGTGACGGAGGGGCTCGCCCGGATGCTCGACCTCCAGGGGACGCAGCAGATCGACTGGCGCTTCGCCGTCGAGTCAACCGGGTAGGATGCGCTCGCTCGACCCTGTGCGTGGCTTCGGCTCCTCACGTGAACCAACACTCACGAGAAGGGAGCCGGCGTCGGGGATAGGCATTGCCGACAAGGCAGCGCCGACGCCTCGCACGGCACCCACCTGGCAGAGCCAGGTTCGCAAAGGCCGTTGATTCATCGGCAGGGTGGAGCACGTCCGGGTCCGGGTCGGCGCTAGCCTGAACCGATGACGCAGGAGGTCTTCGGCGACGCGACGCAAGGCGACGACTGGGCAGGGATCCGGCTCGTCGTCGACGACGACCGCGTCGTCGAGAGCGACGCGGAAGGGCTCGAGCGGCCGCTCGCCGGCCTGAGCCTTCTCGAGGCGGCGCAGGTGCGCGGCACGCCGCTCGCGGTGGAGGCGCTCGCAGCCGCGCTCGGGCAGGTCTTCCGCGCGGAGCGCGTCTCGGGTCGGATCGCCGTCGCGATGAGCGGCGGGGTGGACAGCGCCGTCGCACTTCACCGGGCAGGCCCGGAGGCGATCGGCGTGACCCTGCGGCTCTGGCAGGACCCGGCCGGGCCGAGCGCCGAGCGTGCGTGCTGCTCGCCGGCAGCGGTGGCCGCCGCACGCGCGACGTGCCATGCCCTCGGTGTGCCGCACGTCACGCTCGATCTCCGCGAGGAGTTCCTGGTCGAGGTCGTGACGCCGTTCGTAGACGGCTACGAGGCGGGGGAGACGCCGAATCCGTGCACCCGCTGCAACGGGGCTTTCCGCTTCGACGCGCTCCTCGACTTCGTCGGCCGGGCCGGCGCGGACAAGCTCTGGACCGGCCACTATGCGCGCATCGTCGAGCGCGGGGGAACGCGCCTGATCGCGCGTGGCGCGGATCCCGCGAAGGATCAGTCGTACATGCTCGCGACCGTTAGCCCGGAGTTGCTCGAGGGCGTCGAGTTCCCACTCGGGGAGCAGACGAAGGACGACACGCGGGCCGAGGCGCGAGCACTGGGACTCGCCGCCGCTGGGCGCCCCGAGAGCCAGGAGGCGTGCTTCCTCGCGGGAGACGACTACCGCAGCTTCCTCGAGCGCCAGGGCTTCGTCGCGCAGGCGGGCGACGTCGTTGACGAGCACGGCCTCAAGCTCGGGCGTCACGACGGGTACTGGCGTTTCACCCCGGGACAGCGGCGCGGCCTCGGGCTCGCGGCCTCGCGGCCTCTCTACGTGCTGAGCACGTCGCGCTCGTCGAACGCCGTCGTCGTCGGCCCGCGCGAGTCGCTCGCCGTCTCGCGCGTCGAGGCGCAGGGAGCGCTCTACGCGGCCGTCGACCGGGCGGAGGTCAAGCTGAGGTATCGCTCGGCGCCGGTCACCGCGCGGGTCAGCGGCTCCGGCTCCGGCTTCGCGCTCGACCTCGAGGAAGCGGCCTACGGGGTTGCGCCGGGGCAGGTCGCTGCGCTCTACGACGGCGATGCCGTTGTCGGAGCGGGCGTCGTCTCGGACGTTTCGTGAAGCCGCCGAGCGTCTAGGATCCCGGGCGATGAGCCTTGCGTCCACGTCCGGCGACGTCCTGAACTACGCGCTCGCGATCTTCTTCATCGCGAGCGGCATCGGCCTCGCCTACATGCTCTTCCGGCTCGGGGGCACGTTCGGGCGCCTCTCGTCGTTCATCCGCGGCACGGAGCGCGAGCTTCTGCCGGTGATCGAGAAGTCGGGCGGCACGGTCGACCGCGTGAACCGCGAGCTCGACAAGCTCGACACGGTGACCGACAGCGCGGTGTCGATGGCCGAGAGCGCCGATACGGCCGTCCGCGCCGTCTCGACCGCGATCACGACGCCGGTGAAGAAGATCAGCGGGCTGTCCGCGGCCATCTCTCACGGGCTGTCCGCGTTTCGCGCGCGGCGCGATCCCGGCGAGGCCGTGAACGTCGCGAAGGAGGCGGCGAAGCGCCGCGAAGCCGAGCTCGAGGAGGAGCTCCGGCGCGCCGGGACAGCTGCGGATCCGGCTGCCAGCCCCTGGACGAGCCCGTCGTCCACGCCTGGGCCGAGCACCGAGTCCGAGCCGGACCTGCCACCGGCCGCGTAGCGCGTCCGGGCGCCGCGAACGGCGCTCGTAGAATTCAGGCATGCAAACGACCGCGGAGCTGCGCGAGGGCTTTCTCTCGTTCTTCGAGGACAGGGGACATCTCCGCTGCCCGTCGGCCTCGCTCGTACCGCGTGCCGACGACACGACGACGCTCCTGACGACGGCCGGTATGCAGCCGCAGATGCCGTACTTCCTCGGCCTCGAGCCGCCGCCGGCGCTGCTCACGACCACGTCGCAGAAGAGCTTCCGCACGGTCGACATCGACGAGGTCGGCCTCGACGGCCACCACCTGACGTTCTTCGAGATGCTGGGCAACTTCTCGTTCGGGCAGTACTTCAAGGAGGGCGCGGTCGCGTACGCGACCGAGTTCATTCGCGACCACATGCAGCTCGACTGGGACCGCGTCTGGGCCACGGTGCACGCGGGTGATCCCCAGTTCCAGCTCGGGCCGGACGAGGTCACGATCGAGCTCTGGAAGCAGATCGGCATGCCGCCCGAGCGAATCGTCCAGCTTCCGACGGCCGAGAACTTCTGGTCGGTCGGCGGCCCGGGCCCGTGCGGCCCGGACTCCGAGCTCTACTGGGACTGGGGGGCGGAGTACGGGTGCGGCGAGCCGGACTGCGCGCCGGCCTGTCCCCGGTGCGACCGCTTTCTCGAGTTCTGGAACCTCGTGTTCATGGAGTTCGAGCAGCATCCCGACGGCACGCTGACGCCGCTCCCCGCCCAGAACATCGATACCGGCCTCGGCCTCGAGCGCGGTGCCGCGATCCTCCAGGACGTCCGCTCGGTCTACGAGACCGACGGCTACCAGCGGATCATGGAGTGGATCACCGCGGAGTCCGGGGCCACGTACGGGGACTCTCCCGGCTCGACGAAGGCGCTTCGCATCCTCGCCGACCACGGTCGGGGGATGACGTTCCTCGTGGCGGACGGCGTCACCCCGTCGAACGAGAGTCGCGGCTACATCCTGCGGCGGGTGATCCGCCGCGCGGTGATCCAGGCGCAGCGCATCGGCCTCGCCGACCTGTACCGGCTGCCGGCGGTCGTGGTCGAGCAGATGGGCGACGCGTATCCGGAGCTGCGCGAGCGCGCCGAGGAGATCGAGCGCGTCATCCGGACCGAGGAGGAACGCTTCGAGGAGACGCTCGAGCGCGGGATGAAGCTGTTCGAGGAGCTCGTTGCGCGAGGAGGGATCTCCGGCGAGGACGCGTTCACGCTCGCAGCGACGTACGGGTTCCCGCTCGAGCTGACGGTCGAGCTGGCCGAGGAGCGCGGCCGGGCGGTCGACGTGGACGGCTACCACGCGGAGATGGAGCGTCATCGCGAGGTCTCCCGCGCCGGCGTGGAGGGCGAGCTCCAGCGTGCGGCCGAGTTCGCGCGGGCCGCGGACTTCGAGACCGCGTTCGTCGGCTATTCGAAGACTGACGTGCTGACGCAGATCGGGGCACTCGAGGACCTCGGCGACGGCAGCTTCCTCGCGAAGCTGCGCGAGTCGCCGTTCTATCCGGCGGGCGGCGGTCAGGTGAGCGATCAGGGTTGGATCGAGCGCGACGACGAGTCGGGCACGAAGGCCGAGCTCGTCGACGCGTACCGCTTCGGCGAAGACCAGGCGCTGCTCCTACGGGGCGAGGGGTTCGCCGAGGGCGATCGAGTGCGCGCGGTCGTCCCCTGGAGCGTGCGCTTCCCGACGATGGCGAACCACACGGGGACGCACCTCCTGCACCAGGCCCTTCGCGACGTGCTCGGCGACCACGTGCGGCAGGCCGGCTCCGCCGTGCGCCCGGACAAGCTTCGCTTCGACTTCACGCACGAGCAGGCGCTGACGGACGACGAGCGGGAGCGTGTGGAGCGGATCGTCAACGAGAAGGTCTTCCAGAATTTCCCGGTCCACGTCTTCGAGACACCGATCGACGAGGCGCGCAACCTCGGGGCGATGATGCTCTTCGGCGAGAAGTACGGGGACATCGTGCGGGTGGTCGAGATCCCGGGCTTCTCGACGGAGCTCTGCGGCGGGACGCACGTCGCGTCGACCGCGGAGGTGGGCCCTCTCGTCTTGCTCTCCGAGGGGTCGGTGGGCGCAGGTGTGCGTCGGGTCGAAGCAGTGACCTCCGGTGAGGCGTGGGCGCTCCTCGCCGCCCGCTCGCACGAGGCGGGCGAGCTTCGGTCGGAGATCGAGACCTTGCGCAAGGAGGCGAAGCGGCAACCAGCGGCGGCCGCGGCGACCGAGACACCGGATGCGTCGGTACGCGTCGAGAACGGCGTGAACGTCATCGTCCAGTCCGTCGACGGCCTCGGCGCCGATGCCCTGCTCGACCTCTCCGACACGTTCAAGCAGCGTCACGCCCCGGCCGCGGTCGTCCTCGGATCGCGCGAGGACGGGTCGGTGCACCTCGTCGCCAACTTCGACGCGGATGTCGCCGAGCGCGTGAGCGCGTCCGACGTCGTGAAGCAGGCTGCAGCGATCGTGGGCGGGGGCGGTGGAGGGCGGCCGACGATGGCGCGGGCCGGTGGCAAGGACGCGGAGAAGCTGCCGGACGCCCTCGCCGAGGCCGAGCGCCTCATCGTCGGCGCCCTGCAGTGAGGATCGTCGCGCTCGACTACGGCGCCGCTCGGACCGGCGTTGCCGTCTCCGACCCGACCGGCACCATCACGACGCCCGTGGGGGTCGTCCAGCGCGCCGCGACGCCGACCGGCCTCGCGGAAATCCGGAGGCTCGTCGAGGAGCACAGCGCGGAGCTCGTCGTGGTGGGGCTGCCGCTCACCCTTCGCGGGGAGCGGGGCTCGCAAGCGGAGGAGACGTCCGAGTTCGTCCGCATGCTCGAAGTGATGCTCGACGTTCCCGTCGACACGTACGATGAGCGGTTCACGACGGCGCTCGCGGCGCGCGCACCGGGGTCGACCCCCGAGGACGCGCGTGCGGCCGCCCATCTGCTCGACAGCTACCTCGCATGGAAGAGCACCCAGGAGAGCTGACACGACGTCGACGACAGCGGCCGAACCGACGCCGCGTCGTCATCCGGAGGGCGATCTGGGCGGCGCTCGTCGTCGCCGCGCTGGCTGGGGCCGCACTCGCCGGCGCGGCTCTCGTTCGCGAGGACAACGAGGCGCAGCAGCCGCCACCTCCGGCGGTCGCCCAGCCGGTCATCCTCAGGATCATCTTCCCCGAGGGGTTCACCCGTCGGGAGATGGCCAACCGGGTGGATGCCGTTCGGGACATCGCGATCAAGAAGCGCGGCGTGACCCCACGCCTCACCCGGCCCGGGTACCTCAGCGCGACCGCCGCCGCGCGCCCGCCGGCCGAGTTCCGTACGGACTGGCCCGGCGACAGGATCGAGGGCTTCCTCTTCCCGGCGACCTACGAGTTCACGAAGCTCACGACGGCCAAGAGGCTCGTGTCCGACCAGCTCACGCACTTCAACAGGCAGTGGCGGAAGGTGAACCTGCGCTACGCGCGCTCGAAGAACCTCACGCCGTACGACGTGCTCATCATCGCGTCGATGATCGAGAAGGAGACCGTCGCCCCGGAGGAGCGCCACCTCGTCGCGGCGGTGATCTACAACCGCCTGCGGAACAGGATGCCCCTCGGCATCGACGCGACCATCCGCTACGGCCTGAACGTGCCTGGCACCGAGTCGCTCAAGGTGTCGCACCTGGAGAGCAACAACCCGTACAACACGCGCAACCGCCTCGGGCTGCCCCCGACGCCGATCTCCAACCCGGGGGTGGCGTCGATGAAAGCGGCAGCACGACCGGCCAACGTCGACTACCTCTACTTCGTGCGCAAGCCGGACGGCATCCATCACTTCTTCACGGCGAGCGAAGAGGAGTTCTTCGAGAAGAAGTGCGAGTACGGCTTCGGCTGCGGCTGAGCCGGGAGGCGTCAGGCGACGCGCTCGTCGCCGCTCCAGTCGTCCTTGTCGTCTGCCGGTAGCGCTGTGTCTTCGTCCGCCTGCTGGCGGTCATGCCCGCCGGTGGGCTTCGGGTTGAGTTCCGAGACGCGCTGGGTCGCCGCAGCTCTCACGGCTTTCTGAAGGTCGTCCAGCACCGGTCTGCTCGCCTGCTCGTCACGGGTGGCGGTCGGCTCACCGAGCGCCTCGAGCGCGGATGTGATCAATCCCCGGAGCTCGGTACGCATCGTCCTGCCCTGCTCCTCGAGCGCATGGATCTCGGCCGCACGGGAGGAGGCTTGCATCTCCGCGGTGGCACGGATCTCGCTCGCCTGCTTGTGCGCCTTCTTCAGGATCAGCTCCGCGTCGCGTCGGGCCTGCTCGCATATCTCGTGGGCGGCACCGCGCGCGCCACTGAGCTTCGCACTCTCGAGCTCCTCTCGTCTCTCATACCTCCGGAGCTGCGCCTGGAAGCGATGCGCCTCGTCTTCGAAGGTACGCCGTTCGTGAAGGACATGGCTCAGCTCCCATGCGACCTGGCGAAGATACTGCCTGGTTGCGCTCGCCCTGTATCCGCCGAGTACAGCGCGCGGAAGCTTGGCGCCCTCGATGTCTTCCGGAGTGAACACGGCGGTAGGCAGGGCGATGATACGCCTCCTTCCTCGAAGTAGGGAAGCCGTCGCCGCGGCACCCGCGTGCCTCCGCGCCCCGCCGACGCACTTCACCACGTTGGCCAAGTCGCCCCGACGTGACGTTTGGGCACACGGTCCGGGGGCATAAGCCTCGATCAACGTCGGATTGGAGGGACCTGCCGCACCCGAGGCCCACCCATATGGGTGAGTCGATCGCTTGTTATGCACCCGTCTTCGAGACCGTCTTGCCGCCCCCGTGCGAAGTCCGCTACCGTGGACGATGGACTGCGGCGCCAGGATTTGTAAGGAGGTTCCGCCACTCTGACCGTCGCCGGCGTCCACGATCACTCATCGGCAAGTCGAGCGCTGCGAACGTTGAAACGGCGTCTCTGGCTCGTTCTCCTGACGACCGCCATCGTGGCCGGCGTGGCCGTGTTCCTCTCGAGCCGGCAGCAGTCGCTGTACGAGGCGTCGGCTCAGGTCCTGCTCAAGCATCAGAATCTTGCGAGCGGCCTCGCGGGCATTCCGGACCTGACGGGGGTCGACGTCGATCCCGTTCGCGACGCCGAGACGCAGACCCAGATTGCGATGTCGCCTGCAGTCGCCGAGCGGGTTGCGCGGGTGGCCGACCTTCCCGGCATTGACGCAAGCTCCGTCCTCGACCACGCGAGCGTCACCCCGGACCCGGGCTCCGACATCCTGAACTTCCAGGTCACGTATCCCGATCCCGAGATCGCCGCTCGGCTCGCGACGATCCACGCAAGAGCGTTCGTCGCCCATCGTCAGGACCTGGACACCACGGCGTTGGTGGCCGCGCGCAACGAGCTCACTGCGCGGATCGAGGAGCTTCAGGCAGGCGACTTTCGCGGCTCGGATCTGGTCGCAAACCTCGTGGAGACCGAACAGCAGCTCCGGACGCTGGAGGCGCTGCAAACCTCGAACGCCTCACTCTTGCGTGCGGCGGATGGGGCGACTCAGGTACAGCCGAAGCTGGTTCGCGACGCGGTCCTCGGTGTCGTTCTCGGCCTCATGCTGGGCATCGGACTCGCCTTCGCCCTCGACGCGTTGGACACGCGAATCCGGTCGTCATCCGAGATCGCGGAACGTCTGGAGCTTCCTCTCTTCGCTCGTCTGGCAGCGCCACCGCGGAAGAATCGAAGGCGTAACCGCCTCGTGATCCTGTCGGAGCCACATGGGCCACGGGCCGAGGCGTTCCGGATGCTGCGATCGAATTTGGAATTCGCCAACCTCGATCGCGGGGCCCGTTCCATCATCGTGACGAGCGCTCTCGAACGCGAGGGCAAGTCGACGACAATTGCGAATCTCGCTGTAGCGCTCGCGCGCGCCGGTCAGCGCGTCGCCCTCGTCGACCTCGATCTCCGCAAGCCGCTACTCGGCAAGTTCTTCGGGATCGATCGCTCGCACCCTGGGGTGACGAGCGTCGTCCTCGGGCGTTCGACGCTCCAGGAGGCCATGGTCGACGTCTTCCGAATACCGTCGGAAAACGATGAGCCAGAGACGTCTGCGCGCGAGAACGGCGGATCCAGTGGTGCCACGGGTCTGCGGGGGTCCTTGCGCGTCCTCGTCGCTGGGTTGAGCCCCCCGGATCCGGGGGAGTTCGTCAGCAGCCCGAAGCTTGCGGGTCTTCTACGCGAGCTGAGCGAGACCCACGACCTCGTGCTCATCGATACGCCGCCGGTCCTCGTCGTCGGCGACACCTCGGTCATCAGCCGCAACGCCGACGCGATGGTCGTCGTCACGAACCTCAAGCTGCTCAAGCGGCCCGCGGTTCAGGAGCTGGCGCGAGCGTTGGCCACCTGCCCGACCGTAAAGCTGGGCTTCGTCGTCACCGGCGCCGAGGCGGATGAGGTGTTCGACCACTGGGCCTACAACTACGACTACTTCGGGCCGGGATACGACGCTTCCGGGAGACCTATCGACACGGGGGAGAGGGTCGCGTGAGTGGCGCGACTCGGAGCGCTATCGCGCCGGCGGTGTTGCGGCGGCTCCGGGCACAGCCGGTTGCCCCGCACTCGCGTCGGGCGTTCGTCGTGCGGCGGAAGCTCCTCGTAGCCGACCTCGTCGGGCTTACCGCGGCGTTTGTCCTGCTCCAGCTCACCGTCGGCTCCGATCGCACTGGGGAGGATCGGGTCTCCGTTGACAGCGAAGCGCTGCTGTTCGTTGCCAGCTTGCCCCTGTGGATCGTGCTCGCACGGGCCTTCGGCCTCTACAGCCGGGACGAGGAGCGGCCGGAGCATACGACCGTGGACGACCTCGTGGGTGTCTTCCAGTTGCTCACGACGTGCGTGTGGATGATCTTCGTTGTCGGGGCCGTCACGAACGCGGCGACTCCAGACCTCGAGAAATGGATCATCTTCTGGTTCCTCGCCTTCGTCCTCGTAAGCACTGCGAGATCGATCTCGCGCTTCCTCGCGCGGCGAAGCTCCGACTACGTACAGAACGCGGTGGTCGTCGGTACGGACAGGAGCGCGCAGCTGTTCGCGCGCAAGATCGTCCAACATCCTGAGTTCCACATCAATCTCCTGGGATTCGTCGACGGTTCGCCGCGGCAGCTGCGCTCGAGCCTCGCGCAGGTACCCGTCGTGGGCTCGGCAGAGGAACTGGTCGAGCTGGCCGACCGGCTCGACCTCGACCGCGTCGTGATCGGCTTCGCCGGCGTTTCGGACAGGCGCTTGATGGAGCTGGCGCGAACGCTTCAGGCGCGAGGTGTGCAGGTCGACATCATCCCGCGCCTGTTCGAGGCGCTCGGGCCGAGTGCCAGAATGAACTCGCTCGAGGGCGTGCAGCTCGTGAGCCTGCCGCCGACCCGAATGAGCCGCGACGCGCTCTTCCTCAAGCGCGCATTCGACTTCATCGGCGCTTCGCTCCTGCTCATCGTGACCGCGCCTCTATTCGCCGTGCTCGCCGTCTGGATCAAGCTTGACTCCGCCGGGCCGGTGTTCTTTCGGCAGACACGACTCGGCTTCAACCAGCGCTCGTTCACAGCACTCAAGTTCCGAACGATGCGAGTGCACACCACTCCGGACGAGCATCAGGCATACGTCCGTAGCGTGATGAGCTCGGACGCGAGTCCTGAGGACAGCGGTCTGTACAAGCTCGAGCGGCAGCAGGCCGTTACGAGTGCCGGTCGCTTCTTGCGCAAGACGAGCCTCGACGAGCTTCCGCAGCTGCTGAACGTCCTGCGGGGCGACATGTCGCTCGTCGGCCCGCGCCCGTGCATCCCGTACGAGACGGAGCACTTCGAGCCGCATCACTTCGAGCGCTTTACCGTGCCCGCAGGAATCACGGGCCTCTGGCAGGTGAAGGCACGCGCACACTCGACCTTCGGGGAGGCGCTCGACATGGACGTTCGTTACGCGCGCAGCTGGTCGTTCGGCCTCGACCTCGCTCTTCTGCTCCAGACCCCGCTCGTCGTATGTCGTCCGAGGGCCACGCGATAGGTCACCCGTTGCGCCTGGCTGTGGTCGGCCTCGGTTACTGGGGCCCGAACCTCCTGCGAAATCTCGTGGAGCTCGACGACGCCGACGTCGTGCTTATGTGCGACGAGCGCCCCGAGCGGCTTGCTCTGTGGGGTCGGCGGTACCCCGCGGTCGAGACTACGGAGTCGTACTTCGACGTCCTGTCGAACGACCGAGTGGACGCCGTCGTAATCGCCACACCGGTCGCGACGCACTTCGACCTCGCGTCGCGCGCACTCCAGTTCGGCAAGCATGTCTTCGTCGAGAAGCCGCTGGCTGCGAGTTCGGAGGCGGCGACTGCGCTGATAAGGCTCTCGCGGCGGGCCGGCCGCGTGCTGATGCCGGGACACACGTTCCTGTACAGCCCGCCGGTCGTGTTCATCCGCGAGCTCATCGAGTCGGGTGCGCTCGGCGAGCTCTACTTCGTCTCCACGAGTCGCGTCAACCTCGGTCTGCACCAGCCCGACGTAAGCGTCGCCTGGGATCTCGGGCCGCACGACTTCTCCATCCTGCGGTACTGGCTCGGCGAGTCCCCGAACTCCGTGTCCGCGCTCAGCCGCTCGTGTGTGATTCCCGGTACGCCTGACGTGGCGTTCATCAACCTGAGCTACCCGTCGGGAACGATCGCGCATATCGAGCTCGCATGGCTCGCACCGAGCAAGCTGCGACGGACAGCCATCGTTGGCTCCGAACGGATGGTTGTCTACGACGACACGAGCCCGGAGCCTGTACGAGTTTTCAACTCTGGAGCGACGCTGCCCGACCCGGAGTCCTTTGGCGAGTATCAGCTCAGCTATCGGACGGGCGACATCGTCTCACCGCGGATCGATGGCGTCGAGCCTCTCTATCATCAGATGGAGGATTTCTGCCGAGCGGTTCGCGAGCGAGTGGAGCCGCGTTCGTCGGCCACGATCGGTCTCGAGGTCGTGCAAACCATCGAGATGGTCGACCGTTCACTCTCGTCAGGCGGCAAACCTATCGAGCTCGACCCCGCGGTGTTCGCCGTCGCGTAACCGCTGTGTCCGAGGGCATGCGTGTGCTCCACGTCATGTGGCGGATGTCGATCGGCGGGGCGGAGCGCGCCGTGTATCAACTCGTTCGAGAGCAGCGTGCGCGGGGCGTCGAGGCGGATGTCGTCGTGGGGACCGAGATGGGGATTTACGCGGAGCACGCACGGAGTGCTGGCGCTGAGGTCTTCGAACTGCGCTGTCGGAATGCACTTGACTTCCGATGTTCGCGCATTCTCACGAGGCTTGCACGCGGATATGACATCGTCCACCACCATGGCATCGAGCCGCTTCTAATCGCAGCGGCGGCGCACGCCCGACGCCCACGCCTCGTCTATACCCACCGAAGCGGCATCAGAAGTCACGGCCCACGTAAGCGCCTGAGGCTCGCTGTTGCACGGCCGTACCTCCGGCGATTCACGGCCGTTTCCGGCAACACCCGTCACAGCGCGCTTGTGTTCGCCCGTTTTCTAGGCATCCCAGAATCGGATGTAGCAGTCGTCTACAACGGGCTTGACTTCGACCTGCTTGCGCCCAAGAGACCGAAGTTCGACGTTCTTGCAGAGCTTCCGGAGCAGGCGCGAAGTGCCTTCATCGTAGGGACGGCATCGCATCTCCAGCCGCTAAAAAGAGTCGACCTCCTCCTCAAGGCGCTAGCCGCCCTATCCGACGCTGATGTCCACTGCATCGTTCTTGGAGACGGACCTCAGCGTCGATCGCTCGAGCAGATCTCTCGTGAGCTCGGTCTGATGGATCGAGTCAGTTTCCTGGGCCGTCGGGAGCACGTCGGGGACTATCTGCAGGTGATACACGGTTTCGTACTCCCGTCGGGGCCCGAGGAGGCTTTCGGCAACGCCGCGGTCGAGGCCATGGGCGTCGGCGTTCCGACGATCATCTTCGCCGACGGGGGCGGTCTGACGGAACACATAACGGATCGCGCGACAGGACTCGTCGTGAAGGACGTCGCAGGGCTCACGGCAGCGCTGGCCAGGCTCTACGTCGACGAGCAACTACGTCGGGAGATTGGCGCGCGCGGCAGGGAGTATGTGCGGACGTCCTACTCGGTAGATGCGATGGTCGAACGCTATGCGGCGCTTTATGAAGGCGCACTCGCCCTGCCGCTCAACTGAACACCTCGAACAAGGGGCGAAGTTCCGTTCATCCCGGCTGAGGCGACGATGTCAATGGTGCCGGAGCCATGAGTCGAAGCGCACGAATCGCCGCGACGCTGAGGCCAGCATTCACGACGACGTTCCAGAACAGCAGAGCGGCGGCAGCACCGGTGGCACCCCACCGGTCGATGGACAACACCAGGACGGGAATGAAGGGGATGCTGGCTCCGACGAATACCGTCGCGGCTGTGCCTGCCCTCTTGAGGGCGTAGAGCAGAGGGCTGTTCCAAAACAGGGCGCCGTTGACCACGTGAGACAGCACGCCGAGGACGAGCACGGGGGCGGCCGCAAGCGCTTCCTGTCCACCGAAGAGCCGCAGTAGAGGATCGCGAAAGACGATCGCCGCTGCGCCGAGGAGGGACATCCCGATCAACGCGGCGACGGACGTCTGGCGGATCAGCGCGGCGATCTCGTCGCGTCGCCCAGCGGCCCGGAGCTTCGCGAATCGGGGAAGCACCGCTGCCCACGCGGGATCCGCCGGTTTGCCTACGACCGCAGCGATGGCCATCCCGATCTTGAATCCTCCTGCTTCAGCCGGTGTCCACATCGCTCCGAGCAGGATTGTCGGACCCTGCGACGCAAAAATCTTGACGTACGAAATTAGGTTCGTGTGAAAGACCGTTCCGGACATTTCGCGACGTATGCCCTTAGTCGCGGACAGGGACGGCTGCCAGAGGCTTACTCCGCCGAGCCTGTCTCTCAGCGCGCGACCGGCAGCAGCCGTCCATAAGACCGCCATCAGTCCTTCCATCGCGACGAGCACGAGAACGACAGCGACGAGCGACTCCGTGGCGAGTAGCGCAGCGAGGACGAGGCAGAACCGCAAGGTTTCCCTGACGAGAGTCAGGCGAAGGATCGAGCCGAACCTGCCAGACAGCTGGAGCAGTGCGATCGACGTCGTCTCGGTCGTCGTCGCCAGCATCGTCAGTGCGTAGAGAATGAAGATTCCGGCTCCGTACTCTCCGTCGAGTAGTCGCGGCGCCGCAATGGGCGCGATGGCGACGACGACGAGGAATCCGGCAAGGCCGGCGCCTAGATCTATTGCGTAGCTGAACTGCGCGATTCCGACCGTCCGTCGAGGATCGGACCGCAAGGTCTCCGCAGCGAACGCCTGCGTCATCTGGCCGACCTGGAGGTCGAACAAGCGGCCCACGAGATCGACCGTCGAGATAACGATTGCGAGGACACCGAACTCGGTAAGCCCGAGGAAGTGCGTGATCAAGGCGGTCTGGATCGCGTAACCAGCGAGGGCGACAGCGCTTCCCACGGCGAGTTTGGAGGAATCGCGGCCGAACCCGCGTGTTTGCGGGTCGAGGCGGGCCTTGACGCGCTCGCGCAGCGACACCATCAGGGGTTGTCAATGCGTGAGACGGACCGAAGCCAATCTGCAAGTGTCGCGTCGGCGATTTCCTGCGTGAACCTGGACTCGTACGTGGCGAGCGCGGCCGAAGACATGCGCGCTCTCAGCTCGTCGTCCAGCAATAGGCGAGTGAGACGATCTGCGATCGCCACGGGGTCGGAGCTACGGACCACGAATCCGTTTAGGCCGTCGGCGATCGTCTCCGCGATCGCCCCTTGATCGGTGGTCACCACAGGAAGGCCGGCCGCGATCGCTTCGAGAACCACGCGCGGATGCCCTTCGGGCTTGCGAGGAGGGAAGAGGAGCACCGACGCGTTCGCGAGGAGGTCTTGCTTAGTCGAGCCGGAGACGGGCGGCTGAAACTGGATGCGGTCGCCCACCGCGGCCGCTCGGGCTCGGATGTCCATTTCGAGTTGTTCGTCCTCCCACGCCCCCACGAAGACGAAGCGAGCATGCGGTACCTCGGCGGCGGTGATGCGTGCTGCCTCGAAAGCCTCGATAACTCCCTTGCGACGGCGTAGGTTGCTCAGGAACAGAACAGTTGAACCGTTGCGCAGAGATGGCCTGCGAGCTGGAGGTGGCGTCCCGTTGGGCACGACCGCGACTCTGTCGGGCGCGACGAGCTGGCCAAAGGTACCGCGAAGTGACTCTCCCATCACGGCCGCCGCCGTCACTCCTCCTAGCGTGCTACGCGCCCACAGTTGGAAGAGTCGACCGCGCGATTCGTAGAGCTCGAGGATCTCACTGCCTCTCAGGTGGATGGCTACGCGCCAGCCTCGGAGCCTCGACACCTGGATCAGAAGCGAGTCGCGCAAGAAAGCTCCGCTGCTTTGTGAGATCGGGAGGTACACCGTTCCCTTGTTTCCTCGCAGTGCTCTCGAAAGGCTCGCGATGTTCCTCAGACCGATCAGGACGTTGGTGAGATCCCAGCGCCCGATGTTCGCGCCATCTCGGTGGTCGCTCGTGTCCACGTGAGTGAGTTCGAACGAGCTTTTCAGGGCCTGATTCGCAAGTACGAGGGACGTCGAGACCGTGACGCCGTGAATCGGAGGCGGCAGCGGGCCAATCACGATCAGGCGCGGCTTGGTCACTGTTTGCGTGACCCTGAACGGGCGGCGAACTCCTTTGCGCAGACTGCAAGCATCATCCAGCTCGGAACGGTTGCTCGCGCCACCTCCCACCAGTTCTCGAGGAACGCCGTCTGCAAGAGCAGGAAGAATGCCACCGTAGTGGCCAGTGCCAAAGCGGGCAACGAATCGTGACGTGTTGCCGAGCGAATCGATGCGTGGGCCATACGCCCAGCCTCGAATAGCGCGCGGAGGTAGATCACCACCATCAACACAAGCCCAAGGACGCCCACTTCCGCCAAGAGAGCGACGTAGCTGGAGAACGGTGATGTCACCGCCGCCGATCCGAGCACGATCGGAGCCGTCTCGAGGCGCGGAATTACATACCGATCCGACACGTCGGTGCGGTAGGCCTTCCCTCCAGTGAGTGCAGTTGCATATGGCTGTGCGGCTCCCTCCGAAGCCGATGCCTTGCCCACTTCGGCGAACGTCCGCCATGCTCGGCTCGAGTACGTTCCGGGTCCCGTACCCGTGACGACAAAGAGCGGGTCGTCGCCGTACAGCGAGATCACATCGCGACCCGGGTCGAACCGTGCCGTGACGAATGACATGGGATCTTCTCGGACTGCCTCGATCGTCGGCGCAAACTTGAACGTGGGGTACTTCGCAGAGACGTATCCGAGCGCGGCGATAAAAGCAATGACGACCGTCGCGCCAACGACGAAACCGCGTCCGCGAGCTGCGCTGAGCATGAATCCGATCAGCAGGACGGCTAGCGCCGAGAAGATCAGGAGCGCACGGTACTGCGCCAGGAAGATGACCAAGAACGTCGCTCCAAAGATCGGAATCGCAAATCGGGCGACGGTACGACTCGTCTCGAGCGTGGAGATGCCAGCAACGAGGGCTGCGAACACCAGGAGGAAGAAGACGAGCTGATACGCGTTCCCGCCGAAGGTGCCGACGATGTCGTCCGGGTTTCTGCTCGCCAGGAAAGTCGGCAGGTCGAAAAATCCGATGACGACGAATTGGAGGACGCCGAGTACAACGATCGTCCGCGATAGCGCGAGGGCCTGGCTCGTGGGCCACAGTCGGTAGGTCGCGTAGTAGAAGACGAGCGGACCCAGGAAGCCGTACACGAACAGCAGGGCCGGCGCGGGCGCGACCCGCGAGGTGTTGACAACGATCGAAGCCACGCAGAGTCCGGCGAAGATGAGCGCCGGGACCACATAAGGCGATCTCTCCAGCGCCAACGGAGAGTGGGTGGCTGGCCGCACCGCGACAATTGCAAGCAGGACCGGCAGCAACAGGACGTCGACGAAGTTGCCGGCGCTCGGCAGGAAGCCGATCGTCTCCGTGAAGAACCTGACCGTGACTAGGGTTGTAAACACCCCCAGCACGACGTTCCTGTCGAATCGCTCGGTTGTCGTGAGAGAACGGGAGATAGCGTCTTCGGGGTCGGTGGGACCCGACTCGACGACCCGCTTACCTGTCTCGAGCAGCCAGCCGCCAGGTTTCGAGGTCGCCGACTCGATAGCTGCAACGAAGCCTTTGGGGTCAAGCCGACCGCCTTCGAGCTCGTCGATCGTCCAGACCGTGGCGCCGATCCGGTCCGCCAAGTCCCGTTGGGTCAAGCTGGCGTCGCGCCGAGCCGCTGCAATCCTCGACGGGACGCTGTCCACATCGAGTGTCCCTCCTCTTCCGAAGGCGGCGCTGTCACTCACGCGGTCACCGATCGTGCGCCTCGTGTCAGCTGTCCCAGCCGAAACCCGGCGATCATGGCGTCGGCTGCGTGCTCGAGTGTCCAACGATGGCGAATCGTCGCCGCTGCCGCGGCGCCCAGAGCCGCTGATCGGTCAGGACTAGCGAGAACGCGTGTAATGGCCTCGGCCCACCGGGCGGGCTCGAAGCCGCCGACGATCACGGCATTCCGATCGGGCACGCACAGGTCGTCCACCGCGCCAGGCGCAGGAGAGACGATGCACGTAAGGCCCGCAGCCATTGCCTCGACGAGAACGAGACCGAACGAGTCGAACTCAGATGGAAAGAGGAAGGCATCTGCCTCGCCGAAGGCATTCCGGACGTCGCCCGAGGGAAGAGCGCCCGCAAAGCGGATCCGAGCGTCGCCGGTCGCTCTGGCACGCAGACGTTCCAGGTCAGGGCCGTCTCCTATCACCAGGAGCTCCACGTCCTGGGGAATCAATCGCACCGCATCGATCACGATGTCGAGACGCTTGCCTTCGACCGCGCGCGAAACGGCGAGCAGGCGAGGGCGTTGGCCCTTTCGGAATGTCTCTGCGCAGTCGGGCAGGGTTGTCGTGTTCCGTCCGATGACGATCGGAAGGTCCGGCGAAAGCGCCCTTAGATACGCGGCACTCTGAGAGCCGTACGCCACGGCAAACGAGGCATCGGCGAGCAATCGGCGACGCTGGACCCACCGGGCACGGCTGCGTGCGGTTTGTCTCGACGGGATCTCGCCGCTCCAGATCCCGAAGGGGATCCTCTCGCGCGCCGCGTACCGGGCGGCGCGCCCCGAAATTCCGGGACTGAAGCCCCCACTGAGGAGGAGCGTCGGTGCGTACCCGCGCACGTGTTCGTCGAAACCGCGGGTCATAATTGCGCCTCCGCTCGTGCGCGACCACCGGCTTGGCTCGAGGAATGCGTGCTCGAAGTCGACCACGCCGCGCTCCATCCACCATCGCTCGTCTGAGGCTTCGGTGAGAAAGACTGCCTTGAACGCTGCTCCGGCAGAGCTCAACCGACGGCCGAGCTCATTGAACAACGGGATCCGGTAGTGCGTCGCAGCCTTCGACAGGACGAGTACCCGCTCACCTGCCAGGCCTGCGATTGGGCCAGACGTCGTCGCCGACTCGGTCGCGATGCCTCTGAGGTCATCGAGGAGGCTCGCGAGCGAACCAGCGCGCCGAACCGTCGCACGACCAGCGTTCGCAGGAGCGCGAGGAATCCGCTCGAGCACGCCGTACGCCTTGGCCGCGAGGAGTGCCGGCGGCTCTGGGTCGACGCGCAGATCGTCGATGCTCAGCGAGACCGGTAGTTGCGCGATCGCGTGCACTACGAGTTCGTCGAATGAAAGCTTCGCATCACGTCTGACGCTCACGAACCCGTCTCCACCGATCGAACGGATGGCTTCCGGTAGATCGCGACGACCTCACCAGAAATACGGAGGGTGCGTACAGCGACATCCGACAGGAGGACGCGCTCCAACGCGGCAACTGCAGTCCATGCCGTCGCGAAGACCGGTCGGCGAGCGAACCGCTGTCTGCGCGGACTCCTGTAGAAATCGAAGAAATCGTCGACCGAACCCCCCGTGGCGCGCGACAACGCCAACCGCAGAACGCCTCTCCCGCTGCCTCCGTGCAGATCAGTCGTATGGTCGAGGCGCTCGAGATCAATCCCGACGTTCCGTCCATAGCGCCGTAGTGTCTTCTCGCTGAAGAAGTAGAGGTGTCGAGGGATGTCTTCCAACCTCGCAAATCTGGCCCTAATACTCCGGAGATTCGGCACCTGAACGATCAGCTGCCCGCCCGGGCGAAGGAGCGCTGCGACTCGAGCAAATGCGGCAGCGGGATCGTGTAGGTGCTCGAACACCGCCCACGCCGTGACGACATCAAAGCTCTCCGGCTCGAGTTCGCAGTCCTCCGGGAAGCGTTGCCGATGGATCGTGAGATCGTGGGGATTCTCGGAAGTCCATGGTTCGATACCCGTAACGTTCCATCCGCGGTCGCGCATGACTGCCAGGAAGTCTCCGCGGGCGGCGCCGATGTCGAGGAGGTCGCCACGCCCGCCTTGGACGTACGCCTGCTGCAGCGCGTAGCGGCGCCCCATGGCGCCTCGATGCGCAAAGTAGCTCTCCGGGTAGTACACGTGGATCTCCGCCACTGTGGGGCGAGGGTCCAGATAGCCGAGTGAGCAATGCCGACACTGGACGAGGTTCCACAGACGGTCGTCGGTGCGGAGCCGGTAGTCGCGGAGGCTGTAGAGAAGCCGGCTGTCGTCCGCTCCGCACAGGTTGCATGTCACGTGCTCAGGCATCGACTACCCGGTCATCGATGGCCTTGCGAAGGTAGGGACTGCGTGGGCGGCAACAATGCGAGGCGCATATTTCACCCGCCGCAGAACTCAATGGTAGCTCCCCGTGCACCAACTGCGTATCCGAGGGCATTCGTCCCCGCCTCTCCATCGGCCTCTCGATGAGAATCGTCTACCTCGCGAATACCCAAATTCCCAGCAGGGCAACGAACGGGATGCAGATCATGCGGATGTGTGCGGCGTTCGCCGCACAGGGCGCCGATGTCACGCTCGTCCATCCCCACCGCTTCGGAAACCGCCCGGAGGGCTTCTCAGGAGACGTCAGGGCGTTCTACGGCGTGCCCGGGAACTTTCGCCTGGTCACGCTGCCGACGCCGCTCACCATGCGACTCTCGAGGTTCGAGCGGTTCGCCCGACTGGCTCGCGGTCTTCCGCTGTCTGCATGGTTGCTCGCACGAAGCCGTCCCGGAGGCGCGCCGTTCATCGCGTACAGCCGATCGATGCTCGGGGCATGGCTCGCCATCAGGTCACGTCGGTTCTGGGGGCGTCGTTCGGCGTGCCGTGGCGTGTATCTCGAGCTGCACGATGCTCCCCGAACGCATCGGGCGAGAAAGACGCTTGCCCGTGCGGACGGCACCGTGGCGATCAGTCATGCGTTGCACGACGAGCTCGTCGCGATGTGTCCGAGCCTCGTGCGTGGGGCGATCGTCGAACACGACGGGGTGGAGGACGCGCTCCTCAGCAACGTCGCTCTCGAAGCGCCGTCGCTGCGTCGTCGGCTCGGTATCGGCGACGAGACCACCGTCGTGGGGTACACCGGTCGCGTCAACGAGAGCAAAGGGGCCAACACCGTTCTGCGGGCTGCGGAGCTCCTGGAGTCGGTGCCAGTCCACTTCCTCCTCGTGGGCAAGGTGTACGACGACATGGATCTCGACGCCGCGCGGCGGCTTGCGAACGTCACGTTCACCGGGTTTGTCCCCCCCGCCGCGGTTCCGTCGTACGTCGCGGCCTGCGACATCCTGGTCATGCCGACCTCCGCGAAGCTCTCATACTCGCGGTTCACGTCACCCCTGAAGCTGTTCGAGTACCTGGCCTCGGCGCGCCCCGTAATCTGCGCGGATCTTCCTGTCTTGCAGGAGGTCGTTGAGCACGAGAAAAACGCGCTGCTGTTCAAGGCAGACGATCCAGAGAGCCTTGCGGACGCAGTCGGACGCTTGCTGGCTGATGATGCACTTGGCTCCGCTCTTGCGCGACAGGGGAAGCGCGACGTCGTGCGCTTCACCTGGGAGAGCCGTGCAGCGCGGATACTCGACTACATCAGTGAGACTGCTGGAGCGCCCCGGAAAGGCGAGAGGTGATCGGGCGGGCTCGGCAATCCGGCCATCTGACCGCGGTATACTTCTTCCGCCGCTAGATCCAACGAGAAGTGTCGTCATCGCCTCCCTCGGGCGGACGACTAGGAGACGCTTTTCATGATCGCATTGTCGGTCAGCGAAATGGTCGTTCTCTATCTGATTCCCGTCCTTGCTCTCGTCTTCCTGTGGCTCGGCGGGTCGGCGCTGATCTACTTGCTCGTTCGGTCTCGGCTCGACTTCGACTTCAAATATGACCTGCTGCGCAAGTTCGAAAAGAAGCGTGATCTTCCATCGGGTACTGATCGACTCTCGTTGCTGTATGTCTCCAAGCTGCTGCTTGGAGACAGTTGTATTCAAGCCGTATTTCTCTATCGCATCTCACACTTTCTCGCGTTTCATAGAATGCGGACACTCGCACAGATGGTCCACGCATTTTCACGCTTTGCGACTCACACCGACATTTCTCCTTACGCAATCATCGGCCGCGGCTTCTATCTCTACCACGGGCTAGGCACCGCGATTGGAAAGAACACTCGCATTGGTCAGCGAGTCGTCGTCTGCCATGGAGTGTCGATCAGTGGTCGCGTCACGATCGGTGATGATGTGAACGTCTGGCCGGGAGCACAGGTGTTTCCAAGGGTGACCATCGGGAACCGAAGCGACGTGGGTGCGAACGCGGTGGTACTCACTGACTACTCAGATGACTCGATCATCTTCGGGGTTCCGGCACGGCTCGTCGCGAGACGGTCGTTCTTCGCGGAAGACTCCGGAGCGGCGGAGCGCGACGATACGAGCGGTTCGAGCGGCGAAGCGCAGCAGGCTCGGGACGTGTCCCACGCGACCAGAGCTCGAGGAGTCACGCATTAGGCAGGGCTCCGCGACGGTGCACTCGCACAGGGACGCCAAGCGCAGCGACTGCACGGCGCAGTCCTATGCATGATGGCGGAGTGATGACCCGGTGAGCCGCTATCGCTCCGACTGGTTCGCATCCAGAAGGGAACGCGCCAAGGAGTCCGCGCGGGTAGTGCTCCCGATCGTCCTTCCGCTCGTACAGCCGTCATCCATCGCCGACGTTGGTTGCGGAACCGGTTCTTGGCTTGTCGTCGCCGAGGACTTAGGTGTTGTAGACAGCATCGGCATCGATGCTGCGCACGTGAACCTCGACCTTCTGGAGATCCAGGAAGAGAGGTTTCTGATCCACGATCTGCGCACTAGCCTTGCACTCGACCGGACGTTCGATCTTGCCCTCTGTCTCGAGGTGGGTGAACACCTTCCTCCCAGGTTTGCATCCCTACTTGTCCAGACCCTCGTTGACTTGGCGCCTGCCGTTCTCTTCTCGGCGGCGGTTCCCGGTCAAGGGGGCACGTCGCACGTCAACGAGCAGTGGCCGGAATACTGGGCCGCACTGTTTGCCAGTCGCGACTACCTCGCGTACGACGTCGTGCGCCCTCAGGTCTGGCATGACGAACGTGTTCGCTACTTCTACGCGCAAAACTCGTTGCTTTACGTGCGCCGATCGCCGACATACAGGTACCCGAACCTCCCCGACCCGCTCTCCGAGCCACCGCTGGCTCTCGTCCATCCGAAACTCTTTAGTCGCGTTAGGGATGCCTTCCCGCCCGCGGGCAACGTCAGCCTGGGCTCTCTCGTCCGTTTTGGCGGGAAGCTGGCCCGCCGACCCTTTGACAGAACATCGTCCTCCACCGGCGGGCAAATGCCGTGAAGCAGGTAGCCCAACGTCCGAAGGACGGCGCCATCAGCGTCGTGGACGTGGCTGCCCCCACCGTGCCGCGAGGCTGGGTGCTCGTCGCGAATCGCTTCTCGCTCATCAGCGCGGGTACGGAGCGCACCAAGGTCGAGACTGGCGAGAAGAGCCTCGTCCAGAAGGCTCGTGCGCGACCGGACCTGGTCAAGAAGGTGGTCGACAAGGCTCGCGTGGAGGGTGTCCGGGCAGCGGTCGCCGTCACGCGAGAGCGGATGTCGGCGTTGACACCGATCGGGTACTCCTGCGCAGGCATCGTCGCCGAGGTCGGCGCAGGAGTGCAGGGTCTGGCGCCCGGCGACCGAGTTGCCTGCGGTGGTGGCGGCTGGGCGAACCATGCAGAGGCGGTCGCCGTTCCACAGAACCTCGTCGTGCGCGTTCCGGCTGGCGTCGAGCTCGGCGACGCGACCTATGCGACGGTCGGTGCGGTAGCGCTGCACGGTGTCCGTCAGGCCGAAGCTCGCATCGGGGAGTGGGTCGGTGTCATCGGACTCGGGCTCGTCGGTCAGCTCGCGGCACGCCTGCTCCGCGCGTCCGGCTGCCAGGTTCTCGGAGTCGACCTCGACCCCGCGGCGGTCGAGCTCGCGCGCTCCGCGAGTGTCCACGCCTACCAGCGCGACGACGCGGGACTCGCGGAGGCGATGCGCGGCCACACGGACGGCCTGGGGCTCGATGCGGTTCTGCTCTGTGCCTCGTCGGCCGCCCCGGACCCGCTCGAGCTCGCGGTCGAGCTCGTGCGAGACCGGGGGAGGATCGTCGTCGTGGGCGAGACGAAAATCGCAGTGGACCGCACGCCGATGTACGAGAAGGAGATCGAGCTGCGGATGTCCCGCTCGTACGGGCCGGGCCGTTACGACCGGGACTACGAGGAGCGTGGGCGGGATCTACCGCCCGGATACGTTCGCTGGACCGAGCAGCGGAACATGCACGGATTTCTCGAGCTTCTCGCCGCGGGAAATCTGGCCGTTGGGGAGCTGACGACCCACCGCTTCCAGGTGAACGAGGCGGCGGAGGCCTACCGCCTCTTGACGGATCCGGGCGAGCAGCGCCCGTTCGGGGTTCTTCTCGAGTACACGCTCGACCCTGCAGCACTGCGTCCTGTGCCGTCGCGGCCGACGTCCAAGGCGCCTGCGCGGACGAGTGCCGGCATTGCGTTGATCGGTGCGGGTTCGTTCGCGCGGGCGACGCTCATCCCGGCGCTGAAGCAAGCAGGTGCGTCGCTCGTCGCCGTCTCGAGCGGTGGTGGGCTGACGGCCGCCGACGTGGCGAGCCGCTTCGGCTTCCAGCGCGCCGCAGCATCGGTGGACGAGATCCTCCACGATCCCTCAGTCGGTGCAGTAGTCATCGCCACGCGGCATGGAAGCCATGCCGAGCTCGCTGCCGCAGCCCTGCGTGCCGACAAAGCCGTGCTGGTCGAGAAGCCGCTCGCGCTCACCGCAGACCAGCTGTTCGAAGTCGAGTCCGAACTGACAGCGGAGTCGGTGCTCATGGTGGGGTTCAACCGGCGCTTTGCACCGCTCGTGGAGCGTCTCGAGACGGAGCTCGGGCCTCGCGGCGATCTCGTCCTTTCCATGCGGGTGAACGCCGGCCCTCTGCCCGACGACCACTGGCTGCACGATCCGGAGGAGGGCGGGGGACGCCTTCTCGGCGAGGGCTGTCACTTCGTCGATCTGCTCGCCAAACTCGCGGGCTCGCGCGCGATCTCGGCGCATGCCGTTGCTGTTCCTCAAGCAGGTCGCCCGATCGAGTGCAGCGACAGCTTCACCGCCCAGCTGCGCTTCGAGGGAGCGGTGGCATCGCTTGTGTACAGCGGTGGGGGCGACGCACGTCTTCCGAAGGAGCGGCTCGAGGTTTTCGGTGGTGGTGTTGCAGCCGTGCTCGACGACTTCCGTAGGCTCACGGTTCACCGGGGCGGGAAGCGCAAGAGCTGGAAGTCCGCCCAGGACAAGGGTCACGGGGCGGAGATCGCGCGGTTCGTCGCTGTCGTCCGGGGCGAAGCCGAGCCGCCTCCCGCCGCGTCGTACCTTGACTCGACGCGGACCACACTCGCGCTCGTCGAGTCGCTCCGTTCCGGAGCCACGGTCACCAACGCACCATGACGGAGACGTCCGCGGCGCTGGATGCGATCCGGCGCTGGGGTGAGGAACGCGACTGGCGTGGCCATGACCCGTACGACGCGCTGAACTCACCGTTCGCCGGCGTGCTGACGCTTGGCACGCCGCTCGGACGGCGCATGCTGACGCAGGCGGTGAAGCGTTCGCCGGTCAACCTCCGTCCCGCGCTGCGGATCCGGCGTGACTGGAACGCGAAGGCGATCGCGCTCGTGGCTTCGGGATACGCACGGCTCTTCGCGGCCCGGGGTGACGCAACCGCAGCCGCCTCTGCGCGCCGTTGGCTCGACTGGCTGGTCGAACACTCCACATCCGACGTCGGCCTTGGCTGGGGATACCACTTCGACGTTCAGACGCGCTTCTTCTTCTATCGAGCGGGGACGCCGAACGCGATCGCGACGAGTTTCGCGGGGCACGCTCTGCTCGACGGAGCCGAGCTGCTCGGCGAGGAGAAGTACGCCGCCGCGGCCGGCGACGTGGCCCGCTTTCTCCGTGAGCGCATGCTCACCGAGGAGGCGGGTGCTTCCTTTTTCCGGTATCTGCCGGCGGAGTCGGAGCTCGTCCACAACGCGAACCTCCTCGCGTGTTCCGTCGCCGCGCGTACGCCGATCATTCGAGGGGAGCCGGTCGACGATCGGGTCGTGGCCGCGGTTCGCACGAGTCTCGATGCGCAACATGCGGATGGCTCGTGGCCGTACGCGGCGGGCTCGGCCGGAGAGTGGGTCGACAACTTCCACACCGGCTACGTGCTCGAGGCTCTCCGACCGTTCGACCGCCTCGAGGATCGCGTTCGGCCCGCGCTCGAGCTTGGATTCGACTACTGGGAGCGGGAGCTCTTCGCCGACGACCGAACGCCCAGGTACACGCCCTCGAGCCTCTACCCGATCGATGCCCACAACTACGCTCAAGCCGTGGAGACGTGGGTCTCGGCCGCAGGGTGGCGCCCCGGCGTCCTCGAGCGGGCCGACGGTTGCGCCCGGCTCCTCGTCACCCGCATGCTGAACCCGCGCGGCTACGTCGACTTCCAACAGGGCCGGCTGATTCGGAGTCGCGTTCCGTTCGTGCGCTGGACGACCGCACCGACGTTCCGTGCCCTTGCGGGTTTGGAGCTCGAGCACGTGCGGCACGGTGACCCGACATGAGGGTCTGGATCGACCTCGCCAACTCTCCGCACGTCCCGCTGTTCGTGCCAGTGGTGAGGGAGGCGCGCGATCGCGGTCACGAAGTCGTCCTGACGGCGCGCGACCACGCCCAGACCCGAGCTCTTGCCGAGGAGGCATGGCCCGAGGTCTCGATCGTGGGTGGAAAGAGCCCGGCCGGTCGTGTGGCGAAGGGGCGCGCGATCCTCGGTCGGGCGCTCGCCCTGAGACGGTTCGCGCG
Organism: uncultured Actinomycetes bacterium; assembly: GCA_963746765.1. Lineage (GTDB taxonomy): Bacteria > Actinomycetota > Thermoleophilia > Gaiellales > Gaiellaceae > GMQP-bins7. The sequence continues at coordinate 314,337 of CAVVCN010000003.1, forward strand.
CGAACGTCGCCCCGATGTCGCGCTCTCGCACGGGTCGTACGCCCAGGTGCTCGCCGCCCGGGGGGCACGCGTTCCGGCGGTGACGATGATGGACTACGAGCACCAGCCCGCGAACCACCTCAGTTTCCGGCTGGCGCGATGTGTGATCGTGCCGGTGATCTTTCCCGAGGACAGTCTGCGACGGTTCGGTGCCCGCTCGGACAAGGTCGTTCAGTACGACGGCTTCAAGGAAGAGCTCTACCTCGCCGGAGTCGCGCCCGACCGCGCGGTGCTCACCACACTGGCGCTCGACCCGTCACGCGTAACGGTCGCGATGCGCCCGCCGCCCGAGGGAGCGCTCTACCACCGCGAGGGAAACGTGCGCTTCGACGACCTGCTCGACGACGTCCTCGCGGCGGATGCTCAGGTCGTCCTGCTCCCGCGCGGGGACGAGCAGGAGACTCGATATCGCAGACCCGGCGTCGTAATTCCGGACGGACCGGTCGACGGCAGGGTGCTTCTCGCCACCGTCGACGTCATGATCGGGGCCGGCGGAACGATGACCCGCGAGTCCGCGCTCCTCGGGACGCCGACATACACGGTGTTCCTCGGGGAGCAGGCCGCGGCCGACGCCGAGCTGATCCGACAGGGAAAGCTCATGGATCTCCGTACCACCGGTGCGCCGCGGGTGGAACGGAAGCCCGGCTCGGGCGCGGGAGTCGAACCGGCAAGAGCACGGGCGATCCTCGAGATAGTGCTTGCACAGACCGAGGAGCTCGGCAGAGCTGCCTAGCCAGTCCGGGCGCGCGCCGGCACGCCTGCCACGACCTCGCCCGGTTCGACGTCTCGCGTGACCACCGCACCCGCGCCCACGAGCGCCCCTTCGCCGACGGTCACGCCTCCGAGGACGACCGCGCCCGAGCCGATCGACGCGCGGCGTTCGACTAGCGTCGGTAGCAGCTCCCAATCGGTCTCCGTCTGCAGCACACCGTCGGCGGTCGTCGCGGCCGGGCGCTTGTCGTTCACGAACATCACGCCGTGCCCGACGAAGACCTCGTCCTCGATCGTCACGCCCTCGCAGACGAACGTGTGGCTCTGGATCTTGCAGCGCGCTCCGATCGTGACGCCTGCCTGGATCTCGACGAACGGGCCGATCCGCGTCCGGTCGCCGATCGTGCAGCCGTAGAGGTTCGTGAACGACTGTACGACCACGCCCTCGCCGAAGGCGACGTCACGGATGAGCCGGCTCGGGGCATCGTTCGTCGGGCGCTCAGCCATCGAAGTACGCCTGGACAGCATCGACGACAGCCTCTATCTCGGCCTCGGTGATGCCGGGAAAGATCGGCAGGGACAGGCATGTACGCGAGAGCTCTTCCGCGACCGGGAAGGCTCCGGCGCGGTGGCCGAGGTGGGCGTATGCAGGCGTCAGGTGGACTGCGACCGGGTAGTGGCGACCGGTACCGATCCCGTATGCCTGGAGATGCTCGGCGAGCTCGTCCGGGCGCTCGGTCCGGAGGACGAAGAGATGCCACACGGGCTCGCTTCCAGCCGGCACGGGCGGCAGCGCGAGATCGCCCACGCCTGCGAGTCTCTCGAGGTACACCGAAGCGGTTCGGCGGCGCTCTTCGTTCCAGCTCTCGAGGAGCGGGAGCTTCCGGAGCAGAGCAAGGGCTTGAATCGTGTCCAGTCTCGCCGTGAACCCCTCGTGGGTGTGGTCGTACTTGTGGCTCTGCCCGTGCTCTCGTAGCGCCCGCGCCGTCGCCTCCAGCTCGCCGTCCGAGGTGACCAGCGCACCCGCGTCGCCGATCGCACCGAGGTTCTTGCCCGGATAGAAGGAGAACGCCGCTGACCGCCCGGCCGTGCCGGCGCCGATGCCGTCTCGGCGGGCGCCGTGTGCCTGGCACGCGTCCTCCACGACGTCGATGCCCGCGGCGGCCGCAAGGGCTCGCAGCGAGCGCACGTCGGCCATCTGGCCGTAGAGGTGGACGGGGAGCACGGCTCGTGTCCGGGGTGTGCGCGCACCGTCGACGGCTGCCGGATCGATGCAGAGGTCGTCGGCCGATACGTCCACCACGACGGGTGTGCCGCCGGCCTGCGTCACGGCCTCGAGCGTGGCGACGAAGGTCTGGGCCGGCACGATTACCTCGTCACCCGAGGCGAGTCCCGCGGCGAGGAGCGCGATGCGGAGCGCGTCGAGGCCGCTGGACGTGCCCACGCACCCATCCGCTCCGCAGAAACGAGCGAACGCCGTCTCGAATTCGCTCACGGCGGGGCCGTTCACGAACGCGCCCGATCGGAGCAGCGCCTCGACGTCTCCGAGAAGCTCGTCGATCAGGGGTGCGTGGGTGCGCCCCAGGTCGAGGAACGGCACTTCTTCGACCGCCTGCTCCTGGGAGGGGCGCATGCAGTCAGAGTAGATGCGATCAGCACTACGATCGATCGATGCCGCGGGAGGTCTGCTTCGTCGTCGGCGCCCGCCCGAATTTCATGAAGGCGGCGCCTGTGTACCAGGCCCTCGCAGAGCAGGACGGGACCACGGATCTGGTGCTGGTGCACACCGGGCAGCACTACGACGCGGAGATGAGCGGCGTTTTCCTCGAGGAGCTGGGCTTGCCGGTACCGGATGTCTTCCTCGACACGGGATCCGGCACGCACGCCGAGCAGACCGCTCGTGCCTTGCTCGGGATCGAGAAGATCCTCTTGGAGCGGAGGCCTGCTTACGTCGTCGTAGCGGGAGACGTGAACTCGACGCTCGCGGGTGCCCTCGCGGCGGTCAAGCTCGGCATCCCCGTGGCGCACATCGAGTCCGGCCTCCGCTCTTTCGATCCGACGATGCCCGAGGAGCACAACCGCCGCCTCACCGACCACATGAGCACCGTGCTTCTCGTCCATTCCCAGAGCGGCGTGGACAACCTCGCTCAGGAGGGGATCACAGACGGCGTCGAGCTCGTCGGAAACACCATGATCGACTCGCTCGTTCGGCACGTCGACGCGGCGCGCGCGCGCCGGCCATGGGAAAGCCTCGATCTCGAGCCGGCCAGCTACGCCCTGGTCACGCTCCATCGACCGGCCCTGGTCGACCAGGACGAGGTCCTGCGCGCGGTCGCGGACGGCCTGTCTGCGCTACAGCGAGCGGTGCCGGTCGTGTTTCCCGTTCATCCCCGCACGGGAAGCAGGTTAGATGCGCTCGATCTCGGCCCGATGCTCGAAGCCGCCGGCGTCAGGCTTGTTCCCCCGCTCGGCTACCTCGACTTTCTGGGTCTCGAAGCAGCTGCCCGGGTGGTGGTCACCGACTCGGGCGGTGTGCAGGAGGAGACCTCGGCCCTCGGCATTCCGTGCTTCACGCTTCGGGACTCGACGGAGCGGCCCGTGACGCTCGAGCTTGGAACGAACGTGTTGCTGGGAGCCCGACCCGAGCGCCTTGCGGAAATACCGTCGCTCCTCCGCGCTTCGCCACCGAGCCGGGCGATTCCGCTGTGGGACGGAGCGGCTGGACCGCGCGCGGCCGCCGTTCTCCAGCGCGCGCTGGGGGCTGTAGGCTGACCTTCGCCAACGATCGAACACCGATCCCGGGGATGCGGCGCCGAGCCGGGACTGCTGCGAGGTGATCGAGCTGAGAGGCAAGCCGTGATCGGGCGCCGCGATCCGCTGGAGAATCCGGAAGAGCTCGTCCGCCGCGTGTACTCGTTCGTCGCGTACCGGCTGGGGGAGGGTCCCGACGCGGAGGATGTGACCTCGGAGACGTTCGCGCGCGCGGTCCGCTATCGGGACTCGTATCAGCGGAGCAAGGGGGAGCCGATCGCGTGGCTCACCGGCATCGCCAGGCGTTGCATCGCCGAACACGTCGGGCACGCAGTCGAGATCCCGACGGCGGAGACAGTCGGCGCCGATCGGCTCGAGCTGGAGGACACGTGGGTGGAGGCACTCGACGTACGGCGGGCTGTCGGAGCGCTCGAGCCGCGCGACCGCGAGCTGATCGGGCTCCGCTACGGGGCGGATCTCACCGCGCGGCAGATCGGCGAGCTGCTCGACATGCGGACGAACGCCGTCGAGGTCGCTCTCCACCGCGCGCTCGACCGGCTACGCACCCTCATGACGGACGAAGCCCCCGCCAGGGGCGGGGGCTCACGTCTCACAGAGGCGGGTGGCGAAGACGCGATCTAGCCGCGTCAGCCGCTCTTAGGCGTCCCCAGCGTCGCCGTCCCCGTTGTCTCCGTCGTTGTCACCCTTGTCTACCCTTGTCACCCTTGTCGTCAGGGCCGAAGATTCCTCGGCAGGGACCCGCGTAGTCGAGCCGGTGCCGCCTCAGGTGCGTCTCCGCCTGCCTCGCAGGCAGCGTCAGGGTGAACTCCCTGAATCCACCGCGTCCGAGCTTCTTGACGTGACAGATGGTCACGCGCGGCGGGCAGTACTGCCCGCGTGCGGCCGACACGTCGTCGCTGTCATCGTCGTTGGGCTTGCAACCACGGCCACCGCGTCCGCCGCGGTTGGGCTTGGACGCAGGATTGGCTGTTTGCTTGTCCGCCTTGACGAGCCCGCTGATCGCGTCCGCCGTGGACGCCGCAGCACCCGAGACGCCTGATGCCGCGAAGCCGGCACCGCCGAACGAGGCGAACATGGTGACCATCGCGATCGCAGCGACGCCCGCGAGCCCGAGACGCCGGAACGGCGCCTGCTTGCGGGGCGGAGCAGAGCCCTCGACGCGTCGCACGATGTCCTGCACGAGATCGTCGGGAGCTGCCGGCCGATCCTCGCGGAGCCGGCTCTCCAGGTCGTTCTTCCTCCAGAAGCCGCGCATGGAAACTCCTCTCGATCGCTCGTTCCACCCGTACTACCGTCGCGGCCGTGCGTTTCCTTACACGGATGGCTCAGCCGGTGAGCGCGATGGCGTCCTGAAGCTCGCGTATCTCGGGGGAGCGCGGGTTCAGCTCTGCTGCGCGGGCGAGCGCGCGCCGCTGCTCCTCGCCGGTGGAGATCGCACCGAGCGCGAGCCAGAGCTCCCAGTTCGCATCGTCGCGCTCGAGCGCTTCGCGATACGCCGCCCGGGCGGCGGCCCGATCGTCTTCCGCCACGGCGTCGCCCAGGGCGAGCCAGGGGGCGGAGGCCCAGGGCGCAAATCGTCGCGCAGAGCGTGCGTCGTCCGCCGCTTCCTCCTCCCGGCCCGCGTCGAGTGCGTCGCGCGCCGAGCCGAGCGGTGCATAAGCGAGGACGCCGAAGACGGCTGGTACCGCCAACAGCGCCGCGGCCGCCGGGAGGAGCCAGCGCGGCAGCGGTGATCGCAGCCTGTCGTGCCTCGCTGCGGCGACGAGGGCGACTCCGACGAGGAGAGCAGGCAGCGTCACTCCCAGCAGCTCCCAGTCCCAGTCGACGCCGGCATGCACGAGCCACGCGACGTAGCCGCCGAAGGCCGGCGGAACGACAGCCGTCGCGCGGGCGCGTGTGGCCGCGACGATGGGGACGCCCAGTGCGAGAAGGAGCAGCGCCAAACCGACGACCCCGAGCTCGCCGAGCGTCTCGACATAGAGGCTGTGCGCGTCGCGCACGTCTCCGCTGTACGGGCGGGACGCGGCCCACGACTGCCAGTACGTTCCGGCGCCCGCTCCAGTAGTTGGGTTTGCCTGCCACACGTCCCAGGCCACGCGCCAGGTGTCGACCCTCCCATTCGCGGAAAAGTCGAACAGGCGTTCACCCAGGTCATCGCCGCCTCCGGGACCGCCCGGCGCGCGAAAGTCCTCCCAGACGCGATCAGCGATCGTGACAGGCGATCCCCACGCCGTCCACGCAGCAGAGACGAGGCCCACGACGACCGCGAGCACGACGCCGACGAAGGCGATGCGTACCGCGGCCGGTACTTCGATTCGGCGCTCGACGAAGCCCAGGGCGACTGCGACCAGACCGGAGCAGGCAGCGAGAAGTAGCACAGGTCCGAGCAGCGCGTGTCCGTCGTCGGTCGCCTGGGCAAGCGACGAGTCCACGGTTCGCAGACCGTCAGCCCCCGTCCCCAGCCAGACCGCGACGACCGAGAACGGGGCGACGGCGAGCGAGACGGCGAGCAGCTGCAGCCGTCGGGGGTCGATCGCGACGGCGGCGATCGCGCCGACGACCAGCGCGATCCATGCGCCTCTGCTGAACGTGAAGTACATCGCGGGCGTGAGGACGGGCAGGCACGCCGCGCCGAGTGCTCTCGTCGCGAGCGTGCGTCCCCGGGCAGCCACACCCACGGCAAGAAAGACGCCGACGACGAGGAGGATCCCGAGCCCGTTCCAGTACGTCACCGGCTCAGAAAGGCGGTAGTTGCCGAAGTTCGAGGAGTCGAAGTCGCCGATCCGATCGGGGAGGACTCGAGTTGCGAGTGCATAGCTCCCGATGACGGCAATCGCGGTCAGCACACCGCCTAGGAGGTGACCCACGGTCCGGCGCTCGACGACGAGCGCGGCAAGCAAGGCACCTCCGACGTAGGCGAGCACCCGGAACGCCTCATCGAGAGTGCTCGGCACCGACGGCGACCACGTCGAGGAAAGTGCGGTCCAGCCACCGAACGCGAGCAGACCCACGAGGAGCGCGAGGTCGAGGCGTCCCAGCGGCCGGTCGCGGACGAGCAGGAGCAGCAGAGACGCTCCGAGCGTCGCGAGCGCCGTCCAGGCCCAGGTCTCCGGCCACCAGCCGCCGTCGTCCGCCGCGACCCACGTGACGAGGACAGTGCCGAGACCGAAGGCGGCGATTGCCGAGAGGTCGAGCGCCGCCCACCGTGTGCGGAGGGCCACGGCAGTGGTCGAGGTAGCTTCCATCGCGTCTGCCGCACGAGGGTAGCGCGTCATCTCGACCCCGACATACTCCCGTCGTGACCAAGATTCGAAGCACCACGAGGCTCGTCGGGATCCTCGGCTGGCCCGTCGAGCACTCGCTGTCGCCGACGATGCACAACGCCGCGTTCGACGCGCTCGGGCTGGACTGGGCGTACGTCGCGCTGCCGACGCCGCCCGAGCGGCTCGCCGAGGCGGTGGCCGGGTTGGGCGCGCTCGGGTTCGCAGGCGCGAACGTGACGGCGCCGCACAAGCTCGCGGTCGCCGAGCTCTGCCGGGCCGACGTGCCGTCGGTCAACACGCTCGTCGTGCGGGACGGGGAGGTCGAGGCGTCGAGCACGGACGCAGCCATCCTGGACGCCCTGCACTCCGAGCGTCCGATCGTGCTCGGAGACGGAGGCGCGGCAACAGCGTTCCTCCAGGCGCTGCCGCACGCGCGCCGGTTCTCTCGCCGCGGGGAGTGGCCGCCGGTCGTCGAGAACGCCGACCTCGTCGTCAACGCGACCGCCGCCCGCGACGACGTGCTCGTCGAGCTCCGGAGCGATCAGACGCTCGTCGACCTGCCGTATCCGGAGACCGCCACGGCGACGGCAGCTCGAGCGGCAGGAGCCCGCGTCGTCACCGGGCTCGACGTCCTCGTCGCCCAGGGAGCCGCCTCGTTCGGGCTCTGGACGGGGGTCCCCGCGCCGGTCGACGTGATGCGGACCGCGGTCGCCGCCGCGTAACGACGCGGAACCCGGAGGTCTAGGCTCTCACCGTGTCTCTCGAGCTGGTTACCGCCGGCGAGTCGCACGGGCCGGCGCTCGTCGCGATCCTCACCGGGCTGCCCGCGGGCCTGCAGGTCGAGCGCGAGGCGATCGACGCTGACCTGGCGCGGCGCCGCGAGGGATACGGACGGAGTCCGCGGCAGAAGCTCGAGGCGGACGAGGTGGAAGTGCTCGCCGGGCTCCGCCACGGCCTGACGCTCGGGACGCCGCTCGCGCTGCTCGTCCGCAACCGCGACCACGAGAACTGGACCTGGGGCATGAGCCCGTGGCCACCAGAGGGCGAGCCGACTGGCAAGGGCACGAAGCCGGTGACGCTACCGCGGCCCGGGCATGCGGACCTCGCCGGCACGCTCAAGTACGGGCACGCGGACGTCCGGAACGCGCTCGAACGCGCGAGCGCGCGCCACACCGCGAGCCACGTGGCCGCAGGCTCGGTCGCGAAAGCGCTGCTGGTCGCGATCGGCGTCTCCGTGACCGGTCGCGTGCTCGAGATCGGAGGCGCGACCGACGACGCGGCGATGCGCGCGGCGACCGACGCGGCGCGCGGCGACCGGGACACGCTCGGAGGCGTCGTCGAGGTGGTCGCGACGGATGTCCCGCCTGGGCTCGGCTCGTACGCGGAGAAGCGGACGCGGCTCGACGGGAGGCTGGCGGCCGCCCTGATGGGGATCCAGGCCGTGAAGGGCGTCGAGATCGGCGACGGTTTCGCGCTCGCTCGCCGCCGGGGCACGGACGCCCACGACGAGATCGAGCCCGATCGCGGACGCGACACCAATCGAGCGGGTGGCATCGAGGCGGGAGTCTCGAACGGGCAGCCCGTCGTGGTGCGCGCGGCGATGAAGCCCCTGCCGACCCTCATGCGGCCGCTCCGGTCCGTGGATCTCGAGACCGGGGAGCCGGCCCAGGCGCTCGTCGAGCGTAGTGACGTGCAAGCGGTCGAGGCGCTCGCCGTCGTCGCCGAGGCGGCGGTCGCGTGGGAGCTCGCCCGCGCGGCGCGGGAGAAGTTCGGCGGGGACGCGCTCGAGGACTTCGTCGGCGCTCATCGCGCATACCTCGGCCGCATCGCACCTTGACCGCGCTCGACCGGCACGTGGCGCTCGTCGGCTTCATGGGCGCCGGCAAGTCGACGCTCGGACCCGAGCTCGCAGAGCGGCTGGGGCGGGAGTTCGTATCGGTCGACGCCCTCGTGGAAGGGCGGAGCGGCCGCGCAGTAGTGGACATCTTCGACGACCTCGGCGAGGCGGCGTTCAGGACGTTGGAGGAGGAGGCGGCAACCGATGCGCTCGGGCGCCGCCAGCCCGTCGTCGTGGAGCTCGGCGGAGGAGCGCTCGGGTCCGAGCGAACCCGGGCAGCCCTCCGCGCAAGCGCCTTCACGCTACTCGTCGAGACCACCGTCGACGATGCCTGGGCTCGCGTTGTCCGGAGCGACCGGCCGCTTGCCCGCGACGAGACGGTCTTCCGAGAGCTCTTCTCCGAGCGTGCTCCCGTATACGCGGAGGCCGCCGACGCACGTGCCACCGACGTCGAGGGCGCGGTTCTCGCGGCAGCCGGAGTCGAGCTCAACCGAGGCTCGCTCGACCGGCTGGGGGAATCGCTCCCGGGTGACGGCCCGGTCGCGCTCGTCGCGGACGAGACGGTGGAGGGCCTCTACGGCGAACGGGCTCGAGCCGCGCTCGGCGAGCGGCTGGCCGCCGTCCACGAGGTTCCGGCGGGCGAGCCTGCGAAGACCCTCGCCGTGGCCGAGCGGCTCTGGTCCGCGCTACGGCTCGACCGCGGCGGCACGCTCGTGGCGCTCGGCGGAGGCTCCACGAGCGATCTCACCGGCTTCGTCGCCGCGACGTACCTGCGCAGCATCGCCTGGGTAGCCGTGCCGACGACGCTCGTCGCGCAGGTCGACGCCGCGATCGGCGGCAAGGTCGCGATCGACATCCCCGAGGGCAAGAACCTCGTCGGCGCGTTCCACTGGCCGGGGCGCGTGGCGACCGACCCCGAGATCCTCGAGACCCTCCCGGAGGAGGAGCTGGCGAACGGGCTCGCGGAGGTCGTCAAGACGGGGCTGCTCATGGGTGAGCCGCTGTGGCAGCACCCCCGCGAGGAGCAGGTTCGGCACTCGGCGGCGTTCAAGGCGGCCCTCTGCCTCCGCGACCCGCACGACCGCGGCGAGCGCGCGCAGCTGAACCTCGGCCACACGTTCGCGCACGCGCTCGAGGCGGCGGCGGCGTTCGACCTCCCACACGGGAAGGCCGTGGCGCTCGGGTTGCTGGCGGCGCTCCGGCTCTCGGGTCTCGACGACGAAGCAGGTGTCGTCGAGGAGGTGCTCGCGCCTGAGCCGGTCCCAGTCGACCGGGACGCGGCGTGGGCCGCTCTCGCGAGGGACAAGAAGAGCAAGGCCGGGACGCCGCGGCTCGTCCTCCTGGACGCTCCCGGGCAGCCGCGCTGGAACGTCGAGCTGCCGGAGAGAGACGTGCGCGCTGCCCTGGACGAGCTGATCGCGTAGGGTCGGGCGATGCGCATCGTGGTCCTGAACGGTGTCAACCTCGACGCGCTCGACCGGCGCGACCCCGAGATCTATGGGCGCATGACCCTCTCCGAGCTCGAGACGCAGATCTACCAGTGGGCGACGGAGATCGGCTGCACCGTCCGCTGCCGCCAGACGAACCACGAAGGCGAGTTCGTGGACTGGTGTCACGACGCGCTCGACTGGGCGGACGGCGTCGTGCTGAATCCCGGTGCCTGGGGGCACTACTCGTGGGCGATCCGCGACGCCGTCGAGCTCTTCGCCGTCCCCGTGGTCGAGGTGCACCTCTCGAACGTCGACGCGCGCGAGGAGTGGCGGCGCTTCTCCGTCCTCGAGGGGCTCGTGAGCGAGCGAATCATCGGGAAGGGGCCGAGCGGGTACCGGGAGGCGCTCGAGTTCCTCCAGGGGCAGGCTTGAGCAGGATCGCCAGGCTCGCGGCGCTCCTCGAGGAGCCGCTCCTCGTCGCCGGCCCGCCGTACGTCCTCGGCGGACAGGCGAACGTCCGCTATCTCACGGGCCTCGAGAGCTCGAACGCCGCTCTGCTCGTCGAGCCGGACGGGAGCGGCACGCTCTTCGCGGACTTCCGCTACGCGGCGCGCGCCCGCGAGGTCCCCGGCGTCACCTTCGTCGAGACGTCGCGAAACCTCCTCGCGAGCATCGCAGAGCATCTCGCGGGCACGCGGGTCGGGTTCGAGGAGGTGCATCTGCCGTACGTCGGCTACCGGCTGCTCCGGGAGGCAGCAGTGGAGGCGACTCCGACCGCAGGTGTCGTCGAGTCGCTGCGCGCAGTGAAGGACGAAGCCGAGCTCGAGAGCATGCGCCGCGCCGGGGCGCTGTCCGACGAGGTGTTCGGCGCTCTTGCCGAGGAGCGCTTCTCGGGCCGGACGGAGCGTGAGCTCGTGTGGTGGGTCGACCGCGCCTTCCGCGAGGGCGGTGCGGATGCGGGCTCGTTCTCGACCGTGGTCGCTGCCGGCGAGACGGGGACGTCGCCGCACGCGGTACCCGGCGACCGTCCGATCGGCGAGGGCGTGCTCGTCACCGTGGACGCAGGCGGCATCGTCGGCGGGTACTGCTCGGACTGCACGCGCACGTTCGCGGTCGGCGCGATCTCCGACCGGCTCCAGGAGCTGTACGCGCTCTGCCTCGAGGCGCAGCTCGCCGGGCTCGCGGCAGTCGGGCCGGGCGTCTCGGGCCGCGACGCCGACGCGGCCTCGCGCGGTCCCATCGAGGCGGCGGGGCTCGGCGACGCCTACGGGCACGGGCTCGGGCACGGCGTGGGCATCCAGATCCACGAGGCGCCGGTCCTGCGACCCGAGTCCACCGACGTGCTCGAGCCGGGGAACGTGGTCACCGTCGAGCCGGGGATCTACGTCCCGGGTGAGGGCGGTGTGCGCATCGAGGATCTCGTGGTCGTGACCGACGACGGCGCCGAGCGCCTGACGACGTTCACGAAAGAGCTCATCCACGTCGAGTGAGGACGAGGCGGCGGATCGCCGTGATCGGCTGCGGAGGCTCGGGGAAGACGACCCTCGCCAACGAGCTCGGACGAACGCTCGAGCTTCCTGTCGTCCATATCGACGCGCACCTCTGGCGAACCGGGGCGGGGCCGGGCGGCGAGGCGTGGACGCGCACGCACAGCGAGCTCGTCGCCGGCAACGAGTGGGTGGTCGACGGCATGAAGCTCGGTCTCCTCCCGGACCGCCTCGAGCTCGCCGACACCGTCGTGTTCCTCGACGTACCGACGCGCACGTGCGTCGCCGGGATCGTGCTCAGGCGCGTCCGCTACCACTGGCGGCCGCGCCCGGACACGGGGGCTCCAGACCGCCTGAGCCGTTCGTTCGTCCGCTGGGTTCTCTCGTTCCGGCGAGTGCAGCGGCACCACGTGCTCGCGCTGCTCGACGCGTACCGGGGAGAAACGATCGTGATCTCTTCGTGGACAGAGGCTCGGCGCCTGCCCGCGCGACTCGCCGAGGCTGTGCCCGAGCCCGTGCTCGCAGCGACCGGGCGCTGAGGCTACGACTACACTGGCCGACCGGAGTGGCCGAAACCGTCAACACGAACCAGTTCCGGAACGGGATGCACATCGAGGTCGACGGCGACGTGTGGCGCATCGTCGAGTTCCAGCACGTCAAGCCAGGGAAGGGCGGTGCGTTCGTCCGCACGAAGCTCAAGGGCCTCGACACCGGCGCCGTCGTCGACCGGACCTTCCGTGCCGGTGAGCGCTTCGCGCGCGTCCACACGGAGGTCAAGAACGTCCAGTACCTCTACGACGACGGCTCGGAGGCGCACTTCATGGACGAGGAGACCTACGACCAGTTCGGTCTCCCGCACGCGCAGGTCGCCGACGCGCTCCAGTACCTGGCGCCGTCGAGCTCGATCCAGATGCTCGCCGTGGACGGCAAGCCCGCGGGGCTCCAGATGCCCGCGTCGGTCGAGCTCACCGTGAAGGAGACGGAGCCTGCGGTCCGCGGCGACACCGTCTCGAACGTGACCAAGCCGGCGACGCTCGAGACCGGCGCGGTCGTCCAGGTGCCGCTCTTCGTGGACACCGGCGAGCGGATCAAGGTCGATCCGCGCGACGGCCGATACATCTCGCGCGCCTAGCGCCGGCCGGAGTCCGCCCGCCACGACAGGTCGCTAAGGTCCAGAGCCGTGCCGAGGCTCGTCGACACGACGATCCGCCTGCTCTCGCAGGAGCCCCTCGCGGGAGCCCTGCCGACGGCCGAGATCCTGCGGGTCGCGGAGATCCTCGACCGCGCGGGGTTCGCGTGTCTCGAGGTCTCGGGCGGCGGTGTGTTCGACGCCGCCGTGCGCCGGCGTATCGAGACGCCGTGGGAGCGGATCCGCGCGATCAAAGCGCGCGTGTCGACTCCGCTCGGCATCGCGCTGCGCGGTCGCTTCCTCGTCGGCTCGCAGCCCGTCGGCGGCGACATCGTGGGGCGCTTCGTCTCGTGCGCGGCCGAGAACGGCATCGAGGTCTTCCGGCTCCACGATCCGCTGAACGACGTCTCGAACCTCCGCGAGGCGGGTGCGACGATCACGAGCGCAGGCGGTGCGTTCCATGCCGGGCTCGTGTACAGCCCCGGTCGAACGGGGGAGACGGACACGCTCGTGGAGGAGGCGCGGAAGCTGCCCGATCTCGGCGCGACCCGGGTCATCGTGAACGACCCGACGGGCGCGCTCTTCCCGCACCGCGCACAGGAGCTCGTGGCCCGGATCAAGGAGGCGAGCGGTCTCCCGGTCGGCTTCTACGTCCAGGGCTCTGCCGGTACCGGGCTCGCGGGCGCGCTCGCGGCCGTGGATGCAGGCGCCGACCTCGTCGCGACGGCGGTCTATCCGCTCGCCCTGACGCTGCACCGGGTCTCCGGCGAGTCGCTCGCCGAGTCGCTCGAAGGGCTCGGCCACGCGACCGGGCTCGACACCGCGCGGCTCTGGGAGGCCTCGGACGTGATCGACGAGTACATCGGCGACGAGCCCGTGTCCCCGGTCGCGCCGCGCATCGCGGTGCGGGCGGCCGAGTACGACCTCCCGTCGGGCCTCGTGGCCGCGCTCGACGTGCACCTGCGCGCCTACGCTGCCGAGGACCGGCTCGAGGAGGTGCTCGACGAGGTGGCGCGCGTCCGCGCCGAGGCCGGCTGGCCGCCGCTCGCCGCGCCGATCGGCCAGATCCTCGCCAGCCAGGCTCTGCTCCACGTGCTCGAGGCGAGGCGGTACGGAAGCGTCATCGACGAGTTTCGCGCGCTCGTCCAGGGCGCGTACGGGAAGACGCCCGAGCCGGTGGATCCCACGGTCGAGCGGGCGGTCGGCCTGCTCGCTCCCGCGACACCGGTCGAGGACGAGCCGCTGACCGCCGAGGACGTCCGCGAAGCGGCCGAGGGTCTGGCCGCGAGCGAGGAGGAGCTCGTCCTCATCGCGATGTTCGGAACCGACGCAGAGGAGCTCCTGCGAAGGATCCGGGCTCGCCACTCGCGCGAGACGGCGCTCATCGCCGAGGACGCCGATGCCGAGCGCGCAGGCCGGATTCGCGAGATCGTGAAGATCGTCCAGGAGAGCGGCGTCGGTGAGATCGAGATCGAGGACGAGGGCATGCGCGTCTCGGTGCGCCGCGCCGACGAACCGATCGCGCCGGGTGGTCCCCTGGTGGTCGCGACGGACACCGCGACCGCGCCGGCGGTCACCGACGGCGTCGCCGCCGCGGACGGCATCACGCGCATCGAGTCGCCGATGGTCGGTGTCTTCTACCGCGCACAGAACCCGGGTGCGCCCGCCTTCGTGGACGTCGGCGACACCGTGCTCCCGGAGCAGACGCTCTGCCTGATCGAGGCCATGAAGCTCTTCAACGAGCTCAAGTCGGAGGTGGCCGGGACCGTGCGCGCGATCCACGTCGAGAACGGGCAGCCGGTGGAGTTCGGCCAGCTCCTGTTCGAGATCGAGCCGGTGCTCGCGCCGCCCGCGGTGTAGCGACGGTGTTCTCCCGTGTCCTCGTCGCGAACCGTGGCGAGATCGCCGTGCGCGTCATCCGCGCGCTGCACGAGCTCGGCATCGAGGCGGTCGCCGTCTACTCGACCGCCGACGCGGATGCGCTGCACGTCTCGCTCGCGGACCAGGCCGTCTGCATCGGGGCGCCGGCGGCGGCCGAGAGCTACCTCCTGATCCCGAACGTCGTGGCCGCCGCCGAGACGACCGGCTGCGACGCGGTCCACCCGGGCTACGGCTTCCTCGCCGAGAACCCGGCCTTCGTGCGGGCGTGCGAGACGAACGACCTCGTCTTCATCGGGCCGACCGCCGAGGTCATGGAGCGCATGGGGGACAAGGTGCGCGCCAAGGAAGAGCTGCGCGGCGCAGGTGTCCCCCTCGTACCCGGGACGAACGGTGCCTCCGGTCTCGACGAGCTCCGCAGCGCCGCCCTCGAAACCGGCTTCCCGGTGCTGCTCAAGGCCTCCGCAGGCGGCGGCGGCAAGGGCATGCGGCTCGTCGTGGCGGAGCACGAGCTCGAGAGCGCGTTCATGGGCGCCGCTGCGGAGGCCCAGGCGGCGTTCGGGGACGGGACGCTCTATCTCGAGAAGGCGATCTCACCGGCGAGGCACGTGGAGATCCAGGTGCTCTGTGATGCCGCGGGCAGCGTCCTCACGCTCGGTGAGCGCGAGTGCTCGATCCAGCGCCGCCACCAGAAGCTCGTGGAGGAGTCCCCGTCCGCCGCGCTCGATCCCGGGACGCGCGAGGAGATGGAGTCAGCCGTCGAGCGGGCCTGCCGCACGATCGGCTACCTGAACGCCGGCACGTTCGAGTTCCTCCTCGACCCGGACGGCCGCTTCTACTTCATCGAGGTGAACTGCCGCCTCCAGGTCGAGCATCCCGTGAGCGAGCTCGTCACCGGAATCGACATCGTGCGCGAACAGATCCGGATCGCGGCCGGCGAGGCGCTCGGGACGGGCGGCCGCGCCTCGCGCAACGGTCATGCGATCGAGATCCGGATCAACGCCGAGGATCCCGCGCGCGGCTTCGCACCGGCGCCCGGGACGGTGAGCCGCTTCCGGCCGCCGCTCGGGCCGGGCGTGCGCGTCGACACGGCGACCGCCGACGGCAGCGAGATCCCGCCGTACTACGACTCGCTGATCGCGAAAGTGATCGTGTGGGACGAGACGCGTCCTGCTGCGATCGCACGGGCGACGAGGGCGCTCGACGAGCTCGAGGTGGACGGCATCCCGACGACGAGGGAGGTCGCGCTCGACGTGCTCCGCTCGGCGCCGTTCCAGTCCGGCGACTACTCCACCTCGACGCTCGGCGAGCTCGAGGGGAGCCTGCCGTCGCTCTCGCGCGCATGAACGGCACCGGCCGTCGCGCGAGCCGTCGCACCGCGCTCTTCCTCCTCTACCAGTGGGACCTGACCGGTCAGCCACTCGCGTCGCTCTATGAGGGGACGCCCGACGATTTCGCCGCTTCGCTCGCGAACGTTGTCTCCGAGCGGGCGGAGTCGCTCGACGAACGGATCACGGCGACGTCCGACGAATGGCCCGCCGACCGCCTGGGTACGCTCGAGCGGAACGTCCTGCGGATCGGCGTCTACGAGCTCGAGGAGGGGACGGTGCCGCCCGAGGTTGCGATCAACGAGGCAGTCGTGCTCGCGAAGCGGTACGCATCCGAGGACGCGGCGAAGCTCGTGAACGGGATTCTCGCCCGCGTCGCCAGGGAGGTGGAGCCCGCATGAGCTCGGTCGACGACGCGCTCTCCCGCGCCGAGGAGCTGCTCGCGAAGCTGAATGCCCGGCGCGACGAGCTCGAGAAGCTCGCCGAGGCGGAGGATCTCGATGCGGACGCCGCTGTCGAGTCGATCGCCGAGCTCGCCGAGCTTGCGAAGCAGATCGAGGCTGAGCTCACACGTGCCCGCTCCCTCGCCGAGACGGGTGCAGCCGGCGCGGATGCCGCTCCGTAACACGGACGAGCTCCGCGACGCGATCGAGGCCTACCTCGGCGCGCTTCCCCTGGCGCCGGAGCTCGGACGGCTCGAGGAGGCGCTCCGCTACGCCCTCGACTCCGGTGGCAAGCGCATTCGTCCCGTTCTCTGCCTCGCAGTAGCCGACGCCGCGGGCGGGGCGGTGGACGACGCGCTGCCAGCCGCAGCCGCCGTCGAGCTCGTGCACACGTTCTCGCTCGTGCACGACGATCTGCCGTCGCTCGACGACGACGACGAGCGCCGGGGCCGGCCGAGCACGCACGTCGCGTTCGGCGAGGGTGTCGCGCTGCTCGCGGGCGACGCGCTGCTCGGCGAGGCCTTCCGGCTCGTGCTCTCGTACGAGCGTCCGGAGGCGGCGCGCGAGCTCGCCGAGGCGACGGTCGGGATGATCGGCGGCCAGTACCGCGACGTCACCGGCGACGACGCCGATCTCGAGGAGCTCCACCGGCTGAAGACCGGGCGGCTCTTCTCGGCCTCGGTAGGCCTCGGGCTCTGGGCCGCCGGTGCGCCCGAGCACCTGCATGCGCCGTGGCGCGCGTTCGGCGACGAGCTCGGTCTCCTCTTCCAGGCAGTCGACGACGTCCTGGACGGGGACGGGCTCGCGGCGCGCCTCGGGACCGAGGGGGCGCGCCGTGTGGCCGACGAGGCGGCCGAGCGCGCGCAGACACGCCTTGCCGCCCTCGAAGCGGAGACGGCCGTTCTTTCAGAACTGGTGAACGGACTGTTGCTTCGAACCGGTTGAGGGTCGACAACTTCACGGTTCTGGTTACCATCCGGCGTCTACGAAACGGTCAGGGCCGCGCATTCCCCCAGCTCATGCTCGCGCGGACCGTCTCTCTCCTCCCTCGTGTACACCCGCCTCCGACCACTCCTGCCTGCGTTCGTGCTCGCCGCGATCGTCGTCGCCGTGGCAGTTGCGATCCCCGTCGCGGCCCTCGCGACGGGAGGCTCGGAGACGGCGGTGACGGCAGGCGTCAAGAAACGCCCGAAGCCGAAGCGCGCCCGGAAGCACAAGGCGCCTCCTCCGACGGTCGGGGAGCGTGCGGCCAGGCTCGCTCTCGGCGCTGTCGGCGTGCCCTACCGCTGGGGCGGCACGTCGATGTCGGGGTTCGACTGCTCGGGTCTCGTGTACTGGGCGTACCGGCGGCTCGGCGTCACCGTGCCCCACAACTCGTATGCCATCTGGTCCGCCGGTCGCCCGGTCGCCCGTCGCCGGCTCGCGCCCGGAGACGTCCTCGTCTTCAGCGGCCTCGGCCATGTCGGCCTGTACATCGGGCGAGGGCGGATGGTGCACGCCCCCTACTCGGGCCGCGACGTCGAGATCGTGCGGCTCTCGCGCTCGAGCTACGGCCGCCGGCTCGTGGGCGTTCGTCGCTTCATCAGATCCTGAGCCGTCCCAGGGGTTAGTCACCGCCGACCAGCGGTCATCATTTGCCGCGTGACCGTCGTCGAGCGCGATCCCGAGAGCTTCACCCTCGTCCGGCCGCCCCGGCTGCGGACTCTCGAGCACGGGGACGGGCGGCGCGCGAGCTACCTCGAGCTCTTCTTCGACCTCGTCTTCGTGGTGGCGATCGCCCAGCTCGCGCACGAGCTCGTCCTCGACCACTCGCTCCACGGCTTCGCGGTGTTCGGCGCCCTCTACCTCCCGGTCTTTCTCGCCTGGCAGGGCTTCAGCTTCTACGCGGACCGCTTCGACACCGACGACGTCGTGTTCCGCCTCGCCATGTTCGCGGCGATGCTCGCGATCGCCGCACTCGCGATCCAGATTCCCGACGTCGCGCACGGTGAGAGCACGGCCTTCGTTCTCGCATACGTCGCGTTGAGGTCGATCATGGTGTGCCTCTACCTACGCACGTACCGGCACGTGCCCGAGGCTCGGCCGCTCGTTCGGCGCTACGCGCCGCAATACTCGGCCGCGATCGCCGTCTGGCTCGTCTCACTCGCGTTCCCGGCGCCCTTCCGGTACGTGCTCTGGGGCCTCGCGCTCGCGTGGGAGCTCAGCATTCCGACCCGGGCCCGGAGGCTGTTCACGGCGATCCCGGTGCACGCGAGCCACGTGCCCGAGCGCTTTGCGCTCTTCACGATCATCGTGCTCGGCGAGGCGGTCGTGGTCGTGGCCCTCGGCACGTCGGGCTCGGATTGGGAGCTCACCGCGGCGGCCGTCGCGGCTCTCGGCTTCGTGCTCGCGGCTGCGATCTGGTGGGTCTACTTCGGCACCGGCGGGGAGGTGACCATGAGACCCTCTCCCGCGGCGATCCTCGTCTTCACGCACGCGCACATCCCGCTGCTCGCGGGGTTGACCGCCGTCAGCGCCGGCATCGCGCTCGCGATCGAGGAGGCCCCGATGGGAAGCCTCGACGACGGCACGCGCTGGGCTCTCTGCGGCGGGGCCGCCCTCTACCTCGCATGCGTCACGGCCACGCAGCTGGCCACCGTCCAGGGCGTTCTCCCGCGGACGCTGTCCGCCCGCGCGGTCGCGGTCGCCGCACTCGTCATCCTCGCCCTCGCCGGAGGGAGCCTCGACCCGGTCGCGTTCACGGGTCTGGTCGCCTTCGTCCTCGTCGCGCTCGTCGCGTTCAAGCTCTGGACGGCGCAGCGCCTCCGTCGGCTGTTCCTGGCGTGAAGAAGCGCCTGGACGCACTGCTCGTCGAACGCGGGCTCGCGGAGAGCAGGAGCCAGGCGCAGGCTCTCGTGCTCGCGGGCCGCGTGCCGGGGTACGAGAAGCCCGGACAGCAGGTGGACGAGACCGCGGAGGTAACGGTCCGGGCGCCGGCCCGGTACGTGTCGCGGGGCGGCGAGAAGCTGCGGAACGCGCTCGACGCGTTCGACCTCGACGTCACGGGCCGCGACGCCGCCGACGTTGGCGCGTCGACCGGCGGGTTCACCGACTGCCTGCTGCAGTCAGGCGCGGCCAGGGTCGCGGCGATCGACGTCGGCTACGGCCAGCTCCATCCGCGCCTTCGTTCCGATCCCCGCGTCACGGTTCTCGAGCGCACGAACGCGCGCAACCTGACGGAGCTCCCGTTTCCGCCCGAGCTCGTCGTCTGCGACGTCTCGTTCATCAGCGCGACGAAGGTGCTGCCACCCGTTCTCGCCCTCGCCAAGCCGGGCTGGGAGGCGCTCGTGCTCGTGAAGCCGCAGTTCGAGGCCCAGCGGGCCGACGTGGGCAGGGGCGTCGTCCGGGACCCCGAGGTGTGGAGAAAGGCACTCAGTAGCGTCATCGATGCGTCGCGGGACTGGGGGGCGGCAACCGTCGGAGTCGTAGACTCAGGGCTGCCCGGCCCGAAGGGAAACCGAGAGTTCTTCGTCCATCTCGTCGAGCACGCTGCGGAATCCGACCCCGATGACATCGACCGCTGGATCGCCGAAGCCACCCGTGCGGAATAGGACCGTCACGCGGGCCGCCGTCGTCACGCACGGCAAGGCGAGCCAGATCGGAGCCGGGCTCGCGCGCCTCCAGGCAGTGGCCGCGGAGCACGGGGTCGAGCTCCTCTTCCCGGGCGACGAGGCGGAGAAGCACGGAGTCGACGGCGTCGACGACGTCTCCGAGGCGGACCTCGCCGTCGTCCTCGGGGGAGACGGCACCGTGCTCCGGGCACTGGCCCTGTTCCTCGGCATGGGAGTCCCCGTGATCGGCGTGAACTTCGGACGCGTCGGCTTCCTGAGCTCCATGGGCAGGCGCGACCTCGAGGCAGGGATGGCCCGCGTCTTCTCCGGCGAGTTCGACGTCGTCGAGCTGCCGACGCTCGAGGTCGAGCACCCGGACGGGACTGCGCGTGCGGTCAACGACGTCGTCGTCTCGAGCGCGTCCCTCGGGCGCATGGTCGAGCTCGAGCTCGCAGTCGGCGGCGAGGAGCTCGGCCGCCAGCCGTGCGACGGCCTCATCTGCTCTACGCCGTCGGGCTCGACGGCCTACAACCTCTCGAACGGCGGGCCGGTGCTCATGTGGGGCCTGGAGGCGATCGCGCTCACCTGGGTGGCCGCCCATTCGCTCCACGCGCGGCCGCTGGTCGTCCCGCCCGGCGCGGACGTGATCGTGTGGAACCGCACGCCCGACGTGGACCTCGCCGTGCTCGTGGACGGGCATCGGGTCTCGACTCTCGGGACCGCGGCGCGTGCGGTGGTCCGGATCGGCGCCGAGCGCTCGTTGCTCGCGACGCTGCCCGAGGCCACCTTCGTCCGGCGTTACCGGCAGAGCTTTGCTTCCTAGCGGCTGGACGACGCTGGCCGGCGCGGGAGCCGTCGTCGAGAACGACGGGAAGGTGCTGCTCGTCAGGCAGCGGCGCCCGTACGGCACGTTCTGGGAGCTCCCCTCCGGCTACTACGAGGCGCAGGAGACCTTCGAGGAGGCAGCAGCGCGCGAGACGCTCGAAGAAGCGGGAGTCGAGATCGAGGTCGGCGCCCTCGCCGGCACGGTCGTCTGGGAGCGGGAGCACGATCGCCGGCGGAACGTGCTCGTGTTCTTCCGCGCGCGACCCGTGGACCCCGCGCACACGCCGCGACCGCAGCTCGAGGAGGACATCGATGCAGCCGCGTACGTCGACGCGAGCGGCCTCGCGACGGACGAGCCCCTCCACCCCCTGAACGTCCCGGTCCTGGACGCGCTGAGGAGCGGAGCGACCGTGCCGTTCCACGTCCACGCAGCGGTTCACGTCGAGCCCGACGGGACGCAGTCCTACGTCTTCGACGGACATGCTCCGTAGGCTCCGGATCGAGAATCTCGTCCTGATCCGCGAGGCCGACCTCGAGCTCGGCCCGGGGCTCAACGCGGTGACGGGTGAGACGGGCGCCGGCAAGACGATCTTCGCGCAGGCGATCGGCCTCATCCTGGGCGCACGCGCCGATGCGTCCGCCGTCGGCGCAGACGCGCGCGAGGCGTACGTCGAGGCGGAGCTCGACGTCCCGGACGGCTTCTTCGACGAGGACGAGGTCGCCGGGCTCGCCGAGCTTCGCCCCGAGGGCGAAGCGGGCCTCGTGCTGGCGCGGCGCGTCTTCGGCGACGGGCGCACGCGCGCGTATGCCTGGGGCCGTTCCGTCGCACGCGAGGACCTCGCCGCGGCTGCGGAGCGTCTGATCGCGATGTCGGGCCAGTTCGAGCAGCGCCGCCTGGCGCGACCCTCGTTCCAGCTCGACGTGCTCGATGCCTTCTGCGGACAGGAGCAGCTCGACCGGCGCCGCGAGGCTGCCGCGGCCTGGCGTGAGCTCGGCGCTGCCCGCCGCCGCCACGACGAGCTCACACGCGACGCGGACGGCGTCGCAGCCCGGCTCGCGGAGCTCGAGGCGCTGGTGGTGGCGACCGAGGGCATGGAACCCGGTGACGAGGACGACCTTCGTGCACAGCGCGAGCGGTTGCTGCACGTCTCCGAGCTCGGGGCCGGAGTGGCGGATGCCACGGCCGCGATCGCTCCCGAGGACGGTGAAGGCGCGACCGCTCTCACTGCACGAGCCGAGCGAGCGCTCGCTCCGATCGAACGCCTCGCGCCGGAGCTCGGCGCCGCGGCCGGCGAGCTGCGCGACGCGGCGCTCCGTCTCCGCGAGGTCGGGAGCGATCTCCACGCCTTCCTCGCCTCGCTCGATGCCGACCCGGCCCTGCTCGAGACCATCGAGAGCAGGCTCGAGGAGATCTCTGATCTCAAGCGGCGCTTCCGCTGTGCGTCCTACGCCGAGCTGCTCGAGCGCGCCACGGCCGCGCGCATCGAGCTCGAGGCGACCGCAGGCGGTCGCGACCCTATGACGGCCGCAGCGGAAGCGGTCGGGGCAGCCGAAGCGGCGATGAACGAGCTCACCGACGCGCTGCGCGCCACGCGGCGTGCCCAGGCGGAGCCGTTCGCCGGCGCCGTGGCAGGCGAGCTCGAGGGCCTCGGCATGGGGGAGGGGGAGTTCCTCGTCGAGCTTCGCGAGCGCGAGCCCGGCCAGACCGGCGCCGACGAGGCCGTGTTCCTCGTGCGGCCCAACGCGGGGCTCCCGTTCGGGCCCGTGGCGGAGACTGCCTCCGGCGGGGAGCTCTCGCGCATCGCGCTCGCCCTCGCGGCGGTGGCAGGCGGCGAGACGCTCGTCTTCGACGAGATCGACGCCGGGATCGGAGGCGTCACCGCGCACGCGGTTGCGGCGACGCTGGGGAGGCTGGCGGAGCGAGCGCAGGTGCTCACGATCACGCACCTCCCGCAGATCGCGAGCGTCGCGGAGCGCCACTTCCGCGTCGAGAAGGTGCCGGGAGACCCGACGCACACGCGGATCGACGAGCTCGACGAGCTCGTCCGCCGCGAGGAGCTCGAGCGGATGCTCGGCGGCGAGGAGTTCATCGCGGCCGTCAAGGAGCGCTGACCTGCCGACCGTCCGCGCGTCGAGCGAGCTGCTCGCCTCGCCGGAGGACGTCTGGGGCTACCTCGCGGAGCCGTACCACCTCGCCGACTGGTGGCCGGGCATGTCGGCGGTGGAGCCCGACCGGCGCGGGTTCGCCGCAGGGGCGCGCTGGCGCATCCGCTCGAACGAGCCGACGCTCTTCCGCCGCGCGGAGTCCGAGGACACGCTGCTCGTCAAGGCCGCGGATCCCATCTCGCTCTTCGCCTTCGAGCTCGTGCAGGCAAGGCTCGAGGTCGAGCTCTCGCTCGAGCAGGTCGGCCCGGCGCGTACGGCCGCCGAGCTGAGCGTCTCGGGGCGGCTTCTCCTCGGGTTCTCGAGGAGTCTCCCGAAGGAAGCGCTCGGCCGGCTGCACGACCTCTTGCAGACCGGCGCCACTGTCTGACCCGGGACCCTGGTACGGTTGGATCCCGTGGCCAGGTTCGTGTTCGTCACGGGTGGAGTCGTCTCCGCGCTCGGCAAGGGGATCGTCGCGGCGTCGCTCGGGCGACTGCTGAAGGCGACGGGGCCTTTCGGTCAGCGCGCAGAAGTTCGACCCGTACCTGAACGTCGACCCGGGCACGATGAGCCCGTTCCAGCACGGCGAGGTGTTCGTGACCGAGGACGGCGCGGAGACCGACCTCGACATCGGTCACTACGAGCGTTTCATCGACGAGAACCTCTCGCGCAACTCGAGCCACACGGCGGGCGCGATCTGGGACACCGTGCTGCGCAAGGAGCGGAAGGGCGAGTTCCTCGGAGCGACCGTGCAGGTCATCCCGCACATCACGAACGAGATCAAGGCCCGCATCCGCCGCGCGGAGAAGGTGATGCCCGCAGACGTCATCATCTCCGAGATCGGCGGTACGGTCGGCGACATCGAGTCGCTCCCGTTCCTCGAGGCGATTCGCCAGTTCCGCCGGGAGGTCGGCCCCGAGAACGTGCTCTACCTGCACGTGACCCTGGTCCCGTTCATCAACGCCGCCGGCGAGCTGAAGACGAAGCCGACGCAGCACTCGGTCAACGAGCTCCGCCGCATCGGTATCCACCCGGACATCGTCGTCTGCCGCTCGACCGAGCTGCTCTCGGACGACATTCGCGACAAGATCGCGCTCTTCGCGGACGTCGACACGACCGCCGTGGTCGCCTCGCCGGACGTCCCGGACGTCTACCTCGTTCCCGAGGTGCTCCAGGCCGAGGGCCTCGACACGCTCGTCGTCGAGAAGCTCGGCCTCGACGCCGGCCGAGCGGACCTCGGCGAGTGGCGCGAGCTGACGGAGCGGAGCCGCGAGCTCGACGACGAGGTCGAGATCGCGCTCGTCGGCAAGTACGTGAAGCTCCACGACGCCTACCTCTCGGTCCACGAGGCGCTGAAGCATGCAGGCGTCCACCAGGGCGCGCGCGTCCGGGTGCGCTGGGTGGATGCAGAGGACATGTCCTACGAGGAGGCGGTGCGCGAGCTCGAGCAGGTGGACGGCGTCCTCGTGCCCGGCGGATTCGGCTCGCGCGGCTGGGAGGGGAAGATCCTCGCGTGCCGCGTCGCGCGCGAGCAGGAGATCCCGTATCTCGGTATCTGCCTCGGCATGCACGTCGCCGTCTCGGAGTTCGCACGGCACGTAGCCGGGATGGACGGGGCCAACTCGACCGAGATGGACCCGGAGACGCCGTACGCCGTGATCGACCTGCTGCCCGAGCAGAAGGAGATCGAGGATCTCGGCGGCACGATGCGCCTCGGCGCGCAGGCGGTTGAGCTCGCAGAGGGCACGCGTGCGCGGGACACGTACGGCGAGCCGGTGATTCACGAGCGCCACCGCCACCGCTACGAGGTCAACAACGAGCTACGCCCGCTGCTCGTCGACGCCGGGCTCGTGATCTCGGGGACGTTCCAGGAAGGCCGTCTCGTCGAGATCGTCGAGCTGCCGGATCATCCGTGGTTCGTCGCGAGCCAGTTCCATCCCGAGTTCAAGTCGCGCCCGACACGGCCCGCACCGCTCTTCCGCGGCTTCGTCGGCGCTGCGCTCGAGCGGGCACGCTCTCGCTCCGGCGCCGCTGTCCAGACCGCCTGAGACACCGCGACGAGCGGGGAGGGGCACAGGCGCGCCCCTCCCGGACGGGTGATCGTTCGTCCTTCAGCGCGCGGCGCGGAAGCTGCCGTGCATGTCGTCCGAATGGGGCGCGCAGTAGAAGCTGTACGCACCCGGCTTGAGCTTGAGGACGACGGACTTCTGGCCGACGAAGCCCACGCCGGTGATCACCTTGTTCACACCCGGGCCGGCGATCCGGAAGTCGTGCTCGTCCGAGCGGTCGGACACGACGAAGCGATACGCGACGCCGGCCTTCAGCTTCGTCACCTTCTTGCCGCCGAGGCGGAGGCTGATCGTCTCGCCGGGGCCGACCGCGCCCACGACCTTCGACGGCGCCGCCGATACCACGCCGGCGGTGGCGATGGCGAGGGCCGCCAGCGCGATCGCAAGCAGGCTGAGTCGCAGTTTCCGTGACATCAAGTACTCCTTCCGTGTTGGTGGGGTTCGGTGCGCGACTGCGTCACGCGAATGTCGCGCGGGCGGTGCAGACGCCGCCCGACGGGCTCGTCGCGCGTGCGCGGAACGAGTCCGCTCCGGCGCGGTTGGGCGCCACGACCCGCGCCTCGAACGATCCGCTCGGAGCCCTCGTCACCCGCGCGAGGCGGGCGATCGCCCTGCCGTTCTGGAGCAGCCTCACATTCCAGCGAACTCCGTTCCGGTTCTGATCGACCTCGAACTCGACCTCGATGCGGCCGTTCTCGGGGCTCAGCTTGATCTTCGACGTCGTCGACCCGGTACACGTGCCGGCTACGAGGATGTCGCCGTCCTTCGCGAGCCCGGCAGGCACCAGAGCCAGTGCCGCCGCGGTGATCGCAAGCACTGCGGCTGTCCAGGCGCTCCATCTCTTCACGGTGTCTCCTTCCGTTCTTCCTTGTGCATGACCGTTCGAGGATGGCCGCGGGCTGGTCCCGGCCACAATTGGACCTGGTCGTACGCCATGCCCGACGCTGACACTCGCTACGACACGTCCTCCGTCTTCGGGGACGTCGCCAAGTTCGCCCTCGCCGGGTTCGTGGCGCTCGCCGTCTTCCTCGTCGGCTCGGTCGCCGTGCTCCGGGACCTCGGCCGGAACGAGGCCGTTCGCGACGCGCGCCAGTTCGCCGTGCTTTCCGGGCAGGGGATCGTCGAGCCAGAGCTCCGCGACGAGATCGTCCAGGGCGACCGGGACGCGCTCGAGACCGTCGACACGCTCGTGCAGGAACGGGTACTCGGCGAGCGCATCGTCCGCGTGAAGATCTGGACGCAGAACGGGCGCATCGTCTACTCGGACGAGCCGCGTCTCATCGGCGCAGTGCACCCGCTCGACGAGTCTGAGCTCCGCGTTCTCGAGACAGGAGCCGCGCGTGCGGAGCTCAGCGACCTCTCGGGGCCGGAGAACCGCTTCGAGCAGGGACTGGGGGAGCTGTACGAGGTGTATCTCCCGATCCGCACGCCGGACGGCACGCCGCTCCTCTTCGAGACGTACCAGCGCGCCAGCGAGGTCGCGTCGACGGGCCGCCGCATCTGGCTGCCGTTCGCGGCCCTCCTGCTCGGAAGCCTCGTGCTCCTCTGGCTCACGCAGGTCCCGCTCGCCTGGAGGCTCGCAGGGCGCCTGCGACGGAGCCAACGAGACAGGGAGGCACTCCTCGTCACGGCGGTCGAGGCGTCGGACGACGAGCGCCGCCGGATTGCCGGGGATCTCCACGACGGCGTCGTGCAGGATCTTGCGGGGATCTCCTACTCGCTCAGCGCGGCCGCGGACAAGGCTGACTCGCGCACGCCGCCGGACGTCCGCGACACGCTGCAGGAGGCTGCCACCGGGACGCGTGACAGCATGCGCAGGATCCGGTCCCTGCTCGTCGAGATCCACCCTCCGAACCTCCGCGCTGCGGGCCTCGATGCCGCGCTCACGGACCTGGTCGCGCCCTTCCCCACACACGGCGTCGCGGTCGCGGTGGACGTCGAGGACGACCTCGATCTCCCCGCTGACACGGAGCAGCTCGTCTACCGAGCCGCGGGCGAAGCGCTCCGCAACGTCGAGAAGCATGCGGACGCGTCTCGCATCGAGGTGCGGCTCGAGCGCCGGAACGGTTTCGTGCGCCTCGAGGTAACGGACGACGGCTCCGGCTTCACGCCGGAGACGCGCGAGCGGCGCCGAGCGGAGGGCCACGTCGGGCTCTCGCTCCTCGAGGATCTCGCCGGGCGCATGGACGGCACGGTCGCGGTCGAGAGCGCGCCCGGGCAGGGGACCCGATTCGTGCTCGAGGTACCGGCGTGATCCGCGTCGTCATTGCCGACGACCACGCAGTCGTGCGAACGGGGCTCACCCAGCTCGTCGCGACGTTCGAGGACGTCGAGCTCGTCGGAGCAGCCGCGAACGGGGAGGAGGCGGTCGAGCTCAGCGGCGAGCGAGCGCCCGACGTCGTGCTCATGGACCTCGAGATGCCCGTGCTCGACGGGATCGAGGCGACACGGCGCATCAGGGCGGCCCACCCGGACATCGCCGTCGTCGTCCTCACGTCGTTCTCCGACCGCGAGCGCATCCTCGCCGCGCTCGACGCCGGCGCGGCCGGCTACCTCCTGAAGGACGCCGAGCCGGCGGAGCTCTCGAAGGCGATCCACGCCGCGGCGCGCGGCGACGCTCCTCTCGACCCGAAGGCCGCCCGCGCACTCCTGAGCGCCCGCCGCGCGCCGTCGGAGGCCGATGCGCTCTCCGAGCGCGAGCGCGAGGTGCTCGCGATGGTCGCGGAGGGCTTGCCCAACAAGCTGATCGCGCAGCGCCTCGCGATCAGCGAGAAGACGGTGAAGGCGCACCTGACCAGCGTGTTCCGGACGATCGGCGTCACCGACCGGACGCAGGCCGCGCTCTGGGCCCAGCGCAACGGCCTCGCGCGCGGCGGGTCCTAGGACCGATGTCCGATTGCGGCCGCGCGTGAGCACCGGCACGATCGCAAGGTGAGCCTGCGCAGCGCACGGAAGCTCGCGGTCGCCGTCGCGACCCTGGCTGTCATGCTCGCCACCCCCCTGGGCGCAGCAGCAGCCGACGACGACGACCGCGAGGTGCGC
Organism: uncultured Actinomycetes bacterium; assembly: GCA_963746765.1. GTDB lineage: Bacteria > Actinomycetota > Thermoleophilia > Gaiellales > Gaiellaceae > GMQP-bins7. The sequence goes on from CAVVCN010000003.1 coordinate 342,325, forward strand.
AAGACGGGCACCTGCTCGCGCGGCAGCGAGACCACGCTGCGCGCACGCTCCGACGACGGCTCGATCCGGGTCGAGCTCAGGATCCGCACCGGGCGGAGCGGCTCGCCGTGGCGCGTGATCTTCCTGCACGAGCGGCGGATCGCATACCGCGGGGTCCTGCGCACCTCCGGGAGCGGCACGGTCCGGCTCCGCCGGACCGTGCGCGACCTCTACGGCCGCGACAGCCTCGTCGTCCGCTCGAGCGGCCCGCGGCAGGAGAGCTGCCGCGTCGCTGCGGAGCTCTAGCGCGTCGGCTACCGTGCCGAAGGTGACCGTCGCGGAGCTCGACGCCGTTCGCCGCCACCTGAGTGATACGTCATGTTGGGCCGAGACAGCGACGCGCGTCGTCACGCGCGAACTCACGTACGCGGACGAGACTCCGGTCGAGATCGTCGTCCGCAAGCGGCAGTGGCGCTATGACCTCGACGACCGCGGTGACGCGGTCGGCAAGGCACGCGCGCTCGGAGCGTCGCCCGCCTGGCTCGAGACCGCCGAGCGGATCGTGGCCGAGGAGCGCTTCAACGTGAACCGGAGCGGCGTCGTGTTCGTGCCCGCGGTCGAGGGGCGCGACATCGCGCAGCTCGCGTACCGGCTCGCGGACTGCGCCTACGCCGTCCACTCGGCGCTGCTCGAGTCGGCGCAGGACTGACCCACCGCCCGACCCACGCCGTGACGTCGATCGAACCCTGGTGGCAGGGCGGCGTCCTCTACCAGGCGTACGTCCGCTCCTTCGCGGACTCGAACGGAGACGGGATCGGCGACCTCGCGGGCGTCACCGCCAAGCTCGACCATCTCGAGTGGCTCGGCGTCGACGGCCTCTGGCTGAGCCCGGTCCACCCGTCGCCGAACGTCGACTGGGGATACGACGTAGCCGACTACCTCGGCATCCACGACGACCTCGGGACGCTCGCCGACCTGGACCGCCTCATCGCGGACGCGGGCAAGCGAGGGATCCGGATCGTCCTCGACCTCGTTCCGAACCACACCTCGAACCGCCACGCGTGGTTCAGGGAGAGGCCGGAGTTCTACCTCTGGGCGGACGAGATCCCGAACAACTGGCGCTCGATCTTCGGCGGCCCTGCGTGGACGCTCGACGAGGAGAGCGGGCGCTACTACTTCCACAACTTCGCAGCCGGGCAGCCCGATCTCGACTGGTGGAACCCGGACGTGCGCACGGAGTTCGAGCGCATCCTCCGCTTCTGGTTCGACCGCGGGGTCGCCGGCTTCCGCATCGACGTGGCACACGCGCTCGTCAAGGACCGCGACCTCCGGGACGATCCACCGCGGCCGGACGGCAGCGGGGTGGAGAACGTCTACTCCATGAACCGGCCGGAGACGCATGGGATCCTGCGCGACTGGCGCCGGCTCGCGGCGACCTACGAGCCCGAGCGGCTGCTCCTCGGCGAGGCGTACGTGCTCGACCCGGCCGCGTGGGCGAGCTTCTACGGCCGGAACGGCGACGAGCTCCACCTGGCCTTCAACTTCGGGCTCCTGCACGCGGACTTCGACGCGGGATCGCTACGGGCTGCGGTGGCGGCTGCTGAGGTCGCGCTCCCGGCGGGTGCTTGGCCCTGCTGGGCGGGCTCGAACCACGACGCCGGCCGCCTGACGACGCGCTGGTGCGGAGGCGACGAGAGGCTCGCCCGCTGCGCGCTCCTCGTGCTCCTCGGGCTGCGCGGCACGCCCGTTCTCTACTACGGGGACGAGCTCGCGCTCGCCAACGGTCGGGTCCCGCCCGACCGCGAGCTCGACTGCGCGACGCCGTCGCGCGACCCGGGCCGAACACCGATGCCGTGGACGCGCGGCGGCGGCTGGACCGATCCGTGGCTCCCGCTGGCCGACACGAGTCGGAACGTCGAGGAGCAGCACGTCGGTCCCGGTTCCACGTTGCACTTCACGCGCGACCTGATCGCGCTGCGTAAGCGCGTACCGGCGCTCTCCGGGGGCTCGTATTCCGAGGTACCTGCACCCGAGGGCGCGTGGGCGTGGCGACGCGGGGACGGCGTGGTCGTCGCGATCAATCTCGGCGCGAGCCCGATCGAGCTCGAGGACGTGGCCGGGACGGTCGCGCTCGGCACCGACCAGCGGCGGGACGGCGAGCGCGTGACCCACGGGCTCGCGCTCGAGCCGGCCGAAGGCGCAGTCGTCCTCGTCGCCTGAGCCAGCGACGCGCTCCGTTTGCGCGTCTACGCCATGTGGAACGATTACGGACGTGGCGGAGATCGTCTTCGACGAGGTGTCGAAGATCTACGACGACGGCACTCTCGCCGTCGACGGGCTCGAGCTCGGGATCGAGGACGGCGAGCTCATGGTGTTCGTGGGGCCGTCGGGCTGCGGCAAGACGACTGCGCTCCGGATGCTCGCCGGCCTCGAGGAGATCAGCGAAGGGACGATCTCGATCGGCGATCAGGTCGTCAACGATCTGACCCCGAAGGAGCGCGACATCGCGATGGTCTTCCAGAACTACGCGCTCTATCCACATATGACCGTCGCGGAGAACCTCGCCTTCGGCCTCAAGTACCGGAAGCTGCCGAAGGACGAGATCAGGAAGAAGGTGGAGGAGGCGGCGGCGATCCTGCAGATCGACGAGTTCTTGGACAAGAAGCCGAGGGCGCTCTCCGGCGGTCAGCGCCAGCGCGTCGCCATGGGTCGCGCGATCGTCCGCAACCCGCGCGCGTTCCTCATGGACGAGCCGCTCTCGAACCTCGACGCGAAGCTCCGGGTACAGATGCGCGGCGAGATCCACGACCTGCAGCGCCGCCTCGGCGTCACGACCGTCTACGTCACGCACGACCAGACAGAGGCGATGACGCTCGGCGACCGTGTCGCCGTCATGCAGAGCGGGCGCCTCCAGCAGGTCGCGACGCCACAGGGTCTCTACGAGCGCCCCGTGAACGAGTTCGTCGCCGGCTTCATCGGATCGCCGTCGATCAACATGATCGAGGCGGAGCTCGCAGCGTCGAACGGTGGGCTTTCCGTGACCTTCGGCGAGCACGCACTGAACATCGACGAGTCGGTCGCGCGGAGCCATCCGGATCTCGGAAAGCACGTGGGGCGCAGCATCCTGCTCGGGATCCGGCCCGAGGACATCGAGGACACGGAGGTGGATCCGGACGCCGGCCAGGCCATCGAGACGACCTGCGACTACACGGAGCTGCTCGGCGCCGAGGTGCTCGTCTACTTCACGGTCTCGGCCGTCGGCGTGATCGCCGGCGTGGCGGAGGGAAGCGACCCCGCGCTGAGCGCGGCGGGCGCCGGCACTGCAGTGAACGGCACGCGGCTCGTCGCGCGCGTCGATCCGAAGACGAAGATCACCGAGGGCTCGAAGGCCAAGCTGGCCGTGGATACCGGGCGGCTCTACTTCTTCGACCCGGAGACCCGTCTCGCGATCTGATCAGCCCTTGACGGCGCCTGCCGTCAGCCCGGCGAGGATCCTCCGCTGCAGGACGAGGGTCATGACGATCAGAGGCAGCGTGACGAGGACTGTCGCGGCCATGATCTGGCCCCAGGGCGTCTGGAACGCGCTGCCCGATTCACCGGTCACGTTCACGATTGCGACGGGCACGGTGCGCTTGTCGGGTGTCGCGGTGAACGACAGAGCGAACAGGAACTCGTTCCAGGCGGCGATGAACGCGAGCAGCCCGGTCGTGACGAGGGCCGGGGCGAGGAGCGGCAGCATCACGCGGTAGAAGACCTGCAGCGGCGTGGCTCCGTCGATGTACGCCGCTTCCTCGAGGTCTTTCGGGAGCGCGCGCATGAAGCTCGTCAGCACCCAGATCGTGAACGGCAGGGTGAAGATCATGTACGTGAAGATCAGCGACCCGAGGGTGTTGTACAGCCCGAGCTTGTTGATGGACGTGTAGAGCGCTCCGAGGATGGCGATCTGCGGGAAGATCGTCATCGAGAGCATCAGGTACAGCGTGGCCGTGCGACCGCGGAAGTTGAAGCGTCCGAGCGCGTACGCGGCGAGAGAGCCGATCGCGAGCGCGAGCAGCGTCACCGAGGTGGCGACGATCGTCGAATTCACGAATGCGTCCTGGAAGTTGCTGTTGCTCAGCACGTCGCGGAAGTGCGCGAGCGTCGGATCGGTCGGGATGTACTTGACCGGCGTGAGGAAGAGCTCGTCATCCGGCATGAAGGCTGATCGCAGCGCCCAGTAAAACGGGAAGAGCGCGAACACGAAGATCACGCCGATCAGCAGGTAGAACGGGATCCGCTTCGCGATGCGCTTGAAGGAGCGCCGCTCGGCGCGCCGTCGCGCCGCGAGCGCCTTCACGCGCTCCGCCCGTTCGGCCTCGGCGGCGACGGTCACCGTTCCTCCACCCGGAGCACGGTGGTGTAGATGACGACGAACAACGAGATGATCAGGAAGATCGCGACGCTGATCGCCGCGCCGTAGCCGACGTCCCCGATGGTGACGATGGTGTTCTGGTCGAAGATCGCCATCGTCTGTGTGTCGGGGCGACTGCCGAAGAACACGTAAAAGACGTCGAAGACGCGGAGCGCGTCGAGCGTCCGGAAGATGACCGTGACGAGGATGGCGGGGAGGAGGAGCGGGAAGGTGATCCGCCAGTACTGGTGCCACTTGCCGACGCCGTCGACGTCCGCCGCCTCGTAGAGCTCCGTCGGGATGACCTGGAGCCCGGCGAGCAGGAGCAGGGCGACGAAAGGTGTCGTCTTCCAGATGTCGACGACGCAGACCGATGCGAGCGCCGTGCTCGGCTCCGCGATCCACGCGACGCCCTTGTCGATCACGTGGATCCGGATGAGGAAGTCGTTAATGACCCCGAAGATGTCGTTGTACATCCAGCGCCACATCTGCGCTGCAACGACGGTGGGGATCGCCCACGGCACGAGCATGACCGCCCGCATGACGCCCCGGCCCTTGAAGCCGGAGTTCACGACGAGGGCGATGATCATTCCGAGCACGAGTTCGAAGGAGACCGTGATCACCGTGAACTTCAAGGTCAGCCAGACGGAGTCCCACCAGAACGGGTCGTTGATCAGGTTGCGGTAGTTGTCGAGACCGACGAACTCGACCGGCTGGAGGCCAGCGAGGAACTGCTCGTTCGTGAAGCTCTGCCAGACGGTGAGGCCGAGCGGGTAGATCGCGACGAGCGCGACCACCGCCAGGGCGGGGAGCAGCAGCATCCACGCGAGCCGCGTTTGCTTGCGGTGCAGTCGGCTCGAGCGGCGACGCCTTGCGCGCTCCACACGCACGTCCTGCTGCGTCGCGCTCACGGTCGGTTTACCCGTGGGGGAGGACAGGAGCTCGCGCTCCTGTCCTCGGTCCCGTCCGGCACCGTCCTGGGCCGCCTACCGGCCAAGCAGGCGGTTGAGCTGCTGTTCGATCCTCGGGAGGATGTTCTTCGCGTCCTGCCCGTTGAGGATCTGGTTGATGCCCTGGTAGATCGCCTGCGAGCCCTGCTGATACTTCGCGCCGAGCTGTGTCGGGCGGGTCACCCGGGCCACGTTCGCGATGCTCGGCTTCAGCCAGGGGTTGGCCTTGACGACCGCCGGATCCTTGGCAACCGCCGGGATCGTGGGCGGGTTCGTGCTGTAGATGGCCATGAACTTCTGCGCCCCGGGGCTCGTCATGTAGCGGACGAACTCCGTCGCGACCGGCACGTTTTTCGAGTACCTCGAGACGCCGAGAAGCCAGCCGCCGGCGGTTCCGACGGACGGGTTCCTCCCGGTGTGCGGAAGGACCGCAACGTCGAACTTGCCCTTCACGGCGCCTGCCTGGCTCACGGAGTAGGCGTACGGCCAGTTACGCATGAACGCAGCGTTGCCCGCCGCGAAGGCCTCGTGCGCCTCGGTCTCCTGGTACGAGGTGACGCCGCGCGGGGCGATGTTGCCGACCCAGCTCCGCTGGAGGTTCAGGGCGGCGGCGGCCCTCGCGTTGTTGATCGACGCCTTGCCGCCGTCGATGAAGTGACCACCGCCACTCGAGGCGATCCACTCGAGCGCATCGCACGTCAGGCCCTCGTACGAGTTGCCCTGGTAGACGAATCCGGCGAAGTCGGGGTTCGACCCGCTCTCACCGTCCTGGATCTTCTTCGCCATGGCCCCGAGCTGCGCCCAGGTCGTGGGCGGGGAGCGGTAGCCGTACTTCCTGAGCAGGTCGGTGCGGTAGTAGAGGATTCCGTAGTCGCCGAAGTACGGCATGGCCACGAGCTTCCCGCTGAACGTCGCGCCCTTGATGATCCCCTGGGAGTGCAGCTTCGCCTCCTTGGAGAGCGCGGGCTTGAGGTTCACGAGGAAGGGCGCGAAGGCGCCGGGCCAGACGACGTCGAGCATCATCACGTCGACCGACGACGACTTCGACGAGAAGAGCCGCGCGAGCTGCGCGTACGAGTCGGTTGAGGCCGCCGGATGCGGGATCACCTTGACCTTGATCCCCGTGTCGGCCTGAAACCGCTTCGCGAGCGCGAGGTCGCGCTTGTGCGTCAGCCCGATGTTGTCCCCGATGAACGTGATCGTCCTTCCGCCGTACCTCGCCTTTATCGCCTTGGCGTTCGCGACCTTGGGCGGCTTGACGTTCGCCTGCGACAGCGCGTCGGGTCCCGCGCTCCCGGTCCCCGCGACCGTCATTGCCACGAGTAGAGCAAGAGCGCTCGTCAGCCCTCCTACAACAAGCACTGCTCGTTTTCTCACTTTGTCCGTCCTTTCTGCAGACACGACGGCGCGGTCTGCGCTTGGATGGTGTGAGGCTGTTCGTTCAGGTCTCCGTCGTCCCAGATACCCGTTCGAAACCAATCTGAGACAAGAAGCACACCCGTCATCGCGGTAAGCGATGGAACGAACATGAGCTAGCGGCGATTATGGCAATCCCGAGCTAGCGCGTGGCGCTCGTAGGATTCGTCGCGTGGAGCAACCCGAGCTGACCTCGCCCATGCTCGACCTGTTTCTCGAGCTCTGCGCGACGCCGAGCCCGTCCGGGCAGGAGCGGGCGGTGACGGACCGCATCGGCGAGTACCTGACCGATCTCGGCCTCGAGTGGGACGAGGACGACACCGCCGCCGTGCTCGAGGGCACGGCGGGGAGCATCTACTGCCGCATTCCGGGCGAGAATGGGCACGGCGACCCGATCTTCCTCTGTGCGCATACCGACACGGTCCCGCTCGACGGACGCCTCGAGCCGGTCGTCGAGGACGGCATCGTCCGGAACGCGGGGGGAACGATTCTTGGCTCCGACAACAAGGCCGCGGTCGTCGTGATGCTGGAGGCGGTGCGCCGGATTCTCCGGGAGGGAACGCCGCACGCCGGCATCGAGCTCGTCTTCACGCCGAAGGAGGAGGTCGGGCTTCAGGGCGCGGCCGCGTTCGACCACACGAAGCTCCTCGCCCGCACCGGTTTCGTCTACGACCAGGGGACGTCGATCGGCGAGATCGTGCTCGGCTCGCCGCACGCCTACGTCCTCGATCTCCGCTTCCACGGCCGGTCGGCACACGCCGGCATGTTCCCGGAGGAGGGTCGCTCGGCCGTCGCGGCCGCCGCCCGCGCGATCGCGGACTTCAGGCTCGGGCGGATCGACGAGGAGACGAGTGCGAACGTCGGCGTGATCAACGGCGGAACCGCCCGCAACGTCGTCCCCGAGTGGTGCTCGTTCGAGGCCGAGATCCGTTCCCACGACGAGAGCAAGGCGACCGAGCTCATGCGCGAGATGCTGGAGACGGCAGCGTTCGCCGCGAGCCTGGGCGAGTGCGAGCTCGAGTCGGAGGTCCGGCCGAGCTTTCCGGGCTACCGCTTCCGGGAGAGCGACCCGGCGGTGCAGCTGGCGGCGAGCGCCCTCTCGACGTGCGGCTTCCAGCCGCGATACGCGCTCTCCGGAGGCGGTGCCGATGCGAACGTGTTCAACGCGCGTGGGCTCGAGTGCGTCAATCTCGCGAACGGGATGATGGAGATCCACACGCCCGACGAGCACATCGCGGTCTCGGACCTCGAGGCGATGGTGGACGTCACGCTCGCCCTCGTGGACCACGCCGGCGCCCACGCGCCCTGACGTCATGGAGCAGCGCAGGCTCGGGCCGGTGGTCGGCCTCGGCACGTTCGAGACGTTCCGCGACGACACGGCGCTCGCACGCGGGCTCGCCGCCGCGGCGCTCGACTCGGGGGCGACGGTCTTCGACACGTCCCCGATGTACGGCTCGGAAGAGGCGCTGGGGGCCGCGCTCGCCGATCACCGTGCCGACGCGACGGTCGCCACGAAGATCTGGACGCCGAGCGTCGACGAGGGCCGGCTGCAGTACGAGGCGCAGCGCCGGTACTTCGGCCGCGTCGAGATCGAGCAGATCCACAACCTCGTCGCGTGGAGGGAGCATCTCGGCTGGATCGAGCAGGAGCGGGATGCAGGCCGCGTCGACCGCGTCGGCGTCACGCACTGGAGCCCAGGCTCGTTCGGCGAGCTCGAGGCAGCGCTCGCAACCGGCAGGTTCGACACGGTGCAGATCCCCCTCAACCCGCTCGAGCGCGAAGCCGAGTCGAGGATCCTGCCGCTCGCCGAGGAGCAGGGCATCGCGGTGATCGTGATGCGTCCGCTGGGTGGAAGCGACGGCGCCCGGCTGCGGCGCGAGCCGCCTGCGCGCGAGCTCGAGCCGCTGCGTGGGTTCGGCGTCGAGACCTGGCCCCAGGCGTTGCTCAAGTGGGCGCTCTCCGACCCGCGAGTGGATCTCGCGATCCCCGCCACCTCACGCCCGGAACGGGTCGCCGAGAACGCCGGTGCAGGCTCGCCCCCGTGGTTCACGCCTGCCGAGCGTGCGCTCGTGGAACGGCTCGCGCGGGCCTAGTTCTCCCCTGTATCGTCCTGCCGCCATGCGCATCGGCGTCGCGAAGGAGATCAAGCCGCAGGAGTACCGCGTCGCCCTGACGCCCGCCGGTGCCCGCGAGCTCGTCCAGGGCGGGCACGAGGTCCTCGTCGAGGAGGGCGCCGGGGTGGGGAGCGCGTTTCCGGACGCCACCTACGAGCGGGCTGGCGCCACGATCGCCTCGGTCGACGACGTCTGGGAGCGCGCCGAGCTGCTGCTCAAGGTGAAGGAGCCGATCGCGCCGGAGTATCCGCGCCTGCGCTCCGGGCTGACGCTCTTCACGTACCTGCACATCGCGGCCGACGAGCCCCTGACGCGCGCGCTCGTCGACTCCGGCATCACCGCGATCGCCTACGAGACCGTGGAGACGGACCGGGGAGCTCTACCGCTGCTCGCTCCGATGAGCGAGATCGCCGGCCGCCTCGCGCCGCAGGCGGGCGCCCACCACCTGGAGAAGCCGAAGGGCGGCCGAGGCCTGTTGCTCGGCGGCGTCGCCGGCGTGGCCCAGGGCCGCGTCGTAGTCATCGGCGGCGGCATCGTCGGCTACAACGCCGCCGTCATCGCGCTCGGCCTGGGCGCGCAGGTGACGATCCTCGAGCGCTCGGTCGACCGCATGCGCCATCTCGAGGAGATCCTGAGCGGTCGCGTCACGCTGCTCATGTCGTCGTCGCTCCAGGTCGAGGAGTCGCTGAAGGAGGCTGATCTCGTCATCGGTGCCGTGCTCATCCCCGGTGCGCTGGCGCCGAAGCTCGTCACCCGGGAGATGCTGGGCGCGATGAAGGAGGACTCGGTGCTCGTCGACGTGGCCATCGACCAGGGCGGCTGCGCCGAGACGTCGCGCCCGACGACGCACGACGATCCGGTGTACACGGTCGACGGCGTGATCCACTACTGCGTCGCGAACATGCCCGGCGCGGTGCCGATCACGTCCACGCGCGCGCTGACGAACGTCACGCTCCCGTATGTCGAGGCGATCGCCGAGCTCGGCGTCGTCGGCGCGATCCACCTCGACCCGGCGCTCGCCCGCGGGGTGAACGTCGTGGGCGGCCGCGTGACGTACGAGGCCGTCGCCGAGGCGCACGGCTTCGAGTACACGCCGCTCGACGACGCGCTGGCCGCGTCCGTCGCGTAGCGGCTAGCTCGTCGCTTCGCGCTTCGCGCGTCGGAAGAGGCGGCCGGCTCCGGTGCCGTCGTCCGCGGGCGGCGGCTGGTCGCCGCTGTCCTTCTTCGTCCGGTCCTTCGTCGGGAAGATCTTGATCGCGGCGTACGTCACGCCGGCGGCGAGCACGACGACGCCCGTGATGTACAGGGCGAGCAGAACGATCCCGAGGGCTGCGTCCAAAGCGGTCGTAGAATAGCGCGGTGCCGAACCGACCCCTCACGCACGCGCAATCGCCTCGTTGCCTGGCGGCGGCACCGTAGTGCCCCGTGCGTGCGTGATCGTCCTCGACGCGGTCGGGGCCGGAGAGTTGCCCGACGCCGCGGAATACGGGGACGAGGGCTCGAACACGCTCGGCAACGTGGCGAAGGCGGTGGGTGGCCTCGACCTCCCGAACATGGAGGCGCTCGGGCTCGGGAACGTGATGCCGCTCGAGGGCTGCCCGCCGCAGCCCGGAGCCCCCGCGGTAGCCGGGCGGCTCCTCGAGCGCTCGAAGGGCAAGGACACGACGACGGGACACTGGGAGATGACGGGAATCGTCACGCCGACGGCGTTCCCGACGTACCCGCACGGGTTCCCGGACGACGTCATCGACCCGTTCATGAACCGCACCGGCCGCGGCGTCCTCGGCAACACGCCCGCGTCGGGGACGGAGATCATCCAGGAGCTCGGCGAGGAGCACCAGCGGACGGGCAAGTGGATCGTCTACACGTCGGCGGACTCGGTCTTCCAGATCGCCGCGCACGAGAGCACGATTCCGCTCGAGGAGCTGTACGAGGGCTCGAAGATCGCCCGCGAGATCCTCACCGGCCGGCACGCGGTCGGGCGCGTGATCGCGCGGCCGTTCACCGGTGAGCCCGGCCACTACGAGCGTACGCCGAACCGTCACGACTTCTCGCTCGAGCCGCCGCGCCCGAACTACCTGACGACGATCCGGGAGGCAGGGAGCACGGTCTACGGCGTCGGGAAGATCTCGGACATCTTCGCTGGCCAGGACATCGACGAGTCGAGCCCGACGAAGTCGAACGTGGAGGGCATCTCGCGCACGGTCGAGCTGCTCGGCGAGATCGAGAGCGGCTTCGTCTTCGTCAACCTCGTCGAGACGGACATGCTCTGGGGCCACCGGAACGACCCGGTGAACTTCCATCGCTGCCTGCAGGATTTCGATCGGCGACTGCCGGACATCCTCGAGGCGATGCAGACGGGCGACCTCCTCGTGATCACCTCGGACCACGGGTGCGACCCGACGACGCCGTCGACCGACCACTCCCGCGAGCACGCGCTGCTGCTCGCCTACGCGGCAGGTCGAAACGCCGCGGGTCGCGTGCACGAGGACGGCGAGCTCTCCGACGTCGGGTTCACCGTGAACGCGTGGCTCGGCGGCAAGTCGCCGGGCCGGAAGCTCCCCGGCCGGCAGATCGAGCTCTGAGCGTGGGCTCGTGATCCGCGCCGCCGACCTCATCGAGCGCAAGCGCGACGGCGAGGAGCACTCGCCGGACGAGATCTACGCGCTCATCGGCGGGTACGCGTCCGGGGAGATTCCCGACTACCAGATGGCGGCGTGGTGCATGGCCGTCTTCTTCAAGGGGCTCAGCGGCCGCGAGACCTACGCCCTGACGGACGCGTTCATCCGCTCCGGCGAGACGCTCGACCTCGGGTCGGAGCTCGGGCGCCGGGTCGTGGACAAGCACTCGACGGGCGGCGTGGGGGACAAGACCTCGATCGCAGTCGGTCCAGTCGTGGCGGCATGCGGCGTCCCGTTCGGGAAGATGAGCGGGCGCGGGCTCGGGCACACGGGCGGCACGCTCGACAAGCTCGAGTCCATCCCGGGCTTCAAGGTCGAGCTGACGACCGAGGAGTTCGTCGCGCAGGTGCGCGACGTCGGACTCGCGATCATCGGCACCTCGGCGAACCTCGTGCCCGCCGACAAGGACCTGTACGGGTTGCGCGACGTGACCGCCACCGTGGACATCGTCCCGCTGATCGCCTCGTCGATCATGTCCAAGAAGATCGCCGCGGGAGCAGACGCGATCGTCCTCGACGTCAAGGTGGGGGACGGCGCGTTCATGAAGACGCTCGAGGACGCGCGCATCCTCGCCGACCAGATGGTCGACCTCGGCCGCCGGGCAGGTCGCGAGGTCGTGTGCCTGCTGACGGACATGGAGCAGCCGCTCGGGTTTGCCGTCGGCAATGCGCTCGAGATCCGGGAGGCCGTCGCGACGATCACGGGCACCGGCCCGCCGGATTTCACGGAGCTCGTCCTCGAGGCGAGCGCACGCCTGCTCGCGCTGTCGGACCTCGAGCTCGACCTCGAGGAGGGCCGGCGCCGCGCGCAGGAGGCAATGTTGAACGGCTCGGCGCTCGACGCGTACGAGGGGTGGATCCGCGCACAGGGCGGCGACCCGGATCTCGCCAGGCTTGCGACTGCTCCGATCGTCACGGAGGTCAGGGCTCCGCGAGCCGGCGTCGTCACGAAGCTCGGCGCACTTGCGGTGGGCATCGCCGCGCTCGAGCTCGGGGCGGGGCGTCGCACGAAGGAGGACTCGATCGACCACTCGGTCGGCGTGGTCGTGCGCGCGAAACGCGGCGACGAGGTCGCGGACGGAGACGTCCTGGCTGAGATCCACGCGCGCGACGAGGCGTCGGCCGAGCGCGCGAGGACCGCCGTGCTCGACGCGTACGAGATCGGCGACGACCCGCCGAGAGCGCACGGGATCCTCCTCGACGTCGTCGAGTAGCGCCTCGTGCCGGAGCTGCCCGAGGTCGAGACGATTCGCGGCCAGCTCGCTCCGCGGCTCGAGGGCCGCACGTTTGCGGCCGTGGACATCCTCGACCCGCGACTCACGCGGCCGCTCGACCCGCGCGAGGTGGCCGCCGAGCTCCAGGGCGAGCGCGTGGTCGCGGTCGAGCGGCGCGGGAAGTACCTCGTCGTGCGCCTCGAGGGCGGCGGCGCGCTCCTCGTCCACCTGCGCATGACCGGGAGCTTCGCGTTCGAGCCCACGAGCCACGAACGGGCGGTGGTGGAGCTCGAGGACGGCACGCGCCTCGTCTACCGCGACGTGCGGCGGTTCGGAACGTGGCTCGTCGTCGCGGCGGACGAGCTCGAGCCGTACATCACGGGGAAGAACGGACCCGAGCCGCTCGAGCCCGGCTTCACGAGCACGTGGCTCGCCGGACAGCTCGCGAGGCGCCGCGCGCCGCTCAAGGCCGTTCTCCTCGACCAGCGCGTCGTCGCGGGCCTCGGGAACATCTACGCGGACGAGGCGCTCTGGCGCGCGCGGCTCCACCCGCTGCGCCCTGCTGCGAGCCTCGACCACGACGAGGCCCGACGGCTCCACCGCGCGATCCGCGCCTCGCTACGGCTCGGGATCGAGCGCCAGGGCTCGACGCTTCGCGACTACGCGCGGCCGGACGGGGCGGCCGGGGAGATGCAGCGCGAGTTCCGTGTCTACGGTCGCGAAGGAGAGCCGTGCCCGCGCTGCCGGACGCCGATCGCGAAGACGCGCGCCGGCGGCCGCGGCACCTGGTACTGCCCGCACTGCCAGGAGTGGGCGACGCCGCCGGACGCGTGACGTTCCGGCGGCGTCGTGCCCGGGCTCAGGCGGGGACGGCGGCTGGGGCTCCGCGCGGGCCCTTGTACGTGTCGCTTCCGAAGCCGAGGATCGGCCACCAGATGAGCGGCAGGAGCGCGAGGCCGATGCCGAAGCCGGTTCCGCGGCCGTAGCTCCTCGCGGTGTCGAGGCAGATGATGATCCAGACGACGATGTTGACGATCGGGATCAGCAACAACAGGATCCACCACCACTCGCGCCCGATGAGCCGGAGCAGGACGAGCGTGTTGTAGATCGGGATGATTGCCTTCCATCCCTCCTCGCCCGCTTTGACGAAGGCCATCCACATCCCCGCGACGGCGAGGACGTACACGGCGAGATAGATGATCCAGACGGTCGCATTCATAGGCCGCTCCTCCAGAGCTCGGGATCACCGGATACTGATGCCGGGAGCGGATGTCGGCGCTGAAAACGCCGCGGGACGTCGCGGCTAGGCGATCGAGGGCACTTCGGCTCGGTCTTCGTGCTCTTCGCGCTCCGCGGTCGCCGCCTGTCCGAGGAGCTCCGAGTCGAGCGCGGCAGCGGGCGCGCCGGGCGTCACGAGCTTCGCGCGGCTCCGCTTCCGCATTCCCTCCGCGGCGACGTAGCTGCCGGCGACGAACACGACCGCAGCCACCTGTGCGATGAGGCCCTGCCAGGTGGGGAAGACGCCGAACCAGAGACCGACCCAGTAGGGGAGCTCGAGGCCTTCGATCGGGGTCACACCGAGCCAGCCGACCTTCTGCAGGGTCTGCACCGTCGTCCCGACCATGACCACGAGCACGCCCGTGATCAGCACACCCGTTGCGATGAGCAGCTTCTTGTGCGGCAGCTTGCGCTCGAGCCCGATGACGAGGACGAACACCCCGGCCACGCCGGCGAGCCCGAGGGCGACTCCCTGGAGCACGGTCAGCGCCCCCGCCTCCAGCGTCATCGCCTGGAGGAAGAGCACGGTCTCGAACCCCTCGCGATAGACGCTCGTGAAGCCGAGCAGCACGAGGCCCACGACCTGGGCCGCGGCGAGCGACAGGCCCGCGCCGGCGAGCACACGCTTCTTGCGCTGGTGGAGGTTCTGGAGGTTCTCCTGCCAGTACATGCGATGGAAGAACCAGTTGAGGATCAGCAGGAGGACGCCGATCGCGACCAGCGAGACGACTGCCTCGAGCTTCTCCCCGTAGCGGGCGAGGGACGTCAGGACCGTCTGCGCGATGACCCAGGTCACCGCGCTCGCGACGAGCGCGAAGCCGACGCCGAGCATGATCGGTCGGCGGAAGCCGCGCCTGTCGCCGACGAGGCTCGCCATGAGTGCGGCGAGGATGAGCACCGCCTCGAGTCCCTCGCGGAAGACGATGAGCGCCGAGTTCGTGATGACCGAGACGTCCGAGCCCGCGCCGCTGCCGACCCGCTCCTCCGCACGCGTCAACGCATCGTCTAGCGCGGCCCGCGTCGTCGCGAGCTCCCCGGCTCCGCTGCGCCGCTTGATGAGCTGGACGAGCCCGTCGTATCCTTCCGCGCCGTACCAGAAGTAGCCCTCGACCTCCTGGAAGAGCGAGGGCGCGAGCCCGCGGAGCCGCTGCTCCGGCCCGAGCTCGAAGACGCCGTACGCCTCGAGCCGCGCCTGTTCTGCCTGCTTCCAGTCACCCGCAGCGGCCGCGGCCTGCAAGCGGTCGAGCGTTGCAGCGATGACGTCGAAGTCGGCCGTCTCCGCGGCTTCCTTCCACTCCGACGGGTAGAGCGTGCCGATCAGCGCGAGCGCGTCGTCGGTCGTCGTCCTGACGGTCTCGGGATCGGCCACCGCATCTCCGCGCGCGGCGTTCGCGAGATCGGTTCCGAGCGAGTCCAGGGCAGCGCCCAGCCGCCTCGTCGCAGCTGCGTTCCGCGCTGCGAGGCTCGGCTGGAGGTCGTGGAAGGCGGACGCGGCACCGTCGCGGAACGTCACGGCCTCCTGGATCTCGAACTCGAGCGTCACGCGACCGTCCTTCACGCCTCGCCCGTACTCGATCGGCACCAGGCGGAGGAAGCGGTCGAGCTGGCCGGCGCGGCGTATGACCTCGGCGCCGGTGAGCGGCGCGGCGCGGAAGGCCGCAAGCTCGCGGTCCACACGCCTGAGCGTCTGCGCGACTGCAGAACCGTCGCCTGCGGCCGCGGCGAGCTGCTGGAAGGAGGCGTCGAGCGAACGCTCGGCACGCGCTCCCCGGGCGGAGCGATACGCCGGTGCGACGATCCGCCAGTACCCGAGCGCGAGCGCGCCCATCTCCGCGCGCGTCGCCGTGAACCCCTGCTCCTCGGCGTCCCGCAGCCCGTCGAGCGCCGTGCGCAGACGCGAGTCGTATGTGTCGAGGAGGTCGCGGCGGATCACCGCAGCCGCCTTCCTCGGCGTGACCTCGCCGGCGGCGAGGTCGTCGAGCGCGACGGTCGCGTCCGCGGCGGCGCGCGAGAAGCGGGTCGGCGGCCGGAACTCGCGTACGAGCAACCAGCTCCGCGCCTCCGTGACGTCACCTCTTGCCGCCGCATCGGTCGCCTCGATCAGCGACGCACGCAGGATCGCCGTCCAGACGGCCGTACGTGCGGCCGCGAAGGCGGCCTCGTCGCCTCGCTCGACTGCGGACTCGGCGTCGGCCAGCGCGACCTGCGCGCTCCGAAGCGCCTGCGGGCGGCCGTCGAGGACGGCTGCGACCGCGCTCTCGGCGGACTCGAGCTGCGCTCGGGCCGTCGCCGGCTCGCCGAGGATCAGCGACGCACCGGCATCCGAGAGAGCCAGCTCGGCGTCGCCGGCGAGCTTCCACGGCGCGGGGGCCGCCGCGGTAGCCGAAGCGGTGAGCCAGAGCCCTACCGCTACTGCTGCCGCGACGGCTCGCACCATGCCTACTGCGCGATCTTGACCTTGAGCCTCGCCGCGGCCTGGGTCACCTGACCCGCGATGGCGGTGGCGCGTCCCTGAGCGGTGCGCCCCAGCGAGTCGGCCTGCGCGGGCGTGAATCGGCGGCCCGCCGACTCCTGCTTGCGAAGCTTGCTCACGAACGACCACAGGCTGTCCAGCTCACGCTTGGTCTGCGCCGCCTGCTGCTGGTCGACCTGCGAGATCGCCGGGCGGATCCCCGCGTAGATGACGCGCAGGCCGCCGAGGATGTCGCCGATGTCGGAGAGGCGCGAGACGACGTTGAACGAGTCGCCCTGCGCTCGGTCACCGAGGACGAAGCGCGACACCTTCCACTGGCCGAAGTACTCGCTCATCGTCGGCACCATCACGACGACCGCGGTGAACGCGTCGGATGCGGTGGGCTTCCATGCCTTGCTCGAGCGGTCGAGCTTGCCCGCATAGAGCGCGAACGCGGCTGCCGCGGCCTTGAAGACGTTCGCGTCCGGCAGCGACTCGCCGAACTCGAGCTTCCCGTCGCCGTCGAGATCGGCCCGCACGCCCTTCGCGGTGTACTCCGGCTTCGTGCCCCAGAGCATCCCCTCGGTGAGGTTGAACAGGTTCCCGGGCTTCTTGAGGACGCGCCCGTCTGCCAGCTTCAGATCGAACGGCACGGCGCTTGCCGGATCCTCCTTCGCGCTCGAGCCGGCGTCGAGGATCACGTCGTAGACGGCGAGCGACGGCGTGCCTGCGACGACGCCCTCGACGCGCTCGTAGTACGGGTTCCCCTCTATCCAGAGCGCCTTCGAGCGGGAGAGGATCGGCTTGAGCGCGGAGCTCTCCGCTGCCCAGAGCGAGGCGTAGTCGAAGTCGGAGGCCTTGGCGAGCGCGTAGTAGCGGCTCGCCTGACGCTGGAACTGCGTCGTGAAGCCTCGGAGCTTGGAGGTGTGCTGCAGGAGAAAGGTCTTCGTCGGGGCGAGGTTCGCGCCCGGCGCTGTCTGGGTCGTCGTGGCGGCGCTGGTGCCTGCGGCCACGGCGACCACGAGCGCTGTTGCGAGCGCGGTCACCATGGCGCGGCGAGCGCGTGAGGTGGCAGGAGAAGTCGTCATGGCTCAAGATGGTAGATGAGCCAGCGCTCGGAGGTAAGGTCAACCTTACAAAGCCGCGCGTACCGGGATCACGGAGTCCGCACACCTGCCTAGACTCAGCCCGTGGCCCGCAGCTACAAGACCGAGGCGGTCGTGCTGCGCTCGTTTCGCTTCGGCGAGGCCGACCGCGTTCTCCACGTCTACACGGCGGACCGGGGGAGGGTCGGCGCGGTCGCGAAGGGCGTCCGCAAGACGAAGTCGCGTTTCGGCGCCCGTCTCGAGCCGCTCTCCCACGTCGAGCTCATGCTCCACCAAGGCTCCGGCGAGCTGCACACGGTCACCGGCGCTGCGCTCGTCGATCCGCATCGCCCCTCGCGCGAGGATCCCTACCGCCTCTCCGTCGGGCTCGTCGGCGCGGAGGCGATGCTCCGGCTCTTCGTCGAGCAGGAGCGAAACGAGCGCGCCTTCGAGGCGGTCACGCGCTACCTCACCGTGCTCGACACGTTGCCCGCCGGCCTGCGTGGCCGGGCGGCGCTCGACCCGCTGGCGCTCGCGTTCCAGCTCAAGTTGCTGTGGCTCTCCGGGTACTTCCCGCAGCTCGAGTCCTGTGTCGAGTGCGGCGAGCCCGGAGGACTCGTCGGCTACCTGCCCCGGGCAGGCGGCGCCGTCTGCACCTCATGTGCGCCGCCGGAGACCGTCGAGCTGACCCCGGAGGGGTTCCGCGGACTGCTCACGCTCGTCTCGAGCCCGCTGGCCGAGGCGCACGAGCTCACGCTCGGCGAACGCGCCGCGCGCGATGCGCTCGCCGTCGTCGTCAGCTCGTACGAGTTCCACGGCGGCTTCCGGCTGCGCACGCTGTCCGCGTGAGGCGCGAGCTCGGCGACGGCTACGAGCTCGACGACGACCCCGTCCGCATCGACCGCGCGGCCGTCCATCGCTACCTGAGCGAGGAGGCGTACTGGGCGCTCGGGCGCCCGCGTGAAGTGCAGGACGAGCTGATCGACGATGCGGCACGCGTCGTCGGCCTCTACCACGACGGCGCCCAGATCGGCTTCACGCGCACGCTGTCGGACGGCCACACGCAGTCCTATCTCGCGGACGTCTACGTGCTCGAGGAGCATCGCGGCCGTGGGCTCGGTGTCGAGCTCGTCCGCTTCACGGTCGATGTCAGCCCGTACGCAGACACGAAGTGGCTCCTGCACACGGCCGACGCGCACGATCTCTATCGCAAGGTCGGATTCGGCGAGCCAGGCGACCGCGTCCTCGAACGCAGGCCGCCGGGAACGCCGCCTTCTCCGCGGGCCTAGCCAGGCGCCGCGGCTAGGAGCCGGCGGGCGGCTTCCACTCCTGCCCGAGCCGGTCGAGGACGACCTCGCGAGCGCCCGCGATCGGGATCCGCTCCTGCTCGAGCGAGTCGCGGTCCCGGATCGTGATCGTCTCGTCCTCGAGCGTCTGCTCGTCGATCGTCAGCGCGTACGGCGTGCCGATCTCGTCCTGGCGGCGGTAGCGACGGCCGATCTGGCCCGAGTCGTCGTATTCGGCGACGACGAACTTGCGAAGCTCCTCGTAGAGCCGCTGTGAGCGTCCCGCGATGTCCTCGTTCCGCGGGATGAGCGGCAGCACCGCGACCTTCACCGGTGCGATCTCCGGGTGGAGCCGGAGCACGGTGCGCGGGCGGTCGGCAACGACCTCCTCCGTGTACGAGTCGACGAGGAACGCGAGCAGCGTCCGGTTCACGCCGGCGGCCGGCTCGATGACGTGCGGGACGAAGCGCTCGCCGGTCCCGGAGTCGACCCATTCGAGCCTTGTGCCCGACGCGTCGGTGTGCGCAGTGAGGTCGTAGTCGCCGCGGTTCGCGATTCCCTCGAGCTCGGACCAGCCGATGGGGAAGAGGTACTCGATGTCGCTCGTGCCGCTCGAGTAGTGGGAGAGCTCGTCTGCCTCGTGCGGGCGGACCCGGAGGTTCTCCTCGCGGATGCCGAAGCGCACGTACCAGCGCAGGCGCTCGTCGATCCAGTACCGGTACCACTGCTCCGCCTCGTTCGGCGGGACGAAGAACTCCATCTCCATCTGCTCGAACTCGAGCGTTCGGAAGATGAAGTTGCCGGGCGTGATCTCGTTGCGGAAGGCCTTGCCGACCTGAGCGATGCCGAACGGCGGCTTGCGGCGCGCGATCTGGGCGACGTTCTTGAAGTTGACGAAGATGCCCTGCGCGGTCTCCGGGCGGAGGTAGGCGTCGACGCCGGTCTCCTCGACCGCGCCGATCCTCGTCCGGAACATGAGGTTGAACTGGCGCGCCTCGGTCAGGTCGCAGAGCTCGGTCTCGCCCGGGCGCTTGCTCGGCCGTGCTGCCGCACTCGCTCTGGTCGAGGTGGTCCGCCCGGTAGCGCCGCTTGCAGTGCCGGCAGTCGACGAGCGGGTCGGAGAAACCGCCCACGTGCCCGGACGCCTCCCACACGCGCGGGTGGAGTATCACCGAGGAGTCGAGGGCAACGATGTCGTCGCGCTCCCTCACCATCGCCTCGAGCCAGCGGGCCTTGACGTTCTCCTTCATGAGCACGCCGTAGTGCCCGTAGTCGTAGGCGGAGCCGAGCCCGCCGTAGATCTCCGACGACGGGAAGACGAAGCCGCGCCGCCGCGCGAGCGAGACGATCTTCTCCATGGTGACGGCGTCCGACATCGAGCGGACGTTACTCGTCCTCGCAAGGGCCGTATAGCCTCAGCCCGTGCCCGAGCAGCCCGAGCGCGCGGCCGTCGAGCTGCACATCGTCTCCGACTCGACGGGAGAGACCGCAGCGCGCCTCGTCCTCGCGCTCGAGGCGCAGTTTCCCGACCAGCCGTTCGTCGAGATCCGGCACCCGCGCGTCGAGAACGTCGAGGATCTCCACCTCGCCGTCCAGCAGGCTCGTGGTCGCCCGGCGGTGATGGTGTACACCCTCGTCGAGCCCGAGCTCCGCGACGCCATGCGCCAGCTCTGCCGGCGCGCGCGAGTGCACTACTGCGACCTGCTCGGGCATCCGATCGACTCCATCTCGCGCGTGGCAGGCGTCGCGGCCCAGATGCAGCCGGGAGCGCGGGCGCCGCTCGACGCGCAGTACTTCAAGCGCATCGAGGCGATCGAGTTCGCGGTGAAGTACGACGACGGCGTCGGCCGCGGGCTCGACGAGGCCGACATCGTGCTCATCGGGGTCTCGCGCACGTCGAAGACGCCGCTCTCCATCTACCTCGGCTACCTCGGGCAGAAGGCGGCGAACGTCCCCGTGGTCGGCGGGATCGAGCCGCCGCCGGAGCTCTTCGAGATCGACCCGGCGAAGATCGTCGGCCTCACCATCGCGGCGGAGCGTCTCGCGGAGATCCGCAGTGCGCGCATCCGCAGCATGGGCGCTCCCCGCCGCCGCTATGCGGCGCTCGAGGAGGTCTACTCCGAGCTCGAGGAGGCGGCGGCCCTGCACCGGCGGCTCGGCTGTCCGGTGATCGACGTCTCCGAGCTCTCGGTCGAGGAGACCGCAGCGAGGATCATCCGGCTCGTCGAGCGCCGGCGGCGGAAGGCCGCGACGGCGTGACGAGCCCGTACGGCTCGCCCGGCGAGCCGCCGCTCCGCAACCATCTCCGTCCGCCGCCGGGCGGGCGAGGTGACCTGCGCGCGAAAGGGTGGGCGCCGCCGGGACGATTCGCCTTCTGGTGGCTCCTGCTCTTTCTCAGCGTCCTCGTCTTCTACGTGCTGCTGACGCCGATCTGGCTCGGCCTCCGCGCTGCCGCGTGGGTCGCGGAGCTCCGGGCGCGGGCGACTCGCCGCTGATCACCTGCTCGGATCGAGCCGGTAGACCTCGCCGCTCGCCGCCGTCGCATACACGCGTCCGCTCCCGTCGACGCCGAAGCTCGTGAGCCCGGGCACCGACACTCCAAGGTCGGCCGGGTCGGAGGCGGCTCCGCCCTGCAAGGACAGTGCCGTGATCCGCCCGCTACAGAGGTCGCCGAAGACGTAGCGGCCTGTCAGCTGAGGCAGCCGGGCGTCGCGCACGACGACGCCGCCGATGATCGCGCACACCGCGCCGTCGCGCGCGAACTCGTGCGCCGGCCGGACCGGCCTCAGGCACGTTGCCGTGGCGTCGAACACGAGGCTGCCCTCGAAGCACGGCCATCCGAAGTTCAGCCCCGACTGGCCGGACGGGATGACGTTCACCTCCTCACGCGATGTGCTCCCGACGTCCGACACGACCAGAGATCCGGTTACGCCATCGATCCAGAAGCGCCACGGATTCCGCAGGCCATACGACCACGTTTCCGGTCGAGCGCCTGAGCTGCCGACGTACGGATTGCCCGGCGGGATCGCGTACGGGTCCCCGCGGCGCGGGTCGATCCGGAGGATGCGTCCCAGCAGCGAGTCGGGCCGCTGGGCGAAGAACCCGGCCGGGTTGAGGACACCGGGATCGCCGTCTCCCACGGAGACGTAGAGGAACCCGTCGGGTCCGAACTGGAGCATGCCGCCGTTGTGGTTCTCGTACGGCTTCGGGATCGTCAGCAGCCGGCGCTCTGTCGACGGGTCGACGACCTCGGAGTCGTTCGCGTGCCTGCGGAACTCGGAGATGCGGATGTCCCCGTAGCCCGTGCGCTGGTTGAAGAACGCGTAGACGAGCCCGCTCCGTGCGTGGTCCGGCGCGAACGCGATCGAGAGCAGCCCGGACTCGCCCGAGGCTGTCACCGTTCCTCGCAGGTCGAGGAACGGCCGCTCCTGGACGGCACCGTCGCGCACCACGCGCACGGCCCCTGTCTGCTCCACGACGTACAGCCTCTGGGTGTCGCCGGGAGGAGCTGTGACGATGACCGGCTGCTCGAAGGTGCCGATCCTCGCGAGCGTGACGGTCCCACTGACGTCCGGAGGCCGCGGGGGCGACGGCGCCACCGGTGGCACGCCGACCGAGAAGACGCCCTTCATCCCGAGGCGTGCGTGGCCTGAGACCCGGCAGACGAACGCGTACTTCCCCTTCTTGCGGAACCGCACGGTGATCGTCTGGCGCTGGCCGTGCCCGAGGAGCTTCGTCCGCTTGCCGGCGATGGCGAAGTCGTGGACGGCGTGGCCGCGGTTCCTGACCACGAAGCGGACCGTCGTCCCGACGGGCACCGATCGCCGCGAGATCGTGAACGAGAAGTCGCGCGTGTCCACCCGGACGGTCACCGTCGCAGCCGGGCTCGGAACCGCCGAGCCGGCGAGCGCGGCCGCGACGAGCCCCGCGCCGAGCGCGAGTGCACACCAGCGCGCGAGACCGCCTTGCCCCACGAGCGAACAGGCTAGCTCCGCCCGCGGAAGACTTCGCCCGTCCTTACAGAGACCTTAGAAAGCGCCGCGCTTCACAGGAGCCGCGCGTCGATCGGCGTCTCGGCTCCGAGCTCCACGCGATAGGCGCGCGCCGCCGGCCGCGACGCGACCACCTCGTGGAGCTCCGTGCCGACGAAGTGGAGCGCCGCTCCGTCGTCCGCGGCGTATCCACCCGCGAACCCGCCGTCGACGAGGCCGCGATACACCGGCCGCCTGAGCTCCTCGCCGTCGTAGTGCGGGCAGAAGCTGCCGGGCAGGATCGCGAGGCCGTCGTCGAGCGACGCGAGCTCGCGTCCGAACGAGTCCGTCACGCACGCCTCGAACCAGCAGTTCGCACCTGCGCTCACGCCTCCGAGAACGGCGCCGCGCTCCCACGCTTCGCGCAGCGCGACGTCGACCCCGTGCAGACGCCAGATCGCGAGCGCGTTCGCGGTGTTGCCCCCCGACACGTAGATCACGTCCTTGTCGGCGAGAGCCTCGGCCGGACGGTCGGGCATCCCGAAGAGCCGCAGGCAGCTCGGCTCGCACTCCCGGCGCGAGAACGCCTCGAAGAACGCGGCGATCCCGCGGTCCGAGTCGCCGGAGGGCGTGGGGAGCAGGCAGACCCGCGGGCGGCTCACCGGCGACAGTGAGAGCAGCCGCGTGTCCAGCGCCGAGTCCGGCTCGGCCATGAATCCGCCGCCTCCCATCGCCAGGATCTGGCCGCGCGCCGTAGCGGTCATCGAGTGCCGGCAGCGTAGGTTGTGAGCCGCTCGGCGAGCTCTCGCGGGCGGCTGAGCGCGATGTAGTGGCCGCCGTCGATCTCGTCGGCCTCGAGGTCGAGGCGCTCTCGAGCGTGGCGGCGTGCCCACGCGGCGGGGAACATGCGGTCGTCCCGGCAGAGGAGGTATCTCGTTGGCACGTCCGGCCAGGCCTCGAGGGGCCAGGGCTCCCGCAGCGCCTTAGAATCCTCGCCTCGTTCTCTCCGCCTCGCCTCGGCGGCGAGCGCGCGCGGGACGTCGTGGTAGAAGACGTCTTCGTAGCTGCTCTCCTCGTAGCCGGCGTTCGTCCACCAGTCTGCGAAGAGCTCGCCGGGCGAGGGGATCATTCCCGCCACGAGGACGAGCAGCTCCGCGTGGACGCGCGCGCAGACGAGCGGCGCTGTGAAGCCGCCGAGCGAGTGCCCCACGACGACGAGGTCGCTGCGATCGCCGATTGCCTGGACGACCGTGTCGGCGTACTCCGACCAGCCCGCCGACTCGTCCTCGTTGGGGAGATCGACGGCGACGGGGTCGTGCCCGCGCTCGCGCAGCCCACGGGAGACCAGGTGCCAATCCCATGCGGTCCCGCCGCCTCCGTGGATGAGCACGAACGTCGACACTGAACAACCCCCGGTAGTGGTTACAGCCAGCCGACGCCGGTCACGCACGCGGACGGTATCACCGCTCGAACCTTCCTTTCCGCGAGGAGCGCGACCCTGAAGGCGCGAGCTGGGAGGACGCAGCGGAAGGACGCCGCGAGAGTGGCACCGCTAGTGAGCACGGAGGTGGTGCGTCGGTTCTCTAGTGCTTACGCCGCGAACTCGAACTGACGGATCTGCTGACGCAACCGCAGCAGCCCGGGGGACCAAGAACCATGACTCCTGGGGTCTCCCGGCTGTCGTCGCGCTTCACCGCATCTGCTGCGGGGGTGCTCTCTCGACGCAAGGGCTCGTCGTCGTGGTGGTGTTTCGGTCGACGGACACTCTGCATGAGTCAAACGTTACGACGGCACGCGACGAGTGTCCAGCTCGGATGGAAAGAGCGCAGGGCGGCGCTCGACTTGACGGACAAAGCGGGCGTAGCCGACCCGGTAATGGAGTACGAAAGCGGCCATGGTCACCGCCCCGCCGGTAATCAGCGAGATTGGACGTGGAGCGAGAGCGTCAAGTGCGATGCCGCTGAGCGCGCCCGCCACCATGCTGTTGATCAAGCCAATCACACCCGCGACGCTGAAGAAGGGTCGCCAGGGGGAGGGAGTCAGGCCCATGTTTGCCAGGACGCCCTCCGTGTCGTCGTTGCCCCCGAGCGCGAAGTAGCGGGCATCATCGCTCGCCAGCTCGAGGTAGTAGTGGCGGATGCGGTTGATCGCCTGCCCGTAGACCCCGTCCTCGATGCCTGTCTCGAGCACCCGCACGAAGGTGACCGTGCCCAAGAAGATGAGCGCAGGCAGGAGAATGAGGGCAAAGAGGCGGAAGTCATCCGCCGCACTATCGCCCTGAGCAACAAGCGCCAGCGCGACAAGGCTTGCAGAAAGGCTACCCAGGTAGATCGTCGTCCGACCCAAGCTCTCGGTGATCGTTGCTGAGCGCGCTCCCTGCAAAGTGAAGTGCTCTGTCGTCAACATCGTCAGGAGAGCGTTTTGGTCGCGCGCGTCGGGCTCCACCGGGAGAGAGCATGACCGACGGTGCGGCTGCCTCGTGGGCCGCGCCGGGCGCTGATAGCTGTGTCAAGGTAGACGCGGAGATGGCAGGCGAACGAGACAACTGGAGATCTGTTGCTCGTCGGCTGTGGGTGTGGCCGCTTGCGATCCTGGTCGGCTTTCCGATCGGCGGGCTGGTCGCCGACCTGGTCGTCGATGGGGTCGATTCCGTCGGGACGGCGCTGGCAGGGGGTGTCATCGCAGGCGTCGTCATCGGAGCAGCAGAGTGGTTCGCGCTGCGGCAGTGGGTCTCGTGGCTCTGGATTCCTGCAACGAGCATCGGTATGGCCTTGGGCCTGACCGCTGGAGCGGCGCTCGTCGACTACGGAATCAGCCGAGGCGACATCGTTCTGTTGGGTGCTATCACGGGGGTTGGTGTAGGGGTGCTGCAGGCGCTCGTACTCGCACGACACCGCGTCCCCGACGCGTATTGGTGGGCGGTTGCGAACCCGCCGGCCTGGGCGCTTGGCTGGCTTGTGACCTCATACGTGATCTCCAGCAACGTCAAAGAGCAGTTCACCAACTTCGGTGCGGGCGGAGCGCTCGTCTACGGACTGCTGACCTGGCTCCTGCTGGCGGTGCTGTTCCGAGAGGCGGAACGGGGACCCGCACGGTGAATCGAAGATGAGCCTCGACAGCGTGGCTCGTCGCCGGCTTCCAAGAGGCGTGCGGAAATGGCGGGCGTCACCGGATGAACGACGGCGACGCGCGCAGCCCCTCGACTCTCAGCACAGGACAGGCTTGGAGGCTCCCTACTGAGACCTCGAACCAGCGCACGCAGGCAGCGTCGCTACGTAGGCTAACCACGACTTCACCTCTCGTCGGCGCGCTGGGTGTGCCGCCCCATAGCCGCGAGCGGCAGTCGAGGGCCGACCTCGAGGCCGTCTTGGCTTCATCGCTCACGAAGCGCCTGAGTCATGGACATCCTGAATTGGGGAGGGAAAGGAAATAGACGTGGGGGTGTCGCGTGGAGTGCTCTAGAAAAGGACGCGATCTCTGCAGAGCCCATGAGGTTCCTCAGCGCCACTGAATTCCTCATGCGGCCTCCCGAGTAGGTATCTGGGAGGGACGCGGCCTAGCTCCCCCGTGGTTCCCTGAGCGGACACCCAGCCCGAGGCACCACCGGTGCACCACCAGCAGCGCATTTGGCGGCATCTACGGCAGGGACGACCACGGAACCATGCGGGATTCCGCCCTCCGCCTCGTGCGGGTAGATTCCCCCCGCAAATGCGGTACGTGTACGACTTCGACGAGGACTCCGGCGGCGGGCGCGAGCTTCTCGGCGGCAAGGGCGTCGGGCTCGCGGAGATGACGCAGCTGGCGATTCCGGTGCCGTCCGGCTTCACGATCACGACCGATGCTTGTCGTGCGTACATGGCCGCCGGGGGCGAGGTGCCCGAGGGCCTCGACGTCGAGGTCGGCCACCACGTCACCGCCCTCGAGGAGCGCGTCGGGAAGCGGTTCGGCGACCCGCAGGATCCGCTGCTCGTCTCGGTACGGAGCGGCGCAGCGATCTCGATGCCTGGGATGATGGACACCGTCCTCAACCTCGGCCTGAACGACGTCGCGGTCGAAGGGCTCGCGGCGTCGACCGGCAACGCGCGCTTCGCGTACGACTCGTATCGGCGGCTCATCCAGATGTACGGCGTGGTCGTCGAGGGCGTGGACGGTCACCGGTTCGAGCAAGCGCTCACCGACCTCAAGGCGGCGCGTGGCGTGACGCAGGACGTCGACCTGACGGCGGACGACCTGCGCGAGCTCGTCGCCACCTTCAAGGAGATCTACGAGGAGTCGACCGGCCGGAGCTTCGCCCAGGACGCGACCGAGCAGCTCAGCCGCGCATACCGCGCCGTCTTCGACTCGTGGAACGCGCCCCGCGCGCGGGTCTACAGGCGAACGTACGACATTCCCGACGATCTCGGTACCGCCGTGAACGTCGTGCAGATGGTGTTCGGCAACCGCGGGGAGAGCTCCGGGACAGGCGTCTGCTTCACGCGGGACCCGGCGACCGGCGAGAAGCGCCTGTTCGGCGAGTTCCTCTCGAATGCGCAGGGGGAGGACGTCGTCGCGGGCATCCGCACGCCGGAGCCCATCGAGCGCATGCGCGAGCGGATGCCGGCTGCGTACGAGCAGCTCGTCGAAACGCTCGACCGCCTCGAGACTCACTACCGCGACCTCCAGGACGTCGAGTTCACGGTCGAGGAGGGAAGGCTCTACCTCCTCCAGACGCGGACCGGCAAGCGGACGGTGGCGTCCGCGTTGCGGGCTGCGGTCGAGATGGTGGACGAGGGCCTGATCTCGAAGGAGGAGGCGGTCGCGCGCATCGATCCTGCGCAGCTCGACCAGCTGCTGCATCCGCGTATCGATCCTGGGGCCCGAATCGAGATCGCAGCCCGCGGCCTGAACGCGTCCCCGGGAGCCGCCTCGGGCGCGATCGTGCTCGACGCGGACACGGCCGAGGAACGCGGGAAGGCGGGAGAGGACGTCATCCTCGTCCGCTGGGAGACGACGCCGGACGACTACCACGGGATGCGCCTGTCGAAGGGCATCCTCACCGCACACGGGGGCATGACCTCGCACGCGGCGGTCGTCGCGCGCGGCGAGGGGAAGCCGTGCGTCGCCGGGTGCGAAGGGCTGTCGATCGACTTGGCCGCCGGCACGGTGAAGCTCGGCGAGCACGAGCTCTCGGCGGGCGACGTCATCACCATCGACGGTGGAACCGGGAGCGTCATCATCGGCCCGGTCCCGCTCGTGCCCCCCGCGATCGACGAGAACTTCGGCACCGTCCTCGGCTGGGCCGACGACCTGCGGCGGCTCAAGGTGCGGGCGAACGCGGATACGCCCGCAGATGCCGCGAAGGCGCGCGAGTTCGGCGCCCAGGGCATCGGTCTCTGCCGGACGGAGCACATGTTCATGGCCGAGGGCCGGCTCCCGATCGTCCGCGACATGATCCTCGCCCGCGACGAGGAGGAGCGGCGCGCTGCGCTCGAGCGGCTCCTCCCGATGCAGCAAGGCGACTTCGAGGGGATCTTCGAGGCGATGGCCGGGCTACCGGTCACGATCCGGCTCCTCGACCCGCCGCTCCACGAGTTCCTGCCGTCGCTCGAGGAGGCGACGTCGGAGGCGATGCGCGACCGCATCCGCCAGCTCTCCGAGGCGAACCCGATGCTCGGGACGCGCGGCTGCCGGCTCGGGCTGCAGTTCCCGGAGATCTACGAGATGCAGGTGCGCGCGATCGTCCGGGCCGCCCGTGCGGTCGAGGACCGCACGGGCGAGGCCCCGCTGGTCGAGGTCATGCACCCGCTCGTCGGCTTCCAGGAGGAGCTCGCGCGGCTGCGGGAGCTGACCGAGCGCGTGGCGGCCGAGGAGCCGACCGTGTCGTACCTCTGCGGCACGATGATCGAGCTGCCGCGGGCCGCGCTTCGCGCCGACGAGATCGCCGAGCAGGCGGACTTCTTCTCCTTCGGCACGAACGACCTCACGCAGACCGCGCTCGGGTTCTCCCGCGACGACGCCGAGGGCAAGTTCCTGACGTACTACCTCGAGCACGGGATCCTCGAGCGCAACCCCTTCGAGGTCATCGACGAGGACGGCGTCGGGGACCTCATGCGGATCGCCGTCGAGCGGGGGCGGGGGGCGAAGCCTGACATCAAGCTCGGGATCTGCGGCGAGCACGGCGGGGAGCCGCGCTCGGTGGCGTTCTGCCACCGGCTCGGGCTCGATTACGTGTCGTGCTCGCCGTACCGCGTGCCGGTCGCGCGGCTCGCGGCGGCGCAGGCGGCGCTCGCCGAGGCGGGCGTCACTGCAGTGGCGATCGGCGGCTAGACAGCCGCGAGCGAGACGGCGACGCTGAGCACGCCGACTCCGGCGACCGCGAGCGTCGCGAGCGCGGGAGATCGGCGGAGCGTGAGGAAGACGAGCGCAGCGGCGCCTCCTCCGATCAGGCCGCCGATATGCCCGCCGATCGAGATGCCCGGGATGAGGAACGTGAGTGCGAGGTTCAGGACGACGAGGCCGAGCGCCTGGCCTCCGAACACGTAGACCCGTCGCCATTCGAGGATCAACGCGGCGCCCATGAGGCCCCAGATGGCGCCCGAAGCGCCCACCGTGAGCGCGTTGGGCGACCAGACGAGCGCGCCCGCCGATCCCGCGAGCCCGGAGACGACGTAGACGAGCAGGTACCGCCCGTGCCCGAAGTAGTCCTCGAGCGCCGGTCCGATGAACCAGAGCACGAGCATGTTCAACCCGAGGTGGATGATCCCGTAGTGGAGGAACGCGGCAGTGATCAGCCGCCACCACTCGCCCTCCGCGACGCCGATCAGCTGGCCGTCCGAGCCGAGTGCCCGCGAGACGAGCACGCCGTGCTCGTAGATCCAGTTGCCCGTTCCGTTGAGCTGCCCTCCGAGCAGAAGCTGGAGCAGGTAGGTCCCGACGTTCAGGCCGATCAGCGTGAACGTGACGTACGGTCCGTAGCGGTCGAGTGACCTGCCCGCTTTACGTGCGGCGCGCTTCGGTGCGGCCTGCTGGCCGGCGACACCCGCGTGGTCGGGGCAGCGGATCCCCACCGGGCCGAACGTCATGCAGTCCGGGCAGATCCCTCGCCCGCAGTCCGAGCAGGAGACGTACGTCTCGCGGTCGGGATGCCGATAGCAATGGAGGGGCTCGGCCAAGGCGGGTTAGCGTACCCCTGTGCGGGTTCACGTCGCGCTCACACCGGACGAGGCTGGTCGGGCCCCGACCGGGATCGTCATCGACGTGATCCGGGCGACGTCGACCATCTGCCAGGCACTTGCGTCCGGCTACGAGCGCGTGCTGTGCGCGGCCGAAGTCGACGAGGCTTTCGCGCTCCGTGAGGAGCTCGGCGGAACTCTCGGCGGCGAGCGGATGAACGTCCTCGTCCCCGGCTTCGACCTCGGCAACTCCCCGCGCGAGTACCTCGAGGCGCGGGACGGCGGGCTGATCCTGACGACGACGAACGGGACGCGGGCGATCGTGTCGGCGGCCGGGCGCTGCGAGCGCGTGCTCGTCGCGTCGCTCCTGAACCTCTCGGCGGTCGTCGGCGCCGCGCGCGAGAGCGGGGAGGACGTCCTCGTCGTGTGCGCCGGCGTCCAGGGCGAGCTCGCGCTCGACGACTCCTACGTCGCCGGGCGCATCGTCGAGGAGCTCGGCTGTGCGCGCACCGACGCGGCGGAGGCTGCGGCTCGTCTCGTCTCGACATGGGGCGGGCCCGACGAGGCGTTCCGCGCGTCGCGAAGCGGTCGGAACCTGCTCGAGAACGCGCCGGCACTCGAGGAGGACCTCGCGTTCTGCGCCCGTGAGAGCGTGCTCGACGTCGTGCCGCGCCTGAACGGCATGCGCGGGGCGGCCGCCGAGATCGTCGTCTAGCGGACGATCCGTGCCACGACGTTGCGGTCGTACGTGCGAACGAGGAGCCGGTCCCCGCGGAGCTTGATCACCTCCGGTGCGCTCGGCACCTCGAGCCGGTCGAGCACGCGGCCGCTTCGCCGATCGAGCAGATAGAGGAAGTCCGGCTCCGCCGTGAACCCGTAGCCGGACACGATGAGGTCGCCCGTGACGACGAATGTGCGCGCGTTCGCGACGAGCGCCGGGCTCCTCCAGAGCGTCTTCCCCTGCTCCGGGTCGATCGCCGTGACGTAGGCGTTCCGTCCGTTCGTCGCTTTCGCGTACGTGAAGTGCGAGTTCGAGACGTAGACCATCCCGCCGCCTTCGCGCGCGAACGTGACGTCCTCGTACCAGCCGCCGCCCGGCGGACGGCCGAAGCTCACGAGGTCGAAGGCGAACGGAACGTCCTTCTCGCGAGCGTTTCCCGCGAGGAGATAGCGGCCGCCGTACACGGCGAACACCTTCAGTCCCTGCCGGATCGTGCGGTCGAGGTCGGCGCCGCGGTAGCTCTTGGGGACGTAGGACGGGCGAGCCGGTGGCTGCTGGGTCGGGGCAACCGGCGAGCTCTGCGTTGACGACACGAGCTCGAGCCGCGGGCCGCGCGGAGCCACGTCGCCTGCGGGCGCAGGGAAGCCCGGGCTCGCCATGACGATCGCGGGCCGCGGAGCGGCGGCCGCCACGGCAGCCACGCACAGGGCGACCAGTGCGATTGCCGCAGCTCTCATCTCACGGACGATACGGAACCGACGTCTAGACTCGTCACGCGTGATCGTGAACCGCGATGAACAGAGTCGCGGGCCGGCGTCGTCGTTCGCGCAAGTCGCCGACTCGTACGAGCGTGGGCGGCCGAGCTATCCGGAGGAGGCTGTCCGCTGGCTCGTCGGAGACGAGCCGCGCGACGTCGTCGATCTCGGGGCCGGGACGGGGAAGCTGACGCGCGTGCTCGTCGCGCTCGGGCACCGCGTGACGGCGATCGAGCCGCTCCCGGAGATGCTCGAGCTCCTGCCCGCGGCCGCGCCCGGGGCCGGGGCGGTGCTCGGGAACGCGGAGGTCATCCCGCTCCCCGACGAGTCCGCCGACGTCGTCACCGCCGCGCAGGCGTTCCACTGGTTCGACTCCGAGGTCGCTCTCCCGGAGATCACCCGGGTGCTCAGGCCCGGAGGACGTCTCGCGCTCGTCTGGAACACGCGCGACGACCGGGAGTCGTGGGTCGCGGAGCTGAGCGGCGTGATCGGCAGCGAGACGATCGAGCACGGCGACGTGGAGGAGCCGATCGCCGCGAGCGGGCTCTTCGGAGAGGTCGAGGCGAGGACCTTCTCCTGGACGCAGCGTCTCGACCGCACGACGCTGCGCGATCTCGTCCTCTCGCGAAGCTACTGCGCGTCGAGGCCGACCGAGGAGCGCGAGCCGGTCCTCGCCGAGGTCGAGCGCCTCTTCGACGAGCACGCGGTCGAGGGCTCGATCGAGCTCCCGTACCTCACCGAGTGCTACCGCGCCGAACGGCGCTAGCCCGGCAGCTCCTTGACAGGAGAACGTGTGTTCGTATAGAACATACGTTCCCAATGGTCGCGTGCCTCCTCATTCCGGGCTTCGAGCTGAGAGCGGCACTGCGCGCGCAGCCCCGGCTCGCGCTGGCTCCCGCAGCGCTCGCGCCCGAGGCGGGGGAGGAGCCGCTGCTCGGGCCGGTGACGGCCGCTGCCGAGGCCGCGGGGGTGAAGCCGGGGATGCGCCTGGGAGAGGCGCTCGCGACGTGCCCGCCGCTCGTCCTCGTCGACCGGGACCCCGCAGCCGTCGAACGCGAGTGGGAGGGAGTGCTGCGGCGGCTCGAGGACACCGGGTTCGCCGTCGACCCGGCGGAGCAGGGCGTCGTCTACTTCGAGACGAAGGGCGTCGAGCGGCTGTACGGAGGGGTGCAGCCGGCTCTCGAGCGCGCGCTCGCCGCCGTCGGCTCGGGCTGGGACCCCCGTATCGGAGCGGCCGGTCGCCGCTTCACGGCTCTCGCGGCGTCGAGTGTCGCCCGGCCGGGACAGATCGTGCTCGTGCAGGAGCAGGAGGAGCAGGAGTTCCTCGAGCCGCTGCCGCTCTCGCTGCTCCCCCTGGCTCCCGACCGCTACGCGGAGCTCGAAGGCCTCGGCCTGCGCCGGCTCGGTGACCTCGCGCAGCTGCCGGGTGGGGCGGTCGCGGAGCGGCTCGGAGTGGACGGACGGAAGGCGTGGCGGCTGGCCCAGGGGGGAAGGAAGGCACGGGTGCGGGGGCGCAGGCCCGCGTTCGAGCTCGCGGAGGCGATGACGTTCCCCGACGCCGTCGGGAACGAGCTCACCCTGCGCAGGGCGCTCACCTCGCTCCTCGAGCGCCTTCTCTCCCGTCCCGAGCGTGCGGGCAGGCCGTACCGGAAGCTCGCGCTCTCCGCGCGGCTCGTGGGGGGAGGGTCGTGGCGTCGCGCGGTCACGCTGCGCGACGCGACGACCGAGGCGGCCAGGCTGCGCGCGGCGCTCGGGCCGAAGCTCCAGGAGCTCCCGGCACCGGTGCTCGAGCTCAGGCTCGAGGCTGTCGAGTTCGCAGACCACACCGGCCAGCAGCTCGCGCTCGTCGAGCCGGCCGGAGAGGAAGCCGGCACTCGCCTGCGCGAGGGCCTGCGCCAGGTGCGTGCGAGCACGGGTACGGGATCGGTCTGCGCCGTGGTGGAGGTGGCGCCGTGGTCGAGAGTTCCGGAAGCACGGGCGCTGGTCGTTCCGCGCGACGAGTAGCGGGACGGCTGAACGCCCCACGGCCGGCGCTCGTCGAGCCCCGGTTCGACGGGACGCCCAGGCTCGTCAACCGGCAGCTCGTCTCGGTCGTGCGGGAGGAGTGGCGCGTGGTCGACCGCTGGTGGACCGACGAGCCGATCGACCGCCGCTACTTCGACGTCGTGCTCGAGAGCGGCCAGAACGTCTGCGTCTACCGCGACCAGGAAGAGAGCCGTTGGTACACGCAGAACGCCTAGCGCGAGGCTGTCTGGACGTCGTAGATGTCGTGACGCTCGAAGAACGCCTGGTCCGGCTCGATGCCCTGGGCACGGAGCTCCTCGAGCTCACGGCGGTACTCGGCAAAACCACCCGGCGTGTGGAGGTTCAGGGCCCGCGCGGGCTTCTCGCTCACGTTCCGGAAGTAGTGCACGACCCCGGGCGGAGCCAATGCGTACGTCCCCGGGCGCGCGTGGACGACCTCGTCTCCGACGTGGATCTCGAGCTCTCCCTCGAGGACGAAGAACGAGTCGCTGTGCAGCTTGTGGAAGTGGGGCTGGACTCCGCCTCCCGGACGGACCTCGAACTCGAGCAGGGAGAGCTCGGGCCGCGCGACCTTGATCGTGGTCGTCCCGACGGCCTCGCCCTCTCCTGCGCCGAGCGCGATGGGCGCGTCGGTCACTCAGGAACCGCCGCTCGCGATCGCCTGCTCGACGAGTCGCTTCCACTCGCCCGACTGCGAGGACGGCACGAGAACCCACTCGCGCATGACCCGCCCCATGCCCGGATCGAAGAGCTCGGCGCCGGCCAGGGCGAGCGCGCTCTCGCGCTGCGTCTCGTCCGTGAGCTTGACCGTGAGCCCACCGTCCTTCCAGCGGCCGGCGACCACCTTGCCGCTCTCCCGCTTGAGACACGGCATCCCGAACATCTTCGACTCGCTCACCGGGTGGCGTGCGGTGACGTCGGCGACGAGCTCCTCCCAGCTCACGTCCGCAACCTACCCCAGGCGCGTCACCACGGCGGATCCGGAGTCGGCTGCGTCCTCGGGCGGGTCGAACTGGTCGAAGTCGGAGTTCCTTCCTCGCATGTAGTCGGCGAAGCCGAACGACGGCATGTGGAAGTTGAAGCAGCGCGTGGAGTCGCCGCTGTCGTTGTCGAAGCCGTGGACGACGTTCGGAGGCATGACGAGGAGCGTCCCGGCGGAAAGCGTGTGCGACCCGGTACGGAAGTGGAACGTGAACTCTCCCTCGACGACGAGGAACCCGTCCGCATGCTCGCGGTGCACGTGCCGCTGCGCTCCACGCTCACCCGGGCCGTAGTGGAACTCGGAGATCGTGATCTCGTCGGTCTCGACGAGCACGGTGACGCGCCGTCCCGGCCGGTCGGTGATCGTGTCTCCCTCCGAGCCGCCCGCCCGGCGGATGACAACGAGCCCGGGATCGGCCGACACGGCGTCAGCCGCCGGCCGCTGGTCGAATGCGGCTGTCTCCCCCCGGACGTAGTCGCCGTAGCCGGAGCCCGGAGCATGGAAGACCAGGAACCGCGCCGGTGCGTCGCCGGTCACCTCGACTGCGTGCACGACCTGGGGCGGGACGAATGCCCAGCTCTCCGGGCCGACTCGATGCACGCGATCCTCGAGCTGAAGCGCGAGCTGCCCCTCGAGGACATACAGCGCCTCGCCGTGTCTGGCGTGGATGTGAGGCGGCGCCTTGCCCCATCCTGGAGCGGCGTGCACGGCGACCGCAGCGAGCTGCTCGATGTCGACGAGGAGCGTGACGTCGAGCTTTCCGCCCCGGAAGATGACCTCGCCTTCGCCGATCTCGAGCACGGACCTGCAGCCTAGTGACGTACGTCGAGCTGCACTGTCACTCGGCCTACAGCTTTCTCGACGGCGCGTCCCAGCCGGAGGAGCTGGCCGCCCGCGCCGCGGAGCTCGGCTACGAGGCGCTCGCGCTCAGCGACCACGACGGCGTCTACGGCTCGCTCGAGTTCGCGCACGCGGCGAAGTTCTTCGGCGTGCGGCCGATCACGGGGGCAGAGGTGACGCTCGACGGAGGCGCCCACGTGACGCTCCTCGTGGAGTCGAGGAAGGGCTACGGGAACCTCTGCCGGCTCCTGACCGCTGCACATGCGGGGACACGGGTGCACACCGCCGGTGCGGGGCTCGCGCGACCGCTCCAGCCCTCCGTGCCGCTCGAGCTCGTCGCGGAGCTCTCGGACGGCCTCGTGTGCCTCTCGGGCTGCGCGCGCCAGGGGCTCGGCGTCGTCGACCCGAACGGAGCCGCCCGTCTCGCGGCTGCCTTCGGGCGGCGCTTCTTCGTCGAGCTCCAGCGTCCATTCGAGCGGGGCGACGCGCGACGCAACCTCCTCCTCCGAGATCTCGCCGAGCACCTGGGAGTGGAGACGGTCGCGACCGGCGACGTCCACGCGCACCATCCGCGCCGGACGCTGCTCCAGGACGCGCTCGTCGCGATCCGGTGCGGCACGTCGCTCG
Source organism: uncultured Actinomycetes bacterium (assembly GCA_963746765.1). Taxonomy (GTDB): domain Bacteria; phylum Actinomycetota; class Thermoleophilia; order Gaiellales; family Gaiellaceae; genus GMQP-bins7. Next base: position 378,241 of record CAVVCN010000003.1, read on the forward strand.
AGGGATGCGAGCCGGAACGGCGCGGGAACCGTGAGAGCGTGCTGCGCGCTCCCGGGGAGATGCTCGAGCGCTTCTCCTTCGACCGAAGAGCCGCGGAGCGGACCGTCGAGCTCGCGGCCCGGCTCGAGTTCGATCTCACGGAGGAGCTCGGCTACCGGTATCCCGACTTCTCGGACGGGAACGAGCCGGCGATCCGACAACTGGCCGAGGTCTGCCGGCACGCCCTTGCCGAGCGCTACGCGTCCTGTGCCGGCCGGTTGCGAGCGGAGGCGAGCGCCCGCCTCGACGACGAGCTCCGCCTGATCGACGAGCTCGGGCTCGCTGGCTTCTTCCTCCTGCACCGGGAAGTCCTCGAGCTCGCACGCGAGATCGCGCTCGAGGTGCGCGGCCCGGGCTCGCCGCGCAGGTTCCTGCCGCCGGGGCGAGGGCGCGGGAGCTCGGTCGGCTCGATCGTCTGCTACCTCACAGGGCTCTCGCACGTCGACCCCGTGGAGAACCACCTCTCCCTCGGCCGCTTCCTGAACCGGGAGCTCGCCTCGGTGCCGGATATCGACCTCGACTTCCCGCGGGACATCCGCGAGAAGCTCATCGTCGCGGTCACGGAGCGCTACGGGCGGGAGCACGCCGCGCTCGTCGCGAGCTTCGCGACCTACCGCTCGCGAGGCGCGATCCGCGACGTGGGCAAGGCGCTCGGCCTCCCGTATGCGGAGCTCGAGCGGCTCGCGCGCCTGACCGACGGCTGGAACGCACGCCGCGTGCGCGAGGAGCTGGAGCGGCTACCCGACGGCGAGCAGAAGCTCGGCTCCCGCCGCTGGCGTGCGTTCGCCTGGCTGGCGGGCGAGATCGCCGGCCTGCCGCGCCACGTCTCGCAGCACCCGGGCGGGATGATCGTCTCCACGCGTCCGCTGATCGAGCTCGTTCCCGTGCAGCCGGCGGCGATGGCGGGCAGGCAGCTCTGCCAGTGGGACAAGGACTCGTGCTCCGACGCGGGCTTCCTCAAGATCGACCTCCTCGGGCTCGGGATGCTCTCCGCGGTCGAGGACTGCGTCGAGCAGATCGCGCGCAGGACGGATGAGGTGATCGACCTCTCGCGCATCCCCTTCGACGACCCGGAGGTGTTCGCCGAGATCCAGCGCGCGGACACCGTGGGCGCGTTCCAGATCGAGAGCCGCGCGCAGATGCAGAGCCTCCTGCGAACGAAGCCGGCGAACCTCGACGACCTCACGATCCAGGTCGCGCTCGTCCGCCCGGGCCCGATCCAGGGCAAGGCCGTGCATCCGTACATCGACGCACGGGAACGACTGCGCGAGGACCCGGACTACGTGTGGCCGGTCGACCACGAGCTCCTGCGGGAGCCGCTGCACGGGACCTACGGCGTCGTCGTGTTCCAGGATCAGGTGCTCGAGGTCGCGATGACGCTTGCCGGGTTCACCGTGGGAGATGCCGAGGGGCTCCGCCGCGCGATGAGCCGCAAACGCAGCCACGACGCGCTCGAGGCGTACCGGGGGCGCTTCGTCGAGGGAGCTGCCGGGAACGGAGTGGAGGCTGAGCAGGCGAACCTCGTCTTCGACAAGCTCGTCGGCTTCTCCGGCTTCGGCTTCCCGAAGTCGCACGCCGCCGCGTTCGGCCTCCTCGCGTACCAGTCGCAGTGGCTCCGGCGGCACCATCCGGCAGAGTTCCTGTGCGCGCTCCTGAACGAGCAGCCGATGGGCTTCTATCCGCCGGCGACGCTCGTGAGGGACGCTCAGCGGCGCGGAGTGGAGGTGCTACCGCCCGACGTGAACCTCGGTCAGTCGAAGTGCCGGATCGAGGGCGAGAGGGTTCGCATCGGCCTGAGCTACATCGCCTCGGTCGGGAAGGACGATGCCACCGCGCTCGTCGCCGAGCGAGACGCGAACGGCCCGTTTCGCGACGTCGGCGACCTTGCCCGCCGCAGCCGGCTCTCCCGTGACGAGCTGGAGGCGCTCGTCAAGGGCGGCGCCTGCGACGGCTTCGGCCGCAAGCGGCGCGACCTCCTCTGGGAGCTCGGTCTCGCCTTTCGCCCGCAGTCCGTGCCCGGGACGGCCGGAGGGGCGAAGCAGCTCCCGCTCACGCTCGACCCCACCACGGCGACCCCGGAGCTCCGCGACCTGACCCGCTGGGAGCGGATGCTCGCCGACTATCGCCACACCGGGCTCTCGGTCGGGACGCATCCACTCGCGCTCCTGCGCACCCATCTGCCGTCCGGCACGCTCTCGAGTCACGACCTCCTCGACCACCCGCACGGGCGCCAGGTGTCCGTCGCAGGCATGACCGTCGCCCGCCAACGCCCGTCCACCGCGAAGGGAATCGTCTTCATGCTCCTCGAGGACGAGCACGGTCAGATGAATCTCATCGTCCCGTCGCAGGTCTACGACCTCTACCGCGCCATCGTGCGCGCCGAGCCGCTCGTCCTCGCGCGCGGGCGCTACGAGCGGATCGGCGAGAACCGCAACGTGCTCGTCTCGCAGCTCGAGTCGCTCGGCCCGCTGGCGCGGCAGGTCGCCGAGAACGACACCGTCTGGGCGTCGCTCCCGCGGCCGCACTCCTTCGGCCACCGGTGATCGCTCACTTGGAGCGGAGCTTCCTCGCGAGTGTGAATGCGGTCTCCACGAGCGTCAGATGCGTGAACGCCTGCGGGAAGTTCCCCACGAGGCGTCCGCGCTCCGGGTCGTACGCCTCCGAGAGGAGCCCGAGGTCGTTGCGCAGGGAGAGCAGTCGCTCGTAGACCTCGACGGCCTCGTCGACCCGCCCCTGGTTCGCGAGCACGGCCGCGTACCAGAACGAGCACGGCAGGAAGACGCCCTCGCCCGGCGGCAGCCCGTCCACGTCCACGTTGTCCTCGTCCGCGCGGTAGCGCTCGACGAGGCCGTCCCGCATGAGCTCGCGCTCGATCGCGGCCACCGTGCCGATCATCCGCGGGTCGTCGGCCGGCAGGAACCCGACGAGCGGGATGAGAAGGAGGCTCGCGTCCAGGCGATCGGAGCCGTAGTACTGGACGAAGCTGCCCAGCTCCGTGTCGTAGCCCTTGCGCAGGACCTGCTCGCGAATCGCGTCGCGTGCCACCCGCCAGCGGTCGACCGGCCCCTCGCGTCCGTGCCGCTCGATCGTCTTCACCGCGCGGTCGAACGCGACCCAGGCCATGACCTTGGAGTGCGTGAATTGCCGGCGCGGCCCGCGGACCTCCCAGATCCCCTCGTCCGGGTGCTCCCAGCCGGTCTCGAGCCACTCGTGGAGCTTCGAGGTGAGCGCCCAGGCGTGGTCGGACGGCTCGAGCCCCCGCCGCCGCCCCAGGTAGAGCGCGTCCACGACCTCGCCGTACACGTCGAGCTGGTGCTGGTCGGACGCGGCGTTCCCGATCCGGACCGGTTTCGACTGCTCGTAGCCCTCGAGCCACGGGAGCTCGACCTCGAGCAGCCGTCGCTCACCGGCGACCCCGTACATCATCTGGACCGCTTCCGGAGCCCCCGCGATCGCGCGGAGGAGCCAGTCCCGCCAGGCACGCGCCTCCTCGACGTACCCGGCGCGCAGGAACGCGAGCAGGGTGAGCGTTGCGTCGCGCAGCCAGCAGAAGCGGTAGTCCCAGTTGCGCACCCCGCCGATCTCCTCCGGCAGCGAGGTCGTCGGCGCGGCCACGATGCCGCCCGTCGGGGCGTAGGTCAGCGCCTTGAGCGTGATGAGCGACCGGCGGACGTCCTCGGCCCACCTCCCGGCGTCGTGACAGCGCCCGGCCCATTCCTCCCAGTACGAGACCGTGTCGCGCAGCGCGGCCTCGGCATCGATGGCGTCGGGCGGCGACTCGTTGGACGGGAACCACGTGAGGACGAAGGGCACGCGGTCGCCCTCGGCCACGGTGAACGACGCGACGGTGTGGAGGTTGCGCCCCTCGTGCTCGACCGGCGTGTGCAGCGTGACGGCGTCCGGCCCCGCGACGGCGAGCAACGTGCCGTCGGCGCTCCGCACCCAGGGCACGACCCAGCCGTAGTCGAAGCGCAGCGTGAGCTGCATCTCCATCTCGACCCGGCCGCGAACGCCTTCCACGATCCGGACGACATCGGGCTTCGTCTCGCGTGGCGGCATGAAGTCGATGAGCCGCACCGCTCCGGCGTCCGTCTCGAGCTCGGTCTCGAGCACGAGCGTCCGCTCCCGGTAGCGCCGTCGCGCCGCTCGGAAGGCACCTGCGGGACGGAGCGACCAACGGCCGTTCTCGCTCGTGCCGAGGAGGGCCGCGAAGCAGGCGCCGGAGTCGAACCGGGGGAGGCAGAGCCAGTCGATCGACCCGTACCGGTCGACGAGCGCCGCCGTCTGGAGGTCGCCGATGAGGCCGTAGTCCTCGATGAGGGCCGTCACGTGTCCTCCAGCAGGCCCGCGTAGGGCCCGAAGCGCTTGCGTGCTGCTCGGTCGAACGCCTCCCGGTATGCCTCGGCTGTCGGCCCTTCGAGCGTCGACGCGTACGCCTCGCGCAGGTCGAGCAACCGCTCGGCGAGCTCGTCGACGACGAGCTGGTAGTCGCCGTACAGCTCCTCCGAGTCGTCGCGGTCGGCGTTCGTCCAGGCGGCGTCGGCGTCGGCCGCCTCCTCGAGGAGCTCACTCTCGTCACCCGCGAAGAGCTCGAGCTGTCGGCTCACGACGTCCGCGAAGCGGCTTCTCCCGAGCATCGGGCGAAGACTAGGCGCGGCAGAATGCTGCGGTGCTCGCAGAGGTCACATTCGAGGAGGCCCGCGCGCAGTTCCCCGTCCTCGACCGCGTGGCCTACCTGAACGCGGGCAGCTCCGGTCCGCTCGCGCGACCGACGTACGACGCGATGGTGGCGGAGGAGCGGCGGAATCTCGAGGAGGGCCGCATGGGCCGCGCCTACATCGAGCGCTACCTCGAGCTGCGTGCCGAGCTTCGAGTGATCCTCGGCGGTCTCGTCGACGCGGAGCCCGAACTGGTCGCCCTCACCGCCTCGACGACCGAGGGCTGCAACGTCGTCCTCGCCGGGCTCGAGCTGAACGAGGCGGACGAGGTCGTGACGACGACGGACGAGCATTTCGGGCTCCTCGGCCCCCTGCGCGCGTCGAGAGCGCGGGTCGTGGTCGTCCGGCCCGATCCGGACGCGATCGCCGCAGCGGTCGGTCCGAGAACACGGCTGCTCGCCGTCTCGCAGGTGCTCTGGACGACCGGGGCGGTGCTGCCTGTGCGGGAGCTCCGGGAGCGGACCGGCGTGCCGATCCTCGTCGACGGGGCTCAGTCCGTGGGCGCGATCCCTGTGACCGCCGAGGGCCTCGACTTCCTGACCATCTCCGGGCAGAAGTGGCTCTGCGGGCCCGAAGCAACCGGGGCGCTCGTCGTCCAGGACCCGGAGCGGCTTCGCGTCGCGCGCCCGAGCTACTTCTCCCAGGAGTCGTACGACCCCGACGGCGCGTTCGTGCCGCAGCCGGGGGCGAGGCGGTTCGACCCGAACTGGGTCCCGACCTCCTCGCTCGCGGGACTGCGCGCGGCGATCGCGGTGCACCCACCGTGGCGCTTCGAGCGCGCGGCGAGCACGGCGGAGCGCTGTCGGGAGCTCCTGGCTGCGGCCGACGAAGACCTGGTCACACCGGCCGAGCGTGCGACGCTCGTCTCGTGGCGCCCGCGGACGGAGGAGAGCGGCGACGTCGTGACGCGCCTCGGCGAGCGCGGCGTCCTCGTGCGCGATCTGCCGGGAACGGGCCTCGTCCGTGCGTCCGTCGGCTGGTGGACGAGCGACGAGGATCTCGAACGGCTGGTCGGCGGGCTCGCGACCTGACGGAGTCTCGCCCGCGCCGTCGTGATGAGGCCGATATCGTCGCGGCGTGTGCTTCGACCGCGACTCCGTGCCTCCGATCCGGCCGCTCTCGGGCGCGGCGGTCTCGCACGAGGACGTCGTCCTCGAGGCGATCGACGGCAACCGCCTCGCAGCGTTCTCGGCGTCGCCCGAGGGGCAGTCGCGCACCGGCATCGTGATCCTGCCGGACGTTCGCGGCCTCTACCGCTTCTACGAGGAGCTGGCTCTCCGGTTCGCCGAGCGCGGCCATACAGCCGTCGCGTTCGACTACTTCGGCCGCACGGCAGGCGCCGAGAAGCGCGGCGGCGACTTCGAGTACATGCCGCACGTGGAGCAGACGACGCCGGAGGGAGTTCAGGCCGACGTCGCCGCCTGTGTCTCATATCTCCGCGGTTCCGGCTGCGAGGCGATCTTCACGGTGGGCTTCTGCTTCGGGGGCCGGAACTCGTGGCTCGCCGCCGGCGGCGGCCACGGACTGGCAGGAGCGATCGGCTTCTACGGGCGGCCCGGTCCGGGACGCGACGGCTCACCGGGACCGATCCAGCGAGCGGGCGAGCTCGCGTCTCCGATCCTCGCGCTCCAGGGTGGCGACGACCCCGGAATTCCCGTCGAGGACTCGGAGGCGTTCGACGAGGCGCTGGACGCCACGGGGCTCGAGCACGAGGTCGTCGTCTACCCGGGGGCGCCGCACAGCTTCTTCGACCGGAAGCAGGAGGAGTTCGCCGACGCCTCGGCGGACGCCTGGAGCCGCGTCCTCGCTTTCGTCGAGCGCTACAGCTGAGCGGTCAGGCCGCGTCCGCGGCGGTGCGCAACCCGAGCTCCTTCGAGATCGGCTGCATCGCGGCGACGACGTTCGCGATGTGCTCGTCGAGCTCGAGGCCGAGGAGCTCCGCGCCCGCGTAGACCTCGTCGCGGTGCACGCCCGCGGCGAAGGACGGCTGCTTCAGCTTCTTCTTGACCGACTTCGGCTCGAGCCCGTCGAGCCCTGTCGGACGCACGAGGCCGCACGCGTGGACGAAGCCCGAGAGCTCGTCGCAGGCGAAGAGCACCTTCTTCAGCTGCGTGTCACGGGGCATGGCCAGATGCTCGGCGTGCGAGAGAACCCCCTCGACGAGCTCCTCGGGGTAGCCCTCCTCCCGCAGGATCGGCGCGCCGTCCTGCGGATGCTTGTCGAGCGTGGGGTGGATCTCGTAGTCGAAGTCGTGGAGAAGCGCGACGCAGCCCCAGAACTCCTCGTCCTCGCCGTAGAGACGCGCGTAGGAGCGCACGGAAGCCTCGACCGCGAGCGCGTGCCGCAAGAGCGCCTCGCTCGTGGTGTAGCGCGTGAGCGTCTCCCACGCCTGCTCACGGGTCGGTTGCACGGCGCAGTACGATAGCCGCCGCCGTTGGACGGAGAATCGACCGAGCGCGCCGTCGCGCCGCATGGGACCTGGCAGTCGCCCCTGAGCGCGGACCTCGTCGCGCGCGCGGGAGTCAGGCTGACGATGCCGACCGTCGAGAACGGCGTCGCGCGCTGGCTCGAGGGTCGCGCGGACGAGGGCGGCCGTGTCGTGCTCGTCCAGATGGTGCCGGGTGAGGCTCCCACCGACGTAACGCCGGCGGGTTTCAACGTCAGGACGATGGTGCACGAGTACGGCGGGGGCGCGTATTGCGTCCGCGACGGCGTCGTCTTGTGCTCGCGGTTCGACGACCAGCGCCTCTATCGCATCGACCCCGGCGCCGAGCCGGTTCCGATCACGCCCGAGGTGGAGGGCAGGCGGCATCGCTACGCGGACGGGCGCGTGAGCGCAGCGGGAGAGCTCTGGATCGGAGTTCGCGAGCGTCACCCCGAGAGCGGCCACCCGGCCGAGGTCGTCAACGAGCTCGTTGCGCTCCCGACCGACGGCTCCGCCGAGCCGAGCACCATCGCGCAGGGCCGAGACTTCTACTCGAGCCCACGGTTTTCGCCGGACGGCACGAGGCTCTGCTTCCTCGCGTGGGACCTGCCGTGGATGCCGTGGGACGGCTGCGAGCTCTTCGTCGCCGACCTCGGCGAGGACGGCTCGCTCGGCGACATCACGCTCGTCGCGGGCCGAGACGGCGTGGAGTCGATCTGGCAGCCGGAATGGAGCCCGTCGGGCGACCTCCTCTTCGCGAGCGACCGCAGCGGCTGGTGGAACCTCGAGCGCATCCGCGACGGCCGCCGAGGGGCGCTCCATCCGGCCGAGGCGGAGTTCGGCTATCCCGCCTGGGTCTTCGGCGGCAGTTCGTACGCGTGCGTCGAGGACGGGACGATCGTGTGCTCGTACGAGAGCGAGGGTCGAACCTGGTTCGCCGTGCTCGATCCCGAGGACGGCACGGTGGAGCCGCTCGACCTGCCGCACGACTCCTTGTGGGGAACGCCTCACCTCGTCGCGGAGGGAATGACGGCCCTCCTCGCCGCGGGCTCGGCGACGATGCCGAACCAGATCGTCAGCCTTGATCTCCGAACCCGGGCCACGACGACGCTGCGGACGAGCATCGAGGTGCCGATCGACGCCGCGTACTTCTCGGCCCCGCGCGCAATCGAGTTCCCGACCGAGAACGGCCTCACGGCACACGCCCTCTTCTATCCGCCGAGCAACCCGGAGCACACGGCGCCGGAGGGGGAGAGGCCGCCTGTCATCGTCATGAGCCACGGCGGCCCCACCGGCGCCGCGACCGCCATCCTCGACCTCCAGACCCAGTACTGGACGACGAGGGGCTTCGCTGTGGTCGACGTCAACTACGGCGGGTCGACCGGATACGGCCGCGCGTACCGGGAGCGCTTGAACGGGGAGTGGGGCGTCGTCGATCTCGCGGACTGCCTGAATGCCGCGCGCTACGTCGCGGAGCTCGGCGAGGTCGACCCGGACCGGTTCCTCATCCGGGGCGGGAGCGCCGGCGGATACACGACGATCTGCGCGCTCACGTTCACGGACGCATTTGCCGCGGGCGCGTCGTACTTCGGCATCGCAGACCTCGAGCCGACTCCCGACGGCCACACGCACAAGTTCGAGCTCCGCTACGAGCACACGCTGCTCGGCTCGTACCCGGAGGCGGCAGAGATCTTCCGCGCACGGAGCCCCATCAACTTCGTCGAGCGCCTCCGCACCCCGATGCTCGTACTGCAGGGCACGGAGGACGAGATCGTCCCCCAGGAGCAGGCCGAGCTCATCGTCGGCGCGTTGCGCGAGCGCGGCGTCCCGCACGCGTACCTTCTCTTCGAGGGGGAGGGTCACGGCTTCCGCAAGGCCGAGAACATCGTCGCCTCGCTCGAGGCAGAGCTGTCCTTCTACGCACAGATCCTCGGGCTCGATATCGGGGACGCCGTCCCGCGCCTCACTGTCGAGCATCTCTGAGCCTCCGGGCGCCCGCCGTACGCATCCGAGAGTCGATCCGATGGCCCTGAGTACCATTGCCCGCGCCATGCAGTCCTTCGTGATCGAAGGCGGGCGCCCGCTCGCCGGCACCGTACGGGCGGCCGGGAACAAGAACGGCGCGCTGCCGATCCTCGCCGCGACCGTCCTCGCGTCGGACGAGGTGCGGCTGTCGAACGTCCCGCGGATCCGTGACGTGGAGACGATGCTCGAGCTGCTCGACGACATCGGCGCAGAGGTGGAGTGGACGGGCGACAACGACATCAGGGTCGATCCGCGCGGCGTCGAGAAGACCGATCTCGATCCCGCTCTCTGCCGCGAGATCCGCGCCTCGTTCCTGCTGGCCGGGCCGCTGCTCTCGCGGTTCGGCCGCGTCACCGTGCCACCTCCGGGAGGCGACGTCATCGGCCGCAGGCGACTCGACACGCACGTCCACGCCTTCGCCGCGCTCGGCGCGAACTTCCACCTCGACGGCGTCTACGAGCTCACGGCAGATGCGTTGAGCGGAACGCGCATGTACCTCGACGAAGCCTCGGTGATGGGAACCGAGAACGCGATCATGGCTGCGGCGCTGGCCGACGGGAAAACCGTCCTCGGCCATGCCGCCTGCGAGCCGCACATCCAGGATCTCTGCCGTTTCCTCGTCTCGATCGGCGCGACGATCTCCGGAATCGGCTCGAACTGCCTTCACATCGAGGGCGTCGGCGAGCTCGGCGGCGGCGAGTTCCGGATCGGGCCCGACCACATCGAGGTGGCGAGCTTCGTCGGGCTCTCGGCGGCGAGCGGGGGAGAGGTCGTCGTCGAGGGCGTCGAGCCCGACGACCTCATCTCGATCGTCCCCGCCTTCCGCAAGCTCGGCATCGAGATGGAGATCCTCGATTCGTCCGTGCGGGTCCCCGCAGGCCAGGATTTGCACATCGAGGACGACCTCGGGAACCAGGTGCCGAAGATCGAGAGCGGGATCTGGCCCGCGTTCCCCGCCGACCTCACGTCGATCGCGGTGACCGTCGCGACGCAGGCGCGGGGCACGATCCTCATCTTCGAGAAGATGTTCGAGAGCCGCCTCTTCTTCGTCGACAAGCTCGTCTCGATGGGTGCGCGGATCATCCTCTGCGACCCGCACCGCGTCGTCGTCACCGGCCCCGCGCAGCTCTACGGCCAGCGCCTCGAGAGCCCGGACATCCGCGCCGGGATGGCGATGGTGCTCGCCGCGCTCTGCGCGGAAGGTCGCTCGACGATCGGCAACATCGGGCAGATCGACCGCGGCTACGAGCGAATCGACGAGCGCCTGCGCATGCTCGGGGCGAGCATCGAGCGAGCCGAGCTGTGAGCCGCGAGGGCGCCGCCCGGATCTCGCTCGATGCGGGTGCGACCAGCGTCGCGACCGGCGTGGCCGTGCTCGACCACCTGCTCGCGGAGCTGGCGGACACCGGCGGGTTCGGGCTCCGGCTCGAGATCGCACCCGACGAGCCGGAGGCGGAGGTCGGGGCAGCGGGCACCGCGCTCGGTGAGTCGCTCGCGCCGCTCCTCGACGCCCCGGGAGCATCGCGGCGAGGCGTGGGCATCGTCCCCTCCGACGAGGCGCTCGCGATGGTCGTCGTCGAGGCCTCCGGCAAGCCGCTCGTCGCGTCGAACGCCGACCTGACCTCCACGCGCGCAGGCGGGCTCCAGACCGATCTCGCCGCCGCCTTCCTCGAGAGCCTCGCGAATGCGGCGGGCCTCACCATCCACGTCCGGCTCATGGAGGGCGAGGACTCCCAGCACGTTCTCTCGGCGATCTTCAAGGCGCTCGGCGCGGCGCTCGCCGATGCCTGCGCTCCCGCGAGCGCGTCGTCCTGACGAAAGGAAATGCCGTGGCTCAGAAAGACGTGATCACCACCGACCGCGCACCCGGTCCGTTCCAGGGAGCGCCGTACAACCAGGCGATCCGGGTCGGCGACCTCGTCTTCGTCGCCGGTCAGCTCGGGATCACCCTCGAGTCCGGGGAGCTCGCGGGGCCGTCCGTCGAAGAGCAGACGGAGCAGATCATGCTGAACCTGGCCGCGATCCTCGAAGCCGCGGGCAGCGGGCTCGACCGGCTCGTGAAGACGACCGTGTTCCTCCTCGATCTCGCCGACTTCGGCGGCATGAACGAGGTCTACGCCCGTCATGTCGGCGATCGCCCGCCCGCGCGCTCGACGATCGGCATCTCGCAGCTCCCGAGTGGCGCGCGAGTCGAGATCGAGGCGATCGCGCACGTTTGACCGTCCGCCGCCGGAGGTCTTGCGGCTGACCACTGCACAATGAGCCCATGCGGGCCGAAGAGGTCATCGCCACGCATGGAAACACCGACTTCGACGCATTCGGTGCGATGCTCGCTGCCCGTCGCCTGTACCCGTCCGCCGTCGTCGCGATCGGCTCGCTGAACCGGAACGTCCGCGACTTCTACCGCCTGCACGCCGACGAGTTCGGTGCCGTCGTCGACGCCGGCCGCCTCGAGCTCGACGCGATCCGGCGGCTGATCGTCGTCGAGGCCACGCAGGCCTCGCGACTGGGTGAGCTCGAGCAGGTCGCGCTCGATCCCGGTGTCGAGAAGGTGCTCTTCGACCACCACGACGACGAGCGTCCCGCCTGGGTCGAGCCGGAGTCCTCCGTGGTCTCGTCGGACGGCGCGCTGACGACGACGCTCGTCGGCATCCTCGCCGAGCGCGAGCTGGCAGCCGACCGTGCTCGAGGCGACGGCGTTCGCGCTCGGGATCCACGAGGACACCGGATCGCTCACGTACCCGACGACGACGCAGCGCGACGTCGATGCACTCGGCTGGTGCCTCCGCCACGGCGCGCGTCAGGATCTCGTCTCGCAGTACCTGCACCTGCCGTTGGCGGAGCCCGAGCGCGCGCTCCTGAACGCGCTCATGGACGCGCTCGAGCCCGTGGACGCCGGCGGAGAAGAGGTCCTGCTCGCCGCCCTGCGCTGGCCCGAGTACGTCGAGGGCGTCTCCAATCTCGCGCACAAGATCGTCGACCTCACGGACGCGCGCGCCCTCGTCGTCCTCGTCGAGATGGACGGCCGCGTGTTCGCCGTCGTTCGTAGCCGCAGCGACCGGCTCGACGCGTCGGTGCTCGCATCCGCGCTCGGCGGAGGCGGGCACGCTGGTGCAGCCTCCGCGATCTCGCGAGATGGTCTCGACGAGGCTCGCTCGAAGCTCCTGGACGCGCTCTCCCACGCGGAGCTCGAGCCGCGGCGCGCGCGCGACGTGATGTCCACGCCGGCGCGCACGGTCGGACCGGACGAGAGCGTTCGCGACGCGATGATCCTCTGTCAGCGGCACGGCCAGAGCGGCGTGTTCGTGACGGACGACAGCCGCGTCGTCGGCGCCGTGAGCCGCGAGGACCTGGACAAGGCGATCGGCCACGAGCTCGCCCACGCCCCGGTCCGCGGGATCATGAGCGGTCGCGTCCAGACCGCCTCCGAGGACACGACGCTGGCGGAGCTCCAGACACGTGTCACCTCCGCGGACGACGGGCGGGTCGCGATCCTCCGCGACGACCGGCTCGTCGGCGTCGTCTCGCGCTCGGACCTCCTGCGCGCGCTGGAGGGACTCGAGCCCGATCTCGACGAGCCACCGGAGAGCCTTGCGCGGCCGTTGGCGGAGATCGCGCACCTCCGGCCCGTGTTCGACGCCGTCGCGTCGCTCGGCGAGCGACCGGAGGGGATCTACCTCGTCGGCGGGACGGTGCGGGACATCCTGCTCGGCGAGGAGAGCTTCGACGTCGATATCGCGGTCGAGGGCGACGCGATCGGCCTCGCACGAGAGCTCGCGGCCGCGCTCGGCGGCCGGGTGACGCCGCACGAGAAGTTCGGCACGGCGGTCGTGCAGTACGGCGACGGGGAGCGCATCGACGTCGTCACGACGCGCACGGAGTTCTACGACGCGCCCGGTGCGCTGCCGACCGTCGAGCGCGCGGGGCTGCGCGAGGACCTGTTCCGCCGCGACTTCACGCTGAACGCGATGGCCGTCTCGCTCAAGCCGGCGGACTTCGGCCGGCTGGTCGACCCGTTCCGCGGCCGGGAGGACCTCGAGGCACGCGTGCTGCGCGTCCTCCACAACCTGTCGTTCATCGACGACCCGACGCGGATCTTCCGGGCGATCCGGTACGAGGCGCGCTACGGGCTCCGGCTCGAGGAGCACTCGGCCCGCCTCGCGCGCGGGACGATCGAGATGGGCCTCGTCGGCGATCTGTCGTCGGCACGACTCCGGGACGAGCTCGTCGCCCTGCTCGAGGACCCTGGTGCCGTCGGCGGGATCCTCCGGCTCGGCGAGCTCGGCGTCGATCACGCGATCCAGCCGCACCTTCGCGCAGACGAGGAGGGCGCGGCGCTCTTCGAGCGAGCACTCGCGCTCCGGGACGAGCTCGAGGTCGACGTGCCCGCCTGGCGGCTGGGCGTCGCGGCGATCGCCCGCGTGCTGACCTCGGACGAGGCCTACGACTGGCTTCAGCGGCTCAAGCTCCGCCGCCGGGAGGTCGACCGCATCGCTGGCGCGATCCGCGTCTCGCCGCTGATCGCCGAGCGGCTCGCGTGGGAAGAGCTCGATGCGGCGCAGGTCGTCGCGCTCTCGGACGCGTATGCACCCGACGCGCCGCTGCTCGCGCTCGCACGCCAGGACCGCCCGGAGCTCCGCGACTACTTCACGCGCCTGCGCGACGTTCGGCTCGAGATCGGCGGCGCCGAGCTCGCCGAGCTCGGGCTCTCGGAGTCGCCGCGGGTGGGCGAGGTGCTCGGCGAGCTCCGCCGGCGGAAGCTCAACGGCGAGCTCGACGGTCGCGAGTCCGAGCTCGACGGCGGCGCGCGAGCTGATCGCCGCGAGCACCGTCGAGGATGCCTCGTGACCGTCGCCTCGTCGTCCGAGATCGCCGAGCGTTACGCGCGCATTCGCGAGGAGGTCGGGGACGGCGTGACGGTCGTCGCAGCGACGAAGTACGTCGATCTCCAGGATCTCGGAGCGCTCGCCGAGGCCGGCGTCGAGGTCGTCGGCGAGAACCGCGCTCAGGATCTCGTCGCGAAGCACGAGCGCTACGACGACACGTTCCGCTGGCACTTCATCGGGAATCTCCAGTCGAACAAGGTGAAGGTGGTGAACCCGATCTGCGAGCTCGTGCACTCGCTCTCGTCCGACACGGCGGCCCGCCGGCTGGAGGTTCCGGCTCTGCTCGAGGTGAATCTCACGGGCGAGGCATCGAAGTCAGGCGTCGCCCCGGAGGAGGCCGCCGAGCTCGTCCGGCGCTACCCGCTGATCCGCGGCCTGATGACGATGCCGCCGTTCACGTCGGATCCGGAGGAGTCGAGGCCCCACTTCAGGCGACTGCGGGAGCTCGCCGAGGAGCTCGGTCTCTCGGAGCTCAGCATGGGCACGTCGCAGGACTACCGGATCGCCGCCGACGAGGGAGCGACGCTCGTCCGGGTGGGCGAGATCCTGTTCCGTCCGGCTGGCAGCGACGGCCGACGGCACTAGAATCGCGCCGAGCATGGGCTTTTCGGATCTCTGGAACCGCACGCTCGTCTACTTCGGGATCGCCGAGGACGAGGAGTGGGACGACGACGGCTACGAGACGAACGAGCAGCTGGAGGAGAGCTACCGCCGTCGCGACCGCCAGAACGTTCGTCGGCTTCCGAGCACGCAGGAGGACGAGTGGACGGCTGACGACGCTCCGCAGCGTCAGTCCGGTCAGCCGGGCCAGCCGACCCGCCTGCGGCGCGTGGATCCGGGCCCCCCGGCGAAGGTTCACCTCGTCGTTCCGCGGAGCTTCAACGACGCGCAGCAGATCGCCGACCGCTTCAAGTCGCAGATTCCCGTGATCCTGAACCTCCAGAACGCCGACACCGACCTGTCGAAGCGTCTCATCGACTTCGCGAGCGGGCTCACGTACGCGCTCGACGGGAGCATGCAGCGTGTCGCCGACAAGGTCTTCCTCCTCACGCCGCGAAACGTCGAGCTCTCGGCGGAGGAGCGGGCACGCGCGCTCGAGCGCGGCGGGTTCTACAACCAGGCCTGACAGGAACATGCTTTCGTGCGGCGAACACGCGTCCGATGGGCGCGTCCGCCTCACCGTCCGCATCCCTTGCGCTGCTGCTCGACACTGCGTCGTCCCTGCAGCAGTTCGTGCGCGTGTTCGTGGGGATCTACATCCTCCTGATCTTCATCTGGGTCCTGCTCTCCTGGATCCGGGTTCCGTACTCGCGCACGTTCTCGACGGTCCAGAACTTCCTGGACGAGGTCGTGACGCCGTACCTGCGCATCTTCCGCGGGCGGATTCCGACGCTCGGCCCGATCGATCTCTCTCCGATCGTGGCCGTCGCGGTGCTGTTGATCGGGCAGGAGCTCGTGAACTACGTCATCGGGGCGCTTCTCTAGAGGAGGTCGTATGGCCCTTACACCGGTAGAGATCAGGCATGTCGAGCTTCGGAGGACGTGGTTCCGCGGGTATCGGCGGGGTATCGTCGAGCGACTGCTCACGGACATCGCCGACAGCTTCGAGGACGTGTGGCGCGAGCGCGCCGACCTCGCAGACCGGCTCGAGGAGCTCGAGTCGGAGGCATCCAAGCATCGTGAGCTCGAGTCGCTGCTCCGCTCGACGCTCGTGTCCGCGGAGCGCGCGGCACAGGACGTCAAGGAGCAGGCCCGGCGCGAGTCCGACCTGATCGTCCAGGAGGCGCGCGCGGAAGGCCGGCGCGTGACCCGCGCGGCCGCGACGGAGAAGGATCGGCTCGAGGAGGAGATCCGCCGCATCCGGGCACATCTGCGCAGTGCTCTCGAGGCGATCGAGACGACGGAGGCGGAACCGGCAGAGGAGACGCCTGCGCCGCCGCAGGTCGACGACGTTCCGGAGAGCGGGTTCAGGAGGCTTGCCGGCTAGAGAACGGGCACG
This sequence comes from uncultured Actinomycetes bacterium, assembly GCA_963746765.1. GTDB lineage: Bacteria > Actinomycetota > Thermoleophilia > Gaiellales > Gaiellaceae > GMQP-bins7. The sequence goes on from CAVVCN010000003.1 coordinate 394,333, forward strand.
GCCGCGACGGCCGGATATCCTGTCGCCGTGGACGGCCCGAGGACACGCGTGCGCCTTCGGGTGGGCCCACGGGCCGCCCGCGCCGGAATCGTCGGCCGCTATGCGGACGGCTGGAAGGTCCGCGTCACCGCACCCCCGGAGCGCGGACGGGCGAACGACGCCGTCCTCTCCCTCGTTGCCGACGCGTTGGACGTTCCCGCGACCGAGCTCGAGCTCGTGTCCGGGCACAGCTCACGGGACAAGGTGGTCGCCGTTTCGGGACTGCCGCACGACGTCGTCGAGCAGCGCCTGACCGCGGCGGCTCACTGACGTGGCGCTCGACCTCGACGAGATCCGCAAGGCGCTCGAAGCCGAGCGCCTCCGCCTCGCGTCCGCGCTCAAGAGCGTGAACCACGAGGGCTCGCTCGAGGAGGAGACCGGCGATCTCTCGATCGGCAGCGACGATCACATCGCGGACACGGCTACCGAGACGTACATGCGCGAACTCGACGACGGGCTCGGGGAGAACGCCGAGCACCTCCTCGCCGAGATCGACGCCGCGTTCGGACGGCTCGACGCCGGGTCGTACGGCACGTGCACCGCATGCGGGAAGCGGATCCCCGACGAGCGGCTGCAGGCAGTTCCGTGGGCATCGCTCTGTCTCGACGACAAACGCGCTCAGGAAGGCCGATGAGCGAGTCGCTGCCGAAGGAGCCGCAGTCGGTGGACGTCCGTATCGGCTCCGCGACGAACGCCGTCCGGCCGATCCTCGCCGCCGAGCGGTCGCTCGCGGCCGGGCGCGCACAGTGGATCGCGCTCCTCGCGATCGCCGGCGCCGCCTTCGTCGCCGACCAGGTGACGAAGCAGGTCGTGGCCAGAGCACTTGCGGTCGGCGAGTCCACCGACATCGTCGGCCCGTTCTCGCTCCATCACGTCCAGAACTCGGGGATCGCGTTCGGCCTCTTCGCGAGCCGCACGACGATCGTCATCGCGGTGACCGCCGTCGCCGTCGCGTGGATGGTCTGGTTCTTCGCGCGCACCGGCCGACGCCATCCGGTGCTGCCCATCGCGCTCGGCCTCGTGCTCGGCGGAAGCATCGCGAACCTCGTCGACCGGATCCGGCTCGGTCACGTGACGGACTTCCTCGATCTCGAGGCGTGGCCTGCTTTCAATCTCGCAGACACGTTCATCGTCGTCGGGGTGGCGATTCTCTTCGGCACGCTCGTGCTCGCCGACCGGCCGCGGCGCCTGCACGGGCCGCGTCCGTCGGACGCGTAGCTGCGCCGCGGGCCCGGTGTGGGCACGCTCCGCTTCACCGTCGCTGACGACGACGCGGGCGTGCGGCTCGACCGTGCGCTCGCCGACCGCCCGGAGGTCGGCACGCGCTCGCTCTCCGAGAGGCTGCTCCGCGACGGCGCGGTGCGCGTAGACGGGGCCGCCCTTCCCAAGAGCCATCGGCTTGAGCCCGGATCCGTTGTGGAAGTCGTGCTCCCCGCGGCGCCGGCGCCGATCGAGCCGGCGCCGGTCACACTCGCCGTTCCCTACCAGGACGAGCACCTCCTCGTGCTCGACAAGCCGGCCGGCGTCATGGTGCACCCGGCACCTGGCGTCTCGAGCCCGACGCTGCTGCCGCAGCTACTCACGCTCGGCGCTGCCGGCGGGCCCGATCCGGAGCGCCCGGGCATCGTCCACCGGCTCGATCGCGACACCTCGGGATTACTCGTCGTCGCACGGACCGACGACGCGTACACCGGGCTCCAGGACGCGATCCGACGCCGAGAAGTCGAACGCCGGTATCTCGCGCTCGTGCGGGATCACCCCAGGTCCCGCACAGGTCGCATCGATGCTCCCGTCGGGCGCGACCGGCGCGACCGGACGCTGCGCTCGCTCGACACGGACGAGCCGCGCTCGGCCGTCACCCACTTCGAGCTCCTCGAGCTTTTGCCCGAGCACGCGTTGCTCGAGGTGAGGCTCGAGACGGGGAGGACGCATCAGATCCGCGTCCATCTCCAGGCGATCGAGCTAGCTGTCTCGGGCGACCCACGTTACGGCGTGCGCCGCGACCTCGGTCTCGACCGGCAGTTCCTGCACGCGCATCGCCTCGGCTTCCGGCACCCGGTGACCGGCGAGAACGTCGACGTGGGCTCCGACCTGCCGCCGGACCTGGCCGCCGCGCTCGAGCGCGCACGGGCCGCGTAGCGCCGGACTGCGCCGTCGGCGGCTACACTCCTCGGGTTCTCGTCCCACGACCCGGCGACTCGACCGGAGCGGGGGTGCCGTCGCTCTGAGCGCGGTTCCGCCCGGCCCGCCGGCGAACGACAACCAACCAGACAGGAAAGGGGCTGATCACGTGTCAGTCGTATCGATGCGGGAGCTGCTGGAGGCCGGCGTGCACTTCGGCCACCAGACGCGCCGCTGGAACCCCAAGATGCGCCGCTACATCTTCGCCGAGCGCGGTGGGATCTACATCATCGACCTCCAGAAGACCCAGGAGCTGCTCGAGGAGGCGTACGAGTTCGGCCGCAACCTCGCCGAGCGCGGCGGCACGATGCTGTTCGTCGGCACGAAGAAGCAGGCGCAGGACGCCGTCGCCGAGCAAGCAGTTCGCGTCGGCATGCCGTACGTGAACACGCGCTGGCTCGGCGGCCTGCTTACGAACTGGCGGACGATCTCGGATCGGATCGCCTACCTGCACGACCTTCGCCGCCTGAAGACCGAGGGGCAGCTCGACCTCCTTCCCTCGAAGGAGCGCATCGCGATGACCGCGGAGCTCGAGAAGCTCGAGGCGAACCTCGGCGGCGTCGCGGACATGAAGCGCCAGCCGGACGCGGTCTACGTCATCGACCTGAAGAAGGAGCAGCTGGGCGTCCGCGAGGCGCGTCGCCTCGGCGTTCCGGTCGTCGGGCTCGTGGACACGAATGCCGACCCGGACGAGGCCGACTTCGTGATCCCCGGCAACGACGACGCCATTCGCTCCTGCAGTCTCGTCACGCGCGTGGTCGCGGACGGGATCGAGGCCGGCCGGCATAAGGTGACCCCCGCCGAGCTCGCGCGACGTCCGGAGGACGAGCCCCAGGCCGAGGCGGCCGCAGAAGGCGAGGCGCCTGCCGACGAGCCCGCCGCGGAGGCGGCATCGGACTCGGAGCCCGCGGCCGTCGCCGCAGAAGGTGGTGAAAGCGAGTGAGCACCACGATCAGCGCATCCCTCGTCAAGGAGCTTCGCGACCTGACCGGCGCGGGGATGATGGACTGCAAGCGCGCTCTCGAGGAGACGGGCGGCGACGTCGAGGCCGCACGAACGCTCCTGCGCGAGCGAGGGCTGGCCTCCGCCGGGAAGCGTGCGGGCCGGGAGACCACGGAAGGCCTCGTCGGCTATCGAATCACCGACGCGGCGGGAACGATGGTCGGCATCGGTTGCGAGACGGACTTCGTCGCGGGCAGCGACGAGTTCCTCGCCTTCGGCAAGAAGATCCTGGAGGCCGTAGAGGCCGATGGCGAGGGCGTGCTCGACCGGTTCGAGGAGGAGCGTCTCGAGCTCATCGGCAAGCTCGGCGAGAACATCGTCGTCGTGGACGCGGTGCGGTTCGAGGTCTTCGACGGCCATGTCGTCGATGGGTACGCGCACCCGCCGGCGAACAAGATCGGCGTCCTCGTCGACCTCGAAGGGGGCACGCCGGAGCTCGCCCGCCAGCTCGCGATGCACATCTCGTTCGCCGCACCCGAGTGGACGACGCGCGAGGAGGTGCCGGGGGACGTCCTCGCAGCCGAGCGCCGGATCTACCTGAACTCGGACGAGGTGCAGTCGAAGCCGGAGGCCGCGCGTGAGAAGATCGTGGACGGCATGCTCGGCAAGCGCTTCTTCGCGGCGACTCCCGGTGGTGCTCTCGTCGAGCAGGCCTGGATCCACGACCCGGCGAAGACGGTCGGCAAGGCCCTCGAAGAGGCAGGCGCCTCGGTCGCGCGCTTCGCGAGGATCTCGGTCGCGGGATGACGGTCCAGTCCGAGGAGGCCACCGAGCGGGCCTCGTCGGAGGTCGCCGCACCGTTCCAGCGCGTGCTCCTGAAGCTCTCGGGTGAGGCACTCCTCGGCGACCGGACGTACGGAATCGACCCGGGTACCGTCGCCGCGATCGCCGCGGAGGTGCGGGCGGTGCACGAGGCAGGGACCGAGCTCGCCGTCGTCGTGGGAGCCGGGAACATCTACCGCGGCGTGGCAGCAGCCGCCGATGGGATGGACCGGGCAACCGCGGACTACGCGGGCATGCTCGCGACGCTCCTGAACGCGCTGACGCTCCAGGACGCCCTCGAGCGCGCCGGCGTTCAGACGCGCGTCCTGTCCGCGATCACGGTCTCCGAGGTCGCGGAGCCGTACATCCGCCGCCGCGCGATCCGCCACCTCGAGAAGGGCCGGGTCGTGATCTTCGCCGCGGGCACCGGCAACCCGTTCTTCACGACCGACACGGCCGCCGCCCTCCGCGCTCTCGAGATCGGCGCGGGGGCGATCCTCATGGCCAAGAACGCGGTCAAGGGCGTGTACGACGGCGACCCGCACGAGAACCCGAATGCGCAGTTCATCCCCGAGCTGACCCACATCGAGGCGATCGAGCGTGGGCTCAAGGTCATGGACACGACGGCGCTCTCGCTCTGCATGGACAACCGCCTCCCGATCTACGTGTTCGAGCTCGCGGAAGGGAACATCCGCCGGGTCTCGGCGGGCGAGCGCGTCGGCACGATCATCTCGACCCCGGAATAGGACGAAGGAGGACGAATGGCCGCGATCGAGGACTTCCTCGCGGACGCCAAGCGGCGCATGGACCGGTCGATCGAAGCGACCCACAACGAGTTCAACAGCATCCGCACCGGCCGGGCGTCTCCCGCGCTCCTCGACCGCATCATGATCGACTACTACGGGACCGCGACGCCGCTCAAGAGCCTCGCGTCGATCGGTGCGCCCGAAGCGCGGCTGCTTACGGTCCAGCCCTTCGACCCGGGCGCGACGAAGGCGATCGAGCGCGCGATCCAGGAGTCCGACCTCGGGCTCACGCCCTCGAACGACGGCAAGATGATCCGCTTGCCGATCCCCGCGCTCACGGAGGAGCGGCGAAAGGACCTCGTCAAGGTCGTGCGGCGCGTTGCCGAGGACGGGAAGGTCGCGATCCGGAACGTCCGTCGCGACTGCCTCCAGCACCTGCGGGAGCTGGTCACGAACGGCGAGGTCGGAGACGACGAGGAGCGGCGCGCCGAGTCTCAGGTGCAGAAGGTCACCGACGACCACACGAAGGCGATCGACGACCTGCTGAAGGTCAAAGAAGCCGAGATCATGGAGGTCTGATCCTCGGATCGGGTTCTCCGCGCGCATGACCAACCGAACCCAGACGGACGAGGCGTCTGCGACGGACGCGGCGTCTCGCGCCAGCCCCGACGAGGGCCGTGCCCGCAGCGTCGCGATCATCATGGACGGCAGCGGCCGCTGGGCGGCCGGACGCGGCGTGTCCGTCGCCGAGGGTCATCGGGAGGGCGCGCGCGCACTCCGGAGGACGGTCGAAGCCGCGATGGACCTCGGAGTCGAGTCCCTCGCGGTGTACGCGTTCTCGACGGAGAACTGGGCTCGTCCGCCCGACGAGGTCGAGTCCCTCCTCGAGCTGCTCGACGAGACCATCGACCGCGAGCTTCCCGATCTCGCCCGTCAGGGAGTGCGCACACGCTTCGTGGGGCGTCGCGACCGGATCCCCGAGCATCTGCAGACGAAGATGGCCGCGCTCGAGGACGAGACAGCGGGCAACGATCGCCTGCTTCTCTGGATCGCGTTCGACTACGGGTCGAGGGCCGAGCTCGTGGAGGCGGTCCGCAGGCTCGTCGCGGACGGCGTCGGCGCGCAGGACGTATCCGAGCAGGCGGTCGCCGAGCGGCTGTATGCACCGGAGCTCCCCGACCCGGACCTCGTCATCCGTACCTCCGGCGAGCAGCGCATCTCGAACTTCCTCCTCTGGCAGTCCGCCTATTCCGAGTTCGTCTTCATGGACACGCTCTGGCCCGACTTCGACGCAGACCAGCTCCAGGTGGCGCTGGACGAGTTCGCGCGCAGGCAGCGGCGGTTCGGTGCGCGCTGACGCGCGAGCCCGTGTCTGAGTCGCGCAGGACCCGTCCCCGCTGTGTGAGAGGGTGCGCAACGGCATGAGCCCGTTCCTGTCGCGAATCGCCGTGGTAGTGGTCCTGCTGCCCATCGTCATCGGCGTCGTCTACCTCGGCGGTTGGTGGTTGTTCGGGCTCGCCCTCGTGGGAGGGCTCATCGCCCTTCACGAGCTGTACGGGATCGCCCGGCGCGCGCGACCACTGCTGCCCGCGGGCTATCTCGGCTTCGCGCTTGCGCTGCTCGGCGAGGAGCTCGGCGGCGTGCCGTGGCTGCTCGGCGGGATCCTCTGCACGCTCCTGCTCGCGTTCGTCTTCTTCGGGCTCTCGCACGAGCGTCCCTCGGCCACGGCATCGTTCGGAGTGACGGTGCTCGGCGTCGTCTGGATCGGCGGCGGCCTCGGTTCGCTGCTGCTCGTCCGCGACATCCCCGAGTACGGCTTCTGGGCGGTCATGTCGGTTCTCTTCGCCGTCTTCGCCGCGGACACGGCGGCGTACTTCGTCGGTCGCGCGATCGGGCGGCACAAGCTGTCGCCGTCGATCTCCCCGGGCAAGACCTGGGAGGGGTTCGTCGCGGGCGTCGTCGCCGGCACCTTGGTCGCGTTCCTGATCCTCTATCGCGACCGGGAGGAGTTCCTCTCGATCCCCGAGTCGCTCGCGCTCGGCGCGATCGTCGCCCTCGCGTCCGTGGCGGGCGACCTCTTCGAGTCCGCGGTCAAGCGCGACTTCGAGGTGAAGGATTCCGGCAGCCTGCTCGGCGGGCACGGCGGCATGCTCGACCGCCTCGACGCCCTCCTGTTCGCCGGCCCGGCGGCGCTCTATGCGATTCTGGCGTTCGGGGCCGGTTAAGTCCCTGCAAGCGAGCCTGGAACGCACGCCGCCAATGACTAGCCTTCGTACGTGACCGGGGAGAGGGAGATCACGCGCGTTGCGCTGCTCGGCGCGACGGGCTCGATCGGGCGGCAAGCGCTCGAGGTGATCGCCGACGACCCGCAGCTCGAGCTCTGCGCGCTCGCGTCGGGCTCGCAACCGCTCGACGAGCTGGCCGCCGGGCTCGGTGTCGAGCACGTCCAGGTCGGCGGCGACCTCACCGAGGTGCTCGAGAAGTCGGCGCCCGACGTCGTTCTCAACGCCGTGGTCGGCTTCGCCGGCGTGCAGGCGACGCTCTGGGCGCTCGAGCGCGGCGTCACGCTCGCGCTCGCGAACAAGGAGAGCCTCGTCGCTGCGGGTGACCTCGCGGTCTCCGCCTGGGAGCGGGGAGGAGGGCTCCTGCTTCCCGTCGACAGCGAGCACTCGGCGCTCTTCCAGTGCCTCGAGGGCCGCGCGCGGGAAACGGTGTCCTCGCTCGTTCTCACCGCATCGGGAGGCGCGCACCGCAACCGGCCGCTCGAAGAGCTCGCGCACGTGACCGTCGACGAGACACTCGCGCATCCGACGTGGTCGATGGGGCCGAAGATCACCGTCGACTCGGCGACGCTCGCGAACAAGGGTCTCGAGCTGATCGAGGCGCACTACCTGTTCGGGGTCGCGTACGACGACATCGAGGTCGTCGTCCATCCGACCTCGGTGGTGCACGCGCTCGTCACGGTTCCGCGACGGCGCCGCGCTCTCGCACCTCGGATATCCGGACATGCGGGTCCCGATCTCGTTCGCATTGACGTACCCCGATCGGCGATCCGTTGCGGTGACGCAGCTCGATCTCGCGTCCGGGCTCACGCTCGAGTTCTCCGCGCCCGACCCCGAGCGGTATCCACTCCTACGGCTCGCCCGCGAGGCGGGGGAGCGGGGCGGCACGTTCCCGTGCGTTCTCAATGCGGCGAACGAGGTGGCAGTCGACGCGTTCCTCGACGGCCGCGCCGGGTTCGCCGACATCGCACCGCTCGTCGAGGACACGCTCGCGCGCGTCGACGGCGCCCCGGCACGTGACGTCGCCGAGCTGATCGTCGCGGACGGGGAGGCAAGGCGCCTCGCGTCGCGAAGCCTGGTGCGCGCGTGAGCATCTTCATCGCCATCCTCGGCCTCGGGTTCCTGATCCTCATCCACGAGTGCGGCCACTTCTTCGCCTCGCTCGCGGTCGGGCTACGCCCGCGGCGCTTCTACGTCGGCTTCCCGCCCGCGATCGTGAAGCGGAAGCGGAACAACATCGAGTACGGCGTCGGCGCGATCCCGCTCGGCGGCTTCGTGACGATCCCGGGCATGCACCGGCCCGATTCCGCACGATGCGGAGCGGCGCCTGGCTCGGGCGGTGTCCGAGGCTCCGTCGCTCGCCGGGCCGTACGACCGCATCCGTCGCGGGCTCGGCGCCGACGACCCGCACGAGGCCCTCGCGCCGCTCGACGAGTTCGAGCAGACGCTGCGGAGCCTGAAGTTCTCGCCGGAGGCGCTCGCATCAGCGGAGAAGGGCATCACCGAGCTCCGCGACGCACTCGGACCGGATGCGTACTGGAAGGCTGCGACGTGGAGGCGTCTCGTCGCGATCTTCGCCGGTCCCGCCGCCAACATCGTGCTCGCGATCGTGCTCATGACGATCCTGTTCATGACGAGCGCGGGCAAGGCGACCTCCGAGATCGCAGCTGTCCAGGACGACTCGCCCGCAGCTCAGATCGGCTTGCAGCCGGGAGACAAGATCGTCGTCGATCGGCTCGCAGCCGGTGACGGGCGCATCGGACATCCCCGAGCTCATCGCGGGCTCCGAGGGCAAGCCCATCGCCGTGGTGGTGCTCCGTGACGGCGAGCGAGTTCGGCTCGGACCGGTCGCGCCGGCGGAGGTGGACAACAGCTACCGGCTCGGGATCGTGCTCGACGGCGTCGCCGCTCGGCCCGGTGGAAGCGGTCGGCCGCGCTTTCGAGGTCACGTGGCTCGTCACGCAGGAGATCGTCAAGTCGCTCGGGCGACTTGCGGTGGGCGAGGGGAGAGAGGACATCTCGAGCCCGATCGGCATCACGCAGGTCTCGTCGGACGCGGTCGAGCGCGGGACCGAGAACTACCTCTGGGTGCTGAGCCTCGTCTCGCTCTCGCTCGCGCTTGCTCAACCTGCTGCCGCTGCTGCCGCTCGACGGCGGCCACATCCTCTTCGCGCTGCTCGAGGGCGCGCGCGGCCGCATCGTGCGGCGCGAGGTCTACGAGCGCGTCTCGGTGGTCGGCCTCGCGGTCGTCCTGCTGCTGTTCTTCATCGGCATCACGAACGACATCGGCCGCCTGTCCTAGGCCGCCGGGCTACGCTCTAGCCGTGGCGAGCGAGCGGCAGATCACCGTGGGCAGCGTGCCGATCGGCGGCGGCGCGCCCGTCGTCGTGCAGTCGATGACGCTCACGAAGACGCACGACGTCGAGGCAACGACCGGGCAGATCGCGGCGCTCGCGTCGGCGGGCTGCGAGGTCGTCCGCGTCGCCGTCCCGAAGAACGAGGATGCCGCTGCGCTGCCGCTGATCGTCCGGCTGTCGCCGATCCCGGTCATCGCGGACATCCACTTCAACGCCTCGCTCGCGCTGAAGGCGATCGACGCCGGCGTGGCCGCAGTGCGCATCAACCCGGGCAACATCGGCGGCCCGGACAAGGTCGAGCAGGTCGTGCGGGCGGCCAAGCGCGCCGGGATCCCGATGCGCATCGGCGCAAACTCGGGCTCGCTTCCGAAGCACCTCGACGAGGTCGCCCAACGAGACCAGGCCGAGGCGCTCGTCGCAGCGGCACTCGAGGAGGTCGAGCTCCTCGAGAGGCTCGAGTACCGCGACTTCAAGATCTCGGTCAAGGCGACGCACGTCCCGACGATGATCCGCGCGTACCGGATGCTCGTCCGCGAAGGTGCCGTATCCGCTCCACCTCGGCGTCACCGAGGCGGGGACCGAGTTCGCCGGAGCGATCAAGAGCTCGATCGGGATCGGCTCGCTGCTCGCCGACGGGATCGGGGACACGCTGCGCGTCTCGCTCACCGCCGACCCGGTGAGGGAGGTCGAGGTCGCCTGGGAGATCCTGAAGGCGCTCGGATTGCGCGAGCGGGGCCCGGTCATGATCGCCTGTCCGTCCTGCGGGCGGGACAACGTCGGCGTCGAGAGCCTGGCGCGGGTCGTCGAGGAACGGCTCCGCACCTATCCGGAGGCGTTCGAGGTGGCCGTCATGGGGTGCGCGGTGAACGGGCCCGGCGAGGCGGGGGACGCCGACTTCGGCATTGCGGGCGGGCGCGATGTCGGCTTCATCTACGCGCACGGACGGGTTCTGCGCAAGGTCTCCTCGGACATCCTCGTGGACGAGCTCTTCCACGAGATCGACCGCTGGCTCGAGGACGGCATGAAGCGACCGAAGCGCATGAGGATGGCGAAGCCGGCCGCGCTCGCGATGGCGGAGGCCTCGTTGATTCCTCTCGGCGACTAGTCTGGACCGGACAACGATGGTGGCCCGGCAGTCACAGCTGTTCATCCCGACGTTGCGCGACGACCCCGCCGACGCGGAGGCGATCTCGCACAAGCTGCTCGTCCGCGGCGGCTACGTCCGCCAGGTGAGCGCCGGGGTCTGGACGTACCTGCCGCTCGGCTGGCGTGTGCACCAGAAAGTCGTGCAGATCGTCCGCGAGGAGATGAACGCGATCGGCGGCCAGGAGATGTTGATGCCGGTCCTGACGCCTGCCGAGCTCTGGGAGCAGTCGGGCCGCATCCGGATTCCGGAGGTGTTCCACCTCGAGGACCGCGCGGGCCGCAAGTTCGTGCTGCCGATGACGCACGAGGAGACGGTGACCTTCCACGCGAAGGAGATCCAGAGCTATCGGCAGCTTCCGCAGCTCCTCTACCACTTCTCGGTCAAGGACCGCGACGAGCAGCGATCTCGCGGCGGCCTCCTCCGAGTCCGCGAGTTCATCATGAAGGACGCCTACTCGTTCGACCGCGACGAGGACGGGCTCGAAGTCTCGTTCCGGAGGAACGCCGGCGCCTACGAGCGGGTCTTCGAGCGGTGCGGTCTCGAGGTCTTCGCCGTCCAGGCCGAGTCGGGGATGATGGGCGGGAAGGAGTCGATCGACTATCTCGCGCCGTCAGGGTCCGGGGAGAACACGCTCGTGACGTGCGAGCGCGGAGACTACGCCGCCGATCTCGAGGTCGCGCGGGGCGTGCCTCGCTCTCCGCAGTTCCCGGAACAGCTCGACGGGCCTCAGGAGGTGGAGACTCCGGGCGTTGCGACGATCGAGGCGCTCGCCGAGCTCCTCGGGATCGACGCGGCCGCTACCTCGAAGGCGATGCCCGTCGTCAAGACCGACGGGACGCTCGTTCTCGGCCTCCTCCGAGGCGACGACCGGCTCGAGGAGGCGAAGATGACGAGCGCGCTCGGGTCGGACTTCCGACCGGCCACCGACGACGAGATCCGCGCCGCGTTCGGGGCGGACGGCGGCTCGCTCGGTCCGGTCGGGTTCTCGGGCGAGGTGATCGCGGACGAAGCGCTTCGCGAGGGGCAGTACGTGGCAGGGGCCAATCGCAACGGCTGGCACCTGCGCGGCGTGCAGGCGGGTCGCGACTACGAGCCGCGCTTCGCCGATCTCCGGCAGTCGCTCGAGGGGGATCGCTGCCCGGTGTGCGGCGGAGCTCTGACGTTCCAGACCGCGATCGAGGTCGGGCACATCTTCAAGTTCGGCACCCGCTACTCGCAGCCGCTCGACGCGACCTTCCTCGACGAGGACGGAACCGAGAAGTCGCTCGTCGGCGGGAGCTACGGGATCGGCCCGGGACGGATCATCGCGGCCCTGGTCGAGCAGCGCCACGACGAGCGTGGCATCGTGTGGCCCGCGTCGATCGCGCCCTACGACGTGCACGTCCTCGCTCTGCACGGAGGCAACGAGGAAGTGCTCGCGGTCGCGGAGACGGTCGTTGGCACGCTCGCCGGGGCGGGGTACGACATCCTGCTCGACGATCGCGACGAGCGCCCGGGCGAGAAGTTCGCCGACGCGGATCTCGTCGGTGCGCCGTTTCGCGTAACGGTAGGCCGCAAGACGCTCGAGGACGACGCGATCGACGTTCGCAAGCGCGATGCCGCGGAAGACAACCGCGTAGGGGTGAGAGACGTGCTGAAATGGGTACAAGGACCGGATGGCGAAGAGACGGCGCTATAGCGACGACCACTTCGGGCCGACGATCGAGCGGCTCATGGCGGACACGGGGACGACGTACCGCGGCCTCGCCGACAAGGCGGATCTCTCGGCCGGGTACCTGAATCACATCGTCCACGGCAACCGCCCTGTCCCCTCGAACGACGTGATCGAGCGCATCGCGCAGGCGCTCGACGTGGAGCCAGAGCACTTCCGGGAGTACCGGATCCGGGTCATCACCGACAAGCTCGAGGTGATGCCCGAGCTGATCGACCGGCTCTACAAGCGACTCGCCTGACCGGTGCTGCTGCGCGCCCAGCGACCCGCTAAGGTGTCGAAGCCGCGGGGCGTGGCGCAGCCTGGTTAGCGCGCTAGTCTGGGGGACTAGAGGTCCCGAGTTCGAATCTCGGCGCCCCGATCTAAAAGCCGCCGGAAATGGCGGCTTCCTGGTTCCTCGGGCTGATGTGGCCGCAGGGGAGCTCCCGCGAGCCGACTGCGAAGCCAAGCTCGTGCCACTTCGACGTCGAACGGCCAAGCTACGCACATGAGCCACGAAGACTTCGTACCGCCCGACTTCGTAGTCCCGGCCCGGCTCGAAACCGAGCTGTTCACGCTCGAGCCGCTCGGGCCGGAGCACAACGAGCGCGACTACGACGCCTGGACGTCCTCGACGGAGCACATCCACGCGACCCCCGGCTGGCACGACAGCTCGTGGCCGCGAGCGATGACCTTGGACGAGAACCGCGGCGACCTCGAGCGCCATGCCGACGACTTCCGAAAGCGCATGGGGTTCACCTACACCGTGCTCGACCGTCCGAGCGGGCACATCGTCGGCTGCGTCTACATCTATCCAGCTCGGGACAGCGAGCACGACGCGCGCGTGCTCTCATGGGTGCGGGCCAGTCGCGCCGACCTGGACGTTCCATTGTGGCGCAGCGTCGGAGACTGGATCACCACGCAGTGGCCGTTCGGCAGCGTCGAGTACGCCGAGCGGCCCGGCTAGGCGTCCTACGTCACGTCCAAGGGGAGCGATTCGGCCTGTGGGTCGCTCACGCCGTGCTCGGCGCCGATCGGCTGGTCGCCCACGCGAGGGCGTGTTCAATCGCCCAGGTCAGCGCGACATCGGCGACCTCCTCCCACCCCTCCTGCGAGGGCATGAGGTGCGCGCGGCCCTCGAACTCCTTGACCTCGGTGATCGTGCCCTCGCCCTTGTAGTGCTTCGCGTTCGAGCGCTGGATCGACGGGGGCATGAGGTGATCCTCGCTGCCAGAGATGAAGAGCAGCGGCGCCCGGTCGGGGTTCTTGTAGTTGACGTACGTGTCGTCGTGGCCGGGGTGGATGTTCGCGAGCACGCTACCCCAGAAGACGTTGCCGGAAGCTGGAATGTGGTAGCGCTCGTACAGTCGCCGCGCCTCTTCCTCGCTGAACGTGTTCGTGAACGCATAGCGCCACTGCTCGAAGGTGAACCCGACCGCCTTGTGGCGGTTGGCGGGACTCTTGAGCACCGGGAACGTCGACTTGATCTGCGAGAGAGGCACTACCTTGACGCCCTCGGTAGGAGCCGAGTTGATCGCCACGCCGGCCGCACCGTAGCCGCGATCCATCAGCTGCTGCGTGAAAACCCCGCCGGCCGAGTGGCCCATCAGGATCGGAGGCGCGTCCAGCTCGCTGACAACGGACTCCAGATGCTCGATGACCGCCGGTACGGTGAGCTCCTCGATCGGCCTCGGGTCGGCATTCAATGCCTCGACCTCGACTTCGAAGCCGGGGTAAGCGGGCGTGAGGACGCGGTAGCCGCGTCCCTCGTAGTGAGCCTTCCAGTCCTCCCAGCTTCGCGGGGTCACCCAGAAGCCGTGGATGAGGACGATGGTGTCAGGGGTAGTCCGTTCGGTGTTCATGCCTCGTCCTTTCGAATCGAAGGACCGATGACCTCGGGGTCGTCGAGGACGTTCATTGTCGCATCCGGCTCGCGCCCGGTTGGCGTCGGCTGGTGGACATGCGGTGAGGACCGCCCGCGGCTCGCTCGAATCTGCCAACACGCCAGCGTGGGTAGCCAGTCGCCGAGCGCGTGCGTGAGCTGGAAGCACGAGCCGCGTACGCGTAGGTGGCCGGGCGGGACGTGCAGACGATCGACATATGAGCGCTAGCCGGGAAGCCAGCCCTCCTGATACGAGGTCCACTCGGCCTTCGGAGCCCGCGCGTATGCGTCCGCTCGATCGGTCGTCTCCACTTCGACGCCGGCACCGTGCCGGAGAGCCGCTTCGTCGACCGTGTAAGCGCCCCAGTTCTCGCCCCGCTGGCGCTCGCGCGAGCCGACTGCGAGCAGGACGCAAGGCCCTTCTCCAGCGCCGACGATGATGTGCTCCGTCCCGGGTGGGGAGTGAAAGAAGTCCCACTCGCGCAACGGCCGCTCCTCACCTTCGACGATGAGAAGCGCCTCGCCGGAAAGCACCAGAAAGTCCTCCTGGTCGGCCTCCCAGTGGTACATCCCCATCGCCCTACCGGGCGAGAGCACGCGAAGGAAGATGCCGATCTGCTCGAACTCCGTCTCACCCTCGAACTCGGAGCACGCAGACCGCTCGTCGCGAACCCAGCGCGCCCGGCGAGCGTTCAGGACGAACCAGCCCTCCCCGGCGGGCGCGAGCCCGTGTTCAGTTCGCTCGAGTGGTGCCTCGGGGACCACCGGGCGATCGTAGCGGCCGACTACCTCCGCTTCCCTAGGTCGCGACATGGCTGCCGAACCAGGCCAGCATCCGGCGATAGGCGGCTGTGGCGGCCTCGCGGTCGTATCGGGATCCGGTCGGGTTGAAGAACGCATGGTCCACGTCGGGGTACGTGACGATCTGATGCCGCAAGCCGGCCCTGCGGAGAGCCGTCCGCGCGGTGCCGCGCGTCGCGTTGACCCTCGAGTCGAACTCCGCGTAGATCCCGAGCACGGCAGCCGTGGCGCCGGTGAGATTCCCGTTCTCGGGGAACGGGCCATAGAAGGGGACGGCAGCCGCGAGGCGAGACTCCCTCGACGCGAGTAGGAGCCACACCATGCCGCCGCCGAAGCAGAAACCCGTAGCAGCGACCTTCTTCGTCGGCAGGCGGCGGCGAAGCTCCGTGACCCCCGCCTTCATGTCCGCGACGAATCGTGACGGAGGAGCCGCCCCGAGCGCGGCCATGGCCTCGAACTCGTCGGCGAACGAGCCCGTACCGCCCTCCTCGGACAGCAGGTCGATCGCCAAGGACGAGTAGCCGCTCGCCGCGAGGCGTCCCGCGACCGCACGAATCGAGTCGGTGAGCCCGCGGTTTTCGTGGATCACCAGGACGCCGCCGCGAGCGCGGCGCGCCGGCGCCCATGCGCCCATCAACCTCCGACCCCCTGGGCCACGAAACGTGATCTCGCGGGTCTGGAGCGCGGCGACCTCGGTCGCCGCCGCCTGCGGTTCACGCACCGATGCAGCGCCCGGCGCTCCTCTGGCAAGGGCCTTGGCCTGCTCTACCACGGCTGCCGCGAGCAAGGACGCAGCCGCGGCTCCGCTCAAGCCGAGCAACCCCAACCGGCGCAGCGCCTCGCGCCGTGAGACGAGGCCATCCGCGTGGTCCTCCGCGATCTCTTCCGCCAGATACCGCTGAATCTCCGTCATGACTCGGCTGCTCCTCGAAGACGTACGGAAGAATGAAGGACGCGGATTTGCACGGAGTGGCTAGAGCAGGTGACGCCCGAAGTCGCGCTCGAAGTCGCGCCAGACGCTGTGGATATGGGTGCCGCTGTTGCGCGAGTTGTCGAACTCGAGCACGAAAGTGGGGCCCTGCAGCCGGTAGTAGTGCGGCATGCCAGGACGAGTGCTGCCGGCCCAGCCGAAGCGCGTGCGGTCGATCCCGGCCCGTTCGACCCGCGCGAGCGCCTTGCGCTCCATCGCCGGCGGGTGATTGGCGAGGTACGTGCGCACGATCTCGTGCACCCGCCTCTGGGCTCCGGAAGGAAGATCGCCAGTGAGAATGCCCACTCGCTCGAGCGGGCTCACCCGGACGGCGTTCTGAGTGAGATGGTCGGTCAGCGACTCCGACGAGAACACGACCCGCCTCCGGAGCGCGCGGTCGAGCGAGAGCACGATCTCGCGGGCGGCGTCCTCCTCGCGCGGCATCGTCCGTTCGCCCTTCGCGACCGAGCGATAGGCGCTTCCGGGCCGGGTGGGCCACGCTCCGAGGAAGAACGGCTCGGCGACGACGGTGTTCCCGACGACAGTGAAGTGCCGGGAGAGATGGTGGCCCTCGAGTCGCCAGCCCCATACGCGGGCGCCCGGGGTCCCGAAGACCGAGACGTAATATCGATCGGGGTCGAACGGATCGGCGATGCCGGTGCTCATGCGCTGCAGCAAGCCCTGGAGCGCCATGATGTCGAGCGCCTTTCGATAGCCCGCTGCCGAGCTGCTCGCCCGCAGCATGGCAAGTGCAAGCCGTCGCTGCTCGCCCGACATCGCGCCCAGGGTCAGTCCGTTCCGCGGCACGGACGAGGGTACGGTCCAGTGCCAGCGGGTGCGCTCGGCGCTGCCGAAGGGGAACGTCGCTCGGTCGCGGTCACCCTGTGAGAGCGCCGCGAGGAAGGCGCGCGCAGCGGCTTCTACTGCCGCTCCGTCGGTCAGCGCAGCTCGTGCCGGGCGCACACCGAGCGCGAGCCCTGCCGCCCCGGCGGCAGCGAACTGGAGCGCTGCGGCACGCGTGAGTCGTCGCTCGAGCTGATCCTCGTCCACGTCGAGCTCCCTTCGACGCGAAGCTAGCAGCAATCGCCGGTGTCAGCTCGGGCGCGAGCTCACGGCATGCTGCGCGTGCCAAGTGCGTCGAGCGTTCACGTCTCGGCCATCATTCGACCTCGTAGCCCTGCGAAGCCGCATACTCGGCGGCGACGCGCTTGGGCACGCACATCGCCCAGGCGTTCTCTACGAGGTCACGCATCTCTTCGGCGTCGATGGTGGCCAGGCGGACGTGCACCCAGTTGAAGCGCAGGTCCGACTGGCTCGGCAGCGTGAACTTGTGTGGCTCGGACTCGACGAGCGCGTCCCGCATCTCCTTCGGGAAGCCGAACCCCATCGTCTCCTCGTCGTGGGAGAAGGCGACGTAGACGATCTGGCCGACCCTGAACTTCACACGTCCGCGCACGACCGCCTCGTAGCTGCGCGGAAGGCTCAGCGCGATCTCGCGCACATCGTCGAGCGTCACGGGCACGTCGCCCTCAGGGTACGAGGACCCTGGTGCTCGCGGTCGACGACGATCGGGACGCGCCGTTCGTCGCGCGTCGACGCGGTGCTCCTGATCAGGGAGCGAGGAGGACGAGCAGGACGGACGCGATTCCCACCGCTATCCCGACCGCCGCGAGGGCCAGCAAGAAACCCTCAGCGGTGTGCGGCTCCCGGTCTTCCCGCAGCGCGGCCTGCAGCTCCCGGTAGTGCACGATCCCGAACACCATGGCGGCCAGACCGGAGGCGGCCAGCGCGGTTCCCAGTGCGACATATGGCCAGTTCGTGCCGCCGACGACCTCGGGCAGGACACGCCCGACTGCGAATCCCGCCGCGATCCCGGCCAAACCGGTCCGCCACCACGCGAGATATGTGCGCTCGTGCGCGAGCTGCGTTCGGTGGACCTCGCCGCTCGCCATCTAGGGGACCGAGCACGAGCGCGTGCAAGCGCTGGCTCTGCAAACGCTTGCTGCGGCCGTGCCTCCGCGCTCTGCCCACTTCAACGCCATGCGGCCAACGTAACGAACCCATCTGCTCTGTCAACCAGGCGGCCGCGTCGCCGTGGAAACTGGTAGCCAGGGCGCTCGTAAGGTCAGAACGACTGGCGGTGAAACGGCGTTGCACGGGCGGGACGTTTTGAACCTCCGGGAATCGTTCACTACCGGGCATGACGATCCCATACGTCGGTCGATGTCTCGGGTCAGGCCAACGCCCCCGTGAGGGGTCGGAGGAGACACGCGAGAACATCACCTCTGGAGTGTGCGTTGCCTGCTCAGGCAGGTTCGCGGTCGAAGGCGGCGTGATCGCGGAGCATGAAACTGCTCCTGTGGACGAACGCGAGCCGAGCGAATAGGCAGGGGTGGAGGCCGTCGCACGGTGGCCACATGGCGGCTTTCTGTTCTCCGTACAAGACGACGCGCGGCTACTACAGCCACATCTGGTTACTCGCGAACCCGCTCGTCGCTCAGCTCGACGAGCCGGTCTCGCCGTGCCGTGCTCCGACGGGCTTCGACTCGGGCGATCCTCGCTGCCGCAAGTAGATGGAGAGCACCGCGATCGTCCCGACGGCGAGGAACTCCGACTGCCAGTTCTCCAGCGTGCGCTCCCAGAAGTCCGCATTCCGCACGTACTCGCCCCAGCCGAGCTCGGCCGCGTCGTGTATCCGCCGGCTCTCGTTGAACTGTCGCCAGTTGTTGAACGACTGAGCGGTCCAGCTGCCGAGGAAGACGAAGCCCATGACGATCAGGAGCGAGTTCTCATAGAGCTTCGTCCAGGCGCCGCCGACGCGGGCGAGCAACGGCGACTTGGGACGCGCATGAGGTCCGACGCGTTGCGCCTCGTCCGACTCCAGTCCGACGCGGTCGAGCGGCTTGGACTCGTTCGAGCCCTTCTGGACGAGCCAGATGGTGGCGCCGATGAAGAGCGCGAACTGGAGGAATTCCGACTGCCAGTTCTCCATCACCGCGCCCCAGAACTCGGGCGAGCGGACGAACTCCCACCACGAGTCGGTCGGGCCGCCGTGTGCGGCTTGCTCCGCGTTGTACTGGTGCTGCCCTGCGAAGGACAGAGCCACGAGCGCGACGGCGAAAGCAAGAGCGAAGAACAGCGAAAGGCTGTTCTCGCGGATGAAGGCCTTCATGAGTGTGTTAGCGCAACGGCCAGCGCCACTGCGAGCCCGGTGGCGATGACGCACACGTACAGCGCGAACATCGCTCTCACCGCCAGAGGCTTCCCGTCTCGCGGGCCGTGAAACCGGCTAGGCCCGCGGCAATGCCGTCAGTGGTCGTTCCGCTCGGCGCACGGGCACAGGCTTCCGCGGCGGATGATGCGCCTGCAGGCGGCACAGCGTCTCGTGAGCCTGGGCTTCTGGAGCGCCCCAAGGTTCATGCCCAAAGAGAGCATTGCCGCCGCGATGCCGAGCGCGAAGAGCAGACTCGGGAGCTGAGCGGTCAAGCCGCCCTCTTACCTGTTCCGGCACGGTCGAGCTTCGCGGTCTCCGGCAGGATCTCGCGCTCGTAGAAGGCGAAGAAGCCCTGCTGGTCGCGGCCGACCTGATGGACGTAGACGTGGTCGAAGCCGGCCTCGACGTACTTCGCAATGCCCTCGAGGTGACGGTCCGGGTCCGGCCCACAGACGATCAGGTCCGCGACGTCGTCCTCGCTGACCAGCGCGCAGGCATCTTCGAAGTGGCGCGGAAGCGCGAGCTCCTGTGGAAGGGGGCCTTTGAGCGCCGCGTTCGGCCACAGCTCGTAGGCGATCCGGCGCGCTTCGGCTTCCGACTCCGCCCAGCACACCGTGATCTGCGCGATCCTGTCACCGCTCCCGCCGGCTCCTCGATACTTCTCGACGAGCTCGGAGTCAGGAGCAGTCGTGATCAGGCCGTCGCCGATGCGCGCGGCCAGCTCGGCGGCCTTCGGCCCCCCGGCGGCGACGAGCACGTCGACAGTGTCTTCGGGAAGCGTGTAGATGCGCGCGTTCTCGACGCGGTAGTACTTGCCCTCGTGGCTCGTAAGCTCGCCACGCCAGAGCTCGCGCATGAGCCCGACGGCCTCCTCCAGCATCTCGCGCCGCATGCTGGCGGGCGGCCAACGGTCGCCGTGGACGTGCTCGTTGAGGTTTTCGCCGGTGCCGACGCCGAGGAAGAAGCGGCCGGGCAGCATCGCCGCGGCGGTCGCCGCGGACTGGGCGATGATCGCCGGGTGCGTCCGGATGAGCGGGCACGTGACCCCGGTCCCGATACGCAGGCGCTCGGTCGCCAGGGCAACTCCACCGAGAACGCCCCATACGAACGGGCTCTCGCCCTGCTTGTCGATCCAGGGATGGAAGTGGTCGGAGACGAGGGCGAACGTGAACCCTGCTTCTTCCGCTCGGCGCGCGTTCTGGACGAGGTCGAGAGGGCGGTGCTCTTCGCTCGAGAGGGCGTAGCCCAGCTTCACTTTGGCAACCTCTGCAGTCGTCTCGGGGACGGGTTCGTACCCAGGCACAGGGAGAGCGAAACGGCGTTCGAGCCTCTCGCAAGCCCGGCCTGTCGTGATCGTGGGCGTAGCCGCCGCGCGAGAGAGGTCGGTCCTTCCGCGGGCGGCATGCGGGTCGGGCGAGGCGCCCTGCTCGACGCCTCGCCCTCGCGAGGGCTACCTACTTCGAACGAGAAGCGGCGCTTTTCCGACTCGCTCGGTGGGCGGTGCCCCGTCCGTTCGCGACCTCGCCGGTCGCCTCCTTCGAGAGACCCGCGTCGAGGCGAAGCCTCTCCGCGATCTCGGCGATGTCCTCCGGCGCGTAGTCGGGCGCGAAGACGGCAGGCTGCGACGGCAGGTCGTGTGCAGGGACGCCCTCCGGCGGCTCGTCGATGACCTGTAGATCCTCGCCTGTCTCCGGGTGCGGACCTGTGAAGACGGCCGACAGCTCGAGGTAGTCACTCGGGGAAAAGCGGTAGAGCCTCAAGTGCTCGCCGCGCTCGATGTGCGGCTTGCACTCCGGGATCTTCTCGGTCGGGATGCGCGGCGCCGGAAACAGCTTCGTCAGGTCTGCACCGGTCAATCGCTCCACCGCTCGTGCGTAGGCGACCTGGTGGACGCCTCCGCGCACGAGCAGGTATCCGGTCAGCGCTCTGGCGGCCGGGTGCTCGACCATCTCGTACACCTTCAGCTTGTTGTTCCGAGCCCCGGTCTCGAGGAAGAAGTTGTGCGTCAGGTCCTCGACGAGATCTCCCGAGGAGAACACGTAGTCGCCGTTCCAGGGGCGGCCCTGCGAGTTCTGCGGAAGGGCACCTTGTCCGCCGGCGAGGAAGTGGTGGGGGTTACCGACGCCCTTCAGCGGTGCCAGCGGTGCCTTCTTGCGCCCGTTGGTCACAGGCGTCGCGCCCGTGAGCATCGTGTTGATGGCAGCGGCGACGAGCTCGATATGGCCGAACTCTTCAGCCGCGATGTTGGCGATCAGGTCGTAAAAGGGCCGCGCTCCCTGGCGGTTCCGAAAGTTGAAGGACTGGAACGTGTAGTTCATGAACGTGGACATCTCGCCGAAGCGCCCACCCATGAGCTCCTGAACCGCCGCCGCACCGGCCGGGTCTGGATCCGATGGCGGTGGCAGCTCGGTCGCGATGCGATCGATCCGACGGATCACTCGTCTCACCTCCGTGTCGCTGGGAGCGCGACTGATACCCGCCCCGGGCGGGGCGAAACAACACTCGGAGTCGCCCGTCGTCTGGAAGAGGCTCGCGACGCAGGTGTCGCCGTCCAGCCGACCGACGACCGTCTGCATCGCGTTCCGATCCGGCATGACAAGCATTGGCGGCGGCGACTGCTCTGGAAGCACGTCCCGCCGAACACGAGGGTTTCGTTTATCGCCTGCGCCGAACGGGAACGTCGCGACCACAACCGGTGCCTCGCGCTCGCAAGCCGTGACCAGGCAAGCGAGCGGAGCCGCCGAGGGATGGGGCGGGTGTCCCGGAACAGCGCGACGCGGCCGGGATGCCCTCGGGCGGACTGCGAGGTGTCGCGGAGCAAATCCGAGAGGGCGAAGTGGCCGACCCGGCACCAGTAGGAAGCGATGTTCAGGCAGGGACCTATCGATGCACGAGCTGCGGATACGAGCTCGTTGTCCAGTCCGTCCAGTCGTCGCCGCCGTGTCCGACCTGCGGCGGGCCGAACGAATGGCAAGCGATCACTGGTGGCGACAGCGTGAACGATCCCTACCCCGATCAAACTCCCTCTCAATGAGCGATACCGAGAACAACGTGCCCGACGAGCTCGAGGAACAGCTAGACGACCTCGCCGAGGAGTTGCGCGATCCCGACCGTTCCGACCGGACGATTGAGGATCAGGGAGAGGAAGGCTCGATCGCGGGCCGTGGCGAATCGGGGGACGACGCCCCCGAGAGCGACGAGTAGCCCGGATTTCCGCTCCCACCGAAACGCGAAACGAGCTGACTCTTAGCCGGCGCTTACGGGCTCGCTGACCAGACGCTCGTTCCGCATGTCTCGGAGGGTCGGCCTTGACGAGGCGCCGATCCGCGGGTTTCGACATGTGCAGCACGCGGACCGGTACAACCCGCTGCGTGGCGCCGCGGTCGGTCCGTCTCACGAGCCCGGAACGTGTCCTGTTCCCCGACGAAGGGATCACGAAGCAGGACCTGTTCGAGTACTACCGCGCGATCGCGCCGGTGCTCGTCCCGCACCTACACAACCGGCCGTTCACGATGAAGCGCTCGCCCTACGGAGTGGGCGGGGACGTGTACTTTCAGAAGCAGGCGCCGAAGGGGATGCCCTCCTGGATCCCGACGCGCACCTACCGCACCCAGCCGCGCGAGGGCGGGTCGCGGCTCGTCGACTTCCCGCTCGTCAACTCGCCGGAGGCGGTGCTCTGGATGGTGCAGATGAACTGCATCGACATGAACGCGTGGTACTCGCGCGTCGACAAGCCGGACCGCCCTGACTTCGTGCTCTTCGACCTCGACCCGCCAGACGGCGGCTTCGCGCTCGCGATCCGCGTCGCCCACCTGGTCCGCGAGGAGCTCGAGCGGCTCGAGCTCGAGTCCTACGTGAAGACGAGCGGGGCCGACGGGATTCACGTGCTCGTCCCGATTGCGCGCCGCGCGACGTACGAGCAGACCTACGCGTTCGCGGAGCGTGTGGCGCGCGGGCTCGAGGAGCAGCACCCTGGGTTGGTCACCACCGAGTGGCTGAAGCGCAAGCGGGAGGGCGTGCTCGTCGACCACCGCCAGAACGCGCGAGGGAAGACGATCGCGTCGGTCTACTCGGTGCGGCCGAAGCCGGGCGCGCCGGTCTCGACGCCGCTGCACTGGGGTGAGCTGACCGAGGACCTGACGCCGCGGCGCTTCGGCATGCGCGAGGCGCTCGACCGGGTGGAACAGCACGGGGACCTGTTCGAGCCGGTGCTCGCCGGCGGCCAGGCACTCGGGCGAGCGTTGAGGAAGCTTCGCTAGTCGCCGCCTCCTGCACGGGGCTTCCGTTCGCCGTGGCGACGGCGTAGCGTGCTGAGATCAACGATCAGCGAGGAGCCGCCGTGGAGCCCCTGCCCACCCATCGACCACCGCTCATGCTCAGTTACGGAACTCGGCCAACAGCGAGGGGTCTCACGGCCGGAGGGCTGACGTGAGCTGGCTGAGCCCGCGGAAGACCGGACTCGCGCGGCTCCCGGTCGAGGGCCATCTGCCCGGGTTCGACGGGGCGACCGGGTGGCTCAACTCTTCCCCGCTGACCGTGGCCGACCTGCGCGGGAAGGTCGTACTCGTCGACTTCTGGACGTATACGTGTATCAACTGGCTCCGCACTCTGGGCTACGTCCGTGCCTGGGCCGCGAAGTACGCCGACCACGGCCTGGTCGTCGTGGGCGTGCACACGCCGGAGTTCCCGTTCGAGAGGGACGTCGACAACGTCCGCGCGGCCGTCGAGGAGATGAAGGTCGAGTACCCGATCGCGCTCGACAGCGAGTACGCCGTCTGGAGTGCGTTCAGCAACCGGTACTGGCCGGCCGTCTACATCGCCGACGCCGAAGGACAGATTCGTCATCACCAGTTCGGCGAGGGCGGGTACGAGGAGTGCGAGCAAGTCGTCCAGCAGCTGCTTCGCGATGCGGGGCGGGACGAGGTCACCGGCGAGTTGGTGTCCGTGTCCGACGAGGGTGTCGAGGCTCAGGCCGACTGGGCGAACCTCGGCTCACCCGAGACGTACCTGGGCTACCAGCAAGGGCACAACTTCGCCTCCCCCGGCGGCGCCGATCTCGACGTGTCTCGCGACTATGTCGTACCGGAGGAGTTGAGCCTCAACTCGTGGGGTCTGTCCGGAGAGTGGACGGTCGAGAGTCGCGCGAGCGTTCTGGAGAGAGCCGGCGGGGCGATCTCGTTTCGTTTCCGCGCTCGCGACGTCAACCTCGTGCTGCGATCGCGCACCGGGGAGCCCGTGCCGTACCGCATCCTCGTCGACGGCGCTCGCCCCGGAGCGTCCCACGGCGTCGACGTCGACGACGAGGGCAACGGAACGTTGGCGCAGCCGAGGCTCTACCAGCTGGTTCGGGACGAGGGACCGACCACCGACCGGACCTTCGAGATCACGTTCGACGCGCCGGGCGTCGAGGCCTACGTCTTCACCTTTGGCTAGAAGCGCGGGTACGTGCACCGCTCGAGATCGCTGGATGTGACGCCGCGTACGTCGCTTGCGCGCCTTCCGGAGGTCGTCGAGCACTCCGAGCAGTGACGCTCGCGGAGCGCGCGCCACGGACGTGAAGACCGCTTCGGACGCTCCCTTCTCGGCGCGAACCGCATGGTCGCGCAGCGTCCGCACGCCGCTGCGCGCATTTCTCGGCACCGAGACGGGCGGCGCCGTCGTGCTCCTGGCTGGCGTGCTGACAGCGCTCGTCTGGGCGAACGTCGACCCCGCGTCCTACGAGCGGGTGTGGGAGACGGTGCTCGCCGTCGAACTGGGCGACTGGGGACTCTCGCTGTCGCTCCGCGAGTGGGTGAACAGCGGGCTCATGGCGTTCTTCTTCTTCGTCGTCGGCCTAGAGGCGCGACGCGAGTTCGACCTCGGGGAGCTTCGGGAACGGCGCCGGTTCCTGCTGCCGCTGATCGCCGCATCGGGCGCGACCACCGTCTCGGTGACCATGTACCTCGCGGTCAATGCAGGCAGTACGTCTGTGCACGGCTGGGGCGTCGTGCTGGCGACGGACACGGCGTTCGCGCTCGGCGTGCTCGCGCTCGCGGGACCGCGGTTCTCGGATCGGCTACGCGCGTTCATGCTCACGGTCGTCGTCGCCGACGACATCCTCGCGATAGCGGTGATCGCGTCCGTGTACTCGGACGAGATGCGCCTGGCGCCGTTCCTGCTCGGCCTCGCCATCTTCGCGGTGGTGGTGGTGGCCGTGCGGATGCGCATCCGCTCGGCTCTTCTCTACCTCGTCCTCGGAGGCGCGGCCTGGGTCGCCGTACAGGAGTCGGGCGTCGACCCGATCATCGTCGGGCTCGGGATGGGGCTGCTGGCCTGGGCCTTCACACCCGAGCGTTCGACGCTGGAACGCGTCAGCGAGCGGGTACGCGAGTTCCGGGAGCAGCCGACGCCGGAGCTCGCCCGCTCCGTCCGGGACGACGTGCGTCGCGCGATCTCGCCGAACGAGCGCCTGCAGCTCTTCTGGCACCCGTGGACGAGCTACGTGATCGTGCCGGTCTTCGCAGTCGCGAACGCCGGCATCGAGCTCGACGCCGAACTGCTCCGCGACGCGCTCACGTCGCCCATCACGCTCGGGATCGTGCTCGGCTACGTCGTCGGCCGGCCGCTCGGCTTTTTCGGGTCGGCCTGGCTCGCCACCCGGCTGTCGCAAGGCCGGCTCCGCCCTCCGGTGGGCTGGGCGGCGGTCGCGGGTGGTGGTGTCGTCGCCGGCATCGGCTTCACCGTCTCGCTCCTGATCGCAACCCTGGCCTTCGAAGGCCGCGCGCTGGAAGAGGCGAAGGTCGGCATCCTCGCCGCAGCCACGCTTGCCGCGCTCCTGACCTGGGCCGTGTTCCGCGCCACGCAGCTCCTTCCCCGGACGCGCCGCCTGCGCGCCCTGCTCGGGACCGACGAGCCGATCATGGATCTGTACCTCGACGTCGACCCCGAGCGCGATCACGTCCGCGGTCCGGTGCACGCTCCCGTGACGGTCGTCGAGTACGGCGACTTCGAGTGCCCGTACTGCGGCATGGCCGAGCCGGTCGTGCGTGAGCTACTGCGCGACTTCGCCGACCTCCGCTACGTGTGGCGCCACCTCCCGCTCGCCGACGTGCACACGCACGCGCAGATGGCGGCCGAGGCGGCCGAGGCCGCAGCCGCCCAGGGTGCGTTCTGGGCGATGCACGACATCCTGCTGGCCCGCCAGGACGCGCTCGAGCTCGACGACCTCATTGCGTACGCGGGAGAGGTCGGGCTCGACGTCCAGCGGTTCGTGAACGACCTTCGCGAGGGCGTCGGCGCGGCGCGCGTCGCCGACGACCTGGACAGCGCGGATCTCTCCGGTGTCTCCGGGACACCGACCTTCTTCATCAACGGGCGACGGCACTACGGTGCGTACGACAGCGCGACACTCTCAGCCGCCGTGGAGGCGGCTGGAGCGCGGGCGCTGCTGAGCGCGAAGCCGGACTGAAGCACGGCGACCGCAGCCCCGGGAGGCGGGCACGAGCCCTGACGAGTCGGGTGGTTTGAAACGTGGAGAGCGGGTATCGGCGCGACCATGGACGTAGCTGCTCTGACCATCTCGCTGATCGCAATCGGAATCGCGCTCGTCATCGCATGGCGCGAGTTCGGCGGCAGTCGCGACAGCCGGCGCTAGATCGAGACCGCCGCCGGTCGGCTACAGGCAAGCCCCACTGAGTGCGGCCCCCTCACGCCGTCATGCGGGTGACGACGTCGTACTTCGTGACGGACGTGCGCTTCCCCGGTGTATCGGCCGCAGGCATCGCGTTGAGCGCCTCGTCACCGCTGCGATAGTCGTCCTCCGAATCGAAGAACAGGATGGCCACGGACCTCTCCGCTTCCGCGTCGTGCAGCACGAGAATCTCGGTTGCGGGCACGTTGTCGGGCCGATCTCCTTCCATTTCCCGCTTCATCTCGTCCATCCGTTCCTTGCTGACTCCGTCGAATGTCACGACACGTGCGAACGCCATGAGAGCCTCCTATGAGTCGAGGACCGCCTGAACCAAGCAGCATATGAGCTTGCCGTCGAGCCGGCGCCTGGGTGGCTAATCGTCGTCGGGGGCGGCCGACTTGCTGACTCCCGGCGGCGCCGCGACGAGGATGTGCGCCTCTAGCGGCTCGAGCTGGAGGCGCACCACGCCTTCGACGGGAGTCGATTCGCGATCGTCGTCCACCGAGACGAACACCTGCTCGTCCGCGACGCCCTGGACGCGGAGCTCGACCGCTGCGCTCTGGGTGGGACTCGAGTTCGCGACGACGAGCATCGTCGCGCCGCCGCCCGAGCGCGCGCTCGCGCGCACGACCGAGGCGCCGTCGCCGCCGATCTCGACCGGGATGCGCGGGGTGAGCAGCATCGGCCACGCCTGCTCGATGAGATCGAGCGTGTCGCGCGCGGCAACGGCGGCCGACCGGCCGAGGCGGGAAGGGAAGAGTCCGAGCCCGTTGGCTCCGCCGGCAATCGCGAGCAGCATCTCTGCGCGGAGCGTCTGGTCGGTGATCGCCGCGTCGGCCCGGCCGGGGCAGTTCATCTCGGCGGTCTCGATCCACTGGAGCGTCGGCTTGCCGCCCGCCAGCCGGACGAGCTCGAACTGGACGTCGTGGTTCAGTGCGAGCTTCTCCGGGCTGCAGAGCCCCTGGAGCGGGTAGAAGTCGACGCCGAGGATGTCTGCCTTCGGCACGAAGCCCTCGTAGTAGCCCGGGTACTGCCACGGGAGGTCGCCCGTGCCGGGCGCGAAGTGCTGGGTGAGCGTCATGAAGGTCACCTTGCCGGGCTCGTCGATGTCCGGCAGCACGGACGGGCTGAGACCGAGGCCGTCCGGCTCGTCGGTCTGCGTGAAGCCGATCATGCCGTCGGTCTCGAGGTCGCGGTCGTCCCACGGGAGCGTCCAGTAGGCGCGCTCGTCGAGCGCGAAGATGCTGTCGAGGATGTCCTCGGGCTCGCGGCCGCACGTGTGATCCCAACCGAAGACGTTCACGCCTGCGTCGAGGAGCCTCTCGACCTGCGACGCGCACGCGCCGTACGCCGTCACCGGGAAGAACGGCTGGTCGTCGAGCTCGACGACGCCGCTCTCGATGCTCGCGACGGGTGTGAGTGGCCGTTCGTCCGTGGCGAAGGTGAGCTCAGGCCTGTCCTCGCCGGTGTGCGAGACGACCTCGACGACATACGCGGTGTCGGGGACGAGGCCGACCAGCTCGATCCGATGCACGCGACCCACGCCGTCCGAGGCGTAGTTGACAGGACCGTCCGAGCCGAACCCGACGACGCCGGCGACGTCCTGATCCGTCGTGAAGGTGACGACCACCGAGTACGGAGCCGTCTCGTCGATCTCGAGGTCGTCGGCGACGACCGGAGGTGGGGGAGGGACGACGAGGGACAGGGGAGGATCCGCCACCTCGGCCGGCAGCATGTGCGGACCGGGCGGAGCGCCGGCGAGAAGCGCGTCCTCGTCCGCACGGTCGCCGTAGATATCGCCGTACCAGGGCGCCGCCAGGTCTTCGACTGCGGGAGGCTCTTCCGGCGCCGGCTTCGGGGTGGCACGCGGCGAGGCCCGCGTCGCGGGAGGCCTCGGGCGGACCGTGGCAGCGGGGCTATCCAGCTGCTGGGTAGGCGTCGCGAGAGGCACCGGCACCCGGCCGGCGTCCTGAGCCTGCTCGACGGCGGGCCTGCCGGCCGCCGCGGGCGCACTCGAAGCGTCCGATTCGACGCCCGGTGCGCGTGAAAGAGCGAGGACGAGCGCAGCCGCAACCACCAGCGCCGACGCCGTTGCCGCGCCCAGCCATCTGAGCATCCGTTCTCCCCTGGTGAAACACGCCCTGCTACGCCGAGCACTGCCGCGTCTCCGCGGCGGTTCTCTCCCATCGGGGAAGGTACTCCCTCGGCGGAGGGCCTACAAGCGATCGTGCGAAGTCGCAACCGGACCGGCACGGCTGCATGACGCTTTCTGTCGAGTCGGAGCGCTAGTACCAGCGACCGCGGGCGAAGCCACCGAACGCGAGCAGCCCGACGAGCGCGACGATGACCCCGATCCAGAGGCTCCAGAAGATCGCGATCAGGATCCCGGCGACGACGATGAGCCCTCCGAGGCTGATGCCGGCCATCAGTCGGCTCCGAGGCTCTGGTCGGCCTCGTCCCAGTCGTCCGTGCGCTCGTCCTGCGTCTCGTCGAGATCGAGAGCCGTGTCCACGAGCGCCTGTACCTGATCCGGCGAGTGCTCGTTGACGTCGTCCCCCGCGGCTCCGTAGCCGCGCTCGTACCGAAGCTCGTCCAGCCGTTCGTCCTGTGCAGGCACCTCGCCTCCTTCGGTCGGTGGCGTGACCCATACCCGGCGCGACCACCGGCTCAAACGTCAGCGGAGGGCAGCCGACCTCGCGTTAGCGCGCCGCTCGTACCGGGCATACCCCGCCCGGGTCACCGCACGGGGCGGTGCCGATCCAGCAAACTCCCGTCGTCCAGCCGACCGAAGGAGAACCGGAGATGCCGATCGCACGAGTGACCGAGATCAGCGCGACGTCGTCGCAGAGCTTCGAGGACGCGATCAAGCAGGGCCTCGACCGGGCCAACGCCACGCTTCGGAACGTCCGCTCCGCGTGGATCAAGGAGCAGCAGGTGCGCCTGGACGGCGGCTCGATCACCGAGTACCAGGTGAACATGCTCGTCACGTTCATCCTCGACGACTGACGCCGCCGGGAAGTCGCAGGCATGGGCGGCGGGCGCTAGTCCGCGAGCAGCTCGCGGAGTGAGTCCGCGTCGACGTCGTCGCCGGCCGCGATGAGCTCGCGGGCGGCGTCGACCTTGTCCCAGACGTCCCAGAGGAGGAAGCCGCGCGGCTTCCCGTCCTCGACGTAGCAGACGACACCCTTCCGGTTCGGCTCCGCCCATTCGGCGATCGGTCTCGAGTCGAGAGTCGACGTCCCCGACCGCCTCGTACCCGAGATCGAAGAGGTCCGAGTAGAAGAACGGCAGGTGGTCGTACGGCGCGTCGGCTCCGGCCATGTTCGCGCCGACGTGCCGCCCGTGCGTGTTCGCGTGGTCCTCGTGCTCGACGCGCCGTGCGCCGCCGAGAGCGGGTACGGGGAAGCGGGCGACGTCTCCGGCCGCGAAGACGTCCTCCCGGCCTCCGGCCCGGCCACGGTCGTCGACGACGATGCCGTCGTCCACCTCGAGCCCTGCGGACTCGGCGAGCTCCGTGTTCGGGCACGATCCCGAGCCCGGCGACGACTTCGTCCGCCTCGATCTCCTTGCCGCTCTCGGTCGCCACCCGGTAGCCACTCGCCGTCACGCTCGACGCCGGCGACGCATCTCCCCGTCGAGCACCTCGACGCCCTTCGAGCGGTAGTACTCGTTCACGAACTCGGCGAGCTCGGCCGGGAAGAGGCGGGCACCGATGCCGGCGTCCGGGAAGACGATCGTCACCTTGCAGCCGTTCATGTCGAGAGGCCGCCGCGATCTCGGAGCCGATGAAGCCGCCTCCGACGACGACGACCCGCAGCCCGTCGCGCACCCGCCCGCGGAGCAGCTTGTAGCTGGTCGTACGTGCGGTAGTAGACGACGCCGTCGGGTGCGGCCGGGAGCTGCCGCGGGATTCCACCGGTCGCGAGGAGGAGCCGCTCGTAGCGAGTACGTCTCGCCCTGGTCGTCGGTCGCGGTGCCGGCGTCGAGGTCGAGCGAGACGATCTCGCCGGCCGACGCGCACGTCGACGCCGAGCTCGTCGGTCTTCCGCCAGATCGAGCTCTCCTCCTTGCCGGTCCACAGGCCCTTCGTCAGCGGAGGTCGCACGTACGGGGGATGCTCTTCGTGCGCGACGAGGCCGATCGTCCCGTCGTCGTCGCGATCGCGGATTCCGCGACACGCCGAGTCTCCGGTCATGCCGCCGCCGACGACGAGATACCGGTACTCGGGCATCGGGCCAGGATGCTACTCGGCCCGCTCCTCGGCGGCGCTCCATGCGCCCGACGCACGCGTTAGAGTCCCGCGCTGAAATGCGGCGAGAGCGTCATTCGACTTCAGCGTTCGGAGCCGTAGTCGTTGCAGTGCTCGCCGTGCTCCTCCTACCGGCCACGGGTGGCGGCGGCGGGCCGGTCGTCCAGCAGCAGACGGCCCATCGCGAGGCCGCGATCTTCTACTACCCGTGGTACTCGACGCCGAAGCGGGACGGGCACTGGGCCCACTGGTTCGTGCCCGCAGAAGACGGACAGCACGTCCTGTCGACGCCCTACTACCCGTCGCGCGGCCTCTACTCGTCCTCGAGCGCGAAGGTCGTCAAGGAGCACATGCGCGAGATCGCCGCGGCCGGGCTCAGCACGGTGATCGTGTCGTGGTGGGGCTGGGGGTCGCCCGAGGATCTCCGGCTCGAGCTCGTCGCGCGCGCTGCGAGCAAGCACGGCCTGAGCGTCGCGGTGCACCTCGAGCCGTATCGGGGACGGACGCCCGCCTCGACGGCCGAGGACATCGCGGCGCTCGCCGAGAAGGGCTACACGGACTTCTACGTCTACGACGCCGATCGCGACGCCGCTCCGGACTGGGCAGCGGCGCTCGAGCCGCTCGGGAGCGCCGTCCGGCGTGTTCGCGCACACGCACCTCGTCGGTCGGGCGAAGGCAGCTGGTTTCGACGGTCTGTACACGTACGACGTCGCGACCTGGAACGGCAACACGTTCGCCCGTACCTGCGCCCAGGCGCACGGGCCGGGCTCCTCTGCGCTCCCTCGGTCGGGCCCGGATACGACGCCCGCCTGACCACGCGCCATCATCTCGTCAGGCCGCGGCTCCACGGGGCGACGTACGACCGCATGTGGCGCGCCGCGGTCCGGGCGAAGGCGGACATCGTGACCATCACGAGCTACAACGAGTGGCAGGAGGGAACCCAGATCGAGCCCGCGCGGATCCAGGTCCAGAGCCCGGGCTACGAGGGAGCGTGGGGGAAGCACGGGGTGCCGGCACAGCGCGCGTACCTCGACGCAACCGCCCGCTGGGCCTTGCGCTACAGCTCCTCAGCCGTTCAGTAGAGCGCGGCCGCGAGCTTCCGGCGATACGAGACGGCCAGCGGGTCGTCCTGGCCCAGGCGTTCGAAGATCGCGACCGCGAGCTCCCGCAACCGGTCGCGCTCCTCCGCGGGCGCGTCGGGGATCGCAGCGAGCAGGAGATCGAGCGCACGCTCGTGGTCGCCCGCCTCCAGCGCCTCGCGCACTTCGGGGAGCTCCCCGCTCTCCACGAGCTCGGCGAGGAGGCCGTCGAGACGGGGTGGCGCGAGCAGGGAGTCGACGAACGTCGAGACAGCTGCCGGGCCGACCGCGCCCACGAACTCCGCGACGACGCGGCCGTCGCGAAAGCCCTTGACGGCCGGGATGCCCTGCACGCCGTAGGCGGCGGCCAGCGCCTGGTGGGCGTCGACGTCGATCTTCGCGAGCTCGACCGCACCCGCGCGCGCCTCTACTTCCTTCTCGAGTACCGGGGCGAGCGCGTGACACGGGCCGCACCACTCGGCCCAGAAGTCCGCGATCACCGGAGTCTCGTGCGAGCGCTGGAGCACGTCGCGCTCGAAGGTCTCGTCGCTGACGTCGATGGCCATCGCCAACGACTGTAGCGCTACGCCGTCACCACCACGGACTCCGCGCTGCAGCTCGAGACGAGGGCACCCTGGAGGTCCTCGTCCGCAACGCCCTCGAGAGACCGGTGGCCTGCATCGATCGAGATGTCGGGCCAGGCCGCCAGGCCGAGGGACGACGCACCGTACTCCGAGCCGAAGCGCCAGAGCTCCTCCGTCGTGAACACGCCACGGCGGCCGGTCTGACGGCGTGCGATGCCCTCGAGCTCGCGCAGCTCCTCGAGCGGATCGATCCGTGTGTTGGAGTCCGAGCCGATGCAGAGTCGGATCGAGCGGCGCCGTATCCGTTCCGCGGGAAGGAAGCCGTCGCCCAGATCCGCCTCCGTCGTCGGGCATGCGCAGACGGTCGTCTCGGAGGCGGCGAGCAGGTCGAGCTCGGCTCCGTCCGCATGGGTTGCGTGCACGACCGTCGTCCGCTCGCCGAGGCACCCGGTCTTCGCCAGCAGCTCGATCGGCCTGCAGCCGTGCTCGGCGAGGCACTCCTCGATCTCGCGCGGCTGCTCGTCAGCGTGCACGTGGAGCGGTAGCCCGTGCTCCGCCGCGTAGCGGCCGATCTCCTCGAGCCACTCCGGCGGGCACGCACGCACGGAGTGGGGAGCCAGTCCGACCTTCACGTCGCGCGCTCGAAGCTCCTCCACCTGCGCCAGGTAGTGCGCGACGGAGTCCTGACGGAAGCGCGGGAGGCCGCCGCGCGCGTACGCGACGTGGAGCAGCACGAGCTCCATGCCGGCCGCCTCCGCCGCCTCCGCGGCTGCGAACGCCTCGGGGAGGCCGAGGTAGTGGAACTCGCCGACTACCGTGTAGCCGGCCGCGAGCTGCTCGCGATACGTCCGCTCGTAGGTCGCGCGCACGAGCTCCGGCGTCTGGCGCTCGGCCTCCTCGAGCATGGAGTCGCGCCACACCCAGAAGTCACCGCCTGCGGCCCGCCCGCGGAGCGCAGCGCTGGAACGTGTGGCTGTGGGCGTTGACGAATCCCGGCAGGACGCGCGTCTCTGGCACGAGCGGCGACGCTACCACCGGTCGCGGCGCCAGGCTGCGTTTCGCCGCGCGCAGAGGAATCCGGCCTCGCGCGCCACTAGGGTTCGGGCATGGGCTGGGTCGAGGCGCGGCGACACATCCCGAATGCCCTGACGATCCTGCGCTTCGCCGCGATCCCGGTCTTCGTCCTGCTCTTTCTCGGCGCGGGCGACGAGGCGGCGTGGGGGGCGGGGCTCTTCTTCGCCGCCGCCGCGCTGACCGA
Organism: uncultured Actinomycetes bacterium; assembly: GCA_963746765.1. Taxonomy (GTDB): domain Bacteria; phylum Actinomycetota; class Thermoleophilia; order Gaiellales; family Gaiellaceae; genus GMQP-bins7. Next base: position 428,245 of record CAVVCN010000003.1, read on the forward strand.
CCAGCTCGACGGCTACCTGGCGCGCCGCTGGCACGTCGAGTCCGCTTTCGGGAAGGTCGCCGACCCGCTGGCCGACCGCCTGATGATCGTCGTGGCGGTCTTCCTGCTCTGGCTCGAGGGTCGACTGCCGCTCGCAGGGATGATCGTCGTGCTCGCACGCGATCTCGCCCTCGTGCTCGGTTACAAGCTCGTCGTCCCGCGCGGCTACGACTTCGAGGTGAGCTTCCTCGGCAAGCTCGCGACCTGGGTGCTGTACGCGTCACTCGGCTTCGTCATCGTGACGGCGAAGGGCACGGACTGGCCGCTCGTCCTCTTCTGGATCGGGGTCGCCCTGGCGGTCATCGCCGGGGTCGAATACGTGCTGCGTGCTCGTAGGACGCTCGCGGACCCGCAGTGACGGCAGGGACGGCCGCGCGGACGGCGAACAGGGCGGAGGCAGCTCAAAACTCTCAACCTGAGGTTGACCCCTGAGAACCGCGGCTGCTTTACTCAGGTGACCCAAGCGAGGAAAGGCGCGACGTGGAACCACTCCCCGATCTCCCGACGCTCTCAGACGACGAGCTCCGCCAGATGATCCGCGAGCTCGAGAAGGAAGAGGACGAGATCTCGTTCCGGCGGCGCGTGCTGCACGGCCGCATCGACATCCTGCGCGCCGAGCTCGTCGCACGGCTCCGTGAGCAGGTGAGCGCGGGGGAGGCCAAGCTTGCCGACGTCGAGCGGCTCAGCGAGATCCTCTCCACGAAGGCCATGCCCTCCGGCGGCGGGGGCGAGTGAATCACCGCTACTGCCCCGAGTGTGGCTTCCAGAGCCCCGCGAGCGCGAACTACTGCCCGCGCTGCGGGGCGCTCCTCACCACCGACACCGGAGCCGAGACGACCATGAGCTTCGACCTCGAGTCAGGCGCAGACGAGCTCGACGAGTCGCTCGCCGCGACGCTGGGCGGGCCGGCGCTGGTCGTGCGCTCCGGCGGCGGCATGGCCGGTCAGACGTTCCAGCCGGAGGCGGGGAGGACGCTCATCGGACGCTCGCCGGAGTGCGAGATCTTCCTCGACGATGTGACCGTCTCGAGGCGGCACGCGGAGCTCGAGCGCGTGGGAGACACCTTCACGATCCGCGACCTCGGCAGCCTGAACGGCACGTACGTGAACCGCCGCCGCATCGAGTCGGCGGTCCTCGAGAACGACGACGAGGTGCAGATCGGGAAGTACCGACTGACCTTCCTCCGCCGGTGAGCACGGTCGCTGCGAGGAGGCGGGGCACGTCGGTGGCCGAGCCGGAGCTCCGCACCATCGGCGCGATCTGCGACGAGCTCCGTGCGGAGTTCCCGGACATCTCGGTGTCCAAGATCCGATACCTCGAGGATCAGGGCCTCATCGCACCCCGGCGTACGCGGGGCGGCTATCGCCTGTTCTCGCCGGAGGACGTCGAGCGGCTCGTCACCATCCTCCGGCTGCAGCGCGACGAGTTCTTGCCGCTCCGCGTCATTCGGCAGGAGCTCGACGGGCCGGCCGCGTCGGCCGACCGGGCGCGCCGGCGGAGCGTCGGCCTTTCCGGCCACGAGGACGAGATCGACGCGGCAGAGCTGTGCGACCGCGCATCCGTCTCGCCGGACTTCCTGCGCCAGCTCGAGGAGTACGGGGTCGTCGTCTCGCGCACCGAGGGCGGCGAGCATCTCTACCGGGAGAGCGAGGCCGACATCGCTGCCGCGTCGGCGCGACTGGCCCGTTTCGGCATCGACGCCCGCCACCTGCGTACGATCCTCACCGCGGCAGGGCGCCAGGCCGCGCTGGTCGATCAGCTCGTAGCACCGGGGTTGCGCTCGCGGAGCCCCGAGCGGCGCAAGGCCGCCTTCGAGGACCTCGAGACGCTCTCGGGTGTCACGCAGGAGCTGTCGCAGCTCCTCTTCCTCCGCGACCTGCGGGCGACCGCGGAGCGTGCGTCGTGACGCTCGACCTCGGCACGAAGATCCGCGACGTCCCGGACTTCCCCAAGGAGGGGATTCTCTTCAAGGACGTCATGCCGCTGATCGCCGACGCGGAGTACTTCGCGGAGTCGATTCGCCGCCTGGCCGAGTGGTCGCGCCCGCGTGAGCCCGACCTCGTGCTCGGTGCGGAGGCGCGGGGTTTCATCTTCGGCGGGGCGCTCGCGTACGAGCTCGGCGCGGGATTCGTGCCCGCACGCAAGCCCGGCAAGCTCCCGTGGGAGACCGTCGAGGCGACGTACGACCTCGAGTACGGGACGGACAGCCTCCAGGTCCATCGTGACGCCATCGGTCCGGGCGCACGAGTGATCGTCCTCGACGACGTCCTTGCGACGGGAGGGACGGCGAAGGCAAAATGCGAGCTCGTGGAGCAGCTCGGCGGGACCGTCGCCGGCGTCGTCTTCCTGATCGAGCTGACGTTCCTGAACGGACGCGAGCGCCTGGGCGGCTACGACGTCCATGCGCTGATCCAGTACTGACCTCCGCAGCCACGCCGACGCGGGGATGCAGCATCCGCACGGTCGGCTACAACGAGAAATGTGTACGACCCGTTGACGGGGCTCTACTCGCTCTCGTGCCCGCATCGCGGCCAGGCACGCCTGCGCCTGTCGTCGTTTCGGGCCCTCGATCGGCTGCCCGGGCCGACCACGCCCGCGGTGTTCAGCGTGCTCTTCGCGTGTCCGTGCGGTGAGGAGCACCCGGGCCTCATCGCGCACGACGAGCTCGACGTCGCGCCGCTCGGCCTGGGCCTCGAGCTCACCTTCAGGAACGTGCTGACCGCGCACGACGACCCTGTGGGCGGCGAGCTCACCGATCTCGCCGCGGCGCGGATCGCAGCGGGGGAGTGGCCCTGGAGCTTCTTCTGCTACCTCGAGTCCCGTCCGCGCTCGATCACGCCCTCCGCGATCGCGAGGATGGACGACCGTGGCCTCCGCGAGGACGGCCTCCTGGCGGTCGCCGTCCGCTGCCCGGCCTGCGAGACGACCTCCGTCAACGTCGTCACGCACAACCACGTCGACGTGCCCTTCTGGAACGACGCGAGCGTCGGCGTCGCGGAGCATGTCTTTCCCGACGCCGCCGTGAAGGGGTCCGACGACTTCCTGCAGGAGCTCGACTCGACCACCTTCGACGAGCGTCGCCTCGTGCTGTGAGCGGCTCCGGCTCGGACAGACCCCTCCCGCCAGGGATCGCGCCGGCGGTTCACCGCCCCGATACGGGTCACATGAGTGCTGCCGCCAGCACGAAGGCCGCCGCAGCCGGCTCGCCTCGGCTACTCGCCGACGTCAAGGCCCTCAACGGTCAGGACGACAAGCGGGAGCCCGCACTGAGCCGGCTCGAAGATGCTCTCGGTCGCGACTTCGCAGATCGCCTGGTCGCGGCTCTGAGCACGCAGTCGAAGCGATAGCCCAAGGCGAACGAGGGGACGCCGAAACGCGTCGAGGGGCGCGACCAGGGAGAGCTGCGCGCTCTCCGGCTCAGGCAGCGCTGCCGCGCGTGCGCACGAAGAGGAAGATGGCGGCCGCGGCAACGAGCGAGACGACGAACGACGTTCCGCCCGGAAGGTCGATCGCGAGCGAGCCGAGCCACATGAAGAGGAAGAAGACGAGGGCCCAGAGAAATGCCTGAACCCCCTTGTCGATGCTCGGCGTGCGCAGGTGCATCGGGCGGATCCTAGCCTCGCCGGATCGCCGAGGAGCACGGTGCCGCTCGCTCTTCTCGGACCAAAAAAATTCACCGAGCCGGTGGCGCTTTCGTCCACTCAACCCGCTGACCTTCCGCTTCCGCGTAGAGCCCTCAAGCTGAGCTTCGGCCTAGTCGCGCTCCGTGCTCGGTGCAAGCAGGAACCTATGGGACGGGTCAATCAGGGTCAAGCCCGCGGTTCACCGGATTGGCGCATTTTGCGACGTTTTTCTCCGCAGGCCCGGCTGGCGGCGTCGCGCCGTATCTCCGTAGGATCTCCGCGTGCGCCGCTCGCTCGTCTATGGCGCCGCGGCGGCGGCGCTCGGCCTTGCCTTCGTGCTGACGCTCGCCGGCGTGGGGGACGCAGCGGGCTCGCTCCCGAACTGGCAGGCGTTCGTGCTCGGGACGGTCCAGGGACTCACGGAGCTCCTCCCGATCTCCTCGTCCGGCCACCTCATCCTCGTGCCCTGGCTCGCCGAGTGGACCTTCCTCGAGCAGAACGACCGCTTCAACCAGACCTTCGACGTCGCTCTCCATCTCGGGACACTCATCGCCGTCAGCGCGTACTTCTGGCGTGAGATCGTCGCCCTCGTTCGAGCCTTCCTCGGCACCGTCGCGCGCCGACGGATCGAGACGCCCGACGAGCGGGTCGCCTGGCTCGTCCTGGTGGCGACCATCCCGGCCGCGCTCGTCGGCTTCTTCGGGGCGGACTTCATCGCCGACAACCTCGGCGAGCCGTGGCAGATCGCGATCCTGCTCGCCGCGGGCGCGCTCCTTCTCTGGTGGGCCGATCGCTCGCCGCAGGACCGGCAGATGAGCGATCTACGGCTCGTCCAGGGGCTGGTCGTGGGAGTCGCGCAGTCGCTCGCGCTCGCTGCGGGCGTGTCCCGCTCGGGGATAACGATCACGGCCGGCCGGTTCCTGCGGCTCGACAGGGACAGCGCGGCACGCCTCTCGTTCCTGCTGCTCGTCCCGACCGTCTTCGGGGCCGTCGTCCTGAAGGGGGTGGAGGACGTCCTCTTCGGCGAGCTGCCCGACGGCTGGCAGGGCCCGTTCCTGGTCGGGACGCTCGCTGCGCTCGGAAGCGGACTGCTGGCGATCGACTGGATGCTCGGCTACGTGCGCCGCCACACCTACGACGTCTTCGTGGTGTACCGGCTCATTGCCGCCGCGATCGTCGCGCTCCTCATCATCACGGGGGTGAGGGAGGCGTCCTTCTAGCGCTGCAGCCGTGCGGGAAACCCGACAGCCGAATGCGGTCTACACCGATGGCTTCCGATGTCTTGGGAGCGATGCTCAGGACGAGACGGAGGCAGCGGATGTCGGCTCTCGAGCACGCTGGTGGGACGCCTGGTGCGAGGCGGCCCGACGGGCGCCGACCGCTCAGCGGCCGGACGCGCCGGATCGGGCTCGCCTTGTTCTTTGCATCCGTGTCGATCAACGCGGCGCTCGGTATCTACGCGGTGCTTGCGCCGAGCTTCGGGACGACACAGGGAAGGATCCTCGGCACATCGCTCTGCGTGACCGGGGCCGTGCTCGTCGCGCTTGCCTGCGAGCCGGCCTGGGAGCGGTTGCTCGTCGGCCCGGTCCCGCAACTGGCGGCCGCGTTCGGCGGGGCCGGCTTCACGCTCGCGATCGCCACGATCTGGACCGAGCCCGAGAGCGACGCCTGGGCGAACGCGATGACGACGAGCTTCGCGTTCGCGGGCGCCGGCGTAGCCGCCAGCCTGCTGGCCCTCGCGCGCCTCGCGCCGCGCCACGCGTGGCTCCAGAGAGTGACCTACACGCTGCTCGGCCTCGCGGCCGCGCTCTACGCCGTGCTGCCCTGGCTGGGCGATGACCCGAGCGAATGGTTCGTCCGCACGCTCGGCGCCGTGATGGTCGCGCTCGCGGCGTTCGCCGTATCGGTTCCGGTCGTCCACTGGATCGACCGCGGGACGCTCGCGGCGGCATTGGCCTCCGCGGAGGTGCGCTTCTGTCCGCACTGTGGCCGCGGGCTCGACGGCGAGGTCGGCGTTCCGCTGTCGTGTCTGCGGTGCGGGAGGGACTTCACAGTCTCCCGATCCGTGCCTTCGCCCGCCAACTTGACATAACGCGCGTTCTCGTGCGTTCTACGTGAGCCACGGGGGCGCGCCTGCCTCGACTTCTCGCTCTTCGGTCGGTAGGTGGCTCGTGAGCCGTACCGAGGCCTCCGCGAAGTGCCGGAGGCGCGGTTCGCCCTCGACGAGGTAGCGCTCGAGCCAACGCAGTGCCGCCCGCTCGTACTTCGGCGAGTCACGCTCCGCGTACAGGTGGACGAGCTGCAGAGCCTCCTCGAGCGTCAGGGTCGGGAGCTCGCGGGCCGCCTCCTCTGCCATCCACAGCGCTCGGCGCTCGATCGCCCGGCGGAAGCGCATGCGGGCGTTCGGCTGCGCAGTCAAGAACGTATGTTCCCATGCCGAGCAAGGACATCGCACGCGTAGGATTGCGACCGTGCCGTTCACGCTAAAGAACCTCCAGGAGGACCTGGAGGACGTCGGGTCCAGGTTCGACGGCGCGCCGGACCTCGAGTTCCGCTTGGCGACCGAGGCGCTCGAGCTCGAGCAGTCCGGTTTGGGTTATCAGCGCGTCCCGCCCGGCTATCGCTTTCCGTATGGCCACACGCACAGGACGCAGGAGGAGGTGTACGTGGTCCTGCGCGGGAGCGGGCGGATGAAGCTCGACGAGGAGATCATCGAGCTCAGGATGTGGGACGCGGTACGCGTCCCACCCGGTACGTGGCGAGGCTACGAGGCCGGGCCCGAGGGCCTCGAGATCATCGTCATCGGCGCTCCCAATCTCGGCGAGGCTCCGCGTGAAGACGTCGAGGGACTGCGCGACTGGTGGGCTGGCTAGCCTGAAGCCCGCGATCGCGCGGGTATGCCGACGTCTGCCGGCTCGGTGCCGATGAAGAACGGGATCGTCCGCTCGATCCTGCCCGACGCCACCTGTTCACCGTCGACGAAGAAGTCGCCCCTTCCGCCCGCTGCCGGCGCCTTGCCGCCGTCGTAGATGAACTCCCACCGGACCGTGACCGCCGGCCCGGAGCTCGGGCGCGATCACTTCATACGTCTCACGACCGAACCAGTTGTAGGCGAACTTCGATCGGCCGTCTTTCACGTACAGGCTCCATCCGCCGTGGTGTCCGCCGTGCGCGATGATCACACCGCACCGCCGTCAGGAATCTCCGGTTCCGTCGCCCACCGCATGCCCCCGGCTGTCGGGCGCGAGCAGCCAGCGATGGCGGAGACCGAGTCGGAGCTCTACTCGTCCGGTGCCAGCTCGAAGCGAGCAATCACTCCCTGGTCGCTGCCCTCGGGTACCGGGCGCTCGGGATGGCGTGTCGCCACCCAGGCAACTCCGCGCTCCGGGTAGGCGACGACATCCGGGAAACGCTTCGTCGAGACGCCGAGCATCCTCACCGGCTGATCCGTGGGGTTCGAGAACGTATGCAGCCCGTCCGGGCCTTCCGGGAAGTAGACGACGTCGCCGGCTGAGAGCTCCTCCTTTCCCTCCGGCGTGCGGACGGTCAGCGTCCCACTGAGCACGAAGAACATCTCCTCGACGCCGTAGTGCATGTGCAGCGGGCTGTCGGGCGACCGAGGCAGGTACTCGATCAGCGACGCCCCGAGCTGGTCGGTCCCGAACGGGTGCCCGAACCAGCGGGCACGGTTGATGCTGTCGTTCACCTCATCCCACGGCTCGTCCTGCAGAAAGTTCAAGCGGCGCATCCTCTCCTCCGAGTCTGTCGGGTCACTGCAGGTGGATCATGCTCGGTTGCGCAACGCCTCGGTCGGCCGGCTTCGCCCGCGGATGTCCGTCGTGTGGCCCCGGCGTGGGTACGCGGCCGCGTGAGCGTGACGAGGGCGGTCAGAAGCCCTCCGGCGACCAACGTCCAGCCGAGGGCGACCACGACGAAGGGGTCGGTGCGGGCGAGCGCCAGCATCGTGAAGCAGGCAGCCCCGGCCCAGAGCAAGGCCGCTACCGAGGACCAGGCCGCGCGCCGCTCGGTCGTCAGAGCCACCCACGCCGTCGCAGCCACCACGCCTACGGCGAGCACGACGAGCGGTATTCCGGCAATGGGTGTCATTCGTTCGAGGGTAACCCCCCTGCTTCGTGCCGACCATGACTCAATTGGCTCAGTTGTCGGCAGGGAGCGGCGTAGCCGATCCGGGGGATATCGCGTGATCCCCCTAGACAGCGGGCGGCAGACGCGAGAGAGTAGATGCATCCGATCCAGCGCCGCGTAACCGCCGACGCGTGACACAGACCGACATCGATCATATCCTCGTCGTCGAGGACATCCGGCTCTTGCTCGAGCAGTCCGAGCAGGTCGGGACGATTCGGGCGTCCGATCTCGCGGAGATCGCCGAGACGTACGAGCTCACCGAGCTCGAGCAGGACTCTCTCCTGCGGGAGCTCGATCATCGTGGGATCGAGATCGTCGAGTTGCCGGCCCCCCCGTCCGAGGTCGTCGCCGCGATCACTGCGCCCGTCGAGACGACGACCGACGCGCTTCAGCTCTTCCTGCGCGAGGCAGGACGGCATCAGCTCCTGACCGCCGCACAGGAGGTCGAGCTCGCGAAGCGGATCGAGCGCGGCGACATGGAGGCGAAGGAACGGATGATCCAGTCCAACCTGCGCCTCGTCGTCTCGATCGCCAAGAACTACCGCAACCAGGGCCTCCCCTTCCTCGATCTCATCCAGGAGGGCACGCTGGGCCTCATCCGTGCTGTCGAGAAGTTCGACTGGAGGCGCGGGTTCAAGTTCTCGACCTATGCGACCTGGTGGATCCGGCAGGCGGTGGCGCGCGCCCTCGCGGACAAGGCGCGGACGATCCGCATGCCCGTTCACATCGTCGAGCGCCTGCAGAAGATCAATCGCGCCGACCGCCTCCTCTGGACCCAGCTCGGACGCGAGCCGACGCTCGAGGAGATCGCGGACGAGGCTTCGCTCACCGTCCAGCAGGTGCTCGAGGTGCGGGCCGCCGCACGCGCGTCGACGAGCCTCGACGCACCGGTCGGCGAAGGCGACGACGCCGTCTTCGGGGACTTCGTCGCCGGCGACGAGCCGCTTCCGGAGGAGGCCGTCGAGCTCAACCTCCGCAGCGAGGCGCTGCGGAAGGCGCTCGCTGCCCTTCCCCAGCGCGAGCGCGAGGTCGTCGTAATGCGCTACGGGCTCACGGGCGCCGAGCCGCAGACGCTCGAGGAGATCGGCCGCCGCCTCGGCCTCACGCGCGAGCGCGTGCGGCAGATCGAGCTCGAGTCACTCCGCCGCCTCGCGGGCCTCCGCGAGATGGAATCCGTCGACGCGACCTAGAGCTACGTGCGCAGGTAGAGCTCGAGCCCGGGCGCGAACGTCCGGAGCTCGCGAAGCGCCCTCGCCTCGAGCTGGCGGACGCGCTCGCGGGTGATCCCGAGGTTCGTGCCTACCTCCTCGAGCGTGCGCGGGCGGACCCCGTCGAGGCCGAAGCGCTCGACGACGACTCGCCGCTGGCGGGGCTGGAGCTTCCCGAGCGCGACCATGAGCTCCGAGGCGCGCGCCCGATCGGCCGTCATCGTCTCGGGCTGGTCGGCGCTCTGGTCGGGAATGAGATCCGAGACCATGCTGTCGCCGTCGCCGATCGGCGTTTCGAGGCTCACCGGGTCCTGGACGAGGTCGAGGAGCTCCTGGACGCGCTCGGGCGTCACGCCGATCTCCACGGCGATCTCGTCGAGCGAGGGGTCGCGGTTCAGCTTCTGGCCGAGGAGCCTGCGCGCCTTCGTCACCTTGCGGACCTGGTCGGCGACGTGAACGGGAAGGCGAATCGTGCGCCCCTGCTCGGCGAGCGCGCGTGAGATGGCCTGCTTGATCCACCAGGTCGCGTAGGTCGAGAGCTTGAAGCCGAGCTTGTAGTCGAACTTCTCGACCGCACGGATGAGCCCCAGGTTCCCTTCCTGGATGAGATCGAGGAGCGGGACGTCGGCCCGTGTGTAGTTGCGCGTGATGGACATCACGAGCCGGAGGTTCGACTCGATGAGCTTGCGCTTGGCCGCCTCGTCGCCCTCGTCCTTGCGGCGCGCGAGCTCGCGCTCTTCGGGCGGGGTCAGCAGACGGCCGTCGCCGATCTGGCGAACGTAGAGCTTCAGTGGGTCGTCGGCGCTCGGGCCGGAGAGGTCCGGGCGCTCACGCGAGGTCGTCTCCTCCGCTGCCGAGGACGAGTCCTCGTCTGCGGGGTCGAAGAGATGCTCGGCCGCATTGCCTTCCACGGCTGCATGTATCGGCGCGCGCTCCCGCTCGCTTGAGGGACGGCGCCAGAAACGAGGGATTCACGAGACTGCGCAGAAGGCAAACGCAACCTGCTGCACACAGAGTCCTCATGGGCGTCGTCTACTCTGAGCAGGGCGTTCGAAAAGGAGTTGCGGCAGCTTCATGTGCGGAATAGCGGGTTACAGCTTGAGTCCCGACTCGACGGTGGACCGGACGCTCGCGGCACAGGCCCTCCTCGCAGGAATCGCCGAGCGCGGCGCCGACGCTGTCGGGTTCGCGCATCGGACTGGAGACGGCACGGTCGCAGTGACCAAGCTCCGGGGCGGAGCGAGCGCCCTCCTCGACGAGATCTCCCTCCCCCACGAGACGACCCAGGCTCTGCTGCACGTGCGCGACTACACGAAGGGTACGCCGGACATCGAGGTCAACAACCACCCCATCCGGCACGGTGCGATCGTCGGCGTCCACAACGGGGTGATCGAGAACGACGACGCGCTCCTTGCCCGCTACGGCATCGAGCGGCAGACGCCGGAGATGACGGTCGACTCCGAGGCGATCTTCGCGCTGATGGACCGGCGCGAGAGCAACGGGCGCGCACTTCGAGAGCTGCGTGGCACGCTCGCGATCGGCTGGCTCGACGAGCGCAGGCCGGACACCGTCTTCCTCGCCCGCGGGTGCTCGCGACCGCTCTGGCTCGGGCAGACGGCGACCGAGCTCTTCTTCGCCTCCACGCGACGCGCGCTGGCGATCGTCGAGGCGGCGCTGAAGATGCGCTTCGACGCACGCGAGATGAAGGAAGGGCGGCAGCTCGAGGTCGTGGCCGGACGGGTCGCGCGCGCCCGGCGCTTCCGCCCGGATCGCAATTACCGCGAGGACATCGTCTCCCCCGTGCACTCACCGCACGAAGCCGTCTCCTGCCTGACGCACTTCGCCAAGATCGCGGCCGCGGCCGCGTAGCCCGCTAGTACGGGTACACGCAGCGGAGAGGCTCGAGCAGAGCGTTGGCGCGCGCGCGCGCGGCGTTTGCCTCCTCGGCCCGCCCGGCCGCTTCGAGCGAGGTTGCGATGTCGAGCGCGACGCAGGCGGCGTCGTAGTCGCGACCGAGCGAACGGAGCTCCTCCTCGACCGAGGCGAGAATCGCGGCCGACTCGTCGTACTCGCCGTCGAGCCGTGCCAGGAGACCGCGCGTCGCCGCCGAGGCCATCGCTGCGGCGCCCGCGGCCTCGGGTGGCGCGAAGCTGCCGGACACGGCGCTGAGGCCTTCACGCTCGCCGAGGGCCGCGAGGCCGCGCGCGATCGGGAGCGCGGCAGCCGAGATCGAGAAATTCGCCGTCCGGAGCCCGAGTACGATCTCGACCAGCCGCCGCGCGTCATCCACGTCGCCGGCGGCAGCTGCGCGTGGCATGGCGACGGCGACCATCGGAAGGATCCGCTGCGGCTCGTCCGACGCGATGGTGCTCTCGCGTAGCTCGGGAAGGTGCCGGTCGACGACGTCGAGGTCTCCACGACGGAGCGCCAGGCCTGTGAGGAGCCACAACCACACGAGCCGGTTGGTCGCCCGTGTCGCCTCGCCCTGCTCGAGCACGGCGTCGGCCTCGTCCCAGCGTCCCGAGGGCACGTACACGAGCGTGGCGAGCGAGAGGTCGAGGTACTCACGGTATCCCTCGGCGGTCAGGCCGCGCTCGAGCTCCGGGGCATATCGCAGCACGACCTCCTCTGCCGGCCCGATGGGGCCGAGCAGGGCGGCCGACCAGAGGTAGTTGACGACGGCGCGCACGGCCTCGTCGTGCGCGCCGGCTCGGACGCCGAGGTCGATGATCTCCGAGACGTCCTCGAACGACGGGAGGACTCCGTAGGCGGCCTCCGTCGTGAAGAGGTTGATGCGGGCATTTGCCTCTGCTCCGGGCTCGTCCACGCGGCGCGCGACCTCGATCGCACGGATCGAGGTAGGCCCTGCCGATGGCAGCGCGCGCAGCATCTCGATCTGGGACAGGCGGGCGAGAGCTCGTGCGAGCTCCGGAGACTCCTGGAGGCCTTCGAGCGCGGCGGCGGCTCCCTCGGCGGCGCGGAGCGCCTCGTCCCAGGAGCCGCGCAGCCAGGAGGCCCGGGCTCGGAGCCCGAGCGCGTCGGCTCGCAGCTTCGCGTCCCCGGCCTGGTCCGCAATGGCCTCGGTCTCCGCGAGACGCTCGAGCGCCCGCTCGTAGTGGGACGAGCGGATGTCGACCTGCGCCGCGGTGACGAGCGCGCGCGAGCGCTCGTCGGGGCTCACTGCGAGCTCGAGCGCTCGACCCAGAAGGCGTTCCGCGGATGAGTACGCGCCGCGGCGCGCTGCACCGTCTCCCGCTCCCAGGACGGCCTCGAACGCGGAGCGCCGTAGCTCCTCGTCCTCCTCCCCCCACCGGAGCGCCTGGTCGTAGTGAAATGCGACGAGCTCGGTCGTCTCCGCCTGGCGGTCCGGGACGGAGTCGGCGAGCCACTGTGCGACGCGGCGATGCAGGGAGCCGCGCTCGTACCTCGGCAGGGTCGTGTAGGCGACCTCGTGGGTCAGCGCGTGCTTGAACACGAACTCGCGACGGCCCGAGAAGGCCGACTCGAGCTGCTCCGAGACGATCGCGCGCCTGCCGAGCGTCGCGACGAGGTCGTCGTCCACGCCGACTGCGGACGGCCAGAAGACGCGGCCCATGACCGAGCAGCGCCGCAGTGCCTCACGCTCGCGCGCCTCCAGGAGATCGAGCCGCGCCGCGATCACGCCGTGGATCGAGTCGGGGACGCTCGTGATCGCCAGGCGGTCGGCCTCGACCCAGCGGCCGTGCCTCTCCTCGATCGCGCCCTGCTCGACGAGCATGGCGAGCATCTCCTCGAGGAAGAACGGGTTCCCCTCCGCTGGGGTGAGGATGCGGGTCGCGACCTCGTCGGGGATCGCATCGGAGCCGAGGAGGGCCCACAGGAGGCTCTCGGCGTCCCCGGCGCTGAGCGGCGCGAGCGTGACCGAGGAGGCGTCGAGTCGTCCGGTTCCCCAGCTCGGCCGCGAGTCGAGCAGCTCCGGGCGCGCCGGGCAGACGATGAGGACCGCCGTCTCCTCGAGGCCGAGGAGCACGTCGTCGAGTAGATCGAGGAGCGGCTCGGAAGCCCAGTGAATGTCCTCGATGACGAGCACGACCAGCTCGCATCGCCCGAGCGCGGCGATGTACTTCGTCCAAGCGTCATGGAGAGCCCGGCGCACCTCCCCGCCGGAGCCGATCCCCGCGGAGCGCTCGGGGAGACTGAGCCCCATCGTCCAGCCGACCGCCTCGACGACGCCGTCGCGCTGGTCCGGCGGCATCGTGCGGGCGATCGACTCAGCGAGCTTCGCCCGCGCGCCCTCGGACGGCTCGTCCTCGCGGATGCCGGCGAGAGCGCCTGCAACCTCGGCGAGCGGCAGATAGGTGATCCCGTCCCCGTACGGGACGCAGCGGCCGACGAGCACCTGCGCGTCGTCGAGGCCGTTCACGAACTCGGAGACGAGGCGGCTCTTGCCGACGCCGGCCTGGCCGAACACCGTGACGAGCTGCGGGCTCTGCTCCCGCGCCACGCGATTGGCAGCGAGTCGCAGCAGCGAGATCTCGTCGTCGCGGCCGACGAAGGGCGCAGCTGCTTCCCGCACGGTTCCGAGCGGCCCCACGGCTTCGAGTGCCGGCCAGGCGCGCAGCGGGTGCTCCTTTCCTTTCGCGTCGACCAGGCGGAGCTCGCTGTACGAGATGGAGCGCTGCGTCGTCTGTCGCGTCCGCTCGCCGACGAGCACCTCGCCGGGAGCAGCGAGCTGCTGGAGCCGAGCGGCGACGTTCACGGCGTCGCCGGTCACCATCAGCTCTCCACGGGCGGCCGCCTCCCGGCCGGAGATCACCTCGCCCGTGTTGACACCGATGCGCAGGCCGACCTCTCCCCCGTGCTCGGCTCCGACCCGCTCGGCAAAGCCGTCGAAGCTCTCTCGGATCGCGATCGCGGCCCGGACGGCCCGCTCCGCGTCGTCCTCGTGCGCCTGTGGGATGCCGAAGACCGCGAGGATCGCGTCTCCGATGAACTTCTCGGTCGTGCCGCCGTGGCGCTCGACCTCGGAGTTCACGAGCTCGAACAGGTCGCTCTGCAGAGCGCGCACGTCCTCCGGGTCGAGCCGCTCGCCGAGCGCGGTCGAGCCCGCGAGGTCGGCGAAGAGGATCGTCACGACGCGTCGTTCCTCCTGCTCCGAGACAGCGCCCGCACGCCGCGTGCCGGACTGGAGAGCCGTTCCACAGGAGGAGCAGAACGCCGCGGAGCGGGGCTGGTCGGCGCCGCACGCCGGACAGTCGACACGCAGCGATACGCCGCAGGACGGGCAGAACCTCCCGTCGGCAGGCACCGAGCTTCCGCACGAGACGCAGGTGGCGGCCACGCGACGAGTCTACGGTCCGCTATTCGGGGCCGAGCGCCCCGTCCGGCCTCACTTCGACGCCCTGTTCGCGCAGTCGCTCGCGCACGAGGAACTGGAACGCCGTCCAGGCACCGCGCGGGACGTCGATGAGGCGGTAGACCTGCCACTCGGAGAGCAGGTCCGCGTCCGAGCGGCGTGCCTCGGCCCAGTCCGCCATCTTCGGCAGCCGCCCGAGCGCGCGTGCGAGCACCGCTCCCTGGTCGATGGCGCGCTCGAGCTTCTCCTCCCCGACGGGGACGTCGAACCCCGCCTCGCGCAGAGCGTTCGCGAGCGACCCGAATGTGTGCGTGTAGGTCGAGGCCGACGGCATCGTCCGCCTACGGGCGGTGAGGTCGCTGGTACGCGGCGTCCTGCCGAGCTCCTCCCCCAGCTCCCGCAGCTGGGCGAGCAGGTCGTCACGGGTGAGAAAGCGGCGCGGGAAGAGCCCGGCTGCCCGCTTTGCGGCGTTCCAGGTCCCGAAGTGCTCGATCACCGTCTGCGGATGGATGCGGGCTCCCGCGTCGTCGGCGAACTCACGCATCGTCGGGGACCGGCCCAGGCGCTCGGCCGAGCCGCGGAGCTCCTCGAGGATCTCGTCGTTCGTATACCGGCGCCGCAGGCCGGCGCGGAAGGCAGCGAGCTCCGCTTCGTCGATGCGCACGCGGGCACGCTTGCGCGAGCGTGGTCGGGCCATGTGCGCAATCAGCTTAGAGCGTTTTGAGAAATCTGCAAGTAGTTCAGAGCACGCCGCCCTCCTCCCCACGCGCTACCCTCGCGCGGGTGCGGGAATCGGGCATGAACGGTCGCATCCGGCTCGAGGCGATCGCCGCCCGCGCCGTGGGGCGGCTCTCCCGGGCGGCAGGTCGAGGCGGAGGCACCACGCTTCCCGGCAAGCTGCTCTGGAAGGTCGATCCGTCCGCCGTCGACGCCCTCGCGACGACGCTTCCGCTCGGGGTAGCGCTCGTCTCCGGAACCAACGGGAAGACGACGACGACCGCGATGGCGGCTCGAGTCCTCGGGGCCCGGCACCCCCTCGCGTGGAACCGGGCCGGCGCGAACCTGCTCTCCGGGATCGCGTCGGCGCTCGTCACCGCCGACGGCGCGAAGCTCGGGCTCTTCGAGGTCGACGAGGCGGCGCTCCCGGAGACGATCGCGCGCACGCGGCCTCGCGCGATCTCCCTCGCGAACCTCTTCCGCGACCAGCTCGATCGCTATGGCGAGCTGGAGCACGTCGCCGAGCGCTGGCGTGAGGCGGTGCGGGAGCTCCCCGACGCGACGACGCTCGTCGTCAACGCGGACGACCCTGTCGTCGCGCAGCTGGCCGAGGGACGGCGCAACGTGCTGCGGTTCGGTCTGGACGACCCGCGTCACGCCCGTCCCGCGCTCCAGCATGCCGCCGACTCCAAGTACTGCGTGCGTTGCGGAGCTCCGTACGAGTACGCCGCGGCATACGTCGGGCACCTCGGCGCCTACCACTGTCCCGCCTGCGGCCACGAGCGGCCGGAGCTCGACGTCGCGGCCCGCGAGATCGAGCTCACCGGCCTGCGCTCGGCGAGGTTCACGCTCGCCGCGCCCGCCGGCGAGGTTCGCGTGGAGCTTGCGCTCCCGGGTCTCTACAACGTCTACAACGCGACGGCCGCAGCGACCCTCTGCCTCGCGCTCGGCACGCCGCTCGAGGAGATCCGGTCGGGTCTAGCGGGCTCCCGCGCAGCGTTCGGTCGCTTCGAGCGCATCGCGCAAGGCGCGAAGTCGATCGTGATCCTCCTGATCAAGAACCCGGCCGGCGCGAACGAGGCGCTGCGTACACTCGAGACCGGCGTACCGCCCGTGCTCGTGATCGCGCTGAACGACGCCATCGCGGACGGACAGGACGTCTCGTGGATCTGGGACGTCGACTTCGAGCCTCTACTTCCCCACGCCGGTCGGGTGATCGCGAGCGGCGAGCGAGCCGCCGAGCTCGGGCTACGCCTCCTGTACGGAGGACTGCCGACCGAGCGGCTCGAGGTGGTGCCCGCGCTCGGTCAGGCGCTCGACCGCGGGCTCGAGCTGACCGAGGCGGGCGGTGAGCTCGTCGTCCTCCCGACCTATACGGCGATGCTCGCGCTGCGCGGGATCCTCACCGAGCGAGGTCTCGTCCCTGCGTACTGGGACACGCCGCGATGAAACTGCGTGTCGGCCATCTCTACCCGGACTACCTCAACATCTACGCCGACCGCGGGAACATCGCGGTGCTCACGGGGCGCGCGGAGCTCCGCGGGCACGCGCTCGAGGTCGACGCGATCGGAGTCGGGGCCGAGATCGAGCCGGGAGCTCACGATCTGTACTACGTCGGCGGGGGCCAGGACCGCGAGCAGGCGCTCATCGCACCTGATCTCGCGACCAAGAGCCCGCGGATTCTGGAGGCCGTCGCGAGCGGTGCGGCTCTGCTCGCCGTCTGTGGTGGCTACCAGCTGCTCGGACGCGGCTACCGCGGGCAGGACGGCTCGTTCATGCCCGGCGTGGGCCTCTTCCCGCACGAGACGGTCGCCGGCTCCACCCGGATGATCGGCGACGTCCTGCTCGAGTGCGAGCTCGCTCCCGGCGAGAGGCGCACGGTGGCCGGCTTCGAGAACCACGCCGGACGCACGCTGCTCGATTCCGGTGCGTCGCCGCTCGGGCGCGTGGTCCACGGATTCGGAAACGACGGCGAGTCAGGTTTCGAGGGGTGTCGTGTGGAGCGGGCGATCGGCACGTACCTGCACGGCCCGCTGCTTCCCCGCAACCCGTGGCTCGCGGACTGGCTGCTCGCTCAGGCGGTCGCGCACGCCACGGGCGGCGAGCCGCCGGTGTTCGCGGACGTGCCGGACGAGCTGGCGGCGGAGGCACATCGGGTGGCTGCACAGCGCGCGAAGAGCCGTGGTGGTCGTCGCTAGGAGCGCACTTCCTTAGGGGCACCCCATCCCACCACCCGCTTTCAAGCGTAATGCGGAAACGCGTGCGTGTGTGTGACGCATCGTGCCGAGTGGGTGTCGATGTGTCCCCAGGTCACGGCACCCACATCTCGCCAAGGTAGACCGCCGGATCGCCCGGCTGCCAGCGCTGCAGGAACCGCTGGATCGGCGGGTGGAGTTGCACGCCGTCGAGCTCGCGCGGACGAAAGAGCCTGTGGCCGCCGATCGCCGCGTCCTCGGATGCGACGTCCTCGAGCGAGTCGTCCATCACGTCGGTGGCGAAGATCACGTGCAGCACGTGCTTTCGGACGGGAGCGGTCTCGGGCGCGATCGAGTCGACGAGCGCGATCGGCCCCTCGAGCGGCAGCTCGGCGCCCTCCGGAAAGAGGCCGGTCTCCTCCCACAGCTCCCGCTGGAGCGCTCGCACGAGGTTCTCGCCAGTCTGCACGCCGCCGCCTGGCAGCAGCCAAACGTCCCCACCGAGCTTCGAATGGCGGCACAGGAGCATGCGCCCGCGCCAGCGCACGATCGCCGACACGCGAACCCTCGGCGACTCCTCCCTCAAGATGTCGACGACCCGAAGCCGCGCGCACCGCGCTCGCTCGTCGTGAGCTCCTCGACCTCGACCAGCCGCACCGCCGCAACGGGCGTGACGACAAGCTGGGCGATCCGCATCCCCGGCTCGACGGTGAACGGATCCTTCGCGTCGGTGTTGAGCAGCACGACGCGAACCTCGCCCCGGTAGCCGGAGTCGATGAGGCCCGGCGCGTTCACGACGCCGATTCCGTGCCGCGCCGCGAGGCCCGAGCGGGGCTGCACGAAGCCCGCGTAGCCCTCGGGGATCTCGACCGCGATACCGGTGCCGATCGAGGCTCGCTCACCCGGGGCGAGCGTCGCGCCGTCGCACGCGGCGAGGTCGAGGCCGGCGTCGCCGTCGTAGGCCTGCGTCGGCAGGGTCGCCTCCTCGCGAAGTCGGCGCACCGCGACCTCGACCACGTCTCCCGTCACCGCGCCGACACTTCGGTGTCGGCCTCTCCGGCGACGAGAAAGCGTGCGAACCGGGCAACCTCCCGGCGCGGCAGCCGCGCGCGGACGCGAACCCCCTCTGCGGTGTCTCGCCTTTCGGCGATGGGCGCGCCGAGGTCGTAGAGCTCGGCGAGCGCACGCCCGTCCTCGTAGGGGACGAGCAGACGCACGTCCTCGAAGCGGTCCGAGAAGAGCTCCGCGACACGCTCCTTCAGCGCGTCGAGGCCCTCGCCCGTCTCCGCCGACACCTGGAGCACGCGCGGGAATGCGTGGCCGAGGCGCCGGCGGGCGAGCGGATCGAGCAGGTCGACCTTGTTGAGCACGAGCTCGATCGGCACGTCGTGAGCGCCGATCTCGGAGAGCACCGAGTTGACGGCGCCGATCGTCTCGCGTAACCGGTCCTCGGACAGGGATCCGTCCGCGACGTGCAGCACGAGGTCGGCGACGAGCGTCTCCTCGAGCGTCGCCGCGAAGCCTTCGACGAGCTGGGTCGGGAGCCGCCGGATGAAGCCAACCGTGTCGGTCACGAGGTACCGCTTACCGAGGTGCTCGAAGCCGCGGGTGGTGGGGTCGAGCGTCTCGAAGAGGCGATCGTCGACGGTCGCATGCGCGCCGGTCAGCGCGTTCAGGAGCGTCGACTTGCCGACGTTCGTGTACCCGGCGAGGGCGATCGTCGGCGCCGAGGAACGCGCGCGCTCCTTTCGCCGCACTGCGCGCTCCGCGCCCAGTCCGCGCAGGCGCCGCTTGAGCAGGGACACGCGCGTCCGCGCAAGCCGGCGGTCGGATTCGAGCTGGGACTCGCCCGGCCCACGTGTGCCGACACCGCCGCCGAGGCGCTCGAGGTGCTGCCACATCCCGCGCATCCGCGGGAGGTTGTACTCGAGCTGGGCGAGCTCGACCTGGAGCTTGCCCTCGGCGCTGCGCGCGTGCTGCGCGAAAATGTCCAGGATCAGCTGCGTCCGGTCGACGACGCGCGCCTTCAGTGCGTCCTCGAGTTCCCGTTGCTGCGTCGGTGAGAGCTCGTCGTCCACGATCAGCACCTCGGCGCCGCTGTCCCCGTACTCGGCCTTCAGCTCCACGAGCTTTCCCTTCCCGACGAACGTCCGCGGATCGGGTCGGTCCCGGCTCTGGACGAGCTCGGCCACGGGGTCGACCCCGGCCGTACGGGCGAGCTCCCGGAGCTCCGCGAGCTCTTCGGCGCCGTCCGCGCCCTTCGCGAACACACCGAGGACGAACGCGCGCTCGGGCTCCGCCCCAGGTCTGGGATCGGGCTGGCGCGTCACAGGAAGAGTTTATGACCGCTGTAGGGTGCGCCGGTGACTCCGCTCGCCGAGCGCCTGGCCGCACGGACGCTCGAGCTCGTGAACATCCCGTCCGAGAGCGGCCGCGAGGGCGAGATCCGCGAGCACCTGCTCGGGCTCATCCCCCGTTCGCTTACCTGCGAGTACACGGGCGACGAGGCCTATCTCTTCGCACCGCCTCGCCGCGCGGGACTGCCCCTCGTCGTCCTCGCCGGCCACTACGACACGGTCCCAGCCCAGGAGAACCTGCCTGGACGGCTCGAGGACGGCGTCGTGCACGGGCTCGGAGCGAGCGACATGAAGAGCGGCGTCGCGGTCGCTCTCGAGCTCGTTCGCGACCTCGCCGAGCGCCCCTCTGGACCCGTCGACGTCGCGCTCCTCCTCTTCGGACGCGAGGAGCTCCCCGTCGAGCACGACCCGCTCCCCGCGCTGCTCGAGGGCTCGGCGTTGATTGGCGAGACTGCGCTCGCCATCCTCTTGGAGCCGACCGACGGCGTGATCCACGCCGGCTGCCTCGGGAACGTCATCGCGCGCCTGACGTTCCACGGACGAAGCGGGCACTCCGCGCGTCCCTGGGACGCGGACAACGCGATAAACCGCGCGGTCGCGGGCCTCGGCCCTCTCGCCGACGTTGCCCCACGCGAGGCGGTCGTCGAGGCGCTCCAGTTCGTGGAGGTCATCTCCGTCACCCGCCTCGAAGCCGGGATCGCCGACAACGTGATCCCCGACCGCGCCACGGCGACGCTGAACCTCCGCTACCCGCCGGATCGCACGCCGGACGAGGCGGAGGCGTACCTACACTCGCTCGTTCCCGAGGGCGCCACGCTCGAAATCGTGAGCCACGCGAGCGCCGGGGCGGTCGTGATCGGGAACCCGCTCGTGCAGGCGCTCGTCGCTGCCGGCGCCCGGGAGATCCGACCGAAGCAGGCGTGGACGAACGTCGCGGACTTCACCGCCCGAGGGATCGACGCGGTCAACTTCGGCCCTGGGCACACCCGCTTCGCGCACCGCCGCGACGAGCAGGTCGAGGTCTCCGCGCTCGTGCACGCGTACGAGACGCTCGCCCGCGTCGCGCACGGCAGGATCGGAGATGATGGGCCGTGATGGAGCTCGCGGAGCGCATCGAGGAGCTCTGGGAGAGCGATGCGCTCGACGCAGAGGCGATCGAGAGCGCGGTTGGCCTCCTCGACCGCGGCGAAGCACGCGTCGCCGAGAAGCGCGACGGCGAGTGGGTCGTCAACGATTGGGCCAAGAAGGCGATCCTCCTCTACTTCCGCCTCCGCAAGGTCGAGCCGATGGAGGTCGGCGGCCTCCACTTCCTGGACAAGATCCCCGTGAAGGACGACTACGCCGAGCGGGGTGTGCGCGTCGTTCCCCCGGGAGTCGCGCGGTACGGCTCGTTTCTCTCCGAGGGCGTCGTCCTCATGCCCGGCTTCGTCAACATCGGCGCCTGGGTGGGGCCGCGCACGATGGTGGACACCTGGGCGACCGTCGGCTCGTGCGCCCAGATCGGGGCCGACGTGCATCTCGCCGGCGGTGTGGGTATCGGCGGAGTGCTCGAACCGCCGCAGGCGCGGCCGGTCATCGTCGAGGACGGAGCTTTCATCGGGTCGCGCGCGACGATCGTCGAAGGCGTCGTGGTCGGCGAGCGTGCGGTGATCGCGCCGCAGGTCGTGCTCGCTGCGTCGGTGCCCGTGATCGACGTCACCGGGTCGGAGCCGGTGGAGCACCGCGGATACGTGCCTCCGGGCGCCGTCGTGCTCCCGGGGACGCGGCCGAAGCGCTACCCGGCCGGTGAGTTCGATCTCCCGTGTGCGCTCATCGTCGGCCAGCGGAGCGACTCGACCGACCTCAAGACCTCGCTGAACGACGTCCTGCGGGAGTTCGAGATCGCACAGTGAGCCAGCGCGTGACGGGCATCGCCGAGGTTGCGCTGTTCACGGACGATGTGGGCCGGCTGGCGGCGTTCTACCGCGATCTCCTCGGCGCTCCGGTCGCCGAGTGGCCGGGCGGGGCGACATTCGCGGCCGGGAAGGCGAAGGTCCTCGTCCACGAACGGACGGCGGCGATGGAGGACGGCCCGCCCAACGAGGATCACGTGGCGCTCACGTGTGACGACCTCGATGCCGCCTGGGAGGCTCTGCGCACCGACGGTCTCACGCGACTCGTCGAGCCTCGCACGTATCCCTGGGGCCGCTCCGCGTATCTGCGGGACCCGGACGGCCGCCTCGTCGAGCTTGCCGAGCGCGAGCGGGGCTAAGCGGTCTCCCCGCGGAAGATCTCGACCACTTCGCCGCTCAGAATCGCGCGACCCTCGCGGAGGTCGACGTCGAGCACTCCGCCGGGCAGGTGAACGCGCACCGGTGTCTCCGACCAGCCGTGCGTGACCGCGGCCGCCGCCGCCGCGACGGCGCTCGAGCCGGACGACGCGGTCTCCCCCGCTCCCCGCTCCCACACGAGGACGGTCAGGTCGTTCCCGCCCTCCGGCCGCACGAGCTGCACGTTCGTGCGTTCCGGAAACCGCTCGTGGTGCTCGACGAGCGGGCCGAGACGGAGGAGCTCGTCGCGTGTCGGCTCGCGCCTGATCACCGCGTGCGGGTTGCCGACCGACACGGGCGTGAACTCGATGCGCTCTCCGGCGACCTCGAGCGCCTCGGGGCGGCCGACCTCGACCTCGCCCAGATCGACCTCCACCCCACCCTCGTGCACGCGGGCCGGGATCGTGCGCCCCCCGAGCCTGACACGTGGGAAAGCGACGCCGCTTCGCCGCGCGAGCCAGAGTGCGGCGATGCGAGCTCCGTTGCCGGAGAGCTCCGCCCGTGAGCCGTCCGGGTTCCAGACGGCGACGTCCGCCTCGGGGCCCTGCACCTCGACGATCTCGAGCACGCCGTCGGCGCCGACTCCCCGTCGTACGTCGCAGAGCTCCCGGACTGCGTCCGCCGCCAGCGGCACGGCCAGCTCTGCCCGTTCCACGAGCAGGTACGAGTTACCGAGCGCGTGCCACTTCGAGAATCGCATCCGCCACCTCCCGGGGAGGGCTCGACCCTGCATCGATCATGACGATGCCCGGGATCCGGCGCATCCACTTCCGCTGGTACGCCGCGTAGCGGCGTGTCCTCGTGACGATCTGCCCACGAGCCTCGTACGGCGGGAGCTCTGCGATCTCCCTCAGCCCGAGCGCCTTCGCAGCGGTGCGGGACACCGCGCCGTTCTGCAACACGGCCCGTACCTCCTCGACGACACCACCCCGGAACATCTCCGCCGTCCTCTCCTCGATGCGCCGGTCGAGGACATCGCCCGGCACGTCCAGTCCCGCCACGAGCGTCGGCCGCCTCGTCTCGGACGACCAGAGCCGGCTCTCGGCTGGTGCGAGGGATCCACCGGCCTCCGCGACCTCGAGTGCCCGCACGACGCGGCGCCGGTCGTTTCTGTGCACGACGGCCGCGGCGGCGGGATCCAGGCGCTCGAGCTCGGCGTACGCAGCGTCCGCGCTCTCGTCGTATGCGGCCTCCCAGCGCGAGCGCGCCACGCCGTCAGGCGCCGAGGGGAGGTCGAGGTCGGCGAGTGCCGCCCGCAGGTAGAGGCCCGTACCCCCGGTGACGACCGCCGTGCCGTGTGCCTCCACGAGCTCGTCGATCGCCGCGTGCGCGAGATCCTGGAACTCGCCGACCGATCCCTCGTGCGACAGGCTCCAGATCGAGACCAGGCGGGTCGGCCGCTCCGGCTGGTTCGTGAGAATGGGCAGTCCCGAGTACACCTGCATCGCATCCGCCGACACGACCTCCGTTCGGAGCCCATCGGCGACCGCCTCTGCGACCGCCGTCTTGCCCGATGCCGTCGGCCCGAAGACCGCGATAACCTCCGGCGGCATCAGTCGTCGAGCAGACGTGCGCGCGCGGCCCGCAGGTCGGCGTCCGCCGCGCCTCCGGCGCGCAGGTATGCAGCGACGTCGCCGTACCGGCGCTCGATCTCGTCGAGGACGCCGTGCATGCCGGCTGCGGGCGTAGCGCTCACGCGACGGCGAAGCTTCCGCTCCGCGTCGTCCGCTCCTTCGGCGATCCACTCCTCGTTCCGTGCGGCGAGGTTCTCCTCGCTCACGGCATAGTCGAGCGCGACCTCGGCGGTGGGCACGCCGGCGAGCCTCAGCAGCAGCGCCGAGACGAGCCCGGTCCGGTCCTTTCCCGCATGGCAATGCACGACGACGGCGCCGGGAGCCGCGTGGCCCACGGCGCCGACCGCGTCCGCGAGATTCGAGCGGTACTCCTCGAGCGTGTCGAGGTAGACCGTCCGCGTGAACCCGGCCGCGTCTCCAGCGGCCACTGCGCGGGCCTCGAGCTCGGCCCAGCGCGCATGGTCGGGCTCGCCCAGGAGCGAGATGTGCACGACGTCGACATCGACGTCCCGCGGCGGGTCCCGGTCGAGCTCGACCTGGTAGCGGAGATCGACCACCGTGCCGACTCCGTAGTCCCGGAGCGCCCGCCAACCGGCATCGGTCAGGCGCCGGACACTGTCGGCGCGAACCACCCGGCCATAGCGCGTGTTGCGGCCGTCCTCGGTCGCGTGGCCGCCGAGGTCACGGACGTTGAAGCAGCCGTCCCAGCTGAGAGCCCGGCGGCTAGGCGGCGACTGCTGTGCGCTCGACACCGTGCAGGGTGGTCGACGTCGATGCGTCGATGCGGACGTCCACGAGCTCGCCGGCAGCGGCCGTGCCCGTGAAGTTGACGGTCGTGTTGCGGCGAGTGCGGCCGCGTCGCAGTGCCGGATCGTTCCGGCTCGGCCCTTCGACGAGCACCTCCTCGACCCGCCCGACGCGCTCGGCGTTCCGCTCGGCAGCGATCCGCTGCACGACCGCGACGAGCCGCTCCAGGCGCTCGTGCTTGACGGAATCAGGAACCTGGTCGGGCATCTCGGCGGCCTCGGTGCCGGAGCGGGGCGAGAAGATGAACGTGTACGCGCTGTCGTAGCGCACTTCCTCGACGACCTCGAGCGTCTGCTCGAAGTCCGTCGTCGGTCTCGCCGGGAAAGCCGACGATGAGGTCGGTCCCGAGCGCGAGGTCGGGGATCGCGGCGCGGAGGCGCTCGACGAGGCCCAGGTAGCGATCGCGGTCGTACGTCCGCCTCATCCGCTTGAGGACGCGCGACGAGCCTGCCTGGAGCGGGAGGTGCGCCTGCTCGCAGACGCTCGCGCACTCCGCCATCGCCTCGATCACGGGCTCGCGGAAGTCCTTCGGGTGCGGGCTCGTGAAGCGGATGCGGTCGATGCCCTCCACGGCGTCGCACGCGCGCAGCAGCTCGCCGAACTCCGTGCGCAGCTCCGGTGCGAGGTCCCTCCCCCAGGAATTCACGTTCTGGCCGAGGAGCGTCAGCTCGCGCACTCCGTCGGCCGCGAGGCGCGTCACCTCGGCGACGATGTCCCCGGGGCGGCGGCTCTGCTCGCGCCCTCGGACCGCGGGGACGATGCAGTACGCGCACTTCGAGTTGCAGCCCATCGAGACCTGCACCCACGCCTGGAAGCGCCGCTCGCGCTGCCCGGGCAGGTCGGCGGCGAAGTGCTCGTGTGTGCCGAACTTCCCGCGCGGAACGGCGTAGCCGCCGGCCGCGATCCAGTCGCCGAGGTGCGGGATAGATCCCGGGCCGAAGGCGACGTCGACCGCCGGATAGAGCTCGAAGATCCGGTCGCGCTGCGCCTCCGCGTAGCAGCCGCCGACCGCGATCACGAGGTCCGGCTGCTCACGCTTGCGGGCGGTCGCGTTCCCGAGGTACGCGGCGAGGCGTGTATCCGGCTTCTCGCGCACGGTGCAGGTGTTGAAGACGACGACGTCTGCGTCGTCGGGAGCCACTGCCTCGCCGAGCCCGAGCGACTCGAGCATGCCCTTGATCCGCTCCGAGTCGTGAGCGTTCATCTGGCAGCCGAACGTGGTGACGTGGTAGCGCCTCACGAGAGCGCCATTGTAGGTACGGGCTCCGCCTCCCTTACGTCGCCCAGGAAGGCAGGTCGCGGCGGCCCGGCTCGCTCGCCCACGCGTCCCGCTGCTCGACGACGAGCCCGTGCTCGTCGAAACGCAGGAGCGACGTCCCCGCGAGCGTCTCGACCGAGTCGTCCGGCGCGACGATGACCGCCCACCAGTCGACTGCCGCGCGGTCGCTCCCGACGACCGGCTCACCGAAGCGGCACTCCGCCTCCCTCTGATCGGCAAACGCCCATTCGACGTACTCCTTCGGGCCCTGGCGCTCGCGGAACGGGTGCGAGTAGAAGACCGCGGTCCGTGCATAGAGCGCATCGATCGCGTCGGCGTCCGCCGCCGGCCAGGCACGGGACCAGACGTCCGCCCAGCGCCGCGCTGCGGCGGCCGTGTCCACTACACGACCTCGGCGCGGCCGAGCGCGTACCAGACGTGCTCGCGTCCGTGCCAGCGCGCCGTTCCGCCGAAGTGCATGTCGAGACGCTCCATGACGGCCCGCGAGCGCGTGTTCTCGGGAAGCGTGAAGCTGTACAACATCTCGTCGGGAAGATAGTCGCGCCAGACCTGGATCGAAGCGTGGGCTCCCTCCGTGGCGAGGCCGCGACCCCAGTAGTCGCGGTCGAGGGCCCATCCGACCTCGACAGGGTTCTCGACGAGCGGCCAGTCATCGTGTCGAAGAAGCCCGATGCGCCCGATCAGGCGTCCGCCCTCCCGCTCACAGGCAGCCCAGGTGGCGAATCCGGCCTCGTCCCAGAGCTGGCGGTATTCGGCGACCCGCTCCGCCCCATGCGCCGGCGGCATGTGCTCGAGGTACTCGGGCTGGGAGTAGATCTCGTCGAGCCGCTCCGCGTCCTCGAGGAGCCACGTGCGAAGCAGGAGACGATCCGTCTCGACGATCTCGGGCAGGGAGTAGCTCACGAACAGCCGAGTCGGGGCTACTTCGCGACCTCGATCGAGCGCGACTCGCGGATGACGATCACCTTGACCTGTCCGGGGTACTCGAGCTGGTCCTCGATCTCCCGTGCGATCTCGTGCGAGAGGAGCGCCGCGCCGTCGTCGTCCACCTCGCTCGGCTCGACGATAACGCGGATCTCCCGCCCGGCCTGCAGCGCGTAGGCCTTGGCGACTCCCGGCTTGCCCGCCGCGATCTTCTCGAGCGCCTCGAGCCGACGGATGTAGTTCTCGAGCGACTCGCCTCGCGCCCCCGGGCGCGAGGCCGAGACGGCGTCTGCCGCGATGAGCAGCACCGCCTCGACCGTCTGCGGCTGCACCTCGTAGTGGTGCGCCTCGATCGCGTGCACGACGCCCTCGGACTCGCCGTAGCGGCGCGCGAGCTGGGCGGAGATGAGCGCGTGCGAGCCCTCGACCTCGTGGCTCATCGCCTTGCCGACGTCGTGGAGCAGCGCGGCGCGCTTCGTCGTCTTGACACCGGCCCCGAGCTCCGACGCCATCAGGCCACCGAGATGGACGACCTCGAGCGTGTGCTTCAGGACGTTCTGGCCGTAGCTCGTCCGGTAGCGAAGGCGCCCGAGGATCTTCACGAGCTCCTCGTGCAGCTCGCCGCAGTTCGCCTCGAAGACGGCCTGCTCGCCCGCCTGGCGGACGTGCTCGTCGAGCTCGGTCTTCGCCAGGTAGTACATCTCCTCGATCCGGGCCGGGTGGATGCGGCCGTCCTCGATCAGCTTGTCGAGCGTCAGCCGTGCGATCTCGCGGCGCAGGGGGTCGAACGAGGAGAGCACGACCGCGTGTGGCGTGTCGTCGATGATGAAGTCGACGCCCGTGAGGTGCTCGAGCGAGCGGATGTTCCGTCCCTCGCGGCCGATGATCCGGCCCTTGAGGTCGTCCGAGGCGAGCTCGACCACGGTGACCGTCGCCTCGGCCGTGTGGCTCGCCGCGACGCGCTGGAGCGAGTCCGCGATGAGCGCACGCGCGCGTCTGCGTGCCTCCGTCCTCGCCTCCTCCTCCATGTGGCGCACGTCCCGCGCGAGCTCGTGGCGGATGAGGTCCTTCGAGCGCTCGAGGAGCTGCTGCTTCGCCTCGCCCGACGTCAGGCCGGAGAGCCGCTCGAGGATCGCGAGCGAGTCGTTCTTGGTCTCGCGGAGCTCCTCCTGGAGCTGCTTGATGTGGACCTCACGGTCGCCGAGCCCCTGCTCGCGCCGCTCGAGCTCGTCGAGCTTCGAGTCGATCTCCTCCTCCTTCTGGAGGACGCGCTCCTCGACCTTCACGATCTGGTTTCGCCGGTCCTGGACCTCGGTCTCGATCTCGGTTCGCACGACGACGGCCTGCTCGCGCGCCTCGACCTGCGCCTCGCGGCGGATCGCCTCAGCCTCGCGCTCCGCGTCGGAGAGGATGCGTCGGCGTTCGTCCTCGGCCGTCCGAACCCGCGAGCGCGAGAGCGAGAGGAGCGCGACGGCGGCCCCGACCGCTCCGACGAGGATTCCGATCACCACCGCAGCGACCGTGAGCATTGGCCCTCCGTTGCGAGGAGACGATTACCGCGGCACTCACCGCGGTGCTCACACCGCCACCGGCCTCACTCGGCCGCGCTCGGAACCGGATCTACGCTCTTGGCCCGGGAGGGCTCTTTCGGGCTGGTTACACCCTCCGCCGTGGTCTGGGGTTGGCTGAGCTGCGATCGATAAACGGAAAGCTCTGATGAGGAGTGGTTGCCGTCACAGGTTCAGAAAGCGCTTGCGAGCAGGAAAATGTCGGGTGAAGCGCGGTCATCCTAGCTCGTCGGCGCTCGCCGATGCAACGAGCGCGCCGAGCGAGTCCTGCGAGAAGCCCTGCCTCACGAGGTAGCGCGCCGTCTTCGCGTCCCGCCCTCGCCGCTCGACGATCCGCCGCGCGCGTTCGGTCTCGGGCTCGAGCAACGCGAGCGCGTCCTCGACCACCTCGTCCTCCACCCCGGCCCGCTCGAGCTCGTGGCGCACGAGCGCGTCGCCCGCTCCGCGGCCCGCCAGCGCGGCCGCGCGAGCTTCCGCGAAACGTCGGTCGTCGAGCAAGCCTGTTCGTTCGAGCGTTGCGAGCGCTTCCTCGCGCTCGGCGTCGGCGAAGCCCTTCGTCGCGAGCCGGCGGTCGAGCTCGACTGCACTGAGGTCACGACCGCGGAGCACCGCGAGCGCCGCATCCAGAGCCGTGCGTGGCTGCCGCCACGAGCCGCTACGCGTCGACCGCGGCCGGCTCCTCCACCTCCTGCGGCTCCTCCGCACGAGCGGCTGGAGTCGCAGTGGGCAGCAGCCGCGCCGAGATCACCTGCTCGTCGGGAGCGTCGGCCTGGATCTGGACGAGGATCTGCTGGACGAGGTCCGGGTTCTCGGCGAGGAACGCGCTCGCGTTCTGGCGGCCCTGGCCGAGGCGCTCGTCGCCGAAGCTGAAGTACGAGCCCGCCTTCTGGACGATCTTCTTCTCGAGCGCGACGTCGAGGACGGTGCCTTCCCAGGGGATGCCCTGGCCGTACACGATGTCGAACTCCGCCTGCTTGAACGGCGGCGCGACCTTGTTCTTCGCCACCTTCACGCGCACGCGGTTGCCGATCGCTTCGGCGCCGTCCTTCAGCGTCTCGATGCGGCGGATGTCGAGCCGGACCGACGCGTAGAACTTCAGGGCGCGTCCACCGGGGGTCGTCTCCGGGTTCCCGAACATGACGCCGATCTTCTCGCGGAGCTGATTCGTGAAGATGCAGATCGTGTCGGTGCGGTTGAGCGTGCCGGCGAGCTTGCGCAGCGCCTGGCTCATGAGCCGTGCCTGGAGGCCCACGTGGCTGTCGCCCATCTCGCCCTCGATCTCCGCCTTCGGGACGAGCGCCGCGACCGAGTCGATGGCGACGATGTCGAGCGCGCCCGAGCGGATGAGGAGCTCCGTGATCTCGAGCGCCTGCTCACCCGTGTCCGGCTGGGATACGAGCAGCTGGTCGATGTCCACGCCGATCCGCCTCGCGTAGGAGGGGTCCATCGCGTGCTCGGCGTCGATGAAGGCGCAGATGCCCCCGCGCCGTTGGGCCTCGGCCATCACGTGGTACACGAGGGTCGTCTTTCCGGAAGCCTCCGGACCGTAGATCTCGACGATGCGGCCGCGCGGGAGACCGCCGATGCCGAGTGCAAGGTCGAGCGCCAGCGAGCCTGTCGACACCGCCCCCACCGCGACCTGCGGGCGGTCGCTCATCCGCATGACCGATCCCTTGCCGAACTGGCGCTCGATCTGCCCGAGCGCGGTGTCGAGCGCTTCCTCACGACTCATGGACTCATCCTCCTACGGTGCAGTGGTCGAGAATCTCGTAGCGGGCCCCTGACGGGTGCAGGCGTGATACGAAAGCAGCCGCCTCGGACGGAGCGAACGCGCCGAGGTCAGCCAGCAAGCAGGAGAGCTCGGGGCGCAGGCGCGGGCGCTCGCGGAAGCGGACGACGGTCG
Organism: uncultured Actinomycetes bacterium; assembly: GCA_963746765.1. GTDB lineage: Bacteria > Actinomycetota > Thermoleophilia > Gaiellales > Gaiellaceae > GMQP-bins7. The sequence goes on from CAVVCN010000003.1 coordinate 458,229, forward strand.
CGTGTGGCAGCCACGGACGAGTCTCCCGCTCGTAGACGCCGAGCCGCTCGAGCCGTCTCGTGCAGGCGTTGCGGCCAGCCGCGCAGCCTCGCCCGCCGGATCGTCGAGGACGAGCATCCCCACCGAGCGCGTCTCCCGATAGCGCTTCGGCACGAGCTCGAACGGGACCGCCTCGGCGGCGGACTCCCGAAGCGCGTGCACGATGCCCTCGAGCTCGCCCGCCGGCGTCGAGCCGAGGAAGGCGAGCGTGATGTGGAACCCCTCCACCGGCCGTGCGCGGCCGGCCTCGAGAGCGTCACCGAGCTGCGTGTCCCGCCAGCGCTCGAGTGTCGCGGAAGCCTCGAGCGGAAGCAGGAGAGCGAGGAAGAGGCGAAGCGTCTGACCGGAGCGATCACCGCTGTCGAGGGTATCGGGAGCGCTACGTCCCCTCGTCACGACTCTGTGTCAAATGTCTGCGGAGAAGGTGCAGAGCCGCAGTGGTCGAGCGGCCGCGGATCATCTCGCGGTCGCCGGGGAAGTCGATGCGCCGCGCCACCTCGCCGTCGGGCCCGGCCACGTGCAGGAAGACGAGCCCGACTGGCTTCTCCTCCGTTCCGCCGTCGGGGCCGGCGATGCCCGTGACGGAGACGGCGACGTCGGTGCCGATCCGAGAGCGAGCGCCCTCGGCCATCGCGCGCGCGGCCTCCGCCGAGACGGCGCCGTGCGTGTCCAGGATCGACTCCGGCACGTCGAGCTCGGCGGCCTTCACCTCGTTCGCGTAGGCGACGACGCCGCCGCGGAAGACGTCGCTCGCGCCCGGTACGGCGGTCAGGCGCCCTGCGACGAGCCCTCCGGTGCAGGACTCGGCCGTCGCCAGCGTCAGGCCGCGCTCGCGTGCCAGTCCGAGCACGATCTCCGCGATCGGCCGCTCGTCCTCGCTGAAGAGATACCGGTCGAGCGTCGAGCGCAGGCGTCGCGACGATCTCGTCTGCCCGCGCCTCTCCGCTCGGCTCCACCACGAGGTCGACGTGGATCTCGAAGTCGCGTGCGCAGATCGTCGCCTCGACGCCGTTCCCGTCCCCGCCTGCCGCGGCGAGCGCCTCGGCGACGGCGGACTCCGGCGTGCCGAAGAAGCGGAGCGTCCTGCGGCCGCGAGCCGGCGCGCGCTCCAGCACGCGCCGCACGGGCGGCTGCGTCGAGCGCCCGCTCCCAGAGGCGCTGGAGCTCGCGCGGCGGCCCGGGCAGCACCACGACCACGGCTCCGTCCGTCTCGAGCACGAGGCCGGGTGCCGTTCCCGCGAGCCCGAGCGAGAGCGCGCCCTCGGGGATCGTCGCCTGCTTCCGCACTCCCGGCTCGAACTCGGCGTACGGGCGCCGCAGGCGCTCGGCGACCATCTGCGACACCGCGCCGATCTCGCGCTCGAGCTCGTCGTCGACGACCAGCCCGACGCCAGCCACGTGCGCGACGCGCTCGACCGTGCGGTCGTCGTGCGTCGGGCCGAGACCGCCCGAGACGAGACAGATGTCCGCCCCCAGTCCCTGCTCGAGGGCTCGGTCCAGGTCCTCCGGGCGGTCGCCGACGATCGTGATCCGCTCCGGCTCGAGCCCGAGCCTCAGCGCCTCGGCGGCCAGGAACGGCCCGTTGCGGTCCTGGCGCTCGCCCCGAACGAGCTCGCTGCCCGTGACGACGATCGCCGCCCGGGGGCGCGTCAAGAGGAGATGGGGACGATGCGCCTCGAGGTGACGACGAACGCCGTGCCGTCCGGGAGCTCCGTCCGGTTCCCGTTGAGCCGCACGAGCACGTTCTCGCGGCTTCGCGAGGGCGAGCTGCAGCGCACGCGCCTCGAACTGCATGCGCTGGCCCTGCTCGAGCGTCCCGCTGTAGAGCAGCCTGCCCGACGCGGAGCCGGCCCGGACCTCCATCCAGGAGTTGCCGCCCGTCGCCCGCACGACGAGCCTCGCCTGGCCCTGCGTGGACGCGGATTGCACCGACGGGTTCTGCCCCTGGACGTTCAAGCCGTGCACCCTCTCGGGCTCGGTCCCGCCGAACCGCCACGCCGCGATCACGAGCGCGAAGACGACTGCGATCCCGAGCAGCGCGAGCACGACCATCCGGGACTCGCGGGCAGCGCGGTCGCGACGGGGCTGCGGCACGCGGCGCGTGCGAACCGGGGCGTCCTCGTCACCGACCGCGAAGCGCGAGTTGTACTCGTCGACGAACGGCTGGCCGTCGAGCCCGAGCGCCTCGGCGTACGAGCGCAGGAAGCCGCGCACGTAGGTCGGTGCGGGAAGGATCTCGAACTGCTCGTCCTCGAGCGCCCGCAGGTACTTCGGGCGGATCTTCGTGAGCTGCTCGAGCTCTGGGAAGTCGAGGCCCTGGCGGGTGCGGGCCTCGCGGAGGCTGGAACCGATGTCGAACACGAATGGCGAAGTGTAGAGGGTTCTTGCAGGCGGTCAGTCCCGTGTGCCGACGTACTCGAGGAGCCAGTACACGCCGAGCGCCACGAGCGCGCTCGCGACCATGCAGAGACCCACGACGCCGAGCACCCGGCCCACCTGCGCGGGCCGGGTGGCGCCTCCTGCGAGGCGGAGGGCATCGCGCCGGCGGGATCGGCTCGCGAGCCCGAGCGCCGCGAAGGCGAGGAGCGCCGCGAGCGGGATCGCCGCCCCCGAGTGGAGCAGCTCGTACTCGTCGCTGAAGCGGGTCAGGTAGATCGCAACCGGGAGCGTCGCCACGGAGAGAGCGCCGGCGATCGCCGCTCCCCAGCCCGCACCGCCACCGGATCTACTGCTTGACGTACGGCCTGCCAACGGCGGCGGGCGGAATCGAGCGGCCGACGACCCCGGCGACGACCACGAGGGTGACCACGTACGGGAGAGCACGGAAGAGCGTCGTCCAGGCGGCGTCCTCCCCGTAGGCGCCCGGCAGCCGGAGCGCGAGCGCCTCCGTGAAGCCGAAGAGGAGACACGCCACGAACGCACCGTACGGACGCCAGCGGCCGAAGATCACCGCCGCGAGGGCGATGAAGCCGCGCCCGGCCGAGAGGTTCTCGTTGAAGGAGTGCGTGATCCCGTTCGAGAGGTACACGCCGCCGAGCGCCGGCGAGCGCACCCGAGAGGATGACGGCGCCGTAGCGGATCGCGTACACCGAGATGCCGACGGTGTCGGCCGCCTTCGGGTGCTCGCCTACGGCACGCAGGCGCAGGCCGATCGTCGTCCGGAACAGCGCGAGATGCGAGAGCACGACGAATGCGAGCGCTACCCAGATGAGAAGGTGCATGTCGCCGATCGCCGGCCCGACGAAGCCGAGGTCCTCGATGCCGGGGATCGAGATCGACGGGATCTGGGGGACGTCACCCGGCGTTCCCTGGTCGGTGTAGACCTCGATGAAGAAGTAGCCGGTGATGCCGAGAGCGAGGAAGTTGACGGCGAAGCCGCTGATGATCTGGTCTGCGCGCAGGTGGATGGAGATGAACGCGTGGACGAGTGCGAGGCTTGCACCGGCGAGCACGCCGCATGCGATCCCCCACTCCCACGAGTTCAGCTTGTCCGCCCCGAGGAAGCCGAAGAACGCGCCCATCAGCAGCATGCCCTCGAGGCCGATGTTCACGACGCCGCTCCGCTCCGAGAAGATGCCGCCGAGCGCGGCGAACGTGAGCGGCGTCGCCGCGCGCAGGGTCGCCGCGATCAGCGCCGACCAGACGAACACCTGGTCGAGCGACTCGACGTCGGAGCGCGTCCCGAGCCAGCCGAGCAGGATCCCGAGCGTCGCCGCTGCGATTGCACCCGTCGCCAGCCGCCGTCCCGAGCCCCAGCGCAGGGCGACGACCCCGGCGACGATCCCGACGGCGCCGACGATGAGCGGCACGATCGGCGAGCGGACGGTGATCGGCGGGAGGACGACGAAGAAGGCGAGCACGCCTAGTGCCACGCCCGCCCACGCGAGGTACCGCCCCAGGTCTTCCCGCTCGACGCCGACGCGGTCGACGGTCTGGGCGCCGACGCTCATACCGGCGATCTCCTACCGACGCCGATCTTCTGACCGGTCTTCGCCCAGAGGTAGAGGATGAGGATGTCCGCCCCGATGAACAGCAGGACGAGCGCCTGGATGGTCAGCGAGAGATTGCCTGCCTGCTCGGGGATCGGGAAGACGCCCTCGGGGATGTTCCTCGTCGCCGTGCCGTTCACGAGCCCGCCGAACACCAGGGCGGCGAGACCGACCCCGAGCGCGGTGTTACGGCCGAGCAGAGCAACGGCGATCCCGACGAAGCCGATCGTCGACGACTGGATGTCGCTGAAGCCGATCGAGAACCGCCAGCCGAGCATGTCGATGGCGCCTGCGAGCCCGGCGAAGACCCCGGAGATCGCCATGGCGAGGAAGTAGTTGCGGGCGACCGAGATTCCCCCGTAGCGCGCCGCCTCGGGATTGAAGCCGACGGCGCGCACCTCGTACCCGAGCGTCGTGCGGCTGATGATGACCCAGAAGGCGACGAGCGCGCCGAGCGCGACGAAGAGCCCGACGTGCAGCCCCTGCAGGAAGGGGTCGCCCCAGAACACCGGCAGCCGCGCGCCGTCGAGCACCTCGTTCGAGGTCGGGCTGAAGACCTGTTCCTTGTTCTGGAGCGGACCGCCCTGGCCGAAGAGGTAGAAGCCGACGTAGATCGCGATCCAGTTCAGCATGATCGTCGTGATGACCTCGTGGGCGCCGACCGTCGCCTTGAGGATGCCCGCGATACCCGCCCATACGGCCCCGGCGAGGGCGGCGACGACGATGGCGAGCGTGATGTGGACGAAGCTGTTCGTGCCCTCGAGCGACGAGCCGATCCAGATCGCGAAGTAGGCGCCGACGAAGTACTGGCCCTGGCCGCCGATGTTGAACAGACCGCAACGGAACGCGAACGCGACCGCGAGCCCGGTGAGGATGAGCGTCGACGTCAGGAGCAGCGTCTGCTGGAGGTTCTCCGCCGCGCGGGACGCGGGGTCCCACGGGAACCAGATCTGGGAGTCCGAGAACGGCAGCCCGACCTCGTGGGAGCCGACGCGGTAGAACCACTCGAGCCCCGTGCCGTTCCAGATCCCCTTGTAGACCTCGATCGGGTTCGAGCCGGTCGCGAGGACGACGAGACCGCCGGCGAGGAACGCCAGCAACGCGGTGACGACGGGCGCGACGACGCCGCCTGCCTTGTACCAGCTGGCGAGACGGTCGGCGGCCGTGTCCGGGCCTGGCGGCGGCGCGTCCCCGGGTTGCTGGACCGTGGGCTCGCTCGGCGGCGTGCTCACGCTACGACCTTCTCCTCGCGCGTGCCACCGAGCATGGCGACGCCGAGCTCGTCCTCGGTCACGCTCGGCCCGAACTCGGCCACGATCTCGCCTTCGTACATGACGAGGATCCGATCCGAGAGGGAGAGGATCTCGTCGAGCTCGAGGGACACGAGCAGGACCGCGCGCCCCTCGTCTCGCTCCTCGACGAGCCGGCGGTGGACGAACTCGATCGCGCCGACGTCGAGCCCTCGTGTCGGCTGGGCGGCGATGAGGACGCGCGGGTCGTTCGACACCTCGCGCGCGACGACGACCTTCTGCTGGTTCCCGCCCGAGAGCGCCCGCGCCGGCGTCTGCGGCCCGCCACCGCGAACGTCGAACTCCTGCAGGAGCTTTCTGGCCCGCGCGATCACCACCTTCGGCTTGAGCCAGCCGAAGCGCGAGTTCGGCGGCCGGTCGAAGTCGTGCAGCGCGATGTTCTCGGCGAGCGAGAACTCGAGCACGAGCCCGCGCTTCTGCCTGTCCTCGGGGATGTGGCCGACGCCCGCGTCGAGGATCTTGTGGGTGCTCGCCTTCGTGAGGTCGCCGTCGCCGACACGGAAGCGCCCGCTTTCGGTCGGGCGCAAGCCGGTCAACGCCTCGATGAGCTCCGTCTGGCCGTTGCCGTCGACGCCGGCGATGCCGACGATCTCGCCGGCCCGCACCTGGAAGGAGACGCCGCGCACGGTCTCGAGCTCACGGTCGTCGAGCACGTGCAGGTCCTCGACTTGCAGCAGGGGCTCGGTCGGCGACGCCGGCGCCTTGTCGACGCGGAGGAGGACGTCCCGCCCGACCATCAGCCGGGCGAGCTGGTCCTCGGTCGCCCCCGCAGCCGGGAGCGTCTCGATCAGCTTGCCGCGCCGGAGGACGCTGACCCGATCTGCGATCTGCAGGACCTCGTTCAGCTTGTGGCTGATGAAGATGACCGAGAGGCCCTCGCGCTTCAGCGTGTCGAGGATGCCGAAGAGCTCCTGGGCCTCCTGCGGCGTGAGGACGGCCGTCGGCTCGTCCAGGATGAGGATGTCGGCGCGCCGGTAGAGCGCCTTCAGGATCTCGACCCTCTGTTGCTGGCCGACGGAGATGTTCTCGATGCGCGCGTCGGGGTCGATCGCGAAGTTGAACGCACGTGCGATCTCCGCGACGCGGGTACGGGCCGCACCGAAGTCGAGGATCACGCCGGCCTTCCTCGGCTCGGTCGCGAGGACGATGTTCTCCGCGACCGTCATCACCGGGATCAGCATGAAGTGCTGGTGCACCATGCCGATCCCCCGGGCGATCGCCTCGCCAGGTGAGCTGATCCGCGCGGTCTCGCCCTTGATGACGATCTCGCCCTCGTCCGGGTGGTAGAGCCCGTACAGGATGCTCATCAGCGTCGACTTCCCGGCACCGTTCTCGCCGAGCAGCGCGTGCACCTCGCCCTGCCTCAGGTCGAAGTCGATGTGGTCGTTCGCGAGGACGCCCGGGAACTGCTTCGTGATCCCACGAAGCTCGAGCAGGATTGATCGCTCGTTCGGCGGCCGGTCGCTGGCCATTCGCGCGCGATTCTACGGTGCCCCGAGGCGCTCCGTTCGTGAAGCGGAGGCGGACGCCGAGGACGTAACGAACGAGGGCGGGCCCGTAGGCCCGCCCTCGTCATGCTCGGTCTACGAAGTGGTCAGACCTTCGTCGGTGGCTTGATCTTCCCCGAGAGGATCTGCGGCTTCAGCGCGTTCATCCTGGCGACGAACGCCTTGGGCACGCGGGGGCTGATCTTGCCGATCGCGACGCCGTTGTTCTTGAGGTTGAACACGAGGTCGCGGCTACCCCTGTAGGTGCCGCTCTTGGCCGAGAGTGACGACCGTATCGACCGACACGTCGACGCGCTTCACAGCGCTCGTGAGGATGTGCGGGCCGAGGAACGCCTGGTCGTTGTCGACCCCGACTCCCCAGACGCCACGCTGCTTGGCGACGTCGAGAGCGCCGAGACCGCACCCGCCGGCAACTGCGAACACGACCTTCGAGCCGCGGTCCACCTGGTTCGTCGCGAGCTCCGTGCACTTCGCCTGGTCGACGAACTCCTGCGAGTAGTCCACCAGCGTCTGCGTGCCCGGGACGCACTTGCGTGCGCCCGCGCGGTACGCGGCGATGAAGATGTCGACGGTCGGGATCTTGATTCCGCCGACGGCGCTGATCGTGTTGCCGCCGTCACGCCTCGCCACCTGCGCGGCGAGACAGCCGATCATGTAGCTGTTCTCGTTCGTCGCGAAGGTGAGCCCGACGACGTTCTTGACGATCGACTTCCCCTTCGGGGTCGCGAAGGGCGGAGCCTTCGCCGAGTAGTCGACGATCGCGAACTTCGAGTCGGGGAACCGCTTCGCCACCGTCGCGGTGCCCTCGGCGAGCAGGAAGCCCGTGGCGATCATGATGTCCGCCTCGTCGCGCGCCAGCCGCACGAAGTTCGGGATGTAGTCCGACGTCGCCCGTGACTCGAGCGCGCGGCATGTTCCCTTCGCCTTCCTCGCACCGGTCTTGCAGCCCTTCAGCGCGAGCTGGTTGAAGCCCTTGTCGTTGAACCGGCCCACGTCCGAGACGACGCCCGCGAGGAACGGATCCTGTTCGGTCTTCGCGGTGCCGGCGGAGCTCACGATCAATGCCGATACCGCAGCGAGCGCGAGCACGACGCCAATCGCGCCCAGTCTGTGCTTCTTCACATGCCCTCCTTACGAATTGACCTGCCGCCCAAGTTGGACGCCAGATCTAATCGCAAGTTGGGCCGCTTCTCAAGTCGATACCCACTCTTTACAACGGTTTTCAGACCGTGTGGACGTCGCCTTCCGACACGAGCACGCGACGAGGCTTCGAGCCCTCGTAGCCCGAGATGATGCCCCGGCGCTCGAGCATGTCGATGAGCCGGCCAGCCCGCGTGTAGCCGACGCGGAGCCGCCGCTGGATGAGGGACACGGACGCGGTCTGCGTCTGCACCACGATCTCGATCGCGCGCTCGAGCAGCGGGTCCTCGTCCGGGTCGAAGTCGACGTCCTCGTCGCCCTCCTCGAACGCGCTCTCGGGCGCCTCGAGAAGCGACTCGTCGAGCTCCTGGCCACGCTGCGAGCGGGCCTGCTCGACGACGAGCGCGATCTCCTCCTCGCTCACGTAGGCGCCCTGGAGCCGCTGCAGGCGCGAGGTGCCGAGCGGCTTGAAGAGCATGTCGCCCTGACCCAGCAGGCTTTCCGCACCCGACGCGTCGAGAATGACGCGCGAGTCGGTCTGGCTCGAGACCGCGAACGCGATCCGCGACGGGACGTTTGCCTTGATCATCCCGGTGATCACGTCCACCGAGGGGCGCTGCGTCGCGAGCACGAGATGGATCCCGACGGCGCGTGACTTCTGCGCGAGCCTGATCACGCAGTCCTCGACAGCCTGTGGCGACACCATCATCAGGTCGGCGAGCTCGTCGATGACGACGAGGAGGTACGGGAGCGGCTGCTCGCCCCGCTGGCGGAAGGCGCGGTTCGCCTCCGGCAGGCTCCGCGCGCGCACGAAGGAGAGCCGTTCGTAACGGCGCTCCATCTCGGCGACGACGTTCATGAGCACCGTCGACGCCTCCTTCGGGCTCGAGACGACCGGCGTCAGGAGGTGCGGGATCGACTCGTAGTACCCGAGCTCGATCCGCTTCGGGTCGATGAGGATCATGCGGACGTCGTCCGGAGTCGCGCGCAGGAGCGTCGAGGTGAGGATCGTGTTGATGCAGCCCGACTTGCCCGAGCCGGTCGTGCCGGCGATGAGGAGGTGCGGCATCCGCGCGAGATCCGTCCACACCGAGTTGCCCGAGATGTCCTTGCCGAGCCAGACGGCCAGCGGGCTCGCGGTCGCGGGCAGGTCGTCGTAGATGTCGCCGAGGGTGACGAGCCGCGGAGAGAGGTTCGGGACCTCCACGCCGACCGCCTGCTTGCCGGGGATCGGGGCGAGGATGCGGATCTCGGTGGTCGCGAGCGCGTAGGAGAGGTCGTCGCGGAGCGCCGCGACCTTCGAGACCTTCGTGCCCGGCGCGAGCTGAAGCTCGTACCGCGTCACGCGCGGGCCCGAGATCTGTCCGCTCACCGTTGCGTCCACGCCGAACTCCGCGAGCGTGCGCACGAGGAGGTCTGCAGTGCGCGCCGACGAGTCGCTGTTCGTAGCCGGTGCCGCGGGCGAGCGCTTGAGGATCTCGCGATCCGGGAGCCGGTACTCGCTGTGCTCCGTCGACGTCTCGAAGACGCTCTCCGTGCTCGGCTCGAGCTCGGGCTCCGCCTCCTCGACGAGCAGCGGCTGATAGTCGCTCGACGGCGTCTCTCCGACGACGTCCGGGTAGGCCGCGGCTCCGTCGAGGAGTCGCGCCGGCTGAGGCTCCGGAGCGGCAGGCTGAACCGTGAACTCGTCCGTCGACCGCTCGCTCGACCAGTCGAACGCGCGGCGCGCGCCCGTGCCCGCGGTGCGGACGACGTGTCCCGTCCGGCGGAGGATCGCGCCGGTGGAGGCTCCGCTGACGAGCAGCGCGCCGGCCAGGAGCAGCGTCCCGCCGACGATGGCAGCGCCCGTGTCACCGATCAGACCTGCGAGCGCGCCGCCGAGCGCAAGCCCGATCCAGCCCCCGTTGTCCTTCCCCAGCAGCGTCATCAGGCCGAGGAAGCCGACGCCGAGGCCGAGGCGGAAGGGCCGCACGTCGAGCAACTCGCTCCGCGCGAGCATGAGGGCGCCGATCGCGATCAGCGCGATCGGGAGGCCGTACGCTGCTTCGCCGAGCACGGTCGTGAGCACGTCGGCGAGCCAGGAGCCGACCGCGCCTCCGTCGAGGCCCAGATAGAGGATCACGCCGAAGATGAGTCCGAGCGCGGAGAGCCCGAGGCCGAGCAGCTCGTGCTGCTGGCCGGAGCTCGTCTTCTTCGTCCGCTTCTTCACACGCGCCGGGACGCGTGGGCGAAGCGGCCGCCTCTTCTTGCGGCGCGCCATGCCGCGACGATTCGCCGTCGGCGGCCGGGCTCCTGCGGGTCAGTGCGAAGCGTGGCGGTCGCGAGCCTCGGCGACGATCCGTTCCGCGTCCGAGCGATTCCCGTACCCGTACGTCTCGACCTTCGCCTCCTCGAGGTCCTTGTAGACCTGGAAGAAGTGCTCCACCTCGTTCCGAAGCTCGGCGGGGATGTCGTGGAGGTCGGAGATCCGCATCCACGCGGGGTCCTTCAGCGGGACGCAGATGATCTTCTCGTCCGGCCCCTTCTCGTCGGCCATGTGGAAGACCCCCACGACGCGGACGCGGATCCGGCAGCCCGGGAACGTGGGCTCGCCGACGAGCACGAGCGCGTCGAGCGGGTCCCCGTCACCACCCATCGTCCCCTCGATGAAGCCGTAGTCGGCCGGGTACGCCATCGACGTGAAGAGGCGCCGGTCGAGGACGATCGCGTCGAGCTCCTTGTCCAGCTCGTACTTGTTGCGCGACCCCGAGGGCACCTCGACGAACACGACGACGTCGGCGGGGGTCACGGGCCGAGCTCCACGGTCGAGAGCGTCGTCAGCGCCTCCCGCGCGACCGCGTCGTCGATCGCGGCCGGCACCGCGTTGTAACCGGGCTCGAAGGCGCCGGGATCGAGGGCGAGGGCGCGCATCGAGTGCGCCTGCAGCGCGAAGCCCAGGTCCATGATCTGGATCTGGTGGCCGTTCGCGGCCGCGAGGTTCAGCATCTCCCCGCGCGCGAGGAGGTAGACGGTGCGACCGCTCGGGAGGTCGTACGCGGTCACGTCGTCCTTCGGCTCCGAGCTCCGCGTCGCGAGCTCCGCGAGGCCGGCAACGTCGATCTCGGTCGAGAAGTGACCGACGTTCGCGAGCACCGCGCCGTCCCGGAGCCGCGGGAAGACCTCCTTCGTCACTGCGCCGGGCCTCCCAGTCACGGTCACGAGCACATCTGCCAGCTCGGCAGCCCGCTCGATCGCGGTCACCCGCATGCCCTCGAACGCCGCCTCCAGCGCGCGTACGGGATCGCGCTCGACGACGAGCACGCTCGCGCCGAGCGCACGCAGCGTTCGCGCGAGGCTCCGTCCGCACGAGCCGAAGCCGACGACCGCGAACGTCTTCGCCGCGACGAGGCTGTTGGTGGCCCGCAGGAACCCGTCCACGACCGCAGGCCCGATCCCGTGCTCGTTCTCGAAGCGGAGCTTGATCGGGCTGTCGTTGATCACGATCACCGGGAACGGGACGCGATCCCGAAGCTCGCCCAGCAGCCGGTGCCGGCCGGAAGTGGTCTCCTCGGTGGCGGCGCCGACCGACGCTCCACCCCTCTCCACCGTCGCGGCGATGAGGTCGGCACCGTTGTCGAGCAGCAGGTCCGGATCGGACTCGAGCACCCGCTCGACGTGGTCGTAGTGGTTCGCGAGCGTGTCCGCCTTCCGCGCATACACGAGCACCCCGTCGTCGGCCGCGAGCGCCGCCGCGACGCGGTCGTCGGTGGTCGCGGGGCTCCCCGTGAGGACGATCTCCGCGCCGCCCGCGCGCAGCGCCTCGACGAGCACGGCCGTCTTCGCCTCGACGTGGAGGCACATGCCGATCCGGTGCCCGGCCAGCGGTCGCTCCGCGGCGAGCTCGGCCCGGAGCCGTGCGAGGAGCGGCATGTTGGCCCGTGTCCAGGCCAGCACCCTCTCCCCCTCGCCGGCGAGCGACGCATCCTCGAGGACGCTCGACTGGAACCCCGCGAGCGACATCCGATCCACGCTCCGATCCACCCTAGCCCAGGCGCGCGATGCGCTCGACGAGCAGCTCGAAGAACGCGTCCGCGTCGAGATCGACCCCGACGTGGACGTTCGGCGGACGATCGGTCCGGTTCCAGAGGTCCACCACCGTGCGGCCACGGCAGAGCTCGGACTCGAGCTCGACCTCGACGTTCCGGAAGCGCGTCTCGACGAGGTCGGGCAGGATCACGTGCGCCACCGCGACGGCGTCGTGGATCGGCGCGCCGTCCCAGCCGTACGTCTGGCGGTGGTAGCGGCTGAAGAACTCGTTCAGCTCGGCCACGAACACGCCGACCCTCCCGGCAGCCCGCAGGCGCTCGGCGACCGGCGGCCCGAGCACCGCCTTGTGGGTCACGTCGAGGCCGATCATGGTCACATCGACGCCGCTCGAGAACACGCGCTGGGCGGCCTCGGGGTCGGCCCAGACGTTGAACTCGGCGGCGGGGGTCATGTTGCCCTCGGAGATCGAGCCGCCCATGACGACGATGCGCTCGAGCCCGTCGCCGCCGTGCGCGGCCAGCAGACGTGCGACGTTCGTGAGCGGGCCGGTGGCGACGAGCGTCACCGGCCGTTCGCTCGACCGGATTCGCCCCGCGAGGAAGCCGACTGCATCGTCGGGCAGTGGCGCCGAGCGCGGCTCCGGGAGCGCCGGACCGTCGAGGCCGCTCTCACCGTGCACGTGCGCCGCGACGACGAGGTCACGCTCGAGCGGCGCCGACGCACCGGCCGCCACCGGCACGTCGTCGCGACCGACGAGCTCGAGCACGCGGATCGCGTTCGCCGTCGTCTTCTCGAGCGTCTGGTTGCCGTACGTCGTCGTCACGCCGAGCAGCTCGAGCTCGGGGCTCGCGAGCGCGAGCAGGAGCGCGATCGCGTCGTCGTGCCCCGGATCGAAGTCGAGGAGGACGGGAAGCGGCTGCACAGGGGCAGTATCGTGGCCGCGTGGCAGGCGTACGCGAGAAGGTGCGGGCGTTCGCGGTCTCGCTGCCCGGCACGTCGGAGGAGCAGCCCTGGGAAGAGGACATCGTCGTGAAGGTGCACGGGAAGATCTTCGTGTTCCTCGGCCCGAGCACGCCGCCCTCGCGGCGCATCTCGGTCAAGCTCGACGAGTCCCACGCGCACGCACTGTCGATCGAGGGAGCTGCCGAGACCGGCTACGGGCTCGGGAAGGCCGGCTGGGTCACCGTGCCCCTCCGCGCTCCCGGTGTGAGTGTTCGCCTACTGCGCGAGTGGGTCGAGGAGAGCTACCGCATCGTGGCGCCGAGACGGCTCGTCGCCGAGCTCGACGGCGCCGCCGCGGAGCGGGCCTAGTGTCAATTTGACACTAGGTCAGGAGCGCGTCGACTTCGGCGGCGGTGGGTAGGGACGGCTGGGCGCCGAAGCGTGAGGCCGCCAGCGCTCCCGCCGCGCAGGCCCGCTCGAGTGCTTCCTGCGGCTCCTGGCCCTCGAGCAGCGAGACGAGGAGGCAGGCAGTGAATGCGTCGCCGGCTCCGGTCCCGTCCACGGCCTCGACCCGCGGCGGCACCGCGCGGGCGATCTCCTCGCCTTCCTCCAGCAGCACGGCGCCCTCCGCGCCGTGGGTGACCGCTACGAGGCCGTCGCGGCGGGAGAGCGCCTCGAGCTCGTAGCGGTTGACGACGGTGAGGTCGGGGTCGATGCCGACCGGTCGTGCGGGCGCCGCGTTGAGGCAGAAAAGGCCGGTGCACTCCTCCCAGGCGGAGAGCACGGCCTCGTCCGGGATCTCGAGCTGGCTGAGCACCGCGTCGTGCGGAGGCAACGCGACCGAACCGAGCGTCCAGTTCGCGCCGGGCGCGACGACGATCTCGTTCTCGCCGGCACCGTCGACGTAAATGAGCGCGACGCCGGTCGGCTCCCCGGACCTCTCGAGGTCGAGCTCGATCCCGCCCGCACGCATCTCCGCGAGTGCTTCCTCGGCGAAGCCGTCCGAGCCGACGGCGCCGAGCAGCGTGACCTTCGCGCCGAGGCGTGCGCACGCGACGGCCTGGTTCGCGCCCTTGCCGCCCGGGACACGCGCGAAGGTCGCTCCGCTGACGGTCTCTCCGGGCCTCGGGAGCCGCTCGCAGCGGGCGACGAGGTCGAGGTTGATCGAGCCTACGACGACGACGCGCGGCGCGGACACACGCCTAGGCAGCGAGTGCGCGCAGGTCGTCCACTGTCGATCCGAGCAGCGTGTCGCGCAGGTCGAAGAGGCCGGCCCAGAGCGACGAGCGGTCGGGCGACGCGTCGAGGCGGGCGGCGGCCGCGAGGCCCTCGAGCGCCCGGACGAGGACCGCGAGCTCGAGGTAGGCCGATGCGACCCGGTTCGGGCACACCCGCACGCCCGCCCGGTCGAGGATCGGGCGCCACTCGACGAGCTCTCCCGCGCCCGGCCCGAGATACCACGAGCGACCCTCGGCGAGCTCGGGCTCGAGCTCCAGCAGGTACTGGGAGAGCGGCGCCTCCAGCCCGGCGAGAGCAGTCTCGACGCGGTCGGCCGCGCGGCGCAGTGCCGCCTGTCGCTTGCCCGCGGTCGCAGGTACGGCGTCTCCTCTGCCCCAGCGCTCGAGCAGCCGGCAGAAGGCGAGCGCCGCGACCTGGCACGCACGCAGCTGGTTCACGAGCCGCGCGGCCGTGACCTCGCTCGCGGCGTTGCGCTCGATCACGGAGTCCCAGCCGTCGTTCGTCAAACCTCGATCACCACCGGGAGAACCATCGGGCGCCGGCGGGTGCGCTCGTAGACGATCTGCCCGACGGCATCGTGCAGGTGCTCCTGGAGGAGCTTCACCTCCATCGACTTCTGTGCGACGAGCTCGCGGACGACACGGTCCGCCTCGACTCGCAGCTCGTCGAGAAGCTCGTCCGACTCGGCGAAGCCGCGCGCTATGAGCTCCGGCGGCGCGATCTCGCCCCCGTCCGACTGTGCCAGCGTCGTGACCACGATGAGCACGCCGTCGTCGGCGAGACGCCGCCGGTCGCGCAGGGCGACGTCCTGGATGTCTCCGACCCGGAGGCCGTCCACGAAGGTGACTCCGGACTCGACACGGTCGACGATGCGCGCGCCGCCACGGGCGAGCTCGACGACGGAGCCGTTCTCGGCGAGCAGGATCCGATCCTCGGGCACCCCCGCCTCTCGCGCGAGCTTCGCGTGCGCGGCGAGCATGCGGTACTCGCCATGCACCGGCATCGCGTAGCGTGGGCGAAGCAACGACAGCATCGTTCGCAGCTCCTCCTGGTACGCGTGCCCCGAGACGTGCACGGGCGCGATCTCCTCGTGGAGCACCTCCGCGCCGAGCCGGGCCAGCTGGTTGATGGAGTCGTGGACGCGAAGCTCGTTCCCAGGCACCGGCTTCGCGGAGATGATCACCGTGTCCCCGGGCTCGACGAAGAGCGTCGAGTGGTCGTTGTACGCGACCCGCGTGAGCGCGGACATCGGCTCGCCCTGACTCCCGGTGCAGAGCGCGAGGACGCGGTCGGGCGGGAGGTCGCCCGCCTCGGCCGGCGAGACGATCGCGTCCTCGGGGATGTCCACGTAGCCGAGGTTGCGGGCGATGTTGAGGTTCTTCCGCATCGAGCGCCCGACGACCGTGATCTTGCGCCCGCACTCGATTGCGACGTCGGCAGCCTGCTGCATGCGGTGGATGTTCGAGGCGAAGGACGCGACGAGGATGCGCCCGGTCCGGAGCGGGAAGAGCGTGCGAAACGTCTCGCCCACGAGCCGCTCCGAGCCCGTGGTGCCGCGGCGCTCGGCGTTCGTCGAGTCCCCGAGGAAGAGATCGACCCCGCGGTTCCCGATCTCCGCGAGCTTGCCCACGTCCGTCTTCAGCCCGTCGACGGGCGTGTGGTCGAGCTTCCAGTCGCCCGTGTGGACGACGCGACCGGCGGTGGTCTCGATCACGAGAGCGACCGCGTCCGGGATCGAGTGGGCGACGCGGACGAGCTCGATCCTGAACGGCCCGAGCGTGAGCGGGTCGTCTCCCGGAGCCGCCTCGATGAGCTCGGCGGCCTGGCCGAGCCCGTGCTCGTCGAGCTTGGACTTGACGAGCGCGAGCGTCAGCCGCGTCGCAACCACGGCGTCCACGTCGATCTCCCGCATGAGGTACGGCAGTCCGCCCACGTGGTCCTCGTGCCCGTGCGTGAGGACGACCGCCCGCACGCGCCGCCCCTGGAGGTACGCCACGTCCGGGAGGAGGAGGTCGACCCCGAGATGCTCGTCGCGCGGGAACGCGAGCCCGGCGTCGACCACGACGATCTCGCCCGCCGTCTCGTACACGGTCATGTTCTTCCCGACCTCGCCGAGGCCGCCGAGCGGAATGATGCGGAGCGATTCGCTCATCTACCGCCTGAGCGTACTCGCAGGGGACGCGGGGCAGCGCCTAGAGCGAAAAGACCTCGACGGCGAAGAGGTGGCCGTCGACACGTTCCGCGTGCAGCGCCGCATCGCCGTGCTCCTCGGCCAGGAGATCGAGCGCGGGAAGCGGTCGGATCGTCCGCTCCCCGTCGATCGTGAGCTCCCGAACTCCCTCTACGATCGAGAGCTCGACGACCTCGCCCTCGACCCCCGGAAGCTCCGCGATGACGATCTCCTCGGCGACCGCGGCCCACACGTCCTGCTCCTTGCGGAGCGCCGCGGCACGGTACGGCGGCGAGATCGCGGTCTCGAGGGCATCCGCGATGGGCACGAGCGACCCGTCGGGAACGTCTTCGTCGACGACGAGGGTTCCGTCCGCGAGGGTGACGAAGGTGACCGTCTCCCCGGTCAGCTCCGGCGCGTGCGCGGAGGCCACGGCATCCCAGGTCCGGGCCCGGGGCGCCCCGGAGATGGCGGCGACTCCGAGGCCTTGCTCCCCGTCCCAGCCGGGCGGCTGCGCGAGGAACCCGCCTGCCTGGGCGCCCATGAGCGCGGCGAGCAGCTCGCCGGCACGTGCCACTAGACCGCGGCGGGTTGCAGCAGGCCGAGCCGCTCGAGACAGCCGCGCACCGCTGCCTCTTCCTGCTCGTCTGCCGCAACGAGCGGCAGCCGGAGGCCACCGACGTCGTGACCGAGCAGGTTCAGCGCACACTTGATCGCGATCGGGTTCGGCGCGACCCGGATGAGATCGATGGACGGCCGCAGCTCCTCGTCGAGCGCGCGGGCACCTTCCACGTCACCCGCGCGGTACCGGTTCACCATCTCCTTCACCTGCGGGCCTACGACGTGCGTATGGACGCACACACCGCCGAGCGCTCCGACCTCGAGGAAGGGGAACACGATGTCGTCGTCCCCCGCGTACAGGTCGAGGCCGAGCGCGACGATCGCCCGCGCCTGCTCGAGGTCCGCGTTCGCCTGCTTGACGGCGCGGATGTTCCCGATCTCGGCGAGCTGGGCGATCGCGGACGTCTCGAGGTTCAGGACGACCCGGCTCGGGATGTTGTAGACGACGACGGGCTTGTCGGTCTCGGCCGCGATCGCCTTGTAGTGCTCCACGATCCCGCGTACCGGCGGCTTGTTGTAGTACGGCGTGACGACGAGGAACCCGTCGACGCCGAGCTCGTGCGTCTTCCGCGTGAGGTGCACGGAGTGCTCGGTCGAGTAGGTGCCCGTACCCGCCACGACGCTGGCGCGGTCGCCGACCTCGTCCACGGCTGCCTCGTACAGCTGGAAGCGCTCGTCGTCAGAGAGCGTGGGCGCCTCGCCGGTGGTCCCCGTCACGACGAGCCCGTCCGAGCCCGAGTCGACGAGGTGCGACGGCCAGTGCCCGGAAGCGGTCGAGATCGACGGCGCCGTCCGCCTTGAACGGCGTGACCATGGCGGTCAGGATCTCGCCGAGCACCGACCCGATTCTAGAAGACGAGAGGAGCATGCACCCAATGTTCAAGGAGTTCAGGGACTTCCTGCTTCGTGGCAACATCGTGGAGCTCGCCGTCGCGTTCGTGATCGGGCTCGCCTTCGCCGCCGTCGTCAACTCCCTCGTGAACGATCTGCTGATGCCGCTCATCGCGATGGTGATCGGGAAGCCGGACTTCAGCGGACTCACATTCACGATCAACGACGCGGTCTTTCGCTACGGGGCGTTCATGACCGTCGCGATCCAGTTCGTAGCGGTCGCGGGTGCGGTGTTCTTCTTCGTCGTGAAGCCGGTCAACGCCGTCACGGCGCACATGGCGAAGCCAGCCGAGGACGAGGTGACGGACGAGGAGCGGAGGCACCAGGAGCTCCTCGCCGCGCTGGAGCGAATCGGGTCGCGGTAGGACTTACGCCTGCGAGCTCACGTGTCGACCGCCTGTCGCGGTCACAGCAGCGCGTCGAGCCCGACGGTGAGGCCCGGAGGCAGCTCGCGGACCTTCTCGAGGGCGAGCAGCACGCCCGGCGCGAACGCCTCGCGGGAGGTCGTGTCGTGCCGGATCGTCAGCGTCTCCCCCGCTCCGCCGAAGATCACCTCCTGATGCGCGACGAGGCCCGGCAGGCGGATCGAGTGGATGGCCGGCTCGGTGCCCATGCGCGCGGCGGTCGCCTTCGCCGTCCCCGACGGTGCGTCGCGCTTCGCCTCGCCGTGGAGCTCCACGATCTCTGCGCGCGGGAAGATCCGGGCCGCCTCGGCTGCGAAACGCATCATCAGCACCGCGCCCTGCGCGAAGTTCGGCGCGTGGAAGCACGGGACGCCCGCCGCGCGTGCCTGGGCGTCGACCGCGTCCGCGTCGAAGCCGGTCGTGCCGATGATCACCGGGATGCCGGCAGCGAGGCTGGCCGCGACGTTCCCGGCGACGGAATCAGGCCGCGTGAAGTCGATCGCGACGTCGGCGCCCAGGATGCCTTGTAGGCGGGCATCGACGACCTCGTGCCCCGCTGCCTCGAGCGCCGGCCCGACGACGGACCCGACCTTCCCCTCGGCACCGAAGAGGACGACGCGCACCAGAGGTGTCCTAGGCGGCCTGCAGGAGCCCGGGGTTCACGTGCGCGACGGCCTCGCGGAACCACGCTTCGTCCGACCCGATCCCGGCTGCCGAGAGCTTTCCGGGCGCGAAGAGCTCACCTGCAAGTGCCGCGATGGCCTCCTCGGTCACCGCGTCCAGCCGGCGAAGCACCTCGTTCACCTCGAGCAGCGGCCGATCGGTCACGACCGCCTTCCCGAGGCGCGTCATGCGATTGGACGTGGACTCGAGCGACAGCAGCAGCCTGCCCTTCAGGTTCTCCTTCGCCCGGGCCAGCTCGTCCGGGCGCACGTTCCCTGCCGCGAGGTCGCTGAGCTCCGCGACGGCGATCTCGAGACAGGCAGGGAGGTTCTCGCTCCGCGTCCCCACGTAGAGGCCGACCTGACCGATGTCCGAGTACTGCGACCCGTAGCTGTACACGGAGTACGCCATCCCGCGCTTCTCGCGGATCTCCTGGAACAGCCGCGACGAGGCCGAGCCGCCGAGGATCGCGTCGAGGATCGACGCGGCGAAGCGCCGCTCGTCGTCGTTCGCGATGCCGGGAGCCGCGAGGCAGACGTGGTACTGCTCCGTGTCCTTGCGCTGGAAGCGCAGTCCGGGCCCCGGCAGGCGTCGTACGGGCTTCCGCGGCGGCAGCTGGACCCCGGGGCGCTTGCCGTTCCTCCGCTCCTCGAGCACCGCGACGAACTGGTCGTGGCGCACGTTCCCGGCCGCGGCGAGCACGAGGCGATCCCCGCTGTACGCCCTCTCGTGGTACGCGGCGAGCGCGCGCCGGGAGACGCTCGAGATCACCTCCGCGCGTCCGATCACCGGCCTTCCCAGCGGGTGCGAGCCGAAGACCGCCTCGGCCGCGAGGTCGTGGACGAGGTCGTGCGGCGTGTCCTCGACCATGGCGATCTCCTCGAGCACGACCTCGCGCTCGGAGTCGACCTCCGCGAAGACCGGCCGATAGACCATGTCGGCCATCACGTCGACCGCGAGCTCGAGCCGGGTGTCCGGCACGCGCGCGTAGACCATCGTCGTCTCGCGCGAGGTGGCGGCGTTCAGCTCACCGCCGAGCTCGTCGAACGTCTCCGCGATCGCCTGCGCCGTGTACTTCGGCGTCCCCTTGAAGAGCAGGTGCTCGATGAAGTGCGAGACGCCCGCGCGGGCGTCCGGCTCGTCGCGCGCGCCGGCGGCGACGAAGAAGCCGATCGCGACCGAGCGAACGCCTGCGATGCGCTCGCTGATGACCCGCTCGCCGGTCGCGAGCGTCGTGAGCTCGTGCTTCTCCACCGGCGGGATCGTACTCGGGGAGAGCCCGTCAGGGCCCGGCCGGAGCCAGGCCCTGACCGAGTGAGCCTCGCGTTACGTGCGCTCGCGCGGGCGGCCGCGGTCGCGTCCGCCGCCACGGCGGTCGCCCCGCGGGCGCTCCTCGCGCTCCTCGCGCGGCGGAGCGTTCTTCGCCCGCTCGATGAGCTCCTCGGGCATGACGAGCCCGCCGTCCTCGTGCTTCGCGACGAGCTTGAGCCCGATGCGGCCCCGGTCCTTGTCGACCTCCTGCACGACGACGTCGACCGTGTCGCCGCGGGACATGACGTCCTCGATGTGGGCGACGCGGCCAGGCCCGACGTTCGAGACGTGGAGCAGGCCGTCGGTGCCCTTCTTGAGCTCGACGAACGCACCGAACTGGGTCGTCTTCACGACCTTGCCGGTGTACGAGTCGCCGACCTCGGGCGCCTTCGTGAGCGCGCTGATCGCGGCCAGCGCGGCCTCGGCCTTCGTACCCTCGGTCGCGTACACGAGGATGGTCCCGTCCTCCTCGATGTCGATCTGGACGTCGTAGTCGGCCTCGAGCCCGCGGATCGTCTCGCCGCCCTTGCCGATGACGAGCCCGATCTGCTCGGGGTCGATCTTGATGGTCGAGATCCGCGGAGCGTGCCCGGCGAGCGCCGTGCGCGGCTCCGGCATGACCGCGAGCATCTGGTCGAGGATGAACTCACGCGCCTGCCGCGCCTGCGAGAGCGCGGAGCGCATGATCTCCTGGGTCACCCCGGTGATCTTGATGTCCATCTGCAGGGCCGTGATGCCGTCCCGCGTGCCCGCGACCTTGAAGTCCATGTCACCGAGGTGGTCCTCGGCGCCCTGGATGTCGGTGAGGATGACATAGTCGTCGCCCTCCTTCACGAGCCCCATCGCGATGCCCGAGACGGGCGCCTTGATGGGCACGCCGGCGTCCATGAGCGCGAGGGTCGAGGCGCACACCGAGCCCATCGACGACGAGCCGTTCGACTCGAGCGTCTCCGAGACGATCCGGATCGTGTACGGGAAGTCCTCCACCGACGGGATCGCCGCCTCGAGCGCGCGCTGCGCGAGCGCGCCGTGGCCGATGTCCCGGCGCTTCGGGCCTCGCATGAAGCCCGTCTCCCCGACCGAGTAGGGCGGGAAGTTGTAGTGGTGCATGAAGCGCCGGTTCTGCTCGCGGGAGAGGTCGTCGATCTTCTGCCCCTCCTTTGCGGTCCCGAGCGTGAGCAGGCTCATGATCTGCGTCTGCCCGCGGGTGAAGATCGCCGAGCCGTGTGTGCGCGGGCTCGCCGTGACCTCGCACCAGATCGGCCGGATCTCCTCGGCGGAACGTCCGTCCGGACGCCGCTTGTCGACGGCGATCTTCTTGCGGACGAGGTCCTTGTAGATCGCGTCGCAGGCCCGCTTCACGTACTGGCGCGTCACGGAGTCCTTCGTCGCCGGCTCGCCCTCCGCCGGAGTCGGGCCGATCGGGAACGGAAGCTCGACCTCCTCGATGATGCGGTCGAAGAGGAGGCTGCGCTTCGCGGATTTCAGCTCCTTGGAGTCCTGCTCGGCATCGGTCAGCTCGCGGAGCTCGGACTCGAACTGCTCACGGACCGGGCCCTCGACCGCCCCGAGCTTCACCTTCTCGGCGATGAGCGCGAACGCCGCCTTGACCTGCGTGCGCCGAACGATGTCCTCCTCGCTCGACGACATGGTCACCTCGGGCGCCTCCTCGTCGACGAGCTCGTCGACGACGTGCGCCGCCTCGCGGAGCCCGACCTCGGCGATCGCGTTCCTGATCGCGTCGGCGTGCTTCGCCTCGAGCTCGGCCGTGAGGTCGACGTCGACCCACTTGGGCTTGCCGACCTGCGCGCGCAGGTCCTCGAGCGCCTCGCAGATCTTCGCGATCTCGACCTGGGCGATCTCGAGCGCCTCGAGGATCGTGTCCTCGGGGATCTCGTCTCCGCCGGCCTCGACCATCGTCAGGCCCTCGGAGGTTCCGACGACGATCAGGTCGAGCGTCGACTCCTCGAGCGCCTCGAGCGACGGGTTGACGACGAGCTCACCGTCGATCTGGCCGACCCGGACGGCGCCGATCGGCCCGAGGAACGGAAGCGGCGAGATCATCAGGGCCGCCGACGCGCCGTTGATGCAGAGGATGTCGTGCGGCGTGACGAGGTCGGCCGAGAGAACGGTGCAGATGACCTGCACCTCGTTCTTGAACCCTTTCGGCCAGAGCGGCCGGATCGGGCGGTCGATCATGCGGGCGGTGAGCGTCGCGCGCTCGCTCGCCCGTCCCTCGCGCTTGAAGAAGCCGCCGGGGATCTTCCCGGCCGCGTACATCCGCTCCTCCACGTCGACCGTCAGCGGGAAGAAGTCTGCGTCCGCGCGCGCATCCGGCCGTCCGACCGCCGTCGCGAGGATCATCGTGTCGCCAGAGCGGACGGCGACGGCGCCGTCGGCCTGCTTGGCGAGCTTTCCTGTCTCGAAGACGATCTCCTGACCGCCCACGTCGACAGACACCGTGGCGATTTGCCCGGTGGCCTGAGTAGTGCTCATACGGTTATCCCTTCACCTTTCTTCGAGGAAGGTGGAGGTTTGAGTCAGCTCCGCCTGCGCTGTGGAGCTCGCTCAAACTTCCACCTCCCGGGTTTGGAGCGTTTCGCCTACCGACGCAGGCCGAGCTCCTTGATGAGAGCGCGATAGCTCTCGAGATCCTTGCGCTGGAGGTAGTCGAGGAAGCGGCGGCGCCGTCCGACGAGACGCAGCAGCCCGCGCCGTGAGTAGTGGTCCTTCGGGTGGGTGCGCAGGTGCTCGGTCAGATCGTTGATGCGCTGGGTCAGCATCGCGATCTGGACTTCGGCGGAGCCCGTGTCGTTCGCGGCACGACCGTGCTTCTCGATCAACTCCAGCTTGGTTTCCTTCGTGAGGCTCATGCATCTCCTCCTGTAGACGACTCCGCAGTCCCCGCCCGGCGTGGAAGGAGCACGCCCGAGCCGCGGCTGCGGTCTCGCGGGATGGTACCTGGATCTGCGACGGACACTGCGGTCTCGGGCAGGATCTCCCGATGCGCGCGGGAGTAGCCGCCGGACATCCGGCAACGGCCGAGGTCGGCTTCGAGATCCTCGCCGAGGGCGGGACGGCGGCCGATGCCGTGGTCGCGATGGCTCTGGCCTCGTGCGTCGCGGAGACCGTGATGAGCGGACTTCTCGCCGGCTGCCACGCGATCGCGTTCGACGGCTCGACGGTGCAGAACCTCGACGGCTTCGCGGCCGTCCCGAGCGAGCGCGGCGACCTCGTCGAGCTCCCGATCGGCTTCGGGGAGGAGATCGTCGTCTACTCGATCGGCCCGGCGTCGGTCGCGGTACCCGGTCTGCCGGGCGCACTCGGAACGCTCTGGGAGTCGCTCGGCCGCCTCCCGTGGCGCCGCCTCGTCGAGCCTGCGCTCCGGCTCGCCCGCGACGGCGTCCCGCTCCCCGAGATGCACGAGCGCTCTCTCGAGATGCTCGGCGACCTCTTCTCGCTCGAGCGCGGGGCGGCCCTGTTCGCGCCCTCCGGCCGGACGCTCGTCGCCGGTGACGTTCTCTCCCAGCCGGGCCTCGTGGACGCACTCGAGGCCATCGCGGACGAAGGCGCGGAGAGCGTCTACCGTGGATCGATCGCGGAAGCGCTGCTCCGCGTCGACGGGCTCGTGGTGACTCCCGGCGACCTGCGCGACTACCGCGCCCGCTGGCGCGACCCGGTGCTCGTCCCGTGGAACGGCCAACGTGTGGCGACGCGCGGCGGGCTCTCGGGCGTGCCGGAGCTCCTCCTCCGCCTTCCGCGCTTCGCAGGGCTGACGGAGGTGGACCGCGTCGTCGCGCTCGTCGAGGCGCTCGAGACCGCCGAGCGTGGCGGCGAGCACACGACCAACATGGTCGCCGTGGACGGGCACGGACGCGCCTGCGCCCTGACGCACAGCCTCGGTGTCGGGGCAGGGGTCTGGGTGCCGGGCCTCGACCTGCAGCTGAACAACCTTCTCGGCGAGACCGACATCGCGGTCGGCGACCCGCAGCGGGGCGACCGCCTGGAGAGCCGCATGGCGCCGAGCCTCGTCTTCGACCAGCAAGGGCTCGTGCTCGCGATCGGCGCAGCCGGCGCGACGCGGCTGCGCACGGCTCTCGCGAGCGTGCTCGCGGGAATCCTCGACGAGGGTCTCGAGCCCGAGGACGCCGTCGCCCGGCCGCGCGTCCACCCCACGCCCGAGGTCGTCGACGCGGAGCCGGGAGTCGACGAGCACGCGCTCGAAGAGCTCGAGGCGCGCGGCCGGACGATCCGGCGCTGGGAGCGGCTCCACCACTACTTCGGCGGCGTCAGCTGCGTCGGGCGGACGGGCGCGGCCGGAGACCCGCGCCGAAGCGGCGCAGCGCTCCTCTTCTGAGCCTCTGCCTACTTCAGGAGCAGGCCGTCGATGCGCCGCGACGCCACCCACATCCCTACGGCGCCCATGGTCACGAGATAGAGCACGTCCAGTAGCTGCAGCCAGCTCACGGTCCCCATCGAGAGCGTGCGGACGAGCTGGATCCCGTGATACAGCGGGAGCGCGCGTACGAGCCACTCGATCACCTCGGGGAAGACCGACAGCGGATAGAACGTCGCCGAGAAGAGGAACATCGGGAGCATCACGAGCTGGATCAGGTCGAAGTCCTGCCAGTTCCGCATCCACGTGACGGCCGCGATGCCCGCACCGGCGAACCCGAAGCCGATGACGAAGCAGGCAGGAAGGACGAGCACCCCCCACCACGACTCGATGAGGCCGAGCACGAGCAGGATGTTGAAGAACGCGACCGAGTAGATGAGCGCGCGCACGACCGCCCACATCGTCTCGCCCACCGCGACGTCACCGGGGCTGATCGGCGTCGAGAGCATCGCGTCGTAGACCTTCGCGTAGCGCAGCTTCCAGAAGACGTTCGTCGCGTCGTAGAACGCGCCGTTCATCGCGGACGCCGCGAGCAGAGCCGGGCCGACGAAGGCCGCGTACTCGAGCGTCTGATCGTTGAAGACGAAGTCCCCGATGAAGTCCCCGAGCGGGTAGACGAAGAAGACGAGGTAGAAGAGCGGCTCGAAGAACCCGGAGAAGAGGATCATCCACGTCCGCCGGTAGACCATCGCGTTCCGCTCGACGATCTGGAGCCCGCCGACTCTCGGCCGGCGCTGCACCCCGACGGGCATCGCCAGCCCGCTCATACGACGAGCCTCCGGCGATAGGAGTAGAAGGCGGCGACGAGGCCGGCCGCAGTGAACACGAGCAGGTAGGCGAGGTGAGCGACGGCACTCGGCTCGAGGTCGCCGAGCGTCAGCTGGCGGCAAAGGCTCACACCGTGGGAGAGCGGCAACGCGTACGCGACGACCTGCAGCGCGCCCGGGAGCTGCTCGATCGGGAAGAAGGCACCCGAGAACAGGAACATCGGGAGGATCACGAACCGGAAGATCGCCACGAACGACGCATCCGTCTCCGTGTACGCGCCCCACGCCGCAATCGGCGCGGAGAAGGCGAGGCCGACGAGGACGGTCACCGGGATCGCGAGGATGCCGAGAGGCGACTCGACCGCGCCGAATGCCGCGATTGCCGCGAGGTAGACGGTCGCGGTCATGAACATGCGGAACGCGATGAACGCCTGGTGCCCGAGGACGATGTCGGGGATGCGGAGCGGGGTCGCGAGCATCGCGTGGTACTGGCGACTCCACTTGATCGCAGAGAGCACGGGCCAGCTCGCCTCGAAGGACGCGATCTGCATCGCGGTGGCCGCCAGCAGACCGGGTGCCACGAACTCGAGGTAGCTCACCCCCTCCGGGAGGTTCGCCGTCCGGTCGACGAGCGTGCCGAGCCCGTACCCGAACGCAAGCAGATAGATCACGGGTGTGACGACGGTCGAGATGATCGTGCCGCGCCAGACGCGCTTGTACTGGGCGAAGAAGAACTCGAGCGGGCGTACCGCGAGGGCGTAGCTGCTCATCGGCGAGCGACTCTCACTCGATGAGGCTGCGGCCCGTGAGGTGCAGGAACACGTCCTCGAGCGTGCTCCGGCGGACGAGGACGCTCTCCGGGACGAGGCCACGTTCGTGCAGAACGTGCGCGGCCGCGTCGCCGTCGTTCGTGTACAGCAGCACGCGGTCGGGCAAGGGCTCCACGCGCTCGACGAGCCCGTCCGTCAACTGGCCGAGGTCGTCCGGCCGGCCGTCGTCGTCAGCGAAGCGGAGCTCCACGACCTCACGGGTCGAGTAGCGGTCGATCAGCTCACGCGGGGAGCCGTCCGCGACGATCTTGCCCTTGTCCATGACGACGAGCCGGTCGCAGAGCTGCTCCGCCTCGTCCATGTAGTGCGTCGTCAGGAGCAGCGTCACGCCCTGCCGCTTCAGTCGGTAGAGGCGGTCCCAGACGACGTGGCGCGCCTGCGGGTCGAGCCCGGTCGTCGGCTCGTCGAGGAGGAGCACCTCGGGGTCGTTGACGAGGGAGCGCGCAATGGTCAGTCGCCGCTTCATGCCTCCCGAGAGCGGCTCGACCCGGTCGTCCGCGCGCTCGGTGAGCTCGACGAACTCGAGCAGCTCGTCCGCTCGCTCCTTCAGCAGCGAGCGCGAGAGCCCGAAGTAGCGGCCGTAGACGATGATGTTCTCGCGGACGGTCAGCTCGAGGTCGAGTGAGTCCTCCTGCGGCACGACGCCGAGCCGTCCCCTGATCTCGACACCGTCGTGGTCGGGATCGAGCCCGAACACGCGCAACGTGCCCTCGGAGACCGGCGAGACGCACCCGATCATGCGCATCGTGGAGGTCTTTCCGGCCCCGTTCGGCCCCAGGAACCCGAAGGCCTCCCCCCGCTGGAGGTCGAAGTCGATCTCGTCCACGGCGGCGAGCTCGCCGAAGCGCTTGACGAGACCACGGGCATGGATGAGCGGCTGACCGTTCTGCGAGGCCATGGACCGAAAGCTAGATGAACGGACCTAGGCCACGGGGCGCGTTGCCCGGCGCGTCGCGTCCACGTCCCGGGCGATCTGCTCGACGAGCTCCTGCTCCGAGTCGAACACCGCCTCGTCGCGCAGGCGCTCCCAGACCTCGACGACGAGGCGCTTGCCGTAGAGGTCTCCCTCGAAGTCGAGGAGGTACGGCTCGATCCGCCGCTCCGTCCCGCCGTAGTGGGGGTTCGTGCCGATCGAGATCGCCGCCCGGTGGTCGAGCGCAGCGCCTGCGTAGATCCCGTAATGCGGCACCGCGGAGAGCGGGTCGACGGCGAGATTCGCGGTCGGGTAGCCGAGCGTGCCACCCCGTTGGTCACCCGCGACGACGACCCCGTCGAGCTCGAACGGCCGGCCAAGCATCTCCGCCGCCCCGACGACGTCGCCGTCGGCGAGCGCCGCCCGGATCGCCGTGGACGAGACCCCGGTCACCTCCGGCACGAGGCGGACCTGGAAGCCGAGCCTCTCGAGCAGCTCGAGATCGCCCGCACGCCGGTTGCCGAAGCGGAAGTCCTCTCCGCCGACCACGAGCTCCGCCCCCGGCTCACGGAGATACGACTCGGCGAAGTCCTCGGGTGCGAGCCGCTGCAGCTCGGGGGTGAACGCGGCGACGATCGTCGTCTCGACACCCGCCTCGTCGAGCAGCTCCAGCCGCCGCTCGAGGGTCGTCAGCAGCTCGACGCGATTCCCGAGCGCGACGCGCGGGTGCGGGTCGAACGTGATCGCGGTCGGCGCGAGCCCGGTCTCCGCGGCGGCTGCGACCACCGCACGGTGCCCGCGATGCACGCCGTCGAACGTCCCGATCGCGACCGCGCGCGGCTTGCGCTCGACCTCGGAGGGTGACGAGACGACGTTCACTCGAGGCCGAGCCTCCCGAGCGCCTGCTCGGGCGGGAGGATCTTCTCCGGATCCGCCTCCTCGACCGCGAACGGCCCGATCTCCGTGCGCCGGAGCGTGCGGCAATGCCCGCCCAGCACCTCGGCGATCGAGCGGATGTAGGTCCCGGAGGAGACGAGCAGGTCCAGCCGCGCGAGCCCATCCTCGTACGACTCCAGCCCGAGCTCGTGCACGCGCATCACCCGGGTCGGCATGGTCACGGCGACGCCGCGCCGGTGCAGCCGGTACGCGCGCTCGCCGTCGATCTTCACCGCCGACGCCGCAGGAATCGGGAGCTCGACGGCTCCCGTGAGGGAGGCAAGCCGCTCCTCGAGCTCGTCGCCACTCGGTGCGTCGTGCTCCTCGACGACCTCACCCTCCGGGTCTCCGGTCGTCGTCGTCGCCTGGAGGTCGATCTCCGTCACGTAGCGCTTGTCGAGCCCGACGAAACGCGGCTGGAGCCTCGTGGACGCGCCCGAGAGCAGGAGCAGGAGCCCCGTCGCGAACGGATCGAGGGTCCCGGCGTGCCCCGTGCGCGCCCCCGTCCGGCGGCGGGTCGCCGCAACGATCGCAAACGAGGTCGGCCCCGCAGGCTTGTCCGCGAGGATGATGCCGCTAGGGCTGAGGGCTCGAGGTGGCACGCTCGAACTCCTCGACGATGAATCGCTTGAGCTCGTCGAGCGGCAGCTCGCTCGAGAACCCGGCCGCCTGCTGGTGGCCGCCGCCGCCGCTCTTCCGCGCGATCTCGGAAACGTCCATCTCGTCGACCGAGGAGCGGAGCGACACGCGATGCCTCGGCCCGGAGCCCGCGGTCGGCGGCTCGCGGATGAACGCGGCCATGACCGCGCCCTCGACGGCGCGCAGGTAGTCGATGATCCCCTCGGCGTACGGCTCCGTTGCGTTCGCCGCGACGAAGTCCTCCTTCAGCAGCGTGGAGATGACGAGCCTGCCGCCCGCATGCACCTCCGCCCGCTCGAGGGCCCGGGCGAGCAGCTTGAGTTTCGCGAACTGCACCGTCTCGTAGACCGTCTGGAAGACCTTGTGCCAGTCCGCGCCGGCCTCGATCAGGTCCGCGGCGAGCCGCAGCGCCTTCGGGCTCGTGTTCGCGTACTGGAAGCGGCCGGTATCCGTCACGAGGGCGGTGTAGAGCGGCTCCGCGATCTCGGGCGTGATCTCGACGCCGAGGACCCCGAAGAGGTCGGCGAGGATCTCCCCCGTCGAGGACGCGTCGGGGACGATCAGGTTCACCTGCCCGAAACGTGTGTTGTCGTGGTGGTGGTCGATGTCGAGGACGAGCGGGGCGAGCTCGAGCACCGAGGGGTCGGGCCCGAGGCGCTCCTCCTTCGCGCAGTCGACCGCGACGAGAACGCGCTCGCCGTGATCGGCGGGAGGCTCGCGCAGGATCCCGGCGAGGTTCATGAACTTGTACTCGGCGGGCAGCGGCCGCTCGGGGCCGGACAGGAACATGACGCTGTCCTTGCCGAGCTGCGTCAGCGCGAGGTGCATCGCGAGCAACGAGCCGAGGGCGTCCCCGTCGGGGTTCTCGTGCGATGCGACGAGAAACCGCTCGTGCTCGGTGAGAGCGGCGGCGATAGCCGCCATGTCATCTGTGTGCGTCATCCTCGGTGTCCTCGGGCGCGAGCTCGTCGATGATCTGCGTCAGGCGCACGCCGCGCTCGACCGTCGGATCGTAGGCAAAAGCGAGAACGGGCGTCCGGCGAAGCTGCAACTCGCGGGCCAGGCTCGCCTGCAGGACCCCACGGGCCGCCGTGAGCCCCGCAAGCGACCGCTCGCGGTCGCGCTCGCTGCCGAGGACGCTCACGTACACGGTCGCCTGCTGGAAGTCCTTCGTCGCTTCGACGCCGGTGATCGTCACGAACCCGATGCGCGGGTCCTTCAGCGTCGGGAGCGCGTCTGAGAGGACCTGCTTGATCGCCTCGTTCACGCGGCGTTTCCGCTCACTCACCGGGTACCACCACCTCGCGCTCGACGCGCACGAGCTCGTACTCCTGGGCCGCCAGGTACCGCTCCGCGGCGTCGAGGAGCTCGTGGAGCTCGCGGTGCCCTTCGGAGGCGCAGGCAACCGTGAGCCGCGAGCGTTGCCAGAGCTCGTGGTGGTCGACCTCCGCCACCGACGCGCCGAAGCGCTGGCGGAGCTGCGCCTTCGCGGACTTCACGTGCTTCCTCTTGCCCTTGAGCGAGCCCGCCTCGGGAAAGTGCAGCTCGACGGACAGGATCCCGACATAGCCTCGCGACACCTCTCGTATTCAAGCGTGTGGGGTCGGGCAGTACCCGGGCCCGGTGCGCGTGCTTACGACGTCTCGGCAGGCGCGGCGGTCGCCGTAGGCGCCTCGTCGAGCTCTGTGCGCTCGACGGCGCGCGTCTCGAATGCCTCGAGGACGTCGCCTTCCTTCACGTCGTTGAAGCCCTCGAGCAGGATTCCGCACTCGAAGCCCTCGCTCACCTCGCGGACGTCGTCCTTGAAGCGCTTCAGCTGCGCGATCGACGTCTCGTGGATGACGGTGCCGTCGCGCACGATGCGCACGCGAGAGCCGCGGCGGACGAGGCCGCTCGTGACCATGCAGCCGGCGATGGTGCCGAGCCGCGAGACGCGGAAGAGCGCGCGCACCTCGGCCTCGCCGAGCGTCTCCTCCGTCTCGACCGGCGAGAGCATGCCGACGAGCGCCTGCTGGATCTCCTCGGTCAGCTGGTAGATGACCCGGTAGGTGCGGATGTCGACGCCCTCGCGCTCCGCCAGCTGGCGCGCGTCGGCGCTCGGCCGGACGTTGAACCCGACGACGAGCGCGTTCGAGGCCGACGCGAGGTTGACATCGTTTTCGGTGATCCCCCCCACGCCCGTGTGGATCACGTTCACGCGCACCTCGGAGTGCTGGATCTTCCCGAGCTCACCCACCAGCGCCTCGACGGAGCCCTGGACGTCGCCCTTGAGCACGAGGTTGAGCTCCTGCACCACGCCGACCTGCATCTCGTCGTACAGCGTCTCGAGGGAGACCAGGCGGCGGGGGCGCTGCGCGAGCTGTTCTCGACGGAGGCGCTCGGCGCGGACGTTCGCGAGGTGCTTCGCATGGCGCTCGTGCTCGACGACGCGCACGAACTCGCCCGCTGCCGGGGGATGCTCGAAGCCGAGGATCTCGACGGGATCACCGGGTCCGGCCTCGGGGACACGCTCGCCGCGGTAGTCCTGGAGTGCGCGCACCTTGCCCGAGGCGTCGCCGGCGACGATCGCGTCGCCGACCTTCATCGTCCCGCGGAGTACGAGCACGGTCGCCACGGGCCCGCGGCCCACGTCGAGCCGGGACTCGATGACGAAGCCGGACGCCTCGGCGCTCGGGTTCGCGCGGAGATCGAGCTCCGCGTCGGCGACGAGCAGGATGCGCTCGAGCAGGTCGTCGAGATTCGTCTTGTTCTTGGCGGAGACCTCCGAGAACTGCGTCGACCCTCCCCAGTCCTCCGGCTGCAGGCCCTCGGCGGCGAGCTCGCTCTTGACGCGGTCGATGTTCGCGTTCGGCACGTCCACCTTGTTCACGGCGACGACGATCGGCACCTCGGCGGCGCGCGCGTGCGAGATCGACTCCTTCGTCTGCGGCATGACGCCGTCGTCCGCGGCGACGACGAGCACCGCGATGTCGGTCACCTTGGCGCCGCGGGCGCGCATGGCGGTGAAGGCCTCGTGGCCGGGCGTGTCGAGGAAGGTGATCTGGCGGCCGTTCCGGTCCACCTGGTAGGCGCCGATGTGCTGGGTGATGCCGCCGGCCTCGGTCTCCACGACCGAGGTCTCGCGGATCGCGTCGAGGAGCGTCGTCTTCCCGTGGTCGACGTGGCCCATGATCGTCACCACCGGAGGACGGGCGACGAGATCCTCTTCCGAGTCCTCGAACGCCTCCGGCTCGATCTCCTCCTCGGCGGCGTGCTTGATCGTGATCTCGCGCTTGAGCTCCGTGCCGATGATCTCGACCTCTTCGTCGGAGAGCGACTGCGTCGCCGTCCGCATCTGCCCGAGGTTCATCAGGATCTTGATGAGCTCGGGCATCGGGACGCCGAGCGACTGCGAGAGGTCCTTGACCGTGACGCCGGACTCGACGGTGACGGGGCCTGTCGGCGGCGCGACAGGCTGCTGCTGACGCGGCGGCCCCTGGGCGCTCCGGTCGCGCGGCTGCCTCCCGTCGCGTCCGCGGGCGCCTCCGCCCTCGATGACGACCCGGCGCTTGCGGCCACCGGGGCCGCCGCGCGGGCGGATCGGGCGATTCGGCCTGTTTCTTCCGTCAGCCATCGGGCGTCAGCTTACTCCTCGTCCTCTGCAGGCTCGGCCTCGGGAGACACGGCGACGGGAGTGTCGTCGAGGGATTCCTCGAGCGGCTCCTGATCGGCCGCCTCGGCGTCGCCGTTCGTCTCGGCCGCGACTGCCGAAACAGCCTCCTCCTCCGCCGTCTCGCCCTGCGGTGGCTCGGCCGTCGCGAGCGCCTGGTGCGCGGGAACGCCGCAGTACTTCGAGCTGGGCAGCGCAGCGTTCGGGCAGCGCTTTCCGTTCGAGAGCACCGCGGCACAGCGGCCCGAGTACTCCTCGTCGTCGCTCGCGCCGGCATACGCCGCGTCGGCCTGCGCCTGGGCGAACTCCGCCTCGGACTGGATGTCGATCTTCCAGCCGGTCAGTCGGGTGGCGAGGCGGGCATTCAGGCCCTCCTTGCCGATGGCGAGCGCGAGCTGGTCGTTCGGGACGATGACCGTCGCCTCGCGCGTCTCGTCGTCGATGTAGACCTCACGCACGCGGGCGGGCGAGAGCGCCTTCGCGACGAAGCGGGCGGGCTCCGTGTTCCACGGGATGATGTCGATCTTCTCGCCGCGGAGCTCGGAGACGACCATGCGCACGCGTGAGCCGCGCGGGCCCACGCAGGCGCCCACGGGATCGACGCCCTGCATGTGCGACTCGACAGCGATCTTCGAGCGGTAGCCCGGCTCCCGAGCGACGCCGCGGATCTCGACGAGCCCGTCGGCGATCTCCGGCACCTCGAGCTCGAAGAGAGCTCGGATGAGCTCCGAGTCGCGGCGAGAGAGGATGACCTGCGGGCCCTTCGTGCCCGAGCGGACCTCGGCGATGACGGCCTTGATGCGGCTTCCCTGCTCGTACCGCTCGCCGTCCACCTGCTCGGAGCGCGGAAGGAGCGCCTCGACGCGGCCGAGGTCGACGAGCACGTTGTTGCGGTCGCCGGCCTGCTGGACGATGCCGGTCACGACCTCGCCCTGCCGGTCGACGTACTCCTCGTACATGATCGCGCGCTCGGCCTCGCGGATCCGCTGCTGGATCACCTGTTTCGCCGTCTGCGCGGCGATGCGGCCGAAGTTGTCGGGGGTGACGTCCGTGCGCACGATCTGGCCCGCCGGAACCTGTGACCAGTCGAGGTCGAGGTCCTCGTCTGCGATGAGCGTGTGCTGGCGCTCGCCCGTCTCCTCCTCGATCTTCTCGAGCTCGGCGATCCGGGCCTCGCGCGCGTCCTCGAGCAGATCGGCCTCGATGTCGGACGGGATCTCGATCCCGTCGACGCGGAACTCGCCCTCGTCGTCGAGCTTCACCTCGGCGTGCCTCGAGGCGCCCGGCGTCTTCTTGTAGGCGGCGAGAAGCGCGTCCTCGAGGGCGGCGATGAGGATGCCTTCCTCGATCCCCTTCTCCTTCTCGATCGCGTGAATTCCTTCGATGATCTCCTGGCTCATGTCTACCCCTCGTCGCTCAGTCTGTGTCCACTAGGTTGGCTCGCACGATGGTGTCGTACGGGATGCGGAGCGGCTCGGAACCGGTCGGCGCCAGCGTGACGGCGTCCTGGTCGGCCTCGAGCACCTCTCCACGGAAGCGGTTGCGCCCGCCGATCTCGCGTCCCGTTCGGACCTGGACGCGGTGGCCGAGCACCGAGTCGAAGTGCTCCGGCTTGCGCAGCGGCCGGTCCGGCCCGGGAGACGACACCTCGACGCTGTAGTCCTGGAGGTACGGGCGAAGCTCGTTCGTCACCTGCGCGCAGAGCGCGTGGTCGACGCCGTCCGGGTGGTCGATGTAGACCCGGAACCGATCCTTCGACCGCAGCTCCACCGCGAGCACCTCGACACCCGGCAGGCTGCTCTCGACCGCGGGTGCGATCTCGTCCTGCAGCGTCCGTTCGCGGGCGTGCGTCGTGCTCATCGGCGGCGTGTATGGCTCCTCTCAAAAAAAACGGGCGCGAGGCGCCCATTTCTCCTAGCAGGTGAAATGTGGTGGCCCCAGGATAGCACCGTCCCGTGGCCCGAGACCCGCATCAGGCCAGCGCGTCAGCCCAGCGCGACGAGCGCCACACCGGCGACCACGAGGGCTCCGCCGGCGAGCCTCGAAGGGCCGACGGGCTCGCGCAACACGACCGCCGCGAGCACCGCCGCGAAGAGGATGCTCGACTCGCGAACGGCGGCCACGGCCGCCGCGGGAGCCCGCTCGAGCGCGGCGAGAACGAGCCCGTACGCGGCGAACGAGCCGACGGCGGCGGCCAGCGACCTCCGCCCGAACGCGGCCCGCAGCTCTCCGCTGCGGCCCCTCTGCACCTCGAGCAGGACCGCGCACGCTGCGGCGGGCGCGAGCACGAGCTCGAGGTACGCGATCGGTGCCGCGTGCTCGATGCCCTGCTTGTCCGCGAGCGTGTACCCGGCGATGACCGCGCCGATCGCGAGCGCCAGCAGCAGCCCGCGGCGGTCGGTCGGCCCACGCAGCCCGCGGACGAGCAGGACGCCGGCCGCGACGCACACGACCCCGACTGCCTGCACCGGGCCGACCGCGGTGCCGACGATCGCCCCGGCCAGGAGCACGAGCACCGGCGCAGATCCTCTCGCGATCGGGTACACGAGACCGAGGTCCGAACGCGAGTACGCGGTGACGAGCAGCAGGAAGTAGGCGAGCTCCAGGCCCGCGGAAACGAGGATCCAGGGAACGGCCGCGCCTTCCACCTCCCACGTCAGCGCGGCGACCGGAGCGAAGAGGACGACCGAGAGCGCGAGCGTGACCGTCGTCGTCGCGCGCACGTCGCGTGCACCGGCGAGCAGCACGTTCCAGCCCGCATGGAGGAGGGCCGCGGCGAGCGTCAGGACGAGCGCCGACGCGGGCACGCCGCTAGGTCTCGGCGCCCGGCAGGTCAAGGACGATCGTGACGGGACCGTCGTTGACGAGCGAGACCTCCATGCGCGCGCCGAAGACGCCGCGACCGACGCGAGCGCCCTCCGCCTCGAGAGCGCCGCAGAAGACCTCGTACAACGGCTCCGCCTCCGCCGGCGCGGCCGCTCGCGTGAAGCTCGGACGATTCCCCTTGCTCGTGTCGGCGACGAGCGTGAACTGGCTGACGACCAGCGCCTCGCCCACCACGTCGAGGAGCGAGCCGTCGAAACGGCCCTCCTCGTTCTCGAAGATCCGGAGCCGCGCGACCTTGCCGGCAAGCCTTCTCGCGCCGTCCTCGTCGTCTCCGTCCGCGACGCCGAGGAGCACGACGACTCCGAGCCCGCAGGCGCTCACGACCGCGCCGTCGACGGAGACCGACGCCTCGCGCACCCGTTGGACGACAGCGCGCATCGGAGCATTCTGCGCACCGCTCACGCCTCGCACGTCCCCAGCCGATACACACGCGGTGGAAGCCGCGCAGCAGCCCTGGCCGAAGTTCGGCTCCCTACTCGTGCGCGACGGCCTGATCACCGAAGAGGAGCTCGCGCTCGCCCTCGACGAGCAGCGCGGAACGGGCAAGCGCCTCGGCGAGATCCTCGTCGAGAAGGGGATGATCACGAGGGCGCAGGTTGCCCGGCTGCTCGCGGAGCAGGTCGAGATGCCGCTCGTCGAGCTCGACGAGTCGGAGATCGACACGAACGCCGCGGCGCTCCTCCCCGAGAACCTCGCCCGACGCTACTCCGCCCTGCCGCTCGGCTTCCTCTCCGACAGCTCGCTCCTCGTCGCCGTCGCCGACCCGACCAACGTCCTCCACTGGGACGAGCTCCGGCTCGCCCTGGGCGTGCCGATCCGCTTCGGGATCGCAGCACCCGACGCGATCGACGCGGCCATCGCGTTCGTGCACCAGGAGTCCCTGGACGTCGTCGAGGAGGACGAGACGCACACGAGCGAGACTGCCGGCATCGTCGACATGCACGAGCTCGAAGGCGACGCGCCGGCCGTGACGCAGGTGAACAAGACGATCCAGCGCGCGCTCGCGATCGGGGCCTCCGACATCCACTTCACGCCGCAGCTCCGCGCGCTCGAGATCCGCGCGCGCGTCGACGGCGTCATGCGGAGAATCGGCAGCATCCCGAACTCGCAGCAGGCCGCCGTGACGAGCCGCCTGAAGGTCATGGGCAGGCTCGACATCGCCGAGCGACGCGCTCCGCAGGACGGTCGCGTGGCCGTGCGCACGGGTGGTCACACGGTCGATCTGCGCATCGCGGTCCTGCCCACGAAGTTCGGCGAGAAGATCACGCTGCGCGTCCTGAACCACGCCTCCGCCCCGAGCTCGCTGTCCGAGCTCGACCTCTCGGAGGAGACGGAGGAGGCGATCAGGGCGGCGATCGGCCAGCCGTTCGGCGCGGTGATCACCTGCGGGCCGACCGGGAGCGGCAAGACCACCACGCTCTACGCCTCGCTGCACGAGCTGAACACGCCCGAGCGAACGCTCGTGACGATCGAGGACCCGGTCGAGTACCTCACGCCCGGCATCGACCAGATCGAGGTGAACCCACGGGCAGGGCTGACGTTCGCGCGCGGGCTCCGCACCATCCTCCGCTCCGATCCCGACGTCATCCTCGTCGGGGAGATCCGGGACGAGGAAACGGCGCAGATCGCGATGCGCGCGGCGATGACCGGCCATCTCGTCTGCTCGACGCTGCACTCGCAATCCGCGGCCTCGGCCGTGCGCCGGCTGACCGACATGGGCGTCGAGCCCGGGCTCCTCTCCGCGACGCTGACGTGCCTGATCTCGCAACGCCTCGCCCGGCGCGTGTGCGTCGACTGCAAGGAGACGTACAAGGCGGCAAAGGCCGACCTCGTCGCGCTGGGACGACCGAGCGAGCGCGTCGGGCGACGACACCTCGCTCGCGGTGCCGGTTGCTCGGCCTGCGGCGGAACGGGCTACAAGGGCCGGGTCGCGCTCTTCGAGGTGCTCACGCTCACCGACGATCTGCGGGAGCTGATCGCCGTCGGCACCTCGACCGTCGAGCTCCACCGGGCCGCGGTCGCGTCCGGGATGCGCCCGCTCCAGGAAGACGGCGCGAGGCTCTGCCTCGATGGGGTCACGACGCTCGAAGAGGTGCAGCGCGTCGTCGGCGACCCGCGTTAGCCGTCTGCCTCGTCGACCGGCTCCGGTAGCTCGAGCTGCTCGGACGGGTCGGTGCGCGGACGGAGGGACCGCGCGAGCTTGATGTGTGGCTTCGCCTCTTGCTGTTTCCCCTGGTTCACGAGCGAGCGGGCTAGCCCGTAGTGCGCGAACTCGTCGGAGGGCGCGAGCTCGACCAGTGCCCGAAACTCCGTCTCTGCCTCGGAGAAGCGTCCGAGCCTGAAGTACGCGATCCCGAGGGCCTCGCGGATCGAGCGTGAGCTCGGCTCGCGCTTCTTCGCCTTCTCGAGCGCAACCGTCGCCTGCGCGTTCCGGCCGCTCCGGAGGTGCCCGCGACCCTGCTGGAAGAGGTCGTACGTCTCGCTCAGCGTTCCTCCCTCATCCCTGCCACCCGCGAACGGAGCGGAGCGACACGAACCCGCGCAGCCTGGCAGCGACCGAGAGCTCCCCGCGGGCGGCCCTGAGCAGTGAGTGGAGCTCCGTCCGCGCGCGTGTCGCCGCCGTGCGCGTGTCGCGCGGCATGCCGAAGCGGGCGCGCCCGGCCGCGGCGACGTAGGCGCCGGCGTCATAGCCGAGCTCCCGGCCCACGGCATGCCGCAGATCCTCGAGCGTCGCGCTGCGCGGGACGGCGATGCCCTGGTCGCGCAGGAACCACTCGAGCTCGTTGCGGGTCGCGGCCGCGACTCGGCGCGGATCCGAGGTCATGTAGCCGAGCCTGCGCCGGAGCCACTTACCGAGCCCGATCCCGAGGACCCCTACGGCGCCGAGGCCGAGCGCGAGCGTCAGGATCGACGGTCGCTCGGACCCCGACGACGCGTCGCCGCCGGCGGTGCCGTCGATCAGGTCTGCCCGCTCCTCGGCGCGGACGACCGCGCTCAGGCTCCCACGCCGCAACGACTCAACCGTCTCCGGGGAGTTCGACGCGACCGAGTACAGCGTCGAGAACGTCCCGCGACCCGGAGTCGGATCGAACGGCACCCACCCGTACTGCGGGAACCAGACCTCCACCCACGCGTGGGCGTCATGGTCGTTCACGAGCCAGGCGTCCTCCTCGAACCGGCCGCTCGTGAAGCCGACGGCGACACGAGCGGGAATCCCGAGCAGCCTCGCCATCACCGCCATCGCGCCCGCGAAGTGCTGGCAGTACCCCCGCCGGCTCGTCGTGACGAACTGGATCAGCGGCGGCCGATCGCTGATCGGCGGTTGCTCGTCGTAGACGAACCCGCCGCGCTGGCGCAGCCACGACTCGATGGCCAGGACAGCGGCGTATGGCGAACCAGCGCCCTCGGTGATGCGCCGTGCGCGCTCGTACAGCGGCCGGTACGCGCCGAGGTCGGAGTACGACGGGTCGTCGAGGATCTCGCCCACGGCCCGGTCGCGTTTCGGCGCGCCGAAACGCGGCAACTCGCGCCCCCAGAGCGTCATGAACTTCCGTGCAGCGCTCGGATAGCTCGCGGAGGCCTGCTCGAGGGCTTCGGGCGCAGGATCCGCGACGTAGCTCCACACCTTGTACCGCGCCCCTCTCGGCAGGTTCCGCTGCGCCCGGATGATCCCGCCGGCGAACGTGAAGAGCGTCCCGAGCGAGGGCGCTTCCACGGAGACGGGCAAGCCGGCAGAGACGAGGCGGTCGTCGACGAGCGCGCGCACCTCGACCTGCTGCTCGAGCCACTCCTCCTCGTCCCGCGCCGCGCGCGGCGCAAGCTCGTCGAGGACGAGGTTGCCGCCGGCGCCGCGCGTCAGGACGAACGAGAGGTCCTCGTACCAGCGATCCGCGATGAACTCGTTGAGCGTCGAGGCCCGCCAGTACTGGGCCCGGTCGGTCCCTCGGATGCGCAGCACCTCCGTCGTCGTCGGCGGGAACGCGATTCCGTCGTACTGCGCGTCCCAGATGAAGCGCACTCCGGTCGCACGAGGCGCCGGCCCACGCACGTTCCAGGCCTGCCAGTCGACGACGGCCTCGCGCGTGAACGACGTCGCGGACGACGCCCAGGCCGCGCCCGCGACGACGAGTGCGGCGACGGCGATCCCGCCCACGAGTGCCTCCGTCGACCGTGCGCGCAGGACGAGCGCGATCGAGAGCGCACCGGCAAGCGCGAGCGTGCCGACGGCGATCGCGGCGTCGTCGACGAGCGTTGCGGGCCATCCCGCCCCGGCGATCGTGACCGCGGCCGCGGCCAGAGGCTGTCTTGCGGCAACGAGCAGGGAGATCGTGGCGACGAAGGCGAAGACGGCCAGGATGAGCACGCCTTCCATCTCCGGACGGCGCGCCGGGTCGAACGGCACGACGATGTCGTAGTAGTCGCCGACTCCCTTGCCGAACCCGTCGAGGAGCGGGCGGACGACGGGCTCGTCGCGGCCGGGCACCAGCTCCCAGGGCCGGGCTCCGAACGCGATCCAGACGGTGACGCCGAACGACAGGGCTGCGACCGCGATTCGGGTCGCCCACGAGCGGAAGAGCGCCGGCAGGAGCGCGAGCGCCGCGACGAGCAGGAGCTCCCCGGACCGCCGCGGCTCCTCGAGGCGGCCCCAGGAGACGACGATGGCAACCGCCGGCAGCGACGCCGCTGCGAGCGTCCGGAGCGCAGCGCTACCCACTGGCGAGCGCCTCCTTCCGCGGCGCCGCAAGAGCTGCCGCGAGATCGTCGCCCCGCCGCACCACAGCCAACGGGATCCCGGCCGAGGAGAGCTGAAGCAACGCCGGGACGGCCCGACTCGGCCGTCCAGCGAAGCTCGGGGCGTCGATCCAGACGACGGCGACCGCGCGCCGCGTGGACAGCGCTAGGAGCCGTTTCGCGGCTGCCTGGCTCTGGGTCGCGGTCACGAGCACGAGCTGCGCTGCG
The DNA here is from genome assembly GCA_963746765.1 of uncultured Actinomycetes bacterium. Taxonomy (GTDB): domain Bacteria; phylum Actinomycetota; class Thermoleophilia; order Gaiellales; family Gaiellaceae; genus GMQP-bins7. Next base: position 498,457 of record CAVVCN010000003.1, read on the forward strand.
CGCTCGACCGTCTTCGGGGCGTGGTCGAGGAAGCGTGCGAGGTCCTGCGGCGCGGTGGCGTTCACGCAGGCGAGCGTCCCGAGCACTCCTCCGAACTCGCCCTCGAGCGACGACGCGCACGTCACCGCATCGGCATGCGTGGTCAGCAAGGACCCGCGGCGGCCCCGAACGACGTGCGCACGCAGGATCGAGCCTGCCGCGCGGACCGCGACCTCGAAGCTCGAGTCCGGCGGGTCGCCGACCGCGCCGGCTGCGTCGCAGTCCAGGACGATCACGAGCGACTCGCGAGGCGCGTCCTCGAGCTCCTTCACCATCAGCTGTCCCCGCCGGGCCGTCGTCGGCCAGTGGACACGGCGCAGCGACTCCCCCTCCTCGTACTCGCGCACCGAGTGGAAATCGAACCCGGAGGGGCGGCGGAGAAGGAAGCGGCGGCTGTCGCCCGGCATCCGGCCAGCGTCGTCGAAGAGCGTCTCGAGCTCGACGAGGCGCGGATGGACGAGCGCGTTCACTCTGATCCCGAGCGGCCGCGAGCGCACCTCGAGCCCGAGTGGGTCGCGCACCTCGATCCGCGCGTCCTCGCTCGCGAACCGCCCCCGCGGCAAGGCGCCGAGGGCGAGCTCGCCGGTCAGCTCCCTCCCCCGCTTCCACAGGCGGCACTCGTAGGCCCCGACCCCTTCGAGCGTGCCGGCGACGACCGCCGAGCCGAGCGGGAAACGCGAGCCCGCGTGTGCCTCGATCCGCAAAGCAACGCGGTCGCCCTCGGTCGCGGGATCCGGGATGATCAGCGCCCGCACGTCCACGGGCGAGCCGGCCAGGGAAACCCACGCGCGGGCGACGATCCCGGCGAGCAGCACCCCGAGCCCCGCCACGCCGAGCGGTCGGGAAGCAAAGACGATCGCGGCGCCGAGCACGACCCCGCCGAGCAGGAGCGCACCGCCGCTGCGCATCACACCGGAACCGGCGTCTCGTCGAGTGCCCGCTGCACCGCCTCGGCGGCCCCGAGACCTGCGGCCCTTGCTTCCGGGGCGACGATCAGCCGGTGCGCGAGCACGGCGACGGCGATGCCCTGAACGTCCTCGGGGAGCACGTAGTCCCGGCCGCGGGCGACGGCGCGCGCCTTCGCGACGCGCAGCAGCGCGATCCCGGACCGCGGGCTCGCACCGAGCGCGAGCTGCGGGTTTGCCCGTGTGTGGCGCAGGAGCGAGACGACGTAGTGGTTGACGCTCTCCTCGACGAACACCCGCCGGGCGGCCTCGACGGCGTCGAGCACCTCGCCCTGGCGGACCACGGCCTGGAGGTCGTCGAGCGGCGGCGCCGTCGTCTGCTCCTCGAGCATCCGGGCCTCCTCGGCGAGCGGCGGGTAGCCGAGCGAGATCCGCGCCGCGAAGCGGTCGAGCTGCGCCTCCGGGAGCGGGTACGTCCCCTCGTACTCGATCGGGTTCTGGGTCGCGATGACCAGGAAGGGGAGCTCGATCCCATACGTCTCGCCGTCGATCGTCACCTGGCACTCCTGCATGGCCTCGAGGAGCGCCGACTGCGTCTTCGGAGAAGCGCGGTTGATCTCGTCCACGAGCAGCACGTTCGCGAAGACGGGCCCGGGCCGGAACTCGAACTCGTTCGTGCGCTGGTTGAAGACGTTCACGCCCGTGACGTCGCTCGGAAGCAGGTCCGGGGTGAACTGGAGCCGTGAGAACGAGAGATGGAGCGAGCGTGCGAGCGACTTCGCGAGCATCGTCTTGCCTACGCCCGGGAAGTCCTCGATGATCACGTGCCCCTCCGCGAGCAGGCAGAGGACGCACAGCTCGAGCATCTCCTGCGGCGCGCGCACTGCCCGCTCGAGATTCGACACGACGCGCTGGACGACGTCGGCCGCGGAGGCGGGTGTTGCAACGTCGCGTGCGGCTGCGCTGTCGGTCATCGGGCGGTCAGGAGCCTCTCCACCTCGTCGAGCACGGCGGCGGCGATCCGGCTCTTCGGGGCTTTGGCGACCTTCTGCTCGGTTCCGTTCGAGACGAGCGTCACCTCGTTCTCGTCCGTGTCGAACCCGATGTCCGACCGGCTGATGTCGTTGAAGACGATGAGGTCGGCACTCTTCGCGATGCGCTTCTCGCGTGCGCGCTCGAGACCTGCGCCCGCACCGTCCGCGGCAAAGCCCACGAGGACCTGACCGGCCTTCCGGCTTGCGCCGAGCGCGGCGAGGACGTCCGTGGTCGGCGAGAGCTCGACCGTCCAGTTCTGGCCGTCCTTCGGCCGCTTTGCGGCCTCCGGGGCGACAGGGCGGTAGTCCGCGACCGCAGCCGCCATGACGATGACGTCGGCATCGCCACGGGCGAGCGCCTCGCGCTCGAGGTCTGCCGCCGTCGGCGTCTGCACGACGGTGACCCGCGCGGGAGCGGGAACTGCGAGATTGGCGGCCAGGAGCGTCACATCGGCACCCCGCTTCCTCGCCTCCTCGGCGACGGCGACGCCCATCTTCCCCGACGAGCGGTTGCCGAGGAACCGCACCGCATCGAGCTGCTCGCGCGTGCCTCCGGCCGAGACGACGACGCTTCGGCCCGCCAGCGCGCCGGAACCGGCACTCGATCCGCCCGCCAATGCCGCGTCCACCGCAGCCGCGATCTCCTCTGGCTCAGCCATTCGCCCGGGACCCACCTCACCCTCTGCGAGTTCCCCCTCTGCGGGCCCGACGAACACGACGCCGCGGGCGCGCAGCGTCTCCGCGTTCGCCTGCGTCGCGGGGTGCAGCCACATGCGCACGTTCATCGCGGGTGCGACGAGGACCGGGCCGTCGTGCGCGAGCGCTGCCTCCGTGAGCAGGTCGTCGGCGAGCCCGTGGGCGAACCGCGCCAACGTGTTGGCCGTCAACGGAGCGACGACGAGCAGGTCTGCGCTCTCGAGGTGGGGATACGGATCGTCCGTCGGCGACGTGCGCGCGAGCGCGAAGAACGTCTCGGGCGCGACGAACCGCGCCGCGCCTTCGGTCACGAGCGGGTAGACGTCGTGCCCCGCTCGAACGAGCAGGCGCACGAGCGTGCATGCCTTGTAGGACGCAATCCCGCCGGTGACTCCCACCAGGATGCGAGCCATAGGCTGCCTCCGGCTAGACGGGCGGGTACTTGTACGTGATCTTGCCGCCCGCGACTTCCTCCATGGACATCGTGAGGTAGTTCTTCGAGCGGGACTCGATCAGCGGCGGTGGGGCTTCCTCGAAGCCCATGCCCTCGCCGAGCTGGTGGTGATAGTTGTTGATCTGGCGCGCGCGCTTGGCGGCGACGATGACGAGGGCGTACCGGGAATCGACCTTCTCCAGCAGCTCGTCTATGCGTGGATGGATCATGGACGGGACATGGTACCTGCGAGAGCGAGCTCGCATTCGACGATCGCCGTGAGCGCAGCCGTCGCCCGCTCGAGGTCGTCGTTTCGCACCATGTAGCGGAACAGGTGTGCCTGCGTGAACTGCTGGCGCGCAAGCTCGATCCGCTCGCCGATCTCGCCCGTGCTCTCGGTCGCACGGTCACGTAGTCGGCGCTCGAGCTCGGCGAGATCGGCCGCGATGAAGATCGTGACGCTGCACTCCACGTCCTCCTGCACGGTCAGCGCGCCGTCGAGCTCGAGCTCGAGCACGCACACGCGTCCCTCGTCGGCAATCCGCTCCATCTCCGACCTCAACGTCCCGTAGCGCTTGCCCGAGACGTAGGGAACGTGCTCGAGGAACTCGCCCGCCTGCACGCGGCCCTCGAACTCCTCGTCGCTCAGGAACCAGTACTCGCGCCCGTCCACCTCCCCCGGCCGCTGCGGACGCGTCGTCGCCGAGATCGCGACCTCGAGCGCGGGGATGCGCTCGACGAGGCCCTTGATCAGAGTGCCCTTGCCGGCCCCCGACGGGCCCGTTACGACGAAGACGGGCCTCAACGGCACCGCCGGCTTAGGAGCGGTGGTTGAAGAGGTCGACGAGCTCGGTGCGCTGGCGCTCGGAGAGGCCGCCGACGGTCTTGGACTGGCTGATCCGGCACGTGTTGAGGAGGCGGGCAGCCTTCACGCGCCCGAACTTGGGCACGGCCATGAGCATGTCGAAGACCTTCGCCGTCGAGACGAACTCGGGCGGCGTGAGCAGGATCTCCTCGATGTGGACGTGCCCCGCCTTGAGGTCTCGCTTGAGCTGCGCGCGCCGGACTCTCACGTCGTTGGCCCTTTGGAGCGCCTCCATCCGCTGGTCGAGCGAACGGGCGGGCGCCTGGGCGTGCGTCTTCGACGTGACCATGAGCCGCACGAGTCTAGCAACATCGCCCCGCGCGTCAAGCAGGAACTTTTCGGGCGATTTGCAGGACTTTTTAAGTTGCCTGATCTGCTGACTAGGCGACAGACCTCGCGCGGCGACGACGATCCTGCTCTCCCGGCCCCGCGTCCCGGTCCGCGCCGGCCACGACTTCCGCGTCCAGCTCCCCGCGCACCCTCGCGGGCGCGGCAGGGTCGGCGAAGAGGATGGTCCCGAGCGCGACGGCGCTCGCGCCGACGGCTGCGAAGTCCGCGGCGTCGCGTCCGCTGGTCACTCCGCCCATGCCCACGATGGGCAGCGACACGGCCCTCGAGCACGCGTGCACGCACGCGAGCGCGACCGGGCGCAGCGCCGGTCCCGAGTAGCCCCCCGTTCCCGTGCCGAGGACCGACGAGCGCGTCCGCGGGTCGAGCGCGAGTCCGCGGATCGTGTTCACAAGGGAGAGCCCGTCGGCGCCGGCATGTGCGACGGCCCTCGCAGCCTCGGCGATGTCCCAGGTGGCCGGGGAGAGCTTCGCGTACAGCGGCTTGCCTGTCGCCGCTCGAGCGGCCTGCACGAGCTCCGCGGCCGCCTCCGGAGCCTCCTCGACGTTCGGACAGGACAGGTTCAGCTCGATGGTCGCGATGTCGGCGTGTGCGTCGAGCTGCTCGCACACCGAGACGTAGTCATGGGCCGAGAAACCGCCGACGGATACCCAGACGGGCACCGGGAGCGCGCTCAGGCGCGGCAGGACGCGCTCGAGGAACGCCTCGATGCCCGGATTCTGGAGCCCGATCGAGTTCACCATCCCGTGGTCCGTCTCGGCGATCCGCGGGGGCGCATTCCCCTCGCGCGGAAGCGGCGTGACGGTCTTCGTCACGAAGGCGTCCAGGCTGCGAGCGACCTCCGGCGCGGTGAGTGCATCGAGACACCCGCTGGCGTTGAGGATCGGGAGCGACGTCATGCCGCGACCCGCTCCCGCAGGACGGGTCCGGCGACGCACAGACGCTCGTAGTGCGCGTCGATCTCGACGACGCAGCCGTAGCAGGCGCCGTAGCCACACGCCATCGGGGCCTCCCACGCGAGCTGGGCGCCCGGAACGAGCTCCGCGAGCGCCTCGAGCATCGGCTCCGGGCCGCAGGCGAGGACGTCGCCCGGATCCTGGGGCAGGAGCTCGGTCACGAGCGTCGGCTCGATCGCGATCTCCGCGTGCGGGAGCAGGGCGGCAGCCGCGGCGTGGAGCTCGCTCCGGAAGCCGAGGACGGCCGGCGGCTCTCCGAGCGCCTCCGAGAGGTACGGGAGGGGAGCGATCCCGATCCCGCCGCCGACGAGCAGAGGCCGTGCGACGGAGAGGTCGAAGCCGTTCCCCAGCGGCCCGAGGACGTGGATCGCGTCGCCTTCCTCGAGCTCGCAGAGGGAACGCGTACCGGGGCCGATCGGGTCGATGAGGAAGCCGAGCTCCCCTGCCGGCGCGAGGCACAGGCTCATCGGGCGAGGGAGCACCCGACCGGGCGCCTCCAGCATGAAGAACTGCCCCGGAGTGCCGGGCTCGAGCTCGCCCCGCTCGAGCCGGAGGAGCGTGTACGGCACGAGCTGCTCGGTCCCGAGGACGCGCAGCCGCGCGCGGCGAGCATCTCTTCCGCCAAGTGTCAAATTGACACTTGGCAGGGCTTCGACGCCCGGGTGGCCGGTCACGCCTCGATCCCGATGCGCTCCTGGAGCGAGAGAGCCGACTCCGCGCGGGCGTTCGCGATCGCGTGAACCGCGGCCGCAGCGCCGGAGATCGTGGTGATGCACGGGACACGCGCGACGAGCGCCGCCTCCCGGATGAGGTAGCCGTCCGCGCGGGCGCCGCTGCCCTGCGGCGTGTTCACGATCAGGTCGCAGCGCCCCCGGCGCACGAGATCGACGACCGTGTCTTCGTCCGAGACCGCGTCCGCGACCTTTGCCACCTCTGCCACGTCGAGGCCCGCCGCGCGCAGCGTGCGACCCGTTCCCTCGGTCGCGACGAGGTCGAAGCCGAGCCCGGCGAGCGCGGCCGCGACCGGCACCGCCGCCGGCTTGTCCTCGTCGCGTACGGACAGGAACGCCGTTCCCGACGTCGGCAGCGGCCTGCCGGCGGCCCGCTCCGCCTTCGCGAGCGCGGTCGGGAGGTCGGCGGCGCTCGCCATCACCTCGCCCGTCGAGCGCATCTCGGGCCCGAGGACGGGATCGGCGCCCGGGAAGCGGGAGAACGGGAGGACGGCGGCCTTCACGCTCACCTGCGTCGGCCGTGGGACGCCGAGCTCGAGCTCGGTGAGCTTCTGTCCCGCGGCAAGCTTGCACGCCGCGTCCACGAGGTTGAGCCCGATGGCCTTGCTCGCGAACGGAACGGTGCGCGACGCGCGCGGGTTGACCTCGAGCACATAGACCGTGCTGTCCGCAATGGCGAGCTGGACGTTCAGGAGGCCCACGACCCCGAGCGCCGGGCCCAGGCGGCGCACGACGTGCTCGACCTCGAGCGCTGCGGCGAGCGTCAGCGACGGGGCGGGTAGCACGCAGGCCGAGTCCCCGGAGTGGACTCCCGCCTCCTCGACGTGCTGCATGACGGCGCCGATGAGGACCTCCTCCCCGTCGCAGAGCGCGTCCACGTCGAGCTCGATCGCGTGCTCCACGAAGCGGTCGAGAAGCACCGGCCCGTGTACCGCCGACATCGCCGACGCGAGCTCGTCGTCGTCGTAACAGATGCGCATGGCGCGGCCGCCGAGCACGTAGGAGGGCCGGACGAGCACCGGGTAGCCGATGACGTCGGCGGCAGCGATGGCCTCGCGCTCGCCGGTGACGGTGGCCCACGGCGGGCAGCGGATGCCGAGGTCGCGGGCGAGCGATCCGAAGCGCTCACGGTCTTCGGCGAGGTCGATCGAGTCGTGCGGCGTCCCGAGGATCCGGTAGCCCGCCTCCTCGATGTGCCGGGCGAGCCGGAGCGGAGTCTGGCCCCCGAATTGCGTGACGACGCCAACCGGCTGCTCACGGTCGCACACCGCGAGCACCTCCTCCGGCGAGAGCGGCTCGAAGTAGAGGCGATCGGACGTGTCGTAGTCGGTCGAGACCGTCTCGGGGTTGCAGTTGACCATCACGGCCTCGTAGCCGAGCGCGCGGAAGGTCTGGGCGGCGTGGACGCAGCAGTAGTCGAACTCGATTCCCTGTCCGATGCGGTTCGGCCCGGAGCCGAGGATCACGACGCGCGGTTTGTCGCCGGAAGGCGCCGCCTCGTCGTCCTCTCCCCAGGTCGAGTAGAAGTAGTTCGAGGCCGCCTCGACCTCACCGGCGCACGAGTCGACCCGCCGGAACGCCGGACGAATCCCCTGCTCGTGCCGCAATCGACGGACCTCGGCGCCGCTCAGGCCGAGCGTGGCGCCGATCGAGTCGTCGCCCCACCCCGCCCGCTTCGCCCGGGCGAGGTCCCCCGATGCGAGCTCGGCCTTGCTGAGAGCGATCTGCTCTCGGAACCAGGGGTGGAGATCGGCCGGTAGGTGCTCGTCGTCCAGGCTCTCCCAGGGCGTCGGAGAGCCCTGGTCGAGCTCCCGCGAGCCGAACGCCTTCAGGAGCGCCTCGCCGAACGTCCTCCCGATGCCCATCGCCTCTCCGACGGACTTCATCTGCGTTCCGAGCGTCGGATCGGCGCCGGGGAACTTCTCGAACGCGAAGCGCGGAAACTTGACGACGACGTAGTCGAGGGTCGGCTCGAAGCTTGCAGGCGTCGTCTTCGTGAGGTCGTTCGGGATCTCGTCGAGCGTGTAGCCGACCGCAAGCTTCGCGGCGACCTTGGCGATCGGGTAGCCCGTTGCCTTCGACGCGAGCGCGGAGGAACGAGAGACGCGTGGGTTCATCTCGATCACGCGCAGCTCGCCCGTCTCGCGGTGGCGCGCGAACTGGATGTTGGAGCCGCCCGTCTCGACGCCGACCGCACGGATCACCGCGACCGCGGCGTCCCGGAGCTCCTGGTAGGCCTCGTCGGAGAGCGTCATCTGCGGCGCGACGGTCACGGAGTCGCCCGTATGGACGCCCATCGGGTCGAGATTCTCGATCGAGCACACGACGACGACGTTGTCGAGGCGGTCGCGCATCAGCTCGAGCTCGAACTCGTCCCAGCCGCGGACCGACTCCTCGACCAGCACCTGCCCGATGGGAGACTCGGCGAGGCCACGCTGTGCCTGCCGCCGCAGACCGGCGGGATCCTCCGCGAACCCGCCGCCATGGCCGCCGAGCGTGAAGGCGGGCCGAATGACGACCGGGAGCGGCACCTCGTCGAGCTCGTCGAGCGACGTGATGATCCGCGAGGACGGCACGCTGAGGCCGCAGCTCAGGACCGCAGTGCGGAACTCCTCGCGGTCCTCGGCGCGGCGGATGACGTCGACCGGCGCGCCGATGAGCTCCACGCCGAGGTCGTCGAGCACGCCGCTCTCCGCGAGCTCCACCGCGAGATTGAGGGCGGTCTGGCCGCCGAGCGTCGGCAGTAGCGCGTCCGGCCGTTCCCGCTCGAGCACCGACGCGACGCCGGCGAGGTCGAGCGGCTCGATGTACGTTCGGTCCGCGAACCCGGGGTCGGTCATGATCGTCGCCGGGTTCGAGTTGACGACGATCGTCCGGTATCCGTCCTCGCGGAGCACCTTCAGCGCCTGACAGCCCGAGTAGTCGAACTCGCACGCCTGGCCGATGACGATCGGACCGGAGCCGATGACGCAGATGCTCTCGAGGTCACGCCGGGCGGGCACTAGCGAAGCTCCTCGACCCAGGACTCGAGGATCGGCCAGGCATCGTGCGGGCCCGGCCCCGCCTCGGGATGGAACTGCACCGAGCGCGCGCGGAGCTCCGGAAAGTCAAGGCCTTCGACGGTGCCGTCGTAGAGCGAGACGTGCGTCTCCTCGCGCCCCTCGGAAGGCTCGACCGCGAACCCGTGGTTCTGGCTCGTCACGAGCACCCGGCCGGTGGAGCGCTCGAGCACGGGGTGATTCGCGCCGCGATGGCCGAAGGGCAGCTTGTACGTGCGATGGTCGGTGGCGAGCGCGAGCAGCTGGTGGCCGAGGCAGATGCCGAGGATCGGCGTGCGCCCGAGCAGCCGGCGCACGGTCTCCACCTCACCGTGCAGCGGCTCGGGGTCGCCCGGCCCGTTCGAGAGGACGACGCCGTCGTACTCCGCGAGCGCGTCCGCCTCCGCGTCGTGCGGATGGACGGTCACCGCGGCGCCCGCCTGCTGGAGCCGGCGCACGATGGAGCGCTTCGTCCCGTAGTCGACGAGGGCGATGCGAGGCCCTCCCGCTTCGCCCGCCGAGTACGCGGTCTTCGTGGAGACCGACGCGACGAGGGCATGGCCCTCCATCAGCGGCTGCGCCCGGACCTGGTCGAGCGCGTCCTCGACCCCGAGCAGGCTCTCGTCCGAGACGGCGACCGCGCGAGCCGCGCCGCCGTCACGGAGCCTGAGCACGAGCGCTCGCGTGTCGACGTCCTCCAGGCCGACGAGACCGTGCTCCGCGAGCCAGGCGGCCCACTCGGGGCCTCCGAGCCTCCGCATGATCGCGGCGTTCGCGTGTGGACGGTCGGACTCGGAGCGCTCGTCGGCCACACCGTAGTTCCCGACCATGGGCGCGGTGAAGCAGACGAGCTGCTCGGCGTAGCTCGGATCCGTGACCGTCTCCTGGTAGCCGGTCATGGCAGTCGTGAACACGGCCTCGCCGAAGGCGATCCCGTCGGCAGCCACCGAGCGCCCCGGGAACACCGTCCCGTCCTCGAGGAGGAGGTAGCCCCGGCTCACGCGGCGAACACCTCGCGCCCGTCCGCCACGGTGCGGAGCACGCGACCGCGAAGCGTCGCGCCGAGGAGCCACGAGTTCTGCGACCGCGAGCGGAAGCCCTCGGCACGCACGGTCCATTCGGCCGAGAGATCGAGCTGGACGACGTTCGCGCGCGCGCCGACCTCGATCCGGGGCTCCGGGAGGCCGAGGGCGCGCGCTGGGCCCTCGGACATGCGCTCGAGCAAGGTCTCGAGGGAGAGCACCCCCGGTGCGACGAGGTGCGTGTACAGCGCCGGGAATGCGGTCTCGAGCCCGGTCACGCCGAACGGCGCCTCTTCGAAGGGCACGTCTTTCTCGTGTTGCGCATGCGGGGCGTGGTCGGTGGCGACGGCGGAGATCGTCCCGTCCCGCAGCGCCTCGACGAGCGTCACCCGGTCGTCCTCCGCGCGCAAAGGCGGGTTCATCTTCACGTTCGGGTCGAGCGACCGGAGCGCCTCGTCCGTGAGGCACAGGTGGTGCGGGGTCACCTCGCCGGTGGCCGTGACACCGGCAGCCTGCGCGGCGCGAAGCGCTGTCACCGATTCCCGCGCCGACATGTGCATCACGTGCAGCGGGCGCCGCTCGAACTCCGCGAGCGCGAGGTCGCGCTCGACCATGACGCTCTCCGCGATCGACGGGTAGCCGCCGAGCCCGATCTCCGCCGCCACCGAGCCCTCGTGCGCGTGCCCGCCTCGCGAGAGGTCGGGATCCTCGCAGTGGAGCGCCAGCGGGCGCCCGGCGAGCTCGCTGTACTGCAGCGCGCGGCGCAGCAGACCGGCCGAGACGACTGGGAGGCCGTCGTCCGTGAACGCGGAGGCACCCGCCTCGGAGAGCTCGACCATCTCCGTCAGCTCCGCCCCCTGCTGACCCTTGCTGATCGCAGCCATGAACCCGGTCGGGATCACGGCCTCCTCGCGTGCGCGCTCGACGAGCGACCCGAGCACCGCCGCCGAGTCGACGACGGGGTCGGTGTTCGGCATCGCGAGGATCGCGCAGTAGCCGCCGGCCGCTGCTGCCTCGGTTCCGGTCCGGATCGTCTCCTCGTCCTCGCGCCCGGGCGTCCGCAGGTGGACGTGGGGGTCGACGAAGCCGGGTGCGAGCACGAGCTCGCTCGCTGCGGCCGGGTCGATCTGCGTGATGAAGCCGTCCTCGACCGTTAGCCGCAGGCACTCGTCGATGCGCTGCGCCGGAGCGACGACTCTGCCCTCCAGGGTGAGCGAGTCACCACGCCCGTTGCGGGAGAAGAGCGTCACGCGACCTCGACCGCTTCCCGGACGGGCGCAGGGGCCGTAGTGAGCAGGTCGTAGAGCACCGCCATGCGCACGACGAGGCCGAAGCGCACCTGGTCGGTCACGAGTGCCGCCGGTGAGTCCGCGACCCGCGGGTCGATCTCGACGCCGCGGTTCATCGGCCCGGGGTGCATCACGACCTGACCCGGCCGGACGCGCTCCGGCGTGATCCCGTACAGCGCCGCGAACTCGCGCAGCGACGGCACGAACGCCTCTCCAGGCTGCATGCGCTCGCGTTGCATGCGGAGGACGTAGACGACGTCCGCGTCCGCGATGCTCGCGATGTCCGTGGAGACCTCGCAACCGAGCGCCTCGATCCCGCGCGGGAGCAGCGTCGGAGGCGCGACGAGGGTCGAGCGGGCACCGACGAGCTCCAGCGCCTGCAGGAGCGAGCGGGCGACGCGCGAGTGGAGCACGTCCCCGACGATCGCGACGTGCACGCCGGCCAGACGTCCGAGCGCGTCCTCGATCGTGTACAGGTCGAGGAGCGCCTGCGTCGGGTGCTGGTGCTTCCCGTCGCCCGCGTTCACGACGTGCGCCTCGCTCGCGCGCGCGACGAGGTCGGGAGCGCCGATCGAGGGGTGCCGGATGACGATGACGTCCGGGTCGTACGCCGAGAGCGTGAGCGCCGTGTCCTTGAGCGACTCGCCCTTGTCCACGGACGAGCCAGACGAACGTAGCGACATCGTGTCCGCCGAGAGTCGCTTCGCGGCGAGCTCGAAGCTCGCGAGGGTGCGGGTCGAGGACTCGTAGAAGAGGTGGACGACCGTCCGCCCGCGGAGCGTCGGCAGCTTCTTCACCTCGCGATCGAGCGCAGACGCCATGCTGCGCGCGGTCTCGAGGATCCGCTGGACGTCGTCACTTCCGAGGTCCCGCACGGAGAGCAGGTGGCGCCGCGGAGGCGGGGGCACGCGCAGCTCAGGCATGGAGATCCTCCGCCTCGCGCAGAAGGAGCACGCGGTCGACCTCGTCCACCTCGACGAGCTCCACCTGGATCCGCTCCGTGCGCGCCGTCGGCAGGTTCTTGCCGACGTAGTCCGGCCGGATCGGGAGCTCACGGTGGCCGCGGTCGACGAGGACCGCGAGCTGAACGCGCGCCGGCCGCCCGAACTCGAGGAGCGCATCGATCGCCGCCCTGATCGTGCGGCCCGTGTAGAGGACGTCGTCGACGAGGACGATCGTCTTGGCCTCGAGAGAGAACGGGATGCTCGTCGCGCGCACGACCGGCTGGCGGCCGGGGGCGCGCCCACCGTCGCGGACATGGACGTCGTCGCGGTGGAAGGTGATGTCGAGCGCGCCGAGCTCGAGCTCCACTCCCCCGCGCTCGGCGACGAGGCGCCGCAGGCGCGAGGCGAGCGGCACTCCGCGGGTCTGGATGCCGATGAGCGCGACCTGGTCGAGCCCGTCTCGATCCGGTCCGCTCGAACGCTCGACGATCTCGTGCGCGATCCGGGAGAGGGACTTCGAGATCGTCTCGGCGTCGAGGACCACCCTCGCCGCCTTGCTTCCGTTCCCGGACTCGGCCTCGCGGCCGACAGGGGACTCGGGAGCTGAATCCCGGTGCTGCGTCGTCACCTTGCTCCTTTCCGGCCTCTCTGGACCGGGTTAAAGGTCTCGGCAGTCTAGCGAGCGCTTGCGACGTCGCCTTCGGCGGTTCGCAGGTCGCTCATCCTCCGCCGCTGGCACGCTTCCCCCGGTGCAGGGACGCGACGGTCTCGATCGCTCGACGCCGAGGCCGGGGTTGCTGGCGCCTGCAGTACTCGCGCTCGCCGCTCTCGTGCTCGTGTCGACGGCGGTCCGCTTCGCGCTCTCCCGCGACATCGCGGCGCCCTGGATAGCGCCCGACGAGCCGCTCTACGGCCTGCTCGGACGCTCCCTCGTCGCGGGCGACGGGCTGAGCGTCCTCGGCGAGGCAGTCCCCTACTACAGCCTCCTCTACCCGCTGCTCGTGGGGATCCCGTTCCTCGGGAGCGACCTCGCCGCCGGGGTTACCGGCGTGCAGCTCCTGCAGGCGTTCCTCATGTCCGCGACGGCGATTCCCGTGTTCCTCTGGGCGCGCCCGCTCGCCGGCCCGCGCTGGGCGCTCGTGGCGGCGGGCCTCACCGTGCTCATCCCCGGCCTCGTCTACAGCGGCCTCCTGATGAGCGAGGCGCTCTACTACCCGGTGGCGACCCTGGCCGTGTGGGCGCTCGCGTGCTGCCTCCGACGACCGACACTCACGAACCAGGCCCTCCTCATGGGTGCGATCGGCCTCGCGCTCGCGACCCGCCTGCAGGCCGTCGGCTTCGTTGCGGTGATCCTCCTCGCACTCGCGCTCCTTGCCCTCGTCGAGCGCTCGAGTGTTCCGTTCCGCCGCATGTGGCCGACCCTCGCCGCGTTCGGCGCGCTCGCGGTCGTGTGGGTTGCGTCCCGCGTCGCGATCGGCGGCGTCGGCGAGCTGCTGGGCGCCTACGCACCGCTCGGTGAGGCCACCTCGTACTCGTTCGGCGACGTTGCGCGCTCGATCGCATGGCACATCGGCTCACTCGCGCTCCTCACGATCGCCGTGCCCCTCGTCGCCCTGGGCGTGCTCGCCTGGCAGATGCTCCAGGGGAAGGAGGAGGACGACGGCGTACGCGCCCTCGTCGCCGCGGCGGCGGCGTACCTCGCTGTCACGGTGATCGAGGTCAGCGCCTTCGCCTCCCGGTTCGTCGACCACGTGACCGAGCGCCAGCTCCTCTCCGTGGCCCCGCCCGTCTTCGTCGTGTTTGCCGTCTGGCTCGCGCGAGGGCTGCCGAGACCGCAGCCGTCGACCTCGATCGTTGCGATCGCCGTCGCAGCGCCTACCTTGCTCCTCCCCCTCGACCGCGTCGCCACGCCTGCCACTGCGCCCGACGCGCCGTCGATGATCGCCCTCGAGCGCCTGCGCGGGGTCCTCGAGGAGAGCTCGTTCGAGGCGCTGTACGCGGGGGCTGCCGCGTTGCTGCTCGCACTGGCGGTCCTCATCCCCCGCAGGTTCGCCCCGGTGCTCGTCGCGCTCGTGGCGGTCGCATTCGTCGCGGGCTCCATCGTCGCGTCGGACGAGATCGCTGACCGCTCACGCCTCGAGCGGGCGCGCACGTTCGACGGAGCGGGGACGAACTGGATCGACGCGAGCGGCGCAAGCGGCGCCGCGTTGCTCGTGACGGGCGATCGCTTCTGGCCGAGCACGTGGCACGAGCTCTTCTGGAACGAGTCGATCACGACCGTTGCGCGCATGCGCGGAGCCGAGTCGCCCGGTCTCATCCCGCAGGTCCTCGTCACCCCGCTTCCCGACGGACGTCTCCAGACGGAGACGGGCGAGCCGCTCGATCCTCCCTACCTCGCCGCCCCTCTGGGTATCACCGTCGCCGGCGAGCAGGTTGCCGAGGTCGCGGGAACCGAGGACCAGCCGGGCATCGCGCTCTGGAAGACGGAGCCGCCCGTTCGCCTGACCCAGCGCGTGATCGGGATGCGCCCGAACGGCGACCTGCACGGAGGGGAGGCCGCCCACATCCGGGTCTTCTCGTGCGACGCTGGACGGCTCGAGCTCACGCTGCTCGGCAAGCAGGGGCTTCCGACGCGCATTCGCCTCAACGGTCAGGTCGTGGCCGAGCAGGCGATTCCGGCCGGCGGCGCCTGGCGCCCGGCCATCGCGGCGACCGGGGACGGAGGAACCTGCCTGTTCGAGCTCGAGACCGACGGGCTGATCGGCTCGACGCGGATCGACTGGGTGCCCGCGACGGCGGGCTAGCTAGCTCTCGACGTCCTCGCCCGACTCCTCGACGAGCGCCTCGATCGCATCGCGCGCGGCCTCGACGTCCGTCTCGGGCACGAGCACCTTGAGCGGCGGATCGTCGGTCGCCTCGGGATCGTGCTCGGTGGCGACCTCGAGCTGTGACTCGATGCCCGCGACGGCCAGCAGCTCCTGGAGCTGCTCCGCTTCGGTCACGTCGCCTGCGACTGCGACCTGCACGAGGCTCGTCATCGCTTCTCGGACCCTAGCGCAGCCTTCTCCGACCGTGCGCCCGCACGCACGAGCACCGGGTCGCCGCGTTCCGGGAACGGGATGTCGATGACGTCGAAGTCGCGCGGGACGACGGTGTCCGTGAAGGTCTCGCGCGCCTCCTGGACGACCTCGTGCCCGAAGTAGCGGGTCGACAGGTGCGTGAGCGCGAGCATGCGCACCCCGGCCTCGCGGGCGACGAGGGCCGCCTCGCCCGCCGTCGAATGGAGTGTCTCGTGCGCCCGCTCGCGCTCGTCGGCGAGGAACGTCGCCTCGTGCACGAGCACATCTGCGCCACGTGCAGCCTCGATGACGGAGGGCGTCGGCGCCGTGTCGCCCGTGAGGGCGAGCGTCCGGCCGCTCCGGGCCGGGCCGAGCACCTGCTCGGGCGATACGACGGTGCCGTCGGCAAGCGTGACCGGCGAACCGCGCTGGAGCACGCCACGCTCCGCTCCGTCGGGCACGCCGAGCGAGTTCGCGACGTCGACGTCGAAGCGACCCGGCCGCTCGTGCTCGACGAGGCGGTACCCCACCGCCGAGACACCGTGGTTCACCCCGAACGTCTCGAGCATGTACTCGTCGCGCTCGAGCCTCTCGCCGACCTCGAGCTCCACGGTGTCGACCGGGTAGGTGAGGCGTCCGAACACGCGACGCAGCGTCGAGAGCAGCTCCTTCAGGCCGCGGGGCCCGTAGATCGTCAGCGGTAGGTCGCGCCCGCGCAGGGAGTACGTCTTGAGCATCCCGGGGAGCCCGAGGTAGTGGTCGGCGTGGTAGTGCGTGAAAAAGACCTCGCGCAGCTCGAGCAGGCCGACGTCGCTCCTCAGCAGCTGTCGTTGCGTGCCCTCCGCGCAGTCGAAGAGGAGGCGGTCGCCGCCTCGGCGGACGAGCGTGGCCGCAGGAGCGCGCTGGGCCGTCGGGGTGGAACCGGACGTCCCGAGGAAGACGACGTCGAGGTCCACGGCGGCCGATTGTAAAGCGTGCAGCTTGCTCGCCCCGGAAGCTGTGGCAACGGCCTCAAAGTCGCGCTCCGTCATGCCGATAGACGACGAATGTCGCCCCGGGCCTACCGCTCGGCGGGCCTCGCCAGGTCCCTCGCCCTCCTTTGGACCTTTCTGCTCGCGACCGCGGCCATCCTCGCGGTCGGCGCGGTCGTCCTCTCCTCCGTGCTTTCGAGCAACCTGGAGGAAGAGGCGCTGGCGGTGAACGCCGACCATGTCGCGCTCTACACCGACTCCGTCCTGACGCCGGTCCTCGTGCGTCGGAACCGGGTCGCCGTCGGCGAGCGGGCGCTACGGCGCCTCCGGGCGACCGTGCGCGCTCACGGCGCGGTGACCGGAGTCTCCGTCTGGTCGCGGAAGCAGCGGCTGCTCGCGTCGACGTACCGCCGGTCCATGTCCGCGAAGGCTGCCTCCGAGGTCGCCGCCGTGCTTTCGGGCAAGGGCGCCCAGGCCGCTGTCACGCAGTTGCCGACCCGCCCGGGCGGCTCCGACCGCTCCCGGCGGCAGATCGTCGTCTGGGCCCCGATCCGGGCCGAGCGCGGCCGGCCGCTCGGAGTCGCCGAGGTCACCATCAGGCCGCGCATCCTCGACGAGAGCGTCGGAGCCGCAACCCGAACGGTCTGGATCGCCGTCGGCCTGGTCTTCGCCGTGCTCGCACTGGCTCTCGCGCTGCTCGTGCGCGGCGCCTCCGCGCGGCTGACTCGCCAGAACGACGCGTTCCAGAACAGGACGCGCGAGCTCCTCGAGTCCACCCAGCTCCTCGAGGAGGCCCTGCTCCAGACCGTCGAGACCCTGAACGCCGCGGTCGAGGCCCGTGACCCCTACACGGCCGGGCACTCCCAGCGCGTGCGGCGCGTCGCACTGGCCGTCGGACGGGACCTCGGCCTTCCGTCGAAGCGGCTCGGCACGCTGGGGACCGCCGCGCTCTTCCACGACGTCGGGAAGATCGGCATCCCGGACTCGATCCTCACGAAGGCAGGCCCGCTCGCGCCCGTCGAGGCCGCGATCATGCGCGAGCATGTGACGCGCGGCGCGGAGATCGTCTCCAAGGTCTCGTCCTTCGAGGACGCCGTTCCCGCGATCAGGCACCACCACGAGCGCTGGGACGGCCTCGGCTATCCCGACGGGCTGAGCGGCGACGAGATCCCGCTCGAGGCCGCGATCATCGGCCTGGCCGACGCGTGGGACGCCATGACCACCGACCGCCCGTACGCGCAGGCGCTGTCGCTGAACGACGCGCTCATGCAGATCCGGACGGGACGCGGCAAGCAGTTCAGCCCGTCCGTCGTGGACGCGTTCACCGAGGTCGCGCGGCGGAGGCCCACGGAGGTCCTGCCTCCGGGCGTGGCGAAGCAGAGCGCGGCCGGCTAGCCCGCCGCGCCGTTGCCGCGGCCGATCGCGAGATCCGTGTAGACGGTCTCGCCCTTGAACTTCTTCGCCTCGGGATCCCAGGGGAAGAAGATCGCGTTGCGCCAGGCGAGCTTCTCGCCCGTCGGCTCGTTGTCGAGCCAGCGCCCCTCGTGGGTCGCGGTCACGCGAGCCTCCTCGCACACGCCCTGTGGCCCCACGACGATGTACTCGAGGTCGAAGTGGATGTCCGGGAAGGCGGTCAGGAGCTCCGTGTAGAACCGCGCGGCGCCCTCGTGACCCTCCCAGCGAGCCCCCGTCCCCATGACCTCGTAGACGCAGTCCTCGGTGAGCGTCGAGATGAGACCGGGGAGATCGCGGTTGTCCTCGGCGATCGAGTGCACCTTCCAGAGCTCGCGGATCTCGTCGAACTCGGCGAGGTCGACCGGACGGCGGAGGAGCTCGAGGATGCGCTCGCTAGCCATGTTCGCGACACCCTAACTTCCAGTGAATGTGCCAGCGGTGGAAGGGGGGAAACCCAAGGTTTCCCCCCTTGTACCAGCAGAGCCCCCTTGGACCAGCTACGGCAGCACGAGCCGTTGGCCAGGCACGATCGTCGTGCCATCTAGCTCGTTTCGGCGCTGGAGCTTCCAGACGCCCTCCCGCGGATCGCCGGCGTACGTCGCCTCCACGATCGACCACATGGTCTCCCCTGCCTGGACGACGTGGTACCGCTCCGGCCCGGTCGCGTTCGAGTCCCGGGCGAGGACGGCCCAGAGGAAGACGGCTACGGCGAGGACGGCGACGATCCTGGCGAACATCTGTTCGTACGATAGACGAACAGGTGTTCGGGTGTCAAGGGCGTCGCTTCGAGCCTGCGGTGCGGTAGTGGACCGTGCGGCGGGTCTTGTTCGCCTCGGCCGTGAGCTCGATCGCGACCTCCACCCCGGCCGGCGTCGCGGCCGGACGGGAGAGCTCCAGATCGAGCGGATGATGACCCACGAGGATCGCTGCACGGCAGCGTGCGCCGGGCAGCTTCAGCGAGCGCCGGGCGTCCCCTTTTCGCGCCACGGGCGACCCGACGCAGATGCGGGCGCGAGCATCCTCCCCCGCCCTCAGCCGTAGGGACATCGCCGCCGACGAGGGCCGGAACCCGACGGTCGAGCCGATCACGCCGGTCGTCGGCTTCCACGGCGCCACGGGCGAGGTGCAACCGCCCGCGGTGTCCGCGATGGCGGTGCGCACGGCGTCGGCGGCAGGACGCTCGGTGCCGTCCAGGCGCTGCAGCGCGGCCTGGAAGCCGGTGCGCAGCCCGTCGTCCCGGAACCCGAAGAAGCTCACCGCCGCGATGTCCTCGTCACACGCCGCGCGGCGGATGAGGTCGGCGTAGATCGCAGCCTGCGTCACCTCGTCGGTCACATCGACGTTCTCGAGCCCCCTGTAGCCCGGCCGTCCTGCGGTGCCCACCTGCCAGCCCACCTCGTCGAGATGGATCTCGAGACCCTCGAGCGTGGTCGGCTGCCCGGTCCCCTGAAACGCGTCCCAGAGCGCCTGCTTGATCCGGTCGAGGTTGACGAACCCCGCGTTCGGCCAGCCGTAGCCGCGGTCGAGCGGGTCGGTCGCCTTGTTCGGGTACGGATGGAAGCTGAAGCCGTCCATCAGCGGCAGGTCGCGCCCGCTCGCCCGGTACCAGTTGCCGAGCGCTCTCAGGAAGCGGACGGGAGACGTCGAGATGTTGTTCTTCGCCTGTGGACGGTCGTTCCCGCGCGGCGAGAGACCGACGCCGAGGACGGCGATCTCCGGGTCGACCGACTTCAGGGAGTCGTAGGCGGTCGCGAGGTACTGCCCGAACGCCGGTGCCGAGAGCATCCGCCCACGGTTGTTGAACTGCGGGCGCCAGAACGCCGGCTGGTTCGGCTCGTTGCCGATCACGAACTGCCTCACCTCGGGGTAGATCGAGGCGAGCGCGCCTGCGAAGGAGCCGAAGAGCGACGGGCTTCCGAGCCCCGCCTCGACCTCGCGCGGCGGGTACGGGTACACGGCGAGCACCACCTTGATCCCCGCTGCCGACGCGGCCGGGATCGTGCGGTCGAGCAGCGGCTTGTCGAGGATCGTCATCGGCTCGCTCGGCTTGAAGCGGACGGTCAGGACGATCTGGCGCAGGCCGAGCCCGGCCATGTCCGTGTAGAGCGTGGCGCCGGCGTCGTCCAGGTACTTGCCGGTGTCGTCGTTCGCACCGATCTCCGCGGCACGCGCTGCCGACCCCCCAGCGAGGAGCGCCGCAGCCAGCGTGATTGCCACAGTTATCCGACCCATATCCCCATCCCTGGGGCGACCCCTCGCCCCTTCCCCAGCGGCCCGGGATCCTAGAGTCGCGCCAGGACAGCGTCAAGGGTCTTCGCGCTGCCGAAGCGAACCGGGTCGTCGGCGGGGAGCCCCGTCTCCTCCTCGGCGCGGGCGATCGCCTCGCGCGCGGCGACCTCCTCGAGGCGGGCCGTGTTGAGAGCGACGCAGGCAACCGCGGCCCGGCGCGCCGGCAGCGACATGCGTTCGTGGAGCTCCACGATCTCCGGAAGCGGCGGGATCGGGTGGCCGGGCGAGCCGTCGATCTCGGTAGTCCCGGGGACGTGGCAGAGCACGAAGACGTGTGGCGCTGCGCCGTGAACGAGGCCGAGCGTCACCCCCGAGTACATCGGATGGACGAGGGAGCCCTGTCCCTCCACGAAGAGCAGCTTCCCGCCGCGCTCGACGCCCTCGACGACGAGGCGCTCCGCCGCACCCGCGAGGAAGTCCGCGACGACGGCGTCGACCGCGATCCCCCAGCCGGCGATCGCGATGCCGGTCTGGCCCGTGGGCACGAAGACGGACTCGAGCCCGCGGCTTCGGGCCTCGAGGTCGAGCTCGACGGCGACGGTCTTCTTCCCGATGGCGCAGTCGGAGCCGACGGTCAGCACGACCCTCGCGTCGTGCTCGAGGTTCGCGCCCGTCGGCACGCTCAGGCCGGAGGGCGGCTTGCGCAGGTCGCGCAGCGTGACGCCGTACCGTGAGGCGAGCTCGCTGAGCTCAGGATCCTCCGACAGGAACTCGTGCAGCCCGCTCTCGACGTCGAGGCCCTTCGCGATGCAGCTTTTCAGGAGCTCCCGCCAGGCGGGTGGGAAACGACCGCCCTGCGTCGCGACCCCGACGATCGCGACCGTCGGATCGAAACAGAGTGCGTCGTTCACGCTCCCGACGATCGGAATGCCCTCGTGCAGCTCCCCGGCCCGCTTCGAGTCCAGGATCGCGACGACCGGGTCGGGGCCGTAGCGGACGATGCCGCGCATCGTCTTCCCGTAGTGCGGGTCGTGCGAGAAGCCCTCGCCGAGGATCAGGATCCGCCGCGGCCGCTCAGCCACTGCTCACGGTGACGCCGAGGCCCGGCCCCGTGGACAGGACCTGCACGCCGTCGACGAGCTCCACGCCCGGACAGGGGTCCTCGCGGAGGAGGAGGTTGCCGTCGAGGTCGACGTGGTCGCAGAGCGGCGCGACGCAGCAGGCAGCAGCAACCCCGAGGCCGGACTCGATCATGCACCCGAGCATGACCGCGAGGCGCAGGCCTCGCGCGGCGTGCGCCATGCGGATCGCCTCACGGATGCCGCCGGACTTCGCGAGCTTGATGTTGATCCCGTGCGCGATCTCCGCGCAGCGCGCGACGTCGGCGAGGGTGTGGCAGTCCTCGTCCACGAAGATCGGCACCGGCGAGCGCTCGCGTAGCGTCGCGCCGCCCTCGTCGCGTGCCCGCAGCGGCTGCTCGCAGTACGCGACGCCGAGCGCGTCGAGCCGCGGCAGCGCGTCGAGCGCCTCTTCGAGCGTCCAAGCCTCGTTCACGTCCACCTGGAGAGGGAGATCGGTGACGCCGCGCACCGCCTCGACTCGCGCGACGTCGAGCCCGTCGCGACCCCCGAGCTTCAGCTTCAGGCGCCTGAACGAGGAGGCGGCGCTCTCGGCACGGCGAGCCATGTCGTCGGGATCTCCGAGCCAGATCGTCCAGGACGTCGGCGGGCCCGAGCGCGCCACTCCGAGCAGGCGTGCCGTCGCGATCCCGAGCAGCTTGCCCTGGAGGTCGTGCAGCGCGCCGTCGAGCGCGGCCTTCGCCGCCTGCTCGCCCGGGACGGCCGCGAGTCGCTCGCCGATGTCCTCGAGCGCGAACGGGTCGGCGCCGAGCAGCGCCGCGTGATCCTCGACGAACCGCTTCGCGCTTCTCGCCGACTCGTCGTAACGCTCGACGGGCGCCCCCTCGCCATAGCCGGTGACGCCGTCGTGCGTCAGCGCGACGTGGACGACGTCCGCGAAGTCCGTCGACTCGCGCGCGATGACGAAGGTCTCCGCGAGCTCGAGCCGGACGATCCGCGCCTCGACCTCCATGCGCGGAGCCTAGTGCTAGGGCGAGGAGATCGACACGACGTACGCGACGACGTCGGCTTCGTCCTGGCCGGTCGCGAGGCCGCCGGGCATGATTCCCGCGCCCTCGCGGACGCGCTCCGTGACGAACGCCGCGTCGAGCCCCGTGTTTGCGAGAGCCGGGCCCGAGCCGCCTGTACCTCCAGGCCCGTGGCACGCCGCGCAGCGCTCGTCGAAGACGACGGCGCCCGCCTCCACGTCGCCGGCAGCAGCCGGCTCCTCGGGCGCAGCGGAGGGCTCGAAGATCTGCGCCTGGGCGAGCGCGAACGTCCCGAGCACGACCACCGCTCCGACGAGCACCGGCCTCCACAGCCGACCCATCAGAAGCCGAACCTCACGTTCGTGAAGTACCAGAGGCTCGAGGTGAGCCAGATGACGACGAGGGTCGACGCGAGGCTCAGACCGGCTGCCGGGAGCGCCCAGCCCGGCAGGCCGCGATCGCGGACGATGAGCACCTTCGCCGCAAAGACCCCGTACACGAACGTGCCGGCGAGCGAGTGGATCGCGACCCGCGTGTCAGGCGACTGGAACCCGAGGATCGTCACGCAGTGGAAGAACACCGGCAGGGTCAGGAGGAACGCGATCCGGCCCGACCAGCGGTGAGCCACGGCGATCGTGGCGCCTCGCTCCGGCAGGAAGCGGAGCCGGCCGTAGATGCGCGCCGCCGTCACGAGCTGCACGACGACGAATGCGAGAGCGGCGGTCGCGAACCACGCCTTTGCCGCGATGGTCGACGAGAAGACCGTCGTGATGAGGTCCGTGTACGTCTCGTTGACGTCCGCCAGAGGCACGAGCGGAGCCTACGACAGGCCTCGTCTAGACTGCAGGATCCCCGCGCCCGTAGCTCAGGGGATAGAGCGCGCGCCTCCGGAGCGCGAGGTCGCAGGTTCGATTCCTGCCGGGCGCATAGCGAGCCCGCGGGTCACGTTGGTTCAGACGGGTTCAGAACAGGTCACGATCCTCGTGAATGCAGGCCATTCGTCCGTCTTCACGACGTTGCGCGGCTCGCACTACCGGCCGTCGCCCCTCCCTGCGGGCCCCGTTCCCCTCCTCGCGAAGGCCGGTTGAGTCACGTCGGATCGTCCGGCTCTTCGACGCGCGAAAAGCCAGCCGAGTGGATTCCTACCGCGACGACCGCAGCAGCGACGAACGTCGCTCCGGCGATCCAGGTGATGTGCCAGGAGCCTGCGGCGATGCCGATGAACGCCGCGAGCAGGGCGACGGCGTGAGCGATGGTGACCGTGACGGACGGTGTTCGGCGGCCACGGAATGCCTCCTGACGGTTGACCATCACGAGCGCCGCGAGGAGCGGGATCGCCACCGCGAACGCGACGACGGTGACCTTGGCGGACGCGTCGAGCGATGGTGCCGTGATGAACGGCTGCACCATCCACAGGCGATGAGGATCAGGCCGCCATAGATCAGACCGCGCTGCCCGAGGACTTCCTGCGTGGTCTGTCCGGTCAACTCTTCCGCCGAGTCGTCTGTCACGGTTTACCTCTCGCCTCGTCCGCTGGCAGTCTTCTGCCTGGGGCGGCTGCCGTCAAAAAGGAGCGCCGCGTTCCCGTCGGACGACGGAGACCGGTACGGAACGAGAGGCGGAGCGGATCCCAAATCGACGCTCAGCATGTCCGGGGATTCGCGCTACTCCGTAGTGAGAGCCGCATCGACGACCTTCGCCTCAAGCTCGAGGCGCCATCGAACCTCGGTAGCCCTCGCGGGGCCGCCTCGCGGCCCCAGCCCCGGTCAAGACGCCGGGAGGTAGGTGAGGAGCACAACTCCGGAGTCGAACCGCTTCACGTCCTCGAGCTCCATCCGGACGGTTCCCCTGTCGCCGAGAACGTGGACGTTTCCCTCGCCCCAGACGAGCGGGTTCAGGTAGACCTCGTACTCGTCGATCAGGCCCTTCTCGGCGAGGGCATACGCGAACTCGCCGCTCCCGTGCATGAACAGATCACCGTCGACCTCGTCCTTCAGCTTCGGGATCGAGTCCTCGAGGTCTCCCTCGAGCAGGGTCGCGTTCCACTCGAGATCGCCGGACAGGGTGCTGGACCCGACGTACTTCGGCATCGGGTTGACCATGTCCGCCCATCTGCCCGACTGGCTCGGCCAATATCCCGCCAGGCCCTCGTAGGTCTTGCGGCCCAGCACCAGCCCGCTGGATCTCGCCTGACGCTCGAACGAGTGGTCGCCGTGGTCTCCGTCCGGCTGCACCCACTCTCCAACCGGGTCTATGACTCCGTCGAGGGTGGCCTGCGTTGTCGCGATCAGCTTTCCCATCTCGATTCTCCTTCGGTCACGGGAGCTTCCTCTCAATGGAAGCGAGCCTCATAGTCGTCACTTTCACGAGTTCGTCCTTGCCCTCGTGGCGCTCTTTCTCGTTACGACCGCACCGAGGCGCGGATTTCATCGGTCGCAGCAGAGTCCGTCCGGCCGAATCGAGCCTGAGGATCCGGAAAACGAAGCGAACTAGGCCCGCAACCTGGGCGAGCGTATGTCGCCTCGAGAGCCGGTCGGGGGTCAGGACAACTCTGTAGTCACGCCGACGAGTCTCGTGTGGGGCAGTGTTCGGGAATGTCACCCGAGCCGAACGAGCCTGGAGAGTGGGAGCTGATGGCCACTGTGCAGGAGTACCTCGACGCGTACGACCGGCAGCTTCGTACGGATTCCGAAACCCCGAGCGCGCTGACGGTGACGCGCCTCGGCCCCCTGAGGCTCGTGACGTTCGCGGGTGGTCGGGGCTTCGTCACCTATCGGGATCTCGAAGCCGCGGATGGCGCAGTGCTCGCCGAATGGGTGGAGGGCGCTCTTGCGCACTACCGCAAGGATCCTGGGATAACCCGGGTCGAGTGGAAGACGCGCGCGCACGATCACGCGCCGGCGCTTCACGACGCGCTCGTGCGCAATGGGTTCGTGCCCGGGGAGCCGGAGTCGATCATGATCGGCGAAGCCGCTCTCCTGGCGGTGGAAGTTCCATTGCCGAGGGGGATCCACCTCCGGCGGGTCACGAGCGAGCCGGACGTCCGCGCGCTCAGCGCGATGCAGGAAGAGGTCTTCGGGGGCGGGTTCGCCCAAGAAATGGCTGATGCGCTCCTCCGACGGCTTGGGTTCGCGGATGGGATGGAACTCTGGGTGGCAGAGGCGGACGGAGAGATCGTCAGCTCCGGCCGACTGGAGCCGGTGCCTGCCACGGAGTTCGCCGGGATCTGGGGCGGCGCCACGCGACCGGAATGGCGTCGGCGCGGGATCTACCGAGCGCTCACAGCGGCCCGTGCACGATCAGCGCTTAGGCTTGGCAAGAGGCTGATCCACAGCGACTCGAGCGAAGTCTCGCGCCCGATCCTCGAGCGAGCGGGATTGATCAAGGTCTCGACGACGACGCCGTACTTGTGGGTCGCCGGCGGGTAGGCGGGTCGGGCCGAGCGGCCGTCACGTCAATTCTGGCGGGAACGTTGGGCAGGTTCGATTCCTGCCGGGCGCACTAGGCCCTTCTTGTTTGCGACGCGCGCCGGAGTTGACTCATTCGTGTTGCAGACAGCGCGTGTGCGTCGCGATACCGTCGCTTTGTCGAATGAAGTAGGAAGACGGCACAAGGTCACGACCGTAGCTCGCGTCTCACGCGGCGCATCGGAGTCAGGCCTGGTGGGTCTCAATCTCAACGAAGGGACGAAAAAGTCATGAAGCGTTTCTCTTTGAAGCGTCTGTTTGTGCTGCTCGGCGTGGTCAGCGCGACGGCTGCGGTCGTCGCCTCCAGCGCCTTCGCCGGACCCGGCGCGACGACCTGCACCAGCGAACTCCCGAGCGGCACGGTCGTCGGCAACCTCGTCGTTCCCGCCGGTGCGACGTGCACGTTGTCGTACGCCAAGGTCACCGGCAACGTCTCGGTCGAGGGCAAGCTCTACACCTGGCATCACGTGACGTTCGAGCGGAACGTGAGCGTGAACGGCGGCGTCTTTACACAGGTGAACTACCCGGTGGTCATCAAGGGCAACCTGTCGATCACCGGCTCGGCTGGCGAAAACGGCTACAACGGCTTCTTCGCCCCCTACGCCTACGGCGACATCACCCAGAGCCAGGTCTACGGCAACTTCAGCTACACCGGCAACTCCGCAGGCCTCTACGTCGGCTATTCCGGTCTGAAGGTTCACGGCAACTTCAACCACAGTGGCAACACGGGCGCGTCCTACCTCGAGGACGGGAAGCTCACGGTCGGCGGCAAGTCGAACATCTCCTAACGCCGCCACGGCGGACATCCACGACTGACCATGCGAGGGCCGGCGGAAACGTCGGCCCTCGACGCATGTGCGTTCGCTGGGTTCGCCCTACGGTGTCGCGCGTTAGGGAGTGCTGAGGAAGGGGAGTCCGGGCGTACGACTCTTCGGATCGGAGGAGCGCGGCGAGCTCGACGCCTGGCGCGCCACGCTCCTGAACGGAACGGGTGTCTAGCTCACGAAAGCGCAGATGGCGTAGGAGGTGAGCTGCCAGCCCACGCCGTAGGGGCTTATCGTCTTTGCGACCGCTTTCCATCCGTCCCTGTTGCGTCCCCCACCTGGTGGTGCTGTGCGCACCGGGTAGCTCGCGCGGAGCGCGATGGGACCGACCTCGGTGCCGAAGTCGCTCTTGTACGCCCACGCACCGCCGCCAAGCACGCGCCTTCCGCCTCGACAGTACGCGCGAACGGTCTTGACGTCGTTCGCGTTCTGCGGCGTCGCGGCTTGGACGATCTCGAGGCCGCTGACCCCAGGCGGTCCCGGATCGCCCTTGTCGCCCTTTGGTCCTTGCTGACCTGCGGGGCCTAGGGGTCCAGTGAGCGCGGCTCTCGCCCGCGGAGAGAGGTCGATGAACTGCAAGGTCTCGTCCTTCACCTTCTCCGACGTGACAGCGCTCGCGCGAAGCTGTACCTCGCCGACACTGTTCGGTGGCAGGGCCTGAGTGACGGACGCCACGCTCGTGCCGCTGAGAGCCACGAGCAATGCGCCGCAGGCGATCACGAGAGCCGCCGAGGGGCGGCGAACACGCCGACGCATGAGGTCTCCCTTCTTGGACGATCGGCTACCGGGCCGCAGTCTTGCAAGGCGTCGAGCAGTGGAGCCGGGAAACGCTGGCTCGATGGAGTCGGGCTGTAGGCGTTTCCGGCTCCACCGTTGCTCGAGATGTGCGACCCTCAATGAGTCAATCGCTACATGGAGGGGGCGGCATGATCGGAGTCATCGTCACCATCGGCCCAGGAGAGGACCTCGACCGCGAACGCGCCGCAGCGGTCGCCGATCAGGCGGCACCCATGTTCGAGGGCATGGACGGCCTGCTGAGCAAGGTGTTCATGTGGGACGACGAGACCGGGACGGTCACCAACACCTACGTGTGGGACTCGGAGCCAGCCGCGCGCGCATTCTTCACGCCGGAGGTCAAGGCACAGATCATCGAGCTCTACGGCGTCGAGCCGCAGGTGCAGTTTGCCGAGGTGTCAGCGCTGATCGACAACAGGGTCGGCGTCGCGTAGGCGCAGATGCGCAGCGTCCTCGCGAACTCCCGCTAGCGCTGGCGCCTCGGCAGATGCGAGTGCGGCCCCGCCATGGGGATCCTGGATCCCTGAGCATGCTGATCGGCGCTCGCATTCGCCACCGAGGTTCGTGCCGCCTTCAGGGCACTGCGATGATCGGCGGCCCACCAGGCAACGGAGGCCCTCATGACTAGCACTGTCGAGACCGCCATCGATATCCGTCCATTCCATGTCGACATCCCGGACGAGGCCCTGGAGGACCTTCGCGCGCGCATCGCGGCCACGAACTGGCCCGAGAAGGAGACGGTCCCGGACCAGTCCCAGGGCGTGCCGCTCGCGATGATCCAGACGCTCGCGCGCCATTGGATGACGGACTACGACTGGCGCACGTGCGAGGCGAGCCTGAACGCGCTGCCGCAGTTCGTCACAGAGATCGACGGGCTCGACATCCATTTCATTCACGTTCGTTCCCATCACGAGCACGCGTTGCCGCTCGTCGTCAACCACGGATGGCCCGGGTCGATCATCGAGCAACTGAAGATCATCGACCCGCTGACGAACCCCACCGCGTACGGCGGCGACGCAGCGGACGCGTTCCACGTGGTGATTCCGTCGATGCCGGGCTACGGGTTCTCCGGGAAGCCGACGAGCACCGGCTGGGGCCCCGAGCGCATGGGCCGAGCCTGGGACGAGCTGATGAGGCGGCTCGGCTACGGCCGCTACGTCGCCCAGGGCGGCGACTGGGGAGCGTTCGTCGTCGACCAGATGGGCGTGCAGGCACCCGCGGGACTGCTCGCCATCCACACCAACATGCCCGCAACCGTTCCAGCCGACGTCGACAAGGCTCTCCAGGCCGGCGAGCCGCCGCCATCCGGTCTCTCGGCTGAGGAACGACGCGCCTATGAGCAGCTGGTGAGAACGTTCACGCAAGTCGACTACGCCAGGTTGATGGCGTCGCGACCGCAGACCCTGTACGGCATCGCGGACTCACCCGTCGGCCTGGCCGCCTGGCTGCTCGACCACAACGACGCCGACGGCCAGCCGGCCGCGGCAGTCGCCTCCGCTCTGGACCTGACCACGAGCGCCACGGGCGAGCTGACCCGTGACGAGATCCTCGACAACATCACGCTCTACTGGCTGACGGGCACGGGGGTCTCTGCGTCCCGTCTCTACTGGGAGTACAAGGGTGGCTTCTTCAATGCCAAGGGCGTCTCCATTCCGGTGGCCGTGAGCGTCTTTCCCGGCGAGCAATACGAGGCGCCGCGGAGCTGGACGGAGCAGGCGTATCCAAACCTCATCCACTACAACAAGCTCGACAAGGGCGGCCACTTCGCGGCCTGGGAACAGCCGAAGCTGTTCTCCGAGGAACTCCGGGCCGCGTTCAGATCGCTTCGCTAGAGAACCGCCAGAGGTCGCGGCTACGTCGTCACGTAGGCGTGGGAAGGGAGGGCACAGACCTGGGCCGAAACGTGGGAGCCGCTCGCTCGGTGCACCTGTACGGCGGCGATCGGAGCCAGACCGGCGAGCTCTTCCTCCCGGCCGGTGCGGGGCCGCATGCGGTGGTCGTCGTGATCCACGGGGGCTACTGGCGCGCACGGTACGACAGCTCGCTCATGACCGATCTGTGCGTGGATCTCGCCGCGCACGGTCTCGCGGCGTGGAACATCGAGTACCGGCGCGTCGGAGCCGGTGGCGGCTGGCCGGAGACGTTCCTCGACGTCGCAGCGGCGGTCGACGCGCTCGCCGATCTCGAGGCTCCGCTCGATCTCCGCCGCGTCACTGCCGTCGGCCACTCGGCGGGCGGGCAGCTTGCCGTCTGGGCCGCGGCACGCCCCAAGCTCGCCGAGGGGACACCGGGTGCGGATCCACGCGTTCGGATCGGCGCCGTCGTCTCACAGGCCGGCGTTCTCGACCTGCGGCTCGCGGCGGAGCTACCGCCATCCGACGAGCCCACCTACGCCCTCCTCGGCGATCCGGCCGCAAACGCGGCGGGATACGACAATGCATCTCCTCTCGAGCACCTCCCGCTCGGCCTCCCCCAGCTCGTACTGCACGGCGCCCGGGACGACGTCGTCTCGATGACGATCGCCGAGTCCTACGCCTCCCGTGCCGGTGCGGCGGGCGACGCGTGCGAGCTCGTCGTGCTCCCGGACACCGGCCACTTCGAGCACATCGACCCGGGCTCGGATGCGTGGCGCGTCGCGCGCGAATGGCTCGCGGGCTACGCGAGCGCTGCGCGCAGCTGAGCGACGAAGCTCTCGAGCGCCTTCGGCCCGTCCTCGGCCGCGAGGAGCGCCGCCGAGCCGACGACGACGCCGTCCGCGAGCTCCGCCGCCGCGGCAGCCTGGGCCGCGCTCGACACGCCGAAGCCGGCGTACAAAGGAACGTCCGTGGCCCGCCGCGCCCGCTCCACGAGCGGCGCGAGCGCGGGCGAGAGCTCGGTCCGCGCGCCGGTCGTCCCGGTCAGGCTCACGAGGTAGAGCCAGCCGTCCGTCCGCTCCGCGGCGAGCGCGATGCGCTCGTCGGTCGTCGTCGGCGCGACGAGCTGCACGCGCCGGAGCTCCGCGCGCTCGTCCGCCGGAAGATCGGCGACGATCAGCGACTCGGCGCCGGCTTCCCGGGCATCGTCGGCGAACCGGTCCCAGCCGTACGCCTCGAGAAGCGCCGCGTACGTCATCGGCACGAGAGGCAGGCCGACACGCGCGCGAATGTCGCGCAGGCAGTCGAGACAGGCCGCAGTACGCATGCCCGCCGCGAGAGCGCGCTCGGCAGCGCGGCGGATGACCGGCCCGTCGGCGAGCGGGTCCGAGAACGGGAAGCCGAGCTCGAGGAGATCCGCCCCGCCCGCCTCGACCGCGGCCGCGAGGTCGGGCGTCTCGCGACCCGCCATGAGATAGACGACGAGCGTCTTACTCAGCTGCGAGAACCTCGGCGAGATCCTTGTCGCCGCGCCCGGAGAGCCCGACGAGCACGACCTCGGCGTCGAGGTCGAGCGCACGCGCGAGCGCGTGTGCCGGCTCCAGTGCGGGAAGAATTCCTTCGGTCTCGGCCAGGCGATGGAACGCCGCCAGCGCCTCCTCGTCCGTCGCGGTGACGTACGTCGCCCGCCCGGAGTCGCGCAGGAACGCGTGCTCCGGCCCCACTCCCGGGTAGTCGAGCCCGGCGGAGATCGAGTGCGCGTCGGCGATCTGGCCGTCCTCGTCGGCCAGCACCGACGAGCGTGCTCCGTGCAGCACCGCGGCACGCCCGGAGCCGAGACTCGCCGCGCCCGCGGCCTCCACACCGACGAGGCGCACGCCGTCGTCCTCGACGAAGCCTGCGAAGAGCCCGATCGCATTCGAACCGCCGCCGACGCACGCAACGACGGCGTCCGGGAGTCGCCCCAGTCGCTCGAGTGCCTGCGCGCGGGCCTCGCGCCCGATGACCGACTGCAGCCGGCGCACGATCGCGGGGTACGGATGCGGGCCGACGCAGGATCCGATCAGGTAGTACGTCGTCTCGACGTTCGTGATCCAGTCGCGGATCGCCTCGCTCGTCGCCTCCTTGAGCGTGCGCGTCCCGAACTCGACCGGCTCGACCTCCGCGCCCAGCAGCCGCATGCGCTCCACGTTCGGATGCTGCCGGCGCATGTCCTCCGACCCCATGTACACGACACAGTCGAGCCCGAAGCGCGCGCAGACCGTGGCGGTCGCGACGCCGTGCTGACCTGCCCCGGTCTCGGCCACGATCCGCTGCTTCCCGAGGCGGACCGCGAGCAGCGCCTGCCCGACGGCGTTGTTGATCTTGTGGGCGCCCGTGTGACAGAGGTCCTCGCGCTTCAACAGGATCCGCCTGCCGTCGGGAGCGAAGCGCTCGGCCTCGTAGAGCGGCGTCGGTCGCCCGACGTAGCGGGCTCCGAGCTCGTCGAGCTCCTGCTCGAACACCGGATCGGCGAGCGCATCCTCGAACCCTTGCTCGAGCTCGTCGAGCGCGGGGACGAGCGTCTCGGGGACGTAACGTCCGCCGTAGGTCCCGTAGAGCCCGGTGGTCACCCCCGTGCCGCCTCGACGTACGCGCGAACGCGGTCGTGATCCTTGATGCCCGGCTCGCGCTCGAGGCGGGAGCTCGCGTCCACCGCCCAGGGGCGGACGGTCTCGATCGCCTGCCGCACGCTCTCGGGCCCGAGACCACCCGCAAGCATGATCCGCCCGTCGGCAGCCGCTGCTCGCGTGAGGTGCTCCGGGTCGTCTTCCTTCCAGGGGAGGTCGAGGACGCGCGCAACCTCCCGACCCTCCCGGAGCAAGGCCGCATCCTGGCCGCGCACCTTTCCGTGCTCGTGCGGGTAGAGCTGGACGAGATCTGCGCCCCCGTCGCTCGCCTCACCGACGCAGACGGCGACCGCGCGCATCGTGTCCGGCACCGGGAGGACCTCGCGGGCTCGCCGCGGGCTCGCCTCCACGAGGACGAACCCGGCCAGATCGGCACCCGCCTCGGCGGCGACGGCCACGTCCTCCTCGCGCGTGAGCCCGCAGACCTTCACGAGCGGGCGGGCGACGAGCTCGGCGAGCTTCGCGGCAGGGTCGGGGGCACGCATGAGCGCGGATCCCACGAGGATCGCGTCCGCGCCGGCGAGCTCGGCCTCCGCCCCCTGGATCCGGGACTCGATCCCGCTCTCGGCGATGACGATCGCGCCTGCGGGAGCCTTGGCGACGAGCTCGAGCTGGGCCTGGCGGTCGATCTCGAAGGTCCCCAGATCTCTCGCGTTGAGCCCGATGATCGGGGCGTCGAGCGCCTCGGCCCGCGCGAGCTCGTCGGCATCGTGCGCCTCCACGAGCGCGTCGAGGCCGAGCTCCTCGGCGAGCGCCAGCAGTCCCCGGGCCGTCGGGTCGTCGAGATCGCGTAGGAGCAGGAGCACCGCGTCCGCGCCTGCCTCGCGAGCCGTCCGCAGGTCGTCCTCGGTCGAGAAGAAGCCTTTTGCGAGCAGCGAAACGCGTGAGGCGGCCCGCGCCGCGCGCAGGTCGTCCCAGGAGCCCCCGAAGCGCTCGTCGACGAGGATCGAGACGGCTGCGGCTCCTGCACGCTCGTAATCGGCTGCGAGGCGAGCCGGATCGGCATCGAGACGGAGCTCGCCGGCAGAGGGCGAGCGCCGCTTCACCTCGGCGATCGCGCCGAGCCCCGGACGCGCGAGCGCGACCCTAAGCCGCATGCGTGAACCGCGCGAGCTCGTCGAGGCGGATCGCGGCGGCACCGGAGTCGACCGCCGCACGGGCGAGCTCGAGCCCTTCGCGGAGGTCGGCCGCCAGCCCGCCCGCTGCGATCGCGCCCGCCGCGTTCAGCAGGATGGCGTCACGGCGACCTCCATCCGCGCCCGCGAAGACCGCTCTGATGGCCGCTGCGTTCTCCTCGGGGCTGCCACCGCGAAGCTCGTCGGGATCGCAGCGCTCGATCCCGAGGTCGAGCGGATCGACGACGCGCTCCTCGACCGAGCCCTGAACCACCTCGCATACGAGGTTCGGTCCTGCGGGCGAGAGCTCGTCGATCCCGTGGGCGCCGTGGACGACGAACGCCCGCCTCGCGCCAAGGCTCGCGAGCACCTCGCCGAGCGTGCGCACGAGCTCCGGGGCGTAGACGCCGACGATCTG
Organism: uncultured Actinomycetes bacterium; assembly: GCA_963746765.1. GTDB lineage: Bacteria > Actinomycetota > Thermoleophilia > Gaiellales > Gaiellaceae > GMQP-bins7. The sequence continues at coordinate 531,719 of CAVVCN010000003.1, forward strand.
CGCACGGGCGCCGGCCGGGTTCGTGAGCGGGCCGAGCACGTTGAACACCGTACGCGTCGCGAGCTCCCGCCGCACCGGCGCAGCGTGCCTCATCGCGGGATGGTGGAGCGGCGCGAACATGAACCCGAACCCGAGCTCGTCGATCGATCGCCCGATCCGTTCCGGAGACACCTCGAGCTCGAAGCCCAGTGCTTCGAGGACGTCCGCGGAGCCGGAGGCCGACGAGACCGCGCGATTTCCGTGCTTCGCGACCGCGGCGCCCGCCGCGGCGGCAACGATGGCGGCAGCGGTGGAGATGTTGAGCGTCCGGGCGCCGTCTCCCCCGGTCCCGGCCGTGTCCACGAGCTCCTCGCGGTGGGTGTGCACCGCGAGCGCATGCTCGCGCATCGCCTCCGCACAACCCGCGATCTCGTCGGCGGTCTCGCCCTTCGCCCGCAAGGCGACCAGGAACCCGCCGATCTGGCCGGGAGTCGCCTCGCCGCCCATGATCTCGTCCATGACCGCGCGCGCCTCCGCGCGACGGAGGTCGTGACCGTCGAGGAGCTGCTGGATGGCCTGCTGGATCACCGCGCCCGGAAGTGTTGCGTACCGGGTCTACGGGCTTCGGAGCACCTCTGGCCCGGTCGGTCTCGGGTCGCCGTCGCCCGGCTCGGCGGTCACGCTCAGCCCCGGGTACAGCGAGGGGTCGACGGCGGCGGCGAACCGGACGACCGAGCGGCCGTCCTCGTCGGGGTGGAACGTGCCCGCGGAGATCCGGTCCGGGCGCTCGGGCGTGTCGCCGGGGGCGACGAACCAGAGCTCGTAGTAGTCGCCCTTGGGCAGGATCGGCAGCGAGTCGCTCTCGAACGCCACGATCCGGCCGATGCCGGTCCTGCGCACCTCGACGGAGGCCGCAGCTGGACCCGACGGCGCCTCGAGCACGGCGTCGATCTCGAGCACGCCGGCCGGACCGCCGTCGAGGCTCGTGCTGGCGACGACGGCCGCCAGAACGAGTGCTGCCGCGCCGGCGAGCGCCGGAACGAGACGCGGCAGGCGCAACTTCCGCCGGACAAGCGTGGTGCGGACACCCGGAGCCGGAGCCGGGGCCGGTGACTCGCCCGCGATCGCCTCGAGAATCCGAGCCTCGAGCGAAGGCGGCGGCGTGATCGATGGAATCGGATCGCGCACGGCGAGCCGGAGCCGGTCGTCGAAGCGGTCGCCCAGCTCGGTCATCGGAGGTCTCGCTCGTCGAGGTAGCGCGTGAGAGCCCGGAGCGCGTGCATCGCCCTCGTCTTCACCGTGCCGAGCGGGATGCCGAGGCGCTCGGCGACCTGCACCTGGGTGAGATCCTCGCGGTACATGAGCTCGAGCACCTCGCGGTGAGCCGGGCTCAGCTCGGCGAGCGCCTCACCGACGGCCAGCCGCAGCAGCAACTGCTCGAAGACCTCGTTGCCGGGCGCGCCCTCCGCCTCGGGCTCGGCGAGCTCGTACGGCACCGGGATCCCGCGACGGCGCCAGAGGTCGACCGCCGCGCGCCGGGCGAGGGTGAAGACGAACGTTCGAACCGACGACCGACCCCGGTCGTAACGATGCGCGGAGCGCCAGAGACGGACGAACGTCTCCTGGACGAGGTCCTCCGCAAGCCCCGCGTCGCGGAGAAGATGGAGCCCGAGGCCGTACACCTGGCCGCCGTAGGCGGAGTAGAGCTCCGAGAGCGGCTCTTCGCGATCTGCGGGAGCAGAGGCCCGCGCAAGACGCGCGACGAGGTCTTCGTGTGCCCGCTGCTGGCGGGCGGCGGTTCCGGCGACTGCAGCGATGTCGCGTGTTCGCACGACGAGCCCCGAGCGGTTCACGAGGCGGGCCGGAGCAGCGCCCGACCCGCCTCGTGGAGGCACGATGGTCAGTCCTGGACCGCCGCGAGACCGGTGATCGTCACGTTCCCGCGGATGCGGCCGAGCTGCCGCGTCTTGCCGCTCGCAACGTCCACCTGATACAACCGCGCGCCGTCACGGCCGCTCGGCGTACCGGCGACGTAGCCGACGTTGTCGGCACCCGCGATGTCGAAGCCCGCGTCCACGCCGAGGTCGACGTCGAGCTTGACGGGGTTCATCAGCGTGCCCGCGTTCGCCGGGTTCTGGAGCCAGATCTGGTCCGGCTTCGCCCCCACGTCGAGCGCGAACAGCATGGTCGTGGTCGGCCGGTTCGCGAAGGCGACGAACGACGAGTTCGTGTACGCGGAGCCGACGACGGTGACGCTCGCCGGCGTCAGGCTCGTGTCCTTCATGAGCAGGGTCCCGGGATCGGGATCGAGCCGCAGGTTGTCGTCCGCGTCGCTCGTGACCCGGATCTTGTCCACGGTCGGGTTGAAGTCGAACCCGATGCGGTCGCCGACGAGCGCCGACGGCGTCGTCTCGAAGGCCGGGCCCTCGGCGACGGCGATGGCCGTCCACGGGTTGACCCGGTAGACGACCTTGTCGCTGCCGAGCGCGTACAGGTCACCGGTCGCGGGCCGGAAGTCGATGCCCTTGAGCGCGACGCCCGCAGGAAGACCGGTGATCGCCTTCGACTTCGCGGACTCGGGCGAGTTCGCCTTGAAGCGGAGCAGGTTGCCCGCCGAGTCGGTCGCGAAGATCATCCGCTGGCCGCTGTCAGCGCGATTGGACTTCCCTTTCCCGTTTCCGCCGGTCGCGCCGGCGGCGAGCGGGAGCATGAGCACGAGCGCGGCGAGAACCACGCCGGCGCGTACGAGTCGAGCTGTCATGAGGTGTCTCCTCTCGTGTCGTTGCATGACCGCTTGCCTTTCGCACCGACACGCCGCGCGGGTTCAACCCGCTCGTTTTCCTTACAAGGCGGCCCTACACAGGCTTGCCCGCGACGAGGCTCAAGCGTCCAGGTGCGACAGTTCGGGCCACAGCTCTACCCACGTCGCCCGCGGTCGCGCGCAGACGAAGACCGTCCCGCCCTGCTCCTCGTTCTCGAGCCCGACGCCGTTGTCGACCGTCGCGGCGGCGGTGCACCCGTCGAAGTGCACGGACGGATCTCGATAGCCGAGGACGAGCACCGGCCCCGCAGAGCCCGGCGGGACTCCGAAGCGCGCATACGCGTTGTGCCCGGAGTAGGCCCGTGGCAGCCCGAGCTCCGGCCCGAAGCGGTCGATCGCTCCCGCCTCGCCGTAGTTGCCGGTGAAGACGACCGCGTTCGCGCGCTGCACAGCGGGAAGCCCGTCGTAGACCCGCGCGACGGTTCTCGCGAGCTCCGGCCAGCCGACGGTCTCGATCGCGTCCTCGTTCAGGTCGCCTATCGGCGTCGCCTCGAGCTCATCCGCCGGGACGACCGGGAGAGCGACGACGATCGACACGAGCGCGGTGAGCACGAGCGCGACGGCGAGCAGCGCTCGGCGGGCGCGGGTCGTCAGCCAGCGCTCGACGACGACCGCGCCGGCGGCGAGCAGGCAGAGCAGGAACGGAGCCGCGTAGTACGGCTTCCCTCCGAGCACGAGGAGCAGCACGAGTAGCGCGACGTAGGCGAGGCCCAGCGACCGCCAGGGCCGAAGCGCGGTGTCGCGAAGCAGTGCCCAGAGGCCGGCGACGAGCACTGGCACGAGCAGCGGGCCGACGAGCAGCAGCTGGAGCGGAAGCAGCGTCGCGCGGCTCTCGGCGGCCTCGTCCTGCCGAATGTCCTGTGCGAGCTCGAGCTGCGGCCAGCCGTTGACGCCCTGCCAGACGAGGTTCGGAAGCCAGATCGCGAGCGCCACCGCGGCGCCGCCCCAGACCCACGGCGAGCGCAGCACCGGCAAGAGCCGTCGATCGAACGCGAGCCCGATCGTCACCGAGAGCACGAGCAGAAGCGGCAGCTGCTTGTTCTCCAGGCCGACGCCGATGACGAGCCCGGCAACGAGCCAGAGGCGCTCGTCACCGTCACGCAGGATGCGCGCGACGACGAGCAGCGTGGTCGTCCACACGAGCACGTCGAGTGTCGTGGTGCTCAGGAGATGCCCGACGGCGAGGACGAACGCCGAGGCCGCCGTGCCGAGGGCGGCCACGAGCTGGCCGGTCGACCCCGCGCCGAGCTCCCGGGCGAGGAGTGCGACGACGACGACCACGAGCGCGACCATCAGAGCGGAGACAACCCGCAAGCCTCGCGGCGACTCTCCGAAGATCGCCTCGCTGAGCCAGGCGAGGAGCGGGATCACCGGCCCCTGATCGTCGTAGCCGGCGGCGGGATGACGCCCGGCAGTCCGAAAGTAGAGCTCGTCGCGGTGGTACCCGTAGCGGTTCGCGAACGCGAGCTCGAGGAGCAGCTCGAGCGCGGCGACCGGTAGCACGAGCCGCGCGGCGAACGGCTTGCGCGAGATCACAGGCAGCGCTCGAGCGCGTCGAGCAGGCGGTCGACGTCCTCCTCGCCGTTGTACGGCCCGATCGAGACGCGCAAGAGCCTCCGACCCGCCCAGTCGTACACGGGCACCTCGACCCTGAACTCGGCGAAGAGACGAGCCCAGAGCTCGTCGGGGTCACCCGGGGAAAGCTCGACCGCTCGCATGAACGGCGCCGGGTCGCCCGCGACGCGCGCGAACCCGGCTTCACCGAGCCGCTGCTCGGCGTAGTCCGCAAGCGCCCGCTGCGGCCCCGGCTCGAAGCCGCCGTGCACCTCGATCGCCTTCGGCACCGCAAGGTACGCAGCGGGGTCGCGCGTGCCGGCCCAGCCGTGCCGCTCCCCGAAGTCCGCGTCCTCGCGGTACCCCCAGCTCACGACGAGCGGCGCGATCCAGACGTGATGCTCCGGCCGCGCCCACAGGAAGCCTGCGCCCTTCGGGGCGCAGAGCCACTTATGGCAGTTCCCCGCGTACACATCCGCGCCGAGGGCCTCGAGATCGACTGGAACCTGTCCGGGGGCGTGCGCGCCGTCGACGATCGCAAGCGCGCCGGCAGCCCTTGCCGCCGCGCAGATCTCTTCGACCGGAAGGACGAGCGCGGTCGGGGAGGTGACGTGCGAGACCGATACCGCTCGCGTTCGCGGCCCGATACGCGACACGACCTCGTCGGGCTCACAGGCGACGACGACCGCGCCTGCGAACTCCCACGTTCGCGTGATCGCCCCGTACTCGTGCGTGGTCGTCACGACCTCGTCGCCCGGCTCGAGCCGGAGCGAGCGGATGACCGCGTTCAGCGCCGACGTCGCGTTCGGAGCGAAGACGAGATCGTCCACTCGCGCGCCGACGAACTCGGCGACCGTGCGTCGCGCCTCGAACAGCAGGCCCGGCTGCTCCGGCTTCCCCCAGAACGACTGCACGACGCGGCGCGTGAAGAAGTCCGTCGGTTCCCGCTCGAGCTCGAGCTGGAGGCGCTGGTACTCCTCGAACACGGCTCTCGTGCAGGCTCCGTAGCTGCCGTGGTTCAGGTAGGCGACCTCGCGGTCGAGCAGGAAGTCGCCGCGCATCGGCCGATAGTGTCTCACGGTGCGCGGGATCCTCCGGACGTACTTCCCGCCGCTTCCTCGGTCGGTGACGACGCTCCAGGTCGGCGGGCTCGTCAACGCGTTCGGGAACGGCATCACGCTCCCGTTCCTCTTCATCTACCTGCACAACGTGCGCGGGATCGGGCTCGGCGTCGTCGGACTCGTCGTCGGCCTGCACGCGGTCGTGAGCATCATCGCCGGGCCGCTCTTCGGCATCCTCATCGACCGCCTCGGCGGCCGTCGCCTGCTCGCGACCGCGCTCGGGATCCTCGCCTTCGGGTACGCGCTCTACCCGCTCGTGGACACGGCCTGGCAGGCGTTCCTCGTGGCTGCGATCACCGGCGTCGGAGTCGGCGGCTTCTGGCCGTCGCAGTCGACGCTGATCGCCGGGCTGACGTCGCCGGCGGACAGGCCTGCGGCATTCGCGATGCAGCGGGTCGTGATGAACCTCGGGATCGGGCTCGGCGCGCTGACGGGCGGCCTCATCGCGACGACCGAGTCGCCGAGCTCCTTCACCGTGCTCTTCCTGCTCAACGCGCTGACGTTCGTCGTCTACGGGGTGGTGATGCTCGCGCTCGTCCCCGCGCCGGAGATTGCCGGCAGCGGGCCGCCTGGGACGACCGAGCGCGCAGGCTCGTATCGCGACGTGCTCCGGCACCGTGCGTTCGTCGCCGTCATCGGGTTGAACGCGCTGTTCATCTTCGCCGGTTTCTCCGGCTTCGAGCTTCTGCCCGTCTACGCCAAGAACGAGGCTGCTGTCTCGGAGACGCAGATCGGCCTCGTGTTCCTCGTGAACACGATCGTGATCGTCCTTCTCCAGCTGCCGATCGCGCGGCTCGCGCGCGGTCGACGCCGCATGCCCGCGCTCGGCCTGCTCGGCCTCCTCTGGGCCGCCGCCTGGCTGATCGTGCCCATCGCGGGCTCGGAGACCGCGACGACGGCGACGTTGCTCTTCATCGTCGCCATGACGATCTTCGCCGTCGGCGAGTGCCTGCACGGCGCCGTGCACGCGCCGCTCGTCTCCGACCTCGCCGACCCGCGCCTGCTCGGCCGCTACATGGCGCTGTCCGCGCTCTCGTGGCAGGTCGGCTTCGCACTCGGGCCTGCGGTCGGTGGGTTCGTGCTCGCCTACTCGCCCGACGCCGTCTGGTTCGGGGCCGCCGCGTTCTGCGCTCTGGGCGGGGTGCTCGCATTCGTGGTCGAAGCGACGCTTCCCGAGAGAGCTCGCCGGACGCCTCTGGCGGCGACGGCGAGCGCCTAGCCGTCCCTCGACCACCCCGCGGGAAACGGCAAGACACGAGAGGCGTCGGCGGTACCATGGCGAACATGTTCCCGACGTTGGACGACCCCCTCAGTCCCCGTGCCGAGCCTTCCTCGCATCCGGCGTTCCCGCTCCCGCGGCGCGGGCGAGGTCGTCGCGCGCCCGGCGCCGGTCGTCCACGAGCTCACCGCTAGCGGCCTCACCTGGGTCAACGTCGTCGCGCCCGACGTGGCGACCGCGCTGGGCCTCGCCGAGCGCTTCGGCTGGCATCCCCTCGACGTCGAGGACGTTGTCTCCAAGCGCCAGCGCCCGAAGGTCGACGACTACGAGGACGAGGGCTACCTCTTCGCCGTCCTCCACTTCCCCTTCTACGACAAGCAGATTCAGCGGCTGAACGCCGCCGAGCTCGACCTCTTCATCGGCCACGACTACGTCGTGACCATCCCGAACCGGGAGCTCCATCCCGTCACGCGCCTCTTCCTCCGCTGCGAGGAGGACGAGGCGTTCCGCGAGCAGCTCTTCGCGCGCGGTTCCGGGCGGCTGCTGTACGAGATCCTCGACGACCTCTTCGACTACTGCTTCCCGATCCTCGACAAGATCGCCCACAAGCTCGACGTGATCGAGGACGAGGTGTTCGAGGGCCGCTCGTACGAGGTCGTCCGCGACATCTCGAACGTGAAGCAGGAGATCATCTCGTATCGCAAGATCATCAAGCCGGAGCGCACGACGCTCCGCGTGCTCGAACGACGGGTCGAGAACTTCCTGCCCGAGGAGCTCGAGCTCTACTTCGACGACATCGTCGACGCCGCCGAGAGGATCTGGGACCTGCTCGACAACTACAAGGAGGTCGTCGAGGCGATCGAGTCGACGAACGAGTCGGTCATCTCGCACCGCCAGAACGACGTCCTGCGCGTGCTGACGATCATCTCGACGACGATGCTGCCCCTGTTCGTGATCACCGGCATCTTCGGGATGAACGTCCTCTTCCCGGGCGAGGGCACGACCTGGGCGTTCTGGGTCATCCTCGGGCTGCTGCTGACGGCGGTAGTCGGGATGCTCGGGATCCTGCGCTGGAAGCACTGGCTCTAGCGGGCACCTTCGTTCGATACGGAGCCGCGCCCGTCCAATCCCCCTCGGGTCAGCTGCAGGCCATGTTCACGCCGGCTCGATAGAAACCTCCGGCCGGGTAGGCGGCGTTCGGGACGAACCAGACAGTCGGCTCGCCGACGACGGTGCAGGTCAACAGCCCGTCACCTTCGGCGGAGACCTCCGCGTCGTAGATCGCCTTCTTGATCGCGTATTCGGGCGTCGGGCCACGGCCGCTGCCGCAGTAGAGCGGGCTGGCCGCCACGACCCCTGCCAGGACGAGTACGGCAACTCCCGTCAGCACCGCAACGAGGGTTGCACGAAGAGTCCGTATACGCGCTCTCATCACGAGTCTCCTTTCTCGCGAGCGGATACACGGAATACGAACGCAGCGGAGCCTACGGATTGGGATGTGTCCTGACGGAAGCGCCGGCTCGAGCAGCGGTGCCGTCAGCCGTCGTCCGGACTGGGCATGCCGAGACCCACGCCGAACTCCGCGTAGGCGGCCTGGGCGTCGCTCAATGAGCTGAAGAGCGCCTGCCGGTAGACGAGCCCGTCGACGAACGTGAGCAGCCAGCAGAGGTGCTTCTGATTCCCTCGTCGCACGATGGAGCCGAGGGCGACCACCGCGGACTCGTCGAGGTTGTCGGTGTAGTAGTGGACGGGCTCCGGCTCTCCGGCGTCGACCTCCGACAGCAAGACGTCGAGAGCCTCGTCCACCGAGAGCGCGCGACCCTCCGTGATCCGCAACACCAGGCGTGCATCCGGATGACACAGTCGTCGCAACTGCACCCAGTCGCCCGCATCCGCGGCTGCGCGCACCCTCTCCAGGAGGACGCTCGGTGGCACCCTGGCGCCGGACTCGCCCACGCTGGCGCGACTCTACGCCGTCGCTCTCGAAAGCCCTAGAGTCGTATCCCGCCACGGCAATCCGATTTGCCTGGACACGAGTAGGATTGACCGATGGGAGCGCGTCCGGCCACGCTTGCCAGGAGGCTCGCCGGCCCGGGGGTCGTTGCGCTCCTCGTCGTCCTGCTGACCGGCACACAGGCGGCGGCGCAGGCGTCCTTCGGAGATCAGACCGGCGATCACCAGGTGACCGAGACGCTCGTGGCGCCGGACATCGGCGCTGTGCAGGTCTCGAACACACCGGACGGCATGATCACCTTCCGCGTCGCGATCGCGAACTACGGCGAACTTCCCCCGCGCTCGCGGATCGTCGCGCTCTTCGATCTCGATCGCAACGTCGACACGGCGGAACTCGGATTCGAGCGCTCCATAAGCCATCTCGTCGATGCGACCGGGCCTGCACGCGTCATTCTCGAGCAGTGGGACGAGGCGAGCTTCGGCTACGTGCAGATCCCGGCGTCGACGCTGACGTCGAGCTATTCCGGTGGTTCCTTCACGATGTCGATCTCACGTAGCGAGCTCGGCAACACGGCGGGGTTCAACTTCGCCCTGTTCACGATCCTGTTCGGCGCGAACCTACGCGACCGTGTAGGCGACATCGCACCGAACGCAAACCGCTGGACGTACGACCTGGTAGGCCTGCCGGCGCCTCAGCTCGCGGCGACGAGGTTCGCGCGCATGCCCAGCCGCCCAGTGTCGGGCAGGTCGTTCACGGTCGAGACCCTCGTTCGTCGCCTGGACACGGGCACCGCGCTGTCGTCGGCGACCGTGAGCTGTGCTGCGCGCGTGGGTCAGTCGAAGGTACGCGCCGTCGGACGCTTCAGCGCCGGACGCGCGAGGTGCGTCGTCTCGGTGCCGCGGACCGCGAAGGGCAAGACCCTCCGCGGCACGCTCACCGTGCGCGGGGCTGGAGCCAGGCTCGTGCGCCCGTTCAGCTACCGCGTCGGCTGAGCCCCGCCCTACCCGGGAGAAAGGCCGGAGCCCCCGCTGCATCGGGGCCCCGGCCCGTGTTCCGCCAACCGGAGAGAAGTCAGAGAAGGATGCGTACCGCCGTGTCCGACGGACAGCCTCGGTGAACGAGCCCCGTCGCGTCGTGCAGGTCGATCTCGACGTGCGACGCGAGGAGGAGCGCCGTGCCGACGTCGTATCCGGCACGGACGAGCACGTCGAACCGCCAGCGAAGGATGATTTCCGCCTCGGTTTCGTCAATGGCCTCGAACTGGGCCGCAGTCATATCACGCTCCACCTTTCGTGATTGCTGTCGCACACAGTTGACACGCGCGGCGCCGCTGCGTCACCGGCTTCAGGTACGGAGCAACCGGACCGAAGGTCTGGTTCGGGGTCCAGGTGTCACTCGGACGAGGTACTGGTGGATGTATCTGCGGCGCTTCTAGACGCGCTCGAGACCCGCGCGTGACGCCTTCGCCTTGCGGTCGATGTTCCAGGCGATCAGCAGGAGCCCACCGACGACGACCAGGAACGCGGCCCCGATTCCCACCCGGATCCAGAGGCCCTCGAAGAGGAGGATCGCGATCGCGCCCGCGACGAGGATCAGAACCGCCGCACCGACCATCTTCAACGCCGCGCTCATCGGCGCGAGTGTATGACGAGCGCGGGGTGTGCCGCAACCACACGGGTGCTAGAAACCGCGCATGACGAAGCCGCTCTGGGCCCCGTGGCGGCTCGAGTACGTGCAGCAGGCGGACGAGGCGGTCGGGTGCGTCTTCTGCGCGGAGGCGGCCGGCGAGCTTCCCGCCGCGGAGTCGCTGCTCGTGTCGCGCGGCCGGCTCGCCCTCGTGATCCTGAACAAGTTCCCGTACTCGTCGGGCCACGCGCTCGTCGCGCCGATCCGCCATGTCGGCTCGTTCTCCGAGCTGACCGGGGACGAGGCGGCCGAGATCCACCGGCTCTCGGTGGCGGCCGTCGACGCGCTCGGCGAGACGTACGGCCCCGACGGCTTCAATCTGGGCTGGAACCTCGGCCGGGTCGCCGGCGCGGGAATCGCCGACCACGTCCACCTCCACGTCGTCCCGCGCTGGTCCGGGGACACGAACTTCATGCCCGTCCTGGCGGACGTCAAGGTGCTGCCCGAGCACCTCCTCGCGACACGGGAGCGACTGCGCGAAGTCTGGCCGGTCTGAAGCGGCTCAGGCCGGAATCAGCGCGAGCGTGAAGAGGGCGTGGTTGCGGTTGAACGCGATCGTCTGCGACCCGACATCGAACGCCTCCGCGGACGAGCGCGCGAGCGAGTTCAGCCCGAGTGAGCCGTCGGTCCCGGTCGGTGTGGTCGCCTCCGCGACGTCCTCGGGCAGCGCCCCGGTCCCGCCCGTGTAGCTGCCGAGCGCGAGGTCGTCCTCGAGCGCGGTCAGCGCGACCACGCGCCGGTTCGTCCCGAGCGTCGTCACATCCGCAGGTGTGAGCGTCGACGTCGTGCCGCCCGCCACGGCCGCAGCCTCGTGCGGACTGCCGGACGTCGTGACCCCGGTGAAGCGGTACATCCGCCCGAAGAAGAGATTCGCGCCCGAGGCCTTCGTGACGGTGAGCGTGCCCGACTCCGACCCGCTCGCCCGCTTCCAGAACCACTCCGCGCGCAGGCTGCCCTGATTGCGCGCACCGCCCTCGGTGAAGCCGGGCGGCGTCGAGATGTCGACCGTGTCCTTCGTGAGCACGAGGAGGATCAGCGCGTCGTTCGCGCCGACCCCTGCCGGATAGGGCACGTTCAGGGTCGACGCGAGCGCGGCAGCGGCTGTCCCGGCCGAGCCGAACACAGGCGCGGTCGACGGCGACGACGGCGAGACGACGATCGAGAGTGCCTGCGTGTCGGTCGCGGCGACGTTGTCGGTGACCTGGACGGTGAAGTTGTAGGTGCCCTCCGTCGTCGGCGTTCCGGAGAGCGTCGCGCTCGGGGTCCCGGTCGGGCTCAGGGCGAGGCCCGGCGGGAGGCTGCCCGAGACGACGCTCCACGTGTACGGCGTCGTCCCGCCCGTCGCCGTCACCGACTGCGAGTAGGCGGCCCCGACGGTCGCACCGGGAAGGGTCGTCGTCGTGATCGTGAGCGCCGGCGCGGCGGTGATCGTGACCGCCAGCGCCTGCGTGTCCGTCGAGGCGGCGCTGTCCGCGACCTGGACCGTGAAGTTGTAGGTGCCGGGCGCCGTGGGCGTTCCCGAGAGGGTCGCGCTCGGGGTCCCGGTCGGGCTCAGGGCGAGACCCGGCGGGAGGCTGCCCGAGACGACGCTCCAGCTGTAGCCCGTCGAGGTACCGCCTGTCGCGGTCACGGACTGCGAGTAGGGCTGCGCGACCGTGCCGCCGGGCAGGGTCGTCGTGGTGATGGCGAGCGGTGGCGGTGGCGGTGGATCGCCCTGGCTGCAGCGAATTGCCTTGCCGTTCGTCAGCACGGCCGAGTTGCGCGAGTACTGGGTTCCCTGCGTCCCGTTCTGACTCTCGACGCCGACGGTCGCGGAGGCGCCGGCGTTGAACGCCGGGTTCCCGAAGTCCGTGTCGAGGTAGCGGAAGCGGATCTCGTTGCTCGTCTCGTAGAGCGAGACCTCGAGCGTCGCCGCCCCCACATTCGTGAAGTGCGGGACGTTGAACCACTCGATGTGCACGGCGCGGTTCGGCGCGGTTCCGGTCACGCTCGAGTAGACAGCCCCTCCGGCACCGGGGTTCAGGTCGTCCCAGAACGGCGCGATGACGCCGTTCGGGGCGGCGGTGCTCGGGATCACCGGGTTGTTCGGCACGTTCGCGCCGCCGCTCGAACCGAGGGTCAGGAAGCCGTTCGTCGAGACGAACGCCTGCGAGTGGCTCTGACCGTGGAACGAGAACGCGAACGGCAGGTTCACGGTCGTGAAGGCGTCGTCGGAGGTCAGCGGAAGCAGCGTCCCGCCGGTCGCGTCCACCCACGGATCGCTGATGTCGACACACGTGTAGCTGCCGCCACCCCCGCCTCCGGTCGCGGTGCCGGTCGCAGTGCGCACGTCTGTGTTCCCGCCGATGGTCACGGTCGCCGTGACCGTGAGCGGCCCGGCGGCGCTCGGCGTGAACGTGCCGCGTGTAGCGGCCGTTGTCCGGGCTCGCCGCCGTCATCGTGACCGGCGTCCCGTTGACGGTCACGCTGACGTTGCCGAGCCCTGCCGGCGTCGCGCAGTTCGCACCGAGCACGCGAATCGCGAGCGGCTGCCCCGTGTTGACGCTGAACCCGTTCAGTGGGCCGAGGAGCACGGCCTTCGGCGCGTTCGCGCACGAGACGGCCGAGTTCAGATTGAGCCGGCCACCCGTGATCATCAGGCCGGTGAGGGACGCCTTCGGGTCGACCGTGCGCATGAGCAGCGCCTTCAGCCCGTAGGCAGTGGCGCTCGGATAGCGCGACTTGACGAGCGCCGCCGCCCCCGCGACGTGCGGCGTGGCCATCGACGTGCCGTTGAAGTGGAGGTAGCCGCCTCCGGGCACCGTCGAGAGGATGCTCACCCCGGGCGCTGCCAGGTCGACCGTGGTGGCCCCGTAGTTCGAGGAGGTCCACCTCAGGTCGTTGTGCTCGGTCGCCGCAACCGCCGTGATCACGTCGGCGCCGTACGAGGACGGGTAGTGCGGCGTCAGGTCGGTGTTCGTGTTGAAGTTCCCGGCGGCGGCGACGAACAGCATCCCCCTCCCCGCGCCGTACTCGATCGCGTCGAGGAGAGCCTGGCTGAAGGGGCCACCGCCCCACGAGTTGTTCGAGATCTGGATGCCCTCGTCGGCCGAGTAGAGCGTCGCGCTGATCGCGCCCGCAGTCGACCCGTTGCCGGCCGCGTTGAGGAACTTCAGCGCGGCGATCTTCACGTTCCAGTTGACGCCGACGACGCCGACGCCGTTGTTCCCGACGGCACCGATCGTGCCCGCGACGTGGGTGCCGTGGTTGTTGTCGTCGAATGGGTTGTTGTCGTTCGAGACCCAGTCCCAGCCACGCCAGTCGTCGACGAGGCCGTTGCCGTCGTCGTCCACGCCGTCCGTCCGGTCGGCGCAGGGGATCGAGGGGTCCGAAGACCCGCAGTTCTCGCCCGTGTTGACCCACTGCTGTGCCGCCAGGTCGGGATGGCCGAAGTCGATGCCGCTGTCCGTGACGCCGACGACGACGCTCGAGGACCCCGTCGCGACGTCCCATGCCTCCGGTGCGTCGATATCCGCGTCCGGGGTTCCGCCGGTCTGGCCCGTGTTGTTCATCCCCCAGAGCTGGCCGTACGACGGGTCGTTCGGCGTCGCGTCCGCGGAGACGACCGAGTTCGGCTCCACGTAGCGAACTCTCGAGTCGGTGAGCAGCGCCTTCGCCGCCGCGCCGAAGGCCCCACCGGGCGCCCTGACGAGGGAGGCGTCGATCTGCTCGAAGCGCTGCGCCGTCGTCCCGCCCGCCTGCCGGACGATCGCGTCCTGGACGCCGAGCGCCACGGAGGACCGAAAGCCGACGATCAGCTCGTCCGACATCGCCTGGGCCGGCGCGCTCGACGCGGAGACGCGCCCGAGCGCGCCCGTCGCCGGCAAGAGCAGCAACCCGAGAGCGACGAGGACGAGGAGGCGCGGTCCCACACGCACCGGCGCGGTGAGCCCAGCCACCGATTCGGTGCGACGGACGCCGCGGCTGTGCGATGACTCGATCGTGATCCCCTCCCCCTCGTGCCGATCCCCCACGCCGGCGGCGCTCATCATGTCTCACCCGCACGATGATGTCCAGTGGTTCGTCGGGAGCAGGAAGCTCAGCCGGTTTTCGTACTTGACGACGATTCGACGGTGTGAGAGATTCGCGTGAGTCGCGGGCGAGGGGACCCGCGTGGGGGTTGAACTAGGAGGGGATATGAAGAAGTTCGTGGCTGCTTTTGCTGCCGTCGTCGCGATGGCAGCGCTCGCCGTGGGCTCGGCAAGCGGTGCCGACGGCCCGCTGTTCCAGGACAGCGAGTTCCTGTGCGGCGTGCTCGACCGCGACGGCAGCAGCGTGCTCACCACCAACTCGGAGCTCACGTGGTACGCCAGCGGCAAGGTCGAGCTCCGCTGTGAGGCATCGGGCACGTCCGGCAACAGCGTCGTCCAGACCAACGGGTTCCTCTGCGGGCTCGGTCCGTTCGGCCTCACGACGGAGTCGAAGAACGTCGTGCGCCGGAACGGGGGCATCGTGCTCACCTGCTCAGGGCACCTGAACCCGGGCGATCTCGCTCCGAGCGCCTCGGGCGGCTCGTACGGGGCAGCCGGCTAGATCCACCGAAGCACGGCGCGGTCGCTGCACCGCGCAGAGAGCAACACCCGAGCGGGCCGCTTCCAGGCGGCCCGCTCGCTTCTCGTCCTTTTTTCATCCGTTGACGGTGTCTCGACCCCATGAGAAGGTGCGACGCAACTGCGGACGGGGAATCCGCTCATCTCGAGGAGGGGTTAATGAAGAAGTTGGTAGCTGCGCTTGCGACCGTGTGCGTGGTCGCAGCGACCGCCGTCGGGAGCGCTATCGCGGACCCGGACGCGGGCACCGTGATCGACAAGGGGTTCGACTGTGCCGTTTTCGACGGCAACGGGAGTCTCTTCCTGACGACGAACTCCACGCTGACGGTGTACTCGAATCACCAGGGAAGCAAGGCTGTCCTCCACTGCGAGGGCTTCGGCGCACCTGCAGCATTCCTCCAGCACTACAACTACGACCGCACGGGCCTTCTCTGCGGGTCGGAGCAGTTCGGCAGCACCGACTGGTGGGACAACAAGGTCGGCCGGGCTGGCCACTCGCAGCTCAGGTGCACGTTCACGCTCGACAACGGCGACGTCCCGTCGGCGGCATCGGGCGGCGTGGCCGGGATCGGCTAGTCGAGCTCGAAAACGCGGTACTTCACAAGCGTTGCTGCATCACGAACGGGCCGCCTGCGGGCGGCCCGTTCGCATCCCGCGAACTTGACGGAATTCACGAAGCCTGTAACAGTTGCCGCTAGTCGCGGGTAGGGGATCCGCGGGGGGAACTACAAGGAGGGGGAAAATGAAGAAGGTCGCACTTGCGCTCGCGACAGCGTGCGTAGTCGCGGTGAGCGCGGTCGGAGTCGCGTTCGCCGGCGGCGGCGGCGGCACCGTGGTCGACAGCGGGTTCGCGTGTAACGTCTTCGACGGGAACGGGAACCTCTTCGTGACCACGAACTCCGTGCTGACGGTGTACTCGAACCAGCAGGGAGCGAAGGCCGTCCTTCAGTGTGAGGGCAATGGTGCCGGTGCGCCGAGCCTCACGTTCTACAACTTCGCCAATACCGGCCTGGCGTGCGGTACGGCGTTCGGAGCGACGCTCGACTGGTCGAACAAGGTCGGGCGGAACGGCAACTCGCAGCTGACCTGCACGGTGACCGCCGGCAACGACGCACCAGCTGCGTCGGGCGGCGTCTCCGGGATCGGCTAGACGCGAGCGCGGTAGGACACGCGACGAAGTGACGAACGGGCCGCCTCCGAGCGGCCCGTTCTCTTGCTCGCGGTCAGTCCGCGGCGGTCGCCAGGGCGGCCCAGGCGCGCGCGGGCGTCGTCGCCCAGTCGTACAGGCTGAGCCCGATCGTGGCCCCGTCGTCCTCGACGGCGGCGACGAACCCGGCGAGCTCCTCGGTCCCGAGCCGGTCGGCGACACCACCGGCGACGTGAATCGTGACGTCCGGATCGTCGGTGTGGACGCGAAGCAGCCGTAGCGCCCGCGTGACGTAGCCGTAGGTCGCATCGAAGCCCCTGAACGCGCCGCCCGTGTAGATCATCGGCGCGAACGCGTCGGCGCTCTCCGCGAGCTCAGCCCAGGGGAACCCGGGCCACGTCGACGGCCTTCGCTCCAGCCCCCGCGGGTTGAAGGGGATGATCGCGAGCGGCGTCTCGCCGGCTGCCTGACGGACGGTGCGCGCGAGCGCGACCGCGCGCGCCGAGCGGAGCTTCACGTTCCGGAGCTTCGTCCCCTCGATGTTGAGGCTCACGCCGTCGAAGCGCTGTCCCGAAGGCGTACGGAAGCGGAGCATGGCGAGCGAGCGCCTGCACGTCGAGCGCGGGCTTCACGTGGCCGGGGAGGTACCAGGCGACGACCTGCACGCCGCGAGCGTGCAAGGCATCGACGAACCGGCCGAGCGGCCCGGGACGCACGACGTCGCTCGACGCGCCGTAGTTCGCGGTCTCGACCCACACGGTGTCGACGTTCCGGGCCGCGATCCGAGCCGCGACCGCCTCCGGCGCCGCGAAGACCGCCGAGTCGTAGATGTCGACCCAGGTTCCGAGCCCGCCGAAGACGGACTCCTGCGACTCCGCTGCCGGTGCGGCTGCCGCGCCACTCGCGACAAGGGCAGTCACGACCCCGAGAACGGCGAGTCGCACGCGCATTTCCGGACTGTACGGACCGAGTGTGAAGGCGGTGTCAATTCGCGGGTCGCGGCCCCGACACAACCGCTTGCCCGCCGCCGGCGGCTCGTACGGAGTCGGGTAGGAGCGTTGACGCGGGGCCGCCCAGGCACCCCCGCTGTCCTTCTCGCGCGTGTGAGCATCGCGACGACCGCGGCTAGAATCGACCCCGCACGCGGACGTAGCTCAGTTGGTAGAGCACTGGCTTCCCAAGCCAGGTGTCGTGGGTTCGAGTCCCATCGTCCGCTTGCAGAAAAGGGTCGCCGCAAACGCGGCCTTTTTCTTTTCTGGGCGGGTCGACGCCGCCACCACGTTGCTCCTCCAGGTCTTCGGGGCGAGCTTGGCCGTCAGACCGGTTGCGCGTCCGTCGAACGGGTCCGGGAGGCCGCCGTTGGTCGACATACGCTGCTCGCTCTGACGGCACCTGATTGATTCTCCCGATGAGCGAGCAGCAGAAGGGACGCGCGTTCGTCGCGCTCGCAGCCGTTGCGTGGTCGACGGCCGGGCTCTTCCAGCGCGAGCTCTCGGTCGACACCGCGACGCAGGTCGCAGGACGCGCCGCATTTGCGGCCGTTGGCCTCCTCGTCTACGTCGTCGCCGTCGAGCGTCGTAGGACGCTGCGCGCCTTCCGCGCGCTCGGGCTCAGCGGTCTCGCCGTGGCCGCGCTTATCGCGGTCTCCTCGGCGTCATTCATCGCTGCGCTCAACCACGCCTCCGTCGCGAACGTGCTCTTCTTGCTGGCGCTCGCGCCGATCCTCGCCGCCGCCTTGGGGACACTCGTTGGCGACCCCGTGGATCGCAGGACGTGGGCCGCGATGGCGATCGCCGTCGTCGGCGTCGGTGTCATGGTCGGCGGGCCGGGGCATCCGAGCCCCCTCGGCCAGTTGCTGTCGTTCACGATGAGTGTGTCCTTCGCGGGCATCCTCGTAATCACGCGCCATCGCCGCGAGATCTCGATGGCTCCCGCGACGGTCCTATCGCAACTCGTCCTTCTAGCGGCGTTCATACCGTTCGCGTCCTTCGCTGACGCCGGGCCTCGCGATGCGACGCTGCTTGCGGCTCTCGGAATCACTCAGTACTGCTTCGGCTTCGTGTTCCTCACGATCGGCGCTCGCCTCATTCCCGCCGGCGAGGTCGCCCTGATCACGCTGCTCGAGATCGTGCTCGGGCCGGTGTGGGTGTGGATATTCCTCTCCGAGCGCCCGCCGACTACGACGCTCGTCGGCGGCGCGATCGTGCTCGCGGCGGTGCTATTTCAGGTCCGCGCACGGCCAGAACCCGTGCAGACCGTCGCCTGACTACTACCTGGTTCGAATCCCATCGTCCGCTTCGCCGCGAGGGCGTCAGATGAAGCTGCCGTTTCGCTCGGTTCCGATCTGCGCCCACCCACGCGGAGACGTGCTCGCGCCCTTGTCCGACCTGAACTCGAACCCGAACTCCTCGCCGGAGCACGAGATCGTCGACACGGCCGGTGCGATCTGGCCGAGGAACGCAGCCGGATCGGTCGCTGGAACCGTGTCCCCGCTACCGCGGGAAACCGCCGGGCCCGACGCCTCCCACTCGGCACGGAAGTCTACGAGGGCGGGCGTGTCGTTCGGCCCGAAGAACTGGAACGTGTCGATGACCGGCAGATTCTTCACCTGCAGGACTGCCCGTCGGTTGTTCATCCTGAAGTCGACGGCGCTCTTGCGCACGTCGAGCGTCCAGAAGAGGCCCGACGGGAGGATGCCGCCGTTGAAGTCGTGCAGCTGCGACCCCGAACCGGGGTCGAAGAGGTCAATTCAGACGAAGCCGAACGAGCCTCGATGCGTCACGCCGTCGACGACGTACTCGCCCTCGAACGCGCGGATGTCCGTCTCGAGGTTGTACGTCCGCCCGTCGCTGCCCTGAGCGGTTCCGACGTGGAACGCGACGGCGCTCGAGCCCCTGAAGTCGGTGATCGTTCCCGGCTCGACGTCGAGGCCCCCGAGCGTCAGGCCCGTGAACGGAAGCGTGACCGATGGGTCGCCCGGAGCGAAGACGTGGATCACGCCCAGCGGAGGGCCGACCTCGATGCCGCCGGGAATCGGGCTCGGAGGCGTGACGGGCCCACCCGCCAGGCTCCGTGCTGGCACTGCAAACGACGGCGAAGGCCGAACGAGAGTCGCGACTCCGGCGCCGGCAACAGCTCCGGCGGCTCCGACTACGAACCTTCGCCGATCGACCGCAGCTTCTATGGGATTGGCCATGGCCGCTCCTTCCTAGCTGCTTGAGCGATTCGTCACAACCATAGAACAGCTCGAGCGAAGCGTCAATCGGCGACGCGGACGCTCGCCGGCGGGTCGCCAGCGTCAGGCTCGGGAGGCGTCGCGCGCGACATCGCCGATGATGGCGGCGAGCTCTTGCGGACGAGACCACATCGGCCAATGGCTCGTCGGCAAGTCGATCCAGGTCACGTCGCGCAGCTCCGCCAGGCCCGCGAGCCAGGCAGGGCTCTGCTCCTCGGCGTAGGCCTTGACCTGGTCTGAGGGGAACCCCGTACAGATGACCGTGCTCGGAATGTCGAGGCGAGCGTCGTTCGTGAGCTCCGCACCCTCGCGCAGGATCCCGGCCGGCTCCGGAACCGCCCGCTCCCGGAACGTCGCGAGCTGCTCCTCGCTGAGCCCGTCGAGGTTCTCCTCGTCCGCAAGCTGCTCCGGTGAGGGCAGCGGCAGCTCTGCGTCGGCGAACTCGGGGTCGATTGCGCCCTTGCCGGGCGCGGAGTCGACGTAGATCATCGCGGCGATCCGCTCCGGGATCCGGTCGCTCGCCGCGTACCCGCTGAACCCGGTTCCGCTGTGGACGGCGAGCACGACGCGACTTCCGGCCGCCGTCACGGCATCGCAGATCGCGTCGACGTGGTCGGCGAACGTGACCGAGGACCGGTCTGCGTCTGCCGACTCGAGCCCGGGCAGCGTCAGCGCCGAGACCTCGTGCCCGTCGGCACGGAGGGCATCTGCGACCTCGTCCCACGCCCACGCGCCGAGCCAGAAACCTGGAACGAGAACGACGGGTGTCGCGGCCATGCCCGAAACCTAGCGTCTCGCCCACGCTGTCGATCACCCGGGTGAACGACGCCGGCCGGAAGCACGTGGGCGCATTCTGCGCGATACTCGAGCACGCGAAGGGTTGGCTGAAAGGTGGTGCGCGTGGCGGAAGGGGAGAAGGGCTCGAAGTCCCGGGGGACGTCCCGCTGGCGGATCATCGCCGCGCGCGCCCTCACCGTCCTCGCCATCCTGCTCGCGCTCGTCGGGATGGTCGCCTTCTACGTCGAGCACACGGCACTCGACGAGGAGGGCTTCGAGACGATCTCCAGGAACATGATCGAGAACGAGGAGATCCGAACGCAGGTCGCGGCCAAGACGGTGGACACGCTCTTCGAGAACGTGGACGTCGAGTCCGCGATCGCCGAGCGCCTTCCTCCCGCACAGCAAGGGCTCGCCCCGGTTCTCGCCGGTCTCGCCCGCTCGGGCGCCGACCGGGCAGCCGACGCGGCACTCGAGCGCCCGCGCGTGCAGACGGTCTGGGTCGAGGTGACGACGAGGACGCAGCGCCAGCTCGTTCGCCTGCTGGACGACGACACGACCTTCATCCAGACGGAAGGCGGCGCGGTGGTGCTCGACCTGCGCCCGCTCGTGATCGAGCTCGGAGACCAGGTGGCGGTGATCGGATCAGTCGCCGAGCGGCTGCCCGAGTCCTCGGGGAAGATCGCGATCATCGAGGAGAGCCAGCTCGAGACCGCGCAGTCGCTGACCAAGCTCCTGCGCGCCGTCGCGGACTGGATGTGGCTCGTCGCGCTCGCCGTTGCCGCTGCCGCGATCTGGCTCGCGAAAGGGCGCCGCCGGCTCGAGCTCCGCGCCATCGCGCTCGGCCTGCTCCTGGTCGGGCTCCTCATGCTCGCCGTTCGTCGCTTCGCCGGCGACTACCTCGTGGACGAGCTCGCCCAGGACGACGCGGTCAAGCCGGCAGCGCACGAGGCCTGGAGCATCCTCACGCAGGTGCTGGCGGATCGCGCCTGGGTGTGGATCGTGCTCGGGCTCGTGACGCTCATCGGAGTGTGGTTCGTCGGCGACACCGCTCGTGCTGCTCAGGCGCGCCGTGCCGCGCAGCCCGTCCTCGAGAGCCGCCCGGCGACCTATTCCGTCGCCGCGCTCCTCCTGCTCGTGATCGCGCTGGTCGCTCCGCAGATCGCGCGCGGCTGGCTCACCGCCCTGCTCCTGCTCGCCCTCGTCGTCGCCGGCATCGAGGTGGTCCGCGCCATCGCCCTTCGAGAAGAGCAGCCGGCGGCGGAGTTCAGACCCGCACCGCCACCGGCTCCGTAGAACCCGCAACAGTGCGGCGCGCGTCTACGCGCTCGGCACCGACGGGGGGCGCGGCAGCTCCTCCACCCTGACGAGCCGGAGCCCGAGATCCGCGATGCGTCCGAGTAGCGCCGAGAGCTGCGCCTGATCCGTGACCGGCCCGACGATGGCCGTGTTGTTTCCGCGTGGCTCGAGCGTCATGCCTTCGAACGCGCAGGCGATCGTCGCCCCGAGCTCACCCTCTACCACGATCTCGTAGAAGGTGCTCATGGAACCCATCGTGGACCTCTCGAACACCGGAATGGCGACCCGGACGGGTTCTCACCCGGGTGAATGCGTCAGGGCCGAATCGGTCTACGTCACGAGGCCGAGCGCATTCGCACGCGCAACCGCCTCGGCCCGAGAGGTAACGCCGAGCTTCCGGTAGATGCTGCGCGTGTGCGTCTTGACGGTGTTCACCGACAGGAACAGGCGTCGGCCGACCTCACGCTGCGAGAGATCCGACGCGAGAAGCCGGATCACGGCGATCTCCGCGGGGCTCAGCGCCTCGATGCTGACGTCGTGGCTCCTCACCGCCGAGCGCAGCTTGCGCCGTGCGGAAGCAAGCACGCGAGGCATTCGACCGGCGTCGACGAACGCCGCGATCTCGCCCGCCACCCGGTCGAGCGTCTCCTTCGCACTCGTGAGCCGTCCACGCTCGATCATGACCTCGGCGAGGGCGATCGAAGCGAAGGCGTACGGAACGGTCGGATCCGGCATCCGGCAAAGTCGCTCGGCGAGATCTGCTGCCGCTTCCGCCTCGGCGGGGCGACCGGCCCTGAGCAGTGCGCGCGACCGCGCGATGTGTGCCACGTGCATGCTCGCCGACGCCGCGAGACCGTGCTGACGCGCGAACTCGACTGCCTCGTCGGCCTTGGCCAACGCGTCGTCGTTACGGCCCTCGTCGTAGGCGAGGAGAGCGAGAGTGCCGAGCGAACGGGCGATCGCGTGCGGCTGGTCCGGCGCCTCGGGCGCTCGGATGGCAGCCACGGCACGCTCCGCCGCCTCCGTGGGCTCACCGGCGAGGTAGAGCGCGTAGCCCAGGATCCCGAGCGCCGACACCTCGCCCGGAGCTTCCCGATCGGCCGTCTCGGCCGCCAGGCGCGCGTGCCGCGCAGCCGACGCCGATGTCGCCGCCGATCGGAATCGCATGGGCGAGCGACGAGAGCGTCGCAGCGTGCGGGGTCCATGTGCCGGGGGACTCGATTCGCGAGCGCTCGACGACGGACAGCCAGCGCGAGCGCTCGTACGCGGGCCTCCGAGCGAGGTAGGACCCGAGCGCGGCGCCGGACGCGAGCTCGGGGTGCACGATCAACACCTCGAGCGGAAGCCGTTCGACGAGCCGGATGAGCGCTTCCGCCTCGCCTCCGTTGAGCATGTCCGTCCAGGCCTCCGAGAGGATGTCCGCGGCATCGTCCGGATCGGCGGCGGCAAGCGCGTGGACCACCGCCTCCTCGAGAAAGCCGTGCTCTCGCAGCCACGTCACCGCGCGTCGATGGAGCGCCGTCGCCGCGGTCGAGTCCTCACGTTCGAGCTCGAGTCGGAGCATGTCGGCCAGCAGCGGGTGGTAGCGGAACCACTGCTCGTGACGATCGAGCGGGACGAGCAGGAGGTTCTGGCGTGGTAGGCGGGCGAGAAGCTCCGCCGAGTCGGTCCGCGCGAGAACGTGGTCGCAGAGTGGCGCGCTGAAGGCTCCGAGCACGGACGTCTCGACGAGGAACGCACGCGTCCAGGGGTCGAGCGCACCGAGGATCTCCTCCGTCAGATACTCGATGACGAAGCGGTTGTCGGACGCGAACTCGCGGACGTGCGCGCGCGGGTCGTCGCGCTCGCGCAGCCAGAGGGCGGCGAGATACAGGGCCACCGGCCACCCCTCGGTCCGCTCGAGGAGGAGGGCGACGTCGTCCTCGCCGAGGTCGAGCCCGAGGCCGTCGAGCAGCTGCGCCGCCTCGTCGGCGGAAAAGGCGAGCTTGGTCGCACGGACCTCTCCCAGGTGGCCGAGTCCCCGGAGGCGGCCGAGTGGAAGCTTCGGGTCTCTGCGCGCCCCGGCGATCACGCGTACACCGTCAGGCAGGTGCTCGATCGCGAACGCGAGCAGCTCGAGACACTGCTCGTCCTCGATCAGGTGGAGGTCGTCGAGCACGATCGCCAGCGGCGCCGCCGACGCGAGGTCGGCGAGCAGCTCGTTCAGCGCGACGCCCGGGGCCGTGCCGCGAGCTCGGATCAGCGCGGAGGCACGGCGTCCGACGCCTGGGCGGGCTCTCTCCACCGCCTCGGCGAAGTACAGCCAGAAGCGCGTGGCATTGCCGTCCCCCGCATCGAGGGCGAGCCAGGCGATCGCCTCGGGCGGGGCCTGCCGGGCCCAGGTCGCAAACAGCGAGGTCTTCCCGTACCCGGCGGGCGCGGTGACGAGCGTGAGCTTGTGGCCGGAGCCGGGGTCGAGCGACGTGAGGAGGCGATGGCGCACGATGAGCGCCTCCGCCTGCTGCGGAGGTCCGAGTTTCGTCTCGAGCAGCGATCGACCACGGACGGCTGCCGAGGCCCTCTCCGCCATCGGCATGCCCGCACTATGGCACGCGTCGCCGGAACCGGCGACGGTAGACCTCGTGTAACGCGGGCGTCCGCGCCGGCCGACCTCAACGGCCGGGCCGGCGCGGGGACCGGGTCAGATCCCGAGGATCTGCTTCTTCTTGGCCTCGAACTCCTCGTCGGTGAGGATGCCCTGAGCCTTGAGCTGCGCGAGCTGCTCGAGCTCGGCGGCGTAGTCGGGTGCGGCCGGCGCGGCGGGAGCGGCCGCCGCCGCGGCATCCTGCTGGGCCGCCACCTGCTGATCGTATGCCGCCTGGTCCTGCTGGGCGTACTTCTGATCCTGACGGTGACGCACTGCGCCGGCGGTTCCCGCCACGACCGCCGTGGTCGCGGCTGCCCGCACGAGCCCGGGGCCTCGTCGTCCGAACATGCGAACTCCTCTCTAGGCCGAGGCCTGCTCGATTGCCCACTCGCGGGCGGCTTGGACGACGTCGTGCGGCAGACGCTCGAAGGCGAGAAGCTCGCCGCCGGCATCCCGCATCGCCTGCGTGACCTTTCGCGCCCAGACGTTCTCCCACACGAGGAGCGCGGCCGACGATTCCGGCTCGAGCGCGTCGGCGGCGTCCATGAGGTCGTCCTCGTTGAACAACCCCCCTACCTCCACCCCCGCGGCCTCGAGCCCAGCCTGCACCTCAGGGTCGAGCTCCGTGAGCTCCATCGCGATCGCGTCGCCGTCCGCGTTCTTGCCGACGAACGCGATGTCGATGATGCGAATCGTGCCGGCGTCGACGAGGTCCGCGATCGCCGGCCCGATCTCCCCCTTGAACCGGTTTCCGGGGAAGGCCACGATCGCGTAGTCGACGGGTCCGATCTCTTCCATCGTCTCTCCTCTCCCGCGCTTACTGTCCGAGCGCCTTCTGCTTGATCGCGTCGAACTCTGCCTGCGTGATGGCGCCAGAGTCGAGGAGTCCCTTCGCCTTCTCGATCTCGGCGGCGGCTCCGCCGCTGCCCGCGGTCTCGCGGACGTACTGGTCGAACTGGGCTTGCTGAGCTTGCGCCTGCTTGATGCTTCGTTCCTGCATCCCGTCGTGGTTCACGATGAGATAGATGAAGACGCCTAGGAACGGCACCAGGATCACGAAGATGATCCACAACACCTTCGTGAACCCCGACGCGTCGTGGCGGCGGAAGAGATCCGAGAAGATGGTGATCAGGAGCCAGAACCAGATGATCCAGGCAAAGACGATCAGCAACGTCCACAGCAGATCGAGGAACGGATAGTCAGCTGCGAGCACCGTGGTACCTCCTTTGAGAAATCCGGCGGGGCCAACTCTTTCACAGCGCCCGGAACCGCGCATCCGTACCCAGGCTTCTCACCCGGGTGAATGGCCCGGTTCGCACGTTGCGCCCCCCGCTTCAGGTCGCGAGAGTACGGTCGTGCGCGAGACAGCCGCCGAGCCGTACTTCGAGCGCCCGTGAACCTCGTCTACGGGATCCTCCTCTTCCTGCTCGTGGACGCGGTGGCGATCGGCGCGATGCTGTTCGTCCGTCGGCGCGCGCCCGAGGGCAGCTACTTCTCGGACGGGGACCGCGCTTCGGGCGTGTTCGGCGTCCTGGCCACGGGCTTCGCGATCTTCGCCGGATTCGTCATTTTCCTCGCGTTCACGAGCTACGACCAGTCCCGAACCGGCGCCGAGACGGAGGCACTCACGGTGGTGCAGCAGTTCGAGACGTCGCGGTTCCTCCCAGTGGCGGTGCAGAGCCGGCTCGGTGGCGAGCTCATCTGCTACGGCCGCTCGGTCGTGTCGCAGGAGTGGCCGCGGATGGAGGACGGAGCCGCAGGGGACACGATCAATCCCTGGGCGATCGCGCTCTTCCGCTCGCTGCATCTCGCCGATCCCAAGACGGCGCCCCAGCAGTCGGCGTTCGACAAGTGGCTCGATCAGACCTCGGAGCGCGAGGTGGCGCGACGGGACCGCATCCACGGCGCCGCCGGCATCATCCCGACCTCGCTCTGGGTCGTGCTCTTCCTGTGCGCCGCGGTCGTGTTCGCCTACATGCTCTTCTTCGCCGACAGCGGCGAGCGGGCGCTCTCGCAGGCGATGCTGATGGGCTCCGCCACCACGATCCTCTCCGTCACGCTGCTCGCGATCTACGCCCTCGACAACCCGTACCGGCCGGGCCTGGGGCACATCGAACCGGTTGCGATGGAGCGGTCGCTGCGCATCCTCGACGAAGCGCGCGCCGCGCTCGACGACACCGCGCCGCCGCCCTGCGACGAGGAAGGTGTCGCAAATGACTGACCGCGTGGAGCTCGCGGCGACCGTCTTGCTCGCCTGTGCGGCGGTGGCGACGGCCTGGAGCAGCTACCAGGCGACCCGCTGGAACGGCGAGCAGGCGAAAGCAGCGAGCCGGACGAACGCGATCCGGATCGACGCGGCCCGGGCCCAGGGCCTGGCCGAGGCCCAGACGCAGATCGACGTCGCGACGTTCACCCAGTGGATCGATGCCTACGCGCGCGACGAGGAGCTTCTCGCCGACTTCTACTTCAAGCGCTTCCGGGAGGAGTTCAAGCCTGCGGTCAACGCGTGGATCGCCGAGCGTCCGCTGAGGAACCCGAACGCCCCGTTGACGCCGTTCGCGATGCCGCAGTACCGCCTCGCGGCAACAGCCGACGCGACGCGGCTCGACGCGGAGGCCGAGGTGTCGGCAGCGCAGGTGCGACGAAACATCCAGCGCGCCTCGAACTACGTGCTCGGCGTCGTCCTCTTCGCCGTCTCGCTCTTCTTCGCCGGGCTGAGCACGAAGCTCAAGGACCCGCGACTACGGAAGGTCACCATCGGGCTCGGGTGCGCGGTCTTCGTCGGAGCGGCCATCTGGATCGGGACCTCCCCGGTGAGCATCGAGATCTAGGAGCCGCCGGGCTACGACGTTCCCGGGGCGAGATCGAGCGCCCGCTCGGGCGGCGGTCGCCCGGCGTCCTCTGCGTCGCCTTCGGACGCCCTCGCGATTGCAACGGCACCGGCGAGGGCGACTCCGAGGCCCGTGTACGCGACGAGCTTGTGCCAGGTGGGCTCGCTGAGCCGCTCCTCCAGGAGCAACGTGCCGATGAAGATGCTGACGACCGGGTTGAAGACGGAGACGGTCGCGACCGACGCGGCCAGCTTCCCCGTCGCAAGCGAGAGCTGCTGGACGATGAACGCGATGATGCCCGCGAGCGCGAAGGCGTAGAGCTCCCAGCTCGCAAGCGTCTCGGCGATTCCGTTGTCGTGGAAGATCTCGACGGTCGGCTTGCAGAGCGAAGCAGAGAGCCCGAAGAGGATGCCGGCCGCCGCTCCGTAGAGCGCCGCCTTCCTCCGCACCGAGCCTCGACTCCCGAGCACCATCAGCACGGCAGCGACGACCCCGAAGAGGACCGTGACGATCGCCCATTCGCGCGCCGGAGCGTTGTCGCGGCCTTCCGCCGCCTCACCGATCACGGTGAACAGCGCGAGCCCGAGCACGACGACGCACGCGCCGAGAACCTCCGTCCTGCCGACGCGCTGGTTCGTCAACCAGTACCCGAGCGGCAGCGCGAAGACGATCGTCAGGACGAGCAGCGGCTGGATCACCGCCAGCCGGCCGCGGTCGAGAGCCGCCGCCTGCAGGGCGTAGCCGACGAGGAGCGCGGCCGAGCCCAGGAGCCAGAACGTCTGTGTCGCCAGCTGCAGGAACGACTTGGCGGATCCGAGCGAGCCCTCCCCCAGCCCGAGCGCGCCTTTCTGCTGCAACGTGGCGGCAAGCGCGAAGAAGAACGCCGCAAGAAGAGCGAGGGCCTCGGCCACGGGCGGAGCCTACGTCGGCCTCTGCGGGCGTGCCGGGTGCACCGACGCGAGGGCTACGCCGCCGCCCCGCCGGGGTCGGTGGCTGGAACCGTCGAGCTCGGCGCTTCGCCCGCTTCGGCCCGGCTCGACGTGTCCACGCGGTGATATTCGGCGAGCAGTCGCTCCTCTTCCTCCTTCCTCGGGAAGCAGAAGAAGACGAGCGCTGCTCCGGCGACGACCGCGACCAGCCCGGCGGTATACGCCCACTGGTCGCCCTCCAGGAACGAGGTCCTCGCCGCCGCGATGATCGCGTCCGCGTACTGCGGATGCTGCTCCGCGACGGCTTCGGCTCCGGCGAAGGACTTCGTGAGCTGGGCCTGGACGCTGTCCGAGATCTCCTTGTCGGACGCAGCAATTGCCGAAGACGCCGCCGAGGCGTACCCGGCGGTGAGGAGCGCGCCGAAGATCGACTGCATGATCGCGCCGCCCAGATCGCGTTGCAGGTCGGCAGTGCCGGACGCCATGCCTGCGCGTGTGACGGGCACCGAGCCCGTCAGCGAGTGAGAGGCGGGAGTCCCGGCGAGCCCGATCCCGGCTCCGATGAACGCATAGGCGAGCGCTATCTGCCAGTACGGCGCTCCCTCGTCCCAGACGAGCAGCATCGTGAGAAACGCGAGGAAGAGGAAGACGTACCCGCACATGAGCGTGAAGCGGGCTCCCCGAGCCTCCACGAGCTTGGCCGAGCGCGGCGCGACGAGCACCATCAGCAGCGCCGCGGGGATGATCGCGGCCCCGGCCTCGAGTGTGGAGTACTCGAGCACGTTCTGGAGGTACTGCTGGCTCACGAACGCCGCGCCCATCAGCGAGCCGAAGACGATGATCCCCGCGCAAGCCGCGACCCAGAAGGTGCGGCGCGCGGCGACATCGAGGTCGTAGAGCGGGTTCTTGGCCCGCCGCTGGCGCAGGTAGAAGGCGACTCCCGCGGCGAGCGCGATCACCGCCAACCCGAGTACGAGAGCGCCCTCGTTGGGAACCGGTGCAAGATTGATCGACAGGATGAGCGCGCCGACGAGGAGCACCGAGAGGATCCCGCCGAGATTGTCGACCGGATCGGCGGTCTCGTTGACGTGGCTCGGGACGAAGAGGATTGCCAGGACGAGGGCGACGCCGGCGAGCGGGAGCGTGACGAGGAAGACCGAGCCCCACCAGAACTCCTCGAGCAGGGCGCCCGCCACGAGCGGTCCGGCTGCCGCGATGGCGCCTCCAATCGCCGACCACAGCGCGATGGACTTCGTGCGGCCGGGGCCCGACCAGAGGGCCGTGATCAGGGCGAGGGTCGTGGGATAGGCCATCCCTGCGGCTAGGCCTCCGCCGACCCGTGCGACGAACAGCACCTCGTCCGACGGCGCCCATGCTGCGAGCAGCGACATCGGGACGGCGAGTGTGGTGCCGAGGATGAGCAAGAGCTTGCGTCCGTAGCGGTCGCCGATCGCGCCGAGGTACAGCACCGATGCGGCGAGCCCGAGCGAGTAACCGACGGCGATGAGGTTCAGCGTCACCTGGGACGAGTCGAACGCCTCGCCGATGTCGGGGAGCGCGACGTTGGCGACCGAGAGGTTCAGGTTCGCGACGGCCGCGACGAGGATCAGCGCGACGAGGACGAGACCGGCGCGGTCGGGCGCGGTCAAGGTGGCCTGGGTGGTACCGCGCCGTGCTGTGGCTTCGGTCATCGCGACCTCCGTCGGACCGCGCCGATCATCGCAGCGTCGCCGGGCCGACTGCGGCAGCGCGCGGTGCTCTCACCCGGGTGAACCGTTGACTCCCGTGGAGCCCTCGAGCACGACGACCTCGTCCATCCGGACGAGCCCTTCCGGGCGGTGGGTGATCAGCAGCACCGTGCGGTCGGCGGCCGCCTCGAGCACGTCGTCCATGAGACCGGCGGCGGTCGCCGGGTCGAGGTGGGCCGTCGGCTCGTCGAGCACGAGCACCGGTGCATCTGCGAGCAGGGCCCTCGCGAGCACGAGGCGCTGTCGCTGGCCGCCCGAGAGCTGCGTCCCCTCCTCGCCGACGACGGTGTCCAGACCAGCCGGGAGCGAGGCGACCCAGTCGCCCAGCCGCGCCCGACCGAGTGCGGCCTCGACGTCCGCGTCGGCAGCTCCTGGCCGCGCAAGCCGAACGTTCTCGCGGATCGTCGCGTCGAACAGATGCGCGTCCTGGCCGGCAAGCGCGAACATCGCGCGCACGTCCTCTTGCCGGTACTCGCGGAGATCACGGCCCCCGATCGTGACCCGTCCCTTCTCGGGGTCGAGAAAGCGGAGGAGGAGGCTCGTCACCGTGCTCTTGCCCGCTCCACTCGGTCCGACGAGCGCCAGTCGCTTGCCCGGCTCGAGCCGAAGGTCGAGCTCGGTGAGCACCGCGGGCTCGTCTGTCCGATACCGGGCGGTCACCTTCTCCAGCGCCACCGCTGCATCAACAGGCGGAGCGGATCGAGGCACTGCGGGATCCCGCACGAGCGGCTCCCGCTCGACGAGGTCGAGCACACGCCGGCCCGCGCCGAGCGTCGCCGCGAGCTCGCGCGCGGCACTCGGGAGCGGAGCGACCGCCTCGAACGTCGAGAGCGCGAGCAGCGCCAGCGTCGCGAGTAGCACCCGGTCGAGCTCACCGGCGTCGTGGGCGACGACGGAGACGGCGACGACCGCCGCCACGGTTAGCCCGACGACACCGATCGAGAGCGCGTCCACGAGGCCCGCGACGAGCGCGTCCCGGCGCCCCAGTCGCACCAACGCCCGATCGGAGTCGCGCGTGCGCTCGAGAACGGCCGCCTCGCGCCCGTAGACGACGAGCTCGGGCGCGCCGCGGAGCAACTCCACGAGATCGCCGCTCAACTCCCCGCGAGCCGCCGCCTGGCGACGACCCGCGGCCTTGCCGAGAGCGGCCGCGAGCGCAGGCAGGCAGAGCCCGCCGACAACGAGCCCGAGCGCCAGGATCACGCCGGCCACTGGCAGGATTGCTGCCGCGATCCCGACACAGATCGCTCCGACGACGAGCGCCACCAGCGGCGGGCCGAGCCCGCGGAGGTAGAGCCCCTGCAGCGCGTCCACGTCGCCGACCATTCGGCTCAGGAGATCGCCGCGGCGGTAGCTCTCGAGCTCCGCCGGCGCGAGGGGCTCGATCCGCTCGTAGAAGCGCGATCGGATCCGACCCAGTGTCCGCAGCGCCAGATCGTGGGAAGCAAGGCGCTCGAGGTAACGGGCAAGCGGACGCGAGAGCCCGAAGAAGCGGACTGTCACGATCGTGGTGGTGAGGGCGAGGATCGGGGGATGCTCCGCCGCACGGGAGATCAGATAGCCGGCAGAGGTCATGAGACCCACTCCGAAGGCGACCGCCAGCACGCCGAGGCCGCTTGCCAACGCCACGCGACGTGCGGGTAGCTGCGCGAACGAGAGCAGCGGTCGCAGCGTTCTCATCCCGCCGTCCCCACCGCGGCCTCGCGCACGCGCCCTGCTTTGACGTGCACGACACGATCAGCACGCGCCGCGAACTCCGGACGATGTGCGATGAGGAGCACGGTTCGCCCCTCGCGTAGCCGGTCGACTGCCTCGCCGATGACCTCGGCGCTGGCCCCGTCGAGATCCGCCGTTGGCTCGTCCAGGACGACGAGCGGCGCGTCGCGGAGAAACGCTCGTGCGAGGGCGATCCGTCGTCGCTCACCGGACGAGAGCTGGCGGCCCCCGTCGCCGACGACCGTCTCGTAGCCGTCGCGGAGAGCCGAGACGAACCCGTGCGCGCCGGCCAACGCCGAGGCGTCCCGGACGCGCTCGAAGCTCGCGTCGACGTCGCCCAGGGCGATGTTGTCGCGAACGGTCCCGCGGAAGATCGTCGGGAGCTGCGGCACCCAGGCGATGTGCGAGCGCCAGGCCGCGGGATCGCACGTGGCGAGGTCGACGTCCCCGACGAGAACCCGGCCGGCCGTCGGCTCGGCGAGGAGAAGCAGCAGCGAGGCGACGGTGCTCTTGCCTCCGCCGCTCGGGCCGACGAGCGCGACCGTCTCCTCGGGGCGAAGCTCGAGATCGACGTCCTGGAGCACTGCACCCTCTCGAGCCGGGTATGAGAACGACACCCCGTCGAGCCGGACCGGGGAGTCGCGCGGGCTCGGCGGGACCGCACTCCCAACCCGAGCTTGCGGTGGTCCGTCGACGAGCTCGAGAAGGCGCTCGGCGACGGCGGCGCCGTCCGCGCTCGCGTGGTACTGCGCTCCCAGGTTCCTGAGCGGCAAGTAGAGCTCGGGGGCAAGCAGGAGCACGGTCAGCGCGGCCTCGAGCCCGAGCCCTCCGTCGACGAGGCGAACGCCGACGGTGACCGCGACCAGGGCGATGCCGAGCGTCGCAGCCAGTTCAAGCACGGCGCCTGAGAGGAAGGAGACCCGCAGGGTGCCCATCGTCGCCCGGCGGTAGTCGTCGCTCACGTCCGCGATCCGCCCGGACTGCACGACGCCCCGGTTGAACGCGCGCAGTGTCGGCAGCCCGCGGACGACGTCGAGGAAGTGACCCGCGAGCAGCGAGAGCGTCCGCCAGCGTTCACGAGTCTGCCGTTCCGTGTAGCGGCCGATGAGCCACATGAAGACCGGAACCAGTGGGAGCGTGACGAGCATCACGCCCGCCGCTACGAGGTCGATAGCGGCCACGAGCGCGAGGACAGCGACCGGCACGATCAGCGCGAGACAGACCTGTGGCAGGTACCGCGAGAACGTCGTCTCGAGCGCGTCGACCCCGGAGACCGCTGCCGTCGCGATCTCGGCGCTCTGCGCGCCGTCGAGAGCGGCCGGCCGGTCACGGAGCCGTCGCTCGACGAGCTCGAGCCGGAGCTGCGAGAGCACATCGGTGGCGGCCCGCCTCCCGGCAACCTCGAACGCCCACATGCAGAGCGCACGCCCGACGACCGCAGCGACGAACAGCGCGAGCGGCTGTCGCACCTCCGCGAGCGACGCGCCCTCGAAGGCCCGTGCGAGAACGCGCGCCAGGAAGACGGCCTGTGCGAGCACGAGGAGCGCAGCGAGCACCCCGAGCGCGACGTCGATTCCGATCAGCAGCCGCGCCGGTCGCGCGCGACGGAGCAGGCGCGGGTCGAGCGGCCGCATCGCGATCAGTACTCGCTCGTCGCGTCGGCGAGAGCCGGGTCGTGCGGCGCGGAGTCCGGACGTCGCCCCATGACTCGTAGCGCGAGGAGCGGGAAGACGAGGACGGAGATCATCCCGGCCCCGATGAGCGAGGCGCCGACGTCAGCCGCGATCGCGCCGCGATTCGTGCCGATGTCGACGATCGCCACGATCAGCGGCAGGCCGGTTGCGCCGAAGAGGGCAAGCGCGCGGGTGTCCCGCGGACCGAGCTCCCGAAGCCAGAGGAGCGACGACACACCACGGGACACGACGAGCAGGCCGAGGAACAGCGCCGCCAGCCCGAGCCCCGTTGCGCTCAGGAGGCTGTCGAGGTCGAAGTTCATCCCCGTGACGACGAAGTAGATCGGGATGAACAGGCCGAACCCGATCCCCTCGAGCCTGATTCGGACGGCTGCACCCTCCGGCGAGTCGAGTGCCAGCCCGACGATCAATCCGGCGGCGAGCGCGCCGAGAACGAAGTCGAACTCGACCTCGATGGCGAGGAACACGAGTGCAGCGAGCGTCAGCAGGGAAAGCCGGACGGCGGCTTGACCCGTCGTGTGCAGCGTCTCCTGGAGGACACGAAGGACATGCGGCGGACGGGCACGCAGGGCAACCGCTGCCGCGCCTGCCGCGAGCGCGGAGAAGACGACGAGGAGAAGCACTTCCTCCATGGCGCCATACGCGCCCGTGAGGAAGACGGAGATCACGAGAATCGGCCAGAACTCGCCGGCGACACCGGTGCCAAGTACCGCCGACCCGAGCGGTGTCGGCAGCAGGCCGGCATCGCTCAGGATCGGAACGAGGGTGCCGAGCGCGGTGGTCGCGAGCGCGACGCCCACGATCCACCACTTCGCGTCGATGCCGCTGCGTTCGAGAACGACACCGACTGCGAGGCCGAGCGCGAGCGAGATCCCCCAGCCCCCGGTTCCGCGCACGAGCTGCCGCCGAGGCACGCGCTTCTCGACGATCTCGAGCCCCGCGAAGAAGAAGAGCATGGCGAGGCCCAGATTCGCGAGGAAGTCGAGGTAGGCGTCGGCGTCGGCGATGTCGAGGACCGCGGGGCCGATCAGGATCCCGAGCGCGATCTCGAGGACGACCGTCGGCAGCACGACGCGAGTGTGCAGTCTCGAGAGCAGGGCGCCCATGCTCGCTGCCGCAAGAACGAGGACGAGCGAGCGCAGGTCCGGCGGGGTCGTCACCGAGGGCGGCGAGCTTGACCCGTCTCGGCCCGGATGCCCCAGACGCTCGTGAACGACTCGCCGGGTGTGAGCCGGATGAGCGACTCGCCGCTCCGGAAGGCATTCGGAGGACAGGTCATCGGCTCGACGGCGAGTCCGCGGCGGTCGACGTCGGGCAGGTCGCCCGTGAACAGCTGGAGGAACGGGTAGCTCTGGTCTACCCAGAGAGTGACCGCGTGCTGCTCGTCGGGGTGCCGAAGCTCCACGCGGGCGATCCCGTCCGGGTCGCGATCCAGATCGGTGAAGCCATGGTCGAGCTTCATCGCCCCGATCTGCCTCGGCTCCCGGAAGTCGTACTCGGTCGAGTCCACGGGCGCCGAGCCGGTCGGGATGCCGCGCTCGTCGCAGCGGAGCACGGTGCGGCCGGGCGCGCGCAAGATCGCCCGATCCACGAAGGTCGTTCCCACCGTCAGATACGGGTGGAAGCCGCACCCGTACGGACACGTGTCGCTGCCACCGTTGGTCGCGGTGGTCTCGACGCGCAGGCCGGCGTCGCCGAGCGCGTACTCGATGCTGATCGACAATGTGAACGGATAGCCGGGCTGGGGACGGAGAACGTGCTCCATGACGACGCGGTGCGGCTCGCGCTCGGACGCGGTCCACGCGTTCCAGCGGACGAGGCCGTGGATCGCGTTCGAGTGCTCGGGCTCGTCGAGCGGGACCTGGAGGCCGCCGCTATCGAACTCGTACGTTCCGTCCTCGAGCCTGTTCGGCCACGGGATCAGAACCTGACACCGACCAGCCGTGGCCATTTCGTCGAACTCGTAACCGTCGACGACGTCCTTCCCGGCCGCGGCATACGCCCTGAGCGCACCACCGACCTCGACCACGACAGCGCGCTGGTCGCCGAAGGCGATCTCGAACTGCTCGCCGGAAGGAGCGGGCACGCCGGACGGCACATCCGAGCCGTGCCTCGGAGCGTTCGTCGCCGTCGACGGACTGTCGCGCGCCGGCACTACCTCAGCCGCTGGAGCAGGTGGTCGCCCACGCGAAGCGAGTTCGCCATCGCCGTGAGCGCCGGGTTCACCGCCCCGATGCTCGGGAAGATGCTCGTGTCGACCGCGTACAGGTTGTCGAGCTCGTGGGCCTTGCAGCTCACGTCGAACACCGAGGTGCCGGGGTCGGTGCCGAAACGTGCGGTGCCTGCCTGGTGGGCGCACCCGGCGATCGGGATGTCGTTCTTCATGTAGGCGAAGCGGTGGATGAGGTGATCGGGGTTCATGTCGAGCTTCCCGAGCACCGACTTGACCTTCTTGTACAGGTGCTTCTTGGCGGCCGCGTTCGTCTCCGTGTACGTGATCGTGAGCTTGCCGTCGCGGTCGACCGTGACCCGATTCTCGGCTCGTGGGAGGTCCTCGGTCGAGAGCCAGAAGTCGATTGCGTGGCGCGCCATGCGCTCGAGCGTCCACTCGGGAGCCAGCCGCGTCTCCCGTGGTCGCTCCCCCCGGAACATCGGCGCCGTCGACTTGCCGACCATCTGGACGTTCCCGAGCGGGTACTCGAAGTCGTCGGAGCCGAAGTAGAAGTCGTTCAGGCCGAGGGTCTTCTGGTACGCCGTCGTGTTCTCCTCGCGTGAGAGCGCGAGGACGGCGGTCGAGTCGTGGAACATGTAGTTCCGCCCGACCTGGTCGGAGCCGTTCGCCAGGCCGTTCGGGTGCCTCTCGTTCGCCGACTGCAGGAGCAGCTTGGCCGTGTTGGCCGCACCGCAGGCGACCACGATGACGTCCGCTGCGAATCGCTCCTCCTCCCCGCCTCTCTCGACGACGACCCCGGTGACGGTCGTGCCTCCGTCGTCCGTCTCGAGCCTCGTGACCCTCGAGTTCGTCAGGAGAGTGACGTTCGTGTGCTCGAGCGCCGGTCGCACGCCCAGCACCTCGGCATCGGACTTCGCATGGACGAGACACGGGAACCCGTCACAGGTCGCGCAGCGGATGCACGTGCTCTGCGGTGGGTCGACCTCGTTCAGCCTGATGCCACATGGCGCGTGGAACGGCTGATAGCCGGCGGCCGCAAGATCGTCCGAGAGCTGCTGGATGCGCGGCTCGTGCGAGACCGCCGGGTACGGGTACGGCGCGCTCGACCGTGGCTCGGTCGGATCCTCCCCGCGCGCCCCGTGCACCTCGTAGTGCTGCTCGGCGAGCGTGTAGTAGGGCTCCAGCTCGTCGTACGAGATCGGCCAGGCAGGCGAGATGCCGTCGTGATGTCGGAGCTCGCCGAAGTCCTCTGCGCGCAGGCGATACAGAGCCGCTCCGTAGAGCTTCGTCGCTCCGCCCACGAAGTAGTGGACGCCGGGCTGGAACGGCTTTCCGCCGGAGTCGTACCAGGTCTCCGGGGAGACGTATCGGTTGTCGACGAACACGGCTTCGGTGAGCCAGTTCTCGAGCTCGCGTGGCAGCCAGTCGCCCCGCTCGAGCAGAAGGACGCGTTTGCCCGAGGGCGCGAGGTGGCGCGCGAGCGTTCCCCCGCCTGCCCCCGTGCCGATGATGATCACGTCGTAGGAGTCCATTACGAGATCTCCTCCAGTCGTTCGGCGACGATGATCCGCCCGGCGGCCTCGATCAGCGCGAGGTGCGAGAACGCCTGCGGGAAGTTGCCCAGGTGCCGCCCGGTTGCGACGTCGAACTCCTCCGCGTACAGCCCGAGCGGCGAGGCGATGCGCAGCAGGCGCTCCATCAGGTCGTGCGCGCGCTGCTGCTCGCCGACGATGGCCAGCGCGGACACGAGCCAGAACGAGCAGATGAGGAACGTCCCCTCCTCGCCCGACAGACCGTCGTCCGTCTCCTCGGTGCGGTAGCGGAGGACGAAGCCGTCCTGGGTCAGCTCCTCGGCGATGGCCAGCACCGAAGCACGGAGACGCTCGTCGTCGCCGGGCAGGAACCCGAAGAGCGCCGCCAGCAGGAGCGACGCGTCGAGGGCCTCGGTCTCGTAGTGCTGACGCAGAACGCCCCGCTCGCTCACCCCGTGCTCGAGGATGTCCGCCCGGATCTCCTCCGCGGTCGCCCGCCAGGTCTCCTGCAAGTCCGGGTCTCCGCGAATCTCCGCGAGCTCCGCCGCACGGTCGAGCGCGACCCAGCACATCAGCTTGGAGGAGACGTAGTGCTGCGGCTTGCCGCGCGCCTCCCAGATGCCCTGGTCCGGCTCGCGCCACACCCGGGTTGCGCCCTCGGCCTGCGCGTGGATGATCGGCCACAGCCGGCCCGGAAGGCGCTTGCTGCGCTTGGTGTGGAGCAGGATCGAGTCGAGCGCCGCGCCGAACACGTCGTTCTGACGCTGGTCGAACGCGCCGTTCCCGATCCGCACCGGGCGTGCGCCCGCGTAGCCCGACAGGTGGTCGAGCGTCGACTCCGTCAGGTCGCGCCGGCCGTCGATCCCGTACATGATCTGGAGTCCACCGTCGTCGTTCGGCTCCACGTCGGCGACGAACTGCATGAACTCGTCTGCTTCCCAGTCCAGGTTCAGGAAGTGGAGCGCCTGCAGGGTGAACGTCGAGTCGCGGATCCACGTGTAGCGGTAGTCCCAGTTCCGCTCCCCGCCCGGTGTCTCCGGCAGTGACGTGGTAAGCGCTGCCACCGTTGCTCCTGTGGGCATGTAGGTCAGACCCTTGACAGCCAGCGCCGAGCGCTGGATCGGGTCGCGCCAGCGGTGATCCGGGATGCGCGCCCGGTCGAGCCACGAGCGCCAGAAGCGCATCGTCAGCGCCAGACGTCGCTCCGCGTCGTCCGCGTCCGCAGGTACCGCGAGCTGCTCGGCCCAGGAGAGGGCGCAGTACGCCCGCTCTCCAGGCTCGAGCACATGCCTCGCCCGCACCCGGCCCCCCTCGATGCCGAGCGCGAGGTCCGTCTGGAGGCGGATCGTCTGAGATGCGCCCCTGGCGTCGGCCGTGTGCCGGCTGCCGTCGACGAGCGTCCAGCTCGCCGGTTCGCTGCCGTACCCGAAGACGGGCTCGCAGACGAGCTCGACCTCGACCCGCCCCTCGAGGCACTCGACCGTCCGCACGAGCATGTGGTCCGCGTCGTCGTCCGCCGGCGGACGGGTGTGCGGCGTGACCTCGTCCTCGTGGTCGTGCGGCCCCATCGTCAGCGCCGTCCGGACGACGACCCACCCGTTCGGCGTCTTCCAGGTCGTCTCCAGGACGTTCGTTCCCGGCTCGTAGGTGCGCGCGGTCGGGTGGTTGATCCCGTACGGCGCCAGTCGGAACGTGCCGGCCCCGCGATCGAGCAGGCTGCCGAACACGCTCGGCGAGTCGAAGCGGGGCACGCAGAGCCAGTCGATCGCGCCGTCCGGAGCGACCAGAGCTCCGGTGTGGCAGTTCGAGATGAACGCGTAGTCGGCGATCGGCGTGAACGGCGAAGGCGCAGCGGCGCTCTGCGGTGCGGCGTCCTGCTTCGACCCGGTGCTCACGACACGATCCAGGGGTCGCTCCAGCGCCCGTGACCTGCAACGAGCTCGTCTGCGGCGTCGGGGCCCCACGATCCCGGCGCATACGGGTGGACGGGCGGAGGGGCGTCGAGCAGCGGCTGCATGATCCGCCACGTCTCCTCGACGCCGTCCTGGCGGGTGAACCGCGTGCTCTGTCCGACCAGCGCTGCGTGGAGCAGGACCTCGTACGGCGTCGCGCCCTCGCCGCCCTCATCGGCGAACTCCATGTCGAACTCGACCGGCCCTGCGGCGCCGGTGTCCGCCCGCCGGGCATCGAGGACGATTCGCGCGCCCGTCGAGGGATCGAGCTTGATCACGAGCTGGTTCGGGTCCGGCCGGCGGTCCAGCGTCGCGAAGCCGAGGCGCGGCGGGTGCTTGAAGACGAGACGAACCTCGGTTTGCGTCACGGGGAGCCGCTTGCCGGCGCGGATGAAGAACGGGACACCCGACCAGCGCCAGTCGTCGATCTCGAGCCGGAGCGCCGTATATGTCTCGGTCGTCGAGTCGGGTGCAACGCCGTCGATCGCGAGGTACCCCTCGTACTGGCCGCGCACGTAGTGGGTCGGGTCGGCCGTCCTGACTGCGCGGTAGAGCGAGACCTTCGAGTCCTGGAGCGTCTTCACGTCGCCTCCGGACGGTGGCTCCATCGCCGTCGCTCCCACGACCTGCATCAGGTGGTTGACCACGACGTCCCGCAGCGCGCCGACGG
Organism: uncultured Actinomycetes bacterium; assembly: GCA_963746765.1. Taxonomy (GTDB): domain Bacteria; phylum Actinomycetota; class Thermoleophilia; order Gaiellales; family Gaiellaceae; genus GMQP-bins7. The sequence goes on from CAVVCN010000003.1 coordinate 570,971, forward strand.
GGTCGTAGAAGTGACCCCGGTCCTCCACGCCGAAGTCCTCCGCCATCGTGATCTGCACGCATTCGACGTAGTTCCGGTTCCAGACCGGCTCGAGCATCGTGTTCGCGAACCGGAGGTAGAGGATCTCCTCGAGGCCCATCTTCCCGAGGTAGTGGTCGATCCGAAGAAGCTGCGACTCGTCGATGTACTGGTGCAGGTCGTCGGCGAGCTCGCGCGCCGATGCCTGGTCGTGGCCGAACGGTTTCTCGACCACGACGCGCGCGGTCTTGGTCAGGCCCGCTTCGGCAAGTCCCTTGACGACGGTCCCGAACAGAAACGGCGGGATCTCGAGGTAGAAGACCGGCGTCCGAGCACCGCTGATCGCAGCGCCGACGCGCTCGTACATCGACGGGTCCGTGAAGTCGCCCGACACGTACGAGAGCCGCGCCGCGAAACGCTCGAACACCTTCGCGTCGATCGTCTCCCCCGTCCCCTCGATCGATTCGCGAGCACGGGTCACGAGGTCGTCCACCGACCAGTCGTCGACAGCAACGCCGACGATGGGACAGTCGAGCAGTCCACGCTGCTCGAGCCGGTACAGCGAGTGGAACGTCATCACCTTCGCCAGGTCGCCGGTGATCCCGAAGACGACGAAGACATCCGCCGGCGCGGGCTCCGTGCCCTCGCGCGCCCTCGTTGCCCGTGGAGCCTCGGTCGTGCTCATCTCCCTACCTCCCGTCTCGATCTGTTGCGTCTGGTCGTGCGAGACCGCCGGCGTGCCTGCTCGCTGCCGGTATCCACGCGGCCGCGTCCGAACGCGTCGATTCGCCCCCAGCGTCCGGGGATGTCGAGGAGCTCGAGATTGCCGAGACTCCTCGGCACGGCCGGGTCGACGACGAGGTGCTCGCCCATCGGCTCGAGCCCGAGCATCGTCCGGAGCAGGAGCAGCGGGGTACCGGTCGACCACGCCTGTGGGCTACACGCGGTCGGATACTGGACCGGGTACTTGGTGACCGTCCGCTCGTAGCCCCCGAACGCCTCGGGGAGCCGGCCCTGGAAGAGCTCGGCCGCGTCGAGGATGCCGGCCGCGATCTGCGCGGCCTCGTCCTTGAAGCCGTAGCGCCGGAGCCCCCAGGCGATGAACGAGTTGTCGAACGGCCAGACGGTGCCGACGTGGTAGCCGATCGGGTTGTAGCGCCCCTCGCCTTCGGCGAGGGTGCGCACGCCCCAGCCCGAGAAGAGCCGCGGCCCGAGCAGCGCCTCGGCGACCGCCTTGGACTTGGACTTGTCGACGATTCCGCTCCAGAGCAGGTGCCCGTTGTTCGACGCCAGCGAGTCGACCTGGTTGCTTTCCGTGTCGAGCGCGAGGGCGAAGTACTCGCCGTCCTCGACCCAGAAGTCGCGATTGAAGCGGCGCTTCAGATCGGCAGCGTCCTTCTCCAACTTGTCGGCGAGCTCGGCGTCCTTCCAGATCTCGCGCGCCAGCCGCGCGCCGCGCACCTTCGCGTCGTACGCGTAGCCCTGCAGCTCGCAGGTCGCCCGCGGGAATCCCGGGAGCCTCCCGTCCCGGTAGGAGATCGAGTCCCAGGAGTCCTTCCAGCACTGGTTCTCGAGCCCGGTCTTCTCGTTGCGCCTCTGGTACCAGATGTACCCCGTGCCGAGCAGGTCGGCGTACTCGTCGATCCAGCGGAGCGCCGCCCGGGCCTGATGCTCGAGATCGCGTACGAGCTTCCTGTCCCCGGTCCACCGCTCGTACTCGTCGAGCAGCACGACGTAGAGCGGCGTCGCGTCGGCGCACCCGTAGTACGGGGAGTGCGGGCGCTCCTCGAACGCGGTCATCTCCCCGTATCGCATCTCGTGCAGGATCCGCCCCGGGTCCTCGTCGCGGAAGTCGTCGACACGGCTTCCCTGCCAGTCACCGAGCGCCCGCAGCGTCGTGGCGGCGAGCTCCGGCGTGAAGGGCAAGGCCTGGAGGCTCGTGAAGATGCTGTCCCGGCCGAACATCGTCATGAACCAGGGCAACCCGGCGGCCGGGAGGCTTCGGCCTCCGGCAATCGGCGGCGAGAAGCGCAAGGCGGCGAGGTCGACGAGGCTGCGCCGATAGGTCGCCCGGAGCTCGTCCTGGTCGCACTCGAGCCGCGGCGCATCCGCGATCCACTTCTCCAGGCTCAGCTCCATGCTCGGCCGAGGGCGGCGCGAACCGTGCGCGTACTTCGGCCGCACGTACGTGCCTCCGGCTCCGGAGGCGGTGACGACGTCGAGGTCGGTCGTCCATTCTCCATGAGGCTCGATGCGGACCTTGAACGTCAGGCCGCTCTTGTCGAGCTTCGCCGGCGCCGACGCGGAGATCAGCGTCTCACGCGTGAACCGCTCGCGCTGGTACCCGAGCCGCAGCTTCCCCGACTCGACGCGCGCGTAGTACTTCCCCTTCTTGGCCAGCGCGTCCTTGACCTCGAACAGGTCGGCGAAGTCGCAGCCCGCGTCGACGCGAACCACGAGACTGACGGCCTTCTCGTCGTGGTTGAGGATCGTCAACTCCTCGTGGAAGCCGTTCCCGACCGCGCGCCGTCGGATCACCGAGAGCTTGGCGTCGATGTACACCGTCCCGGTCCCCGGCACGAGGAAGAAGCGCGTCTCGAAGTACTGGAGGTCGTCGACCGAGAGCGGGTTCAGCCGCTGCCCGTTCACGGTCAGCACCCACTGCGAGAGGAAGCGCGTATCGAAGGAGAAGAGACCCGTCGGGTCGGTCAGCGAGGCTTCGATGTCGCCGTTCGTGCTGCTGACGACGAAGGTGTTGCCGTCGAGGATCTGGACGAGGCCGTCGCTCATGCCGTCTTCCCCGGGGGACGCTTCGTGGACTTGCGCCGTGCCCGCGCGGTCGACGGGCCCGGGAGCAGCCGCTGGAACGCCACGAGCAGGCGAACGTCCCCCTCGACGCCCATCTCCTCGCGCAGCATCGCGGCCGTGGCGTTCGTCTCGCCGCTCGTGATTCGCTCGAGCAGAGCCTTGTCCACGGAGATCACGCTGTCCGCCTGGCCATTCCTCCGTGACACGACCACGTCACCCTTCGCGACGGTGACGAGCCAGCGCTCGACCTTCTTCCCGTCGCGGACGTCGAAGCGCAGCGTTCCCGTCGTCTTCTCGAGCAGAGGCTCGTGCCCGCGCTCCGAGAGGGCCGCGAAGAACTCGGTCGAACTGTCCATCACCCGATCTCCTCTTCCTCGATGGTGCTTCGGCCCGGACGCTCCTTCGTGAACTCCTCCCACGTCCAGTCCGTCAGGGCCTTCGCCCGATCTCCACCCGAGGCGAGCAGCGTCAGGTGGACGGCACCCCAGGCCAGCCACGCCGACCGACCCCTGAGCGTGCGGCCGTGGGGCATCTGGATCACCGCCGCCCCATGGCCGATCGTGGCCATCGTGCCCTTGTCGAAGTAGCGGAACGGCTTCGTCTCCTTCCCGGCGACCTGGAGTGCGATGTTCTCCCCGGCGTGCTCTCCCGCCTGAAGCGCGACCGACCCGAGCTGTGGCAGAACCTCGTTCGACTTCGTGTCGGTAATCCACGCGATGTCGCCGACCGGAAAGACCTCCGGGTGCCCGGCGAGGCTCAGATCCGGCTCCGCCGCCACGCGCCGACCCCGTTGCAGCTCGACCCCGAGCGAAGGAGCGAGCGCGCTTGCCTGAAGCCCCGCTCCCCAGACGAGCGTGTGCGCGTTCAGCATGGTCCCCGACTTCAGCGTCACCCGCGTGGGCTCGATCCCTGCCACGATCTCGCCGAGCACGACCTCCACCCCCCGCTTCTCGAGCTCCTTCTTCGCGTACGCCTGGAGCTTCGGCTTGAACATCCCGAAGAGACTCGGGGAAGCCTCCACGAGCGTGATGCGCGCCTGCTCCTGGGGCAGATTCGGATAGTCCTTTGCGAGGTCGTTGCGGTAGAGCTCGGCCATCGCACCGGCGGTCTCCACTCCCGTCGGTCCGCCGCCGACCACCACGACGTTGAGGCCGCCGTCCTCCACCTGCGCCGGCTCGCGATCCGCGGCCGCCCACTGCTTCGAGACGTGCTCCTTGAGCTTGACCGCGTCCTCGAGCGTGTACATCGGGAACGCGTGCTCCTCGGCGCCCTCGGCCCCGAAGAAGTTGACCTCGGCGCCCAGGGCGAGCACCAGGTAGTCGTACGAGAGCGGTTCCTTCTCCGCCAGCTGGACCTCGCGCTGCCCGAGATCGAGGCCGGTCACCGTCGCCTCGTGGATGGTGACGTTCGGCTGCTCGTGGAAGAGATCGCGCAGCGGATGCCCGACGACCTCGGTCTCGAGCAGGTCGGTCGCAACCTGGTACAGCAGCGGCTGGAACGTGTGGTAGTCGTGCTGGTCGACGAGCACGAGCTCCACGTTCGCGTCCGCGAGACTTCGCGCAGCTCCGAGACCGGCGAAGCCACCGCCGAGGATGACGACGCGCGGCGTCATGTCGTCGATGCCCCGGTGCTCGGGGCGGGTTCCTCGGCGGCGAGCTGCCGTCCCCCCACTCGCGCCCGGAAGACGTAGTACGTCCAGCCCTGGTAGAGGAGGATCACGGGCGTGAGAATCAGTGCCGCGACCGTCATCACCGCGAGGGCGTAATGGGACGAGGACGAACCGTCGACGGTCAGGCTGTTGCCGAAGTCGGGGCTCGAGACGAGCACCCGCGGATAGAGGCTCGTGAAGAGCGTCGCGATGCTCGCGATCGCCGCCAACGCCGTCATCGCGAACGCCCATCCGCTCCGGCCCGACATCGTGAAGGCCAGTGCGAGGACGACGGCGGCGATCCCGACCACGGCCGGCAGTACCGGCGGGAACGCGTCCTTGTCGTTTCGGTCGACGGCAACGACGACCGTCCAGACGAGGAACGCTGCCGCGACGACGGCGGCCGGCAGCGCGAGGCGGCGTGCCGTTCGGACAGCGTTGTCGAGGAGCTCTCCGCTCGTGCGCAGAGTCAGGTACGACGCTCCGTGAAACGCGAAGAGGAGCACCACTGCGACCCCCGCCGCGACCGAGTAGGCGCTGAAGAGGTCGCCGAAGCTTCCGACGAAGTCCCCGTTCGAGTCGAGCGGCAGGCCGGAGAGGAGACTGCTGAGCGCGACGCCCCAGAGAAACGGCGCGCCGAAGCTTGCCACGGAGTTGGCCAGGAGCCAGACGGCGCGCCACCGCGGGCTCTCGCTCTTGCCGCGCCACTCGAACGAGACCACGCGGACGATGAGCAGGAAGAGCACGAGGAGCAGGGCGAGGTACATGCCCGAGAACATCGTCCCGTACCACTCGGGGAATGCGGCGAAGGTGGCGCCCGCGGCGACGACGAGCCACACCTCGTTGCCGTCCCAGACGGGACCGATCGTCTCCAGCATGGCACTCCGCTCGCGCTCGTCCCGTGGGAGGAACGGCAGGAGCATGCCGACGCCGAAGTCGAACCCCTCGAGCACGAAGTACCCGGCCCAGAGGACGGCGATCAGGCAGAACCAGAAGAGCTCGAGGTCCATCAGTAGCTCACCGCCGGCGTTCGCATCTCGTCACCGACTCCCCCCGGCTCGGGCGGGTCGAGCCGCGCGTAGCGGCGCATGAGGACGAAGTCGACGACCGCAAGCACTGCGTAGAGGCCCGCGAACACGCCGAGGCTCACCCCGATCTTCCACGTATCGACGTTCGGAGAGTTGGCATCGGCCGTCTTCAGGAGCCCCCAAACGATCCACGGCTGACGACCGACCTCGGTCAGCACCCAGCCGCTGAGGGCTGCGAGGAACGGGAGGGCGATCGTGGCGACCGCGACCCACTGGAACCAGCGGGCGCGCTCGAGCCGTCTTCTCCAGTACAGGAACGCCCCGACCGCCACGACGAGGAAGACGAGCGTTCCGAGGTAGGCCATGATCCGCATCGCCCAGTACGTCGTTCGGACGGGCGGGATGTAGTTGCCCTCCCCGTACTCGGCCTCCGACTGCTGCTGGAGCTCGGTCATGCCCTGCACCTCGCCGCTCAAGGAGCCCGTCGCGAGCAACGAGAGCAGGCGCGGGATCTGGATCGAGAAGGTCGGGGTCTGGTCGCTCTCCGAGAACCCGCCGATCTGGAAGAGCGAGAACGCGCACGGCTCGCACGTGTCCCACTGCGCTTCCGTCGCCGCGATCTTCATCGGCTGGTAGTCGGTGGCAACGATGCCGAGCCGGCTGCCGACCGCGAGGTTGATCGCGGAAACGGGCACGGCGACGATGAGCGCGAGGAGCGCCGCCCTGCGAAAGAGCTCCACGTTTCGCCCGCGCGCGAAGTGCCAGCAGGCGACGCCGAAGACAAGAACGGCGCCAGCGGTGAGCCCGACGAGGATGACGTGCAGGAACGCGTGCACGGCGAACCTGTTGCCAAGCAGCTCCCACACGTTCGTCAGCTCGGCCCGTCCGTCGTTCACCTCGGAGCCGACGGGGCGCTGCATCCAGGAGTTCGCGACGAGGATGAAATAGGCGGAGAGCCAGGTGCCGAGCGCGACCAGCCAGATCGTCGCGAGGTGGAGCCGCGGTGACAGCCGGTCCCAGCCGAAGATCCAGAGGCCGAGGAACGTCGCCTCGAGCATGAACGCCGCGAGGCCCTCGATCGCGAGCGGTGCCCCGAAGACGTCGCCGACGTACTCGGAGTACACGGACCAGTTCATCCCGAACTGGAACTCCTGCACGAGGCCCGTGGCCACGCCGATCGCGAAGTTGATGATCAGGAGCGTCCCGAAGAAGCGGGTCAGCCGAAGCCAGTCCGGGTTCCCGGTCCGGTGCCAGAGCGTCTGCATCACCGCGACGAGCGGCGCGAGTCCGAGCGTCAGCGGGACGAACAGGAAGTGGTAGAGCGAGGTCGTGGCGAACTGGATCCGGGCGAGGTCGACCGTCGTGACGGCGAGCGTGCTCATGCCGCTCCACGAGCGCGGCGCCTCGATCTGGCACTCATCGCCCAGGCTCCTTCGCGGGGCCGATCATGGCGAGCTCGTCATCGGCCAGCGGTCGTGCCACGGCTACCCCCGGATCCCGGTGGACGACTTCGAGTCTTTCGGAATCCCCCGCGACCGAACAGATCCCGGGTCGCAGATCACCCGGGTGAAACGACCTCCCGCCTAGGCGCTCCTGCCCGATGCTCCGGGTCCGCCGATGCCCTGGCGATCGGCGATGCTCGCCCGGTCGAGGTCGACCGAGCCGCTCCAGTGCTCGGCGATCGTCGCGTCGAGCCGGGCGATCTCGTCGACGACCGCGGCCCCGTGCTCGGGAAGCACGCCTTCGCGGAGCTCCTCGAGCATCGCTCGCAACCGCCGCATGACCTGGATCGAAGCGCCTCCGTACTCGCGTATCTCGGTGACGCCGAGCGTGAGGAAGTCCTCCCAGCGCCTCGTACGGATGACGACGCGCGCCGGCCCGTCAGCGAGCCCTCCACCCCGCGCCGCGTCGAGCGGCGTCGCGCCGATGAGCCGCAACGTCTCCCCGAGATGGTTCAGGACCTGGACCACGGTGGTCGGGTCGTTGACGGCGGGCGAGAGCGCCCTGATGGCGATGTCGACCATGACGCGGATCGCGAAGGCGGGATCCTGCTCGATCGTCCGCTCGACGCCGAGGGCGACCATTGTCCGCAGAGGTCGCTCGTCCTCCGGTCCCAGATCCGTTCCGCCGTACACCTCGATGAGGACCGCCCCTTCCGGGACGAAGTCGCCCGCGACCTTCGGAACGACGACCACGTATGCGTGAACGTGGGCGAAGCGGACGAGCCCGTCGGCATCGAGCGCCTGGATTGCGCCCGCCCGCCGACTCCGCACGACCAGGGCCGGCTCGTCGTCGGTGACGAAGGCGTCGCGGACGTACTCCGCGGCATCCGGCCGCGAGGCAGCTCTGACCACCTCCTCGAATGCGCTCCGACCGCTCCGCGCGACGAGGGCTGCTACGGCGACCGGCCGCAGGCGATGGACGGCTCGATCGAGAAAGAAGAGGAACATGAGCACGCTCGCGGCGAGGAACAGCCCCGCGAGCGTCACGCCGAAGCTCGGCACCGAATCCGTCTCGACGCTGCGCAGCAACGTGAACGAGAACGTGAAGGTGCCGACGAGGAGAGCGAGCGCCGCCTTGAGGGCACCGTCGCGATAGAAGAGCCGCATGTAGCGCGCCGAGAAGGTGCCCGTGGCCATCTGGACGACGAGGACGCTCACCGTGACCACGAACCCGATGAGGCCGATGCTCGCGCCGACGACTGCTGCCAGCACCGCCTGCGCGGTCCCGGCCGAGAGGTCCACCTCGCAGGGAGGTCGACGACCGCGCCGGTGTCGGCGACGGCTGTGCCGAGGAGCGTCCCCGTGACTCCGCCGAGGACCGGCACGAGCCAGAGGCTGCCCTTCACGTACTGGCGGACCCGGAAGGCGACGCTCCAGGTCATCTCGCCAAGTGCTCGCCTAGCGCCAGGCCTGTGCTTGCTTCGCCGCCGTGCGCGCCGAATACGTCGCGATGTCGAGGGCGACGCCGAGCGTGATCAGAAGGATGTCCCACCCGCCCTGAATTCCGACGACCGGCTGCCAGGCAAGGAGGTACATGACGGTCGTCCAGGGCGCGAAGAGAAGGCCCAGTAGCGGCCAGATCCACGACGAGAACGCCAGGTCGACGCGGTCGCCGAAGATCCAGATCCCGAGGAGTACGAAACGCGGCCCGAGCAGCGCGAGGGATGCGAAGAGGCAGCACATCGACGGCAAGTCTTTCTGGATCCACCGCTAGGTGCAACTGGTCGAGCGCCCTGTCACCCGGGTGAGTCGCGCGCCACAGGGACGCGCAGCCCTAGCCTGGGCTCGGATCGAGCCCGAGGTCGAGGCCCGGAGGCGGCTCGCCGGCCGCCACGGCTTCCGCCGCCTTCGCCTGGGCGAGCTCGCGGCTGATGTGGAGCGCCGCGGAGGTCAGCGGTGCTGCGAGCACCATCCCGAGCATGCCGAACAGCGCCCCGACGCCGATGGTGACGATGAGGACGACGAGCGGGTTGAGGTCGAGCGTCGCTCCGAACGCGATCGGCTGCACGATGTTCTGCAGGAGGCCGTTCGCGAGGATCACGATCACGAGCATGATCAAGGCGTCCGTCGTTCCTTCCGAGGCCAGGGTCAGCATCACCGCGAACGCACCCGACACGAACGCGCCGATGAACGGCACGTATGCCGTCACGAACACGACGACGGCAATCGTCCCGGCGAGAGGAACGCCGAGGAAGAACGCACCGAGCCCGACGACGATCGCGTTGAACCCGGCCACGTAGGACACGCCGAGAAAGTAGCGCCGCAGCGAGCGCATCACGTTCGAGGTGATGACCGTCGCCACCTCGCGCGGGACTCCGAGGTGGGAATCGACGAAGCGCCGGACGGTCGGGCCGTCCTTGAGCAGGAAGAACGTCGCGAAGGTCGTGAAGGTGACGAAGAAGACGAGCGACGTCAGCTCGGCGATGCCGTGCACGATGCCCTGGAGGAGCGCTTTCCCGGTCTCGACCGCGCCGCTCGTCGTGTCCTGCTTGACCTCCTCGGTGCCCCCGGCACCGGTGTCGTTGATCCAGCTCTCGATCTTGTCGACGGCCTCCGAGAGCGCCGCCTTGATCTCCGACGACTGCTCGTAGATCCCGCCGAAGACCAGAAGGGCGACGATGAGCCCGAGCGCGATGAACCCGAGCAGACAGATCGCGGCACCAGCTGCTCGCGGTACTCCGCGGTGCTGCATCTTCGCGACGAGGGGGCCGGCAACGGTCGCGAGGATCGCGCCGAGCGCCACCGGGATGGTGATCGTCGCCGTGAGCGCGATCAGCCAGGTGAGGCCGACGAGCAGGACCGCGATGCCGACGAGGAACCACGCCAGCAGGCCGAGGTCACGCACCCACATCGGCGCCGAGAAGACACGCGAGAGCGACGATGCGTCGAGCTGGACGACCGTCGGCGCCTCTGGCTCGGACGCAGCCTGGCGGCGACCCTTGTTGGAGAACCGGTCGAGGAAGGGAATGTTCACGCGGAGTCCAGGCCGATCCAGTAGCTGGCGGCCTTCGCGGGGACGGTACTCAGGCCGTCAGACGTCGGAGACTTCGGAGCTGCAGCCTCACCCGGGTGAGCGACGCTGGGCCGGCCCCGGGGACACCGCGCGTGGGTCAGACTCAGGAGAACGCTCCCGAGCCAGGAGGTCTTCGACCGATGAGCGACGTTGCCCGCGACCGCACGCAGCTGCCGATCGCCGACCCTCCGCAGGACCCGCCGACGATCCTCGACGCCAAAGACCCGGAGGCGACGTTCCCGCCCATCGAGCCCCTGCGGCCACCCGACGGTGCTCCGAACGTCCTGCTCGTGCTGATCGACGACGTGGGGTTTGCCGCCTCGAGCGCCTTCGGCGGTCCCTGCGCGACTCCGACCGCGGAGCGGCTCGCGCAGAACGGCCTGAAATTCAACCGCTTTCACACGACGGCGCTCTGCTCACCCACCCGCCAGGCGCTCCTCACCGGCCGAAACCACCACACGGTCGGCATGGGCGGCATCACGGAGATCGCCACGTCGGCGCCGGGCTACAACTCGATCCGGCCCAAGTCGTGCGCGCCGCTCGCCGAGACGCTCCGCCTGAACGGCTACTCGACGGCGCAGTTCGGCAAGTGCCACGAGGTGCCGGTCTGGGAGACGAGCCCCATGGGGCCGTTCGACGCCTGGCCCACCGGCTCGGGCTTCGACCATTTCTACGGCTTCATCGGCGGGGAGACGAACCAGTACGCGCCGGCGATCTACCGCGACACCGTCCCGATCGAGCAGCCGAAGACCGCGGAGGAGGGCTACCACTTCACCGAGGACATGACCGCGCAGGCGATCGACTGGATCAAGCAACAGAAGGCGCTGATGCCCGACAAGCCGTTCTTCGTCTACTTCGCCCCCGGCGCGACCCACGCTCCACACCACGTGCGGCCGGAGTGGTCGGACAAGTACAAGGGCCACTTCGACGACGGCTGGGATGCGCTCCGCGAGCGGACGTTCGCGCGTCAGAAGGAGCTGGGCGTCATCCCTGCCGACGCGGAGCTCACGAGGCGCCCCGCGGAGATCCCGGCCTGGGACGACATGCCGGACGACCTCAAGCCGGTCCTCTCGCGCCAGATGGAGGTGTACGCCGGCTTCCTCGAGCACACCGACCACCATGTCGGCAGGCTCGTCGACGGGCTGAGCGAGCTCGGGATCCTCGAGAACACGCTCGTCTACTACATCATCGGCGACAACGGGGCGTCTGCCGAAGGCACGCCGAACGGCTGCTTCAACGAGCTCGTCGTCCTGAACGGGGCGTTCGGGCTCGAGACGACCGAGTTCATGGTCTCCCGGATCGACGACTTCGGCACCCCCGCCGCGTTCAACCACTACGCCGTCGGCTGGGCGCACGCGCTGGACACGCCCTACCAGTGGACGAAGCAGGTCGCATCCCACTGGGGCGGAACCCGCAACGGGACGATCGTGCACTGGCCGAACGGCGTCACGTCGACAGGTGAGGTCCGGTCGCAGTTCCACCACGTGATCGACGTCGCGCCGACCATCCTCGACGCAGCGGCCATACCGCAGCCGAGCGCCGTGCACGGGATCCCGCAGAAGCCGATCGAGGGCGTGAGCATGCGCTACGCGTTCGACGACCCCGAGGCCGACGATCAGCGGACGACGCAGTACTTCGAGATGTTCTGCAACCGCGGCATCTACCACGAGGGCTGGACCGCCGTCACGCGTCACAGCATCCCGTGGGTGTCGACCGAGATGCCGGCGTTCGCCGACGACGTCTGGGAACTCTACGGCCCCGACGACTGGACCCAGGCGCACGACCTCGCAGGCGAGATGCCCGACAAGCTCGCCGAGTTACAGGCGCTCTGGCTCGAGGAGGCGACGCGCTACAACGTGCTTCCGCTCGACGACCGACGCTTCGAGCGCTTCAACGCCGACCTCGCCGGACGACCGCAGCTCGTGCGCGGGACGTCTCAGCTTCTCTTCGGCCGCATGGGACGTCTGTCCGAGAACTCGGTGGTCGGCAACAAGAACAAGTCCTTTTCGATCACGGCCGAGATCGACGTCCCCGACGATCGCGTCAACGGCGTGATCATCTCCCAGGGCGGCGCGTTCGGCGGCTTCGCCCTCTACGCGAAGGACGGCCGGCCGGCGTACTGCTACAACCTCTTCGGCCTCCAGCAGTTCAAGGTCTACGGCGACGATCCCATCCCCGCCGGCGAGCGTCAGGTGCGGATGGAGTTCACGTATGACGGCGGCGGGCTCGGCAAGGGCGGCGACGTCAAGCTCTACGTGGACGGTGAGCAGGTCGGCGAGGGTCGGGTCGACGCGACCGTCCCGATGCTGTTCTCGGCGGACGAGACGACCGACGTCGGCAGCGACACCGCGACGCCCGTGAGCGACGACTACGGCTCCAAGGACAGCGAGTTCACGGGTCGGGTGAAGTGGGTGCAGATCGACACCGACGAAGCGGCCGAGGACGTCGACCACCTGATCTCGCCCGAGGAGCGTCTTCGCATCGTAATGGCACGGCAGTAGCGAGAGCGCGTTAGGCTCGGCGCGATGAGCGACGTCGCCCTCGACGCTCCCGTGCTCGAGCCCGAGCCGAAACGACGCCGAGTGACCCGCATCATCGCGTGGGTCGCCGGGCTCGTCGTGGTGCTCGCACTGCTTCACGTCGCCGGCATCGACGTGTGGGGGTGGCTCGAGGAGCTGTGGAACTCCGTCACGGAGATCTCGCTCCACTACATCATCCTCGGCTGCCTCTTCCAGGCAGCCCAGACGACGCTGACCGCCCTCGGCTGGTACGGGATCCTGCGCTACGCGTACCCCGGCGGAGTCACGTACATGCCCGTGCTCGCCTCGTATGCCGCGGGCGTGGCACTCAACAACTTCCTGCCGGCGAACATCGGCACGTTCGTGACGCTCCTGATGTTCGTCGCGATCGTGAGCGGCGCGACGTTCCCCGGAGTCCTCGCCGGATACGTGGTCCAGAAGATCTTCTATCTGATCATCGGGACGCTCATCTACGTGTACCTGTTCCTCGAGATCGCGGGCTCCTTCGACTTCCAGTTCGGCAACGAATGGGATGCCGTCAGGGGACATGCGGTGCTCGTCCTCGGAATCGTCGGGGGCGGGATCTTCCTCCTCGTGCTGCTCGGGCGGATCTTCTGGCGGTGGCTGAAGGGGATGTGGGCAAAGGCGAAGCAGGGCGCCGCGATCCTCGGCGACCCGCGGGCCTACCTGAAGCTCGTCCTGCTACCGCAGCTCGGCGGCTACATCGCGAAGATCGGAGTCATCATCGTGTTCCTCGCGGCCTACGGGATCCCCGTCACGTTCGGCTCGATCATGAGCGTGCTCGGATCGAACCAGCTCGCCAATCTGCTGTCGTTCACGCCCGGTGGCATCGGCGTGAACCAGGCGTTCAACACGTTCGCGCTCGAGAGCTACACCGACTCGACCACCGCGACCGCGTACTCGATCTCGCAGCAACTGGTGACGTCGGCGTTCAACGTCGGCTTCGCCGTCGCACTGATCTGCGTAGTCTTCGGCTGGCGCGGCGGCTCGGCTCTCGTGAAGACCTCGTACGCCGACGCGAAGGTGAAGGCCGCGGAGATGAAGGAGAGCCGCAAGACGGGCGGCGACCTGCTCGGAGGCGACGAGACCGCTCCGGACGCCTGACGGCCGATGGGCGCGATCCCTCTCCGCGAGCGGACCGCCTGGAAGGCGCTCGAGCAGCACTACGACGCGATCCACGATCTCCATCTCCGACAGCTCTTCGCAGACGACCCTGCACGGGGAGAGCGCCTGGCTGCCGAGGCGACCGGTCTCTACCTCGACTACTCGAAGAACCGGGTCACGGACGAGACGATCGCCCTCCTCGTGGCGCTCGCCGAGGAGTCGGGGCTTCCCGAGCGGACCGCGGCCATGTTCCGCGGCGACCGCATCAACGTCACCGAGGACCGCCCGGTGCTGCACGTTGCCCTCCGGATGCCGAGGGACGCGTCGCTCGTCGTCGACGGCGTCGACGTCGTGGCGAAGGTATACGAGGTGCTCGATCGTATGGCCGCGTTCTCGGAGCGCGTTCGCTCCGGTGAGTGGGTCGGGCACACGGGCAAGCCGATCAGGAACGTCGTCAACATCGGCATCGGCGGCTCCGACCTCGGGCCGGTCATGGCGTACGAGGCACTTCGCCGGTACGCCCGTCCTGATCTCACGTTCCGCTTCGTCTCGAACGTTGACCCGAGCGACTTCGCCCAGGCGACGCGCGATCTCGCCCCCGAGGAGACGCTCTTCATCGTCGCCTCCAAGACCTTCACGACGCTCGAGACGATGACGAACGCCCGCACGGCGCGGGCGTGGCTACTCGCGGCGCTCGGCGACGAGTCCGCGATCGCGAGGCACTTCGTCGCGGTGTCGACGAACCGCGAGGAGGTCGTGCGCTTCGGCATCGACGAGGAGAGCATGTTCGGCTTCTGGGACTGGGTCGGCGGCCGGTACTCGCTCTGCTCGGCCATCGGGCTCTCGACGATGCTCGCGGTCGGCCCGGACCACTTCCGAGAGCTGCTCGCAGGCTGCCATGCGCTGGACGAGCACTTCCGCACGACGCCCCTCGAGCGCAACCTTCCGGCGCTGCACGGCCTCCTCTGCGTCTGGTACGGGGGCTTCTTCGGCGCGCAGACGCTCGGCGTAGTGCCGTACAGCGAGTACCTGAAGCGCTTCCCCGCGTATCTCCAGCAGCTGGCGATGGAATCGAACGGGAAGCAGGTCACGCTGGACGGCAGGCGCGTCGACTACGAGACCGGGGCGGTCGTCTGGGGCGAGCCCGGGACGAACGGGCAGCACAGCTTCTTCCAGCTCCTCCACCAGGGCACGAAGCTCGTCCCCGTCGACTTCATCGGGTTCGCGACGTCGCTCGACCCGATCGGCGAGCATCACGACCTGCTCATGTCGAACGTTTTCGCGCAGGCCCAGGCACTCGCGTTCGGCAGGACCGCCGACGAGGTGCGCGCGGAGGGCGTGGACGACGCGGTCGTCCCGCACCGCACGTTCGAGGGAAACCGGCCGTCGAACGTGATCCTTGCCGGGCAGCTGACACCGTTCTCGCTCGGCACGCTGCTGGCGCTCTACGAGCACAGCGTCTTCACGCAGGGCGTGATCTGGGACATCGACTCGTTCGACCAGTGGGGCGTCGAGCTCGGGAAGGCGCTCGCGACCCGGATCGTCCCGGAGCTCATGTCCGAGACCGAGCCGCACCTCGGGCACGACTCGTCGACGAACGCGCTCATCCGCCGATACCGGGCACTCCGCTGAGCGAAGCGTTGCCGGTCGAGGTGCTCCCGGACGTCGACGCGGTCGCGGCCCGGGGGGCCGAGCTCGTGGCCGAGCATGCCCGCAACGCCGTCGCAGACCATGGACGCTTCACGTTCGCCGTGAGTGGAGGGACGACACCCTGGAAGATGATCGAGCGGCTCCCCCGGTCCATGCCGTGGGACCGGACGACGATCTACCAGGTGGACGAGCGCGTCGCTCCGGCGGGCCACCGAGACCGCAATCTCACCCATCTCGAGCGCAGCCTGCCGGCCGGAGTCGACGTGGACTTCCGCCCGATGCCGGTCGGGGCGACCGACTTCGAGGCGGCGGCCGCCGAGTACGCTCGCTCGCTCCCGGAGAGCCTCGACCTCGTGCACCTCGGACTGGGGGCCGACGGGCACACGGCCTCGCTCGTCCACGGTGATCCGGTTCTCGACGTCTCCGATCGCGATGTGGCCGTCACCGACGAGTACAGGGGACGACGGCGGATGACGCTGACCTATCCGGCGCTCGCCCGCGCCGGGAGCCTGCTGTGGCTCGTCACCGGTGAGGACAAGGCGGGCGCACTCCGCCGGCTACGCACCGGCGACCGCTCGATCCCGGCCGGGCGGGTCGCGACCGAGAACGCGCTCGTCCTCGCGGACGCTGCCGCGGCGTCCGCCGGCTAGACCGCCTGCGCTGCCTGCTCCGCGTTCTCGGCCGCGACGTCCTCGGGATTCGGCAGCGCGACCGCGACCAGCCAGCCGACAGCGGCGGCGAGCACGGCGATCGGGGCGACGTCCACGGACGACGAGCCGATCAACAGCGTCGCGAGCAGCACCGCCGTGAAGGGGACACGCATGACAGCAGCTACCCCGGCGGCGATCCCCGTCGCGACGGCCGGCGTCGCCTCGAGCCCGGGAAGCACGTCGGCGCCGACCATCGCGATCGCGACCCCGATCGCGAGCGCCGGGAACACAGGCCCGCCGCGAAAGCCTGCGCCGAGTGACAGAGCGTAGGCGAGGCCCTTCGCGAGGACGAGGAGGACGAGCACGCCTGCGGAGCCCTCCGCGACGACGGCCGGAAGCTCCGTCTGCCCCGAGAAGAGCACGAGATCGACGGGACGGTCGGCAAGTGCGCGGAACGCGACCGCGAGGCCGCCGACGAGAAGCCCGGCTACCACGAGCGTCGCTTCCGGCCTCGCAGCGCCTCGAGCCTTGACCGCATGGGCGAGGTGCCTGATCCCGACGACGGCCATCGCGATGACGACCGCCAGGCCGATGCACCAGGCGATGTCGGCGATCTTCACGGTGTCGTAGACCGGCAGCGGCGGCAGCGTCAGCGACTCCTGGTGCAAGCCGGGCCAGTCGCCGACGCCCGTGAAGACGAGCGCCCCGGTGCCCGCGGCGACGAAGCCGGGAAGGAGAGCGCGACCGATCTCGCGTGCGGGGATCTGGCCCGACGCGGCCGAGACCTCGAAGAGGAGGAACGCCGCGATCAGCGGCCCGCCGAAGAGCGCCGCAATTGCAGCGAACGCGCCTGCCAGGATCAGCAGCTGCGCTTGCGTCTCGCCCGTGCGCACGAGTCGAACGGCGACCGTGCCGAGGCCGAGGCCGAGCGCGATGAGCGGCGCCTCGGGGCCGAGGACGATCCCGAGCCCGAGCGACGCGAGCGCCGCGAGGAGGATGCTCGGGAGCTCCACGGGATGGACGGTCCCCATGCCGAGCCCCTCGAGCGGCGAGTGGCCTCCGTGGCCGGGGAGCCGGACGAAGAGCGCGACCAGGATCCCGGCGAGGCCCGTGATGGCGATGACGTACCAACCCGGCGGCGTTCCCCAGTCGAGCTCCTCCGGCACCCACTCCCAGACGACGTGCGTCACGTCGTGGATGAGCGTCTGGAAGAGCACGGCCGCGAACGCGACCGGGAAACCGAGCAGCGCGGCGTAAACGAGCGTCTTCACATAGCCGAGTGCGCGCTCGTCCACGACGGTGAGCCTAGGCGTCACGGCGGAAGGCAGCGCCTACGCGGAGCGAACGCAGCGGAAGCCGAGGTTGCCTGTCGAGGAGTCGGGCGTGTTGCCGGTGCGTGCCGCGACGCGATACCTCCGGCAGTACGACTCGTGGCAGAGGTACGAGCCGCCCTTCTGCACCCGGTGCGTTCCGCGCCTCGGGCCGTGCGGATCGCGCCGACCGTCGCGCTGGCGGAACGTGGGATGGAACCAGTCGGCCGTCCACTCCCAGACGTTCCCCGTCGACTCGTGGACGCCGAGCCCGTTCGGCTCGTAGGAGCCGACGGGCGCGGCGCCGAGGAACCCGTCCGCGAGCGAGTTCCGAGCCGGGAAGTCACCCTGCCAGACGTTCATCCGATGCTCGCCGCCGGGCTCGAGCTCGTCGCCCCACGGGAAGACGGCGCGGTCGAGACCGCCGCGGGCGGCTCGTTCCCACTCGGCCTCGGTCGGGAGCCGCTTCCCAGCCCACTCGCAGTAGGCCTCGGCGTCGTTCCAGGACACGTGCACGACCGGATGCTCGAAGCGTCCGTCGAGCGCCGACTGCGGGCCTTCCGGATGCCACCAGTCTGCACCCTCGACCTTCCGCCACCAGGGCGTGCTGGCGACGGCCTGGGTCGGCGGGAAGTCGTCGGGGAGAAGGCCGGCAAAGACGAACGACCACCCGATCCGCTCCGCCTCCGTCACGTAGCCGGTCTCGTCCACGAATTTGCCGAAGCGGGCGTTCGTGACCGCATGCACGTCGATCGAAAACGCGCTCAGGTCGACCTCACGGACCGGCCCCTCCCCGTCGGCGGGGTAGGCGTAACGGTCCTCCGAGCCCATCCAGAACGCACCGCCGGGGACGAGCACCATCGCTGCGTCGTCCCCTGATCGATCGCTCACGCCGCAACGGCCTCCTCGAGCTCGGCCGTCCACTCACCGGCCGCTGCGAGCGAGTTCATGCGCGCGCGGTGCACGAACGCCGCCTGCGCGGCTTCCTTGTTCGCCGCGTCTCCCGCCCAGGCCGACAGCGCCGACTGCTGGAGCGCACGACCGTACGAGAAGGACAGCGGCCACGGGCCTCCGAGCTGGTTGATCGCGTTCAGGTTCTCCGTCGCCTGGACTTCCGACTGCCCCCCGGAGAGGAAGACGATCCCGGGCACGGCCGCCGGCACCACTCCGCGGAAGCAGTCGATGGTCGCGCGCGCGATCTCCCCGGCGGCCGCCTGCTTCGGCGAGCCCTTGCCGGAGATGACCATGTTCGGCTTGAGCAGCGTGCCCTGCAGGTCGACGGCCAGGTCGTAGAGCGACGAGAAGGTCTGGTGCAGCGTGCGCGTCGTGACCTCCCAGCACACCTCCAGTGAGTTGTCGGCGTCCATCAGGACCTCGGGCTCCACGATCGGGACGATTCCCGCCTCCTGGCAGAGCGCGGCGTAGCGCGCGAGCGCGTGCGCGTTCGCGTGGAGGCACGGGTCCGTGGGGATGCCGTCGCCGATGGTGATCACGGCGCGCCACTTCGCGAAGCGCGCGCCCAGGCCCGCGTACTCCTCGAGCCGGGCCCGCAGGCCGTCGAGGCCCTCGGTCACCTTCTCGCCGGGGAAGCCGGCCATGTCCTGCGCGCCGGTGTCGACCTTGATGCCCGGGATGACGCCCTTGGACGCGAGCAGCTCCGAGAACGACGTGCCGTCGTCGGCGCTCTGGCGGATCGTCTCGTCGTACAGGATCACGCCGCCGGTGTACTCCTCCATGCCCGGCGCCGTGAAGAGGAGCTCGCGGTAGAAGCGGCGGGTCTCCTCGGTCGACTCGACCGCGATGGAGTCGAAGCGCTTCTTGATCGTGCCCGTGCTCTCGTCGGCGGCAAGGATGCCCTTGTGGTCGGCGACGATCGCGCGGGCGGTGTCGTGCAAGTCGTGCGCGGCCATCAGCGCGCTCCTTTCGTAAGGCTCTGGATCTTCGTGAGTGGATGGGAAGCCTGGATCCTGCGGAACGTGCCCGAGCGCGAGCGCATGACGATGGAGTCCGTCTCGACGCGGTCCTGGACGACGCGCACGCCGCGGAGGAGCGCACCGCTCGTCACGCCGGTCGCGGCGACGAAGACGTCGTCGCCCTGGACGAGGTCGTCGGTCGTCAGCACGCGGTCGAGGTCGTAGCCGGCGCCGACGAGCGCCTGCCGCTCGCCCTCGTCGCGCGGCCAGAGCTTCCCCTGCATCGCGCCGCCGAGGCTCTTGATCGCGGCCGCGGAGATCACGCCTTCGGGAGTACCCCCGATCCCCATCAGCAGATCGACGCCCGTGCGTCCCTGGGCAGCGGCGATCGCCGGCGCGACATCGCCGTCGCGGATGAGGTTGACCCGCGCCCCCGCCTCGCGCAGCTCGGCGATCAGGTCGTCGTGCCGGTCGCGCTCGAGGACGACGACGGTGAGGTCGTTCACGTCGACGCCCTTCGCCTCGGCCACGCGCTCGAGGTTCTCGGTCGGCGTCGCGTCGATGTCGATCGCGTCCGCGCCGACGGGCCCGACCGCGATCTTGTCCATGTACAGGGCCGCGCCCGGGAAGAACATCGTCCCACGCTCGGCGACGGCGATGACGGAGATGGCGTTCGGCATCCCGAGCGCGGTCAGGCGAGTCCCCTCGAGCGGGTCGACGGCCACGTCCACCTCGGGCCCGTCCCCGTCGCCCACCTCCTCGCCGTTGTAGAGCATCGGCGCCTCGTCCTTCTCCCCCTCGCCGATAACGACGACTCCGCGCATGGACACGGTGTTGATCATCAGCCGCATCGCGTCGACCGCAGCCTGGTCGGCCGCGTTCTTGTCGCCGCGGCCGATCCAGCGAGACGCGAACGTGGCCGCGGACTCGGTGACGCGCACGAGCTCGAGCGCGAGGTTCCGGTCCGGAGTCGAGCGATCCACGTCCCCCACGATCGAGATGCTAACGCGGCCCCGACGAATGCCCCCAAGTGTCAATTTGACACTTGGTCGGGCGGGCGGTGCCCGGGACGCGGCAGCTATCGCGATGTCAGCCGTCGGAGCCTGTGAGGAGATCCTCCATGGCCGCCGTGGGCGAGCGAGTGTAGAAGGCCAGGTCGAGCAGGGCGTCCCGTCTCACGGTGCGCGGCCGCGCGCGCTGGGCGCGTACCAGAAGCCGCACGCTCTCGTAGTTCGGCCGGGGAAGGCCGAGGACATCCGCGACGGCCCCCACTTGCCGATGCGTCTCGGCGATCGGCTCATGGGGATCGTCGAGCGCTGCCAGCGCTCCGATGAGTCGACTGTCGATGCGAGGTGACGACTCGATCCAGGCAGTGGAGCACGGGGTCGTTCCGCGTGTGTGCCGACTTGCTCACGGCTTCGCGCCGGGAGTCACCTAGTGTCAAATTGACACTAGGTCACATCGAGTCCGGTGCGTCCACGCCGACCAGGTCGAGGCTACGAGCCACGACCAGCTGCGTCGCCCGCGAGAGCGCGAGCCGGAAGCTCTCGTTCTCCGAGCCGAGCACGCGGTGGTGGTGGTAGAAGCGGTGATAGTCGTCGGCGACCCGGATCGCATACGTCGGCAGCGCGTGCGGCGCCCTGCGCTCCGTCGCCTCGGCCACGAGCGCGGGAAACTCGAGCAGGCGCTTCACGACCTCCCGCTCCTCGATCTCGAGCGGGGCCTCGACGCTGTAGCGATCGGCTGCAGGGCCCTCCGCGGCGGCGTTGCGGAGGATGCCGGCGATCCGCGCGTGCGCGTACTGGACGTAGTAGACGGGGTTCTTCTGCGACTTCTCGGCTGCGAGGTCGACGTCGATCTCGATCGTCTGGTCGTGCCCGCGCGAGACGAGGTACCAGCGCGCGGCGTCGACGCCGACCGCTTCGATCAGCTCGTCGAGGAAGACGACGTCGCCGCGCCGCTTGGACATCTTCTTCGCGCGGCCGCCCTCGACGAGATGGACGAGCTGGTAGACGAGGACCTCGATGTCGTCGCGCGAGTGACCGAGCATCTCGGCGAGCGCCTGGAGGCGCCGGACGTAGCCGTGGTGATCCGCGCCGAGGACGTACACGAGGCGGTCGAAGCCGCGGGCGAGCTTGTGGCGGATGTAGGCGGCGTCGGCCGCGAAATACGTCGGCGTCCCGTCCGAGCGCACGAGCACCCGGTCCTTGTCGTCGCCGTGCGCGCTCGTCCGCGCCCACACCGCCGCTTCCTCCTCGAACGTGTCGAGGAGCGCGATCGCCTCGGGGATGTCCGCCTCGACCTCACTCTCGAGGGCCCAGGTGTCGAAATGCACGCGGAAGCGCTCGAGCGTCTCCTCGATCCGCTCGAGCATGACGGGGACAGGGTCTCCCTCCAGCGAGGCGAGCTCCGCCATGTAGTCGCCGGTGTAGCCCTCCTTCGGCGGCTCCTCACCACGGCGTAGCGCCTCGACGGACTCGCGGAAGCGCTCCATCTGGGCGCCCGCGTCGTTGTAGTAGTACTCGCGCTCGACGTCGTGCCCGGCGAACGCGAGGAGCCGGGCGACCGAGTCGCCGTAGGCGCCGTTTCGCGCGCTCGCCACCGTGATCGGCCCGGTCGGGTTCGCGGAGACCATCTCCACCTGGATGCGCTCGGGAGAGGTCGCCGATCCGGCGCCATACGAATCGCCGGCGGCGAGGATCTCGCCGAGCGCCCCCGCGAGCCAGGCGTCGGAGACCTGCAGATTGACGAAGCCGGGCGGTGCCGTCTCCGCTCGCTCGACGAGCCCGCGCTCGAGAGCCGCTTCGGCGATCTGCCCCGCAATCTCGAGCGGTGGCTGCCGTCGCACCCCGGCCAGCCGGAGCGCGACGTTCGTCGCGTAGTCGCCGTGCTCGGGGTCGCCCGGACGCTCGAGCGACACCGGCATTTCCGCAACCTCGGTCAGCGCCTCCTCGAGGCGCGAGAGCGAGTCGACCTCGACCTTCGCCACGCCTCCATCCTAGGCGGGGCGCGTGGAGGTCACCGCTTCGGGTCAGTCGTCGTCCCCGCTGCCATGACCGCTGTTTCCGTGGTCGTCGTCACCGTTTCCGGGACCGCTGTTGTCGTCGTCGTCGGTGTCGTCGTCGGTGTCGTCGGTCGTGTCGTCGGTGTCGTCCGTGGAGTCGTCCGACGTGTCGTCGGTGTCGTCGTCGCGCCCTGGGTCGCCACCCGACGGAAGCGACGGATCCCGCGCGACGGATCCCGCGATGGTCACGTTCCTCGCGAGCACGCGGGAGCCACTCCCGCGGCGGCGCAGGGTCGTTCCGCGTAGCTGAACGCGCTGGCCGACGCGGATCGCCGACTGCGAACCTGGCACCCGCAGCACGAAATGCGCACGTCGGTTGTCGACGCGAATCAGCTGGTTGGCGGGGAGCTTCGCCACGACGGCCCCCTCGAGCCGAACCGACGCGCCGGTCGCGGCGGTGGCGAAAACGAGAACCGCAGCTGCGACTGCTGCTGTCACGATCGTCCTGAGCATGTTGGCCCCTTTCCGAGGTTCCACCGGTCCAGAGTGCGATCGGGGCGGAAAACCTGCGCTCGCGCGCGCGGGACTAGGTCTGCTGAGGCTAGGCCTGCTGGGCCTGGGCGGGCACGGCGGTCGAGATCGACGCCGAGATGCCCTCGCGCTGGAGCGCGAGCTGGACTTCCTCGCGCGCCTTGTAGATGCGCCACTTCACCGTCGCGAGCGTGATCTCGAGCGTCTCCGCGATCTCGGTGTACGAGAGGCCGACGATGTCACGCAGCAGCAGCGCCATCTTGAGATCGGGGTTCAGCGCCTCGACCGCCCGCCAGACCGCGTCGATCGTCTCGGCGCGCTCGACCGGCGCGTCCAAGGCCTCGAGGGGCGGGATGTCCTCGAGCGCCACCACCGCCCGCGGCCGCCGCTCCATCGCGCGCAGTTCGTCCAGGACGCGGTTCTTCGTGACCTGGAAGAGCCACGTCGTGAACCGGGACCGGAGCGAGAAGCTCGGCAACCCCTGGTAGAGCCGCAGGAACACCTCTTGCGTCAGGTCCTCCGACAGCGAGCGATCGCCGGTGAGCCTGAGGACGTAGTTGAAGACGGGCTGCTCGTACGTCCTCACAATGATGGAAAAAGCTCGCTCGTCGCCCCGCTGCGCCTTGCGCAGGACACCGGGATCTGGCTGGGGGAGCGGCACAGCCCGCGGAGTATAGAGCGGGGTGTTTGAGGAGTTTGCGCGGAAAAGTTACGCGCTGGTTGCGATTGGTGAACCGCTCAATTGCGGTGGAATCGGCAGCCCGAGCAGCGCCAGGATCGTCGGTGCGAGATCCGAAAGCTCCCCACCGGGCCGGAGCGACAGGCCCTCGGCGGTCACGATCAAGGGCACCGGATTCGTCGTATGCGCAGTGTGCGGGCTGACTCCGTCCGCCTCGAGCATGACCTCGGCATTTCCGTGGTCGGCGGTGATCAGGGCGACGCCGCCAGCGGCTCGAACGGCCTCGACGACGGTGCCGAGGCATCGGTCGGCCGTTTCTACGGCAGCGACGACCGCGGGAATCGACCCCGTGTGGCCGACCATGTCCGGATTCGCGAAGTTCACGACCGCGAACCGGTAGCCCTCCCCCACCGCGCCGGCGAAGCGCTCCGCAACCTCGAGTGCGGACATCTCGGGCTTCAGGTCGTAGCTCGGGACGTCCCGCGGCGAGGGGACGAGGATCCGCGTCTCCCCCGGCCACTCCGCCTCGACCCCGCCGTTGAAGAAGTAGGTCACGTGGGCGTACTTCTCCGTCTCGGCGGCGTGCAGCTGGCGCGCGCCGTTCGCGGACAGCACCTCCGCGAGCGTGTTCTCCACGACCTGCTCCTCGAAGGCGACCGGGCAGTCGAAGTCGTCGCGGTAGCGCGTCATCGTCGTCAGGTCGACGCTCGCCTCGAGCAGGCGCTGCGAGAGCTGTCGCGCCCGATCCGGCCGGAAGTTGAAGAAGATCGCCCCGTCCCGAGCAGCCACGAGTCGCGGGCGCCCTTCGACGACGACCGGCTCGATGAACTCGTCGGTGATGCCTCGCTCGTAGCTCTCTCGCACCGCCTGCACAAGATCTGCAACCGCGGGAGCATCGCCGAGGCAGATCGCGCGGTACGCCCGATCCGTCCGCTCCCAGCGCTGATCGCGGTCCATCGCGTAGTAGCGGCCGCCGACCGTCGCGACCCGCTCGACGGGTAGCTCGGCGAGGTCCCCGGCGGCCGAGAACGGGGAGACGTCCCGGCCGTCGGTGAACGCGTGTATCCAGGTCCGCTCCGCCATTCCCTCGCGGACAGCGAGCTCGAGCAGCGCCCGCAGGTGGTCGATGTGCGAGTGGACGCCCCCGTAGGAGACGAGGCCGAGCAGATGCACGTCGCCCCCGCGCTCGGACGCCCGCCGGAACGCACCCACGAGAGCCTCGTTCTCGAAGAACGAGCCGTCCTCGATCGCCTTGCTCACGCGCACGAGGTCCTGGAAGAGCACACGTCCCGAGCCGATCGTGAGATGCCCGACCTCGGAGTTCCCCATCTGCCCGTCCGGGAGGCCGACCGCGGGCCCGGACGCCGCGAGGGTCGTGTGTGGGTAACGCGCCCAGAGGTCGTCGAAGACCGGTGTGTCGGCCAGCTCGACCGCGTTCCCGGGACCGGGTGGCGCGATTCCCCAGCCGTCGAGGATGACGAGAGCGCAGAGAGGGAACGTCACGTGGCCGCGCCGGCCAGGCAGATCGCCTCGAAGTCGAGCGCGTCGAGCGACGCGCCGCCGACGAGCGCGCCGTCCACGTCCGGCTGCGCGAGGAGCAGGGCGGCGTTGTCCGGCTTCACCGAGCCGCCGTACAGCACCGGCGCGGGGTGCAGCGACTTGATGAATGCGTGCGCTTCCTGCGCGAGATCGGGTGTCGCGGTGAGCCCGGTGCCGATCGCCCACACCGGCTCGTACGCGATCACGAGCCGAGCGTGCTCGGGCAGGACCGAGACCTGGCGCGAGAGGACGCGCTGCGTCTCGCCCGCCTCCCGCTCGCCAGCCGTCTCGCCGACGCAGGCGATCACGTCGAGGCCGGCCTCGAGGGCGGCTTCGGCCCGCAGCCGAACGGTGTCGTCGGTCTCGCAGAAGTACTGCCGGCGCTCCGAGTGACCCACGAGCGACCCCTTCACCCCGAGCTCGAGGAGCATCGGCGCCGAGATCTCCCCCGTGTACGCGCCCTCGAGCTCCCAGTGGACGCTCTGCGCGTAGACGCGAGCCGCCGACAGCTCGAGCCCGGCGATGGTCGCCTCGAGGGCCGTGAAGGGCGGGCACACGACGACGTCGACGCCGGTGCGCTCGGGCAGGTGCCGGATGGTCGCCGCGAACTGACGGGCCTCGTGCGTCCCCTTGAACATCTTCCAGTTCCCTGCGATGAGCACGACGCGCGATACTAGGCGACGCTCGCTGTTAGCCTCGTGGTCGATGAGCGTCGGCGACTCGATGGAGCCGTGGGAGCAGCGCTTCCGCGCGCCCGTTACCTACTTGCCCGAGTGGTCGCCGGCCGCGCCCGACCGCGTCGTGTACGCGTCGAGCGAATCGGGCGTCTGGCAGGTGCACGCCTGGGACCTCGCAACCGGTGAGCGCCGCCAGGTCACCGATCATCCGGTCGGCCTGACCGACGGGCTGCCGACCCTCGACGGCGAAGGGGTGCTCTGGTTCCAGGACGAAACGGGCGACGAGTCCGGGCGCTGGCTCGTCCAGCCCTTCGGCGGCGGCGAGACGCGGCCCTTCGTCGACGGCGTGCCCCACGGCTGGAGCGAGGGTCTCGCGCAGGCGGCAGGCGTCGTCGTCGTCGGGCTCAGCGACCGCGACGGGTTCGCGGTCTACGTCTCGGTGGACGGGGAGCCGGCCCGCGAGCTCCACCGGTCGTCCGAATCCGTCCTCGTCGGAGGCGGCTACGAGGGCGGCTTCGTGCGCGGCGGGCTCTCGGCCGACGGCACGCTCCTCTGCCTCGAGCACGCGGAGCACGGCGACCTCATCCACCCCGCCCTCCGCGTCGTCGATCCACGCTCGGGCACCACGCTCGGAGATCTGCTGGACGAGGGCATGTCCCTGCACGCGAAGTGCTGGTCACCAGTGGCGGGCGATCAGCGGCTCGCGTTCGAGCACGAGCTGGACGGCGACGAGCGCCCCGGAATCTGGGACCGAGCGACCGGCGAGCGCACGAACCTCGACGTGGATCTGGACGGAGCGGTGCACGTGGAGGACTGGTGGCCCGATGCGTCGTCCCTGCTGCTCCACAACGTGTTCGAGGGCCGGTCGCGGCTCTTTCGCTACGACCTCGACGCCGGCGCCCTGGCCCCGATCGAGAGCGAGCCCGGTTTCGTCTGGAAGGCGCGGGTCCGGCCGGACGGGAGCGTCTGGTTCCTGCACGAGCAGGGCCGCCGCCAGCGGCTCGTGTTCGACGATTCGGGCACGGAGCTGTTGACGCCGGCTGCCGGGCTCGGCCCGGGCGGACGGCCGTACGAGTCCTGGCATTTCGAGAACCCGCACGGCCAGCAGGTGCACGGGTTCTACGTGACTCCCGACGACTCGGGCGGGCCCTTCCCGGTGCTGATGTTCGTCCACGGCGGTCCCACCTGGCTCGACCTCGACCGCTGGCAGCCCGAGGTGCAGGCGTACGTCGACGCCGGCTTCGCGGTCGGCATGGTCAACTACCGCGGCTCCATCGGCTACGGACGCGAATGGCGGGACACGCTCATCGGGAACATCGGCGGACCCGAGCTCGAGGACGTGAATGCAGGCCTCCAGGACCTCGTCGAACGCGGGATCGCCGACCCCGAGCGCGCCGTCGTGGGCGGGCACTCGTGGGGCGGCTACGTCACGCTGCTCGAGCTCGGCAAGCATCCCGAGCTCTGGGCCTGCGGCGTGGCCGGCGTTCCCGTCGGCGACTACGAGGACGGGTACGAGGAGCTCTCGCCGCTCCTGCAGGCGTACGACCGGGCGCTCCTCGGGGGCCGTCCGCCGTCCGAGCTGCCGGAGCTGATGCGCGACCGCAACGCGATCAACTTCGCCGACCGCGTCACCGCGCCCGTGCTCTTCATCATCGGCCGGAACGACAGTCGCTGTCCGTACCGGCAGGCGATGCGCTACGTCGAGAAGCTCGCCGCACGCGAGCATCCGCACGAGGTGTACGTCTTCGAGACCGGGCACGGATCGTTCGACGTGGACGAGCGCGTGCGCCAGGTCTCCGCCGTGCTCGAGTTCCTCGCCCGGAACGTCCCGGGCGTGCGTGCTGCTGCGACTGCCGTCTGACTTCCGCCCTAGGCGGGCGGGATAGCCGCGACTCCCGGCAGCTCTTTTCCCTCGAGCAGCTCGAGCGACGCACCGCCGCCGGTCGAGACCCAGGAGACGCGCCCGGCCAGGCCGAGCTCCTCGATCGCGCGGGCCGAGTCGCCTCCGCCGACGACCGTGTAGCCGTCCACTCCCGCCACCGCCTCCGCGACCGCCTTCGTGCCCTCCGCGAAGCGCGGCCACTCGAACACGCCCATCGGGCCGTTCCAGAGCACCGTCTTCGCGGCGCGGATCTCCGCTGCGAAGTGCTCCCTGGTCTCCGGGCCGATGTCGAGCCCGAGCCAGCCGTCCGGCACCGCATCCGCCGCGACGACGCGCGCTTCCGCGTCGGGGTCGAAGCTCGCGGCGGCGATCACGTCCACCGGCAGCAGCAGGTTCACGCCCTCCGGAGGCTCTGCAGCGACCTCGGCCGCCATCTTGCCTCCGACGAGAACGGTGTCCGCGCGCGCGCCGAGGTTCGCGAGGACGCCGATCTTGTCCTCGACCTTCGCGCCGCCCGCGACGAGGATGAACGGGCGCTCGACCTCTCCGAGCAGGCGCCCGAGCATCTCGAGCTCCTGCTCGAGCAGGAGCCCTGCGTAGGCGGGAAGCAGCTCCGCGACGCCGACCGTGGAGGCGTGCGCGCGGTGGGCCGACCCGAACGCGTCGTTCACGTACAGGTCGTTGCCGTCGGCGAGCCTGCGCGCGGTCTCGGGATCGTTCGTCGTCTCACCCGGATCGAAGCGGGTGTTCTCGAGCACCTCGATCCGCTGGTCCGAGACGAGCTCGCGCAGCCGGGCCGCAACCGGCTCCATCTCGTACTGCGGGTCGAACCCTTTCGGGCGACCGAGGTGGGAGCACACGGCGACCCGCGATGCATCCCGCTCCAGCAGGAGCTCGAGCGTCGGCAGCGCCGCCCGGATCCTCGTGTCGTCCGCGACCTTGCCGTCCTCGAGCGGGACGTTGAGATCTGCGCGCACGAGGACGCGCTTGCCCGCGACGTCCGCGTCGCGAACGGAGCGCGGCCTCCTCACCCCTCCTCCGAGGCGAGCTCCTCGTGAATCTCGATCAGGTTTCCGGCGGGATCGCGGAGGTAGACGACGCGGATGCCCCAGTCCGGCTGGGCGACCGCGGGGCCGAGGAGGGTGCTGCCTGCCGCTTCGACCCGGGCAACGGCCGCGTCGAGGTCTTCCACCGAGAGGCAGAGCAGCGCCCCGTCGCCCTGCGGTCGTACCTCGGCGACGGCTTCCTGACCGCTGCGCACGAAGATGGCGACTTTCCCGAAGCTCGCGTAGACGTCGTCCTCGCCGCCGGACGTCGGCTCGAGGCCGAGCACGTCCCGGTAGAAGCGAAAGCCGGCGGGGAAGTCGTCGACGAGCATCCGGACCTGGCTCAGCTTCACGGCAGGAGCCTCCCGATCACGTCCACGAGCCGGCACGAGTAGCCCCACTCGTTGTCGTACCAGCCGAAGACCTTCACGGACGAGCCGCGCACCATCGTCAGCTGGCTGTCGTAGATGCACGAGTACGGCGACTGGTTGATGTCGGTGGAGACGATCGGGTCCTCCGTGTACTGGAGGAGCCCGTCGAGCGCGCCGTCGGCTGCCGCCCTGAACGCGCCGTTGACCTCGTCGACGCTCGTGTCGCGCCCGAGCTGGACGACGAGGTCGGTGAGCGAGCCCGTGGCGACGGGCGCCCGCACGGAGATGCCGTCGACCTTCCCCTGCAGCTCGGGCAGGACGAGCCCGATCGCCTTCGCCGCGCCGGTCGACGTCGGGATGAGGTTGATCGCGGCAGCACGAGCGCGGCGGAGATCCTTGTGCGGGAAGTCGAGGATGACCTGGTCGTTCGTGTACGCGTGGATGGTCGTCATGAAGCCGGCCTGGATCTCCCCCAGCTCGTGCAGGACCTTCGCGAGCGGGGCCACGCAATTCGTCGTGCACGACGCATTCGAGACGATGTGGTGCGCCTCGGGGTCGTACGCCTGGTCGTTCACGCCGAGGACGATCGTGACGTCTGGATCCGTGGCCGGCGCCGAGATCACGACCTTCTTCGCGCCGGCCGCAAGGTGCTTCGAGGCGCCTTCCCGATCGGTGAAGAACCCCGTCGACTCCACGACCACGTCGACGCCGAGGTCGCCCCAGGGAAGCGCAGCCGGGTCGCGCTCCGAGAGGATCTTGACCTCCTCGCCGGCCGCCCGAAGGACGCCGTCGCCGAGCTCGACCTCGCCCGGGTACGGGCCGAGATTCGAGTCGTACTTGAGGAGATGCGCCATGGTCTTCGCGTCGCCCAGGTCGTTGAGGGCGACGATCTCGAGGTCGGAGCCGAGCGCGTGCTGGGCCCGGAAGAAGTTCCTGCCGATGCGACCGAAGCCGTTGATACCGACGCGAATTGCCATTCTCAGCTCCCCTTGTCCTCGTCTGGTTCGTCGTCAGGTTGCCCGGCGAGTCTAACGACGCCCTCCGGGCCTCCGGCCGCGCGAGTTTCGCCTGCGGCTAGGCCGATCCGAGCTCCTCGACAAGGCGGAGCCGGCGGTGCATCGCTGCCTTGCTCGCAGGTGGGTCAGCGCGTGCCGCGAGCTCGCGCAGCGAGTGCGTGGGGTGCCGAAGCCGCAGCTCGGCGGCCTCGCGCAGCGCGCTCGGCAGACGCTCGAGGCGGCCCTCGGCGCGCAGCCTCGCGGCGGCCGCGAGCTGTGCCTCCGCGGCTCGGCTCGTCCGGACGAGGTTCGCGTGGTCGGCGTTCGCGAGCCGGTTCGCCTGTGCGCGCGTGGCCGCGACGACGGCGCGCTCCTCGAGCGCGAGGACCGTCTCCGAGGCTCCCATCAGCGCGAGCAGCGTCTCGATCGCGTCCCAGCTCTTCGCGTACGCGATCGCCTGCCCGCGCCGCTCGACCGCACTCAGCCTGACGCCCTCCCGCTCCGCGACCTCGACCAGGAACGACGCACCCTCGAGCGATGCCGTCCGAAGCTCGAGATGCGAGGAGCCGCGGCTCGAGAGCGAGCCTCCGCCGAGGAACGCGCCGCGCAGGTACGCGCGCCGGCAGCAGGCTCGTGCGACCACCCGTTGAGGCGGGCGCTCGAGCGGCGCGTGCCCCGCGTCGAGGACGCCAGCCGCCGACGAGCACCTCGAGCGACTCGTCGCCTCCCTCGACGTGCAGCTGGTACCGCGTCGCGCGGTCGAACGCGCGGCGCCGGTACGTTCGTATCTCCGACCGGATCCCGTCGGTGCGGAGCAGCGCGAACGCGCGCCGTGCGACTGCCCCGCTCGCGACGTCGAGGTGGAGTGCCCACTCCCCGCCGCCGCGGAGGTGCAGGCTTCCGGCGGAGTGGAAGAGCGCCGAGAGCTCCGCCCGGCGATCGCACTCCCGCTCGGGCGAGATCAGCGCGAGCTCCTCGCGAATGTCCTCGGACGCCCTCACAGCTCGATGCCTTCGAGGGCGAGCAGCCGGCGCTTGACCGCGACTCCGGCCGAGCCGTAGCCGCCGATCCCGTCGGCGGCGACCACGCGATGGCACGGGACGAGGAGCATGAAGCGGTTGGTCGCGCACACCGTCCCCACTGCGCGCTGCGCGCGCGGGTAGCCCGCGAGCGCCGCGATCTCGCCGTACGTGACGACCTCGCTCCGCGGGATCGCGCGCAGTGCCGCGGTCACGTCACGCTGGAATGGCGTGCAGTCGCCGAGGTCGAGCGCGACGTCGGCGAGATCGACCTCCTCCCCCGCGAGGAAGGCCCTCAGACGATCGGCGAGCGCGTGGGGATCGAGAGGAAGCTCGGCAGGAAGCGGGTCGAGCTCCGGCTCGTGGGCAAGCCGGCGAATCAGCACAGAGACGTCACCCACCTGTTCGCTGCTCCCGGCTACGGTGCCGGAAGGGGGCTCCGCTTCCCCCATGGGGGCGGCTGCGGGCGGAGCGGCTGCGAGCGGCGAGAGCGGCGCGCCCACGGCGGCGGAGAAGTGGAAGTCGTGGGCGAGCACGCGGTCGTCCTGCGTCCAGAGCTCCCCCTCGCCCCAGCCGTTGACCGCGTACCGCGTTAGCACCGCCCGCACCTGGCTCCGACTTTACAATCGGCCGCATGAGCTCCCACGGAATCTTCACGCCGCCCCGCCCCGTCAACGAGCCGATCAACTCGTACGCGCCGGGAACACCCGAACGCGCCGCACTGCAGGCGCGCCTGAGCGACATGCAGGACGAACGCATCAGCATCCCGATGGTGATCGGCGGCCGCGACGTGTACGCGGACGAGACGTTCGAGGCGGTCATGCCTCACCGCAAGAGCCACGTCCTCGCCGACGTCAGCAAAGGTGGCCCCGAGCATGTCCAGCAGGCGATCGACGCGGCGCGGCAGGCCCACGCGGAGTGGTCGCGCACACCGTGGCAGGAGCGCGCGGCGGTGTTCCTCCGCGCAGCGGAGCTCCTCTCCGGGCCGTGGCGGACGACCCTGAACGCCGCGACGATGCTCAACCAGTCGAAGACCGCCCACCAGGCGGAGATCGACGCGGTCGCGGAGATGATCGACTTCTGGCGCTACAACGCCGACTACATCCCGCGCATCTACGCCGAGCAGCCGTACTCGCCCACCGGCACGTGGAACCGCCTGGAGTACCGCCCGCTCGAGGGCTTCGTCTTCGCGGTCAGCCCGTTCAACTTCACCTGCATCGGCGGCAACCTCTCGAGCTCGCCCGCGATCATGGGGAACACCACCGTGTGGAAGCCGGCCTCGACGGCGGCGCTCTCGGCCTACTACCTCATGCGCCTCATGCAGGAGGCGGGCCTGCCGGACGGCGTGATCAACCTCGTCTACGGCTCGGGCGCGACCATCGGCGACGCCGCCCTCGCGTGCCCCGAGCTCGCCGGGATCCACTTCACCGGCTCGACCGGCGTCTTCAACGGCATGTGGGAGACGGTCGGTCGGAACGTCGGGAGCTACCGGAACTATCCCCGCATCGTCGGTGAGACCGGCGGCAAGGACTTCATCCTCGCGCACCCCTCCGCCGACGCCGAAGCGGTCGCGACGGCCGTCGTGCGCGGCTCGTTCGAGTACCAGGGGCAGAAGTGCTCGGCCGCCTCGCGCGTCTACGTGCCGTCGAACCTGTGGGCGGAGGTGCGCGACCGGCTCGTCGAGGACATCGGCACGATCAAGATGGGCGATCCGACCGACTTCGAGAACTTCATGGGAGCCGTCATCGACGAGTCCGCGTTCAAGACGCACAGCGACGCGATCGCGGAGGCGCGCTCGTCGGGCGCCGAGATCCTCGCCGGAGGTTCGACGGACGACTCGGAGGGGTACTTCGTCGAGCCGACCGTGATCTCGACCGACGACAGCGACTTCCGGCTCCTGCGCGACGAGCTCTTCGGCCCGATCGTGACGACGTACGTCTACGACGAGAAGCGCTGGGACGACACGCTCCGGCTGGTGGACGAGACGGCCCCGTACGCGCTCACCGGAGCGGTCTTCGCGAACGAGCGCTCGGCGATCGAGCAGGCGCACGACGCGCTCCAGTACTCGGCCGGGAACTTCTACGTCAACGACAAGCCGACGGGCGCCGTCGTCGGCCAGCAACCGTTCGGCGGCTCGCGAGCGAGCGGCACGAACGACAAGGCGGGCTCGCTCTGGAACCTCATCCGCTGGGTCTCGCTGCGCACGGTCAAGGAGACGTTCGTCCCGGCGACGGACTACCGCTACCCGTACCTCGCGCCGGACGGCGACGGGCGGGGAAACGGGAAGAGCTAGCTGACCGGCCGCTAGGCCTGCAAAGGAGGGAGCGGTGACCCGCGTCCTCGACGGGATCGACGCCTTCCTCGACCAGCTCGCGTCGGTCGATCTGCTGCCGGTGTTGCTTCGCGGTGCTGGCGCAGCTCGCGAAGCTCACCTGCACGAGCATGGCCTGGCGCAACGTGCTCGCCGCCGCCTACCCCGAGAAGGAGGTCCCGCGCCGGCGGCCATTCTCGCCGCCTACCTCGCGGGCGTCGGCGTCAACGCGATCGTGCCCGATGCGGGCGGGCGACGCAGTGCGTGTCGTCCTCGCGCACCGGGCGATCCCCGACAGCACGTACACGACGGTCGTCTCGAGCACGCTCGTGCTCTCGATCTTCGACTTCGTGGCCGCGTCGTCCGTGCTCGCGTGGGCCGCGCTCACGCAGGACGACCTGCCGGGGATCGGCGAGCTGCCACGGCTGAGGAGCTTCGAGTTCGGTTGGCTGCTCGAGAACCCGCTCGCAGCCCAGCTCATCCTCGCCGGGATCCTGGTCGCCGTCGTCGTCCTCGGCATCTGGATCCACGGGCACGTCGTCAACTTCTGGGGGCGGGTGCGCCAGGCCTTCGTGGTGCTGTCGAGCCCCGCCGAGTACCTGCGCTCGGTCGCGCTCTGGCAGGCGGGCGACTGGATGTTCCGTTTCATCGCGATCTGGTTCCTGCTCGACGCCTTCCACATCCCGCAGTCGGTCGAGAACGTGCTGCTCGTCCAGGTCTCGGCGAGCATCGCGACTCTGCTTCCGCTCACTCCCGCGGGCATCGGGACCGAGCAGGCGTTCCTGCTCTACGTCTTCCGCGGCGCGCTGCCGAGCTCGCAGCTGCTCGCCTTCAGCGTCGGCCTGAAGCTGGTCACGGTCGGGACGAACGTCGTCGCCGGATTCACCGCGATCGGCGTGACGCTACGGACGCTGCGGTTCCAAGAACGCGATGGGCCCGACCGAGGAGCCGCGCAGCGAGGGGTGACCGCCTACGACGGGCCGGCCTTGTGCAGCGTCGCGTACACCGTCCGCGCCGTGCGCTGCGGAAGCCCGGGGACGCCTTCGAGCTCCTCCTGCGAGGCCTCGAGGAAGCGTTCGACCGAACCGAAGTGCTTGAGGATCGCACGGCGCCGCGCGGGGCCGATCCCCGGGAGCGTCTCGAAGATCGTCTCGAACGCCTTCGAGTCCCGCTTCTGGCGGTGGTGACGGAGGGCGCGACGATGCGCCTCGTCCCGGATCTGCTGCAGGAGATGGAGCGCGGGGCTCGTGCGATCGAGGGCGATCGGGTACGCGACGCCGGGGACGAACACCTCCTCTTCCCGCTTCGCGAGCGCGATGACCGCGACGCGCTGCAGGCCGAGCTCGTCCATCTCTGCGAGCGCGGCCGACAGCTGTCCCTTCCCGCCGTCCACGACGACGAGGTTCGGGACGCAGTCGAAGCTCTCGTCGTCGTCGCCCGCGAGTGCGCGCCTGAAGCGCCGCCGGATCGCCTCTCGCATCGCGCCGACGTCGTCCTGCCCGTCGAGCCCGCGGATCGTGAAGCTCCGGTAGTGGGCGCTGCGCGGCCGCCCCTCCTGGAAGACGACCATGGACGCGACGATCGACTCACCCTGGATGTTCGACACGTCGTAGCACTCGATCCGCACGGGAAGGCTCTCGAGGTTCAGGACCTCGCGGAGCTCCTCGAGCGCCGCCACCCGACGTGAGCGCAGCTCCGCGCGGCGAGCGGTGTCCGCCTCGAGCGCGACGCGCGCGTTGTCGACCGCGAGGTCGACGAGGCGCCGCTTCTCGCCGCGGAGCGGCACGCGCACGTCGACCGGCGCGCCGCGTCGCTCCGAGAGGAACTCCTCGATGGCTCGCGTGTCCTCGATCCCCGTCGGGACGAACACCTGCGGCGGGATGCTCGGGACGGTGCCGTAGTACTCGATGACGAACGCCTCGAGCACGCCCTGCTCGTCCTCTCCGGCGACGTTCTCGAGGTGGAAGCCGTACCGGTCGATCATGCGTCCGTCCCGCAGCGGGAAGACCTGCACTGCCGCCTCGTCGGTGTCGAGGGCGAGGCCGATGACGTCGACGCTCCCGACCGCGCGCCGGTCCGCTGCCTGCCGCTCGCTCAGGTGGCGGATCGAGTTCAGCCGGTTGCGGTAGCGCGCTGCCTCCTCGAAGCGCTCGTCCGTGGCCGCCTCGCGCATCCGCTCCTCGAGCTCTCGCTGGATCGAGTCCGTGTCGCCCGAGAGGAAGCCGATGACGCCCTCGATCAGCTCCGCGTAGTCCTCCTGCGAGATCGCGGCGATACAGGGCGCGAAGACAGCGATCGATGTGGTAGTCGAGGCACGGGATGCCGGAGTGGCGACCGGGTCGCGGGCCCTCGCAGGGACGGAAGCGGAAGACGCGGTTCAGGACGTCGAGCGTCTCGCGCACCTTCTTCGCGTTCGCGTACGGCCCGAAGTAGACCGTGCCCGGGCGGTGCCGCTCGCGCGTGAACATGACCCGGGGGTACTCGTCCGTCAGCGTCACGGCGATGTAGGGGAACGACTTGTCGTCGCGGAGCCGGATGTTGAACGGCGGCCGGTGGCGCTTGACGAGGTTCTGCTCGAGATGCAGCGCCTCCGCCTCGTTCCGCGTGACGATGATCTCGACGTCGTCGATCAGCCGGACGAGCTGCGCCGTTCCCACCCGCCCGTCCCCGCGCTGGAAGTAGCTGCGCACCCGCGAGCGCAGCGACTTGGCCTTCCCGACGTACAGCACGTTCCCGCGCTCGTCGCGAAACAGGTAGACGCCCGACCTCCTGGGCAGCGTTTCCAGGGTTTCTTTAACGCTTTCTTGCATTCTCTCGCTAGCGTAGCCCCATGCGAACGGGCCACTGGAGGGCGCTCGTGGCAGTGCTCGCGGCGGCCGGAGCGTTCGTGGCCGTCCAGCCGGCGACCGCCGGGCCGGGCCTCGTCGTCGGCGCGGTGGAGGACGACGTGCGCGCCTCGTCGCTCGTCGAAGCGCAGGCGAAGATGACGCTGTTCCGCGTCGGCGGCTTCAGGGCGCTGCGGGTGACGAGCTTCTGGACGCCGGGCGACCGCGCGCCGTCCGAGGGCGAGGCGCAGGTGCTCGAGAGTGTCGCCGGCGCCGCGCAGGTGAGCGGCGTGCGTCTCTACGTCACCGTCATGCACCCCGGCTCCCGTACGACTCCGCTGACGGCTGACCAGCAGGGCGACTTTGCCGCGTACGCCGCCGCGATCGTCCGCGCCGTGCCCTTGATCCGGCACGTGATCGTCGCGAACGAGCCGAACCTCAACCGCTTCTGGCTTCCGCAGTTCGGGCTCGACGGCTCGAGCGCGGCGCCCGCCGCCTATCTCTCGCTGCTCGCGCGGACATACGACGCGCTGAAGGCCGCCTCGCCGGAGGTGACGGTGTACGGAGGCGCCGTCTCCCCGCGGGGAACCGACCGCCCCGACGGTATCCGCCCGACGCACTCGCCGACCACCTTCATCCGCGGGCTCGGCCAGGCCTATCGCGCGAGCGGGCGCACGACCCCGGTAATGGACGTCTACGTGCAGCACGTCTACGGGGACCATTCGACCGAGCCCCCGACCCTCGCGCACCCGCTCGGGACGGCAATCGGCGTCGCCGACTACGACAAGCTCGTCGGGCTCCTCACGGAGGCGTTCGACGGGACCGCGCAGCGCGGCTCGACGCTGCCGATCCTGTACGGCGAGTACGGCGTCGAGTCGCAGATCCCCGCGTCGAAGGAGACGCTCTACGCGGGCGCCGAGCCGGCCACGACGCGCCCGGTGGCCGAGACGCGGCAGGCCGAGTACTACGAGCAGGCGCTCGCCATGGCGTTCTGCCAGCCGAACGTCTCCGGCTTCCTCCTCTTCCCTTCACGGGACGAGCGGGCACGCGCGGGCTGGCAGTCGGGCGTCCGCTACGTCGACGGGACGCCGAAGGCGAGCATGCAGCGAGTGGCCAGGGCGATGAACCGCACGGCCGGCGGCTCGATCGCGCGCTGTCCCGGTGTCCAGCTCGTCGTGCGCTCGGCGAACCTTCGCTTCGGCACCCGCTCACAGGCTCGCGCCGGGACGTTCCGTGCGAGCTTCCAGTGCGTGCTCGACTGCCTCTGGGAGTTGCGCGTCGTCAAGGTCGGCGGAGCGACGAAGCTCGTCAAGCGCGGTCGCGCGCTCGTCGACGAGGACGTCCAGGTTGCGTTCGCCCCGCGCCGCCTCGGCCCGGGCGCGTATCGGTACCGGCTGAAGCTCGTGCACCCTGTGAACCCGGGGCCGCCGACGGTCCGCGACGGCCCGATCCTCCGCCTGCCGTAACCGCTCTCAGTAGCGGTGCTCGAGGCGCCACGTGCGCAGGACGACCCACGCGCACGCGCCGAGCACGAGGAAGAACACGAGTGCGTCCTGCCCGGATGCGCCGAGTCCGATCAGCATCCCGACGTCCACGACGGCGAGGACGATCGCCGCGTAGAACAGGCGGCGGTTGCGGTCCGACCAGGCCTCGAAGTCACCGCGGCGCTCCCGCCAGAGCAGGAAGAGGAAGAAGGCGATCGCGAGGAAGAACGCGATGCTCACGAGCCCGCCGACCGTCGCGAGCACCGACTCGAGCGAGAGGAGCACGACGACGAGCGCGATGAGCGCGACGATCCCGAAGCCCCGCACGATCGGCGGGATGCGGTCCCAGAGCTGTCTCACGAGCCGGTCATGAACGCGCGCACGGAGAGCGCGGCCGCCAGGAACGTCGCGCCCGCGAACCAGAGCAGCCGCCTGCGCGCGTCCGGCGGCGCGTAGAACCAGGGCGCAAGCACGGCTCCGAGCGCAAAGGCGCCGTAGGCGTAGTGCAGGCGGTCGGGCGCACGACGTCCGTCGGAGAGCAGCAGGAGGCCGACGGCGGCCTGCGCGATGAGCACCGTCTGCGCCAGCACGAGGGCGTGGCTCACGAGCGGGCCCGCTCCGCGGCGGTGCGCGACGATGCCGAGGACACCCGCTCCGGCGCAGACCGCGATCACCGCGATCCCGAGCACCACGTGGACGGATACCATCGCCGCGCACCCTACCGAGGCAGAGCGAAAGGGATCAGCGTGGTCGAAGAAGGCAAGCCGGCACCGACATTCGCGCTCGAGGGATGACTGTCCCGGAGGCGGAGCTGAAGAAGACGGATGCCGGGCTCATCCCCCAGGGCGAGGGCTGGTTCGTCCTCAACGCGCGCGACGCATCGTGGATCCGAAGCGAAGAGCGTGGGAAGGACACCGACTTCGAGGGAGGGCAGGAGTGGACACAGCTCGGCCTCCGCATCCAGGTCGTGGAGCCCGGTCAGCGGGGCATCTACCACGGCGAGCGCGGCCAGGAGGACTTCCTCGTCGTCTCCGGCGAGTGTGTGCTCGTGATCGAGGGTGAGGAGCGGCAGCTGAAGGCCTGGGACTTCGTCCACTGCCCGCCGTGGACGAAGCACGCCTTCATCGGCGCCGGTGAGGGGCCGTGCGTGGTCGTCATGGTCGGCAGCCGCGTGGGTGGCTTCGAGGTCGTGTATGCGGTGGACGAGGTGGCAGCGAAGCACGGTGCCAGCGTGCTCGAGGAGACGTCGAAGCCGGACGAGGCCTACGCCCACTTCGGGCCGGAGGCGCGGACGGCGTACCACGAGGGATGGCTGCCGACTTGAACGACCCCGGCGACCCGACGAACGGAGGCACCCATGGTCGAGGAAGGTAGTCCAGCCCCTGACTTCACGCTCACGTCGGACTCCGGCGAGCAGGTGTCGCTCGAGTCCCTCCGCGGGCAGCCGGTCGTCCTCTACTTCTATCCCAAGGACGACACGCCGGGGTGCACCGCTCAGGCGTGCGGCATCCGCGACGCGTGGGGCGAGTTCGAGCGGCGCGGTGCGGTCGTCCTCGGCGTGAGCCCCGACCCCGAGAGCTCGCACGTGAAGTTCAAGGAGAAGTACGGCCTCCCGTTCACGCTCCTGGCCGACACCGGGCACCAGGTCGCCGACGAGTACGGCGTCTGGGTCGAGAAGAACTACGCGGGCAAGACGTACTGGGGCAACGAACGTTCGACCTTCGTCATCGACCCGGCCGGGAACGTCGCGAAGATCATGCGCAACGTCAAGCCGGACACGCACACGGACGAGGTGCTCTCGGCGCTGCCCGAATAGCGGAAGGGCTGCGAGCCTGGAAGTACAATGACCGGCCCGCGGATGTGGCGGAATTGGTAGACGCGCACGGTTCAGGTCCGTGTGCCCGAAAGGGCGTGGAGGTTCAAGTCCTCTCATCCGCACCTAACAAGCGATCGGCGGCGATCGCTCGTCTCATACGAGGATGACCCGTATCCGAGCTCTCACCGGACTCGTGGCGACTGCTGCAGCGCTGTTCGCGCTCGCCGGCCTGCTCGGGCCTGACGGCACGCGACAAACCGCCTCCGGCGCCGATCGCACGCAGGTCGTCGTCACGTTCGCGTCTCCTCCGCTCGCGCGCATGGGGGGCAGCTCGGATCGCATCGCCGCCGAGCAGCAGGCGTTCCGCCGCGCGCTCGACAGGGAGCTCCCCGAGGCCCGGCTGCGCTGGCGCTACCGGCTCGTGCTGAACGGCTACGCGGTCGACCTCCCGCGCGCCGACACGGGCCGTCTCCACGCCCTGCCCGGCGTGCGCGATGTCTACGCCTCGGCGCCGTACGGTCCCCAGCTCGACGACAGCGCGGCGCAGATCGGGGCGAGGGCTCTCTGGGGCACCGGCCTCGAGACCGCGGGCGACGGCATGAAGATCGGGATCATCGACACGGGCGTGGATCCGAGGCACGAGTTCTTCGACCCGGCCGGGTACACGATGCCCGCCGGCTTCCCGAGGGGCCAGGCCCAGTTCACGAGCGCGAAGGTGATCGTTGCGCGCGCGTTCGCCCCTCCGAATGCACAGACCCGGTCGGCGCGCCTCGCGTTCGACGGAGCGGAGTCCGGGCACGGCACCCACGTCGCGGGGATCGCGGCTGGGAACGCCAACACGAGGGCTACGGGCGGCCGGGTCGTCTCCGGGATCGCGCCCCGTGCGTACATCGGCAACTACAAGGCGTTGGTGCGCACGGACTCGGGCATCAGCCCGAACGGCAACTCGCCCGAGCTCGTCGCTGCCATCGAGGCGGCGGTCGCCGACGGCATGAACGTCATCAATCTCTCGCTCGGCGAGCCCGAGATCGAGCCGCGCCGCGACATCGTGGCGCTCGCGCTCGACGCGGCGGCCGAGGCGGGCGTCGTCCCCGTCGTCGCCGCAGGGAACGACTTCAACGACGCCGGCGCCGGATCGGTGTCCTCGCCCGCGAACGCTGCGCGGGCGATCACGGTCGCCGCCGTCGAGACGAGTGGCACGCCGCCGGCGAGCACACATGCCGATTTCTCGTCGGTCGGCCCGACCACGATCTCCTTGCGCATGAAGCCCGACGTCGCTGCGCCGGGCGTCGACATCGTCTCGTCGGTTCCCGGCGGCTGGTCGGCGTTCTCGGGGACGAGCATGGCGTCGCCGCACGTCGCCGGCGCCGCCGCGCTGCTCAAGGAGCGGCACCCGGCGTGGACGGTCGCGCAGATCAAGTCGGCGCTCGTCCAGACCGGGACCGACGCGCGCGACAGCGGTGAACGCCGGCTCGCGCCGTCGTTCCAGGGCGGCGGCGTCGTCGCGCTGACCGCCGCCGACCGCCCCTTGCTCTTCGTCGAGGGATCCGGCCTCTCGCTCGGCCTGCTCTCTCGTCCGAGCACCGCGAACGGGAGGATCCCGCTGACGGACGCCGGCGGCGGAGCCGGGACGTGGCAGACAGCCGTCGTTCGCCGGCGCTCCACCTCGGGAGTCACCTTGACCGTCCCGGCCTCCGTGTCCGTCCCCGGGTCGCTCGAGTTCAACGCCCAGGTCACCGGCAGCGCAGCCGCAGGGGAGCTCAGCGGCTACGTCGAGCTTCGGCGGGGCGGGGACATACGCCGGATCCCGTTCTGGGGACGCGTCTCGGTCGGAGCGCTCTCGAAGCACCGCACGGTGCCGCTGCGACGGCCTGGAGTCCATCGGGGCACGACGTCGGGACGGCCTGCGCTCGTCTCGCGCTACCGCTACCCCGAGAACCCCAGTGGCCTCGGCGTGACGACCGTCTTGAACGGCCCCGAGCTCGTGTACCGCGTCCGGCTTGCGAAGCCGGCCGCGAACTTCGGCGTCGTCGTCACCGGCTCGGCTGCAGGAACCCGCGTCGAGCCGCGGGTCGTCGCGGGGCTCGACGAGAACCGGCTCACGGGCTACGCCGCGCTCCCGGTCACGCACAACCCGTACCTCGACTCGTACCGCGAGCCCGTAAACGCCGCGGCCGCGCTTTCGCCCCGACCCGGCGACTATGCGGTCGTCTTCGACAGCGCCGGGCGCTCGGGCGCCGGTCGCTTCACCTTCCGCTACTGGGTGAACGACGTGACTCCGCCCATGCTGCGGGTGCGCTCGTCGACGGTCGCCTCCGGGCAGCCCATCCTCGTCATGGCCACCGATGCAGGAGCCGGCGTCGATCCGGACCTCGTCTCCGCGACGATCGACGGACGCTCGGTGTCCGCGACCTTCGCCCGGGGGGTCGTCCGCGTCTCGCCGGGGAACCTCGCGTCCGGCACGCATCGGCTCCGGCTGCGCGTCTCCGACTACCAGGAGACGAAGAACACCGAGAACGTCGCCCGCATCCTTCCGAACACGCGCACGCTGACGGCGACGATCACGATCCGCGGCTAGGCCCCGCCGACCGGGGCGGACTACGTCTTCCGGTCGCGCTCCTCGATCGTCGGGAGCGACTCGAGGTCGCGCTGCACGCTGCGGATGAACTCGTCGCTCTCGTCCTCAGGCGTGACGACGCGGAAGCTCTTCTTGCGCCGGCTGCGCGCGCGCTCCTTGCGAGCGTCGGCGCCGAAGCGGCGCGACAGACGCGGTGTCTCGACCGCCACGACGAGCGTGGCAGCTGCGACGAGCAGCACGAGCCACGGCCAGCTCACGTTCCGATTGTAGCCCTGCGCGCGCAGGCCGAAAGTGGAGCTACGCGACGAAGACCTGCATGGGCAGGTCCGAGAGTGGCTCGCCGCCGCCCGCGGTGACGAGCCAGGTCTCCTGCATATAGAGGCAATCCTCGCCACTCTCCGCGATCGCATGCGGGTGCATGGAGAGCACCATCCCCTCCCGCAGCTCCGTTTCCACTCCTTCGCCGACCTTCGGGAACTCGATCATCGTCATCCCGATGGAGTGTCCCGTGACGTGGCCC
The DNA here is from genome assembly GCA_963746765.1 of uncultured Actinomycetes bacterium. Lineage (GTDB taxonomy): Bacteria > Actinomycetota > Thermoleophilia > Gaiellales > Gaiellaceae > GMQP-bins7. The sequence goes on from CAVVCN010000003.1 coordinate 613,432, forward strand.
AGGTGGTACCCACGTTCCGTGAACCCGTGCGCGACCGCGCGGTGGAGGTCGTGGCACGTCACCCCGGGGCGCATGGTCGCGCGCGCCGCAGCGGCGTACTCGTCGTAGGCGTCGAGCATCCGCTCGGTGTCGCCCGAGAGCGTGGTGTCCGCGGCGGAGATCGCGCGGGAGACCTCCACCCAGTGCATCCCCGGCCCGGCGATCTCGAGCGAGGGCAACAGGAACCGTCCGAGGGTCTCCTCGCGGCGGGCGATCTTGAACTCCGGCTTCGCGAACGATCCGTTCCGGCCGTCCTCGCCGGTCAGGACCATGTTCATCGTCAGCCGGCCGCAGCCCTCGGCGACGAACCACTCCTCGGCTGCCGCCATGACCTCGGCCGCCGACTTCCCGGGCGCGTACGCGTCGAGGAAGATCTCGAACCCGCGCTCGTTGATGCGCACCGAGTCGCGCACCGACTCGAGCTCGGACTCGCTCTTCACGGCGCGCGCGAGGTCGAACTCGACGTCGAACGGCACGAGGTCGAGGCCCTCGAGCGCCCGGTAGTCCCGAGGCGCCATCACGTAGTCGAGCCCGTAGACGCCGACTCTCTTCCACCCGTCGGCGCCGGCCCGCTCCGAGATGTGCGCGCCGGGGTGCTCGTGGAACACCTGCTCGATCCCGGCGGTGCCGTGCTCGCCGACGTATCTCGCCTCGGCCGGGAACACGACGAACGGATCACCCTCGGCCGGCACGACCACGTAGGCGTAGCGGTGGACGATCTGGAACCCGGACAGGTACGTCACCGCGCCCTCGAACCCCGTGTACTCGCTGCCCGAGACGACGAGCACATCCAGCTCGTGCTCCGCCATGGCCGCGCGTACGTTCGCGTAACGCCGGTCGAGCTCCGCGTTCATCTCCATGAGTCCTCCAGTGCCTTGACGAGAGCGGTCACCGCGTCGTTCAGCGGTGTCGGGACGCCGTGCTCGCGGCCGAAGCGCGCGATGCCGCCGTTCAGGAAGTCGATCTCCGTGCGCCGTCGCGCGTCGACGTCCTGGAGCATGCTCGCCCGGTGGTCGTAGGCGACGTCGGGCCGGGCCGCGTGGTCGATCAGCTCTTCCGGGTCGGCGTCGAGCGTGATCCCCTGGGCAGTGGCGACGGCCTTCCCCTCGTCCACGAGGGCGCTCACGAGATCACGCAGGTCGGGCCGCTCGCAGACCCGCCCGTGCGTGAGACCGGTGAGAGCCCCGACGGGGTTCGTCGCCGCGTTGAAGATGACCTTCCGCCACTGTGCCGGACGGGCGTCGGCGACGGCGCTCGTCGGCATGCCGCCTCGCGAGCAGGCGTCGGCCAGGCGCTCGATCTCGTCGCTCCGTGCGGGGCTCGGCTCGAAGGGGCCGAGCGTCGTGTCTCCCTTCACGTCCCACTGCACGACACCAGGGGAGAGGATCTTCCCGGCGGGGAACGTCGTCCCGCGAATGACGCGGCCGACGTGCTTCGCGATCGCCTCCTCGTTCCCGACGCCGTTCTGGACCGACGCGACGGCCCCGTCGGCGAACGCGTGCGCCGTGGCCGAGACGGCGGCCTCCGTGTGCATCGCCTTCGTCGCCACGATGCCGAAGTCGCACGCGGGCAGTCCCGCAGCGTCCGCCGTCGCGCGCACGGCACCGACGACGTCACCCGCGCCCGTGAGCCGGAGGCCGTCTGCGTTGATCACCTCGCAATGCGCGGGATCGAGGTCGTACGCCCAGACCTCGACGTCCTCGACCTGCGCGAGGTTCGCGGCGAAGAGGGAGCCCACCGCTCCGCAGCCGACCACGCAGACCCTCACGACGCGGCCTCCTGCGGTCGCCGGCGGCGCAGCGTGCCCGCGACGCGGTCGAGCGAGAACTCGCGGCCGCCCGTCAGACCGCTCGGGCGGAGGATCAGCACGAGCGCCATGAGCGCGCTGACGACCACGATCCTCGTACCCGCGGGCACCTTGATCGTCCACGCGAGGACCTCGAGACCGTTCTCCGCGTTCGCGAGCACCGAGTCGAGCGCGCTGACCGCGAGCGCGCCGACGACGGCGCCCCAGAGGCTCGTCGCCCCGCCGATCACGAGCATCGCGAGGGTGATGAAGGTCAGGTCGAGGTACACCGCGTCGACGTTGATCGGCAGGAAGTGCACGTAGAGGCCGCCCGCGAGACCTGCGAGGAAGCCGGAGAGGACGAACGCGCCGAGCCGCTGCCGGTAGATCGAGACGCCGACCGCGCGCGCGGCGGCGGGGTCCTCCCGGGTCGCCCGGAGCTGGCGGCCGAACCTGCTCCGCTGGTAGCCGAAGGCGCCGACGATCACGACGACGGCCCCGATCGCAGCCTGCAGGAGACCCGTGGTCTCGGGTACGGACGAGAACGTGTTCAGCCCCGGGCCGATCTTTTCGTAGTAGCGGAGGATGTTGATCGTGATCTCGAGCACCGCGAACGTTGCGATACCGGCGGCGAGCCCGGAAAGCCGCATCAGGGGCAGGCCGGCGATGAGCGCGAACGCCGCTCCCACGAGGCCGGCGATGACGAGCGACGGCACGTTGCCGACCGTCGTGTCGCTCAGGAAGCCGAAGAGGTACGGCATGAACGCGGGCTTCTCCTGCTCCGGGACCGATAGCACCCCGGCGGCCCAGGCGCCGACGGCGACGAAGCTGATGTGGCCGAACGAGAGCACGCCCGAGTTGCCGACGAAGACGTAGATCGCCACGACCATCGAGACGGCGACGAGCGCGTTGATGAAGTAGATCTCGGTCGAGCGGGAGACGACGTTGCCGAGGAGCGCCGCGCCGACCACGAGCAACGTGGGCGCCGCGAGCTGAAGGACGGCGTTGCGGTTCACACGCGCTCCACGACCTGCGCGCCCCGGGTGAAGAGGCCCCCCGGCCGCACGAGCAGGACCAGGATCACGAGCCCGAAGACGAACGACGGCAGGTACTGGCTCTGCGCGGTCGGGAGCGCCCCGCCGAGCAGACCCGAGACGTAGCCGATCGCGAAGCCGCCGAGGGTCGCGGACAGAAGGCGCGTCATGCCTCCGACGACGACGCCAGCGAGCACGATGATCGTCTCCCGTAACGCGTACGTCGGGGTCACCGTCGGGAACTGGACGGTCAGCAGGACGGCGACGGCTGCCGCGAGCACGCCGGCGACGAGCACTGCGACCGCGCTGACGAGGTTCGCGCGCACGCCGAGCAGCCGCGCGGTCTGGAAGTCGAGCGCCGCGGCGCGCATGTGCAGGCCGATCGACGTGCGGTTCAAGAGCAGGACGAGCAACCCGAGGCTGACGGCCGCGGTGACGATGGCGACGATCGCGATCTTGCGGATCTCGACGCTCCCGACCGACACGGGTCGGTTGAGCTCTGCGAGCGATGCGGCGGTCTTCCCGAGCGGCCCGAACCAGAGCAGCGCGATGCTCTGCAGCAGGAATGCAACCGCGAAGGTGGCGATGAGCATCACCGCGGGCGACTGGCCGCGGAGCGGCCGGAAGACGACGCGCTCCATGGCGAGCGAGAGCACGATCACGACGGCGAAGCAGAGCGCGATCCCGACGGCGACCGGCCAGCCCTTCTCGGACGCGAAGGCGAGCGCGAAGCCGCCCGCCATGATCAGCTGACCGTAGGCGAAGTTGACGAGCCGGAGCACGCCGAACACGAGCCCGATGCCGACGGCCATCAGCGCGAAGATCGCGCCCAGCCCGATCGCGTCGACCTGAACCTGGAGGTCGACCGCATCGCTCAGGAAGTCGGTGAAGCCGCTGGCGAGCACGCCGATCACGAGAGATAGGCCGCGACCATGCGGTCCGTGTCGTCTGCATCCTCGGACGTGAGGACGAGCCGCAGCTCCCCGTTCGCGAGCACGTGCGTGCGGTCCGCGGCGGCGACGGTGCGCTGCGCGCGCTGCTCGACGAGGAGGATCGCGAGCCCACGCTCGCGGATCGTCCCGAGCGTCTCGAAGACGAGGTCGACGACGAGCGGTGCCAGCCCGAGCGAAGGCTCGTCGAGCAGGAGCACCGACGGGTCGGCGACGAGGGCACGGCCGATCGCGAGCTGCTGCTGCTGGCCGCCGGAGAGCTGACCCGCGGGCCGAGCCCGCGACTCGGCGAGGATCGGGAAGAGCTCGTACACATCCGCGAGCGCGCTTGCATCTCCGTTCCCGCGGCGTGCGGCCAGGCCGAGCTCGAGGTTCTCCGCGACCGTGAGCTCGCCGAAGAGGCGCCGTCCCTCGGGCACGAGCGCGACGCCCTCGCGCGCGATCGCCTCCGGGGAGCGGCCGCGGACGGAGCGGCCGGCGACCCGCACGTCGCCGCCGCGGAGCGGGACGAGGCCCATCGTCGCGTGTAGCGTCGTCGACTTGCCCGCCCCGTTCGGCCCGATCAGCCCGACGATCTCGCCCGCTTCGACCGACAGCGAGACGCCGCGTACGGCCGGCACGCCCCCGTACGCGACCTCGATGGCCTCGAGCTCGAGCGCAGGAGCGCTCATGTGACGTCCTCGTGCACGGCCGACTCGCCGAGGTACGCCGCTGCGACGTCGAGGTTCGAGCGGATCTCGTGCGGTGCGCCCTCGGCCAGCGTCGCGCCGTGGTCGAGAACATGGATCCGATCGCACACGTCCATGACGAGCGCCATGTTGTGGTCGATGAGGAGGACGCCGACGTCGTCCTCGTCCCGAACGGACCGGATGACGTCCGCGAAGTCCGGCACCTCGGCCTCGGGCAGGCCCGCTGCCGGCTCGTCCAGAAGGACGAAAGCAGGCTCGGTGACGAGCGCCCTCGCGACCCCGAGCCGCCGCTCGTCCCCGTGTGGCAGCGACGCGGCCGGGGTGCTCGCGTAGGGCGTCAGATGCAGCCGGTCGAGCAGGGCGTCCGCGCGTCGGCGAGCTGTCCGTGGGCTCGCGCCCGTGCCGAGAGCGGCCACCTCCACGTTCTCGCGGACCGTGAGCCCGCGGAACGAGCGGCTGTGCTGGAACGTCCGCGCGAGGCCGTGCCTCCCGCGGCGGTGCGCGCTCCAGCGAGTCACGTCCCGCCCCTCCAGCTCGACGGTACCCCGGTCAGGGAAGTCGAACCCGGTGAGGACGTTGACGAGCGTCGACTTGCCGGCGCCATTGGGCCCGATGAGCCCGACGACCTCCCGTCGCCGCACGTCCAGCGTGACGTCCCGTAGCGCCTGGACGCCGGCGAACGCACGGGACACCGAGGCAGCCCGGAGCGATGCTCCGGGCTGCGACGGTGCGGGGGGAAACGTCTCCGCCTCGGCCAAGCCGTCCCTCAGATCTTCGGGACGACCTTCGCCTTCACGGTGCCGACGACTCTCGGCGTGTTGTTCTGCACGCGGACGACGCGGTACGTGCGTCCGAACACGGTGTGCAGCTGCTTCGAGAAGCTGACCGCTCCGGACAGCGTGGGCACGTTCCTGAACCTCTCCATCTGCGCTGCGAGCCGGAGCCCGTTGGTCGAGCCGCCGGCACGCCGGATCGCAATCGCGATGCCGTCGATCGCCGCCGCTCCGGTGACGAAGCCGCCGGTGCTTCCGGCCTTCGCGATCGCGGCCTTGTTCCGGGCAGCCATTGCGTTCACGGCCGCGACCGGATCGTTGCCGAACGCCGAGGCGTAGGTCACGTAGTAGTAGTTCGAGACCTGCGGGTTCGGCGTGTACCAGTAGTTGCCGTCACCGGCCCACGAGTTGAGCACCGGTGTGTTGTTCCCGAGCGTCCGCAACCCGCTCAGGATCGGCGCCTGCGCGCCGAACGCGGCTGCGGTCGCGGTCACGATCACGTCCGCTTCCTCCGAGTTGAGCCGCGTGACGACGTTCTGCCACGACGCCGGGTTGCCACCGAGTGACTGGTACGTCTCTTCCGTGACGATGTTCCCGCCGAGCTGGCGCCAACGTGCCTCGAACGCCTGGACGACGTTCCGGAAGTAGACGATGACCGTGTCGGTCGCGAGCGCCGCATCACGCCAGCCGCGCCGCCATGCGTACTCGGCCATCGCGGAGCCCTCGTCCTGCGCCACGTTCCCGTACGAGAACGCGAGCCGGCCCTTCGCGCCGAACCGCTTCGGCCCCATCTGGTCGGTGCCGATGCACGGGGCGATGGTCAGCTTGCCGGCGTTGATCGACTCCTGGACGACGGGCGCCGCGAAGTCGACATCGCAGGTCGTCATGATGATGTCGGCCCCCTGGCCCAGCAGCCTCGCCGCGCAGGCCTTGGCCGCAGCCGGCTTGTTGCCCTGCGTGTTGCACGTCCGGAGCTGGAAGTTGGCTCCCGACCCTCGGTTCACCTGTTTGATCCGGTCTCGCGCCGTGGCGAGCGCCGGTCCGTCGAACGGCGCCATCGCCCCGCTCGCGTCATAGGCCCAGCCGATGACGACCGTGTTCTGCTGCGGGGACGCCGTTCCCACCGTGACGGCAGCGGCCGCAACCGCAGCAGCCAGCGTGAACGCCAGTACGACCTTCCGTGCTCCCATCATCTACGCCCTCCTGGGGTTGATGTGTCTCCTGGAGACGACACGGGACGGCCTACCACGACGCCTCCTTTCCTTTCACCAGCGCATACAGCGTGCTGTGCAACGGCACCGGAACCCCGTGCCGCTCGGCCTCGCGGACGAGTGAGCCCGTGATGAGGTCGATCTCGGTCCGGCTCTGCCCCTCCACGTCCTCGAGCATCGACGGGTAGTGCGCCGAGCCGCGCCTCGTCGCGAGGACGTTCATCTCCCACGGGTCGTCGTGGAGCTCGATCCCGGCCGCGGCCGCGACCGCCTTGCCCTCGTCGACGAGTCCGTGGACGAGATGACCGAGGTCGGTCGGATCCGCCTCCGCTGCGAAGTGCGGGTCGTGCGGCAGGCGCGTCAGCGCAGCGACGGGGTTGACGGCCGCGTTGAAGATCAGCTTCGACCACTGCGCCGGCCGCAGGTCGGGAAGCGCTTCCGCCTTCAATCCGGACTCGACGACGAGGCCCGCGATCTCCTGCACCCGCTCGAACGGCGTGTCCTCGTACGGGCCGAGCCACGTCTCGGTGTCCAGGATGTACTCGACCTCGGTGTCCGAGTGCTTCGTCCCGCTCATGAACGTCACGGCGGAGACGATCGGCCAGTCGCCGTGCTCGCGCACGATCTCCTCCGCCCCGAGGCCGTTCAGCACGGTCATGAAGGTCGTGTTCGGGTACGAGCCCTGGACGGTCTCGAGCGCACCGCGGATCCCGGTCGCCTTCGTCGCCACGATGGCCACATCCGGTTCTTCGAGCTCCGAGGGATCGGCGGATGCCGCAACCCTCGCATGACGGTCGCTCTTCCCGGTCACGCGTAGGCCGTCTCGCGCGAGCGCGTCCCCATGCTCGCGGCGCCGGGTCAGCACCGAAACTTCGCAGACCGACGCCAGGTGACCCGCGTAGAGGCTGCCGATCACCCCGGCACCGATGACGCAGACCCTCTGGATCACGCAGGCGCCGCCGCAGGCTCCGCCCGGGTGCCTGCGCCGAAGTGCGACGCGACCCGCGAGGCGAAGAGCTCCTGGTTCTTGATCGCCATCCAGTGCGGCGCCCCACCGGCGTTCACCGTGATGCCGATCTCGGTGACGCCGGGGCAGATCTCCCGGGTCTCCTCGATGCGGGCGATGATGTCCTCCGGCGTCCCGACCCAGACGTAGTCCTCCTCGACGAGCTGCTCGTACGGCACCTCGGCGAGCTGTTCCATGATCCCGGACGCGTAGAAGCCGTAGCCCGCTTTGCCGAGCGCCTCCGCGTCCGGCTTGTCGTACTCGAGGAGCGGGGAGCTGTTGCCATAGATGAAGCCGGTGACCCAGTCCCGCGCCTCGCGCAGAGCCGTGTCCCGGTCCTCGTCGAGGTGGCAGGCGTGGATCCAGACGATGTCCGGCTCGGTGCCGTGCTCGGCGCACTTCGCGCGGTAGAGGTCGAGTTGCTCCTCGAGCGCCTTGTACGGAAGCAGCGGCGGGACCGCGACGCCCCAGCCGTTCTCGGCGGCGAGCTCGTACGTCCGGTCGGACGTTCCGCCGAGGAAGATCCGGAACTTCCGGTTCGGGAACGGGATGACGTGCGAGTCGTCGACGTTGAAGTACTCGCCGCTGTGCGAGAACCGCTCCTCGCCGAGCGCCTTGAACAGCAGGTCGACGGCCTCCTCGTAGCGTGGCCGCGCCTGCTCGTCGAGCGCGACGCCGGCCTTCTCCGGGATCCAGCCGTGACCGCGACCGACGCCCCATTCGTAGCGCCCGCCGGTGAGGATGTCCGTGACCGCGATCGCGGAGGCCAGGACCATCGGGTTGTGGTATGGCAGGACGTGCAGCATCGTCCGGAAGTTGATGTTCCTCGTCCGCTGTGCGGCAGCCGCGAAGAGCGCCGTCGGGTTCGCGGAGATCGAGAACTTCGGGAAGAAGAAGTGCTCGATGACCGCGTAGCAGTCGTACCCGAGCCGGTCTGCGTTCTCGATCTGCTCGAGCACCTCGGCATAGAGCTGCTCGGGGCTCTTGCCCGGATGCAGCTGAAGCTCCGAATAGAGACTGAACCTCATCGACACCTCGCTTCCCGCTGTGACATGTCAGTTGCGAGGCGAGTATCCCATCGCCGAGCGCGGCCGGTCAACTGCGGTTTCGGCGCGTGCGTCAGTACTCGGCGCCCTGCCAGCGCAGGTCGCGTCCGCTCACCTCCATCGCGCGGATGGCGACCGGCTCGGGCTCGCTCGGCTCCTGGGTAGGAGACCAGACGCCCCACGAGCGCCGGTAGTACATGAGAGGTGGGTCGAGCTCGGGCGCGATTCCTCCGTCCTCGACGCGCGCGACGAGGAGCACGTGGTCACCGACCTCGAGGTCGTGCACCGTCTCGCACTCGGCCCACGCGAGCGCGTCCTGGTGCAGGAACGGGAGGCCGGACTCCGTCGGCTGCCACGACACGTCCCGGAACTTGTTCGACTCCTTCGAGGCGAAGAGCAGGCAGAGCTGGCTCCGGCCCTCGCCCATGAAGTTGATGACGAAGCGCCGGCGCGCCCGGAGCGCCGCCAGCGTCCGAGAGCCGAGGTCGACGCACACGAGGACGGTCGGCGGGTGCGCGGAGACGCTCGAGACCGCCGTCGTCGTCAGCCCGCACGGGCTGTCGTCGGGCCGCAGGGTCGTGACGATCGCGACCCCCGACGGGAAGGAGGCCATGATGTCGAAGAACGACTTCCGCCCGATCGGCACGGTGCGAGCCTAGCCTCGGATGCGCGCGGCGAGACGCCGGAACTCGGCGTCCGTGACGAGACCGCGCTTGCGCGTGCCGCTCCGCTTCACCGCCTCCAGCAGCGACGCGTGCTGCTCCTCGGGGAGCTCGAGCCCGAGCTCGGTGAGCTTGATGCGAATCGAGTCGATGCCGCTCTTCTTCCCCAGGACGATCCCGCGCTCGGCGCCGACGAGCTCGGAGGCGTAGGGCTCGATGGCCGGCGGGTCGTGGAACTGCGCGGCGACCGCACCCGACTCGCGCGTGAAGAGGTTCACGCCTGTCAGCGGCTTCCACGGTGCGAGCGGGGTCCCAGAGAGCGTCTCGACGAGCTGGGCGAGCTCACGCACGCGCTCGAGCCGCAGCCGCGTGGGAATGCCGTAGAGCGCCTCGAGCGCCAGTGCGACCTCGAGCAGGTCCGCGTTGCCCGCCCTCTCCCCCATGCCGTTCACGGTGCCCTGGACCCAGGTCGCGCCCGCCTGGACCGCCGCGACCGCGGCGGCCGTCGCGAGCCCGAAGTCGTCGTGGCCATGCCAGTGCACAGGCACCTCGCCGCCCACGCGGTCGGTGATCTCGCCGACGAGATACGCCGCCGCCTCGGGCGTCGCGATGCCGAGCGTGTCCACGACGACGATCTCGGCCGCACCCGCCTCGACGGCGCTCGCGTACGCCTGCTTCGCGAAGGTGAGGTCGGCCCTGCTCGAGTCGACGCCGAAGAACGCGACCCGGATCCCGTTCTCCGCAGCGAGGGAGACGGCCGCGCGAATGCGGTCGATCATGGTCTGGCGCGAGACTCCGAGCGCCTCGAGCTTCGCGTCCGAGATCGGGCTCTCGATCACGGACGCCGGGAGCCCGAGCTCGACGAGCGCCTCGACGTCGGCCTTCACCGCGCGGGAGAAGCCCCAGATCTCGGCGTCGAGGCCGGCCGCGAGGATCAGCTCGATCGAGCGCCAGTCGTCCTCGGACACGCGCGGAAAGCCGGCTTCGATCCGATCGACGCCCGCCTCGGAGAGCGCCGTCGCGATCGCGAGCTTGTCCTCCGGGCCGAGCACGACGCCGACCGTCTGCTCGCCGTCCCTGAGCGTCGTGTCGTAGAGGCCGACCGTCACCTTCGGCTGCGGCTCGAGCGCACGCGCGTTCACGTCGCCCGTCCACACCTTCGAGCGGTCGATCGTCATCGCGTGACTATCGCACGGAGGCGGCTTGCGCCCGCCTGGGTCCGGGCGGCGAGAGCGGGTCCATGCACACCTAGTGTCAAATTGACACAAGGAACGCGACGCCGCGCGCCTTCACGGCGCGTGAACGATCCCGTCGGGGAACGGCGAGAGCTTCTCGGTGCCCTGCGCGGTGACGAGGAAGTTGTCCTCGACGCGCAGGCCGCCTCCGCCTTCCATATAGCACCCTGGCTCGATTGCAAGAACCATGCCGGCCGCGATCTCACCGCCTCCCGCCTGATGGGCGTACGGCGGCTCGTGCGCGCGGGCGCCGACGCCGTGGCAGATCGGATGCGACGGCTGCCCGGGGAAGCCCATGGCTGTCGATCCCGTCGCGCACGCGGCGATCGAGCTCGGCCAGGCTCGCGCCCGGCTGCGCGAAGGCAATCGCGTCGTCGTAGACCGCCAGCAGCTGCTGCTCGAGGTCGCGGTACCCAGGCGTCAGCTCGCCGACGACGAGGTTCTTCGTGTGGTCGCACCAGTAGCCGTCCGCGCACACCCAGATCTCGAAGAGCGTCGGCTCGCCCTCCACGACCGGACGCGACGTGGTCGCCGTGAAGGTCTTGATCCCTGGACCGGACCAGACGAGCGAGAACCCGAGCGCGAGCTCGACCTTCCCCTCCCAGCCCGTGCCCTCGCCGTGGACGAACCCCTCCCACTCCGCAGCGATCTCGGCCTCGGTCATGCCGGGCTCGACGACCAGCCGGCAGTGCTCCATCGCCGCCGCCGCGATCTCGTTCGCGAGGCGCATGCGCTCGACCTCCTGCTCGGTCTTCCGCGCCCGCGCCTCGGCGAGCAGCGGCGTTCCGTCCACGGCGTTCGTCCCGAAGCCCGTGAACCACTCGTGGGTGAACGTCGTCGGCTCGCCGACCATGCGGTCGGACGCCTGGGTCCCGAGCGAGAGCTCGAGCCCGATCGTCTCGTAGTCCGCAGAGGCGGACTTCGCGACGTCGAGCACCCGCGCCACGGGAGGTCGGGGATCGGCCTGGTCATACCCTGCGAAGAGCCGCACGTCGTCCGTCCAGGCGGTTCGCGCTGCGTCCTCCTCGGAGGCTTCGAGACAGACGAGCACCGGCTCACCCTCACGCGGGAAGACGCAGGCGTCGTAGCCCTTCATGCCCCAGAAGTTCGTCAGGTAGAGGACGTTGTCCGGCGCTCGGACGACGAGCGCGTCGAGCCCCCGCTCCTCCATGAGCGCGCGCACGCGCTCGAGCTTCGCGTCGTCGCGGGGCCAGGCCACGGGGCGATCCTACGGTCGGATCGCGCGCTCGAGCTCGTCGAAGGCTGTTTCGAGGCGGTCGATCTTCTCCTCGCCCGTCGGGCTGTCGGTGAAGATGGTGCAGGTGACGTTCGCGAGCGCGAGCTCCGCGTCGGCGCCGTCCGCCCCGCGCCGGGTCGTCGTCTTCGGGGCGCCGGCGGAAGGCTCGGCCTGGATGCTGCAGTGGACGATCCCCTCGCGCGCGAGCACGTCGGTTGCAGCGCCGCTCGCGTTCGAGACGAAGCAGGACTGCGAGTCGCCGCGCATGCTGAATCCGTGCCTGCGGAGCGTCGAGAGCGCGCGCTCCCGGGTGATCGGCTTCGCGTCGCCTTCGACGCACACCACCGGGCCGGCGGAGGCGCCTCCTCCACTCGACTCGAACACCTGGTCTTCGTCGACCACCTCGTCGGCGGACGGCGCCTGGATGTCAACCTCGGCGCCGAAGTCGAAGAACTCGAAGGTCAGGTTGCCGTTGTCGTCCTCGAGCTCGATTCGACGGACCACACCGTCGTCGCCGATCCAGACCTCGACGTGGGTCTCGATGGGGCACGAGAGCTCTGCTGCGTCGCAATCGACCGTGAGCCTGTAACCGACCGTCGGCTCCCCTCGGATCTCCTCGTCGCCCAGTCGCTCGGTCTCGCTGCTGGCGGCACGCAACAGCCCGAGGAGCGTCTCCGGAGAGAGGCTCGAGAATGCGCGTTCGTCGTCCGCCTCGTCGGAGACCTTCATCCACTTGTCGCTCTTCGCGCCGAAGATCCTCCCGCGCACGAAGACGTCGTTGCCGATCCCGACCATGTCGAACTCGCCGTCGCCCTGGTACTCGCAGTCGATGCGGACGCGCTTCGCCTCGTAGTCGGCGTCCCCGTCGCAGGTGAACGACGCTGACTCCTCGTCCGACTTCTCGACGCCGCTGAGCGCGATCCTCCCCGTGCCCTGCGCCTCGGTGCGTTCCGCCGCCTCGGCGAGGTTGGGCTCGTTCTCGGCGCCTCCGCAGCCGGCGGCGACAGCGCATGCGACGGCGACCAGGGCGAGCAGGCGTCTCACACTGCGGACTCCCAGACCACGATTCCGTCACGGCGGACTATGCGCCCGACCCCATCTCCCGAATAGTGGCCGCAGGCGACGAGCACGTCCCGGTCGACGAGCTCGGGGAGCAGCGCACCGCGGGTCTCGGCGCACCGCGCGGGATCGGCGTCGGAGACGTACCCCCAGGCTGGATGCTCGAGCAGGGCCGGATGGACGGCGACGTCGGCGAGGAGCAGCGCCTCCTCGCCCTCGGACTCGATCCGAACCGCCATGTGCCCCGGGTAGTGGCCGGGCGCCTCGAACGCGGTCACGCCGGGAGCGAGCTCGACGTCTCCCGACACCTGCTCGAAGCGGTCCGCGAGCGGCAAGATGCACCGCCTGACGTGCGGCCTCGTGTCCTGCGTGCTCGCGAAGGCGAGCGAGTCCTGGTGAACGACATAGCGGGCACGTGGGAAGAACGCGACCCCGTCGAGGTCCGTGTTCCAGCCGACGTGGTCGATGTGCATGTGCGTGAGGAACACCACGTCGACGTCGTCGGTCCCGACGTGGAGGCCGGCCAGTGCCTCGGGGAGCTCGCCTTCGTGCTCCGCCGTCCAGTCCCAGAGGCCAGGCGGGCCGACGCCCGTGTCGACGAGCACCGTCTTCCCGCCCGCGCGGATCAGGTAGCTGCGACAGGGGACGCGCCAGTGCTCACCCGCGAAGAGCTCGGGGTAGAGCTTGCGATACGGCTCCCAGGCCTCCGCCGGCACGTCCGGATACGCCTCCCGGTACTCCGCCAGGAGCCCGACCGCGTCGTGGACCGAGTCGAGCTGGATCGCGCCGACCGCCGCCATCAGCTCCTGCTCCCGACGTGCAGGAGATGGCCGTCCGCGCTCCGAAACGTGCACAGTCGCTCGCCCCAGGCCTGGTCGGTCGGCGGCAGCACCTCCTCGGCGCCGCCGCCGCGCAGCCGCTCGGCGGCGACGGCGACGTCGTCCGTGTAGAGCCAGAGCGCGAAGTCCGGATCGTCCCGGGCCGCTCGTTTCGCGAGGCCGATCCCCAGCGGTTCGAGCTCGAGGAAGACGAACGCCGTCGTGCCCTCGTCCTCGAACGAGAACCCTCTCGAGAACCCGAACGTCGAGCAGTAGAATTCGGCTGCGCGGTCGACGTCCTCCACCGTCAGGATCGGGAACGCCTCGCGGAACGCCGTCACGTCAGAAGGGGAGGAAGAGGAACTGCGGCAGCCGGAGCTCGTTGAGGTTGACCTCGACCGAGACCTCGGCGTCCGGCACCTCCGCTCGTAGCCGGTTGGCGATCTCCTCCGCCCGTTCCTCGGTCAGGGCGCCGACGACGACGTGGCGCCAGCGCTGCGCGACAGGAAGTCCCTCGTCGGTGAGCCGCTCTGCGAGCGCTCTCGCGTCGTCCCGTTCCGAGAAGTTCGCCAGGACGTGCCAGTCGTACTCGTGCGTCTCGCTCGCCTCCGCGGCCTCCGCCGCCTCGCGCGCCGCGTACTCGGCCTGCTCCTCCTCCGCAGTTGCGGGGAGCGGGAGCGCCGCGTCCTTCCACGCTTCCTCGACCGGATGCCAGCGCGTGACCGTGATGTCGACCGTGAGCTCGTCTTCCTCGGCAAGCGCCCGCACGGTGCGCTCGGCCTCGCGTGCCTGCTCCTCGGATCCCGCGTAGAGGAAGATGCGCGACCCGTCGCGCGTCACCATGATGTCTCGACCGAGCCGCTTGCGCGCTTCGTCGTCGAAGTCGCGTGCGCGGAGCCGCTCCCGCAACGGGTACCCGTGCGCGTTGTCGTCGAGCTCGATCTCGACCTGGAACTCGTCGCTCACGCGCGCGGACGCTACCAACGGACTCGTGGGGGCGCGGGCTCGCCGTGCGCGTCCTGCCATGAGACGACCGGGTTCCGCAGCACGCCGATGCGCTCGATCTCGGCCTCCATCACATCGCCCGGCCTGAGGTAGAGCGACGCCGCATCCGGCGAGAAGCCCGCGACCCCGGAGACCGTCCCGGTCGAGACCACGTCGCCGGCCGAGTAGCCGAGCGCCGAGTAGTGGCTGAGGATCTCCGGGATCGTCACCGACATCCGGCCGGTGTGCGACACCTGCCTCGGCTCGCCGTTCACCCGCAGTTCCATGGCGAGGTCGTGCGGCTCGGGCACCTCGTCCGGGGTCACGATCCAGGGGCCGAGCGGGCAGAACGTGTCGATCGCCTTGCAGAACGAGAAGACGCCGGAGCGCATCTCGCGGCGCTGGATGTCGCGAGCCGTGATGTCGTTGAAGATCACGTAGCCGCCTATGTACTCACTCGCCTCCTCCGGCGAGAACCACTTGCCGGGCTTCGAGACGACGACGGCGAGCTCGAGCTCGTAGTCGAGCTCCTCGGTCAGGTGCTCGGGGTAGACGACCGCCTCGTCGGGACCGACGATCGCATCCACGTTCTGGAAGAAGACGATCCACGGCGCGATCTCGTGCGACCAGCCGACCTGCTTCGACTCCTCCTCGTGCTCGCGGAAGTTCCCGGCGGTGTGGAAGAACTTCTTCGGGGCGAGCGGAGGGCGCAGCCGCGTCGCGGCGAGCGCGACCCGCTCGCCGGTGGGGTCGGCGCCGCCGCGCTCGAACCACTCCCGCATCGTCGGCACGTCGAGGACGGCGATCTCCTCGCCCTCGAGGACGCCGACGCGGCGGTCGTCTCCGAACGTCACGAGCTTCATGCGCTCTTCCTTTCGGTCAGCCAGGCGACGACATCCGCCGCATTCCGGTCGGGCGGGAACACGGGGTAGAAGACCTTCGCCACCCGAGTCGCCTCGACGACGAGGGTTACCCGCTTGTAGA
This sequence comes from uncultured Actinomycetes bacterium, assembly GCA_963746765.1. Taxonomy (GTDB): domain Bacteria; phylum Actinomycetota; class Thermoleophilia; order Gaiellales; family Gaiellaceae; genus GMQP-bins7. Next base: position 628,945 of record CAVVCN010000003.1, read on the forward strand.
GCGTCGCCCCCGCGAACTCGAACGTGGGGAGCCCGATCGCCTCGCCGAGCCGGAGCTTCGGGTCGGCGACCACGGGAAACGGCATGTGCTCGCGCGCGGCGAACTCGACCTGCTCGTCGAACGACTGCGCAGAGAGGCCGGCGACACGGGCGTCGAGCCGGCCCAGCTCTTCGGCGTGCTCGCGAAACGCGCAGGACTGAGGCGTGCAGCCGCGTGCGCCGGGAATCGCGTCCCACCCGTCGGGGCTCGGCCGGCCCGGGATGCCTGTGCGCGGATACACGTAGAGCACGAGCCGCCGCGAGCCGAGCTCCGCCAGATCGACGGGTCCGAGCGACGAGTCGAGCACGAGCGCAGGCACCTGCACGCCGACGAGGTGGTTGCAAGAGCCGTCGTCCACGGGAACCGGGAGATCGGCCGGCAGCTGGGAGAGGCTCATCGCAGTGCGCGCCGCCGCGCGGCTCGGAGAAGCATGATCCGGATGAGCCCGCTGAACGGCCGGACCACGAGCCAGTAGCGCCGGAACCTCCGCCGCGCGGCCGAATCGTCGACGCGGACACGTGTCTCGGTGGTGAGCGAGGATGGACCGACGCGGAAGTCGATCACGGCTTTGCACGTGTCCGGCCGCTCGTACTCGAGGAACTCGGAGACGGTGCGCGGGCCTCCGGGATCGAGATTGCGGCGCAGCCGCCAGAACTGCCCCGTCAGGCCGATGACGATCCCCTCGCCCGGAGCGTCGGCCAGGACGACGCCGGGAAGCGCGGCGACCAACGTCCTTCGGGGATCGCCGGTCGCGCGACCGAGTCGGCGCACCCACCACAACGCGCGCGCCACCGGGATGTCCGCGAGCGACACCGCGCGCAGCGCTTCGTCGATTCGTCCGGGATCCGCGTCGATTTCGATCCGATGGCGCTCGGAGAACTCGAACACGGGGAGGAAGTCGTCGAGAGGACGAAGTCCCGAGGCGTCTGCGCCGGCGAGCTCCGCAGTGCTCACTCGGCGACCCCGCAGACCTTCATCGCCGCACGCGCGTAGACCTCGGCCGTCTGCACGAGGCCGTCGATCTCGAGGTTCTCGCCCTTGACCGTGTCGAGGAGGCCGGTCGACGTCCCGTAGTTCACGGTCGGCACGCCGTAGCGCGTGAGCGCGGAGGCGTCCGAGAACCAGCGGGTGACATCGCGCTCGGGCGGCGAGCCGAACACCTCCGCGTGCGCCTCGTCCAGCGCGCCGATCAGTGGATGATCCTGGGCGATCTCCGCGCCGGGCGCGGTCACGTAGACCTCGCCCTCGACGCCGTGCTCCGGGAACCGCTCCTGCAGCGAGCGAACGAGGTCGAGCACCTGGCCGCGTGCGGTCGCCATCTCCTTCGTCGGCGGGACGCGGACGTCGAGGAAGAGGTCGGTGCGGTGCGGCGTCCGCGACGCACGCCAGCCGAAACCTCCCTCGATGCCGCTCACGTTGACGAGCGCGCTCGTGCCGCGGTACGCGTTCTCCGGGTCGCTCTCCCAGCTCGGGATCCACTCGAGGACCGCGTCGAGCACGTCACGCATGCGCAGGATCGAGTTCCGGTCGCGCTTGCCCTCGGTGAACGCGGTGTGGATGAAGTCTCCCTGCGTCGAGATCCGCAGCCACAGAGAGCCGAAGTGGCCGAGCACGACTTTCGACTCGGTCGGCTCGCCGAGGATGCACATGTCTGCGACGCCACCGTGCGTCACGAGGTAGCGCGTGCCCGCCGCATAGCCGCGGAACTCGGCGCCCTGCGCGTCGGCCCATTGCGTCTTCTCGATCTCGCCGCTGACCGCCGCGATCAGCACGTCTCCGCGCAGCCGCACGCCGGCGTCTTCGAGCGCACGCAGCGCCTCGACGTAGCACGCGAGTGCGCCCTTCATGTTCGAGATGCCGAGCCCATAGAGCCGCCCGTCCTCGACGAACGCCTTCGGTTGGAACCCGGGCACGTGCGCGAGCCACGCCTCCTTGCCGGAGTACGACGTGTCCATGTGCCCGTTGAACATGAGGCTGGGCCCGCCTCCCGCGCCCGGCCGCGTTCCGAGGACGTTCGCGCGCCCGTCCTCCACCTGCTGCCACTGCACCTGGAGGCCCATGTCCGCGAACGTCTGCGCGACGAGCTCGGCGAGCGCCTGCTCGGAGCCGGTGAAGCTCGGCGTCTCGATCGCCCGGCTCGCCCACTCGACGAGCCGGTCGCGGTCGATCACGAGGGTCACGCCGGCCGTTGCCCGGACGCGAGCTTCACCGAGACCGGTACCTCGAACCCGTCGTGGGTGCGGTACTCCTCGAGCAGCTCGTCGTAGCGCTCGCGGATCTGGAGCTGCAGCGCTTCGGGCTGGCCGAGGATCATCGGTCCGACGCGTACAGAGCCCTTGACGAGACCGTCCCAGAGCTCGGCGCCGTCGTCGAGCTGCAGCCCGAACTCGACGGTCTCGACCTCGACGTCGATGAGCCCGGCGCCCTCGAGCAGCCCGCCGAACTCGGCCTCGTCGGCGAACCTGAAGAAGCTCGGCCCCGCCGGCACGTCCGGCGGCGGGTGGGCGCCTGCACCCGTGAACGCCTCGAAGAAGACACCGATCCACCGACCTCGCGACGGCACGTCCCACACGGTGAACGCCGCCCTGCCGCCGGGGCGCAGCACGCGAGCCGCTTCGGTAACCGCCCGTTCAGGAGTCCCGAGATGCAGGAGGAGGAACGCCGCGACGAACGCATCGAAAGACGCGTCCTCGAACGGCAGCGCCGTCGCGTCACCGCGCACGAACTCGACGCCGGGCGCGCGCGCTCTCGCGTACGCGAGCATCGTCTCCGAGAAGTCCACGCCGACCGGCTCCGCTCCTCGCTCGGCGGCCCTTGTCGCCACGTATCCCGGCCCGGTCGCGACGTCGAGGAGCCTCGTCCCCGAGCCGACCCCGACGGCGTCCAGAAGCGGGTCCGCGACCCGCGAGGTGACCCGGCCCGCGAGCGTGTCGTAGGCGGCCGCCTCCTTCGTCGACCAGCCCGCCTCCTCGAAGGCATCGAACGCTGCCGCGTCGTACTCGGTCACGACCTGAAGTATGGAAGAACCCTCTCGCCGAAGAGCCTGATCTGGTCGTGGCGCCGGTCGCCCCAGAGCTCGAGCATGACGTGCGTGCATCCGGAGTCCCGGTACTCCTCGATCGCGGCGATGCAGTCCTCGGGCGTCCCGGCGATCGCCTTGCAGCGGTCGAGGAGCGAGTCCGTCACCTCCGCCTTCGCCGCGAGCCGGCCGCCGCGCTCCATCGCCTCGGCGACTTGAGCGAGCTCTCCCATCTCGATCTCGGCGAGGTCGAGCAGCGTGTCCGCCGAGCCCTTGATGTTCTGGAACTTGTTCGCGAGGTACATCCCCGCGATCTCGCGCGCGCCGTCACGGCCCGCCGCGCGGTCCGAGTCGTGGATCGAGGCGACGACAGTGCAGCCGATGTCGATGTCGGCGGCGACGTTCTCCCGCGTGTAGCGGACGAACGCGGGCGTCGTGATCGACGGCGTGAGGCACCCGTCCGCGATCTCGCCGGAGAGGGCCTGCATCTTCGGGGCGGTCGCCGCGATGTAGACGGGCGGCACCTCGCGCGGGGTGTGCGCCTCCTCGCGCAGGCCGGGGACGGAGGCGTTCCACGTATCGCCCTCGTACTCGAACGGCTCGCCGCCGAGCACGCCCCGGACGATCGTCACGGCGTCGCGCATGGGCCCGAGCGTCTTCTTCGTCTGCGAGGCGATGTTGTTGAGGAAGATCTTCGACGTCCCGAATCCGAGGAGGAAGCGGCCCGGCCCGGCGGCCTCCTGTACAACGCGCGCGTCCATCGCGACCTGAACGGGGTGCCGCGTGAACGGCGAGATGATCCCCCAGCCGATCGTCAGCCGCTCTGTCTCGCGAGCCATCAGCGCGGAGACGACGGTCGACGAGCGGGCCTCCATCCCGTGCTTGCGCCACCACGGATAGGCCTCGGCGAGCCAGATCGTGTCCATGCCCGCGCGGTCCATCACGCGCGCCGACTCGAGCATCTCCTCGAGCGGCTCCATCGTGAGCTGCATGACGCCGATGCGGAACGGAGGCGTCAGGTCAGGAGCTCGCTTCGAAGCCGAGGGAGTGCTTCGGCGTGTCGAGGCCCTCGAGACGGGCGAAGAGCTCGGCGATCGTGACGGACGACGGACGTGCTCTCGTCGACGCCGCGCGCCGACAGCCACGCGCTCGCCTCGTCGCCGCCCAGCGCCGTGAAGAGGACGTTCGCCGCGCTTCGCCCCGGACGGGCCACGGCGGGGTGCAGCTTCCGGATCTCCTCGTTCGTGGTGACGAGGACGAGGATGCGCAGGCCCTGGCCGATCAGGCCGTCTGCGAGGTTGAGGAAGCGCGAGAGCCCCTGGCCGATGACCGCCTTCGCGTCGGGCTGGAGCAGCTCACCGGTGTCCTCGAGCACGAGCAGCCGCCATGGCCGCCGCTGCCGCGGCGCCTCGCCCTCGTCGCTCTCCTGGGTGATCGTCACCGACGACGCGTACGCCTGGCCGACCTGCGTCGCGCCGCCCTGCCACTCGGCGAACTGCGACTCCCACTCCTGCTGGAGGATGACGTGCATCAGGTAGTCCGCGTGCTGCCCGAAGAACGAGTCCGGGTCGACGATGTAGTGGATGTCGCACCAGTCCCGCCACTCCCAGGCGAGCGCGCGCAGGGCGAAGGTCTTCCCGGTCCCGACCTCGCCGTGCCAGAGCACGAGCTGGCCGCCGTGCGCCGGCCGGAAGTCGTTCATGAGCCGCGTCAGCGAAGCCTGGGTGGCCGACGCGTAGTTCGTCTCGATGTCCGTCCAGGCCGGGACGGAGATCGTCCTCCACGCGGGCTGCGGCCCGTGCGGACCGTACGTCCAGAACGTCACCGTGACCTCCTGCGCGCCGGAGGGATCCGGCGCCGGCAGCAACTCGCGCAGCTGCTCGAGCATCGAGCGTGCCGCGTCCTCGGTGTCGGCGGCCACGGCCACGTTGGCCTGGCCCGAGAAGAGGCCGACGTCCACCACGAGCTCGCCGGCCCGGATGATCTCGCGCCGGCCCCAGCGTGTCGTGTTCACGAAGACCCGGTCGCCCTCGAGGGTCACGGCGTTGGCGCGCGTCGCCCAGCTGTCGCCCTGGACGACCGGCAGCCCGCCGCCGAGCACCCGCGCATTGAAGACAGCGCTCGCGAGCTCGTCGTGCTCGACGCCGTGAGACGCAGCGAACGGCATGTGCGCCTCGCGCCGAGGTGTGGTCGAGTCCCCCACTCCGTGCCGGTCAGGCCTGCGCGGCGGCCGAGACCCGCTGCTCGAGCGCGGCGAGCACGTCCGAGACCTGCTGGTTGACGATCGGCTGAAGCACGCGCTGGCCCATCGACCCGACGGGCCCCGCGATCTTCACGTCAGCCTCCCACGCCATCGAGGTCCCGCCGTCGGACTCGGAGAGCGTGAACGACGTCGTCATGTCCATGAGCGCGCCGACGCCCTGACCCTTCGCGCGCATCGACGCGAACTCCGGCGGCCGCTCCTCCAGCCTCTCGAAGTTCATCGTCATCTTCAGCCCGCCGAGCCCGAGCGGCACCTTCACCTTCGCCGTCCAGTGCGTCTCGTCCTGGACCTCGAAGCTCTCGACGCCCGGCATGAGGCCGGCCATCTCGGACGGCTCGGAGATGACGCTCCAGACCGTCTCGCGTGGGGCCGAGAGCTCCTTCGTGCCGGAGACGATCATCGGGTGGTCACCGACACGTTCTTCCGCGTCGCCTCGGGGTCCTGGAGCATGGCCCACACCCTATGCGGCGGGTTGCAGCTCGTGTAGACGATCGGCTTCCCGGCGGAGGACAGCGCGTCCTGGATCGCCGCGCAGATGCAGTGGATTCCCCCGCCGCCGCCCTCGCCCATGCCCTTCGCGCCGAGCGGAGCGACGGGCGACGGGGACTCCATGGCGCCGGTCTTGAGCGGCGGCATGTCCATCGCGTGCGGCACGTGGTAGTCGTAGAAGTTCGAGGTCAGCAACGTCCCGTCCTCGTCGTAGACGAACTCCTCCGAGAGCGCGGCGCCGATCGCATGCGCGGTCGCGCCGTGCACCTGGCCCTCGACGATCTGTGGGTTGATGCGCACGCCGCAGTCGTCCACGGCCGCGTAGTCGACGATCTCGACCTCGCCGGTCTCGGGGTCGACCTCGACGACAGCCGCGTGGATCTGGGTCGCGTACGTCAGCGTCAGCTGACCCGTCTTCTTCTCCGTGTCCACCATCCCGAAGTACGGCCGGCAGACGTAACGGTGGTTCAGCGTCGGGTTGAAGTCCGGCGGGAGGAACGCGTTGTTCGCGTTCACGATGGCGCCGAGCGCCATGAACGGAAGCGCGGCCTCCTCCGGCCCGTCCTTGATCCGCGCGAACCCGTCGGCGAGCTCGATCGCCTCCGTCGGCGCCTGTAGCACCGCGGCCGCGAGCTGCACCATCTCGTCACGCAGCAGCTCCGAGGCGCCCTTGACCGCGCCGAGGCCGGTGAACGCGAACTGGCTCGCGTACGTGCCCGAGAACCCGGCGTGCGAGTTGAACCAGGAGTCGTGACCCCGTCGCACGTTCACCTGCTCGGGCGGGCAACCGAGGATGTCCGCGACGACCTGCGCGGCGGTCGTCTCGTGCCCCTGGCCCTGCGGCACGGTGCCGAGCGTGACCACGACCTCGCCGAAGATGTCGAGCTTCACAGACGCTGCCTCGTTGTTCCCCGAGAACTGGAGATCCGGGTTCAGCAGCGTCGACTGGCCGAAGTTGTTCGTGCCCGAGTCGAGCGTCGAGCCGATCCCGATGCCGAGGAGCTTGCCGCGCGACGCGGCCTCCTTCCGCCGCGCCTCGATCGAGCCGTGATCGATGAGCTCGAGGGCGATGTCGAGCGCCTTTGCGTAGTCGCCCGAGTCGTAGAAGCAGCCGTTCGGCGTCTCGTACGGCATCTGCTCGGTCTTCACGTAGTTCTTCTTGCGGATCTCGACCGGGTCGAAGCCGAGCTCGGCCGCGACGATGTCGATGATGCGCTCGGTCAGCCAGAGGTGCTGCATCCGCGAATAGCCGCGGTTCGGCGATACGGGCGACTTGTTCGTGCAGACCTGGGTGAAGTCGACCTTGACGTTCCGCCACGCGTACATCCCGGGCGTTACCTGCGCCCAGATGATGCAGCCGAGCGGCTCGTAGCGTGGGAACGCGCCGCAGTCGTCGAGCGCCCGCACCTTGAAGCCGGTCATCTCGCCGTCCGCCTTCACCGCGACCTCGACGTCGAGGAACGTCCGCTCGTTGCCGTGCGCGTTCGCGGTGTGCTGGTCGGTGCGCCACTCCGTCCACTGCACCGGCCGGCTGAGCTTGCGCGCGAGCAGGCAGAGCACGACGTACTGGGGATGGAGGCAGATCTTGTTGCCGAAGCCGCCGCCGATGTCGTTCGTGACGAAGCGGAGCTTGTCGATCCCGGTGCGTAGGGCCGGCGCCATCCAGATCGCACCGACGCCCGGCATCTGGTGGTTGCAGTGGAGGGTCCACTCCTCCGTGCCCTTGTCGTACTCGACGAGCGCGCCGGCGCATTCGAGGGGCGTCGAGGAAAAGCGGTGGAAGTGCAGCCGCTCGATCTTCACGACGTGGTCCGCGTCGGCGAGCGCGCTGTCGACATCGCCCCACTCGAAGACGCCCGACCAGACGACGTTCGAGCCCGCGTCGTCGTGCAGCACGACCTCGTCCTTCAGCGACTCCTCGGCCTCCACGAGAACCGGGAGCGGGTCGTACGAGACGTCGATCAGCTCGGCGGCGTCGCGCGCGAGCTCACGGGTTGCCGCGCACACGGCGGCGACCGGCTCGCCCACGTGCCGCACCCGGCCGACCGCGAGCGCGTAGTCCTTGATGTTGCCGCCCGGCTCGACGGACATCTCGAAGAACGGGTCCGACGAGATCGCGACCTCGTCGCCTGTGATCGTCCCGTACACGCCGTCGAGCTCGAGCGCCTTCGAGACGTCGATCGAGATGATCCGCGCGTGCGCGTACGGCGAGCGCACGAAGTGCACGTAGCCCATGCCGTGGCGCCGGACGTCGTCGAAGAAGGAGCCCTGTCCCTGGACGAGCCGCTTGTCCTCCCGACGCGGGATGCTCTGGCCGACGTAGCCCTTCTCGAGCACCTCGGGCGCGCCCGTCTCGACGGCCGTCGACGAGCCTTGTGTCACGTCGCCACCAGGAGCCCTCACGCCTTGCCTCCCGCGGCGACGACCGCCTCGACGATGTTCACGTAGCCCGTGCAGCGGCAGATGTTCCCCTGGAGCGCGTAGCGCACGTCCTCCTCGCTCGGCCTCGGATTGCGCTCGAGCAGCGCGGTCGCGCTCATGAGCATCCCGGGCGTGCAGTAGCCGCACTGGAGCGCGTGGTGCTCGTTGAACGAGCGCTGGAGTGCAGTCAGCTCGCCGTTCGGCGCAAGGCCCTCGACGGTCTGCAGGGAGGCGCCGTCGGCCTGCACCGCGAGCAGCATGCAGCTCTTGACCGGTGCGCCGTCGAGCAGCACCGTGCACGCGCCGCAGTTGCCGGTGTCACATCCGACGTGCGTCCCCGTCAGGCTGAGATCGTCGCGGATGAAGTGCACGAGCAGACGCCGTGCCGGCACGTCCAGCTCGTACAGCTCGCCGTTGATCTCGACGCCGATCGCACGCGAAGAGGTCGGTGTCGCCACTACTCCCCTTTCCGTCTCGAAGCTGCCTGGAGGACAGACCGCACCGCCGAGATCTCGGCCAGCCGGCGCCGGTAGTCGGCCGAGCCGTGCACGTCACCGGGCGGGTCGAGCGCGGCGCCGAGGCCTTCGGCCGCCGCCTCTACCGATTCCCGCGACAGGTCGCCGCCGGCCAACCGCTCTTCCAGCGCGGTCGCGCGCACCGGAGTGGCGGCAACGCAACCGAGCGCGACCTTGACGCCGTCTTCCGAGACCGACGCTGCCGCATTGACGATGTACGTCCCGTGCTTGCCGATGGTGACGCCCGCGAAGCCGTCGCCGGCCCCCCTGGACGGCGGGACCGTTACCTTCGTGAGCAGCTCGCCCTCGGCAACTGCGGTCAGGTAGACGCCCTGGAAGAAGTCGTCCGCGGAGACTGTCCGCTCGCCTCCCTCGCCGCGAACCGTGAACGTCGCGTCGAGCACGGCGAGGAGCGGCGGCAGGTGGTTCGTCGGATCGGCGACGCAGACGTTGCCGCCGACGGTGCCGCGGTTCCGGACCTGGACGTCCCCGATCGTCGCCGCGACCTCGGCGAGGATCGGCCGGGCGACCTCCACCTCGGACGAGGCGATGAGCTGGGTGTACGTCACCATCGCGCCGATCTCGAGCAGCCCGTCCGAGGAGAAGCCGATCGAGCGCAGCTCGTCGAGGTCCGCGAGGTCGACGAGCACCTCCGGAGAGGCGACCCTGGCCTTCATCACGTTGATCAGCGTCTGACCGCCGGCCAGAGCGCGCGCTCCCTCGTTTCCGGCGAGGAGAGCAACTGCTTCGTCGACGGTCGAGGGCCGCGCGTACGCCACCTCGCGCAGGAGCATGGCGAGATTCAATCCGGCTCCGGCCTGACATGTCAAGCGACAAGCGGGCTGGTATGGTCGCGCGTCGATGGCGGCCTTCGATGCGGTCTTCGTCGGCGCCGGGATCAACTCGCTCGCGGGCGCGGCGCTTCTCTCACAGGCGGGCTGGAAGGTCTGCGTCCTCGAGCGCAGCGAGCAGGCCGGCGGGTGCATCCGCACGTCGCGCGACCTCACAGCGCCCGGGTTCACGCACGAGGTGCTCGCGTCCTGGCATCCGTTGTTCACCGGCTCGCCCGCCTACGCGGAGCTGAAGGACGAGCTCGATCGGCGTGGCGTCGAGTACCTGAACACCGAGCTCCCGACCGGCTCGGCCTTCCCGGACGGCTCGAGCGCCTTCCTCACCACTTCGCTCGAAGGCAACGTCGCCGAGCTCGCGCGCCACGCAGCGGAGGACGGCCCGGCGTGGCAGGCGATGTTCGAGGGCTTCATGGAGCACGCCGACCTGTCGTTCGGCGTCCTCGGCCGTGAGCTCTGGTCGCCCGAGGGGCTCGGCCTCGGCGGCCAGGCGTTCCGACGCTTCGGACGCCGTGGACTGCTGGTCTACCTCGCGACCGTTCTCTCGAGCTGCCGCGACTGGCTGGGCGACACCTTCCACTCCGATGCCGCACACGGACTGCTCGCCCCCTGGGTGCTGCACACGGGCCTCGGCCCCGATCAGGCCGCGTCCGGATTCATGACGCAGGTCATCGCCTGCGCGCTCCAGCTCGGCGGGATGCCGGTGCCGAAGGGCGGCGGCGACCGGCTCGTGGATGCGCTCTCCGGCATCGTCCGCGACGCGGGCGGCGAGGTGCGCACCGGCGCTACCGTCGAGCGCGTCCTCGTGTCGCGGGGCCGCGCGACCGCGGTTCGGCTCGAAGGCGGCGAGACGGTTCGCGCCGAGCGGGCCGTCGTCGCGAGCGTCACCCCGACCCAGCTCTACGACGGCCTCCTTGGCGACGGAGAGGCGCCGGCCGCCGTGATGGAGGCCGCCCGCCGCTACCGGTACGGGCGCGGCGAGATGCAGATCCACTTCGCGCTCTCCGAGCGACCGGACTGGCAGGGGGACGAGCGGCTTGCGCGGACGGCGATCGTCCACGTCACGCCGGGGCTCGACGGCGTCTCCCGCGCGGTGAACGAGGCCGAGCGCGGGCTCCTTCCCGCGGAGGCGACGATCGTCTGCGGGCAGCCGGCGACCGTCGACCCCTCCCGCACTCCCGACGGCAGCTCGATCCTCTGGATCCAGCTGCAGGAGCTCCCGGCCGGTCGCGTCAGAGGAGACGCCGCCTCGGAGCTCGACGTCGGCGACGGCACCTGGACGGAGGAGCTCCGCGAGCGCTACGCGGATCGCATCACCGAGCGCCTCGGACGGAACATCCGGAACCTCGACAGCGCCACGATCTCGCGCGTCGCGCTCTCGCCCGCCGACATCGAGGCGCTGAACGTCAACCTCGTCGCGGGCGACATCTACGGCGGCTCGTGCGCGCTCGACCAGAACTTCCTCTTCCGGCCGCTGCCCCAGGCGCCGGGTCACCGCACGCCGGTCGATGGCCTCTGGCACATCGGCGCCTCGACGCATCCGGGGCCCGGCCTCGGCGCCGGCTCGGGCTACCTCGTCTACAAGGACCTCACGAAGCCGGCCCTCCCACGCCGCCTGCTCGCGAAGGCGCGACGCTCGTGAAGCTGTCGCTCTCGGAGATCTCGACGGTCGGAGCACCGTTCGACGAGGACGTGCGCGCGTACGCGGCGGCGGGGTTCGACGGCATCGGCATCTGGGAGATGAAGCTGCCGGAGGACGACGGTGCGAACCGCAGGCTGCTGCGCGAAGCGGGCCTCGGCGTGGCCTCCTGCGTTCCGACGATTCCTTCGGTGCTTCCGCTCCGGCTACCGGGGATGGAAGGACCTCCGGACCCGGAGGAGCGTGTGGCCGCGCTCGTGGCGAGCGTTCGCCGGCTCGCGGCATACGAGCCCGAGTGCGTGCTCTGCCTCACCGGGCCCGCCGGCGACCTGGACCCCGACGAAGCCCGCCGCCTCGTAGTGGACGGCCTCCGCGAGGTCGCCGCAGCCGCACGGGAAGCAGGCATCCGCTTCGGCCTCGAGCCGGCCCACCCGGGTCAGCGCGCCTCCGTTTCCTTCGTGAACAGCGTCGCCGACGCTACGGCTCTCCTCGCCACCGCCGAGCTGCCTGACGTGGGGATCATGGCCGACACGTACAACCTCTGGCATGAGCCGCCCGACGCGCTCGTCGCCGTCGCCGACCGCGTGACGGGGCTCCACGTCGCGGACGAGCCGAGGGCGGGAGGCGAAGGCCGCGTGCTTCCCGGCGAGGGCGGCGCGCGGAGCGCGGACCACGTCGCGGCCCTGGCCGCCGGCGGCTGGGACGGCTACCTCGACGTCGAGATCTTCTCGACGCCGGACGGCTTCTGGGGACTGCCCGTGGACGAGGCCGCTCGCCGAGCGTACGCGGCCGCGACGGCGCTCCTCGCCTCTTAGACCGTCCCGTAGAGCGCGCGCACGACGCGCACGAACACCTTCGTCTCCTCGTAGAAGCCGCGCTCGCGGACGGCACGCGCCCCCTGGTACCAGCCGCCGAGTGCGAGCCGCACGTCGCCGTCGAACTCGGCCAGCAGCCAGCTCAGGAGCCGCACCCCGGCCCGCACGTTCCCCTCGTAGTTCCGGGGCGTCGAGAAACCGAGCAGCACCGTGTCCACGAACTCCCACGACTCGGGCAGGAGCTGCATGACGCCGACCGCGCCCACACTCGAGACGACGTCCTGCTGGAAGCCCGACTCCATCCACGCGAGCGCCCGCACGAGCTTCGGGTCGACCCCGTACACGCGGGCCCAGCGGTCGAGCGCGGCGCGTACCGCATCCCGCGACGGCGCAGCCGCGAGCGTGCTCGGCAAGCGACCGTGCGCACCGGCCGGGAGCACGAGCTTCTGACCGGGGACGATGATCGTCATCAACGAGAGGTCGTTCCGCCGCGCGAGCTGCCAGGGGCTCACGTTGTACTGGCCGGAGATCGAGAAGAAGCTCTCGCCCGGCTCGACGGTGTGTGTGCGGATCGGCGCGCGGTACGCGAGCGCCCGGTACGTGTGCGGCCCGGCGATCCCGTCCGGCACGAGCGTGTGCCGGCGCTGGAACCTGCGAAGCGCGACCGCGGTCGCGCGGCTGAAACGTCCGTCCACGACGCCCGAACCGAGCCCGTGGCGACGCAGCCTGAACTCGAGCACGGCCACGTCCCAGCCCACCGCGCCGACGACGAGCAGGCGCTGTCCGAGGAGCGGGCGGCCGCGGGTTCCGAAGGCACGGCGGGTCTTGCGGTCGATCCGGCCGTCGGGCTTCAGGCCCCGCTTCCGTTGAAACGCAGCGAGCGCGGTGCGAGTGAGCGGCCCGGGAACCCCGTCGACGGCGCCCGGGTCGAAGCCGTGCGCACGCAGGGCGATCTGTACCGCGGCGATCCGCGGATTGGCGCTCGAGGCGTCGTCCGCGGCCAGCCCGCAGGCGGCCACGGACAGCGCAGTAGCTGCGACGGCGAGACGACGCACGGGACGCCCTTCGCGGCCCGCCGCCGCCGTCCTCCCCCGGCTAACGGAACGCGAACCGCGGCGTTCGGCGCACGGACACGCCGGTACAATCCGCCGGCTGCCTTCCCCGGTAGCTCAATTGGCAGAGCATCCGGCTGTTAACCGGAGGGTTGTTGGTTCGAGTCCAACCCGGGGAGTGAGAAAAGCCCTGCGTACACAGGGCTTTTCTGTTCCTCCCGCGCCGGTGCGCGACTTTCTACCGAACTTTCTACTCTCAACGAAGAGACGGGCCTCCGCAAGCTGAGCCGCGTCGGGATTGGTCGTCTACGAGGCGCGGAGGTACCGCTCCGTCGTGGAGCCCTGCGCGTGCGCCGCCGGGAGAGCGACGCCGCCTAGAACACACTCCTGCGGCAGCTCTAGCTAGGCCGAATGTCGAGCTGGTGCATTCGCGAGAGGTTGTCCTCGACGCCGACTGCGCTCGCGAGCTTCCCGTCACGGACGTGGAAGACATAGATCTCGTCGACACCCTCGAAGCGACGCCCGGTCGGAGGAACCCCGAGCCACTCCCCCTCGTGTGTGCCTGAGCACGTGAAGTGACCGACGACCGTGTCGTTCTCCGCGACGAGCTCGACGATCGCCATCGTGAAGTCCGGAAAAGCACTTCGGAACGGGCTGATCCAACGCCGAGCGAGCTCCGCAAAGTCGCCCTGCGCCAGTTCGTCCAGTGGGTCCGGGTTCCGCCGATTCACCACCTCCTCAACTAGGCGGCGAACCAGCTGCTTGTTCGATTCTGCGCTCACACGTCTCCGAGTGACCAGGCTCTCAGACTTGCGGGCGTACTGCAGCGTCGGTGCTGGCCAGCGCGCCCATCGAGGGAGAGTGCCCCCTCGTCGCTACCAGGGGGCACTCTCTTCCCCGGTTTGCCGCGCGCTCGCCATGCATGGTCACGCGGGCGAGCAGCAAAGAACGCGGCCTTGGGGCACTTCCCCAGTGCCGACCTCTGCAAACGAGGCAGGCCTTGGCCGGCTCCCGAGCACGACCAGAGATGACCTAGTCGTGTCATGTACGTCCGACGAGCCCGTGCGTACCGTGATGGCCACGGTGAGTCCGGCGCTGGGATGCCGGTCTTTCTGCGGCAAGCGGCGCACCCCTGTTGGCAGGTGGGGCCTGCGCGGACTCGCCGGCGCTGCGCGGGAGACTCCGGGGAGGGGTGGGTCTCTCGCGCAGCCATCTCTTGCCCTGCACTCTCGAGGTTGGTGAGGGCACGCCCGCCCACCACGAGCGGACTGACCGGTCGGAAGCGGCCTAACCCCGTGCGGCTTTTCCATGCAACCGCCGACAATCCACGCCGGTCTTCGATCCCCCGTGCCAAGGCATCAGTAGGGGGCGCACTGCTCGAGGCCGTGCGCCCCCTCCCAAAGCTCAGACCGAAGCGACGACGCTGACGCTCCGCGCCTGCGGACCCTTCGGGCCCTCCTCGACCTCGTACTCCACCTTCGCACCTTCAGCGAGGCTCTTGAACCCCTCGCCGCCGATCGCGCTGTGGTGAACAAAGACGTCCTTGCTCCCATCGTCCGGCGATACGAAGCCGTAGCCCTTGTCATCGTTGAACCACTTCACGGTTCCGGTTGGCATATCTCCACCTCCCTTCGGCTGCTTCATGAACGTGCAGCGGAAGGCGTGCAAAGCCAAAACCGGTACTCGCTCTAACTCCTGAGACCGTCACCACACTACCAGCGCGACGAATACGATCTGAGCCGCGCTGCTGAAGTTGGAGCCATGGCGAAGATCACCCAGGAACTCGGCGCCCGGACTTTTCAGTCTCTCGCCGCATCGTCTGGCCCCTGGTCACCGACGAGGGGCACTCTCCCAGGTGGGGCGTTCGTTCACCAGAACGACCGAGAGTCAACGGGGCGCGCACGTCAACGCTGGCAGCAGGCCCGGGAATCTGAGAGCCTCCTCACTCGGCGTCGGGGTCTTGCCCCATCCCCCCGATAGTCGGAAGTCGGCTTGCCCGCCTCCGACGTTCGACGGCTCAGGAGGCGGGCATCCGGCTCCCTGCACCAGTCGGCCTCTTTTCCACCATCACGACTGCGTGCCCGTTCCCTGCCTCCACACTCTCGACCGTCCAGTCCTTCCCGTACATCGTCAGCGTCTCCCCCACGCTGGGAGCTACGTGCAAGTACCTCACCTCGCAGCCGCCGCTCGGAAACCTGAAGGAGATGCGGAGTCTCCCGGGCGGCATCAAACGGCGCTCGACTCTGCGGGCTCTAACGCCTTGAGGGTGACGACGCAGTAGCTGTCCTCGTCCTGTGTGACATCGACCACGACCCACCGCCCCCCGGCGTTGGTGATCACGTCGCCTCTCTTGGGCGCTTCCCCGGTTCGGTACTCAGTACCCGTGGGGAAGCGGTACGCGAGCATCGGTGTGGCCATCGCACACTCTCTTACGAGCCAGTGCCGAACGGCTTGGCGCTCGGCTTCCTGTCGAGCCCCAACCACTTGCGGATCTTCGCGGCGAAACTACGCATGACTCTCATCGGCACCACTTTCTTCCATGCTCTGGGTTGGCTTTTCGACTCGATTCGACTGGCGCGAGAGAGGGCGCAATCGCAGCAATGGTCGCGGTAGGTTCCACGCCTTCCGGTCGCGCTCCCACTCCCCGTCTGGGAAGCGATCGGTGACGAAAGGTGAGGACACTCCGCTCTCTGCCCGCTCGGACGCGATCAAGGCAACGGTCACCACGGAATCACGGCTAGAGCAGCGGCAACAGCCGGGTCGACTGCTTTCTCTCCTGCGCTCACGACGATGTAACTCAGGATCGCGAGGACGGCTGCGGTCACAAACAGCCACGGTGACCAGAACGTCTGTCCCTTCAGCAGCACATAAATGCCGCGCGTCAACAGGGCAATCCCGAACCCCGCGATCAGATACGCGCTGGCGACGCCTACACCGCCTCCGTCGTCGCTCGAGAGCTGTGCGAGCGGTATGGCACTGAGTAACCAGAGCGCGATGCACACCGAATACCCCACGACGCGACCCCGACGAAGGCGCGCTAGACGTTCCTCCGCGTAGGTCTGCCGGCGGGCGCTCGTGAGTTTCAGACTGGACTCGTTCATCTCGTCACGACTCCTTTGCTGCGCATGACGCTGAGAGCTCGGCTTGCCGAGCCCTCACCGTCGAGTGCGGGCGGTCGAACTACGCGGCGACCAGGACGCGGTCGCTGCGGACGACGACCTCGCCGCTCGTGATCTTGGGGTCGTTCGGGATCATCGCGTCGAGCTTCTCGTCGCGAATCCACGCGGCGACGAGCTTCGTCGACTCCTCGCCCTGATCGGTCGTCTCGAAGAGAGTGAGCGAGCTGAAAATGCCGTTGCCGGCATCGATGAGCCAGTAGCCACCGAAGCCGGGGAGCTCCTTCATCTTCGGGAGGAGGGTCTCGTTGACCTTGCGGGTCAACTCGGCCACACGATTCTCGTTCACACCGTCATAGCGGCGAATGGTCGCATGCATGTGCTGCTCCTTCTGTCTATCGAGGACAGAGAATCCGGAACGGATCCCTGCGGCGCTCGGGCCGGGTGTGACAGTCGGAGAGGAAAGTTGCGACCTCGGCGGCTTCAAAGCTAGCCAACGCGCTGGGGCCAGTGTAGCTGCGATTCGGTGGCACCGACGGTGTCGTCGCAGGAAGCGCCCGGAATCTCTGCGCGATTACGTCATCGAGCCGAACTTCTTGGCTGCCCGCTTCGCGCTGCGGCGTTCCTTGAGCGTCTTCTGCGGCTTCTGCTTCTGCTGCTGCTTCTTCGGCTTGTCGGAACTCTTACTCATGACGACCTCCGGCGGTTGGCGGCGCGGATCAGCGTCGAGAGAGGCGGAGCTTGCTGCGGAATCGACGCTTCCAGAGCCTTCAGGCGATCCACCCGAGGAGCACGTGCCGCCATTTCGACTGAAGTGAGTGTCTCACCACCGGAGCCTTGCCGGACGGGTCTGCGATCATGAACAGGCTGATGGCCGAGACGCCTGACCTCCCCGACGCTCCCGAGCCTGACCTCGACGAGCCCGGAGAGCCGATTCACGCGACCCTGGAGTTGGACGACGGCACTCAGAAGCACTACGACATCCCACAGTCCAAGCGGGACAACTGCATCACGCTCGCAGCGAGGGCGGGCGGCGAACAGCATGTAACGCGTTCGCAGGTCGAGGCGCACCCCCACATCACCTGGCGCGACTACAACTATTGGATCATCGAGTTGCTCGAGTACCAGAAGGGGCGGGACTTCTACGAGGACATGGTTCTGGTGTTCTCGGGCAAGTTTGAGCTTCCCGAGACGTACGTCGACCGGCTCGGGCTCCGCCATCTAGAAAGAGAGCCGAGCTAGAACGTTCCGCCGCCTCGCGTGCAACCGGCACACCGCTGAGGCGGTATGAGCGAGCAACCGCCTCCGGTGGTCGCTACTCGATCACCAGCTTCACAAGCTTCATCCCATCGTCGTCCTCGGTCTCGACCTTGACCCCGAGGATGAAGACACCGGCGTCCCACGTATTCGACCCGACTGGAACGATGTCGAGCGTGTAGAAGCCGAGCCCCAGGTGGGAGACCACGTTGTCGATGACGACGAGCGACCCACCGAAGGCGATGAGCAGCCTGTCCAGCGTGAAGTTGGTCGCCGTGAGACCTGTGACGCCCTTTCCGTCGCGATCCGTGATCGCCAAGCAGATGCAGCTTCGCTCGCTGTTTCCTGGGGCCGCCGTGGCGATCGAGGTGATGGCTGCGATGCCCAGTTTGGCCATATCGTCTACCTCCTCTTCGGGCTCCCTGGCTGCGGGAGCCAGTGTCGTCGATCCGCCACCGCGCTCACCGCCGGCGGAGACCTAGCAACGATCGGAGCGTGAGTCGATCAGTGGTGTGACGGCGCCCGGGCTGCGGCGACGGCTTCGAGCCGGGAGTTGACGCCGAGAGCCCGGAAGAGGCCGCGGACGTGGTTCCTCACCGTCTCGGTGCTCAGGTGGAGCTCGGCGGCGATCTGCTTCGTCGAGCGGCCCTGCTCCAGAAGCCCGAGCACCTCCGCTTGGCGAGGGGTGAGATGCGCGGGTGGCGCTGCGAGGCTGTCGTCGGGACGTTCCTCCAACAGCCCGAAGACGCCGACCACTCGTTCGCCGTTCCTGAGCGGCACCGCGCTGATCTCCACGGCCACCCGCGCGCCCGCGGTCGAGACCAGGACGCCGGTCGCATCTGTGGCCGCGGTCGTACCGAGCACCTTCCGGGCGAACAGCTCGCGCGCGCGGCGGCTGTCCTCGGACGCGACGACGGAGGTGAAGTGGCGACCGCGGACGTCGCCGACGAGCCGCTCGGCCGCCGCGTTGATCCACCGGACGATTCCCGTTGTGTCGAGGACGTAGCTCGGGACGCCCACACCGTCCAGAGCCTGCTCGACGTCGCCCCCGACTGCCAGGCCGCCGGCCATCAGCGAAGTATGGCTCAGCCAGCATCCCGGTGGCCGGTCGCGCATTCTAGGTCGTTTTCTGCATAATAGGCGCATGGTTGCCGCAACCATCCTCGGGGCATCCGGCTATTCCGGCCAGGAGACGCTCGATCGTGTGCTCGCGCATCCGGAGGTCGAGCTCGTCGCGCTCGGGTCGGACTCGCTCGCGGGGCAGCCCGCCGACACGCTCGACCCCCGTCTCACGCGGCTCGAGCTGCCGGACTTCGTCACGAACGACCATGCGCTGGCGACGCCGGCCGACCTCGTCTTCTCGTGCCTCGACCACGAACGGGCCGCCGCGCTCGAGCCTCCCGCGGACGCCGTCGTCGTCGACCTCTCCGGCGCGCACCGCCTCGCCTCCTCCGCCGACTACGAGACGTGGTACGGGTTCGAGCATCCGCACCCGGAATCGCTCGGCGAGTGGAGCTACGCCGTCCCCGAGCTGGCCCCGCCCTCCGGCCCGCTCGTCGCGAACCCGGGCTGCTACGCGACCGCGGCCCTGCTCGCGCTGGGACCGATTGCGGACGTCGTCGAACCGTCGAGCGTCGTCGTCGACGCGAAGTCCGGAGTCTCGGGTGCAGGCCGGGCGCTGAAGACCACCTCGCACGCCAATGCGGTGCTCGAGAACGTTGCGCCGTATCGCGTGGAGGCGCACCAGCACGAGCCCGAGATCGCCCAGGTTCTCGGGTTCGACATCTGCTTCGTCGCGCACCTGCTTCCGGTGCGGCGCGGCCTGCTCGCCACCTGCTACGTCGCCCACACTTCGGATGATCTGCGCGAGCGCCTCGAGGCCGCGTACGTGACGAGCGCGGCGGTATCGGTGCTGCGCGACGGAGCCGTGCCCGACCTCGCCCGCGTCCAGGGAACCGACGCCGCCGAGATCGCAGTCTTCACCCACGGCGCGACAGGACGCTCGATCGTCATCTGCGCGCTCGACAACCTCGGCAAGGGCGCGGCCGGACAGGCGATGCAGAACGCGAACCTCGCGCTCGGGCTGGAGGAGACGGCGGGACTTCGCCTCACCGGAGTCCCGGTGTGAGCGTCACCGCCGCACGGGGCTTCGTCGCCGCCGGAGTGCACTCGGGCATCCGGAGCGCGCAGCGGGACCTCGCGGTGATCCGGTCCACGACGCCGGCAGTCGGAGGCGCGCTGTTCACGCGGAACCGCGTCCTCGCGGCGCCGCTCGTCGTCTCGAAGGAGCATCTCGACAGGGCCGAGCCCCAGGCCGTCGTGATCAATTCGGGCGTCGCCAACGCCGCGACCGGCCCGAACGGCGAGGCCGACGCGCGGGCCACCGCGGCCGAGGCGGGCCGGCTGCTCGGCCTCGAGGCGGAGCAGGTGCTCGTGCTGTCGACGGGAGTGATCGGCCCGTCCTTGCCGATGGAGAAGCTGCTGGCCGGTCTTGCGGAAGCGGTCCCCTCTCTGAGTGACACCGGCGGCGACGCGGCGGCGGAGGCGATCCTGACCACCGACACGAAGCCGAAGCAGGCGGCCGTCGCGCGCGACGGCTTCGTCGTCGGAGGCATCGCGAAGGGCGCCGGGATGATCCACCCCGCCCTCGCGACGATGCTCGCCGTCATCACCACCGACTACCCGCTCGACCCGGGCGAAGTCGACGCCTTCCTGCGGCCCGCCGTCGACGCGACGTTCAACCGCATCTCGATCGACGGTGACTGCTCGACGAACGACGCCGTGCTCCTGCTCGCCAACGGCGCGTGCGGCTGCGCGCGGAGCGACGCGAGCTTCGCCGCTGCCGTGCACGAGGTCTGCGCCGACCTCTCCGCCCAGCTCGTCGCCGATGCCGAGGGCGCCACGGTCCTGCTCGAGATCGACGTGGCCGGTGCGGCCACGGAGGACGAGGCCATCGCCATCGCACGGCGGATCGCGACCTCGCCGCTCGTCAAGACCGCGGCCTTCGGGCGGGACGCCAACTGGGGCCGGGTTCTCGCGGCCGCCGGCTCCGCGCCGCACAACGGCGGCTTCGCGCAGCTCGAGCCCGAGTCCGTCTCGTTGCGCTTCAACGGAACACCGGTCTTCACCGCCGGCTCGCCGACCGCGCTCGAGCCGTCGCTCGAGGGCGCCGTGTGCAAGATCGAGCTCGACCTCGGCCTCGGTAGCGGCTCGGCCGCCTACCTCGCCTCGGACCTGTCCTACGACTACGTCCGCATCAACGCGGATTACCGAACGTGAGCATCCTCGTCGTCAAGGTCGGCGGCGCCGTCGCGGCGTCGGTCGCGCAGCAGGTGAACGATCTCGCCGAACGCCATCAGGTCGTCGTCGTGCACGGCGCAGGCCCTCAGATCTCGGCAGAGCTCGACCGCCGCGGGCTTCCCGTCGAGTTCGTCGCCGGCCGGCGGGTCACGACGGCCGCAGCACTCCAGGTCGTGCGCGAGTCGCTCGCCCAGGTGAACGCCGAGCTCAGCGCCGCGATCGGGCCACGGGCGTTGCCGCTCCCCGAAGGCGTTCTCGCCGCGATTCGCATCCCGGAGCTCGGCCACGTCGGACGCCCGATCCCCGCGGCGCCGAAGCCGATTCTCGACGCGCTGACTGCAGGCGGCATCCCCGTCGTCGCGCCGCTCGCGTACGGGCCCATGAACGTGAACGGCGACGAAGCCGCTGCGGCGCTGGCCGTCGGCCTGGGCGCCGAGCGGCTGCTCTTCATCACCGACGTGCCGGGCGTTCTCGTCGAGGGCGAGGTCGCCACCTCGATCGTCGCCGCCGAGGCCGAGCGGCTCGTCGACGCGGGCGAGTTCGCGGGCGGGATCGTCCCGAAGCTCCTCGCGGCCGCGCGCGCAGCGCAACGCGGCGTCCTGGTCGAGATCGGCGAGACGGCGGTGACAGCATGAGCACGTCGCTCGACACGACCCGGCTGCTCCCGACCTATCCCCCAGTGCCCGCGACGTTCGTCCGAGGCGAGGGCATGTGGCTCTTCGACGAGGACGACAACCGCTACCTCGACTTCTCGGGCGGGATCGTAGTCGTCGCTCTAGGTCATCGCCACCCTGCCCCGTTGGCGGCGGCGCAAGAGCAGCTCGACCGGCTCTGGCACGCGTCGAACCTGTTCGGCACGCTGCCCGCCCCCGCGCTGGCCGACCGTCTCTCCGAGCGCTTCGGCGGCCACGGCGCGCAGGCGTTCCTCTGCAACTCGGGCGCGGAGGCGATCGAGGCCGCGGTCAAGTACGCATACAAGGCAACAGGCAAGCCCGGCGTAGTGGCACTGGAGGGCTCCTTCCACGGCCGTACCCTCGGGGCGCTGGCCGCGACGGGCCAGCCGGCGAAACGCGCAGGGTTCGAGGCGCTGCTCGCGCTGGTCGCGTTCGTCCCGCCCGGTGACATCGCCGCTCTCGAGGCTGCGGTCGGCCCCGACACCGGCCTGATCCTGCTCGAGGTGATCCAGGGCGAGGGCGGCGTGCGGCCGGTGCCTGCCGAGTTCGTGCGCGCGGCGGCCGAGCTCGATGCGCTCCTCTGCATCGACGAGATCCAGACCGGCGTGGGACGCACAGGGACGTTCTTCGCCTTCGAGCAGCTCGACGTGCGGCCCGAGCTCGTGACGCTTGCGAAGGGCCTCGCCAACGGCCTGCCGATCGGGTGCCTGCTCGTCTCGGAGGAGGCGACGGGAGCGTTCGCACCCGGCGACCACGGCTCGACCTTCGGCGGCAACCCTGTCTCCTGCGCAGCAGCCTGCGCCGTGGTCGACACGATCGACGACGCGCTTCTCGAGAACGTCCGCGAGCAGGGCACGCGTCTGCGAGCCGGCCTCGCCCGTTTTCCGGGCGTGACGGAGGTTCGCGGCGCCGGCCTGCTCGTCGGCGCCGATGTCGCGGCACCGGCCACGGCCGTGGCCGCCGCCGCGCTCGAGCACGGCCTCGTCGTCCTCACCGCCGGGGAGCATGTCCTACGCCTCGCTCCGCCGCTCGTGGCGAGCGCGGCGGACGTCGACCACGCTCTCACGATCCTCGAGGAGGTCCTTTCGTGAACCGACAAGAGCGGCAGGGCGCGATCAGGCGACTCGTCCGCGAGCAGCCGATCTCGACTCAGGCCGAGCTCGCCGCCGCGCTGCACGCCGCGGGCCACGACGTCGTGCAGACGACCGTCTCGCGCGACATCCGCGAGCTCGGGCTCGTCAAGACGCGCGACGCGACCGGCCGTCTCGTCTACGTCCTCCCGGAAGACGCGCCCTCGCGGACCCTCGGCCCGAGCTTCCGCCGCGTCGCGCTCTCCGTCGAGTCGAGCGGCAACCTCGTGATCGTCACGACGCCGTACGGGTTCGCGAACGCGCTGTGCGAGGAGATCGACCGCTCCGCGCACCCACACATCCTCGGCACGGTCGCCGGTGAGAACACGATCCTGATCGTCGCGCGCGAGGGGATCGCCGGAAACGAGCTCCGCGACGAGCTTCGCGCGCATCTCTTCGAAGGGGCCGCGTGAGCATCAGGTCGCTGCCCGCACCGCTCGAGGTCGACCTCCGCGGCCGCTCGCTCACGCGCGTCTCGGACCTGGCCGCCGCCGAGCTCGATGCTGTCCTCGATCTCGCTTCCGAGCTGAAAGTACGCCGCGCGGCCCGGGACGAGCATCGCCCGCTCGAGGGCAGCACGCTCGGCCTGCTCTTCCGACGGCACTCGACCCGAACTCGCGTCTCGCTCTCCGCCGCGATGGCGCAGCTCGGCGGCGTGGTCGTGGAGCTACCCGCCTCCGAGCTCCAGCTGGAGCGAGGGGAGTCGCTCGCCGACACGGCGAGGGTGCTCTCGCTCTATATCGACGCGCTCGCCGTCCGCACGGGCCTGCAGAGCGAGGTCGACGAGCTCGCCGCAGTCGCCTCCGTGCCGGTGGTCAACGCACTGACCGACGACGAGCATCCGCTGCAGGCGCTCGCCGACCTGCTGACGATCCGCGAGCGCTTCGGCTCACTCGAAGGCGTGCGCGTCGCCTGGATCGGGGACGGCACGAACGTGTGCGTCTCGCTCGTCGCCGCCTGCGGGCTGCTGGGCGTCGAGATCTTCTGCGCCTCGCCGCCCGGCTACGGGCCGCCCGGGGTCGATGTCGTCCACGACCCGCGGGAGGCGGCTGCGGGAGCGCAGGTCCTCGTCACCGACGTCTGGACGAGCATGGGCCAGGAGAGCGAGCGCGCGCAACGCGTGCGCGACCTCGCCCCGTACGCGCTCGACGAGGCGCTGCTGACGTGCGCCGGCCCCGACGCCATCGTCCTCCACTGCCTCCCCGCGCACCCGGGCGAGGAGATCGCGGAGAGCGTGCTCTACGGCCCGCGCTCGGCCGTGTGGGACGAGGCCGAGAACCGGCTGCACACCGCGAAGGCGCTGCTCACGCTCCTGCTGGGCTAGGCGCTCAGGCCAGCTCGGCGAGCGACTGCCGGACCTTCGCGAGGCGCGCCTGCAGCTCGGTCGTCCGCGCGAGGTCGGCGCCCGCGAGGTCGCGCTTCAGCTTGCGCTCGTGCAGTCGGAGCAGGAGCTCCTTGCCGGTACGCTCGCCGATCGCCTCCTGCGCGGCGCGGGCATCGAGCTCGGCGAGGAGCGGTGTCAGCTCCGGATCCTCGGTCTTCGAGACGAGCATCGCCCGAAAGCGGCGATGCAGATCGGAGTCGAAGTGCTCGGGCGTGAACTCCTCGAGCCCCGGGACGAGCGACGGGTGAGCGACGCACGCCGCGAGCACGTCGCGCTCGAGTCGTTCGCCGGCTCCGAGCAGGCGAGGCGCCTCCGCCACGACGGTCGAGCCCTCACGCGAAGCTGCGGCGATCCCACCGAGCGTCTCCCGCGGCAGGTCGAGCCGGTCCGCGAGCAGGCGCAGCGCCTCCTGTCGCTCGGGCGAGTCCTCCGCCTTGGCGAGCACCTCCCGCGCCCGAACGAATGCCTCCTGCCGGTCCGAAGAGCGCTCGAGCTCGAGACGGACGCGGTAGAGCAAGTAGCTCTGTGCGCCGGCCAGCCGATCCTCGAATCCCTGCGGTGCGTCGGCAGGGTCCTGACCGGGCGGAAGCGTGACCACCTTCACTTCGAATCCCTGCGCAGCGGCCAACTCCATTCCGCGCAACGCCGCGTCCTGCCCGGCAGCGTCGGCGTCGAAGCAGAGGTAGATCTTCCGCGTCAGCCTGCCGAGCTCCCGCAACTGGCGTTCCGTGAGCGCGGTTCCCATCGAGGCGACCACGGGCTCGAACCCCGCCTGTCGCAACGCGATCACGTCCGTGTTCCCTTCCACGACCGCGGCCCGGTCCTGTTTCGAGATCGCCGTCTTCGCGAGGTGCAGCCCGTACAGGATCGAGCCTTTGTGGAAGAGGTCGCCCTCGGGCGAGTTCACGTACTTCCCGCGCAGCGGATCGTCGTCGTCGAGCTTGCGCGCCTGGAAGCCGACCACGCGGCCACGCACGTCGGCGAGCGGGAACATCAGGCGCCGCGGGAAGTAGTCGCTTCCGCGCACGGTGGTGAGCCCGGCGGAACGCAGCTCGTCGGGCGTGAAGCCCCGCTCCCTCGCCTTCTCCGCGAGCCCTCGTCCGGGCGCGAGCCCGAGCCGGAACTCCTTCGCGACGGCCTCGCCGAGGCCGCGCTCCTCGAGATACGCGCGGACGGAGGCTCCGCCGTCTCCCTCCCAGAGCAGCCGCTCGAAGTACGAGGTCGTCTGCTCGAGCACCGCGTACAGGCGCTCGCGGTGCCGGCGCGTTTCCTCCTGGCGTGGCGATGCCTCTTCGTACTCGAGCGTGACGCGAAACCGCTCCGCCAGCCACTCGATCGCGCCGACGAAGTCGAGATTCTCGCTCTCCTTGACAAAGTCGATGACGTCCCCGCCCTTGCCGCAGCCGAAGCAGTAGAAGAGCTTCGTCACCGGGTTGACCGAGAAGCTCGGCGTCCGCTCCTCGTGGAAAGGACAGCGTCCCGTGAAGCGGGTCCCCGAGGCGCGGCGAAGCTGCGTTCGCGACGAAACGACCTCGACCATGTCGGCAGCGGAGACGGCCTCACGCAAAGACGAGTCTTTGATCCGGGCCATCGGGGTGAGACTACTGCGCGCTCACGTCGTCACCCGGCGCGCCGCCGGGACGCGGCCGGAGCAAGGATCAGAGGGACTCGACGTACGTGAGCGCGAACCGGTCGGTCATACCGGCGATGTAGTCCACGATCTCGACCACCTCGTCGCCCTGCTCGACGAGGTGGTCGAAGATGACCCGTATCGTCTCGTGCGCTCGCTCGTGCTCGGGTGCTGCCTGCGGCCCGAGGTACACGTGCTCGAACATGAAGGCGCGCAGGGAGAGCATCGCCTCCGACACCTCCGGCGACTGCCGGATGTCGTCGGCGCCCTGCGACGCCTCGACGATGTCGTGGACGAGCCGGTCGATCCGCTTCGACCCGGTCGGGCCGAGCACGTCGATCTCGTCGTGCGGGAGGTCGTCCTCGGCGAGCAGCCCGTAGCGC
The DNA here is from genome assembly GCA_963746765.1 of uncultured Actinomycetes bacterium. Lineage (GTDB taxonomy): Bacteria > Actinomycetota > Thermoleophilia > Gaiellales > Gaiellaceae > GMQP-bins7. The sequence goes on from CAVVCN010000003.1 coordinate 654,919, forward strand.
ACGGCGTCGTCGATGTCGTGGTTGATGTAGGCGACCCGGTCGACGAGCCGCACGATCTTTCCCTCGAGGGTCGCCGGCTCGCGCTCGCCGGTGTGGGTCAGGATCCCGTCGCAGACCTCGAGCGTGAGGTTGAGTGTCCGCGCGATCCGGTGTGACTGCTCGTTGTGCCGGAAGCGGCGCCCGAACTGCTCGCGGAGCGCCTCGTCGAGAGCGTCCTCGCCGGCATGCCCGAACGGCGTGTGCCCCATGTCGTGCCCGAGCCCGACCGCCTCGACGAGGTCCTCGTTCAGGCGCAGCGCCCGCGCGACCACGCGCGAGATCGCCGTCGTCTCGAGCGTGTGGGTCATCCGTGTCCGAAAGTGATCGCCGGCCGGATCGATGAACACCTGCGTCTTTCCCTTCAGACGGCGGAACGGCTTCGAGTGCACGATCCGGTCGCGGTCGCGCTGGAACGGCGTACGGACGTCCGACTCCGGCTCGGGCAAGGGGCGGCCCTGGGTCTCGAACGATCGCACTGCGTGTGGTGAGAGCTCGCTCTCGAGCTCTCGCATCCGGGTCTCGAAGGAGCGCATCAGATGATGATGGGAACCGTGCCGCCGTCGGCGCTCCACGCCGCACCGGTGACGTACGAAGCCCGGTCGGAGCAGAGGAACACGATGACCGCCGCGATCTCCTCCGGGCGCGCGAGCCGACCGAGCGGCCTCCCGGCGCCGACCTTGGCGAGGACGGCGTCGCGCTCGCCCTGCTGCTCTGCGAGCCCGCCCTCACCGAGCCACGCGTCGGTCGCGGTCGGGCCAGGCGTGACCGCGTTGCAGCGGATGCCGTCGCCGGCGTAGACGTCCGCCACCAGACGCGACAGCGAGAGCACGGCCGCCTTCGTGACCGAGTAGTGCGGCATACCCGTGGACGGGCGCTTGCCGGCCGTGGAGGAGACGTTGACGATCGATCCGCCGCCGTCGCGCAGGTGTGGAAGCGCGGCCCTGATGGCGCGCACGTAGCCCATGACGTTGATCTGCCAGTACGCGTCCCACTCGTCGTCCGGCACCTCGTCGAAGCGGGCGTGGCGCGCTACGCCGACGTTGTTGACCAGGACGTCGAGGCCGCCGAGGGCGCTCGCGGCCTCGGACACCACGTGCTCGGGTTGAGCGGGATGCGACAGGTCGGCGACGACGTGCGCCGCCTCGCCGACGCTGGGCGCCGCGCCTCGCCCACAGGTCACGACGCGCGCCCCCTCATCGACGAGCATCCGGGCAGTCTCGAGACCGATCCCTCGCGTGGACCCGGTGACGAGGCAGGCGCGATCGCGCAGTCCGAGCTCCACGGGCGGCAAGCGTAGCGAGGCGACCGACCCGAGGATCCGGCTCGCCGGCGGTGCTTCCGGGAGGGCAAGGCCACAGCGCTAGACTGACGCGGCTCGTGGAGGACTACACGAACAAGTACAAGGGCGAGCAGGTGGAGGTCGCGCTCTTCGGCGGCGACTACCAGGAGGGGATGCTCACCGCGTACTGCTCGATCGAGGACGTGCCGCACGTCGAGCTCAACGGGCACATCCTCATCCCGCTCCAGAACGTCGCGTCGCTGCACTGCTCGAGCCGCTGCGACGCGCCGGAGCCGGACTGGCCGCCTCGCGGTCTCACCGAGGGCGACGTCGGCGAGGAGTAGACCCGTGGCCTCGCCGCGCTCTGCGACCGCGGTGAACCTGGCGAAAGCGTGGCTCCTCGTCGCCGTGCTCACGGCGGCGCTCGGCGGCCTCGGCTGGCTCATCGGCGGTCAGACGACAGCACTCCTCTTCGGGCTCTGCTCGCTGCTGGCGGCGACGGGCGTCTACCGCTACGGCGACCGTGCGCTCCTGGGGATGCTGGGAGCTCGCCCCTTCGCGCTCGCCGAGCATCCGCCGCTGCGCTCGGCCGCCGACACCGCAGCCGCGCGGCTCGGCGTCCGCCCGCCGCAGATCTTCCTGATCCCGGACGGGTTTCCGCGCACCCTCGTGGTCGGGCGCGGGCCCCGGAGTTCATCGCTGGCCGTGTCCACGGGCGCCCTTCTGGCATTGCGCGCAGAGGAGCTCGAAGCGGTCCTCGGCCACGAGCTCGCGCATGTCCGGCGCCGCGACGTGCTCGTCCAGACGTTCGTCGTGCTCTTCGCGGCCACGCTCGTCGAGCTGAGCCGCGTCGGCGGTTGGCTCTCGCGAGCGCTGCTGTTCGTGCTCGGCCCGTTCGCCTCGGCGTTCGTGCACCTGCTGCTCTCCTCGAAGCGCGAGCTTCAGTCCGATCTCCTCGCGATCCAGGCCGGCGTCGACGCGAACGACCTCGCCGACGCGCTCCTGAGGCTCGACCGCGCGGCGGAGCTCGTCGAGTTCGCCGCCTCGCCCGCGACGGAGCCGCTCTACCCGTTCGACCCGTTCGAGGAAGACGGCCTCGCACGCATGTTCAAGACGCATCCTCCGCTCGACGACCGCGTGCGCCGGCTGCGGGAGCTCGGCGCGGGACGCAACGGCCGCCCGGCCGCCGCGTTAGTCGACGAGCTCACCCGGTAGCAGCGAGAACATGACCGAATCCCTGAGCCTCCCATCCGGATGCAGGAGGTGCGACCGCAGCACGCCCTCGCGTCGGTAGCCGACCTTCTCGGCGACACGTTGCGACGCGAGGTTGTCCGGATCCGTGATGAGCTCCAGTCTCCGCAGCCCGAGCTCAGCCAGGGCCCATCGGGACAGCGCGCGCAGCGCGCGAGTGCACACACCACCGCCCCGCGCCGGCGCCGCGACCCAGTAGCCGATTCGTCCTCGGTTCCCGTCCTGATTCACGCTCAAGCCGATTGCACCGACGAGGTCGCCGTCGCGAGAAATCGCGAGCGAGTAGTCCTCGTTGATCTGGCCGCCGACGAACGCGAGCGCATCCGCTTCCGTGTAGGGGGAGGGGATGAGCGGGATCCAGCGTGCGATCTCCGGGTCGTTGCAGGCCTCGACGAGAGCCGGCACGTCCTGCTCCGACCAGGGCCGGAGCAGGAGATCGCCGTCGTCGAGCTCCACGGGCTCGAGTCTACGAGCGCAGCGGGTGTAACGCGAAGAACCGCCACATCTCGGCGTTCGCGTCCACCACCTGCGTCGGAGCGCCGGCGCGTTCGCGTACGTCCTGCTTCCCGCCAGGCCATACGTGCCCAGCGCCCGTCAGCTTCCAGAGCACGACCTCTGCGCCACGGCGGCAAGCCGGGTACGTCAGCCGCGTCGCCGTGCGTCCCGCACGGATCCGTGTCTTCGCGCTCGTCGCGCGAGCGCGGCATCCGTTGGCCCGAGCCCAGCGCTCCATGACCTTCGGAATGCTCGGATGAAGGACGCGCTCGCCGGTTTGCGGCAGCGGTGGCCCGAGACCGCCGGGGTAGAGAGCTCGCGGATCGTCGACGGAATGGAAGTGCAGCACCGAGATCGGGTGTGCGGGCCTCGCGTCGCTCACCAGTCCACCCGCCACGGGCGCGACGGCGGCGACGACGTGCGCGGCCTCCGCGGCGAGCCGATGCGCCATCATCCCACCGTTCGACATTCCCGTCGCGAACACGCGCCTTCGATCGATGCTGAGCGCCTGGAGACGTCGCGGATGACGGCGAGCGCGAAGCCGACGTCGTCGATGCCCTGTTCCTGGGCGTATCCGCAGCAGCTCCCGGGTTCCAGGTGAGCAAGCGCTGCCGAAGCAGCCCGGTGCCGTCCGGGTACGCGACGACGAAGCCCTGTGTACGCGCGAGGCGGTCCATCCGTGACGAAGCCCTCTGCTGGTCGCCGTGCGATCCGACGCCGAGGAGGACGGCGAACGCCCCGGCAACGATCACCACGGCTACGAGCTTCATACGTCGAACGATGCGACGCTCCCGTGAGCGCATCCTCAGGAGGCGGTAAGAGCTCTGTAGCCGGAACGAAAAGGGGAGCCTCTCGGCTCCCCTTCGTCAAGAAAAATGGGCGGCGTCCTACTCTCCCGGGGGCTTGCGCCCCGAGTACCATCGGCGCTGACGGGCTTAACTTCTCTGTTCGGAATGGGAAGAGGTGTATCCCCGTCGCTATGACCGCCCAAGGTGTCAAGGTCCAGCTCGCGCGGACCTTCAAAACTCCATAGCAGCGACGAACGTGTTCAAAGTCAAGACCTCGGGCAATTAGTACGGGTCCGCTGAACGCATTGCTGCGCTTGCACGTCCCGCCTATCAACGTGGTGGTCTTCCACGGCCCTTACTCTCTCTAGGAGATGGGAGGTCTCATCTTGAGGTGGGCTTCCCGCTTAGATGCTTTCAGCGGTTATCCCATCCAGGCGTGGCTAATCAGCGATGCCCTTGGCAGGACAACTGATACACCAGAGGCCTGTTCATCTCGGTCCTCTCGTACTAGAGACGAATCCTCTCAAACCTCCAACGCCCATGGCGGATAGGGACCGAACTGTCTCACGACGTTCTGAACCCAGCTCGCGTGCCGCTTTAATGGGCGGACAGCCCAACCCTTGGGACCTGCTTCAGCCCCAGGATGCGACGAGCCGACATCGAGGTGCCAAACGCTTCCGTCGATATGGACTCTTGGGAAGCATGAGCCTGTTATCCCCGGAGTACCTTTTATCCGTTGAGCGACGGCGATTCCACTCTCCACCGTCGGATCACTAAGGCCGACTTTCGTCCCTGCTCGACTTGTCAGTCTCGCAGTCAGGCTCCCTTATGCCTTTGCGCTCTACGCACGATTTCCAACCGTGCTGAGGGAACCATTGCGCGCCTCCGTTACATTTTAGGAGGCGACCGCCCCAGTCAAACTGCCCACCTCACGCTGTTCCCGACCCGGATAACGGAATCGGGTTAGAAGCCCAGAACACGAAGGGTGGTATCCCAAGGGCGACTCCACGAGAACTGGCGTTCCCGCTTCCTAGTCTCCCACCTATCCTGGACAACGTATCCCAGACTTCAACGCAAAGCTGCAGTAAAGGTTCACGGGGTCTTTCCGTCCAGCCACGGGTACTCGGCATCTTCACCGAGACTTCAATTTCACCGGATCCCTCGTTGAGACAGCGCCCAAGTCGTTACGCCATTCGTGCAGGTCGGAACTTACCCGACAAGGAATTTCGC
>CAVVCN010000003.1:665000-992110 GCA_963746765.1 uncultured Actinomycetes bacterium
TGAGCCGGATGACGTCGGAGAAGCTCAGCTTCGCGAGCCACTCGCTGTTGAACCGCACCTCGGTCTGCTCCGGGATCACGATCTGATACGCCTGCTCGACGTACGTCTGTGCGTTCCGGTCGATCTCCTCGTCGGAGAGGATCGGCCGCTCGGCCGAGCGGCCCGACGGATCGCCGATCCGCGTCGTGTAGTCGCCGATGATGAGGACGCCCGTGTGGCCGCGGTCCTGGAACGCACGCATGCGCTGGAGCGGGATTCCCCGACCGACGTGGATGTCGGGGGACGTGACGTCGATGCCGAGCTTCACGCGGAGCGGGCGTCCGAGCCGCAGCTTCTCCGCCAGAGCGCCCTCGGGCAACACGTGCACCGCGTTGCGAGTCAGGTCTTCGATGAGGGCGTCGGTCACCTCGAGTGCGCCGGTCTGACGTGTGCGGCGCCCACTTCCTCCGGCGACCGGCAGCCGAGGAGGGCGAGCGCGTTCTCGGTCTCGTCGCGGAGGATCTCGAGGACTTGCTGCACGCCGGCGGCTCCGCGGTACGCGAGCCCGAAGACGACCGGCCGACCGACGAGGACGGCCCGGGCCCCGAGGGCAAGCGCGGTGACGACGTCGGTACCCCTCCGGACGCCGCCGTCCAGGTAGACCTCCGCCCGTCCGTCGACGGCCTCGACCACCTCGGGCAGGGCGTGGAGGCTCGCGATGGAGCCGTCGAGCTGCCGGCCGCCGTGGTTCGAGACGACGACGCCCGCGGCGCCGTGCTCGCAGGCGAGGAGCGCATCCTCGGCGGTGACGAGCCCCTTGACGACGACCGGCACCTTCCAGCGCTCACGGAGCTCCGTCACGTAGTCCCACTCGAGCCCGGCCTCGACGAGCCCGATCGTGGCGGCGTCCGCCACGCCGCGGGCCGCCGCGGCAGCGAACGCCGGCACCGTCTCGTCGGGCAGCACGAACCCCGCGACTTGCTCGCGGATCCGTCTTCCGTAGACGGGCAGGTCGGCGGTCAGCACCAGCGCCGAGAAGCCGGCCTCGAGGGCCTGCGCGATCACCTCGTCGGTGACTTCGCGATCCTTGAAGACGTAGATCTGGAGCCAGCGCGGGGCGTCCGGCGCAGCCGCGGCGACGTCCGCAGGCGTCGAAGTCGCGACGGTCGAGAGGCACATCAACGTCCCGGCAGCTGCGGTGCCCCGCGAGGTCGCGACCTCGCCTTCCTCGTGCGCGATCCCCTGGAAAGCGGCCGGTGCGACGAGGATGGGCATCGAGACGGGTGTGCCGAGCACCGTCGTCTCGGTCGTCACCGACGAGACGTCGACGAGGACGCGAAAGCGGAGCCTGAAGTCGGAGAACGCCTCGCGGTTCCAGCGCACCGTGCGCTCGTCGCCGGCGCCGCCCGCGATGTACGCCCACGCGTCGGGCGAGAGGACGGCCTCGGCGGCACGTTCGGCGTCGTCGAGCGTGACGAGACTCTCGATCGGCTCCATCGGCGGAGCCTAACCGTGCGTTCGGGCCGCGGCGATCGCCGTCCGGCTCGGGCCCGCGCGGGAACCTAGTCGGCAGGCGCGAGGCTGGCTGCGGGCTGGCGCACCTCATCGAGGAGCAGAGCTCCGGTCCTCTGCGCGCGGTGAGCCGCCTCGCGGTCGCCTTCACCTGCCGCGACGATCGACCCCTTCATGAGGATGTGCCAGCGGCGCGCGAAGTCGTCTGAATCCTTGGCGCCGACGCCTTCGGCGAGCTCCTGCAGGAACGTCCTGATGCTGGCGAGGTGCACGATGCTCGCCTCGCGAAGTGGGCTCTCCCGGTCGTCCATCTCCAGCAGGACGTTGATGAACGTGCAGCCCTCGAAGTCGTCGCGCTGGAACCACTCGTGGAACACGTCGAAGATCGCGAGCAGCCTCCTCGCCGGATCCTCCGTACGACTCTCGACCTCGCTCCGGAGCCAGCCGTTCGTCCAGCGCTCCTCACGGCGCTCGAGGACCTCGAGCACGAGCGCGTCCTTCGAGCGGAAGTGCCGGTAGAGCGTCATCTTCGCGACGCCCGAGCGCTCGACGACGGCGTCCACGCCCACGGCACGAATGCCGTGCCGGGAGAAGAGGTCGTAGGCGGCGTCGAGGATCCGCTCGCGCGTGGTGGGCGAGCTCGAGACGAGTCCGACCTCCGAGTTTTCGCGGTGCGCCACAGACGTTCCTGGGGATCGTACTCCCGCGTGGGGCCGCCTAGCCCCGCGGCCGGTGCGTCAGCGGGCGCCGAAGAAGCGCGCGAAGAAGCCGGGCTTCTTCTGCGACCCGGAGTGCTCGTGCTCGTGGTCGTCCTCGTGGCCGGATCCGTGCAAGTGCCCGTGCTCGTGGGTCGTCCCGTCCGCGTGCGTATGCGAGTGCGCGTGCTCCACGTGCTCGTGCTCGTGCTCGCCGTGGGAGTGCACGTGTGTCGTGCCGTCGGCGTGCGAGTGCTCGTGCGCGTGGGGCTCGTCGTGAGAACGGTCGCTCATGCTGCTCCTTTCCTCTGGAGCGCAGGGTATAGACGCGCGGGCGCAAAGGCCTCCGTCGGGCGAGGTCGTCGCTGCACGAGAGACGGGACGAACCCGCCCGGAAGCTCGAGATCGTGCGCCGCCAGGAGCAAGTCGTCGGCGAGCAGGCTCTCGCACGGGCCGTCGGCGACGACGCGCCCTCCCGCGAGGACGACCGCCCGCTCGCAGAGCTCGGCGGCGAAGGGCAGGTCGTGGGTGACGACGAGCATCGTGCGCTCGATGCCGGCGAGCACGTCGATCAGCTCACGACGGGAGCGCGGGTCGAGGTTCGCGGAGGGCTCGTCGAGCACGAGCAGACTCGGCCGCATCGCGAGCACCGTCGCGATCGCAACCCTCCGCCGCTCGCCCATCGAGAGCTGGTGCGGCGCCCGCTCCGCGACGTGACCCATACGGACGGTCTCGAGCGCTTCGTCCACGCGAGCGAGCGCGTCGTCGCGGGATAGTCCGAGGTTGAGCGGCCCGAACGCGACGTCCTCGCGCACGGTCGGCATGAACAGCTGGTCGTCCGGATCCTGGAAGACGATGCCGACGCGCGAGCGCAGCTCGCGAAGGTTCTCCTTGCGAACGTCGACACCCGCGACCTCCAGGTCGCCTTCGCCGTTCAGAAGCCCGTTGAGATGAAACACGAACGTCGTCTTGCCGGCTCCATTCGGCCCGAGCACCGCGACCCGCTCGCCGTGCTCGACGTGGAGGTCGAGGCCGTCCAGCGCGCTCTCCCCGCTCGGGTAGCGGAAGACGAGGTTCCTCGCATGGACCGCGCAACTCATGTCAGCCCGACCAGCGCTCGTGCCGGGACGAGCAGGCCGGCGACCAGCACGAGGAAGACGACGTCTGCACGGGCGAACGAGAGTGGCTCGAGCTGCGGCATGCTGCCCGCGTAGCCACGCGAGAGCATCGCGAGATACACCCGCTCGCCGCGGGCGTACGTGCGCAGGAAGAGCGCAGTCGCCACGCGTCCCGCGGCACCTGCGTGCAGGAGCGTCCGCGGGCGGTACGCGCGGGAGGCGAGGGCCGCCCGCATGCGCTGCACCTCGTCGACGATCACGAAGAGGTAGCGGTACGCGAAGGCGGCGATCAGGACGAAGAGGCGCGGAACGCGGAGCGACTCGAGGCCGCGCAGAACCGACGGGAACGCAGTCGTCGCACCGAGCAGCACGGCGCTCACGACACCGATGGTCGCCTTCGCGGTCACCGCGGCGAAGGTCTCGAGGCCCGCGGTCGTCACGGTGAAGGGACCGACGTCGATCGTCTCGCCGCCTGGGCGGACGAACGGGAGAAACGCGGCGGCGAGCAGGACGGGCGGAAGGACCACCCGCCCGCGCCGCCAGACGACCCGCGGCCCGATGCGCGCGGTCGCGGCGACCGCCACGAGGAGCAGCGCGCACACCACCCAGACCGGCCAGGCGGAGAACGGGGTCGAGACCGCCACGACCGTGATCCCGAGCAGCCCGATGAGCTTCGCGCGCGGGTCGAGGCGATGGACAGGGCTCGCCGGGTCACCGGCGAGCCCTGTCAGCTCGAGCGAGTTGCTCACGCCCCTGCCGGCGCGGCCGCGCCGGACGAGTGCCGACGCCGGAACAGCCAGCCGATCGCGAGAGCGATCCCGAACACGAGTAGCGTGCCGGCGAACCCGGCCATGCCCGTCGCGATCCGCTCGTCCTCGATGCCGGGAAAGGCGTAGTCCGGAATAGGCGAGTCGTTCTGGAGCGGCGCGAGCATCCCCTCCTCAAGGAAGCCGTTCTTCTCGGCAACCTTCTCGAGGCCGTCGGGCGACGCCGAGGCATAGGGAGACACGGCGACTGCCAGCCCGACCGCGAGGGCGAGCGCAAGCGCCGTGAACACGGTGACGGAGAGGCGGCGCATATCAGGCTCCTTCCGGGATCGGTGCGGGCAGGGGGCGGGCCTTCTCCTCCGGAGTGAGGTCCCGCACCGCGACGAGATCCGGCCGGGTCGCGAGGACCGCCCCGACGGCGACGACGGTGATGACCGCCTCGCCGATGCCGATGAGCGTGTGCACGCCGAGCATCGCCGGCAGCACCGTCCCGAGCGGGATCGTGCCCGAGAGCGCGAGCTCGAACGAGGTCGCCGCCGCGCCGGCCATCACGGCGAGCCAGGCGCCGACGCCCGTGATCGCGAGGAACGTGAGGCGGCTCTTCGGCAGCACGTCGCGCGTCCGGAGCATGAGGTAGCCGACGAGCAGGGCCCCGAGCACGCCCATGTTCAGGATGTTCGCGCCGAGGGCGGTGATCCCGCCGTCGGCGAAGAGAAACGCCTGGATCGTCATCACGACCGCCATCGCGACACAGGCGACCCACGGGCCGAGCAGGATGGCGGCGAGCGCGGCGCCCAGGAAATGGCCGCTCGTGCCGCCGGCGATCGGGAAGTTGAGCATCTGGGCGGCGAAGACGAACGCCGCGGTCACGCCGAGGAGCGGAATCCTCGGCTCGATCAGCTCGGCGGTCGACTTCCGCAGTCCGATCGCGATGGCGGCGATGGCCGGAAGCCAGCAGAGCGCTGCTACCCCGTTCGACAGGAAACCGTCCGGGATGTGCAGCGCGAGCAGGTCAAACATGCGTGTGTGCCTCCTCACTCGGGTTGAGCGCATCCGCCGCACACGTCGAGCAGAGCCCGGCGATCGGGAAGTGGCGGAAGCTCGCCACGAAGCCGTGCCGCTCCTGGATCGCTCGGCGCACGTCCTCGAGCTCTCCCACATCGAGCTGCTGTACCGAGCCGCAGACCTCACACGCGAGGTACTCCCGCTCCTCGGTGGCCGCGAGCGCGTAGAGACCCGCGCCGTGGCCGACGTGGAGATGGCGGATGAGGCCGACTTCTTCCAGGGTCTCGAGGTTCCGGTAGACGGACGTGAGATCCGAGCGCGGGACGCGGTCGGGAACACCTTCCGCGATCTGCTCGGCCGTCAGCGGCCGAGCGGCGTGGAAGAGCACCTCGAGCACGACGCGCCGTGCCGCCGAAGCGCGGAGGCCACGATCGCGCAATACGGCGACGGCCTCCTCCACGTCTCCGGCGGCAAGCGGCGGGGTCGGATGCGCGACTGTCACGTTGCTTGTTCGACGGTCTCGCGTGAGCGGTTCACTCGCAGTTGCGACGAGGTCGCAACTTGGAGGAAGTGCGAGGAGAAGCCGGCCGGATCAGAGGATGCCGGGCAGCGCACGTACGGTCATCGTCACGCCGATTCCGAACACGAGCAGCGCGCTGACGGCGGGCAGCGCGCGGACGACGCCGCCCTCGAAGCTCATCCGGCTGAACGTGCTGCGGGCGCCGATTGCGAGCAGGCCGATCCCGGAGACGACCGAAGCGAGCCCGATGCTGAACGCGACGATGAGCACGAGGCCGAACGCGACTCGATGGAGCGAGATCGCCGCGAGGAGGACGACGAGAGCGGTCGGGCACGGGAGGATCCCTCCGGAGATACCGACCGCGAGCAGGCCTCGCCAGCCGCTGCCCTCGCTCGGAAGGTGCGCGCGGGCGTGCTCGTCGGGCGTCATCGAGTCGTGGTCGTGCCCGTGGTGGTGGTGGTGGTGGTGGTGGTGCCCGTCGGCGTGGTGGTGATGCTGATGCGCGTGCGCGCGTGCCGGAGAGAGCGCGGCCGTCACGCGCCCGCGGAGCACTGCGAACCCGACCGCCACCACGAGCAGCGCGGACACGAGGTTCATCCACGGGTAGAGGTCTTCGGGGACGATGAACTCGGAGAGCGCGAGCGTCGCGATCCCGAGCGCGAAGACGCCGATCGTGTGCGTGACCGTGACGATGCCACCGAGCGCGAGCGCGTCCCGCGGCCTTCCCTTGGTGCCGACCAGGTACGCGGCGACGATTGCCTTCCCGTGCCCGGGCGTCAGCGCGTGCGCCGCGCCCCAGAAGAGCGCGAGGACGAGTGCGAGCAGCACGAAGCCCGTGCTCAGGTCCTTCTCCTCGATGAGCGACGCGAAGCCGCCGTCCCCCGCTCCCGTCGCGCGCGTCGTTTCGTCGACCGGGGACGAGAGCGTGGGCGCAACGCCGGGACCGTCGCCGCCCACGAGCCGGGTGGAGGCCGACGCGGTGTCGACCGGGCTCGAGAGCAGATCCTGCGGATACGAGCGGAGCCGGTCGCTGACGCTCGTCGCGGGCACGTTGCTCTCCCGGATCGACGCGCCGCGCTCGGCGCGGACGACGATCTCCTTCCAGCCGATCCGCGAGGCGAAGGCCGTGTTCTCGACGGCGACGGGCGTAGCCGCGTCCACCACACCCGCATCGAGCACGAGCTCGAGGCGCGTCGTCCGCAGCGACGCGACGCCGCGCGGGAACGTGAGCCGCCGCTCGAGCTCGGCGAGCGGGCGCGCACGGCCGTCCACGCGAACCCGGAGCCCTTGCCGCACGCTCGCCGCCAGCTGGTCTCCGTACGCCGCGCGGCCGACCGCCCGGAGCTCGTCCTTCGCCTGGAAGGTCGGGATCTCCGCGAGGTCGAGGACGGTGACGACGTAGAGGCGATCGCCCGACGCCACGACCTCCGCGTACTGGTTGGTCGTGAAGTTCCCGAGCGGGTGCGCCATCGCCACGGCAGGTGCGACGAGGAACGCGGTGAATGCGATGAGCGCGGCAGCGAGGAGCTTCACGCGCGTCATTCGCCGCCGCCGCGTGGTCGGTTCGCGGCGGTTCGGGGCCCGTCCCGATGGACGGGCCCCGGAGACGATCTACTTGCCCTTGGTGTTGTCGAAGCCGCTCTGCGGATCCGCGATGTACGGGAAGGATCCGAGGAGCTTCCGGTCGTCGCCGTCGACGCCGTCGCCGAGCGGCACCTGCTTGCCCTTGAGGAAACCGGCCACGGCCTGCTCGGCGATGTCGATGACGTCGTCGCCGAGCCGGCGCCCGTTCGGCCAGCCCTGGTTGTCGCCCGCGAGCACACCGAGCCGCTTCGGGCTCCGCGTCACGGAGATGTTCAGGTTGAGGCGGAGCACCTCTGCGAGCCGGCCGGTGTTCTGGTTCAGGTTCGGCACGCCGGTGAGCAGCACCGCCACGAGGTCGTCGCGCCCGGTCTCGGGCACGTCCAGCTTGTACAGCTGATTGATGACCGCGGCGAGGATCGGCTGGTCGTAGTACTTGCGGAAGCGACCCTCCTGCCACGGCTGCAGCCCGTTCCACTGGTCCTTGAGGCCTGTCGGGATGATGACCTCGTTGACGAGCGGGTTGCCGAGCCGGTTGACCTGGATCCAGGCGCCCGAGTCGCGGGAGCCGGTGACGCGCCTGGTCGTGACCTTGCGGCGGTCGACTGACGCCCAGACACCGATGATCCCGTTCCTCGCGTCGAGCCGCGCGATCGGCACCTGCACGCCGATCGTGTGGACGCCGTAGCCGGCGAAGAAGTCCTTGCCGCCGCCCATGTTGCCGGTGCCCTTGCGGATCGCGACGAGATCGAAGATCGCGCCGATGTCGCCGAAGAACGGGTCGTCACGCTGACCGGCGAACGCCCGCGAGCTGCCACCGTCGAACGAGACGATCGACTTCGTGACGAGCGAGCGGTAGTTCGGGGTCGACCGCGGCCCGATGTTGTTCGGCGGGGTCGTACCCCTGGCGACGACCGTCGCGTCCCCGGACCGCGTGACGCGCGAGACCGTGAACGGCTGGGCGGTGTCGCCGAGGAAGAACGGACCCGTCTTCGTCCGGAACTGGAACCGGTACGTCACGTCGGGGCGCGCATCCCCGTTCGTGTCGATCTTGAGGTTGTAGCGCGCGCTCGGCGAGAACGTGTACCAGTTCGGCCCTGCGGCCGGATCCTCTGCCGGGATCACGTTCGCGAGCACCGTGACCGTGTTCGGCTTGTCCGGGCTCCGGAACGCGTAGACGTCCGTGAGGTCGGCGGACGGGTCCTCCGCGATGAGCGGAGCCTCCCGGTGGCTCGAAGCCGTGCCGTCCTCAGGACCGAGAGTCGTGGCACCGGCGACGGCTGCTGCTGTCAGCAGCGCGACGACCAGCGCCGCGGCGATCCCTCTTGACATGTTCACTCCTTTGCAGTGCGTCGGGAACGCGGGTTGTTCGCGGGTCGCCGGACGCCGGTTCGAAGGGCCGTGCGAGGCGTAATCCGGACTGAACCGAAAGCCACTTCCCGTGCGAACAACGCCGATGGAGGTTCTCGCCCACACCGTGGTAGCGTTCGGCCGTTCCGAGACCCCGTGGTCGATGCGCCGCCAGCACGCCCATCTGTCCGACGAGGCCCTGGTCGCGCTCGTCGCCCGGGGCGACGAGCCCGCCCTCGCTGAGCTCTACGACCGGGTCAGTCGCATCGCGTACGGGCTCGCGCTCCGCATCGTCCGCGACGAGCGACTCGCGGAGGACGCTGTCCAGGAGGGTTTCCTCGCCGTCTGGCGGACCGCCGCGGCGTTCCGCGCGGAGCGGGCGAAGGCGAGCACCTGGATCCTCACGCTCGTCCACCGGCGGGCCGTCGACCTCGTCCGGCGGGAAGAACGCCGGCGGGCCGAGCCGCTGCCCGACGAGATGCCCGTACGGGCGGGGGAGTCGGAGGCGCCGACCGACGAGGCCGCATGGCTCCGCTACGAGCGTGAAAGGGTGCAAGCGGCGCTCGCGCAGCTCCCTGACACACAGCGCGAGGCGATCGAGCTCGCGTACTACGGCGGCTACTCTCAGTCCGAGCTCGCGGAGCGGCTCGGAGTACCTCTCGGCACGATCAAGAGCCGGATGTTCGCCGGGCTTGCCCGTCTGCGCGAGCTTCTCGACGAGTCACAAGAGGAAGGGTCATGGAGACCGGAATTCACGAGCTGACGGCGGCCTACGCGCTCGACGCCCTCGATCCCGAGGAGCGCGGCGAGTACGAGGCGCACCTGCGCGACTGCGAATCGTGCCAGGACGAGCTCGCGTCGCTCTCGAGCGTCACCGAGGCGCTCGCGGTGGCGGCGACCGGCCCGACCCCGCGGCCCGAGCTGCGCGACCGCATCCTGTCCGCCGCACGCGCGGAGCCGCAGACGGTCGTAGCCTTCGAGCCTCCGCGGAGACGCGTCGTCCCGGTGGTCGCGGGCGTCGCGGCAGCGGTGGCTGCGGTGGTAGCCGTCGCGGTCGGCGTCTGGGCGACGCAGCTCTCGGGCGACCTCGACGAGGCACGAACGGCGCTCGAGAACCAGCGTCGCGCGGCAGCGGTGCTTGCAGACCCGGACGCGCGGACGGTCTCGCTCGCAACGGGCGAAGGACGGCTGGTCGTCGGCGGCGACGGGCAGGCGGCGCTCGTGCTCGGCAGCCTTGGCCCGGCTCCGTCGGGAAAGACCTACGAGATGTGGGTCGTGGAGGGCGGCGAGGCGGCCCCGGCGGGTCTCTTCGCCGGTGAGGACGACGTCGAGCTCGTGTCCGTCGACGGTACGGTCGACGAGGGCGACGTCGTGGCCGTGACGATCGAGGACGCGGGCGGCGCGGAGACGCCGACCCTGCCGCTCGTCGTCGCTTCCGAGCCCGTCTAGGCCCCCGTCGGTACCGCCGACAAGCTGCAACACTTCACCCCTTGCGACGACGCAGGGAGAAGGGGTTGCTGCCTCCGAGGCGGCGGCGGGTTCGCAAGCGGAGACTGGCGGCCCTGCTCGCCGTCCTCTTCGTGCTCGCAGGGCTCGCATTCTCGTTCGGGCTCGTGCGCGCGGTCGCGAGCGAGATCCCCTCGCTCGACCCGGCGGCGGAGCGCTCGGACGTCGACACGGTCGTGTACGCGTCGAACGGCCGCTCCGTCCTCGCCGTCCTCCGCGGCGACGAGAGCCGTGTGCTCGTCGAGACCGAGGACATCGCGCCGATCATGCGGCAGGCGATCGTCTCCACCGAGGACCAGCGCTTCTTCGACCACGACGGGATCGACCTGCGAGGCGTCGCGCGGGCTCTCTGGGCGGACATCCGCAACCAGGGGTTCGTCGAGGGAGGCTCGACGATCACCCAGCAGTTCGTGAAGAACGCCTACATCCGCAACGAGCGGACGATCGCCCGCAAGGTGCGCGAGGCCGCGCTCGCCTGGCAGCTCGAGCAGCGCTGGAGCAAGGACCGCATCCTCACGGCGTATCTGAACACGATCTACTTCGGAAACGGCGCCTATGGCATCCAGCAGGCCGCCCGCACGTACTTCAAGAAGAGCGCGCGGGACCTCGAGCTGCACGAGGCCGCGCTGCTCGCGGGCATCCCGGCCGATCCGGCCCGCTACGACCCGGTCGCAAACCCCGAGAACGCGACGCTCCGCCGGAAGTACGTCCTCAACGTCATGCTCGAGCAGGGGAAGATCACGAGGCGCGCGCACCGGCGCGCAGCCGAGGCGCCGCTGCCGAAGGAGGAAGACGTGCGCCTGCCCGACAACGCGGGGCCGGCGCAGTACTTCGTCAACTACGTGAAGGACCAGCTCGTCGCCAAGTACGGCGCGGGGCGGGTCTTCGGCGGCGGCCTGAAGGTCCAGACGACGATCGACCTCAAGCTCCAACAGCACGCGCGCCGCGCTATCGAGCGCGTCCTCCGGAACCCGAACGGGCCTGCGGCCGCGCTCGTCGCGATCGACCTCAAGACGGGCGCCGTCAGAGCGATGTTCGGCGGCCGGAACTTCCGCGAGAGCCAGTTCAACCTCGCCGCGCAGGCGCGCCGCCAGCCCGGCTCGGCGTTCAAGCCGATCGTGCTCGCGACCGCGATGGCGCAGGGCATCTCGCCCCTGACGGAGCTCGAGTCGAAGAAGGTCTCGATCGACGCCGGCGACCGCGTGTGGACGGTGACGAACTACGACCACACGTACCTCGGGCGCGTGAGCCTCGCGCGGGCGCTCGTCTCGTCCGACAACACCGTGTACGCGCAGCTGACAGACCTCGTGGGGCCGAAGGCGATCGTGAAGACGGCACACGACCTCGGGATCAGGAGCCCGCTCGACGCGTACTTCTCGATCGGGCTCGGATCGGTCGCCGTCAACCCGCTCGAGATGGCACGCGCGTACGCGACGATCGGCAACGGCGGGCGGCGTGTGGACGGGTCGCTCCTCGGCGACAAGCCGCGCGTCGTCGAGTCCGTGGAACGGATCCGCACCAGCCGGGTGGAGGACAACCTCCCGACACCGACCGAGGTCACCGAGCCGGGAGAGGCAGAGCTCCTGACGTCCCTGCTCGAGGACGTCGTCAGCTCGGGCACCGGAGTCCGCGCCGCGGTCCCCGGCGTCGACGTCGCCGGCAAGACGGGCACGACGGACAACTACGGCGACGCCTGGTTCGTCGGCTTCACGCCCGAGATCGCAGTCGCGGTCTGGGTCGGGTACCCGAACGAGCTGACGCCGATGAGGACCGAGTTCCAGGGCGAGCCGGTCACGGGCGGGACGCTCCCGGCACTCATCTGGAAGGAGTTCGTCACGCGGTACCAGCGGGACCGCGAGAAGCAGGAGACCGCGGAGGACGTCTCGTTCGAGAGCGGCCCCTATCTCGGAGCGGTTCCGATGTGGGTCGTCAGGCGCAACTCGGGCTGGCTGCGCGACAACCAGTACTGCCGCGGCGCGAAGCTCATGGTCTTCTTCTCCGCGCGGGGCCCCGAGGACGTCGCGGACTGCAAGCCGAACGAGGTGGACGTCCCGATCGTCATCGGGCTGCGCGAGGCCTCGGCGGTCGCCCGGCTCGCCGCACAGCCGCTGGGGGCGGAGGTCGTCTACAAGCCCGCGCGCGCCGGAAAGTCGCCCGGCATCGTCCTCGACCAGCGCCCACGCTCGGGCGGCCTGTCGGCGAACGACGACGTCATGCTCGTCGTCTCCAAGGCCCGGCACGGGCTGCTGCCGAACTTCGTCGGGTCGAGCCTCGAGGACGTGGGCCGCGAGCTCGAGCGGATGAAGCTCAACGGCCAGGTCGTGACCGAGGACGGTGCGGCCGGAACGGTTCTCGAGCAACGGCCCGCCCCGGGGGTCACCATCGCGCCGGGGATGACCGTCAGGCTCGTGGTCGGGGACGGCTGACGAACCGCGACCCCGTGGCCGCGTAGCGCCAGGGAAGCTCGGTCGCGCTCGAGATCCCGATACGCGGGCCGGTGACGATCTCCGGCGGCGGGCCTGTCCGCGGGACGAGCAGGAAGGGCGGACCGTCGAGTGGCCGGCCGTCGTGGGCGCCTGAGATCCCGAGCGCCTGCGTGAGCCGGCCGGGCCCGGAGCAGAGCAGAAGTGGATCGGCGAGCCCTCGGCGTGCGGCCATCTCCTCCAGGCCGGAAATCGGCTCGAGCGCACGCAGCAGCACGGCCGCGCCGACGCCCGTGGGCTCGCAGACGACGTTCGCGCACCAGTGGATGCCGTACGACCGGTAGACGTAGAGGTGGCCGGGAAGCCCGAACATCGCTGCGTTCCGGGCCGTGCGCCCGCGGAACGAGTGGCTCGCGGCATCGCCGGGGGCATAGGCCTCGCTCTCGACGATCACGCCGCCCACGCCGTCGACGAGCAGGGTGCACCCGATCAGCTCGCGCGCGACCTCGTGGAGGGGGCGCGAGAAGAGCTCCTCGAACCAGGCGGGTTCTGGCCCCGCCGTGAGCTCCGACACGCTCAGAAGAGCTGTTCGGACTCCGCGGGACGCGACGTCGCGGCGAGCAGGCGCCGCGCACGCCGACCGAGGTCGCCGAGGTCCACCCGCCCCTCCTCCGCGGCCGACGCGAGCCGCTCGGCGAGGTCGAGCGCGCCGTCGAGCAGCGCCGTGTCGCCGGCCTCCGCTCCCATGTCGTGCAGGATCGTGCGCTCGGTGCGAGACGCGACGAGCGGCTGCTCGACCCCCTCGATCCAGACCCTCGTCCGCCGCCCGCCGCCGCGATCGTCACCGACGATCGGCTCGAGCGCGTAGATCTTGTCCGCGCGGGCGTACTTGCCGAAGCCGAGGAAGACCATGCGCGGAGGCGTCATCGCGAACGATTATCGCCGGTAGCGGCGTCCTCGTTGCGGGCGAAGCCGAGCGCGTACGCGAGCACTGTCAGCGCGAGGATCACGGCCCACATGACCGAAGGCTTCGGAACGAGCGCGGAGGGAATGTCCGACGACGTCCAACCGCGCTTCACGACCTGCTCGTGCCACAGGTCCTGGACGAGGTTGACGCCGCCGTAGACGAGCATCAGCGAGACGAGCGCGGAGTACAGGCGACGGAGCTGCCCGAGCCGCGGTCGCGAGAGGACGAGCGCCGAGAGGACGAGCAGGGAGCCCATGAGCCCGTGGTGGTGGCCGAGGTGGACGGCCGCCGTCGGCATCTTTCCGGGCTCCGCGTACGGCTCGTCCGTCAGGAAGACGCCGCCGGGAAGGTGGAACCCGAGCTCCGCGGTGATCCATGGAAGCGAGGCGAGCACGACGAGCGCGGCGGCGGCAAGCCGGATCCGATCGCCTCGCCGGGCGGGCTCGAACCCGAGCCCGGTCCGACTCGCCGCCCAGATCGTCAGCGAGAGCGCCAGGACGACACCGAGCGCCGGTACCGCGTTCACCGGTCGAGCGTCGAGGTCGTCGGGATCGACGACTCCGGGTACGGCGATCACGGCACAGAGCGCGATCGCCGGCGCGCCGACGACCCAGGCGCGGCGCGGCAACGCGTCGAGAGCGAGCAGCGAGAGCGGGATCGCGGTTCCGGCGACGACCGGGAAGCTCAGCTGGACGAGGGCGCGGCCCAGGCCGCCCTCGAGGCCGCCACGCGAGACGCTGTACAGCTCGTCGAGGTCGAGCACGGAGTACACGACGAGGATCGCGAGGACGTCCGCGGCGAGCAGAGCCCAGATGGCGAGGGCCTCGCCCTGGGGGGCGCCGCGGCCGGCGACGGGCGCGCGACCTATGTCCCGCTCCTAGGTCGCGGCGAGCGCTTCGCGGAGCGCGTCGGCGACGTAGGCCTGGTCGTCCTCCACGATCCGCGTGTGGAACGGAAGGGCGAGCGTGCGTGCACTCGCGTCCTCGGCGACCGGGCACAGCCCCGCGGCGAAGCCGTAGCGCTCGCGCATGTACGGCTGGAGGTGGATGCACGGGAGGTAGCGCGCGGTCTGAACGCCTCGCGCGTCGAGCGCCCCGATGACTGCCTCCCGGTCCGTGCCCCGCGGCAGCGCGACGACGAACACGAACCACGAGCGCTCGTGGTGGGCGTCGTCCTCGCTCGGCAGGCCGAGCCCGTCCACGTCGGCGAGCAGCACGCGATACCGCTCCGCCGCAGAGCGGCGGAGCGCGAGGATCTCGTCGAGCTTCTCGAGCTGGCCGATGCCAATTGCGGCTCGGATGTCGTCGATTCGGTAGTTGAAGCCGAGGCGCGAGTGCTCGAGCCAGCCACCTCCGTCAGCGCGGCCCTGGTTGCGGAGGCTGACGAGCAGCCGGTGCTCCTCCTCGGAATGCGTCGTCACCATCCCGCCCTCCCCCGTCGTCATCTGCTTGTTCGGGTAGAAGGCGAACACGGCCGACGGGCCCTGGGACCCGACCAGCCCGCCCCGGTAGCGGGCACCGAGCGCCTCGCATGCGTCCTGGATCAGGGTGAGCCCGTGCCGCTCGCAGATCGCGCGCAGCTCGTCGAGCTCGCACGGATAGCCGTAGATGTCGACGGCGACGACGGCCTTCGTCCGCTCGGTGACGGCCGCCTCGACCGCGGCCGGGTCGAGGTTGAGCGTGCGCGGGTCGATGTCCGCGAACACGGGAGTCGCGCCTTCGTAGATCGCGCAGTTCGCCGAGGCGACGAACGAGTATGGGCTCGTGATCACCTCGTCCCCCGGCTCGATCCCGGCCGCGACGCAGAGGAGGTGCAGACCTGCCGTCCCGCTCGAGACCGCCGCCGCGTACGGGGCCTCGACGGCCTCGGCGAACGCCTCCTCGAAGCGATCGATGGTCGGGCCGAGCGAGAGCCGCCCCGAGTGGAGCACCTCGGCGACGAGCTCCTCCTCGCGCTCGCCGACGAAGGGCGCGCTCAGGCCGACGACCCTGCGGGCGACCTGCGTCACGCGCGCGCGGGCGCCATCTCGACGACGTCGAGCCAGTCCGTCCAGCGCTCGTCGACGCCGTTGACGGCTGCGAGGTACGCCTTCTGGAGCTCGAGCGTGATCGGCCCGACGCCGAGCTCGCGCCCGTCGATCGCGCGGACCGGCGTCACCTCGGCCGCCGTGCCGACCATGAACACCTCGTCCGCGAGATAGAGATCCGTCCGGATGAGGAGCGTCTCCTCGACCTCGTAGCCGAGCGAGCGGGCGATCTCGATCACCGTGTGCCGGGTGATGCCTGGCAGGATCGACATCGCGAGGTGCGGCGTTCGCAGCACGCCGTCCTGCACCGCGAAGATCGTCTCCCCCGGCCCGTCGGCGATGTAGCCGTCGTGCGAGAGCATGATCGCCTCGTCGTAGCCTGCGCGGCGCGCCTCCGTCGTCGCGAGCATCGAGTTGAGGTAGATGCCGGTCGCCTTCGCCGCGTGCGGGATGACGTTCGGGCCGACGCGTTCCCAGCTCGAGATCGTCGTCGTGATCCCCTGCTGCTGGCCCTCCTCGCCGAGGTAGGCGCCCCACGGGTAGCTCATGATCACGACGTCGACCGGGTTGCCCGTCGCCGCGACGCCGAGCTCGCCGAACCCGTAGAAGGCGATCGGCCGGATGTAACAGGACGCGAGGCCGTTGGTCGCGAGGAGGTCATGCGTCGCGTCCCGGAGCTCGTCGACCGTGAACGGCAGGTCCATGAAGAGGATCCGCGCCGAGCTGTCGAGCCGCTCGAGGTGGTCGCGGAGCCGGAACACCGACGGCCCTTTCGCCGTGTCGTAGCAGCGAATCCCCTCGAACACACCCGAGCCGTAGTGGAGCCCGTGCACGCCGACGTGAACCTTGGCGTCCGCCCAGTCGACCAGCTCGCCGTTCATCCAGATCTTCTCGGTCTCTTGCATCCCGTTAGCGCTCCTTCGGTTGAGCATCGCCGGCGCTCTCGCCGGGCGAATCGCCAGGAAAATCGTACGTTTCGTCCTCGATCACGTCCACCGGGCGCGCGCGTGCGAGCCGCGCGAGCTCGATCGGGGCGACCCCCGCGACGTGCTTGGGCGACCCCGCTCCGACCCAGACCATCGGATGACCGAGCAGGGTCCGGTCGAGGAGCACGGTCCCGACGCGCGTGAGCGCAAACGGGGCCACCGCCCCGGGGGTGAAGCCGGTCGCGCGCTCCACCTCGTCCGCCTTCGCGATCCGGGCCGAACCTGCGCCCACGGCACGGGCGACCTTCGCCGGATCGACCTTGCGGTCGCCCGGGACGAGCGCGAGCACCGCGTTCGCGTCGCAGAGGAGGACGAGCGACTTCACGATCTGGCCGAGCTCGCAGCCCACCGCGGCGGCCGCCTCTGCGGCCGTAGACGTCCCGTCGGGGAACTCCTCGATTCGCGCCTCGGCGCCCGCTTCACGGAGGTACGAGGAAACCCGCTCGACGGGCTCCGGCCAGGCCGCCACCACGGGCGCAGGGTACCCGCGCCGGGCGTCAGCCAAGGTCGATGAAGCGCGCGCCGCCGAAGCCGGAGTCGCGCACGCGCTCGACGAGGTCGGGCGGGGCCGGGCTGTCGATCGAGAAGACCATCAGCGCCTGACCTCCTTCGCGGGTCCGCGACACGGCCATGTTCGCGATGTTCACGCCCGCCTCGCCGAACAGCGTCCCCACGCGTCCGATGACGCCCGGCATGTCGTTGTACTCGAGGAACGCCATCTGCTGGGCGAGCTCGATGTCGATCGCGAAGCCGAGCGCGCCGGCGAGGAAGAGGCGGTGCTCCGGCCCCACGGTCGTGCCCGAGACCTCGATCTCCTCGCCGTCTGCAGCGATCACGACCTGCACCAGGTTCGTGTAGTGCTGCGACGACCCGTAGCGCTGCTCGGAGACGTCGATGCCGCGCTCCGCGGCGATGATCGGCGCGTTGACGTAGTTCACCGCCTGGTCGACGCGGCCCTGGAACACGCCGTTGAGCGCGGCGACGGTGAGGAGCCGCGTGTCGTAGCCCGAGAGCGGCCCGTGTGCCGCGACCACGATGCGCTCGGGGCGCCCGGTGAGAAGCGACGACGCGAGCCGGCCGAGCTTTGCCGCGAGCGGGATGTACGGCCCGAGCACCTCGAGGTCCGACTGCTCGACGATCGGGATGTTCACGGCGGTCGCCACGAGCCCGCCCTCGAGCGCGGAAGCGACCTGCTCGGCGATGATCACACCCGCCCGATCCTGGGCCTCCGCGGTCGACGCGGCAAGGTGCGGCGTCACCACCACCTCGTCGAGCTCGAGCAGCGGCCCGGAGTACGGCTCCTCCTCGAACACGTCCAGCGCGGCGCCCGCGACCTTCCCGGAGCGGATCGCGTCGGTCAACGCGGCCTCGTCGATCAGCTCGCCGCGGGCGGCGTTGACGATCCGCACGCCGTCCTGCATAGCCGCGAACGCGCCGCCGTCGAGCACGCCGCGAGTCTCGTCGTTCAGCGGTAGATGGAGCGTGATGACGTCCGCCGACGCGTAGACCTCCTCGAGCGTCGCCGGCTCGACGCCGAGGTCGCGGAACCGTTCGAGCGCGACGAAGGGGTCGTACGCGATGACGCGCATCCCGAGCGCGAGGGCTCGCCGGGCGACCTCCCTCCCGATGCGCCCGAGCCCGAGGACGCCGAGCGTCTTGCCGGCCAGCTCGATGCCGGCGAAGCGGGGCCGCTCCCAGCGACCGTTCTTCAGCGCTGCATGCGCCTGCGGGACGTTGCGGGCGAGCGCGAGCATGAGCGCGAGCGCGTGCTCTGCGGCCGACACGACTGTCGACTCGGGGGCGTTCGCGACGACGATCCCGCGCCTCGTCGCGGCGTCGACGTCGACGTTGTCGATGCCGACGCCTGCCCGCCCGATCACCTTCAGGCGGCTCGCCTTCTCGAGCAACGGCTCGTCGAGGGTCGTCGCCGACCGGATCACGATCGCGTCGAAGTCGCCGATGATCGATGCGAGGTCGGAAGTGCCGTCCTCGACGACGTCGAACTTGCCCTTCAGGAGCTCGAGGCCCGAGTCCGCGATCGGCTCGCGGACGAGGACGCGAGGTCGGTCCGGCTCCACGTCCTCAGCCGACACGAACTGCGTCTCCGTACGCCTCGAGCGCACGCGCGACTCCGGCACCGCGCTCTAGCTCCACCCCGCGCTCGACGAGCAGCGTCTCGACTGCCCCGAGCGCCGTCGTGATGTCGAACACGTCGTAGTAGCCGATGTGGCCGATCCGGAACATGCGCTCGCCGAGCTCGCCGTGGCCGCCTGCGACGGTGATGCCGAAGCGGTCACGCAGCGCGAGCACGAGCTCGCGCGCGTCGACGCCTTCCGGTGTGAGGATGGCCGTCACGATCGCCGAGCGCTCCTCGTCGGGCGAGAAGAGCTCGAGACCCATCGCCTTCGCTCCCTCACGGCAGGCGCGACCGAGCGCCGCGTGGCGCGCGAACGCGTTGTCGAGCCCCTCGGCGAGCAGCAGCCCGAGCGCCGCGTCGAGCGCTACCACGAGGGACACGGCAGGCGTGAACGGAGTGCTGCCGGTCTCGAGCGCGCTCCGGTGCCGCTCCCAGTCGAAGTAGAAGCGCGGCGTCGCGTTCTCCCGCGCGCGCTCCCAGGCCTGCGCCGACACCGTGACCAGCGAGAGCCCGGGCGGCGTCATGAGCGCCTTCTGCGAGCCCGCGACGACGACGTCGAGGCCCCAGGCGTCCGTCTCCAGCGGCACCGCGCCGAGGCTCGAGACCGCATCGACGACGCTGAGCGCACCTGCCTCCCGCACCACCGCGGCCAGTGCCTCGACGTCCGCGACGACGCCGGTGGACGTCTCCGAGTGGACGAGGACGACGGTCTTCGCCCCCGACTCGGCGAGCGCTCCGCGCAGATCCTCGGGCCGCGGCGTCTCGCCCCAGGCGTAGCGGAGCGGCCGAGCGTCGGCGCCGTAGGCCTGCGCCAGCTTCACCCAGCGCTCACCGAACTCGCCGGCGGTGACCACGACCACGCCTTCGCCCGGGGAGAGCAGGTTCACGACCGCGGACTCGAATGCTCCTGTGCCCGAGGCCGTGAAGACGAGGACGTCGTTCTCGGTCCTGCACACCTCCCGCAGCCGGCCGAGGCAGCGCAGCGTGAGCTCGCGGAAGTCGGGCCCGCGATGATGGAGCACCGGCTGCGCCCCGGCCGCAAGCACCTCGGGCGGCACGGGCGTCGGCCCTGGAGCCATGAGGTAGCGCTTGCCCGCCATGCGCCTGAGCCTAGCGGCGGAGGACGACCGCGCCAGCCGTGTCAGCGCGGGCGGTGCGAGGCGAAGGACACGAGCTGCTGGAACGACGGCCGGTTCGTCCAGCGCATCGTGTCCGGCATGGGGCCGGCGACGAAGCGGATCCGCTCGCCCGTCGCGTCGGCGCGCCACTCCTCGGAGCTCGCTCCCTGCGCGTCGACGAGCTTCTCCGCAGCCGCGTCGAGCGCCCTCCAGAGCGCCTCCCGGCAGACGGCGAGGGACGCCACGCCGCAGTAGCGCCGCGAGTAGGGGCCGCGAACCGGCCGCTCGATCGCGGTGCGCAGATCCTTGTCCATGTACCCGTACCAGCCCGCGCCGTATGCGGAGCCGGCCGGCCCGGCGTCGTAGCTCCTCGGATGCAGCTCCGCGAGGCGACCGGCGAGTGGCCCGAGCAGCGGCGTGAGCACCGCATCGGCGAGGCCGGGCCAGGCCGTGTCGAGCACCGCTGCGCCCGCCGCGTCGATCTTGCCGTCGAGGTCGCGGTCGAGGCGGCTCCCGCCGGCGGCGGCCCACACGTCGACCAGGACGGCAGCCGCCTCGGCGCGGGCGCTCGGCGCAGGTCCAGAACGCAGAACGCTGCGAATCGCGGGCCAGACCTGCATCGCGCGCAGGTCCTGGGTGCCGGTCTTGTTCATCGCAGCGGTCACGCTCGCGAGCGTGTGCTTCCGGCGCTTCGCGATCTCGCTCGCCAGGAGCTCGACGCGCTGGACCGAGCCGTACGAGAAGTTCGAGTCCGCGGCGCCGACGTTCGGCGCCGCCCGGTTGTTCCAGTTGAGCAGGATGCCCGAACTCGGGTTGATCGCGCGTGCATGGCCCGAGAACGGGAGGAAGCCACGCCAGTCGAAGTCGCCGTTTCCCGTTGTCGGGAGGGCGGGATCGAGCCCCGGTGGCCGGCGTGGGAGCCGGCCGCTCGAGAAGAACGCGATGTCCCGGTCGTCGGCGTAGAACCAGTTGAGCCCGAGCTCCACGGCGCTCATCGTCCGGACGAACTGACCCGCAGAGCTCACGCGCGCGGTGTTCAGGTCGTAGAAGGCTGGAGTGCTCAGGATCTCGCGACCGCGGGTCGAGCGCTGCATGGAGATCGCCACGCGCCTTCCGCCGACGGTCGCGTACCCGAGCACCGGCCCGTGCGCGGTCTCGTCGTACACGACGGGCTGGTCTGCAACTCCGGGTGCCCTCACGATTCCGGCAGAGAACCGCCGCATCGGCGTGCACTGGCCCCGGTAGAGGTAGCGCCGGTCGCCGTCGCACAGGGTCTCGACGAAGAGATCGACGTTGTCAGCCTGCGACGAGGTCGCGCTCCAGGCGAAGTCGGGGCCGCGGCCGAAGAGGACGAACGGAATGCCGGGGAACATGCCGCCGCGGGTCGCGAACCCGGCCCCCGCGAGCTCGATCTCGGAGAGGAGCCCCGGGAAGAAGTACCCGAGCTGCGGCCCGGCGAGCAGGATCGGGCGACCGGTCACCGAGCGGTTCGCCCCGATGAGCAATGCGTTCGAGGCCGCCGGCGCCTGCGCGACGGACGCGCCGACGAAGCTGCCGTCGTCGACGATCACGCTCCCCGGCGTCGCTTCGGACGGGAGCTGGTACGGGAAGGACCCGCCCGCGGTCACCGGCGCCTCCGGGTCGTTTGCCGAGCGGAGGTCCGCGAACACGCGGCGCGCGTCCGCCGTTCCGAATCGCTTCCCGAGCGCGTCCAGGAACATCGAGTTGCGCACCTCGTGCCCGCCACTCGTCCCGAAGCGTTTCCCGACGAGAGCCGTGAACGCGATCACGTCCCGCACGGTGAACGGCGCCGCCGCAACGCCGTTGGCGCGGTTCCAGCTCGTGATCCCGGTTGCGTACGCGCGGATGATCGCGAGGATCCGGTTGCCCGTGGCCCCCGTCGAGCGCAATGCGTCGACCTGGTTCGAGAGGAACGCCTCGGCATCCGCGCTCGGGACGAAGTTCTTCCCCGACAGCGCGAGCTCGAGCGGGTCGAGCCCGGGGACGTCGAGCGCGGCGATCCGCGCCGGCCCGCGTAGAAGCTGCAGGAGCGTGCCACGGTCCGCCGCGGTCGCCCAGCCTGCGCCGAAGGCGACATCCGCCGCCGTCTTCCCCGTGACGTGCGCGACGCCGTAGCTGTCACGCACGATCGTCACGCCGGGCCGCGGCTGCTCGCGTTTCCGTGCGCGGTCACCTCCGAGCCCGAGTGGGGCAGGCTTGAAGTAGCGACCGACGTCGGCGGCCGTGACGTTTCCCCCGAGCGGCGTGAGCCCGTCGTACAAGGCCGCCTGATCTTTCGCGTTGCGGTTGACGCGCTGGCTGCCGCTCTGGCCGGGAGGCAGGACCGACCAGGAAGCGGACGCGTGATCCCGCTTCGGAGGCGCAGCCTGGAGGGACGTCAAGGACAAGGCCAGCGCCGCAACCGCCCCCACCGCCAGCGCCACCTGTCGCTGCACGCCGTGGAGCGTACCGGAGCATTCTCGGCATAGCCATGCGGGTTTCCGCTGCTCTCGCCGCACTATTGTCCTCGCGTGGACGCTCTTCTCGCCTTCGCGGCGGCGCTCATCGCGCTCCGCCTCTCGGCCGACCTCGTCCGGCGCGCGCTCGAGCGGCGGAGCGCGGCTTTCGCCGCCTGGGCCGCCGCGCTCGGCGCCTACGCGCTCGCCGCCGGCGCGCTTGCCTGGGGAGCCGCGGCGGGCTGGAGCGACGCCGCGTTCCGCGTCTACTACCTCGGCGGCGCGCTCCTGACCGCGGCATTGCTCGGAGTCGGGTCGCTGCTCTTCGTCGGCCGGCGGCTCGCGGGGCCGCTCGGCCTCGTCTATGCCGGGCTCGCGATCGGGGTCGCGCTCGCCATGCCGCTCCAGCAGGAGCTCTCCGGGACCGACGTCCCCGAGGCTCAGGACGTGCTCGACCTCTGGCCCGCCCGCGTGCTCGCGATCGCCGGCAACTCGCTGGGGACGCTCGCGGTGCTCGCGGTCGCGCTCGTGACGTTCAGGCGACGGCCGCTCGGGAACGTCCTCCTCCTCGCGGGCGTCGGCGTGGCGGCGCTCGGAAGCGCACTCGGAGGCCTCGGTGTCGGCGACCCTCGCCCCGCTCCTCGCGCTGGCCGCGATCCTCCTCTACCTCGGCTTCGTCGCCCCTACTCCGGCCCGGGCCTGACCTCGTCCGCGGCCTCGTCGTCCGCCCGCCGCGCGCTCCGCTCACGGAACCAGATACCGGCGAACACCGCGACGACGGCGAGCGCGATCGTCGCCTCGGCGATCGCTCCGGCGAGCCCTCCGTGCGCGAGCAGCGCGCCGGTCAGCCCTGGTTCAGCAACCACAGGCCACCCACCGTGAACAGCACCATCAGCGCGAGCATCGGGCCCTGAGAGCGTAGAGCGTCGCTTGCGGCTCGGGAAGAGCGCGACGGCCCGGTCGTGGGCGATCGCGAGGCCCGCGACGTGTCCGACGACGAGGCCGAACCACTGGACGTACCAGACCGTCTCCGGCGAGACGATGACGAGGTTCACGTCGTAGCCGGCCGTGCCGAGGAGATCCCAGCCCCGGCCGAGCGGGTCGGACGCGAGCGGGATCGCGAACTGGCCCTGGATGAGGAACTGCGAGAAGTAGTGGGCGAGCAGGTACGCGAAGGCGATCGGGACGAGCGAGAGCAGGAACTCGGGCACCAGGGAACGGGCTGTGCGGCGCACGAGCCTGCCGGCCACTCCCATCGCAGCGAGGTATGCGAGCGCAACCGCGAGAACGATGATCAGGAGCCCGGCGAGGTTCACGAGCGAGATCGTGAGATCGACACGCCATCTCGACGCGTCGACGAGGCCCTCGCGCACTTCCGAGAGGAAGTCCTGCCAGATCGTCGTCCTGCTGAAACCGTCGAAGCTCGTCGAGCCGAGCATCACCGCGACGACCGCGAGGGTCCCCGGGATGCGATCCGCTCCGGCCAGGCCCGTGAACGGCCAGCGCAACGCGATCCGCTCATCGCGGACCGTGAACGGAGCCATCCGCGCGAGCAGCCCGAAAGCGACCGCGAAGCCTTCGCCGCGCTGAGTCCACGGCTCGCGTCCGTACACGGCCATGCCCGCGAGCGCCCAGTAGGTGTAGAGCGCGACCGCGACCCCGAGCACGCGTGGGTCGGCCGGCCGCGGATGGGCGAGCTCGAGGGCCACGAAGGCGAAGAAGGCGACCGCGGCCGGGTAGCGCCCGACTCGCTCCGGATAGTCGAAGAGCGGTCGCGCCTCCCTTCCGCCCCGCTCGAGGAGCCAGACCGAGACGTCAGCGATCGCCCGCCACGGAGAGAGGACGCTCCAGACGTTGCCGAGGAGGACGGACAGGAGCGGGACCCCGAGCCAGAAGATCACGAGGATGAAGGTCGGGGCGAAGTTCTCGAGCGGGATCGGCGACCCCCAGAGCGCTGCCCAGAGCGTGACGACGAGCAGCAGGACGGAGACGGCTTGCACGAGCACCCGGAGCGCCCGCGACAGCAGCACGCGGTCGAGCGCGCGCGAGAGCAGGCTGCCGCCGGATCGCTTCTCGAGCTCGGGTTTCTGCCAGAGGACGCCGAGGGCGAAGAACGAGACGACGAGGACGATGGCGGCGCCAGCGAAGAAGAACGAATCCGGGACCGGGAGGTCGCGAACGCCCCCGATCCCATGCGCGAGCGGTGTCACGGAGTGACGGTCAGCTCAGCGATGGGGACGTGCCGGTCCTCGAGCTCGATCTCGAACCGGCCGGGAATCGTCGCCCTGAAGGCGATGCGCGCGGGCATCCCCGGCCCGACGTCACGAAAGAGGTCGTACCCGTGCACGTGGACGTGGTCCGAGACGTTCGAGGTGACGAGCACGACGACCCGGTCGCCCTTGTCGGCCCGTTCGCGCACGACTCCGCCGACGGGAACGCCGTCGCGAACGGTGACCCGCACCATGGTCGGCCGTGGCGGTGGAGGAGGTGGAGGTGGCGGAGGTGGAGGTGGAGGCGGAGGTGGCTCGGAGGTGGTGGTCGGCGTGGTCTGCGTCTGGGTCTCGGTCGTGGTCGTCGCGGCCTCGTCGTCTCCGCCGCAACCCACCGGCACGACGAGGACGGCGAGGACCGCCGCGACGGACACAAGCCTCCAGACGTGAAGCCGCATCGCCGCGCCGATGATACGGATGCGACCTACGGGGCTTCGTTGCGAATCAGGAACGAAGCGCGCCGCGCGCTACGGGCGCCCACCGCACCGAGAACTCGGGGTTCAGGGCCAGCGCACGTGCATACCACTTGCGCATCTCCTGGCCATTCCCGGCACAGCCTTCCGCGTAGCCGCGGTGGAAGAAGAGGAGTGGATCGCTCGTGCGGAGGCGGAGCGCGCGCCGCGACCACTCGAGCGCCTGGTCGCAGCGGCCGGCTCGCGCGAGGGCCCATCCGAACGCGTCGTCACCGTGGATCGACGGCCGTTCGGCGCGCGCCCGGCGGGCGAGTACCACCGTCTCGGCCGGCGCCGTGCCGAGGTCGGCCCGGTGGAGCGCCGACTCGAGGTCGACGCGGACGCCGTTCGAGCGAAGGAGCCGGTCGATCACTCCGACGGTCGCTCGCTGCCGCCGCGCCTCCTGCCCGCGTCCTGCGCGGTCGAGGAGGTCGGCGTAGAGCGCGACCGCGGTCGCTGTCGGCACCGCTTCGGCGGCCCGGCGAGCCGCCCGGGTCGCGGCGCGGACGCGTCCAGCGGCGATCTCGACGCGCGCGAGCTCGTAGCGTGCGGACGGATAGCCCGGGAACACGCGCAGCGCACCCAAGACGTGACGACGCGCGTCGGCCACCCGGCCGAGCGTGAGCTCGAGCTTCGCGAGCTCGACGAGCGACCACGCGGACGGCTCCGGCTCTCCCGCGGCCGCCTCGAGCGCGAGGCGCATGGCCTCGAGCGCGCCTTCGAGATCGCCGGTCAGCTCACGCGCGTACGCGACGCGCGCGTACGCAGCGAGATTCGGCTTCAGAGAGATCATCCGGTCGTAGGCCCGGAACGCCTCGTCGTAGCGGCCGAGCTCGACCAGCGCGTCGCCGATTACGCCGTACGGACGGGCTGAACCCGGCAGGAGCCGTTTCGCCCGCGTTCCGTGGCGTAGAGCCGAACGGAACTCGTGCCGGATCAGGGCGAGCGACCCGAGCCCGAGGACCGCGTTCGGCTCGTCCGGCCGCGCCCGGAGCGCCTGCCGCAGAGCCGCCTCCGAGCGCGGTAGGTAGCTCGCGTCCGCGGACTCGCGCCAGCGCACCTGATACGCGAAGCCGAGCCCGACGAGGACGTCCGCGTCGCCGGGGCGAGCGCGGTTCTCGCTCTCGAGTCGTGCGATCGCTCCCGCCGTCACGCCTCCCGCCGCACCGGTCAGGACCCGATCCGCAAGGACCGGGGCCGGGGAAGGGGCCTCGGCGACCGGTGCGGCGGAAGATCCGGCGGAAGGAGACTCGGCGAGGACGCCCCCGACGAGACCGCCGAGGGCGAGCGCCGCCGCAACGGCGCTTCCCACGAGCAGTGTCGTCATCCGTCTCATCGCCGAGCCTCCACCCCTCCCCTCAGGGCTCCTACCTGTGCCCCGTGTGCTCGTAGCCGCGATTCGGTGCGGCGACGTACGGGAACTTGGACAGGAAGGCGTTCTCGTTCACGTCCACCCCGTCGCCGATGGCGTTGTTCGGCGAGAGGTTGCACAAGCCGAGCGCCGCGGCCAGGATCGGCCCGTAGCCGCAGGCGACTGCCCGCACCTCGATGTCGGTCACGTCGTCCGCGAGGCGCCGTCCGTTCGGGAAGCCCTGGAAGTCACCAGCGAGGGCTCCGAGCGGGTTCGGCTTCGCGGTCGGCGCGATGGCCGTGTTGAGACGCAGCAGGTCGGCCTTCCGGTCTCCGGTGAAGTTCAGGCCTTGAACGCCCGTCAGCAGCACCGCGACGAGGTCGGCGCGGTTGGCGGTCGGGGCGTCCGGCAGCACCGGGTAGAGCAGGTTCACGAGCCCGGCGAGCTCGGGGTTCGTGTACCGGTTGAGGAAGTTCTCGTCGTCCCTCGGGTCGGACGCGTTCCAGCGGTCCTTCTGGCCGAGCGGGATGAGGACTTCGTTGACGAGCGGGTTCCCGAGTCGGGAAACCTGGACGAACGGACCGGACGTATCGGCCGAGCCGTCGCCACGGAGGACGTTGATCTTTCGCCGGCTCGCGCTGGCGTAGACCCCGATCGTTCCGTCGGCAGCCGGAGCGCGGAGAAGCTCCGTCTTCGGCACCTGGAGCGCGATCGTGTGCGTGTTGTAGTTGAGGACGCCGTCCTGCCCCGGTGCGGTCGCGAGCGGGATCAGGTGCGCCGCGTTGAACGGACGCAGCCCGCCCAGGTCGAAGATCGACCCGAGGTCGACGAAGAACGGGTCGTCTCTCGGCCCTGCGAAGACCTGCCGGCCGCCCCCGAGGTTGGCGACGCCCTGGAACGCGTCGTACGTCGGGTTCGAGCGCGGGCCGATGTTCGCCGGCGGGACGGGCAGGTTCGAGCCGAGCACCGTACGGTCGCCGCGGGCGATCCGGGTCACCGTGTACGTCTGCTTGACGTTCAGGTCCGGATCCGTCGGCGAGGTGACGGGCCCCGTGTTGTAGAGGAACGTGTTCCGGTTGCCGACCTTCGTGTCGAACCGGAACTGGTACGTCACGTCGTCCCGCGCGTTCCCGTCGTTGTCGACGTGGATCTCGTACAGCACGCTCGGGTCGAAGCGGTAGTAGTTGGGCCCGCCCGCAGGGTCCTCGAGCGGGATGTAGTTCGCGATGAGCGTGACGGTGTCCGGCTTGTCCGGGCTCACGAACGCGTACACGTCCGTGTTGTCCGCGGCCGGGTCGTCGCCGATCATGGGTGCCTCGCGGTGGCTGGAAGCACCTGCCGTGGACGGCCCCACCACGCCCACGAATGCCGCCGCTGCAGCCGTTGCCCCGACGCCCATGACGAGCGCGAGGAGCGCCAATCCCCTCTTCATGCCCTCTCCTTTCCAGAGGTAGCGGTCGGCGCTTGTTCGGCGGGGACGGCGATCCGGTTCGGTCTTCGCCGGCGCGGGGTATGCAGATCCGAGAACCGAGAGGAGGCGCGATGGCCCAGCACCCGACGACGAACGGCCAGTACGTCATCTGGATCACCACGCGGACGATCACCCCCGGGACGCTCGAGCAGTTCCGCGACGCGTGGCGGCCGAAGGAGTTCCCGGACGGGATGCTCAAGGCATGGGAGGGCGACGCAACGGATCGGAGCGAGATCGTCGGAATCGCGATCTTCGCCTCGCGCGAGTCGCTCGACACGTACCGCCTGTCGGACGTCGAGGCCGAGCGGCGCGAGGCCATGGCGCCGTACGTCGAGTCCGAGAGCTCGCTCGTCTACGACGGGCGCGAGCTCGAGATCCCGAGGTCGTAGCCCTTACGCCGACAGCTTCTCGCGCACGAGCTCGGAGACGACTCGGGCGTTCGCCTTCCCTTCCGTCTCCTTCATGACCTGGCCGACGAAGAAGCCGAGCAGGCCTTCCTTGCCGTTCCTGAACGCCTCCACCTGACCCGGGTTCGCCTCGAGGATGCGCGCGACGATCGGCTCCAGCTCTCCGGTGTCCGAGACCGCCTCCTGCGCGAGATACGGATCCGCGGAGAAGCCGGGGTCGCCGAGCTTCGCGACCGCCTCGTCGAACGCCGTCCGCGGGATGCGCTCGCGCGCGTCGACGAGCCTTGCGAGCTCGGCCGGTGAGACTGTGCCGGGGTCGACGCCGGCGCCGACCACCGCGTTCGCGATCACGTTCGCGGCGCCGACACGCTCGGCGCCGGCAGCCACGGTCTCCTCCCACAGCCGGTCGAGGCCGCCGGTGACGAGCACCGTCGCCCGCTCGAGATCGAGCTCCGCCTCGAGCCGGCGGATCCTCGCGGCCGGTGGCTCCGGGAGGTCCGCCCGAATCCGCTCGACGAGCTCCCGAGCAGGCTCCACCGGCACGAGATCGGGCTCCGGGAAGTAGCGGTAGTCGTCTGCCTCCTCCTTCGTACGGCGCGGCGTCAGGGCACCGCTCGAGGCGTCGAAGTCGTACGTCTGCTGCTCGACCTCCCCCCCGCTCTCCCAAACGGCGATCTGCCGCTCGACCTCCGCCTCGATTCCGCGCGCGATGAAGTTGAACGAGTTCATGTTCTTGATCTCGGTCCGCGTGCGCAGCTCGTCGGAGCCGTGCGGACGGACGGAGACGTTGGCGTCCACGCGCAGCGTCCCCTTCTCCATCTCGGCGTCCGAGACCCCGAGCTCGACGATCGTCTGGCGAAGCAGCTGGAGGAAGCGTTTCGCGTCCTCGGCGCCGTGGATGTCCGGCGCGGTCACGATCTCGACGAGCGGTGTCCCGCCCCGGTTGTAGTCGACCAGCGAGTAGTCGGCGCCGCCCACGCGCCCCGTGCTCCCGCCGACATGGATCGTCTTGGCGGCGTCCTCCTCCAGGTGGGCGCGCACGATCCCGATGCTATTTCCGCCTTCCGCAGTTGGTACTAGCAAGTTGCCGTCGATGCAGAGAGGCTGGTCGTACTGCGAGATCTGATAACCCTTGGGCAGGTCGGGATAGAAGTAGTTCTTGCGCGCGAACACGGCCTGCTGCGCGATCTCGCAGCCGAGCGCGAGGCCCAGCTTGATCGTCCACTCGACGGCCGTGCTGTTCGCGACCGGGAGCGCGCCGGGAAACCCGAGGCACACGGGGCATGTCTGCGTGTTCGGCTCCGCGCCGAACCCGACGGGGCACCGGCAGAACATCTTCGAGCGGGTCTTCAGGTGCACGTGCACCTCGAGCCCGATCACCGCCTCCCAGCCGCTCATCGCCAGCGCTCCGGGACCGTGTCGAAGCCGAGCGCTCCCTCGAGGGCGTGGCCGACCCGGAACAGCGTGTTCTCGCCGAACTGCGGCCCCAGCAGCTGGAGGCCGACCGGGAGCCCTTCGGAGAGACCGCACGGGACCGACAGGCCGGGCAGCCCGGCGAGGCACGAGGGGATCGTCAGGAGGTCGCAGGCGTACATCGCGAGCGGGTCCGCTGCCTTGTCCCCGATCGGGAAGGCCACGGTCGGCGAGGTCGGGGTGGCGATCACGTCGAAGCGCTCGAGCGCCTCGCGGTGCTCGCGAATGAGGAGCGTGCGCACCTTCTGCGCCTGCCCGTAGAAGGCGTCGTAGTAGCCGGCGGAGAGGGCGTACGTCCCGAGCATGATCCTCCGCTTGGGCTCGGGCCCGAAGCCCTCGTCGCGCGTTCGCTGAACGAGCTCCTGGTAGCTCTCCCCCGCCGCGCGGGGCCCGTAGCGCACGCCGTCGTAGCGCGCCAGGTTCGACGATGCCTCGGCCGGCGCGATGAGGTAGTAGCAGGGCATCCCGTAGCGGTACGAGATGGGCAGGTCGCACTCACCGACCTCGGCGCCGAGCTCGCGCGCGAGCTCGAGGGTGCGCTCGAAGGCCGCCCGGACGCCGGGCTCGATCGCATCGAGGGATTCGAGTTGCACGGGCACGCCGACGCGCACGCCGTCGAGCCGGTCCGACTCGGGGAGCTCGACCGGCGACGGCAGGTCGACCGTCGTCGAGTCGCGTCGATCGCGCCCGGCGATGATCGAGTAGAGGAGCGCGACGTCGCGCACGGTCTTCGCGACAGGCCCGACTTGGTCGAGGCTCGACGCGAAGGCGACGATGCCGTAGCGGGACACGGTCCCGTACGTGGGCCGTAGCCCGACGTTCCCACAGAGCGCGGAGGGCTGCTTGATCGAGCCGCCGGTGTCCGAGCCGAGTGCCCACGGCGCGAGGCCCGCCGTGACCGCCGCGGCGGATCCTCCGCCAGAGCCGCCGGGTACGCGAGCGGGATCCCACGGGTTCCGCGACGGACCGTAGGCCGAGTTCTCCGTGGACGAGCCCATCGCGAACTCGTCCGTGTTCGTCTTGCCGAGAAGCGTGAGCCCGGCCGCCCCGCACCGCTCGGCGACGGTGGAGTCGAACACCGGGACGTAGCCGGCGAGGATCTTCGATCCGGCGGTCGTCTCGACGCCCTTCGTCGAGATGACATCCTTCAGCGCGATGGGGACACCGTCCCCGTCGGCCCGGTCCACCGTCCGCAGGAAGCAGTTGAGCTCGCCGTCCCGCTCGGCGATCGCCTCGAGGTAGGCATCGCGCAGCTCGGGTGCCGAGAGCTCGCCGCGCTCGAGGAGCCCTTTCGCTTCCTCCGCCGTGAGCCTGAGCGTGTCGACTACCGCCACGCCGGCACCTTGAAGAGGTCGTCCTCGACGTCGGGCGCGTTCGCGAGGACGTCGGCGAGCGGCAGAGACTCGTGCGCCACGTCTTCGTCCTCGACGTTCACGAGGTCGAGCGGGTGCGAGGTCGGCGGGACGTCCGCGAGGTCGAGCTCCGACACGATTCCCACGGCCTCGAGAATCTGGTCGAGCTCCCTCGTCAGGCGGTCGATCTCGTCGTCGGTCAGCGCGAGCCAGGCCAGCCGCGCGACGTGAAGCACTTCTTCCCTGGATATGGCCACTTCGCTTCGATCCTCTCAAACGGGGCGGGCTCCCTCTCGGGAGCCCGCCGCAACCTCGATACGAGTTCGGTCAGCTCGCCGCTGCGACAACGTTCGCGGCCTGGGCACCCTTGGGCCCCTGGACGACCTCGAACTCCACACGCTGGCCTTCGGTGAGGGTCTTGAAGCCGTCCATCGCGATCGCGGAGAAGTGGACGAACACGTCGTCACCACCCTCGCGCTCGATGAAGCCGTAGCCCTTCTCGTTCGAAAACCACTTGACGGTGCCCTGCTCCACGTACTTTCCTCCTACAACGTAAACGCCGACCCTCCCACGGATCGGGAGGTCGACGTCGATGAATACAACGCGGAAACCGTAGCGCTTAGGCCCCGGGCACTGCAAGACCGAGGCGGCGATGGCGCGCAGCTTTCAACGTATTGGCGAGAAGCATCGCGATCGTCATCGGACCCACGCCTCCGGGCACCGGGGTCAGGAGCCCGGCCACCCCGGCCACGGCCGGGTCGACGTCCCCGACGAGGCCCTTCTCCGTGCGGTTCACGCCCACGTCGACGACCGTCGCGCCGGGCTTCACGAAGTCCGGAGTGACGAGGCCCGGCCGCCCGACAGCGGCGACGAGCACGTCCGCGCGCCGGGCGTGGTCGGCCAGGTCGGCGGTGCGCGAGTGGCAGATCGTCACGGTCGCGTGCTCGGCGAGAAGGAGCATCGCCATCGGTTTCCCGACGATCTCGCTCCGGCCGATCACGACGGCCTCGCTCCCCTCGAGCGCGACGTCGTACTCCTCGAGCATGCGCATGACGCCGAGGGGGGTCGCCGGGACGAGATGCGGCTCGCCGAGGTAGAGGCGCCCCGCGTTCTCGGGGTGGAAGCCGTCGACGTCCTTCGCCCAGTCCACGGCGCGCGTGACCGTCGGCTCGTCCATGTGCTCGGGAAGCGGGAGCTGGACGAGGATGCCGTCGACGGCGTCGTCGGCGTTCAGCTCCGCGATGAGCTCGAGCACCTCGCTTTCCGCCGTGTCCGAGGGGAAGCGATGGTCGCGGGAGTCGATTCCCGCCTCGTGCGAGGCGTCGTGCTTCTTCGAGACGTAGATGTGCGACGCCGGATCGTCGCCGACGAGCAGCGTCGCGAGGCACACGGGCTCACCGAACGCGGCGACGTCCTCGGCGACCTGGCGTCGCACCTTCGCGGCGAGCGCCTTGCCGTCGATCAGGGTCGCAGACACGGCTCGTAGCCTACTTTTCCGGTCCGCAGAGCAGAGGAGGATCGAGCGTAGCCCCGAACCTGCCGATACTCAACTGTCCCAGACGGCAGGTGGTCATGCTCCTGAAGATCGTCCTCATCGCAGCACTCGTTGGAGTCGGCCTCTTCGTCGCGAAAGAAGAGAAGCTCTTCGAGCGCGCCGGCCTGGTCGGCTATTGCCAGGAAGTGCGGCCGCCGCCCGGCGCCGACGGTCAGTGGCACGGCTGCGTCGAGGGAGTGCTGACCGGCTACCCGAACCTCGTCCAGGACTCGTGCACGCGCGAGAGCCGCCGGCCAGGCACCGAGTACTGGCGCTGCCCGATCGCGCTGACGGCCTCCGCGCCGTAGCAACCTCTTCACCGCTTCTCCACCACGCACCGAAGGGGACGCTTCCCGGCTGGGTGGGACCTCTCGGAGGAGGCGCGGTCAAGTTCCGGGGATTTCCCCGTTTTCTCGAGCTGGAGTCTCGGTGACTCTGGTCTCTCGATGGAACCGCTGCCGAACACGACTCGACGGGCTTGGAGACGAGGCATCGTCCTTCTTGCGCTCGGCCTTCTCCTGGTCGGTCACGCCGGACAAGGTCAAGCACGGCCCGCCGAGCACGCCCAGTCGCCGGAAACCGTCAATCTGCGTGTTTACGTCGCGGGAAGCGGCAAGGTCGACGCGTCCGTCGACGAGGATCCGCTGCTGCCGGCATGTGAGCCAGACTTCTTTACCGCCGATCAAGGCTGCGACTACAGCGTCCCGAAGAACGCCGTGGTCGTCCTGAAAGCGACGTCCAAGTCCGACGGATTCGTGGGCTGGAGCGCGTCGGAGTGCGGAGAGCCAGAAGACTGTCGGCTCAAGCTCGACGAGAGCACCGATGTCGTGGCTACCTTCGATCCGCTCGAGCTCCACGTGAGAATCGACGGTGACGGCACCGTCGAGCGGTCGCCACCGGGTGAGGAGTGCGAGCCGGCGAGTCCGACGTGTGGCCGGTACGAGCCTGGCACGGAAGTCGCCCTGACGGCCAAGCCGACCAATGCAGGTGATCCGACAGAGTGGTACGACGACACGTGGTGTGAGCCGGACAACAAGTCGTACTCGAGCCCGGTCTGCCGGACTCGAGTCGGGTTCAGCCCGCACTACGTCAGCGTTGCGTTCTTCGAACTCGACCGGCCAGCGTTCAACCCCCCTTTCCAGGTCCGGGTCAATCTTCGTGTGTTGAAAGGTGGCGACGGCGCCGGAGTCGTACGCGCCGCCGATCCGGACGATCTGAACTGCGGTGCGGATTGCTCGGAGTCGTTCGAC
Source organism: uncultured Actinomycetes bacterium (assembly GCA_963746765.1). Taxonomy (GTDB): domain Bacteria; phylum Actinomycetota; class Thermoleophilia; order Gaiellales; family Gaiellaceae; genus GMQP-bins7. Next base: position 698,707 of record CAVVCN010000003.1, read on the forward strand.
TTCGCGACGCGAGTGACGCTGACGGCCGAGGAGGATCCGGGCTCACGGTTCCAGCGCTGGTCTGGTGAGGTTTGCGGATCGAGTCGGACGTGCTCCTTCAACGTCGGGCCGGTCACGTCCGTACGCGCGGTATTCGTCCGCGACCAGCCGCCCCCGCCTCCTCCTCCATCTCCTTCTCCGCCCCCACCGCCACCTCCGCCCCCACCGCCTGCGCCTCCGCAACTTCCTGCACCACTGACGGCCGAGCTGCGAAGCGCTGGAGTCACCCGAGGGCCTGTCCGAAAGCTCGTTGCCGTCATTGCCCTCAACCGCGGGGCGGGCGGACACGCGCGTGTCTGGCGCAAGCAGGCGAAGATCCTCGACCGGCGGTTCGTGCTCCGCCCAGGTGTCAACGTGATCCGGCTCGCGCTGCACAAGGCCGTCAAGCGTGGCCGGGCGCGTGCAGTCTTCACGATCGAGGACGGCTCCGGCACGAGCGTCTCCGTCTCTCGGCGAGTCACGATCCCTCGCCCGTACGCGCACTCGACGTGACCGCGTCGATCGAGCCGCTCGTGGCCGAACGTCGAGCTGCGGCCTCGAACCGCGGCATCGCGAAGGTCGAGCCCACCGGTCCCGAAGGTGGTGGCCCGCATGTCATGAAGTGGGTGCGAGACGTCGGCGCCATCGCAGGGGTCCTGGCCACCATCGTCGGTCTGCTGTTTCTCTTTCTGCCGGACCTCAAGCCCGAGCCAAGTCCGGCCTCCTCCGGTGCCGGTATGGGGCTCGTTTCCTTCGATCCCGACACGTCGCGCAGGGAGTACCTCGCGCGCACCGACCAGGGCCGGGTCGGCTTCACCCGGCCGCAGCTCGATCGCCGAGGCGCGTTCGTGTTGTTCGGCGTCGAGCTCGAGGGGTTCAAGGGCAAGCCGCTGACGCTGAAACGCGAGCTGATCGACAACCGGACCGGCAACCAGATCGAGGAAGAACGGGCGATCACGATCACACCGCCGCAGAACCAGGTGAAGCGCGACTGGCACTACTGGGTCCCGCTCCCCGCCGCGGGCGGGCCGTTCACGATCGTGCTCCAGCTTCTTGCGAAAGGCGAGGACGCGGCCGTCGCGACGCTCGAGACAGAGTCCTTCCCGGGACTCTAGGTCGGCCCGAGCGCGGCGCCGCCTCCGCGCTCGGAGCCGCTGATGTCTACCTCTCCGTGTCGATGCGGATGAACGGGCCGGGCCGTGTCGGGTGGTTCGCCCCGCCGTCGACGAGAATCTGGCCGTCGAACGTCACCCGACCGGTCGCGGCGGCGGCACGCTCCTTCCTCTTGCTGCCCGGGGTGTTGACGGTCGTCTCGACCGGGCCGAAGCCCGTCCACGTGACGTCGAACGAGACCTCGTGAGCTCCACCGAGATTGTCACGGGCTACTCCCGAACCGATGGCCCGGACGCTCTTCAGGTGCAAGCTCGTGATGGCGGCAGGCGCAGTTGGAGCGCCCCAGCTGAACGAGGTGCCGTCCGGGCAGACGGCCAGGAACTGCACCCTTGCGGTCGGCTCCGGGTCCTCGGTGTCGGGTGACTCGAAGTCGCGCGTGCTGAGCACCAAGAGCGTCCCCTCCACGTTCGAGCCGTCGGCACACTCGTGCGGCACGGTCCAAAAGGCGGAAGCCGTCTCTTCGAAGAAGAGTGATTTCACGGCGGACGCGGATGTCGAGAACGCGAGGACTGCAGTCAGCGCCACCGGGACGGCCACGATGCGACGTCGCCGCGCGGAAGCTGCGTTCATGGTCGAACCTCCTCGACGAATGCGGCTGAGGTTTCGGCTGCACCAGCCAGTACGACGGTGCCGAGCAGGCGGTTTCCGGGTACGCGTCCGCGTACCACCCCACCACGCGGCTACGCACCGGCGCAGAACGCAGCCAGCTGCAGCTCACGCACGGCTGCCTCGAGCTCTGCCGTGACGGGGTACGTGTTGACGACGACGACCATTTGGCGCGACGCGTCGACCGTGTTCCACGCGATCGCGATCGTGCCCTGCACGTTCCCCGTGTGACCCCACGCCGGACCGCAGGGTGTGGGGAACGCGGCGAGCCCGAGGCCGTACCGGTTCGAGCCCGCCGGTACCAGGACCTCCATCTCTCGCACCAACGCCCTGCTGACCACCTGCCCCCGTAGGAGCGCCGAGAAGAACCGCTGCACGTCATCGGCGGTCGAGACGATCCCACCCGCCGCCCAGGTCCACCACGCCGGCTCGTCGCTCGTGTCCTCGGGCGGTCCCGTGACGATCCCCTGATGCGACGGCGGTCGATGCCCGTGGATGTGCCGCCCGCGAATCCAGCCCGGGACGAAGCTCGTGCGGCGGAGCCGCAAGGGCTCGAACAGACGCTCTCGCAGCTGGCGCTCGAGCGGGGCGCCGCCTGCCTTCTCGGCGATCAGCCCGAGGACGATGTAGTTCGTGCTCGAGTAGGCGAACGTCCGTCCCGGAGGCCAGCGCTCGGGCGGATGCGCGGCGGCCAGGGAGACGAGGCCCTCCGGGCTCCATCTGCGCTCCGGGTTGCGCAGCACACGCTCGTCCTCGACGTAGTCGAACAGCCCTGCCGTGTGCGACAGCAGCTGACGGACCGTGATCGTCCGCCCGCCCGGAACCAGCCCCGGAAGCCAGCGCTCCACTCGATCGTCGAGCGAAAGCTTGCCGTCCTGAACGAGGCGGACGACGAGCGCCGCGACGAAGGTCTTCGTGACGCTGCCGACACGAAAACGCTCGTCGGCGCGCATCGGAATCCGGCGGGTGCCGTCTGCGACGCCTCGTTCCGCGCGTCGTACGTTGCCCTCCTCGCGGAGGACGACGAACGCCCCCGGAGCGCCGGCGGCGACGACGCCCTCGAGAAGTGCGTCGAGGTCCGGTTCGGCGCTCCCCCGGGCTCCCGCACAGCCGGCGACGATCGCCGCCGCGACGACGAGGACGGCACCCGTGGTCGCGAGGTTTCCCCACCGGCGCGCCGAGCGGAATCGAGCCGTCGGGTGCGTGATCTCAGGAGCCGTGGCAGGGAGCCTACGGCCACTGGCGTGTGAAACAAACGTCACCGAGGCGGGATCCGGAGCGAGAGCAGGACGTAAGGACTCGCGTCTCCGCAGGTTGTACGGGAAACACCGCCGACTTGCAGGAGGTACACGATGTTCCGCACAGCCCTCGTCTCGCTGATCGCCTCGCTCGTCGCGGCTCTCTCGGTCCCGTTCACGGCAGCAGGTGCGCCGCCGCCTGTGTCCGGGGCGAGCCAACCGGCGAAGTCACAGAACCTCTACTTCGCCTACAAGGTGAAGATCACGAACGGCCTTCCGAAGTAGCCGAGTCGAGCGCCACCAACCCCCGGGGGTCTTGCGGGCGACCGTCAGCCGGTTGCGGTCGGGGCTGCACGGCCCCGGCGTGCGCCGGCTGTGATGGCGAGCGCCGCTAGCGCGGCGAGCAGGGCGCCCACCACGAGCACCACGATGCCGACCCAGATCGCCGCGTCGAGCTCGGCTCCGATGCTCAGCTCGGCGGCGACTCCGCGCGAGCCGTCGGAGTTCATGACGACTGCGCTCCAGAGGCCGTCCTCTGGCTTCCACTCGAGGGTCTGCTCGCCAGGCCCGCTCGTCGACACGACCCAGAAGTCCTGATCGGCGGGAGGAGACGTCGGCGCACCGCCCGAGCGGTCGGTGTAGTCCGGGTCCTTCCCGATGTCCGTCACGACGGAGTGCTCGACGCCGGTGAGATACGCCTCGACGTCGGCGTCACTGGCGATTCCGACGAAGACGTCGCGGTCGCTCTCGCTGCGGATACGGACATCGCCGAGAACGGCTCGCGCGGCGTTCTCGGAGCCGCCGAAGTCCACGTCGACAGTCTCGGAGACGATCGCGTATGTCGCGGTCGAGAAGTCCTCGCTCGGTGACATCAGGAAGCCGTCCTCGTCGCGCTGCGTCTGGTCGACGACGACTAGGGCCCCGCCGCCGGCGAGCAAGGCCAGCGAGAGCAAGGCCGTGACAACTCCCACGACGATGAGGACCACGCGTCCAGCGCCGCCTCGCGGACGTGGCTGAGACGCCGGCTGTGCCGCCACGGTCTGGGTGTCGGGCGGCGGCTCGACCGGCGCCACCACGGTCGTCCCGTCCGCTGCCGGGGCTCCGCCCGGGTCGCGTCCGCCCTGGTCGAGCCGGAACGGCGGATAGGCGTCCGTCATGAGGCCTGCGTACGCCACGACCCTCACCACCCAGCGGTCGAGTCCGAGGACGAAGTCGAAGAGGCCTCGCGGGTACTTCCCCACGAACACGAGCGCGAGTCCCGCGAACAGGACGAGCACCCAGATGAGCCCTCCCTCGTACCAGAAGTGCCACCCACCCCAGTCCTGGGCTCTGCCGGCGGCCGAGCCTGTGCCGCCGAGGAAGATGCCGATCAGGATGTACTGGGGGATCGCGAGCAGCCACCACTTCACGAGCACGAGGCCGCGGGAGAGCCTCTCCGGGTAGGCGACGTCGAGCGTTGCCGGGTAGTCAGGTGCCTCGTCGAGGGTGAACGGCGGGTAGCGGTCCGTGCCCAGGGCACCGTACGAGTAGTACGAGACGCGCCACGTCCAACGGAGGACGCCGAGGTTGAAGTCGAAGATGCCGCGCGGGTAGCGCCCCGTGACGAGGATCGCAAAGAAGGCGACGATCGTGAGCACGACGAAGGCGATCCAGAGGAAGAAGAGCACGATGTAGTGCGGGATCGCCAGCAGCCACTTCACGACCCAGAGCCAGCGGCTCAGATCCGGATCCAGGCGTCCTTCGAGCCGAACGGGGTAGGCGGGGCGGTCGTCCATCCTCGGAACCTCCTCGATGCCTCAGCCAGAACACTCTTGCACGAGGGCGCGAGTCCATGCTGAAGGCTGCCGGAGCGCTAGGTACCGCAATCGGAGCGAGTAGTCTCCAACGCGAACGCGTCCCCGGTGCCGAAGTGACCCTCGATCGTCAGAAGCTCAAAGAGCAGATCCACGAGCTCTATCGCTCCGAGCACGACGAGATGGGAGAGCGCGGGACGCTCGAGCGACTGGAGCGCGGGCGCGACTGGGATCTCGCGCCGACGCTCTCTGCCGGGGGTGTCGTCGTCTTTCCCCATGCCGGAGTGCTCGACTGCGGGCACCAGGCCGCGGCGGCGGTTCACGGCTGCCTGGACAGCGGCGCCGATCGGGTGATCGTGATCAGCGTCCTGCATGCGTTCACGGACGAGATGGAGAAAGCTCGCATGCGCGTCTCGGCCGGGGAAGAGCCTTCCGAGTGGCCGTTCTGGGGAATCCAGGGGACGGGTATCGAGGGTCGAGGCGAGTGGCGCGAGGACCATGCGTTGATCAGCTTCCGACACTTCTGGGCGGCGGAGACGAAGCGGCGCGGAGTACGTGGGCCCGAAGTTCTCGAGCGGTACCCCTATCTCGCGGGCGGCCACCCCGAGCGGCTGCCGGGTATCGAGGAGCTCGCCGAGCTCGCCGAGGGCGCCGTGATCGTCTCCACCGCCGACCCGTTCCATCACGGGATCGGGTACGGCGATCCGCCTGAGCGCGCGTTGGCCCCCGACGACGGTGGGCTCGAGCTCGCCCGCGCGAGGATCGAGGATGGGATCGCTCTACTCGGCAGCGGCGACTACGCCGGCTACGACGCGCACTGCATCGAGGCGAAGAGCGATGCGCGCGACGCCGGGGTCGTCTTTCGCTACCTCCGCGGGCCGATGCGCGGCTCGATCCTCGACCTGACATACACCGACGCCGCGGCGCTGTACGAAGCGCCGGATCCGACGTGGGTCGCCGCTCCGCTCGTCGAGTGGGTCACAGCCCACTCGTCGTAGATCGGCTCCCGAATCGACAGCTCCAGAAGAACATCGGAAACTGCGGAAATCGCACGTCGGTACGGGTTGACGTACGTCGTACGCGGCCGTAGGTTGCTGCTCGCACCGAGCACGGAGCGCGAGTAGGTCGAAGCTCAGCCTGGAGGCTCTACGCGGAAGCGGAAGGTCACCGGGTCGAGTGGACGAAAGCGCCACCGGCTCGGTGAACTCTTTCTGCGCCGTCATCCGGGAGCCCTGGCTGCCTCGACCGGGTTCGCAATCTCCTGCGTGGCGCTCGTCGACACACCGGGACCGCTTCTTCCCGACCGTTCGAGCGGCGGTCGACTACTGCACGAAGCATTCAGGCGACGGCCAGTCGTCCTCCTGAGTCAACGGGGGGCCGACGTCACCCGGCCGCTGTTGCCTTCAGTCGCTCGGAAAAGAACTCGAGCGCCTTGCGGGTCTTCGTCTCCTGCGCACCCTCGAGATCCACGCCCTGCCCCGTGAGGAACGCCCGTGCCTCCGCCGCGACCTGGAATGCCTCGGCTGGGGCGCACTTGGTGGAGAGCTCGAGAATACGAGAGCCATCGGGATAGAGCCACATCTCGGCAACCAGCCTGCGGTCGAAGTCCGTCGGTGCGAACTTCAGCTTGAGGACGAAGATCGGCCCTAGAACCGAGAGGTCGTCGAGCGCAACGCCCTCCGGAGCATGCTTGGCGTAGAAGGCTCGCTGCTCCTTCGAGAAGAGCTTCCGTGTCCGCCCACCGCCCATGACCGTCTCTCGGACGTCCGGCTTCGGTACCCCCTTCAACGAGCCCGAGCAGACGTAGCCTCCGGGCATCGCATCTACCTCGACGCCGAACTCCGGCAACTGGCGGACACCGCTCGGGAGCTGCGACGGGACGACGGGGCGGAGCTTGACGATGGAGTCGTCGCCCTTCCTCTGCACGCGGCGGGCGCGAACCACCACGCCTCGCTCGTACAGCGTCAGGTCGGGCGTGTCGAAGAAGAACACCTGCCGGATCTGGGCGTCCAGGGGATCGATCCTCAGCGCGGCGACCGTCGAGCTGTGCTCGGTCTCGGGAATGGTCAGCTTCAACTCGACGCTGTCGGAGTCCTTGATCAGCGCCATCACTTTCGCCGTGTCCTCATCAGAGAGACGTGTGGTGCGTTCTTGGGTTGCGCTAGTCACTGTCGTCCTCCTCGCTGGGTCTCCCTGACCGGCGACAGGCCGTCGGGATCCACACACCGTACGCCGTCCCCGATGGCATCGCATCGTCCGGGTCGAATGAGGCTCGGGCCTGCGGCGTTGCAGCTGATGCGAGCAGCGGCAGGCCGCGTCCCCGGCATGTTTGCGGACAGGATGATGCTCGAGGCAAACGAGCACGGAGGCAAGCTCGTCGGAACCGCAACGACGCTCGGCTTCGCCGTCGCGTTCGCAATCCATACGCTCGACTGAGGAGGCAAGCCGACATGGCGGAGACGAGGTTCGAACGACGGCTCGAAGGTTGGGTCGACCGTGCCACTACGCCACGCGGGGCCGCCATTGTGATCGCCACCGCGACGATTGTCATCACGCTCGCGGCCGGCCTCGTGATGACGGCGCTCGACCGCGACAACTACCCGTCGCTCGGACAAGGGCTCTGGTGGGCTGTCCAGACGACGACGACGGTTGGATACGGCGATAACGTTCCGACGACCGTCGCAGGGCGGCTGCTTGCCGTGCTGGTGATGTTCTTCGGGATCGGCTTCCTGACCGTCATAACCGCTGCGATCACTAGTACGTTCGTCGCGCGCTCGCGCCTCGAGCAGAGGGACGAGGACACCGAAACGCCGACGGTGGCGCACTTCCGTCAGCTCGACACCCGGCTCGAGCGAATCGAGGCAGCCCTATCCGGCTCCTCGCACCTGGAGCCGTCGGCCTCCGATGCCGGGCTGCCGACGGTGGAGCACTTCCGTCTGCTCGACGCGCGGCTCGGCCGAATCGAGGCCGCGCTGACTCGCCCGTCGTAGGTGCTCGCCGTCGCTGGTGAGTTTGCGATGGCCATCGTCGAGAGCTCCGGCAAACGGCGCATCGGTCGTCCCAGCTAGGCCGCGAGCCGGCGGCTGCACCGTCTGGTTAGGTCCGGAGGCGCACGTCAGCTCTCGCCCTGCGTCGAGCTCGGCAACCCGTCGTAGACGACAACGGTTCCTGCGAGCAAGTCCGGGAGCCCTCGCCGGCGCTCGGTGAACAACACGGGGATGAAACCCGCGAAGAACGGCACGATCGCGAGTACGAGCCCGATCAGGCGAACGATCGATCTCGCCAGCGACGGAGTCGTCCCCTCGGGGCCGCGAACGCGCAGGCGAAGCAGACGCATGCCCGGCGTCTGGCCGGCGGCGCTCCAGAAGAGCACGAAGTACGTTCCGGCAAGCAGCATCCAGCCGGAGCCGAGTAGCGCACCAGCCAGCCACTCCGGGCGCAGCCCTCCGACGAGAGACGAGATGAGCGCAACCACGCCCGTTATCGCCATCAGAAGGAAGAGCGTCAGAGCTGCGTCGGTCGCAAGGGCGATAGCACGGGTCGCGAGCCCTCCGTACACGGTCGGCTCGGCTCGGGGACGACGCCGGACGACCCGCTCAGCCCGGTCGTCGAGCCTGACTGCCGACGCGCGAACACCGCCCACCACTTCCTCGGCGAGCCCTGTCGTCTGCTGAGCGATCGCCGCACGGAGCTCCGGGCTCGAGGCGACGTGGCGGACGACGCGTTGCATCTCGTCGCTTGCCAGCACTCTGTCGGTGAGCTCGAGCGTCTGTTGGCTCCCCAGCGCCTCGGTGGCCAGGCGCTCCAGCTCCCCGCTTGCTGCGAGCTCAGCGACGATGCGCTCGAGGACTCGATGGCGCACGAGCGATCGTGCGATCTCCTCGGGCAACGCACCGGCGAGCGCGCGGTCGACCACCCGTGCGATCTCGGGCGCGGAGAGAACCTCGTCCACCGCTTCCTCCAGCGGACCTCGCCATGCACGTGCGGCGGCGCGGGCCGGGTAGAACGCCGCACGACCAGCAGCGTCCGCAAGGCCGGGGCGCTGTCGATCGTCGCTCGTCACCTGCGGAGTATGTCGCGATGCGTCGGAGCGCTCCACCAACCGTGGCCGCTCGAGGCGGTCGTTGTCAGCGCGTCAGGTCGAGACGCTCCGCCGCATCCAGCGCCTTCTCGGTCTTCTTCCGGGTGTTCCGACCGAGCGCGCCGCTCACGATCCAGCGTCGGGCGAGCCGGGCGAGCGGCAGGCCGAGATCTGAGGCATCGGGAGCCCGCCGCGGCTTGAGATAGAGCTCGAGGGTCAGCTTGCGAAGGAGCGCGGGATCGGGGGGCGACCCCGTCTCCTGCTCGAAACGGTGCGTTAGCAGCGCCGCGATTGCCTGGAGCTCGCGGATGCCGTTTCGAACCGTCACCCCGATCGACACCGCCGACGACGCCACCAGTACCCACGGCACGCGCGTGAACCGTGCGCCGCGAAGTGCGATTCGAGCGACCGGCGTCGCGATGGCGACGAATCGCTGGATCGCGTCCGTCATCTCTTCCGTGTCCTCGTGGTCCGCGAGCTGGCGCTTCGCCTCGGCGGCAGTCCTGACCTCGACGTCCGACGAGAGCAGGCGCTCGAACGCCTGGTGGACCAGGTCTCCCGCGGCACGCTCCACCGTGCGCGGGATCGCGAGGAGAGCTCCGGGTTTCTCCTCGGTGTTGGCCTCGGGCATGGCTGCAGAATGCCCGTCCGTCGACTTCGTCACACGCGCGTCTCGCTTCGCCCCGCTCGCGTCACGAGCTGAGAGCGAGCTAGAGGCACCGACCAGAATCGAACTGGTGTACGCGGCTTTGCAGGCCGCTGCCTAACCACTCGGCCACGGTGCCAGGAGGCGCATCGTAGCCCCGCATGGCGGAGCCGTCCTCCGAGCGGCGTACGCTCGACGGGTGACCCTGGCGGCACCGCAGCGCGAGGCCGAGACCTGTCTCCGCTGCAACGCCGCGATGGAGTGGCGCCACGGGACCTGGCAATGCCCGCGCTGCCGCTTCAAGCTCGGCTGCTGCGAAGGCGACACCGGCGAATGCTCCGAGGGCACCCGCTAGCGGCACCGAGGCTACGCGAGGCCCTCGGCCTCGTACTCCCGAAGGAAGCCCTCGAACAACCGCCGATGGCCCTCCTCGTCGTGGAGGATGCCGATGACCATGTCCTGGGTCACCCAGTCGACGCCGTCGCAGGCCTCGATGACCCGGTTGTAGTGCTCGATCGCGCCGCTCTCGGCCTCGAGCACGCCGCGGATGACGTGCACGACGTCGGTCTGCTCGTCGGGCGGCTGCAGGTACGACTGCTCGGCGCTGAACTCGAGTGAGCCCGGCACGACGCCGTACAGCTCCTTGATCCTGTCCGCGAACTGCTGCGCATGCCCGAGCTCCTCCTGGATGTCCTCGGCGAGAGCCTCGCGGATCTCCTGCGCGCGAACGCCGTCCGGGTTGACCGAGTTCGCGATGTAGCTCATCACCGTCTCGAGCTCCATCCAGTACGCCGTCTTGAGGAGCTCGATGATCTCGTCTCGCTTCTCGGTCTTGTCGGGGGAAAGGATTCCCTGTCCACTCGTTCGGGTAGCCATTGCGTTGCCTCCTGATCGGTTTCTCTTGAGTAGGTACCACGAAGGCGCCTCGTTCACGCATCCGCTCGGAACCTCGGGGAACTTGCCGGTGTCCGGCGGAGAACGGCTGTTTCCGATCCGGTACGACGGGGCATAGATCGCCGGACGATGACGGCCATCGACGGGCGCGAGGACACGGAGGAGATCACGCTCGACGAGGAGGAGTGGCCGGTCGCCGAGCACTACCGCGTAGACCCTCCGACCGCGACGCCGACGGAGCCACGAGACGCCGACGCCGCGGCCACGACGGTGCTCGCTCGGGAGCCGGTCGCCGCCCGACGCCGTCGCCTACCCCCGCCGTTCGACGACGAGCCCTTGGCTCTCGCCCTCTTCGCGCTCCTCGCAGCGGTTGTGATCGCGGCCGTGGCGGTCTGGTACGTGACGCGGGAGGACGATGCCGGAGCCACGACCCGGACGACCGAGCAGGCGCCAGGCGGCGACGCGACGACTCCCGCCCCGACCACGTCGGAGCCGACGAGCCCGGGTGCGCCCACCCGCCCCGACGTCCGGCCGGTACCCGATCTCACCGGCGTGACGCTCGAGGAAGCGCGCACGCTCCTCGAAGGAGCCGGGCTCCGCATCCGCGTCCGCCGCGCCCAGTCCGATCGGCCGCCCGGCGAAGTTCTGCGCCAGCTACCCGCCGGCCGGAGCGAGATCGCGGACGGCGGGCTCGTCACGCTGACCGTCTCCAGCGGCCCCGACTCCGTCGCGGTCGCTGGTGTCGTCGGCGAGGAGGCAACCGCTGCGAGCAGCCTCCTCCAGGAAGCCGGCCTCGTCGTCGAGATCGAACGCATCGCGTCTTCCAGGCCGGCAGGGACGGTGCTCCGCCAGGCACCCGCTGCCGGCACGGAGGTCGACGAGGGAACCACGGTGAGGCTCCAGGTCGCCAAGCCGCGCGAGCCGTCTCAGCCGCAGACCCTCGACGTGCCGCGCCTGACCGGCCTGGACGTTGCGGATGCGCGGACTCGCCTGCGCGACCTCGGGCTCCGTTCGACCGTGACCCGCATCGACTCGAACCGGCCCGAGGGGACCATCGTCGACCAGGATCCTGGCGCGGGTACGGCGGTCGAGCGCGGCGGCACCGTGGCGCTGACGGTCTCGTCAGGGCCGGCCGCCGTCCCGGTGCCGGACGTGGTCGGCCTCGACGAGGAGTCGGCGCGGGCCCAGCTCGAGTCGGCCGGGTTCGAGGTCAGGACGATCGACGAGCCGACCGACGACCCCACCTCGGACGGCGTCGTCGTAGGACAGAGCCCAGGCCCGGGCGCGCAACGGCGCCCCGGGTCGGTCGTGACGCTCCGAATCGCGCGCCTCGCGTGATCTACGGGAACTCGTCCGTGGCCGGCGCGAGGTCGAGCGGACCGCCGTCACGGCAGTCGGGGGACACGATGTACTCGGCACTCGCAGGTCCGCGCAGGCGGTTCTCCACGAACTGCTGCCGCATCATCTGGCGCGCGGTGTCCTGCGAGAGCCCGAGCCGCTGGCCGAGCCGCACCCCGGACTGCAGCGCGTAGCACTCGGTCGTCCCCTCGTCCCGCACGCCGCGGAGGTGCCACGCCTCGTGGGCGAGCACCGAGACCGCACGAGCTGTCTGGCTCGACGTGACCTCGCCCTCGAACGCGAGCCGGTAGAGGTCGTAGCAGCGCTCGGGCGTGAGGTAGGCGCGGTCGCCGCCCACGATGGCGACGCCGTCCGCGTGCTGAACTGACCCGACATAGTCGCGTGACTCGTCGCAGCGAATCGACACCGGCTTGCCCGCGATTCGCGACGCTTCGGCGGAGAAGCGGTCGACGGCCGCGATCTTCGTCTCGCCCGACACGGAGTCCCAGCCCGTTCGGCTCTCGACGAACCAGACCACGAACGCGAGAAGACCGATGATCGCGATCCCGAACAGGAAACGCCGCAGGCGGTCCCAGAGCGTCACCTCGGCGACGAAGGAGGGCTCGTCCTCGAGCTCGTCGCCTCCCTCGCGCGCTTCCTCGATCAGCACGTCGAGCTCGTCGTCGGTCTCGCCCGAGTACGGGATCCAGAGCTCCTCCTCCCCGTCCTCGACGAGCAACAGCTCGTCCGAGTCGCCCGCGTAGCCGTAGAGGTCGCGGTCGAGCGGCTGCGGCGTACGGTCCGGTCGTGAGCGGGTATCCGGGCGGAACGCGCTCACGAGGAACGCGACCTCGAGCCCGAGCGCGATCAGGAAAGGCAGCCAGATAGGGATCGCGGAACGCAGCTCGTCGGGGCCGAGGATCCAAGCGAGGACGAACGTGACGAGCGCCACGCGGAGGGCGACGGGTGAGATCGAGAGCCGCTCCGCGAGACCGTCCACGGAGGCGAAGGTAGCGCCAGAGGCCAACGCAGACGCGGGTGTCTTGAATTCGGATCGGGGCGGGAGTACCCTCGATTGAGGCCTTTCTGCGGACGGTGCTGGTGGCGCCGGGTGGAACCGCAACGAGAGGGAGAAGCGATGGACGACGACCCAGGCGACGGCGGCGGGAGCCGGTCCGGGTCGAGGCTTTCCACCAGTCGCAGGGGTAACGCTGCGGTCCTGGGGGCCGGGAGCTAGCCGGCGGGGACTGACTCTTGCGACACCAAGAGGGGGACCGCGGAGGGGCCGTCGAGGCCCCTTCGCGGGTTCGCCGACTGGTGCTCCGCCGTTGGTAGCGTCCGGCCGTGGTCGCTACGTCGCTGCTCGTCCCGGAGAAGCTCGACCAGGCGGTCACGATCCTCGCCGAGCAGGACGTCGACCTCTGGATCACGTTCGTCCGCGAGACGCTCCTGACGCGCGACCCGTGCCTCGACCTGATCGCGGGAACCTACTGCGCCTGGCAAGGCGCCTTCCTCGTCTCACGGGACGGCGAGCGCGTCGCGATCGTCGGCCGCTTCGACGCACCGAGCGTCGAGCAGCTCGGCACGTACGACGTCGTCTCGTACGACGCGAGCCTGCGTCCCGCGCTGCGTGAGGCCGTGGAGCGGATCGCCCCGCGGTCGATCGCGCTCAACTACTCGGAGAGCGACCCGGCGGCGGACGGCCTGACGCACGGTCTCTGGCTCGTGCTCCGCGATGCGCTCGCGGAGACGGCGTATGCAGACCGCTTCGTCTCGTCCGAGGCGATCGTGAACGCTCTCCGCGGACGGAAGTCGGCCGAGGAGATCCGCCGGATCCGCGGCGCGGTCGCCGAGACGGAGGCGATCTTCGAGCGGGTGACCGGTGCGCTGCGGCCGGGTCTGACGGAGCTCGAGATCGCGAGTCTCATGCACGACGAGGTGGAAGCCCGTGGCCTCGGCTACGCCTGGGAGCGGGCACACTGCCCGGCCGTGAACGCGGGGCCGGAGAAGGAAGTAGGGCACAGCGCACCGGGCGAGCTCCGCACGAGGCGGGGCGAGCTCTTACACACGGACTTCGGAGTCTCGCGCGACGACTACTGCAGCGACCTGCAGCGCGTCTGGTACCTGCTCGACGAGGGCGAGGTGGAGGCACCGGAGGACGTGCAGCGCACGTGGTCGGCAGTTTGGGCGGCGGTCGACGCCGGCGCTGCCGAGCTGCGGCCGGGAGTGGCCGGCTGGAGAGTCGACGCCGCCGCGCGCGAGTCACTGGTCGCGGCGGGGCTCCCCGAGCCGAAATACGCGCTCGGCCATCAGCTCGGACGAAGCGCGCACGACGGCGGAACGCTCCTCGGTCCGCGCTGGGACAGGTACGGAAACGCCCCGCTCGGTCTCGTCGAGGAAGGCAACGTCTTCACGCTCGAGTTCGGCGCCGCGGTGCCAGGCCGCGGCTACGTCGGGCTCGAGGAGGACGTCCTCGTCACCGCCGACGGGATCGAGTGGCTGAGCGAGCCGCAGCGCCAGCTCTGGCTCGTGCGCTGAGGCCACGGCCCACCCGCCACTCGAATCCACATGTCGCAGGCGGTCCGCCTCAGTTGGCGAGATCCAGCGTGAGGGTCAGATGGCCCTCCGCGTCTGCACGCCCGCTCACGATCCAGCCTCGGTTTCGAAAGACGACGGACTGGCCGACCTCCCACCGTGCGATCTCCGAGTCCGGAAGGAGCCAGAGAAACTCACGCCCCTCCGGAGTGTGGATGGCGACGCGCGCCTGATCGACGGGATTCGTGATGGGGAACTCACCAGATGCCATACATGCGCCTCCGTATCGGATGTAGGGCCTCCGCCTCTGTGTTACTGTCTAACGACCGAAAAGATACGAAATAAATGTCGCGTATGTCAAGTCCGGAATCGAACAACAAGCATTGGCACTTCGTAACGAGCCACACGCAGGTGCTCCTCTGCCTGCAGCGGAACCCCGACGTGCGGCTACGTGACGTGGCGGAGACGGTGGGAATCACCGAGCGTGCGGCGCAACGCATCGTCACGGATCTCGTCGAGGCGGGCTACGTCACGCGCGAGCGAGTCGGACGCCGCAACCGCTACGTCCTCGACCTGAGCGCTCCGATGCGGCATCCCTCTCAGCTCGACCACGAGATCGGCGAGCTGCTCGACCTCCTGCGTCTCGAGCCTCCGGGCGCGACCGGCCGCGCGTAAGCACCCACCGGCTCACTTCGCTTGGGGGATGCGCGAGGCAGCCGGTTCTGAGAGCGTCGGCGTTCGGCGCCGGGCAGCTCCCCCCGCCCGGCGCCCGGGTCGGTCTGTCCGCCTCCGACGTTCGACGGCTCAGGAGGCGGGCAGCCGGCTCGTCCGGCGCAGCGCCGATCCGCCCATGCGACAGAGTCGTTTCAATTGCTGCCCGGGAACAGCTCAGGCAACGCGCGCTCGACCCCGTATGGCCAGGAAGATCTGGCAGGGCTGATCTCTGGACTGGCAGCGGGGCGTTTCGCACTGGATTCCGTCGGCGGAGAGGTCGCGAACGGCACTCTCGACAAGACCGGCCCACATGCCCTGGTCGATGTGGTTCGCGCCGGGACACGTTGCGACGAGCGGCCGGAGCGGACAAGTAGGCGACGAGAGCTCGGCGCTGCGTTCCTCGAGTGAGACCACGGAAACCTGAAAGCCAAGCGAACCGAGCGTGTCACATACGCGCTCGACTCCAGTCCTCA
Source organism: uncultured Actinomycetes bacterium (assembly GCA_963746765.1). Lineage (GTDB taxonomy): Bacteria > Actinomycetota > Thermoleophilia > Gaiellales > Gaiellaceae > GMQP-bins7. Next base: position 714,216 of record CAVVCN010000003.1, read on the forward strand.
GGCCCCGCGACTGCCTCAATCCGGCACTTGCGCCGAGCTCGCGGCCGAAGTCCGCGCCTACTTCCCGCAGCGCATTCGACCGCCCACGAGCTGGGACTTTCGTGACGAGGAGGCTGATCAGCTCGGCCAGCCGCCTGTCGGGAAACTCGACGCCTTCCAACTCCTGCGTGACTCGGTAGACCTTGGCTGGGCGACCCGCTCCGGGACCGCGCTTGCCGCCCGGTCGCTCAAGCGTGACAGCCAGGAATCCGGCCTCGACGAGCCGATCAAGCCGACTGCGGGCAACGTTGCTGTGCACGCCGAGTGTCTCCGCTGCCTCTGCAGCCGTGAACGGATCGCGCCGGCTTCGCGCATGCAGAAGGATGCGCCGAAGTTCAGGATCGCCCGCGGCGGCAAGTCGATCGAGCGGCGCGGTGACGCGATCGGGCGACACGTCGGAGAACGTACCGGTACGAGCCAGCTGAGAAGACACCTCCGGTACCAACGTAGATCGTGGCGACCTCCAGCCCGGCGTTCCGCCTAGTTCGAACGCAGGTACTGGACGAGGTCGGCCTTTTCCTGCGCGGTGAGCTCGAGACCGAAGCAGCCGTCATAGTGCTCGACGACCGCGGCGAGGTTGGAAAAGCGACCGTCGTGCCAGAAACCGCCCTTGGAGTGAGCGAAGAGACCCTTGAGCGGCGTCGTGCGGTAGCGCCCTTCAGGCGAGCGGTCGGCCTGGAACGAGTCGGTGCAGATCTCGGAGGGTTCGTGCAGGTTCCAGCCGGGCTCGGTGAAGAGGGGCAGCACGTGGCAGTTCACACACGTGCCCTTGCCGGTGAAGATGCGCTCGCCGCGCTTCGCCGCGGCAGCGTTGAAGCTGCCGGCCGGAGGTTTGGGCGCAAGCAGGCCGAGCTGGTAGGCATTGAGCGCTGCGAGCTTCGGCGTGATCAGATCGGGCGTGTTGCGGACGTCGGAGAACCCGGCCCTGGCGGCGACCGGGAACTTGACGGGGTCGTTCAGGCGCGGGTCGAAAAACGTGCCTTTGCCGTGCATCTCGAGATTGGCGACGAACGCATTCCAATACGTGACGGAGCCCCACCCGGTATAGGTGTGGAGATTGACGCCCGCCAGGCCGAACGCGGGAGGAATGAGGGTGGCCGCCGTCTTGCCGTCCGGGCGGAATCCCTTGCCGTCCAGGAAGAGCGCGGCGTCGAACTTGCCCGGCCCCCAGGCGGCGAGAACCGCGTTGACGGTCGCCTCGTCAACCTGCAGCAAGTCTGTGAGCGGTTCCTTGTTCGGGGCGAGCGAGACGATCGCGCCGACATTGAGGTCGCGATTCGGCCAGCCGTCTAGGCGCCGCCCGATTCCGGGCGCCAGCGAATCGTCCACGATCGAATGGCACGAGGCGCAGGTGAGCCCGACCGACCGCAGCGCCCCGCCTGGCTCGAAGAATCCCTTGAGGCCGACAACAGCATTGAGCTTGAGCAGAGCGAGCGTCGCCGCCGGGTCGTCGAGATCGACCCGGCCCGCCGCAAGGTCTTCCTTCAGCGAACGTGGAAGTGCCGCCGAGTCGACCTTGAGGCCGACCGCGAGAGCAGTCTTCGGACTCACTCCCGGGCCGACGCCGCCGAGGCGCTCGCCAGCGATCGCTCTGTGCAGCTGGAGGGCGTCGCCCCAGAACGCCTGATCCCCGAACGTGTCGAAGCGGAAGATCTGCCTGCCCCGCTCGAAGAGCTGCTGGGCGGCCCTCTCGTTCGCCTGATCGGGATCGGCGTTCGGCCCCGCACTCACAGCGCCCATCGTTCCGTTCACGATCACCAGGCCGACGTAAAGGACCAGCCCACCGACGGCGATGAACGCCAGTCGGCCCAGAGCTTTCCGGATCACGCCCATGCGAACGCCTCTCGCCGCTCAGGGCGATCGTAGGAAGCTGTCGCGTCCGACGCTGTGATCGCTGTCACAACCCTCGGGGTCGTAGACTTCTAAAAACCGCTTGCCGGTTTTTAGAGTAAGTTCACTGCAAGAGCAATGAGCTGGCTGGCCGACACCGTTCCGCCTGCCGAGCAGGCACAGATCTCCTGCGCCTTGGCCACATGCTCGGTACTCGAACTGCCGGGAGGATCAGCCCTCCGAGCCGATCGACTCGAGACTGTCTCCTTGATCTCGATCGAGGATGGAATCGTCTTTCTGACCGCCGCAAATGGGAGCTCGTCGCGCCGGATCGTCGTCACCGTGGCGGGCTCACGTTCCATCCTTCTCGCGCCGGCCGCCCACGAGACGCTCGTAGCGCTCGCCGACGCTCGGTTGACACTGATCTCGGCCAGCGTCCAGCGGCGCCTCCTGGAGATGTCGACCGTGGCCGCCGCACTCATGGAGGGCGTCGAGGCAGGGCTTCGGGAGAGCCGCGAGAGCCTGGCGCAGTTCGGCAGCCCGCGCCACGCCGACCGTGTTCGAGAGAAGCTCGTCCAGCTCGCACGCACGCACGGGAAGGTCGGGACCGAAGGCCTCCTGCTCGACATTCCCCTTACCCATGAGCTCCTGGCCGACATGGTCGGCTCGACCCGTGAAACGGTGACGAGGGCGCTAACCCAGCTCGCGGAGCAGGGGCTCATCCAGCATGAGCCCGGCCGCTATCGAGTTTCGACGTCACCACAGCCGATCGCTCCGTAGCGGGTCAACACGGCCGCTTGCCGGTTCCCGCGCTTGTGAAAGTCGCGCCGGCCTCGAACTCGCGAGGTCGCGACCCGAGCTGCCGGCCATTGAGCTCTAGCGCGTAAGGAAGACCCGACTCGGGGGTTGTTCGGTCATCAACCCCGATCCCGAGGAGGGACAATGACCAGCAAGCACCCCATCTCGTGCATCGCACTCAGCGTCGCGATCGCACTCAAGCTCTTCGCCGGCTCGGTCGACGCTGCCACCGCGACGACGTGGCCGACCGGGCGGCCGATCATCATCACCGACTTGTCGAATCCCGCCGCGCCGCTCCAGCTCGGACGAGGGATAGACATCGCCAGGGTCGACGGCGAGATCGTCAGTCCTTCGTAGCCTCGGCTACTGGCGCCCTACTCCGAAGCCGCTCAAGCGCTTCCTGAACGGGCCGCCCAGGCGTGACCCTGTACCGGCCCGCGCGGCGGTCGCGAGCTCGCGGTGAGATGGCTCTCAGCGGCGGAAGCCGACACCCGCGCATCTTACGGTGGCGCTCGAAATCCGCCACGAGCGCGGAGACAAACTGGGTCCGAACCGATTCGTGCTCTCGGACGAATGTGCTTGATGGCCGCACGCACGAGAGAGCCAGAGCTGCTCGTAGTCGGGCGATCTCCGGCCACCAGGCGATCGGCGAGCAGAGCACCGACGCCGACGTCACGTCAGAAGCAGGGGAACGGCACCACACCCGGACACGACCCCTGCCCTCTAGCAACCACGAGGAGGAGTGAGATGACTGTGACCGAGGACAGGTCGAAGACCAGGCTCTCGCGCCGCGAGATCGAGGTGCTCTCGCTCGTTGCCGAGGGCTGTTCCACCCGCGAGATCGCACGTGAGCTATGGGTCACCGAGGAGACGGTGAAGTCCCACGTCGGCCGGGTCTTTCGACGGCTCGGAGCGCGAACCCGTGCCCACGCGGTGGCCATCGTCTACCGCGAGGGCCTGTGGTCGGCGGCGAACCAGGACGGGGAGCGAACGACGCCCAAGTGAGGATCTGGCGACGGCCGCGGCCCTCATTGAGCGCCTGCGAGCCGAGCGTGTGCTGGCTGCCGCAAAGGAAACAGAAAACCCCGCCTGAGCGGGGCTTTCGATGGAGCGGATGATGGGACTCGAACCCACGACCTTCTGCATGGCAAGCAGACGCTCTAGCCAACTGAGCTACATCCGCCAGCGAGGAGCGGAGTATAGCTGCGTCGATCGCGACCCTCCGGAAGCCCTCCGGAGCGGGCGGATCAGGAGGCTGCCCGGTCCAACGCCTCGTTCACGAGGCGGTCCGCGAGCTCGTTGTGCTCGCGGCGGACCGCCGTGTACGTCACGCGCCGGAGCGGGCGGGCGAGCTGCGACGCCTCGAGGAAGAGCGTCTGCAAGCCGCGGTTCTTCACCTTGTACTCGCCCCGCATCTGCTTCACGAGGAGCTCGGAGTCGGAGACGACCTCCAGCTCGTCGATGCCGAGCTCGCCTGCCCGCTCGAGGCCGGCCACGAGGGCGGAGTACTCGGCAACGTTGTTCGTGGCCACACCGATCGCCTGTCCGCGCGCCTCGAGAACCGTCCCGTCCTCGGCCTCCAGCACGTAGCCGTACGCGGCGGGGCCCGGGTTCCCGCGCGAGCCTCCGTCGGTGAAGAGCCGCGCCTTCACGCCTCGACGAGCGGGTAGACATCTAGGGCAGGCTCCTCGTACGGGTGCGCGGCGCGGAGGGCAGCAACGACACCCGCGACCCGGTCCGCCGGGACGACGGTCTCGACGCGAAGCTCGGGTACACGCTCCTCCCTCCCACTCTCACCGAACGCCGGGCTCGTGGCTTCCCCGCCGAAGAAGGTCCCGGTGCCGGCCGCGTACCACGAGCAGCGCTCGTACTCGCCGATCCGGCCCGCGCCCGCGGCAAAGACCGCTTCTCGCGTCGCGTCGAGCGCGTCCTCCGGCACGAACCACACGAGCTTGACGGTCTCCGCCACTAGAGCTCTTCTTCGGGCGCCGCTTCGCGCTCCGTCGAGTCGCCCGTGTTCGGCGTTCCGAGAGGTTCGACGAGCAGAACCTGAGCCTCGCCCGCTGCACGCGGCCGATGCTGCAGGCCCCTGGGCACGACGAAAAGCTCGCCCGGGCCTAGCTCGACCGACCGATCGGGGAGGTCGATCACGAGCGACCCGTCAACGACGAGGAAGAGGTCGTCCGTGTCCGGGTGCGAGTGCCAGACGAACTCGCCGCGCACCTTCGCGAGCATCAGCTTGTTGTCGTTGTAATAGCCGACGATCTTCGGCTGGAACGCCTCGTCGAACGTCGCGAGCTTCTCCCGCAGGTTGACCCTGTCCTCCAACGGCTACTCGCTGTTGTCGATCTGCGCGCGCTGCAGCGTCCCCGAGTAGTCCACGTAGACCGACTTCCACTCGGTGAAGACGTCGAGTGCCGCCTGTCCCGCCTCGCGATGGCCGTTGCCGGTCTCCTTCACGCCGCCGAACGGCAGGTGGACCTCGGCGCCGATCGTCCCTGCGTTGATGTACGTGATCCCCGCCTCGAGGTCGCGCATCGCGCGGAACGCGCGGTTGACGTCTCGCGTGAAGATCGACGAGGAGAGCCCGAAGCGCGTCCCGTTCGAGATCCGGATCGCGTCCTCCTCGCCCTCGAAGCGGATGAGCGACAGCGTCGGCCCGAAGATCTCCTCCTGGGCGATGCGCATGTCCGCCTCCACGTCGCCGAAGATCGTCGGGCGGTAGTAGAAGCCGTTCGCAAGGTCGCCGTCGTCGGCGATCTCGCCTCCGGTCAGAAGCGTCGCGCCGTCGTCGATGCCGACCTGGGTGTACGAGTGGATCTTCTCGAGCGCCGCCGCATTGATGACCGGGCCCACGTCCGTGTCGTCCTCCCAGCCGGGACCGAGGCGCAGCGAGTCCGCGCGCTCGACGAGACGCCCTGCAAGCTCGTCGTAGAGGCTCGCGTGGACGATGACGCGGCTCGTGGCGGTGCAGCGCTGCCCGCTCGTGCCGAACGCCGACCAGAGGATGCCGTCGAGCGCGAGATCGAGATCCGCGTCGTCCATGACGACGACCGCGTTCTTGCCGCCGAGCTCGAGATGAACGTGCTTCAGCCGTTCGGCCGCCGCCTCGAGCACCTTGACGCCCGTCTCGCGGGAGCCGGTGAGCGTGATGACGGGGACATCCGGGTGCCGGACGAGGCGCTCGCCGACGGCTCCCCCGCCCCCGTGCACGATGTTGACGACGCCGGTGGGAACGCCCGCCTCGTCGAGGAGCTCGACGAAGCGCTGCCCGAGCGCGGGCGTGTCCGTCGCGGGCTTGAAGACGACGGTGTTGCCCGCGACGAGCGCGGGCGCGATCTTCCACGACGGAATCGCGATCGGGAAGTTCCACGGCGTGATGACGCCGATCACGCCGATCGGCATGCGCACGGACATCTGGAACTTGTTCCGGAGCTCGGAGGGCGTCGTCTGGCCGAACAGGCGCCTGCCCTCGCCGGCCATGTAGTAGCTCATGTCGATCGCTTCCTGCACGTCGCCGCCGGCTTCTGCCTTCACCTTCCCCATCTCGTGCGTCATGAGGTCGGTCAGCTCCGCCTTGTGGTCGGCCACGAGCTGCGCGAAACGGAAGAGGATCTCGCCCCGCTTCGGCGCCGGAACGAGGCGCCAGTCCTCGTACGCCTCCTTCGCGGCAGCCACCGCGCGGTCGACGTCCTCGGTCCCCGACTTCGGGAAGATGCCGATCAGCTCGCCGTCGGCCGGGCTCGTCGACTCGAACGTATCGCCCGAGGCGGCGTCGACCCACTCGCCGCCGATGTAGTTCTTGAACTCCTTGACCGTTGTCGCCATGCCGCGATTCTAGGCGCGCGGATCGCCGGCCCGGTCGGGCCTTAGCGCGCGACGTCCGGGATCACGCGGCCGTTGTCGTCGAGCTGTGCGTTCCAGCTCGTGTACGGCGGCTCGATCTCGGCGATGTCGGCGCCTCGGTCCGCCAGCCGGATCGGCTGCGGCGCCTCGGGCATCACGCGGTACTGGTACCACGTGATCTCCCACGCGAAGGTGAGCACGAGCTCGCTGTTGACGCCCGAGAGCGGGACGATGGAGACGAGCGGTGAGCCGAGTGCGCGGGCGACGCCCTGGACCGTCCGCGTGAAGAGGCTCGCGTTGAAGAGATCGGCGGCCTCGACGAGCGCCGCCTCCCCGTCGGAGAGCCTGCGCAGGACGGGCTCCGGCATGACGGGCTCCGTCTCGTCCGACTTCACGCCGAGGATCTGCGCCCAGCGAGGCTTCCTTCGGCGGCCGTGCGGTGAGAGTGCCGGCGACATCGGGCCGCCCTCGCGCACCCAGCCGTAGTCGAGCGCGACGTCCTGGCACAGCGGGCACACGTCCACGAACTCGAGCCCGTCGGGTGAGAACCTGAGTGCGTATTCGCCCTGCAGCAACGTGCGCTCGCAGACGGCGCACTGGCGGCGGACGCTCGCCTTCGTCACGCGCATTGGCGGACCCTAGCAGGGAGCTCCTGCTTTTCCACAGCCTCGGAGGAGGGGCTAGGCCCTGGCCGTCTCCTGCTCGCGCTTCGCCTCGTCCATGACCTTTTGGGCGACGTGCGCAGGCACCTCCTCGTAGCGCAGGAAGTGCATCGAGTAGTCGCCGCGGCCGCCGGTCATCGAGGTCAGCGACTGGGCGTAGGTGAGGAGCTCCGCCATCGGCACCTCGGCGCGAATCGTCGTCATGCCGCCGAGCGGCTCCATGCCGTGCAGGCGCCCGCGACGCGAGTTGAGATCGCCGTTGACCGCGCCCACCGCGTCGTCCGGGACGGTCACGTCGATCTCCATGATCGGCTCGAGCAGCACCGGGTCGGCGTTCAGGTACGCGTCCTTGAAGGCCATCGAGCCGGCGATCTTGAACGCCATCTCGGAGGAGTCGACCGTGTGGTACGAGCCGTCGACGAGCTCGACCCGCACTCCCTGGATCGGCGCCCCGGCGAGCTCCCCGTGCGCGAGCACCTCCTGGATCCCCTTGTCGACGGCCGGCCGGAACCCCTGCGGGATGACGCCGCCGACGATCCGGTCCACGAACTCGTACTCCCCTTCCATCGGCGTGATGACGATGTGACAGTCGCCGAACTGCCCGCGACCGCCCGTCTGCTTCTTGTAGCGCGCGTGCGCACGAGCCTCGCGCCGGATCGTCTCGCGGTAGGGGACGCGCGGCGGATGGAGCTCGACGTCGACGCCGAAGCGGCGCTTGGCGCGGTCGAGCGCGATCTCGACGTGCATCTGGCTCATACCGGAGAGGATCTCCTCGCCCGTCTGCTGGTCTCGCCTGAGCCGGAGCGTCTGGTCCTCCTCGGCGAGCCGACGGATCGCCGAGGCGACCTTCTCCTCGTCGCCCTTCGCCTTGGGCGTGATGGCGAAGCTCATGACGGGCTCCGGGAACTTGAAGTCCGGCAGCTCGACGTCGACCTCCTTGTCGGTCAGCAGGTCGCCGGTCTGCGCCTCCTTGAGCTTCGCGACGGCGCCGATGTCGCCCTCGCCGAACTCCTGTGCTGGGTGGTGCTCCTTCCCCTGCAGCTGGAGCAGCGACCCGAGTCGCTCCTTGCCCTTGCCGCGCAGGTTCACGAGCGTCGAGTCGGGGGTGACGGTTCCCTTGAGCACGCGGAAGACGTTGATGCGGCCCGCAAACGGGTCGGCGACGGTCTTGAACACGAACGCTGCGGTGTTCGCACCACCGACGTCGATCGACGACGCGAGCTTCGCGGGCGAGGGCACACCCTCGACGATGAGGTCGAGCACCGCGTGCGTCCCGAGGTTCTTCGTCGCGACGCCGCATGCAACGGGGAAGACCTCGCCGTTCGTCACGGCGGTCTTGAGCGCGGTCGCGACCTCCTCGTCGCCGAGCGCCTCGCCCTCGAGGTAGCGCTCCATGAGCCCCTCGTCCGTCTCCACGACCGCGTCCAGGAGCTTCTCGCGGTATTCGGCCGCGAGACCTGCAAGCTCGTCCGGGATCGGCCCCGCCTCTCCCTCCTTCGCTCCCTCCGGGCTCGTGTAGGCGCACATGTGCAGCACGTCCACGATTCCCGACACCTCGTGCTCCTCGCCGATCGGGAGATGGACGGCGACGCAGCGCGTGTCGAGGTTGTTGCGGAGCGCCTCGAGAGTGCGGAAGAAGTCGGCGCGCTCGCGGTCGAGCATGTTCACGAAGACGATGCGCGCGAGGCCGAGCTCGTCGGCGAGCCTCCACGCGCGGGACGTTCCGACCTCGACGCCCATGACGCTCGAGACGGTCACGAGGACGCCCTCGACGACTCGGGCTGCGGTGCGAAGCTCGCCCTGGAAGCTCGGGTCGCCGGGCACGTCGACGAGGTTCAGCTTGCGCTCGTGCCACTCGGTGTGGGCGAGCGAGGTCGAGATCGAGAGCTGCCGCTTCTGCTCGTCCTCGTCCGAGTCCGAGACGGTCGTCCCGGGCTCGACGGCGCCCAGGCGGTTGATCGCCCCCGACTGGAAGAGCAGCGCCTCGACGAGCGACGTCTTGCCCGTCCCGCGGTGACCGACGACGGCGACGTTCCGGATCTTGGCGGGCTCGGGCATGGGCGAACTGACCTCCTCGGCTTGATGTCCGGCCGAAAGCTTAGTCCGCGCCCCGCGCTCGTCGGGCGGTGACGCGAGGGCCCGTTCGCCGGGTCCTACTTCTCTGCCGGCTCGCGCGTGGCGCCCGCGAGGTGCGCCTTCAGGCGCAGGATCGCCTTCGTGTGGAGCTGCGAGACGCGAGACTCGGTGACACCGAGGACCTCGCCGATCTCGCGGAGCGTGAGCTCCTCGTAGTAGTAGAGCGTCACGACGAGCTTCTCCCGCTCCGGGAGCCCCGAGATCGCCTCGGCAAGCGCTTCCTTGATCTCGGTCTGCTCGAGCGAGAACTCCGGGTCCGGCCCGCTTCCGTCCTCGATCGTGTCGATGAGCGCGATCTGATCTCCCCCGCCCGACGGCGACCAGAGCTCGTCGAGCGCGGCGACCGAGGTGCGCGAGATCTCGCGCAGGCTCTCCTCCAGCTCGTCACCCGACACGCCGAGCTTGGCCGCGATCTCGGCGTCGGTGGGCGCGCGCATGAGCTCGCGCTCGAGAACCTGAATCGCGCGCTCGATCTGACGTGCGCGCGTGCGAACGGAGCGCGGCACCCAGTCGAGCGAGCGCAACTCGTCGATGATCGCGCCGCGGATCCGCGCCATCGCGAACGTCTCGAACTTGATCTCACGGTCGGGGTCGTAGCGCTCGATCGCCCCGATGAGCCCGAGGAGGCCGTACGAGACGAGGTCCTGCTCGTCGACGTGCGCCGGGAGGCTGGCGCCAACGCGGCCGGCGACGAACTTCACGAGCGGCGCGTACGTGAGGATCAGCCGGTCGCGAACGTGCTGATCACCGGTTTTTCGGTACTCCTGCCACAAGCTGTACGTGTCGTCAGCCGCAGCCACGGCCTCAAGAATACGACGCGGAAGTCCGAATTCCTCAGCGGCCGGGCAAGAGCGCTCGCCACGCCAGCGTGCCCATCCAGATAGCGAGCGCGGCCGCGGTCAAGGCGATCACCCACGCACGACCGCCCTCGAGCGCGGAGAAGACGGCGATCGAGCGCCAGCCCGGCGGCGAGCGCGGCGAACAGTGCTCCGAGAGCGCGCCGGTGCATGCGGGGAGTAAAGCGTGCGCCGGAGCGACGACGTTTCGGGCGGGGCTACACTCGGGTGCGCAACCGAGGGGCGTAGCTCAATTGGTAGAGCACCGGTCTCCAAAACCGGGGGTTGCAGGTTCGAGTCCTGTCGCCCCTGTTGCTCGAGCCAGCAGGACATTCGCGCCGGAGCCGTTGTCGGCCGTCACGCCGTGCTACCCATTGCTGCTACCTCTTAGGCCCTAGGCGTTTTGGCCGGGGGTAGCCGATGACGGAGCAGGCATGACCTTCGCGGGCCCGCCGGGCAGGGATGAGCCTGACGCGGTCGAAGAGCGCCTCACGCGATGGAAGCGTCACGCGCACTCCCCGACCGCGGCGACCTGAGCGATGAGGAGCTCGTCGCGATCCTCGTCGAGCACGGCGTCCCCGAGCGCGTCGCCCTCGAGCGCGTCGCGAACCTGCGGCGAACCGTCCCGACCGTGATCGGCCGCAAGGGCCACCCGATCCCGATCGACGAGGACGAGATCGACGTCTGGCTCAGCGCGGGCTCGTTCGGCTAGCTCACCGGCCGACCACGACCCTTCGCAGGCGTGACGACGTTCAGCGCTAGCTGGTCGCGGGCACGAGCAGCTCCGCCTGCAGCAGATCGGTGAGCCACGTTTTGTGGCTGGCGGCCGACCATCCGAACTCGACCGTGAGCAGGTGGTAGAGCTCGGGGCTCGTCAGGGCGCAGTAGCGCTGTCCCGCCTCCGTTACCGATAGTCCGTCGCGAAGCCCGCCGTCGAGGCACTCCCGCACGCGTTCGGTCTGGTTCGCGAGCCGCTCGTGGAGCAGTCGGCTCCGGAGCACCGCAGCGAAGGGCTCCTTGTCGGCCGCTCCGCGAATCACTGCGTGTATGGAGCCCGTCCGGGCGAGGATCTCGCAGCTGTAGGCGACCATCAGCTCGAGCCGTTCGGCAGGCTCCGGCAGCTCGGCGATCCGCGCGCGCCACGTGTCCTCCTGAGTCGCCAGGTCGGCTTCGGGGGCGATGGCGGCTTCGATCACGCCTTCGAGGAGCCCCCGCTTGTCACCGAACGAGAGGTAGATGGTCTCGGCCGAGACGCCCGCTTCGGCCGCGACGGCGGCCACGGTGGTTCCCGCGTAACCCCGCTGACCGAAGAGGCGGAACGCCGCCTCCAGGATCCTGCCCCGGGTCTGGCGCGCCTGGTCGGCGCGCAGCGGCGAGTTGTACTTCCGCTTCTGGGTCTTGACCTCGTCGGCCACTTCCACTACAGTACCAAACTATTAACTACAGCTTCTCTTTATCCATTCAGTCTCGAGGGGAGACGCGATGAGAGAGATGAAGCGAGCACGGATCGACGGCCTCGAGGTCGCGTACGAGCTCCGAGGAGCGGGCGAGCCGGTCGTGCTCCTCCACTGGGGGGTCAGCGCGATCTGGGCGGAGCCGCTGCTCGACCAGGCGGCGCTGGCGGGTCGGTACCGGCTGCTCAGCTACCACCGGTGCGGATTCGGGAGCAGCAGCAGGATCGCCGGACCGATCGCGCTTGCCGAGCACGCCGAGCATTGCCGGCTGCTCATGTCGCACCTCGGCTTCGAGCGTGCGCACGTCGTCGGCCACTCCTCGAGCGCGCTGATCGCGCTCCAGCTGGCGCTCGACGCGCCTGATGCGGTGGACACGCTCGTTCTCATGGAGCCTGCGCGGCCGAACCCGCCGACCGAGCTGCAGGAGCGGTTCGCCCGCGACCACGTGCTGTCCGCTATCGAGCGCTACCGCGCGGGCGACAGCGCCGGCGCGATGGACATCTTCCTTCGGGGCGTGTTCGGCGACGGCTACGCAGAGCCGTTCGAGCGAGGGCTGCCCGGAGGATTCGAGCATGCGGTCGCCGACGCCGACGCCTTCTTCGCCCAGGAGCTTCCGGCCGTGCAGCAGTGGACGTTCACCGTGGAGGACGCGTCCCGGATCACGCAGCCCGTCCTCGGCGTCCGAGGGGCGGGCACCGCGCCGACCTTCCCGGAGCGCCTGGACCTGCTGCTGTCGTGGCTGCCGAACGCCGAGTCGGTGGAGATCGCAGACGCGACGCATCTGCTCCACGTCGAGCAGCCACGAGCGACGGCGGAGGCGCTCGCGGGCTTCTTCGCCCGCCATGCGTCGAACGCAGTCGAGAAGCGGACGTGACGCGATGATGAGGCGTCGCAAGCCTCGAGCGCACACTGGCCGCGCTCGTCGTGCGAGGCCGCCGCGCGAGAGAACGGGGCGACGTCGCCGCCGCCCCCTTCCCTACTCCCCGGACGGCATCATCGCGGCGACCGCGACGGCATCTGGGGAATCCTTGGCCACGGGCTGGAGAACTCCGTCCGCAGGCGCCGCGGACGGCGCTAACGTCCGCTTCCTTCACCACGCCGCCGAGACCCGCCTGTCACCACGAGGCGCGCCGGCCGTCACTCGTTCGCCCACCGGCCGGCGCGCCTCGCTCGGCGTCCACAGAAGACCTACGCTGCGGACTGCGTCGCGGACGACGCGAGCAGGAGAAAGACGAGCACGGCGACCGCGGCTGCCATGAGCGCCAGGAATGCGGTGCGGGTTCCGCTGGACAAGGCCCACCTCCTCGTACACGCGACGGCTGACGCGCTGGCGGGAGTCAACAGCGTCGGTGAGCCCGACGGTATGCCCCGAACGGGGCGTCTTCAGTGATTCGCGGGAAGGTGCCAGCGGCGCGGTGCGATGAGCTCCTGCGCCTCAGCCGGACCCCAGGTGCCCGGCTCGTACGGGATCACGGGCGGCGGCGCGTCGAGGACCGGTTGCACGACCTCCCACAGGCGCTCGATGCCGTCCGCGCGCGAGAAGAGCGTCTTGTCGCCGATAAGCGCGTCGTAGATGAGCCGCTCGTACGCCTCGAGCAGGCCGCCGGAGTCGTATTCGAAGTTCATGCGCGCTTCCGTGAGGTCGAGCTCGGCGCCCGGATCCTTGACGAGGAACGACGCCGAGATCGCCCCCGGGTCGCCGAGGTCGAACGTCAGATGGTTCTCGTCGATGCTGTCGGTCGAGACCTCGGCGCGCTCGAAGAGCGAGAGCGCCGGCTTCTTGAAGACGATCGTGAGGACGCGCCGCGACTCGGGCATCCGCTTGCCGGTGCGGAAGTAGAAGGGCACGCCCTTCCAGCGCCAGTTGTCGATGAACACGCGGCCGGCCACGTAGGTCTCCGTGTCGGAGTCGGGCGCGACGCCCTCGAGCTCGCGGTAGCCGCGTCACCTGCCCGCGAACGACGTCGCCGGGCGTGAGCGGCCGCATCGCGTCGAAGACCTTCGTCTTCTCGTCGCCGAGCGACTTGGGCGTCAGCGCGATGCGGCGGCTCCATGGCCACGAACCCGAGCACCTGGAAGACGTGCGTCACGACGACGTCGCGGAGCGCGCCGGTCGCCTCGTAGAAGGCGGCCCGCTGCTCGACCGAGAGCGTCTCGGGCACGTCGAACTGCACGTGGTCGACGAACTGCCGGTTCCAGACGGGCTCGAAGAGGCCGTTCGCGAAGCGGAACGCGAGGATGTTCTGGACGGCTTCCTTCCCGAGGTAGTGGTCGATCCGGAAGACCTGCTCCTCGTCGAGCACGGAGTGGATGCGCTCGTTCAGCTTGCACGCGCTCTCGACGTCGGTGCCGAACGGCTTCTCGATGATCACGCGTGCCTCGGCCGCCAGCCCCGCCTCGCCGAGCCCGAGCACGATGTCGTCGAAGACGCGCGGCGGCACCGCGCAGAAGACGAGCTTGCGCTCGCTGCCGAGCTCCTTCGCCGCCTCCCTCGCCGCCTCCGCGATCCCCGACGGTCGAGCCGGGACCGAAGCCGCCGCCGACGTACGAGAGCCGCTCGGCGAACCGCTCCCACGCCTCGCCCTCAGGGCGTCGAGCGGCCGAACTCCTCGACCGCGCTCCGCGCGAGCTCGCGGAAGTCGTCGTCCGACAGCTCGCGCATCGACGACGCGATGAGGCGCCAGTCCTCCGGGAGGAGGCCCGCGACCTCGAGGTGGTAGAGGCCGGGCAGGAGCTTGCGTTTCGCGAGGTCGCCCGCCGCGCCGAAGAGGATGATCGTGACCGGCCCGAGCCGGCGGGCGGCGGTCGGGTGGCTGAAGAGCGAGCTGCCGGTCTCGGTCTCGGTCTCGGTTGCGGTCACGTCTTGGTCTCGAGCGGCCGCTCGACGTGCCCGCCGAACTCCATGCGCATCGCGGACAGAACCTTGCTCGCGAAATCGGCCTCGCCCTGGGAGGCGAAGCGCTCGAAGAGCGCGGTCGACAGCACCGGCGCCGGAACTCCCTCCTCGACGGCCGCGACGACCGTCCAGCGTCCCTCGCCCGAGTCGGAGACCCGTCCGCTGAAGCCCTCGAGGTCCGGGGACTGCGCGAGCGCGTGCGCGGTCAGATCGAGGAGCCAGGACGCGACGACGGAGCCGCGGCGCCAGAGCTCCGTGATGTCCGCGAGGTCGAAGTCGTAGCGGTAGTGCTCCGGGTGGGCCAGCGGGGCGACCTCGGAGCTCGCCTCGTGGTCGCGCGAGCCGATATCGGCGTGATGAAGCACGTTGAGCCCCTCGGCGTAGGCGGCCATGAGCCCGTACTCGATGCCGTTGTGCACCATCTTCACGAAGTGGCCTGCTCCGGACGGGCCGCAGTGCAGGTAGCCGAGCTCGGCGGGACGGGGCGGGCCGTCGTCGATCGTCCGACGAGCGGCCTCCACGCCCGGCGCGAGGCTCCGGAACACGGGCTCGAGCCGCTCGACCGGCCCCTGCTCGCCGCCGATCATGAGGCAGTAGCCGCGCTCGAGCCCGAACACGCCGCCCGACGTGCCGACGTCGACGAAGTGGAGGCCGCGCTCCGCGAGTGCGGCCGCGCGAGCCATGTCGTCGCGGTAGTAGCTGTTGCCTCCGTCCACGACGATGTCGCCGGCGTCGAGGTGCGGCACGAGCTCGTCGAGGACGGCGCCGACGACGGCTGCAGGGACCATGATCCAGACGGCTCTCGGCTGCTCGAGCTTGGCCGCGAAGGCGGCGTAGCTTTCCGCGGGGGTCGCGCCTTCTCGCTCCAGCTCGGCGATCGCTTCGGGATGCCGTGCGGTCACGACGCACTCGTGCCCGTCCCGCAGAAGCCGTCGCACCATGTTGCCCCCCATGCGACCGAGTCCGATCATCCCCACCTGCATCTCGCGGCCTCCTCTCGACGTCGCCAGCCGGGACGATACGCGCCGCGCTTCGCTAGGCCGCGACCGACGGCAGCCCGGCCAGCGCCAGCGCCACCTCGTCCTCCGAGTACTCGTGGTCCTCGAGCTTGCCGGCGAAGTAGTCCGTGTATGCCTGCATGTCGAAGTGCCCGTGCCCGCAGAGGTTGAACAGGATCGACTGCGACACGCCTTCCTCGCGACAGCGGATCGCCTCGTCGAAGACGGCCTTGACCGCGTGGTTCGCCTCCGGAGCGGGGACGATGCCCTCGACGCGGGCGAACTCGACCCCGGCAGCGAAGACCTCGGTCTGCGTGTAGGCGCGCGCCTCGATCAGCCCGAGCTCCTTCAGGTGGCTGACCATCGGCGCCATGCCGTGGTAGCGCAGGCCGCCGGCGTGGAACGGCGGCGGCACGAAGGTCGAGCCGAGCGTGTGCATGCGGACGAGCGGCGTGAGATGCCCGGTGTCGCCGAAGTCGTACGCGTACATGCCCTTCGTCAGGCTCGGGCACGCCGCCGGCTCGACCGCGATGACGCGCACCTTCTTCTGCTCGCGGAGCGCCTCCCCGATGAACGGGAACGAGATCCCGGCGAAGTTCGAGCCGCCCCCGGTGCAGCCGATGACGACGTCCGGGTAGTCGTCGGCGAGCCCCAGCTGCTCCTGCGCCTCGAGGCCGATCACCGACTGGTGCATGAGGACGTGGTTCAGCACCGAGCCGAGCGAGTACTTCGTGTCGTCGCGCGTGGCGGCCATCTCGACCGCCTCGGAGATGGCGATGCCGAGACTGCCGGTCGAGTCCGGATGCTCCGCGAGGATCGCGCGGCCCGAGTTCGTCTCCTCCGACGGGCTCGCGACGCAGCGAGCGCCGAAGGTCTCCATGAGCGCCCGCCGGTACGGCTTCTGCTCGTAGGACACCTTGACCATGTACACCTCGACCTCGAGGCCGAAGACCTGCCCAGCGAACGCGAGCGAGGAGCCCCACTGGCCCGCCCCGGTCTCGGTCGTGAGCCGCGTCACGCCCTCCTGCTTGTTGTAGAAGGCCTGCGCGACCGCGGTGTTCGGCTTGTGGGAGCCGGTCGGCGAGACGCCCTCGTACTTGTAGTAGATGCGCGCAGGCGTCTCGAGCGCCCGTTCGAGGCGGCGCGCACGGAAGAGCGGCGTCGGGCGCCACTGGCGGTAGACGTCCCGCACTTCCTCGGGGATCCCGATGTGGCGGTCGGTCGAGACCTCCTGGAGGATGATCTGCAGCGGGAAGAGCGGCGCGAGATCGTCCGGCCCCACGGGCTGCTCCGGTTCCGGGGTGCAGGACCGGCGGCGGAGGCTGCGGGAGGTCGGACGCGATGTTGTACCAGGCGTCCGGAGTGCGGTTCTCGTCGAGGACGAAC
Source organism: uncultured Actinomycetes bacterium (assembly GCA_963746765.1). Taxonomy (GTDB): domain Bacteria; phylum Actinomycetota; class Thermoleophilia; order Gaiellales; family Gaiellaceae; genus GMQP-bins7. The sequence goes on from CAVVCN010000003.1 coordinate 731,097, forward strand.
TTCACCTGGTCGCGCATGCGCTCCTCCGGTGTCGGACACCGCGTGGTGTCAAGGGCAGCCTGTGTCGAGCCTTCGTCAATCGTTCCACAGCGGGCGCGGGCGGTGTCCGACTACGCAGGTCGCTACGCTCCGGGCGCCGATGGGGGTACTCCAGACGCAGGTCGCCCGCGACGAGACGTTCGAGCGCAGGCGCGCGCGGATGGAGGAGCTCGTCGCGGAGCTTCGCGAGCGGACGGCCGACGTTTCGGCCGGCGGAGGCGAGAAGGCACTCGAGCGCCATCGCTCGCGCGGCAAGCTCCCGGCTCGCGAGCGCATCGACCTCCTCACCGACCCCGGTACGGCGTTTCTCGAGCTGAACGCGCTCGCCGCCTGGGACCTCTACGACGGCCAGGCGCCCTCCGCGGGGATCGTCACGGGGATAGGCGTCGTCGAGGGACGCCAGTGCGTGCTCGTCGCAAACGACGCGACGGTGAAGGGCGGCTCGTACTTCCCGCTCACCGTGAAGAAGCACCTCCGCGCACAGGAGGTCGCGCTCCAGAACAGGCTTCCGTGCATCTACCTCGTCGACTCGGGAGGAGCGTTCCTCCCACTCCAGGCCGAGGTCTTCCCCGACCGTGAGCACTTCGGCCGGATCTTCTTCAACCAGGCGCGCATGTCGTCGCTCGGGATCCCCCAGATCGCCGCCGTCATGGGCTCGTGCACGGCCGGCGGCGCCTACGTCCCGGCCATGTCGGACGAGACGGTGATCGTCCGCGGCACCGGCACGATCTTCATCGGCGGCCCGCCGCTCGTGAAGGCCGCGACGGGCCAGGACGTGACGGCGGAGGAGCTTGGCGGCGCCGATGTGCACACGCGGCGCTCCGGCGTCGCGGATCACTTCGCAGGCTCCGACGAGCACGCGCTCGCGATCGTGCGCGAGATCGTCCGCAACCTCGACCCTCCCCCCTCCCCGCCCTGGCAGCTCGCGGCAGCGGAGCCGCCGGAGCTCGACCCTGGCGATCTCTACGGGCTTGTCCCCGAGGACTTCCGGCACGAGCAGGACGCGCGCGAGGTGATCGCGCGGATCGTCGACGGCTCGCGCCTGCACGAGTTCAAGCAGCTGTACGGCGAGTCGCTCGTCTGCGGGTTCGCGCGGATCGAGGGCCATCCGGTTGGGATCCTCGCGAACCAGGGCGTCCTCTTCGCCGAGTCGGCGCAGAAGGGCGCCCACTTCATCGAGCTCGCGTGCAAGCGGCGCATCCCGCTCGTGTTCCTCCAGAACATCACCGGCTTCATGGTCGGCAAGGAGTACGAGGAGGGAGGCATCGCGCGGGACGGCGCAAAGCTGGTGATGGCGGTCGCGTGCGCGAACGTCCCCAAGTTCACGGTGATCACCGGCGGGTCGTTCGGAGCCGGGAACTACGCGATGTGCGGGCGAGCATACGAGCCGCGCCAGCTTTGGATGTGGCCGAACGCCCGCATCTCGGTCATGGGCGGAGAGCAGGCGGCGACGGTGCTGACGATGGTCGGCGACGCGGACCCGGACGAGATCCGCGCCACGTACGAGGCGGAGGGCAATCCCTACTTCTCGACGGCGCGGCTCTGGGACGACGGGATCATCGACCCGCTCGACACGCGGTACGTGCTCGCGCTCGGGCTCGCGGCCGCGGCGAACGCGCCGGTGCCGGAGACGACGTTCGGCGTCTTCCGGATGTAGCTCGCCGCGCTCGGACGCTGTAGGGCTCCGGCGGTTCTGCAGGAACGTCATGACGCACTGACAGACTCGGGGCTCGACTCGAGTCAGCAACGGAAGGAGAATCGATGCGCCTGTCAGGTCGTCGGCCCTCGCCGGCAATGGTCGTCGCGTGCCTCGCCCTCTTCGTGGCACTGGCGGGGACGAGCGTCGCCGCGGTCTCACAGCTCGTCCCGAGGAACAGCGTGGGCACCGCGCAGATCCGCAACGCCGCGGTCACGAACCCGAAGCTCCGCAACAACGCGGTCACGAGCACGAAGGTGCGGAACCGGTCGCTGCTTGCGTCCGACTTCGCGCCCGGCCAGATCCCGGCCGGACCCGTCGGCCCGCAGGGCCCGGCCGGCCCTGCCGGGCCCGCCGGCACCGGTGCGGCGCTCGCGTTCCGCTTCGTGGCAGGCGCGAACGCGACCACGACGTCCTCGACGGCGTACGTCGACGTGCCGACCGCGTCGACCACGGTCGACGTGCCGACAGGCGCGACGGCGACGCTTCTCGTCTCGTTCTCGGCCGAGTCCGCCTGCTCGGGGACCGGCTACTGCTCGGTCCGCGTGCTCGTGGACGGGAACGAGGCCACACCGGTCGTGGGCACGAGCGAGTTCGCCTTCGACAGCACCGACGCGGGCGTGGAGACCTCGTCGTCCTGGGAGTCGCACTCGATCGAACGCGCGGCCACCGGCGTCGCGGCCGGCACGCACACGGTGACGGTGCAGTACGCGACGACGAGTGCGGCCGGCACCTTCAGGGTCGACGACTGGGGGCTCACCGTCCTCGCCATGAGGCAGTCGTAGGATCGGAGACCGTGATCGTCCGCATCCTCATCTGGAGCCTCTACGAGTCCAGGACGACCATCGACGAGCTCCGGGAGTCCGTCCCGGAGCTCGTCCCTCCGAGCACGTGGATCTGGAACGATGTGAACGACCGCTTCGGCATCGTCGCCTACGGTGAGGAGCTGCCGGAGTCCGTGGGCTGGGCGCGCGATCTGATCGGCGACGACCCGGAGGTGTACGAGGAGTTCGACACGCTGGCCTGATTCACCCTTGACGCCGTCTTTACGCGCCTCTTACGTTCGGCGCATGGCGCCATCACACGGAAACGGCATCGTCCGGCGCGACGACCGACGCTGGAAGGAGAACTGCCGAACATGAGGACACGACGAAGCATTGCCCTGCTCGCGACCACAGGACTGCTCGCGCTCGGAGCGACCAGCGCCGCGACCGCCGCGCAGGACCCGGCAAAGGGCTCCGGGGGCGACGCGAGGCACGCGAAGAGATGCGAGCGGTTCGACAGGGTGATTTCCGCGCTCGAGCGCTCGACGACGCGCCTCGAGAAGCGGATCGCCCGCGTGGAGGCGAAGGTCGCCGCCGCCCAGCTCTCGCCCGAGAAGCTCGCGCGGGCACACGCGTTCGTGGCGAAGCTGAAGGAACGGCTGGCAAAGCGCCAGCAGCTGACCGACCGCCTGGAGGCGAAGTTCGCCGAGAAGTGCCCCGCGACGGGCTGACCTCGCATCGCTCTACCGGGCCGGGCGGCCTACCGGCCGTCCGGCCCCGCGATTCAGACGGTCGCGAGCAGTGACTCGTGCCACTCGTCCAGCTGCTCGCGCTCCTCGACGGTGAGACCGCGGAGCGGCGCCCTCACGTCTTCGCGCACCGGGACGCCACGCCGGCCGAGGATGCGCTTGAGGGCCGCCTGGCGCGGGAACCGCTCGATGGAGGCACGGAGCTCCGCGAGTTGTGCCGCACCTTCGACGGACGGCTCCCGGACGACCGCGGCTACTTCCTCGGGGAACGCCGAGGCGAGCGCGGAGACCGCCCCGATCGCCCCTGCCTCCATGCCCTGCTGGATCAGCGCCTCCGGGCCGACGAACACGTCGAAGCCCGGGAGGAAGTAGCGCGAGAACGCATCCCACGGCGTGTCGGAGACCTTCAGACCCGTGGCATTCGGAGCGTTCGCACGCAGCCGCTCGAGCACCGCCGGCGCCACTGCGTAGCCGCTCGTGCTGGCGAACTCGTAGACGTAGAACGGAAGAGGCGCGCAGGCGGCGGCCGCCGCGAGGAAGTGCGCGTACTGCGCCTGCTCGTCGAGGCGGAAGTACGGTGGGCCGATCACGACGACCGCGTCCGCACCGACCTCGGCGGCGTGCACGCAGAGCGCGACGGTCTCGGAGGTCGTCTGTGCACCGCAGTGGACCGCGACGCGCAGCCGGCGGTCGGCTGCCTGGAGGAAGAGGTCGGCCGCGCAGCGCCGCTCCTCGCTCGTGAGCAGGATCCCCTCGCCGGAGGTGCCGAGCGCCATGACTCCGTCGAGCCCCGCCGCGACGTAGAAGTCGACGAGCGGGCCGAACGCGTCGTCGTCGAGCCGACCACCGGCGTCGCGAAGGGGAGTCACGGCGGCGGCCAGAGCACCGCGAAGTGGTGCCATCTACGCCGTCGCTCGCGAACGCGTCATCTGGCCGTCCCTCCCTGGAGAACGCGCTCGACCGTACCCGCGATCCGTCGCTCGCGTGTCTCGGGCCGCTTCGCCTCCTCGATCCACTCCACGAACTCGCGCTTGTGCGTGAACGAAAGCTTGTCGAAGGCGCTCCTCGCCGCCGTGTCGCCCGCGAGCGCGGCTGCGAGATCCGCCGGCGTCTTCACGGTCCGGGGCTTCGTGTCCAGCTCCATCGTCACCCGGACCCGATCGCCGGCGTCGACGCCGGTCGCTGCTTTCACCGCCCGGTTGACGACGACATAGCCGACGCGCTCGTACACGCCGGGTGTCGTGCGCCAGGTGTGCCCCCGGATCGTCACGAGCACCGGCGGCCGCAGCCTGCCGAACGCTTCCTCGAGGTCGAACGGGACCCGGAAGCTCGTCGCCGTCTTTCCGACCCGGTCCAGCGTCACGGAGAATCGCTTCGCGGGCACGGCTCAAACCATATGTTTCCCGCGATGGGAGCGCTCCTGGTCGATCGCGACGGCGAGGTCCTGCGCGTCACGCTCGCGCGGCCGGAGCGGCGGAACGCGTTCGATGCGGCGCTCATCGCCGAGCTCGCGGAGGCCTTCGGGGAGGTCGGCGACGCGCGGGCCGTCGTGCTCTCCGGAGAAGGCCCGAGCTTCTGCGCCGGCGCAGACGTCGAGTGGCAGCGCGCGTCCATCGAGCTCGACTACGACGAGAACGTCGAGGACGCACTGCGTCTCTACCGCATGCTCGAGGCCGTCGACTCGTGCCCGGCGCCGGTCGTCTGCGCCGTCCACGGGTTCGCGCTCGGCGGCGGCTCCGGACTCGTCGCCTGCGCGGACATCGCCATCGCACAGCCGGACGCGGTGTTCGGCTTCACCGAGGTGCGGCTCGGGATCATCCCCGCGGTCATCTCGCCCTTCGTCCTCGCGAGGATCGGCGCCGCGGCCCGGCGCTACTTCCTCACGGGCGAGCGGTTCGACGCCGGGACCGCGCTCCGGATCGGGCTCGTCTCGGAGATCGCGGACGATGCCGCGGCAGCGGCCGAGCCGGTCGTCGAGGCGCTCCTCACCGGCGGCCCCGAGGCGGTGCGCGAGGCGAAGCGGCTCGTGCGCGAGCGGCCGACCGGGATCGAGACGGCACGCATCGCCGCTGCGCTGCGGACGAGCGCCGAGGGTCAGGAAGGTCTGCGCGCGTTCCTCGACTCGACGAGGGAGAAGCCCGTGCACCCGTCCTGGCGAGGCGGCGACTCTGCCTCAACGCGTCCGTAACGGACACGGTCAGCTGAGCGTCTAGGCAGCCCGTCGGGGTCCGAGTAACGTTCCACCGGGCCGGGGACGCATAGGCGCGCCGGGGGACTGACGGTTCACGGCGCGACACCCGGCCCCCGCTCTCGCCAGGGACGTCTAGCCTCGGCGGTTCTCCTGCATGTACTTCCGGAGGCCGAGGAACGGAAGGATGAAGACGGCGAGGAGCGAGGCGAGCCAGACGATGAAGGTCGCCGCGATCCAGGTGACGGCGCCGCTGATCCCGATGCCGTCGGAGATGGCGACGGTGATGACGAGGGCGACGAACGTCGCGAGCAACGCCACGCCGCCGAGCGCCGCCGGAAACAACCGCAACCGCGCGATGAGAAACGGCTGCATGAGCGCCATCGCGATCGTGAAGACGACGACGGCGACGAGGAACCCCGTCACATCGAGCGTCATGTCGTCGAGCACGGCGGCCGCGACGATGAGCCCGACCGCGTTCCCGACGAGCGAGACCAGGGTTCGGACCAGCATTCGGATCATGGTCGCCGCGACTATACGACGCGTTCTGGACGTCCTTCGTCCCTAGAGTGGCGCCGTGCCGATCGGGAAGCTGCTCGTCGCTAACCGCGGGGAGATCGCGGTTCGCATCTTTCGCACCTGCGCCCAGCACGGCATCGCGACGGTCGCCGTGGCCGCATCCGACGACCGCAGCGCGCTGCACGCTCGGTCGGCGGACGAGACGATCGAGATCGGGAGCTACCTCGATCCCGAGGAGCACATCCGGTCTGCGAAAGGAACGGGTGCCGACGCGATTCACCCGGGCTACGGGTTCCTCGCCGAGAACGCCGACTTCGCCGGGGCGGTCGAGGCGGCGGGCCTCACATGGGTCGGCCCGCCGCCCGAGGCGCTCCGGCTCGGAGGCGACAAGGTCGAGGCGAAGCGAATCGCCCGCGAAGCGGGTGTGCCCGTGCTTCCGGGTGGAACGGCGGAGGAGATGGGGCTCCCGCTCGTCGTCAAGGCCGCGGCCGGCGGCGGCGGGCGCGGGATGCGCGTCGTGCGCAGGGCGGGAGAGCTCGAGGCCGCGCTCGAGGCAGCTGAGCGCGAGGCACGGGCAGCGTTCGGCGACGGCACCCTCTACCTCGAGCGCTACCTCGAACGACCGCGTCACGTGGAGGTGCAGCTCCTCGCGGACGCGCACGGCAACATCGTCGCGCTCGGCGAGCGCGACTGCTCGGTGCAGCGCCGCCATCAGAAGGTCCTCGAGGAGACGCCGGCGCCTGGGCTCGACGCGAGCCTGCGGACGGCGATGCTGGAGGCAGCCGTCGCCTTCGGCCGAGCGATCGGCTACCGAAGCGCCGGCACGGTGGAGTTCGTCGTCGACGGGGACGAGTTCTTCTTCCTCGAGCTGAACGGGAGGATCCAGGTCGAGCACCCTGTCACCGAGCTCGTGACGGGCCTCGACCTGATCGCCGAGCAGCTCCGGATCGCGGCAGGCGAGCGCCTCTCGGCCCGGGCCGACGGCGCCGCCGGCCACGCCGTCGAGGTCCGCCTCTACGCCGAGGAGCCGCGCACGTTCCTCCCGCAGACCGGGACCGTCGAGGGCATCCACCTCCCGACCGGCGTCCGCGTCGACGCAGGCGTCGAGGAAGGCGACGAGGTGGGGCTCGCGTACGACCCGCTGATCGCGAAGCTCATCGCGCATGCGCCGACGCGGGACGAGGCGCTCGACGGGCTCGCTCGGGCTCTCGACGAGACCGAGGTCGCCGGCGTGATCACGAACCTCCCGTTCCTGCGCTGGCTCGTGCGCCATCCCGTCGTGCGCGCGGGAGCCGCGACGACCGCGTTCCTCGTCGAGCATCCGCCGCTCTCGCCCGAGCCTCTGCTCGAGGCGCCCGCGGCGTGGCGGCGGCCCTGGCGGCTCAACCTCCCGCCCCCTCCCCCGGCCGCGCCACCAGACGTCGATGCGGAAGCGCATCGGCTCGGGCCCGCGCAGGGCGGGAGCAGCACCGTCACAGCTCCCATGCCGGGCACGGTGATCAGGGTCGAGGTCGAGCCGGGGACCGAGGCGAAGGCAAGGCAGGCGCTCGTCGTGCTCGAGGCGATGAAGATGGAGATCCCCGTGCACTCGCCGTTCGACGGGACGGTGAGCGCCGTGCACGTCTCGGCGGGCGACCGGGTTGCCGGGGGTGCGCCGCTCGTCGAGCTCGAGGGCTAGCAGGCCCATTCGCGCGGGTTGGGTGTGCCCGGATGGGCCCTCGGACGGGCACTAGATGCCGAACGCCGCCGGCGTGTCCGCACCCGGCTCATAGGTCGGCCGGTAGCCGAGCACGCGGCCGAGCGGCGCACCGAAAGTGAGGCCGAGCCGCTGGAGCCAGCCCGGCGGGAACGGAAGGCGGACGTCGTCGAAGTGATGACGGGCGATGACGGCGAGCCGCAGCGGGTTCGGCATCCCCTTGCCGTTCGTCTTTCCGTCGGCAGCGAGCGCGTACATCGTCTCGATCAGCTGCTCGAACTGGAGGGCAGGACGCACCTCGCACATGAACTGCGCCGTGTCCTCGCCGACGTTCTCGAACCGGTGCGCCGTGCCTGCGGGCACGACGATGCGGTCGCCCGCCTCCGCGCGAAAGCGGTTCCGGCCCAGCCGGAACTCGAGCGTGCCGGCGAGCACCTCGAAGCGCTCCTCCTGATGCGGATGCACGTGCGTAGCTGCGACACATCCGTCGGGCGCAACGTGCGCCTCGACGACGACCGCCTCGCCGTCGGTGTCGGCCGCGGTCTTGTGGAAGACGAGCCGCTCGCCGGTGACGGGGTTCTCGATGGTCTGGCCTCTCGTGATCACGATTCCTCCTCGTGTGGGTGACTGGCCGAGACCACCGTCGACGCGCCCGCTTACGATTGGCCTACGCCCGGCTTAAGGGGTCGACGGAAGGGGATCCGGCGTGGAGTTCCGGTTACTGGGGCCGGTCGAGGTGGTCGACGGCAGCGAGCCGCTGGCGCTCGGCGGCGCACGCCCCAGGCGTCTGCTCGCACTCCTGCTCCTGACCCCGAACGAGGTCGTCTCGGTCGACCGCCTGATCGAGGGGATCTGGGAAGAGAGCCCGCCGGCAAGCGCCCCCGGCGCGGTGCAGGTCCACGTCCACGCGCTGCGCAAGGCGCTCGGCGCGGATCGCATCGTCACCCGCGATCCCGGCTACCTGCTCCGGATCGACGGCGACGAGCTCGACGTCGCGCGCTTCGAACGGCTCGCCTCGGAGGGGCGACGGGAGCTCGCGGCCGGAGGCGCCGAGCACGCGGCGAGGCTCCTGGGCGAAGCTCTCTCGATCTGGCGGGGAGACGTACTCGCCGACCAGCGCTACGCCACGTTCGCGCAGCCTCAGATCCAGCGCCTCGAGGATGCGCGGCTCGCGGTCCTCGAGGCTCGGATCGAGGCCGATCTCCAGCTCGGCCGTCAGTCAGATCTCGTCGGCGAGCTCGAGGCACTCGTCGCCGAGCATCCGCTCCGCGAGCGCCTCCGCGCCCAGCTCATGCTCGCGCTCTACCGCTCCGGGCGTCAGGCGGACGCACTGGCCGCGTACCAGGACGCCCGCAGCGCGCTCGTCGACGCGCTCGGCATCGATCCGTCTCCGGAGCTGCGCGAGCTCGAACGCGCGATCCTGCGTCAGGACGCCTCGCTCGACCACGCGGCGTCGCCGGCCGCCCGCGGCTCGCAGCTTCCCGTCACCCCGACGGCGCTCCTCGGCAGGGAGCTCGAGCTCGCTGCCGTCGGGGCGCTGCTGGGACGGCCGGAGATCCGGCTGGTGACGCTCACGGGCACCGGCGGCAGCGGCAAGACGCGGCTCGCCCTGGGAGCCGCGCAGGAGATCGGGAACGCCGTCTTCGTCGACCTCGCACCGATCGCGGACGCGACGCTCGTCCTGCCGACCGTAGCGGGCGCCCTGGGGCTCGAGGAGAGCGCGCAGCGCTCGGCGCTCGACCAGCTCGCAGACGCGCTTCGAGAGGCGCCTCCGCTCCTCCTGCTCGACAACCTGGAGCACCTGCCCGAGGCGTTTCCACTCGTCGGCGAGCTGCTCAAGTCGGCCCCGGCGCTCCGCGTCCTCGCCACGAGCCGCGTCCCGCTACGGATCGTCCCGGAGAGCGAGTACCGGGTCGACCCGCTCTCCGTTCCCGAGCCCGGCGTCGAGCGCACAGCTGACATCGCAGCGTTCCCTGCGGTGCAGCTGTACGTCGAGCGCGCGACCCACGTCCTCCCGTCGTTCGCGCTCACGGACGAGAACGCGCCCGCCGTAGCCCGCATCTGCCGCGCGCTCGATGGTCTGCCGCTCGCGGTGGAGCTGGCGGCAGCACGCGTGCGAGCTCTCGGCCCGGCCGGGACCGCCAGTCGCCTCGGCGAGCGCCTGGCGTTGCTCACGCGTCGAGCGCCCGACCTCCCCGAGCGGCAGCGCTCCCTCCGCGCGACGATCGACTGGAGCTACCAGCTGCTCGACGCCGACTCCCAGCACGTCTTCCGCGCGCTCGGGGTCTTCGCAGGCGGCGCACCGCTCGGCGGCGTGGAAGCGGTCGCGGACAACGGCGTCGACGTGGCGACGGCGATCGAAACGCTGCTCGACGCGGGCGTCGCGACGGTCGACTCCACCGGCACGCACGAGCCGCGCTTCGGGATGCTCGAGACGATTCGCGAGTACGCCCTGGAGGCGCTCGCGGCGTCGGACGAGGAAGCGCGAGCCGTTCCCGCCCGCCACTTCGGGTGGTGCCTCCGCGTCGCCGAGGGTGACGACCCGCGTTACTGGACGCGGGGCACAGCCTGGCTGCGAGAGGTCGCCCCCGAGCACGACAACATGCGCGCGGCGCTCGCATACGCGGAGGCACATGGCGACGTCGAGGGCCGGCTGCGCCTCGTGTGCGCGCTGAGCGAGTTCCTTCGAAACCACGGCCACGTCGTCGAGGCGACGCGTCTGCTCGAGGAGGCAGTTGCGGACGCGCCCTCCGTGAACGACACCGTTCATGCGCGCGTGCTTGCAGAGGCCGGGATGGTGATTCTGCTGACCCCCCAACGCGACCGCGCCGAGGCCCTGCTGCTCGAAGCGCTCGATCGGTTCGAGGCGCTGGGGAATGCGATCGAGACGGGCCGCACGCAAATGCGGCTCGGCATCCTCGCTTCGCAGCGAGGAGCGTTCGAGGACTCACTCGGGTGGGCCAGCCGGGCCCACGACTCACTCGCCGGCGAGGACACGTACCTGGCGGCGCTGAGCCTCGCGCACGTCGGCTATGCGCACCTCGCGCTCGGCGAGCTTGCCCAGGCACGCTCGCAGAGCTCGGAGGCGTTCGCGGTGTTCGAGGTGCTGGGCGACGACCGCGGCATCTCGATCGCCGGGTCCGTTCTGTCCGACGTCCTCCTCACCGATCGCGACCTGGAAGGAGCCGGACGCGCCATCCAGATGCTCGTCGAATCTTCCGTCCGCCTCGACTCGCCGGAATGGATCGCGTACGGCCTCCAGTTCGCCGCCGACCTCGCGCTCTTGCTCGATCGACCCAGGGACGCGTCCGCACTGATCGCGGCGTTCGAGCGCGAGCTCGCTGCACGGGGTGTCATCCCGGACGATGGCCGGCGCCGCTATGCGTCGATACGAAGCCGCCTCCGGGGCGAGTACGAGCTCGACCCGGCCGCGGAGCCGTCGATACCGATCGCGAGTGCCGTCGAGCTGGCCCTCGACGTGACGTCCCAGGCTCGCGCGGCCTACTCGCCCGAGGGAACGGGCTCGCGCGGGCCAGGCGGCCCGGACGACAGCGCCACGCGATAGCGCCAGTACACGAGTGCGGCCGCGACTGCGGCGCCTGCGAGCCCCCACAGGACCGAGGCGGCGTCGCCGAACTCCGGCTTCACGGTCATGTCGTAGATCAGCAGGAAGAGCAGGATGAGGTCGAGCCGCGCGAGCATGATGAGCCGGAGCGTCCTCGGCCCGGCCTCGGGCGATCCTGCCTCCGTGAGCTTCCCGATCCGCCCGGACTCCGGTCCGAGGAACAGGAGCCCCGCGAGGAACGTCGTCGCGTACAGCGCGAGCCCGATCACGATCCAGTCGTCGCCGAAGCCGTAGAAGTCGGACTCGACCACGAGGAGGATCCCGCTCACGAACGCGATCAGCGACGCAGGAATGAAGACGCGGTTCGCGATCCACTCGATGTCCTCGCCGAGCGCGGCCATGCGCGCCGGATCGCCCGACATCGAGGCGCGGATGGCGAAGAACTGCATCATCAGGCTCCCGCCGACCCAGATCACGGCCATCGTGACGTGCAGGAAGAGGAGGAAGGTGAACCAGGTCATGGAGGAAGCGCGAAGCGCTTAGTAGTTGTCGCCCACGACCTTGTCGAGCAACCAGCCCACGGTGACGTTCACGAGCCAGACGACGATCGTCGCGCCGACGTACGTCCAGAAGCCGTCGATGACGAACTTCGGAGTCAGCCATTCGGCCAGCGCGAGCATGAGGACGTTGATCCCGAAGTACGCGAGGCCGAACGTCACGATGATGAGCGGCAGCGTGAGGATGGCGAGGATCGGCTTGATGATGAGGTTGCCGATCGTGAGGATCAGCGCGCCGAAGAGCAGCGATCCCCAGCGGCCGATCGACGACGCCGTCGAACATCCAGTCGACGACGATCAGCGCCAGGACGTTGATCCCGTAGACGACGGCGAGGCGAACGGCAATGGTCACGCGGCGAGTCTAAACCCGTTGCCCGTTCGGCGAGCTAGAACAGCTTCTGGAGCTTCATCGCCGCGCCCATGTCGCCCTTGATCTTGAGCTTGCCGGTCATGTACGCGGTGGTCGGGTTCGTCTCGCCGGCCATGATCTTCTCGAAGTTCTCCTCGCTCGCCGAGATCGTGACGTCGGCGTCGCTCGCGCCCTCGGTGACGGTCACGGAGCCGTCCGCGATGGCCACGGTCCAGGCGCCTGCGCCCTCGATGTCGAAGACGTAGGTGTTGTTCACGCCCGCGATCGCGCTCCGCGGGGACGCGCTCCGCAAGTCCGGCGAAGAACTCCTGCACGCTGGCCATTCTCAGGCTCCTCTCGTCGTCATTGAGTGGGCGGAGCGTAGATGATCCGCTCCGCGCACGGCTACCATCCGGCGCGGCGTGGACTTCGACCTGACACCGGAGCAGGAGCTCGTCCGCGACACGGTGCGGACGTTCGCGCGCGAGCGCGTCGCGCCCGTCGCCGCCGAGCTCGACCTCGAGAGCCGCTTTCCGTACGAGCTCGTCGCGGAGCTCGGCGAGCTCGGGCTCATGGGCCTCCCGATCCCCGAGGAGTACGGCGGCGCGGGCGGCGACACCGTCTCGTACGCGCTCGCGATCGAGGAGCTGACGCGCATCGACTCGTCCGTCGCCATCACGGTCGCCGCGCACACGTCGCTCGGCACCATGCCGATCCTCCTCTACGGCAACGAGGAGCAGAAGCAGCGCTGGCTGCCCGACCTCGCCTCCGGCCGCAAGCTCGCCGCCTTCGGGCTGACCGAGGCCGGCGCCGGGTCGGACGCAGGAGCGACGCGCACCACCGCCGAGCTTCGGGACGGGTCGTGGGTCGTCAACGGCTCGAAGATGTTCATCACGAACGCGGGAACTGACGTCACCTGGGGCGTCACGATCACGGCGCGAACGGGCGAGGACGAGATCTCGAACGTCGTCGTCGAGAACGGCACCCCCGGGTACACGATCTCGGAGCCGATGAAGAAGCTCGGCTGGCGCGCCTCGGACACGCGCGAGCTCTCGTTCGAGGACGTCGAGGTGCCCGAGGGAAACCTGCTCGGCAAGCGCGGCGAGGGCTTCCGCCAGTTCCTCGAGATCCTCGACGGCGGCCGCATCTCGGTCGCGGCGATGGGCGTCGGCCTCGCGCAGGGCGCTTACGACCTCGCGCTCGCGTACGCGAAGGAGCGCGAGCAGTTCGGCAAGCCGATCTCGAGCTTCCAGGCGGTCCAGTTCAGGCTCGCGGACATGGCCACCGAGATCGAGGCCGGGCGTGCGCTCGTGCACCGTGCGGCCTGGCTCAAGGACGCCGGACGGCCGTTCGCGCTCGAGGCAGCGATGGCGAAGCTCTACACGGGTGAGCTCTCGGCGAGGGTCGCGGGCGCCGCGCTCCAGGTCCACGGCGGCTACGGCTACATGGAGGAGTCCGCGATCTCGCGCCTCTACCGCGACCAGAAGATCCTCGAGATCGGCGAGGGCACGAACGAGGTGCAGCGCATGGTGATCGCACGCCACCTCGGGCTCTGCCGTCGCGGCTCGACCGGAGGGCTGCGGCAGCGAAGATGTCCGGGATGCGAGCCCGCGCGTCCGCCTGGATCGCCGCCTCGCTGGCCGCCGCTCTTACTCGCGGTCGACGCCGGCGCCCACGCCTACCCCGACGCCGACCTACGTCGCGACCGGAGCGACCACGAACGTCGAGCTCACGGTCCCGAACGAGCGCCAGCAGGTGATGACGGCGTTCGAGCTCGCAACGCCGGACGGCGTGACGATCGACGGCGTGGTCCCGACGCGAGGGCTGGACGAGCCCGGTCGACACCTCGGCGGGCGATCTGGGCGGGCGGACAGCTTCCGGCATTCACGACGACGAACTTCGCGGTCGACCTCGTCGTCGAGCGAGAGCCGGGAACGATCGTCCTCGAGGTCGTGGAGCGCTACGCGGACGGCGAGCGCACGCGCTGGCCCGTGCACGCTCGTCGTGACTCCGGCAGACGAGCCGTCGCAGCAGCTCGGCCTCGCCCTGCTCGTCGGCGTCGTCGGCCTGCTCGCGCTCACGATCGGCGGCGCGTTCCTCTGGCGACGGACCGTCGCGTCCACTTCAAGAGAAATAGCGGGAGCCGCTGCTAGCGTCAGCCGCCAGTGATCTTCACGCAGTTCGTCGACGAGGATCTCGGCTGTGCGTCGTACCTCGTCGGTGACGAAGGGGCCGGTGTCGCCGTAGTCGTCGATCCCGCCTTCGCGATCGAGCAGTACCTCGCGGAAGCCGAGACAGCGCGACGTACGGATCGTGCGGATCGTGGAGACGCACACCCACGCCGACCACGTCTCCGGTCACGGGCGGTTCGCGCTCGAGCACGGCGTGCCGGTGTCGATTCACCCGGAAGCCGACGCGGAGTATCCACACGACGCGTTCGAGGACGGAGCGGAGATCGAGCTCGGCAGAGGTCGTCCTGCGCTGCGTGCACACGCCGGGCCACCGGCCCGAGCACTGCGCCGTCGCCGTCATCGACCGCTCGCGCGGCGACGAGCCGTGGCTTGTCCTGAGCGGCGACTCGCTCTTCGTCGGGGACGTCGCACGGCCGGATCTCGCCGTCGACGCTCGCGAAGGCGCGGAACAGCTGTTCCACTCGCTCCGCCGCCTGGTCGACCTCGGCGACTGGGTCGAGACGTTTCCCGGTCACGTGGCGGGGTCGCTCTGCGGCAAGGCGATGAGCGCCAAGGCGTCGACGACGATCGGGTTCGAGCAGCGATTCAACCCGGCGCTCGCGACCGACGACGTCGCCGCGTTCGTCGCCGAGTCGTCCGCCATCTCCACGCCGAAGCCGCCGAATGCCGAGCGCATCGTCGCGCTCAACCGCGGGCCGTTCGTCGCAGCGCAGCGCTACCCGCGAGGGCTGAAGGAGGTCCCGGAGGGCGTGCAGGTGCTCGACGTCCGGCCGTTCGACGACTTCGCAGCCGGGCACCGGCCGGGAGCCGTCAGCGTCCCGGTCTCGGGGACGCGATTCTCGACCAAGGCCGGCTTTGCGCTCGACCTCGACCGTCCGGTCGCGATCGCGGCCACGAGCGACGACGAGGTCGCGCACGCGACGAAGGGGCTGCACGCGATCGGCGTGTTCGACCTCGCGGCCTCCGTCCGGGCGGCCGGCCCGGACACGCTTGCGACCGTCTCGATCGAGGAGCTCGACCGGCTCCTCGAGGAGGGCGCCGAGCTCATCGACGTGCGGGACAAGCACGAGCGCGACGGCGGCTACATCGCGGGCAGCCGCAACATCCCGTACCGCCTTCTCTCGCTCAACGAGAACGACCTGCCGCACGACCGGCCGCTGATCACGATCTGCGAGACGGGCCCGCGCGCGGCGATCGCCGCCAGCATGCTCGCCGCCAGGGGCTTCGACGCACACCCCGTCGTCGACGGTGGCGTGGATTCATGGGTCGAGGCGGGCAAGCCGACGGTCAACTTTCGAAGGTGCGGTTCCTGACCGCGCTCCCGGCACTTGCACAGAACGGGGATCCGACTAGTGTGTGCGCGTCCCGAGCGTCTGCGGCCCGGGCCGGGAGAGGACGCAGGCAAACGGTGACGAAGGGGGAACGATGATTCTCAAGAGAGGTACTCGGGGCCGGGGCCGCGCGCTCCTGGCCGTGGTCGTGGTGGCACTCGTCGTCAGCGCCACTGCAGGTGCTGCCGCAGCGCCGGTCGCGACCGACGACTTCGTAACGACGACCGCGGGCGCGCCGGTGACGTTCAACGCGTTCGCAAACGACCACGACCCGGACGGCGGGTCGCTGCAGATGATCCGGATCGAGGACTTCTCCGGGGCCGACCCGCTCCTCGAGTCGCTCTTCGTCGATGGGTTCACCGGCGAGGTGACGTTCCAGCCTCGCGCGCCGTTCACGGGTGTGTTCGGCTTCGAGTACGCGATCGAGGACCCGGACGGCGACATCGCCAAGGCCCGGGTCCAGGTCAGCGTGCGCGCGGTCGACGTGCCGACGGTCACGGGCCACGGGATGTTCGACGACAATGGTCGCCGGACGCTGTTCGAGATCAGCGCCGGACCGAGCGCCGGTCTCGGAGGCACGTTCTCGCTCCAGCGTGCAGGCGGAGGAGCGCGCTTCCTCGGTGCGGTGACGTCCGTGAGCGGGACGGGGCCGAACGCGTCCATGTCGGGAACCGGCTCGTTCAACGGCGAGCCCGGGCACACGTTCGACCTGGACGTCGTGGAGAAGGGCTCGCCGGGCGCGTTGAAGGGCGACCACATCGCGATCGAGATCCGCGATCCGGGCGGCGCCGTCGTCTACACCGCCAGCACCCCCGTCTCCGCGGGGAACATCCAGGTCCTCTAGCGAACGATCCGACGAGCTCGTCGCGGCGTCACGCCGGCGGGCCGAGCCGCTCGATCGAGTAGCCGGCCGCCTCGAGCGCCGCGACGAGCTCGTCGCAATGTGTCTCGTCCCGCGTGGACACGACGAGCTCCACCTCGGTCTGGAGCGCGGTGGTGGTCGTCCCCTCGCGGTGGTGGTCGACGGACACGACGTTGCCTCGCTGCTCGGCCACGAGCGACAGGACGTTCCGGAGCTCGCCGGGCCGATCGGGGATGAGGAGCCGAATCGCGAGGAACCGACCCGCTCGCGTCAGGCCGTGGCGCATGACCGAGATGAGTGTCGTCGCGTCGATGTTGCCGCCCGAGAGCACGACAGCGACCGGGCCCTCGCCCTCGACTCGACCCGCGAGCAGCGCTGCCAACCCCACGGCCCCGGCGCCCTCGACCAGCAGCTTCGTGCGCTCGAGACACAGCACGAGCGCCTCGCTGATCGCCTCGTCGGACACCTCGACCACGTCGTCGAGCGTCTTGTCGAGGATGGCCGACGCCAGCTCGCCGCGGTGCTTCACCGCGATCCCGTCCGCGATCGTGTAGCCGGGCCGGCAGACGACGCCGACGATGCGCAGCTTCTCTTTTCGCTCCCGGAGAGCAAGTGAGATGCCGGCCGCGAGCCCGCCGCCCCCGATCGGGATCAGGACGGTCTCGGCCTCGGGCGCCTGCTCGGCGAGCTCGAGGCCGATCGTGCCCTGCCCGGCGACCACGCGAGGCTCCTCGAAGGCATGGATCAGCGTTGCGCCGGCCCGCTCCACGTCCTCCAGCGCGGCTGCTACCGCACCTTCGAAGTCGGCTCCCGTCAACTCGACGCGGCCGCCGTAGGAACGCGTCGCCTCGACTTTCGCCATCGGCGCGTCCTGCGGCATGAAGATGGTCGCCGCGATGCCGGCCTCGCGCGCGGCCCACGCGACCGCCTGGCCGTGGTTCCCCGCGCTGGCGGCCACGACGCCCGCTGCCCGCTCGTCCGGGCCGAGGCTCGCGATCGTGTTGTACGCGCCGCGGATCTTGAACGAGCCCGTGCGCTGGAGGTTCTCCGCCTTCAACAGCACCGGGCGCCCGGTGAGCGTCGAGAAGGTCTCCGTCGGGTAGAGCGGTGTCTCCCGCGCGACTCCGCGTAGCCGCTCGCGAGCGGCCTCGATGTCGGCGATCGTGGGTGCGTCGCTCACCGCGCCCCGTCGTCCAGGCGGAACACCTTCTCCATGATCTCGGACACCGCGGAGAGCGGATCGAGCTCGCGGCGCTGCACTTCGTCGAGCAGCCGCTCGAGCTCGGGGTCGCTCCGCACCGACGACTCGAGATGCGTCTTCGCCCGGCTCGACGCGACCGCGAAGACCTCGGACGCGAGATTCCGACGGCGCCGCTCCTCGAGCTGCCCCTCCTGCTCGAGACCGGTGCGGTGCTGCTCGAGCTCGGCCCAGAGCTCCGGCACGTTCTCGCCGCGGACGGCCTCGGTGAGGACGATCGGCGGCCGGCGGTCCGGCTCGGCGAGCCGCACGATCGACCGCACCTCGTTGAGCATCGTCTTCGCCGCCGGGTGATCCATCTTGTTGATCGCGATCACGTCCGGAATCTCCATGATCCCCGCCTTCAGCGCCTGCACGGAGTCGCCCGACCCGGGCATGAGCACGAGCAGGACGCTGTCCGCGATCCCGGTGACCTCGACGTCGCTCTGCCCCGCTCCCACCGTCTCGACGAAGATCACGTCCTTGCCCGACGCGTCGAGCAGGAGCACCGCCTGAAGCGTCGTCTCCGCGAGCCCGCCGAGATGTCCGCGCGAACCCATCGAACGGATGTAGACGCCGGGATCGAGGAAGTGGTCCGAGAGGCGGATGCGGTCGCCGAGGAGTGCGCCCTGCGAGAACGGGCTCGACGGGTCGACGGAGACCACTCCCACCGTCCGCTCGAGGCCGCGGAGGTGCGCGACGAGGGCGCCGATGAGCGACGACTTCCCGACTCCCGGCGGGCCGGTGACGCCGATGACCGCGGCGCGGCCCGTCTCCGGATAGAGCTCTCGAACGAGCGGA
Source organism: uncultured Actinomycetes bacterium (assembly GCA_963746765.1). GTDB lineage: Bacteria > Actinomycetota > Thermoleophilia > Gaiellales > Gaiellaceae > GMQP-bins7. Next base: position 749,642 of record CAVVCN010000003.1, read on the forward strand.
TAGGCGAGCGGGTCGCCGTTCTCGACGAGGGAGATGGCGCGGGCCAGCGCTCTCCGGTCGCCGTCACGAATCCCCGAGGTCAACTTCTCGAGCGCCCACTCTCGTCTCGCCACGATGCGCCACTCTACGCGCGCGCGGCGTCGTCACTTGCCGCGCCGCGCCTCGACCTTCCGCCGCTCCTCGATCTGCTCGAGCAGCGTCGCGAGGCGCTCGAGCCCGTTCCCGGAGACCGGCTCCGGACCGGCCACGGGGACAGGCTCCGGCTCGGGCTCCGGCACCTCCTCGGGCTGCGACCCGTTGGTCGAGATGCCGATCGTGCTCGCCGCGGCCTGCGCTGCGGCCTCGACCGCATCCTCCTGCTCGTCGGCGGCGATGGGCAACCACCGCGTGAGCACCATGGCGACGAAGGCGGCGAAGACGTAGAGGACGCCGGCGCCCAGCCACACCCAGCGCGGGCCGAAGACGCCGGTGAGCACCCCGGCTCCCGCCATCGCAAGACCGAGCACGGCGTAGTTCGAGCTCATGATCGTCGCGAGGGCGCGGCCCCGGTAGCGGTCAGGCGCCCCGCGCTGCACGAGGATCTGGTTGCAGACGATGGCTGCGCCGTTGCCCGCCGCCCCGGCGATGATGAACGGGATCGCGACCCAGAGCGACGTGGCGAGCGCGGCGATGCCCCAGCCGGCGCCCATGAGCGCGATCGACCCCGCGTAGTGCCGCCGGAGGCCCACTTTCCCGAGCGACGGCGCGGCGAGGTAGCTCCCGATGGCGAGGCCGACACCGCTCGCGGCGACGATCACGCCGAAGCCGACGTCGCCCGCGTCGAGCGTGTCCTTCGCGAAGAACACCTCGGCGACGTTGATCGCGGCGCTCGCGAGGAGGACGACGTTCCAGACGATGAGCACGGTCCGCAGAGGGACGCTTGCGAACACGAGCCGCAGTCCGTCCGCGACGTCACGCCAGTGACCGCGCGTGAGCGACTCCTCCGAGCGGAGCCTCCGCTCCGAGATCCCCGCGATGAGGCCGACGGACACGAGGAAGGTCACGGCGTTCACGACGTAGGGCACGTCCGGCCCCCAGACCGTGAACATGAGGGTGCCGAGGACTGGCCCGATCATCCAGGCGAGCGTCTCGATCGTCTGGAGGAGCGAGTTCGCGTTCGTCAGCTCGTCGTCCGGGACGAGGTTGGGCAGCCCGGCGAAGGCGGCCGGGCGGAAGAAGCCGGTCGCGACGCCGCCCACCGCGGCGAGCGCGACGATCGTCGCGGGGCTGTCGGTGAACGGGAGGACCGCGAACACGCCGAAGCGCGCGAGGTCCGAGCCGATCATGAGCCAGCGCCGCGAGAGCCGGTCGACGAGCGGGCCGAGCAGGAGCCCGATCAGCACGATCGGCAGGAAATCGGCGATGAGGAGCCCCGCCACCCACATCGGCGAGCCCGTGAGCTCCTCGATGTGCAGCGTCAGCGCGACCGCCGCGATGTAGGTGCCGAAGCTCGAGCCCGCGGTCGCGAGGAACAGGAGCCCGAAGGCAGGCGAGCGGCGAAGTAGGCCGAGACGGCTCGAGTGCTCCACGACCATGCCCGACGCTAGCAGCCTCTCCGGCGCGTAGCTACGCCCTTTCCGGGCATGTCCGAGAGCGGCCCGGCCGTTGCCACCACGGGCGTTACGTTCGACCTGGAGGTCGACTGACCTTCCGGTCAGCCGCGCATCGCAACGGCCATGCGACCGGCGGTGAGGCGCGCGATGGCCGTCTGATCCGCCTTGGGAACGGGCGCAAGTCCGGATCCGAAGAAGAGCGCGACCTGGGCGCGCGAGTGCATGAGGACGACGTAGTCGACGAAGACCTTCACCGTCGTGCCTTGCGCGGTCGTGGAGAGCTGGACGCGGTAGGCGACGGTCCGCGGCGCGACCTTCGGGAACGGTGTGCGCCGCATCGACGTGAACTCGACGCCCTGCGCGCGGAATCCCCGGCGCAGCAGCTGCTGCTGACAGCGGTCGCCGGCGGGGCTCGTCGCCCGTCGCCACGACGCGCTCGCGTCCGCCGCGGACTCGTACACCTGGGCCGCCGAGGACACGAAGACGATGGCGCGTGCGAAGTTCGGCGACTCCGCCTCGCCGGTGAGCGTCAGATCCGACTCGTCGAGCGCCCTGCAGTAGCCGACGGTCTGTGGGCTTCCCGGAGAGCTCGTGAACCCTGGGCCGAGATCCGCCTTCCGGACGAGCATCGAGCGCGCGCGCGCGTTGTCCGCAGCCGTCAGATCCTTGCGCGGGTCTCCCTTCGCCGCAAGCGCCGTTCCGGCTCCCAGAGCCAGCGCGACTACGACCACCGCGGCGACGAGACGAGTCGGCCGATTAGGAGTCCGCAGGCTCATACGCGAGGTTCGGTCGTAGCCATCGCTCCACCTCGGGTGTCGGCATTCGCTTGCGCCGGGCGTAGTCCTCGACCTGGTCACGACCCACGCGGCCGACGGAGAAGTACCGCGCCGCCGGATGGCCGAAGTAGAGGCCGCTGACGCTCGGCGCGGGCGTCATCGCGAACGACTCGGTCAGCCCGATGTCGATCCTCCCGGCTTCGAGCAACTCGACGAGCGTGCCCTTCTCGGAATGGTCGGGACACGCGGGATAGCCGAAGGCGGGCCGGATCCCACGGAACTTCTCGGCGATGAGCGCGTCGCCCGACAGCTCCTCGTTCGGTGCGTACCACTCGCGTCGCGCAACCTGGTGCAGACGCTCCGCATACGCCTCGGCCAGGCGGTCGGCCAAGGCGCGCACCATGATCGCCTTGTAGTCGTCGCGCTCGGCCTCGAAGCGCGCGGCGAGCCCCTCGCTGCCGTGGATCGCGACCGCGAACGCTCCGACGTGGTCCGTGAGCTCCGTCTCGGCCGGCGCGACGAAGTCTGCGAGGGAGCGGTTGGGCCGCGAGTCCTCGTGTGCGGCCTGCTGGCGCAGCATCGGGAACCGCACCCCGCTCTCGAGGACGACGTCGTCGCCCTCGGCCTGCGCCGGCCAGAAGCCGTACACGCCGCGCGCGGCGAGCAGCGCTCCTGCCTCGATCTCGTCGAGCAGCGCATTCGCGTTCTCGTACAGGTCGCGCGCGACCTCGCCCTTCGCCGGGTCGTCGAGGATCGCCGGGAACCGGCCCTTGAGCTCCCAGGCGTGGAAGAAGAACGTCCAGTCGACGTACCCGCGGAGGACCGAGATCTCCTCCTCGACCACCCGCGCGCCGGTGAAGCCCGGACGCGCGAGATCCTCGACGTGCCACTCGATCGGCGTCCGGTTCGCGCGCGCCGCGGCGATCGCGAGCAGTGGCTTCTTCCCCTTCTCGGCGTGGAGAGCCCGGAGCCGCTCCTGCTCGACGCGGTTCTCCTCGTCGAGCCGCACGCGCCGGTCGCCGTCCAGCAGGTCGGAGAGAACGCCGATGACGCGCGACGCGTCGAGGACGTGCAGCGTCGGCTGCGTGTACTCGGGCGCGATCTTCACGGCCGTGTGCTGGCGCGACGTCGTCGCGCCACCGATGAGCAGCGGCAGCCCGAACCCGCGCCTCTCCATCTCCTTCGCCACGTGCACCATCTCGTCCAGCGACGGAGTGATGAGCCCCGAGAGGCCGACGATGTCGCAGTCCTCCGCGACTGCGGTCTCGAGGATCGTGTCCGCGGAGACCATGACCCCGAGGTCGATCACCTCGTAGCCGTTGCAGCCGAGCACGACGCCGACGATGTTCTTGCCGATGTCGTGCACGTCGCCCTTCACGGTCGCGAGCACGATCCGGCCCGCCGCCTGGCGCTCCTCCTGCTCCGCCTCCATGAACGGCTCGAGGTAGGCGACGGCGCGCTTCATCGCGCGAGCGCTCTTGACGACCTGCGGCAGGAACATCTTCCCGGAGCCGAAGAGGTCGCCGACGACCTTCATCCCGTCCATGAGCGGGCCCTCGATGACGTCCAGCGGCCTCGTCGTCTCTCGCCGCGCCTCTTCGGTGTCGTCCTCGATGAAGTCGACGATGCCGTGCACGAGCGCATGCGAGAGCCGCTCGCCCACCGGCTGCTCGCGCCAGCCGAGGTCGAGCTCGCGGCGCGTCGCGCCTCCGGTCACGGTCCCCGCGTACTCGACGAGCCGCTCCGTCGCCTCGGGGTTACGGTCGAAGAGGACGTCTTCGACGCGCTCGAGCAGCGCCGGCTCGATGTCCGCGTAGACCGCGAGCTGGCCCGCGTTGACGATCCCCATGTCGAGCCCGGCCCCGATCGCGTGGTAGAGGAAGGCCGCGTGCATCGCCTCGCGCACGGCGTCGTTCCCGCGGAACGCGAACGAGAGATTCGAGATGCCGCCGGAGACGAGCGCGCCCGGGCAGCGCTCCTTGAGGAGCGGGATGGCGTCGATGAAGGCTCGCGCGAAGGCCGCGTGCTCCTCGATCCCGGTCGCGACGGCGAGGACGTTCGGGTCGAGGACGATGTCCTCGGGCAGGAACCCGGCCTGCTCGGTGAGGAGGTCGTACGCGCGTCCGAGGATCTCGACCTTCCGCTCGACGGTCTCGGCCTGCCCCTTCTCGTCGAACGCCATGACGACGACACCGGCGCCGTAGCGGCGGATCGTCCGCGCCTGGTCGAGGAACGACTCCTCGCCCTCCTTCAGCGAGATCGAGTTCACGACGCCCTTGCCCTGCATGCACTTGAGGCCCGCCTCGAGGGCGCTGAAGCGCGAGCTGTCGACCATGAGCGGCAGCCGCGCCGCCTCGGGCTCCGTCGCGACGAGGTTCAGGAACGTCGTCATCGCCTGGTCGGCGTCGAGCAGGTCGGCGTCCATGTTCACGTCGAGCAGGTTCGCGCCACCCCGGACCTGCTCCAGCGCGACGGCGACCGCTCCCTGGAAGTCGTCCGCCTCGATCAGCCGGCGGAACTTCGCCGACCCTGTGACGTTCGTCCGCTCGCCGACGACGACGAAGCCCGTGTCGGGGTCGATGACGAAGGGCTCGAGCCCGGCAAAGCGCGGCAACCGCGCTCGCTCCGGCACGCGCCGCGGCGGCAGGCCGTCGACCGCACGCACGATCTCACGAGTGTGCTCGGGCGTCGTCCCGCAGCAACCGCCGACGATGTTCACGAGCCCGTCCTCCGCGAACGCACGCAGGAACCGGCTCGTGTCGCCCGGCTCCTCGTCGTGGAGGCCGAGCTCGTTCGGCAGCCCCGCGTTCGGGTGGCAGGACGTGTACGTCGCCGACACGTGCGCGAGGCCCTCGATGAATGGCCGCATCTCCGTGGCGCCGAGCGAGCAGTTGACGCCGACGATGAGGGGGTCGGCGTGCTCGACCGAGATCCAGAACGCCTCGACCGTCTGCCCCGAGAGGTTCCTGCCGGAGCGGTCGATCGCGGTGAACGAGATCCAGAGCGGGAGCTCGGGAGCGACCTCCCGCGCGGCGACGAGCGCCGCCTTCGCGTTCAGGGTGTCGAAGATCGTCTCGACCATGAGGAGGTCGACTCCACCGTCGCGGAGCGCGGCGATCTGCTCCGCGTACACGTCTCGGACCGAGTCGAAGGTCGCCGCCCGGAACGCCGCATCGTCCACCTTCGGCGAGACTGAGAGGGACACGTTGAGCGGCCCGACCGAGCCCGCGACGAAGCGTGGCTTCTCAGGCGTCCTCTCGCTCCACGCGTCGGCGGCGCGGCGCGCAAGGCGTGCCCCTTCGAGGCTCATCTCGACGGCGGCGTCCTCGAGCGCGTAGTCGGCCTGGCCGATGCGCGTCGCAGTGAACGTGTTCGTCGTGGCGATGTCCGCCCCGGCCGCGAAGTAGTCGTCGTGGATCGCCGCCACGAGGTCCGGCTGGGTGAGGTTCAGGAGGTCCGGGTCGCCGCGAACCTCGTGCGAATGCGCCGCGAACCGCTCTCCCCGGTACTCCTCCTCGGAGAGCCCTCGACGGTGGATGAGGACCCCCCAGGAGCCGTCGAGGACGAGGATCCTGTCCGCGAGGAGCTCTCTCAGATGTTCGCGCGTGTCCTTCACAAAAACGACTCCCGCCTAGAGAGGTCGGGAGCCGGGAAGGCTCTCGGGCTCTTTAGGCGTTTGGTAACCCGGTCGCCAAGCTGCCGTTCAAAGCTCTCCGGGGAGCCGAAAGCCTATCGAATGCGCCCGCGGACGCCGCGCCCGCTAGCCGGTCGTGCGCCCCGAGACCGCGAGCTGGTTCTCGGCGTGCTTGATGCGCTGCTCGAGCTGCCACGGGTCGGCCGTCGACTCGCCGCTCTCGACCTTCTCGAGCTCGGCCTTCGCCGCCTCGAGCTGCTCGCGGGCCCGTTCGTCGTCGATCTCCTGGACGTTCACCGCGTCGTCGACGAGCGCGAGCGCGCGGTCGAGCTCCACCTTGAAGAACCCCGGGCCGGTTGCGAACTCGACGATCTCCGTCTCGTTCAGGTGGATGCGCGTCGAGCCGGCCTTCAGAGTCGCGACGAGCGGGGCGTGGCGTGCGAGCACGCCGATCTCGCCCGCGACCCCGGGGACGACGATCATCTGCGCCTCGCCGTCGTAGGCCGCCCCGTCGGGCGTGACGAGGGCGACGTCGAAGTTCGGATGCGCCTCGGCCATCGGCGGGCTCAGGCAGCCGTCGCTTCGAGCTGCTGCGCCTTCTCGACCGCGTCCTCGATCGTGCCGACCATGTAGAACGCGGACTCCGGCAGCTCGTCGTGCTCGCCCGAGATGATCGCCTGGAAGCCCCGGATCGTGTCCTCGAGCTTGACGTACTTGCCCGGCGTGCCCGTGAACTGCTCGGCGACGAAGTTCGGCTGCGAGAGGAAGCGCTCGATCCGCCGCGCGCGGGCGACGACGAGCTTGTCCTCGTCGGTCAGCTCGTCCATCCCGAGGATGGCGATGATGTCCTGGAGGTCGCGGTAGCGCTGCAGGATCTGCTGCAGCGTCGTCGCGACCTGGTAGTGCTCGTCCGACACGATCCCGGGCTGGAGCGCGCGGGAGAAGGAGTCGAGCGGGTCGACCGCGGGATAGATCCCCTTCTCGACGATCGAGCGCGAGAGGGTGATGAACGCGTCGAGGTGGGCGAACGTGTTCGCCGGCGCCGGGTCCGTGAGGTCGTCCGCCGGCACGTAGATCGCCTGCACCGACGTGACCGAGCCGGTCTGCGTGGACGTGATCCGCTCCTGGAGCTGCCCCATCTCCGTGGCCAGCGTCGGCTGGTAGCCGACGGCGCTCGGCATGCGGCCGAGGAGCGCCGAGACCTCGGAGCCCGCCTGGACGAAGCGGAAGATGTTGTCGATGAACAGGAGCACGTCCTGGCCCTGGTCGCGGAAGTACTCGGCCATCGTCAGCCCCGAGAGGCCGACTCGCAGGCGGGCGCCCGGGGGCTCGTTCATCTGGCCGAAGACGAGCGCCACCTTGTCCATGACGCCCGACTCCTCCATCTCACGCAGGAGGTCGTTCCCCTCGCGCGAGCGCTCGCCCACGCCCGTGAAGACCGAGACGCCGCCGTGCTGCTGGGCGACGTTGTGGATCAGCTCCTGGATGAGCACGGTCTTCCCGAGCCCGGCGCCGCCGAAGAAGCCGACCTTGCCGCCCTTCACGAACGGCGCGACGAGGTCGATGACCTTCAGGCCGGTCTCGAAGATCTCGAGCTTCGGCGAGAGGTCGCGGAAGGCCGGCGGGTCGCGGTGGATCGGCCACCGCTCGACGTCGGGACCCGCGGGCTCCTTCTCGTCGATCGGGTCGCCCGTGACGTTCCAGAGCCGCCCGAGGGTCGCGTCGCCGACCGGTACGGAGATCGGCCCCTTCGTGTCGGTGACCACCGCGCCGCGGGGGATGCCGTCCGTCGAGTCCATGGCGACGGCGCGCACCCGATCGTCGCCCAGGTGCTGCTGCACCTCTGCGATCAGCGTGCCGGTGCTCCCGTCCGCCTGCGGCACGTCGATCGCGAGCGCGTTGTAGATCTCCGGAAGCTGCTCCGGGAAGACCGCGTCGACCACGACGCCCTTGATCTCGATGATGCTGCCGGTGTTCGTGGCGGTGCTCGTCGCGGTGGTTCCGTCGTCGGACATGCGTCTCCTCGTGCGGTCTCGGTGGGTGCTCTGCTTGAGTCGTAAAGGCTGAGATTCGAGGCGGCGCAAGTGGCGCCGAGCCTGCAAGCGAGTTTATCGAAGCCCAACGTAACCCCGCCTGGAGAGCCGCTTTGCGGCAGCTATCCTGGCGCGGGCATGGGGTCACGGTCGACACAGATCCTTGCGGTCGTGGCTGCGGTCGTCGGGGCCGCCTTCGCGATCGCCGTTGCGGTCATCCTGCTCGGCGACGACGCCACGGCGTCTCGCGCGGACTATCAGGCGAGCGTCGTCAACGCCCGCGACCGCGTCGACTTCGCGCTCGTTCGCATCACGAGGTCGCAGTCGATCGAAGAGCTCATCGAGCGCATCGACGAGGCGGCGGCCGTGGTCGGCAAGACGGCGTCCGATCTCGACGACGCCGGCGTGGCCGAGGGCTTCGAGCCGGCCCACGAGCAGCTCGTGACGAGCATGCGCGCACTGTCCGACGAGATGGCCTCGACGGCCGAGCAGTTCCGCGATCCGACCTTCGGCTCGGCGCTCGGGGGCATCTCGAGCCTGAGCTTCCCGCAATGGGAGAAGGTCAACGCCGCGCTCGCCGACCTCGAGGAGCAGGGGCTCCAGGTCGAGCAGCTCCCGCGGCACTGACCGGTGCTCGGGCTAACCCGTAGCAGCGACCTCCGTCTCAATCTGCGATGCGGCGTGTAACCGTCCTCTTCGGGGTGGTCCTCGCGGCCACGTGCACGCTGCTTCTCGCGCAGGCGGCGACCGGGGGCACTCCGCTCGTTCCCGACGCGCCGATTCCCGGGAGGGAGACCGGATTCCTGAGCGAGTGCGCGACGCTCGCGGACGTGCCGAAGGCGCGTTGCTACATCCGTGGCCTCCTCGCCGAGGTCGAGAAGTCGACGGATCCCGCGCAGGACCTGCCGGAGATCGACCGGAAGGTGCACGAGGCCGGCGGTTTCCTCGAGGCTGCGTGCCACTCGCTGATGCACGAGGTCGGGCGTACGTACGCGAAGCGCCACGGGATCACGGTCGAGAACCTCTACACGTACGTCCCCCGCTCGAACGACCCCGGCTGCTCCGCAGGCTTCGGGATGGGCCTCAGCATGTTCCTCGGCCCGGAGCTCATCGTCGAGCCCCGGAGCCTCCTGCAGACGTGCTCCCGCCTACCGACCCGCTTCCGCGAGTACACGTGCGTGCACGGCTCCGGCCATGCCTTCATGCGCGGGTTCCACGGCCAGCTGCGCGATGCGGTCAACGCCTGCAACGAGCTCGGCCCGCTGAACGCACCCGACTGCTCGCAGGGCGCGTTCCACGACTACTGGATCTCGCTCGGGGGCGGTGACGGCACGAGCGCGCCGGAGAACGCGGACGACTCTCCGGAGTCCGTCTGCGGCTCGTACACGTACAAGCGGCCCTGCTGGTACCGCTACTTCTGGGAGCGCGAGAGCGCAGCCCGCGTCTACACCGCCGCCGACCTGCTGGAGCAGTGCAGCGACTACTCGGGCCTCGAGCGTGCGGGCTGCATCGGCGGGGCTTCGCTGCTCGTCTCCCGGGAGCGCGACCCGGTCGACCACGCCCGCGTCTGCGTCGAGGTCGAGGGAGTGGACACGTACAACTGCCTCCGCGGGGTGAACGTCCCTGCTCTCGAGGGCAAGGTGTTCGAGCAGCTCCGCCTCATTCGGACGTGCGGCGACCTTCCCACCACCACGCGCTCGTGGTGCTACTCGTGGATCGGCCGCACGCTCTCCGTGCTGACGGACGGTCGCTTCCGGGAGAGCGGCTGCTCGCAGCTCGAGGCGGAGGCCGCCGTCTCGTGCTCGATCGGCGGCTCGCGCATGAGCCGGCCGCTGCGGACGTTCTCGTAGAAGAAGCGCTCTAGAGCGGGAACGCGTCGCCCTGGTGCCCGGCGAACGCGCGACCGTCGGCGATGATGCGTGCGACCTCTCGCGAGAGCTGCTCGCTCGTCGCGTAGTACTGCGGAGCTGCGAACGTCTGGTCCTTCTCGGGAGCGACGACCTGCGTGAGCGCCCCGAGAATCGCGACTGCGAGTGCGGCCGCCACGCCGATCTGCACCCGCGGAAGGAGCGCGCGCCGCGGACGCTGGACGACGACCGGATGCTCGAGCTGCTCCAGGGGCGCTGTCCGTAGCGCAGCCGTGATCGCGCGTGCGTCCTCCTCGAAGGACGCGCAGTCGGCGCACCGAGCGAGGTGCGACGAGATCATCCGGCTCTCGAGCTGGGACAGCTCGCCGTCGAGGCCGAGCGACACCTGCGCCCGGACCCGGTCGCAGACGACGGAACGATGGAGCACGCTCATGTGGCTTCTGACGACCCGACGGCGAGAGAGTTAGACGACAACCGTCGGTGCTACGCGTCTGCCGCGGCGTCGAGCGGCTTCATGACCTCGGCGAAGTGGCAGGCGACCGGATGGGCGCCCCCGGCCCGGGGCTTGAGCTCCGGGTCCTCCTCCTCGCAGATCGGCTGCGCCTTCCAGCAACGCGTCCGGAACCGGCACCCGGAGGGCGGGTTCGCCGGGCTCGGGACGTCGCCCTGCAGCACGATGCGCTTGCGCTTGCCACGCAGGTTCGGAGACTCGATGGGAACCGCGGAGAGCAGCGCCTGCGTGTACGGGTGCATCGGCACGTCGTACAGCTCCTTGCGCGTGCCGAGCTCCACGATCTTGCCGAGGTACATGACCGCGACCCGGTCGGAGATGTGGCGGACGACGGAGAGGTCGTGGGCGATGAAGATGTACGTGAGACCGAACTCGTTCTGAAGTTGAACGAGCAGATTCACGACTTGCGCCTGGATCGACACGTCGAGCGCCGAGACGGGCTCGTCGAGCACCATCATCTTCGGGTTCAGGGCGAGCGCGCGTGCGACGCCGATGCGCTGGCGCTGGCCGCCCGAGAACTCGTGCGGGAAGCGGTTCGCATGCTCGGGGCTCAGGCCCACGGTGCGAAGGAGCTCCTCGATCCGGCGCCGGCCCTCGCCGCGACCGTGGTACATGCCGTGGATCTTGAGCGGCTCGCCGACGATGTCGCGCACGGTCATGCGCGGGTTGAGCGAGGCGTACGGGTCCTGGAAGACGATCTGCACGTCGCGCCGCACGGGCCGCATCTCGCGCCGGGCGTAGGACGTGATGTCCTTGCCCTCGAAGATGATCTTGCCGCCGGTCGGCTCGACGAGCTTGATGATCGTGCGCCCGAGCGTCGTCTTCCCGCAGCCGGACTCGCCGACGATGCCGAGCGTCTCGCCCTGATGCACCGTGAGATCGACGCCGTCGACCGCCCTGACTTGCCCGACGGTGTGCTTGAAGAGGCCCGCCTTGATCGGGAAGTGCTTGACGAGCCCTTCGATCCGGAGGATCTCGTGGCCGCCGCCGTTCGTCTCGGCCGGCTCGGCCGTGATGACGCTGGTGTCCGGCTCCGTCTGCGTCACGACGGCTCCGCGGCGAGCGCGGCAGTCACGTGCTGCGCCTCGAGCTCCTCGGCGAAGTGGCACGCGGAGACATGCGCATCGTCTCCCGATCCTGCGCAGCTCCGGAATCTCCGTCCGGCAGCGCTCACGTCCCCTGGAGAACGCACAGCGCGGATGGAAGGCACACCCCGGCGGCGGGTTGATCATGCTCGGCGGCTGACCGGGGATCGGCTCGAGCCACTCGCGGTCGAGGTCGACCCGCGCAAGGCTGTTCATCAGGCCCACCGTGTACGGGTGCCGCGGCGCGTTGAAGATCGTGTGGACGTCACCGAGCTCGACGACACGCCCCGCGTACATGACGACGACGCGGTCCGCGAGCTCCGCGATGAGGCCGAGATCGTGCGTGATGAGGATGATCGCGGCGTGCGTCTCCTGCTGCGCGGCCCGCATGACCTCGATGATCTGAGCCTGGATGGTCACGTCCAGCGCCGTCGTCGGCTCGTCGGCGATCAGCACGCTCGGGTCGTTCGCGATCGCCATCGCGATCATCGCGCGCTGCCGCATCCCGCCCGAGAACTCGTGCGGGTACTGGTCGTAGCGCCGCTCCGCGTACGGCACGCCGACGAGCTCGAGCAGCTCGATCGCGCGTGCGCGAGCCGCGTCGTCGTTCATCCCCTCCCGGTGGACCTTCAGCGCCTCGGAGATCTGGTCGCCGATGGTGAATACCGGGTTCAGCGAGGTCATCGGATCCTGGAAGATCATCGCGACCTCGCCGCCGCGGATCTTGCGGAGCTCCTTCTTCGGCATCGAGAGCAGGTCGCGCCCCTTGTACAGGGCCTTTCCGTCGACGAGCTTCCCCGGTGGCATGGGGATGAGACCGAGCATCGTCATGACCGAGACGCTCTTCCCCGATCCTGACTCGCCGACGACCCCGAGGGTCTCGCCCGGAAACAGGTCGTACGACACGCCGGTCACGGCGCGCACGATCCCGTCCTCGGTCTTGAACTCGACCGTCAGGTCGTCGATGGAGAGAACCGGCTCTGGCATCAGGCCCGAACGCGCTGCGTCGGATCGAGCGCGTCGCGCAGGCCGTCGCCGATGAAGTTGACGGCGAGCACGACGATCACGATCACGATGCCGGGGAACGTGACTAGCCACCAGGATCCGAGTCCGCCGACATTGCCCTCGTTGATGAGGTTCCCGAGCGCCGGTGTCGGCGGCTGGATGCCGAACCCGAGGAACGAGAGCGTCGCCTCGACGAGGATCGCCGTCGCGATGATCAGCGTCATCGTCACGACGATGGCGCCGACGCAGTTCGGGAGGATGTGGCGGACGATGATGCGCAGGTCGCTGCCGCCCGATGCCTTCGCGGCCTCCACGAACTCCTTCTCGCGCAGCGACAGGAACACGCCGCGAACGATGCGGGCGAGCGCCGTCCAGAAGAGGAAGGCGAGGATGAGCCCGATCATCATCGGCTGAGAGACGGAGAAGGGACCGATCTGCTGCCCCTCCTGGCCGAGGAACGCCGCCGCCGCCAGCAACACCGCCAGCGTCGGCAGGGTGAGGACGAGATCGGTGAGGCGCATGAGCAGGTTGTCGGTCACCCCGCCGTAGTAGCCGGCGATGGCTCCGATCGCGGTTCCGACGAGCGTCGAGAGCACCGCCACGAAGAGCGCGACCCAGAGCGACGTTTGCAGCCCGAAGATGACCCGGCTCAGGTAGTCACGTCCGAGCAGGTCGGTCCCCATGGGATGCTCCCACGAAGGCGCGAGCGCGATCTCTCCTCGTGTGAGGTTCCCGGCATCGTCGATGCCGGGGAGGCTCTGGTCGTTCGGGCCGTCCGGAGCAAAAACCGCCGGGAAGATCGCCACGATCGCGACGAAGCCGAGCACGAAGAGGCTCACGAGCGCGAGCTTGTGCCGGAAGAAGCGCATGCGGGCGTACGTCCACTGGCTGCGAGCCTTCAGCTCGAGGCCGCTCTCGTACGTGAGGGTCAGGTCGCCGCCCCCGGTGCCCGCCGGAGCCGCACTGACCGCCCCGACACCGGCCCCGACGCGCGTATCGGTCGACGAGACGCCAGGCGTCGACCGCATGGACGAGTCTCTGTGCGTCGGATCAGTCATAGCGCACGCGTGGGTCGAGTATGCCGTACGCGATGTCGGCGACCAGGTTGAAGACGACGACGAGCGTCGCGACGACCATGAGCCACGCCATGACGGGATACGGGTCGCCGAGCTGGAGCTGGGTCACGTAGTAGAGCCCCATCCCGTCGAGCGCGAACACCGTCTCGGTGACGACAGCCCCCGAGAGGAGCGCGCCGAGGTTCAACGCGACGATCGTGACGAGCGGGATCAGCGCGTTCCGGAACGCGTGCCTCATCGTCACCTTGCGCTCGTTCAGGCCCTTCGCCCGAGCCGTGCGCACGTAGTCCGAGTTGACCACCTCGAGCATCGACGCGCGCATGAAGCGCGAGTACGTCGCGATGCTCGCGACCATGAGCGTGATCACGGGCAGCCCGAGATGCTGCGCGCGATCGACGACGAAGTGGAAGCCGGAGCCGGGATCGATGCCGCTCAGGTTCGCGGTGTAGAAGATCCGGACGTCGAACCAGAGGTAGATGTTCACGAACAGCACCTGCAGCATGAGCGCGAGCCAGAAGATCGGCGTCGCAAGGCCCACGAAGCTGAACGTGGTCGCCGTGTAGTCGAACACGCTGTACTGGCGTAACGCCGAGTACACCCCGATGCCGACGGCCAGGAGGATCGCAAGGATCTCGGCGACGAGGACGAGCTGCAGCGTATGTCCCATCACGCGCGTGAGCTCCGGGAGGATCGGCCGGTCGCCGATCGTCGTCGTGCCGAACTGGTTCGTGAACAGATCCTGCAGCCAGTAGACGTACCGAATCGGGATCGGCTCGTCGAGGTGCTTGCGCTCGGTGATGTTCGCGATCGTCTGCTCGGACGCGGTGGGCTGCATCCGGAGGAACGACAGCGGGTCGTTCGAGACCGTGACGAAGAAGAAGATGATGAAGCTCGCCGCGAAGAGGACGACGATGCTGTAGAGAAGCCTGCGGATGACGTAGGTCAGCATGTTCCCAGTCTCCGGATCTTAGAAGGAAGCCCCGCCCCCGCCCAGAGGCGGGAGCGGGACTTCGATTGGTGCGGACTTTCGGCCTGCACCGTGCGGCGTGCTGCTAGCCGACGGACCAGCCCTGTGCGTTCCAGGTCGAGCCCTGCTGTGTCGGGTTCAGGACGGGACCCTTGACGTTCGTCGAGTTGATCAGGAAGCCGGGGCGCACGTACATCGGGACCGACATGACGTCGTTCGCGAGGTACTGCTTCTCGGCCTGGTTCAGGAGCTTCGCCCGCGCTGCAGGATCCGGCGTGAACTGCGCCTTCTGCAGGAGTGCGGACGCCTTCTTGTTGCAGTAGTTCATGTAGTTCTGGTCACCGCCGCAGCCGTAGAGGCCGAAGCTGGTGGCCGAGCTCGTCGGGCCACCCAACCAGGTGAACATGAAGATGTCCCAGTCACCCGACGGGAGCACCTGTCCGAAGACGGTGCCGGCCGGGCCGAACCGCGGGACGAGCTCGATGCCGACGCTCTTGAGCTGCTTCTGAGCGATCTCGAACGTCAGACCGCGAAGCTGGTTACCGCTCGTGGTCGTGAAGCGGAAGGACAGCTTGCCGACGTTCGGGCAGCTCCAGACGGCGTTGTTGTTCGCCGACGGAGCGTTCGGGCCACCGGTGCAGCCCTTTGCCTTCAGCATCGTGATGACCTTCTTCTGGCTGAAGCTCCACTTCGCCCAGTTCGGCTGATAGTTCTCCTCGAACGGCTTGAAGAGGTGGCTCTGCAGGACAGGCAGGTCCTTGGCGTTGGCGACCAGGCCAGGCGAGACGTAGAGCGCCTGCTTGATCTGGTTGCGGTTGATGCCCGTGATGATGGCCTGGCGGACATAGGCCTGCTTCAGCGCCGGATGTCCCTTCGGCCCGAACTGGATGTCCATGTGCTCCCAGAAGTAGCCGGGACCAGACTGGACCTTGAACTTCGAGTTCTTCCGGATGTCCACGATCTGGAGCTGCGGCTGCGGCTCCGTCACCTGGATCTCGCCCGAGGCCAGCGCCTGGAACAGCGAAGGCGTGGACGGGATGTACCGGAAGATGACCCGGTCGACCTTCGCCTTCGGGCCGGCGTTGAAGGCGGCGTTCTTCTGCGAGCACGAGCTGCGTGCCCTTCTGCCAGCTCACGAAGCGGAACGGACCGCTCGCGACGTCGATCGAGTTGCGGTACAGGTCGTTGAAGTTCTGGCCGGCCATCTTGTGGGCCGGGTACGGCGACGTCGCGACGAGTGCATCCCACGCGGCGTACGCCTTCCCCTTCTTCCACGTGACCGTGACCGACTTGCCGGCGACCTTGATGCTGGCGATGTCTTCCCAACCCTCACGCGAGGTGATGTCGAAGTTCGGGTTCATGATCGTCTGGTACGTGGCCCTGAAGTCGTTGCCGGTGATCTGCCGGCCGTCGCTCCACTTCGCGTTCGCCTTGTACTTGAAGGAGACCGTGAGCGGATTGGCCTTGACGATCTTCGGCGCAGCCTCGACCAGGTACGGCACGAGCTTCGCGTTCTGGTTGTAGACGCTCGCGCTGGCCAGGACCGTGTTCGTCACGAGAGAGGTGGTGTAGGCATTCCCCTCCGTGATGAGGTTGTTGAGCGTCACCGGCTCCTGGTCGTGCCCGATGACTACTGTCCCAGCCGAAGCGGCGTCAGTCTTCGCCGTCGCGGCCGGGCCGACGATAAGGCTCGCGACGAGCGCTGCCGCGCCCACCACGAGCAAAATCGACCGTTTACGCATGTATTCCCTCCATCCGAGTTGGCCCTGCTGAGACTCGACCACCGCTGGTCAGGTGCTCGTACGACCCGATTCCCGACACATGCGGCAGCTCCACGCCGCAGTCGGGTCGCCGGAGACCCCTGTCTTCGCCATGGTCAAGGTGCAGGATCATACTCTGTGACGTTCCGGCGGCAATTTCGTTAGAAGGGAGAGCACGTGCCGATTCCACGCAAGGGAAAGACCCGCTCAGGGGGCGATTTTGCCGTTGCGAAGGATGACGCGGCACGGCTCGCAGACGAGGTCGTGCCGCAGCTCGAGCGCGCCGTGGGCGTGCAGTGGTACGACAGTGTCGGGAACGACGCCGACCTGGCCGCCCTTGCGCTCTGCCGGCTCCGCCGCTCCACCGCCGGCCTCGGTGGCGGACCGGAGCACGGCGATGCCGCCGTCCGCGAGGTGCTGCAGGAAGTCGACCCCGGCGCCGTCGCGTGGATCGCCAGCCGGGCGATCTCGTACATGGACGAGAACGGGTACCCCGAGGCGCTCACCCCGTTCGTCGAAGACGAGTAAGGCGAGCCTCGCCCTACCGGTCGCGGCGCCAGAGGGCGAGCGCGAGCGGCAGGAACGCGAACGCCGCGAGGTAGGGCGCCGCGGGGATGTCACGCCGACGCTCGCCACGGGCGACGGTCGGGCCGCTCCCGAGGAGCTGCGAGAGGCGGCGCGAGGCGCGGCCGACCTCGCTCTCGTCGAACACCTCACCCCCCACCTCGCCGGCCATCCGGTCGAGGAGCGACCGCGCCTCCGGATCGGCGCGGTACGCAGGCTCCGGGGTCTGGCCGCGGAAGACGCGCTCGTCGGGGCCCCAGACGTGCACGAAGAGCGTGGTCACGCCCGGCGGCCTCGAAAAGAGCTGAGCGAGTCGCGCGCGAGCGCCGGGAAGGGTCTCGCCGTCGGTGATCGTCACCAGCACCCGCCGCTGCGCCTCCGGCGAGAAGAAGCCCTGCGTCGCGACTGCGGAGAGGGACTCGAGCTGGGTGATACGCGTCGACAACGTGTGCACGGGCGGCGGCCGCTCGATGCCGATCGCCTTCTCGAGAGTGGCGCGGAAGACATCCGCGTCCGCGGACGGGAAGAGGTGCGGCAGCGTCCGGTCGGTGATCGACGCGAGGCCCATCGGGACCGCCGGCTGCGAGGCCTGGAGCGCAGTCGCGAACTCCTTCGATCGGTCGAGCCTCGTCGCGGCTTCCGGCGCCTCGCTCGCGAGCATCGAGCGAGTCGTGTCGAGCGCCAGGATCACCTCGGCATCGGTGCGGACGCGACTCGTCTCGTCGAACGAGACGACCGGCTGCATCACCGCGAGCGCGAGCGAGGCGGTGGCGGCGAGGACGGCGGCGACCGGAAGCACGTAGGCACGGCGCCGCGGCTCGTCGAGGCCGAGCGAGCGCCTGCGCGAGCGCGCGACCGCACGGGCGCGGAGGAGCGCGACGATCGGAAGCACGCAGAGGAGGGCGACCAGCCCCGCCCGAGGAGTCAGGAAGTCGACGTCCACCCGACTAGTAGCCGCTGCCGGCGTCGGCGGCGCCCGCCCCGCGCGCACCCTTCCCGCCCGGCGAGGGGGCATTGCCGCCGCCGGCCTCGCTCAGCTCGAGGCCGCGGGAGCGCGCCAGCGTGAGCTCGAGGTTGTGCTTCGCGTCGTCGTTGCCGGGATCGAAGGCGATCGCCTGGCGGAAGCGACCCGTCGCACCTCCGAGGAGCCGACCGCGGTTCTCGTAGTCGGCGATCGCGTCGGCGAAGCTCAGAACGCCGAGGAGGTTCGCGGCGGCCGACCGGCGGGCGGCATCGTCGTCCTCGTCGAGGACGATGTCCGTGAGCCTGGAGGTGGCCTCGTTCCGGTACACGACGTAGCTGGGATCGGAGAATCCGGGCATCTCCGGGTGACTCAGGCGGACGCCACGGACCGCGAGGCGGAAGCGCAGGTCGTCGTCGACCTGCAGCAGCCTCCGGGCCACGCCTCCCGGCACGACCTCGGACGCGCTCCAGACCGCCGCCTCCGGCGCGCCGCGATAGCGAACGTCGTCGGCGGGGATCTCGGCCCGCAGCCTGGCGACGTCCAGCGCGAGCAGGAGCAGGAACACGCCCGCGACGAGACACGCCGCGACGGCCACGGCCGTTCCGACGTACTTCCTCACCGCACCCTCCAACGGGCGCCGGCGGGGAGGGCGAGCCGTCCCGCGAACCGCTCGTGCGCCGCGAGCACGAAGAGGACGAGCCCGCTCAGCAGCAGGAGCAGGAGCGGCGTCTCGCCGCGAAGCGAGATGTCGATCGGACGCGGGTCGGCCGCTGTCGGCTCGACGGGGTCGACGAACGCCTCCTCGCCGAGGATTCCGCCGAAGAACGTCCGGCCGGTGGTGGAGAACGCGAGCTGGACGACACGCATCGTGATTCCCGCCGACTTGATCCGCGCGAGCGCCTGACCGAGCGGCGTGAAGTCCGTCGCGGCGGTCTCCAGATCGCTGATCAGCACGATCGACCCGGGCGAGACGCCGTCGCGCTCGATCATCTCGTGGGCGAGCTCGAGCCCCCTGGAGATGGCGGTGCCGCCCTGGATGCTGACCCACGGATTCGGAGGAAGCCTGTCCCCGACCGGCGTGAAGAAACGGAGCACCGGCCGCAGCTCCTTCGCCGGCGTCCGCGGCGGGAGCAGCTCGTAGGCCGTGTCCGAGAAGACGACGAGCCCCGTCGGGTTGTCCGACTCGATCAGGCGCTCGAGCACGTTCCGCGCCTGGACGAAGTCCTCGTTCGCGATGCTGAGCGAGACGTCGAGCACGACGACACCGCTCTTGCCGCCCGGGACGAGCTCGTTGCTCCGTGGCTCGAGCCCGCGGGCGGACACGAACGCCGCCGCGAGCAGGCCGCACGCGGCGAGGACGAGCACAGCCCGGACGATCCCGGTCCGCAGCCAGGGGCGACGCAGCGCCCGGGTGTCCGGGCTCGGGATGGTGGTTCGCCTACGGAGCACTGCCGTTCAGGCTTTCCATTCGGTTGCGCAGCTCGGCGGCGAACGCCTTCGTCGTCGTGCTCTCGGGCTCGTGCTCCGACCAGGCGAGCCAGCGGGCGGTCGTCGCGAGCTTCGTCTCGCCCCAGCCCTCGACCTCGTCGGCCACGAGCTCGAGCGCGCGGCGCCGCTCGGGCGCGCCGTTCGCGGACGTCGGCGCCTCGAGGAACGCGAGCGCCTGCTCGAGCAGGGTGGCGACGGGAATCGGCTCGGGCTCCGGCTCCGGCGGTGGCACGCGGTCCGGGATGGCCCGGTACACGAGCACCCCCGCCGCGATCAGGAGCGCGATGCCGCCCACGAGCAACACGGCGAGCAGGAGCCAGGGGGACACGCGGTACGAGACGAGCGGCAGCGTCACGAGGTCCGCGCGCCACGGTGCGGCGAGCACGTCGCGGCGGCCGTCGTCGGCGCCGCCCACCCGTGTGTGCACGACGAGCGTCGGCCACTCGACGTCCACCGTCAGGCGCCGGCTCCCCTCCCCCACGATCGCCGCGTACGAGACCTCGGCCGGATCGAAGTCGACCTGCTCCGTCTCGCGCGCCGGCACGCAGAGCCGCGTCAGGCAGCGGAGGACGTATGTCGTCCGCAGGTACGCGGTGTCGTCGGAGTCCTCGCGGGTCGTCACCGGTGGCGCGACGGGCTTCCACGTCCCGAACGCAGCCTTCAGCTCGACCTGATCCGCATCGACGAACGTCTTGTCGACGACGACGTCCACCCGCGCCGTGAGGGTGTCGCCGAAGAGGACGGCGTGCGGGGTCAACGTGCCCGTCGCCTCGATCGGGTCGTCGCGCGTCGCCTCGCCCTCGGTCACCGCGCCGCCCCGGTCCCAGGTCAGCGCCACGGCAGCGAAGGCGAGGAGCACGGCGACCGCAACCACACCGCAGGCGACGAGGATCTTGCGCGCCATCAGCTCACGCTCCGATCACGCGGCGCGTGCGCCGGAGCTCGGTCCACATCAGGAACGAAGCGAGCACCTCGGACGTGTCGCTCGAGGACAGCACGATCGGGTCGACGTCGAGGAGCCGGAAACCGTCGATGAGCTCGAGCATGCGGGCCTCGTTCGCCGCCTTCCTCGCCTCGACCTCGCCGCGCTTGAGGCGAACGTGCTTCACCCGCCCGCTCTCGGGGTCGCGGAGCGGCACGACCGTCCCCCGCACGTCGGGGAAGCTCTGCTCCCAGACCGGGTCCTGGATGACCACGGGCACGAGATCCCAGCGATGCTCGAAGGCGAAGAGCCACGTGTCCTCGGACGGCGCCGGGATGAAGTCGGAGATCAGGAAGACGAACGTGCCGGGAGAGACGGCCCGCCGATGCTCGGCGAGGTGCGCGATCGAGCGCTCGAGCCAGTCCTGCGGCCCGCCGTACTCGAACGACCACAGGCGCTCGTCCTTCAGCTCGATGAGCTTCCGCTCGCCCTTCGGCTGCCGCCAGTGGGCATCCCCGTCGGCGTAGTCGAGGTAGCCGACGTAGCCGCCCGACGCGCCCGCGCTCGCAAGGATGAGCTCGACCGCGTTGCGCATCGTCTGGGGCTTGTCGAGCCACGGCAACGGCGAGGCGAAGTGAGCCATCTGCGGCCGCCGGTCGCACACGATCATGATGCGCGGCGCCTCCTCGGCGAACCGTTCCCGCACGATGAACTCGTCCCGGCCGCGGGCGGTCGAGAGCCGCGCGGAGGCCGCCCAGTCGATCGCATCCATGTCGTCACCCGGGTAGTACGGGCGGGAGCCGGCGACGTCCGAGCCGGAGCCCCGGCGGAGGCTGCGCATCGTCCCGAACGACGACCCGATGACTCGCCGCCGCGGAACGAGTGGGAAGGTGAGCCGCCCGCTCCTCACGAGAGCAGTCCTCTAGGAATGCGGGTGCTCGAAGATGGGATCCTCCTCCGAGCCCGGACGTGGCGCGATCTGGAGGCACGCCGTCCTGAACTCGTCGATCGCGCCCTCCCAGCTCGACGCGCGGGCACGCGCGACGAAGCTCGGCGTGAAGACCACGCGATGGATGAGGACCGGGACGAAGAGGCGCTCGATGTCCTCGGGGATGACGAAGCTCCTGCCCTCGAGCAGCGCCCAGGCCCGCGCCGCGCGCTCGAGCGCCAGGCTCCCCCGTACGGAGCTCCCGATGACGACCGACTCGTGCTCGCGGGTAGCGCGGACGAGCTCCACGAGCCAGCGGTGGATGACCTCGTCGACGTACACGTGCTGGGCCGACTCGCGCAGCTCGTGGATCTCCTCGAGCGACACCGCAGACGTCAGGTCCCCGAGCGGATGGCCGTAGCGCTGCTGCTCGAGGATCTTGAGCTCGTCGTCGAGACCCGGGTAGCCGAGCGCGGTCCGCAGGAAGAATCGGTCGAGCTGCGCCTCCGGAAGCGGGAACGTCCCCTCGTACTCGATGGGGTTCTCCGTCGCGATGAGGAGGAACGGGTACGGTAGGTCGCGCGTCACCCCGTCGACCGTGACCTGGTACTCGGCCATCGCCTCGAGGAGCGCCGACTGCGTCTTCGGCGTCGCTCGGTTGATCTCGTCCACGAGGACGACGTTCGCGAACACCGGCCCGGGACGGAACTCGAAGTCGCGCGACTTCTGATCGAACACCGAGAGGCCGGTGACGTCGGTCGGCTGGAGGTCCGGCGTGCATTGGATACGGGATGGGGTCGCGCCCTCGATCGTGGCTGCGATCGCCCTCGCGAGAACCGTCTTCGCGGTCCCGGGAACGTCCTCCAGGAGGACGTGACCGCCACACGCGAGCGCCGTCAGGACGAGCTTGATCTCGTCGCGCTTGCCGTACACGACCCCTTCGATGTTGTCGAGGAAGCGAGTCGCGATCGAGCTGGCGCTCTCGAAGCGATCGGTGCCGTCCTCGTGGTCCGCGAGAACGCGCTCCACGGGCAAGATGCTATCTGCGGGCTCGTCGCGGATCGGAGTCGCCATCGCTAGGTACTTCTACGCGGGACGGCCGATCTTGTTAGCGCGCCCTCAGACGAGCGCTTCTGCCCCGCCGACGACCTCGAGGATCTCCTGCGTAATCTCGGCCTGGCGCGCGCGGTTCATGCTGAGCGTGAGCGAGTCGATCAGCTCGCCCGCATTCTTGGACGCGTTTCGCATGGCGGTCATGCGCGCGCCCTGCTCGGACGCCGTGGACTCGAGCAGGGCCCGGTACACCTGCGTCTCGAGGTAGACCGGGAGCAGCTTCTCGAGGATCTCCTCCGGCTCCGGCTCGAAGATGAAGTCGCCGCGCAGCGTGTCGGCGCGGCGCTCCTCCTCGTCCGTCTCCAGGATGTCGCGAGAGATCGGGAGGATGTCCTGCTCGGTCACGCGCTGCGTCAGCGCGGAGACGTACGTGTTGTAGACGAGCACGACGCGGTCGACCTCGCTGTTCGTGAAGAGCTCACCGACGCGGTGCGCGATCGTCTGCGCGTCCTCGTAGGCGGGCTGGTCGGTGAAGCCCATGTACGCGCCCGCGAGCTCGCGACCCCTGAAGGTGAGCGTCGAGCGCCCCTTCTTCCCTGCGACGACCCACTTCACGCCCTTGCCCTCGGCCCGGAGCTCCCGCTCGAGCGCGAACGCGCGCCGGAGCACCTGCGCGTTGAACGCGCCCGCGAGCCCGCGGTCGCCGGTCAGCGGAACGAGCGCGACGTTCTCGACCGTCTCCCGCTGGTCGAGGAGCGGCAGCCTGACGCTCGAGGCCGCCCGGCCCACGCCGGAGATGAGCTCGGCCATCGTCTCCGCGTACGGGCGGAGTGCGGTGATCCGCGCCTCCGCCCGGCGCAGCTTCGCCGCGGCGACGAGCTCCATCGCCCGCGTGATCTTGCGCGTGTTCCGGATCGACTTGATCCGGCGCTTGAGGTCCTGGACGGTGGCCATGTCTAGCCGGCCAGCCCCCGCTCTTCCTCGACGTTGAACGTCTTGACGAAGTGCTCGAGGTCAGCCTTCAGCTTCTCCTCGACCTCCTCGGTGATGTCGCCCGCCTCGCGGATCCCGGCATAGACCGAGCCGTCCGAACGCAGCGTCTCGCGGAGCTCTGCGTGGAAGCGCGGGACCTGCGGGACGGGAATCTCGTCGAGGTACCCGTTGATCCCGGCGTAGAGCGCGACGACCTGCTCCTCGAGCGGCCACGGCTCGTACTGCGGCTGGTTGAGGGTCGCGACCATCCGCTCTCCGCGGCCGAGCGCCTTCTGCGTCGCCGCGTCGAGCTCGGAGCCGAACTGCGCGAACGCCTCGAGCTCGCGGTACTGCGCGAGGTCGAGGCGCAGCCGGCCCGCGACCTTCTTCATCGCCTTCGTCTGCGCGTTGCCGCCCACCCGGGACACGGAGACGCCGACGTTGATCGCCGGCCGCACGCCCGAGAAGAAGAGCGAGGACTCGAGGTAGATCTGCCCGTCGGTGATGGAGATGACGTTGGTCGGGATGTACGCGGAGACGTCGTTCGCCTGCGTCTCGATGATGGGCAGGGCTGTCAGCGACCCGGCGCCGCGGGCGTCCGACAGCTTGCTCGCCCGCTCGAGGAGGCGGGAGTGGAGATAGAAGACGTCACCCGGGAACGCCTCGCGGCCGGGAGGCCGCCGGAGCAGCAGCGACAGCTGCCGGTACGCGTCGGCGTGCTTCGAGAGGTCGTCGTAGATGACGAGCGCGTGCTTGCCCTGGTACATGAAGTGCTCGCCCATCGCGCAGGCGGCGAACGGCGCCATCCACTTGATCGGCGCAGCCTCGTGCGCCGGAGCGGAGACGACGATCGTGTACTCCATCGCGCCGACGTCGCGGAGCTTCTCGACGACCTGTGCGAGCGTCGAGCCCTTCTGACCGACGGCGACGTAGATGCAGATGACGTCCCCGCCGCGCTGGTTGATGATCGTGTCGATCGCGATCGCGGACTTCCCGGTCGAGCGGTCGCCGATGATCAGCTGCCGCTGGCCGCGGCCGATCGGCGTCATCGAGTCGATGGCCTTGACGCCCGTCTGGAGCGGTTGGCTCACGGGCTGGCGCTCGATGACCCCCGGCGCCTTGAACTCGAGCGGCCTGCGCTCGTTCGCCTCGATCGGGCCGAGCCCGTCGAGCGGCTCGCCGAGCGGATCGACGACGCGGCCGAGCAGCGCCTCGCCGACCGGCACGCTCATGACCTCGCCGGTCCGACGGACCGGCTCGCCCTCCATGACGTGCTGCCACTCCCCGAAGAGCGCGGCGCCGACATTGTCCTCTTCCAGGTTGAACGCGATGCCGGTGACGCCGTGCTCGAGCTCGAGCCGCTCGAGCGCGACGCAGTTCTCGAGGCCGTGGATGCGCGCGATGCCGTCGCCGACCTGGAGCACGGTCCCGACCTCGGACAGGTCGGTCTCGACGTCGAACTGCTTGATCCGGTCCTTGAGGATCGAGGTGATCTCTTCGGGGCGTAGCTTCACATCAGCTCCTTGCGTCGCAGCGACCTCGGTCGCACGTCAGGTGGTTGCCAGTTCTCTGCGGAGGCGCTCGAGCCGGCCGCGGACGCTGCCGTCCGCGCGGAACGAGCCGATCCGGAGGACGATCCCGCCGATCAGGCTCGGGTCGACGGAGCGGGTCGCGTCGACACTGCGGCCGGAGGCCTGCTCGATCGTGCGCACGATCGACGCCGCCTCCTCGTCCGAGAGCTCGATCGCCGTCTCGAGCTCGACCGTCAAGCGGCGCTGCGACTCGGCGACCAGCGCCTGGAGCTCGCGCTCCATCTCGAGCAGCTCGCCGGCGCGGCCCTTCTCCGCCACGAGCCGGAGGAAGTTGCGGACGAGCTCGTCCGCGTCCCCGGCGATCTCGGCCAGCAGCGAGGCCTTCGCCGGCGGGTCGACCTGCGGGTTGCGCAGGAACCCGGCGAGCTCGGGCACCTCCTCGATCCCCGCGGCGATCGCAGCGAGATCCTCGGCGGCCCGGTCGAGCCGCCCCTCGCCGTGGGCCGCCTCGAACAGGGCGCGCGCGTACATGCGCTGCGCGACGGCCACGTCTAGGTCGTCTCCTTCTCCAGGGCGGAGAAGTCGAGCTCGGCGATCGCCTCGTCGATGAGCCGTCGCTGGTCCTCGGCGTCGAGCACCTTGCCGGTGACCCGCGCGGTCGCCTCGAGCGTGAGGTCGGCGACCTCGGACCTGATGAGGTCGAGCGAGCGCTTCGTCTCGGCGTCGATCTGCCGCTTCGTCTCCTCGAGCCGGCGCTGCCGCTCGTCTTCCGCCTCGTGCTTCACGCGCTCGATCTGCGCGTCGCCGATCTTCCGCGCCTCGGCCAGGATGTCCGCGGCCTCGCTCTTCGCGTTGGCGATCAGCGCGCGGTGCTGCTCGAGGAGCTCGCGCGCCTCGGCCCGGGCGTGATCGGCCTCCTCGACTGCCTTGCGGATGCGCTCGCGGCGCTCGTCGATGGCCTCCTGGATCCGTGCCCAGAAGAGCTTCCGGAGCACGAAGAACGTGATCGCGAAGCAGATCAGCGTCCAGATCATGAGGCCGGGGACGACCTCGATCAGGCCGCTGCCCCCGTCCTCTTCCTGAGCGAAGAAGAACATCCCTAGATCAGCACGAAGGCGAGCAGCCCGCCGATGAGGCCGTAGAAGACGACGGCCTCGACGAGCGCGAAGCCGAGCCACTGGATGCCCGTGAGCTCACCGCGGAGCTCGGGCTGGCGCGCGACGGCCTGGATCATCGAGCCGAAGATGTTCCCGAGGCCGACACCGGCGCCGAGCGCGCCGAGGCCGATGCCGAGGGCGAGCGCGATCGCCTTGCCGGCGTCCGCGCCGTCCTCAGCCGCGGCGAGGAAGAAGTACGACGAAAACATGGTTGCAGCCTCCTTAGTGCTCCGGCTCGATGGCCGAGCCGATGTAGATGGCGGACAGGGCAGCGAAGATGTAGGCCTGGATCGAGACGACGATCAGCACCTCGAAGATGTAGAAGGCGGTGCCCGCGAGGACCGACAGCGGGAAGACGGCCCAGTGCGTCAGGAAGATCAGGCCGATGAAGGTGAGGATCAGCATGTGGCCGGCGAGCATGTTCGCGTAGAGACGCACGGAGAGGCTGATCAGGCGCATGAACTGGCTCAGGATCTCGATGGGGATGATCATCGGGAGCAGCGCCTTCGGCACGTCCGGGATCCAGCTCTTCACGTAGCCGACGGCGCCGTTCGCGCGCACGCCTTCGATGTGGGTGAAGGTCCACGTCATGAGCGCCAGGGCGAGCGTCACCGAGAGCGTGGAGGTGGCCGCGAAGATCCCGAGCGTCGGTACCTCGAGGCCCGCGATCGTGACCGTCTCGTCCGAGAGCGGGAGCGGGATGAACCCGAGCATGTTGATCGTCCAGACGAAGACGAGCAGCGAGGCGCAGTAGGGGAACCAGCGCCCGATCGCCTTCGTGGGCAGGCCCTGCTCGGCGATCTGCACCTGAGCGACCTCGTACAGGACCTCCGCAACCGCCTGGCGTCGCGTCGGATCCGAGCCCATCTTGACCCGCGAGAGCACGAACCCGATGAGGATCGAGACGACCGTGGCGAGCATGAGGTACGCGACCGCCTTGTTGATCGAGAGGTCGAGCGGCCCGAGGTGGATCGGCACCCACTCCTGGAGCTCCCACTCGTGAGCGGGGTCGAACTCCTCGTCCTCCGCCGCGAGCGCGATCGAGGGCAGCGCCAGGAAGAGGAACAGCGCGAGGCCGAAGAGCCGCTTCATGCGCGGGCCTCTCCACCGAAGTACGTGACGAGCCCGACGGCCAGCTCGATCGTGAACGCGAGCGCGTAGAGCACCGCCGCGGCGATGCCGACGCGCTCGTCGGACACCGTCACGACGACGAGCGGCACGCCGACGAGCAGCGCGCGAGAAGTTGTCCCGATGCCCCGCATTCCTGCGGCGGCGAGGTTATCTGGGTCGCTCGGAAGGCGCGCCAGTAGCAGCGCGAAGAGCTGCGAGCCACCCCACAGCACTGCCGCGAGCGCCCAGCCCGAGAGCGGCCAGCCGGCGATCGCGAAGACGGGCAGCGCGAGCACGATCACGGCGCCTGCCGAGATCGTCGCCAGCCACCTGCTCGGGACCGGGCGCGGGGTCGAGAACATGCCGCTCGTCACGCGCGTTCCTGTCGCGAGTACACGATGTAGACCACGAGCACGGCGAGCGGGATCCCGAGGACGGCGCCGATCAGCAGGCCGATGTCCCACGAGCCGGCGAGCCAGCCGACGAACGTTCCGACGAGCATCGCGAAGCCCATGGTTCCGAGGAGCAGCCCCGACGCGGTCGCGAGCGACTGAGGCGAGGACGCGTCGTCAGGGGCCATTTCGAGCGAAGCATACCAGTGCTTGTAACACCACTTTTTCCCTCAGTTAGCCGAAAACAACCAAGTTCGTTACAGACCGGCCGTTAAGCCGTCAGCCGCTCCGCCGCCTCGGCTTCCTCACGTTCGCGGCGGCGGATGCGCGGGTTCGCGAGCTTCACGATCTCGAGCAGGTAGACGACGTAGACCGAGAACGCGAGCGCGAAGAGCGCGATCCCGACGACCGCGAGCGTCTCCCAGAGATGCCAGTCGCCGCTCTCCCGGAAGGGCACGAAACGGGTGGCAAGCGCCGCGCCCGCGAGGCTCAGGCACCAGAGCCACATGGTGATCGCGGCCCGTCGCTGGGAGAAGCCGATGTTGAGGAAGCGGTGATGGAGGTGGCTGCGGTCGGCGCCGTAGATCGGCTGGCCGTACTTGAGCCGCTTCGCGACGACGAACGACGTGTCGATGATCGGCACCGCGAGGACGAGCAGTGGCAGCACGAGCACGACCGTCGACGCGGTCTTCAGCAGCCCCTGGATCGACACGGCCGCCAGGATGAACCCGAGGCACATCGCGCCCGAGTCGCCCATGAAGATCCGCGCGGGGAAGAAGTTGTGCCGCAGGAAGCCGAGGCACGCCCCGGCGACGATCGCCGACAGGATCGCGGGGTCCGGCTTGCCGAGCGAGAGAGCGAGGATCGCATACGTGACACCGGCGATCCCGCAGACGCCGGCCGCGAGTCCGTCGAGCCCGTCGAGGAAGTTGACCATGTTCATGACCGCGACGATGAAGAGGATCGAGATGGGCACGCCGATCCAGGCCGGAATGTCGAGGACGCCGAGGAAGGGAAACGTGATGTGGTCGATCCACACCCCGAAGGCCGGCGGGATGGCCGCCGCGGCGACCTGGCCGGCGAGCTTCGTGGGTGGCGACAGGCCGCGGAAGTCGTCGACCGCGCCGACGACGGTCGCGACCGCGGCGCCCAGGAGCACGCCGCGCGTCTCGCCCGAGAGGTCGAGGAAAGCGAGCGCAGGCACGATGATCCCGAGGAAGATCGCGAGCCCGCCGAGCCGCGGGATCGGCCGCCTGTTGAGCCTGCGGGAGTCCGGCCGGTCGACCGCGCCGAGCAGCCGGGCCATCCCTCCGACTGCGGGTGTCAGCAGGACGACGATCGCGAAGGCGATGACCGCTCCGTAGAGGACCTCGGGAGTCGCCTTCAACTCGTCGAACATCCGCTCCGCCTACTTCGTGCCGTACAGCCGGTCGCCTGCGTCGCCGAGGCCCGGGAGGATGTAGCCCTTCTCGTTCAGCCCGCGATCGATCGACGCGACGACGATGGACACCTCGGGATGCTCGCCGTGCACGCGCTCGATCCCCTCGGGCGCGGCGATCAGCGCGATCAGGCGCACCGACGTGGCGCCCGCGCGCTTGACGGTCTCGATGGCGGCAGCCGTCGAGTTTCCGGTC
Source organism: uncultured Actinomycetes bacterium (assembly GCA_963746765.1). Taxonomy (GTDB): domain Bacteria; phylum Actinomycetota; class Thermoleophilia; order Gaiellales; family Gaiellaceae; genus GMQP-bins7. The sequence goes on from CAVVCN010000003.1 coordinate 778,665, forward strand.
GCGAGCATCGGGTCGAGCAGGATCACGTCGCGATCCGAGAGGTCGTCCGGCAGCTTGACGTAGTACTCGACCGGCTCGAGCGTCTCCTCGTCGCGGAAGAGCCCGATGAAGCCGACGCGCGCGCCCGGGACGAGCGAGAGCACGGCGTCGAGCATGCCGATGCCCGCGCGCAGGATCGGGCAGACCGCGACCTTCTTCCCGGATATCCGCCGCGCGCTCATGTGCTCGAGCGGCGTCTCGATCTCCACCTCCTCGTCCGCGAGGTCCTTCGTCGCCTCGTACGTGAGGAGCAACGTGAGCTCGTTGACGAGCTGCCGGAACATCTGCGTCGTCGTCGTGACGTCGCGCAGCAGGCCGAGCTTGTGCTGCACGAGCGGATGCGTCACCTCGGTCACCGTGCCGGCGCCGGACGTGACGAGCGGGTGCAGTTCCATCAGCCCGTATCTCCGAAGGTCGGGAACGCGCCCATGCCCGGATACAGGGGCCGCCGCTCGCAGAGCGCGGCGCTGCGGGTGGCGAGGGCCTCGAGGTCCGCGTCCGCGGCGAGCGCGTCGACGATGATCCGCCCCACCTCGCGGACGTCGTCCTCGTCGAAGCCTCGCATCGTCACCGCGGGCGTCCCCAGCCGCACGCCCGACGCGATCGTCGGCGGGCGCTCGTCGAAGGGGATCGTGTTGCGGTTCACCGTGATCCCGACCTCGGCGAGCCGCTCCTCCGCGTCCTTCCCGCTCCACTCCGCCTTGCGCAGGTCGAGGAGGAGCAGGTGCGTGTCGGTTCCGCCGGTCAGCACCTCGAGCCCGCCGTCCTCGAGCTCCGCGGAGAGAGCGTCCGCATTCAGGCGGATCTGCTGCTGGTACTGCCGGAAGGGCTCTGAGGCCGCGACCTTGAAGCACGTCGCCTTCGCGGCGATGACGTGGTTCAGCGGCCCGCCCTGCATGCCGGGGAAGACGGCGCGATCGACGGCCTGCGCGTGCTCCTCGCGGCAGAGGATGAAGCCGGAACGAGGGCCGGCCAGCGTCTTGTGAGTCGTCGACGTGACGAAGTCGCAGTCCGCCACCGGGTTGGGGACGATGCCCGCCGCGACGAGCCCGGCGAAGTGCGCCATGTCGCAGAGCAGGAGAGCGCCGACCTCGTCCGCGATCTCGCGGAAGCGCGCCGTCTCGACGATGCGCGGGTAGGCGGAGCCCCCGCACACGATGAGCTTCGGCCGGTGCTCCTTCGCGAGCCCGAGAACGTCGTCGTAGTCGACGACGTTCGTCTCACGCGAGACGCCGTAGTGCCGGATGTCGTAGAGACGCCCGGAGAAGTTGACCTTGAGCCCGTGCGTCAGGTGGCCGCCGTGCGAGAGCGAGAGCGAGAGAATCGTGTCTCCGGGCTCGAGGCACGCGAAGTACACGGCCATGTTCGTCTGCGCGCCGGCGTGGGGCTGCACGTTCGCGTGCTGCGCGTCGAAGAGAGAGCGAGCCCGGTCGATCGCGAGCTGCTCGATCTCGTCCACGATCTCGCACCCACCGTAGTAGCGCCGTCCCGGATAGCCCTCGGAGTACTTGTTCGTCGGGACGCTGCCGACCGCCTCGAGCGTCGCCGGCCAGGTGAAGTTCTCGGAGGCGATGAGCTCGATGTCGCCGCGCTGCCGCTCGAGCTCCTGGCCGAGCAGATCGGCGATCTCGGGGTCGACCTCGGAGAGCGTCGCGGCCCGCAGGTCCTCGAAGGTGTGCGGCGCGACCGCCATCCGGCCCGATGCTACTCCCCGGGCCAGTTCCCGAGAGCCGTCTCGACCCGCGCCAGAGCCTCGGCAGCGGGCACGGCACCCTCGCGCAGCACGACGGGCTCCGAGCCGGTCAGATCGACCACGGTCGAGGGGATCCCCGGCAGCTCGCCCCCGTCGACCACGACGGCTGCGGCGCGGATCTCGGCGGGGACGTCCTCCACGCCGGCGGGGTCGGCGAGGCCGTGCAGGTTCGCGCTCGTCGCGGCCACCGCGCCGACACGCTCGAGGATCTCCTTCCCTGGCCCGTCGAGGAGCGGCACACGCACGCCGATGGTGTCCTTCCGCTTGCCGCCCAGCCACGGGAATCGGCGCGCCGGGTTGTCGAGGACGAGCGTGAACGGGCCGGGCAGAAGCGCCCGCGCGGCCACCGCGGACCGCCCGCGGAGCTCGGGGACGCATTCGAGGATCCAGTCGACGGAGGACGCCGCGATGGCGATCGGCTGGTCCGGAGCGCGCACCTTGAGCTCGGAGAGGCGCCGCACCGGCTCCTCCCGGTACGGCGTGGAGACAAGCCCGTAGACGGTGTCCGTCGGGATCACCGCGAGGCCGCCCTCGCGAATCGCGGCCACCGCGGCGTCCACCGGTGTCAGGGTCGTCGGCACTCCACCACCCGCTCGCGGCCTGCGAGGTCGCGCGTGACGCACACGTCCCGGTAGCCGAGCCCGTCGAGGATCGCCGCGACTCGAGCGGCGTCCCCGTCGGCCACCTCGAGGACGAGCGTGCCGCCGGAGCGGATCACGTCGAGCGCGCTCTCGGCGATCGCCTCGGTCGCCCCTACTCCGACGAGTGCCTCACGCGGCTCCCACTCGCGCACCTCGGGCTCCAGCGCCTCGATCTCCTCCGGGAGCACGTACGGCGGATTCGAGACGACGAGATCCCACGGGCCTGCGGGGAGACCTGCGAAGAGGTCCGCATGTACGAGCTCGACCGCGAGCCCCGTCCGGGCCGCGTTCGCCCGTGCGACCTCGAGCGCCCCGGACGACGCATCGACGCCCGTAACCCGCGCGCCCGCGTGCTCGTCGGCGATGGCGAGCGCGATCGCGCCGCTGCCGGTCCCGACGTCGAGCACACGGGGCTCGACCAGGCCGGCGACGGCGGCGAGCGCCCGCTCGACCACGATCTCGGTCTCGGGGCGGGGCACGAGCACCCTTCGGTCGACGCTCAGTGTCAGCATTCGAAAGCCCCACTCGCCGAGGACGTACGCGAGCGGCTCGCGGCGCTCGCGGCGCTCGAGCAGCGACTCGAGAGACGCTTCCTCCCGGGCGGTCAGCGGCCGTCCGCTCTCCGCGTAGAGGCCCGCCCGCCCGGTGGCGAGCACGTGGCCGAGCAGAAGCTCGGCGTCGACCCGCGGCGAATCGCACCCGGCCGCAGCGAGCCGGTCCGACACACGCTCGAGCGCCCGGGCGACGGTCGCGGGCGCCGTCGCCGAGGTCATGCGCTCGCCTCGGCGAGCGCGAGCCGGCGGTGCTCGGCCTGCAGCGCCTCGGTGAACTCGTCGAGCTCCCCCTCGAGCACGCGGTCGAGCCGGTGCACCGTGAGCTTGACCCTGTGGTCGGTGAGGCGGTTCTCGGGGAAGTTGTACGTGCGGATCTTCTCGGCGCGCTCCCCGCCGCCGATCTGCGACTTCCGGCTGGCGGCCACCTCGGCGAGTTGCTTGGCGCGCTCGGCCTCGTACAGGCGGGCGCGCAGGACCCGCATGGCCTTCTGCCGGTTCTGGAGCTGCGACTTCTCGTCCTGCATCGCGACGACGATGCCGGTCGGCAGGTGGGTGATCCGGACGGCGGAGTCGGTGGTGTTGACGCTCTGACCACCCGGGCCCGTCGAGCGCATGACGTCGATCTTGAGGTCCTTCTCCTCGACGGCGACCTCGACCTCCTCGACTTCCGGCATGACCGCGACGGTCGCGGTCGAGGTGTGGATGCGCCCCTGTGACTCGGTCTCGGGGACGCGCTGCACGCGGTGCGTTCCGCCCTCGTACTTGAAGACGGAGAACGCGCCGTTCCCCTTCACCGCGAAGACGACCTCCTTGAAGCCGCCGGACTCGTTCTCGCTCGTGGACAGCGTCTCGGTCCGGTACCCGCGGCGCTCCGCGTAGCGCGTGAGCATGCGGTAGAGGTCGCCGGCCCAGAGCGCGGCCTCGTCTCCGCCCACGCCCTGGCGGACCTCCACGATCACGTCCTTCTCGTCCGCCGGATCCTTCTCCACGAGAGCGACGCGCAGCTCCTCCTCGAGCCGCGCGACGTCCCGTTCGAGCTCGACGGCCATCCCCGCGAGCTCAGGGTCGCCGTGAGCGTCCTCGAGGTCGGCCCGCGTCTGCTTCCACTCCTCGGCGAGCCGGTACGGCCCCTCGAGCTCCTTGAGCCGGCGACCGGCGTCCGCGACGAGGTTGCGGTCGTTGTAGACGGCCGGGTCCGCCATGCGCTCCTGCGCCTCCGTGTAGGAGCGCTCGAGCTCGTCCACGAGACGCTCGATGGTGCTCACCCGGGTGATCGTAGCCTTGTCCGGCGACGCAGATTCGGCGCGCCGTATCACACTACGAGGCGATGTCGACACCTGCCGCGACCGGACCCGAGTACGGCGCGCCCGTCCGCCGTGCCGACGTGCGGCCGCCGCTGCGCCCCTCGCGCCTCGTGCTCGCCCTGCTCGTCAGCGCCGCGAGCATCTACCTCGCCGCAGGCATCCTCCCCGGGTTCGGGATCGGCTCGTTCTGGGAGGCGCTCCCCGCCGCGCTCCTGATCGCCGTGCTCAACGCCGGACTGTCGCCGGTGATCGCCGCGCTCCGGCTCCCCTACACGCTCGTCACCTCGTTCCTCCTCCTCCTCGTGCTCAACGCCCTCGTCCTGGAGGCGGTCGACGCGCTCACCGAGGGTGCGCTGACCGTCGACGGCTTCGGCAGCGCACTCGTCGCGGCGCTCGTCATCTCCGCGATCACGACCGCGCTCTCCGTGATCGCCGGCACCAACGACGACGACGCGTACACGCTGCGCGTCATCCAGCGCATCGCCCGCCGGTCGGGCGAGCGCGTCGAGACGGACGTCCCCGGAATCCTCTACCTCGAGATCGACGGCCTCGCGCGCCCCGTTCTCCAGCGGGCGATGCGCGACGGCAACGCGCCGACGATGGCGCGCTGGCTGGCTGACGACTCGCATGGTTTCGTCGAGTGGGAGACCGATCTCTCCTCGCAGACGGGCGCGAGCCAGGCGGGGATCCTGCTCGGCTCGAACGAGGACATCCCCGCTTTCCGCTGGGTGGAGAAGGAGCGCGGCGTCCTCATGACGTGCTCTGCGCCGGGAGACTGCGCCGAGATCGAGCGGCGGCACGCCGGCAACGGGCTGCTCCGGGACGGCGGCGCGAGCCGCGGGAACCTGCTCTCCGGCGAGGCGGATCACGTCATCCTCACGGTGAGCCGCCTCGAGGAGGAGAAGAGGGCGAACCCGGGCTACCGGGCGTTCTTCGCGAACGCGCACAACGTCACGCGCGCGCTCGTGCTCCTCTTCTGGGAGGTGATCCTGGAGTGGGTCGCCGCGCTGCGTGCGATCCGCCGCGACGTGCGGCCACGCGGCCACCGCAGCGGGGCGTACCCGTTCATCCGCGGCGTGATGTGCACCCTCGTCCGCGACCTCATCGTCTTCGGCGTCCTGAGCGACGTGATGCGCGGACGGCCCGCGATCTACGCGACCTTCTCGAGCTACGACGAGGTCGCGCACCACTCCGGCCTCGAGCGGGCGGACACGCTCGAGGCCCTCCGCAAGCTCGACCAGCAGTTCGCGCGCATCGACAACGCCCGCCGCTACGCCCCCCGCCCGTACGAGATCGTCGTGCTCTCCGACCACGGCCAGACGCAGGGCGCCACGTTCAAGCAGCGAAACGGCTACGGGCTCGACGACCTCGTCCAGCGCTCGCTCTCCTCGGGTGAGGTCGCGGAGTTCGCCGGCGGCGACGAGCAGACCGCGATGGTGGGCCACGCGGCCGCCGAGGCGACGGGCACGACCGAGCGGCGGAAGAAGCCGAAGAACGACGTCTCCGACCGGGACGTCGTCGTCCTCGGCTCCGGCAACCTGGGTCTCGTCTATCTCATGGAGGAGAAGCGCCGGCTGACGTTCGAGGAGATCGAGGACCGGCATCCGAAGCTCCTCACCGCGCTGCGCGAGCACCCGCACGTGGGCTGGCTCCTCGTGCGCTCGGCGGAGCACGGCGCGCTCGTGCTCGGCCGAAACGGGACGCGCCACCTCGCGGACGGGCGCGTGGAGGGCGACGACCCGCTCACGGGCTTCTCACCGACGGCGCACCTGCATCTCGCCCGGACGGACGGGTTCGAGCACGTCGCCGACATCATGGTCGGCAGCTTCTACGACCCGGACCTCGACGAGGGGTGCGCGTTCGAGGAGCTCATCTCGTTCCACGGTGGGCTCGGCGGGCTCCAGACCCGGCCGTTCATCCTCTACCCCGCCGCGCTGCCCGCGCCGGAAGGGCAGATCCTCGGCGCCGCAGCCGTGCACGGCCTCCTCGCAGCCTGGCGGACGCACCTGCAAGGCGAGCCGGCGCAGCCCGCGGCGTAGCCCGGGCTACCGCGTCTCGAGCACGATCTCGGGAACGGCGGCCAGCGCCTTCGACACCGGGCAGTTCACCTTCGCGCCCTCGGCGGCCTCGCGGAACCCGGCATCGTCGAGCCCGGGCACGTCGCCGCTCACACCGAGGACGATCTTCGTGATCCCGGTGCCCGCGACGAACGTGACGGTGGCCGTCGTCTCCAGCTTGTCGGGCGGGGTGCCCGCCTGCGCGAGCGCGTGCGACAGCGCCATGGAGAAACAGGTCGCGTGCGCGGCGGCGAGAAGCTCCTCCGGGCTCGTGCGGCCGTCCGACTCCGGTTCCGCTCGTGAGGACCACGTGACGTCGAGCGGCCCGAAGGCGCCGCTCCCGACCCGGTCGATCGACCCGCTGCCCTCCGTAAGCGATCCCTGCCACGTCACCGACGCGGTGCGCTCAGCCGCCATCGTCTCCTCCTTCGTCCAGTTGCGCGTTCACGGTCACGGTCGCACTCGCCCTGATGAGTGCGGAGAACGGACAGCCCGCGTCCGCCGCCTCGGCCGCCTGAGCGAAACCCGCCTGGTCGCTGCCCGGCGCGGTCCCGCGGGCGTCGATCACGGAGGACACGATCCGGTGGCCGAGATCGCCGACCTCGTCCATCGTGATCGTGCAGTGCACCTCGAGCCGCTCGGGTGGCGTCCCGGCGCGCGCGAGCTCGCTGCCCAGCGAGGTCACGAAGCAGGAGGCGTGAGCGGCCGCGAGGAGCTCCTCCGGGCTCGTCTTTCCTTCCGGGTCGCCGACGCGAGACGCGATCGTGGTCGGGAGCTCGAAGGCGCCCGAGCTCGCGGCACGGACGACGCCGGAGCCACGAGAGACGGTGCCCTCCCACACGATCTCGGCTTCACGGACGATCCGCGGCATGGCGAGACCGTACTAGGCCATGACTTCGACGCGCGAGTCGAGCCGCTGCTCGTCGGGCGACTCGGCCTCCTCGCGCTCGCGAACCCTCTGAAGCGCGCGGATCGAGACCTCGATCTGGTCCTCGCTCGGCTCGCGCGTCGTCAGGCGCTGCAACCAAAGGCCCGGGGCCAGCATCGCCATGAGGAAGCGGTTCTCGCGGTGCGCGCCCGCGTACCTGATGACTTCGTAGGCAAGGCCGGCGATCACGGGGAGAAGCAGGATCCGGCTCAGGATGAGCCAGTACCAGACCGGCCTCCCCACGAACGCGAAGACGAAGATCGCGATCACCATCACCCAGAGCAAAAAGGCGGTTCCGCAACGCGGATGAAGCAGGCTGAACTTTTGCACGTTCGCCGGCGTCAGCTCGGCGTTCGCCTCGAGCGCGTTGATCGTCTTGTGCTCCGCCCCGTGGTACTGGAAGACGCGGCGCAGATCGGGCAGCAGCGAGATGAGCAGGATGTAGCCGATGAAGACCGCGACGCGGATGACCCCCTCGACGACGACGAAGGTCCCCGTCGACTCGATCGGGAGCCAGCTCGTGAGGAGCGCCGGCCCGACCTTGAAGAGCGCGAGCGCGAAGCCGATCGCGAGCGCGAACGAGAAGATGATCTGCCCGCGGCTGATCTGGGTCTTGATCTCACCGTGCTCGTCGCGCTCCTGCGACACGACGTTCGCCGAGATCGCGAGCGCCCGGAACCCGATGGCGAGCGACTCGCCGAGCGCCACGACACCCCGGATGACGGGCAACCGCCAGATCCGGCGTCGCTTCATGGGCGACTCGATGTCGTTGACGACCTCTTCGATGTCGCCCTCGGGCGTGCGAATCGCGACCGCCCAGCTCGACGGGCTGCGCATCATCACGCCCTCGAGCACGGCCTGCCCGCCGTACGCCACTTTCATAGCTCGACGCTAGCCGCGGCGCGAGCCGCCGGCCTTTTCCAGCCTGCGCTGGAAACGCTCGACGCGGCCCCCGGTGTCCACGAGCTTCTGCTTGCCCGTGTAGAAGGGGTGGCACTCGGCGCAGATCTCGACGTGGAGCTCCGGCTTCGTGGAGCGAGTCCAGAACTCGTTCCCGCAGGAGCACGTCACGTGCGCAAGGGTGTATTCGGGGTGAATGCCTGCCTTCATGGGCTGGCCAGGATAGCAGCGGCGGTCGCCGCGGCTACGTTTCCGCCCGAGACGACGCAGGCGATTCGACCCCCTCCGACCTTCCCCGCGAGGAGCGCCGCGACGGCCGCCGCACCGGCCGGCTCACAGGCGAGCTTCGCGCGCTCGTAGAGGAAGCGGAACCCTTCGGCGATCTCCTCCTCGGTCACGAGGACGACGTCCTCGACGAGCTCCTGGACGATGGCGAGCGCGTTCCGGCCGGCATGCGGCGCGTTGAGCCCGTCCGCGATCGACGTGGGCGTCACGTCCACGCTCCGGCCGGCGGCGAGTGCGGAATGCATGGCGGGCGAGAGCTCCGGCTCGACGCCGACGACGCGGGCCGTGCCCGCCGCCGCGACCGCGACCCCGGAGATGAGCCCGCCGCCGCCGATCGGGACGACGATCGTGTCGACGCCGGGCACATCCTCGAGGATCTCGAGGCCGACGGTGCCCTGCCCCGCGATGGTGAACGGGTCGTCGAAGGGATGGACGAGCGTGCGCCCGGTCTCCTCGAGCAGGACGTGGAGGCGCTCGAACGCGGCCCCCGGTCCCGATGCCTCCTGGTCGATCGCCGCTCCGTACTCGCGGGTCGCCGCGACCTTCGCCTCGCTCGCGCCCTGCCACATGACGACGAGCGCGTCCAGCCCTTCCTCGGCCGCCGCCCAGGACACGGCCTGCGCGTGGTTCCCCGCGGAGATCGCGATCACCCCGCGCGCCGTCTCCTCCGGTGAGAGCGAGGCGAGCTTCGTCAGCACCCCGCGCGGCTTGAACGAACCGGTTCGCTGGAGGAGCTCGGCTTTGAGAAAGACGTCCGCGCCCAGAGTCCGCGACGTGAGAGTCGGGGTCCGGTGCAGGCGCCCGGAGATCACCCGCGCGGCGCGCTCGACGTCGTGACGTGCGACCGGCAGCGCCATCGGGCGATCGTAAACGGGAACCCACTCGCCGCCCCGGGAGTAGTTACGTCATGCGCTTCGTCCTTCTGCTCGCCGCGCTCGCGCTCCTCGTCTCGGCAGCCCACGCGAAGATTCCCGAGCCTCCCAAGGAGGCGGCCGTGATCCAGACCGGGCCCGAGCCGTGCGGCCTCGCCGCTTTCGGCGGGGAGCTGTGGATCGGCGTCTACGGGAACGGCACGGTGCTCAGGCTCGACCGCGCCGGCCGCGTGCAACGCCGACACCGGGTCGGACGCTTCGCCTGCAGCGTGGCGGTGGACGCGCGTGCGGCGTGGGTCACGCGGGACAACGCGAACGAGCTCGTCCGCATCGACCGGCGCTCGGGTCGCCTGACCAGGATCCGGATCGTGTCGCCGTACCACGTCGCGCTCGCCGCCGACGCCGTTTGGGTCACGAGCTTCGAGTCGGGCGTCGTCACGCGGATCGACATGAGGACTGCTCGCGCAACCCGCGTCTGGCGCGTCGGCGGCAACCCGGTGGGTCTCGCGCTGTGCGGCGGGAAGCTGTGGGTGGGTCACGCGCGCAGCGCAACCTGGCTCACCGCGATCGACCCGCGAACCGGGCTGACCACGCGGGTCGACGTCGTCGTCCGCGCGCCACGCATGCCGCGGTGCATCGGCGGCGAGCTCTGGGTGACGAACGAGGACTCGGCGCTGCGGGTGTCGCCACGCACGGGCGAGCTTCTCGGTCACTTCCCGCTCGGCGGGACGCCCGCCGAGGCCGGTGCAGCCGTGAGCGCGGTCAACGGGTCCCTCACGATCTGGGTCACGAACAAGGAGCGCTCGATCGTCCATCGCATCGAGCCGTCCTCCGGCCAGGTCGTCGACACCTTCCCCGCCGGGCCGGGCGCACTTGCCCAGGCTCGCTTTGCGGGCTCGGTCTGGATCACGAGCTTCGCCGGCGGCGACCTGCGCCGCTACACGCCGTAGCTTCATAGAGAATGCGGCCATGGAGGTCTCGGCCGCCGAGCGCCCGATCCGGCTCGTCGTCACCGACGGCCTCGAGCGGAGCCGCCTCACGGTGTTCTTCCGCCTCCTCCTCGCGATCCCGCTCTTCATCTGGGTCTTCCTCTGGGGAATCGCGGCCTTCACGGTGTCCTTCGTGCTCTGGCTCGCGGTGCTCATCAACCGGGAGACGCCTCGCAGCCTCCACGACTTCGTGGCGGGGTACCTGCGCTACACCACCCACGTCGGCGCCTACATCTTCCTCGCGGCCGACCCGTATCCCTGGTTTCGCGGCTCGACGGGGTATCCCGTGGACCTCGAGATCGCCCCGCCCGTACAACAGGGGCGCTGGGGCGGTTTCTTCAGGCTCATCCTCGCCATTCCCGCGCTGATGGTCGCCGCAGCGCTCGGGGGCGGCCTTTCCTTCAACTCCCCGGGCGGCTCGGTCGGTACACAGAACGAAGAGGCGTACGCGTACTACGCGGCCTCCGTCGGCGGAGTGGCGGCGGCCGCCGCCTTCCTCGCGTGGTTCGCGATCCTCGCGCGCGGTCGCGCGCCGCGCGGGCTGCGGGACCTGACCGCGTACGCGCTCGGCTACGGCGCGCAGGCGACCGGCTACCTGCTGCTGCTGACGCCTCGCTACCCGAGCTCCGACCCGGCGCTCGCCGAGCCGTACTCCGACCTGCCGGAGCACGTGGTCAGGCTGAACGTCGAGGGCGGGCTCGAGCACTCACGGCTTACCGTCTTCTTCCGGCTCCTGCTCGCGATCCCGCACCTCATCTGGCTCGTGCTCTGGGGGATCGCCGTCTCCTTCGCCGTCTTCCTCGCGTGGTTCGCCGCACTCATCACGGGACGCGTCCCGAGCTTCCTGCACCGGTTCATCGCAGCGTTCGTGCGCTACGCCACCCACCTCGCGGCCTACATCTACCTCCTCGGCCGGCGCTTCCCGGGCTTCACCGGACGCGCCGGCTCGTACGAGGTCGACCCCGAGCTTCCCGCGCCGGAGCGGCAGAACCGCTGGAAGACCCTCTTCCGGTTCTTCCTCGCCATCCCGGCATTCATCCTCGCGAGCGCGCTCGGCGGCGTGCTCCTCGTCGTCGCCTTCCTGGGTTGGTGGTATGCGCTCGCGACCGGTCGCATGCCGCAGGGCCTCCGGAACCTCGGCGCGTCGTGCCTCCGGTACAGCACGCAGACGTACGCGTACGCCATGCTCCTGACCGACCGCTATCCCTACGGGGCTCCGGTCCTGCGGGAGCGACCGCCCGAGCCCGCCTCCTTCCAGGGAACCGCTCCGCTCGCCCTCGGGGAAGCGCCCTGAGAATCGCGTTCGCGGTCCTCGTCGCCGCGTCGCTCGCCGTCGCCGCGTACCTCCTCTACCCCACCGACGTCCCTGACGACCTCGTGCTCGCGGCCGTCGACGTCGACGAGGTGTTCGGCGCGGCCTTCGTCGAGCGGGCGGAGCGCTTCGAGCGCTTCCACTACGTGCTCTGGGTGCTGTCGCAGATCGCGCTCTTCGCCGTGCTCGCGGTATACGCGCGCCGGGGCATCGCCTTCCTCCGCGAGTCCGCGGCCGGGCCCATCGGCACCGGGATGCTCCTCGGCATGCTCGGGATCGCGATCGCGTGGCTCGTGCAGGATCCCGTTCCGCGTCGTCGCCCACTGGTGGAACCGGCGCTACGACCAGACCGACCTCGGCTATCTCGACTGGCTGATCGAGGACTGGGTCGTGCTCGCGGCGGGCTTCGTGTCGCTCTGCCTCGCGCTGCTCATCGTGATGGGGCTCGCGCGCTGGCTCGGGGAGTGGTGGTGGCTACCCGGCGCCGGTGTCTTCGTCGGGATCGCAGCGCTCTTCTCCTTCGCCTTCCCCTACCTCGACTTCGGCGTCACCAGGCCGCTCGAGGAGGCACAGCTCGTCGCCGCGGCCGAGACGTACGAGCGCGAGCTCGGGCTCCCCGACATCTCGCTGCGCGTCGAGGAGGTCAGCGACTACACGGATCTCGCGAACGCGTACGCGGTCGGGTTCGGCCCCTCCCGGCGCGTCGTCTTCTGGGACACCCTGCTCATGGACCCGTTCACGGTCGAGCGAGCAGAAGATCATTCTCGCCCACGAGCTCGCGCACCACGCGAAACGCCACCTGGCCGAAGGCCTTGCCTGGTTCGTGATCTTCGCCGTTCCCGGAGCGTGGATCCTCATGCGCGTGACCCGCGGCCGCGGCGGCATGGGCCGACCCGAAGCGGTCCCGCTCGCTCTGCTCGTCGTCGCGATCGTTCAGCTCGCGGCGGCCCCGGCCGAGAACGTGATCTCCCGCCGGATGGAGGCGGAGGCCGACTGGACGGCGCTCGGGCTGACCCGCGACCCGGAGGCGCTCGACGCGGTGATGGTCAACCTGGCGCGCCAGTCGCTCGGAGACCCGGACCCGCCCGGGTGGACGCAGCTCCTCTTCGGGACGCATCCCGCGCTCGCGGACCGGGTCGCGATGGCCGAGGCGTGGGCGGAGCGTGAGCGCGCCGGCTCGCCCTGACTCGGGTCAGGTGACGGTGTACTCGGGCCCGGAGCCGCCCTCGGGCGGCGTGAGCCGGCCGCCCTTGGCTGTGATCGCACCGCACTGCACGCAGTTCGACGGCGTGACGACGACCGACACCATCCCGTCGCCGAGGTCGCGTCCGACCTCGTACACGTGCGCCGGGCACATCCACGCCCACGACTCCGCGACGGGGCGCCGCACGTGCGTCGCCACCTTGAGGTGGTTCGGCTGGTCGTCGCGCGTCCGGTTGCCCGACGCGAAGACGGAGGAGAGCTTGTCGAACGTGTACTTCCCGTCGGGAGTCGGGTAGCGCTTCGCGCGGCCGCTGCGGATCAGCGGCCACTCGGCGTTCGGGTGCGTCGCCATGCGGCGCGCCCGGCATGCGGCCCTTCGTCACCGTCATCATGCTCGCGAGCGCTCCGCCGACGAAGAAGCCCCTGTCGAACGCCTGGCGCATGTTCCGGACCTCGTAGAGCTCCTTCCAGCCGGCACTCGCGCGCAACGCCTCGTCGTACGAGTCGAGGGCGCCGAGTCGGCTCGGCACCTCTCCGCGCTGCAACGCGCGGAACGCCGCCTCGGCCGCCAGCCGACCCGACTCGATCGCGTAGTGGATGCCCTTGAGCCGGGGCACGTTGACGAGGCCCGCGGCTCTCGCCGACGAGCAGGAGCCCGGGAGCGTTGAAGCGCCGCGGCAGCGAGTAGTAGCCGCCCTCGGTGATCGTCTTCGCGCCCCAGGCGACGCGCTCGCCGCCACCCAGGATCTTCCAGACGAGGCGGTGCGTCTTCAGCTCCTGGAGCACGTCGTGCACCGAGAACTCGACGTCGCGCGCCTCGAGGCCGGCGACGAAGCCGATGGACACGAGGTCCTCGCCCATCGGGTAGATGAACGAGCCGCCGAACTCGCCGGATCCGGCCAGCGTCTGCAGCGGCCAGCGCCATCGTGTGCACGATCCGCTCGAGCGGCTTCGGAACGCGCCAGACCTCCTTCACGCCCAGCGCCCAGATCTGCGGGTTCTCGCCGTGGAGCCCGAAGCGCTCGATCGCGGCGCTCGTGAGGAGGCCCTGCGTCCCCTCGGCGAGCACTGTCAGGCTGGAGACGACGTCGGAGCCGGCCTCGAAGGTCGGCAGCTGCTCCCCGTGCCGCCCGCGCCCGCGGTCACCCGTGCGGACGCCGACCACTCGGCCCTCGTGGACGAGCAGCTTCGTCGCGGCGGTCTCGGGCAGGACCGCGACGCCGAGCGCCTCCGCCTGCTCGGCGAGGAAGCGGCTGAGCTCGGAGACCGAGACGATGACGTTCCCGTGGTTCCGCATCGTCGGCGGAGCCGGGATCCGGAACGCAGACCGGCGGGTGAGGACGTAGACGGCCTCGCCGGGAACCTCGCCGTACGTCGGGATGTCCGCCAGCGTGAGCCGGCCCTTGAAGAGCTCGCGCAGCGCTCGCGGCGCGACCACGGCGCCCGAGAACAGATGCGAGCCGGCTTGCTTCCCCTTCTCCAGCACCGCGACGGGGACGTCACCGAGCCGCTCGCGCACCTCGGGGTGTTCCTCGAGCAGCTGCCCGAGCCGGATCGCGCACGCGAGCCCGCCGGGCCCACCACCGACGATGAGCACGCCGACCTCGATGCGCGCCTCCGGCGGGTCGGTCAGCGCGCCGATCGCATCGGTCGCACCGAAGGCGGGAGGAAAGTCGCTCGGCCGCGCCACGAGCGCTCTACGCGCGACCGCGCACGAGCTCGGTCAGCTTGGGGACGATCTGGTGCAGGTCACCGACGACGCCGAGGTCGCAGAAGTCGAAGATCGGGGCGTTCGCGTCCTTGTTGATGGCGACGATCGTCCCCGAGCCCTGCATTCCGACCTTGTGCTGGATCGCGCCGGAGATGCCACAGGCGACGTAGAGCCTCGGAGCGACCGTCTTCCCCGTCTGTCCGACCTGCGTCGGGTACGGGTACCAGCCCGCGTCCACGACCGCCCGCGTCGCGCCGACCGCGCCGCCGAGGGCAGCCGCCAGCTCCTCGAGGAGCGAGAACGCCTCCGGCGAGCCGAGCCCGCGACCGCCGGCGACGATGACGTCGGCGTCCTCGATCGACGGGCCGCTCGACTCCTCCTGCGTCTGCTCGACGAGCGTTGCGAGCGTCGAGAAGTCGGAGAACGTCGGCGTGAAGTCCCGGATCTCTGCCGAGCCGCCCGTCTCGACCGGATCGAGCGCGCCGGCCCGGACGAGCGCAAGGCGCGGGGTGCTCTTCCAGCCGACGTCGACGAGCACCGTGTCGCCGAGGGCAGGCCGCTTGCCCACCAGCGCCTCGCCCTCGAGCGAGAGGTCGGTGAGGTCCCAGTTGAGTCCGGCATCGAGCCGCGCCGCGAGGCCGGCTGCGACATCGCTCGCGAGGACCGAGGCCGCGAAGAGCACGGCGTCCGCGCCGGCTTCCTCCACGGCCGCGGCGAGCGCGTCGACGCGAGCCTGCGGCAGCGGCGAGGCGAGCGCCTCGTCCTCGGAGACGTACACGGCCGAGGCGCCGTACGCTCCGGCCGAGGCGGCAGCCGCGCGCGCGCCGGGGCCGAGAACCACGCCGACCGCGTCGCCGAGCGACGCCGCCTTCGACAGGACGCCGAGACCGCCCTTCTCGAGCTCGCCGTGGTAGTGCTCGAGGAAGACGAGGCTCTTCAGATCAGCCTCCGCTCGACGAGGTACTCGAGAATCTTCTCCGCGGCGGTCCCGTCGTCCTCGATCTTGACCTGGTCGCCGCGTGTCGGCGGCGGCCCGAGCGTCGAGGACGGTCGTCCTGGCTCCGGCCTCGCCCGCGCGGTCCGCTTCGACGCCGAGGTCGGCGAGGCTCACGGTCTCCTGTGGCTTCGTCTTCGCGCCCATGATCCCCTTGAGCGACGGGTAGCGCGGCTCGTTGATCGCGTCCGAGACCGCGACGACGGCCGGCAGCGGCGCCCTGATCAGGTCGTAGCCGTGCTCGGTCTGGCGCTTGCCCGACACCGCGCTCTCCTCGACCGTCAGCTCCGCGACCTGCGAGATCACGGGCACGCGCAACCGCTCCGCGACAGCCGACCAGAGCACGGCTCCGTCCGCGTCGCTCGATGCCTGCCCGAAGACGATGAGGTCGGCCTGCTCGCGCTCGAGCGCCTTCGCGAGCGCGTAGCTCGTACCGAGGAGATCGGAGCCCGCGGCGGCCTCGTCCGACACGAGCACCGCGCGGTCGGCGCCCATCGCGAGCGCCTTGCGCAGCGACTCGATCGCCTTCTCCGGCCCGAGTGAGACGAGGACGACCTCGCCCCCGTGTGCCTCCTTGATCCGCAGAGCTTCCTCGACGGCGTTGAGGTCGGTCGGGTTGAGCGCCGCCTCGCCCGAGCGGTCGAGCCGTTTCGTCCCCTGGTCGATCTTCTTGGAGACGGTCGCGTCGGGAACTTGCTTGACGCAGACGGCGATCTTCATCGGGCGTGACTCTATCCACGCCGGTCGCGGGCAGGGCCGGGGTACCGCGGGGGTCTGCGAGGACCCTCACAACCGTCTGCTAGCGTCCCGCACTTCGCGCGTACCCGAAGCTCGAATCGCATGCTGCGACGCTTTCGGACGACACCCACTCGCGTCCTCCTCGGGCGCTCCTCGCGGGGATTGCTCCTTCTCCTCGCCGGCGCTCGTCGCCGCCGTGGTGCTCGTCCCGACCGTCGGCGCGGACACGCGCGCGACGACCGGCAAGGTCCCGAGGCTCGTCTTCCCGCTCGTCGCGAAGACCGTCCTCTGGGACAACTACGGCGACCCACGCGGGAACGGCCGGCACGCCGGCATCGACATGGAGAACCCGTGGCGCGCGCCGGTGGTCGCAGTCGAGCCCGGGCGCGTCGAGTACGCGACCTCCGGGCTCGGCGGCTGCATGCTCTACCTCTACGGGCGGAGCGGGACGATGTACCTCTACATCCACCTGAACAACGACCTCACGCCGAAGAACGACAACAAGGCCGGCTGCGTCCAGGGCTCGCCTACGCAGTGCCGGACGGGGCGCGCGTCCTCACCGGTCAGCAGATCGCGTTCAACGGCGACTCGGGCGACGCGAACGGGAACCCGCACCTCCACTTCGAGGTGCACCCGAACGGCGGCGCCGACATCGAACCCCTTCCCCCATCTGAAGAAGGCGTCGAAGCTGCTGTTCGCCGGCCGTGAGGGCGCGGCGTTCAGCCTCGGGATGCGCGGCCGCCTGCTGGCCGCCGCGGATGACGGCCTCCGGCTCTCGGCGACTCACGTGCGGTCGTATCCCGGTGGCAGCTGGCTCGAGATCGACGAGCGTGCCGTCGACCTTCTCTACGCGCCGGACCTCACGACCGGAGTCGCGCCGCGGCGGGCCATGCCGAAGCCGACGACGAAGGTCGCGGTGTTCACCGCGAAGGCCGAGGTCACGAGGGACGCGCTCGCGGGCGCACCGGGCACGCTGACCGTCACCCGCCTGACGCCGCTCGCGCCCTAGACGCGCGTCAGACGGCGACGGCGCCGCGGAGGAAGTCCACGATGTCGCCGGTGGTCGCGCCCGGGCCGAAGACCTCGGCCACGCCGCGCTGCTTGAGGTCGTCGGCGTCGTCCTGCGGGATCGTGCCACCGACGAGGACGAGCACGTCGTCGGCGCCGGAGTCGCGTAGCCCGTCGATGATCCGCGGGACGAGCGTCATGTGCGCGCCGGAGAGGATCGAGACGCCGACGGCGTCCGCGTCCTCCTGGATCGCGGTCTCGACGATCTGCTCGGGCGTCTGGTGCAGCCCCGTGTAGATGACCTCCATCCCGGCGTCACGAAGTGCCCTCGCGATGATCTTCGCGCCGCGGTCGTGACCGTCGAGGCCCGGCTTCGCGATCACGACGCGGATCTTCCTGTCGGGCACGTGGGCAGAATACCGCCGTGCGCCTCACCGTCATCGGCTCGTCGCCGGCTTGGCCGAACCCGGGGAGCGCGCATTCCGGCTACCTCGTGGAGGGCCCGGAGAAGCTCCTTCTCGACTGCGGCCCGGGCGTCCTCGGCCGACTCCGCGAGAGCGAGAGCTGGCCGAGCATCGACGCGATCGCGATCACGCACTTCCACCTCGACCACTGGGGAGACCTCGTCCCCTGGGTCTGGGGCAGCTTCTACCTCTCGTCGAACGGCCCGGTTCCGAGGCCCGAGCTCTGGGTGCAGCCCGGCGGCGCCGAGTTCCTCGCCGGGCTCGGTGAGCGGATCGGCTTCCCGGACATGTTCGAGCGCGCGTTCCGGCTCGCCGAGTACACGCCGAACGAACCGTTCTCGACGGGGGCTCTCACGGTGACGCCCGTGCGCGTCCCGCACTACACGCTGCAGACGTACGCGTTCCGCGTCGAGAACTCGAGCAAGTCGCTCGCCTACTCCGGCGACTCGGCGCCGTGCGACGAGCTCGTCGAGTCCGCCCGCGACGCCGATCTCTTCGTGTGCGAGGCAACGCTCCTGCGCGGCGACCTCGACGGCGAGCCTCGCGGCCATCTGTCGCTCGACGAGGCCGTCGACGCGTTCGAGCGCTCGGGCGCCCGGCGGCTCCTCGTAACGCACCGCCCGCACGAGCTACCGGAGCCCGAGGGCTACGAGCTCGCGTACGACGGGCTCGTCCTCGACGTGTAGCGCCTAGAAGACCGGCGTCTCGCGCCAGACGCCCCACTCCTCGCGGAGCGCGTCGCACATCTCGCCGAGCGTGACGTAGTCGCGGGCGCCCTCGATGATCAGCGGCATGAGGTTGACGCCGTCCGTCGCGGCCGCCTGCCTGAGCTCGGCGAGCCGTCGCTCGACCGCGCTCGAGTCCCGTTGCGCGCGGACTCCCGCGAGCCGGTCGATCTGCTTTCGCTCGAGCGCCTCGTCGATCTTCAGGATCGGGATCGAGGAGCCGTCGTCGTGCACGTACCGGTTCACGCCGACGATCACCCGCTGCCCGGTCTCGACCTCGGACTGGTAGCGGAAGGACGCGTCGGCGATCTCGCGCTGGAAGAAGTTGTCCTTGATCGCCGGGATCACGCCGCCGAGCTCCGCGATGCGGTCGAAGTACTCGTACGCCTGGGCCTCGAGTGTCGTTCGTGAGCTCCTCGAGGTAGTACGAGCCGCCGAGCGGGTCGATCGTGTTCACGACCCCGGACTCGTGCGCGATCACCTGCTGCGTGCGCAGCGCGAGCCGCACCGCGTCCTCGGTCGGGAGCGCGAGCGCCTCGTCGAACGAGTTCGTGTGCAGGCTCTGGGTTCCCCCGAGCACGGCCGCGAGCGCCTCGAGTGCCGTACGCACGATGTTCACCTCGGGCTGCTGCGCGGTCAGCGAGACCCCTGCCGTCTGCGTGTGGAAGCGCATGAGCAGCGAGCGCTCGCTACGCGCGCCGAAGCGGTCGCGGAGCTCGCGCGCCCAGATCCGGCGGGCGGCGCGGTACTTGGCGATCTCCTCGAAGAAGTCGAGATGCGCGTTGAAGAAGAAGGAGAGCCGGGGCGCGAAATCGTCGACCGCGAGGCCGCGCTCTACTGCTGCCTCGACGTAGGCGAAGCCGTCGGCGAGCGTGAACGCGAGCTCCTGGGCCGCATTCGAGCCTGCCTCGCGGATGTGGTACCCCGAGATCGAGATCGGATGGAAGAGCGGCATCTCGCGCGTGCAGAACTCGACCATGTCCACGACGAGCCGCATGGACGGCTCGGGCGGGTAGATCCATTCCTTCTGCGCGATGTATTCCTTGAGGATGTCGGTCTGCGCGGTGCCGCGCAGCCGCTCGCGCGGGACGCCCTGCTGCTCCCCGACGCAGACGTAGTACGCGAGGAGGATCGCCGCGGGCGAGTTGATCGTCATCGAGGTCGAGACCTCGCCGAGCGGGATACCCGCGAAGAGCGTCTCCGCGTCGGCCAGCGAGTCGACTGCCACGCCCTCGCGCCCGACCTCGCCGAGCGAGCGCTGATGGTCCGAGTCGTAGCCCATGAGCGTCGGCATGTCGAAGGCTGTCGAGAGCCCCGTCTGGCCGTGCTCCAGGAGGTAGTGGAAGCGCTCGTTCGTCTCCTCGGCGGTGCCGAAGCCCGCGAACTGCCGCATCGTCCAGAGGCGGCCGCGGTACATCGACGGATACACCCCGCGCGTGAACGGGAACTCGCCCGGATAGCCGAGGTCACGCCCGTAGTCGAGTTCGACGTTCGACGGGGCGTAGAGCGGCTCCGGCTCCGACCCCCGAGATCGTCGAGAAGAGCTCGTCGGTGCGCTCTGGCGCGCTCGCGTACCTCTCCTCGCGCCAGGCCCGGATCGAGCCGGACGCCTCGCGGTCCTCGATCCTGGCCATCGGCCGCATTGTAGGCAGGAGCCCGGTTTTGGCCCGGTGCCGGCTTGATCGCCACTCCGGGGGATGGCTCACCCCGATGGGGGAGCCGACGACGTGGAGGTGAAGCTGGGAGGCGCCTTTTCGCTCGTCGCTCTGGGTGCCGGCGCGCTCGTCGTCGCGGCGTTCGTCGGAGCCTCGCAGGCGGCTCCTGCCGGAAGCCGCTCCTGCCTCTCGGATGCGCAGGGCAACGGCGGCTATACGTACGCCGGGCACCAGGCGACGCACCGCGGGCACGGCGTGCGCGCGACGATCAGCGCCGTCCGCGCCCCCGAGGTCGCAGCCGGGCACGTCGCCGGCTGGGTCGGCCTCGGCGGTCCGGGACAGGGCGCGCAGGGCCAGAACCTCTGGATCCAGGCCGGGCTCGCGTCGATGCCGGGCATGGGCACCTTCGTCTACGCCGAGATCGTGCGGGGCAACCGGACGCCACAGTTCATCCTCCTCGAGGAGGATGTCCCGGTCGGCGAGAGCAGGCGCCTCGCGATCCTCGAGATGTCGAAGCGACCGGAGCACTGGCGGATCTGGGTGAACGGCGAGCCGGCGACGAGGCCCGTTCATCTCCCGGGCTCCTCGGAGCGTTGGGCGCCAATCGCCACGGCGGAGAGCTGGACCGGCGGCGAGTCGGCGTGCAACAGGTTCGCGTTCCGCTTCGAGCGCGTGTCCGTCTCCCACGGCCGTGGCGGCTCGTGGCTTCCCTTCAAGCCCGGCTACGACTTCCGCGACGCGAACTACCGGCTGCGCCAACTCGCAGCCGCACCTGCCCGGCGCCAGGCTCGGGCGCTGACGGACGGCGCAGCTCGTCTGCCGGCGCCGTACGCGTTCTACGCGGCCTCGAGCTAGCCGGCGCCCTCGGCCTCGCGGCAGACCCCGGCCCGGAGGTCGGCATTCGAGCCTGCTGCGGTGCGCAGCGGCCCGTCGCTGCGCCAGAGAACGAGCGGTTCCGCCGTGCCCGCCGCGATCCTCCGCCCGTCCACCGGCACGCTCGACTGGGCGACGACGTACCGGCTGCGAACCGGCCTCAGGGTGCTCGCCTGCACGACCGTTCCGTCCGGTCGGATCCGAATCGCGGCGCTCTCGTCGGCGCCGCCGACGTGCAGGACCCGCCCCACCGACGAGTTGAAGAACTCGGTCAGGAGGACGCTGTTCGTCGTGACCTGCCAGCGCTCGGTGCTCACGGCGCCCTCGCACGAGACGTAGAGAAGCGTGACGACGCTCGCGGCGGGGACACGGGTGTCGACCCAGCGCTTGTCCTCTGTCCCGAGCGGGAACGCGGTCTTCGACAGCGGGTCGAGAGCTGTCCCCCAGGCGCCGGTCGAGTTGAGCAGGAAGACACACGCGAGGGCCATGACGGCGAGCGAGACGGCCCGCGCGCGTAGGTAGAGGACGGCCGCCGCGAGCCCGACCGCGAGAGCAGCGAGCACGACACGGGCGGCCGTGGTCGAGCCGAGGGCGTCCGCGACCTCGGTCGGGAACGCGGTCCCGAGCGCATGGAAGCGCCAGTGCCCCCGGTACCGCTCGAGATCGGAGAGCGGCGCGAGTCCGACGAGCGCCGCGAGCCCCACTCCCACCGCGGCGGCCGCGAACGGCCGCGGCGCCCCCTTCGCCAGCCACACGAAGAGCCCGACGAGCCAGAGCGGGACGACGTAGAAGAGGTAGCGGTCGTGGAGGTACAGGACGTGGTAGCTGTCGAAGGCCGCGACGAGCAAGATCACCGCGGCGTTGACCGACACGAACAGCGCGGCGAACGCGGCCTGGCGCTCGTCACCGGCGCGTGCGCCGCGCACGAGCGCGACCACGACGATCGGCGCGACCACGAGCGGGACGACGGCGAGATAGAGCCCGAGGTTCGCGACCTCGTACACGAAGAAGCGCCCGACCTCGACCGGTGAGTACGACCGCCAGAGCACCGAGTACGCCCCGAGCGCGTCTCCGCCCGTGACGAGCGGCCGCACGAGAATCCCCGCAACGCCGAGCAGGCCGGCTGCGAAGGTCGGCCACAGCGTGCCGGCGAGCTGCCGGAGCCCGGGGCGGCGCCCGAGCAGGAAGGGAACTGCGACGAGCGCCACCGCCACAGCCGCGTAGAGCGCGATGAACTGCGGCCGTGCGAGGGTCGCGAGGGCGATCACCCCCAACGCGCCGAGCTGCCGCCCCACCGTCGGCCGCTCGAGGGCGAGGACGATCACCAGGAGCGCGGTGCACGACAGGAGGTACGCGAGGCTCTCCGTCATCACGACCGAGGCGTACATCGCCGACGGGATCGCGACCGAGAACGCGGCGACCGCGACGCTCGCCCAGCGCTCGAGCAGGCGACGCGCGAGGAGGTACACCGGAAACGCGGCGAGCACGAACAGGAACGCATTCAGCCCCTTCGCGAGCTCGTACGCGACGTCACGCTCGAACGCGACGAGGAGCGGCGCGAGGACGATCGGGTACAGCACCGCGAACCCGTACGGCTCCTCGCGTACGCGCAGGCCCTCGCCGTCCGCGAGCGAGCTCGCGGCGTCCATGTAGATCAGCTCGTCGAGGAAGACGCGAGGCGCCGGGGAGGCGTGCGCGAGCAGGGCGTACGCGCAGAACGCGGTCGCAACCGTGAGCGCGAGCACCGCATGCGGTGCGTGTGTGCGCAGGAGCCCGCGCGCGCGTTCCTCGCTCCACTCGCCTGCAGCACCGTCGCTGCGCGCGGAGGAGAACGGGGCGTCGACCACCCCTACAGCATCGGCCTGCTAGCGGACGATCTTGACGGGCGTGCCGAGCGCCATGCGCGAGCGCAGGAACCTCGCGTTCGCGTTGGAGATGCGGACGCACCCGTGCGAGACCGCCTGGCCGAGCAGCGCCGGCCACGGCGTGCCGTGCACGCCGACGATCCCTCCGCCCGGCCAGTCCGTGAGCTTCGAGTAGGCGCTCGTCTCGAACGCGTAGGCGCCGAGGATCGACCACTCCGGGTCGATCTTCGGATTGAACTTCCAGGTGACGTAGAAGAGGCCGAGCGGCGTCTCGGCGCCGGTCGCGCCAACCGCCACTTTGCCGGCGCGCACGAGCCGGTCGCCCCTCCAGAACTCGAACCGCCGCGCACCCCGGTACACGATCAGACGCGTCTCGACGGGACTGATGTCGACGGACGCCGCGCGCACCCAGCCCGTGCGCCCGTTTGGACGGCCCGGCACGCTGACCCGGTACCAGGTCGGCTGGCCCTCCGGGCCGAGGCGCTGCGCGAGGGCAAGCACGTACTGCGGCCTGAACTCGGAACGGAACTGGCTCAGCACTGCGACACGAGGCGACGACGGCGTCGGGCGCGAGCGGACGACGACCCGCTCCCAGGCGATCGTTCCGGCGCCGACCACGTCGACCTGCGAGCGGCCTCCGGCACCGGCGGATGCTCCGTCAGGGACAGCGACTGCAAGCACCACCAGCGGCAGCGCGAGCGCGCAGAGCGTCAGCCCGCGCAGCGCGCGGCGGCGCGTGTCGTTCCTCTCGATTGCGGTGGTGATCCTCACGTGTCCCTCGCCCTGAGCCGCAGTTCCGGCCTGGGAGGGTAGCGCCCGCGCCGGAGGCGAATGGGAAAGATTCCGTTGCTCTCCCCCTCGACCGAAGAGCCGCGGATCCTTCCCCCACCCGGGTCTCAGCTTATGCCCCGTCGGGGGGAGGGCAATCCCTCGTGCGAGGGGCAGCACCGTCGCGAGCCTCTGCCAGACTGATCCGCGTGCGCGTGGTCATCGCCGACGACCATCGGCTCGTGCTCGACGGGATCCGCCGAGCGCTCGAGGCCGACGGCACCTTCGAGATCGTCGGCGAGACGCAGTCGGGCACGCAGGTGCTCCCGCTCGTCGCCCGCGAGAAGCCCGACCTCGTGCTGCTCGACGTCCGCATGCCGAACATGGACGGGCTCGCGTGCCTGGACGAGATCCGGCGCCGGCATCCCGAGGTGAAGGTGGTGATGCTGTCCGCCTCGACGAGCAACGACCTCATCGAGACGGCCCTGCGCCGCGGCGCCTCGGCCTACGTCATCAAGTCGGTCGACCCCGACGACCTGCCCGCGACCCTGCGCCAGGCGCTCGAGGGGAACCTGCACACGGCCGTCGGGCTCGAGAACGGGGAGCCGTCAGGTGCGAAGGCGCTCGGCCTGACGGAGCGCGAGATCACGATCCTCGGCGCGCTCGCCCGGGGCCTCTCGAACGACCAGATCGCGAAGGAGTTCTGGGTGGCGCCGCAGACGGTGAAGTTCCACCTGACGAACATCTACCGCAAGCTCGGGGTGAAGAACCGCACCGAGGCGACGCGGCTCGCGTACCAGCACGGGCTCGTGGAGAGCCCGATCTACGCCGACGACTAGCCCATGAAGAGGCTCGTGCGGGTCGTGGACGAGGAGCCGCTCCTCGTCATCCTCCTCGTGGGCTTCGCCGCGATCTTCCTGTCCGTGTTTCCGCCGCAGCTCCTCGTCGCGGACAGCTTCCTCACGCTCACCGCCGGCCGCGAAGTCGTGGGAGCACGGCCTCCCGAGCGAGGACGCGCTCACCGTGATCGCCGCCGGCGAGACGTGGATCGACCAGCAGTGGGGCGCACAGCTCCTCGCGTACGGTCTCTTACCAGCTCGGAGGCCACTCCGCGCTCGCGCTCGCCGCAACGGCATTCGTCGTCGGCGCGTTCGCGATCGCCGCGGTCGGAGCGCGATCTCTCGGCGCCGGGCCGCGCGCGATCGTCGTCGTCTTCTTCCCGGTCGTGCTCGCGGCGCCCTGGGCGTGGACGTTCCGTGCGCAGCTCTTCGCGCTGCCCCTGTTCACTGGGCTGGTATGGCTGCTCGCGAGCGAGGCAAGGCGGCCGTCGCGGCGCGTCTACCTCGCGCTGCCGCTGCTCGTCGTGTGGGCGAACCTCCACGGCAGCGTCGTGCTCGGGGCCGTTCTCACGATGACGCTGGCGGCGATCGAGCTCGTGTCGAGGCGCGATCTTCCGCTCCGGAGAGGGCTCGCACTCCTGCTCCTCGCGCCGCTTGCGGTGCTCGCGACGCCCTACGGCCCGATCGAGACCGCGCGCTACTACCGCTTCATGCTCACCGACCCACCGTTCGCGTCACGAGTCATCGAGTGGCAGCCGAGCGACCTCGGCGCGGACACACTCGTCTTCTATGCGCTCGCGACGCTCGCAGTAGTGGTCGTCGTCCTCGGCCGTCGCCGGCTGCAGGCGTTCGACGTCGTCGCCCTCGCCCTCACCTTCGTCGGAGCGGTGCTCGCCATCCGCGGGATTCCGTGGTTCGCCCTCACGTCGATGATCCTCCTTCCCGTCGCCCTCGGGTCCGTGCTCGAGGGATCGGCCGCAGTGGTTCGCTCGGGCCTCAACCGCGGGCTCGCGGTCGGCGCGGTCGCCGTCGTCGCGGTGGCCGTCGCGGTCGCGGTCGCTCGCGACGCCTCGTGGTACGAGAGCGAGTGGCCGAACGGTGCGCTCAGTGCCGTTGCCGAGGTCGCGGCAGATCCCTCGGAGCGCGTGCTCGCGACCGACCGGCACGCGGACTGGCTCCTGTGGAAGGTGCCGGGGCTGCGCGGCAGGCTCGCGTTCGACGTGCGGTTCGAGCTCTACGACGAGGCCTTCTTCGACCGCCTGGCCTCGTACAAGCTCCAGACCGGCGACTGGAAGGCGCTGGCGGAGGGTTACGGGCTCGTCGTGGTCGACGAGAAGCCGCCTACCACACCGACGGACGGGCTGCTGGCCGAGCCGGGCGCGAGGAAGCTCTACGCGGACGACCGCGTCACGGTCGTGCTGAGGCCGGCGTCGGCCTCGTAACGACCTCCGGCCCGGAGCGCAACGGGTCGTCGGGTCGCGCAGCGCGCGCCGCGAGCAGCAACGTGCAGGCGACCACCGCCATGACGACGGCCGCTTCGAAGGTCGTCCCGTTCCCGGTGCCGGCGCCGAACCCCCAGATCACCATCGGGACGAACCAGAGCGCGCTGAGCCGAGGGCTCACGATCGCAACCGGGACGAGCAGGAGCGCGAAGTAGTGGAGCCAGAGGATCGGCGAGCACGCAAGCGCTGCGGCGATCGCGAGCACGAATGCTCTCGCTCTCGTTGCCGCGGCGCCCCACCACGACCACCGCGACGAGCGAGCGCGAGCGCGACGGCCGTCATCAGCACCTTCGCTGCCGTCTCGCCCGCCCCGAGGTCGAGCGCGAGCGCGTCCAGCGTGTACCCGTTGCCGGCGGTGTCCTCGTTCAGCTGCCGGAGGCGTTCCGGATACTCGAGCATCGCCCCGAAGTCGACGATCGCCCAGCTCGCAAGCATGACCGCCGCACCCGCGACGACGCTCCAGGACGCAGCCGCGTACCGGCCGACGGACACCATCCACAACCAGACCGGCCAGAGGACGAACTTCGCGGCAACCGCGGTTCCGAGGCCGAAGCCTGCGAGAGCCGAACGGTCGCGGAAGCGCCACACGAGCGCGGCCGCGAGGGCGAGCGGGATCGTGATGTTCCCGGTCTGGACGGCAGCGTTCATCTGCGGCCAGAGGATCGCGAGCGGGTAGCAGCGCCAGTCGCGCACGCCGAGCACCGCGAGCGTGGCCAGGATGCCGACGATCAGGAGCGCTTTGATCGCGAAGTCCGCGGCAGCCTCGGACAGGAAGGTGAACGGCACCGCACCGAGCGCCGAGAGCGGCGGGTACGCGTGCGCGGGATACGGGCTGCGGCCGTCCGCGATGAGCTCGGCAGCCTCCCTGTAGACGTGGAAGTCGACCGGATCGACGTTGTCCCGCAGGAGGTAGACGACGAGGTACGCGGCGAGTACAACGAGCGCGACGGCTCCCGCCGCACCCGCGAGCGCGCGATTCCGGGAAGGACTGGGGAGCGCCGAAGCGTCGACGGCCGCCATCGAGTCGATCATCGTCACCCGTCCGGGATGATGGTCACCCGTTCGGAGGACGGACCGCCACCGAAGGTCTAGGACGGACCCGACGATCGTCCGGTTGCCAAAAGTGTCGTCCGACCCGACCTTGAGAGTGCCCAAAGGAAACCCGGGCAAATGTCAACCAGGAGCGCTGCGGCGTTCCCAACGTTGGAGGTCCCTCGAAGTGAGCGACATCCTGCTTCGCGCGGCGGTCCAGGTGCAGAGCACCCTTCACGGTCTTCGCAATCGCGAGGAAGGCCAGACGATGACTGAGTACGCGATCATCATCGCCGCGGTCGCCGTGCTGCTCATCGTCGCACTGCTCTTCCTGAGCGGTCGCATCGGCGATCTGTTCAGCGATACGGGCTCGAGCATCTCGAACCCGATCAGCTAGCCGACTCGTACAGAGTCAGCTGACACGCCGGCCTGGAACCCCCTCGTCCAGGCCGGCGTTTCCTTGATCCAGCAGGGAATTCCCGAGCACCCCGTCCGGACCTGCATCCACACTTTCCCTCCGTGCTGGTCGGGCGACGACCAACCGGGGGGACGGAGCAGCGCGGAAGCGCAGCGCGGTCCAGCGCGCGCACACTCCCGACGCGGTCGCGCCACCGCGAGCGCGGACAGGCGATGGTGGAGTTCGTCCTCATCGCACCGCTGCTCTTCGTGCTCGTCGGCGGGATCGTCCAGGTCGCGCTGGCGCTCAACTACTGGCTCGACATGCAGCGGATCGCAAACCAGGGCGCGCGCTGGGCGGTCGTCGCGCGCTACCCGCTGCCGAACGGCTCGATGTGCACCACCGCGAGCTCGCCCACACCGTGCGATCCGACCCTGCAGACGACCCTCGTCGACGCGGCTCAGACGGACGGCTTGCGCCCGAACGTCTGCATCACCTTCCCCTCGCACGGGTCGAGCCTGGTGGGGGATCCCGTTCGGATCCGCCTCGAGACGGACTTCACGTTCGTACCCATTCTCGGTATCGGGACGGTGACGCTCGGTGCCGACGCTGAGATGAGGATCGAACAGGAACGAGGCACCGTCTACGACGCAACACCGGATTGCTGAGCCGCCACGAACGCCGCCCGGGCCGTCCGAACGGATCGCCACGATGGGCACGCCGGACGGCTCGGAACCCACCCTGACGAGGCCTCATGCCATGCAGCAGTCGTGCCGAAATAGGAGCTAGCGAGGAGAGGAAGCCGTGTCCAATACGACCCTTACCACCAGAGTCTCCGGCCGCATGTCGTCGCGCGGCTGGGCGATCGCCCTCGGCGTCGGCGCGATCGTCCTCGCCGCCATCTTGCTGGTCGTCTATCTCGACCGCTATCGCGCCCGCGTCGGCGGCGCGAACCAGCCGACGCCGGTGCTCGTCGCGAACAGGGTCATCGAGCAGGGCACGCCCGGTGACGCCGTTCAGCGCCAGGTGATGTACACGGCGACGACGCTGCCGCGGAAGGAAGTCGAGCTCGGCGCGATCGACAACCCGCAGTCCCTCGCGGGACGGGCCGCCGCGACCACGATCTATCCCGGCGCACAGCTGACCGACGCGCAGTTCGCCGCGACGTCGGACGCCTCCGTCGATTCGCAGATCGCGGGCACGGAGCGCGCCATCTCCATCTCGATCGACAACGTGCACGGGAGCCTGTCCCAGATCCAGGCGAACGACTCGGTGGACGTGTACGCGTCGGCCGCGGGCAAGGTCTGCCTCTTCCGGCCGAACGTCAAGATCCTCGCGATCCCGACGACGACCGGCCCGAGCGGCACCGGGAACCTCGTCCTGCGAGTCCAGAGCAGGGACGCGGCCGCATGGGCCTACACCGCCGACAACACGCAGATGACGTTCGTGCTCCGGCCCGTCGCGGGCGCGAAGCCGAGCGCAGCGAGCTGCGCAAGCCTCGACTCGGTGTCAGGGAGCTAGGGCTCCGCGCATGTCGAGCGGCCCCGTCAGAGCTCTCCTCGCTGTCGAGCCGGGCGTCGAAGCCGAGCAGGTACAGGCTTCCCTCCCGGCGGACGCCGACTTCAACGTCGTCGGCCTTGTCTCCGGCGCGGACGAGGCCCTGCACTGGCTTCGCGACACGCCGGCTGACATGCTCCTCGTCGCCTGTGCCGGCTACTCCGACCGCGCGCTCCTCCTCCTCGACGCGGTCGCTCGCCAGAACCCGGAGCTGTCCATCGTCGTCCTCGGCCACGGATCGCCGAACGGCTTCCTCCGGCGCGCGTTCGAGGCCGGCGCGGACGACATCATCATGCTCCCGGCGACGCGGGACCAGGTCCGCTTCGAGCTGTCGAAGCTCCTCGCCCGCAAGCAGGGCGCGGAGACGCCTTCCTCGCCCGACAACTCGCATCTCGTCTGCGTCCTCGGCCCGAAGGGCGGCACCGGCAAGACGCTGACGGCGACCAACCTCGCGGTCGCCTTCGCACAGCGTGGGTCGCGGGTCGCGCTCATCGACCTCGACCTCCAGTTCGGGGACGTCGCGCTCTGCCTCGGCCTTCCGCCGGAGAAGACGGTCTACGACCTGGCGCAGTCTCCGGGCGCTCTCGACTACGACAAGCTCGACGCCTTCCTCGCGACCCACTCGGCAGGCGTTCGCACGCTGATCGCTCCCCGCCGCCCCGATCAGGCGAGCGCCGTCGGGGCCGAGTTGCTGCGCGAGGTCTACTCGATCCTCCGCCTGCGCTTCGACTGGGTGATCATCGACACGCCGCCCGGCTTCACGGCCGAGGTGATCACGTCGATCGACAGCTCGACCGACATCGTCATGGTCGGGATGCTCGACTCGCTGTCGCTGAAGAACACGAAGCTCGGGCTCGAGACGCTCGAGCTCATGAAGTACGACCCGGAGCACATCTACCTGCTCCTGAACCGCGCGCACAGCCGCGTCGGGATCAGCCAGTCGGACGTCGAAGCGGTGCTGGGACGCACGCCCGACGTCTTCATCCCATCCGACCGCGAGATCCCGCGCACGGTGAACGAGGGCATCCCGATCGTCATCGCACGCCCGCAGTCCGAGCCGGCGGAGGCTTTCCGGCGCCTCGCCGACCTGCTCGGCGGGCCGGCGACGGACGAGCTCGTCCTCACCGAGACGACGAACGGCGGCTCGCGGCGGCGACTCTTCGGACGGAAGGCATAGCCATGGAGCTCCACGAGCGTCTTTCGAGCGGGCACCGGTCGTCTCCACAGGAGCACGAGCCCTTCGCCGAGCTGAAGAACCGCGTCCACATGGCGGTCATCAGCGAGCTCGGCCCGCAGCTCTTCAACATCGCCATCGACCCCGGCGAACTGCGCGACCGCGTCACCTCGGACATCCGGCGGCACCTGAACGACGAGCCGGGCCTCGCCCGCGAGGATCGCGAGCGGCTCACCGCCGAGATCCTGGACGACATCCTCGGCTACGGCCCGCTCGAGCGGCTCATCGCCGACGAGTCGATCACGGAGATCATGTGCAACGGCGCCGACGACGTCTGGATCGAGCGCGGCGGAAAGCTCTACGAGACGACCGTCCGCTTCACGGACGAGTCGCACCTGCGCCGCATCATCAACAAGATCGTCTCCCAGATCGGACGCCGCATCGACGAGGCCTCACCTATGGTCGACGCGCGCCTCCCGGACGGCAGCCGCGTCAACGCGATCATCCCGCCCCTGTCGCTCTGCGGCCCGCTCCTCACGATCCGGAAGTTCAGCCGGCGCCGGCTCGCGCTCGAGGACATGGTCAACATCGGTTCGCTGTCCGCGGAGTCCGTCGACTTCCTGTCGCGGTGCGTCGAGGCCCAGCTCAACCTGCTGATCTCGGGCGGAACGGGCTCCGGCAAGACGACGCTGCTGAACGCTCTCTCTGCGGCAATCCCGAACAGCGAGCGGATCGTCACGATCGAGGACGCCGCCGAGTTGCAAATGGCCCAGCGCCACGTACTTCGGCTCGAGGCTCGCCCGCCGAACATCGAGGGTGAGGGCGCCGTCCCGATCCGCGATCTCCTGCGGAACTCGCTGCGCATGCGCCCCGACCGCATCATCGTCGGCGAGGTCCGCGGCGCCGAGGCGCTCGACATGCTTCAGGCGATGAACACGGGCCATGACGGCTCGATGTCCACCGTGCATTCGAACTCCCCGCGAGACGGTCTGCACCGTATCGAGACCATGGTGATGATGGCGGGCTTCGACCTGCCGCTTCGCGCGATCCGCCAGCACATCTCTGCTGCGCTCGACCTGCTCGTGCACATCGAGCGGCTCGAGGACGGCTCACGCCGGGTCACGCAGGTCGTCGAGGTGCTGCGGATGGAATCGGACGTGATTCAGCTCCAGGACATCTTCGAGTTCGAGATCCAGTCAGTCGCCCCCGACCGCACGATCGTCGGATCGCTCCGGCCGACAGGCCTGCGGCCGGTCTTCCACGAGAAGTTCCGCAAGCGCGGCATCGAGCTTCCGCAGAGCATGTTCGGCGAGCGGATCACGATGCTGGACGACAGGCGCGGCGCGACGGCGTGAGGACGAGTACGTGAGACGAGAATCGCCGCTCGCTCGCTCGCACACTGCAGCCGCCATCGCGGCAGCGACGCTTGTCGTGCTGTCGCTCGCCGTACTGGGCGCGCCGTCGTCGGCGCTCGGCCAGGGGGGCGCGCCGACGCTCCGCGAGGCACAGGACTCCGGCTTCCCGGAGAAGGTCTTCCAGCTCGGGCTTCCCCAGCGCCGCGCGCTCGCCCCGGGAGCTGTCTCGGTGTCCGAAAACGGGACGCCCGTCGTCGACGTGGCGGTCGAGGCACCCGGTGCGGCCAACGGCGTCGTCCTGCTCGTCGACGCGTCGAACAGCATGGCCGGCGCGCCGATCGAGGGTGCGATGCAGGCAGCACGCGCCTTCGTCGGACAGCGCAACCCGAAGCTGCCCGTCGCGGTGGTCGTGTTCGGCCCGGACGACACCGTCCTCGTCGACTTCACGAAGTCGCAGCAGGAGCTCGCGACTGCGGTAGGAGCGGCCCCGCCGCTCGCCGAGGGCACGCATATCTACGACGCGCTCATCCGCGCCTCCGAGCTCGCGAAGGAGGCCGGGTTCCAGCGCACGACGTTCGTGCTCCTCTCCGACGGCACCGACGTCGGCTCGGACGCGAGCCGCGCAGATGCGCTCGCCGCGCTCGACGAGGCCAACGTCAGGGTCATCTCTGTCGGGCTCCGCTCGAAGCAGTACGACCCGGCCGCGCTCAAGAGCATCGCCCTGAACACCGGCGGCACGTACTCGGAGAGCGCGTCCCCCGCGGCCCTCGAGCCGCTCTTCACGCAGATCAGCACCCGCCTCTCACGCGAGTACACCCTGCGCTACACGTCGCTGCTCCCGGCGAAGACACAGGCCCTCGTTCGAGCCTCCGTCCCCGGACTTCCGGCGGCGACCGCCGCCTACACGACGCCCGAGCTCGACGTGCCGAGGTTCGGAACGCACGACCCCCGGCTCGGCAGCTTCGATCGCGGCTGGATCGACAAGGTGATCCTGTCGCCGTTCCTCATGGTCTTCGTGATCGTGTCCGTGCTCGCCCTGCTCGTCTTCGCGATCCTCACAGGCTTCGACGTGCGCTCGCGCTCGATCAGGCGGCGGATGGCGCAGTACGTGACGGTCCCGACCGAGGAGGAGTCGAGCATCCGCCGGGCGGAGGTCGCGTCGGCGCTCACCGGTCACGCGAAGAACCGCGTCGCAGGCCATGAGTGGTGGCAGGAGTTCGAGCGGGACGTCGAGCTCGGAGGTTTCCGCGTCTCCGCGACGACCCTCGTCGGCTGGTCGGTCATCGCCGGCATCGGCGCGTCGCTCGTCACTGCCATCGTGACGCAGGCGCTCTGGGGCCTCCTCGTCGGGCTCGCCGCACCGTTCGTCATGCGCTTCTACGTGAAGCAGCGCGTCACGTCCAAGCGCAAGGCCTTCGGCGAGCAGCTGCCGGACAACCTCGAGGTTCTGGCCGGGGCGCTGCGCGCGGGGCACAGCCTCGTCGGCGCGATGAACGTGATGGTGGACGGGGCCGACGAGCCGTCGAAGACGGAGTTCAGGCGCGTCCTCTCCGACGAGCAGCTCGGCGTCCCCCTCGACCAGGCGCTGATGGTCACCTCGCACCGCATGGAGAACATCGACATCGAGCAGGTCGCGATCGTCACGCGACTCGGGCGCGAGGCCGGCGGCAACACCGCAGAGGTTCTCGACCGCGTCGTCGAGAACGTGCGCGGCCGGATGGAGATCCGCCGCCTCATCCAGGTGCTGACCGCACAGGGCCGGCTGGCGCGCTGGGTGCTCACGGGCCTGCCGCTCGTCCTGGTCGGCTTCCTCATGGTCATCAACCCGGACTGGCTCGACCCGCTGACCGCGACGAACGTCGGACGTGCGTTCCTCGTGCTCTGGGTGCTGATGCTCATCGCGGGCTCCGTCGTCATCAAGCGAATCGTCGACATCGAGGTATAGGACATGGGTCTAGAGCTCATCGCCGTCGTGGGAGTCCTGATGCTCGGTGCGGGCGTGATGATCCTCGTCGCGAACCTGCGCAAGGACACGGGCTCCGTCGGGATGCTCGACCAGATCGGCACGTACGGCTACGTGGCGGAAGCGGCGAGCCGGGCGTCCGAGTCTCCCGGCCGGCGTCCCCTCGATCGCCTCGCCGGCTGGCTCGGCGACATGGCGGCTCGCAAGGTCGGGCGCTTCAGCGAGTCCGAGCTCCGCATGACGCTGCTCTCCGCGGGCATGTACGGCACGACGCCGCGGAAGCTCCTCGGCTACCAGGTCATCCTCGCGATCTTCCTCGCGACCGTCGCGCTCTGGCTCGTCCCGCTCGCTGGCGGCTCGGGGATCCTCGCGATCCTCCTCGGGGCAGGCTGCGGCGCCCTCGGCTGGTTCCTGCCCATGTACTACGTGAAGCGCCGCCGCCGGCTGCGGTTCGAGGCGATGGACCGGCAGATGCCGGACATGATCGATCTCCTCGTCGTCACGATCGAGGCCGGCCTCGGCATCCTCGCGTCCATGCGGGTGGCGGCAGAGAGCCTCCCCGACCCGCTCGGCCAGGAGCTCCGCCTCACGTTGCAGGAGCAGCGCATGGGCCTGTCGGTGAACGAGGCGATCGAGAGCCTCGGACGGCGTGCGGACTGCTCGAACATGCGGATCTTCGTGCGCTCGCTGACGCAGGGCGAGCGACTGGGTGTGTCCATCGGGACGACGATGCGGAACCTCGCGCTCGAGATGCGGAAGCGGCGGAAGGCCATGGTCGAGGAAGCGGCTCAGAAGATCCCGATCAAGATGCTCTTCCCGCTGGCGTTCCTGATCTTCCCGGCGATGTTCATCGTCCTGCTCGTTCCGGCCTTCATCAAGATCTTCGAAGTGCTGTAGGGCTGATGGCGACGCTGACGCTTCGGCGGGAGGACGGTCGGGTCGTCTGTGAGCGCTGCGTCGTCGCCGACCGTGCCCACCGCCGCATGCGCGGGCTGCTGGGACGCCGCGGCCTGAAGGCGGGTGAAGGCATGGTGCTCCGGCCCGCATGGAACGTGCACACGGCCTTCATGCGCTTCCCGATCGACGTCGTCTTCCTCGACTCCGATCAGGTCGTCATCCGGATCGAGCGGGCGGTCGCGCC
Organism: uncultured Actinomycetes bacterium; assembly: GCA_963746765.1. Lineage (GTDB taxonomy): Bacteria > Actinomycetota > Thermoleophilia > Gaiellales > Gaiellaceae > GMQP-bins7. The sequence continues at coordinate 813,263 of CAVVCN010000003.1, forward strand.
ATGGCGGACGGTGTCGTGCCGCGGCGCACGCGAGGTCGTCGAGCTGAGCGCCGGCGAGTGCGAGCAGCGCGGGCTCGAGGTAGGCGACCGCGTCGCCTGGGCATCTCGCACGGCGACCGAGCTGCGCGCCGATCGCGGAACGTCCTGGGACGAGGAGATGCACGAGGCGCGCGCGTCCGTGCTCGTCGCGAGCCGCGACCCGCGCTTCGTCAAGCTCGCGCGGTTCCTCCTCGAAGGGCGCGACCTCGAGGTGCAGGAGCTCTCGACGCCCGAGCAGCTCCCCGAGGCCGTGGTCGAGCCGGACATCGACCTCGTCGTCCTCGACGGAGGCTCCGCCGTCGCCGAGGCGCTCCGCACGGCCAACGCCGCACGCGTAAAGCGCCCCGACCTGCCCGTGGCCATCGCGGCCGACGCCGGCGGCCGGAGCCCCACAGGGCTCCGCGTGTTCGACCGCTGGAACGAGACCGAAGAACTGCTCCTCGACATCGAACGTCTCCTCGCCGAGCGGGTGGCGACTGCCGTTCCGGCGCGGACCGCCTGAAGCCGGGCACGATGGCCAAGGCCGGGACACGGTTCGAGCAGGGGATCGCGATCCCGCTGCCACACGTCGTCGAGCGTGCGCGGCCGCGCGCCGTCGAGCCGACCGACCGCCTCACGCGACTCCATGCCTACTTCGTCGAGGGCTGCGGGGAGGACGTCCGCCCCGCGCTCGATGTCGTGCTCGCCCGCGCACGGGGCGTGCGCGACGGGTGCGGCGTCGGGGAGTTCGGCGACGATCTCGCATCCGTCTGGTACGCGTCTTCGGCCGTCGTGGAGCTCGCCGCAGCGCTCGAGCTCGACGCGGCGGACGTCCGGGGTGCCGCTGCCGCCGTCGCCGAAGCGTGCGCGTTGCCGCTCACGGCCGCGCGCTTCGTGCTCTTCCGCGAGACGGCGGGCAACGCACGGCTGCTCGAGCTCCCTCCCCTCCTCGCGCTCGAGATCCAGCTCAACCTCCTACTCGGCCTCGACGTGCTCGCCGACGCCTCGATCTGGCACCGCACGACCAAGGGAATCGAGTGCATCCTCATGCTCGGCAGCACCGGCGAGCCGCCGCGACGCGTGCGCGCCGAGGCCAAGGCCGTCCTTCGCCGTCGCTCGCGGCTGTCGCTCCTCGGTGGGTCGCAGCTCCGGTCCGCGACGGTGAGCCGCTTCGGCGAGCCGTATGCCGCGATCGTCGGCCACTGCGGGTCGGCCGACCACGACGTCGCCGATGCGTATCTCGCCGAGGCGGCCTCCTCCATGGCGCCGATCGTCGAGCGGGAGCACCTGCTCGAGCACTCGAGCGCGCGCGAGCGCACGCTCGTCGCCGCCTCCGAGCGACGTCTCATGCGCCTCGGGTTCGACCTCCACGACGGGCCGATCCAGGACGTGCTCGCGCTTGCCGCAGAGGTGAAGCTCCTCCAGCAGCAGGTCTACCCGTTCGTCCTCGCCGACCAGCGCGAGCTCGCGAACGGGCGCTTCGAGGATCTCACCGCGCGGCTCGTCGACCTCGACCGCCACCTCCGCGAGATCGCGCACTCGCTCGAGACGAAGAGCGTGCTCAGCCGCCCTCTCGGCGAGATCCTGCACCGCGAGGTCGACGGCTTCGCGGAGCGCACAGGCCTGGCCGCGACACTCGAGATCCGCGGCGACCCCGACTCGCTCTCCTCCGCGCAGCGCATCACGGTCTTCCGCGCGATTCAGGAGGCTCTCGCGAACGTTCGCGAGCACTCCGGCGCATCCTCGGTCGACGTGCGCGTGCGGGCCCGGCGCAGCGCCATCGAGGTACGGATCGCCGACGACGGGATGGGCTTCGAGGTCGAGCGCGCCCTGGCCAAGGCTGCCCAGCGTGGCCGGCTCGGGCTCGTCGGCATCGCCGAGCGCGTGCGGATGCTCGGCGGCACGTTCCACGTCGAGAGCGCCCCCGGAGGGCCGACCAGCCTGAAGTTCACGCTGCCGCGCTGGGAGCCGCTCGCACCCTAGAGCGCGGACGCGCGTGGCCCTCGGCGCGCCGTAGTTGAGGGTCGGGCGAGGGGTCTCCGGTTACGCGGCGAGTCGCCGGAGCGGGCTCCGCTCCGGGTCGACCTCGAGCGAGAAGCCGCGATCCCACTTCACGACCACATGCCCACGCTCGTCGATCGACTCGACGATGCCGCGATCCCCGGCGCTCAGCTGCGGCTCTCCGCCCGTATCCACGAGCTCGACCCGCATGCCGAGCCAGACCCCCGCCTTGAGCCTGGCAGCGAGCTGACGTGCTCCTTCTGCGTCCATGACACGAAGATCGGCCTGACTGCCTCTCGTCAAGACCCTCGTTCCGGGGCTGCGCTTGCAGGATCGGAACGGACGTGGGAGAAGTGGGTCAAACGGGAGGCCGATCCAAACAACGACGGCTTAGGATCGGCCTCCCCGCGTTCCCCTCCTCGCACACGCTCTCACTGGTACGGCGCGAGGCTCGTAGCGATACTGAGAGCGATGCGGATCCGCAGGAGATCGCAGCAGCCCGAACGCCCCCAGGAGCGCTCCGCGCCCCCCTCCGCCCCGCCTCGCGTCCAGCACCCGGAGCCGGTGCCCGAGGAGCCCGCGGACACCGACGTCGCGCGCCGCGTCCTCGCGCACGCAGCGAGCCCCGAGGAGAAGCTCGAGCGTCTGCTCGCCGACCGCAGCCGTGAGCTCGAGGAGCAGGCCGAGCGCTTCGAGCTCGCCCTGCAGGACCTCGAACGGCGCGAGGAGCTGCTCCGCGACATGCGATCGTCGGTCGAGCGGTTGCTCCGGCTCGGTGCGACCGACCTCACCGAGCGCGAGGCAGAGCTCGAGAGCCTGGACAAGGACGTCGCCGAGCGCCGGGCGCGCTTGACCTCCCAGGAGGCGGAGCTCGAGCGCAGGCGCAGTGAGCTCGGCGCGGTCGAGCTGAAGCGCGAGGCCGTCGAGCTCCGGGAGCGGGCGCTGGCCGCACGCGAGGAAGAGCTCGCCGAGCGAGAATCCGGACTGCCGTCGGACGTGATCCCGCTCGCGCAGGGCGATGTGAGCCCGAACGGCGACGAGGGCGACGCCGTCGGCCTGCTCTTCGTCCCCGGCCCCGCCTACCGCCTCGTCGAGCTGGAGTCGACGTCGCTGCAGCCGGGGGCGACGGTCGATCTCGACGGCCAGACGTACGCCGTGACCCGCATCGGCCCCGCGCCGCTTCCAGGCGACGGGAGAACCTGCGCTTACCTCGAGGTGCTGCCTCCGGGCTCCTCGGTCTCCGACGACTCCGAGGGAAGCTCGTAGACCGGCGGACGCTCGCGCTTCCCGGCAGACGGTGCGAGCTCCTCGATCCGGCGCTCGGCCTGCGAGACGATGAACTGGGCGAGTGACACGTCGTCTTCGTTGAAGCGTCGCAACCGCATCTCGTAGAGCTCGACGAGCCCCCACGAGCGGCCGCGAACGCGCAGCGGCACCATCAGCAGTGCGTTCATGCCGAGCTCACGGAGGATGAAGGCCTCCGCCGGGTCGACGTCCTTCTCGCGGAACGAAACGGAGCGCGGCTCGCCCGCACGCAGGGTGTCGGCGGTCAGGGGGAAGTCCGAGATCCGGTACGCCGCCTCGTGTCCGAGTGAGATCTCGCGCAGCGAATGCCCCGCGGCATCGACGAGATAAGCACCCACCACGCGCGACGCCTGGCACGCCGTGGCCCCCACGACGAAGACGAGGATCTTGCACAGGCGGTCGAGGACGCCCTCGACGGTTTCCTCGGCCTCGAGGGCCCGGGTCGCCGCGAGCGCGTCCGAGAGGACCGTGCCGTCCCGCCGCGGTGCAGATCTCCGGTCGCTCGCGCTCGCCAGCGCGACACCCGCCGGATCCGGTTCCTCGCGCGTGACGACGTCGCGAAAGGAGGCCACGCGGTCCTTCCCGGCGTCCTTGGCGAAGTACAGCGCCTGGTCGGCGGCCCTGAGCAGCGCGGTCGGCGTCGCGCCGTCGAAGGGGTAGGTGGCGATGCCGCCGCTCAGTCGGAGCGGAAAACCGGCGTCCGTGAGCCCGTCCGCGAGCAGGGAACGAATGCGCGTGCCGAGCGCCTCTGCCTCCTCGGCGCCGGCGCCGAGCAACGTGACGACGAACTCGTCGCCGCCGAGCCGTGCGACCTCGGCGCCTTCGGGCAGCGACCGCGTCAGGGCGTCGGCGACCTCCTTCAGCACGGAATCTCCGAACTCGTGGCCGGCACGGTCGTTGACGTCTTTGAAGTCGTCGCAGTCGATGACCAGGACGCTGAGCGGTAGCCGTCGCTCCTGAGCAACGGTGACCTCCTGCTCGAGGCGCTCCTCGAGCCCGCGCCGGTTGAGGACGCCCGTGAGTGCGTCCGTGACGGCGCTGTGGCGCTCCCGGCGCAGCGCGAGCGCCGCGTCGAGCGAGGCGGCGGCGTGGGCCGCGAGCACGGCAGCGGTGTCGAGGTTCTCGGGGCTCATCGCGCCCGCACCCACTCCGACGAGCGCACCGACGTCGGCACCGTTCGTCCGCAGCGGCAGCCAGATGACGGCAGCTCGCGAGCTACGCCCCTTCTCACCGCCGACGTCCACGAGCTGGTGCACGAGGCGTGGATCGACGAGGCCGCGCGTCGCTTCGAGCTCCTCGACCGTGAGGCCGTCGTGATCGCACGTCTCGGAGCGCCAGCCGGCGAGCTCGACGGGTCGGCCGACGTCGTCCCACGTCCAGACCTGGCTCGTCTCGAGTCGGAGGACCCTCGCGAACGAGGCCGATGCGAGGGCGGCGATCTCGTTCGGCTCCCGCAGGCTGCCCAGATAGGCGAAGAGCCGCGCGAGGGCGGGCAGGTCGAGCTTCCCCGAGGCTCGGAGCGCCCCGATCTTCGGAGCGAGCGCGACTGCCAGCGGCCGGAGCAGCTTCAAGGATTCGGCGGGGAGTGCGCGCTCGCAGTCGAGGTTGAGCACCCCGACCGTCACGCGGTCGACCCTCAGCGGGACGGCGGCTTCGGACACCGCGTCGGGGAGCACCGGGATGTAGTCGGGATCCCCGTCCACGTCGAGCACGAGTTGCCCACGTCCCTGGCGCACCGCCCTGCCCGCGACTCCCTGGTCGATCCCGATTCCGTCCGGCACGACCGCCTGGCCGCGATGAGCGACGAGCCACAGATGGTCGTGCTCGAGGACGAAGACGGACGCGTACAGCCCTTCGATGGCGTCGAGCAGCAAGGCGATGGCGGCGTCGATCGCGACGACGGGGGCTTCGTCGCGGGCAGCCTCGCGCGCGGCTGCCTGAACGGCAGCGGCGAATAGCACAGCATCGACGGGCTGCGAATCGCGGGCACGGGCAGACGATCGCTCCATGCCTCACGAATCGGCGCAGCAGACCGGTCTCTTGACCCGCTGAAGGGGGTTCAGGCTCAGGCCTTACAAAGTCTCAGCATCAGTCGGAGCCCAGATACCAGTCGATGATCGCGTCGCCTGCAAAGAGGGCGACCACGCCGCCGAGGGCGAGGAACGGGCCGAGCGGGATCGCCGCCTTGCGAGCTGCGCGTCCGTACCGGACGAGGAGGGCGGCTGCGGGGACGAACGCAGACATGAAGCCCACGAAGAGGGCGACGGCGACCGCCGCTCCGAGCCCGGCCCCGAGGAACGCAGCGAGCTTCACGTCGCCCATGCCCATCCCGGCCGGGTAGATGAGCGCGATCACGAGGAGCACAGCGCCGGCGGCGAGCGCGCCTGCGACCCATGCGACCGACGGCTCGTCCACCGTCCGCGCGACCAGCAGCAGAACGGTGCCAGGCACGACGATCCGGTTCGGAATCAGGCGATGCTCGAGATCGGTCCGCGTGATCACCACGAGGATCCCGCAGAAGACCGCGGAGATGAGCGCCTCGAGCGTGAAGCCGAAGGCGGCGCCGCAGGCGCCTCCGAGCAGCGCGGTCGCAGCGGCGACGAGCGGCAGTCTCGGCGAGCGCGGAGCGGCCGCGAGCAGCGGCCTCCCCACAGGCGCATTCGTCGCGATGCGATCGGCGAGCGGGCCTACGACGAGGCCCGCGAGCAGTCCGACGAGCCCGGCCGCGAGGTCCACGCGCCCGGATTCCGTGGCTTGCAGCGTGCTCCTCCCTCGATCCGGTCACCATCCCCCATCGCGGTAGGTACCGAACCCCGCGAAATCGGCAGTCGGATCGGGCTTGGGACAAGGGCTGATCACTCGTTCGAGGGATCGGGGTCACTCGTTCGAGGGCTGACCGCGAACGACGCGCCGAGTACGGTCAAAGGACGGCGGGTCGAGGGGGCAGGAGACACAGGTGAAGCGTGGGGACAGGCGAAGGATGGGCAGTACCCTGGCATGGGCATTTGCCCTTGCCGCACTCGTCTACCTGGCGGGAGCAGCGGCGGTCGCCCTCGAGGACTCTCCGGATCGAGCGGTTGCGGCGCTCGCGATCTTCGCACTCGCTGCCGGCAGTTGCGGGATCGCGCTCGACTGGCGGCTGCGCAGAGCCCGCTCGCAGGCCCTCCGGGATCCGCTCACCGGACTTCCGAACCGCGCGCTCCTCGAGGATCGCATCGACCAGGCGCTCCAACGGAGCCGCCGCGCGGACGAGCCGTTCGCGCTGATCCTCGTCGACCTCGACAACTTCAAGGACGTCAACGACGTGCGCGGACACCGGGCCGGCGACGCAGTGCTCCGCGCGCTCGCGCGCCGCTTCGAGGCGGTCGTGCGGTCGAGCGATACGGTCGCGCGCATCGGCGGCGACGAGTTCGTCGTCCTCTCCCTTGCGACGGCCGACGACGACCAGGCGGCCGCGCTCGTGGGCAGGCTCCGGCAGGCGCTCAGGCGGCCGTTCCACGTGGACGGCTCGACCGTGGAGATCGACGGCAGCATCGGCTGGGCCGTGTTCCCCGACGACGGGGCCGACGCCGACGCGCTGCTCCAGCGGGCGGACGGGCAGATGTACGCGACGAAGCGCGACACCACGGACGAGACGATCATGCTGCGCCGCGGGGTCGACGCAGGCATCGTCCGTGACGTCGAGTCCGCGCTCGAGCGCCGCGAACTCGTCGTCCTCTACCAGCCGATCATCCACCTCGGGTCGGGAGAGCCGCGCGCCGCCGAGGCGCTCGTGCGTCGTCGGCTACCCGATCAGGCCCTGATGCCCCCGGCCGAGTTCGTGCCGCACGTCGAGCGGACACCACTCGCGCGCGAGCTGACCTTCCTCGTCGTCGCAGATGCACTCGACGCCGCCGAGCACTGGGCGGACAAGGGCTCGCCGCTCGGTGTGTCGGTCAACGTCCCGTATCGCCTACTGGACGACCCGCAGTTCGTCGACGGCCTCGGCAGTCTCCTGCGCACCTCGACCATCCGACCGCGCCGGCTCACGCTGGAGGTCGTGCCGGCAGGTCCCGGCGCGGGCTCGGAGCTCGACGACGAGGTCGTCGCCGAGCTGATGGCGCTCGGGATCAGGCTCTCGCTCGACGACGGCGGGCGCGCGGCCTCGTTCTCGTCGCTGCGCATGCTGCCGCTCCACGAGCTGAAGATCGACGCCGGGTTCGTCCACGGCGTCGGCCGCAGCCCGCGCGACGCGGCTCTCGTGCGCGGGCTCGTGAACATCGGCCACGCGCTCGGGCTCGAGGTCGTGGCCGAAGGAGTGGAGACGCGGGAGGCGTGGAACATCCTCGGCGACTGGGGCTGCGACCTCGCGCAGGGCTTCTACGTGGCCGGGCCCCGGCCGGCCGACGAGCTCGTGGACTGGCTCAGCGACAGCTGGCCCGCAGTCGCGTAGCTCAGAGCACTGCCTGCACCGCGAACGCGACACCGACCGCAACGAGGACGAAGCCGAGCGCCAGCCGCAGCGCGTTCTCCGAGAAGCGCCCCGTCGCATGCGCGCCGAGCCAGCCGCCGGGGATCGCGCCCGCGAGGCCGGCCGCGAGGATGCCCCACTGGACTCCGCCCTCTCCGGCGTGGACCGCGAAGGCGGCGATCCCGAGGAGGAAGCCGACGACGAGGTTCGTCCCGGCTGCGCGGCGCACGTCCATCCCGACCGAGCGGATGAGCGCCGGCATACGCAGCGTGCCGAGGATCACACCGACGGCGCCGCCCAGGATCCCGATGAGGAGCGCCAGCGCACCACCTCGGGCGACCCGTAGCCGCTCGCGCGGCCGCGGCTTCAGCGGGCGAAGAGCCAGGTCGAGCCCGCTCCAGACGAGGATGGCCGCGATCACGCCGTAGAGCAGGCTCTCCGAGACGTCGTCGGCGATCAGCGCGCCCACGATCGCTCCGACGACCGAAGGCGGCGCCGTCCATGCGACCACCCCCCAGTCCACGCGGCCCGCGCGGAGATGACGGAGCGCGCCGGCGGCCGCGGAGGCCGCCGAGATCGCGATGTTCGTCCCCGCAGCGGCGAGCGGGCTCCCCGTGGCCGCGACGATGAGCGGCAGCCGCAGCGTCCCGAGCACGAGGCCCAACATCGAGCCGAAGTACCCCGCGACGAACGAGCCGACGAACGCTAGCGCGAGTTCCCAGGCTTCCAGAGCGGCTCCTCCCGCCCTCCGGCGGCGTTCGCCGTGCGCGCGAGGATGAAGAGGAGGTCCGAGAGCCGGTTGAGGTACCGGACCGCAATGGGATTGATCTCGTGAACACGGGCCGCCGTGAGCGCGTCGCGCTCGGCGCGGCGGCAGACGGTACGCGCGACGTGGATCCACGCGGCCGCTTCGTCACCTCCTGGAAGGATGAAGCTCTTCAGCTCGGGGAGGTCCTCGTTGAAGTGGTCGCAATCCTTCTCGAGCGCCTCGACCTGGCCATCGGTCACGCGCAGCCGATCGGTCTTCGCCAGCGGTACCGACAGGTCCGCACCGAGGTCGAAGAGCTCGTTCTGCACACGCAGCAGCACGTCGCGAACGGCGGGCGGAGACTCGCCCGCCAGCACCACCCCGAGCACCGAGTTCAACTCGTCGACCGTCCCGTAGGCAGCGATACGCTCGTCGAGCTTCGACACGCGCGAGCCGTCGCCGAGCGAGGTCTCCCCCGCATCGCCGCCCCGCGTGTAGATGCGAGTCAGCCGAACCGGCTCGTCTCGGTCGCGAGGCACGCGCCGTAGAGTACGCGCGTGCTCCGTCCGGCCAGGCGCGAGGACGCTGACGAGCTTGCGGCGCTTCACCGCGCCGCGATCAACGGCGCAATGCCGCGGCTCGCCGATCTGCACACTCCCGAGGAGGATCGCCGGTTCATGCGCGGTGTCGTCCTGCACGACGAGGTCTGGGTCGCGGAGCTCGACGAGCGGCCGGTCGGCTTCGTTGCCCTTGGCTCACGTGCGGGGGCGGTCTACCTCCAGCACCTCTACGTCCTTCCCGAGCACCAGCGCCACGGCGTGGGGAGCGAGCTGATGGCTCACGCAAAGGCGCGGCGGCCCGACGGCTTCCGCCTCTGGGTGTTCCAGGCGAACGAGGTAGCCCGCCGGTTCTACGAGAAGCACGGGCTTCGCCTCGTCGAGCTCACCGACGGCTCGGGCAACGAGGAAGAAGAGCCCGACGCGCTCTACGAATGGGTGCCTTGAGAGACAGGATCCTCGCGTAGCTGTCGGCCGAGGATCGAGCGTGCGATCACCAGCCGCTGAATCTCGCTCGTCCCTTCGTAGATCTCGGTGATCTTCGCGTCCCGGTAGTAGCGCTCGACCGGGAACTCCTTCGTGTAGCCGTAGCCACCGAGCACCTGGATCGCCTCGGCGGTCTGCCGCCTGGCCATCTCCGATGCGAACAGCTTCGCCTGGGCGCCCTCGGCGGTGTGCGAGAGGCCCTGCTGCTTCCGCCACGCTGCCCGGTAGACGAGCAGACGCGCAGCCTCGATCTCCGTCGCCATGTCGGCGAGCTTCCACTGGATCGCCTGGAAGTCCGCGATCCGGCTGCCGAACTGCTCCCGCTCGAGCGCGTACGCCCGCGCGACGTCGTACGCCGCCTGCGCGATGCCGAGCGCCTGCGCGGCGATCCCGATGCGCCCGCCGTCGAGCGTCGCCATCGCGACGCGAAACCCCCGCCCCTCTTCGTGCAGCAGGCGGTCGCGCTCGACGTGCGTGCCCTCGAGGACGAGGTCCGACGTCGTCGAGGAGTTGAGGCCGAGCTTCTCCTCCTCGCGCGTGATTCGGACATGTCCGGCGTCGAGGACGAAGCACGACACGCCACGTGCGCCGGCGGTCGCGTCGTCCGTGCGCGCGAAGACCACGAACGTGCCGGCCACGGAGCCGTTCGTGATCCACTGCTTCGAGCCGGTCAGGCGCCACCCGTCGCCGTCGGGCTCGGCCCGCGTGCGCAGCGAGCCCGCATCCGAGCCCGCGCCAGGCTCGGTCAGCGCGAAAGCGCCGATGTGGTCGCCACGAGCGAGCGGTGGCACGAAGCGCGCCTTCTGCTCCTCGGTCCCGAAGGCGAGGATCGGGAGCGTCGTCGCGCTCGTGTGCACGGCGACGGTCACGCCGACTCCCGCGTCGGCTCGAGAGAGCTCTTCGAGGACAAGGATGTACGACAGGAAGTCGGCGCCCGCGCCGCCGTACTCCTCGGGGACGCACACGCCCATCAGGCCGAGCTCCGCAAGCTTCGGGAAGAGCTCGGCGGGGAACCGGTGCTCGCGATCCCACGCGCCCGCGTTCGGGACGATCTCCGCGTCCGCGAGGTCGCGGGCGAGCGTCTGGATCTCCCGCTGGTCGGCGGTCAGATCGAAGTCCACGCGCTGACTATAGGTCGCGCCGGAACCGTCGATATGTGCGGCCGGCCCGCCGGCGCGCGACGGTCCTGAGCCCGCTCGGCGTGACGAGCCGACGCAGGCGGCCTGGTCGCAGCTCGGCGCAGAGCACGGCCGACGCTGCCGGGCCCCTCGCCCCGTAGAGGACGCCCTCAGGATCGAAGTCGGGCGCCGCGCGCCAGCCGTGGCCCGTCAGCTCGTATGCCTCCTGCTCGGAGACGAAGAAGCCCGCCTGCGCGTAGAGGCGGTTCCAGCCACGTACGTCGTCCTGCCAGAACCAGCCGTGGTCGCGCGGCTCGCCGAGCGGCACGGTCACGAGCAGGCTGCCGTCAGCGCGCAGGACGCGGCGGAGCTCGCGCAGCGCCAGGAGGCGCGCGTCCGGGTCCGTCTCTCCCTCGAGCCCGTACACCGTGTTGTCCGCGCCTACGTGCTCGAGCGTCGAGACGAGCAGCGCCTGGTCGAACGAGCTGTCCGGGAAGGGCAAGCTGCGAACGTCGGCCTCGACGGTCTCAAGCCCCGCGACCTCGCGCGTCGCCAGGTCGACGCCGACGAGCTCGACGCCGGTCCGCAGCAGCGCAGCGAGGTACGCGGTCTCGGCGAACGCGTAGCCGACCTCGAGCGCGCGGCCGGCCGGCCGGAGTCGGGAGAGCACCCAGGGCACCTCGACGACGCGCTCGTCGGTGTTCGGCGGAGCCTGCAGCCAGCGGATCCGCTCCTCGCGCTCCCGCGCGCCGAGCCCGAGCGCGACCGCGTCGTCGAGCTCCTGGACGCGCTCGAACTCCTCGCTCGTCGCGAGCTCGCGGATCAGCGTCGCCCGCGAGAGGGTCCCGTCCTCGAGCTTCGCGAGCGACCGAGTGAGTGCCTCGTCGTCCGGATCGCGGCGCAGCAGAAGCCTGAACGCCCCCTCGACGAACGCCTCGTCCGTCCCGCCTTGCACGGCCAGCTCGGCCTCGAGCCGCGCGTCCGCCACGGCTAGTACTCGTAGAAGCCGCTGCCGGATTTGCGTCCGAGCCGCCCTGCGGCGACGTGTTCGCGGAGGAGCGGGCACGGCGCGTACTTCGAGTCTCCGAGACCCTCGTGCAGGACATCCATGATGGCGACGCACGTGTCGAGCCCGATCAGGTCGGCCAACGCCAGCGGGCCGATCGGGTGGGCGAAGCCGAGCTTCGCGATGGTGTCGATGGCCTCCGGCTCCGCGACGCCGTCCTGGAGCGCATAGGCCGCCTCGTTGATGAAGGGCATGAGGATGCGGTTCGAGACGAAGCCGGGGAAGTCTCGCGCCTCCGCGGGCGTCTTCCCGAGGTCGCGCGCCAGCTCGACCACTGCCTCCGCCGTCTCGTCGGAGGTGCCTTCCGCACGGATCACCTCGACGAGCTGCAGCACCGGGACCGGGTTGAAGAAGTGCATCCCGATCACCTTGTCCGGCCTCCCCGTCGCCGCGGCGAGCGACGCGATCGGGATCGACGAGGTGTTGGAGGCGAGAACGGCGCCCGGGGGCATGACCTCGTCGGCACGACGAAAGAGGTCCTGCTTGACCTCGACGTCCTCGACGACCGCCTCGACCATCAGGTCGGCCGGCACGACGTCGTCGACCGGCGCGACCCGCGCCAGGACGTCGTCGGGGTCCGCCCCGCCCTTCTCGGCGAGCCTCGAGAGGCTGCGACGCATCCCCTCCAGTGCGCGCTCGACCGCACCAGGCTGCGAGTCGTGTAGCGAGACCGTTCGGCCGGAGGCTGCGACGACCTGCGCGATGCCCGCTCCCATCTGACCCGCACCGACGACGAGCACGTGTGGGAAAGAGCCGGCCACCGGCTGAGTCTACGGCCGCGGCGCGCCGGGGAGATCGGGTCGCGCGCCGCGCTTCAAGCGGCGGAACGACCACAGCAGCACGAGGCCGAGGAGCGCGAGCCCGATGAGGACCTTGAGCGTGCCGCCCCTTGGCTCTCCGCCCGCGAGGACCAGCGGACCGGGATCGACGAGGCTGCAGAGCGTGCCCACGAAGACGCCCTCCGGCTCCTCGGTCAACAGCAGGCCCACGTTCTCCTTCGTCTGGGTCGGCAGGTCGCAGTCGGTCCCCGACGGCGTGCTGATCACGAGCTCCAGCGGTACGTCACCCTTGACGCGCTGCTCCACGTCGACGAGAAGCAGTCGCTGGCCCGCCGGGGCGTTTCCCTCGGCCGGCCCGACGATCCGGCCGACCAGGGCGACGTCGGCCCGGTCGAGCTTGTCCGCGATCGGCTCGCTCGCGCAGACGCAAGCGTACGCCGGCGCAGACAGGAAGAGCGCGGCGAGGCCGGCGATGAGAAGAGCGCGGATCAGACTTCGACCAGGAGCGCGTCTCCCTGGCCTCCGCCGGAGCAGATCGCCGCCAGGCCGAGCCCTCCACCGTTGCGGCGAAGCTCGTGGATCATCGTCCCGAGGATCCGGCCGCCCGACGCGCCGATCGGGTGCCCGAGAGCGACGGCGCCCCCGTTAACGTTCACGATCTCCTCGTCCACGCCGAGCATGCGCGTGGAGTTCTTCGCGACGGAGGCGAACGCCTCGTTGATCTCGACGCGCTTCACCTCGTCGATCGAGCGGCCAGCGGCCGCCAGCGCCCGTTCCGCGGCGCGAGCCGGGGTGCGCGCGAGGTATGCGTAGTCGTCAGCGACGTAGCCCTGCGCGAGGATGGTCGCAAGCGGCTCGAGCCCACGCCGCTCGGCGAACTCCTCCGAGCACACGACAACGCAGGACGCGCCGTCGTTCACTCCCGGCGCGTTGCCGGCAGTCGTCGTTCCTTCGGGATCGAAGACGGGCTGAAGCGCCGCAAGCTTCTCCACGGTCGTGTCGCGCCGGACGCTCTCGTCCGCCGTTACCTCGCCCACCGCGACGATCTCGTCGTCGAAGCGACCCTCGTCCTGCGCGGCAGCGGCGCGCACCTGAGAGCGGTGCGCCCACTCGTCCTGCTCCTCGCGGCTGATCCCGAGCTCGCGGGAGACGTGCGACGCCTGCTGGATCATGTGCAGGCCGTCGAACGTCGACGTGAGCCCGTCGAATACGAGGTGGTCGACGAGCTCTCCGTTGCCGAGCCGGTACCCGAAGCGCGCCTTCGGCAGTAGGTACGGCGCGTTCGACATCGACTCCATCCCGCCGGTCACGATGAGCTCGTGGCCACCCGCGCGGATCATGAGGTCGGCGATCTCGACGGCGCGGATCGAGGAGGCGCAGACCTTGTTGATCGTGTCCGCCGGCACCTCCTTCGGGATGCCCGCTCCTACGGCCGCCTGTCGCGCCGGTGCCTGGCCGGCACCTGCCTGCAGCACCTGACCCATGACGACGTACTCGACCTCCCCGGGCTCGACCCCGGCCCGCTCGAGCCCCGAGCGGATCGCGCTGGCGCCGAGCTCCGTCGCGGGGAGCTTGGCGAGACCGCCGCCGAGCCGCCCGAAGGGCGTGCGGACCGCGGAGACGATGACCGACCGCGTCACGGGCGCCAGCGTAGCGCCGGGAAAGTGGGCATCGTCAGTCGGACGGGCCGACCTGCACGAGCATCTTCCCGAGGTTCTCGCCGCGGAGGAGGCCGACGAACGCGCTCGGCGCGTTCTCGATCCCCTCGATCACCGTCTCGCGGTAGCGCAGCCGCCCGTCGCGCACCCACTCCGTCGCGGACTCGATGAACGCGGGGAAGTGCTCGTAGTGGTCGTTGATGATGAAGCCCTGCAGCAGGAGCCGCTTCGTGACGACCATGAACATGTTCCGCGGCCCAGGCGTCGGCTCGACGTCGTTGTACCGGGAGATGGAGCCGCAGGCGACGATCCGTCCGTGATTTCGGAGCGCGCCGATCGCCGCCTCGAGGTGGTCACCGCCGACGTTGTCGAAGTACACGTCGATCCCGTCGGGCGCAAGGTCGCGAAGCGCGGTGCGAACCGGCGTGTCCCGATAGTCGAACGCGTCGTCGCACCCGAGCTCGCGCACCCAGGCGATCTTCTCCGCCGAGCCGGCGCTGCCGATCACGCGGCACCCGGCGATCTTCGCCATCTGACCAACCGCGCTGCCCACGGCTCCGGCCGCGCCGGAGACGAACACCGTCTGCCCCGGCTCCGGCTTCCCGATGTGGAAGAGCCCGTAGTACGCGGTGAAGCCCGGCATGCCGAGGACGCCGAGAGCCGTCGAGACGGGAGCGAGCGCAGGGTCCACCTTGCGCATGCCCGAGCCGTCCGAGAGCGCCCACTCGCGCCAGCCGAGGCCGTGCAGCACCCAGTCGCCCTCGGAGACCTTCTCGTTCCGCGACGTGACCACGCGCCCGACCGCGCCGCCGGTCATGGCCTCGCCGAGCGTGAACGGCGCGACGTACGAGCGCACGTCGTTCATGCGCGGGCGCATGTACGGATCGACGGAGAAGAACGCGTTCCGGATGAGCACCTGCCCGTCGGCCGGATCGGGGATCGCGGTCTCCGCGACCTCGAACAGCTCCTCGTCCGGGAACCCCGTGGGACGTGCGACGAGCCGAATCTCGCGAGACATGCCGTCCATACGGCGATGATATGTCGGTGTCCTCGCTCAAGGGCCACCTCCTCGTCGCGGCGCCGACCCTCATGGACCCGAACTTCCGCCGCTCCGTCGTCCTCATCGGCGAGCACGGCGACGAGGGCGCGCTCGGCGTGATCCTCAACCGGGCGTCCGACTCCACGGTCGACGACGCGCTGCCGGAGCTGGCCACGCTCGTCGACGGGGACACGACGGTTCACGTCGGCGGCCCCGTTCAGCCGTCGGCGATCGTCGTCCTCGCCGAGTTCGACGAGCCGGATCGGGCCGAGGCGCTCGTGCTCGGCGACATCGGGTTCCTTCCCTCGGAGATCGACCCAGACGCCCTCGGGGAGCTGCGCAGGGCCCGTGTGTTCGCGGGCTATGCGGGCTGGGGCCCGGGACAGCTCGACGACGAGCTGGGCGAGGGAAGCTGGATCGTCGAGCCGGCCGAGCCCGAGGACGTCTTCACCGCGGACCCGGACGACCTCTGGAGCGAGGTGCTCCGCCGCAAGGGCGGGCCGTTCGGCGTCCTCGCGCTCATGCCGCCCGACCCCTCGCTGAACTAGGTGCGAATCGCCTACGTCGTCGACGTCCACGACCGCTTCGACGCGGTCGGGCGCGCGCTCGAGCGGATCGGGCCCGTCGACGCTCTCGTCGTCGGTGGCGACATCACGACCTTCGGCACGCCCGAGGACGCCGAGCGGGCGGTCGAGCTGTGGCGCCCGCTTGCGCCGCGCCTCTTCGCGGTCGCCGGGAACTGCGACTCGCCGGCGATCGACGCACGTCTCGTCGAGCTCGGCGTCTCGCTGCACGGCCGGGGCGTCGAGCTCGGCGACGTTGGCCTCGCCGGCGCTTCCGCGTCGCCCTTGACCCCGTTGCACACGCCGTACGAGCTGACCGACGAGGAGTTCGCGGGGCACGCCGCGCGGGCCTTGCAGGACATCGCCGCGAGCCGCGTTCGCATCCTCTGCCCGCACGCGCCACCGTCGGAGACGGTGTGCGATCGCCTGCGCTCGGGACAGCATGTCGGGAGCCGGGGTCTGCGACGGGCGATCGAGCGCGAGGAGCCGGACCTCATCCTCTGCGGGCACATCCACGAGGGCCGCGGGACTGACTACATCGGGCACACGCTGGTCGTCAACCCCGGGCCGGCCACCTCCGGCCACTTCGCGATCGTCGAGGTCGGCGACGGGGTCACCGTGGAGCTCGACGAGTGAGCACGATCGGCGCTGCGACCTCCGCTGTCGCCCGCAGCGCGATCCTCCGCGCCGCGGACAGCTCGTTCCTCCAGAGGCTCGTGCAGCGCCATGGGATGCGCCTCGGCGCCGGCCGGTTCGTCGCAGGCGAGTCGCTCGACGAGTGCATCGTCGTCCTGCGGCGGCTGAACGAGACAGGACTGCACACGAACACGACGCTCCTCGGCGAGGCGATTCCCGACCGCGACGACGCGAACCGGGTCGTCGAGGCGTACGTCGAGATCGTCGACCGCCTCGCCGACGAGCAGCTGCTCGCGAACGTCGCGCTCAAGCTGACGCATCTCGGGCTCTCGGTCGACCAGGAGCTCGCACTCGAGAACGTCGAGCGGGTCGTGCGGCACGCGAGCGGGCGGGGTCCTTCGTCCGCATCGATATGGAGCAGTCGGAGTTCGTCGAGCCGACGCTCCGCATCTACGAGCGGCTGCGGGCGGCGGGGCTCGACAACGTCGGCACCGTGCTCCAGTCGTACCTCTACCGCACCCCCGAGGATCTCGAGCGCCTCCTGCCGCTCGAGCCGAATCTCCGGATCGTGAAAGGCGCGTACCTCGAGCCCGCGGCAATCGCGCACCCCGACAAGCGGGACGTCGACGAGGCATACGCGCGGCTGGTCGAACGCGGGCTCCGCGAAGGCGCGTACATCGCAGTCGCGACGCACGACGAGCAGCTCATCTCGCGCACGCGGGCGTTCGCCGAGCAAGAGGGCATCGGGCGGGACCGCTTCGAGTTCCAGATGCTGTACGGCGTCCGCCCGGCGCTGCAGCGGTCGCTTGCGGCGGACGGTCACAAGGTGCTCGTGGCGACGCCCTACGGCCCGGACTGGTACCCCTACCTCATGCGGCGGCTCGCCGAGCGGCCGGCGAATCTCTTCTTCTTCCTCCGGAGCCTCGTCCGCCGATGAGCGGCGGGATCCCCGCACGCGCTGACGTCGTCGTCGTCGGAGGCGGCGTCATGGGGACGAGCATCGGCTTCCACCTCGCCGAGGCGGGCGTCGACGTGTGCGTGCTCGAGCGGGCAGAGCTCGCCTCGGGCTCGACGAGCCGAGCTGCCGGCGGGATCAGGGCGCAGTTCTCGGATCCGCTCAACATCGCGCTCGGCGTGCGAAGCATCGACGCGTACGAGCGCTTCGGCGAGCGGCCGGGCGGCGAGATCGACCTGAAGCAGGTCGGGTATCTGTTCCTCCTCGACCGCAAGGAAGACGTCGAGTCGTTCGAGACGAGCGTCGCGCTTCAGAACGAGCACGGGGTTCCGAGTCGGTTCGTGGGCACGGACGAGCTTCGGCGGTTGAGCCCGCTCGCCGGCCTCGAGGGCGTGCTCGCGGCCACGTTCTCGCCCCGTGACGGCCACGCGAGCCCAGACGCGGTCGTGCAGGGCTACGCCGCCGGGATCCGCCGCCACGGCGGGGTTGTGGCGACCGGATGCGGCGTCCTCGAGATCGATGTCGAGGATGGCGCGATCCGCCGCCTGCGGACAGAGCAGGGCGACATCGAGACCGGCACGGTCGTCTGCGCGGCGGGGGTCTGGTCGCCGGAGCTCGCGCGCATGGTCGGGCTCGAGCTGCCCGTCGTGCCCCTTCTCCGCGAGGTCGGCTACACGTCGCCGGCCGAGCTCCCGGACGGGTTCCCGCTCACGATCGACTTCTCCACCGGCTTCTACTTCCACCGTGAGGGCCCGGGGCTGCTCTTCGGGATGGCCGACCGGGGGCAGCCGCCGGGCTTCGACGCGCCGACCGACCCCGCGTGGCTCGAGCGCGTCACCGCAGTCGCCGAGCGGCGGCTCCCCCGCCTGCTCGAACTCGGGATCGCGGGCGGCTGGAAGGGCTACTACGAGGTCACGCCGGACCACAACGCCCTGATCGGCGAGGCGGCCGCGGTCTCACGCTTCCTCTACGCGACCGGCTTCTCCGGCCACGGGTTCCTGCAGGGTCCCGCGGTCGGAGAGGTCGTCCGCGATCTCGTCCTCGGACGCGAGCCGTTCGTGGACGTGTCGCCGCTCGCAGTCGAGCGCTTCGCGCTGGCCGAGCTGCGGCCGGAGCGCAACGTCATCTAGGCCGGAGCTACTCGACGCGCTCGGTCGTCGTGCTCTTGAGCTTGCCCGACATGACGACCACGCCGAAGAGGCCGATCGAGAACGGGTACTTCGCCTCGACGGTCACGTCGCCGCCCTGCACCCAGCTCGCGGAGCCGTCCTCGGGGTCGTACGGCGTGACCGTGACCTCGAGCTTGCTCTCGTCGAGACCTGCGGCCGACTGCTTCACGCGGTTCGTCGCGGCCAGCACCGGGTCGGGCAGGTCGCGGCTCACCGCAGCCTGGCGCGCCCCGGCGCGGACACCGTCCGTGAGCGTCACGTAATTGTTGAAGAGGATCCCGAACTGGATGATCCCCATCACGAGCAGGAGGAGGATCGGGAGGACGAGGGCGAACTCCACCATCGCCTGCCCTTCCTCCGACCTGCGCACAGGCCTCCGTGTCGCGAGTTTGCTCATCGCCTACTGGGTGTTGTCGTCGATCAGCCGGGCGGCAGGCCGCTGGAGGTCGGCCGCGATCCGGGTGAAGATCGTGTGCAGCTGGCCCGGGTTCGGCTTGTTGTAGAAGTTGTCCGGCTCGGTCGCCATCGCCCTGATCGCGTCGTAGGCCGTGATCGTCCCGTCGTTGGAGCCGCTCGGGTAGAGCTTGCAGTTCTCCGGATCGGTGCCCGCGCCGTTCAGGTCGTAGCCGATCGTGTACACGACCGTCCCCTGAGCCTTGGCGTGGGCTGCGGCAGCGACACCGGCAGCGCACGGATGCAGCCGCATGTTGGGGTTGTCGATGTAGCTCGGCAGGTCTCGTGGCGTCGTGTTCGCCGCGCCGTCCGAGAGGAAGACGATGACGTCCTGCACGTCCCCGCGGCCGTGCACCCCGAGCTCGTGCTGCGCGGCATCGACCGCGTTCGCGTACTGCGTCGTGCCGGCGCCGTTGGCGCACCCGAGCCGCTGGTTCAGCGCCGACCCCGGGTTCAGGATCCACGTCGTGCCGCTCTGGACGAGGTAATCGCTCGTGATCGACGCGATCTCGTAGACCGCCCAGTTCGAGCTGCCCGGTGGCGGGCTCCACTTGGGCCAGCGGGCGTCGTAGCCGTAGCGCCGACCGTCCGGCGTCGGGCCCGAGGGGTTGCCGGTCCACGGCGTGTACGGGCAAGTCGCTACCCACGAATCGTCGAGCGCTGGCGGGAACACCGAGAGCCCGACCCAGTCGAGGCTCGGGTCCATGAACTGGAGGAACGACCGGATCCCGTTCTTCGCGTTGTTGAGATCGGTGCACGCCGGATCGTTGGACGTGTCGCTGTGCTGGCACATGGAGCCCGTGCGGTCCAGCACGAGCATGATGTCGAGCGGCTTGGCGGAGCACGGCGAGCACGCAGTGGCCGTCGCCTTCACCTTGAGCTTGTTGATCCCGAGGATGCGCGCGAAGAGCAGGTTCACGTCCGAGGACGCCTGCACCTTGACCGCGTTGTAGTTGCCGAGGCTCGGATTGCAGCCCGGCGCGGAGGAGACGCAGCGCGTGGTGACGGTCGTGGTCACGTTCGAGCCGATCTTCACGGCGTTCTTCTCCCCGACCGAAGGACCGTAGTCCTGGGCGACCGTCATCGCCTCGCTGGGGTCGGGAAGGTGCTGGGCGCCGGCCAGCGCGGCGGCATCGACGCCCGCCTGCAGCTGGCGCTGCACGAGATAGGCCTTGCCGATGTCCACGACGAAGGCGACCATGACGAGCATCGCCGCCATGGCCAAAGCTGCCAACATCATCACTTGCCCTGATTCGTCTGTGATTGCTGCCCGACGACGGCCGTTGTCGCGCACTCGTGCCTCCAAGGATCGACCTGACGCTCCGCACTAAGTCAACGGACGATTGCCCGAAGTGACAATCCCTCCATCAAGCGATCACCTGTTCGAGTGACGGACGGCACCCGCACGCTCGTCTTCATCCCGGCCTGGAACGAGGAGGCGAACCTGCCTGCCGTGCTCGACGAGCTCGCCGGCGGGCTGCCGGGCACCGATGTCCTCGTCGTCGACGACGGGTCGACCGACGGCACGGCCGGTGTCGCACGCGCGAAGGGCGCCGAGGTGCTCTCGTTCGGCGAGAACCGCGGCCTCAGGGCAGGGATCGCCGCGGGGTACGGCTACGCCGCCGAACAGGACTATGCATTCGTCGGCAGGGTCGACGCGGACGGGCAGCACCCCGTCGACGAGCTTGTGAAGCTGCTTCGGATCGTGCGCTCCGGCGATGCCGACGTCGCGGTCGGCTCGCGCTTTGCGACGGGCGACGGCTACGCGGCGTACCGCTACGAGCCGAGCGCCAGCCGCCGGTTCGGGATCGCCGTGCTCCGCCGGGCGATGGGCGCCGCCGGGCAACCGTTCCACGACGCGACCAGCGGGATGTACGCCGCGAACGCGAAGGCGATGCCGCTCCTCGCGAAGCCGTACGAGAGCGGCGCACCCGAGGTCGAGTCGCTGCTGCGACTGCGCGAGGCCGGGCTCACGGTCGTGGAGGTACCGGTGCACATGCGGGAACGGGCGAGCGGCGAGTCGAAACTGCGTGGACGCCGAGCGGTCGAGCTCGTGGTCACGGTCGCCGGCACGCTGCTCCTCTACGGCGTCTGGCGCAGGTGGCGCCGCCGATGAGCGCCCCGTCACCACGCCTCGTCGTCGTGCTCGGCTATGCGGGGCGCGCCGGTGAGCTGCACGAGGTCTGCGCAGCCCGCTTGCGGCGGGCCGAGCAGGAGGCCCGGCCGGACGACGTCGTCCTCCTGTCCGGCTGGTCGCGGTGGCCGCGGCAGACGACCGAGGCGGAGCTCATGGCCAGCGCCTGGCAGGGCAACTGCTCGCGGGTGCTGCTCGACCGCGACGCGCGAACGACGCTCTCGAACGCCGTCGGCGCCGCTCGCGTGGCGACGGAGCACGGCGCGCGCGAAGTCGTGCTCGTGACCTCGGGCTGGCACGGACGCCGCTCGAGAGCCCTGCTCGCCGCAGCGCTTCGCGGTTCGGAGGTCGAGATCGTGCTCGTGTCGACGAACGAGCGCGGGAGCACGCAAGCCCGGATCCGAGAGGCGGCGTGCTGGGCGCTCGTGCCCGTCCAGGCCGCGCTCGCCCGGCGCAGGGCGGGCGCACGCACCGAGCCGAGCGACGGTGCTAGGGTCGAGGCCGGATGAGAAAGGCCGTGCTCGTTCTCCTGGCGTCGCTCGCGCTCGTGGCAGCGGGCTGCGGGGGCGACGACGAGCCGACGGCAGCACCCGTCGACGAGTGGGCGGACGGTTTCTGCACGGCGATCAGCACGTGGACGGACGAGCTCGAGCAGATCCGAGATCGATTCGACGATCTCTCGTCGCTTAACCGTGACTCGCTCGAGGCAGCCGTGCAGGACCTCGACACGGCGACCGACGACTTCGTGCAGGACCTCGAGGATCTGGGAGACCCGGACACGGAGTCGGGTCAGGAGATCGAGGACTCCGTCCAGACGCTCTCGGACACCCTCGAGTCCGAGAAGGCGGACGTCGAGCAGGCGGTCGAGGGCGTCGAGGACCTGGCGGACATCCCCGGCGCTATCAGCACGATCGGCGCCGCGCTCAGCTCGATGGGCACCGCCCTCCAGGCTGCGTTCGAGTCCCTCGAGGACGCGGACGTCGGCGGCGAGCTCGAGACTGCGCTCGAGCAGTCCTCTGCCTGCGAGAGCTTCTCCGACTGAGCCGCCGGGTGCGGCGCGTCTAGCGGGCGCTGACGGTGTCGCCGACGTCGGCGAGCGCCCGCAGCGCCTGCGCGAGCGCTATCGGCAGCGTCGCGAAGAAGAGCGCGACCGGCCCGCCGATGAGGAGCACGCCGAGCGTCTGCCAGAAGCCGTCCGCCTCGAACGCCCAGATGATCGTCCCGATCGCCGCGGCGACAAGGCCGAGCAAGCCGACCAGCACCAGGAAGGCCGACCACAGGCGAAGGGTTCCGTACTGCGTCATCTCGAAGCTCCTCTCGGCATCGGTCTTACGTCCCGCCGAGTCTATTCCGCACGCGCGAAGAGGTCAGTCGGGTCGTACCGCTCCCTGATCGCTGCGAGCCGCTCGTAGTTTCGCTCGCCATGCGCCGCACGCAGGAGCTCGTCGCCCTCCTCGAACAAGCCCGGGAAGTTGAGGTACGAGCCACCGTTGGAAAAGCGGCGGAGATCCGCGACCGCGGCCCGTGCCCAGGTGATGTTCGCGTCGTCATCGCCCTCCGCTTCCCAGTTCGCCTCGACGCCGACGAGGTACTTCGGCCTCGGTCCGAAGGCGGTCTCCTCGGCGCCCACGCGGTCCATCGCCCCTCCGTGGAACCAGACGTCGATGGTCGAGTGGTGGGACGGGGCGGCTGCGGCGTGGGCCGCGAGCCGCTCGAGCGCCTCGTCGCCGAGATCGTCGAGCGCAGTCGACTTCCAGTAGTAGCGGCCGCCGTCCGGGTAGTCCTCGTCGAGCAGCTTCTGCGCTTGGACATACGGCATCGGCCCACTCAGGTCGGCGAGCGGCTCGCCGAGATCCTTCAGTGGAGCGAGCGCGGCCGCGCCCTCCTCCATCGAGCCGGGATGCACGGCAAGCACGGCGATGTACGGCAACCCGTGCGTCTCCTCCGGAAAGACGTCGGCGTGCGGGACGAAGCCGAAGAAGGCGGCCGGGCTCAAGTCATCGCCCGACGCGGCCGTCAGCTCGTCCACGAAGCGCAGGACCTCCGCCCCTCTCTCGGCCGGATGGAGGAGGAAGGAGACCGTTACCTCCGGCCCGACGGGATGGAGGCGGTACTCGAAGGACGTGACGACGACGAACCCACCACCGCCGCCGCGAAGCGCCCAGAACAGGTCGACGTTCGCCGTCTCGCTGGCCGTGACGACCTCGCCCGCCGCGGTCACGGCCTCGAGGGAGACGAGGTTGTCGCTCGACAGGCCGTGCTTCCGCCGCAACCAGCCGATGCCTCCGCCGAGCGTGAGCCCGGCGATCCCGGTCTCGCTGACGACGCCGAGGGGCGCTGCGAGGCCGAATGCCTGCGTCCCCGCGTCGAGGTCGCCCAGCGTGCAGCCCGCACCCGCCCGCGCGGTCCGCGCTTCGGGATCGACATGCACGTGGTTCAGCCCGGACAGATCGACGACGAGCCCGCCGTCGCGGACCGCGGTGCCGGCCACGTTGTGACCCCCGCCGCGCACCGCAACGCGGAGCCCCGCTCCGCGCGCGAACGCGAGCGCCTCGACGACGTCGTTCGTGTCGGAGACCCGTGCGACGAGTGCAGGCCGCCGGTCGATGAGCCCGTTCCACACACGTCTCGTCTCGTCGAATCCGGCATCCCCCGGCTGCACGAGCTCACCGCGAAAGCGCGTTCGCAGCTCCTCTAGCGCGCGCTCCGTCGCGTCCACTGGCGCGCCTGACTTCATCGCGTCCCCTTCCCTCGTTACCAACCAGCTGGTCTGTAGTCATAGCAGACTGTTTAGTTCGTTTCAAGTCGTACAGGAGAAAGCCAACATCCAGGAGGGCAGCAGGAAACAGACCTTTGGGTTGGTATTGTTCGGGACATGCCTCGCGACGGGACCGCAACCCGAACGAGGATCCTCGACGCGGCGCAGCAACTCGTACTCGAGCAAGGGTTCGCGGGGACGTCGGTGGACGAGGTGATAGCTGCCGCCGAGACGACGAAGGGCGGCTTCTTCCACCACTTCGCCTCCAAGCAGGAGCTCGCGCGCGTCCTCGTCGAGCGCTACGCAGAAGCCGATCTTCGAATTCTCGACGACCTCTTCGAGCGCGCGGAGCGCATGAGCCGCGACCCGCTCCAGCAGCTCCTGCTGTTCGTCGCACTGCAGGAGGAGGACGCCGATCGGCTCGCCGGCGACCAGTCGGGCTGCCTCCTCGCGTCCTTCTGCTACGAGCGCGACCTCGTCGACGCCGAGACGCAGGCGCTGATCGCCGACACGTTCGTCGCGTGGCGGACGCGGACGCGCGAGAAGCTCGAAGAGGTGGTCGCGCTCTACCCGCCGCGGCTTCCCGTCGACCTCGATGCCCTCGCCGACGAGGGACTGGCGATCTTCGAAGGGGCGTACGTGCTCTCGCGGGCACTCGGCGAGCCGCAGGTGCTGAGAGGCCAGCTGCGCAACTTCCGCAACTACCTCGAGCTGCTCTTCGCTCCGGCCTGACCGCGGCCGGGAGCCGCGCTGCGGGGCCGCCGCGCATGTGGCCGCGCGACGGCCCCGAGTTCCCTGTTAGCGCGGAGTTTCGATATAGGCCTGGCTCTCGCTCCAGCGCACGGTCAGCGCGTAGAGCACGATGATGTTCAGCGCGATCACCGTCAGTGACCAGAGCGGGGTCTCGGTGTTGCCGAGGAACCCGAGCTGCGCGATGAAGTTCAGGGCGACGACCACGATCGCGAACCAGCGCGCCCACGACTGCCCGCCGATCAGGCCGAGACCTGCGAAGAAGAGCAGCACGCCCCAGATCAACATCGTCCAGCCCCAGCCCGTCAGGTCGAAGACGAGGAAACCGGACCCAGTGGGGACGTAGTACTCGTCCTCGAACAGGGCGATCAGGCCCTGGAAGAAGTCGATTCCGCCGATGATCAGCATCACGATGCCGGCGAAGCCGATCCACCCGGCCATGCTCTTGGAGTTCATCCGTACCTCCCGATGGGAACGTCACGAAGCCGCGTCCGAAGGCTCACGCTGCCTCGCGTTTAGACGGCGTCGATAACAGTCGCACGTTGTCCCCGGAGGTGCAATCGTCGATGCCTGCCCACGAACACCCTCTACCCGCGCACACTCTCCTGTCTGCTAGACGTGCGCCGGCTGCGACTCCGGCTCCTCGACCTCCTCCATCGCCTCGGCGGCTCCCTTGTCGATGTCGAAGGTGAGCTGGACGTCGTCGTAGTCGACGCGAACGCGATCGTCCGGCTGCAGCGCTCCGCTCAGCAGCAGCCGCGAGACCTCGTTTTCGAGCTCGCGCTGAATCGCACGACGTAGCGGCCGCGCGCCGAACTCCGGGTCGAAGCCGATCTCGGCCAGGTGCTCGACGGCCTCGTTCGAGAACTCGACCTCGATGCGCTGCGCGCGCAGGCGCCTCGCGGCGCGGTCGAGCAGCAGCCGCGTGATCTGCGTGAGCTGCTCCATCGTGAGCGCCTGGAAGACGATGATCTCGTCGATCCGGTTGATGAACTCCGGCCGGAAGCTGTTCCGGAGCACGTTCATCAGGTCCTCCTTCAGCTCGTCGAACGAGCCGCTCTCCTTCCGCGCGAAGGCCTGGATGCGCTCGGCTCCGAGGTTGGAGGTCATGATCAGGATCGTGTTCTTGAAGTCGACCGTCCGGCCCTGCGAATCGGTGAGCCGGCCGTCGTCCAGGATCTGGAGCAGGATGTTGAAGACGTCTGCGTGCGCCTTCTCGATCTCGTCGAACAGGAGCACCGCGTACGGCTTGCGTCGGACCGCCTCGGTCAGCTGTCCGGCTTCCTCGTGGCCAACGTAGCCGGGTGGCGCACCGACGAGCCGGCTGACGGTGTGCCGCTCCTGGTACTCGCTCATGTCGAGGCGGACCATCACGTCCTCGCTGCCGAACAGCGCCTCGGCGAGTGTCCGTGCGAGCTCCGTCTTGCCGACGCCGGTGGGGCCCAGGAACAGGAAGCTCCCGTCAGGACGGCTGGGGTCGGCGAGCCCGGCGCGGGCGCGGCGAACCGCCTCCGCGACGGCTTCGACGGCCTCGTCCTGACCGACGACACGCTCATGCAGGCGTTCCTCGAGCTTCAGGAGCCGGTCGCGCTCCTCCTGGGTCAGCTGTGACACCGGGATGCCCGTGCGCCGCGACACGATGTCGGCGATGTCCTCGACCGTGACCTCGGGCGCCCGCGAGCGGGCCTCTTTCCGCCCCTCCTGCCGGGTGCGGCGGTCGTCGATCTGCGCCTTCAGCTCGTCCGCCCGCTTGTAGTCCTCGGCCGAGATCGCCTGGTCGCGCTCGCGCCCCATGTGGCGGAGCTCCTCCTCGGCTGCCCGCGTGTCCTCCGGCTTCGCCTTCGACCGGAGCCGGACGCGCGCCCCCGCCTGGTCGATCAGGTCGATCGCCTTGTCGGGCAGGAAACGGTCGCGGATGTAGCGATCCGACAGCTCCGCCGCTGCGACGATCGCCTCCTCCGTGATGCGCACGCGATGGAACGCCTCATAGCGGTCCTTGAGGCCGGTGAGGATCTCGATCGTCTCCTCGACCGTCGGCTCGGAGACGAGCACGGGCTGGAGACGCCGCTCGAGCGCGGGATCCTTCTCGATGTTCTTCCGGTACTCGTCGAGCGTGGTCGCGCCGATCATGTGCAGCTCGCCGCGCGCGAGCGCCGGCTTGAGCATGTTGCCGGCGTCCATCGCGCCCTCGGCCGCTCCCGCGCCGACGACGGTGTGGATCTCGTCGATGAAGACGATCAGGCTGTCCGCGTTCTCGGTGATCTCGTCGATCACGCCCTTCAGGCGTTCCTCGAACTCGCCCCGGTACTTCGTGCCCGCGATCATTCCTGCCATGTCGAGCGCCACCACGCGCTTGCCGGTGAGCGTCTCGGGCACGTCGTCGTTCACGATCCGCTGGGCGATGCCCTCGACGATCGCCGTCTTGCCGACGCCGGGGTCGCCGAGCAGCACCGGGTTGTTCTTCGTGCGGCGCGAGAGGATCTCGATCGTCTGCTCGATCTGATCGGCCCGGCCTATCACAGGATCGAGCTTCCCCTGGCGGGCCTCCTCGGTCAGGTCGCGGCCGTACTCGTCGAGCGTCTTTGTCGTGCTCGCGGGGCGCCCACCAGCCTCGCCCTTCTCGACGCCGCGGATGACGGCGCCGCGTAGCTTCGTGTGCGTGATCGCGAACCGCTCGAGCAGCTCGCCCGCCTCGGTCTCGGTGTCCTGGGCCAGGGCGAGCAGCACGTGCTCCGGGCCGACGTACGACGCGCCGATCTGACGGGACTCCTCGTAGGCAGCCAAGAGGGCTGCCTTCGCGTCCGGCGACAGCGACGGCGCCACGTCCGTGCGCTCCTGGATGTCGGCTTCTTCCTCGATCTGCGCCGCGATCGCCGCGGCATCGGCGCCGACCTGCTGCAGCACGTGCCGGACGACCTCGTCCTCGGTCGCGGCCCAGAGCAGATGCGTCGAGTCGACATCGAGGCTGCCCCAGTCCATCGCCCTCCGAGCGGCGCTCTGGAGCAGCTGGCGCGTCGCGTCGCTGAAGTACTGCGTGACGTCGATCTGCTCGGGCGGGCGCCGTGGCCTCGTGCTCGTCGCGCCGGCGGTATCCGGCGTGCGATCAAGAACACCGCTATCACCGAAGAAGTCGGAGAAGAACTCGTCGAAGAGGCTTCGGCCGCCGAAAGGAGACCGCGCCGCTCCGCGGCTCTGACCGTGGAGCTCTCGGAGGTGCTCGTCGCAGACGGCGATCATCCGCTCCTCACCGTTCTGTCTGATCCGAACCGTCGCAACGGCGGGCCGACGCCCGTCGATCTCGCACATCGTGGTGGCCATGAAGAACCTCCTCGCAGCGGGCGCTCTGGCGCGCGAGGGGTTGGCGCACGGAGGCGCCCGCCTGGTGGGGAAAGTCGCGTCACCGGAATTATGCTCCGCTTTGTAGCCGCTGAAACTATCCGCCAACACACGCCCGAGCAGCCTGGTCAGGCAGTGCGATTGGTGCGCTATGAGCGGGGCGACGAGAACGTTCGAAGAGACGCGCTAGCGACGCGGTTTTGCGGCTTCCGCGGCCGGCCTTCAAGCAGAGGGTCCCTCGTGGATAGCGCGGACGGCCTCGATCGTGTCGGCGTCCTCGGGGCGCTTGTCCGGGCGGTACCCCTTCACCCGGGCGAAGCGAAGCGCGACGCCGCCCGGGTAGCGACGGCTCGTCTGCACTCCGTCGAAAGCGATCTCGACGACGAGCTCCGGGCGAACGTACACCGTGCTCGCGTCGCGCCGGTCCTCGAGCTCGAGCAGCTTCTCCGTCTGCCACGCGAGCATGGCGTCGGTCATGCCCTTGAACGTCTTGCCGAGCATGACGAACCCTCCCGACGCCTCGTCGCGCGCTCCGAGGTGGAGGTTCGAGAGCTTTCCGGTGCGCCGGCCGTGGCCCCATTCGGCAGCGAGGACGACGAGGTCGAGCGTGTGTGTCGGCTTCAGCTTCAGCCAACTGCCGCCGCGACGACCTGCCTCATAGGGCGCATCGAGCGCCTTCACCATCACGCCTTCGTGACCTTTCGCGAGCGCCTCGGCGAGCGCGCGCTCCGCATCCTCGAGCGTGCTCGCCTCGACGCTCGGGATCCTGTGTGCCTCGGGGACGAGCCGCTCGAGGATCGCCAGGCGCTCGCGGGCCGGCCGGTCGAGGACGTCCTCGCCGTCCACGTGCAGGACGTCGAAGAAGAACGGCGACAGCGGTACGTGCTTCGTCGACGACGTCGCCCCCCTGCTGCCGAAGCGGCTCATCGTGAGCTGAAAACGGTGCGGCGTCCCGTCGTCCCGGAGCGCGATCGCCTCGCCGTCGAGCACGAGCGCCTGCGCCGGAAGCTCCCGCACCGCCCGCACGACCTCGGGCACTCGGTCGGTCACGTCGGCGAGGTTCCGTGTGTACGCGCGCACCTCGCCCCCGAGTCTGTGCACCTGCAGCCGGGCGCCGTCGAGCTTCCACTCCACTGCCGCCGGGCCCCACCCGCTCGAGCGCGCTCTCGAGATCCTCGGCCGTCTGCGCGAGCATCGGCTTCACGGGCGTGAGCACGGTCAGGCGGAAGCGGTCGAGACCGGGGTCGCCCCCGCCAAGCGCTACCGCAGCGACCACACCGAGGTTTCCGGCGAGCATCGCTGCCCGGCGCACGTCCGCCGCGGGACGGCCGGAGGCCTTCGCGACTGCGTCGAGCATCACGCCTTCGAGCGCTCCCTGGCGGAGCTCGCCGAGGAGTAGCCGCTGCAGGAATGTCTGCTCGCTCTCGGTCGCACGTCCGAAGAGGTTCGCGAGCTCGGCCCGCCGAAGCGCCTGCGAGCCCTTGCCCGAGATGGACGAGATTCGCTCGACGGTAGCGTCCACCTCGAGAAGCTCGAGGCCAGGCTCGGCGGCCGGCGACGGCACATCCTGCAGCGCGGCCCAGCCGACCCCGACCGAGCCCTGGGGCAGCTCACCCGACAGGTACGCGACTGCGATCGCGACCTCGGCCGGCGTCACAGCCTCGAGGCAGGCAGCCAGCCGCTCGATCTTCGCCAGCCGCGACGACGTGTCTGCGACCTCGGTGGACGTCAGCGCGACCTCGGCCAGCAGCATTGAGCCATTCAACCTGCTCGCCGCTACCCGGCTGGTCAGACCTCGCCGAGATCGAGCCGCGGCGGCAGGACGCCCTCGAGCTCGAGCAGCTTCCGCTTCAGCGCCAGCCCGCCGCCGAAGCCGCCGAGCCCGTCGGCCGCGACGACGCGGTGACAGGGAACGACGAGCGGGAGCGGGTTGCGCCCCATCAGCATTCCGACGTCTCGCGGATCCCCGACCCCGGCCTGACGGCCGAGCTCGCCATACGTCACGGTCACGCCATAGGGCGCCAGCTCTCGGAGGACCTCGAGCACGTGGTTGTGCTCGGCGTCGACCCCCGACCAGTCGAGCTCGAGCTCGAACTCCTGTCGGTCGCCGTCGACATACTCGGCGAGCTGAGCGGCGGCGCGAGCCGCGATCTCGGCCGCTGGGCCGGGTCCTTCGCGCGCGGCAACCCATTCGTTCCCGGGAAGACGCACGCGGCGCACGCCCTTCGGCGAGGCCTCGACACCGAGCGTGCCGATCGCGGTCGCAATCGTCACTGCCGCCTCGTTGCCCGCCGCTCCCATCGTGCGAGCGTACCCGGCAACCCGGCCGGGACTCGCCCGCGCTCATCTCCCACTCATCTGAGAGGCGTACGACTCGCCGGATGCCTGTCCTGCGAAGGGAGCAAACATGGATCTGAAGACGCCGATCGCGGCGATCGTTGCAGTTCTCGTGGCCGCACCGGCGGCCGCGTCGGGTGTCGGAGACAGGGCGACGGCGGCCGCAAGCTGCCCGCTTCCACAAGGTGCGGAGAAGGTGAGCCTCGATCCCGGGCACTTCACGACCCGGATCGACAACCCGTGGTGGCCGATGCGGCCCGGGGCGCGCTGGGTCTACCGCGAGACCGACCCCGAGGGGACGAAGCAGCGCGTCGTCGTCACGGTGACGAAGAAGACGAAGCGAATCGCGAACGGGATCGTGGCGAGGGTCGTGCACGACGTGGTCACCGAGGACGGCGAGCCCGTCGAGGTCACGGACGACTGGTATGCACAGGACCGCTGCGGGAACGTGTGGTACCTCGGCGAGGCGACGAGGGAGTACGAGAACGGCAAGATCGTCTCGACCGAAGGCTCCTTCGAGGCCGGAGTGGACGGCGCCCAGCCAGGGGTGATCGTGCCCGCGAAGCCGCGGCCAGGGCTCGCGTACCGCCAGGAGCAGTACACGGGCCACGCCGAGGACCGAGCAGCCATCGTCAGCCTCCGCGAGCAGGTCGAGGTCCCCTTCGGCCACTTCAAGCCGGGCAGTGTCCTGATGACGAAAGACCTCAACCCGCTCGAGCCGAAGATCCTCGAGTTCAAGTTCTACGCCAGAGGCATCGGCCCGGTGCTCGCAGTCGGCGTGTCGGGAGGAGCGGACCGCGAGGAGCTCGTCCGCTACACGAGCTGAGCGGGCTCATCGCCATCTCATCCGCCTTCGCTATCACTGCTCGAACCGACAACGGAAGGGAGAAGAGATGAACCGACGGCTCGTCATCATCGTCGCCGCGGGCGCGGCTGCGCTCGCCCTCGCAGGGGTCGGGATCGCCCAGGCGGTCGGAGGAAGCTCGGAGGCGCCCGTCACCGGGCCCGCGGCTGAGCAAGCGAAGGCGGCCGCGCTCGACGCAGTCGGCGGAGGCACCGTCCTCGAGATCGAGCAGCAGGACGGCGACGGCGCAGGCGTCTACGAGGTCGAGGTTCGCCGTTCGGACGGCTCGACGGTCGAGATCCACCTCGACGGACAGTTCCAGCAGGTCGGCTCGTCGCCGGACGACGACTCCGGTTCGGGGACGGACGACGACGCCGGCGAGAACGACGAGGCGGGCAGCTAGGCCGCGGCGCCCGCCCTGAGGAGCCGGGTCGCCAGTCGGCCCGGCTCTCTCACTTCTCTCTCATCTTCCCCGCTCAGAATCACTTCTGTGCGCGTGCTCGTGGTCGAAGATGACGTCAAGATGGCAGGGCTGCTGTGGCGCGGCCTGAGCGAGGAGGGCCTCGCCGCCGACATCGCGCGAACCGGCGACGACGCGCTCTGGATGGCAGCTGCGACCGAGTACGACGCCATCGTGCTCGACGTGATGCTGCCCGGGGGCGACGGCTTCACGGTGTGCCGCCGGCTCCGCGAGGGCGGGACGTGGACGCCCGTGCTCATGCTCACGGCGCGCGACTCGGTCGACGACCGGGTCGCGGGGCTCGACGCCGGAGCGGACGACTACCTCGCGAAGCCGTTCTCGTTCGCCGAGCTGCTGGCACGGCTCCGGGCACTCGTGCGGCGCGCCCCCGTCGAGCGTCCGCCGATCCTCGAGGTCGGCGACCTCCGCGCCGACCCGGCGGCCCGGCAGGTGTGGCGCGGCGACACGGAGGTCTCGCTCTCGTCCAAGGAGTTCGCGCTCCTGGAGACGTTCATGCGGCGACCGGGCCAGGTGCTGTCCCGCTACCAGCTCCTGGAGCACTGCTGGGACTACGCCTACGAGAACAGGTCGAACGTCGTCGACGTCTACGTGCGCTACCTGCGGGAGAAGGTCGACCGACCGTTCGGCCGTCAGTCGATCGAGACCGTGCGGGGCGCGGGCTATCGCTTGAAGCGCGACGGAGGGGCCGGCCGGTGAACGCCATCCTGAGCAGGATCCCGATCCGGCTCCGGCTCACGCTCGCATTCGCGCTCGCGATGGCGATCGTGCTCGCGGCAGTCGGCTCCTTCCTCCACGTCCGGCTCGGCTCTGCGCTCGACGAGGCGATCGACGAGAGCCTGCACGCTCGCTCGGGCGAGCTCGTAGGGCAGCCGACCTTCCCCGCTGCAGTGGGCGCCGGCGGCGACCCGGACGAGCGTTTCGTACAGGTGCTGGATCAGGCCGGACGAGTCCTCGGCGGAACCGATGCGCTCGGCTCGACCCCTTTGCTCAACCCATCTCAGGTCCGCCAGGCCGTCGAGGCCGGACGCGCCATGCACGAGCTCGAGGGATTCCCGGGTGTAGAGGGCCGCGCTCGGGTCCTCGCGACGCAGGTGGACTCCGGGTCGGGATCGCTCGTCCTCGCGGTCGGAACTTCACTCGAGGACCGGGACGACGCCCTGCAGGAGCTGCTCACGCTGCTGCTCGTCGCGGCACCCGTCGCATTGCTGCTCCCATCGGTGCTCGGCTACGGGCTGGCGACGCTCGCGCTGCGTCCGGTCGAGTCGATGCGCAAGGAGGCCGCGGTCATCTCGGCGGCCGCGCCGGGGCGCCGGCTTCCCGTGCCCGACTCGCAAGACGAGATCTCGCGCCTCGGAGAGACGCTGAACGAGATGCTCGGCCGCCTGGAGGCGGCCTTCGAGCGGGAGCGCGGCTTCGTCGCCGACGCCGGGCACGAACTGCGCACTCCGTTCGCGCTGCTCAAGACCGAGCTCGAGCTCGCGCTCCGGAGGCCGCGCTCGGAGGAGGAGCTCGCCGCGGCGCTACGCTCGGCCGCCGACGAGACCGACCGGATCGTGCGACTCGCGGAAGACCTGCTCCTGCTCGCCCGCTCCGACCGCTCGCAGGTGCCGCTCCGGCGCGAGGCGGTGCCGGTCGCGGAACTCCTCGACTCGGTGGCGAAGCGGTACGCACCGCGAGCACGGGAGCTCGGGCGGACGATCGAGGTCGAGGGTGCCGACGGGCTCGAGGTCGACGTCGACCGCCCGCGCGTCGAGCGGGCACTCGGAAATCTGGTCGCGAACGCCCTCGGTCACGGCCGAGGGACGGTCGAGCTCGTCGCGTTCGAGCGGAGGGGCGAGATCGAGCTCCACGTGCTCGACGAGGGCGTGGGCTTCCCGGAGCAGTTCCTCCCCCGCGCGTTCGACCGCTTCGCCCAGGCGGACGGCGCGCGCACGGGCGCAGGCACAGGCCTCGGGCTCGCGATCGCCGAAGCCGTCGCCACCGCTCACGGCGGCTCGGCCCACGCCGCCAACCGCGAGGCGGGCGGTGGGGACGTCTGGGTCTCGCTGCCGAGATAGGTTTCGGGTGTGCGTTCGTGGCAACTGAGGGAGATCGAGACGCCGGAGGGCACACGGTCTCCCGTGGTGCTCGACTCCGAGGACAGCCGTGCTGTGCTGATCGGGATCGCGCCCGGCCAGGAGCTCGGCGAGCACCAGGTCCGCGAGCGGGCCTGGGTCGTCGTCATCGACGGCGCGGTCGAGATCGACGCCGGCGACGAGTCGCTGACCGCCGAGGCCGGAACGCTGCTCGAGTTCGAGCCGACGGAGCGCCGCACCGTGCGGAGTCGGGATGGAGCGCGCCTGCTGTTCGTCTTCGCTCCGTGGCCCGGTCCGGGCCACTACCCCTCAGCGTGAGCTAGCGAGCGTCGTCCACAGCCAGTCTGCGGCCGCCGGCAGATGAGCGGGGTCGATCTCGTGAGCCGCGTCCGACTCCTGGTACTCGACGTCGAAGCCGCCCTGGTCGAGCAGGTCGCGGGCTCGCCGGGCGAAGCCGATCTCCATGATCGGGTCGTTGCGGCCGTGGGCGATGAACGCCCTCGTGCTTCCGGCGCGGCTCAGGTCCGGTTCCCAGCCCTCTACGACGGGGACGAAGCCCGAGAACGCGAGGATGCCGGCGGTCGCCGGCCGGTCCTCCCCCAGCCCGAGCGCGTAGCTCATCACCGACCCCATCGAGAAGCCGCCGAGCACCGTGCGCTCCGGCGCGATCCCGGTCCGTTCCCACAGCTCGTCGTGAAAACCGGCGAGCTGCTTGTACGCGGAGTGGAACGTCGTCGGATCCGGGTACCCGACCCGCGGCACGACGTACCAGTGGAAGCCCGGCCACCCGGGCAACGCGAGCGGAGCGCGCGGTGTCACCGCATAGCAGTCGCCGTTCGGGATCGAGCACGTCCGCGAGCGGCAGGAGGTCCTGCTCGTCCGCCCCACGACCGTGGTGCAGGACGAGCAGGCCTTCCGGCGACGTCTCCGGCGGCGCGTTCGCGAAACTCGAGTTGCGCCACGCGCGGCTGCGGTCAGTCTCCGAGCGGGTTCAGCAGGGTCTTCTTCCCTTCGAACGCGAAGAAGAGGAGATCGGTCATGCGGAACGTCTGGTTGTTCGGGCCGAGCGACGGCGTGAAGTCGGCGTCACGCACGATCGAGTGGTTGCTCCCTTCCATCGCGCGATGGAAGGTCTCCGCGACGATGCGGGCACCGACGCCCTTCAGCTTGCCGCCGTTGAACTCGGCCTCGCGCAGGAGGTAGAACCAGAGCGGCGTCCGCTGGAGGAGCAGCGGGAGCTGCGCCGCGGTCAGGCCAGCTCAGGTTCGCTCCGTTGTTGCCGTCGCGCACCTGCGCGTTCGTGAGCTTCGTGACGTTCACACCCTTGTTCTTCAGGAACGTGACCATCTGCTGGCCGGTCGCGAGCCGGACCATCCTCGCCCGCGTCAGGTTCCGGAACGCGAGGTTGCCTTCGGCAGCGGGGAAGCCCGGAAGAGCGGCGAGCGTCGTCGCGAGCTTCGTGTCGATCCGCATTGCACGATTGAACTTCGCGGCGGGCACGACGAGCGCCGGCTTCGCCGCCGGGGTCTCGCCGAAGTCGAAGAGCCGCCGGAAGTCGGCGATCCAGTTGCTCGGGAGCCGCGGGAGCCCGCCCAGCGTGCCGCTCAGGCCCGAGAACTCGAACAGGAAGTCGAGCGTGCCGCCGCCGAAGTCGAACTCGACGTTCCAGTTGTACGCGTCCCGGATCATCGAGTGACCCGAGCCGGAACGCGGCGACC
The DNA here is from genome assembly GCA_963746765.1 of uncultured Actinomycetes bacterium. Taxonomy (GTDB): domain Bacteria; phylum Actinomycetota; class Thermoleophilia; order Gaiellales; family Gaiellaceae; genus GMQP-bins7. The sequence goes on from CAVVCN010000003.1 coordinate 848,697, forward strand.
GAGAACTCGATCGGCATCGTGGGCACGTCGGTCGGTGGAGCGCCGACCTCGAAGACCTTGCGGCCCTGGTTGAACACGTTGTTGACGACACCCGGCGCGCAGATCCGCGGCAGGTAGTCCGTCTTGAGCATCCACTGGTAGTGCTTGACGACCTTCTGCCGCGCCCTCCCGAAACGATTGGCCGGCGGGATGGACGCCGGGAGCGTGTCCACGACCCGGTTGTGGAAGCGGATCATCGCGAGGTGGAGCTGCGCGACGGCGAGGTTCTCGTCGTTTCGCGGATCGGGGATGATCGCTGTGCGCTTCTCCTCGATCGTGGAGCCGGCCCCGCGCGGCAGGTCGAACCCCTGCTTCGCCGGGATGCCCCCGATCGCCGCGGTCGATCCCATCTTCAGATGCAGGCCGTCGGCCTCGTAGAACTTCGCCGACTCCGGGTCGTTCGGCCCGGCGCCGTACATCGAGTCGAGGTCGAGGCTCGGCGACCGTGCCTGAAGCAGGTCGATCGGCGCGACGTTGTCGCCGAGCATGACCTCCGTCTTGTCGAACGTCAGGTCGTGATCGACGAACTGACCAAGATAGGTGAAGCCCGCCGGGATCTGGGACTGGTTCCCGGCGCTCGCGACCATCGCGGCCGCGATCTTCTTCCTGTTCGCGTCGCCGAGCTGCTTGTTGATGCCGCTCGGGCCCATGCGCGAGAAGCGAAACGGCGGAGCGTCGGCCTCGAGAGCTGCGGCGAGCGTTCTCTCGCGGCCACCTCGTGCTTCGCCGAGAAGACCCTCGCCGATGACGAAGTAGCTCTCGGATCCGTGGTGTTCCACGATCCCCCCTTTCTTCGGGAGCCTCGATGCTAAGCGAGATTCCCATTCCTTGCGCCCGGTCGCCATCACCCGGCCGGGTTAGTGGAGACTGGGCGCGTGCCGCTGCGGAATCGCGTCGACCCGTTCGGCGACCTGGTCGCCGACCCCGGGCGCGGGCTCGTCTACGGGAACCGCGGCTGTCTCCACGACGACCGCGGACGGATCCGGCGACGGTACAACGGCAAGCGCTGGATCGCCTGCCGGCTCGAGTTCCGCGGGTGGAAGCGAGGCCCACTGCTTCAGCCGGGACGGTTCACGGAGCTCTTCTTCCTCGACGAGGCGACGGCCTTCGCGGCCGGGCATCGTCCGTGTGCTCTCTGCCGTCGCGAGGATTACGTGCGCTTCTGCGAGATCTGGGCCGAGCTCCATCCGGGGCAACGGGGTGCCGACACGATGGACGCCCAGCTCCACGCCGAACGCCTCGACCCGCAGACGCGCGGACAGCGTCGCCACGACGCCGAGCTCGACGAGCTTCCTGACGGAGCCTTCGTCCTGCGGGGTACGGATCCGTTCCTCGTGCTCGGGTCGTCGCTACGGCGCTGGTCGGCGGGCGGCTACGCCGGTTGCCTGCCGCGCCCGTCCCGCGAGCGGATCGCTCTGCTCACGCCGCCGTCGCTCGTCGCAGTGCTCCGCGCAGGCTGGGAGCCGGCGGTCCCGCTCGTGCACCCGTCGGCGTCGCCCGCATAACCCGCGGCCTAACGCGGCGCCCAGTCGAAGACGAACACCGGCTCGACGGTGGTCTCCAGTCGTCGGAGCCCGCCTCCGTCGGGGCGCACGGCCATGAGCTCGATCGGCCCGGTCTCCGCATGCCTCGAGAACGTGAGCTCACCGGTCGGGCTCCACGAGGGGTGCGACTCGTCGAGCTGCGGCGTGCGAGTGAGGTTGCGGGCGGGACCCCCTTGCGCGCTCGCGACGAACACGTCGTCGCTTCCGTTCCGCGTGGACATGAAGGCGATCCATCTCCCGTCCGGAGACCAGGCCGGCCACTGATCGCGGCCGGGATGACGCGAGACGTTGCGCGCACGGCCGCCGGCGCTCGGTATCACGAAGATCTCGAACTCCCCGAGCCGAGCCGACTGGAACGCGATGCGCCTTCCGTCCGGGCTCCACGACGGGTACTCGTTCAGCGACGCGTCGCGCGTGAGCCGCCGCTTGCCGGACCCGTCCGGCCTCATCAGCCAGAGGTCTCTCCCGCCGCCTCGGGTGGAGAAGTAGGCGATGCGGCGACCGTTAGGCGACCACGCGGGCGACCAGTCCGCGACTCCCGGGCTGCGGGTGAGGTTGCGAGGCTTCCCGCCCTCGGCCGACACGACGAGGATGTCGCTCTCGTCGCTTCTCGGCGGGTCGAGCCGGTACGCGATGGTGCGACCGTCCGGCGACCAGGAGGGGCTGAAGTCGTTCCGCCCGGAGACGCCCGCGATCCGGACGGGCGCTCCTCCCGGCACGGTCGCGACGTAGACGTCGAGGCCAGGGCGTGCCGCGGTCTCGGTCGCGAACGCGAGCCGCCATCCGTCCGCTTGGTGTCGTGCGGAACCGAGCGGCGCGAGCACGAACGCCGCGATGAGCGCGCCCACACCCGCAGTCGCGACGAGCATCCGCATCGCGTCCTCTACATCCGTGTCGACCGATCGGTTCCGACCTCGGCGCCGGAACCGCGCGCCTTCGGGCGGGGTAGCGTGCGGCGATGGAAACGCGACGGCTCGGCTCGACCGGCCTCGAGGTCGCGGCACTCGGGCTCGGCTGCATGGGGATGTCGGCCTTCTACGGCCCCTGCGACGCCGATGAGGCGATCGCGACGATCCAGCGCGCGCTGGACCTCGGCGTGACGCTGCTCGACACGGCCGACGTGTACCAGGAGCACACGGTGAGCGAGGAGCTCGTCGGGGCCGCGCTCGCCGGACGCCGGGAGGAGGCGGTCGTGGCCACGAAGTTCGGGCACACGTACGACGACACGTGGGGCGCCGGCGGACGCCGGCTCAACGGCAGCCCCGAGTACGCGCGCTGGGCCTGCGATCAGTCGCTGAGGCGCCTCGGGGTAGAGCACATCGACCTCTATTACCTCCACCGGCCCGATCCCGCGACACCGATCGAGGAGACCGTCGCCGGTATGGCCGACCTCGTCCGGGCCGGCAAGGTGCTCCACCTCGGTCTGTCGGAGGTGCTCCCCGACACGCTCGCGCGTGCACATGCGGTGCACCCGGTCGCGGCGGTCCAGACCGAGTACTCCCTGTACGAGCGCGAGGTCGAGAACGGCATCCTCCCCGCCTGCCGCGCGCTCGGCGTCGGGTTCGTCGCGTACAGCCCGCTGGGTCGCGGATTCCTGGCCGGGCGTTTTCAGGACGCGAGCGAGCTCGACGAGACGGACTTCCGCCGCGACTACCCGCGGGTCGACGCTGCCCATGTCGAGCACAACCGCCAGCTGGTCGAGCGCCTGTCCGGGATCGCCGGGCGTATCGGCGCGACACCGGGGCAGGTCGCGCTCGCCTGGCTGCTCGCCCGGGGCGACGACGTCGTCCCGATCCCCGGAACGAGCCGACGGGCGTACCTCGAGGAGAACGTCGGGGCCGCGAACGTCGTCCTACCGGACGATGTGCTGGCGGACCTCGAGTCCGCGTTTCCGCCCGGAGCCGCGGCAGGCGACCGCTACCCGGACTGGGCGCAGGAGTGGCTCGACCACGGGTCGCCGGCGACCCGCCAGGGCTAGGAGCTCGAGCGGCTCGCTAGCCGCCGGCAAGCACCTCGTCCAGGAAGCGGAGGATCGAGGGGTGCGCCGGGTTGACCGCGTGGCCGCCCTCCACCCACTCGACCTCTCCGGAGGGCAGAGAAGCGGCCAGCACCCGCGTCACCTCCGCGTACACGGGCGGTGAGTCCTTGCCCGAGACGACGAGGGCGGGCTGCTCGATCTCGCGCAGCTGTTCCGGCGTCACGCGGAGGAAGCCGCCGCGGAACTCGGCGACGATCGCAGGCCCGTTCGAGCTGACGAGCTCCTGCGCTTCCTTCGGGAACGCGTTCCAGCCGTCGTCACCGAGAACTGCGCGGTAGAGCGTCTCCCCCACGAGGTCGATGTCGGCCGCCGCGGCTGCGAGGGCGAGCATCTCCAGGTCCTCGAGCCACTGCGCGCCGTCCTCGGTGAGCGACTCGATGCCCTCGACGAGCACGAGCCCGCGGACGCGATCGGGGTACCGGAGCGCAAGATCGACCGCGATGTCGGCGCCGTAGCTTCGCCCGATGACGATTGCGGGAGCCGCCGCGAGCGCGTCCATGAGCTCCGCCGCATCGTCCGCCTGCTGGGCCACGTTCGTCTCGTACGGCTCGGGCCGCTCGCTCCTGAAGCAACCGCGACGGTCGTAGATGATGGCGCGCCCGCGCTTCGCGAGCTCCGCCGAGGGCTCGCTCCAGAACGCGGACGAGCTCCCCGTTCCGTGGACGCCGAGAATCGGTGCGCCGGCACCGTGCTCCTCGTAGTAGAGCGTCACGCCGTTGACCCGGATCTCGGGCACGGCCCGAGTATGCGCCAACGACCGAGATTCGCGCGCACGATCGAGGCCCGAGCGGCATCTCAGGGCTACGCACGCAAATCGGAAGGAGAGCGCATGACCGCTCTGGCCATGAATGCCGCAGCGTACGAGCTGGTTCAGGCGTCCCCGTGCGCGGACCAGCCGCTCATCGATCTCGGGTCGATCGTCGTCGGCGAGACGACCGTCTCGGTGACGGGGACCGTGAGCCCCGAGCTCATGTCGAACGCCGAGCTCCGGGTCAACGGCCATCTCGTGCCGGTCGGCGTCGCGGGGAGGTTCGCCGCCGTCGTAGCACTCGGGCGCGCGTGGAGTGTCGAGATCGCGCTCAGCGTGCCCACGGGCGAGAGGTTCGCGTTCAGGCTGCCGCTCGCGGACGTCTAGGGCCGGGTCTGCTTGCTGCCGGCCCGGACGCGAATGAAGTTCGAGAGCGTCGCGAGATAGCCGTCGACGAGGGCCGATGGATCTCCTGTCTCGAGCCTGTGATCGGAACCGGGGAAGACCTCGACCTGCACCAGGTCCGCCCGCGCCGCCTCGCGGAAGACGACGACGCTCTCCTTCACCGGCGTTATCGGGTCGTCGGCGCCGAAGAGCGCGAGAATCGGCACGCGTATCGCCTCGAGCGCAGGCCGGGGGTCGTAGTCGATCAGCGCGGCAAACAGCCGCCAATCCGCCTCGTCCTCGGGCAGCACGGGGAGCGAAAGCGTCTCGAACGCCTGCGGGAAGCCGTCGACGGCGATTCGTTCCCTGACCTCGGAGAGCGGAACGCCGGCCCGCAGCAGAGAAAGAACGCGGTCGTAGTAGCGCTCGACCTCGCCGATCTCGTCCTCGGGGATTCCGGCACGGGCCATATACGCGCGCGTCGCCCATCGCTCCTGCTCTGCGGGGGTTACGCCGGGTCCGGAGCTCGTGACGACGAAGGCGGCACCAGGGCACCGGGCCGCCGCCTCGAGGACGACCCAGCCCCCCTGGCTGTGGCCGTAGAGACCCACCGGACCGTCGATCGCGTCATCGGCCCGAACGGCCTCGAGGCAGGCGATGGCGTCGGACGCCTGCTCGACGATCGCGGCCTCCTGCCAGCTTCCCGTCGACGCACCTACGCCCCGCTTGTCGAAGGACGAGACGGCAATGCCCCGCTCTAGCAGGTGGCGTCTGATGGGCGGGAAGAAGACGTCGTTGTCCCGATCGGAGGGACCCGACCCGGGATGCATCAGCACCGTGACACCGAGGGGATCGGCGGGCAGCCACAGTGAGCCTGCGAGCGAGACGTCGCCGTTTCGGACGGTCAGCTCTCTCGTTCTCGCACCTCCCGTCATCGTCTGATCTTCGCAGTGGGCCACCCGACTCCGCTTCCCGTACGTGGGTTCCTGTTTGCCCGACCTCGGGCCGAGTCCTACCGCCTCCGACGATCGACGGCTCAGGAAGCGGAAGGCCCGGCGGCCGGCAGACGCAGGCAAGGGACGCGCCCCGATCCCGCGTCGTTAACGAGAGAAAAGCCCCGGCACCGGGGCTTTTCGAGTAGCGGGGGCAGGATTTGAACCTGCGACCTCCGGGTTATGAGCCCGGCGAGCTACCAGACTGCTCCACCCCGCGTCGCGTCGTCGAGTATAGCCCAGCGATCGGCATCTCGGCCATCCGCTCCGCGGCGGCTTCGAGGTTCACGCGCGCGCCGCCGTACGTCGCGAGGTAGCCGTGCACACCTGTCGGGCGCCAGTGCGGGAGCCCGACCTCGAGCACGATTGCGTCGTCCTCGTCCGCGAGGAACGTCGTCACCGCGGCCTGCTGCCACGGATGCCGGTGTGCGTCACGCATGACGACTACGAGCTGTCGGCCGTCGAGCGCCGGGATCGACCTACCGTCGTCCTCCGTGAGGCGAACGACGTCGGCCTCCGGCAGTGCGCGCCGGAGCCACTCGCCCGGGCCGGGAGAGCTTCCGGCTGCGATGCTCGGACGCGGCTCGAGGTCGACGACGAGCGGCGTTCGCTCGAGCGCGGGCTCGCCTTCGACCCGGAGGGCGCGTCGCGCGGCGGCGAGCCCGATGTCGCTCTCGACGTCGGCGTGCGCCGGCTGCTCGGCGACCCAGCGGGCAACGGCCCGCACGCGGCTCGCGGCTTCGACGAGTCGAGCCTCCGAGAGCCGCCGCTCGCGAACCGCGGTCGCGATCGCGCCTTCGAGTGCGACGAGTGCCTCCTCGGCGAGGTCGTGGCCGAGGCAGAGCGCGTCCGCGCCCGCCCTGAGCGCACGCACCGCCCCCTCCTCGATGCCCATGACCGCGCTGATCGCGCGCATCTCCAGGGCGTCGGTCATGAGCATTCCCTCGAAGCCGAGCTCGCAGCGGAGAAGGTCTCCGAGGATCACGCGGCTCGTGGTTGCGGGTCGGTCGTCGATCGCGGGCACGAGGATGTGTGCGGTCATGATCGACACGGCTCCGGCGTCGATCGCGGCTCGGAACGGCGGCAGCGCCTTGGCGACGAACGCGTCGAGCTCGTCGTTGACGACGGGCAGCTCGAGATGCGAGTCGGCTTCGGTGTCCCCGTGACCCGGGAAATGCTTGGCACAGGCCGCGACGCCGGAGCTCTGGAGCCCTCGGACGAAGGCGCCCACGTGCCTGGCGACGTGAGCGGGCTCGGACCCGAACGAGCGGATCCCGATGATCGGGTTCAGCGGATTCGTGTTCACGTCCGCGACCGGCGCGTAGTCGAGGTCGACGCCGACCGCAGCCAGATCGGCCCCGATCGCGGCCGCGACCTGCTCGGTGAGCTCGACGTCGTCGACCGCGCCGAGCGCCGCGTTCCCGGGATACGAGCTTCCGCTCTCGGCCTCGAGCCGGGTGACGTCGCCACCCTCCTCGTCGATGGCGACGAGGACGTCGCCACGCTCCGCCCGCAGCGCGGCGGTCAGCCCTGCGAGCTGCTCCCGATCCTCGACGTTCCACGCGTAGAGCACGACACCGCCGAGCCCGCGGCCCAGCCAGCGTCGGATCCAGTCAGGCGGCTCGTGCCCTGGGAAGCCCGGGAAGAGACAGGTCGCCGCAAGCTGCTCGAGCTCGCTGCTCACCCCTTGACCGAGCCCGCGGTCAGACCGAAGGCGATCTTGCGCTGCACGAGGAGGAAGAAGACCACAACCGGGATCGCCGTGAGCGTCGAGGCGGCCATCAGCGCCCCCCAGTCCGTGTTCTTGCTCGTCCCGAGGAAGTTCGCGAGCCAGATGGTGAGCGTCTGGTTCGACTGGTCGCTCAGGAGCACGTTCGCGAAGACGAACTCGTTCCAGACGGTGATGAAGACGAAGACGGACGTCGCCACGAGGCCCGGGCGCGACGAGCGGGAGGAGGATCCGGACGAACGCACCCAACCGGCTGGAGCCATCCACCATCGCCGCCTCCTCGAGCTCCTTGGGGACGCCGAGGATGAAACCGCGGAGCGTCCACACCGCGAAGGGCAGCAGGAACGTCATGTACGTGAGGATCAGCCCCGCGAGCGCGCCCGTCGGCAGCGGGCTCTGCTGGTCGGTCAGGCCGTAGCGCGCGAGCACGACGTAGAGCGGGATGATGAGCCCCACCTGCGGGAGCATCAGGATCCCGATCACGAGCGCCACGAAGATCTTGCGTCCCGTGAAGTGGTACTTGGCGAGCGCGACGGCAGCGAGGAACGCGAGCACCATCGCGAGCACGACGGTCAGCGCGACGACGATGAGGCTGTTCTTGACGCCGTCCCAGAAGCCGGGGTGCATGACGTCGTCGATCGCGTGCCGGAAGTGATCGAGCGTCGGGCTCGTCGGGATCCACGTGGGCGTCAGGCTGTTGACGTCGGCCTCGGGCTTGAAGGCAGTGGACACCATCCAGAAGACCGGGAACACGACGACCGCCGCTATGGCAAGCCCGACGAGGTTCCAGCCGTAGCGCGCGAGCCGGCGGCGCCGGCGGCGCCTGATCGCAGCCGGTCGCTCCCGGACAGCTGCCCTCGTGACGACCGGAGCCTCGTGCGCAGCCGAGGTCACCGCGTCTCCTCCATCCGCACCATGCGCGCGACGTAGAACAGGCTGAGCACGGCGACCATCAGCACCATCAGCAGCGAGATGGCCGCGCCGCGGCCGAAGTCGGAGCGCGCGTAGCCCTCGATGAAGACGTAGACGCCCATGATGTAGTTCGAGCTGTCCACGTGCGATGCCCCGATCAGCAGGTAGGGCTGGGCGAAGACGCCGAAGTTCCAGATGATCGAGAGGCTGGTGAGGATGAGGATGATCGGCTTCAGCACGGGGAACGTGACGTCGCGGAACACCCGCAACGGGCCGGCGCCGTCGATCTCGGCGGCTTCGACGAGCTCGCGCGGGACCTGCGCCAGGCCGGCGTAGACGGTGATGGTGACGAACGGAATGCGCGCCCCAGACGATGAGCAGCGTGACCATCGACAGCTGCGAGAACGTCGACGCGTACCAGTCGTGCTGGAAGAAGTCGCCGACGTGGAGCTGCGTCAGCACGTGGTTCAGGACGCCGTTGTGGAAGTTCGTCGTCCAGTAGAAGACCTGGACGGCGACGACGACGGGCATCGCCCAGGCGAGCACGAGCGCCGAGGTGAGGAGCACGCGAACGACCGGGCCGACCTTCACGAGCAGGAGCGCGAGCAGCGTCCCGATCACGATCGTGAGCGACACGCACGCGGCGGTGAACACGACCGTGCGGAGCAGCGTGTTCCAGAAGATGGAGTCGCTGAGGACCGACGTGTAGTTGTCGAACCCGATCCAGGTGCCCTTGCGCTGGATCAGCTCGGGCAGCCCGTAGCGCTGGAGCGAGAGCGTGACGAGCTTGTAGAAGGGATAGCCGAGGATCGCCGCCATCACGACGACGACCGGGGCGATCAGCAGATAGGGGACGGACGGCGTCGACGACCGCGACGCCAGGAGAACGGCCGGCGCCGCCGAGACCGGGGGGATATGGCCTCGGCGGCGACGGCCGAACTGTCTGGGACTCGGCTACTCAACGAGTTCCGTGTCCCTGCGTACGCTCGCTACGACTGGTTGAGGGTGAACGCGATGTTGTCGCTCGCGACCTCAGCTGCCTGCTTGATCGTCATCTTGTTCGTGAGGATCCGCGAGAGCATGGTGCGGAGGATATTCCCGTTCTCGACGTTGACCCAGTGCTTCGCGGTCGGAACGAACCAGCTGCTTGCGAGCGGCCCGCTCGTTCACGCTCGCACCGAGGAGAGCTCGTCGTGTTCGGGATGTTCCCCTTCGCACGCAGCGCGGTCATGGACGTGTTGTCGGTGAACGCGCTGATCCATGAGGCGGCCTGCTCCTTGCTGCCGCCGATGGGCACCGCGAGATCGGAGCCGCCGAGGAAGCCCGGCATGGGCTGGCCCCTGGTGTGGCTCGGCATGACGAACTGAGCGGTCTTCGCCTTCTGGTCGCCGACGCAGCAGCTGAACCAGCCGGGCCCGACGATCGAGGCGGCCTGGCCCTGTGCATACACGTCGTAGGGCTGCGGGCGCGTCTCGTCGGTCGTCTTCGACGCCTTCGAGGCCGCGTTGAAGAACCTCTTGTACGCGGCGAGCCCGGCAACCGCCTGCGGCTTGTCGAGCATGCCGACCCACTTGCCCTTCCGCGTTGCGGCGATCTTGCCGCCGTAGTCGGCCACGAAGCTCATCGCGATGTACCAGTCGGTCCCCGCGATGTAGACGGGCGAGAAGCCCTGCGCCTTGTTCCGCGCGGCGATCTTCTTCGCACCGGCGGTGAACTCGGCGAGGCTCGTCGGGACCTTCACGCCGGCACCCCGGAAGAGATCCGTGCGATAGGTCACGACGCGCGAGCCCGCGTAGTACGGGCACGCCGTACAGCTTCCCGCCGAACCGGCCGGAAGCAGCGAGGCCGGCGAGCCAGGAGGCCTGGTTCGGGAACGCGAGGCCCCCGAGATCCTGGAACGCTCCGGCCGCCATGTACTTCGTCATCTCGGTGTTCCCCATCTCGATGACGTCAGGCGCGTTGCCGCCCGCAAGTGACGCGTCGAACAACTGCAGGTGCGTGCCCCACGTCTTGTACTGGACGTCGACGTCCCAGCCCGGGTTCTGGTTCCTGAACTGGGCGTTCGCGGCTGCGACCACCTCGGGCCAGCCGGACTGTGCGTCGACCTGGAGCCACACTGTGAGCGTGTTGGCGGCACTGCCGCCAGAGGCACCTGTCGCGGACGTCGCCACGACAGCAAGCGCGGCCACGAATGCGGCCGCGACGAACTTGCGCATTCTCATAGGACATCTCCCACGGCGACTGGACGAGCCCGCCGTGGCAGTCGCGCGGGAGTCCAGTGGTTTATACCAATCTGCCACCAGGGTGCAGGCTTCCACATACCCGGGCCGGTGTCAAGACCTTCGGCCACGCCTTTACGCAGGATGATTTGGCTGTTTCAAGCGGTACGCGGCGAGCGACGTCGGTTGTTGCCCGCTTGCCTGCTTGGTACAGACCAAAGGACGGTCAGGGCGAGGACGCGGCGCGCGAGGCGACGATCTTCGGCCGCTGCTTCGCTCCGTCCCCGGACCCGTCGCTGCCCGTGCGGGAGGCGGCGGCCCTCCCTCGCTTGCGCTCCGGCGGACGGTTGAGCGCCGTCACCAGCTTGTAGCGGTCACCACGGTAGATCGACTCGACGAACTCGACGATCTCGCCCGCCGACGAGTGCGTCACGCGCTCGAAGCGGAACGCTGGCGAGTGCAACGGCACGCCGAGCGCCTCCGACTCCTCCTCGTCCGTCACGGTGGGCTCGATCGTCTGCTCGCCGCCGGTGATGACGATGCCGTAGCGGTCGCTCAGAAGCTCGTAGAAGGAGCGCTGCTCGAGGTCTTTCTGCGTGAGCCCCGGCACGTGGGACTCGCGGACGTGCAGCGTCTCGATCGCCATGCTCTCGCCGTCTGCAAGCCGCAGGCGGCGCGCGACGACGACGGGCTCCGAGGGAGAGACGTGGAGCAGGCGCCCCAGCCGCGCGCCCGCCGGGCTGATGCGAAGCTCGAGCGTCCGGCTCGCCGGTCGCAGGCCGCGCCGGCGCATGTCGTCGGTGAACGAGGTCATCGTGAGCTCCTGCGCGATCTTCGGCTCGCTGACGAACGTGCCCGAGCCGCGGCGCCGAACGAGGTATCCCTCGCGCGCGAGATCCTCGAGCGCGGCTCTGAGCGTGAGTCGCGAGACGCCGAGATCGGCACTCAGCTGGCGCTCCGACGGGATCGCCTCGCCCACGTCCATCGTCTCGATCAGGTCGAGCACGAGGTCGCGCGTCTCGCTCTGCTTCGTCACGGGCGACCAATCCTAGCCCACGACCCGGACCGGTCAATACCAGGCGTCCGCGTGGTCAAGATGACACCGCCACAGGGCCCGGGACGGGCGTCGACCCGGCGCCGAGCAGGCTGAGACCGCTCGAGGCGTCGAAGAAGTGCAGTCGGTGCGGGTCGACGGCAACGGTGAGTCGCCCGCCGACCTGCGCGTTCGTCCGCGGATCGACCCGGGCGGTGAAGAGCACTCCCTCGTCCACCACGAGGGCAGCATCGTCCTCCCGCGCCTCGATCGCGTCCGTCGAGGGCGTGGCGTCGACCGGGAAGAAGACGTGCGCGTCCGACCCGAGCTCCTCGACGACCGCGACTCCGACATCGAGCGTCGGCAGCTCCGGGCTCGCGAAGGCAGCGTCCTCGAAGGCCTCGGGCCGGATGCCGAGCACGACTCGCCCCGAGCTCGCCGCCGGGCGGCGTGCCGCGGCGAGCGGGATCCGCAGCGAGCCGGCGACGACATCGTCGCCGTCGAGCACGGCCTCGACCAGGTTCATCGCCGGCGACCCGATGAAGCCCGCGACGAAGACATCGCGCGGCTCTTCGTAGAGCCGCTGCGGCGCGTCGACCTGGAGGATCCTGCCGTCGCGCATCACCGCGACGCGCTGGCCGAGCGTCATCGCCTCCACCTGGTCGTGGGTGACGTAGACGGTCGTCACGCCCAGCTGCCGGTGCAGCTGGGCGAGGGAGGCGCGCATCCCGACACGCAGCTTCGCGTCCAGGTTCGAGAGCGGCTCGTCCATGAGGAACGCCTGCGGCTGCCGGACGATCGCGCGACCCATGGCAACCCGCTGCCGCTGGCCACCCGAGAGCTGTGCCGGGCGCCGCTCGAGCAGGTCGGCGAGGCCGAGCAGCCCCGCGACCTCCTCGACGCGTTTCGCGGCGTCCGCCTTGGGGGTTCGGCGCACCTTGAGCCCGTAGCCGAGGTTCTGGCGCACGCTCATGTGCGGGTACAGCGCGTAGCTCTGGAACACCATCGCGATGTCCCGATGCCGCGGCGCGAGGTCCGTCACGTCGCGGCCGCCGATCCTGATCTCGCCGCTCGTGATCTCCTCGAGACCCGCGATCGAGCGGAGCAGCGTGGACTTGCCGCAACCCGACGGCCCCACGAGCGCGATGAACTCGCCGTCCGCGATGGTCAGCGAGACGTCGTCCACCGCGGCGACGTCGCCGGGGAACATCTTCGTCACGCGCTCGAGTTGGATCTCCGCCATGTCCGTTGCCGACCTCGCCCCGCGGGCGGCTCGGGCGGACGATAGTGCGCCGAGCCGGGACTGCGGCCGAGGTCAGGGCTATACCGAATACCACATTCTCACGAAAATTGGTATTGACCACCGGCCGCCGCCATGCCTAGACTCGGGTCATGGCCCTCCGCTCGAGCAACACGCAAGGCTCGCCGCCGGCCGACCCTCCTGGCCTGGATGAGACCCTGGGCCACCTGCCTACAGAGGCCGGCGGCGAGCCAAGGGCCGACTACGACCTGCGCACGACGAGCGACCTCGTGGGGTCGATGCTTCGCACCGACGAGGCCGTTCTCCCCGCGGTCGCGGCCGCGGCAAGCGGCATCGCCGCTGCGATCGACGCGGTCTCGGAGCGGCTCGAACGCGGCGGGCGCCTGATCTACGCGGGCGCCGGATCGTCGGGGCGCCTCGCCGCGCTCGACGCTGCGGAGTGCGAGTCGACCTTCTCGACGCCTCCCGGTCAGGTCGTCGCGCTGGTCGCCGGCGGAATCACCTCGCCCCCGCTCGTGCAGGAGGCGGCCGAGGACGACGCCGCCGCCGGAGCCTCCGACGTTCGTGCGCTCGAGCCTGGCGAGAACGACGTCCTCGTAGGCGTCAGCGCAAGCGGCCGCACGCCGTACGTCCTCGGAGCGGTCGAAGCGGCGCGCGCAGCGGGCGCCCTCACCATCTGCCTCGCTTCCGTCGACGACTCGGAGCTCGGACGCCTCGCCGACCACGAGCTCGCCGTCGTCGTCGGCCCGGAGTTCATCGCCGGCTCGACGAGGCTGAAGGCCGGAACTGCGCAGAAGGTCGTCCTCAACATGGTCTCGACCATCTCGATGATCCGGCTCGGCAAGACGTTCGGCAACCTCATGGTCGACGTCGCCGCGACCAACGAGAAGCTGCGCGCCCGGGTCCGACGCATCGTCGAGACGGCCACGGGAGCTTCGGCCGAGTCCGTCGAGAGGGCACTCGAGGCTGCAGACGGGAACGCGAAGGTCGCGATCGTGTCGCTGCTCGCCGACGTCGACGCGGAGACGGCGCGCGCTCGCCTCGCGGCGGCAGGCGACAACACGAGGCTCGCACTGGACGGGTCCACGGGCTCATGAGACTCGGGGTCGAGTCGGCACTCGTCGACGGGCGCTTCCTGCGCGGCGACGTCGAGGTCGTCGACGGTCGGATCGCCGGCTTCGGGCTCGCGTCGCCCAACGGGCGCGGCATCGCCGTCCCGGGCTTCGTCGACCTCCAGGTGAACGGATTCGCAGGAGTGGACTTCCTCGACGCGGACGCGGACGGCTACCGCCGGGCCGGCGACGCTCTACTCGAGACCGGTGTCACGTCCTACCTGCCGACGTTCATCACCGCGCCGGACGAGACGGTCCTCGCGGCACTCCGCGCCGTACCCGCGGGAGGCGACGGGCCGCGCGTCCTCGGCGCCCACCTCGAAGGCCCCTTCCTCTCGCCGCGACGCCTCGGCATCCACGTCGAGAGCGCACGCCGAGACCCGGACGTCGCGCTGCTGGAGCGGCTGCTCGACGCGGGGCCGGTGCGGCTCGTCACGCTCGCTCCCGAGCTCCCCGGAGCGGACGAGCTCATCGCGACGCTTCTCCGCCGCGAGATCGCGATCTCGTGCGGTCACTCCGACGCGACCGCCGCCGAGGCGAACGCGGCGTTCAACGCCGGGGTGCGCACGGTGACACACCTCTTCAACGCCATGCGGCCGTTCAGGCATCGCGACCCCGGGATCGTCGGCGCGGCGCTCGCCCGGGACGACGTGATCGTGCAGATCATCCTCGACGGCCTCCACCTCGCTCCCGAGACGGCCGGCGTCGTCTGGCGCGCGGGCGGCGGGCGGGTCGCGCTCGTGACCGACGCCATGGCCGGCGCGGGGCTGTCCGACGGGAGGTACAGGCTGGCCGGCCTCGAGATCGAGATCCGCGACGGCGAGGCGCGCGGGCCCGGCGGTGTCCTCGCAGGAAGCACGCTCACGATGCTCGGAGCGATCCGGAACCTCCACGCGCTCGGCGCTCCCCTCGCGCAGGCGGTGGAGGCTGCGACAGAGGTGCCGGCGCGGGTGCTGCGGTTGCCCGCGGTCGGCCGCCTCGCGACCGGCCTGCCCGCCGACATCGTCGTCCTGACCGATGAGATCGAGGTCGAGCGCGTGCTCGTCGGCGGAACCGATCGTGTCGCCCTCTGAGGCACTCGCCGAGGCGCTTCCGGCCCGCGAGCCGGGCAGTCTCTTCTTGTCCGAGATCAGGGAGCAGCCCGACGCGCTGCTCCGACTGCTCGAGCTCTCGCCCACGTATGCGGAGGTCGCACAGACGATCCACGAGCGGGGCACGCGGACGATCCGCATGGTCGGCCACGGCTCGTCCGACAACGCCGCGTCGTACGGCGTGTACGCCTTCGGCCTGCTCCCGGGCTGGACCGCCCTCCGCGACTCGATCTCGCTGACGGTCTACTACGGCGCGCAGCTCGACCTCGCGAGCTCGACCGTGCTCGGGCTCTCTCAGTCCGGCCGCACGCCTGACGTCGTCGAGTACGTGCGCCGCGCACGCGAGGCAGGTGCGTTCACGGTCGCCGTGACGAACGACCCGGCCTCGGAGCTCGCGACCGTCGCGGAGGCCGTCCTCCCGCTCGCGGCCGGTGACGAGCACGCGGTGGCGGCGACGAAGACCTATCTGAACCAGCTCGCCGCGCTCGGGCTGCTCGCGGCCCACGCGGCCGGCGAGGGCGACCGCTTCGTCGAGGACGTCCGCGCGGTCGCAGCGCAGCTCCGAGCCCTGACCGCGGAGCTCGAGGCGAGGATCACGAGCGTCGCGGTGCCGTTCGCGTTCGCGGGGCGCATGTTCGTCGTGGGTCGCGGCGCGGAGTTCGCAAGCGCGCGTGAGATCGCGCTGAAGCTGCTGGAGACCTGCCGCGTGGCCGCCGAGCCGCTCACCGCCACCGACCTCGCGCACGGGCCGGTCGCGGCACTCGACGCGCTCTTCCCGGTCTGGATGATCGCCTCGGACGACGAGACCCTCCCCGCAGTCCTGGAGGCGGCGGCGCGAGCCGCGGACGCGGGCGCGACGATGATCGCGAGCGGCACCGCCGCGGAAGCGGTCGCCGGCGCGGACTACGTCCTCCCCGTCCCGAGCCCGCCGGCTCCACTGCTCGCGCCTCTGCTCTCGGTCGTGCCAGGCCAGCTGTTCGCGTGGGCGCTCGCGCGCACGAAGGGGTTCGACCCCGACGAGCCGCGCGGGCTGACGAAGGTCACGCTGGCCCGCTGACGCGGCGCGCGCGGCGCCGGCGGAGACCGAGCGCGGCAGCGCCTCCGGCGACGACGAGCACGAGCGCTCCGACCAGCAACGTCGTGCTGCCCTCCGGGGGTGGCTCGTAGCGGAGCGTGCCCGCGATGGCGAGCCGCTCCCCGCCGAGCCGACCAGGAACCGTCCACTCGAACACCTGGTGGGCCTCGTCCTTCGCGGCCGCAACCTTGGGCGGCAGCGTCCGGCTCATCCAGTGGATGCGGTGGTCGTGCCAGTCGAACGTCTCCTCCTGGGCGACCTCCTCCCACACCGGATCGGCCTCCGGGTCGGCTGCCATGGGGAGCGAGACGTCTCCGAAGCGGTCGTCGTTCAGGTACGTCGCCGGCGAGCGCGAGTTCCGGAAGACTCTTCCGTCGCGGAACTCGAGGTACGGCTCACCCTCGTAGCCGAGGATCGCAAGTGGTCGGCCCGTGTCGTTCGTCAGCTCGAGCCGGTCGTCGTAGTCGCGGACCGCGACGGTCAGCCCCGCGACGGACGGAGACACTCGCGTCACCTCCGAGCGGAACCCGAGATCGCCGCCGCCGCCGTGAGCGGCAGCGGCTGGAACGACGACGAGGGCGGCGGCCGTCGCGACGGCCGCCGCCCACGACCTACGTCGTCGCGTCACGCCTACCCGTGACC
The DNA here is from genome assembly GCA_963746765.1 of uncultured Actinomycetes bacterium. Classification (GTDB taxonomy): domain Bacteria; phylum Actinomycetota; class Thermoleophilia; order Gaiellales; family Gaiellaceae; genus GMQP-bins7. The sequence goes on from CAVVCN010000003.1 coordinate 865,516, forward strand.
GCCGCTCGACCTCACGAGCCTGACCGCCGGGGCCGGCTCCTCAGGCTCCGCCTGGCCCGCCCGCGGGATCTCGATCCAGCGGTGCAGGCCCCGTGCGCAGCGCTGGACGGTCGGGAAGTACAGCGTCCGGCCAGGAGCGTTCGGCAGTCCTGAGCCTGAGCTCGAACGTGTCGTAGTAGGCGTCCGGCAAGTTCCCCCGCCACGTGACCTCGAGCACGCCGTTGCGGATCGTGTTCCCCTCGAAGTCCTTCACCGGCTGCGGCAGTCGGCCGCGTTTGACCTGGATCGTCCATCCGGCCTTCGGCCTCGGCTTCGCCGACGTGATACCGGCCGGTAGGCGGATCGAGACCGAGCGGGTCGGCGAGCCCTCGCAGCCATGGCCGATCGTGAAGCCGATGACGGTGGTCTGGCCGGCCGGAGCCTGTGACGGCGTCGTGCCGACATGCGCGGCAGCGGTCCCGATGACGACGAGGGACGACGCAACCGCGCCGATGATGAGGATCGTCTTACGCATCCGAGTCCTTTCCGATTGGAAGATCGACGACGGCGCTCCACTGGTCGAAGTCGCCCTTGCGGACGTCGAGCTGGAGACGCCAGTCACCGGGAAGCGGGAGCTCCGCGACTGCCGCGACGTGACCGGGGCCGGCCGGGGTCGTCTCGAGCTCGAGCGGCCCGACATCGACCTCCGGGAGCGTGGCCGACATTGCAATCTCGTCAGCCTCCGCGATCCGGCCGTTGCGATCGAGCAGGTACACGTGCACCGAGTTCGGCCCGGTCTCTGCCGGATCGACCGTGACGTTGAACGTGTACGGCCCGACCTCGCCCTCGCGTGTGACCGGCCCGGACGCTACTGCTGCCTGCGCCTTGGCCGGAGGCTCCGCGACGAGAGCGGTGGTCACCCCGACGACGACGAGCAGCAGAGCCAGCTCGACGCCGACGGTGCGGACGAACGCGCGCTTTTCCCCTGGCCCCGCCGCCGCCGCCCGCAGGCGAGGCACGGAGACCCTGTTGTTGAACGCGCCGAGCGCAACCAGCGGCACGAGGAGCGCGACCTTCGCGAGCAGGAGTTGCCCGTAGGTCGTGTTCCAGAGCGCCTCGAGGGAGCGCACTTCGAGAAAGCCGCTCACGAGACCGGTCGCAACGAGCGCGGCCACCGAGGCGACCGCGAGCAACGAGAATCGCGGAACGGCGCGGGCAGCGAACGACCAGCGGTCACCGCCTGCTTCGACGAGCAGGAGAGCAAGGAACGCGAGACCACCGGCCCAGACTCCGGCGGCGAGGACGTGTACCGCGTCGCTCAGGATCCCGAGCGCGCCTTCGAGCCGCGCGTGTCCGGACAGGGCCGGCGTGATCGCGATCGCGGACGCGAGGAAGAGGAGGCCCGAGGTCGGAGCCGTACGTCGCCGGAGAGCCGCGAACGCGACCGCGGCGAGCGCGAGACCGAGCACCGCTCGAAGCGCCCACGCCTGACCGAAGCCCGTCTCCACCACCTCGCGGGACAGCGACCACGTGAAGAGCTCCCCGAGCCCGAACCCGGCCGCCTTGACCCCGGTCAGGGCGATCCAGGCAAGCGAGTCGAGCGCGAGCAGCACGCCGGCGAGCGCGAGCGTCTTCCAGTGCCACGTGCCGCTGAGCTCGCGCGGGTCGGCCACGTATGCGAGGACCGCGGCCCCGCCGACGCAGAGCAGGATCAGAGCCAGGCCGACATAGCGGACGATCGCGAGCGCGAGGTCGACGGACTCCGACCCGGCTTCCTGGTCGAGCACCGCCTGGACGACGTCGGCCGTATCGGCCACCGGCTCGCCCACCGAGAACGCGAACGCGCCCCGGATCGGATGCGAGTCTGCGGAGAGCACGCGCCAGGCAACGACGTACGTCCCGTCCGGAAGGTCGGCGGGCAGGCCGACCGAAACCGAGTCGGAAGACGGCTTCTCGATGTTGCCGTCGTCCACGCGGTTCACGTCCGAGTCGAAGACGCGCACCGAGCCCGCGACCGTGGCGACCGCCTCGTCGAAGCGGAGGACGACCGTCGACGGAGAGCGGTCGAGGACCGCCCCGTCGGCGGGCGTCGTCTCGACGAGGCTCGCGTGCGCGAGCGCCGACGACGGTACGCAGAGCACGGACACGATCGCCGCCGCAACGGCGACCGCGCGGACACGCTTGCTTGGCGTTCTGGTGATCCCTCTCTCCTTCCTTGCTCGTCGAAGCAGGCGGCGCCCGTGATCGGGCGGTCACCCGCGGAACGTCAGACGACGAGCAAGGAGGGCGGCCCGCGAGGACCGAGCGCGAGCCCGGTCGAGGCCGAGCCTGGAATCCAGGTTGCGCCGAGACCCCACGTGGAACGGCTGTGGAGGACGGCGATACGCGGCGATGCGAGCAGCCGGGCTACGGCGCGCGTAGCGCGGAGAAGCAGTCGCGCAAGCCCGTAGGCCGCGAGCGCGAAGGGCAGCTGCAGGGCGAGGCCGAGCAGGAAGGTCTTCTCGACGAGGAGCGAGGTCGGCAGCGCGCCCTGGTGCGCCAGCCGCTCGAAGTGCTCCTGGCCGACGAAGATGGCCGGAGCGAGGACTGCGAACGTGAGCGCCGACGGGCCGGTGACGCGAGCGTGCCCACGGACGACGCCCACGAGCTCGCGTGCGAGCGCGAGGACGACGAGCGCGGCGCACACGCCGAGCGCGAGCGGTGCGTGGTCGAGGTACGCGTGCCCGGTCGAGGCGAGCTCGTGCGACACGTCGTCGCCGCTCGCAAGCCGGTACGCGAGCGAGTGCGCCACCTGCGATCCGACGACCGCGAGCGGCAGCGTCAAGAGCCAGACGACGTTTCGACGAGACATGCGGTCACCGGATGGTACGCGCCGGCGGCAAGCCGGCAACAGCCGACGAGTCGCCGAGCGGGCGTTGCCCGCGCCGCCCCTCCAGGCGCGGCGCGGGCAACGAGCACGAATGTCAGTGCTCACCGTGTTCCAGCGGGATGCTCGGGTCGAAGAGCATCATGTGCGGGCCGGCAGGCCCGGTCCCGGTCTTCTTGCCAACCGCGGTGAAGCCGACCCAGGCGCTTCCGTCCGGCGTAGCCGAGGTCAGGCTTCCCGAACGCGTGTCCACCTCGAACAGCCAGATGCCGTAGTCGTCGTTGCGAGGAGCGCCGAAGTCCGGGTCGTTGTCCCACGGCGTCAGCAGCGAGTTGGAGACGTAGAGCCGGCTGTTGTCCCGACTCAGCCGGAGCATGTTCGGATGCGGCACCGGGACCGTCGCCTTCAGCACCGGGTTGAAGGGGTCCGCGATGTCGAACTGCTGCACCGTGTTCCCGAACCAGTTGGTGACGTACATGTGCTTCTCGTCGTACGAGAGCAGCATGTCCGCCGGGAGCACGAGGCCGTCGTCGGGCCCGAGCACCTGCTGGAAGTCGTAGACGCCGTCGTGGTCGTCGTCGTCGGCCAGCCAGATCGCGCTCGTGCCGGGCGTGTTGATGAACGCTCGCCGGACGCCGGGCTTCCTGATGAAGCGCACCTCGAGTGCACCGCTGTGCGCCCCGAGGCTCGCCGTCTGGATCACCTCTTCGCCCTTGAGGTCCCACACGGCCACCTCGCCACCGAGGCACGTCGGGTCGATCCCGCCTCCGCAGAGCGCAGGCGGCCCGAAGGTCGTGCTGATCGCGTTGTTGCTGTCGCTCGGAGCGGCGAAGTCGTACATGTACTTCGGGCCGAGGTCGCCCGGATCGCGAACCGGTCCCGGGCCGAAGTGGCGCTCGAATTCGCCCGTCTTGTCGTCGATCTCGACGATTCCGCCCGGCTGCGTGGTGTCGGTCGCCGACCCGATCATCGGCACGAACGTCTTGCCCCGAGCCATCGTCATCGAGCCGTGCGGGACCACGTAGCCGCTGTCCGCCGCCAGCGACTCGTTGACGGCACGCAGAGCCATGCTCTTGCCGTCCGGCCCGACGTCGAACACGTGGATCCGGTTCGAGAAGAGGCCCGGCACGATGAGGCGCTTCTGATCGTTCGAATAGCCGAAGTGGTGCAATTCGTCGCCGACGTTCGGCATGTCGATGCGGTTGACGATCTTTCCGTAGTCGGACCGACTCGGATCGGCGCCGACTACCGCGACGAAGTCCGGGTCGGCAGCGCTCTGCGCGATGGTCGCGACATAGAGGTACCGCTCCTGCTTCGCCTTGTGTGCGCCGTGGTGCCCGCCGCTACTGCTGCCGGCTGCCGGCAGGGCGACGAGCCCGACGACGAACGCCGCCGCGAGCACCACCGCGCCGGAAAGCGCACCGAGCCGAATTGTGGTTCGAGACATCCTCCACCTCCTGGGTCTGTTGCCCTGAAGGCGTGAACCGGCCGGGAACAGTTGTGCAAGGCCGCTGCACGGGACGGCGGCGTGCGAGTGTCAGTCTGCGAGGACGCCCGCAAGCCACGGCTGCGCGAACGTCAGCGCGGCGAGGGCGAGGAGCCCGAAGCCCACGATCGGCGTGAGGCGGGGCCCGAGGCGACCGGTCTTCTCGTACACCATCACTGCCGTCAGCGCGGCCATCCACCAGAGGACGGCGACCCCGGCCGCGAACATCACGAGCATCAGCGCCCAGCAGCACCCCAGGCAGTACAGGCCGTGGCCGGATCCGAGCCGGAACCCGGCAGCAGCGCCCCGGCGATAGCGGGCGAGGAGGTACGGGCCAGGCATGCGGCACTTCGACAGGCACTGCTCCTTCAGCTCCGAGAACTGGAAGGCGCCCGCGAGCGCGAGCACGCTGCCCGCGATCAGCGTCGGGTGCTCGGCCAGCGCCGGAACCGCGTGCACGGTGCGATGCACGACGACGTCCCCGAGGAAGGCGAGCGCCCCGAACGCCGTCCACACGGCGACGTAGCCACCGAGGAACGCGGCCCGCACCCGCACCGAGTGCTCGTGTTGACGACTGACGGCGTCGAAGAGCCTGATCAGCGGCAGGCTCGAGGGCAGCATCATCGCCGCCACCATCGCCTGCCAGGCGGCGAGGAAGAGGAGGAGGGCGACCCACAGCTGCGGGCCGCCCTCCTCGATCAGAGCGTCGTGATGGAGCGCCCCGGCCGCTCCTGTCACCTCCGCGACGACGGCCACGGTCCACGCCACCGCGATGGCGACGAGCACCGGGACGGGCGCGTGGCGGCGCGCTCGTCCGAGCGGAGGAGCAATCGCGCTCAAGCCGCCTCCCTCGCCTTCGGCTCGGTCACGCCGAGTGCTCGATCTTCCACTCGGACTGGATCGCGTTCCTGCCCTCGTACTCCCAGCTCATGCCGTAGTCCGGGAGCTCGACCCGGTTCACCCCGGCCTTGGCGATGAAGGCCGCCGAGCCGGGCACGGTCGAGAAGACGGAGTTCTGCAGCGTCGTGACGCTGCCGTCAGGCCCGCGGTAGGGCTCCATCTCCGTCTCCACGAGGCCCGGCACGCGCAGCGACCCGCTGCCCCCCACGACCTCGTGACTGATCGGCACGAACTCGACGCCCTTCACCTCGCCGATGAGTGCCGTCCAGAGGTCGCCCAGCGGGCCGCCGAGCTTGCCGGTGAACGCGCTCAGGAGCGCGTCACGCTGTTCCTGCGTCCCGCGCTCGTCGACGAGCGCGACGATCTGCCAGTTCCCAGCCAGGACGTTGCCCGGGATGTGGCAGATGAGGACGAGGTTGAGCCCTGAGACGTCGAGCTCGCCGATCTGCCCCGTCTCGATGCCGTACGCGACGATGGCGAAGCACTCGCCGAGATCCGGATCCTCCCCGATCCAGCACGGGCAGTTGACGTTGCACGAGCATGCCTCGATCAGCGTGCCCTCGAGCGAGTAGACGGTCGCGGTCCCCTCCCCGACCTCTCGAACCGATGTCACAGCGACTCCTTTCGTCGGTAGTTCCCCATTCGGTAGGTGTGAATCGCAACGGAACTATCGTTCCGCGAGCGCCACCTCAGAGCGACCAGCGCGGCGGAGCGGCGCCGGGTGTCGCGTACGAGCAGAAGCGCCCGGTCTGGATCGACTCCTCGAGGTGCGCGGCGAGCTCCGGGCACTGGTTGCCGATGAGCTTGATGGCGGTCCGGATCGCCTTCGTCACGCTGATGCGCGCGCGCTCCGCCGGCGACGAGAAGGTCCGGTCGCGGCCTCCGAGCCCCGCTGCCTGCGCGAGCTCCTGAGTCACGACGTCGATCTCCTCCTCGAGGCGGGCAACGCGCTCCGGGTCGCGCCAGTCGCGTGCCTCCTGGAGCTCGGCGGCGAGCTGCTCGAGCCGCTCCCGGTACTCCCGTTTCGCCTGCTCGTCGAGCAGCGTGCCGGCATCCGACAGCCGGGACGTCGCGAGCTCCGGGCCGGCGTGCTCCGAGCCGGCCTCGGCCCGTCCTCCCGAGGCGGCGCTCACCAGCTCGAGCACGTGCACGTCGCGGCCGGGGTACGCGAGGAGCGAGGCGATGTAGCGAAGACCCTTCACGTCGCGGAGCCTGATCGTCTGTCCGTCGTACGCGACGGTCCAGAACTCGCCCTCGCGCCTGAAGACCGCTTCCCCGTCCGTCGCCCCATCCGCCGGGCGTCCGCGAATCGCAGAAGCGCGCTCGACGAGCCCACTGAGGCCGAGCTCCTCGCTGAGCTCCGCCGCCTCCTCGACCATCGCCTCCAGCCGGCCGCGGTCCGCCGGCTCGCCGCGGGCTGCGAGCGCACTCGCGTGCTCGAGGAGGACGCGGGCGCGAATCGCGCGGGCGCCGAGGAGCTCACAGCGGGCGAGGGCGGTCGCGAAGTGCCGGTCGGTCTCCTGCCAGCGTCCGAGCAGGGCAGCCAGCTTCCCCAGCCGCAGCGCGACGGGTCCGAACGGCTGCTGCGTGTACGACACGGCGTTGTCGTCGTCGTGTGGGAGCAGGAGCTCGTACAGCTCGCTCGCGCGCTCGAGGTCGCCGACGAGCACCGCCGCCTCGGCGAGCGAGCACAGGTGGAGGATCCAGAGGCCGTCGCGCGGGAGGTCGGTGAACCCGCGTCCAGCATGGAGCTCGAGCTCTCGGCGTGCCATCGGCTCGTCGCCGAGCTCGGCGGCGACCAGCGGATCGCGCCAGCGGGGGATCCACGGGAAGCGGCGGTCGTGATCCTCGATCTCCGGCCACACCTCGTGCAGCCGGCCCTGCGCCCAGCGGATCGCCAGCATCTGTGCGTAGCGGAAGACGTATGTCGTGTACTCGCTCCGGCGGAGCCGCCCCAGCTCCAGCGCCTCCTCGGCCAGTCGCTCGGCCTCGTCCATGCGACCGTCGAGCGTCGCGCGCAGCGTCCGCAGGCAGACCGTGTGCCAGCGGTAGAACGGCTGACGTAGCCGTTCGGCGATCTCCGTCATTGCCTGGGTCTCGGCCTCCATGCCACGCCGGTCGCAGAGCTCGAGGAAGCAGTGGAATCTCGCGTTGTGGGCGAGGAACTCCACCTCGGGGTTCACGGTCTCCTTCGCGACGCGGAGCATCTCCTCGGTGTGTGTGAGCCGCTCGAGCGCCATGCCCGGCGTCGTGAGCGCCCAGTGGCGCGAGTGCAGCGCCGTGACGAGCGCCTCGGAGTCGCCCAGTCGCCGCGCCATCTCGATCGCCTCCTGGCTCACGCGGACGCGCTGCTCGACCGGCTCGTGGCCCGACCACATCTCGAGCGCGAGGTGCGCGAGCAGATGTGCGCGCAGCGAGCTGTCCCCGGCCGGGAGTCCGGCGAGCGCCTCCTCCAGGAGCCCGACACCGGTCCCGCCCACCTCGAAGCGTGCATAGAGGAGGAAGCCGCCGAGTGCCGTCACGTAGCCGAGCGCGGCCTGTGCGAGCAGGTCGCCGTTCTCGAGCCTCCGGCTCGCCCCGATCGCCTCCTCGAACGTCATCCGCGCCTCGGTCCCGTCCCCCGAGCGCCACTGCGAGTCGCCGAGCCGGAGGAGAAGCTCGCAGCGCCGCTCGCCGGAGGCCTCGCCGACCAGGGGGAGCAGCTCGAGCGCGTGCCGGTAGTGGACCGTCGCCTCCTCGTACGCGAAGAGCGCACGCGCGTGATCTCCGGCACGGACGACGTACTCGAGCGCCGCGGCTGCATCCCCGACGGGCGCCGCCAGGTACAGGTGCCGGGCGATCTCCGTCAGGTGCGGCCCGAGGTCGTCGCTGTACACGCTCTCGAGCAGCTGGCCGACCTTCTGGTGCAGCTCGAGACGGCGCGCGGGCGGAAGATCGTCGTACAGCGTCTCGCGAACGAGCTCGTGGGCGAACGAGTACCGACGTGGCGTCAGGGGCAGCTCCGCGATGACGCCGACGGCCGCCGCCTCACCGAGCACGTCGAGGAGCCCGGACGGGCTCAGCCTGCTCGTGTGCTGGAGGAGATGGAGGTCGAACTCCCGCCCGATGACCGCCGCGACCCTGAGGGCCCCGACCGCCTCGCGCGTCAGGCCCGCCACCCGGCGGCGGATGAGCACGCGGATCTCCTCGGGGATGCGGAGGAACGGGTCGCTCGCCGGCTCGTCGAGGCTCCTGAGCGTGTCGTCGACGGCCAGCAGGCGCACGATCTCCTCGACGAAGAACGGGTTGCCGGCGGTGACCTCCTGCAACCGCTCGGCGACCTGGTTCGTCGGCTTCGTCCCGGTCACCGTCTCGACGTACGACTCGACGTCCGCGGACGTGAGGCCGCGAAGAGGGATCCGCTGGCCCGCCCGCGCGAGCTCCGCGAAGACCTCGGCGCGCTCGAGCACCCGGCTCTCGGCGTCGCGATAGGAGGCGACGAGCAGGACCCTCGCCTCCGAGAGCGACTGGCCGAGGAAGCGAAGCAGCAGAAGAGTGGGCTCGTCGGCGGCATGGACGTCGTCCAGCGTCACCAGGAGCGGCTCCTCGGACGCGGCCGCCGCGAGGAACCGGCCGACGTCGTCGAAGAGGCGAACGCGCTCGCCCTCCGGGACGACGGCACCGGACGCCCCGCGCGACCCGATCGGCGAGGTCGGCCCGACGAAGCGCTCGAGGTCGCCTCCAAGGGAGCGAACGACCTGCATCCAGGGCCAGTACGGGGGTGCGCCGCCCTCTTCCCAGCAGCGACCCGTGACGACGCTCACCTCGCGCTCGGAGGCGGTCCGCGCGAGCTCGCTCATCAGTCGGGTCTTGCCGATGCCGGGCTCGCCCGTGAGGAGGACGAGTGAGCCGCGGCCCGCCACCGCCTCCTCGAGCGCGGACGCGAGGTCGGCGAGCTCCTGGGCCCGTCCGACGAACGGTCTCGCGGCGGACCGCCCGACCGCGGTCGGCGGCGTCTCCCGTGCGGCAGCCTCCCGATTCATCGCCGCAGTGTCTATCGGACCGTGCGGGGCGTCCAGCGCGCCCGCGAGCGAGAGCTCTCAGCCGGGCTCGCCGACGAGCGCGGGCTCGCGTGTCTGCTTCGAGACCTTGTCGAGGATCGCCTCGAGCAGCCGCCCCGACGAGAGCACGTGCTCCCGCGCGAGGACACGAGCCCCTTCCGGGCTCCGCGCCATGATCGCCTCGCGAATCGCGCGGTGCTGCCGGTCGTTCTTGCGGTACAGCTCGTCGAGGTCCGCGCCGGTCGCCCAGACGGGCTTCACGAGAAACGTCCGGCGTGCCGCCTTCGCCATGCGCTCGATGAGCGGCACCTGCGCGGCCGCGTAGATCACGTCGTGGAACGCGTGGTTCGCGAGCAGCCACTCGCGCGCGAGCGGCAGGTCCTGCCGGCCGGCGTGGCTCACCTCGACGAGCTCCTGCGTGACCTCGCTGAACCGCCGCTCGGCGTCGACGAGCGCGTCGAGGTCGGCGGTCGTCATCTTCGGCGTCGCGATCTCCGTCGCGAGGCTCTCGAGCTCTGCGCGGGCGAGGAAGGCCTCCCGAAGCTCGTCACGCGCGAGCATACGAACCCTGACGCCACGGTTCGGCTCGAACGTGACGAGCCCGAGAGCAGCGAGGCGCCGTAGTGCCTCGCGTACCGGCGTACGACTGACGTTGAACTGCTCCGACAGGTGCTCCTGGCGCAGCACGCTGCCGGGTGGGATCTCGCCGGAGACGATCGCCTCCTCGAGCGCAAGGGCGATGTCGTCGGCCTTGGTCCCGAGGTGGTCGGTCAAGCCTGCTCCAGCTCGAGCAGCTGCTCGTAGGCGGGCAGGGTGAGGAACTCCTCGAACTCCTCGCCGAGCACGACCTGCTCGAAGAGCGCACGGGCGCGGTCGGAGACCGCATCGTCCGGCAGCTCGGCCGCGACGACGGCGATCGCGTTCTCGACCTCCGCGCGCTCGACCCGTCCGTGGCGCAGCCACTGCCAGACCTGCGAGCGCGAGATCTCCGCGGTCGCGGCATCCTCCATGAGGTTGTCGATCGCTGCGGCGCCCGTGCCCGAGAGCCAGGCGGCGAGGTAGCGGATGCCGACGGACACGTTCGCGTGCACGCCGTCGTCGGTGACGTCACCCGGAGTGGCGGCGACGTCCAGCAACTCCGCGGCGTCGACCGAGACGTCGTCACGCAGGCGCTCGACCTGGTTCGGGCGCTCACCGAGAGCCTCGTCGAAGACCTCGCGCGCGACCGGTACGAGGTCGGGGTGCGCGACCCACGTGCCGTCGAAGCCGTCACCCGACTCGCGCAGCTTGTCCTCGCGGACGCGCGTGAGCGCGCGCTCGTTCACCTCGGCGTCGCGGCGGCTCGGGATGAACGCCGCCATGCCCCCGATCGCGTGCGCGCCGCGCTTGTGGCACGTCTTGACCAGGAGCTCCGTGTAGGCCCGCATGAATGGCACGGCCATCGTCACCGCCGCCCGGTCGGGCAGGACGAAGTCGTCGCGGTCGCGGAACTTCTTGATCGCGGAGAAGATGTAGTCCCAGCGTCCGGCGTTGAGCCCGGCCGAGTGCTCACGCAGCTCGTACAGGATCTCGTCCATCTCGAATGCCGCGAGGATCGTCTCGATGAGGACCGTCGCCTTGATCGTGCCGGCCGGAAGCCCGAGGCGCTTCTGCGCGAACACGAAGACGTCGTTCCAGAGCCGCGCTTCGAGGTGGCTCTCGAGCTTCGGGAGGTAGAAGTACGGACCGCTTCCAGCCTCGAGCAGGCGCTCGGCATTCCGCGCGAGGTAGACGCCGAAGTCGAAGAAGCTCGCCGACACCGGCCGTCCGTCGACCTCGACGTGCTTCTCGAGCAGATGCCAGCCGCGCGGGCGCACGAGCAGGACGGCGATCTCGGCGCCGAGCTCGTACGTCTTCTCGCCGCTCTCGACCGAGATCGTGCGCTCGATCGCATCGGTGAGGTTCTGCTGCCCGCCGACGACGTTCGCCCAGGTCGGCGAGTTCGCGTCCTCGAAGTCCGACATGTAGATGCGGGCGCCGGAGTTGAACGCGTTGACGACCATCTTCCGGTCGCCCGCCGGGCCCGTGATCTCGACCCGGCGGTCCTGGAGGTCCCGAGGGACGGGAGCGACCCGCCAGTCGCCGTCACGAACCGAGCGCGTCTCCTCGAGGAAGTCCGGGAGCTCGCCTGCCGTGATCCGCTCCTGGCGCTCCCCGCGGGCGCGCAGGAGCTCCCGGCGGCGATCGCCGAACTCACGCTCGAGTGCCGCGACGAGCTCGAGCGACTCCGGGGTGAGGATCCCGGCCTCGTCCGCGGCGAGGACGGTGACGCCGGCTGTGGTCGCCTCCGTGCTCACGCTGCCGGCACGAATTGCTCTTCCTCGGTCGAGCCCTTGAGCGCGAGCGTCGAGCTCTCGCCGCCCGTGACCGCACCGAGCACCGCGTCGAAGTACCCCGCTCCGACCTCGCGCTGGTGGCGCGTCGCCGTGTACCCGAACTCCTCGAGCGCGAACTCCTGCTCCTGGAGCCGGACGTATGCGCTCATGCCCTCGGCGTCGTAGCCTCGTGCCAGGTCGAACATCGAGGCACAGACCGCGTGGAAGCCGGCGAGCGTCACGAACTGGAAACGGTAACCCAGGTCGGCGAGCTCTCGCTGGAAGGACGCGATCGTCCTGTCGTCGAGGTGCTTCTTCCAGTTGAAGGACGGCGAGCAGTTGTAGGCGAGGAGCTTGCCCGGATACTGCGCGTGCACGGCCTCCGCGAACTGCGCCGCCTCGTCGAGGTCCGGAGTCGAGGTCTCGCACCAGATGAGATCCGCGTACGGCGCGTACGCGAGCGCCCGTGCGATCGGTGCCTCGATCCCGGGCTGGACGCGGAAGAAGCCTTCCGGGGTCCGCTCGCCGGTGAGGAACGCATGGTCGCGCTCGTCCACGTCGCTCGTCAGGAGCGTCGCGGAGAGCGCGTCGGTGCGAGCGACGAGGACGGTCGGGACGTCGAGGACGTCCGCGGCGAGGCGCGCCGAGACGAGCGTCCGGACGAAGTGGCTCGTCGGCACGAGCACCTTCCCGCCGAGGTGGCCACATTTCTTCTCGGACGAGAGCTGATCCTCGAAGTGGACTCCGGCGGCACCCGCCGCGATGAACGACTTCATGAGCTCGAACGCGTTGAGCGGCCCGCCGAATCCGGCCTCCGCATCGGCGACGATCGGCGCGAGCCAGTGCGTCCCGTTCCGGCCCTCGGCCGAGTCGATCTGGTCGGCGCGGACGAGCGCGTTGTTGATCCGCTGCACGAGAGCTGGTGCGCTGTTCGCCGGATACAGGCTCTGGTCCGGATACGTCTCGCCGGCGAGGTTGCCGTCGGCCGCGACCTGCCAGCCGGAAAGGTAGATCGCCTCGAGGCCGGCCTTGACCATCTGCACGGCCTGCGCACCGGTGAGGGCGCCGAGCGCCGCGACGTACGGCTTCTCGTGCAGCAGGCTCCACAGGCGCTCGGCACCGAGGCGGGCGACCGTGTGCTCGATGTGGATGCTGCCCCGAAGCTTGTCGACGTCGGCCTGGTCGTACGGACGCTCGATCCCCTCCCAGCGCCCGCCCGTGACCGTGCCGTTCGTCCTGCCGTTCGCCTTGCCGTTCGCGTCGTTCCCCATCCGGCCCATCTCCCCCTCCGTTCGCTCGATTGTGTCCGAGATCACCAAGGTTCGGATCCTAGACGAAGCCTCGGATGCTGTAAACACCCCGCAAGTGCGGTCTGATACCCAGTATCTCGGATCCCAAACTGCTCAGCTCTGGATCCAGTTTTCGGACCTCAGCCACGAATTGCCTCGCTGGTACGATCGCCGCGATGGTGCTGCTGGCGTTCCTCATCGGCCTCGTCGCCTCGCTCGCGGCGCTCGTCTTCGCGATCGTGCGAGGACTGGGCCTGTTCCGACAGGCGAAGCGCACCGGCAAGGCGGTTTCCGAGCCTCTCGCGGCGCTCGAGACGAAGGCCTCCGAGATCGACCGGCACCTCGACGCCTTCGACCGGTCGAGCCGGGAGCTCGAGGTCGCCCTCGCCCAGCTCCGCCGGTCGCGCGCGCAGCTCCAGGTGCTGCGCGACTCCGTCGAGCGCGCGCAGGCGCGTCTCCACTGGCTCCGCGTCTTCCTACCCGCACGGTGACGCGGGTCGCAGCGGTCGATCTCGGCACGAACTCGACGCGCCTGCTCGTCGCGGACGTCGCCGAGGGCCGGGTCGACGAGGTCGCACGCGAGCTCACGATCACGCGGCTCGGTGAAGGCGTCGACGAGCGCGGGCTCCTCCTCCCCGTCCCGATCGCGCGGGTCCGAAACTGTCTGGCCGGCTACCGGCGCCGGCTCGAGGAGCTCGGCGCGACGAAGACGCTGGCGATCGCGACGAGCGCGATCCGCGACGCCGAGAACGGGGAGGCGTTCCTCGGCGAGGTCGAGTGGAGCTACGGGTTCACGACGCGCCTCCTCGCCGGCGAGGAGGAAGCCGGGCTCATGTACCGCGGTGTCTCCGCGGGACGGTCGCTGCCCGGAGGCACGCTGATCGTCGACATCGGGGGCGGCTCGACGGAGCTCGTCCTCGGCTCGAACGGCCGGCCGCTCGCGTCGACGAGCCTCGACGTCGGGTGCGTGCGGCTCACGGAGCGATTCCTCCACTCGGATCCGCCGACGCGGGACGAGCTCGACGCGGCGGCCGCGTACGTTCGCTCGCTTCTGCCCCCCTTCCACGCCCGGGCCGCGATCGGCGTCGCCGGCACGATCACGACGCTCGCCGCGCTGGACCTGGGACTCGCCGAGTACGACCCGGAGCGAACGCACGGCCACCGCCTCTCCCGCGCCGCGGTCGACCGTGAGCTCGAGCGGCTCGCGTCGATGCGGCTCGCGGAGCGCCTCGAGGTCCCGGGGCTCGAGCCGGGGCGGGCGCCCGTGATCGTCGCAGGTGTCCTCGTGCTGCGCGAGGTGATGGCTGCGTACGGAATCGAGGAGATCGAGGCCTCGGAGCGCGACATCCTCCACGGCGCGGCCCTCGCCGCCGCCGAGTTGCCCGAGCAGGAAGAAGGCGCGGCTCCTCCAGGCGCCTATACCTGCTGCTAGAGCGGCGCCTACGCGCTAGGCGGCAGCACCGGCGGCTCGTCCTCCGCAGGCGGCTCCTCGTCCTCGGCGAGCCGGCGCTGGAGGACGCTGCGTGAGAGAACGCCGATGAGACGTCCCTCCTCGTCCACGACGGGCACCCGCTCCGCGTCCGCTTCCTCGAGGAAGCGGAATGCGTCCTCGAGCGGCACGTCGGGCCCGATCGTGTTCTCCGGTGGCTCGGCGATCTCGCCGAGCGGCGTCGACGCAGGGTCCCGGCCCGCCGCGACGACCTCCCGCACGAGGGTCTTACGCGTGACCACGCCGACGAGGCGCTCGCCGCTCGTCACGTAGACCGCACGCACCTCCGGGCGCTCGAGCAGCTCGCCCGCGGCCTGCGCGGAGTCGGCTGCGGAGAGATGCCCCGGCTCCGGGACCATCCCTTCGCGAACGACCGTCACGGGAAGATCCCGCGCGCCTCGAGCGCGCTCGCGACGTCGCGGATTCCGGAGACGAGCGCCGCCGTTCTCAACGAGATCCCTCTCTCTTCCGAGAGATCCCAGACGCGGTCGAACGCGTCCGACAGCTTCTCGGAGAGCTTCGCGCGGATCTCGTCGCGGGTCCAGAAGAGCCGCCCGAGGTCCTGCACCCACTCGAAGTACGAGACCGTCACGCCGCCCGCGTTCGTGAGGATGTCCGGCAGCACGGGGATCCCGCGGAGCGCGAGGATCGCGTCGGCCTCCAGCGACGTCGGCCCGTTCGCGCCCTCGGCGACCATCCGCGCGCGCACGTTGGGCGCGTTCTCGTCGGTGATCTGGTCCTCGCGCGCGGCCAGGACGAGGATGTCGCATTCGAGCTCGAGCAACTCCTCGTTCGTGATCCGCGCACCGGCATCGCAGCCCTCGAGCGAACTGTGCTCGCGGACGTACTCGTGGAGCGCGGCGATGTCGAGCCCGCCGGGAGAGTGGATTCCTCCGGACACGTCCGAGACCGCGATCACGGTCGCTCCCCGCTCGGCGAGCTCGAGAGCTGCGATCCCGCCGACGTTGCCGAAGCCCTGGACGACGCAGCGCTGCTCCGAGAGCGCCCAGCCGAGGCGCTCGCACGCGCGCGCGACGACCATCACGACGCCCGCGCCGGTCGCCTCGTGGCGGAAGACGGAGCCGCCGATCGCGATCGGCTTCCCGGTGACGATCTCGGGCACCGCGTACCCGCGCTGCATCGAGTACGTGTCCATCATCCAGGCCATCGTCTGCTCGTTCGTGGCCATGTCGGGAGCGGGGATGTCCTCCTGCGGGCCGATGAACGGCAGCAGCTCGGAGGTGAACCGGCGTGTGAGTCGCTCGAGCTCGGTCGACGAAAGAGTCCGCGGCTCGCAACGCACCCCGCCCTTGGCGCCGCCGTACGGAAGGCGCAGCAGAGCGCACTTCCACGTCATCCACATCGCGAGCGCGGCGCACTCGCCGAGCGTCACCTCGGGGTCGTAGCGGAGCCCGCCCTTCGTCGGCCCGATGATGCTCGAGTGCTGGACGCGGTAGCCGGGGAAGACGACTCGCCGGCCCTCGTCGAGGCGGACCGGGACGCTGACGATGATCGAGCGCTCCGGGTACCGCAGGCGCTCCGCGATCTCGTCGGGGATCTTCGCGTAGGGGACGGCCTGGTCGAACTGGGCGACCGCCGTGCGGTAGAGCGGCGTGTCCCACTCGAGCTGGGCATCGGCAAGCGCTTCCGGAGTGCTCGCCACGGCCGGCGGAGTGTACCCGGGTGCGCACGCGCGAATCCGCGACCTCGCCGAGTACAGTTCCGCGCGTGAAGCCGGTCTGGCAGGGGCGGATGATGCAGGCGGCCGCGAAGGTCGGCGACCAGGCTCCGATGGCTGCGGTCTGCTGCAACGCATGCAGGACGTGCACGACGACGAACCTGATGGCGCTCGGGGTGGGCGCGGGGCTCGGTGCGATGTACGCCGTCGGTCGCTTCGGCAAGCGGCTGGTCGGACGCACGTAGCGTTGGCGCGGCGCGATCCGAACGACGTCGAGTGGTACGAGAAAGAGCTCGCCGACGTCGTGGTCGGCGGCCTTCAGCCGCTCACGAAGCCGATCGAGATCAGCGAGTACGACCCGGAGTGGCCCAGCGCTGTTCGCGCGCGAGGAAGCTCGAGTCCGCGCGGCTCTCGGCGAGCGCGTCGTACGGATGGAGCACGCCGGGTCGACCTCGGTGCCCGGGCTTCCGGCGAAGCCGCTGATCGACATCGTCCTCGAGGTGCCCGACTCGGCCGACGAGCCCGCCTACGTGCCCGACCTCGAGGCGGCGGGCTACCCCCTCGCCATCCGCGAGCCCGACTGGTACGAGCACCGGATCTTCAAGGGGCCGGACACGAACGTGAACATGCACACGTTCTCCGCGGGCTGCGAGGAGGTCGACCGGATGCTCCTCTTCCGCGACTGGCTGCGGGCCGACACGGACGACCGTGAGCTCTACGCCGCCGCGAAGCGAGAGCTCGCCGCGCGGGACTGGAAGTACGTGCAGCAGTATGCGGACGCGAAGACCGCGGTCGTCCAGGAGATCATGGCGCGCGCACAGGCGGCTCAAACGGCGCTATAACCCACTCGCCAAGCACGATCCGCTCGCTCGAGCGAGCACCTGCGGTGGGTCCGTCGAGACAAGCGACGTCCGAGAGGAGACCCGCATGCCACCAGATCCGATCGCACCCTGGCCGCTCGTCAGGCGCGGCGACGACGTGTTCCCCGTCCGCTCGCTCCAGCAGGTCCTCCGAGCCCGCAATCACCCCGTCACCGTGGACGGGATCTTCGGCCCGCAGACGGAAGGCGCGGTGAAGGCGTTCCAGCAGGCAAACGGCCTCGACGACGACGGGATCGTCGGGCCTCTCACCTGGCCGAAGCTCGTCGTGCAAGTGAAGAAGGGAAGCACCGGCGACGCCGTCCGCGGCGTGCAGGAGGTCATGAAGTTCCACGACCAGTCCGACGGCGAGGGGCCTCCGGTCCAGGTGGACGGGATCTTCGGCCCGCGTACGGACGCGTTCGTGCGCGGATTCCAGACCGCGGTCGGGACGACCTCCGACGGCATCGTCGGCCCGATCACGTGGCGGGCCCTGGTCAGCGGGATGCTGTCCGGCTGAGCCGACCCGAGGTGCCGGGGGCGGGACTCGAACCCGCACGCCCCCAGTGGGGACACCCGCTTTTAAGGCGGGCGCGTCTCACCCGTTCCGCCACCCCGGCGAACGCAGTGTAGGAAGCCCCGCGCTAGTTCGTGCCGGGGAGGAGCTCGCTCGAGGGGAAGCGCTCGGGGCCCTTGAACTGGAAGGCCGAGAAGAAGGCCGAGTACGCGTCCTCGTCGAACCCGGGGCACTTGGCGAGGTAGCCCTTCGCCGTCCCGTCCTCGTCGGCGACCCAGGCGCCGAGAGCGACCTGGTTCCCGAGCCTTGGCAGCGGTGCGACCAGCGTCCCGTTCTCGTGCCGGTCGTAGAAGTCGCGGAGGTCGGCCACGACCTCGTCCGAGACGTCGTCGCCGTAGAAGATGTAGATGCCGCCGTGCTCGAGGTTGTGCACGGCTCTGGCGAGCTGGACGGGCTCGTCGTACGCGCCCCAGATGACGGTTCCGAGCGTCCCGTTCGGGTTGAATCCGAAGTGCGGGCCGCTCGTCGGCGGGTCGGTGTTCCAGCGCTTGCTCGCGTCGTCCGGCCCGAGCGTGTGGTTGCCCGCCCGCGCGTCCACTTCCTGGAGCGTGCAACCGGCCTGGGTGAGGGCGGCGCGGGCATCCTCCACACTGGTCCCGGAGCCGGAGCCGATGAGGAAGAAGATGCCTGCAACAGCCAGCACGGCTGCCACGGACACCGCCGCGATGACCGCCAGGCGTTTCCGGTCGGCGCTGCTGCCGGTGGACGGCGTCGCGCGCTTCTGGGGCGCCTTGACACGTGGTTTCTCGGCCATGAAGCGCGCGTACGGTAGCAGGCAAGCCAGATTTCGCTCCGTCCGCCCGCGTCTCTACCGTTCTTCGGCCCATGGTCGTGACAGCTCTCGTCAGCGGACTGATCGTCGGCCTGTTGCTGGGCCTGTTGCTGGGCGCGATCGGCGTGTCCCTCGCGCTGCGGCCCGTGCTACGCGAGCGCGTGGCCAGCCTTGCTCGAGTCGGCGCACTGGAGCGCGAACTCGCCCACGCCCAGGCCGAGCTCGACGTCGGCCGGAGGAGCTTCGACGAGCGCGTCACGTCGGCGATCGCGAGCATCTCGACCCAGGCCCTCGACGCGAACAGCGCCCGCTTCCTCGAGCTCGCGGAGACGCGCCTCTCCGGGCACGTGCGGCCCCTGAAGGACTCGCTCGCGCGGATGGACCAGCAGCTGCAGGGAGTCGAGCGCGTCCGCCAGGAGGCGTATGGGACGCTCACCGAGAGCGTGCGCCAGCTCCGCTCGGATCAGGAACGGCTCCGCGCCGAGACCGGCAACCTCGTCACCGCGCTCCGTGCCCCGCACGTGCGCGGGCGCTGGGGCGAGATCCAGCTGCGCCGCGTGATCGAGATGGCCGGCATGGTCGAGCACTGCGACTTCGTCGAGCAGCCGACGACGACGGCAGACGACGGCCGCATGCTGCGCCCGGACGTCGTCGTGCGCCTTCCCGGCCGCAAGCAGATCGTGATCGACTCGAAGGTCCCGCTCGTCGCGTATCTCGACGCGTTCCGCGAGACGGCGACCGAGGACGAGCGCGTGGCAAGCCTCGCGAGTCACGCACGCCATGTGCGCGACCACGTGCTCAAGCTCGGGCAGAAGGCCTACTGGCGCGAGCTGCCCGCGACACCGGAGTTCGTCGTCATGTTCCTTCCCGACGAGACCTTCCTGCGCGCAGCGCTGGAGCAGGATCCATCGCTCGTCGAGCTGGCGGTCGCGAACAACGTCATTCCCGCCTCGCCGACGAACCTGATCGGGCTGCTCCGGGCCGTGCACT
Organism: uncultured Actinomycetes bacterium; assembly: GCA_963746765.1. Taxonomy (GTDB): domain Bacteria; phylum Actinomycetota; class Thermoleophilia; order Gaiellales; family Gaiellaceae; genus GMQP-bins7. Next base: position 884,793 of record CAVVCN010000003.1, read on the forward strand.
ACGGCTGGCAGCAGGAGACCATCGCCGAGAGCGCACGCGAGGTGAGCGACCTCGGCCGCGAGCTGTACAAGCGGCTCTCGACGATGGGAGCGCACTTCGCCCGCATGGGCAAGTCGCTCGACGGGGCCGTCAAGGCGTACAACGAGACCGTCGGCTCGCTCGAGCGCCAGGTGCTCGTGCAGGCACGGAGGTTCGAGCGGCACGGGATCAGCGGCATCGAGCCGCCGGAGCTTCAGCCGATCGAACGGCAGACGCGAGCGCTGGCCGCGGCCGAGCTCGTGGAGCCGGACGAGCAGCTCGTGGTGGAGGTCTTCGCCACGGGTACCGACGCGGCGTGACGCGCGCTCGTACCGTTTTCAGGCGCGTCGGGACGTGGAACACTCGGGGAGGGCGCATCGTTTACCCATATGTGCCCGCGGGAGGACGCAGTCGGCGTCGACCGGGCTAACGTACGAGCAAGGAGACTTTCGTGAGCGACGTGCGCGACGTGATCATCATCGGAGGTGGCCCCGCCGGCTACACAGCCGCGCTCTACACGGCGCGCGCGAATCTCAAGCCGCTGGTCATCGAGGGCTTCAGCTGGGGCGGCCAGCTCATGATCACGAGCGACGTCGAGAACTACCCTGGCTACACGGAGGGCGTCCTCGGGCCGACGATGATGGCTGACTTCCGCCGCCAGGCGGAGCGCTTCGGCGCCGAGTTCCTGACCGACGACGTCACCCGCGTCGACTTCTCCGAGCGGCCATTCAGGGTCTACGTGGGCGAGGACGAGCATCGCGCCGACGCCGTGATCGTCGCGACTGGAGCGAGCGCGCGCCAGCTGGGTCTTCCCTCGGAGCAGGTCCTCCAGGGTCGCGGCGTCTCGTACTGCGCGACCTGCGACGCCGCGTTCTTCCGCGAGAAGGTCGTCGTGGTCATCGGAGGCGGCGACTCGGCGATGGAGGAGGCGACGTTCCTCACGCGCTTCGCGGACAAGGTCGTCGTCGTTCACCGGCGCGACGAATTCCGCGCATCGCCGATCATGTACGACCGCGCGAGAGAGAACCCGAAGATCGAGTTCGTCCTCAACGCGGTCGTGGAAGAGGTGCTCGGCGAGGAGGAGGGCCGGGTCACCGGCGTGCGACTGCGCGACACGGTGACCGACGAGACGAGGGACATCGAGGCAGACGGGATCTTCGTCGCGATCGGGCACGATCCGACGACGGCGCTCTTCCTCGACTGGCTCGACCACGACGACCAGGGCTACCTCGTCACCGACCCCCGCTCGACGCGGACGAACATCCCCGGCGTCTTCGCGGCCGGTGATGTGCAGGACCACGTGTACCGGCAGGCCGTGACCGCTGCAGGCTCCGGCACGATGGCAGCGCTCGACGCGCAGCGGTTCCTCGAGGAGGAGAAGCACCGCACCGCCCCGAGCGTCGCCACGACGGCGTAGCGCCGAGCGACAGCCCCAGGCCGGGCAGATCCGGCCGAGGGCGGCGGTACTCTCGCCACCCGTGGCCACACGCTGGATCGACCTCCTGGATCCGACGCGCGCAGAGGTGCTCGCCGCGCTTCCGGTCCAGGCCGATCCGGAGGTCGTCGAGGTGCTGGCGGCGGCCGATGCCGGGCATGCGCAGCGTCCGCTCCTGGAAGCGCACGGAGCCTCGATCTTCGGCGTGCTCGCGGCGACACGGCCGGTGCCGGAGGAGGACCGAGTCTCCTACCAGGAGATCGATGTCGTCGCGACCCCGGACCTCCTGGTCACCGTCCGCAAGACCCCCGCGGAAGGAGTCCCGTTCGACGTAGGGGTGCTCCACCCGGCCGCGGAAGCCGGCGAGCCGGTCGGTGTCCTCGTGCACCGGATCGTGGACGAGATCGCCGACTCGTACCTCACGACGCTCGACTCGTCGTACGCAGAGATCGAGGAGGTCGAGGACGCGATCGACGACTGGCCCGCGCGGCGCGTGCGCGCACGAGTCTCGTCGCTACGGCACGAGCTGCTCGTCCTGCGCAAGGCTGTGTCCGCCACCCGAGCTGCTGTCCGGCGAATTCTCGACGGGAGGATCGAGGTCGGAGAGCACCTCCTCTTCCCGCCCGAGGTCGAGCGGCTCTTCGGCGAGACGTACGAGTCGCTCCAGCGTGCGACCGAGGAGCTCGACATCGCTCGCGACCTGCTCGCGGGCGTGCGCGATCACCATCAGTCGCAGATCGCCGAGGCGAACTCGGACATCGTCAAGAAGCTCACCGTCGTCGCGTCTCTCGTGCTCGTGCCGACACTGATCGTCGGCTTCTACGGTCAGAACTTCGCGGAAGCCTTCGACGACGCGTACTGGTCGATGGGCGTGTCGACGGGGCTCATCGTCGCGACGACGATCGCGCAGCTCGCCGTCTACCGCTGGCGCCGCTGGATCTGAGCTCCGGCCGCGCGAGTCGCGACGACGGGCACAGGTCCTCGAGCACGCAGATCTCGCAGCGCGGGTTCCGAGCGTCGCACACGCGCCTGCCGTGCCAGATCAGGAGGTGAGGGAACCGGGCCCAGTCGGCGCGCGGCACGATCCTCTTCAGGTCGCGCTCGATCTTCACCGGATCCTCCTCGCGCGTCAGCCCCAGTCGCTGGGCGAGGCGCCGGACGTGCGTGTCGACCACGATCCCCTGCGCGTGCCCGAGCTCGCTCGCGACGACGTTCGCCGTCTTCCGGGCGACTCCCGGCAGTGTGACGAGGTCCTCGAGCTGCGTGGGCACCTTGCCGTCGAAGCGCTCGAGCAGCGCATGCATCGTCCCGCGAATCGCCTTCGTCTTCTGGCGGAAGAACCCGGTGGCGTAGATGTCCCGCTGGAGCTCCTCCTCGGGCACGGCCAGGTAGTCCTCGGGCCTGCGGTACTTCTCGAAGAGTCGTTCGGTGACGCGGTTCACGTTCGTGTCCGTCGTCTGGGCGGAGAGCATCACCGACACGAGCAACTCGATGTCGGAGCGGAAGCGAAGCGCGATCTGGGCATCCGCGTACTCGGCGGCGAGGCGCTCGATGATCGGCCCGATTCGCTCGCGGCGGCTGCCGATACCACGGCGCCGCGCCTCGTGGACGAAGCTACGCGGCACGCCGCCTGGACCTGAGATAGGCGGTCGCGGACTCCGCGCTCGCGCGTCCGCGAACCATCTCCTCGAGGAGCTCGGCGGGCGGGAACCCGGATGCGCGCAGGTCGGCGGCTGCTCGCTCGACGTCGTACTCGGTACAACGAAGCTCGACGTCCGCGCCGACGATCGCCCAGAACGCACCCGGCTCGCCCTGACACGGCAGCCCGATGCTGCCCGCATTGACGAGCCTCGGGGCGCCGGCCGCTCTCCGGTCCATCTGGACGTGCGTGTGTCCTGCGACGACGAGGTCGGCGTCGACACCGGCGAGCGCGTCGGCGATCTCGTCATCCGACGTGCGGGAGGTGAGATTCTCCTCGTCGGATCGCGGGGTCGCATGGCAGAAGAGGACGCGCCCCATCCCGTCGACGTCGAGCTCGGCCGTCGCCGGCCACGATGCGGCCGCCGCTCGGTCGTCGGCCGTCAGACGCTCGTGACACCAATTGGTGCTCTCGGAACGCTGCTCGAGCACGTCGCGCTCGCAGTTCCCGTGGATGAAGACCGCGTCCGCCTCCCGTAGGAGCGCGAGGCACTCGCTCTGCGACGGGCCCCAGAGGACGTCGCCGCCCGAGACGATCGCGTCGACGTCCTCGCGACGCACCTCGTCGAGCACGGCCTCGAGCGCGGGCAGGTTTCCGTGGACGTCGTAGAAGGCGGCGACGCGCACGGCGCGAGGCTACACCCGCTGTGACTCGAAGAAAGCCGTGACCTCGTCGGGGTCGGGCGGCTCGAGCAGGTAGCCCGCGAGCTGGTCGTCGCTCGGCCTTCCGACCTCGCGGATCGCGGCCGCGGCCGCCTCCGCGTCGTACTCGGTCCGGCGCAGCTCGACGGACGGGCCGAGGAGCGCCCAGAAAGCTCCCGGGCGGCCCTCGTACGGCATCCCGACGCTGCCGGCGTTCAGCACTCGTAGGCCGGATGGCAGTACGCGGTCGAACTGCACGTGTGTGTGACCGCACACCAGGAGCGCTGCGTCGACGTCGCCGAGCAGCCGACCGACGTCCTCGTCGGGCGTGATCCGCGTGAAGATCGGCTCGTCGGCGCTCGGAACCGCGTGACAGAAGAGCGTGCGGCCGATCTCGGCGACGTCGAGCTCCACGGTGAGGGGCCAGGACGCCACGACCGAGAGACGCTTCTCACCGAGACGAGCACGCTCGGCCGCCCAGTCGATCCCGTACGCATCCCTGCCCTCGAGGACTTCACGGTCGGCGTTCCCGCGCACGGCGAGCACGTGCGGCAGGCCGGCCAGCCGATCGAAGACCTCGCGCGAGAACGGACCGCCGACGACGTCCCCTCCGCACACGATCGCGTCGACGCCTTCCGATTCGACCTCGGCGAGAACCGCATCGAGCGCAGGGAGGTTTCCGTGAATGTCGTTGAGCGCCGCGACCCGCACGGCACGAGGCTAGCCGTGGACGAGCAGCCGCGGGCCCGCGCAGACGACGTCCAGAGCCGGGCAGTCCTGGCATGCGAGCTCACTGGGTGTTGGGCGGAAGTGGCCGGCTCGGATCCGCCCGATCGCCGCCGACAGCTCGGCTTCGAGGTCGGGCACGTCGGCTGCTGCGAAGGCGGCTGTAACGACGTCGTCCGGACGCTCGAGGAACTGGTACACGACCTCGGCCTCCTCGGCCCCGGTGCGGAGGCACGCGAGCGCGTAGACGAGGCGCTGGAGCCGGTACTCGGCATCGACGATCTCGGCAGGGTCGGCACCGCCGAGCGCGTTCGACTTGTAGTCGACGACGAGGGCACGGCCCTGCGAGCGCCAGAGCACGTCGAGGCGTCCGTGCAGGAGCACGCCGTCATGCTCGAACGCGAACGGCCGCTCCGGCCTCGCGCCGGGGAGGCCTGCGAGGCGACGTGCGAGCTCCGACTCGCAGTACGCGTCGACGAGGGCGGCTACGCGATCGAGCTCCACCTCGGTCGCCTCCGGATACCACGACCGAACCGCGTGGTCGAGCTCGGAGCGTGGCGGCGCCTTCGGATCGCCGAGCGGTACGAGTTCGAGCAGGCGATGTACTGCGTCACCGATCTCGTTGCCCGCCAGCCCGGGCACGTGTACGGCCTCATGCGCCGCCTCGTCCGTCTCCTCGTCGACATCGACGCGCGCCGCGCGCACCGGCCGCATGCCGGCGACACGCTCCGCGAAGTACCGGTAGGAGCAGCGCTCGAAGAGCGCGAGCGCGCTGTACGAGAGCCGGCGGACGTCGTGCAGCGGCGGGATCGGTAGCTCGCCGAGCGGTGACAGCGTGATCCCGACGGGAGACGGACCCAGCGGGAGCTCGCCGAACAGCTCGAGCTGACCGACCTCGGGCCGCTCCGGGACCTCGGACGGCGCCACAGCCGGCGCAACGCCTTCCGCGAAGCGGTCGACCCGCAACAGGAACCGCGCCTCCTCGCGCTCGACCTCGACCGGCTCGTCCTCGGCGTCGCGGACGGTATCTCCCGCGCCCAACCGCTCGAGCACCCACCCGATCGGCGTCTCGCGGTCTGCGCGGCGCTCGAGGTCGACGGCCCCGGACACGATGAGCCGGTCGATCGCGCGCGTCATCGCGACGTAGTAGAGACGCAGGCGCTCCTCGCGCTCCTGTGCGCGCTCTGCCTCCCGCACCTCGTCGAAGTCGAAAACCGGGCGCCGGTCACCACGCGTCGGGTGGATCATCCGGAACCCGAAGCGACCGTCCGAGAGGGCGACGATCTCGTCGCCACCCCGCAGGCCGCCCGTGTCACGACCCGCGTCGGCGACCACGACGACCTTGAATTCGAGGCCCTTCGCGCCGTGGATCGTGAGGAGGCGCACGGCGTCAGCGCCCTCCTCCTCCGCGAGCGCCTCCAGCTGCTTGGCCCCGAGCGCCTCCTGGTCTCGAACGAAGCGGACGAACGCCGCGAGGTCCGAGCCGCGCACGGCCTCGTACTCGCGCGCCAGGCGCCCGAGCTTCCGCAGGTTCGCGAAGCGGCGCGCTCCGTCCCAGCGGGCGAGAACTGCGAGGTCGTAGTCGTGCTCGGAGAGGATCTGCTCGCAGAGCCGTTCGAGGCCGGCGCGGGACGAGAGGCGGACGAGCCGCTCGTAGCGTTGAATGAACGCGCGCAACAGCTGCTCCTGCTCCACCGACAGACCTTCGGGAAACGCACGCTCGAGCGCGGTGAAGAGCGGCCGCCTGGTCGCCCCACGACGGAGAAGGACGAGCGTGTCGTTCGAGACGCCGACGAACGGAGATGCGAGCACGGTCGCGAGCGCGACGTCGTCGTAGCGGTTGTGGAGCAGCCGGAGGTAGGCGAGAAGGTCCGCGACCTGCTGCTGGCCGAAGTACCCGCGCCCGGTCGCCCGGTACGTCGGCAGCCCCAGACGGCGAAGCTCCTCCTCGTAGATCTCCGCGTCCGACCCGGCCGCGAAGAGCACGACGATCTCGCCCGGGAGCGCCTCGCCGGAGCCTACGAGCTCGCGCACTCGGGCGGCGATCGCCCTTGCCTCGCCGCGACGCCAGTGCTCGCCGGAGTCGCGGTAGCTCGCCTTGTCGGTGACGAGGAGCTCGACCGGGTGCCCGAACACCGGGTCCGCGAACTCCGCGGATGCAGCGAGCGGCTGGAAGTCGTCCCCGAACGCCCCGGCGAAGAGATGGTTGACGGCGGCCAGCACCTGCGGTCGCGAGCGATAGTTGCTCCGCAGGCTCAGGACGTTCGACGCCTCCTCGCGACGCTCGCGGAAGACTTCGACGTCCGCGTGCCGGAAGCCGTAGATCGACTGGAACTCGTCGCCGACCGTGAAGACCTCGGTCAGCTCGGGGTGCGCAACGAGGTCGATGAGCTCGCACTGGAGCTGGTTCGTGTCCTGGAACTCGTCCACCATCACGAGCAGGAAGCGGAGCTGCGTTGCCTCCCGTACGGCCTCGTCGTCCCTGAGCAGGTCGCGGGCCGCGAGCTGAAGGTCCTCGAAGTCGACCACCGACTCCCGCCGCTTCGCGATCGCGTACTCGGCGGCAAAGCGCTCCAGGAGCTCCTGGAGCAGATCGCGGTCGGCGGCGGCAAGCTCCTCGAGTGCCGCCTGCTCGAGTGACTTCCGTGCCTGTTCGTACGAGGTCGCGCGGGCGCCGCGGCTCTGGAGCGACGAGAGGTCGATGACGCGCTCGGGCGAAGTGCCCTCGACCGAAAGCTGCCACGCCTCGGAGGCGTTGCGTCGCTGCGTCTCCGTCGCATCCGCGTCCTCGGCGAGGCACGACGCCTCGACGCGCAGTGCGGCGAGCGCATCGTCGAAGCTCGGACGCTCGCCGAGCTCGAGGACGAGCGGACGGCCGGCCGAGCGAAGCGTCTCGTAGACGCCCGTCAACATCCGGCGGAGCCCGCCGGCCCGGTACGTCGCGAGCAGGCGCAGGCGCTCGGGCTCACCCCCGGCGCAGAACGACTCGAGCGCTTGCTCGAAAGCCTCACCGCGCAGCACCGCCGCACCGGCCTCGTCGAGCTCGCGGAAGCGGGGGTCGAGGCCGACGCCGAATGGATGCGCCTTCAGGATCCTGTTGCAGAAGCCGTGGATAGTCGAGATCCACGCGCCGTCGAGGTCTCGCGCCAGGTCGTGGCGGCCGCGCTCCACGAGCGCGGCGCGGATGCGGCTGCGGAGCTCGCCGGCCGCTTTCCGCGTGTACGTGATGACGAGGATCGACTCGACGTCGAGCCCGCGGTCGCAGACCGCTCGAACGTACCTCTCGACGAGCACCGAGGTCTTCCCCGTCCCCGCGCCCGCCGAGACGAACGTGTTGCCAGTGGCCTCGACCGCGGCGAGCTGCTCGTCGTTCAGGCGAGTCGGGACGTCGAGCGTCGTCATGCGCGCGGCACCCTGCAGACGGGCCAGAGGTCGCACCACGTGGGACAGCCGTCGCCCTTCGGATCGTGCCGCACGTCACCGCTCCGGATGCGCTCGGCGTACTCGCCGGCCCGCTCGCGCGCGGTCTCGGCCTGGGCCCAGAACGCGTCGTCGTCGAGGTAGTCGTCCTTCGCGAACCCGGGCAGGTCCTCGCGAGCGGACTCGCGCAGCATTCCGCGGGTCACCCGCCTCCCGGCGAGCGCGCGGTAGACCCCACCGAGCGGCTCGACACCGACGAGGTCGCGGAGAACGAGGACATACAGGGGGATCTGGAGCCGCAGCTCGCGGTCGATGTCGCGCGCGGAGTGCGCGCCGACGCCCGACTTGTAGTCCTGGATGATCCCCCGCGCGCTGAACGGGTCGATGTCGATCCGATCGATCTTCCCGGACAGCGTGAGCCCGTCTCCGAAGGAGAGGCCACGCTGGAGCTCGGGCGCCGCACGCTCGGAGCCGAACGCAACCTCGAGCCGGCGGGGATCGAAGGCGACCCCCGAGGCCGCCTCGTCGCGGACGAAGCCTTCGAGGTCGGCGATAAGCGTCTCCCGCAGCTCTGCGCCCTGGAGGTCGGTCAGGTCGAGCTTGACGCCGGACTCGAGCGCGGCGTCCAGGCAGCGGCGGACGTGCCCGAGCGCGGCGTCGAGGTTCTCCGCGGTCACGCGGTCGGCGCCGAGCTCCTTCGGAAGCGTCGCGTAGAACGCCCGCAGAGCGGTGTGCACGACCTGGCCGCGGAGGAGCGGGTCGGGCTCGGCGTCGATTCGTTTCGGATCGATCACGCGCTCGACGAGCCACGCCGAGGAGCAGTCGGCGAACCGCTCGAGCTCGGTCGCGGCGAACGTCGTGCGCCCGCCGAGCCAGCCCAGGACCCCGGCGCTCTCGAGCGCGGTGGGACGGTCGAAGGCCCCGAGCGCGCGCTCGAGCCGCCGCGTCCAGCCGTTCGCCGACGCAAGAGCGCTCGCGCTCTCGGCGTCCTCGATCCCCAGCCGCGCTACGGCTCGCAGCCGCTCGCGCTCGCTCGGCGCCGACTCGAGCGGCCAGGTGAGGCTCGACAGCGGGCGCCGGCGCGTCGCACGTGCGACCTCGCTCTCGTCGAAGAGGCCCCGGACGTCGTCCCAGAACGGGCTGGGCTCGCGCGGAACGCCGTCGTCGGTGGCCGCCTCGCGAGCGAGGACGAGCCGGCTGAGAGCACGCGTGCACGTCGTGTAGAAGAAATAGCGGTCGCGTGCGACCGAGTCGACGCGCTCCAGCCGCCCGCCGAGCTCACGCCTCGACTCGTCGTCGAGGAAAGGCGACGGTCGGTCGCGGCGCGGGAAGCTGCCCTCCTCGAGCCCGAGCACGATGACGACGTCGAAGTCGCGAGTGCGTGCGCGGCGGTGGTCGAGGACAGCCACGTATCCGGCCTCGCCTGCTGCGACGGGACGGGCGGTGGTGCGCTCGAGGGCCGCGACGACCGTGTCGCGGTCGAGCGGAGCCCCGTGGCGCGTCGCGAACGTCTCGAGATCGTCGAGCGTCCGCAACGCGGCCTGATACGCGCGAGCGTCGGCGCGGGCATCGTCCGACGTCGGCGGAGCCTCGAGCCCCCACGCGTTGCGCGCCATGGCTCGGAGCAGCTCGCGAACGGAGTCTGTCGGCTCGGTGTCCGAGCGAAGCTCGTCGAGGGCGGGGAGCGGCGCGCCGCGCAGGCGCTCGGTCTCCTCCGCAACCCGCTCCGGCTCGGCGATCGCACGACCGCGGAGCCGGCCCTCGACGAAGTCCACCGAACGGCGCTCGAGCCCCGAGAACGGCGAGCGGAGATAGCGGAAGAGGTCACCGCGCCGCCCTCCCAGCCAGGCGAAGCGCAGGAGCCCGAGCAGCGAGCGCCCGAACGCCGTTTCGCCGAGGCGGGCGGGTTGCTCGCAGGCAAACGGGATCGACTGCGACGCGAAGACGGTGTCGAGCGTGGCCCGCCAGCGATCGACCGACTCGCACACGACACCGATCCGCCCCGGCTCTACGCCGCTTCGCAGCAGCTCCAGCACCTCTGACGCGACGAGCTCGACCGTGCCGCGCGCGCCTGCGCCCTCGAGGAACGCGATCGCGCCGTCGAGCGGCGGGCCAGGCTCGGAGACGTCCGCGAAGAGCTCGCGCTCGAGCTGGACGAGCGCGGGTGGCACGCCAGCCTCCAGCCGAACGCTCGACGGCGGAAGCTCCTCGATGGAGCCGGCTGCGAGCCCGGCGAGGTCCTCGACGGTGCGCTCCAGCGAGGCGAACGCCGCCCGCCCCGGCTCGTACGGGATCGAGACGGTGACCTCGGCGCGTGCGGCGAGCGCCTCGAGCAGCGACCACTCGGCGGCCGTCAGGTCCTCGAACCCGTACGCGAAGACCGGCTCGCCGGACCAGGCGTCGAAGTCGGATGTCAGCCGCTCCGCGGCCCGGCGGCGAAGCCCGTCCCGATCCCAGAAGCCGAGGCGGTCGAGCTCCGCGCGGTAGGCGACCGCGAGCCGACCGAGATCCCCTTCGAGAAGATCGGGGAGAACCAGTGCGGATTCGACCTCGCCGAGGGTCGCCAGGAGCGAGTCGGCGAAGCCTTCGGAGCCTGCCGAGCCGGCGAGGCCGGCGAGTGTCGTTCCCTCGATGGCGCTTCGGATCGCAAGCGCTCGCTGCGTCTCCGACGCGGCCGGCCGGAGCGCTGGATCGTCCCGCACGATGTGCTCGAAGAGGTCGTCGAAGGTCCCGATCCGTCCGGCGAAGAGCGCATGCTGACGACGCAGGAGGTCGCGCTCCACCCGCTCGACGTCCCCGCGGTTCGGGACGACGAGCCAGGGATCTCCCGCTTCGCCGAGCTCGAGCGCCGCGAGATACCGCTCGAGGAGCAGCGCAACCTTGCCGGCGTGGGCCGGCCCCACGACGAGCGAGAGCGCCATTTGTCCATGGTAGTCCCGGCCTCCGACGCGGTTTCTTACGCGGCCGGAGGACTCTCCGCAAAGAGCGACAATCCGGGGTCAGGACCGCAGCGCAGAGCCTGACCCCGTTACATCAGGCGACTGCGGACTTCGGCCGCCGGCCGCGGCGCGCCACGGCCTGTCCGGGCATCTTCGTCGAGCACGCATCGCAGAGATCCGCCTGCTTCGCGCCGCGCCGCGCATCGTTGAACGTGATGCGCATCACCGCGCCCTTGCCTTCCTCGACTTCGCTGGAGCAATTGTCACAAACGAGGATCGTTTTCCTGGCCAATGCATTTCCTCCCGCGTTCGGTCGTGTCGATGACAACTCTAGAAAAATCTGTGCGCGAATTCAACCGAAAAACCAGCTCGCATTTCTAGCATGGATCGACCTTCAGTAGGATCCTGACGTGGACCGGATCGTCGTGCTCGAAGGTGACCAGACTGGGCAGGAGCTGCTCGAAGAGTCTCTGCGCGTCCTGGCGCCCGACGTCATCGGCGTGGAGCTCGAGTTCCCTCGCTACGACCTCTCGCTCGAGAATCGCAGGGCGACCCAGAACGCCGTCGTCCACGAGGCGGCGGCGGCGGTCAGGGAACACGGGTACGGGCTGAAGGCCGCCACGGTCACGCCGGAAAGCGCGGATGATGTCGGCTCGCCGAACCGCATTCTCCGCGAGGAGATCGGCGGCAAGGTGATCGTCCGAACAGGACGCCGGATACCCGGAGTGGTGCCGCTCGGAGGCGTGCACGCGCCGATCTCGGTCGTGCGCATGGCCGTGGGCGACGCGTACGGCGCGAAGGAGTGGCGCGAAGGAGAAGGCGAGGACGAGGTCGCGCTCCGCACGGAGCGCATCGAGCGGCGCATCTGTCACGCGGTCGCGGAGTTCGCCTTCCGCCAGGCCGAGCGAATGGACGCGAAGGTGTTCGGCGGGCCCAAGTACACGGTGAGCCCGATCTACGAGGGAATGTTGAAGGAGGAGATGGACGAGGCTGCGACCCGCCATCCGGATATTCCGTACGAGCCGCAGCTCATCGACGCGACCTTCGCGCTGCTCATCTCCTCGAGCGGCGCGCCGATGGTGATTCCGGCGCTGAATCGCGACGGCGACATCCTCTCCGATCTGGTGCTGCCGCTCTTCGGCTCGATCGCCGGGTCGGAGTCGCTTCTCGTCGCGTTCGGAGACGACTATGTCCCGAGCGCGCTCATGGCCGAGGCGGCGCACGGAACTGCGCCTTCGCTCGAGGGCAAGAACGTCGCGAACCCGATGGCGATGATCCTCGCGGGCGCCGCGCTTCTCTCCCACGCCGACGAAGAGGAGCTCCAGGAGGCAGGGCGGGCGATTCGCGAGGCGTGCCTCGAGGCGGTCGCGGACGGCATCCGCACCCCGGACCTCGGCGGGCATCACGGGACACGCGAGTTCACGGACGACGTGATCCGGCGCACGAAGACGAAGATCGAGATCTGGGCCTCGCTGTAGGGTTGCGCGCGGCAATGCGTGTGGCAGTCCCGAAGGAGACGGCCGCGGGAGAGCGACGCGTGGCGCTCGTCCCCGAGACCGTCTCGAAACTCTCCGCGAGCGGCTTCGAGATCCTCGTCGCCCAGGGCGCGGGTACCGCGGCCGGCTTTGCGGATGCCGACTACGCCGGCGCCGGCGCGCAGGTGGTCGACGGCGCTGCCCTTGCCGGTGCCGATGCGGTCGTCTGCGTCTCCAAGCCTGCGCAGGACGCTCTTTCCCGGCTCCCGTCGGGAACGGTGCTCGTCGGCTTCCTCCAGCCGCTGACCGACGCTGACGGAGTCGCTCAGCTGCGCGAGGCGGGGATCGTCGCGTTCGCGATGGAGTCGATCCCACGCATCACGCGCGCCCAGTCCATGGACGCTCTCTCGTCGCAGGCCACGGTCGCCGGCTACAAGGCCGTGCTTCTCGCAGCCGACCGCGTGCAGAAGCTCTTCCCCATGCTCATGACCGCAGCCGGGACGATCGCGCCCGTCCGCGCGCTGGTCATCGGCGCCGGAGTCGCAGGGCTCCAGGCGATCGCGACCGCTCGGCGCCTGGGCGCCGTCGTGTCCTCGTTCGACGTCCGGCCGGCAGTGAAGGAGCAGGTGGAGAGCCTCGGCGCGTCGTTCCTCGACCTCGGCGTGCTGACGGAGGAGACCGAAGGCGGCTACGCGCGCGAGCTCACTCCGGAGGAGCAGGCACGACAGCAGGCCGGGCTCGAAGAGCGCATCCCCGACTTCGACGTCGTGATCACGACCGCGGCGGTGCCGGGAAGGGCTGCGCCGAAGCTCATTCCCTCGAGCGCCGTCGAGCGCATGCGGGCAGGCTCGGTGATCGTCGACCTCGCCGCGGAGACCGGCGGCAACTGCGAGCTGACCGTGCCGGGCGAGGTCGTCGAGCACGGCGGCGTCACGATCGACGGGACGACGAATCTTCCGTCGCTCATGGCGTTCCACGCGAGCCAGCTCTACTCGCGCAACGTCGCGGCGCTCCTCCAGCACCTCGCGCCGGACGGCGAGCTGACGCTCGACTGGGAGGACGAGATCACCGCCGGTGCGTGCGTGACCGGACCGGAGGGCGCACCGTGACCGACCTGCCGCTCGTCATCGAGCTGACCATCCTCGTCCTCGCGGCGTTCCTCGGCTTCGAGGTGATCGGGAAGGTGCCGACGATGCTGCACACGCCGCTGATGTCGGGGGCGAACTTCATCCACGGCATCGTCATCGTCGGCGCGATCATCGTCCTCGGCGGCGCCGACGACACGTTCACGAAGATCGTCGGCGTCTCCGCGCTCGTGCTCGCGACCGCCAACGTGGTCGGCGGCTGGTTCGTCACCGACCGGATGCTCGGCATGTTCAAGCGGCGGCCCGATCCGCCACGAAGGGACGACGCGTGATCTCCGATCCCGACGTCATCGGGCTTCTCTACCTCGTCACCATCGTCTGCTTCATCGTCTCGCTCCGGTTCCTCTCGTCGCCGAAGCACGCACGCAAGGGCAACTGGGTCGGAGGAGCGGGAATGCTCGTCGCGATCGCGACGACGCTTCTGCTCGACGGGCTCGGGAACTGGGGCCTGATGATCGGCGGGCTCGTCGCCGGGTCGGTCGTCGGCGTCGTCGGCGCCCGAACCGTGCGCATGACGGCAATGCCGCAGATGGTCGCGATCTTCAACGGCGTCGGCGGCGGGGCGGCCGCGCTGGTGGCGCTCGCCGAGTGGCACACGGTCGCGGATCCCGCGGGCGACGAGACGGTCTCCGTCGTCCTCTCCGCGCTCATCGGCTCGATCTCGTTCGCGGGCTCCGCCGTCGCGTTCGCCAAGCTCCAGGAGCTCGTCAGCGGCAGACCGATCGTCTTCCCGGCCCAGAACGTCGTCAACGCACTCGTCCTCCTCGGCGCCGTCGTCCTGGGAGTCGCCGCAGTCGCAGGCGTCGAGGGCGAGTGGGTGCTCGTCGCGCTCATCGGCCTCGCGCTCCTGTTCGGCGTGCTGTTCGTGCTGCCGATCGGCGGCGCGGACATGCCGGTGGTCATCTCGCTGCTCAACGCCTTCACGGGGCTCGCCGCGTCCGCGACCGGGTTCGTGCTCGACTCGACCGTACTCATCGTGTCCGGGATGCTCGTCGGCGCGGCGGGCACGCTCCTGACCCTGCTCATGGCCAGGGCGATGAACCGCTCGGTCGCGAACGTGCTCTTCGGCGCCTTCGGACAGGTGCAGACCGCCGCGGGCGGTCCGCGAGGCGACGACGGACGGACGGTGCGCGCGACCACGCCCGAGGACGTCGCCGTGCAGCTGTCGTTCGCGCGCAAGGTGATCGTCGTTCCCGGGTACGGGATGGCCGTCGCACAGGCGCAGCACGACGTACGCCAGCTCGCCGACGCGCTCGAGGAGCGCGGGGTCGACGTGAAGTACGCGATCCACCCGGTCGCGGGCCGCATGCCCGGGCACATGAACGTCCTCCTCGCCGAGGCCAACGTGCCGTACACACAGCTTCAGGAGATGGACGACATCAACCCCGAGTTCCAGCAGACCGACGTCGCCCTCGTCATCGGCGCGAACGACGTCACGAACCCGGCCGCGCGGAGCGACCCGGCGAGCCCGATCTACGGCATGCCGATCCTCGACGTGGACAAGGCGGCGAGCATCGTCGTCCTCAAGCGCTCGATGCGGCCGGGCTTCGCGGGGATCGACAACGAGCTCTATCTCGACTCCAAGGCGACGATGCTCTTCGGAGACGCGAAGGACTCGGTGCTGAAGCTGATCGCCGCCGTCAAGGCCGCGTAGTCCCGGGGCGTCCGGCGCCTCGTCGTAGCGGTCGCACCGTCTCTCCAGCTACCTCGCCGGGATCTAGGCTGCGCCGGTGGTGCCAGTCTTCCGATCCGTCGACGTCGAGCAGGCCGTCTCCCCCCACGAGGCGTACGACGCGGTGCGGGACGCATTCGTCGCGTACGAGCGCGGCGAGTGGACGATGCCGCCGAAGGTGTACGTCACGAACTATCCGGCGGGCGACTTCCGCGCGATGCCCGCGCTCGGGGGCGGCCACGCGCTGCTCAAGTGGGTGACGTCGTTCCCGGGGAATCCGGCGCGTGGACTGCCGACGGTCACGGGCCTGGTTCTGCTGTCGGACGCGGAGGACGGCCGACTGCTCGCCGTGCTCGAGGCGGCGGCAGTCACGGCGCTCCGAACCGCAGCCGCTGCCGTCATCGCTGCCGACACGCTCTGCCGCCCGGGAGCGTCGTCGTACGCGGTCGTCGGCGCGGGGGTGAACGGCGCCGAGGCGGTGCGCATGCTCGTCGCACATGGCGCGGTACCGCTCGTCTGGGATCTGGACGAGGGGCGCCGGCGAGCCGTCGCCGAGCGCCTCGGCGCGCGCGTGGCGAAGTCCGCCCAGGAGGCCCTCGCGTCGGAAGTCGTCGTCACCGTCACGCCAGGCTCGAACGTCCTCTATCCGCCGGACTCGCTGCAGCCCGGCCAGCACGTGTCCCTCATGGGCGCGGACGGCCCGGGCAAGGCGGAGGTCGCGGTCGAGGAACTGCGCCGTGCGCATCTCTTCTGCGACGACTGGGAGCAGGCGAGCCACGGCGGCGAGCTCACCGCTGCCGTCGAGGCGGGCGCCGTTACGCGAGGTGACGTCACGCCGCTCGGCGCCGTCCTCGCAGGCACGGCCGACGGCCGGCGCGACGCTGGAGACGTGACGCTGTTCGACTCGACTGGCCTAGCCCTCCAGGATCTCGCGATCGCGAAGGCGGCGTACGCGAAGCGCGACGAGCTGCACGTGCAGGCGATCCGGCTCTAGGTGTCCCGCGCGAGCCCCAGGTCGTGTGACCGGGCTTGCGCAGCGTGGACGACGAGCCCGCTTGTGACGACGATGCCCGGGCTTGAGAGGCTTCGGGCTTGAGAGGGTCCGGGCTCGAGAGGGTCCCGGGCGACCGTCGAGAAGGCGATCGAGTCCGGAAGCGTCAGAAGACCACGATCTCGGAAAGAGCGGGCCGGTGCCCCCCCGACACCGGCCCGGGCCCGCCTCCAGCTATGCCTTCGGCACGACGGTGATGTGGTACGTGAGCGTCGAGTCGATGCCGAACTCCTCGGCCTTCGAGTCGATCACGATCTCGTGACTGCCGACCGAGAGCGGCCCGACGAGCACTCCGATCGCGTCCGCGCCGAAGGTCAACGAGTCGCCGAACTCTGTCCCGAAGAACGCCTCCCAGATGTTGTCCTCAGGCAGCGGAATCTCGAACTCGCCCGTCGACGTCCTGTACGCCTCGAGGTCGTCGTCGTCGAGCGTGACGCCGTCGACGGTCAGCGTCAGGTCGAACGCGTCGAACGCGTCGTCGGCCTGTGTCAGGCACTCCGCGACCGGCGTGCCGTCGAACTCAGGCGAACAGATCCACTGTAGGTGCGGCACGTAGAGCGTCGTTGTCTTGCCGACCGTGCAGCTCCGCTCGAACTCACCGTCCCCGAGCGGTCCAGTCTCCAGGAACCAGATCTTGCGATTCGGCTGACCGATTCCGCAGTCGACGTCGCCGAGGTCGAGCGCCGGATGCGATCCGTCGACCACCGGTATCGCACCGTCGAACAGGAAGAACCGCTTCGTCCACTTCGCGAGGTTCGCCCCCTCGAGCTTCGCGTCGGGCGGGCGGATCTGGGCCTGCCCGGCGCCAAGCGCTTGCGTAGCCAGCACGAGCGCCGCGCCGGCCGCGATCAGTACGAGAACACGCCGCATGTGTCCCTCCCCTTGTTTGTGCGACGGCGCACGAAATCACGTTCTCGGGCGCGTGTCAACGGCGCGGGAGGTGCGCTATGCGAGGAGTCGAGATGGCTCGAACAGGTCGAGCAGCGGGTCGCGGTCGCCGAGGATCGCCCGGGCGACGAGCTTCCCGCTGGCGAACCCCAGCACGTTGCCGTGCCCGGAGTAGCCACCGGCGACCCAGACTCCGTCGAGCTCCGGCACCTCGCCTACGACGGGCAGGAAGTCGAAGACCATCCCGAAGATCCCCGCCCAGCGGTGCTCGACGCGCAGCTCGCGTCCGAAGAAGCCGTTCACGAATCGCTCGAGCGCTCCCTGAACGACGGGAGTCGTCCGCTCCTCCGCGGTGAACTCGTCCTGGAGCGACACGTCACGAAAACCGCCCGCGACGACCCGGCCGTCGAGGCGCTGGTGCCAGTAGTCGAAGCCGTGCCTCCCGTAGTGCGGGACCGCGAAACGAAGCTCCGGGGCCGGTTCGGTCGCGATCACCTGGCCACGGGTCGGCACGATCAGGCCCTCGAGCGGACCGAGGAGGCCGCTCGGGTAGCCGTCCGTCGCGACTACGACCGTGTCCGCCCCGGTGTCGGCGGTCGTCTCCACTCGCGTGTGCTCGTGGATCTCGACGCCGGCCTCCGCGGCTCGCGCTGCCAGTCGGCGCACGGCGACCGCCGGTTGCAGGACTCCGTCCGGTGGATGGAAGAGCGCGGCCGGATACTCGCCGAGCGGCTCGGCGAGGTCGTCGAGCCACTCCGCCTCGAAACCGTCGGCGCGGAGCGCCTCGTACTCCGCGGCAAGCTCGTCGCGCTCCTCGCCGTCGGCCGCAAGACGCAGGCTGCCCGTCGCACGAAACGCGTCGCCGGCGACATCGGCGAGCTCCGCGACCCCGCGCTCCGTCCAGCGCCAGAGCTCGGCCGTGCGGTCGCCGCCGATCGAGTCCGCGAGCACCGGGTACGGCGCCGCACCTCCGCGCAATGCGAAGCCACCATTCCGGCCGCTCGCACCGCCCGCGATCTCGCGCGCGTCGTACAGCCGGACACGTAGCCCCGCCTCGGCGAGCGTGAGGGCACAGGAGCACCCGGTGACGCCTCCTCCCACCACGGCGACGTCGGGCGGTCCCGGGAGCTCGACGCGCGGGAGAGGCTCAGCCGGCTCCGCGAGCCAGTACGAGGTCGTGGTCACCGGCTTGCGATCCTACGCGGACGACCGTGAGGGCTTACCGGTAGGGACTCGCACGAGCGTTTCCCTGGCCGCCGCCACGGACGTCGCTGCTAGACACAGGCACGGTAGACGCCTTCCTCCAAGGAGACCTGGCGGGCAAGCTCGAGCTCCACGAGGGCGGCGGCAACTGCGGCCGGGTCGACATCGGCCGCGCGGACGATCTCGTCTGCCGTGAGAGCGGTCTCCCGCAGCCGGTCGAGGATCGCCCGCGCGGCCTCGCCGAGCTCCAGCGCCTTTGCCCGCTCCTGGACGAGACCGAAGAGCTCGAGCACATCCGCGGCCGACGTCACCGGCGTCGCGCCGAGCTTCAGGAGCGCGTTCGTGCCGGCGGAGAGCGCGCTCGTGATCTCGCCGGGAACGGCGAGCACCTCGCGACCCTCTTCGAGAGCGAAGTCGGCGGTGATGAGCGCGCCGCTTCGCTCCCGAGCCTCGACCACGACCGTCGCCCGGCAGAGACCGGCGATGATCCGGTTGCGGGCGGGAAAGCGCCACGGCGCCGGCTCCACGCCTTCCTCGTACTCGGAGACGACGAGGCCGCTCTCGCAGATTCTCCGTGCGAGCTCGGCATGGGCGGCTGGATAGTCGCGGTCGATCCCGCAGCCCAGGACCGCCACGGTCGAGCCACCCGCCTCGAGCGCGCCGCGATGTGCCTCTCCGTCGACGCCACGTGCCATACCGCTCGTCACGACCAGCCCGGCTGCGGCCAGGTCGCGTCCGAGCGAGCGTGCGACCGAACGGCCGTAGGCGGAGCACGACCGCGCGCCCACGATTGCGACGGCCGGCTCGAGCAGCAGCCCTGGCGAGCCGGCGCCACGCAGGTAGAGCTGAGGAGGCGGATCGTGAATCGCGGCGAGCAGAGACGGGAAGGCTCGGTCTCGCAGTCGAATCCTGCGCACGTCGTCACCCGGGCAGCTCGGAGGGCATCCGGTACGAGAGCGCTTCGGCGATGTGCGCAGGCTCGACGTCGCTCGCTCCTGCGAGTGCCGCGACTGTCCTCGCCACGCGTGCGACGCGCACGCGGCCCCGTCCGGAGAGTGGCAAGCGCTCGACGGCGCTCGTGAGGAGCTCCGAGGCCTCCTCGGTACGGCGCGGCAGAACACCGCGGAGACGTTCGCGAGCAACCACGACGCGATCCCGCACCGGGGCCGACGGCTCCGCGGGAGCAGCGGCGAGCTCCGTCGCCCGCGGTCGCGGCATCGCAACGGCGAGATCGAAACGGTCGAGAAGCGCTCGCGAGAGCTTCTCGCGGTACGCAGCCAGCCGTTGGGCCGTGCAGCCGCACTCGACCGCCGGGTCGCCGCGGCCGCCGCAGGGGCACATGTTCATCCTGTCGGAAGCGGCGTCGGCCCGGTGCTCTAGCGCGTGGTTATGCGGGTGAGATCGTCCGAGGTCGGCTGAGGTTCGCTCACATGGGTAGAACTTTCTACCCCAAGCAGACGCCGTTCGAGCGCTTCTGCCTCGTCGTGGAAGACGACCCCGGCCAAGTGCAGATAACGCTTCGTCGTCGCCATCGAGGAGTGTCCGGCCTTCGCCATGACCGCAATCGCGCTCGACCCCGCGGCGGCATCGTTCGTGATCGCCGTGTGGCGCAGATCGTGGAACGGGCGGACGTAGTCCTCGACGCCGGAAGCCTTGAGCGCCGCCCTCAGCGCAACGGCGAAGTGCTCTTCGTCGTACTCGCCTCCGGTGCCCTGGTTGCAGAACACACGCTCGCCATCGCCCTGGAACTTCGTCTCGCGCCGCCACTGCCAGAGCTCCTCTGCGAGCACCGGTGAGAGCGCGATCGAGCGGACGCCCTCTTCGGTCTTGGAGTCCACCACGCGCAGGACGTTTTCCACGAGGTCGATGTCGCGCCAGCGGAGCCCTTGAATCTCGAAGCGTCGAACGCCGGTCAGGACGAGCGTCAGAAACACTGCGCGAGGTTGCTGCTCGG
Source organism: uncultured Actinomycetes bacterium (assembly GCA_963746765.1). Lineage (GTDB taxonomy): Bacteria > Actinomycetota > Thermoleophilia > Gaiellales > Gaiellaceae > GMQP-bins7. The sequence goes on from CAVVCN010000003.1 coordinate 905,059, forward strand.
TGAACGCCCTGCGGACGCGGGCCACCTCGACGGGTTCGAGGATGCGCCACTTCCGTCTCTGGATCTTCGGTCTCTCGACGCCGTCGACAGGGTTCGAGTCGACAAGTTCCTCGCGCTTCGCGGCCTTCATCACCTCGTAGATGACATCGAGATCGCCTCCGATGGTCGCGGGTGCGTAGCCCTCCTCGAGACGCTTGTCGACGTACTCGGCCACATGCCGCGGCTTGATGGCTCCGAGTGCGTGCGTCTCGAACCACTCCCCCAGACGGCCAACCTGCAGCCGCCGCGTCCTTCGAGTCGAGGACTTCCAGCCCCGCCGCCTCTCGGACTGCTCCAACCATGTCCGTGCGTACGGGCCAAACATCATGCGCTGCGGTCTGCGGTAGCCCTTCCGCTCCACGCGCACAAGCCTTTCGCGGAGTTCGGCCTCGGCCTTCGCCTGCGTCCAACCGTCGCGCTCCGCACCGACCGTCTCCATGACCTGCTGACCGGCGGCGTCGGCGTACTTGATCCTCCAGACGGTGCCGCGCTTGCCGTCGTAGCGGACCACTGCTGATCCTCTAGGCATGACACTGCTCCTTCGTGGGTGGGACTGTCGCATCCCTAGAGTACGCCTCCGGGCGGGCCGATGAGGGGACTGTCGCAAGCTCCTTCGTGGCCCGCCCTTCTCGATCCGTCATGGGAACGAAGCCGAATGCTCCGCCCCGGTTGCCTGCACTCCTCGAGCCACATCTCAACGTCGGCCTGATCGAAGCGGACGTACCGCCCGAGCCGGATATGCGGCATTGCACCCGACCGCGCCGACTCCCGTACCCACGTCTCAGGCACTCCGAGCCGATCGGCAACCGCCTTCGCATCGAGGAGGCGCTCGGTCACCGCTGGCCTGCGATAGTGGGCTGGTGGACGAAAGGACCTACCGCGTTTCGTTCACCGAGAAGGACACGCCAGATCTGGCCGATCCGTTCTATCGCTATCGCGGCGACTACCTCCCCGCGGTAGGCGAGATCATCGGAGTCTCGCGCTTCGTTCGGGGCCGCCTGGTTCGTGCTCGGGTGACGCACGTCGATGAGAACGCCAGCCCGCCAATCGAAGCAAGTCAGATCTAGGGCCGCAGCCCTTCGGAGGAGGCGTTTGCTCACGTCGTGAGTTCTCCAGTGGGCTCGAGGTGTACCTGCTCGATCCAGACCTCCCACGCGCCGGGACACGACCTGTCGAACATCTCGGCCATCTCGGCACGCAGTTCGGCGGCGCGGGTCTCAGCGCCCGGGCGTGACAGCGCGACCTCCGGCTGCATGTCCACCCAGTACTCGCCATAGAGGGTTCTGTGGATCTCCCACATCGAGATGTGTGCGCTCACGCCCCCACCGCCTGCGGGTGGCAGACTGGGCAGATCCGCCGACCAGCCTGGTTGCGCCAGAAGCTCCCGCGGTCGTGGTTGCAGAGCGCCCAGACGCGGGGGTTGCTTGGATCCCAGGGCGGCTCCCATGAGGCAGCGCCGGCGTCGACAAGCTCCTGCGCGTCGAGCACGACTAGGAGCTCGTGGGTGGAGAGCTGCGGGTGACCGTTCGGGTTCACCGTCGCGCCCTCTGCACGAACTTGTGCGCCAGGAGCGCCTGGTCGTGCTCGCCCTGTGTGATCAGATCGCGGTGGAGGGCGTCGAGGAGGTGCTGGTCGTAGCCGTCGTCTCCGATCAACGGGCGGCCGTTTTTCCCCGGCTCGGCTACGAAGGCGTCACTCCCGGGGGATGACGCCTTCGTGTCCCGAAACGGCCGCAAACCCGTATCGTTATTAGGTTTGCTCGAAGGCGTCACCTGCGAAGGCGTCAAAGCCTGTGACGCCTTCGTTAGAGACCATTCCCATCGCCCCTCGAACCCCTCCTTCGACGTCTCTACGTCGAGCTTCTTACGCGCCCTGCGGATGGTGGCCTCGGTGAGTCCGACCTGGCGTGCGGAGCGAAGAACATCCGACGCCAGATAGCGACCGCCGCCCGCAAGCTCCGCCTTCAGGAAGTCGCAGGCTTCATCGAGCTGCGAGCGTTCCTCACCGCTCGGGAGCGCGAGAAGCGCACGGCCGTCATGCTCGGACTCACCGAGGAGCCGAAGACGTGAAGTCTCGACGCGTGGCTGGCCGTCCTTCTCCTCCAGCAGGATCGGTTCGATCTCGTACAGGAGCGAAGGCATCTCCGGCCCGACGTTGCACTTGATATGCGCGAGGACCCGGCGGCTGCCGTTCTCCTCGTCATCGGGATCCCGGTCGAGGAGAAGTACCGAACGAGCTGCAGCACCGAACGCACCCGAGCCGGAGAGTCGAGCGAGAGGCGTGAGACCCTGCGCCTTATTCAGATGGATGAGCGCGACGACCGCGCATCCCTGCGTCTTCGCCAGCCGGTAGAGGGGCGCGAGCGCGCGCCGGACGCTCTGATCCTTATAGGAGTCGACGTTGCCTGGAAGGTGCGCGACGAGCGGGTCAACGACGACGAGCGTTGCCCCTGTCTCGGCGACGAGTTCCTCGAGCCTGCCGACGTCGTCGGGAATCACGAGGCCGTCCTCCATGTCGTACTCGGTACGGACGACGACGAACCGCACGCGCTCCAGGTCGGCCCCGGCAGCTTCGAGCCGCGGCCGTACCGTCGCCTCGGGAGAGTCCTCCGCCGTCACGATGAGCGTGACGCCGGGGTTCTCGGCAGCCCAGAGACACGTCAGTGTGCTCTTGCCGAGGCCGCCGACACCGGCCAGAACCGTGACCATCCCGAGCGGGACACGACCCAGCTCCAGCCACTCCACGGACTCGCGCTTCACCTGCGCTGCCGGTACCGCTACAACCTCCCGCTCGTGCCTCTCTGGAACGTCGGGTTCGAAAGAGCTGGAGTAGCCCTTGGGGACGCTCATCGCCGCGTTCTCGCTTTCGAGTCGAACGGGCCGCCTTCGGCCACGGCGTCGAGCATCTCCGGCGTCGCCGTGATGTAGGACTCGGGCGGGGGGAACGGAGATCCGCGCAGGGCACGCCTCAGCGCCTCGGCGTCAAGCTGGCGGGCGAGCACCGGGAGGCCGCGCATGATCGAGCAGCAGACCTCGACCTCTACGGTCAACATCAGGGCCCCCCAAGTGCGACGGGAAGCAGTGAGTTCGGCAGCGTCCTGCCAGACCTTCGGAGGCGCGATGGGGGCGCTCACGATCCGTCCCCCAGCACGCGATCAAGCTCGAGGCGAAACGCCTCGAGCGGGAAGGCTCTTAGTTGGTCTGGGTCGCCGTCGTCGGCGCTGGTTCTTCGGCCCGGGCTACGTGCGCGACGAGTCGTGCGACGACGCCGCGAACGCGGCTGCGTGCGACGCAGTGCCATGCGGCGCGGAGCAGCCGTCCGCCGGGTGAGCGTCCATTCTGCCGCGACGTTCAAGGCTGCAAGCCCGAGGTGACCGTGCTCAGAAACCGCTTTGGCGACGAGCGCGTCCGGGACTGCGGTGCCGAGGTGAGCGGTTGCGGCATAGAGCGCCGCGACGGATTCCGCAGCGTCCTTGAACTTCCCGGCCTTGAAATCGGCAAGGTTCTCCGCATGGAGGCGGTCGTACTCGCGCTCCTCGGCAGGGTTCAGTACTCGGAGCGGCATACCCGTCTCGGATTCCGTGTCGACGTTGTCAACGTCATGTGGGTAGCTAAGCAGGTGCCCAGGACGGAACCGCGCCGACAGACGCTATCCCTAGAATCGGTGGCGTCCCCGTCTAGGAGACGTGTCGAAACAGTCCGGCGCAGCGCCCTTCGGGGCGCTTCGTCGTCTTACGGACGGGAGTTAGCCGCCCAGATCCATTCGAGCCGCAACCTTCTCTGAGAGCTCAACCTTCATGTCGTTGTCGAACGGGCTGAAAGCGTCAACGAAGTACAGGAGCGCCACCGAACGTCCTTTGTTGATGAATATGAGGTCGGCAAAAACGTTTGGCGACAGACCCTCTGCCTTCACCTCGATGACGACCTCATATGCTCGACTTGCCTCACCGAGCGTCGGAAACGAGATCTCTCCGACGCTTATCTCGCCAAACGTGACGCCCTCCGGGGCGGGGTCTTCCTTGACTCGCTCCTCGATGAAGTCCCGTAGGCAGTTGGCGGTCGCTTCTGAGGCAAGCTGGTCGAAGGCGGTATCCGCATCGTTTTCGAACACGACCGCCAGTGAGCTCACCGTTGAGACGCTCCCCGACGTGAACTCGTCGGACTCAGCCCTGCCGGTGAGCGTCATGTCCGAGAAGTCGAACGTCGTACAGTCTTCGATCCCCTCATCGTCGTCCTCAGGCATCTCGGCTCTCCAGCCCGTCGGAAAGTCGTCCAGCCCTAGGACGATGCCTTCCGCCTGGGCTTGATCGGCTTCGTCGATGACGGTCGCGGCAGAACCGGTGTCCGTCTGGGTTTCACCCGCGCTGTCATCACCGCCGCCGCCGCACCCAACAAGGGCCACAGCTAGCACGAGCGTGATCCCGGCGACCGCGACAAAGCGCCCCGACATGCATTTCTTAGTTTATGGGGGCCTTGTGCCGCTGGTGACAGGTGAGGGAACATACGTTCGTGACCTCGCAAGGCTCCGCTCAGGGACGATTCCAGCGAGCCTGCGACCGCGGCAACGTGCTGCAGGCCGAGATGGCTGCCCGCGAACTCGGTCACGTCAACCTGATGAACGCGCTCGCTCTCGTGGTCGTCTACGCCTGCGCCACAGCCCGAAGTTCGAGCCGGCTCGCTGCGCGGGCACCGAATGGCCGGGCTGAGAAGACACTGCTGCGTCTGGTCTAGGCGGTTCTGGACGTACGACCGTCCGGAGCGTCAACGAGACTGCGCCGATGTTCTGTCTCATAGGGTTCGCCGCGCTCATCGGGCCACGGTTTGCGTTCCTGGTCTGGTGGCTCTTCGGCAATAAGGTCGAGCTTGCTTTCGATTCATGGATCTGGCCGCTGCTCGGGGTCATCTTCCTACCCTGGACAACCCTGGCCTATCTGATCGCGTGGCAGCCCGGTGGCGTCAACGGAACCTGGGACGTGCTTCTGATCGCGCTCGGCGTTGGGCTCGACATCCTCACGTACACGCATCGCCTCGCAGCGAAAGCAGTGCGTCCGTCGCCTAGCTATTAGCCGATCCCACTGACTCTCCCATACTTGGAAGAGGCCGGCCTCGTCCTCCGTCCAGTGGGTACAGCTACACGAGAGGGGGGATCGCGATGAAGGCCAGACTGCTGACACTTTCAGTCGTGGTCACGGCGCTCTTGCTCGGGCTCTTCAACGGGGGCATCAGTACGAGTCCCGGCTAGATGACCGAGCTTGAGACTCGGGGCGCAGGGGGCGGGCGTCCACCTCACCGAACTCCCGCTCCCGGCACTTCCCGCACGTCCACCTCGGGAGCGCCCTCGCGCTCGTCGTCGTCTACTCCCGAGCGGACTCCCCGAAGTTCGAGGTCGCTGCACTCAGGTGGCTCGGCGGCTCGCGCTCCGAGGGGAGGGACAACTCGGCTGGCTGATCTTCAGCTCGCGGCAGCTGCGCTCGTCTCGTTGCGAGGGCACAGGACGGACGCGGCGGAGAAGACGTTGCTGCGGCTGCTGTAACAGCGTTACAGTCCATACGTGCCGATTGCCACGTATGGACTGATCTTCTTGGCGCCGGCACTCGTGGGCTTCCCAACGCTCCTCGGAGACCGCTCGCCCAGCCGAGCGCGCGTGTCTCCTGGCCGATCAACTCGCTTCTGGGCTGGGGGTGAACAGCTTCCAGTGTCCCTCGGAGACGACTTCGACGTTGCCGTCGACCACTCGTATCGCGGTCTGGTCGTCGATCGCGTACGCCGGCACCGATAGCCCGGCGGCCCATCTCTCGATGTTGGCGAGGGACGTGTCCGGCATGTCCTCGCGCTCCAGGTGCGGAAACACCGAGAAGTCGACCAGCCCCAGCGCTTCGTCGCTGCCGGTGAGCGGCTCGCTGTCGTCGTAGGTCTCGCCTCCGAAGTCGGGAGTCGCCACCATCGCTCCGCCGCTCGTACCCACATACACGACCTCGGGCCGCAGCGACGGCAAGAGGTCGGCGAGCCCGGATTGCCGCATCCAGTAGCACAGATACAACGGGCTCCCTCCCCAGACCAGCAGCGCATCGACTTCCTCGACAGCCGCGACCCAATGCTCCTTCTTGATGCTGGGGAGCGCGGTGAGCTCCAGCACTCCCAACGACTTCCAGCCCAAAGCGCACATGGGGCCTCCCACTGTCCCGGTCAAGAACCCATAGACGTGTGAGGGTCCGCCGGGGAAAGGCTGTACTCCGGTGGGAATGCAGAGCGCGCTGGACTCGGCGATCGGTTTGCCCAGCAGGTCGACCAGCGCGTCGTGGATGGTCGTGTTGGTGATACCGCTGGAAGTGAGAAGGATTTTCATGCTGCTCCCGAGTCGGTTACGGATCCGTACGCCGTAGAGACTGGCAGACCACCGAACGCTCATCGGTCGCGGCCGGATCCAGCCTCACGTTTTCGAAAGGCATTCCGGAACGCCGGGGCTCTGGCGTCATTCCGGAACGCTGGCCCATGCGACCGTGTCGTCTGACTCGAATCAGAGGATCGAGTCGGCGACGACAGAGTCGTCTTTATCCCCGATTACCTTTCCAACCAACAGTCGGCTCGCCCAGCGGGCCGTCTTGTAGCCCGGCAACAGGCGTGGAGCATCGGGATCCCGATGCCGTAGCGCTGCGCTGTCACTCGCTGAGCAGCCGTCGAGCGCTTCATGACCCTCCGCGAAGATGTGGCCGTGGGATGGGAGGCACTCGATCAGTGGGGTGACGACGTCGCCCGTATCGAACCGCTCACTGGCGGAGTTGGCGTCAACGAGGTGTGGAGCGTGCGCGTCAACGGGCAGCTCGCGGTCGGTCGGCTCGGCAGGCGCAGCGACGCCGACCTCTCGTGGGAGACCGAGCTGATGCGACACCTCGACCGTGAAGGGATGACGGTGCCGGTGCCGATCCCGACCACGGACGGTCGGCACTTCGCCGACGGTCTGGTCGTGATGACCTACGTGGAGGGCGGACCGCCCGAAACGGAGGCCGACTGGCGTCGCGTCGCCGACACGCTCCGCCAGCTGCACCGACTGACGCACGGCTGGCCCCAACGCCCGGGCTGGCGATCGTCGACCGACCTCCTGCACGCGGAAACCGGGACGAAGATCGACCTCGGCGCGATGCCGCCGGAGGGTGTCGTTCGATGCCGAGCAGCGTGGGCGCGGCTCACCGGACGAGAGCGGTGCGTCGTCCACGGCGACCCCAACCCGGGCAACATCCGCATGACCGCGGATCGGGTCGCGCTGATCGACTGGGACGAGTCGCACGTCGACGTCCCCGACCTCGACCTGGTGTTGCCACACAACGCCGCCGGTCTCGACGACGACACGCACGACGTTGCCGCGCAAGCATATGCCGCATGGGAAGCCGCCGTCTGCTGGGACCCCAGCGGGACCGACGAGTTCGCAGTCAAGCGGCTCGCCGAAGTTCGAGCGGTCTGAGCCGCCGTCACTAGCCTGTCAATCTGGCTTGGCCGTTTTCAAAGGAGGGGCATGACGAGCATCGACCCCTATCGCGTGACCGACACGCTGGACGAGGGCGTCCTCGACGCCATCGCGACGCGCCTCGAGGGGCGCGGGCGGCACCCGGTATTCGTGCGGATGCTGGACGAGTATCTCGACGCCATGCGCATCGATGACGCCGAGGCGGTCATCGACCTCGGCTGCGGCACCGGCGTCGCGTCACGTCGCGTCGCCCACCGGTCGGCGTTCTCCGGGCAGATCACGGGCATCGACCAAAGCCCATTTCTCATCGGCACGGCCACGCGGCTGGCGGACGACGAGAACCTCGCGGGCCGCGTGGAGTTCCGCGTCGGCGACACGCAGAGCCTCGATCTCGGCGCCGACGAATTCGACGCGGTGATCGCACACACGCTGATAAGCCACGTGGAGCGGCCCGCCGCGGTGCTGGGTGAAATTGCCCGCATCGCCAAGCCAGGGGGTTCGATCGGGATCTTCGACGGCGACTATGCCTCACTCACCTTCGGCCATCCCGATCCAGATCGAGGTAGACGCGACGATGAGGCTCTGATCGGCGCGATCGTCACGAACCCGCGGATCATGCGCCAGATGCCGGTGCTTGCTCACGAAGCCGGACTCGAACTCGTTGCGTTCTTTCCCTACGTCCTCGCCGAAGTCGGCCAAGCCGACTTCTGGCTGCCCGCGATTGACTCCTTCCGCAAGCTCATGCCGACAGCTGGGGCAATGACCGACGTCGAAGCAGGCGCTTGGGCGGACCGCTTAATACAGGCATCGGAGTCGGGTCTCTTCTTCGGCGCCAGCAACTACTACGGGTACGTCCTGCGCAAGCCGGGAGTCGCTCGGTAGGCCCGCGTAGGAGACCCGCCACGCGAGATATGCCGGACCGCACCCAGACTGATGGCGACGTAGTCCGTTACTACCGAGTTGCGATTACCCCCGACCGCGCTCAAGCTGGTGTTAGGGGTACGCCCACGCGGCCGGCATGTCGTTAGGCGAACGCTGAGACACTTGAGCTAGACAACGGGCTGAACGAAGCTTGCTACGTGCAGCCGGAGTTCCTCGTCAGGGATGCTCGAGTAGACGACGTGGGTTCGTGCGTCTGCCTCGCGCTCATCGCCAGTCCCGGCTCTGATGTCTCGATCTGGCGCACATCGTTGCTCGAGGACATCGAGAGCCGTGACCGCCTACTCGTTGTTGCCGAGCGAGCGGAGGACGTGATCGGTTATGGCCGCGTGCTTCGATTCGTGCCAGAGCCTGACGCTCCAGCCGACATCGCGCCTTCTGGCTACTACCTGATGGGGCTAGTTGTTCATCCTGACCACCGACGCCGAGGTGTTGCGGCTGCGCTGACCCGGGCCCGTCTCGAGTGGATCTCGAAACATGCGGACGAGGCGTGGTACTTCGCAAACGCTCGCAACGCGGCCTCGATAGCACTCCACGCGCCCTTCGGCTTCGACGAGGTCACGCGCTCCTTCGTCTATCCCCGAGTGGACTTCGACCTTGGAGAAGGAGTCCTGTTCCGCCTTCGCTTTCCGAGCGCCGGGGACACGCTTCTACCAGCGCGAGCTCGAGCTGAGGTCGACGCTGAACCTGCCGCGCCCGACCCAGCCCGAAGGATTGGAGCTGGGGCCGGGGTGGGTGTCCCGAACACCGCTCGGCCGAACGGCGCTGGCCAAAGGCGCGACCGGCCCCTGAGAGCATCGGGCGTCTCGAGCTCGCTGCCTAGACGCCCATCCGGCCATGCGGGCGAGCCCGAGGTCGTCGGCGTCTCGGCGCGGAGTCTGCGATAATGCGATTTGTCTCTATCTACCCGCTAGTCAGAGTCGTGTGGTGCACGTCGTCTGTGTCCAATGCACGCTTGTACAACGCCGAGCTCGCGAGTTTCGATGACGCAGCTCACACCGACGACGGTTCATGAGCGAGTTGCCGATGCGGGTCGATTTCCCTGACCGGCCCGTTCGTCGGGCAACCAGTGGAGAGGAGCCTGGCAATGTCCGAGCCCCAGGTGAACTTTCGCCACGAATACATAAGCGGTGCAATGGTGTCGCCTGTCCTCGGCAGGATCTTCGCCCACATCATGAACCGAGGAAGCACGGACGAATTTGCGCGAGTTCAGGTTTACGACGACGATAGGTTCGTAGTCCAAAGCAACGAGGCGGGTCCGTCGAGCGTCGGCGACCTCGTGCGCCCAGACCAACTCTGGAAGTGGTATTACGGCCACAACGAGCTAGGGATCTACTGGCTTCGCATCCTCACGACGTCCTTGAACCTCGTCCCAAGCGTCCAATTCGAGAAGATAGAAGAGACGGACGTCCTTCGAAGATCCACGTACGCATACCAGGCGCCCGGAGACCTCGCTGAGTTCGGCTTGCCGTTCCGGTTTCCGCGTGTTGGGCCGAATGCCGATCCCGTCGAAATCCGGAGCCCATGATCTCGCCGAGCGCAATGCGGTGACTTTGCTCAAAGGCGCTGGCCAAAGGCGCCACCGGCCCGTGAGAGCATGGCGGGTCTCGAGCTCGCTGCCTAGACGCTCGACCGGGCATGTCCCGGCCGACGTTACGGACCGGCAGGCCGACCCGCTGATGCTCGGATCGGCTTGATATTGCGCTAGCCCGAGCGTCGGCGGACAATCCGGATGTTGTGACAGGTCGCACGTTCCGGCGAGCAATGATCTCGTCAGGGCTCGTTGCCCTCGTCATCGCTCTCCCGGCTACGGCCTTGACCATCAGGGGGACTAACGGCCCCGACCTGATTCGGGGCAGCGCGAGAACCGACCTGCTCTTGGGCCGTGGGGGGAACGATCGACTCCTGGGTCTCTCAGGAAACGACGTGCTCAACGGCGGTCCTGGTCGCGATTACGCGGACGGAGGTCCGGGCAACGACCGCTTGTTGCTTCGGGACAACGATCGCGACACGGCGGTGTGCGGCGCGGGCAGGGACACAGTCGTCGCTGATAGGCGCGATGCAGCGAGGGCAACCTGCGAGACCGTGCTGAGGCCTGCGCCTCCGGCCCCGCCACCTCCGCCGCCGCCGCCTCTGGGGTCACGCGAGAACCCGATCCCGCTTGGACAGGCTGCGCCTGTCGGAAACGGATGGACGGTCAGAGTCACTGGCGTCGTCGCGGACGCGACGGGTCAGGTCCTCGCCGCAAACCAGTTCAACGACCCGCCGGCTGCAGGGAACCAGTTCTTCATGATCGCTGCTTCGGGCACCTACACCGGCACGGGTTCGTCAATGCTCGACTCGAGTTTCTGGATGCGAGCCGTCGGTGCCTCGCAAGTCGCGTACACGACGTTCAACAACAGCTGCGGTGTGCTCCCTGAGCCGAACCTTCAACTCAACGATCCACAGGTCTTCACGGGCGGCACGGTCTCGGGTAACGCGGCCTGTTGGGAGATCCGATCATCAGATGCCGCTTCGCTCGCGATGTTCTACGAGCCGCTGATAGGCGATCAGATGACCTGGTTCGCACTTCGGTAACCACGCGGAGTCCGCAGAGCGCCTCGGCCTCGCCTTCGTCGGGGACGACCGTCAGCCGCACCGGGCTTGGAACCTGACTCAACGAAGCGGTGTCGGACGCTCGCACCATGCCGTTCACCCGCAGCGTCAGCTTGAAGACGCCTCCGTCGCCCTGACCCAGGCGGACCCTCCACCTCCCGAATGTTTGGACTTGCCCTGTCAGCTCGCCCTGGGTGCCGACTCTCTCCGAGCAGGTCACACGGCTGGAGCCGGTTCCCTTGACGACGTTGCAGAGCCGGAACCGCTCGCCCGCGAACGAGCGTGGCGACCAGCCGACGACAGTGAGCGTGTCCCCCGCCTTCGCTCGCGTCGCCTCCTTCCGCGGCGGCTTGCGCAGGATGAGACCCCACGGCGACTGCCTGCCTCCTCCTACACCTGAGACTTCGCAGCCGAGTCCATCGCGGTCGGCGTCGAGGCCGTACGGGTCTGCACCGGTGACGCGGACGGGCTTCTTCGCGTCCGCGATCTGCCCGCAGTCGAGGTCGGATCGTATCGGCAGGCAAGGCGAGTACCCGCGGGCGCACGCAGCCGCATCCCTAGGCGCGGCGAGTGCGAAGCTCGTGACCGAGAGCAGCGCGACTGCGCTGAGGACTAGGGTCAACTTCATGGGCGGATGGTCTCCTGCAGGTGGAAGTCGGTCAAGCTGACAGAGCCTGACGGCTCGTGGCCCGCTACGACGCCACCAGACGTTGGGGAGCGTGTTGGCGAGGGTCGGTCGTGACCGCTTGTCTTGACTCTCTTCACGCCGAACGCACCACCGCGAGGGCATGCTCGATCGCTTCATCGAGCGATAGTCGGCGTCCGGCCGCAATCGACGCCTGAAACGGCTCGTCTCCAATCAACTTGCCCAGGTCCAACCGAGTCGCGTCGACCAAGTCCGCCTCGGCACCGGTCAGCACCATGCCGACCGATTCGCGCATCCCGTCGGCGGCGCCGAGTACCGTCGCCGCCAGCTCTGGTTGGGCCGTCATCATCGCAACCCACGCGAGGAGCGAAAGGACCAGATCCGAACTTCGACGTCGTTGATGCCGTGCGAGAAGTCGAGGCTCTCTCGAAGCGCCGAAAGAGCATCACCGTCGAGATCGATGTGCGCGAGGCAGAAGGCCATGTTGTAGAGCTGGAGCGAGATCCCGAAGTCGAGGCCGAGCTCTCGAAACAAGGCCAAGGACTCGGACGCAAGCGGGACAGCACGCGCGTAGTCCCCTTGACGCATGGCGAGATCGGCGCGGTCCGCTGCGATGTTGGCGCGCGCGCGGACGTCATCTCCGCCAAAGGTCGCCGCCTGCTGATAGCCGCGCTCCGCCTCCGCGTACATGCGCTCGGCATCGGCGTAGGCATGCTGGTCGGCGGCGAGGCGACCGGCCGCTCGAAGCGCGCCCGCCACCGCGACGTGATCGCCGAGTTCACGGAGAATCGCGAGACGCTCTTCAGAGTGCGCTGTCGCGGTTTCGAGGTCGCCGAGCAACCGACAAAACTCGGTCGCTCCCTGTAAAGCCTCCGCACGCAGTTCGGGACGCCCACCACGACGGTCAAGGACGGCTTCGGTCCAGCGACGGCCTTCGTGCCAGGTTCCACGCCAAAGCCAGTAGTTCCACACGCGCCCGACGAGGTCGAGCTCGGTATCGAGCTGTCCGCTTCTTCCAACCACGCGAGCACGGCCCGTACGTTCTCAAGCTCCTGATCGAGCTCGCTCATCCACCGCTGCACGTCCGGACCGCCGAGACCCGTCCGTACGCGCTCGGCCAACGCGAGCGCGAATTCGGCTTGCCGGTTGCGAGTGACGTCGGCCTCCCCGGACGCCTCGAGGCGGTCGCCGGCATATTCACGAATCGTTTCGAGCATCCAGTAGCGCTCCCCGGAGTGGCGCAAAAGGCTCTTCTCGATCAGCGATTGGAGTGCATCGACGTCGGCGCCACAGACCGTTTCGGCGATCTCAAGCGTGCACCCGCCGATGAATACCGAGAGACGCCCGAAGATCTGTTGTTCGTCGGGCGAGAGCAGGTCATAGCTCCACTCGATCGCCGCTCTGAGGGTTCTCTGGCGGGGATCGGCGTCGCGACCGCCCTTGAGCAGATCAAGACGCTGCGGAAGCCGCGCAAGAATCTGGGCTGGGGAGAGTGCCCTCGTACGGGCCGCCGCGAGCTCGACTGCGAGCGGGAGGGAGTCCAAGCGGGCGCAGAGTTCGGCGACTTCGATACTCGGCTCGAGCTGCGCGCGGTCGCAGAAGAGCGATACAGCCTCCGACTGGTCAAGCGGAAGGACCGCGTACTCGACCTCACCCTGCACACGAAGGAGCTCGCGGCTCGTAACGAGCAGAATCAGGTTGGGACAGGTGAGCAACATGCTCGAGAGCTCGGGCGCCGCTTCAATCACCTGCTCGAGGTTGTCGAGCACCAGGAGAAGCTCGCGTTCGCCGATGTGCTCGCCAAGACCATCCTGTGCACCGATGGCCTGGGAGATCGTCTCAGTGACCAACGCCGGGTCGCGGAGCGGGGCGAGCGCGACCCAACAGACGCCGTCGCGGAAGCAATCCATGGCTCTGGTGGCGGCTTCTAGTGCAAGCCGGGTCTTGCCCGTGCCGCCAGGCCCTGTGAGTGTCACGAGCCGCGACGCGGAGTCCGTCAATAGCTCGACCACGTCTTCCAGCTCGTGTTCGCGTCCGATGAATGTCGTCGGCGCGGTCGGCAGTCGGGCGCTGCGAGGAGTCGCTTCTTGCCGATCAGGAGCTGCAAGCGCGGGGTCCTGATTGAGGATCTGACTGTGGAGAGCCTGAATCTCGGGTCCAGGCTCGAGACCCAACCCCTCCACCAGCGCATTTCGGGTCGCCTGGTAGACCTCAAGTGCTTCCGCCTGCCGCCCTGAGCGATAGAGCGCGATCATTAGTTGTCCGCGAAGGCGCTCGCGGAGCGGGTTGGCATCGACGAGGGCTTCGAGTCCGGCGATCAAGCCCGCATGCCGAGCGCAAGCGAGCTCGGCCTCTACACGGTCTTCCATGCAGGCGAGGCGTACTTCCTCGAGGCGAGCGACCTCCGACGCCGCCCACGGCTCGTAGGCAAACTCCGCGAGCGCAGGGCCGCGCCAGAGGCCAAGCGCCTGCTCGAAGAGCATTGCCGCTTCCGCCGAATGCCCGGCGGCAAGCTCCACGCGGCCTTCGTCGACAAGGCGCTCGAACGCGCGTAGGTCAAGACGGCCATCCTCAACCTGCAACGCGTACCCGGGCGCCTTGCTTACCAGCACGCCGGCGTTGCCGCCCTTCGCTCGCCCTGGTTCGAGGACCTTCCGCAAGCGCGACACGTACACCTGAACCATCGTGTGCGCTGAGTCCGGAGGCGACTCACCCCAGAGGTCCTGGATCAGGTGGTCGGTCGAAACCACCTCACCCGAACGGAGCAGGAGGAGCGCCACCAGCGCGCGGGGCTTGCGTCCACCAAGCGCGAGCGTTTTTCCGTCCTCGACGACTTCGAGCGGACCGAGGATACGGAACTCCAGCCGTCGCGCGCTGGTCGACATCTCCAGGCGACGCTAACAGCAAGCGCCCGGTCATTCGACCGGGCGCTGTTGGTCAGGTACGGATGTCTGGCGCTAGTAGCGGCAAGCCGCATAAGCCTGCTGCAGGTAGGCGCCACCCCACCTGTACTCGCGGTGCGCGCTCGCCCAGTCCGTGAGGTAACCCTCGCGGACGAATTGGTTCGGATACCAATAGAGCTCGTAGAAGATCCGGTAAACGCCCGCACGCGTGATCGGGAAGACCGTGCCCCCTGGCCCCCACTGCCCGGTCTGGAGGTCGAGGAACCAGTTGACGGCTGGCTCGCCTTGGAGCGCTGCGTCGCGGGCCTTCCAGTTTCCGGAGGCGACGGTGACCCACTGCCCCCTCACCTCGTCGAGGCGTGCGAGATGTGCGCGGAAAGCGACACGCTGCGTTCCGCCAACCATGAAGATGCCCCCGCTGTCGTAGCGGTCGACGGAAGGGCTTACCAGCGCCGACGTAGCCAGGATGCGACCGGGCTCGCACAGCCCTTCTCCCGTGATGTACGGGCCGGTCTGACCGGCTGCGGAGGCAACGCCGACGCCGATGGCGAGCGATGCGGCGATTGTGATGACGAGGGCGAGTGCCGAAAGTGCCGTGCGCTTCATGTCTGCTCCTTTGCCCTGAGACCGCCCGATGCGACCTCGATGCAGGCACGATGCGCTGGGTTACTAGCTCCGCTCCTGCAAACTGCTAAACGCCGCGTGGCTGCCGCGCAACATCGAGGAGCTCCTTGCCGACGATCATCTGACGGACCTGCGTGGTTCCAGCTCCGATCTCGAACAGCTTTGCAGCTCGGTAGACGCGGTTGACCTCCGTCTCCCAGATGTACCCCGCACCGCCGTGCAGCTGAACCGCCGCATCGGCGATCGCCGTCAACGACCGCCCTGCAAAAAGCGCTAGGGCGGCGGCATCACGATGACGACGGGCCCCAGGAGCGGATTCGGTGCTGTTGATTGACGTGCCAAGCCGATAAGCGAAGCTTCGAAGGGCTTCTAGAGACGCATACATGTCAGCCACTATCCCCTGCACCAATTGGAACTCGCCGATCGAGCGGCCAAATTGACGCCTCTCCCGCGCATACGAAACCGCAAGATCGACCGCGCGCTCGGCGATTCCCAGGCAAAGGAACCCGATGATCACGCGCTCGAGGTCCAGACCGTTCATGACGACGGCCACGCCCCGGTTCTCCTCGCCGACAAGGTTCCGTGCAGGCACGCGGCAGTCCGAAAAGACAAGCTCGCCGGTCGGACTTCCTCGAAGCCCCATCTTCGTCAGCTTCTGGGCGACGGAGAACCCAGGCATGGTCGGCTCGACGATGAATGCCGAAATGCCGTGTGCACCCTCGCCGGGAGCCGTCTTTGCGTATATGAGGAGGACGTCTGCAACAGGGCCATTTGTGATGAAGAGCTTGGTCCCGTTCAGGACATAGGTGTCCCCATCCCGGCGCGCGGTTGTACTCATGCCGCCGAGCGCGTCTGAGCCCGCTCCAGGCTCTGTCAGCCCAAGCGCACCGACGGCCGCACCCGAGCAGAGCCGCGGGACATAGCGCTCGAGGTGATCTTGAGTCCCGTTCAGAAGGATGTTGTGAAGGCAGAGGTTCTCGTGAGCGATGTAGGACAGCGCTAGCGCCGGGTTCCAACGCGCAATCGCCTCAGTGACGAGTGCCGACGCGAGAAAGTCGAGGCCTGAACCTCCGAGCTCGACCGGTGCGGTGACGCCGAAGTAACCCTGCTTCCCGAGATTCGCAAACGCCTCGGCGGGCCACCATTCCTCGGCGTCCATCCGCGGTTGCAGTGGCAGGAGCTCGAGTTCCGCGAACCGACTCGCCTCCCGGAGGACCTCTTCGTGCACGTCCGCAAGGAGAGAGTCGGCGTAGTCGGTCATTGTCGTCACTTGGTTCGGCCTTGCACGAGATCAGGCATTAGAACTCTCCTCACCCGGCGAACAGATAGCTAGGTCGGCCCTTCGGGCCGGGCCGGCAACGGAAAAGGCCGCCAGCACCTGCAGAGGTGTCTGTTCGACCAGCGAGGTCGACGGCTGACGTGATGTACAGATCGGCCATGTCCTCGCCCCCAAACGCGCAACTTGTGACACCGGGAACCGGGAGTTCGATCACCTGCGTGAGCTCCCCTGACGGGGCGTACCGGCGCACTTCACCCGCTCCGAAGATCGCGACCCAAAGGTGGTCTTCTGCGTCAACCGTCATGCCATCCGCGATGGTCAGACCGGCTGGGGAAGTCTCATCCCATTCGACAGCAGCGATCTGACGGCGGTTCGTGAGCTCACCTGTTTCGAGATCGAAGTCGAACGCATCCACTCCGCCGGCGAAGCTGTCGATGAAGTACATCGTTCGATCGTCCGACGCCCAGTCCATACCGTTGGAGATGCTGAGATGTCTCATCACCGTGACCACATCTCCACTTGGCTCGAGTCGGTAGAGAACGCCACGCCCGCGCTCTGCGCTGTAGGCGAGGGTCCCCGCCCAGAACCGTCCGTGACGATCACACTTACCGTCGTTCAGCCGTACATCTACAGCCCCGCTTTCCACTTCACCGAGCATGCTCCAGGTGCCAGCATCGTCGTCCAGCAAAGCAAAACCGCCCTGGAGCGCCAGAACGAATCCGCCTCCACGTCGGTGCGCGAACGCACCAATGTCGCGGCCGACGGCGATCGACGCATCGGTCTCCGCAGCTGGAGAGAAGCGATGAAGCGTCTGGCCGGTGATGTCCACCCAGTCGAGTGTTTGGTCCCGCGCGTTCCAAACCGGGCCTTCGCCGATGCGTGCCGATGCGTCGACAACGAGTTCGGCGACTGCCCTCGCCATGATGGATCCGTACTGTAATGCAAACGGTTGCAAGGATCGACCCAACGTGACACTCTTTGAGCCCGCATCGAGCGGCAACCGAGGCGTCTTGGAGATCTGAATGCACGACGGACACAGCCCTGACCATCGCGCAGAGCGTCTTGCTCGAGTGCCCGTTGCAGCGGTCGTCGACGTCGTGGAGAAGCGGAGCGCCGCGAATGTGTGCCTCCCCTCTGCAATCGGCGGGCTCACGCCGGAGATGGTGGTTGCTGGCCCTGCGTTCCCATACACGTACGTTCCCTCGAGCGATCGCGATAGGGATGTCGTCCACGAGAAGACGCTTGTCGCCTATGGCGCGGCCCCGTACGGCTCCGTCTACGTTTGCGCGCCGGTGCCGTTCGATCACGCCGAGACCGGGAACTTCGGGGAGCTCGGTCACGCGATGAACGTCATGAACGGCATCCGAGGGTTCGTAATCGATGGGGGTGTTCGAGACTCGCGCTACCTAGCGGAATCGGGACTCGGTGTGTTTTGCCGCTACCGACACCCTCGCCCACTTCTTGGTCGGTGGGAGGTCGGACGTTACGGTGAGCCGATCACGATTGGGGAAGTCACGATCCGCCCGGGGGACTGGATTCTTGGAGACTGGGACGGAGTGATCTGCATTCCTCAGGAGACGGTTAACGAGGTGCTCGAAGAGGCTGAGCAGTTTGTGGCGACGGAGCGGGCGTGGAGGGAAACGGTCGACGGGGCTTCCGACCCGGTCACGACGTACCGCGAACTCGAGAGGCAGTACGAGCGCGGCCAGTCGTGATGCCTGGTGCGGAGGCACTCCGCATCGATCGTGTTCGCGCAATCGCCCTTCCCGGCCCGCAGGACACGTTCGGCTTCGTGCGTGTCTGGTCCGAGGATGGGACGCACGGAACCGGTGAGCTGATCGACGCCCCTGGCGGCGTCGAAATCGTCAACGATCACTTGGGGCCGGCGCTCGTCGGCCGCAATCCGCTCGACATTGAGGCCTTCTGGCACGACATGTGGAGCTGGTGCGAGCTCCCGGGAGGCATACCGCCGCAGTTCGTTCGTGGCCAAGGCGGGCCATTCCTCGCCGCTGTTGGCGGCATCGAAGTCGCGCTCTGGGATCTAGCAGGGAAGGCTCTAGGGTTGCCAGTGCACCGTCTATTGGGCGGAAGGGTTCGTGACCGAGTTCCCGTGTACCTCCACGCGCGCAGCGCCGAGGAGGCCCAGCGGGCCGTCGCCGCCGGTGCCAATACCATCAAGTGCAGACAAGGGTTCCCCGAGCATCTGGAACGAATGGCCGACCGACGGAACTGGACCGCGTCAGGCTCGGACGTCAACCGCATCGTCGACGCTGTTTCCGAGATCCGAATGGCGATCGGGGACGATGTCGACCTCGCAGTCGACTGTCTTGGGATGTTCGATGCGGCGAGCGCCGTACGCATCGCTCGGGCGCTCGCACCGCTCAACCTACTCTGGCTCGAGGAGCCCACCACGAGCGACAACGCGGATCTCTTGGCAGACATCAGGCGCCAGAGTCCGCTTCCGATAGCCGCTGGCGAGAACATCTACACGCGGTACGGCTTTCGCCCGTACTTCGAGAAGCAGGCCCTCAGCATCGCGCAGCCCGATGCCTTTAAGTGCGGAGGGCTGCTCGAGACACGCAAGATCGCAGCAGCCGCGGAGGTATATCGCGTGCCTCTCGCACCGCACGGTGTCGCATCACCACTCGGGATGCGAGCCCTCGTACATCTCTGTGCTGTTTTTCCCAACCTTCTGCTGCTCGAGTGGGCTGCTTACTTCGACGAGCGCCTGAACCACCTTGCCCCGCCACCGGCTCTCGTAGATGGCTACGTCGCAGTCGACGACGCACCGGGCTTGGGCGTGGAGATCAACGACGACGCACTGGCGTCGCTCGCGGGGACGTGGGACGCGAGCTGAACGGGACCCTCATGCTCCCCCATCGTCCGTTGTCTCACCCGCGCGCCAATAACTGACGAGCGTGTGCATCGGACCTGGGCCGACCTCCTCCAGGATGCCCGCGACGAGGCTGGCGATAGGCACTCGGGCACCGTGTTCGGCGGCGAGTTCGAGCAGGTACCCGCAGTCTTTCCGGCAGAGCGGAATCTGGTCAGGACCATCGAGCACATCCACGCGTAGACGTTCCGATATGGGCCAGCCGAGTTCGTCGACCAACACGTCCATGTCGACGTCAACGCGGCGCGCAAACTCAATGGCTTCTGCCTGCAGCGCCGCATTTCCAAAGACCAGCAGCTGGTTCACGAGCTTGGTGCGCTGCCCCGCACCGACCGGTCCGACTCCGACAACTCTGCCGAGAGCCTCAAGGACTAGACGCGCGGTCGGCACAAGCTCACCGCCGACGATGAACGTTCGGCCCTCGCGAAGCGTCAACGGCGCATCCACGAACGAGGCGCCGCGCGCGGTTACCGCCTCGGCGTAACGCACGTCGGTCTCGGGGAGCGTCGTCCCTGTGTCGACAACAACATGGCGAGCGTCGAGGGCGGGCAGGATCTCGTCCATCACGGCGGCAAAGGGTCCGCTGCCAGGAAGAGCGATCAGGAGTACGTCCGAGCGGGATGCGACGTCTAGGGACGACGCCGCACGCAGCACCGGGGCGACGATCTTCGAGGAGTCGACGTCGTATCCGATGATCGGGAAGCCGACGCTAGCGAGGTCATGTGCGAACGCAGTGCCCATCTCGCCGAGACCGATGACGCCGACCTCCGGCCTGGACACAAGCGGCTGTTCGTTCAGAGCCACAGGGTTCCGTTCAGCGCCTGCAGTCCACGATGATCTTCCCGTGCCGTTCTGGCTCGCGAAGGAGCTTCTCGAAACCGTCCTCGACGACACGGTCGAGCGGAACCCGGTCTGTGATCAGAGGACGCCACTCGACTCGGTTCTGCGCTAGGAGGGCAACCGCGGGCACGAAATCGTCCGCGACGGTGTGTGCAAGAACGGACGTGATCGTGCGCTCTTCCAGTAGCAGGCGAAGAACGTCGAGCGACCTCGGCTCGGGATGGATGGCAACGACGACGGTTGTCCCACCCCGCTCCGTGGCCTCAATCGCGGTCTCGAAGCCCGAGTCAGCACTCCCGCAGTCGAACACGACGTGAGCCTTGCGCCCCTCGCCCGGATCGACGGCTTCGAGGTCGAGCCGAGCAACGAGCTCGAGCCGATCGACGAAACGGTCTGTGACCTGAACCCCCAAAGCACCTGATGCACGTGCGACTTGGGCGACAAGCAAGCCGAGGGTGCCGGCTCCGACGACCTGAACCGTCCTGCCCTCAACGCTGCCTGCTCGGCGCACCGCCCGAACGGCGACTGAGAGTGGCTCGGCGATCGCGCCGGCTTCCTCCGGTGTGCCAGGGGGAAGCGGCACACACATCGAGGCTGGCACGGAAACAGCCTCCGCGAGCGCCCCGTCGAGCATGAACCCCATTCCGGCAATCACAGGACAGAGATGAGTGAGCTGCATCAGACACCATTCGCACGTCCCGCACGTGATGGTGCCTTCGAGCGCAACGACGGTGCCGACCTCGATCTGGACACCATCACCGCGAGCGGCGACGACTCCTGTTCCCTCGTGCCCGAGCGTGACCGGAAGCGACTTCCCGGTCAACGGGTGCGGTTGCGTCGGCACGAGGTTCGGGCCATGAGTGATCTCCTCGATGTCGGTTCCGCAGATGCCGCAATAAGAAACCGACACTGTCACCCAACCGGCCTCCGGCGGCGGAGGTGGGGGCCGCTCCTCGAGACGCACGTCGTTCCGCCCGTGAAAGACCGCGGCCAGCACTAGGCAGACTCCGACAAGGCGGCAAGTCGAAGATCGGGAGGCAGCGGACCAAGCTCGTTCCGCCGATAGCAAGCGGCGACAGTTCCTGAGCTTGAAGGCTCGAGTTCCGGCATCACCCGGCAGGCCTCCACGGCGTAGCGGCAACGCGGCAGGAAAGGACAGGCGCCTTCGAGTGGATCATCGTCCGGCGAAACCTCTGAACGAGCATGCTCCATGCGGCGCACCAGCTGACGTTCGGGATCTGCGACCGGTGCGGCCGCAAGCAGAGCGCGCGTGTACGGGTGCGACGGATTTGTAGCGACGATCCCCGCAGGCCCGGTTTCCGCAACGCGCCCCTTGTAGAGCACAAGCACACGGTGCGAGAGGTAGTTCACGATCGATAGATCGTGGGCGATGAAGAGGTAGCTAAGGCCGAAGTCCTCCTGAAGATCCGTCAGCAGGTTCAAGACCTGTGCCTGGATCGACAAGTCGAGCGAACTCACGGGCTCGTCACAGATCACGAGCCGTGGTGACATAACGAGCGCACGCGCGATTGCGATCCGCTGGCGCTGACCGCCGGAGAACTGCCGCGGATACTGACGCGCCGCTTCGGGTGGCAAGCCAACCCGCTCGAGCATCTCTGCGACACGTGTCCGAACGGCAGCACGACTCAGACGCTCGTGGACGAAGATGGGCTCCGAGATCGTGTCGCCGATCGTCCGCGTCGGGTTGAGCGATCCGATCGGGTCTTGGAAGACAACCTGCAGTTCCCGGCTCAGGTCACGACGATGGCGTTTGTCCGCGTGTGTGATGTCCACGCCGTCGAAGATGATCTGGCCGTCCGCCGCAGGTGTCAGCCCGAGTATGGCGCGACCGATCGTCGACTTTCCGGACCCCGATTCGCCGACGACCCCCAAGGTCTCACCCTGCTCGATCTGGAAGGTCACGCCGTCGACCGCTGCGACAGGCTTGGAACCGCCTCGCGTCGCTTCATAGACGACCCGGAGATCGCGCACCTCGAGCAACGTGCTCATCCAGCTATCTCCACTCTCGCGAGCTCTCGGCTTCGTACGCAGCGGGTCGCACGTACAGACGAAGCGGACGTGAGTTCGACGGGAGCGGCACGACATTCCTCAATCGCATACCGGCACCGCGGAGCAAAGCGACAGCCGGCAGGCCACTCGTGCGGCCGCGGGACGACGCCGGGAATGGCCACAAGCGGCTCGCGCGGCACCGCATCTGCGGGATTCGAGAGCAGCAGCCCTTCCGTGTACGGGTTGAGCGGCTCGCGCACCAACTCGGCGACGGGACCCGACTCCACCACCTGTCCCGCGTACATCACGACAACGCGCTGACAGATGTCTGCGACGACACCCCAGTCGTGCGTGAACAAGGACTCACCGCGAGCCCCGTGCTCTTGCTTAGCGACCGCAAGACGTTCAGGATTTCCGACTGAACTGTCACGTCCAGAGCGGTCGTAGGTTCGTCAGCGATGAGAACCTTCGGTCGCCCAGCAAGTGCGACGGCGATGGCCACACGCTGCGCCATTCCCCCGGAGAGCTCATGCGGGTACTGCTTCGCGACCCGTTCGGGCTCTGGTAGGCCGACCATCTCGAGCAACTCAAGTACACGAGCCCGGGTCTCTGTCCGTCCAAGCTTGTCGTGGAGTCGAATGACCTCCGAGAGCGTGCTGCGAACCGTGAAGGACGGGTCGAGGGCAGCCATCGGCTCCTGACTGATCATCGCGACGCCCCGGCCGCGCACCCTTCGCATATCACCTCTGCTCAGCGAAAAGAGGTCGACGCCGTCGAACAGGCAGGCGCCGCCCGTTACCGTGCCGCCAGGAGGCAGGAGACCGATGACGGCGAGCGCCGTCATGGTCTTGCCGCAGCCAGACTCCCCCACTATGCCGAGGGTCTCCCCGCCGTAGACGTCGAAGCTCACTCGCTCAACCACTCGCTGCTCGCCGTTCTGAGTCGAGAAGGCAATTGATATCTCACGTGCCGAAAGCAGCGCCTCCGTCTCGGCCGGAACCTCGACCGCGTCGCGTTTCGAGATCCCTGCGCGCGAGCGTGCCGGCCGCCGGTTGGGCGTGCCAGCCCACCGCTCCTCGTTGATATCGCGGACCGTGTCCCCGATTAGGCCTAGGCAGACCACCGTGATCGTGATGGCGAGGCCCGCCGGAATCAGAAGCCATGGCTGGTACGAGATGTTGTCGGAACCGTCGCGCACCATCTGCCCGAGCGACGCATCCGGCGGGGGTGGCCCGAAGCCAAGGAAACCAAGCCCTGCTTGGATCAAGACCGCAAAACCTGCGAATAGGGTCGCTTGGACGAGAACAGGTCCGCGGATCCGAGGCAGCACATGGCGTGTGATGATCCGCGCCTCGCTCAGCCCCGACACCTTCGCCGCGTCGATGAAGAGCTCGGAGCGCACAGCGAGGGTCGCAGCTCGAACGACGCGCATCATGGAAGCAGCGACAAGCGCTCCCAGCACAACCATCGGAAGAAGCTGGTTGCCCGGGAAGACCCCGATGACGACCAGCATGACGACGATCGCGGGATCGACAGGACGATGTCGACGACACCGCCGAGGAAGCGATCAGTGCGACCTCCGACGTACCCGGCAACGAGGCCAAGCGTTACCCCAAGCACAACGAAGGTGAGGACTGCCGCGACCACGCCCGTCATCGCCGCTTGGAACCCATAGATCAGTCGCGAAAGGACATCGCGGCCGAGCGAGTCGGTTCCGAGAAGATGCGCCCGACTCGGCGTTTCGAGAACGCTGAAGAGATCATTCTCGTTCGGCGGGTACGGGGCGACGACTGACGCGAAGAGCGCCGACGTAACGAACACGAGGATCACGACGAGCGCGACCACCGCCGGTGGTCGACGCAGAAAGCGCCGGACGAGGCCATCCGGGTCGATCACTTGACGCGGACCTTGGGGTTCAGCAGGCCGTAGGCGATGTCGAGCGTGAGGTTCACGGCGACGACGATGAGCGTGAAGTAGATGGCCACTCCCTGGATCGTCGGGATGTCGTGTCGCTGTGTGGAGAGGATTACGAGCGAACCCATCCCGGGCAGTCCAAAAACCGCCTCGACGATGATCGTCCCGCCGAGCAGCCCGACGAACTGCAGCCCTAGCACAGTCACAATCGGGAGCGCGGCGTTCCGTAGCGCGTGCTTCCAGATCACGGAGCGTTCGGGCACCCCCGCGGCGCGGAGGTTTCGGATGAAGTCGCGCTGGAGGACATCACTGACAGCATCACGTGTTTGCCGCGCAACGACGGCCATTCCGAGCAACGCCAACGTCATCACGGGCAGCACGAGGCATTGCAGCCAACCGGTGATCGACTCGACTCGGCCGCACGTAACCGGTCGCGGG
Source organism: uncultured Actinomycetes bacterium (assembly GCA_963746765.1). Taxonomy (GTDB): domain Bacteria; phylum Actinomycetota; class Thermoleophilia; order Gaiellales; family Gaiellaceae; genus GMQP-bins7. Next base: position 929,640 of record CAVVCN010000003.1, read on the forward strand.
GAAGATCGGCCACGTCACGGCGAAGACGACGACGAGGAGCGAGGCGAGCCAGAAGCCCGGCATGCCGAAGGCCGCAATCGAGACGACATCGATCACGCGCCCGAGAAGGCCGCCCCGCGTCGCGCTTAACACACCGAGGCCGATCCCGATCACGGCCGTGACAAGGACGGCTCCGAAGATCAGCGACAACGTGACGGAAAAGCGTGAGTTGAGCAAGGTCACGACATCGCCGCCAAACAGCGAGGTCCCGAGGTCGCCTCGAAGGGCCCCAGAGAGCCAGCTTGTGTACTGGCTCCAGATCGGACGATCGATACCGAGCTCGTGTCGGAGGTTCTCGATCTCCTCAGGCGTAGCGATCGGCCCGAGGTACTGGCGGGCAGCATCACCGGGTACCAATCGCAGAAGGACGAAGGTCAGGGCGGAGACAATTAGTAGGAGCGGAACGGACATGAGGAGGCGATGTCCGATGAGCTTCAGCACTCGTGTCCCTTCCGCGAGCCCACAGCCGAGCAGGCCCCTCCGAGAGGGGCCTTGACGCTCGCTGTCAATGCAGTGTCAGTCTCGATAGCCGAGACCCCTACCCTGCCGGTCGCCACTCCTTCGGATCGAGGAACGACCACGCGGCTGTGACCCGGACCCCAGCCACGTTCGGTCGTGCGAACCAGAGTGCGTGCTCGTTGTAGATAGGCAGGAACCAGGCGTTGTCGACGAGGAACTTGGTGATCTGCTTTCCGATCCGAGCCCGGCCGGCCGCGTTGGCCAACCCGTACCCGTCGATGAGCCCCTGAAGGTTGGGATTCGTGCTCTTGAAGACATTGGCCGGTGAAGTAGGACGTATGGCGAGGTTCAGCAGGACCTCCATCTGGACCTGCATAGCTGAGAATCATTGCCGGGTATCTCCCACTGAGCTGCGCGCGGAAGGTGTCGTCGTTGACGTACGAGACATCGACGCCGACCCGCTCGAGGTATCCAGCGACCGCCTGCGCCTGGAGCTGACCCGGTGTCACGGTGACGATCGTCAGCGGAAACCCATCCGGATATCCGGCTGTTCCCAGCAGCTGCTGCGCACGGGTCGGGTTGTACGGATAGACCTTCTCCAGAGCGGGATCGAATCCGTCGAGCCCTTCGTTCGCCGGCTGGGCGGTTGGCGTTCCGAACGCCCCGACGACCGCCCTGGTCACCGCCTTGCGATCGACTGCGAAGTTGAGCGCGCGGTGGACGCGTACGTCGGCCATCGCTTTCTCCGCCGTCCCGGATCGATCGAGGGCCAAATCCCCACGTTGCGCGCGGTCGCTGACTTCACATGGGCTTTGCTCTCCTTGCTTCGGGCACGCCCTTCGGCGAAACCGACATGACGTCGACTGGCCGGTTTTTATCGCCTGGAGGAGCGCGTTCGAATCGGAGATGAACTTGATGACGAACTTCCTGTAGTGGATCTTCGACTGGTCGTAGTACTTCGGGTTCGCGGTGTACGTGTACACCGAGCCGGGAAGCGGGTCGCCCGGGTTGATGACGTACGGACCGATTCCGAACGACCGTGTGTCCAGCTGCTTCGGATCCGCAAGCCCCGCTTCGCTGATCGGGAATCCCGTCGGATAGAACTGGCTGAACAGAAGCGGGATCCCTGCCACCGGTCGAGTGGTCGTGATCTTCACCTTGTAGCGGCTGACGGCCTGGATGGCCTTGAACGGTTGCAAGAGTGAGGAGGTGGCGAAGCCCGCACCCTTCTGGTACGTCAGGTTGTGAACTACGTTCGCCGCGGTGAGCGGTGAGCCGTCGGCGTACTTGAGACCCCGCTTCAGCGTCATCGTGAACGTCGAGTTGCTCGACCCGGACGCATATCCGAACGACGCTGCGAGCCCGGGACGGAACGAGCCATCGGCTGCCCTGGTAAACGTAGGAGTCATAAGCGGGCGAGATGAATGCGACCTGGGCGCCGGACCAGATCTTGGCAGGATTGAGCCCTACCGGAGGCACCGTGATGCCGAGGGTCAGCTGGTTCCCACGCTTTGGGTTCTGAGTGGGCGATCCACTACTCGCGCTCACCGTGAGCAAGCTCAGGGCAACAACGAGAGCAGCAACAAGACTGACGCGCCCGAGCATGGCGCGTCTCCCCGTCGCCGAACGAACACTGTCACCGCTGGCCATCGTGCGTCCTCCCTCTGTGGTCACGAATTCGACACGATCTCTACCACTTTGCCGAAGTCGATGCAAGCGTTTGCACAAGTCTTTACCAACTTCGACGCTCAAGCGGTTACAGCGACAACCGTCTTCAGCACTGAGGGGCGGACACGTGCCATCTGAAGTCCGCGCTCCGCTTCGGCCAGCGGGATGCGCTCACCGACAAGAGCGCCAAGCTTCACGCGCCCGGAAGCAGCAAGCTCGATGGCGTCGGGGTACGTGTTGGCATACCGAAAGACACCAACGACGGTCAGTTCGCGGGCTTGCATCAGCGCCGTCGGAAGATTTTGACCGGGTTCAACACCCATCCCGACGAGGACCGCAACCCCCGCCGGCTGTAAGGAGACCGTCCCTCGAGAAACGACCTCCGCCAGGCCAGTGCACTCGATCAGGATGTCGGGTCGTACGGCGTCCAGGGCCGGCTGGTCTGGGTCGAACAGGACTTCGTCAATTCCCAGGGCGGCGGCCTGCGTCAAGCGACTCGTATTCACGTCCGTGATCGCAACGTGCGCTGCGCCATGCGCGCGCGCCACCTGCGCGCAGAGCACGCCGATGGGTCCGGACCCTGTGACCAAGAACCCGCGACCCCACCGTGGTCCCCGCCTTGCGGTTGGCAGCGAGCGCCACCGACAAGGGCTCGATCAGCGCACCGTCGTCGTCGTCGAGACTCCCGGGGATCGGATGCGCAAACTGCTCGTTGAGCGGGACGTACTTCGTGAGGGTGCCGTCGACGGGAGGCGTCGCGAAGAATCGGACGTCGGAACAGAGGTTGTAGCGCCCGTAGCGGCACTCACGACAGCTTCCACACGGGACACCCGGCTCGAGAGCCACCCGCTGACCCACGTGATGGCGATGTGCGTTCGGTCCGAGCGCGACCCACAACGCCTGACGTCTCATGGCCGAGAATCAGGGGCGAGCGGACAACGAAGTCCCCGATGCGCCCATGTTCGTAGTAGTGAACGTCCGAGCCGCAGATCCCCACCGACCGAACCTCGATGAGCACTTCCCCTGTGCCCGGCGTGGGCATGGGACGCGTCTCGATACGCAGGTCGCGAACACCGTGCAGCACCGCTGCCGGGTTCTCGCCCAACGTCTGCATCAGCTGGCCTCGATCATGCTCCACATCGTCCAGATCTGCGTACGCATCCGCCGTGGTTGCGAGAGCACGTTCACGATGGCAGCTGCGACGTCCTCCGCGCGAAGAACCTCGTCTAGCCAAGGATCCCCCTCTGTGCGGCCACGGCCGATCGCGAACTCGGTCGCAACCGCTGCAGGGCAGATCGCAGTGATGCGGATTCCTTGCTCGCGCACTTCACGGTCAACTGCCCCGCAAGCCCAACTTGCGCGAACTTCGTTGCCGCGTAAACAGCTTCGTTGCCGCCCCCACGCAGGCCGGCCACGGACGCCAGCACGATGATGTCACCGGCGCTCTGCCGAAGCATCTCTTCGACCGCCGCTCGAACGCCCCAAACCGTGCCCAGGAAGTTGGTTTCGACCATCTCGACCAGGTCGGCTTCGGAGTGGTCGACGATGCGGCCATAGGCGCCTACACCGGCGTTGGCGACGAACGAGTCGAGCCTGCCGAACCGTTCCACCGCAGCGGAAATGCGTCGGTTTTTATCCTCCGGAACCCTCACGTCGCATGAGACGGCGAGCGCATGGTCGTCCCCGAGTTCGCCCACCAGTTCGTGCAGCCGATCCTCCCGACGCGCACCCAGGACGACGTTGGCGCCGCTAAGGACAAGCGCCCGCGCAGCCGCCCGACCTATACCCGAGCTCGCACCGGTGATGGCGATTGTCGTGCCCGAAAGATCGCGTGACTCCGCGAGGCTCATCACGGGAAGCTCCTCCGACTCGGATATGGGGAGGTCGATCGAATGGCGGCGATCATATCCCGATTGTGCAAGCGCTTGCACTCCTTCCGTGATGTGCATACGCTTGGCCGCACCGTCCCGCCGGAGGCAAACATGCGCATCGACCACATCGCAATCGCCGTGCGCTCTCTCGATGAGCAGCTCGAGGCCTTCCGGACGATCTGGGATCTCGAGCCGTCGAGTGTCGAAACGCACGAGTCGGACGCCGTGCGAGAGGCGATGCTTCCAGTCGGAGAGACGCGGATCCAGCTGATCGAGGCAACCAACGAAGACTCGACCATCGCGCTCGTTTCATCGCGCGTCGAGGGGAGGGCCTGCACCACCTCGCGATCGTGGTCGACGATCTCGGCGCCGAGCTCGACCGACTCCGCCGTGCAGGCGCCCGCTTGATCGACGAACGGCCCAGGCCGGGCGGCGGCGATTCCCTCGCCGCCTTCGTGCATCCGCAGACGTCGGCGGGCGTGCTGGCTCGTGGAGCTCGTTCAGTACGGGGGGTCTTCGTGATCGAGTCGAGGAGGGGCGATGGATGACGTCGTGATCGTGGGAGTCGGCATGACGCGCTTCACGAAGACGCCGGAGCGATCGGTGGAGGACCTGGGCAGAAGAGGCGGTCACGGCGGCCCTTGCGGACGCCGGCATGCAGCGCTCCGAGGTGGACGCCGCTTGGTGTGGAACGTTGTACTCACATCCCGGCATTGGTCAGCGCGTGCTGCGAGATCTCGGCATGACCGGCATGCCCATCGTGAATGTCGAGAACGCTTGCGCCAGCGGAAGCACGGCGTTGCAGGGCGCATACGCCGCGGTGAAGTCAGAGCTGTGCGATGTCGCACTCGCCATCGGCGTCGAGACGCTTTCGCGGAGCGCGGGACCGATCACGAAGGACCCGAGTTCGGACTACTTGTGGGCTAGCGGGTTCATGAATCCCGTCTACTACGCGCTGCTTGCGCAACAGCACATGCACCGACACGGCACCACGCGCGAGCAGATGGCGCTCGTCGCCGTGAAGAGCCACAAGAACGCGATGCACAATCCGTCGTCCACTTCCACAAGCCGGTGACGGTCGACGAGGTTCTCGACTCACGGCTCATCGCCGACCCCATTACGCTCTTCGAAGCGTGCCCAACTACCGACGGCGCCGCTGCCGCGATCATTTGTAAGGCATCGACGGCGCGCCGCTTTACCCGCGACCCCGTCCGGATCGCCTCCATGTCGTTGACCTCCGGAAAGCTGAAAACACGCGCCGAAGCGACGGAGGAGATGGTGCCGAGAGCGGTGAAGCGGGCATACGAACTCGCAGGGATCGGCCCGGAGGACATTGACGTGGCGGAAGCACACGACGCGTTCGCCCCCGCCGAGATCATGGCGTATGAGGAACTCGGATTCTGCGACGAGGGCGGTGGCGGGGAGTACGCGGAGCGCGGCCGACCTGAACTCAGTGGTGACGTCAGACCCGTCAATACCGGCGGTGGACTTCTCTCCCGTGGACACCCGCTCGGTGCGACCGGCATCGCGCAGATCACTGAACTTACGTGGCAGTTGCGAGGGCAGGCGGGCCAACGGCAGGTTCAAGGCGCGAAGACGGCGGTCGCGCACAATATGGTGGCGGCAGCTCCAGATCGAGGCCGATGCCTGCATGATCACGGTGCTCGAGACATGACCGGTGTGCTAACGGTTGCACGGACGACGGCACGCATGCCAAAGTGAGCCATGAGCAGAGCGACGGATAAGAGTAGCCGGCTCGAACGAGCCAGGAAGATGCGCGGCGTCTGCTACGTGCCGTCCTACGCACGCAGCCCGGAGTTCTTCGGCGAGTTCTGTCGTCGCGACCTCCTCGCACGCGAGCTTGCGTTCATCCCCGGGCTCGGTCTCAACTCGACTCGAGTGTGGCTGAGCATCCACGGCTACGAGCGGAATCCAGATACCTACATCGACAACCTCGGATTCCTTCTCGATCAGTGCCTCGAGATCGGGATCGATGCTCACCTCAACCTCTTCTGCTCCGTCGGGATCGACCCGGAGGACGCAGCGCTGCCACAACTCCCCAAAGAACAGACCTTCAACGGGGACGCCCTCGAAATGCAAGGCGAGCTCGGGTCCCGGACCGGACCCGCGACCGCGATGGTGCCGATCCCCGACTGCGGCGTGCCGCTGTCTCTCTTCACAGAGACATGGATGGCGGGGCCTGGATACCGGCATGTTGGGACCTGAGGAGTGGCCACGCTGCGAAGCGTTCGTTCGCGCCATCGCGGGGGCCTTTCGTGCCCACCCAGCGCTCGTCGTCCTCGAGGTGAATGAACGAGCCTGAGGTCTGCCTTTTCGGACGCGACGAGGAGATCGATTTCGCCCCCGTTCAATCGTTCTACAAGGCGATGCACGAGGTGCTCGTCGATGCCGCTCCCGACCTGCCAACCACGATCGGGTCGACACGGCTCGAGAACTTCAAGGAAGCCGACATCGATACCGGGATGGCCCTCGACATCGTCACCTTTCACTCGTTCAACGATGCCGAGACGCTCCGTATCGCATTCGCCGAAGCCAACTCCTACGCGGGAGACGACCGGAGGCGCCCCGTCACGTGCTCCAGTGGGGCACCTACCCCGGCGAAACCGATGAGGCGCAGCTCGAGCTTTACAAGAAGATGCTTCCGATCGCCCTCAGAGTGGTGCTGCCTGGCAGATCGCGCACCTGCTGACCGCGTACTGCAACGGCTCGATGGCAGCACCCCTATATCCCAACGGGACGTGCGGCCAGCAGCGGTCTATCTCCGCGACACGATGCGCTCGGTCGCGCTCAGCTGACGTGGCTTCTGCGGCGATCGGCCCCGAATACGCCGTTCAAGTGAACGGCGAGTGGCAGCTCGTCGGGTCGCGCTGCGTTCCGTGTGGAGGCTTCTTCTTCCTCAGGTCACCACCTGTGCGGCTTGTGGCAGCCGCACGCTCGAAACAGCACACCTTGGAGGCCCTGGAATCGTCTATACGAGACCACGGTTGGTTACGGGCCGCCCGGCTTCGATCGACCGTACGGGCTCGCTTGGATCGACCTGCCCGCGGGCGCCCGCGCGTTCGGACAGCTCGAGGACCTTGATCAAGTTGCGATCGGGGATCGTGTCGAACTGTTCGTCCGCGTCGTCAGGCACGACTCGACTGGAACCGATGTCTTGGGGCACGCGTTCCGCAAGGTCGAGTGAGGTGGCGCTCCACCGGCGCCCGACGTATCCGATCTGATCGATCGCGCACTGCGCAGATTCCCGGCGCGAACCGCCTTCGTCTCTGGCGATCTCCGCTGGACGTATGAGCAGACGTATCGGCGCATCTCCGAGTGCGCGGAGGCGTTCGACGACCTCGGCCTCACGGAGGGCAAGACAGTGACCGTCCTCTCGCGCAATCGACCGAGATTTTCGCCGTGATGGCAGCCGCCCTTTATCGAGGCTTGAAGTACGCGCCACTTCATCCGTTGGGCGCAATCGAAGATCACCGCTTCATCTGCGAGGACGCGGAGGCATCGCTCTTGGTCTACGACCCAACGCGTTCGGCGTCGAAAGACGAAGCTCGCTCCGCTCATTCCGCAGGTCATGAGCCTGGGTTCCGGTCTGATCGGGGACGACCTCAACGCTTTGGCGGATCGCTTCGAACCTCGCTCGTTGACGACGCGCTGTGCGGGGTCCGACATCGCACTCCACGTGTACACAGGAGGAGCGACCGGCAGGCCGACAGGCGTTATGCAACCGCATCGCTCGATCGTGACGAACGTGACGCTGACGCTCGCCGAGTGGCAACTCGGAGAAGCGCCTGTCTTCTCGGCTGTGCTCCGCTCAGCCTCGGGCTCCTTCACATGGTGCTACCCGTGCTCTTGCGCGGCGGCACGATGGTCTTGCAGCCCGGCTTCGATCAGACGCGGTACTCGACGTCGTCGAGGCAGAGCGCGTGACGGCGAGTTTTTGGGTACCCACGATGATCTACGCGCTCCTAGACCATCCGCGCACACGCCAGAGCGATCTCTCAAGCCTCCGCACGATCATTTACGGGGCTTCCCCATCAGTCCGAGTCGGCTTCAGGAGGCGCTCGATCTGTTCGGCCCGATCTTCTTCAGGTGTACGCCCAGAACGGCAAGCTCCAACACCGCCGTTGTCCTTCGCTGTGAACAACACGACCCGGAGCATCTCATCGCAGCTGGAAAGCTGCTTGCTGGCGTTGATGTCGCAAATCCTCGACAAGGACGATCGAGAAGATCCTGCGGCCAGACCAAAAGCTCCTGCATTCGCGGCCCGATCGTCATGGACGGGTACTGGAAGCGCCTGGAGGCAAACAGCCGCAAGAACGCTTCGAGGTGAGCTGGCTTCATACAGGCGATGTTGCTACACTGGGACGAGGACGACTTCGTCTACCTCTGTCGACCGAACGAAGGAGATGATCGTGAAGCGGCGCGCCTCCATGTGTTTCCGCGGGAAGTCGAAGATCAACGTCTCCGCCACCCGGAAGTCGCGTCGCAGCCGTGATCGGCGTGCCAGATGGAAGTGGGGCGAGGCGGTGAAGGCGATCGTCGTCAGGGCGTAGGGCGACTGCTCAAGAGCTGATCGCCTTCGTCAGGATGAACAGCTGCCGGCACGTACCGAAGTCGGTCGACTTCGTCGATGCACTCCCCGTTACTCTCGTCGGCAAGATCGACAAGCCGCGCTTTGCGCCGCTGATCGGGGTACGGCCAGACGCGCGGCGTTCATTGAGCATGCCGCGCCCCCCTGGCCTCCTGCTTCCTCGTCGTTGTCCTTGGTCGTGCTCGTTGGAGCCGCAATGGCTTCGATCATCCGGCCGCTGCCGACGTCGCCTCGGATCGTCCGCACACCAGAGCCTGGAGGACGAGGACCCTTTCGCCTCGATATGTTCGATGGCAGTGTCGATGTCTTCTGGTTCAAACAGGATGCGAAGCGGTGCTTCACAGCGACATCGTGTGCGCGACCGACAGGGCGGGAGTTCGGCGACCTCCGTGATGTGAGCGGCGCACTTCCTGGACCTGGACCGCGACGTCGACCCGAGCGCCGTCCTTGGGCAGGACGGACGATCGACGTAGCACGGTTCCGGTTCCACGACGGTACTCGATCCCGCCACTCAGTTTCCGCCGAGCTCGGTGATGTACGGACGATCAGCCCTTCCGGAGACCGGGGCCGGCCGAGAGGGCTACAACGCAATCGGCGCGACCCTGCACGGCGACTGGGTTCTGTCGATCGCGCTGGATCGTGGAACGCCTGTGATCGCGTTCGTGTTGCTCATGGGTGCGACGAACGTATGGAGAATCCACTGGACGAGGCGTGGCGCCCGAGGATGGATGCGGCCGATCTGAATCAGGGCGTGAGCCACCCGGAAGACGCACAACACTCTTTCGTGGCGCTTCTGGATCGGAGAATGGCCTCGTGCTCGCCTGGAACCGTCACCCTCGCACGGGGGAGCTGCTCGCGTGGGAACATCTGGACAACGAGGGTCTCGGTCTCGATGAAGTACCGCGAGGAGCGTGGGCCGCCCTGCGCGGCGTTGCACGGACCGACGAACAAGTGCTCGATGTCTTCCCGAACTTCTTCGAAGACCATGCGGGCGCCTGGCTTCGACCGGCAGCACCACGAGCGGTAGAGACTGGCGACAGGTGGTGCCCGACGTCGGCGCCACGCTCGAACTCGCTGACCGATCTTCTGATGAGACTCTCCGCGACCCGCCGCGGGTCTGCTTGGCTCAAGGCCGGAGGACAGTACGTTGCGTTCCGGCCGATGATGGCACAAGCCATGTCGATCTCGAGATCGCATACAGGTACTTTCGCTTGGCTCAGCTCGCGAGCCAGGGTCTCGCGACGAGCCGCGAACGACAAGCTGCGGTGGAAGCGTCACCGAAGGCGATGGGCACCTCAGGGGATCGGATGCGCTGGAGGATCATGCGAGCGCAGCTTCCTCCTTCGATGCCGGCCCTGGCTTGGCTGTGCGACAGAGGTCAACTCGAGGAACGGCGAAGCGGCGATGGCAGTGTCGTCGAACCGAACGATTCCTACGTCTGGTCCCTGGGCACCTTGGATCCGGCATCGACGCGGCGGCCATCGCGGCGGCAGCCATCGTGTCGGAATCGTGAAGATCGCGTCGGCGCTCCTGCAGGAGTTTCTGTGTACTGCGTACGCTTTGTAGCTCATCGCAGAGCAGATGATCTTGCAGTCGCGCGCGGCCGGCCGCAGCGACTACCTCCCGGTAGCCTTCGCTGATCGACGACCGGGAGCATCGACGGTTCGGCAAACAGCGCACCGACCCCTTTGGTAACCTGATCGATCAGACGTCGGTGGCGAGAGCGCCGCCGAGAGCGTGGTCTGTTGAGACGTACGGGGCAACGCCGGCGGCAGCGGCCGAACTCCAACGCAGCAACCTCTTCTCGGCGAGTACTCGGTCGTGCGGCACGGTGAAAACAATCCCGTTGACCTGCGCTCCTTCACCGCCGCGCGACGGCGCGTTGCCGCTTCGCCTCGCCATGCGCAGTCCCCGAGCAGGTAGATGTAACCCTCCTCCTCGAGGTGCGGTCTCAACACCCCAAGCGAGAGCTGCGAAGAAGGGGTTGCCGACATCGAGAACGATGAGACCGACCGTGAATGTTCGCCGAAGCGTGAGGCTTCGAGCTACAGATCCGCCCTGTAGTCGAGTTGGACGCATGACGTTGCACCGTTCACGCGTTCGTTCGCTTACGCGCGAGTCGTTCTTCAGAGTCGGGATGCTGTGCTGACAGGAGACCGGTGCGGCCTTCGCTACCTCCTGTAAATGCACAGCACGTGTATCCAGCGAAGTCACTTGCCAGCGCTCTCGACGATTGATCTCACAAGATCATCTTCGCGTGGAATCGGTGGACTTCGCGTAGTCACGCTACCGGTTGCACAACACTCAGGCGAGCGCATAGGTTTCCACTGAAGTGACAGGGAAAGTAAGGATCGGGTTCGTGGAGCAGGGTTCATGGGCCAGCTCGCACACTTTCGCAACTATGCGGCTCTTCCGATGTGCGACCTGGTTGCGCTGGCCGAGCCGCGCGAGGCGACTGCGGCCGTAGTCGCAGAGCGTTACGGCATCATGAATGTCTATCGGGATGTCGGGGAGACGCTCGATCACGAGGAGCTTGACGGCGTGGTCGCAACCCTATGTTCAATCGGGCACAAGGATGTGCTTCCGTTGATTTATGGCCACGTCCTCGACGTATTCACCGAAAAGTCACCGGCCGACTCGAGCGCATCAGGACGCGATTGGCAACAGCGGCGAAGGATTCGGGAACGAACACATGATCGGTACGACAAGCGCTGTGACCCCGCCGTCGTCGAGGCGCACTCGCTCATTCGTGAGTGGCGAGAGTCACGACGCCATGGTGACCTGCGATACGTTCGTATCACCGTCGCGACGGTGATTGGATCGCCGGCGCTCACGTCAACTATCTCGACGGAGGCGAGCCAAAGCCGCCCTTCCCCGTCGCCAACTCCGACGAGAGCCGCGTCTACATCGACTTCATCAACTTCTACATCCACCAGGTCAACTCTGCTCCGCCATCTGCTCGGCGAGGACTACTCGGTGACCTTCGCCGACGCTGCCGGTCTCGTCATGGGAGCACAGAGCGATAGCGGCGTGACCTGTGTCTTGGAACTGCGCCCATTTGATGTCGTCGACCGCTGGTACGAGACCGCGCTCGTGGCCTTCGAGCGCGCGACTGTCACGTTGTCGCTTCCTGCGCCCCTCGCGAGCGCGGCGGGCAGCGTCGATGTCAGGACCGACGATGGCCGGTATGTACGTCAGCGCCTCCGTGTTGCGCCGAGACCCGCAATGCTCGAGCAAGCGCGCGCGTTCGCTCAAGTGTGCGCCGGAGAGAGCGAGCCACCGTGCGACGTCGCCGAAGCGCTTCGCGATCTTGAGACCGCCGACGACTACGTCTCGGTCCGTTTTGGCGCCGGCCCGCGCGCGCGAGCGTGACCGGACCGCTCCGCTTTGCGCGGCGACTGATCGCCGACGAGCGATTCGAGTCGGTAGGGGTGTTCGACGTTGACAACGACGGGCACCTCGACATCGTGAGCGGGTCGTACTGGTACCCCGGGCCGCACTTCGATCGCAAGTGCCCTATCGCCCAACCCCGCCCCCACGGCGAGTACTACGACGACTTCTCGACTCTCGCGGTGGACGTCAACGGTGACGGGTACCTCGACGTCGTAACCGGAGGTTGGTTCGGCCAGGAGCTGCGTTGGCTCGAAAACCCGCGAGGGTCGCGCGAGAGCAATTGGCGCGAGCATCCAATTGCACGATGCGGGTCAATCGAGACGACGCGGGCATGGGACATCGACGGGGACGGTGAACTCGAGATCGTCCCGAATACGCCCAACGATCCTCAGCGCGCGTTCAAGTTGAGACGTGACACACGCGGAGACCCATCAGGGTCATTCGATGAGTTCGTCCTCTCGAGTCGGACAACTGGCCACGGGCTCGGCTTCGGCGACATCGACGGTGACGGCCGAGGAGAGATCATCCTCTGCGACGGGTGGTTGGTGGCCCCCGAAGACCCGCTCGGAGGCGAGTGGTCCTTCGAACCCGGGCCAGCGCTCTCTCTTGCGAGCGTGCCGATCCTTGTGGTCGATCTCGACGGTGACGGTGTGGCTGAGCTCATCGTCGGAAACGCTCATGACTACGGTCTCAACTGGTGGAAGCGGACGGGTGACCAGTGGACGAGCCATCCGATCGACCCGTTCAACAGCCAGTACCACGATCTGATCTGGGTGGATATCGATGGCGATGGTCATTGCGAACTGGTAACTGGCAAGCGCTACCGCGCCCACAACGGACGTGACCCCGGCGAATACGACGCCTACGGCATCTACTACTTCAAGTGGACCGGCGAGTCGTTCGTCAAGCAGATCGTCTGCTACGGAGAGCCACGATCTACGACAGGTACAGGAATCAGCTTTGTGGTTGCCGACGTCAACCAGGACGGACGTCTCGACATCGTTGCGGCGGGCAAGGATGGCCTCTACCTCTTCGAAAACCTCGGAAGCGCCGCAAGCATGGGCGACCGGTACTGAACGAAGCTATCCGCGCCCGATGAACGGCATCTTCGTCGCCATCACTGTCATGAACAGAACGTTGGCGTCGAGTGGCAGGGTGGCCATGTAGACAACAGCACGCGCGACGTGTTCCACATCGAAGGTCGGCTCGCGCTCCAACGCTCCGCCCGCTTGAAGTACACCCGCCCCAGTCATCGGTTCTGTCAATTCGGTGGCAGCGTTGCCGATGTCGATCTGCCCACATGCGATATCGAACTCGCGTCCATCGAGTGAGGTCGATCGGGTGAGGCCTGTGATCGCATGCTTCGTCGCCGTGTACGGCGCCGTCAGAGGCCTGGCCACGCTGGCTGAGATCGAGCCGTTGTTGATGATTCGGCCGCCTCGGGGTGACTGACGCTTCATGATCCGAAACGCCTCCTGTGTGCACAGGAACGCTCCAGTCAGATTCGTCTCGACAACGAGTCTCCAGTCCTCGAACGAGACGTCCTCGAGTGGCACTTGGGGTGCGAGCGCGCCGGCGTTGTTGAACAAGAGGTCGAGGCGACCGTACCTCTTGTCGATCTCCTCGAACAGCGCGCTTGTTGATGCGGGGTCGCGAACGTCGCAGGCGAGCGCAATGGCCCCGCGACCGGCGTCCTCTGCGGTCCGCTCGAGGCGCTCGAGCTGTCGTCCTGAAAGAACGACCGTGAACCCAGAGGCCGCAAGCGCGATAGCCGACGCACGGCCGATACCACTCCCCGCTCCGGTCACGAGTGCGATCGAAGTCACACGCCCACCTTCGAGATGGCCCCACCCGTCTCTTCCTCTATGTGTATGCGAATGATCTCTTCGAAGTTCGACTCGGCACGGAACCCGAGAGCTCGGGCGCGACGGGCGTCGAAGTTGCGTGGCCAGCCCGCGACGATCCGCGCCACGAACGGGTCAGGCTCGTGGTTAATCAGCGCCGCGACTTCGTCGCCCGCGACGCACTTCAACGCCGAGATTTGCTCAGCTACGCTCACCGATACCCCAGGCATGTTCAGTGAGCGCCGATGGCCGAGCTGCGTCGTGTCCAGTGTTGCCGCGTGCAGCAGAAATCCGACGGCGGAGCGCGGTGATGCATGCCAATGACGAACATCCTTGTCGACGGGCAGCACCGCCCGTTCTCCCCTCAAGGGCTCGCGAATAATGCTCGAGAAGAAGCCTGATGCTGCCCTGTTCGGCGCACCGGGACGAACGGTGATCGTGGGTAGGCGGATACCAACTCCGTCGAACGCTCCACGACGCGAGTAGTCGGCCAACAGCAGCTCGCAGATGGCCTTCTGCGTGCCGTAGCTGGTCAAGGGCGTCAGGCACTGATCGTCACCGATCATGTCTGGGAACGGCTCACCGAAGACCGCGATCGACGACGCGAACACGATCCGGGGTGTGTAGCCCTCGCCCACTACCCGTACTGCGTCGAAGAGACTCCGAGTTCCGTCGAGGTTGACGCGGTACCCCATCTCGAGGTCCTCTTCGGCCTCGCCAGACACAACTGCTGCGAGATGGAAGATCACGTCTGGCCGACCAGCTAGCCCGTCCGTGGCCGTGTCGGCGCCCGCCAGGTCGGCCACGACGGTGCCCACGTCGAAGTCGGCACCAGGCGGTGTCGACGGTTGTGCAACGTCGAGAAGCGTGAGGTGTGCGATCGGGTTCCCGCCAAGGTGCCCGTCCGACGCGAGCCTCGCCGCGAGCTTGGTACCCACCATTCCAGCGGCTCCGGTGACGAGGATCCGCACTTGCGGAACCTACTCGATGGTACGCAACGAGTTACGTCTTTCGAACTCTCTCGCCTGGCCGAGGGCGATCAGCCCCGAGCAGGCGTTCGACGAGGGAAGCAGGCTCTCCCCACCACGCGTTCGATGTTGCTGCGGGGCGTGAAGCGGCTGCCGCACTCGCTGCGGTGTCCTCCTCTGCCTGGCTACAACGCGCCTGTCACCACTCGCGCGAGACGCGCGGTCTGTTGGTGGCCCGATTGCAGCGGGCGTGCTCCGGCCCGGAATGCCTCGAGCGATCGAAATCGTCGTGCCCAAGATCCCAAGCTTCGCCCGGCTCGATCTGGTCGCCGCAGCGCGCGCAGTGGACGAGGCCGGCGGCGACGACTGCCTCGAGTTCCCGGCGGCGAGCCTGATGCGCAGATCCATAGCCCCGTGCTGCGGTCGAGAGCCGAACTCGACGCCGTTTTGGCTTCATCGCTCACGATCCGCCTGAATCAGGGACATCCCAAATCGGGGGGGGAAACGGAAAAGTGCGGGTCAGAGCGCTTTCCGAACCCAAAAAAGCCCGATCCTGGCGTCCGAAGTGGACGAGCTGTCGGTCGGACCCCGCACGCAAGATGTCGAGTCCGCGGCGCACGTCGACGTCGATGTAGGCGTTGACGTGGGTGCGCTCCTGCGCGGTAGTAGTCATGAACGCATCTTAGCACTCTGTAGTTACCGCAAGGCTTATATAGCATACAGTGTATTCCGCTAGTGCCCGACTGCTCGCCCCCGGCTGCACTGCAGCTCGTTTTGTCGCGGCTCGAACGCATCGCCGGCGAGCACGGAGCGGAACCTGCAGAGCTCCGCTGGTGGCTACGGCAGAGGTCGACCGGCTGTCGCGAGAGGGGTTGCGGCCAAGCCCGAGGCGCGCGGCATGCGCTTGTGAACGACGGGAGTCATCACAGCCACATCCACCAGGTGGATGTCCGCGACAGGCACGTATGGAGCGAGCGAGGCCGGTCTTATCCCCACCTCTTGAGCGGCCCCGCTCGTAGTTCGAGATACCCACTTCGATGGCCCGCGAAGCAGCAAGAGTGGAGGCCCCGGGTGCGGGGGGAATGCGACCGAAGCTTCCGGCTCCACGGTACAAACCGCGTTTCGCCCGTCGGCTGACCCAGCGTCATTCGGGTTCTAGGAGCGGATGCAGGTCAGGAGCTTCGTAACACTGTCGGCCTGTCGGGAAGATCATCCCTCAGCTCGTTGCGAAGGCCCTCGATGCCTTCGGCCAGGTCGCCATAGCCGCCGGGGGCCTCCATCGCCCACTCAACGATGACGTGAATGAGATTCATCCGCTGCGCGCTAGTCAGCTTCACCGATGCCGACGTTCCCGCGTTCTCGAATGCGACCCACGCCGCGTCGCGCTGGTCGAGCCGGGCGACAAGCGCCTGCCGCGACTCCCACGGAATCGTCAGGTCGCCGTCATGCAGCGCGATCGTCACCGTGTCGATTCGCCTCCCTGCCATGGCGCGACTCTAGTCCGACGGGAGTCCGATGCGGCTGGAAGGGTAGAAACTTCGGGTAGAAACCGGCCTCAAACCCGCTCCCTGAGCGGAATCGGGCACATGTTCATCGTCCCGACGAGCTGGAAGCGCGCCGGGAAGATGGCATGGCCGCCGGTGCGGGCGACCGCGACGACACCGTCCTCGAGCGGTTGGCGGAGGGCCTCGAGGACGGAACGCGGGAACTCCGGCAGCTCGTCCAGCAACAGCACGCCGCGATGCGCGAGCGAGACCTCGCCCGGTCTCGGCGTAGGCCCCCCGCCGACGATGGCCGGCGCCGACGTGCCGTGATGGGGCGCGCGGAACGGCGGCACGGTCACGAGCGGCCGGCCCGGAGGGAGCAGCCCCGCGACCGAGTGGATCCGCGTCACCTCGAGAGCCTCCTGTCGCGTGAGCGGTGGGAGGATTCCAGGGAGCCGCCTCGCCAGCATCGTCTTGCCGGTGCCAGGCGGCCCGGCGAGGAGGAGGTTGTGCGAGCCTGCCGCGGCTATCTCGAGCGCACGACGCGCGCGCTCCTGTCCGCGCACGTCCGCGAGGTCGGGAACCAATTCCCCCTCGAGCGCATCGTCCCCGAGAGGCTCGAAGCCAGGAGCGTCGATCTCGCCGCGGAGGTAGGCAACGGCCTCCGCCAGATGTCTCACCGGCACGGGGTCGACGCCGGCAAGCGCCGCCTCGGGCGCCGACTCGAGGGCGCAGACGACGCGGCGGAGGCCCGCACGGCGAGCGCCTTCGGCGACCGACAGCGTCCCGGCCACCGGCCGGATGCGGCCGTCGAGCGCGAGCTCGCCGACGGACGCGTGCTCGGCCAGGCGCTCGGGCGGGACTTGCCGCGTCGCGGCGAGCACCGCGAGCGAGATCGGGAGATCGAAGCCCGAGCCCTCCTTCCGCAGAGCCGCGGGCGCCAGGTTGACGGTGATGCGGCGGTTGAGCGGCCACTCGAGCGACGCGTTGACGACCCCGCTCCGCACCCGGTGCTTCGCCTCCTGACCGGCCCGGTCGGCGAGGCCGACGATCGCGAACCCCGGGACGCCGGTCTGGAGATGTGCCTCGACCTCGACGCGTCGCGGTTCCAGGCCGACGAGAGCGTGGGTCACAGCGCGTGCGAGCACGCACGCGACGGTAGGCACGGAGGCGTGCCCGGTGGGATACGCCTCCGTGCCGAAAGCGTTACGAGTGCAGCGCTACGCGCTCGGCGTGTAGCAGAGGACGTGCACGGTGAACGTGCTGCTGTCCGCCGTGCCGTTGACGCCGATGGCCATGAAGCCGACCACCTGGCCCGACGCGTTCAGCTGAGGCTCCATCTCGCCGGTGAAGAGCTCGAGATCGGGGCTGTCGTCACCCCACGAGGTGCCCGCCGACATCGCGCGCTCGTTCCCCTCGCAGAGCCGCGTGACGCGTTCGGAGTTGTACGCGGCACCTCCGGCCGGGACCGCGACGGAGCCGGTCCGGACGGTGACGGCACCGATGGCGCCCGACGGTCCCGCAGGCCCTGCCGCACCCGCGGGTCCTGCCGGCCCCTGCGGGCCTGTCGGCCCTGCGGGCAGCTGGCCCGGAGCGAAGTCCGACCGGAGCAGCGACCGGTTCGCGACCTTCGCCGACGTGACGGCGTTGTTGCGGATCTTGGGATTCGTCACCGCGGCGTTTCGAAGCTGCGCGGTGCCGACGCTGTTCCGTGGTACGAGCTGGCTGACGGCGGCGACGCTCGTCCCCCCGAGCGCGACGAGCAAGGCGAGACACGCGACGACCATCGCTGGCGACGGCCGACGTCCGTAGAGACTTCGCATTAGTTCCCCTTTCCGGGCATTTCGCAGGAGGCTACCCACGGTCTCGGCGGACGAAGCCCCGGCCTAACGCTTTCCTGACGACTCCCTTGCAGCGTCCTCGCAGAAACAGCAGGGCGGGCCGCGGGCGCGAAGCCCGCGGCCCGCTGTCCTGGACTACCCGCTGTTCGTCAGGTTCTGAACGCCGATCGCGGCGATCTTCACGAAGCTCGCGTCGGCCGAGATGAGACTCGTGCGCCCGCACCGGAACGAGACCGAGCCGGCGGCCGTGAAGTTGTGGACGACGAGATTCGAGAGCGTGGCAGGCGAGTGCCCACCGAGGAGCACTGCACTCTCGTCGGTGTCCGTCCCCGCCTCCAGACGGCAGGTCACGGTGCCTCCCGATGCGCCCGACGAGAGGACGACCTTGGCGGAGATCACGTAGTTCCCCGCCTGCGGGATGCTGAGGTTCGCGATCTCGGCTATTGCGTCGGGCACCGGGACCGGTCCGTTCACGAACCGTGCGAACGCGTTGCTCGGCGGCGGAATGGCGCCTGCGGCGAAGTCGGCCGCCGCGAGAGACCCGTCCTGCACTTTCTCGCCGGTGACCGCGTTGGCCGCGATCTTGGGCCCGGTCACCGCGTTGCTCGCGATCTTCGCCGCGCCGACGGCATTGCTCGCGATCTTCGCGGCGACCACCGCGTTGCTCGCGAGCTCCGGCGCCTTGATGGCGTTGTTCGCCACCTTCGGGTTCGTGACCGCGTTGCTCTTCAGCTGGTTGGCGCCCACGCTGTTCTTCGGAATCTGGCTCACGGCGGCGATGCTGGTCCCACCGAGAGCGACGAGAAGGGCGATACAGGCGACCACCATCGCCGGCGACGGCCGCCGGCCCAAGTACTTACGCATGGTGTCCCCTTTCCGTTGGGTGCGGCCACGGTACCGAGCGCGGTCGAGTCGCTGCCGCAGTTCCGCCGCCTCCTCGGAGGCGCCGGCCGCCGTCTACCGGGAGCTCACCGCGATGAAGATCGACTCGTAGTACTCGCCCGAGCGCCGGCCCGTGCGGCGGTTGACGTGCCGCTCGAGGCGCTCGACGACCTCGAGCCCCACGCTCTCGAAGATCGCCGGGTAGAGGTCGCGGCGGTCGTTCACGACCACGATGACCGGAGCCTGCGGCGCGAGCGACGGCTGGAGGTTCGCGAGCACCGCCGTGATGCCGCGCACGTACTCCTCGACCGCCGCACGGCTCGTCCCGCGCGCCGCCGCGCCGAGCTCCCGCTCGCGACGGTCGTCGAGACCGAGCAGCTCGTATGCATAGCGATGCTGCTCGTGGTAGTCGATGAGCCCTGGATACGGCGGCGATGTGAGAACCCCGTCGAACTGGCCCTCGAAGATCGCCTCGCACGCGTCACCGTGAAGGATCTCGGCGCCCCGTGATCGGTCGCGGACCCTCTGGAACGCCTTGACGCGCTCGAGCGTGTCGAGGAGATAGCGGGAGATGAACTTGTCGGCTTCTTCGACGGGGGTGCAGGTGCGCCGGTGCTTGTGGCACCAGTACGGCTCGCGCGTCGGAGCCCGCGGGAAGTCGAGGTCGAAATGCCTCGTCAATCGGGCCGACCGGGCAGCCCGGGCGAGCACGACGCGCAGGACGTCGGCGTGCTCGTACTCCTCGAGCAGCTCTCGGAAGTGCAGGAGCTCGGCCGCCGCACGTGGCGCGTACCACTCGTGGACGAAGCCGGCCGGACGCTTGCGGGATCGCCCGCGCTTCGCGAGCGCGTCGCGCAGCTCCGACTCGAGTCGAAACAGGTCGTAGTGCGTCGTCTTCACGCGCATGAGAAGGCAGTTGAACGCCGCGATGTCGACGCCGGTCGCGTCGTAGCCCGACTCGAGCGATTGCACGAGGGTCGTCCCCGAGCCCGCGAACGGATCGAGCACGCGGCCGCCCGGTCGAACGTAGCGCGTCAGCAGCGCCTCGACGAGCTGAGGAATGAACTTCCCGAGGTAGGGGTGCAGGCGGTTGACGTGCTTCGTCCGCTCGCGCTCGGGCAGCTCGGCCTCGGACCAGGAAAGGTGGAGGCCGTCTCCCGCCAGCTCGCGGTAGAGGGCGGTTTGCGTCGGGGCCACGGGCGTCTAGTTCGACCCGCCTCGGCCGATCCCCTCTCAGTCGAGCGGTACCCGCTCCACGCGTCGGCCCCGCACGCCGACCGCCTCGAGGGCGACCTCGAGCTCCGCGAGCTCCGGCCGCGCCGCGAGCCACGCATGCGCCGCAACACGCACGCGCCTCGCTTTCTCGGTACCGACCATCTCGAGCGGGTCGCCGTACGCGTCGCCGCCCTTCTCCTTCACCTCTGCGACGACGACTCGAGCGCCGCGGCGCACGACGAGGTCGAGCTCGTAGCCGCCTGCTCGGGCATTGGCCGCGAGCAGCCGGTAGCCGCGGAGCCGGTAGTGGCGGAGCGCGACGCGCTCGCCGCGGTTCACGCGGCGTCGTAGTCCGCGAGCCCGTAGCAGGCGGCGTCGAACGAGCGGCGATGGAGGTCGGACGGGCCGAAAGCGCGCACCGCTTCCGAGTGCGCCGGGGTGATGTAGCCGACGTGCGACATGAAGCCGTACCGCGGATACAGCGCGTCGAGCCGCCGCATGACGCGGTCACGCAGCACCTTCGCGACGATCGACGCCGCGGCGATGGCGGCGCTGCGGGTGTCGCCGTCGACGATCGCACGATGCGGAGGCGCCGACGGCCCGAGCCGGAAGCCGTCGACGAGACAGGCCTCCGCGGGCGGGTGGAGATCGTGGAGGACTGCACGCAGGCCGGCAAGGTTCGAGCGGTGCAGCCCGGAGCGGTCGATCTCGCCCGCGGAGAACACGCGGACGCTGACCTGGGTCGCGCACGCCGTGACCGCGCCGAAGAGACGCTCGCGATCCTCGAGCGCGACCTGCTTCGAGTCGTTCAGCAGCGCGAGGGGACGGACACAGTGGCCGCGCAGCGCTTCGTAGTCCAGCAGCACGCCTGCGACGACGAGCGGCCCTGCGAGCGAGCCCCGCCCGGCCTCGTCCGCGCCCGCGACGAAGCGCACATCGAGCCGACGATCGTGAGCGAGGAGCCGCTGGCCGCTGGACCGAGCCACGCGGCGAGAATAGTCGCTAGCGCTGTCGTTATCCCTGGCGCAACTCGCGGACGCGCGCCTTCTTCCCCACTCTCGACCGCAAGTAGTAGAGCTTTGCGCGGCGGACGTCACCGATCGAGGCCACTTCGAGCTTCTCGATCTTCGGTGAGTGAAGAGGGAACGTGCGCTCGACGCCGACCCCGAACGACTGCTTGCGGACGGTGAACGTCTCGCGGAAGCCGGCGCCCTGACGCTTGATGACGACCCCCTCGAACACCTGGATGCGCTGGCGGTTGCCCTCGATGACCTTGAAGTGCACGCGAACGGTGTCGCCCGCCTTGAACTGCGGGTGGTCCGTGCGCAGATTGCGCTGTTCGAGGCTCTCGATCGTGGGGTTCATGAGGAAGAAAGCCGGGCCCTCGGCTGGCTGATCGGCCGGGGAATGCTAGCGGAACGAGATCCGCTGTGGCGGCCAGTACGTCATGAACACCTTGCCGAGGATGTTGTCGCGCGGAAGGCCGCCCCACTGTCGCGAGTCGCACGACGAGGAGCGGTTGTCGCCCATGAGGAAGTACTGCCCGTCGGGGACTCTGTAGGTCTTCTCGGGGCCGAATCCGCGCCGGCTCGGCTGCACGTACGGCTCGTCGAGCTTGCGGCCGTCGATGTAGACGAACTCGCGGCCCTGGACGAGCCGCAGGCGAACCGTCTCGCCGGGCAGGCCGATGATCCGCTTCACGAACGTCCCTCCGGCGCTGCACTTCTGCATCACCGCCGGTGTCGTCTCGAAGACGACGATGTCGCCGCGAGCCGGGTCCTGGAAGTGGTAGATGAACCGGTTCGCGAGCACGCGGTCGGAGAAGCGCGCCTCGCAACCGGTGGCCGGGCGCGCGCAGTGGAGCGTCGGCTCCATCGACGACGACGGGATGCGGTACGGGTTCACGACCCAGGCCTTGATCGCGAGGACGATCGCGATCGCACCGACGATCGTGACGACCCAGTCGACGATGATCCTGATCCGGCGAGGGAGCCGGCCCGTGACGCGGTCGAGCGGGTGATGAAAACCCTCCTCGTCGGCGTGCTGGTCGACCTCCCCCGTGCCCGTGGCATACGGCGGCCGCTCGTCGCTCCACTCACGGTCCCAGGAGTCCGGCTGCGGCGGGACGCCGTCGCCCGCGACGGGCGGCTCCTCGGGCGGCGTCTCGACCGGAGGCCGGGACCAGTCGTCCCGCTCGCTCATGCCCTGCTCGCTTCGGGCGCGCGCACGTGCTCGCGGCGCCAGGCGTCGATCCGCCCGTGATCGCCGGAGAGGAGGATCTCGGGGACGCTCCAGCCGCGGAACTCGGCCGGTCGCGTGTACTGCGGGTACTCGAGGCCACCGCCGAGGGCGGCCGAGAAGCTCTCGAGCTCGCCCGAGCCCTCGCTCAGCGCACCGGGGAGCCGGCGCACGACGGCGTCGACCACGGCCATCGCCGGGATCTCGCCGCCCGAGAGGACGTACGGTCCGATCGACACGACGTCGGTGGCGAAGTGGTCGAGGATGCGCTGGTCGAAGCCCTCGAAGCGGGCCGAGAGCACCGTCAACGCCGGCTCGCCCGCGAGCTCCTCTACGAGGCCCTGGTCGAGCTGGCGCCCCTGCGGGCTCAGCGCGATCACCCGATGGTCTGGCGCGCCGCCGTAGACCGCGTCGAGCGCGGCCGCGACGACATCCACTCGCAGCACCATCCCCCGCCCGCCGCCGTACGGCTCGTCGTCCACCTGACCGGCCGAGAGCGGCGTCGTCTCGCGGTAGTTGAAGACCCGGAAGTCGAGCTCCGTGCCGAGGACGCCCGCCAGCGGCCTGCGCTCGCGCATCCACGCGAACGCGTCCGGGACGAGCGTGAATACATCGAGGCGGAGAGACACTCGGCGAGGTTACCGGTCGTCCGCGAAACCCTGGGCAACGACGATGCGACGCTGCACGAGGTCAACATCGAGGATGCAGTCCTCGACGAGCGGGAGCAGGAGCCCCGAGTCGAGCTCGAGCGAGTCGTTGGCTGGCCCCGGATGCACGCCGGCCACCGTCCCGAGCTCTCGCTGGCCTTCCTCCACGACGACCATCCCGACCAGGTCGGCGACGTAGTACGAGTCCGGATCGGGCGACGGGAGCTCGCTCCGCTGGACCGAGAGCGCGGTGCCGCGCTCGACCGGCCGGTCGAGCTTGATGGCGCGCTTCCCCTTGCCGACCTGCCGTGAGAGCACAACGGCGGCGAGCTCTCCGCCCACGCGCAGAGTCGCTCCGACTTCGAAGCGCCGCGGGTCCTCGCTCGCTTCCTCGACGACGAACGCGCCGTCGATGCCATGCGGTCGACCGACGCGGCCGACGAGAACGTCTTCGTCCGCGGATCGTGGGGCCAAGCTAGTCGGCGATCTCGAGCACGTACCGCCGATCGGCGCGCGCGCCTGCCGCCCGGACGATGCTCCGCAGCGCCCGCGCAAGCCGGCCCTGGCGACCGATCACCTTGCCGACGTCGTCGGGTGCGACGTGGAGCTTGAAGACGACCGCGTCCTCACGCTCCTCCGTCTCGACGCGCACGGCGTCCGGCTCGTCGACGAGCCGGCGCGCGATGTACTCGAGCAGCTCAGCCACCTTCGGCGCTGGCGCCGGAGGCGTCTCCGCCGGAAGCGGCGGCCTTGATCAACCTCGCGACCGGACCCGTAGGCTGGGCGCCCTTGGAGATCCAATCGTCGATCTTCTCCTGGTTGAGGTCGATCGTCGACGGATCGGTGCGCGGGTTGTAGCGCCCGACGATCTCGATGAATCGCCCGTCCCGCGGCGAGCGCGAGTCGGCGACGACGACGCGGTAGATCGGGTTCTTCTTCGAACCGACGCGCGTCAACCTGATCTTTACGGCCATGCAGCTCCTTCTCGTGAGTTGAACCGGGGAATTGTGCCGGTTTATCGGCCCGGAGGCCCGGGCATCCCCGGCAAGGTCGGCATCTTGCCTTTCCCGACCTGCTTCATCATCTTCGCCATCTGCTTGCGGGCGGCCATGAGCTTGTTCACCTCGTCGATGGAAGTCCCGCTCCCGGCAGCGATCCGGCGCCTGCGCTGTGTGTTGATGACGTGCGGAAGCGCGCGCTCCTGCGGCGTCATCGAGAGCACGATCGCCTCCACGCGCGCGAGCTGAGCCTCGTCCACGTCGAGCCCCTGCAGCTGCTTCCCGAGACCCGGGACGAGCTTGAGGACGCCCTGGAGCGGCCCCATCTTGCGCAGCATCCGATAGCTCGAGAGGAAGTCGTCGAACGTGAACTCGCCGGCACGCAGGCGGCGCTCCATCTCCGCCTGGTCGTCCTCCTCGACCGCAGCCTCGGCCTTCTCGATCAGCGTGAGCACGTCGCCCATGCCGAGGATCCGCGAGGCCATGCGGTCGGGATGGAAGTACTCGAGCTGGTCGAGCTTCTCGCCGACGGACGCGAGCTTGATCGGCCGGCCCGTCACCGCCTTCACCGATAGAGCCGCGCCGCCACGGGCGTCGCCGTCCAGCTTCGTGAGCACGACGCCGTCGAACGCGACGCGCTCCTGGAACGCGGTCGCGACGTTCACGGCCTCCTGACCGGTCATCGCATCGAGCACGAGCAGCACGTTCGTCGGCTTCGTCGCCGAGCGGATGCGCTCGAGCTCGTCCATGAGGTCGGCGTCCACGTGCAGCCGGCCGGCGGTGTCGAGGATGACGACGTCGCGGCCGTCCTTTCGCGCCTCGTCGAGCCCATCGCGGGCCGCAGCCACGGGATCGCTCGGGCTTGGCGTGAAGACGGGAATCTGGATCTGCTTCCCGAGCTGGCGGAGTTGCTCGACCGCGGCGGGACGCTGGAGGTCACACGCGACGAGCGCCGGCTGCTTGCCGTCGCGACGGAGAAGCAGCGCCAGCTTGGCCGCGGTGGTCGTCTTCCCGGAGCCCTGGAGCCCCGCGAGGAGGATCACGGTCGGCGGCTTGCCGAACGCGAGGCGCGAGTCGCCCGACCCCATGAGCGACGTCAGCTCCTCGTGGACGATCCGGACGACCTCCTGGCCGGGCGTGAGGCTCTTCGTGACATCCTGGCCGAGCGCGCGCTCCTTGACGGTCGCCGTGAAGTCCTTCGCGACCTCGAAGTTGACGTCCGCCTCGAGCAGCGCGAGGCGAATCTCGCGCATGGCCTTCGAGACCGACTCCTCGTCGAGGCGGCCGCCTCTGCCGAGGCCGCCGAGAGTGGCCTGGAGCTTGTCACCGAGCGTGTCGAACACGGCGGGAAAGTGTACGCGGCCGGTTTCGGCAGCCGGCCGCGTGGACTCGACTGACGCGGACTCCTACACTCGAAGCGTGTCTCACGCGCCTAATCCGAGAACGGACCTGCCGTCGGGGACCGTCACGATGCTCTTCACGGACATCGAGAGCTCGACGCAGCTGCTTCGGAAGCTCGGGTCACGCTACGCGGCCGTCCAGAACGAGCATCGGGCGCTTCTGCGGGCCGCCTTCGCGCGCCATGGCGGTATCGAGGTCGACACGCAGGGCGATGCGTTCATGGTCGTCTTCCGCAGCGCAGTGGACGCGGCGCGGGCGTCGATCGACGCCCAACGCGCTCTTGCCGAGAGCGAGTGGCCCGACGACACCCGCGTCGTCGTACGGATGGGGCTGCACACCGGGGAGCCAGAGCGAGGGCCCGAGGGCTACATCGGGCTCGACGTCGTCCGCGCCGCTCGCATACAGGCGGTCGCGCACGGCGGCCAGATCCTCGTCTCGCAGCTGACGCGCGATCTCCTCGCGGATGCTGGGTACGACACCGTCGACCTCGGTCGGCACAGCCTGAAGGACATCGCAGACCAGGAGCGCCTGTACCAGCTCCTCGCGGAGGGTCTCGTCGACTCGTTCCCGCCGCCGCGGACCCTAGGCGGGGCCACGCTCCCGGCGCTGCACCATCGGCTCGTCGGACGCCAGGACGACCTTGCGACCATCGAGCTCCTCCTCGCCCGCCCGGACGTGAGACTGGTGACGATCACCGGACCGGGCGGTGCCGGAAAGAGCCGCCTCGCGCTCGAGGCAGCGGCCTCCGCCGCGCTCGAACGGCCCGTGAACCTCGTCGGCCTGGCTCCGATCTCGGATCCCGGGCTCGTGCTCGCGGAGATCGCGCGAGTCGTGGGCGCGCGCGAAGCGGCCGAGAGGCCGCTCGCCGAGGCGATCGCCGACGCCGTCCGGGGAACCGGCACCTTGCTCTTCCTCGACAACCTAGAGCACGTCACGCCGGCGGCTCGCGACATCGCGCTCCTCCTCGACCTCGCGCCGGATCTCGACGTCCTGACGACGAGCCGCACGGCGCTCCGGCTCCTCGGGGAGCACGTCCTTCCGCTCGACCCGTTGCCGGTCGAGGATGCGGCGACGCTGTTCGTGGAGCTGGCGGCCGCACGCGGAGTCGTGCTCAGCACGGACGCACTTCCGTCCGTACACGAGATCTGCAGGCGACTCGACGGGCTACCACTCGCGATCGAGCTCGTCGCAGCTCGGCTCGTCGTCCTGCCGCCGAACCGGGTGCTCCAGGCGCTCGACGAGGGCCTCGCGCTCGATATGGAGGGCCCTGTCGACCTCCCCGAGCGGCAGCGGACGCTGAGGGCGGCGATCGCGTGGAGCTACGGCCTCCTGACGGACAGCCAGAAGGAGCTGCACGACGCGCTCGGCGTGTTTGCCGGCGGCTGCACGCTCGACGACGCGCGCGCCGTCGCGCAGGCCGGAGCGGGTTTCTTCCGCGACCTCGAGGCGCTCGTCGCCCTGAGCCTCGTTCGGAGCGACGTCGCGGATTGCGACGTTCGACTCTCGATGCTCGAGACCGTTCGCGAGGACGCCGTCGCACGGCTCCGGGACGCCGGTGGTCTCGACGAGCTGCGTCAGCGCCATGCGGAGCAGTTCCTCGCGCTTGCGGTCGGCGCGGAGAGCGAGCTCGAAGGGCCAGAGCAGGCTAAATGGCTCACGTGCCTGGACCTGGAGCTCGACAACCTCCGGGCAGCGCTCGACTGGCAATTCGGGTCGGGGCAGATCGAGCAGGCCTTGACGCTCGTCTCTGCTCTCGGGAACTTCTGGCGGATGCACGGCCACGTCTCCGAGGCGAGACAGTGGCTCTCGCGAGCCCTCGAACAGAGGGACGGCGCCTCGCAGGACGTGCTCGCGAACGCCCTCTGGTGGTCGGCGCGCCAAGCCGCCGCTCAGGACGATCTCGCTGCCGAGGTCCCGCTGCTCGAAGAGGCGCTCGAGCTCTTCCGCGAGCTGGAACGTCCTCGTGAGACGGCGCTGATCCTCGGCGACCTGGGCTGGATCGCCCTTCAACGAGGGGAGTCCGACGGGGCTGAACGGCTCTGCGAAGAGGCTCTTGCGATCGCGCGCGAGAACGGGGACGCCGGCGCGATCTCGGCGCTTCTCAACAACCTCGCGGACGTCTTCTCGGCACGCGGCGATCACCTGCATGCTCTCGCCGCGCATGAGGAGGCACTCGCTCTGCGCACGCAGCTGGGGAACCCGCTGCTCGTGGCCAACTCGACCTACAACCTCGGAATCGCAGCCTGGGAGAACGGCGAGATCGAACGAGCCCGGGCCGCGTTCGAGGAGGCTCTGACGCTCGCGACGGAGCTCGGCGACGTCCTCCACGTCACGGCAGCCGACTTCATGCTGGCCGTTCTCGATCTGCGCGCCGGCGCGGTCGACGAAGCGGAGCTCCGGATACTCGCGTGCCTCGTCGCGTACGAGGAGATGGACAACACGCGGGTGACCGCCGAATGCCTAGTCGTCCTGTCGGGGATCGCGGCCGAGCGGCAGGACCATGAAAGCGCGGCAAGGCTCATCGGGCTCGCCGATCATCTCCGTGGTGACGCGCCGTTGAACCGATTCGAGCTCCCTGTGATCGAGCGCTACTGGGACGAGCTCGTGTCGGCGCTGAGCGAAGAGCGGCTCGAGATCCTGCAGTCGGAAGGGGCGCGCGGCGGTCTCCAGCAGTTCGTTTCGCAGGTTGTCTCTGGTGCTGTTCGGCACTAGTGTTGCCACTGTCGAAGAAGCGACGATGAGGAGGGGGAAGACATGGCCGAAAGCGACGACGAGAGGGTTCGCCAGAACGTCGAGTTCTTCGGGCACACGAGATCCGAGCGAGTCGTGTCGTACGAGGGCTTCTCGACCTACAACGACAACAGTGAGGTCGCGTCATTTCACGAAGCCGTGAAGGAGGCGGCGATCCAGGCCGCGAACGAGGCCTCCGGCAACAACATTCAGCTGCCCGCGTGGTTCGAGGTGACTCGCGTGCGGATCCTCGTCGGGAACCCGAGCCTGAAAGTCTACGGCGCGACGATCACGAAGGCAGACGCGCCTTCGAGCGATCCTGAATAGCGGAAACAGTCGCGGCTAGATCCGCCGCATTGAATCGACTCCTGTCCCGAACTAGGGTGGCGTCGGCGTCCAACCCTGACAAAGGAGGAGAAGCGTGCCAATTCCACCCGGACTCGGGCCGGACCATCCAAGGTCGGGCCAGACCATCACGTGCTACGAGGGCGTCTCGAAGTTCAGAAACGAGAGCACGGCGGAGAGCTTCCACGAGGCGGTCCAGTCGGCCGCGGAGGCGGCAGTCGCGGATCTCGACCTGCACCCTGGTGACGTGAGGGACTTCGAGATCGCCCGCATCCAGGTTCGTGTCGGCGGCAACCCGAACGTCAAGGTGTATCGCGTCGAGTTGACCGACGCGGGATAGCCGCTGCTGTTGGTCAGCCGGGGTCGGCCGCGGTCGGCTCCGGCGCCACGCCGCGCGACTCGTTCATCGCCTTGAACCCGCCGAGCTCGGCGACGGTCACGTCTGCGATGACCCCCGCCAGGCCGAGGAGGGACACGAACCGCCGGCGGAGGAGGATCCCGAGGAGCAGGAGCCCCCAGCCGGCGAGGCCGACCGGGCCGAAGGCGATGGCCATGCCGTCGCGATCGTTCACGTCACGATCGTAACCTGGCAGCGCCGGACGTGCGCGGGAGCGGCCGAGTCAGGCTGCCCAGGCGGCGACCGCTGCGGGCATCGAGAGCGCCCCTATGCGATCGATCACGTGCGGGTCTGCGGCGAAGAGGTTGTGGAGCTGGACGACCCTGACCACCGGCTCGCCGTCGACGCCCACGTCGTCTGCCGCGGGCAGCAGGCGCTGCGCGAGGAAGCCGTGGAACGACTGCTCGGTCTGCCACACGTCGCAGACCTCGAGCCCTTCCTCGGTCACGGACGCGAGGTGGAGCACCGCACCCGCTGCCGGGTCGACGTCGAGCCGCAGACGCGCCATGACCGCGTCGTACTGGTGCGGGGTCACCCCCGGCCAGTGCATGAACATCGCGACAGCCATCGCCCGAAAGGCTACGCGGGCCGTCGGTCGGCATCGGGGCGGCACTCAGGCGGTCAGCAACGCCCTCGCGTAGTCGTGTGCGTCGAATGGCCGGAGATCGTCGATGCCCTCCCCCACGCCGACGAGCTTCACCGGCAGGCCGAGCTCGACCGCGATCGCGATCGCGACTCCGCCGCGCGCGCTTCCGTCGAGCTTGGTCAGCGCGACGCCCGTCACTCCTGCCGTCTCGCCGAACAGGCGCGCCTGCTGCAGCCCGTTCTGGCCGGTCGTCGCGTCGACGACGAGGAGCGTCTCGTGCGGGGCGCCGTCCATTCGGCTCGAGATGACCCGGCGCACCTTCTCGAGCTCCGCCATGAGGTTCGTCTGCGTGTGGAGGCGCCCGGCCGTGTCGACGATGACGACGTCGCGGCCACGCGCTCTGGCCGCCTCGAGCGCGTCGTAGGCCACCGCCGCCGGGTCGCCGCCGCGTGGCGCGCCGACGAAGTCCGCGCCGGCACGCTCGGCCCAGATCTCGAGCTGCTCCTCCGCAGCCGCCCTGAACGTGTCCGCCGCCCCGACGAGCACCGACCTGCCGTGCTCGGAGAGCTTCAGCGCAAGCTTCCCGATCGTCGTCGTCTTGCCCGTTCCGTTGACGCCGACGACGAGCACGACCGCGGGCCTGGCCGAGAGGTCGAGGCTCGGCCGTCCTCCGAAGAGCGACTCGACCTCCTCCACGAGCCCGTCCTCGAGCCCGCTCGCTGCCCCGCGAAGCTCCAGCCGCCGAACGAGCTCGGCGGTCGCCGGAACGCCGACGTCGCTGCGGATCAACGCTTCCTCGAGCCGTTCCCACGCATCCGCGTCGGAAGGGTCGAAACCCGCCTCGGCGAGCTGCTCCGTCAGGGCTCGACGACTCTTCGAGAGAGAGTCGCGCATGCGCCCGAAGAAGCCCGTGCGCTCGGGCTCGTCGGCCGCGGTGGGCTCGTCGCCGAGCAGCTCTGCCCAGGTCAGGCTCATCGGGGCCCAGCCTATGCGGCTCGCCTACGCCGCCGCGTGCTGCTCGGCTCGCCCCTCGCGCGGCAGGCGCCGCGAGACCACCTGGGACACGCCGTCCGGGCCCATCGTGACGCCGTAGAGCACGTCCGCCGCCTCCATCGTCCGCTTCTGGTGCGTGACGACGACGAACTGCGCGCGATCCGAGTACCGCCGGAGGAGCTCGACGAAGCGGGCGATGTTCGAGTCGTCGAGGGCGGCCTCCACCTCGTCCAGGAGATAGAAGGCGCACGGCCGCGCGAGGAAGAGCGCGAACAGGAACGAGATCGCGCCGAGCGCCTTCTCGCCGCCCGAGAGGAGCGACAGGCGCGTGATGCGCTTCCCGGCGGGCCGGAGCTCGACTTCCACCCCGCCCTCGATCTCGATCTCGGACCCGTCCTCGCGGGTCTCGCGCTCCGGCTCGACGAGCCGCAGCCGGCCCTCGCCGCCGGGGAAGAGCGTGGCGGCGACCTCCTCGAAGTGCTCCGCGACGGAGGCGAACGTCTCGGCGAAGCGGCGCTCCACCGTCTCCGCAAGCTCCGCGCGCAACCGTTCGAGCTCCTCGAGGCTCCGCTCGAGATCCTCGCGCTGAGCCCGCAGGTCGTCGAGCCGCTCCTTCTCGGCGTCGTACTCCTCCTTCGCCAGCGGGTTGACCATGCCGAGCGACGTGCGGCGTGTCTCGAGCCGCTCGGCGCGGGCCGCGAGCTCATCGCGGTCGTCGCCCTCGGCCGGGGTCACGTCGCCCGCGCCGTCGAGCCGCCGGCGCGCCTCCTCGGTCTCCGCCTCGATGCGGGCCAGCTCGACCTCTCCGCTCGTTGCGCTCGCGCTCGCCTCCTCGAGCTCGCGACGCAGCTCCACCTCTGCGGCACCGAGACGCCGGAGCTCTTCGCCGAGCTCCCCCGTCCTGTGCGCGCCGACGTCCGCCCGCGCGCGCAGCGGCGGCTCGAAGCGCGCCGCTCCAGCCTGGGCAGCGCCGATACCGACCAGCAGCCGCTCGCTGAGATCGAGAAGTCGATCGAGGGTCGCCGCGTCGATCGCCGGGCGGCGGTAGCCGGAAGCCACTCGGGCGAAAGCCGCTTCCGCCGCAGCAGCCGCTCGTTTCGCATCCGCGGCGCGACTCGATACGGCTCCGAGCTGCGTCTCCAACTCGTCGGCTTCGGCGGCAAGGTGGCGGCGGCGCGCCTCGAGCTCGAGGAGCACGGCCTCCGCAGTCTCGCCGGCGAACCACAGCTCGTTCCGGGCCGGGTCGTACCCGAAGCCCTCCGGCGTCACCGAGGCGACGCGCGCATCGAGCAGCTCGCCGAGCGGCACGACGGGATACTCGTCCACGAGCTCCTGCGGCTCCATGCCAGCGAGGACGGTGAGGCTTCCGAGGCCCGCCTCGCGCGCCCGCACGAGCAGCTCCAACCCGGCTGCCGGATCCGCCGCGAGGACCGCCGAGGCTCCGGAGCGAAGAGCCGCCGCGACCGCGCGCTCGCGGCCCGGCTCGACCTCGAGCGTGGCGAGGGCCAGCCGGGCACCCTGCTCGGCGAGCGCCCGCGCCGCAGGCGGGAGCCCTTCCTGCTCTGCGAGGACGCGCTCCACGGCGAGCGTCCGTTCGCGCGCCAGGCGCGCTCGCTCGGTGAGATCCTCGAGCTCGCGGGCCAACTCGCGCGCACGCAGCGTCGCCTCGTGCGCGTCCCGCTCGAGGCGCAGGGCCTCGGCGCTCCCCTCTGCCGAGGGAAGCGCTGCGCGCTCCGAGCGCAGTCGCTCCGCGAGCGCCGCCGCAGACTCGCCTCTGAGAGCGAGCCGCTCCACGCCGCCCTGGAGGCGGTAGAGACCCGACACCGCGCCTTCCCGTCTCCCGGCTGCGTCGGAGAGCTCGTCTTCGGCGCGCGTGCGGTCGGCGAGGAGCCCCTCGAGGCGCCCCTGGATCCCTCTGCGAACGAGGGCCGCGCTGTCACGGCGCGACTCGGCCTCCGCGCGCCGGGCGTCCGCAGCCTCGAGATCGAGCTGCGCGATTCGCGCCCATAGGGCGGAGATCTCACCCGCGAGCTTCTCCGCGCGCTCCGCGGCCGTCGCCTGCAGGGCGAGCGGGCGCAGGCGCTTGCGTACCTCATCCTCGACGTCCCGCGCGCGCTCGACCTGGAGCGCGACGCGTGCGAGGCGAAGCTCCGCGCGATGGCGACGGCGCTTGAACTTGCCGAGCCCCGCAGCCTCCTCCACGAGCGCCCGCCGGTCCTCCGGCTTCGACGCGAGCACCTGCTCGACCTTCCCCTGGCCGACTATCGAGTGCATCGCCGACCCGAGGCCGACGTCGGAGAGGAGCTCGACGAGATCGGTGCGGCGGACTGCGGCGCGGTTCACGAGGTACTGACCTTCCCCACCGCGTACGAGCCGGCGCGCGACCGAGACCTCGCTGAAGTCGAGCTCGGCGAAGTCGCCGGCCTCGTTGTCGAACACGAGCTCGACCTCGCAGTGCTCCGAGCGCTTGCGATCGCCGCCCCCTGCGAAGAGCACGTCGTCCGGCTTCTCCGCACGCAGCTCCGACGGCGTGAGCGACCCGGCGGCCCATACGACGGCATCGGCGATGTTCGACTTCCCGGAGCCGTTCGGGCCGACGATCACGGCAACGCCCGGCTCGAGGCTCAGCTCGAGCGTGTCGGGAAACGACTTGAAGCCGCGGATCTTGATCGTCTTCAGGTGCACCGAGGCCGCATTCTCGCGATCGACCCGGACGATCGAAACGGTCAACCGGTGAGGGCCGTGCAGAGACGGCGCAGGTACCCGGGCAGCTCGTCGCCTAGCCGCCCGGCGCGACTCGAGGGGCGGCGCCCGGAGCCGCTCTCGAAGAGCAGCTCCGGGGCGGCGACGAGCCGGGTCTAGGGCGCGGCAAGGGTGAGTGAGACGTTGTCCGCGTACCCGTCGTTGTAGCTCGGGATCAGCCGCTTGGCGGTGAGTTTCACCTGGATCGACCGCGTCTTCTTCGGCACGGGCTTGCTCTCCGACTTCTGGATCAACGCGGTGATGCCCTCGCGGTCGGCCGCGGTCACGGGACCGATCTTGAGAACGCCGAGCTTCTTCCCCGCCTCGCTGAGGAAGGTCGCCGTCACCGACATCGCGTCTCCGTGCTCGGCGTAGCCTCCCAGGAAGGCGCTCAGCGTCGCAACGCGTTGGCCCGCGTCGATCGGGGCCTTGAACCTCGTCACCTTCACCACCTGGGTGGCGCTCGAGGTCGCCGCGTTCGGGCCTCCGGCGAAGAAGTTCGCCTTCCCGCCGATCGGCCCGGAAATCGCCGCGTCCGGGAAGCCGCCGCCGGCGGCGTACTTCACCGCCGTGAAGTTCGGCGTCCTCGTCCAGCCCGGCATCGACGCGGAGACGGTGCTCGCATTCATCACACCCGGCCCCGCATCCGCGCCGCCGTTCTTGATCAGGTTCGGCCCAGCTGCAGGGTGGGCCGAGGCGACGACCGCCGTCACGACGGAAACCGCCACCGCCGACAGGCCTGCGACGACGGCCACCAGGGACGACCTCTTTCTGTACTCCACGAATCCTCCCTTCGATTGCTTTCGAACCGCAGTCATGGCTCGCTCCTCACGCCGATCGCCTCGACCACTCGGTCGACATCGATGCCGGCGAGCGCAGTCGCTCGAATGACCCCGTCCACGGAGGCGGCTTCGAAGACGTGGAACCACGTCTCGTCCTCCGGCACCGCGTACGAGCGGACGTGACGGATGCGCAACCCCGACGCGCGCAGCTCGTCCGCCGCCTCGCGCACGCTCGAGACCGTTCGGGCGAAGCCTTCGCCGTGGATACGGGCAACGTACGTCTCGACGAGGAAGCAAGCCATCCAGGCGACGGTAGGAGCCGCCCGGCACCGTGGAAACAGAGGTACCCCTAGTCTTTGACCTCGGTCGCGAAGCGTCGCGCCAGCTCTCCCCGCGACCGCACTCCCAGCTTCCGATAGACGCGGGTCAAGGTGACTTCGACGGTCTTCACGCTGATGTAGAGGGCAGCCGCGACGTCCTTGTTCGACCGCCCTTCGGCGACCAACGTGGCTACGCGCCGCTCCGCGTCGGTCAACTCGTCATGAGCCGATGGTCGACGGCCGGAGATGCGCAGGGTCTCACGCCTCGCGCGCTCGAACCACGGCATCGCCCCCAGGGCAGCGAAGATCGCCGCGGCCTCCTCGAGCGCGCTCCTCGCCGCCGACCGCTTCCCCACGCGGCGACGATGCGTCCCGAGCGCGAGCATCGTCCTCGCGCGTTCGAACGGCGAGTCGAAGCGGTCGTGCTGCGCCAGCGCGCGCTCGAAGGCGTCGGTCGCCGGACCGTGGTCGCCGGTCGCCGCTAGCTGCAGGCCGCGAGCGCGCCACGCCGTCGCGAGCGCCCGCGGTCGATCGAGTCGCTCCCCGAGCGCTTCCCAGTCGTCGAGCAGCGGCCCGGCCTGGTCGAGCCGGCCCGCGCCGAGCAACGCCTCGATCCGGTTGGGCGCGATGAGCTGGTGGCCCGGGTCGATCCACCCGGTGACGCTCGGCATGAATGACGCGGCCGCCTGGGCGTAGCGCTCGAGGCTCAGCTCGAGCATGCCGACGACGAGGCCGACCTGCTCGAGGATGCGGGGCCGCTCGCCCCCGAGCGCAACTGCCAGCCGGCACATCTCGTCGACCGTCTCCCTGTCACCACGACACGCGGCGATGAGCGCCCTGGCGAAGAGCGCCGTCGTCGTGTCACCGACATTCCCCGACCCGTCGTACAGGTCGTAGCTCTGATCTGCGTACTCGGCCGCGCGATCCCACGCCCCTGCTTTGAACTCCACATATGCGAGCTGCCAGAGCGTGTGAGCCTGTGCGACGTCGTCGCCCGTCTCCCGTGCGCGGTGGAGGTGGCGCCCAAGGAGCTCGCGGGACTCGGCGAGCTCGTCCCGGATGAACGCATGGACACCCAACGCATAGCTCGGCGACAGCGAGAGGTCGACCTCGCCCGTTCGCCGCTCGATCTCCACGCCTCGCTCGAGCGTTGCGCGAGGCGATCCCTCGCAGCGCATCGTCTCGAGCACGCCGATCAGCGTCAGGATCGGAGGTAGGAGCGACTCGTCCTCGGTGCGCTCGGCATGGCGCAACGCCTGGCGCGCTGCATGCAAGCCGCCTTGCGAGTCGACGTTCAG
The DNA here is from genome assembly GCA_963746765.1 of uncultured Actinomycetes bacterium. Lineage (GTDB taxonomy): Bacteria > Actinomycetota > Thermoleophilia > Gaiellales > Gaiellaceae > GMQP-bins7. Next base: position 965,390 of record CAVVCN010000003.1, read on the forward strand.
CATTCCGTCGGCCACGATCGTCCAGAGTCGCGCGCGGAGCGCATCGTCACCGTTCGTCTCCGAGGCGGCGATCTCGGCGACGCGGTCGGGATCCTCGAGGCACGTCGCAACGAGCAGGACAGCCTCGGCGCGCACGCCGGCGTCCGCCGTGCTCGCGAGCGCCTGCTCGGCACGCGCGACGGCACGACCCCAGTCCAGCGCCGCGTACCAGGCGTTCGCAGTCGCGAGCAGCCTCCGCGGGAGCGCTCCATCGTCATTCGTCGGCGTCAGCCGGACCGCGTCGTCCAGCAGCTCCGCCGACGCCCAGCGCGCCCCGCGCGCTGAGAGCTCGCGTGCGGCATCCTCGAGGACCTGGGCGATCCGGTCGTCGGGCTGAACCGTCCCCGCCGCGAGCTGGCGCGCACGCTCTTCCTCTGTCGGCACGATGTCCGCCAGCCGGCAATGGGCGTCGCGCCGGTGGGGCGGCGACATCCGCGCCGCCGTCGCCGCCCTGAGGAGAGGGTGCGTGAAGGAGATGCGATCTCCGGCGAACTCGACAACGCCAGCCGCCTGCGCAGCACGAAGCGCACCCGGGTCGGCTCCCGCACGCTCGACGAGCAGCGTGCTCGGCTCCGCGAGCAGCGCAGCGAGCTCGAGCGCCTCCACGGACTCGGCCGGCAACGACGCGATTCGCTCGCCGACCAGCGCCTGCGCCGTGGCCGGGATGGGCAACGGCTCGCCGGGTGGGACGGGGTCGCCTCGCCGCTCGAGAAGCGAAACGATCTCGAGCGCATGGAACGCATTCCCCTCGGAGGTCTGGTGAATGCGCGAGAGCAGAGGTCGCGCGAGCGTCGCCGACGAGTGTGAGCGGAGCAGGCGCGACAGCGCACCGAGCGTGAGAGGTCCGACCTCGACGCGGACGACGTTGTCCTCGTCCACCGCAGCCTCGAGAGGCGACGACTGCGCCTCGGGGCCGCGGCGGCGGACGAGCAGGAGCGCGACCGACGCGCGAAGTCGGCGCAGTGCGAAGCGGAGCGCCTCATGCGACGCAGCATCGAGCCATTGCGCGTCGTCGCACGCGAGGAGAATCGGCCCCTCCTCCGCGGCTGCTCGTAGGATCCCGGACGTCGCGGCGCCGATCGCGCGCTGCTCCGGGGGAAGCCCGTCGCTGTCGCGAAGCAGGAGCGCGATCTCGAGCGCCCGTCGCTGGGGATCGGGCAAGGTCGACAGCGCGTCCCGAATCGGGAGGACGAGATCAGAGAGACCGGCGAACGCGAGCCGCGCCTCCTCGCCCGAGGGCGCGCAGATGAGGACGCGAAAGCCCCGCTCGACAGCGTGCTCGACGCCCGCTCGCCAGAGCGCGGTCTTCCCGATTCCGGCAGCGCCTTCGAGGACCAGAGCGCCCGGGAGCCGCGGCCGATCGAAGAACGCAGCGATCACGGCCAGTTCGTGGTCCCTCCCGACGAGGCCGCCTCGATTCACCGCGCCCCTCTACCACACGGGGGAGCCCGGGTCTAGCCGTCCGGCGGTCGCGTGCGGGCTCGTTCGCTAGAACGCCTCGGGGACGACCCCGAGTGCGTCGAGAGCCTCGCGCGCCGCCTCTTGCTCGGCGGCCTTCTTCGTCGAGCCGCGGCCGATCCCTAGCTGGGCCCCGGCGACGTGCGCGGCGCAGACGAATCTGCGGTCGTGCGGCGGGCCCTCCACCTCGAGAACCGTGTAGTGCACCTGGCGGCCGGAGCGGGCGAGCGCCTCCTGCAGCTCCGTCTTGTAGTCGACGTGGCTCGAGCGCGCATACTCGATCTTGTCGTTGAACGCAGCGACGACGGCGCTCTCGATCGCCTCGAAGCCGTGCTCGAGATAGAGCGCGGCGAGCGCCGCCTCGAGCAGGGCGGCGAGCACGTTGCGGCTGCGCGAGATGCGTTCGAGCTCGTCGGGCGGAACCCCGTCCGCGCGCTCGACGAGGCGGTCGCCGAGCTCGAGCTCCTTCGCCACCAGCGCACAGCTCGTCCGCGAGACGACGTGCGCCCGGATCTTCGCGAGCCTGCCCTCGGAGGCGTCCTCGAAACGGTCGTACACGGCGCGCGCGATCGCGAGCTCGAGGACGCTGTCCCCGAGGAACTCGAGGCGCTCGTACGAGGACGAGCGCTCGTCGGCCCAGGAGGCGTGGGTGAGAACCTGCTCGAGGCGCTCCGGTGGCAGCTCGGCGATCAGCCGGCCGAGCTCGCCGGGGCCGTCCGGATGGACGCCGCCTCGATCGACGTCGCTACTGCTGGTGCGCGATGACGTAGTCGATCGCCTTGCCGACCGTCGTGAGCCCGCGAGCATCCTCGTCCGGGATCTTGAGGCCGAACTGATCCTCGAGGTCCATCACGACCTCGACCAGGTCGAGAGAGTCGGCGCCGAGATCCTCCTCGAAGGACGCATCCTCGTTGATCTCGCTTTCGTCGATGCCGAGCTTGTCGCTCAGCACGGTCTTCACCTGCTCGAGGATCTCCTCACGCGAGTGTGCCACTTGAAAACCTCACTTCTCGGCCGTCGGGGTCGTGGAGCGCGCCGATGCTACCACCTGGCGTCACCCGGTAAACCGTGTCGCACTCGTTCCGAGGCGACCCGTGGTCAGGCAGTGCGAGCGACGCGCCCGGGCAGGCGCTGCGCGAGACGGTCGACGACGTCGTGCTCGACGCCGCGGGCTGCGAGCCGGATGGCATTCGCGATCGCGACGCGCGAGCTCGAGCCGTGCGCGATGACGACGAGGCCGCGCAGCCCGAGGAGGTACGCCCCGCCGTACGTCTCGGGATCGAGGCGCTTCTGGACACGCCGTGCGGCGGGTCGGATGAGGAGGCCGCCGAGCTTGCCGCGAGCCGACGACTCGAGCTCGCCCTTGATCGCCTCGAGCAGGCTGCGAATCGTCCCCTCGACGGCCTTCAGCGCGACGTTTCCCGTGAACCCGTCCGCGACGACGACATGGGCGTCCCCCTCGAGCAGCCGTCGGCTCTCCATGTTCCCGGCGAAGCGCAGGTCGCTCTGCCGGAGAAGCTCGTGCGCCTCGAGCGTCAGCTCGTTGCCCTTTTCGTCCTCCTCGCCGATGGAGAGCAGCCGCACCTCGGGGTCAGGGATCTCGAGGATCTCCTCGGCGAAGACGGCGCCCATGTGCGCGAACTGAACGAGGTGCTCCGGCCGTGCGTCGGCATTGGCGCCCGCGTCGATGAGCACCGTCGGGCCGATGCGGGCCGGGATCACGACGGCGATCGCCGGCCTGTAGACGGCCGGCAGGCGCCTGATGTGGAGGAGGGACGCCGCGAGGGTCGCACCGGTGCTCCCGGCCGAGACGAGGCAGTCCGCTTCCCCTTCCGCCACGGCACGCACGGCGCGGACGAGCGACGAGTCGGGATTCGCGCGCACCGCCTCGACCGGCGACGCGTCCATGCCGATGGAGCCCGTGGCCTCGACGAGGCGCAAGCCGTGCGTGTCGAGACCGGCCGGGCCGAAGAGAATCGGCTCCACCTCGGACGATGCGGCCTCGACGGCGCCGAGAACGATCTCCTCCGGCGCACGGTCCCCTCCCAGGGCGTCGACGGCGACGCGGATCATGGGCGGAGTATCTACGCGGTGAGAGCTACAGGCCCTGGATGCGGAGCGGCTCTACCTCGCGGCCCCGGTACGTCTTGCAATTCGGGCACATGCGATGGGCCAGTTTCGGCTGCCTGCAGTTCGGGCAGACCTGAACTCGAGGAGCCGAGATCGCATGCGTCGCGCGGCGCTTGTCGCGCCTTGCCTTCGACGTTTTCTTCTTCGGGACGGCCATGAGCGGCTGGGGACTATAGCCGAAAACGGCGTCGATTCAGGCGTTCCCAGGCATGTGGGATCTGTGTGGGGCTGTAAGAAGTCCGCAAGGAATCGAATCCTCGTGGCGTGTGCCACGTCATAACTCGGCGGAGGGCATCGAACGAACGAAGGAGGGTACTGATGAGCCCGATCGTCGATCGATACGGCCGGCGCCACAGCCGCTGGGGCTCCGCACCACTTGCCGCAGCACTCGTCCTGGGCCTCGCGCTCGGGCTCGGCGCACTCGCACTGCCGTCAGCAGGGACGTCGGCGGCCGCCGCGCCGCCGCAGAACACGGCCGAGCCGCGCGTCACGGGCGCCGCCGAACAGGGCCGTCGGCTGTCCGCGACGAGGGGGACGTGGTCAGGCGCCGCGTCGTACGCGTTTCGGTGGGTCCGCTGCGGTGTCGGAGGCGGGCTTCCGGACGGAAGCGACTGCATCTCGATCTCGGGGGCGACCGGCGCCTCGTACGTGCTCACGAGCGCGGACGTCGGCTTCCGGCTCCGCGTCCGGGTCACCGCGTCGAACGGGGACGGGTCGAGGACCGCCGCCTCGAACCCGACCGGAACCGTCGTCGGGCCGCCGGTGCTCGTGAGCCAGCCGAACGTGCGCGGTGTCGTGCTCGTGGGATCGGTCGTGACCGCCGAGCCCGGCCGCTGGTCGGGCAGGCAGCCGATCACGTTCGCGTACCGCTGGCTTCGCTGCAACTCGGCTGGCGGGGACTGCGTCGAGATCCCGGGCGGAACCGGGCGCACGTACCGGGTCACGGCGAGTGACGTCGGCCGCAAGCTGCGCTTCAACGTCACGGCGCGGAATGCGATCGCATCCGTCACCGTGATCTCCGGCGAGTCGACGACCGGTGCAGAGCCGCTTCCCGCGGGAGCCGTCAAGCTCCCGTCGGGCGAGTACTCGATCCCGGCGACGAGCGTGTCGAGCAACCATCGCCTGCTCGTCTCGGAGGTGCGTTTCTCGCCGAACCGCATCACGAACCGGCGACAGACGATCGTCGTGCGCGTCCGCGTCAAGGACACCCGCGCGTTCGTCGTTCGCGACGCGTTCATCTTCATCCGCTCGACGCCGAAGGTCACCACAGGCGGCGACCGGCGGCTGACCGCGGCCGACGGGTGGCTCACCTACGAGCTCGTTCCGACGAGCTCGTTCCCGACGAAGGCGAAGACGGCCGTGCAGTTCTTCGTGAAGGCGTACCGGAGCGGCGACCCGTCGCTCGGCGGCGTCTACGGCTCGCGGCTGGTCCAGGTTCCCGTTCGGCTCGGATAGCTGCACGAGAGAGGGGAGGCGGCCAGGCGGCGCCGCCTCCCTTCATTCGATCTCTCCGCCCAGGTCGAGGCGGCGCGTTGGAGCGATGCGCTCCAGAAACCGCCGGTCGTGCGAGACGACGACTATCGTCCCCCCGTACCCGGCGAGCGCGGCCTCGAGCTGCTCGACGGCCTCGATGTCCAGGTGGTTCGTCGGCTCGTCGAGGACGAGCAGATTCACCCGCAGGGACTGGAGCTCGGCGAGCTGCGCGCGCGTGCGCTCGCCGGGCGAGAGCGAGGCGCAGGGGCGCCCGACGTGCTCCGCCCCGAGCCCGAACTTCGCGAGCAGCGTCCTCGCGGGCTCGGATGCCAGGCCGGTGCGCGCGCGGAAGGCCGCGAGCAGCGGATCGGCTCCCGCGTACGCATCCCGGCGCTGCGCGAGCGAGCCGGTGCGCGTCCGCCTGCCGATCGTCCGCTCCCCCGCGGCGAGCGGAAGCTCGCCCGTGAGCAGGCCGAGGAGCGTCGACTTCCCGCTTCCGTTCCGTCCGGTCACCGCCAGACGCTCTCCGGCCACGAGGTCGAGCGAGACCGGTCCGAGCCGGAAGTCGCCCCGGACCGCAACGGCGCGGTCGAGTCGGGCGACGAGGTCCCCGGGACGCTCGCCGGCATCGAGCGTCAGCCGGAGCTCCCAGTGCTCGAACGGCTTGTCGGGCAGGTCGTTCCGCTCGAGGAGCCGCTCGGCCTGGCGCACTTTCGTCCGGAGCGCCTGCGTGGCGCGCCGGTCGGCGCCCCCGGTCGCCCTGCCCAGCGAGTCGCCGAGCCCGCGCGCCTCCGACCGCCGCTTGGCGAGCAGATCGGCGACCTTCCGCCGGCGCGTCACGGCCTGATCGAAGCGAGCCGCCGCTGCCAGGCGCTCCGTCTCCCGTGCCGCCGCGTAGTCGGTCCAGGTTCCCGCCCACTCCCGCGCGCGCCTCGTCTCCGGGACGATCTCGACGATCCTCGACACCGTCCGGTCGAGCAGCTCTCGGTCGTGCGAGACGACGACAAGGGCGCCATCGTAGGAGCTCAGGAACCGCTCGAGCCGCGCCAGGCCGTCGAGGTCGAGGTCGTTCGTCGGCTCGTCGAGGAGCAGCAGGTCGTAGCGGGAGAGCAGCGTCGCGGCCAGGGCGGCTCGAGCGCGCTCCCCTCCCGAGAGCGTCTCCGCCGACTGATCGAGGTCGACGGACAGGCCGAGCTCGGCGCAGGTCGTACGGGCTCGCGCCTCGAAGTCGCCGCCGCCGAGTGCGAGGAAGCGCTCGAGCGCGGCCGAGTACCGCTCGCCTGCCCCGGTATCGGCAGCGAGCGCGCTCGCTGCGTCCTCGAGCTCGCGCTCGGCCTGCGCGACGCCGGTGCGCCGGGCGAGCGTCGCGAGCAGCCCTTCCGGCTCGCCGGTCAGCCGCTCCTGCGCGAGGTAGCCGGCGGTGAGCCACTCCGGTGCGCGCACGACCGACCCTGCGTCGGGCTCCTCCACGCCGGCGAGGATCCGGAGCAGCGTCGACTTGCCGACCCCGTTCGGGCCGACGACGCCGATGCGGGCGTGCGGGCCGACGGTGAGATCGACCTGGTCGAGAACGTTCTGGGCGCCGTAGCGCTTCGACACTGCTGCGAGCTGAACTCGCACGAGACGGACCTCCTGGCGGATTGCAGGGCGCGCTCCTGGGCGCGGGCGAGGTGAGGTCGTCTCAGTCCGTCATCGCTGTGGCGCCGAGGCGCCGCCGCGGATCGTAGCGATGGAGCCGCGATCCGGCATGTATGGGTTCACGAAAGCTGGCGTAAACCTTCGGTAAGCCCTTGCAAAAAGCGGTATTCGAGATCGGCGGCGGCGGGCACCCACCTCCCGACTCCAAAGGGCATGAGGAGGGAAAACGGCATGAGAAGCACCGAACATCACGACGTCCGCCGCGTGCGGGTGCTGGCACTCGGAACCGGGCTGCTGGCCGCGGTTCTCGGAGCGCTCTTCCTGGCGCTTCTGCCGGGGTCGCCCGAAGCGGCACCGACGGTCGAACCCAGCAACACGGTCGAACCTCGGGTCAGCGGCACCCCGCGGGTCGGCCAGATCCTGCGCACGACCCGTGGCACGTGGACCGGGACACAGCCGATCGACTTCGTCTTCCGCTGGTTCCGGTGTCAGGGTCGCGGAGCCCCCGATGCATCGGACTGCCTGCGGATCACGAACGCCTCGGACACGACCTACGTCGTCCGGGCGGGCGATGTCGGATTCCGGATCCGCTCGCAGGTGACCGCGACCAACGACGACGGCTCCGACACGGCAACGTCGAATCCGACAGCAGTCGTACAGCCTGCTCCGTCGGGCCGACCCGCGAACACGACCGAGCCGTCGATCACCGGCACGACCACCGTCGGCGAGCGCCTGACCGGGAATCGCGGCGCGTGGTCCGGCACGACGCCGATCACGTACGCCTTCCAGTGGCTCCGTTGCAGCACGGCAGGCGACAACTGCAGCGAGATCACCGGCGCGACCGACACGACCTACGTCCTCGTGGCGAACGACGCCGGCCGGACGATTCGCGTCCGCGTCACTGCCCGGAACTCGGACGGTGCGCGGTCGGCGCTGTCGAACCCGACGGCCGTCGTTCGCGACCAGGCGCAGCCGCCGCCTCCGACGGGCAACTCCGTCGCGGTTGGCGACCTGCGCGCTGCCGGTGACCGGCTGATCGTCTCGCAGGTTCGGTTCAGCCCGAATCCCGTGACGAGCCGCGTCAACCCGATCACGGTGCGCATCCGCGTCACCGACCAGCGAGGCCGCGCGGTCCGCGGCGCGCTCGCATTCGTCCGCTCGGTCCCGCGACGCACGACGGGCGGCGACCGCCAGCCGAGCGGCAACGATGGTTGGGTCGAGTACCGGCTCCAGCCGCTGCAGCACTTCCCGGCGGTCAACGGGAACGTGCAGTTCTTCGTCAAGGCCTACCGCGCCGGGGATCCGCCGCTCGGCGGCATCGCCGGCTACCGGCTCGTCCAGGTCCGCGTGCTGACGGCGGGGAGTCGCTAGGCGAAATCGGGGCGGACGCGCCCCGTAGTCGGAGGTGGCGCCCGGTGGCGGCGGCGCCACCTCCCCGACTCCGTAGGTCGCCGTCGCGCGGGGACGGCTCGGCGCCGTGGGAGCGGCGGCGGCCTACGAAGTCGGCTGTGTCCGGCGCGCGCCGGGCTAGAGGTCGTCCCGGAGCTCGAGGAGGGCGGCCCAGCGGGGATCGGTCGCTTCCTCCACGTGCTCGTGCGGATCGACGTTCAGATCCTTGCCGCACACCGGGCAGAGACCGGCGCAGTCCTCACCGCAAAGGATCTGGTCGGGCAGCGCGAGCGCGATGGCATCACGTGCCCAGGCTCCGACCTCGAGCCGGTCGTCCACGACGTAGTCGGAGCGAAGCTCGTCCCCACCCGGGGCGTCCGGGTCGTGCAGCTCCCTTGCCCGCACCGACACCGGGACCTCCGCATGTCCGAGACAGCGCATGCACGGGCCCGAGAGCTTCGTATCGAAGCGGAGGTCGAACACCATCGCCCCCGAGGCCTGGGACGCATCCAACTCGACCGGGACGCGGCCGGGCAACGCCTCGTAGCGCTGTCCTCCGAGGAAGAACGGCTCGACGTCGACGTCGAGCGACTCGTGCCGGACCTCCCCGGCCCGCAGGCGGAGTCGACGCAGATCGAGGGTGTTCACGCGGTCAGCGTAGCGCTGTCCGAGCGTCTCGGCACTCCGGAAAATGCGATTAGCGTACGTCTTGCTACCCTCGTTCTTCATCATGGAATCTGATCGTTGGCATGGGCTCGACCTCCGTCACCTGCTCGCCCTGAAGGCGATCGCGGACGCGGGGTCGTTCGGACGGGCGGCCGAGAAGCTCGGCTACACGCAGTCGGCGGTCTCGCAACAGATCGCGACCCTCGAGCGCGTCGTGGGCATGACGCTCGTGGAGCGACCAGGCGGCCCACGGCCGATCTCGTTGACCGAGGCGGGCACGATCCTCCTCCGCCACGCCGAGGCGATCGAGGCCCGCCTCCTCGCCGCGAGAGCGGACATGGAAGCACTCGCGGCCGGTGACGCAGGTCGCCTGCGCGTCGGAACCTTCCAGTCGGTGGGCGCCAGGGTGATCCCGTCGCTACTCCGGCGGTTCGGACAGGAGCATCCTCGGGTCGAAGTCGTGCTCCAGGAGTCGCCCGACGAGCACGAGCTGCTCGGGCTCGTCGAGCGCGGCGCCCTCGACCTCACCTTCATGACGCTGCCCGTCGAGCACGGGCCGCTGGAGGAGGTCGAGCTCTTCCGCGATCCCTACGTGCTCATGGTCCCGGCGGGCTCGCCGCTCACCGAGCTCAAGCGGCCTCCGACGCTGAAGGAGATCGCGCTTCACCCACTCATCGGCTTCAGTAAGTGCCGCGCGATGGACGCTGTCGAGACGGCGCTCGCGTCGTCGGGCCGGCAACCGCACGTCGTGTTTCGCTCCGACAACAACGGGACCGTGCAGGGTCTGGTCGGTGCAGGGGTAGGAGTCAGCATTGCGCCGCTCCTCACCGTGCAGGAGGGCGACGAGAGCGTCGAGATGATCGACCTCGCAGGCCGCGTTCCACCGCGCGTCATCGGTCTCGTCTGGCATCGCGACCGCCACCGCAGCGCAGCGGCGGAAGCCTTCGTCGAGACCGCGACCGCGGTGTGCGACGACCTCGCGCAGGCATGGCTCGCCGAGCCTGCGCTCCAGACCGCCTGACGATCGAGCCGCGCCGGCCGTCGGCTACGGCGGCTCGCTAGATGCGCTCGAGCTCTTCGGAGTCGATCGGCCGCGGGATGGGCTCCGGCCCGATCCCCGCGACGACGGTCTCCTGCGACCGCTCGTGGAGGCGCTCGCGGCCCCGTTTCACGGCGACGAGGAACTTGTCGAGATTGACCTCGAGGGTGGAAAGGATGCTGTCCGCCCAATCCTCCATCTCGAGCCGCGTCTCGCGCGCCGTCCGGCGTGCGTCGTCGACGATGTCCTCGGCCTGCCGCTCGGCGATGCGCACGATCTCGGTCTGGGACGCCTCGCGAACCGCCTGCTCGCGTGCCTCCTGGATGATCCGGTCGCACTCCCGCTTCGCCTCGGCGAGCATCTCCTGCCGCTCCTTGACGATCCAGCGGGCCTGCTTGATCTCCTCCGGGATCGTCGCGCGCATCTGATCGAGGATCTCGTAGATCTCCTCGCGATCGAGGCGCACCTGGTCGGTCAGCGGAACTGCCTTCGCGTTGTGCACGAGGTCGTCGAGCTTGTCGATGAGAACGAGTACGTCCATAGGACGGGAAAGTGTACTGGGAGGGTGTGACGAAGCCGTGCCCGGTTATGCCCCGCGCGGGCCCGTCTTACTCCTGTGGCGAGACGGGGGCTCCCGGCCTGCCATCCGGATAGATCTCCGCGAAGCGCTTGGCGACCGCCTCGGGCACGAGCTCGTCCACCTTGCCCCCGAAGGACGCGATCTCCTTGACGCCGCTAGAGGACACGAAGCTGTACTGCGGGCTCGACATCACGTACACCGTCTCGATCTCCGGCGCGAGCACACGGTTCAGGTGATTCATCTGGAACTCCCACTCGAAGTCGGAGATCACGCGCAGGCCCTTCACCATCGTCTGCGCGCTGTGCTTGCGCGCGAACTCGACCACGAGCTCGGAGAAGACGTCGACCACGACGTTGTCGAGCCCCGCAAGCGCGCTCTCGAGGAACTCGACCCGCTCCTCGACCGGGAAGAGCGGCGCCTTGTGCTGCGGATTCTGGACGACACCGACGACGACCCGGTCGAAGATCGCGGCCGCTCGCCGGATGACGTCGAGGTGGCCGTTCGTGACGGGGTCGTAGGACCCTGGGCAGATGGCGGTGATCATGAGCTCGGTTTCACCCGGAAGAGCGAAATTCGTGCGGAACCGTAGCGGCGCGTCGTCACGAGGTCGAGGGGAAGCTCGGGCTCGACGCGCTCAGCGGTCTCGACCACGAGGAGCCCGTCGGGCGCGAGCACGTCGGGAACGAGCTCGCCGAGTGCCCGTGCGTGCCGGTCCCAGTCCTCGTAGGGCGCATCGGCGAGGATCAGGTCGTAGCGCCGCCCGCGCGCCCCCTCCTCCCGCAGGACGTCGAGCACCTCACGGTTGAGCACCGTCGCCGAGGTCAGGCGGAGCTTCTCGAGGTTCTGCGTGATCACGCGGCACGCGTCGCGGTCGCGCTCGACGAACACCGCGCGCGCAGCACCGCGCGAGAGCGCTTCGAGGCCCAGCGCTCCAGAGCCTGCGAACAGGTCGAGCACCCTGGCTCCCTCGATCGGCCCGATCAGCTGGAACGCGGACTCGCGTACGCGGTCGCCCGTCGGGCGCGTGACGACTCCACGTGGCGCCGAGATCCGATGCCCCTTGCGCGAGCCGGCGACGATGCGCATGGCTCGAACACTGGCAGAGGAGGCCTACGCGGCTCGCCGTGTCGCGCCGAGATCGACCACGAGCTCGTACGCGCCGTCGACGTACGCGGACTCGACCACCCGGCCCATGCGCCGGAGCAGCGCGAGCGCCGGCTCGTTGCCCGCGACCACCGCCGCCCGGAAACGCTCGATGCCCTGGCGTACCGCGACCTCGCGAAGCTCCGTCACGAGCCTCCGCCCGAGGCCGCTCGCCTGGCAGTCGTCCACGACCTCGAACGCGACCTCCGCCACGAGCGGGTCGCGCTCGTCGCGCACGAACCGCGCGAGGCCGACGACCTTGCCGGTGACGAGGTCCGTCGCGGCAACCGCCTCGCGCCCGCTGCGGCCGACGTCGACCAACGCATCGACCTCGGCCTCGCGCAGGCGCGGCTTCGCGCCATGGAAGCGTGTGCGTCGCGACTGCTCGGAAAGCCCGTCGAAGACCTCCGTCACCGCAGCCCGGTCGCCCGAGCGGAGCCGTCCGACCTCGACGAGCCCGCGCCGGCAGCCGGGAAGCTCGTGGATTCCGTCCATGGCTGGACGGTCGCACGCGGAGGCCTTGCTCGCGGTGAGAGCGGCCCGACACTCGCGGTGCGGTTATCCGCACCAGGGATCTACGACTCGCCGAGGTGCTCCGCTTCGTCCAGCAGACGGTCTACGTCGTCCGCGAGAAGCCCTTCGTCGTCGAGGCTCGCAGCCGCGTCGCGCGCGCGTTCCAGCAGGGCCTGGTCGCGACGGAGGCGGACGAAGCGGAGATCCGAGAACCCCGACTGCCTCGCGCCGAGGAGCTGCCCTTCGCCGCGGATCTCGAGATCGCGCTCCGCGAGCTCGAAGCCGTCGGTCGTCGCGACCATCGCCTCGAGCCGCTCGACGGCGCTCTCGGTGAGCTCCTCGCGCGGCCGCGAGACGAGGAGACAGTAGGACTGCTCGGCGCCACGGCCGACGCGACCGCGGAGCTGGTGCAGCTGCGCGAGCCCGAAGCGGTCGGCCTCCTGGACGATCATCACCGTCGCGTTCGGCACGTCCACGCCGACCTCGATGACGGTCGTCGCCACCAGCACGTCGAGCTCCCGTGCCTTGAAGCGGGCCATCAGGTCGCGTCGGTCCGCCGGACGAAGCTTCCCGTGCACACAGCCGACACTGAAGTCGCGGAGCTCGCCGGTGCGGAGCCGATCCGCCTCGTGCTCGGCCGCGCGGGCCCAGCTCGTCTCCGACTGCTCGATCAGCGGGCAGACGACGTACGCCTGCCGCCCCTCGCGGAGCAGCCGCGTGAGCCGCGCGTACGCCTCGGACGCCCGCTCCTCGCCGATCCAGCGTGTGATCACGGGCTTGCGGTTCGCCGGCAGGACGGCGAGCTCGGAGACGTCGAGATCGCCGTACACGGTCAGGGCCAGCGTGCGCGGGATCGGCGTCGCGGTCATGTGCAGCACGTGTGGGCTCCGGCCCTCGGAGAGCGCGCTGCGCTGGCCGACGCCGAAGCGGTGCTGCTCGTCCACGACCGCGACCGAGAGGTCGCGGAAGTCGACTTCCTGCTGGATCAGAGCGTGCGTCCCGACGACGAGCGAGGCGTCCCCCGAGGCGATGAGCTGGCGCGCATGAGCGTGCTCGCGCGCCCGCAGCGAGCTCGTCAGGAGGACGACCGAGATCCCCAGAGCGCCGCAGAGCGACTCGATCGTCAGGAAGTGCTGCTCGGCGAGCGTCTCGGTGGGCGCCATGAGCGCGGCCTGGCGGCCCGCCTCCACCGCCCGGAGCAGCGCGTAGAGCGCGACGACGGTCTTGCCCGAGCCCACGTCCCCCTGCAGCAGCCGGTGCATCGGCGTCGAGCGCGCGAGGTCGGCATCGAGGTCTACGATCGCGCTCTGCTGGTCGGCGGTGAGCTCGAACGGCAGCGCCGCTCGATATGCGCCGAGCAGCTCGCCGGGCTCGCCGAGCGGCTCCGCGAACGCCTGCTCGCGAGCTCTCGCCGTCCGGGCGAGCGCGAGCCGAAGCACGAGGAGCTCGTCGAACGCGAGCCGCTTCCGCCCCGCCTCGGCATCGTCGAACGAGCGCGGCCGGTGGAGCGCGAAGAGCGCATCGGAGCGAAGCGGCAGTTTCTCGGTCGCACGAAGCTCGGCGGGAAGCGGGTCGCCGACCGCCCGGACGAGCGGGAGCACCTGCGACCGGAGGTCGCGCAACTTCTTCTGCGAGAGGTCCTCGGTAGCCGGGTAGACCGGCGCGAAGTCGGCGGTCTCCACCTCGTCGTCGAGGTCGTGCGACGAGACCGCGAACCCGAACTTGTTCGCCCTGCCGCGAAGGCGGATCTCCGTCCCCGGCAGGAGCCTCTTCTCGAGCCAGGGCTGGTTGAACCACGTCGCCTTGATCTCCCCCGAGTCGTCGGCGACCCGCGCGGTCAGGATCTTGAGGCGTCCGCGGCGCCGGGAGGTGGTCGAGCGGACGACGCACTCGATCGCCGCCTCCTCGTCACCGAAGAGGTCGGAGATGCGCTTCGTCGGCACGGGCTCCTCGTAGCGGCGCGGACGCTGCCAGAGCAGATCCGCGACCGTCTCGATCCCGAGCCGCGCGAGCCGGCGGCTGAGTGCCGGGCCGACGCCGTCGAGCGTATCGACCGAGCCCCGGAGCCGCTCCGGACGCGGCACGCTCGGCGGCCGCGGCCAGCGATCGGGTGCCTCCAGGCCGGCGAAGCCGGCCTCGAGCCGGACCGCTGCGTTCGTCCCCTCCAAGGCTCCGACCCACTATAGGACCACGCCCGGCGCCGGCGGCGTCAGGCGTCGTCCTGGAACCAGAAAAAGCCCACGGTGCCCGGTCCGGCATGCGTGCTCACGACGGCGCCGAGCGTCGACGTGAACTCGATCTCGGCTTTCGGGCGAACACGCCAGACGAGCTCGCTCAAGATGCCGACCCACTCCGGCGCGTCGGCATGGGCGATCGCGATCCGCAGCCCGGGCCTGTCCTCCGTCGCCTCCGCGAAACGGCGCTCGAACTCGGCGAGCGCCTTCTCGCGTCCGCGCACTCGCGCCACCGCGACGACTTCCCCTTCCTCGATGGCGAGGATGGGACGCACCTTCAGCAGCGAGCCCGCCAGCGCGGCAGCACGCCCGATGCGACCGCCTCGCTGGAGGTACTCGAGCGTCTCGACGGTGAACACCACCCCGCAGTCGCGATAGAACCGCTCGACGAGCGCGCCGATCTCCTCGTCCGTCGTCCCGCGCGTGAGCCGCCGCTGGAGCGCGTGCGCGAGCATCGCGATCGCGAGCGAGGCCGTCTGCGTGTCCACGACGCGCACCTTGTCGCCGACCTCCGCGGCCGCGAGCGCGGCGCTCTGGTGCGTGCCGGACACCTTCGAGGACACGTGCAGGGAGTAGATGCGCTCGTACGACGCGAGCTCCTCGTAGACGCCCACGAAGTCCTGCGGCGTCGGCTGCGAGGTCGCGGGCAGGTCCGGAGACGTACGGAGCCTCTCGAAGAACTCGGCCGGGCCGAGCTCGACGTAGTCGCGGTACGTCTCGTCGCCGAAGCGCACGTAGAGGGGGACGACCCGCATGTTCGGGAACCGCGACGACGCCTCGGGGTAGTCCGAGGTCGAGTCGAGGACGATGGCCGTGTTCTCAGTCGTCAGCTGCATCTCCACCCTCCTTGTTCGCCGCTGCGTGCACCGCTTCGACCAGCGCCTCGACGCCCGCGTCCTTGCGGACGAGCGCGACGCCGGCAATTCTCGCCGCTTCCTGCTCCTCGCGGCCTGCGGACGCGCTCAGGAGGACGATCGAGGCGTCTGGCGCGTGCTCCCGGAGCTCGGCGGCGACCTCTGGGCCGGCGAGATCCGGCAGGCGGTAGTCGACGACAACGACGTCGGCTCGAAGCTCGGCGCACGCCGCAGCCGCGGAAGATCCGCCGGCGATGCTCCCGACCACCACGACGTCGTCTCGGCGCCCGAGCACGAACTCGAGGGCGTCACGGTACACGTCGTTGTCCTCGACGAGCAGCAGCCGTACCGGCCCGCGCCGGCCGCTCACTCCGCGACGACGAGCAGTGGATAGTGCGGCTGTCCGCCCTCGTGCACCTCGACCTCGAGGTCCGGGTACGAGCGTGCGACCGACTCGAGCAGGCCCTCGAGGGGTGGCGCGTCCTCCCCGGTGAGGATCGCGAGCCACGCACGGTCGCCTTCGAGCACACGCTCGACGACCTCCAGCGCGGCTGAGTGAACGTCGCCCGCCGCGATGACCGCAACACCGTCCACGAGCCCGAGGAAGGCGCCCTTCTCGATCTCGATCCCGTCGAGCTGGGCCGCGCGCGAGGCGACCGTCACCTCCCCGGTCGCGACCGACGCGAGCACCTCGCGCATGTCCGCCTCGTTGCGCTCGGCGTCGTTCGTCGAGACGTAGCGGGACATCGCCGCCAGCCCCGCCTGCACCGAGCTCGACGGCACGACGCGCACGCGCTTCGAGGAGAGGCTCGCTGCCTGTTCGGCGGTGAGGATGACGTTCCCGTTGTTCGGCAGGACGATGACGTCGTCCGCCGGCGTCGCGTCGACGGCGGCGAGGACGTCCGCGGTCGAGGGGTTCATCGACTGGCCGCCCTCGATGACGCGAGTCGCTCCGAGGCTCTCGAAGAGGCGGCGGTTGCCGCGTCCCGGGCAGACGGCGACGAGCCCCGTCTCGAGAGTCGGGACCGTTCCGCCGCTCCCGAGCAGGCGCGCCTCGCGGGTCACGGTCTGGTGGTGCATGTTCGCGATCTCGACGCCTTCGACCGTTCCCATCGCAATGGCAGCCGTGAGCGCGGCTCCCGGATCGTCCGTGTGCACGTGCACCTTGAGCGCCGACTCGTCGCCGACCACGAGCAGGGAGTCTCCGAGCGGCTCGAGCTCGGACTCGAGCACCGACTGGTCGAGAGCCTCGCCCTCGACCACGAAGACCGTGCAGTAGCGGTAGTCGGAGAGCTCCTGATGGATCGCGTCGAAGGCGAGCGCCTCGCCGGCGACCTCGGCCTCAGGCAGCGGCTCGCCGGCGGCCGCCAGCGCGATACCGCGCACGATCTCGACGAGGCCCGCCCCGCCGGCGTCGACCACCCCGGCGTCGGCGAGCACGTCGAGCAGCTCGGGAGTCCGCGCAAGGGCGTCCTCGCCTCGCCACAGCGTCGCGGCGAGCAGCTCGGCCGGCGGAAGTTTGCGGTTCTCCCGCTTCTCGGCCTCCTCTGCCATCTCCCGGATGACGGTCAGCATCGTCCCCTCGACGGGACGCTTCACCGCCCGATACGCGGCGTCGCTTGCTCCCCGGAACGCGCGGGCCAGCTCCTTCGAGCCGGGCTCGTCGGTCTGCCCGAGCACGTCGACGAAGCCGCGCACGATCTGGGAGAAGATCACGCCGGAGTTCCCGCGAGCGCCCATGAGTGCCGCACGCGAAAGCACCTTCGCGACGGCTGCGCTCCCCTCCGCCTCGGCGTCGTCGAGCGCCTCCACGACCGAGCGAAGGGTCAGGGTCAGGTTCGTGCCCGTGTCCCCGTCCGGGACGGGATACACGTTCAGGTCGTCGATCCGCCGGCGGTGCGCCTCGAGGTTCTGGAGCGCGGCGCGTACGAGCGGCCGGATCGTGGCGAGCTCCATCAGCGCGACTGCCTCACGCGGTCGACGTGCACCTCGACGCCCGCGACACGGAGGCCGGTGTGGCGCTCGATCTCGTGCGCGACGCGGGCACGGAGCGCGGCTCCGACCTCGGTCAGGTTGAGGCCTTGCTCGACGACCACGTGCAGGTCGACGGCGACACCGTCCCCGGCAGTGTCCACGCGGACGCCCTTCTTCGAGCCCAGGGGGAAGAAGCGGCCCCACCAGCTCGCGCTCGCGAGCGCGACCACGCCGTAGCTCTCGACCGCGGCCCGGCCGACGAGCTCGGCCAGCGCGCCTTCGGAGACGGAGATCGTGCCGAGCTCAGTCGATGCCGCGACGAAGTGGGCCCGCTCCACCGCGCGAGCTTATAGGCCTGCCTGGCAGGCCACACGGCGCCCGAGCGCCGCGTCAGAGAGCCTTCTGGACCTTGCCGGCCTTGAGGCAGCGCGTGCAGACGTACGCGCGGGTCGCACGGCCGTCGAGGAGCATGCGGACGCGCTGGAGGTTCGGGATTGAAGCGCCGCCTCGTGGCCACCATCGAGTGACTCCGGTGATTGCCGAAGCCGGGCTTCTTCCCGCAGATCGCGCATACCTTGGACATCGCGGCCGCCCAGTGGTACCGGCAGCCGTCCGCTACGGCTGGCGGGTGCTACGCGGCGAGGCGGCGGCGCGCAGGTGCGCGAAGACGTCGGCCATCTCGAGCGCAGTTCGAACGGCCTCGGCGCCCTTCTCGATGCGGGCGTCGGCCTGCTCGGAGCTCTCGAGCGTGAGCACGCCGAAAGACACCGGGACACCGGTCTCGAGCGCAGCCAGCTGAAGCCCGCTCGCGGCCTCGCCGGCGACGTACTCGAAGTGCGGGGTCTCGCCGCGGATGACGCAGCCGAGCGCGACGATGCAGGCGAAGCGGCGCGTCTTCGCGAGCGCGGTCGCGGCGAGCGGGAGCTCGAACGCGCCCGGGACGACGAGCACGGTGATCGCCTCGCGCGCGACACCGGCTTCCTCGAGCTCCGCGAGCGCGCGCTCGAGCAGCTTCGTGCGTCACCTCGCCGTTGAAGCGGGAGACGACGATGCCGACCGGCGCGCCGTCCGCCGGTCGCCTCGCCCTCGAGCACGGCGTACCCGTCCGGGATCAGGAGGTCGCCGACGGCATGCTCGGCCTGCTCGGCGACGTGCAACGGCTCCGGAAGCTCGTTCGGGCTCGGGCTCCGCGACGATCTCGTACACCGGAGCGACCTCGGCCTCCGGAGCAGGCGCCTGGATCGCGCCCCAGGCCTCGGTGTCCGAGCCGGGCTCGTCCACTGCAGGCTCGACCGGCTCGGCCGGATGCTGCTCGGAGGAGTCGAGCGACGGCTCGGGCTCGCCGTGCGGGCTCCGGCTGCTCCTCGGGCGCGTCGCGCTCGCGGGCTCGTCGGGCTCGTCGGCGGCACGATCGTCCTCCTCCGCCGCCCGCCGCGACCACTCCGAGAGCACGTTCTCGCTCGACTCGTCGATGTCGCGGTTCACTCGTCTCCTTCCTGCCGGCCTCGGGCTCGAGACGGACGCCCTGGTGGTGGAGCTTCTCGCCGAGCAGGTGGCCGAGCTTGTCGCGCTTCGCGTCGAGGTAGCGCCGGTTCTCGTCGTTCGGCAGGACCTCGATCGGCACCTGCTCGACGACCGTCAGCCCGTATGCCTCGATCCCCTCCATCTTGCGCGGATTGTTCGTCAAGAGGCGGATGGTGGTGAGCCCGAGGTCGGCGAGGATCTGGTACCCGAAGCCGTACTCGCGCGAATCGGCCGGGAAGCCGAGCTGGACGTTCGCCTCCACGGTGTCGAAGCCCTGCTCCTGGAGCTCGTACGCGCGGAGCTTGTTCAGGAGCCCGATGCCCCTGCCCTCCTGCGCCATGTACAGGAGCACGCCGTGCTCCTCGCGGCCGATCTGCGCGAGCGCCTGCTCGAGCTGCTCGCCGCAGTCGCAGCGCAGCGAGTGGAACACGTCGCCGGTGAGGCACTCGGAGTGGGTGCGCACGAGCACGCCCTCCTGGCCGGCCGGCTCGCCGCGCACGAGCGCGACGTGCTGCTTGCCGCTCAGGATCTCCTTGTACGCGATCGCCTGGAACTCGCCGTACTCGGTCGGCATGCGGACGGACACGACACGCTCGACGAGCTTCTCCGTGCGCCGGCGGTACTGGATGAGGTCGGCGACCGTGATCATCCTGATCTCGTGCCGCTCGCAGAACTCCGGCGAGATCGGGCACGCGGGCCATCGTCCCGTCCTCGTTCATGATCTCGCAGACGACGCCCGCCGGGATGAGCCCTGCGAGCTGCGCGAGATCGACCGCGGCCTCCGTCTGGCCGGCGCGGTGCAGCACGCCGCCGGGCCGGGCGCGGAGCGGGAAGACGTGGCCGGGCTGGACGAGATCGTCGGGCGTCGAGGCCGGGTCGATCGCGACCTGGATCGTGCGCGCACGGTCGGCGGCGGAGATGCCGGTGGAGACGCCTTCGCGCGCCTCGATCGAGACGGTGAACGCCGTGCCGAGCGGCGTCTCGTTGCGCTCGGTCATCTGGCGGAGGCCGAGCTCGTCGCAGCGCTCCGGCGTGAGGCAGAGGCAGATGAGACCGCGGGCGTGCGTCGCCATGAAGTTGATCGCCTCGGGCGTGACGAACTGGGCCGCGATCGTCAGGTCGCCCTCGTTCTCGCGGTCCGCGTCGTCCACGACGACGACGAAGCGCCCGGAGCGGACGTCCTCGATCGCCTCCTCGACAGTCGCGAACGGCGATGCGGTCTCCGGAGGACGGGTGTCCACGGTCACGTCAGGATCGTAGCCCTCACCCGCCGGGGCGCCGGACGATGCGCTCGACGTACTTCGCGAGGACGTCCACCTCGACGTTGACTGCCCGGCCCGGAACGAGCGTCGACAGCGTCGTCTCGCGAGCGTGTGCGGGACGAGGGCGACCGCGAAGGTCTCCTCCGACAGTTCGGCGACGGTCAGGGAGACGCCGTCGAGCGCGATCGAGCCCTTCTCCGCGCAGTAGCGGAGGACATCCGGCGGCGCCTCGACGAAGATGCGCAGCCCTTCCCCTTCCGCCTCCACCGATTGCACGCGACCGACGGCGTCCACGTGTCCCTGGACGTAGTGGCCGCCGAGCGGGTCGCCGACGCGGAGCGGCGGCTCGACGTTCACCTCTGCGCCGAACGGCTTCACGCGCCCGAGCGTCTCCGGGACGACGTCGAACGTGAGCCTGCCCCCTTCGCTCGCGACGACGGTCAGGCAGATCCCGTCGATCGCGACCGAGTCGCCGAGCTCGCCCGGACCGACGTCTCGACGACGAGCCGGGCGCCGTCGAAGGAGACGACGCGGCCGACATCGCGGACGATCCCTGTGAACATGGTCGAACCGTATCTACGGCTCGTGCACGTACGCGCTCAGCAAGACGTCGTCGCCGACGAGGCGCGCCTCGAGCCGGGTGAGCTCGATCGGGGCGGGTAGCCCGACGACCATCCCCTCGCCCTCGCCCGAGATGCGCGGCGCCTGGAACACGAGGAGCTTGTCCACGAGGTCGTGCTCGAGAAAGGCGGCCGCAAGCGTGGGGCCGCCCTCGAGAAGCAACGACTGAACGCCGTCGGCGCGCGAGTGCGGCGAGCTCCTCGTCGAGCGGGCCGCTCCGTAACTCGAGCTCGGAGCCTTCCGGGAGCGGCCCACGGCCGAAAGCGATGCGGCGCGGCTGTCCTCTGGGCGTCGCGACCTCGCGGGCGTCGAGACGCGGGTTGTCCCAGCGCACCGTTCCCATGCCGACCGCGACGGCGTCGGAGGCCGCACGAAGCTCGTGCACGAGGCGTCGCGACTCCTCTCCGGAGATCCAGCGCGATCCGGGCATCGTCGTCTTGCCGTCGAGCGTGACCGCGACCTTGTACGTGACGAACGGTCGGCCCTTCGTGATCCACGTACGCCACGCTTCCAGCTGTTGGCGTGCGCGGAACCCGAGCTCGCCGTCGACGAGCTCGACCTCGAGACCGGCGGCGCGCAGCGTCTCGAGCCCGCCTCCCTCGACGGTCGGATTCGGGTCGTCCTGACCGGCGACCACCTGAGCGATGCCTGCCTCGAGGACGGCCTCGACGCAAGGTGGCGTCGAGCCATGGTGCGCGCACGGCTCCAGGGTCACGTAAAGCGCGGCTCCCCGCGCACGATCGCCCGCCTCGCTGAGGGCAACACGCTCTGCATGCCGGCCCGCCGGCCCAGCCTCGGTGGCGCCTTCTCCCACGATCTCGCCGTCGCCGGCGACGACGAGCGCGCCGACGGTCGGCTTCGGGTAGGCGCGTTGGTTCGCGTCGTCGACGAGGTCGAGCGCGCGCTCGAGGAACTGCCTGTCCATGCCGTCGATCCTACGGTCGGCCGGGTCGCGCGCCCATAGGCTCGTGGTCGTGCGACTTCCGCAGGCGCTCGTCGACCAGTGGCAGTCCGAGCCCGCCTGGCTCGACGCGCTCCGCGACTCGTCACGGGTGCGCGAGCGCTGGCACCTCGACCTCGAGGAGCCGATCGACACGCCCCACTCGCTCGTCGTCCCGGCGGACGACGCGGTGCTCAAGCTGAACGCGCCGTCTCACTTCGAGCGGATCACGAGGTGGACGCGCTCGAGCGCTGGGCCGGCGCCGGCGCGGTGCTCGTGCTCGGCGCGCGACGACGAGCGGCGCGCCTACCTATGCGAGCGCTGCCGGCCCGGCTTGCGCCTCTGGGATGCCGGCGTCGACGAGCCGTCCGTCGTCGCCGAGCTGCTGCGCGGCTCTCGCAGAACGCTGGTGAGGCGCATCCGTTCCGGCACCTCGCGGACGAGACGGACCGCTGGGCGGAAGGAGGTCCCGCGCCGCTACGAGGTCGCAGGTCGGCCCGTTCGAGCGCGGTCTGCTCGACCTCGCCGTGGACGCTCGGCGGCGGCCTTCTCCTCGGCCTCGCGCTGGGCGTCCGCGACCTTGGCGCGGGCGGCGGCCTGGGCGGAGCGGTCCATCGCCTTCGACTGGTCCCGCAGCCATTCGGCGGCGGCGGAGCGCGCCTGGACGTCGGCGTCGACCGCGGCCTCCTCGGCCTTGGCGGCCTTCGACTCGGCGCGCGTGGCGCGGCGCTCGGCCTTCTCGATCACCTCGTCGCGAGAGGCGCGCTCCTCGTCGAGCGGTCGACTGCAGCTCCGCGATCTCCTTGCGGTAGGTCGGTCTCGACCTCGTTGCGGACGGTCTCGGTGGTGGCGCGGACTCGCTCGTCGGCCTCGGCCTGCAGCTCCGTCGCGCTGGGCCTCGAGGCGGGCGTCCGCCTCGGCGCGCATCCGCTCGCTCGGTCTCGGCCTCGACGCGGCTGGACCGCGGCGGCGATGGCGGCGTCGTGCTGGGCGCGGACCCGCTCGGTCTCCTCGGCGATGCTTCGCTCGGCGTCGGCCTGCAGGCGGCTGGCCTCCTCGCCGATCCGGGCCTCGGCGCCCTCGACGCGCTCGCTGGCGGCCTCGATCTCGGCGACGATCTCGTCGAAGCGGGTCTGGGCGGCTGCGGCGGCGCTCTGGGCGGCCTCGCGCTCGCGGGCCAGCTCCTGCTCGCGCGACGCGAGCTCGGACGCGAAGCGCTGCTCGGCCGCGCGGCGGGCGACGGCGACCTCGTCGCCGGCGCGCTTCTCGACGGCCGCCTTGATCTGCTCGATGCGGTCGGCCAGGTCCTCCTCGACCTCGGCGCGGACGCGGGCCTCGATCTCCCTGCGGATCCTCGTTGCGCCGCTCGCGCTCCGTCGCCGGTGAGCCGCTGCTCGGCCGGCGTCGACCTCGGCGCGGGTGTCCTCGGCCAGCTCGGCGCGGACCTTCTCCTCGGCCTCGGCGCGGGCCTCCTCGACCGCCTCGCGGACGCGCTCGTCGGTCTCGGCCTCGAGGGCCTTGATCTGCTGCTGAAGCTGTTCGGTGTGCTCGGCGAGGCGCACGTCGGACTCGGCTCGCACGCGGGCCTCGGCGTCGGAGCGGGCGCGCTCGGCGCTGGCGCTCTCCTCCTCGGCGCGCCTCGACGCGCGCCTGGGCCTCTCGGAGGGCCTCGGAGGCCTCGTCGCGCTCGGCCTCGAGCGCCGGCCAGGCTGTCGGCCACCTCGGCGCGCACCTCGCGCTCGAGCTCGCGGCGGACCTCGTCGCGCTGCTCGCGGATCCAGCCCGCGGCCTCCTCGCGGCGTGTCGGTGACGGTCGCGGTCGTCGCCGGCCTGCGACTCGGCCTGCTCGAGCCTGCGCTGGACCTCGGCGAGCGACTGCGCGGCTCGCTCGCGCTCGCGCTCCAGGTCCTCCTCGAGGGCGAGGATCTCGGCGGTCGCGCGCTCCTCGGCGGCGCGGCGGGCGGCCTCGACGGCGCTCTTCATCCGGTCGTCGCGCTGCCTCCGTTGGTGGGCGCGGGTCGCGCCGTTTCCGGGAGGGACGACCCGTTCGCCGGCATTCGGGGCGGGGCGGCCGGGGGACGTCCGGTGTCGCCGGTCGTCGCCGGGCCTGCGCGCCCTGGATCGCGCGAACGGGGCGGTGGGCGCCTTGGGCGCGGGCCTGCGCTGCGGGCGGCGCGGCGGGCGGGCTCGGGGGCGCGCGGCTCGGGCGCGCGCTCGGGCTCGGCGGGTCGATCTGCCAGTCGGAGGTGTCCGACTTGACTCGGCGGGAAGCGCTCCTCTCGTCGGCGGGACCGGGGTCGCGTGGGCGAGATCCCGCGCAGCACGCGGTCGGCCGCGCGGGAGCGCGAGCCGGCCGCACCGTCCTTGGGCGGCGCTCGGACATCCGCATCACTTTAGGCGGTCGGCGCGTCGGAGGAGTGCTGTCGGCGTCGCCGCGCCGCCTGTTTGCGGAGGTGCGCGAAAGGCTCGATCGCGTCCGATCCGTCACCGGCGGGCGTTGTTCGGTGCGCGTTCGAGGCCGCAGCATCGCGGGGCAATCGAGCTCGAGGAGGAAGATGCACGCATCCGCCGCTCGCGCGACTCGCCGGGACAGGCTCGCCGCCGCTCGCGCCGAGCCCCCGCAGCGGGGCCAGGGCACCGTCGAGTACGTCGGCCTGATCCTGCTCGTCGCGCTGCTGATGGTCGGGATGGTCGCCGCGATGAAGGGGTTCCAGGGCGCCCAGGGCCTGGAGCTGGCCGAGACGATCGTCGACAAGATCCGCGAGGCGGTGAACAAGGTCAACTTCAAGTGAGCCGCGAGCCGCCGCCTCAGCGGCGGCGCAGCCGCTGCGAAGGGCGGCGGGCGTCGGTGCGGTGCGGCGCAGCGGTCGCGTCGATGCACTGGCGCCGATGCCCGCCTCCCGCAGCTACGACCGCGCCCCCGCCGACCTCCGGCCGGTCACGATCGAGCCCGGCTACGTCCGCACCGCCGACGGCTCGGCGCTCTACTCGCAGGGCGAGACGCGGGTGATCTGCACGGCCTCGGTCCAGCGACTCGGTGCCGCGCTGGATGGAGGGCAAGGGGCGCGGCTGGGTCACGGCCGAGTACTCGATGCTCCCCGCCTCGACCGGCGAGCGCAAGGCGCGCGACATCGCGCGCGGCAAGCAGGACGGCCGCGGGGTCGAGATCCAGCGGCTGATCGGCCGCTCGCTGCGCGGCGTCGTCGACTTCAAGGCGCTCGGCGAGCGCTCGCGTCTACGTCGACTGCGACGTGCTCCAGGCCGACGGCGGCACCCGCTGCGCCTCGATCACCGGCGGCTTCGTCGCGCTCCAGCTCGCGCTCGCAGGCCTGGTCGAGAGCGAGGTGATCTCACGAGCTGCCGCTGAACCAGTCGGTCGCCGCGATCAGCGTCGGGATGGTCGACGGGCAGCGCGCTCTGCGACCTCGACTACTCCGAGGACTCGACCGCCGAGGTCGACGCCAACGTCGTGATGACCGGCGACGGCGGCCTGGTCGAGGTCCAGGCGACGGCCGAGCGCACGCCGCTCTCGCGCGCCTCGCTCGACGAGCTGCTCTCGCTCGCCGAGGGCGGCATCGCCGCGCTGCGCGAGGCCCAGGCCGAGGCCGTCGGCGCGCTCCCGGGCTGAGCCCGCAGGCGCATCCTGTGAGCGATGGCGCCGCTGATCGTCGCGACCCGGAACGAGCACAAGCTGCGCGAGCTGCGCGAGGCGCTGCCCGGCGTCGAGCTCGAGCCGCTGCCCGACGAGGTCGAGCTGCCGCCCGAGGACGGCGAGACCTTCGCGGCGAACGCGCTCGGCAAGGCCCGCGCCGCGCGCGAGGCGACCGGCGGCCGCCGCGATCGCCGACGACTCCGGGATCGAGGCGGCCGGCGCTCGGCGGCCGCCCGGGCGTGCGCTCCGCCCGCTACGCCGGCGAGGACGCGACCGACGAGGAGAACCTGCCGAAGCTGCTCGACGAGGTCGGCGCCGCCGAGGACCGCTCGGTCGCCTACGTCTGCGCGATCGCCTACGTCGGACGAGGACGGGAGCGAGCGAGACCTTCGAGGGCGCGCTGCGAGGGACAGCTCGCCCGCGAGCCGCGCGGCGACGGCGGCTTCGGCTACGACCCGGCCTTCGTCCCCGACGACACCGGGCCCGGACGACGAGCGGACGATGGCCGAGCTCTGCCCCGGACGAGAAGCACGCGATCAGCCACCGCGGCAGGGCGGCGCGGCTGCTCGCCGAGCACCTGGAGGCGCGCGATGAGCGGGATCGTCGAAGGCGGCGTCGGCCGGCGTCTCGATCGCCTACAACGCGATCCTGATCGTCGCGAAGCTCGTCGCGGCGATCGTCACCGGGTCGGTCGCGATCCTCTCGGAGGCGCTCAACTCGTCGGTCGACCTGGTCGCGTCGGTGATCGCCTTCGTCGCGGTGAAGCGGGCCGACGAGCCCGCCGACGAGGAGCACCCCTACGGCCACGAGAAGATGGAGAGCGTCGCCGCCGCGATCGAGGGGATGCTGATCATCGGCGGCGCCACCTACATCGTCGTCGAGTCGGTCGGCCGCCTCAGCCGCGGCGACACCGAGGTCGAGTCGCTCGGCATCGGGATCGCGGTGATCGCGTTCTCGGCGGTGAGCGCGACGGCGGTCTCGGCTTTCCTGCGCCGCCAGGCCGCCGGTCACGACTCGCCGGCGCTCGCCGGCGACGCCGCCCACCTCGGCGCCGATGCGATCACGCTCGTTCGGCGTGCTCGGTCGCCCTCGCCCTCGTCGAGCTGACCGGGGCCGAGGAGCTCGACGCCGCGATCGCGATCGCGCTCTCGGCGTTCATCGTCTTCACCGGCGTCAACATCATCCGCAAGGCCGCGGGATCCTGGTCGACGAGTCGCCGCCGCCCGAGGAGATGGACCGGATCGAGGCCGCGATCGCCGAGGCCCGGCCCGCCGAGATGGCGGGCTACCACAAGCTCCGCGCCCGGGTCGCGGGCCGCCACCGCTACATCGACATGCACGTCCAGTTCAAGGAGGGCACCACCCTCGAGCGCGCCCACGCGCTCGCGCACGAGCCTGCGCGACGCGATCGAGTCGCGGATCGACGACGCCGAGGTCCTGATCCACGTCGAGCCGGAGAAGGCGTCGGCCACGACCCGGCGGACTCGCCGGCAGTACCGGGCGGGGTAGATGGGGGGTCAGGGGAGGGGGCGCGGTATTCGGCGTGGGCCGTGCTTCTCGCTGATTCGCCGAGCATCCGCGGCTGTCGTCCGC
>CAVVCN010000004.1:0-24299 GCA_963746765.1 uncultured Actinomycetes bacterium
GTGACCAAACAGCTGGGCAGCCCACGGTACTCGACCGTCGGCGGCGGGTGACAGCCTCACCCGCGGCCGTCCGATGGAGTGGCGGATCGAAGGCTTCGCCCATGGTCCTACGCCGACGACGATCTTGCGGATGGTGCCGGTGAACCTGTTCACCGTCGATGAAGAAGTCGCCCTTCCGCCGGCCCCGGGCGTCTTTCTCGGAAACTCTCCCGGGAGCTCCTTACCGCACGAAGGGCGTGTCGGCACCGGGGTCTAGGCGTACGTGTCCCGGAGCAGGTTCGGGCCTCGGATGTTTTCGACAGCGGTCGCGCGGAGTTCAGCCGACCTCGACGACGGGAGCAAAGCCGCCGTAGACGAGGCGCTTGCCGTCGAAGGGCATCGGATTGTTCGCGGGCTGGGTCCGTGGGTCTTCCATCATCTTTTGCATGGCCTTGTCGCGCGTCGCCTTGTCGGGCCACTCGATCCACGAGAAGATCACCGTCTCGTCGTCGCGGGCCTGGACGGCGCGATGAAAGTCGGTGACCGTCCCCTCGCGGACGTCGTCGCCCCAACACTCGAGAACGCGTGTCGCGCCCCAGCTCGACGAACACGGAATCTGCCTTCTTGGCGTGGTCGATGAACTTTTGCTTGTTGGCCGTTGGCACGGCGGCGACGAATCCGTCGATGTAGGTCATCGCGACTCCTCTCACATCGTGGTCAAGACATCGGTGCCGACCACGCCGGGATCGAAACGTCGCCAGGGTGTCCCTCGAGATTGGCCACAGTCCCCCACCTTGCGAGGCGGCTCCGAGCGGTCTCGACCGGCATTCCCTCCACGCTGCCCGTCCGGGCGCCGCGCACCCGCGAGGCCCGTCGGGAAGCCGAAATTGACCTTACGGAGCGGCGCCGGAGTCGAACCGACCGAGCGTGGGGCCGCCACACCGCACACGTCTTGAAGTCTTGAGCTCAGAGAGTCCAGCGCAGGTAGCGCAGGCCCGAGGTGTTCGCGTTTCGAGCCGCTGGGGGTGCAGGCGAACCAGGTGCCCGTAGCGCACTTCGGTGGCAGCACTGTGGCTGTCGGCGCCCGTGCCAGAGAGAATGGCCGGGTGCAGATGGCGTCGCGCCTGGTCGCTTGCGGTATTGCCTTGATGGCCTTCGTGCTGACCGCTGCGGGGCTTGTGCTCGATCGCGTCGCCGCCGCGGAGGAGGTGTCCGGGCCCGGGTCGTGGTGGCTGTACCCGTTCCTCCTCGCGGCGATCTGTTCGCCGGCCGCGGTCGGCGCGCTGATCGTTGCGCGGCGGCCGCGCAACCCGATCGGCTGGATCCTCGTTGTGGGCGCGCTGTCGCTCGGGGCGGTGCTGGCGGCGGAGCCGTACGCGTGGGTCGCGCTGTGGGCGCATCCGGGCTCGCTCCCGGCCGGGTCGTGGGCGGCGCTCGTCGCCTCGTTGTGGCCGGTGTTCTTCGCGTGGCCGCTGGCGATCACGTTCGTGTTCCCCGACGGCCGGCTGCCGTCGCGGCGGTGGCGGCCGTACGCGATCTTCGCCGTCGGCTCGATGACGCTCCTCGTCGTGTTGCTTGTGATGTCGGAGACGCTCGAGAGCCCGTTCGAGGAGGTGGCGAATCCGTTTCCCGCCCGCTGGCCCGACGCGCTCGGCTTCCTGAGAGGCCCGGCGTGGCTCGCGGTCTTCGCGAGCCTTTTCGTCGGCGCGGCCGCGGTGCGAGCGCGATATCGCCGCTCGACCGGGATCGAGCGGCTGCAGATGCTTTGGCTGGTGTACGCGGCGATGCTTGTGCCGCTCGGTGTCGTGTGCTTCCTCGTCTGGGGGTTCGTGTTCGGCGAGCCGGGCGACGCGGTGCTCGCAGTGTTTCTTGCGTCGCAGGCTGCGGTAGCGCTCGCGGTCGGGGTCGCGGTGACCCGCTATCGGCTCTACGAGATCGATCGGCTGATCAACCGGACACTCGTTTACGCGGCCGTGACCGCGTCGCTAGGGCTCCTGTATGCGGCCGTCTCGCTGCTCGCGGGTGTCGCTGTCGGCCGCGGTTCGACCTGGGTCGCGGCGCTCGCCGCCGTCGTCGTCGCGTGCGCATTTGGGCCGCTGCGTCGGCGGGCGCAGGCCGCGGTCGACTGGCGCTTCGACCGGCCCCGCTATGTGGGGCTGCGGCGCGTGAATGCGTTTGTCGACGACGTGCGCGAGGGGAGGCGCGAGCCGGAGGATGTCGGCGCCGTGCTCGCCGCGGCGCTGCGGGATCCCGGCGCCGAGCTGCTCTACCGGCTCCCGGCGAGCGCGGCGTATGCCGGCGGCGCCTCGAGCGTCGTCGGCGACCCTCCCGCCGACGGGCGCGCGGTGACGAAGGTCGAGCACCGCGGCCAGGAGATCGCCATCCTCCTGCACGCGCCCTCGCTGCTCGACCGTCCCGACCTGCTGCGCAGCGTCCTCGCCGCCGCGAGCCTCGCGATCGAGATCGCGCGCCTGCGAGTCGAGGTGCGCGTCCAGCTCGCCGAGGTCGAGGAGTCGCGATCGCGCGTCGTCCAGGCCGGGTACGAAGAGCGCCGGCGACTCGAACGCGACCTTCACGACGGTGCACAGCAACGGCTCGTGGCGCTTGGGATAGTCCTGCGGCGGCTGCAACGCTCGCTCCCGCGCGAGGCCCGGGTCCTCGGACCGGCGCTCGACTCGGCTGTCAACGAGGTCGGGAGCGCGATCGAGGATCTGCGCACAATCGCCGCGGGCGTCCGGCCGCCACGCCTCGACGAGGGCCTCGCCGCCGCTCTCGCCGACCTCGCACGGGGGACGCCCGTTCCCGTCGAGCTGGAGGCGACCCAGGAGCGGCTCGCTCCGCAGGTCGAGGCGGCCGCCTACTTCGTCGCCTGCGAGGCGGTCACGAACGCCGTCAAGCACGCGACGGCGTCGCACGTGCGGATCGAGGCGACCGTCGTCGAAGGAGCCCTACGGCTGGTGGTTGCCGACGACGGCATCGGCGGCGCGGCCGCTGCGGGCGGCACCGGGCTGACCGGCCTTGCCGACCGCGTCGAGGCCCAGGGAGGGACACTCCTGATCGTCAGTCCGCCCGGCGCCGGCACGCGGCTCGAGGCGGAGATCCCATGCGGATCGTGATCGCCGAGGACACGGTCCTCCTGCGCGAAGGTCTCGCGGGGCTGCTCGAGGACGCCGGCCACGAGGTCGTTGCGCGGGTCGGCGACGCCGACGCGCTTCTCGTCGTCGTCGCCGAGCACGAGCCCGACCTCGCCGTCGTCGACGTGCGCATGCCGCCCGACTACGACCACGAAGGAATGCGCGCCGCCGCCGAGATCCGCCGCGACTACCCGCAGACCGCAGTGCTCGTTCTCTCACAGCACGTCGAGACCCGCTACGCGCTCGAGCTGGTCGCGACCGGAGGCGGCTTCGGGTACCTGCTCAAGGAGCGCGTGCTCGACGTGGACGACTTCCTTGATGCGGCGCGGCGGGTGTGCGACGGCGGCTCGGCACTCGATCCGGAGGTCGTCGCGACGCTCCTCTCGCCACAGAGCCGCGACGAACCGCTCGACGAGCTGACCCCGCGCGAGCGCGAGGTGCTCGCGCTGATGGCCGAGGGACGCACGAACGCGGCGATCGCGAAGCGGCTCTGGCTGACCGAGCGCACCGTCGAGACGCACGTCCGCTCGATCCTCTCCAAGCTCGGCCTGCCCGCGGGCGGCGACGACCACCGCCGCGTGCTCGCGGTGCTGACGTACCTGCGCGCCTCCGCACGCTGAACTCCGTGCTGGCACCGAGGCGCATCTCAGTGCCCGTCACGACGACTTCGGGCGGATTCGGTCGTAGCTTCTGAGCCAGCGCAAACCCGCGCTCGACAAGGAGGATGAGGTGTCAGCGACAGCGGCGGTCGGAGCTCAGGCCACAACCACGACGAGGACTGCCGACGGGCGGCTCGGTGCGCTCGCGGGCCTCGCGTTCGCGTTCCTCTTCTTCATGGGGACGGCGACGCTGAACATCCCCCACGGCGCGAGCGACGCGAAGCTCGTCGCGTGGTGGGCCGACAGCGGGAATCAGACGACGGCGGTCGTCTCGATGTACCTCTTCATCGTCGCGGGGCTCTGCTTTCTCTTCTTCCTGGCGAAGCTTCGGTCGAGGCTGCTTGCGGCGGAGGGCGGCACCGGCGAGCTGACCTCGCTCGTCGTCGCGAGCGGGGCGGTCTTCGTCGCGATGCTGCTGGTCGCGGCCGCGTCGCGTGGAGTGATCGGCTTCGCCGTCAAGTCGCCGGGAGACAACGAGTCGCTCCCGGGAGCCGACACGCTCCGTTACCTGCCGCAGACCGGCTATGCCGCGCTCGGCATCGGCGGCCTGCTCGCAGCCGCCGTCGCGATGGCGACGACGTCGTGGCTGATCGTGCGGACAATGGTGTTCGGCCGTTGGCTGGCGTGGCTCGGCGCCGCGACCGCGCTCGTGATCGTCGTCGCTGCGGCGGCGCTCGTGGGCATGGTGGCAATCCCGGCGATGCTGATCTGGGTCCTGGCCGTCAGCGTCGCGATGTGGCGCGCACCGCGGTAGCTCGATGCGGGCGTCCATCCAGCACTCCGCTCCGTGCTCGCCGAGCGCGGCGTCAAGCCCGTCGACGGACGCGGCCTTGCGAAGGCAGCCCCGTTACGCGCCGTGCGCCGTGGCGCTGGTCGCAGTCGCTGCCTGCGGACTTCTCGCTGGATGCGGTGGTGGAGCGAGCAGCGCTGACACCTCGTCGAGCGGCTCGTCCACTGTTGCTGCGCCCGAGGAGGATCTCGACCGCGTCGTCAGCATCGACGGCGAGCGCGGCCTCTACGTGCGGTGTACCGGCAGCGGCTCGCCGACCGTCGTGATGGAAGGAGGCGACGAAGACACGGGCGACTCGTATGCGTTTGCGGAGCCCAGCATCTCCGAGGTCGCGCGGACCTGCGTCTATGACCGCGCCAACCTGGGCCGGAGCGACCCCGCCGCCGGTCCGCGCGGGCTGTCAGATCTTGTCGGCGACCTCGAGGCGCTTCTCCGAGCCGCGAAGATCCCTGGCCCCTACGTGCTCGTCGGCACCTCGGGCGGTGGCTACATCTCCGCCGGGTATGCGTACGAGCACCCCGACGAGGTCGCCGGCATGGTCTTTGTCGAGGTTCCCGCCCCGTTCCGCAATCCGCCTCGGGTGATCGTCGAGGAGACCGACCCGAACGACCCC
Organism: uncultured Actinomycetes bacterium; assembly: GCA_963746765.1. GTDB lineage: Bacteria > Actinomycetota > Thermoleophilia > Gaiellales > Gaiellaceae > GMQP-bins7. Next base: position 5,176 of record CAVVCN010000004.1, read on the forward strand.
TCGAACATCGAGCGCCGTGACTACCTTCAGGTCGAGAAGGACGCCTGGGCGGCTCGCAAGAGGATCGGCGACATCCCGGTCACGATCATCAGCAACGAGTACTCGACCGCAGAGATAAACGGCTCATCGCTTCCCCTCGGAGGCGAGAGGGATGCGGCGCAACGTCTCGGACCAGAAGGGCTGGCTGGTTCTCAGCCCGCGCGCAAAGCAGATGGTCGTTCATACCGGTCACGCGGTCGAGGAGGAGGACCCGCAGCTCGTGATCGACGCGATCCTCGACGTCGTGAAGGCTGCCCGGTAGGCACGGCCCACCCCAACCAGCTCGCCTACCCGCGAGTGGGCATGCAACCCACCAGGCGCTTCGTGACCACGCGGTGATTGCCGGCGGTGCGGCGCTCCACGTCCAAACGGTGTCCCACGAAACCGCCGATCAGGAGGAATCTGATGAATGGCGACAGACACAGTGCTGGCATGGGTGTACATGCGCGTACGGGCGCGAGGATCAGCGGCCTCACCGCGACGTGCTTCTGCCTCCTCGTTCTCGCCGGCTGCGGCGGCAACTCGGACACGCAAACCACTGGGGTCGGCGACGAGTTCGCGAGCAAGGCCCTCGCGGTCTGCGCGGCGGCGCTCAAAGACAAGCACGACTGGCAGCCCTTCCCCGTGGCCGACTTCGATCCATCCGACCCCGACGCATCGAAGTTCCCCGAGGTCTCGACCTGGCTCACGAAGCAGGTCGCCCCGACCCTCCACTTGTGGCTGAGCGGCCTGCAAGCCCTCGGCGCACCACCGACCGCACAGGCGGATTGGAATGCCGTCCTCGCCACAGTCAAGAAGATCGACCAGTTGAACAGCGATCAGATCACCGCGGCGAACGAACGCGATACGGACGCGTTTTCGGCGGCAACCTCCACGCTCGGGTCAACACAGGACGAGCTCGTCGTCGCCTCGAAAAGAGCCGGAGTAGCCGACTGCGCCGACGTCCATGCTGCGTAGGGGCGCCAGCCACTCGTCCTGCAGGAAGAGAAGCCCCGTATCCAGGGCGTTTGCAGAGCCCTCTGACGGACTCGAACCGTCGACCCCCTCCTTGCCGTGGAGGAAGCCGGCTCGTTGCGCTGCCTGTTTTGACAACGGTCTAACCACGCTCGACGTCAGCCCGGCCCGCCGGTCTGAACGCCAAGACCGTGCACCGCGGATCGAGGTCCGAGCCGGGACTTTCGTATGCGTGCGCGTGTACCTGCGGCTCCGGGCGGTCTCGCCCGGCCTTAGCTGCGGGGGCGCGCAGCCCCGACGCGTGGCCACGACCCGTCGGGGAACCGCAAACGGCTCGACGGAGCGGCGCCGGAGTCGAACCGACCGAGCGTGGGGCTACCACACCGCACAGGTTTTGAAGTCTTGAGTCGAGTGGGCCGCGAAACGTGCAGCGACGCGGCTTCCGGCCACCGGGATCCGTCCCCGCCACAACGTCTGCAACGTTGAGCGGGAGGCTGCACCCCACCCCCCACGACAGCAGGCGCGAGGACTCCTCTTTAGTCGACTACTGGATGAGCGCAAGAAACAACGAGGACGAGAACGAGAATGGCCTTATGACGAGAGTGCGCGGGTTCGTCTCGTTCTCCGACCCGGGTCTGGAGTGCGATTCAGCTCGCGTGCACGCGGCAGCAGCTGTGCATGGGGTCGAACTGGACGCGCCGCTCTCGTTCGTGATCCGGCCCGGCGCTGCGCGTCAGGATCTCCTTCCATCATCCCGGCGTCTCGCCGTCGGGACTCCGGCCGCGATGTCCGGGCCACGCTCAGTCGGCGAGCGGAGTAGGTCGAGGATCTGATGAGAGAGAGCGAGCAATTCTTCGTTCTGCCTGTCCTCTTTCTTCACGGTCTCCCATTGCTGGTCGGCGATTACCAGGCGCTTCCGGTCGGCCCTGTTTTGGCTGATCATCACGAAGGTCGAGAGGAAGATCGCCTCGAGCGAGACGATCATTGTCAGCAGTCCGTACGGGTAGTTCTCGACGCCGAAGCCGATCCAGCAGCCAAACCAGGCGATGTGGATGTAGACGAAGGTCATCGATCCGGCGAACGCCGTGATCCGATCGGCGGCTCGGTTCTGCACGCTCTGCGCGCGCTCCCGAGCATCGCTGACGAGGGCCGGGTTCGGCTCGGGAGGGAGGTGTTGCCGGCCGTGGTGGGCTACGGCCATCAGTGCGACGGCGGCACGATCAGCACCGGACGGCTGGCGTGCTCGGCGACCTGCTCCGAGACGCTGACCTGGAGCACCTTCTTCACGCCGGTTCGGCCTGTCGAGCCGATGACGATCACGGCGGCGTCCACCTCGTCGGCGACGTCGACGATTCCTCGCCAAGTGGTGCTCGCGAGCTCGCCGCGCGGCTCGGCCTGGAAGCCGGCCGAGCACGCGATCTCCGCGCCGTGGGCGGCAATCCGTCGCGCTTCGGCTCTGTTAAGCGCCTCGAAATCCTTGCCGGGCACGAGGGACGAGGTCGCGGCGACGCTCTCTGCCGTTGTCATCCAGGGGAGGATGTCGACGACGACGGCCCGGCGTGGGCCGAGCAGGGCGCCGGCCGCCTCGATCGCCCGCGCCGCGACGGCAGAGCCGTCGTAGCAGATGAGAATTGGTTCGCGCTGCCCCGCCGTCGCGCTCGTCGGCTCCGTGAGCACCGCTCATCGCTCACGCTCCTTTCGAATTCCGGGGTGTACGAGAGACGGTCGCGCACGCCGCTGCCAGCGTGCTGCCTCGGCGGCGGGCGGCGCTGCCGTCGCAGCCGCAGATCGATGCTTCGCTCGTCCTCCAAACGCCTACGGCTCGACGGGTCCCGACGGCCCCGCCGGCATCGGGGAGGTGCTCGCTTTCCACTACCCGTCGTACGACCTGCACCGACGCCGATCGGCATTGCCGCAAGAACGACGGTGTCCCGAAGGGCGATCGAGGTCCGTCGCGCAACCGCCGTCCACTCGGCCGCGGACGCTCGTCGGCGTGGGTCGAGACCGACGCGGTCGCGCTGACGCTCACGAAGGACGAGGTGAAGCGTGCCGCGGGCCGCGATCCGTCCCTGGCCCGCTCCCGCCCGAGCGTCCGGCCGGCGGCGCTAGGGAACCGCGAGTCGCGCCCTACCCGGCGGCGTCTGCGGCGGCGATGCGAGCTCTCCTGGCGGCAGTGAGTTCCTCCAGGACGATCTGGATGCTGGCCGCGATTGGCACGCCGATGATCGCCCCGATGAGCCCGAAGAGCGCTCCGAACGCAAGGACGCTGGTGAGGACGGTGAAGCCGGAGATCCTGGCCGCCTTTCCGATGATCGTCGGCTGCAGGATGTAGTTCTCGATCTGCTGGTAGACGACCATCACGATCAGGAAGACAACGAACGCTGCAGGGCTGACTGAGAGCGCGACGATCGCGACGATGATGCCGGCGATGGTGGCGCCGATGCTGGGGATCAGGTCGAGGGTTCCCGCGATCACCGCAAGCGCGAGCGGGTACGGGACGTCGAGGATCACCGCGGTGACGCCGTAGACGGTCCCGCAGATCAGTGAGATGGCCAAGTTGCCGAGCATGTAGCGCGAGGTGGTCTGGACGATCCGATCGGTGACCTGCGAGAGGCGCTCGCGGTCGCCCCGGTAGAACAGACCTCCGACCCAGCCTCGCAGGCGCGGTTCGTCGATCAGCCCGAACAGCGTGAGGAACATCACCGAAAAGACGAGGGTCACCAGGCCGAACGCGGAAACGCCGACGTCGGCGACGCCGCCGGACACCTTGGTCACTCCGCTCGTGATCTCGCTCGCGTGCTGCGCCAACGTGTCGAGCGAGTCGCTCCCGCTGTTGATGAAGCTGCCCAGATCGCTCTGCCTGGCCTCGTCGACGATCCGCGGCAGGTCGCCGCTGAACTTGCGCACGGCGCCGACGATCGCCTGTGTCACCACCAGCACGACCGTTCCGAGGACGATCACGGTGGTCAGCACGAGCACGGCGGCAGACAGCCTTCGGCTCCAACGGAACCGCCGTTCCATCGCGCTCGCCACCGGCGAGAGCACGGCGATGCTGAAGAAGGAGACGAAGATGACGAGAAGGACGCTCGCGATCGACGTCAGCGCCCACGCAACAGCGACGATGCCGGCGATCAGCAGGATCGTCCGGATCGACACCGAGACCTCGAGCTGGGTGCGACGCGCCTCCCCGGCCCGGAAGGAGGACTCACCGGCGGTCGCGTGCTTCTCGAACGAAGTGGTCTGCATAACACGTCCTGCTTCCTGTCGCCCGGCACGCCGCTGCCCATCGCCGGCGTCGCCGGCGATGGGCACCCGCGGCGGTCAGGAGACGTGCAGCGTCTCCTTCAGCTTGCCCACGCGCTCGTCGAAGTCCGCCTTCACCTCGACCTTGCGCTGTTCGACCAGTGTCCGACGCGCCTCGAAAGCTGCGGCGTCGGCGGCCCTCTCTGCCGACTCGAGCTCGCTCATGACTTCGCCGAGCGGGCGGCGCGTCACCTCGCCGCCGAGCTTGGCCATCTCGCCGTCGATCACCTCGACCGCCGGCTCTTCCACGCCCGCGATCACAGCGGTCGATTCCGGCGGAATCGCCGTTCCGAGAGCGGCGAGCGCCTCGTCAGACTTCTCGACGCGAGCAATGTCGAAGACTCCGCCCATCAGCGCGCCCGAGCCCCAACCGACGAGGACACCGACGGGGCCGCCCAGGACACCGATGAGCATCCCGATGAGCGAGCCGCTCGCCGTCCCGACGAGCCCGACGTTGTCGGCGCCCTCTACGGTGCGCAGCTCGCCCGTGGGCGTGCGCTCCACGACCGCTGCTGACCGGAGCCCGATGCGACCGTCAGCGTCACACTCCTTGAGCACCGTCAGCGCCTGGTACGCCTTGCTCGGCTCGGTGAACCGAACGACCACCACGTTCTCGATGTCAGCCATTTTGGCCTCCCTTCGTTTGGACAACCTTGTCGACCAGACACTCACAGGCCTCGCTGCCAAACCCCTGCCACGCGGCGGGCGGCCGCTGCCGCCACGGCACTGCGCGGCGAAGTGAAGGGGCTCTCGACGCGGACGAGGCGCGCCTTGACGTGCACCTTCGTCGGCGGCCGGACGTTCCCAAGCGGGCCTTCGCTCATCCCGAAGCGCCCCTGGTCGACCGTCGTGGTCGCCTCCACCTCGAGCTCGCCGTCGATCACGCGCACCGATGCGTCGAACGCGAGAGGAATGGTCGTGCCGACCGCCTCCAGCTCTCCGCTCACGTGCACGTCTCCATTTCCCAGTCCGGTGACTTGCGTCGACCTGAACCGCACCTGCGGATGCAGCTCGACAAAGAGGAAGTCAGGCGATCGGAGATGCTCGTCGCGCTTGGCGACGCCTGTGTCGATGCTCGCCGCGTCGATCGTCAGCTCGAGCTCCGGGCCACCTGGGCCGAGGATGTACGCGCCGTCGAAGCTGCGGAAGCGGCCGCGAACCGAATGCAGGCCCCACAGGTGCTTGACCTCGAACTCGACCGTCGTCCGAGTGCGATCGACGTTCCACCGTTCCACCGCGGTTTCTGCCTCGACAACTGCCGTGCTCATCTCACCAAGTGCGGTGCTCATCTCATCTCCTTGCTTGTAGGGATCGCTCGCAGCGTCCCGGGGGCGGCTGCCATGCTGCTGCCGCTGTGCGCGTCGTCCACTGCCGCGCGCCGCTCCTGCGGCCGGGTCGCTGAAGTCCGACACCCGGCCGGCGACACAGCCCGCCCGCCAAATAGTCGGCCGCTTCGGCATGAGCGAGGGAAAACGGCTTCATCGCGGTCCTTCCGCAGGAGGGCGAAGCACCGGCGCTGCAGGGGCTGACCGAGCTCTCGGAGCACACGAGCGATCCGGCTCCTGACCGAGCATCGGGAGCGCCTCGCCTCGCTCGTGGAGGCGCTGCTCCGTGCCGAGACGCTCGACCAGGCGGAGGCATACGCGGCGGCCGGCCTGGCTGGGCCGAACACGAAGGCGCCGTCAACCGAGCCGGCCCTCATCGGCGCCGCGTAACGCAGCCTCGCACCACCTAGGCCGACGTGCCAGAGTGGTCGCGAGAGCGGAGGGCAGTCCGTATGCGAAAACTCGAGGTTCGGCTCCTAGGGTCGTTCGAGGTGGTCGTGGCAGGGGAGCCCGTGGACGTGCCGGGCGCCAAGCGTCAGGCGCTTGTGGCATGCCTCGCTCTTCGATCGGGGCGGGTCGTCTCCACGGAGACGCTGGCCGAGGCGCTGTGGGGGAGCGATCTTCCGGCAGCGCCTCGAAACGCCGTGCAGCACCATGTCGCCCGCTTGCGGCGGGCGCTGGGCGAGGACGCGATCCGGCTCGCGACCGACGGGTACGCGCTCGAGGGCGGAGTCGTCGACGCCACTGAGTTCGAGGAGCTGCTCACCGCCACGCGCGCGGCGCTCCGCGCCGGAGACGCCCGGGGAGCCGCAGACACGATCGCCGACGCGCTCGCCCTCTGGCGCGGGCCCGCGCTCCTGGGTCTGCCTCAGTCTTCGTGGGCGACGGCCGAGGCCGCACGACTGGACTCGCTGCGGCTCGACGCGTTGGAGGAGCGCTTCGAGGCGGCGCTCGCTCTCGGAGAGCACGGCGAAGTCGTCCCGGCGATCCGCGCTGCCCTCGAAGAAAGCCCGTTCCGCGAGCGCCTGTGGGGCCAGCTGATGCTGGCGCTCTATCGCAGCGGACGCCAGGCAGACGCGCTCGACGTGTTCCAGGAGGCCCGTCAGGTGCTCTTGGAGCAGCTGGCACTCGAGCCTGGGCCGGAACTACGCCGTTTGCAGGACGCGATCCTCGCGCACGACCCTGCGATCGCGCCCGTACCCGCAGCCCCTGTGCGGCGCGGGAACCTGCCGGCGTCGACAACCTCGTTCGTCGGCCGCGAGGCGGAGCTCACTCAGGTGACCGAGCTCGTGCGGGAGCATCGCCTTGTGACCCTGACCGGCCCCCCGGGGGTTGGCAAGAGCAGGCTCGCGCTCGAGGCGGCCCGCCTATTGGAGAGCGAGCTCCAGGGAGGTGCCTGGCACATCGGCCTCGTCAGCGCGGACGGGGCGGCTGACGTCGTACGTCTCGTCGCCCAGTCCCTCGACGTGCGCGGCGGGGACCCGCTCGCGCGCACCGCCGGGCGCCTTCGGGACACAGACGCAATCCTCGTCTTCGACGCATGCGAGCACGTCCTCGAAGAAAGCGCACGCGTCGTCTCGGCACTTCTCACCGACTGCTCGAACGTGCGGGTGCTCGCCACGAGCCGCGAGGTGCTCCATGTGATGGGAGAGGTACGAGTCATCGTCGACCCGCTCGAGATCCCTGACGGCGCTGCGACTGACGCGCTCACCGCTCCGGCCGTCGAGCTCTTCACCGCGCGTGCGCGCGCGGCGCGCCCGGGTTTTCAGCTGACGGACGAGGACGCCTGGCTCGCCGCCGAGATCAGCCGTCTCGTCGACGGCCTCCCGCTCGCGATCGAACTCGCAGCTGCGCGAGTCAACGTGCTCGGACTCGCGGAGCTCCTCGCCCTGGTCAAGCGGCGCCTCGAGCTCCTCCACGATCGACCGACGTCCGACCCGAGCCGCGCTGCGCTCGGGACGCTCGTCGAGTGGAGCTACGACCTCCTGCATGCAGACGAGAAGACCCTGCTCCACCACGTTGCGGTTCACCGTGGCGGTGCGCCTCTCCCGGCGCTCGTGACCGCGGGTGCCAAGCAGGGGCTCGACGAGCTGACGGTGATCCAGCTGCTCGGTGCGCTCGTCGACAAGTCGGTCATCACCGTCTCGTTCCCGAGCCCCGACGCACGCTACGACCTGCTCGACACGGTACGCGCCTATGCGCTCGAGCGCCTCGCCGACGACGGCGGCCTCGCAGCTGCCACGAGAGCGCACGCTGAGTACTTCGCGAAGTTGGCGGACACCGCGCACGGTGCCCTTCGTGAGCCTGAGTGGCGAGCGTGGGTCGGACGCCTCGAGCTCGAGCACGACAACCTCTGGGCCGCGCTCGCATGCGCTCGCGCTACACCGGACCCGGGCGTCGCGATCCGGTTGGGCGCGTTCGGCTTGTACTTCGCGCTCGCGGAGCGCGTCTCCGAAGGCCGCCGCTTCGTCGAGCTCGCACTCGCTTCCGCGTCCCTGGACGCTCCGGCCGCGCTCCGACTCGAGCTCGAGGCATTCCTGTGCTTCTTCGCGACGGAGGAGCTCGATCTGGACCAGGCCATCGAGATCGGCGAACGCGCCCTCGCCGCCACCGAGCCGCTACCTCCGCAGGCGGCTCTCGTCGAGGCAACCCTCGCGCTCGCCCACGCAGAGTCCGGTGACGGTGAGCGGGCCGCCGTGCTGGCGGAGCAGGCGCACGCTCGCCTCCAGCCGACCGGCGACGATTGGAGCATCGCGACCACCAGCCTCCTGCGGGCCCAGGTTGCCGCTCTCGCGGGAGACACGTCCACAGTCTCCGCCATGGCGGCGCAGGCATACCGTCATGCGGGAGCCATCGAGTTCGATGCGTTTCAGGTTCCCGCGTTGCTGCTCGAGGCCTGGGTCGCCGAGCGACGGAGCGACGAAAGCGCCGCAGACGAGGCGTATCAGCGCGCGTTCGCGCTCGCGGGGAGTGCGGGGTTCGCCGACCACGCAGCCTTCGCGCTCGCCGGGCTCGGCTGGGTCGCGTTCGCGAGCGGAGACCTCCGCAAGGCCGAACAACTCGAGCGCCGGGCGCTCGCCGCCGCGGAGGCGGCACGGTCGCCGTGGGCGGCGGCGCACGCGCGCGTCCGGCTGGGCCGCGTGCTGGCCGCCGCGGGAGACGCCGACAGCGCCGAGGCGCTCTACCGCAGCGCGCTCAAGTGGTCCGACACGCAGCGACCACACGAAGCACGCGAGAGCTTGTTCCTCGCGCTCGCCGGAGATCCGGGCTCCGCCGCCCGGGCCGGTCTCGACGACCTCGGGCGGCCCGAAGGAAATGCCGGCATGCCCACGCGCGCCGAGACCGCACTGACGCCGTAGCGTCGCGCCGGCGCCGCTCAGCCCTCGCCTGCCACTGCGAGTGGCAGCGAGGGCGTGGTCCCGTGGCAGAGCGCTGGCAGTCGCCCACGAGAGGCTTGTCGTGCAGTCCACATCAACCACGACAGGAGGCGCCGCGTGGCGACAAGAACGACCGACGACATGCTGGCGGAGATCCGCCGACACATCGACGAGCTGGAGGCACGCCCCAGAAACGGCACGACTGAGACGCGAGCGCGTCTCCAGTACAGGTTCGTCAGGCTGCGGGAGGAGGAAGCAGCGGCCTGGGCCGCCGTCCGCGAGAAGGCCGAAACGGTCGACGAGAAGGTTCGACAGCTCGAGATCGACATCTCGATCGCCGAGAACCGCCTGGCCTCCGAGATGGCCGACGACGCGACGTCATTCGCGGAGGCGGTGGAGGCGGAGCTCTACGACTGGGATGCCGCGATCGAGCGGCTTCAGACACGCGTAGCGACGAAGGCACAGAACGCTCGCGAGCAGGCCGAGGCAGAGATCGCCGCGCTCAGGCAGGCGCGGAGCAGGGCAGCCGAGCGTCTGACCGCGCTGCCCGCGTCCTCGGACACATGGCAAGAGCAAAGGAATCGCGTCACGGAAGCGCTCGACGACCTCGAGCGGAAGGTCCGCGAGGCGGCCCTGAAGTTCCAGTCAGGAGGAGAGAATGACAACTGAGTCGACACCAACCGAGACCTTCGAGTCGAAGGTCAGCAGCAAGATCGACGAGGCAGCCAGGCAGGGCGAAAGAACGCTTGCTCGCGCCTGGAAGATGATCGCAGCGAACGGCGTCGCGGCCATCCTCTTCGGCTTCGTGCTCATCCTGTGGCCGCACATCGGTCTAGCGACCATCGTGGCGGTCGTCGCGATCTACGCACTGGTCAGAGGCGTTCTGTCCGGTGTGGCAGCGCTCTCTGCACCGCTCCCGCGCTCCGAGCGACGATGGCTGACACTCGAAGCGGTCGCAGGGACGGCGGTCGGCATCGCGCTGCTCGTCTGGAACGACATTTCGGCACAGACGCTTCTCTACGTCGTGGCGGCATGGGCGCTCGTCATCGGCGCCCTCATGCTGGTGACGGCGTTCGAAGCTCCACTGGAGTGGCCGGCGAAGCTGCTGCTCGCACTCAACGGGATCATCTCCGGCGCGTTCGGCGCCGTGATGTTCATCGAGCCCGATGTGGGTGCCGTCGCCATCGTGGCGCTCATCGCCGCCTACATCATCGTTATCGGCGTGATGCAGGTCGGGTTCGCGCTCGAGCTGCGCCAGCTCGTCGCCGATGTGCGCGATCGCCTTCCGCGCCCGACCGCCACAGCGCCGGTGGCGCACGGCTGAGGGACACGAGCTGCCACCTGAAATCACGAACCAGTCGGCGGCCGGCGCGGAGTCGCGCCGGCCGCCCGAGCGACGACGGGAACCGTTGGGCAGGCACGTGACGGGGAGGGTCGAGCCAAGCCGCGGAGCGCTGCTCGCCGCGCCCGGACGGAACAACGTCCGTTTCGGAGCGGCCGTCTACGGGTCGTTTCTCGTGGCCTCGGTCGTCGGTGTCGCCTTCGAGACTGGACAAGACGCTCGCCTCATGACGACGGCCGCGTTCGGCTCCTCACTCGTCTTCTGGCTCGCGCACTGGTGGTCGGAGATGATCGGCGAGCAGATCGCGGTCGGAGAGGCGTTCCGACGTCGCGACGTTCTCGTTGTCGCCCGTCGCGAGTGGCCGCTGGTCGAGGCAGCCGTCGTTCCCACGCTCCTCCTCGCGCTCGCGTGGGCCGGCGTGTGGTCGCGCGAGACGGGCGCCGAGCTCGCGCTCGCCGCGGCCGTCCTGCAGATCATCGGCTGGGCACTCGTCGCCGGTCGTCGCGCCGGATGGACATGGCCGCGGACCGGCGTCTTCGCCGCGGGCCAAGGAACGCTAGGGATCGTGCTACTTCTCCTCGAGAGGGTCGTTCACTGAGCGACGAGGCCCCCGGCGGCACTCCAGTAGCCAGCTGGACGCGGGTCACCTCGTATGAGGCGGCATTCCAAGAGAGCGGATCCACGCCGCTCCGTCCAGGCACCGCGCGCCGCGAGGCCCTTCCGCGCACCGAGATCGGCTAACGGAGCGGCGCCGGAGTCGAACCGACCGAGCGTGGGGCTGCCACACCGCACAGGTTTTGAAGACCTGCTGGGCCACCGGGCCCATGCCGCTCCGCGGCTGAGGCTACCCGCGCGCCGACTCCGCCTCGCACCATGCGAGCACGTCGGCGAAGCGCCGGTCGGACAGCGAGCCGAAGGCCGGCTCGCGCGAGAGCCTCGCACGGCTCGTCGCGGGGCTCGTGATGCCGCAGAGAAAGCGTGCGCGTTGGCGCGGCGTCTCGAGCGCACCGGGGTGTGAGGCCGCGAGCTCCTCGAGCGCCCGCGCGTCGGCGACGTCGCCGACAGGGGGACGCGCGACGGGCGGCGGCATGCGCTGCGCCACGCCGTCGAGGCAGAAGCTGCAGTGGCCGCACGGCTCGTCACGGACGTCTCCGAAGTAGCCGACGAGCTCGTTCACCTGGCAGCCCTCGTGCGTGACGAGCGAGATGACACGCTGGATGCGCTCCGTCTCGGCACGCTCGCGCCGCTCGAAGCGCCCCACGAGCCGATCGACGAGCTCGTCGCCGGAGCTCGGCCGGTCGAGCACCGTGTAGCGCTGGTGCACGGTGTTCGCTCGCACCTCGATCAGCTGCCGCTCCTCGAGGTGCCCGAGCGCCGCGACGATCCGTTCACGGTCCTCGCCGAGCGCGCTCGCAGCAGCCTGGGGCTCGAGGCTCGTCCAGCTGCGCCCTGCCTTGCCGCTTGCGACGAGCCGGCGGAGGAAGTCGGCCCGGTCCTCGTCGAACCCGGCGAACACGTCCTCGAACGAGCCCGAGACCGGACGGAAGGAGTAACCCGCGTAGAACGGCGTGCCCTGCCGCAGGAGCCCTTCGAGCTCGAGGTAGGTCAGGATCGTCCGGAGCACGAGCGGCCGCACGTCGAGCCGCACCGACAAGTCGTATTCCGAGACGGCGAACTGCGTGCCCGTCTCGTTCTCGAAGACCTCGTCGACGAGCGTGGCGATCACGTCCCGCGTCGGCGTGTCGCCGTACGCGAAGTTCTCGAGGGTCGGCACGTCGTCGCGGCACGCGAACAACTCGCAGACGCCCGGAGCCCCGTCGCGGCCAGCGCGCCCGATCTCCTGCGAGTACGACTCGAGCCCTTTCGGCAGGTTCAGGTGGTACACGTAGCGGACGTCGGCCTTGTCGATGCCCATGCCGAAGGCGATCGTCGCCACGACGATGTTGCGGTCCGATCCGGTCCACCAGTCCTGGACCGCCGTCCTCTCCTCGGCGCTCATCCCGGCGTGGTACGCACGCGCCGGTAGCCCGGCTCCGGCGAGGAGCGCTGCGACCCGAACCGCCTCGCGCTGCAGTGTGACGTAGACGATCGTCGTGCCCGGCGGCCGCTCGCGCAGCCGGTCGACCAGCAGCCGGTCGCGTGCGCCTGCGTCGGCGGGCGTCGTGAGCAGGGTCAGGTTCGGTCGGTAGAAACCGGTGACGACCGCGTCGTCCGACGCGATTCCGAAGCCGGCGCAGATGTCGTCCACGACGGCGGGAGTCGCGGTCGCGGTCAGCGCCAGCACGCGCTCGGCCCGGAGGTCGCGCGCGTACGTTGCGAGCTTGAGGTAGTCCGGCCGGAAGTTGTGGCCCCACTCCGAGATGCAGTGCGCCTCGTCGACGGCGAACAGTGCGATCGGCGTCCGCTCGAGCTGCGCGACGAAGCGCTCGTTGTTGAAGCGCTCGGGAGCGACGTAGAGGAGCTTCACGCCGCCGTCCCGAAGCCGCTGCGAGACGTCACGCGTCTCGTCCGGGCCCAGGCTGGAGTCGAGCCGCGCGGCGCCGATGCCCTGGCCGACCAGCGCATCGATCTGGTTCTTCATCAGTGCGATCAGCGGCGAGACGACGACCGTGAGGCCGTCGAGCAGCACTCCAGGCAGCTGGTAGCAGAGGCTCTTGCCGGCCCCCGTCGGGAACACCGCGAGCGCCGAGCGCCCCGCGAGGAGTGCCTCGACGACCTGCTGTTGACCGGGGCGAAAGGAGTCGTGCCCGAACCGTTTGACGAGGGCCTCCAGGGCCTCGGCCGTCCCATCGGTCCGTGTTTCCATCCATGGCAACGTAGCACAGGACGGACGACGTCAGACACAATCCCGCTCGTGGCGCACCTCGAGCTGATCGATCCAGAGGATGCCGACGGGCTGCTGGCCGAGGAGTACGAGGCGGCGATCGGACGCGCAGGGAAGGTCTTCAACATCGTCCGCTCGATGAGCCTCAACCCCGAGGTCCTCAGGGCGTCGATGGAGATGTACAGAGCGATCATGTTCGGCCCGTCGGGGCTGACGCGCCAGGAGCGCGAGCTCCTTGGCGACGGTCGTCTCGGCCGAGAACGAGTGCTACTACTGACGGCGCTCGCACGCCGACGACCTCCGTGACGAGGGCGCCCCAGACGAGCTCGCAACGCACGCGGAGCGGGACTACCGGCAGGCCGACCTCGACCCGCGCCTTCGCGCGCTCTGCGACTACGCCTGCAAGCTGACACACGTCCCGTCGTCGGTCGGCGCCGCGGACGTCGAGGAGCTGCGCTCTGTCGGGCTGGACGACGCGACGATCCACGACGCCATCCAGGTGATCGCGTACTTCAACTACATCAACCGGATCGCGGAGGGAGTCGGCACGGACTCCGAGCCGGAGTGGGCGCCTCGCTCGTACGACTGAATCGCTACGCCAGAGCAGCCCCGATCTTCTCGACCGCGGCCGCCTCGACGTCGTCTCCACCACCCGCGGCCTTGCCGACGGACCGCGCGAGCTCGAGCACGAAGGCGCGATAGGCCTCCAGCTCGTCCGGTGCCTTGGCCTGCAGCGTCTCGACGGCCGCCTGGAGCGCCGCTGTCGTCTCGGCCTCGACCTCGGACGGCGAATCGGTCACACCGAAGCCCGTGCTGCGCTCGGCCGCGAGCTCGCGAATGAGCTGACTCTCATCGTTGCGTGCCCCTGCGAGGTTCTTGGCCAGGGACGACGCCTCCTTGAAGCTGTCGAAGAAGCTCCGGTCGCTCATCGCCACGAGCATCCCGGCGCCGGTCGCACCCTTCCGCAGCTGCTCCCATTCCTCTTCGGTGAAGTCCGACTTCCCAGCCATGAGACCTCCTTCGTGAGCTCCGGCACCTCGCCGTAGGGCGAGATATACCCGCTCCCTACCCCTGGGTGTCCCGCGCATCCTGACGCGCACGTCGCAGGACACGGCGATCGCCGACCCGGCGGGTGAGCCCGTCCACGTCCATCCGCTCGAGCAGGAGCTGCGCGTCGCGACGGCCCACGCCCGCGAGGTCGCGGAACCGCGCCAGCGTGATCTCGCCCGTCGCGGCCGCCTCGGTCGCTACGAGGTCGCGAGCGACCTCGTAGGCCCCGGCCGCGACGGCGAACCCGTCACCGAGCCGGACGACCCGGCCCTCCGTCTCGAGGAACCGGGCGAGCTCGGCGTCGTCGACCTTCGTCGCGGCGAGCCCGGCGCGATCGAGCGCCCCCTCGAGCGCAGCCGCCGCCTCTGCACGCTCGCCGAGGCCTGCGGCCGCACCCGGGAGATAGCCCTTCGGCCCGCGCCGCTCGACCGGCAGCAGCCCGAGCACGCTCGGAGCCCACGGCTCGCCGGGGAGCAGCTCGGCGAGTGGCACGCCCGGGTCGAGCGGCGATCGGTCCGCGCGGTCGCGGAGTCGCGATTCCACCGCCGCGCCCGATTCCTCGAGCCACGCCTCCGAGAAGGCCCAGCCGTCGACGACGCGCACCGCGTCCAGCCCCTCCTCGAGGTCTACGCCGGCGAGCAGCGCGCGCGCCGCCACGGCCTCGACGGAGACCGGCTCGTGGACGAGCGCCCGGACGATCGACGCAGGGTCGCCCGCCTCGAGGAGGCGATCGCGCTCGGGATCGACGCGGCGCGGCGGGGCCGGGTCGAGGACGATCGCCCCGCCGACAGTCGTCTCGCTCCTCAGCACGACGCGATCGCCGCGAGCCGCGACCACCGGCGCTGCCAGGCGCAGCTGGGCGTGGCTCTCGCCGACGCGGACCACGCGCCCGGCGATCCGGCTCGTACCGTGGTGGACGGAGAGCCGCGCGCCGTCGCGGATCGGCTCGAGCTCGGTGAGCGCGACCTCGAGCCGGTACGAGCGTGGAAACGACCCGGCTGCGACGAGCGCATCACCGCGACGAACATCGGACGTCTCGACACCGGGGAGACTGACGGCCACCCGCTGGCCGGCCTCCGCACGACCCACCGGTGTGTCGTGCACCTGGACCGATCGCACGCGCACGTCTCGGCCGTCCGGCTCGAGCCGGAGGCGGTCGCCCTCGGCGATCGAGCCCGACCACAGGGTCCCGGTGACGACCGTGCCGATCCCCCGGAGCGTGAAGACGCGGTCGACGTAGAGGCGCCCGGGAAAGTCGGATCGCCGCTGCTCCACTGCCTCCGCGACGGCCCCGAGCGCGGCGCGGAGCTCGTCGAGCCCGGCGCCGGTCACGCCGCTCACCGGGACGACCTGCGCCCCGCGGACGAGCTCGCGCGCTTCCTCGACGGCGAGCTCGAGCGTCTCCGCGTCCACGGCGTCCGCCTTCGTGACCGCGACGACCCCGCGCTCCACGCCGAGAAGCCGGAGGATCGCGAGGTGCTCGTGGGTCTGAGGGCGGGCTCCCTCCGCCGCGTCGACGACGAGGAGGAAGAGGTCGATCCCCGTCGCTCCGGCGACCATGGTCCGCACGAACCGCTCGTGCCCGGGAACGTCGACGAGCGAGAGCGACCTGCCGCCCGGCAGCTCGAGCGGCGCATAGCCGAGGTCGATCGAGATCCCGCGCGCGCGCTCCTCCGGCAGCCGATCGGTGTCCTTGCCGGTGAGCGCGCGGACGAGCGTCGTCTTGCCGTGGTCGACGTGACCGGCGGTGCCGACCGTCAGCGCCATCGGTCGTGACAACGCTTGTGGTGAATCACCACGAGCATTTCCTAGGCCCGGCGCGCGTGCTGCACGGCCTGGGCAACCTCGTCGACCTCCTCGAGCGTCAACGTGCGCACGTCCAACAGCAGGCGGCCGTCGCGCACGATCCCGACCACCGGGGGCTTCCCGAGCCGGAGGGGGCCGGCGAGCTGCTCCTCGATCGCGCACGCGACACTCGGGATCTCTGCCAACGGCAACGCGCCGCCGCCGACCCGGGCGACCGTCTCCTCGACCTCGCCGTCGACGAGCTCCGCAAGCCGCTCCGCGCGCGTGCGCACGGCCTCGACGGGCTCGTCGAGCATCCTGAGCACGGGTATCTCCCGCCGCGCTCGCTCGGGGTCCGCGAAGAGCGCGAGCGTCCCTTCGAGCGCCGCGAGAGTCAGCTTGTCCGCCCGAAGCGCGCGCTGGAGCGGGTGTCGCCGAAGCCGCTCGACGAGCGTGGCGCGACCGACGACGATCCCGGCCTGCGGGCCGCCCAGGAGCTTGTCGCCCGAGAAGCAGACGATGTCGGCGCCGGAGGCGATGCTCGCGGCTGCGGTCGGCTCGCTGCCGAGGTCGAGAACGGAGCCGGAGCCGAGGTCGTCGACGAGCGGCAGCCCTGCTCGCTGCGCGATCCGCGCGAGCTCGTCGGTCGGGACCGAGGCCGTGAAGCCGACGATCCGGTAGTTCGACTGGTGCACGCGCAGGAGCGCGGCGGTATCCGGGCCAATCGCGCGCTCGTAGTCGGCGGCACGCGTCCGGTTCGTGGTGCCCACCTCCACCATGCGCGCCCCGGAGCGGGCGAGCACGTCGGGGATGCGGAACCCGTCGCCGATCTCGACGAGCTCGCCACGCGACACGACGACCTCGCGCCCCTCGGCGAGCGCGGCGAGCGCCAGCAGCACCGCGGCCGCGTTGTTGTTGACGACGAGTGCGGCCTCGGCTCCCGTCAACCGCCGAAGCGCGTCGGCGACGTGGTCCTGACGCGAGCCCCGCGCTCCGGACCCCAGCTCGAGCTCGAGGTTCGAGTATCCGCCGCCGACCTCCATCACCCGTTCGAGCGCAGCGGAGGCGAGCGGCGCGCGCCCGAGGTTCGTGTGGATGATCACGCCCGTCGCGTTGAGCACGCGCCGGAGCGACGGTGCCTGGAGCCGCTCCAGCTCCGCGCGCGCCGCGGCGACCGCGTCACCCGGGTCGGCGCCCGTCCGGATCGCGTCCCGCGCCTGCGCCAGCGCAGTGCGAGCGGCGGCGATCGCCAGCTGTCGCGGCGCAGCGGCGAGCACCTCGTCGCCGAGCAGATGGTCGACCGACGGCAGGTCGCGAAGCTCCACGAGGCTCAGTCTACGAAGCGCCCAGCGCCGGGATGACCTCGCGGAGGAGGGCGACGAGGTCGACCGCAGCACGCGCCCCGACCTCGAGCACGCGCTCGTGGTCGATCGGCTCGTCGATGACCCCGGCCGCCGCGTTCGTCACGCAGGCGAGGGCGAGGCAGCGGATCCCCATGTGCCGCGCGGCAAGGACCTCGGGCGCCGTCGACATCCCGACGAGGTCGGCACCGAGCGTCCGTAGCATGCGGATCTCGGCAGGGGTCTCGAAGGCGGGCCCGAGCCAGGCCGCGTAGACGCCCTCGCCGAGCGAGAGGCCGAGTCGCTCGGCCGCGGAGCGCGCTAGCGCCCTATAGGCCGGGTCGTACGCGCCCGACATGTCCGGGAAGCGCGGCCCGAGCGCGTCGTCGTTCGGCCCGACGAGCGGCGAGGAGCCCTGGAGGTTCAGGTGGTCGGAGATCGCGACAAGGCTGCCGGGGACGACCGCGGGGTCGAGCGCGCCGCAGGCGTTCGTCAGGACGAGACTGTGCATCCCGAGGCGGCCGAGCACTCGCACACCGAAGACGACCTTCTGGGGCGAATGGCCTTCGTAGAGATGCGCACGGCCCTTCATCACGGCGACGGGGACGCCGCCGAACGTCCCGAGCACCAGCGTCCCGGCGTGCCCGATCGCGGTCGAGACCGGCCATCCCGGGATCTCGCCGTACGGGATCTCGACAGGATCCTCGACCGCGTCCGCGAAGCCGCCGAGGCCGCTCCCGAGCGTGACGCCCACCTGCGGTCGCAACCCGGTCCGCGCCGCGATCGCGTCGACGGCGGCCTCGAGCTCCGCGCTCACGCCGATCCCTCTTGCCTCCGCTCGCCCATCATCGCCACGATCCGCTCGACCGCCTCCGGCGGGTCGTCGGTGACCATCAGGAGATCGAGGTCGTGGGGGGAGACGAGCCCGTCCGCGAGCATCTCGTCCCGCACCCATTCGAGCATCTCCTCCCAGTAGTCCGAGTCGACGAGGACGACCGGGAACGACCCGATCTTCCCGGTCTGGATGAGCGTCAGTGCCTCGAAGAGCTCGTCCATCGTCCCGAAGCCGCCGGGGAAGATCACGAACCCTTCAGCGGCCTTCACGAACATCGTCTTTCGCGCGTAGAAGTGCTTGAAAGTCAGCTCGATGTCGCAGTAGGGGTTCGGCCCCTGCTCGTGCGGGAGCAGGATGTTGAAGCCGACGGAGAGCCCGCCGCCCTCCCGTGCGCCGCGGTTCGCCGCCTCCATCACACCGGGCCGCCGCCGGTCACCACGGCGAGCCCGGCCTTCTGCGAAGAGCCTCCCGGTGAGCCGCGCCGCCTCGTAGGTCGGCGCTCCCCTCCGCGATCCGCGCCGACCCGAAGATCGAGACGGCCGGCCGGTCGATCCGCTGGATCGCCTGGAAGCCGGAGAGGAACTCCGACGCGATCAACGAGACGTCCGACGCGAGGGTCGCTCGCGTCCGCCGCAGGACGCGCCGTTCGTCGAGCTGGCCGTCGGGCTCGCTCAAAGGCGGTCCTGCGGAACGTGGGCGGCGAGCATCCCGAGCACGAGCGCTGCGACGGTCACGAGCGAGGCGACGACGACGACGGCCGCAAGCCGCCGCGCATCGGCTGGGTTCGGACGGCCGCCCCCGGCGCGCAGGATGCGCCACGAGCGAAGGACGTGGGCGCCGTCCAGGAACGCGATTGGCACGAGGTTGATCAGGTTGAGCATGAAGCCGGCGTAGGCGAGCGCGCGCAGGAGGTCGGAGTCCATCGAGACGGCCGCGGCAAGGCATCCCGC
>CAVVCN010000005.1:0-824995 GCA_963746765.1 uncultured Actinomycetes bacterium
TCCGGATCGCCGTGGACGACTTCGGCACCGGCTACTCGTCGCTCGCCAGCCTGCGAGCGTTCCCGATCCGCCAGGTGAAGCTCGATCGGTCGCTGCTCGTCGGAGTTCCCGGCGACCCTGGCGCGGAGTCCGTGGTCGGGGGATGCGTCGAGATCGCGCACGGCGTCGGCGCGACGGTCGTGGCGGAGGGAGTCGAGACGCCGGAGCAGTGGCGCTTCGTCTCGCTCATGGGCTGCGACATCGCCCAGGGGTATCTCGTCGGGCGCCCGGGACCTGCGGACGAGCTCACGGCGATGCTCACGGTGCCGAACCGGATCCCGCTGCTCGCGGTCGTCTGAGCCCGTCAGGCGGCTGCGAGGCCGCTGCCCGAGAGCGCAGCCTCGAGCTCGGCAGCGGGCACCGGGCGGGCGTAGAGATAGCCCTGCGCGTAGTCGCAGCCGAGACTCCGCAGCAGCGCCTGCTCCTCGTGCGTCTCGACGCCCTCGGCGACGACTGCGAGGCCGAGACTGTGCGCCATCTCGATCGTCGAGCGGACGATCGTGCGGTCTGGACTGGACGCCGCGATGCCGGTGACGAGCGAGCGGTCGATCTTGACCTCGTGCACCGGGAGGTGCTTCAGGTAGGCGAGCGACGAATGCCCTGTGCCGAAGTCGTCGATCGAGAGCCGGAAGCCACTCGCTGCGAGACCGTCGAGGACCGTGTGCGCGCGCTCGGTGTCCCCCATGACGGTGCTCTCCGTGATCTCGAGACAGACGTACCGTGCCTCGACGCCGTACTCGTCGAGAACCGCCGTGAGACTGTCCACGAGCTTCAGGTCGAGCAGGTCGACCGCGCTCAGGTTCACGGCGAGCGGGAGCATGCCACCGCGGTCGCGCCACGTCCTGAGTTGCGCGACGGCGAGCTCGAAGACGTCCCGGGTGAGATGCCGGATCGCGCCTGTGCGCTCGGCGACGGGCACGAAGACGCCCGGGCCGAGGAGCCCGCGCTCCGGATGCTGCCAGTAGGTCAGCGTCTCGAAGCCGGCGACGACGTTGGCGGCGAGGTCGATCTTGGGCTGGTAGTGGGGCACCAGCTCGCCGCGCTCCGCGGCTCCACGGAGCTCGGCGACGAGGCGCAGCTCGTCCGGGTCGTGTGGGTCCACCTCGGGGCTGTACGCGAGGACGCCGACGCGCGTCGCCTTCGCCGCGTGCAGCGCGATGTCAGCGCGCCGAAGCAGGGTCTCGGACTCGCTGCCGTCCCGCGGATGGAGCGCGAACCCAACGCTGCCGTCGAGCGCGAGCCGGATACCTGCCACGTCGAGCGGCTGCTCGAACACCGCCAGGAGACGGTCCCCGAGGGCAACCACCTCGTCCTCGCTGTCGTACTCCCGCACGACGGCGAACTGGTCGCTCTCGAGGCGGGCGACGAGCGTGTCCGGGTCCACGAGCGCGTGCAGCCGGTTCCCGAGCTCGCGCAGGACTTCGTCGCCCGGCCCGTGTCCGAGCGTGTCGTTGATCTCGTGGAAGTGGTCGACGTCGACGAGGAGACAGGCGAGATGCTGTCCACCGTCGCCTGCGCGGCCGAGCGCGAGCTCCAGTCGCTCGCGGAGGTGAGCGCGGTTGGGGAGGTCGGTGAGCTCGTCGTAATAGGCTTGCTGGTGGATCCGGTCGATCTGCGCGCCGATCCTCCTCGTGACGCGGGCGAGCAGCGGCACGAAGACGGCGAAGAGCACGAGCAGCAGCCCTTCGAGCACACCTCCGACCCAGAGCAGCGCGTTCTGCGCGTCGCGCTCGATCGGCTCGTACGGCTGGACGATCGCGGCCGCGCCCCTCGCACCGGCGGCGCCACCGACCGGCGTGAACGTCTCGAGGACCTTCGTTCCCGCCTCGGCCCCCGCCGACCTCGCGCTCGACGTCCTGCTCACGATCGTGCCCCGGGCTGCCTCGGCCGCGAGGGCGCCGGCTCCGCCCGTGCCGATGAGGTCGTGGTCGGTCGAGTACGTCACCAGCCCGTCGGGCCGGACGAGCGAGACCCCGAGCGTGTCGTGTGCGACGAGATGGCTGCGGAAGAGCGTGTCGAGCTCCCGCCGGCGCTCCGGCGACACTCGCCCGCGGAAGTCATTCGCCGTCACTTCGGTGCGCAGCAGGGTCGAAGCGACGAGGCCTGCCTGCCGCGTGGCAGCACGCTCGGCCTGCGTGACGGTGAAGCTCCGGACGACGACGAGGATCAGCGCGGCGGCGAGCGCGAGCGCGATCGACAGCACGATGGCGAAGCGAAGAACCAGACGGGGAGGCCGCTCCACCGCGAAAAGCCCCGCTTCGCGCTGGCGGCGCTGGCGGAGCTGCATCAGCGCTTGGGCTTGAGGATCGGAGACAGGAGGCCCTCCAACGTCTCCTCCAGCGTCCCTACCGGGTCTTCGAGCAGCCCACCAGGGGGCGGGATGATGCCCGCGATCGGAGGCGGCGGAGGCAGCACGGGCGGTGGCGGCGGAGGCGGAGGTGGTGGCGGCGGAGGCGGGGGTGGCGGCGGAGGCGGTAGGGCCGGGGGCGGCGGGAGCGCCGGAGGAGGTGGGAGCACCGGAGGAGGGGGCGGCGGTGGGGGCGGGGGGTCTGGCGATGCGCCGGGGGCCGGAGGCACTGCCCCGCTCGGAGGCTCGGGCGCCGAGCCGCCGCCGGAGGTGCCGCCACCCGCAGCCGGCGAGTCGCCTGCACCGGCAGCAGGTACGTCGTCTCCCGCAGCGGGAGCCGCGTCGTCCACCGGCTCACGGACGTCCTCGGGCGCCGAGGAGCTGGCGGCAGGGCCGATGCCCGAGGCAACCGCGGCGACCGTCGGCCTCGGCAGGCGCACCAGCGGAGAGCCGGCGACTGAACTCGGGGTGTCCCCGGCCTGCGGAGCATCGAACGAACCCGGCGCGGCGAGGATCGGGACGACGCCGAGCGGCGTTCCGGCCGCGGTCGTGCTGCCCGGGGCCTCGACGAAGGGGAGGAACGGTGCGAGACCGCGCTGGACGAGCTCGGGGAACGGGATCGCGAGCCCGCCGAGCGTCAGGAGCGGAACCGGGACGACGGTCAAGAGCACGAGCAGCGTCGCCTGACGCCGCGTGAGGTTGACCGCGTCGGTGGCTCGGGCTCGTCCTTGCCGCTCGTATTGTCTGATCGCGCTCATGCGCAGGGGGTCTCCGCAGGGGTTGTCTCCCTCAGAGTGGTGACCTGGGGGGCAACGGCATCCCCCATCCGTGGGGCATCTCTGTCACCCGAACGGGGCCGCCTAGGCTATTGCCCGCGTGAAGATCCTCTCCGTCGTCGGAAACCGGCCGCAGTTCGTGAAGAGCGCCCCGCTCTCGTTCGCGCTCCGTTCGGCCGGTATCGCCGAGATCGTCGTCCACACGGGACAGCACTACGACCGCGAGCTGTCGGACGTGTTCTTCGAGGAGCTCGGGATCCCGGAGCCCGCTCACCGGCTCGATCTCCACACCGCCGACCCGGACTCGATGGAGCTCGGGATCGCCCCGCTCCTCGGACGGGAGCAGCCGGATCTCGTTCTCGTCTACGGGGACACGAACTCGACTCTCGCCGGCGCACGGGCTGCAACGAGCGCGAGCGTTCCGCTCGTCCACGTCGAGGCCGGCCTCCGGAGTGGTGACCTGACCATGCCGGAGGAGCACACGCGGATCGAAGTGGACTCCCTCGCCGCACACCTCTTCTGTCCCGACGAGCGCTCCGCGGCGACCCTCCGGGAGGAGGGGGTACCGGGCGAGATCCACGTCGTGGGCGACGTCATGGCCGACGCGGCCCTCCGCTTCGCTCCCGTCGCGCGCGAGCGGCACCCGATCCCGTACGAGCCCGGGAGCTACGTCGTCGCGACCATCCACCGCCAGGCGAACGTCTTCGATCCGAGGCTCCGCCACGTCGTGGAGGGGATCAACCGCATCCCCGAGCCGGTCGTGTTTCCCGCTCATCCGCGCACCCGGTCGAACATCGAGGCGGCCCGGCTCCGGCTCGAGCCCCACGTCCGCCTTCTCGGACCGCTCGGCTACTTCGAGCTCGCCTCGCTCGCGTCGCAGGCGAGGGTGCTCGTCACGGACTCGGGCGGGCTCCAGAAAGAGGCGTACTGGTACGGCGTCCCGTGCGTCACCGTCAGGCCGTCCACCGAGTGGGTGGACACGGTCGAGGTCGGCGCCAACGTGCTCGTCGATGCGGATCCGGAGACGATCGCGGAGGCGGTGGCGAATGCCGCGATGCCCGAGGAGCGACCCGTGCTGTACGGGGACGGACACGCCTCCGAGCGGATCGCGGATGTGCTCCACGCTACGATGCGCGGCCGATGAAGCGGGACGTGGCCATCGTGGGCGCGGGCTACGTCGGCCTGCCGCTCGCCCAGACCTTCGCAGAGGCAGGTCGCACCGTCGTGCTGGTGGACGTCGACTCCGCTCGCGTCGCCCAGCTGAACGAGGGTGTGAGCTACATCGAGGACGTCGCCTCGGACGGCTTCGCGGCGCACGTCGCGAGCGGGACGATCTCGGCGACGACCGACTACGACGAGCTCCGGGAGGCGGACGCGATCCTCATCGCGCTCCCCACGCCGCTCTCGCGACAGCGCGAGCCCGACCTTTCGATCCTGCTCTCGGCGACCGCCGAGGTCGCGAAGCGCCTGCGGAAGGGCCACCTCGTCGTGCTCGAGTCCACGACGTATCCGGGGACGACGCGGGAGAAGCTCCTCCCGCTCCTCGAGCAGGGCAGCGGGCTGGCCGTCGGCTCCGACTTCGCGCTCGCCTTCTCGCCCGAGCGCGTCGACCCGGGGAACCGCAGCTGGTCGACGAAGACCGTGACGAAGGTCGTCGGAGGCGTCGACGAGGCGTCGACCGAGGCGGCGGCCGAGCTCTACCGCTCCGCGATCGACACCGTGCACGTCGTGTCCTCGCCCGAAGCGGCCGAGTTGACGAAGCTGCTCGAGAACATCTTCCGCTCGGTGAACATCGCGCTCGTGAACGAGCTGGCCCAGCTCTGCGACCGCATGGACATCGACGTGTGGGAGGTCGTCGAGGCGGCCGCGACGAAGCCGTTCGGCTTCATGTCCTTCCAGCCCGGGCCTGGCCTCGGGGGGCACTGCATCCCGGTCGACCCGTTCTACCTCACGTGGAAAGCGCGCGAGTACGGCTTCTACACCGAGTTCATCGAGCTCGCGGGGAAGGTGAACGAGTCGATGCCGTACTTCTGCCGCTCGCTCGTCTCCCAGGCTCTGAACCACGCACGGCAGCGGTCGCTCTCGGGCTCTCGCATCCTCGTCCTGGGCGTCGCGTACAAGCCGGACATCTCCGACATGCGCGAGTCCCCGGCCGTGAAGCTCATCCACCTGCTCCAGAACGCAGGCTCGGACGTCTCGTACCACGACCCCTACGTTTCGGAGTTCGAGGAGAACGGGGTCGCCCTGAGCTCGGTTCCGCTCGAGCCGGCCGACTACGACTGCGTCGTCATCGTCACCGACCACGAGTCGATCGACTACGACCAGGTCGTCGAGGACGCGAAGCTCGTCGTCGACCTCCGGAACGCCACGGGCCGCAACGGAAAGGGCTCGGAGAAAGTCTGGCGCCTGTGAGCGTCCGCGTCGGCCAGGCCGGACTCGGCGAGTGGGGCCGGAACCTCGCCCGCAACTTCGCCGACCTGGCGGAGCTCGCCTGGCTCACCGATCCCGCGGACGGCAAGCGGGAGGAGTACGAGGACCGGTATCCGCAGGCGCGCTGGACCGAGTCGTTCGAGGAGATGCTCGAGGACCCCGTGCTCGACGCCGTGGTCATCGCGACCCCGGTCCCGACGCACTTCGAGCTCGCGAAGCTCGCGCTCCTCGCCGGGAAGCACGTCTTCGTCGAGAAGCCGCCGGCCATGACGGGGGCCGAGATCGACGAGCTCGTCGCGCTCGCCGACGAGCGTGATCTCGTGCTCATGCCCGGGCACCTCCTGCTCTACCACCCAGGTGTGCGGAAGCTCAAGGAACTGGTCGACTCGGGGGCGCTCGGCGAGGTCCTGTGCGTGTACGGAAACCGGCAGAACCTCGGCCGCATCCGTCCATACGAGAACGCCCTCTGGTCGCTCGGCGTCCACGACCTGTCGGTCATCCTCCACCTGCTGGACGAGGACCCTCTGGAGGCCATCGCGCTCGGCCGCGACTTCCTCCAGCCGGGCGTCGAGGACGTCGTCTTCTGCTATCTCCGCTTCCCCTCGGGCCGGATCGCGCACATGCACCTGTCGTGGCTCGACCCGCACAAGATGCGGAAGATGACCGTCGTCGGCACCGAGAAGATGGCCGTCTTCGACGACATGGAGCTCGACCGCAAGGTGACCATCTACGAGAAGTCTCCGTGGCGGCCCGTGGCGACGTACGGCGAGTGGCAGACCCGCACCGGCGACATCCACATCCCGAAGATCGCGACCGACGAGCCGCTCAAGCTCGAGTGCCGGCAGTTCCTCGCGCTCGTCCAGGGTGAGGGCGACCGTCGCCAGGTGGCGCGCGACGGCGCGCGGGTCGTGCGCGCGCTCGATCAGCTGACCGCATCGCTCCAGGCCGGCGTGCCCGCGGCTTGAGCGCGGACGTCCATCCGAGCGCGATCGTCCTTCCCGGGACCGTCCTCGGCGAGGGCGTCAAGGTGCTCGAGAACGCGGTCGTGGGCAAGCAGCCGACGCTCTCGCCGCGCTCGACGGCGAAACGCGACCCGCTGCCGCCGACCGAGCTCGGGGAGGGGGCGATCGTCTCCACGGGCGCGATCGTGTTCGCCGGCTCTCGGATCGGTGCGCGGGTCATCCTCGGCGACCAGAGCTGCGTGCGCGAGCGCGTGACGGTTGCGGACGACGTCGTCATCGGGCGAGGGGCGCTCGTCGAGAACGACACGACGATCGGCGCGCGGACGCGCATCCAGGCGGAGGCGTACGTCACCGCCTACTCGACCCTCGAGGAGGACGTGTTCGTCGCCCCGTGCGTCGTGACCACGAACGACAACTTCATGGGCCGGACCGAGAAGCGGCTCGAGCTCATGCGCGGCCCGACGATCAGGCGCGCAGCCAGAATCGGCGGCGGCGCGATCCTGTGCCCCGGCATCGAGGTCGGCGAGGAGGCGTTCGTCGGCGCGGGGGCGGTCGTGACCAAGGACGTGCCGGCACGCACGGTGGTCGTCGGGAATCCTGCTCGCGTGCTGCGCGAGGTCGCGCCCGACGAGCTGCTCGACGCCTAGGCCTTGACGACTCTCAGGCGGTAGGCGGTCGTGCCCGGGCTCGACATGCGCACCTGCACGAAGTACGTGCCGGTCGCCGGAGCGCGGTAGGAGAAGTACTCGCGGCCACCGGCGCGCGTCGAGATCCGCGCGCGGAGCCTGTAGGTGCGTACGTCCTCGATGAACTTCGCCTTGGGCAGCCAGAGGGCCAGGCTCAGGTCCGCAGAGCCGAGCGCGGCGGTGAGACCGAGGTAGACGCGCTTGCCCTCCTCGAGCCGCACTGCGTAGAGGTCGTCCTGGTCGTCCCAGAAGTCGACGGTCGCCCGCACGAGCCGGTTGGTGCCCGAACGAACCGGGATCCGCGCGGCGCGCGAGCCGGCGTCGTCGTTCGTCTCGTAACTGTCGGCCGGGGGAAGGGGCTTGTCGAGAGCGGCGATCGCAGCCACGACGTCGAGCTGGCCCCAGCCCGAGAGGGCGTCGCGTCCGCTCGAACAGGCTGCGCAGCCCGTCTCGGCGTTCACGTCTGCGGCCGTTCGCTCGAGGATCGTCGTGACCTGCTCGGCGGTGAGACCCGGACGGAGGCTGAAGAGGATCGCCGCAGCGGCGCTCGCCTGCGGTGCCGAGAACGAGGTTCCCTGCGCCTGCCGGTACTCATCCGGCCCGCAGCTCGAGAATCCCTGGTCGGCGCAGGCCGGGAAGCGCGACGTGAGCCCGCGTGGGAAGGTCGAGAGGATCTGCTCGCCGGGCGCTGCGAGGTCGTTGTAGATCTTGTCGCGGTTCGAGAAGCGCGGCACGTTCCCGAGCTGCGACACCGCGCTCACCCCCAGAACGTGCGGCAAAGCGGCCGGGTAACTCGCGAACTGCCACGGGCTCGACGGTGCCTGGTCGTCGTTACCGACGGCGGCCACGACCACGACGCCGTTGCGCACCGCGTAGGCGACTGCGTCGGCCTCGAGGCGCGAGAACGTGTCGCGGTCGGGCTGGAGCGGGTCGCGGACTCCGCCGAGGCTCATGTTGATCACGCGGGCGCCGCGCTCGACCGCCCACCGGATCGCCCGCACCTCGGCGTCGATGGGGATCGTCCGCGACGGCGTCACGACCTTCGCGACGAGGAGCTCGGCGGGTGGCGCGAGTCCGGCGATGCCGATCCCGTTGTCCACGCTCGCCGCGATCAGACCGGCGACGAACGTCCCGTGCCCGAGCGGATCGACGGCAGGCGAGCCGCCGACGAAGCTCTTCGAGTCGAGAACGCGGCCAGCGAGCTCCGGGTGCTTGAGGTCGGCGCCCGAGTCGATGACCGCCACCGGAACCGGCTCGAACGCCGGATACGTGAGCCACGACTCGTAGAAGCGACTCTGTGTGAGATACCACTGGCGCGAGACGAACGGGTCGGTCGGAACGAGCGCCAGGCGGCGAGAGCGAACCGGCTCGACGTAACGGATGCCGCGGATGCCGTCGAGTGACTTTCCGGCAGGGAGCTCGACGACCACGGCCGGGATGGGCGCGAGGTCGTCGACGACGCGTGCGCCGCGGCGCTCCAGTGCGTCGACCACGGTGGCGCGCTGCACGCGCGTGTCGAGCCCGACTGCGATCCGCCCGGCCGTTGCGACCTGCGGCACGAGCAGAGCTGCGGCGAGCGCCGCGAGGAGGACGAGCGTGCCGCGCCTCATCAGCTGACCACCAGGACCGGCGAGATGCCTTCGACGAGGCCTCCACTGGGCGAGGTGCGCGCCCGGTACGTGCCCGGGACGATCTGCGCCTCGATGCGGAACGTGCCTGCGTCGGCGAGCAGCACTTCTCCGACGTGAACCCACATGGAGCCTCGGAGTCGCTCGACGTGGACGATCGTGCCGCGCGGCCTCGGGCGCACCGTCCCCGTGAGGACGCCGGGCTCCACGGGCTGCGCGAGCCGCACCTTGTGCCCCACCCGGAGCAGCAGGATCTGGCTCGTGAGCTTGCTCGCCGGCTGGTCGAGCGTGCCTGCCTCGATCCGGTAGCTCGTCGTCTTCGTCGGCGTGACGACCTTGGACACGGTGCCGTCCGCCGCGCGCTCGAGGGGGCCGAGCGTCGTCCACGTCTTGCCGTTCGCCGAGGACTGGAGCTGCGGGGCGACGACGTTACGGGCGACGCCGCTCAGCCGCACCGACGAGCCGGACTCGATGGTGCCGCGCGGTCTGTCGAGGCGCAGGGCGCCGACGGTGATCCACGTCGAGCGGAGCTCGAGAGCGGTGCGGACGACGCTCGCCGGCACGCTCGTCGGCCCCCCGGGTGTCTGGAGGTTCAGGGTCCGGATCCGTCCCGACGGGGTGACCTGCCCCGATGCGTCGAGCACACGCGCGGAGACGCCGAGCTTCGCCTGCAGCGTCCGCGCCCCGAGCAGGACCGGGCCCCAGCGATGGTGCGGGGACGCCTTGTCCCACGGGTCCGGCCGTGCGACGAGGTACGGCAGCGCGGCGCCGAAGACGTCCTCGGCACTCGCCGTCCTTCCTCCGGAGCTCGAGAAGTAGAACGCGGTGATGAGCTCGCCGCGATACATCAGGACCTGGCCCGCCGTCGCGCGGATCGCCTTCGTCGTCGCCTCCTCCTCGGAGTCGACGCCGCCGTAGACCTGGCTCCTCACGTCCGAGTAGAGGTCGAACGGCTTGCCCTTGACGATGCCCTTGAGCGCGAACGTCCGCGCCGCCACGGCCTGGGCTTTCAGTGCCTCCAGCGGCCAGGCGCTCGGCATCTCGTCCGCGACGACCCCGCCGATGTACGCCTCGAGCGCTACCTGGTTGACGACGCGCAGGAATCCGCCCGTCGCCGCAACCTCGAGCTTGCCCCTGTACGGCCGGCCGTCGAGCGCGAGCGGCGCCTTGCCGGGGAGGACGAGCAGCGGTCCTTTCGACGGCGCTGTCTTGCCGGGAAGCTCGAGCCTCGGCATGACGACGAGCGCACCCGCCGTCACCTTCGTCACGGCCCCGAGCGCGTCCCGCACCCGGAACGGCGCGGCGGACTGCACGGTGACCGCCCGGCGGCCCTCGGCGAGCAGCACGCGCACCTCGTTCTTCGAGGCGCGCCCGAGCTTCGTGCCGAGGTAGTAGTGAGCCAGGATCTCGTCGTACGTGCGACCTTCCTTCGCCTGGCCGTAGGCCCCCCACTGACTGAGGCCGACGCCGTGCCCCCAACCGCGCCCCGAGAGCGCGAAGACCGCCTCGCCGGCGGTGCTCTCGACGGGCACCGGCGACTGCGCGGCGGCCGTCGTGGCGAGCACGGAGACGAGGAGGACGGATGCGAGAAGGAGGCGCACGCGAGGGCGAAGAGGGTAGCGAGACGGGGTTAACCCTTTGTGTTCTCGGCACAAAGGTCTAGCACTTGAGCGGAATTCCGGCTAGCCGTGCACCGCCGACCGTCCGAAGGCTATTTCCAGGCGGTTTCTTCGACTGGCACGCGGTCGCGCAGCGGCTCCCACCACTCACGGTTGTCCGCGTACCAGGCAACCGTCTCGGACAATCCCTCCTGCCAGCCGTGCTCCGCCTTCCAGCCGAGCTCGTCCTGGATCTTCGTGGCGTCGAGCAGGTAGCGGCGGTCGTGGCCCGGACGGTCCGGGACGATCGTCTTCAGCGACTCCGGCTTGCCCGTGAAGTCGAGCACGAGGTTCGCGATGTCCTCGATCGTCGCCTCGATGCCCGAGCCGACGTTGTACGTCTCCCCCGGGCGGCCCTGGCGCAGGACGAGATCGATCGCCGTGCAATGGTCGAGGACGTGCAGCCACTCGCGCTTGTTGCCCGTCGACGCATACAGCGGCAGGGACTTGTCGTCGAGCGCGTTCGTCGTGAAGAGCGGGATGACCTTCTCCGGGAACTGGTACGGCCCGTAGTTGTTCGAGCAGTTCGTGATCGTCACCGGAAGCCCGTAGGTCTCGAAGTAGGCGCGCACGGCGTGGTCGGCGGCGGCCTTGGACGCGTTGTAGGGCGTCCTCGGGCGATACGGCGACTCCTCCGTGAAGACCTCGTCCGTGTCGAGCGCGAGGTCGCCGTACACCTCGCACGTCGAGACGTGGTGGAAGCGCTCCACGCCCGCTCTGCGCGCCGCCTCGAGCAGCGTCTGCGTGCCGAGCGCGTTCGTGCGGAAGAAGCGGCCCGGGTCGACGACGGCGAGGCTGTTGTGCGATTCCGCGGCGAAGTTCACGACGACGTCGGTCTCCTCGTCGCGCAGCGTCTTCTCCGCGAGCTCGCCGTCCCCGATGTCGCCGTGCACGAAGACGATCCGGTCCTCGACCGCGGCGAGATTCGGCCGGTTCCCCGCGTAGGTCAGGAGGTCGTACGCGACGACGTGGTCGTCGGGATACCGCTCGAGCCAGTAGTGGATGAAGTTCGAGCCGATGAAGCCGGCGCCGCCGGTGACGAGGAGTCGCATGGCGCGCACAGGCTACCCAAGTATCAAATTGACACTTGGCTAGTCGTCGTCCGCCTGCAGCTTCCGGAGGCACGCACGCAGCCCCTCGCGCCAGTGCGGGAGCGCCGGGTGCCCCGGGGCGTTCGCTGCGGAGGACGCCGTACGCCGGGCGCGGGGCCGGTCGTCCGAGCTCCTCGGTCGTGATCCGGCGGACGCGGCAGTCCGCTCCCGCCTCCTCGAACACCGCCTCGGCGAAATCCGCCCAGGTGCAGTCGCCGTCGGCGGCGAGGTGCCAGACGCCCCGTGCCGAGCCGCTCCCGACCAGCTCGTGCACCGCGTCGGCGAGGTGCCCGACGTACGTCGGGCAGCCGCGCTGGTCGTCGACGACGGCCACCTCGTCGCGGTCCTCGGCGAGCCGCAGCATCGTGCGCACGAAGTTGTGCCCGGTCGGGCCGAAGAGCCACGACGTCCGGACGACCCAGGCCTCGGGCCCCGCGGCCGCCTCGCCGAGCAGCTTCGTGCGACCGTATGCGGAGAGCGGATTCGGCCCGTCGGACTCGACGTACGGCTCGCGCTTCCGGCCGTCGAACACGTAGTCGGTGGAGAAGGCGACGAGCGGCGCGCCGAGCGAAGCCGCGTTCGCCGTCCCGCCGACGTTGACCGCGCTCGCACCCTGCGGATCGCTCTCGGCCCCGTCCACGTCGGTCCAGGCGGCGGTGTGGAGCACGAGGTCGAGATCGCCTTGTGTCAAGTCGACACCGGGTGGGTCCGCGACGTCCCACTGCTCGCGCGTCAGCGCCACGAGGTCGTCGGCGGCGAAGGTCTCCTGGAGCGCCCGGCCGAGCTGGCCGCCGGCACCGGTGATCAGGACGCGTCGGCTCAGGACGCGGCGTCAGCGTCCCGCGCTGACAGGATCGGGTCGGTGCTCTTCCACAGGTGTGCGACGCGCTCGTCGTTCCAGGGGATCGTGTGCTCGTCGGGGTCGGCCGGGTCGTACTCCTCCGTCACGTGGTAACAGAAGAGGACGTCTGTCAGCGCCTCGAAGCCGTGGCCGTGGCGGCCCGGGATGTAGATGGCGACGGGGTTGTCGTCGCCGATGTCCTCCGTGAACGTCTCGCCCGTCGTGCGGTCGAGCACGACGACGCGCGCAGTGCCCTGGAGGCAGGCGAAGAGGTCGTCCTGGCCGCGCTCGTGGTAGTGCAGGCCGCGCACGACGCCCGCCTTCGAGAAGGAGACGTTCGTCTGCACCATCGGCTTCGGAAGCGCACTGGCTCGACGCAGCTCGCAGAACCAGCCGCGCTCGTCGGCGAACACCCGGAGCGGGATGCGCTCGACGCCCTCGATCACTTGTTGGCGCCCGTCTCATCGATGACGCGGCCGATCTCCGCGAGGTGCTGCCAGTGCTTCCCCGCGTCCTCCCACCAGCCCTCGACCTCCTGCGCCCGCAGGCGGCCCGTGACCGCGTAGTGGCGGTTGACGTCGGTGATCTCGAGCTCGCCCCGGCTCGAGGGCTCCAGCGTGGCGATGACCTCGAAGACGTCGGTCGGGTAGCAGTAGAGGCCGACGACCGCGTGCGACGTCGGCGGCTCGGAGTAGCGCGTGTCGACCACTCCGGCTTTCTCGACGATGTCCGTCACCTCGCCCTCGTCGCCGTACACGACGACGCCGAAGTTCTCGGGATCGGGCACGTCCTTGACGAAGATCTGCGCGCCCTCGGCCTGGCTTCCCCAGCGCGCGATCGACTCCGCCTGCGAGAACTCGAAGATGTTGTCGCCGAGTACCACGACGAGGGGCGCGTCGCCGACGAAGTCCCGGGCCATACCGACGACCTGCGCGATGCCACCGGGCTCCGTCTGCACCTTGTAGGTGAGATCGAGCTCGAGGATCGGGTCACCACCCCCTCGCGGTGCGAGCCGGCCGTCGCCGAGCAGGTCGATCATCTGGCCTGCATGGCCCTTGCCGGTGATGAGGAGCACGTCCGTGATCCCGGCCCGCTGGAGCAGCTGGAGCGGGTAGTAGATCATCGGCCACTGCCCGACCGGGAGCAGGTGCTTGTTCGCGATGCGCGTGAGCTCGCCGAGCCGCGTCGCCTCGCCGCCCGCGCAGATGAGACCCTTCGGTTTCACGGCCCGAGAGACTACTGGCCGCTCGCCCGCACAGGACGAGAGCGAGTCAGGCTTCCCACGTGCCGGACGCTTGCCGGCGGGCGCGGCGCCGCGCTGCTTTCCTGCGCTTCACGTTAGGAACCGCGCGCACCGCGGTATACCAGACGTAGAGAACGAAGCCGAAGAGCCCGGCGACCAGGGCCAGGAGGCGGCGCGGCCGGCTGAGCAAAGCGAGCAACCCCTGCACCGAGGCGATGCTAGCCGACATACTTCCGCCCTTAGTCGCAGAAAGGTAGGAAGGCACATGGGTAAGAAGGACAAGCCGACGGCTGCGATCGAGACGCTCAGGCCGTACGTGAAGCGCGCGATGGACGATCCCGAGCTCCGGGACGATCTCCTCGCTGCGTTCGTCACGGCGAGGAGCCTCTACGAGCAGATCGGCAAGAAGGACGGCGTCAAGGCCAAGGCCATCAAGGCGACCGACGAGGGCTTCCAGGACGACATCCGTGACCTCGTCAGCGAGCTCACGAACGCGACCGACCGGCTCCAGGGCAAGTCGCCCAAGAAGAGCCACAAGGCGCGGAACCGCGTGATCCTGCTCACGGGCGTTACGGTCGGCGTCCTCTACAACCCGTGGACGGGCCCGGCGACGCGCGAGTGGATCATGGATCAGGTCGCAGGTGGGAACGGCAACGGGTTCAAGGAGTTCTCGGACGCCGTCGAGGCCGAGGCTGCCGCGGTCGGGGACTCCGTCTCCGACGCAGCGTCGAAGGCCAAGGACACGGCCAAGAGCTGAACGTGGTTTCGACCCGGGGTGCGCTCAGCGCCCCGGGTGAAGCCGGACGAGTCGACGCCGAAGCCGGACGAGGTCAGCCCGTCTTCTTGTCGAGCGCGCGCTCGAGCGCGCCCGGGACGAGCCCGGACAGCGAGCCGATGTCCTCTGCCTGGAGGAGGACGGCTCCAGGCGGTGGCAGCGCGGGGATGCCGGGGCCGGCACCCGACGGGACGTAGATCCGCCCCGCGGCAAACGAGACGTCCTGGGCCCGCCGCCACGCGAGGAGGAATGGGTACGGGGCGACGACACCGTCGTAGCCGAGCCCGATCATCGCGGCCGGGTGGATCTCGAAGTGGAGGTGCGGTGTCCCGCCCTCGGCGTCGCCCGTCGCCCCGACGAACCCGATCACGTCTCCCGCCTCGACTCGCTTGCCCTCGACGGCGAGCGGCGAGAACGCGGAGAGATGTGCGTAGTAGAACTCGTTCCCCTGCTCGTCCCGGAGCCAGAGCCGGTAGCCCCCGATGGGGATGAAGCCGATCTGGTGGACCGTTCCGTCGGCAACGGCGAGGATCGGGGCCCCCTCCGGGGCGAAGATGTCCTCTCCGTGATGCCAGCCGCCGGGGATGTTCGGCCTCGGCCCTCCGAAGCTGTCTCCGAACGAGGCTGCTCCGAAGATCGGGAAGACGTATCCGCCCGACGTCAGCCGTGCAGTGACGCCCGGTGGCGCCGAACGGACGGGCCCGCCGGGAATCGACGTTCCACCGCCCTCGGCCTCCGGCGGGGGCGGGGTCGTCGGCGTGGGTTGCCTCGGCGTCGGGGCTCCCCCGATCCCGCGCGGGGGCGGCGGCGCTGCGGCGGCGGGCTCCGCGGCAGCCGTCGCCGCGACCGAGCCGACCACGATCTCGCTGCCGGCGGGAAGCCCACCGTGGTCGGCGGCAATGCTCACGCGGAGGGCCGTGACCGTTCCCTGCGCGGCCGGAGTGCTCCCCCGTCGCGCCCCGGTGTCCTGGGCGAGCACCTGGAGCGACCCCCAATCGGCGAGCGGGACGGTGCCGGGAGTCACCGCAACGTCCTGGCCGAGCACGCGCAGGCCCTGGATCGCGGAGCGCGTGACATCGGCTCCCGCCGATCGCGTGCCCGCACCGGCCGTTGCGGTCGCCGTGACCTGACCGGCGAGGATCTCTCCTCCGAAGAGCGAGACGGTCGTCGCCTGAACGGACGCCTGCGCGGTCGCCGAGACGCCGGTCTCTGCCGACGCGCTCGCGCGCGACAGCCCGGCGGTGACGACCGTGCCGTCGGCCGGGTACGCAAACGTCTGCACCTCGGCGGCGGAGGCGGTCGGCCACTCGACGCCACCGACGACGACAGGCACCTGACCCGGAACGGTGATCGAGACGATCGACGCGGTGGCTCCGGTAACGGCGCCCTGCGGAGGCGGTGCGGCGGCCGCGATCGTCGCTACGACGGCCAGCGTCGCGGCGACGAGGACCGCGAGACGGGTCACGGCAGCGCGGCTCACCGCAACGCAGGGTAGCGCCGTCACTGGCGCGAGGAAGAGCGATGCGCCCGCCAGGCGAGCTGGAGGGCAACCGCGAAGAGGAGCACCGCGAACAGCCTCTGGAGGAGGTCCTCCGGCACCGAGGTCGCGATTCGGGCACCTGCCTCCACCCCGAACACCGACGCGACGCCGAGGACGAGCGCCGTCCTCGGACGCAGGTTCCCGTACCGCCGCTGGTTCCAGGCGCCCGCCGCGACCGTCGGCAGGATCGCGAGCAGCGACGTCGCCTGCGCCTCGACCTGGCCGAGACCGAGAGCCACGAGGGTCGGGACGAAGAGGATCCCGCCTCCGACGCCGAACAACCCGGCGAGGATCCCCGCCGCGAGACCGAGGCTGAGCCCGACCGCGATCGTCGTCGCGCTCACGAGGTGAACAGCCAGATGCCGACCGCGGTCAGGAGCAGCGCGAAGCCGTACGTGATCGTGGTGGTGCGCAGCCGCTGCTGCAGCGCCGTACCGAGCAACGCGCCGGCGGCAGCCGGGATCCCCACGAGCGCGGCGTAGCCCACGTCCACCTCTCCGCGCAGCGAGTAGACGACGACGCCCGCCAACGCGGTGATGCCGATCGCGCCGAGCGACGTCGCAGCCGCGACCCGTTCCGGGAGGGCGGCGAGGAGGATGAGGAGGGGCACGGCGACGATGCCGCCGCCGACCCCGAAGAGCGCGGAGAAGACCCCCGCCGCGAGGCCGATGGCGACGAGGCGCACCCGGCACATCCTAGGGAGGCATGAGGATCTTGCCGCCGGGCGGCCACCTCCCGACCGGACGACCGAGCGCCTAGCTCAGACCGTGACCGCTTCGCGCCGGAGAGCGTCCCACGCGAGCGCGACGTCCGCCTCCGTCGTCCGGTAGTTCCCGATCGCGAGCCGCAGCGCGTACCGGCCGCCGAGCCGGGCGTGCGAGAGGAAGACGTCGCCGGAGGCGTTCACGCGCTCGAGGAGCGCCTCGTTGTCCTCGTCCGTGCCCTCGCGGCGAAAGCACACGAGGGAGAAGTGCCGGGGCGCGACGACTTCCCAGCCGGGCTCGGCGTCGACCCAGCTCTCGAAGAGCACCGCCAGCCGGACGTGCTCGCGGATCCGCTCCTGCAGGCCGGCGCGGCCGAAGCAGCGGAGCACGGCCCACAGCTTGAGCGCGCGAAAGCGGCGGCCGAGCGGTATCGACACCTCGCTGAGATTCACCGCGTCGTCGGGGGACTGGAGGAACTCGGGGACGAGGCTGAACGTTCGACGAAAGTCGTCCGGTCGACTCGTCCAGAGGACGGAGCAGTCCACGGGAGTGCCGAGCCACTTGTGTGGGTTCACGCCGATCGAGTCCGCTCGTTCCCAGCCCGCGAAGAGTGGTCGCAGCTCGGGACATATCGCTGCTGGGCCGGCGTAGGCGGCGTCGACATGGAGCCAGACGCCCGCCTCGGCGCACATGTCTGCGAGCTCGGGCACGGGATCCACGGCCGCCGCCCCCGTGGTGCCGATCGTCGCCACGACGGCGCAGGCACCGTCGAGCTCGGCCGCTTCCGGCCTCATGCGGAAGCTCTCGTCCACCGGCACCTTCCGCAGCTCGAGCTCGAGAAGCCTGGCGGCCTTGTCGACCACCGAGTGCGCGTGCTCGGAGCAGAGCACGGCGCGTCGACCGGGGTTGGCTGCCCTGGCCACGGCAAGCGCGGTGAGCACTCCGGTCGAGGCCGTGTCCTCGATGTGCCCGTGCAGCCCCGGCGGCAGGCCGAGCAGCTGCGCGAGCCAGTCGACCGTGACCTCCTCCAGCTCCTGGAGTGCGGGAGACGTGCGCCAGAGGATCCCGACCTGGTTCAGGCCCGCGACGAGCAGCTCGGCCAGGATCCCGGGCTCCGTACCCGTGACCGAGAAGTAGCCGAAGAAGCGCGGGCTCTGCCAGTGCGTGAGTCCGGGAAGCAGCACGTCGTCGAGATCGCGCAGGATTTCCGCGAACTCCTCCGGCTCCTCCGGTGGTGCGGCTGGGAGCGCCGCCCGGATCTCCCCCGGCTCGACCTGCGAGAGGACCGGGAGCTCGCCGACCCGCTCGAGGTACGAAGCGACCCACTCGAGCGCGAGTGCGCCGTCGTCGCGGAAGCCCGTCAGCGCCGCCTCTTGCGCCGCAGCTTCTCGATGTCCACCCATGTGCGGGTGTTCAGCACCTGCTCCTTCGTGAGCCAGGCACGCCGCGCCTGCCCGATCCCGAGCACGGAGTACCCGAGCGCTCCCGTCGAGTGCGCATCGGTGTTCACGGGAATCAGGACGCCGGCCTCGCCGGCGAGGCGAGCATGTGTGTCGCGCATGTCGAGCCGGTCGGGCTGGGAGTTGATCTCGAGTGCCGTGCCCGTCTCGGCCGCACGACTCACGATCTGCTCGACGTCCACGGTCGCGCCGTCCCGCTTCAGCAGGCGGCGGCCGGTGAGGTGGCCGATGCAGTCGACGAGCGGGTTCCCGATCGCCTCGAGGATCCGCTCCGTCGGGCTGCGGTCGAACGACGTGTGGAGCGAGGCGACGACCCAGTCGAGCTCCGCGAGCGTCTCGTCGGGCACGTCGAGTGTCCCGTCGGCCCGGATGTTGACCTCGATCCCCCTGAGGACGCGAAACGGCTTCAGGCGCGCGTTCAGGGCCTCGATCTCCTCCCACTGGCGCTCGAGCCGTCCCTCGCGCAGGTAGTGCGAGTGGTCGGTGAGGCAGAGGTAGCGGTACCCGCGGTCCCGCGCCGTCGTCGCCATCTCCTCGCTCGAGTTCCTGCCGTCCGAGGACCAGGTGGAGTGGCAGTGCATCTCACCGCGCAGGTCGGGGAGCTCGACGAGGGCGGGCAGCGCGGCCTCACGCGCGGCACGGAGCTCGACGCCGGTCTCGCGGAGCTCGGGCGGGACGTACGAGTACCCGAGGTACTCGTAGAGCTCCTCCTCCGACGCGTGCGTCACGACCTCGTCCGCCTCCTCGATGGTCACGCCGTACTCGGAGATCGAGAGCCCGCGCCGCTGCGCCTCCTCGCGGAGCGCGATGTTGTGGTCCTTCGAGCCAGTGAAGTGCTGGAGCACGTTCCCGTAGCACTCGGGCGGCACGACGCGCAGGTCGAAACGGAGTCCCTGGTGCCCGACGACCGTCGCCTTCGTGTCGCCGCGGGCGACCACCTCCGAGACCCATTCGCCCTCGCAGAACGCAGCGATGAGCGCAGGCGCGTCCTTCGAGGTCGCGATGACGTCGAGGTCGCGCACCGTCTCGCGCCGGCGACGCACGCTTCCCGCCTCGGAGACCGCGATCGCCGCAGGATGGGCGGAGAGAGCCTCGACCACGCGCTCGACAGCGGGCAGGCCGACACCGAGGAGGCCACGATCGTCGCGCACCGCCTTCCGTCCCGCTCCTTCCGCGAGCGACTTCAGGATCTTCTCCTCGCTCTTCTGGCCGAGTCCCGACAGCCCGCGCAGCCGGCCTTCCTCGGCGGCCGCCTGGAGACCGTCGAGCGTCGTGATCCCGAGCTCGCCCCAGATGCGCGCCGCCGTCTTCGGGCCGACGCCCGGAAGCCGCAGAAACTCGACGACGCCTTCCGGCACCTGCCCGCGCCGCTTCGCGAGCGCCTTCATCTCCCCGTCCTCGACGACCTCGAGCACCTTCTGCTCGATCGTCTTGCCGATCCCCGGGAGGTCGGTCGCACGCCCGGAGAGCGCCAGCTCGGCGACCGGGCTCGGCGTCTCACGGATCCTCGTAGCGGCGCGCCGGTACGCGATGATCTTGAACGACTCCTCGCCGAGGATCTCCGAGATGTCCGCCAGCAGGTCGAGCTGGTCGGCGAGATCGGCGTTCCGGGGCAGGGTTCTCGCCACCCCGCGATGATACGGCCGTGCTCCGCGCCGTCGTCTGCCTCCCGACGTACAACGAGCGCGAGAACATCGAGGCGATGGTGGAGGCGCTCGGCGGCGTGCTCGACACGTCGCGGGACAGCGTCCTCGTGATCGACGACGCATCTCCGGACGGAACGGGCGAGATCGCCGACCGCCTTGCCGCCGCGCTGCCGTGGGTGTCAGTGCTGCACCGCGAGCGCAAGGAGGGGATCGGCCCGGCCTACATGGCCGGCTTCCGGAAGTCGCTCGCGGAGGGCGCGGAGCTCGTGCTCGAGATGGACTGCGACTTCTCGCACGATCCCGCGGGCGTTCCGCGGCTGATCGCGGCGGCCGATGACGCCGACCTCGTGCTCGGGTCACGCTACGTCGCCGGAGGCGGCACCGAGAACTGGGGCGCGCTACGACGTTTCGTCTCCCGCGCCGGCTGCCTCTACGCGCAGATCCTCCTCGGCGTCGGGGTGCGCGACCTGACGGGAGGCTTCAAGTGCTTCCGCCGCGAAGCGCTGGAGGCGATCGACCTCGACGCGATCTCCGCGCGCGGCTACGGGTTCCAGATCGAGACCACGTACCGCGTCCTGCGCGCGGGCCTGCGCGTGCAGGAGGTCCCGATCCACTTCGTCGAGCGGCGCGCGGGAGCATCGAAGATGACCGGGTCGATCGTCGCGGAGGCGGCGTGGCGAGTTCCGCTCCTCCGGGCCCGCGCCATCATGGGACGGCTCTGATGGACGCGGTCACCGACGAGACGTTCGCTGCCGAGGTGCTCGCCTCGACCGAGCCCGTGATCGTCGACTTCTGGGCACCGTGGTGCAAGCCTTGTGCGGCAATCGAGCCGCATCTGCACGCGATCGCCGCGGAGCGGGGCATCCGCCTCGTCCGGATCGACATCGACGAGAACCTCGCCGTGCCGTCCCGCCTCGGCGTGCTCGCGCTGCCGACGGTCATGCTCTTCGTCGGCGGCGAGGCGCGTGCGACGGTCTACGGCGCGAATCCACGCGAACGCTACGAGGACGCCTTCGCGGAGTTCCTCTAGGCCGCCAGCCCCGCTGCCACACTGAGCGCATGGCGACGAGTGTCGCGCTCTGGGAGGACCTGCTCGAGGGCGAGGAGATCGCCTACCGCGGGCTCGAGCCTCCGCGGACCGCCCGCACAGAGCCGTTGCCGGACGACCTCGACCCCCGCCTCGCCTCCTCGCTCGTCGCAACGGGCGTCACGTCGCTCTTCCGCCACCAGGCCGAGACCTGGGAAGCGGCTCAACGCGGCGAGAACGTCGTCGTCACGACCGGCACGGCGTCCGGGAAGTCCCTCGCGTTCAACCTTCCCGTCCTCGACGCGATCGCGCGCGAACCGAAGACGCGGGCGCTCTACCTCTATCCGACGAAGGCGCTCGCGCAGGATCAGGCCCGCGCCCTCGGCGAGCTCCGCCTGAAGGGCCTGCGGCAGGCGATCTACGACGGCGACACGCCTGCCGAGCGGCGCTGGCAGATCCGCAAGTGGTCGAACCTCATCCTCACGAACCCGGACATGCTCCACCTCGGTGTGCTCCCGCACCACGATCGCTGGGGGGACGTGCTGCACAACCTGCGCTACGTCGTGGTGGACGAGGCGCACGTGTACCGCGGGGTCTTCGGCTCTCATGTCGCGAACGTGCTCCGGCGCCTGCGACGGCTCGCCGGCGTCTACGGCGCGGAGCCGCAGTTCCTGCTCGCGTCGGCGACGATCGCGAACGCGGGGGAGCTCGCCGCTTCGCTCACGGGCGTGCCGGCGAGCGTGATCGACGACGACACGTCGGCGAAGTCGGAGCGTGAGGTCGTCATCTGGAACCCGCCCCTCCTCGACCCGGATCTCGGCCTCCGCGCGAGCCCGCTCGGTGAGGCCGCGCGGCTGCTCTCGCAGCTGACGACTCGCGGCCTGCGGACGATCTGCTTCGCGAAGAGCCGGAAGGCGGCCGAGCTCATCCACCGCTTCACGGTCGAGCGGGTCGACGCGGCGACGGCCGACCGGCTGGCGCCATATCGGGCCGGGTACACGCCGGCACAGCGACGCGAGATCGAGCGCCGGCTCGTCGAAGGTGAGCTGCTCGGAGTCACGGCGACCGACGCGCTCGAGCTCGGCATCGACATCGGCCTCCTCGACTGCGCGATCTCGGTCGGTTTCCCCGGCACCGTCGCGTCGCTGCGGCAGCAGTGGGGCCGCGCAGGACGACGCGGTCAGGGGCTCGCCGTGCTCGTCGCGAGCGAGGACGCGCTCGACCAGTTCTTCGCGCGCGAGCCCGAGGCACTGTTCTCGCGCCGCGTCGAGGCCGCGATCCTCGACCACTCGAATCCGCGGATCCTCGACCCGCATGTCCTCGCGGCCGCGTTCGAGGCGCCAGTCGACGAGAGGGACGCCGCCACGCTCGGGGAGGAGGCGCTCGTGCGTGCGGCAGAGCTGCCGGAGCTCGAGCACACCTCGGCGGGCTTCGTCTGGAAGGGCCGGGACTACCCGGCCGCGCGCATCTCGCTCCGGTCGGGGGACGCGGAGTCGTTCATGGTCGTCGAGCGCGAGACGGGCTCGCTCCTCGGGCTCGTCGAGCGCGAACGCGCGTACTCGACCGTGCACGAAGGCGCCGTCTATCTCCACCTGGGCGAGCAGTACCTCGTCGAGGAGCTCGATCTCACCGGTGGAGTCGCCGTCGTCTCGCCGGTGCGGGTCGACTGGTACACGCAGGTCAAGAAGGAGACGGAGACGGTCATCGAGGAGGCGGTTCGAGCCGAGCGGCGTCTCGGGGTCGAGCTCTGCTTCGGACGCGTGTCCGTGACGGAGCAGGTGATCGCGTACGCGCGCAAGGCGACCCGCGACGGTGCCACGATCGACGTCGTCCCGCTGCTCATGCCCGAGACGTCGTTCGAGACGGAGGCGATCTGGTTCTGCCCGGAGCCGGAGCACCTCGACGGAACTCGAGCAGATGCCCACCCTCCTCGGCACGCTGCACGCAGCCGAGCACACGCTCATCGCGCTGCTCCCGCTGTGGGCGATGTGCGACCGGTGGGACATCGGCGGGCTCTCGACGAACGTCCACCCGCAGACCGGCCGCCCGACGATCTTCGTGTACGACGGGCACGCAGGGGGCGTCGGAATCACGGGGCGCGGCTTCGACCGCTTCGAGGGCTGGGTCGAGGACACGGTGCGGCTCCTCCGCGATTGCCCCTGCACGAGCGGCTGCCCGTCCTGCGTCCAGAGCCCGAAGTGCGGGAACCTGAACGAGCCGCTCGACAAGCACGGCGCACGCACGCTGCTCGAACGGATGCTGGCGCGCTCCTAGCAGATCGGGCGAACGTGTCGATTTCGCGGCCGACCGCTCGTCGTCATGTTGAATCCCCGACGAGAGAGGAGGCGCTGTGAAGTACCTCGCACTGATCTACGGAGACGCGACGCGCTGGGACTCTGCAACGGACGAGGAGCGCAAGGAGGTCTACGACCGGTACCACGCGTTCGGAAACGAGGCCGAGAGGGCCGACGTGCTGCGCGGTGGAGCCGAGCTGGCGTCCACGCGCGATGCGACCACCGTCCGCGTCCGCGACACAGAGACGCTCGTCACCGACGGTCCCTATGCCGAGGTGAAGGAAGCACTCGGCGGCTACTACCTGCTCGAGTGCGCGTCGATGGACGAGGCGCTCGACTGGGCCGCGCGGATCCCCGGTGCCGAGCACGGGGCCATCGAGGTGCGTCCCGTCTACGTCGACCCGAACGAGCCGGGAGTCGCGGCATGAAGTACGCGCTGCTCATCTACGGCGACGACTCACGCTGGATCGACCTGCCGGACGAGGAGAAGGCGAAGCTGCGGGCGGAGGAGATGCCCCGCTGGATCGCGCTCTTCGAAGAGCTCCAGAAGGCCGACCCGAACATCTCCGGCCACGAGCTGGACGGGCGCGACACGGCGAAGGTCGTTCGCGTGCGCGACGGGGAGCGCCTGGTTACCGACGGCCCGTTTGCCGAGACGAAGGAGATCGTCGGCGGGGTCTTCGTCACCGAGCTCCCCGATCTCGACGAGGCGATCCGCCTCGCCGCGCTCGTGCCGACGGCCGCCCAGGGCTCGCTCGAGATCAGGCCGATCGTCAGCTAGAGGACGTGCAGCCGGGAGTCGAGCAGGTCTTTCGCGAGGAGTGGGGCAATGCCGTCGGCATCCTCACCCGGGCGATCGGCGACCTCGAGCTCGCGGAGGACGCGGTGCAGGATGCCTTCACCGTCGCACTCGAGCGCTGGCCGCGCGACGGCCAGCCGCGGAACCCGGCTGCCTGGATCGTCACGACGGCGAAGAACCGCGCGATCGACCGCATCCGCCGCGATCGCGTCTTCAGGGAGAAGGTGGAGCTCCTCGCACGCCTCGAGGAGCTCCCGGGCGAGGAGGACGACGTGAGCGCGATCCCCGACGAGCGCCTCGCTCTCGTCTTCACCTGCTGCCACCCCGCGCTCGCGCCCGAGAGCCGCGTCGCTCTCACGCTGCGGGAGGTCGGCGGACTCACGACGGCGGAGATCGCACACGCGTTCCTCGTCACCGAGCCGGCCATGGCTCAGCGGCTCGTCCGCGCGAAGCGGAAGATCCGCTCGGCCGGAATCCCCTTTCGCGTGCCGCCGGATCACCTCCTTCCCGAGCGGCTGCGCTCGATCCTCGCCGTGCTGTACCTCGTCTTCAACGAGGGCTATGCGGCGACCGCGGGCACCGACTATGTGCGGGCGGACCTCTGTGACGAGGCGATCCGGCTCGGGAAGCTGCTCGCCGTCCTGATGCCGGACGAGTCCGAGGTGCTCGGCCTTCTCGCGCTCATGCTCCTCCAGGACTCCCGCCGCGCCGCGCGCGTGGCCCCCTCCGGGGAGCTCATCCTGCTCGAGGACCAGGACCGCACGCTCTGGAACCGGGACCGCATCGACGA
Source organism: uncultured Actinomycetes bacterium (assembly GCA_963746765.1). GTDB lineage: Bacteria > Actinomycetota > Thermoleophilia > Gaiellales > Gaiellaceae > GMQP-bins7. The sequence goes on from CAVVCN010000005.1 coordinate 24,737, forward strand.
GGGCCTGCGTGTCCTCGACCGGGCGATCTCCCGGCAGCAGCCGGGGCGATACGTGCTCCAGGCCGCGATCGCTGCCGCCCACGCCGAGGGCCGGCCCTGGGAGGAGATCGTCGTGCTCTACGACCAGCTCGCGGTCGTCGATCCCTCACCCGTGGTGCTGCTGAACAGGGCCGTTGCAGTCGCACTCGCAGGACGCGTGGAGGAGGGCCTTCTGCTCGTCGAGGAGCTCTCGAGCCTCGATGCGTACCACCTGTTCCACGCCGCCCGGGCTGATCTCCTGCGCCGCCTCGACCGGCGCGAGGAGGCTGCGCACGCATACCGACAGGCGCTCGAGCTCACGGCGAGCGAGGTCGAGCGCGGGTACTTCCGGCGCAGGTTGTCGGAGGTCGCCTAGCCGGGAGCCGTCAGCGCGAGCTCGACGGCTTCCGCCGGCGTCGCGGCGACCTCGACGCCGTCGATTGCAGGCGCTCCGGCGAGCGCGATCACGCGCCTTCCGAGCACCTTGGCGAACGCGATCTCCGCAGTGGTTCCCCAGGCGCCGCCGACGGCGATCACGGCGTGGCCCGACGCGGCGACCGCGAGGTTGCGCGCGTGCCCTATCCCGGTGACGACGACGTGCTCCGCCCACTCGTTCGCAGCGTCGTGCCGCTCGCCCGGCAGGATCGCGATCGTCGTGCCGCCGGCCGACTTCGCGCCGCGCATAGCGGCTGCCATCACCTCGCCCAGACCGCCGGTAACCACGGTGCAGCCGCGTTCCGCCAGCAACCGACCGATCTCCTCGGCCGCGTCCTCCCACTGAGCGCCGCTGCCGATGACCGAGACCTGAGTAGTCGCCACCGTGGTAAGCATGCCGGGTGGAACAGCGCGAGGCTCGAGGCGGCACGCTCATCCTCGGTGGAGGATTCGCCGGAGCCTACGTCGCACGCCTGCACGGGAGCCGAGGCTCGACAATCGTCTCGCTCGAGAACTACATGCTCTACACGCCGCTCATGCCCGAAGCGGGAGCCGGGACCCTCGAGCCCCGGCACGTCGTCGTGCCGCTGCGTCAGATGTGCCCGCACGCGGAGCTCCTGCTCGGTCGCATCACCGGGCTCGACCGCGAGCGACGCGTCGTGGTCGCCGACTCGCTCCGCGGTCCGGTCGAGATCTCGTACGAGCAGCTCGTGGTCGCGCTCGGCGCAATCACGCGCACGTTCCCGGTGCCCGGGCTGCACGAGCACGCAGTCGGCTTCAAGGACCTCGCCGACGCGATCGCCCTGCGCAACCGTGTGCTGCACCAGCTCGAGCGCGCCTCGATCCACCCCGCTGCCGTGGAGGAGCTCGGCTTCGTGTTCGTCGGAGCCGGCTACGCGGGAGTGGAGGCGCTCGGCGAGCTGAACGACTTCGCACACGCAGCGCTCCGCTTCTACCCGACCCTCCGCGACGTGCCTCAGCGCTGGGTCCTCGTCGACGCCGCGCCGAAGATCCTGCCGGAGATCCCCCGCCGGCTCGGCGAGTACGCCGCTCGGCACCTCGAGCGCCGCGGGATCGAGATCCACGTCGGGACGACGCTCGAGTCGTACGACGGAGCCGAGGCCGTGCTCGCGAACGGCGCGCGCATTCCCGCGCGCACGCTCGTGTGGACGGCGGGAGTGAGAGCGAACCCGCTTCTCGGCGAGCTCGGGCTGCCGTTGGACGAGCGCGGCCGCGTTCTCGTCGACGAGACACTCCGCGTCGAGGGTTCCGAGGACGTGTGGGCGCTCGGCGACGGCGCCGCGGTGATCAACACGAGGACGCCGGGGGTCACCGATCCACCGACATGCCAGCACGCGCTCCGGCAGGCACGGCGTGTCGCGAAGAACCTCCGCGGTGACCCACAGCCGTACGGCTACCGCATGCTGGGGCAGGTCGCGACGCTCGGCCGCTACAAGGGCATCGCGGAGCTCCCCGGCATCCAGCTGCGAGGCTTCCTCGGCTGGTTCGTCGCGCGGACGTACCACCTGTACCAGCTGCCGCTCTTCACGAGAAAGCTCCGCGTCGTCGCCGACTGGACCGTCTCGCTCTTCTTCCGTCGCGACATCGTCGAGCTGTCCGTGCTCGGCCACCCGCGGAAGCTCGAGCCCTGAGAGCGCCAAGTGTCAATTTGACACTTGGCGGCTCCGTCAGCGCAACGCCTTGAGCGCCTGCGTCAGCGACTGACCGCCCTCGAGCACGGGGGCGAAGAGATCACCGTCCCTTGCGACGCGATCGCGAACGGCGTCCATCGTGAAGGCGGCAGGGTCGAGACCCGGCACGACCTCCTCCCAGCGGAGCGGGGTCGAGACCGACGCGGCCGCCCGCGGCCGAACCGAGTAGACCGACGCGTTGGTGGCGCCGTGCCGGTTCTGGTTCGCGTCCACGAGCACGCCCCGCCGCTTCTTCCTCGCCCACTCCGTCGTGACGAGGTCCGGGTGGGCCCGAGCCAGCGCTCCGGCCACGATCGCGGCGAACTCGCGGGCGTCACCATGCGTGTGGCGCCGCGCGATCGGCACGAGCACGTGGATTCCGCGCGAGCCGGTGGTCTTCGGGTACGAGGCGAGCTCGAGCAGGTCCAGCGTCTCCTTCACGAGGCCGGCCACCGTGACGACGTCGTCGAAGGTCGCGCCCTCGGACGGGTCGAGGTCGAACATCACCCAGTCAGGCCTCTCCGGCTTGTCCACGCGCGACGACCAGACGTGCATGTCGATGCAGCCCATGTTCACCATCCAGAGCAACGCGAGCTCGTCGTTCACGAGCGCGTACTCGATGACCTTCTTCTCGCCCTCGCGGGTGGACGCAGGCTGCGCGGAGCGCTTGATCCACGAGGGCATGTGCGACGGCGCCTGCTTCTGGAAGAAGTTCTTGCCCTGCCAGCCGTCGGGATGGCGCTTCATCGTGAACGGCCTGTCACGGAGATGCGGGACGAGCACGTCGGCGACGTCGCGGTAGTAGGCGATGAGATCGCCCTTCGTGATGCCCTCCTCGGGCCAGAACGGCTTGTCGAGATTCGAGAGCCGGAGCTCGCGCTTGCCCTTGCGGATGACGTCGGGAATCGGTACCGGCTCGCGGCGCACCTCATCCGCATTCTTGTCCTCGCGAAGGCCGAGGTACGCAGGCGCGCGCATCCGTCCGTCGTGCGTCCACTCGACGAACTCGACCTGGGCGACGAGCTTCGGCTCGACCCAGACGATGTCCGAGCGACGCACCCGCGGCATCTTCGGCTCCTCGGCGAGTGGTGAGGTGTCCCGGACGAGCGGGCGCAGGAGCCCGAGCAGGCGGTCGATCTCGGCGTCCGAGAAGCCCGTCCCGACGTTTCCGGCCCAGCGCAGCCCGCCCGCATCGTGCACGGCCGTGACGAGTGATCCGAATCCGCCCGAGCGCCGACCCTGGCCCCTGGTGTAGCCGACGATCACCACCTCCTGCCCGGCGCGGACCTTGAGCTTGCGCCAGTCCAGGCTCCGGCGCCCGGGCTGGTACGGGGAGTCGAGCTTCTTCGCGACGACGCCTTCCAGGCCCTGCTCCTTCGCGGCGGCGAGCAAGGCTTTCCCGTCGTCGAAGTGCGGCGAGACGAAGATCCCGCCCTTCCGCGTGTCGACGAGCCCCTCGAGCCGCTCCCGCCGCTCTGACAGGGGGAGGTGGATTAACGGCTCGCCGTCAATCTCGAGGACGTCGAAGAGCACGAGCGCCAGTGTTCCCGTGCCCTGCTGGAGGAGCGAGAAGCTCGAGCGGCCCTCCTCGTCGAGCGCCGAGATCTCCCCGTCGACGACGGCGTCGGCGGAGCGCAGGCCTCGTTCGGCCGCTCTCGCCGCGTCCCGGAAGCGCTCGGTGAGGTCGTTGCCGTTCCGACTGGTCAGCGTTGCTTCGCCGCCTGAAACGGTGACGACCGCGCGGTAGCCGTCCCATTTCGGCTCGTACGTCCACTCCGGGCCCTCCGGAAGCGACTCGGTCGCCGTCGCGGCCATCGGCCAGTACCGCCCCGTCTTCCCGGTCGCAGGACCGTCCTTGCGCAGGATGAGCCAGTTCTTCGGGTCGCCGTCGAGGTGTGCCGGTACGAGCGTCCAGACGCCTTCCAGGCGCGCTCCGTGCAGCTCCACCGTCAACCCACCGTTCTTCTTCTCCTCGAGCAGCACGTAGGTTCCGCGGTCCCAGATCTCGACGGTGCCGGCGCCGTACTCGCCTGCCGGGATCTCTCCCTCGAAGTCACCGTACTCGAGCGGATGGTCCTCGACGTGCACGGCCAGCCGGCGGTCGCCACGCTGCAACGGGACTCCCTTCGGGACCGCCCAGCTCGCCAGGGCACCGTTCCGTTCGAGGCGGAAGTCGTAGTGCAGCCGCCGAGCATCGTGCCGTTGCACGACGAAGCGCGGCGCGGCCCCTTTCTTGCGCTTGGAACCGAACGGCTCCGGCGTCTTCCCCGGCGTCCGCTTCCGCCGATACTCGTCGAGGCTCACCTGTGGATTGTCGCCATCGACGCAACGCTTTCTTCACGAGCGGGACTCAGATCAGACTTTTTCCCTGCTGAGAGGCATTTTCCATTCGGGGGATAAGCCTGTGGAACCTGTGGATAGTGCGTTTTGGGCTCACGCAGCCCCGCGCTTGTGACGATCTGTCACAAGCTCTCCGTCGCGTACGCGAGCACACCCATCCGACGGTACTTGGCGCGCCGCTCGCGCCGCCGCTCCTCGGGGTCCTGGCCCTCGATCTCCGCAATCGCCTCGCTGATCGCCGCCTGCAGCAGCTCCGCCGCCGCATCGGCATCCTCGTGGGCGCCGCCCTCCGGCTCGGCCACGATCGAGTCGATCACACCGAGCTCGAGGCAGTGAGCGGCATCGGGCTTGAAGGCCGCGGCCGCCTTGCGTGCCTCGGCGGCGTCGCGCCAGAGAATCGCCGCGCAGCCCTCGGGCGAGATGACCGAGTAGATCGCGTTCTCCTGCATGAGCACGCGGTCTGCGACCGCGATCGCAACCGCGCCGCCCGAGCCGCCTTCTCCGATGACACAGCTGACCGTCGGCACGGAGAGCCGCACCATGGCGGCCTGCGAGCGGGCGATCGCGCCTCCCTGACCGTGCTGCTCGGCCGCCACGCCCGGGTAGGCGCCCGGTGTGTCCACGAGGGTCACGAGGGGGAAGCCGTGCCTGTCGGCGAGGCTCATCGCCCGCATCGCCTTTCGATACCCCTCGGGGTACGCCATGCCGAAGTTGCGGTTCGTCCGCTCCTTGATGTCGCGGCCCTTCTGGTGGCCGACGAGCACGACGGTCCGGTCGTCGAGCTTGCCGATCCCGGTCACGACCGCGCGGTCGTCGGCGCGCCCGCGATCGCCGTGGAGCTCGAAGAAGTCGTCGAAGATGCGCTCGACGTAGTCGAGCGTGTACGGCCGGTCCTGGTGCCGCGCGAGCTCGACGGAGCGCCAGATCTCCTCCGCGGTCGGCTCCTCCTGGAGTCGCTCGAGCTGGTCCTGGAGCCGCTCGAGCTCGCCGCTCAGCTTCGTCCCACGAAGGAGTTTCATGCCGGCGAGCTTACTAAGGCGCTCGCGTAGCCGGATCTCGGCCTCGCTCGGCATCGGTCAGTCCGTGGCAAAGAGCCGGAGGAGCCGCCCGAGCGAAGGCCGCAGCTCGCTCCGCGGGACGATCCCGTCGAGGTGGCCGAAGCGGAAGTTCGACTCGGCGAGTCCGAAGTCGTCCGGGAGCTTCTCGCGCGTCGTCTGGGCCACGACCCGCGGCCCCGCGAAGGACATGAGCGCGCCCGGCTCGGCGAGCACGACGTCGCCCAGGCTCGCGAAGCTCGCGAGCACCCCTCCGGTGGTCGGGTGCGTGAGGACGGAGAACAGCGCGCCGCGGGCCTCATGGAGATCCTCGATCGCACACACCGTCTTCGGCAGCTGCATCAGGGCGAGGATCCCCTCCTGCATTCGCGCGCCACCGGAGGCGGAGACGGAGACGAGCGGCACGCCGGCCTCGGCCGCGCTGTCGCACGCACGCACGAACTTCTCGCCGACGACGCTGCCCATGGAGCCGCCCATGAACGCGAAGTCCATGACAGCGAGCCGGCAGGGCAGGCCCTCGATCGTCGCGCTGCCGATGACCATGGCGTCGCCGAGCCCGGTGTTGATCTCCGCCTCGACGAGCCGCTCGGTGTACGGCCGGAGGTCGAAGAAGCCGAGGATGTCCGCGGACCGCAGCTCCTCGTCCTCCTCGACGAACGTCTCCGGGTCGGCGAGCTGCTCGATGCGCTCGCGCGCGCCGACGGGGAAGTGGTGGCCGCACTGCGGGCAGACCCGCAGGTTGCTCGTGAGCTCGTCGTCGCGGTAGTGCGAGCCGCAGCCCGGACACGTGTTGGGGTGCGCCTTCCCGGACGCCTGCTCGCCTGCCCGCTTGTCCTCGACCGAGACGTCGACGCGGCCTGGCTCCGGGGAGGACATGCGCTGGATCTTATGCGCGGGCCGCTAGAAGCCCGCGGCTCCGAGGAGACGCCGAACGACGGCCTCGTTTCGCTCGTCGGGGACGAGACCGGTGACGCCGACCCCGACGACCCTCACACGCCCTGCGACGTCCGCGACGATCGCTTCGGCCTCGCCGATCGAGAGGCCGTCCGGCTCGGGGATGAGGACGCTGATCTCGGACGGATCGAGCACGTCCACGTCGAGCGCGAGGTACGCGGAGTCGACGCCGTCGAGCGCCCTGTCGAGCGAGTCGTCGATCCCGTTCTCGGCGATGAACTCGAGCTCGCCGGGATCGAGGCTGCGCGCGCCGACGAGCGCCACGTCCGCCGGAGACACGGCGCCACCGTCGAGCAGCATGCGAAACGGCATCCCCCAGAGGTTCCCGGAGGGTGACGTCTCGGGCGTGTTCAGGTCGCCGTGGGCGTCGAGCCACACGACAGCGAGCCGGCCGCCACGGGCGACGAGCCCTTCCACGGCGCCGACATGCGTGCAACAGCACCCGCCGAGAACGAGCGGACGCTCGGGCAGCGAGGCCGCGAGGACACGCGTCTGCTCGTCGAGCGTGTCCTCGGCCACGATCGCGGTCTCGGGATACGGCAGCTGCAGCGAGGCGGCCTCGGCCATGGCTTCGCCGCCGTCGCCCCACGCGCGCGGCACGCGCACGAGCCCCGCCGCGAACTCACGCCCGCAGCTGTGGCACTGGTACTCCGGCCCGATCGCCACGGCGGTCAGCGTCCGGCACTCGGGGCAGCGTGCTCGCAGCGAGCTCAGCTCAGCACCTTCTCGTAGATATCGAAGCGGGCCGTGACCCGCATGCCTACCTGCTCGTAGAGCTTGTTCGCGCCGGTCAGGCTCGTCGCGTCGACCCCGAGGCCCGCGTGCGTCAAGCCTCGCTCCGAGAACTCGCGGAACGCATGCAGGAGCAGCGCACGCCCGACGCCTTGCCGCCGCCAGGCGCGACGCACGCCGAGGATCCGGATCCAGCCGAGCTCCGGCCTCGTCCTGTACGGATGACAGAGCGCAAAGCCCGCGGGCTGGTCACCCGAGAAGGCGATGAACCAGAGGTCGGGTACGAAGTCGGGGCTGTCGAGGAGCCAGTGCGCCCACTCCTCGTACGTCTCACGGATCGGCTCCCACGTGTCCTCGAACGTCTCCTGGTGCACCTCGTAGAACGTGCGCTCGTCGCCCGGCCGGCACGTCCGCACGGTGATCCCTTCGGGCCACTCTGGCTCCGGCGTCTCGCCGAGCTCGATCTCCATGCGATGCGAGTGGCGGACGACCCCGTACCCGCGGCTCGCGAGCGTGTCCAGGATCGCCTGGTTGCCCGACCATGCCCCGCTGAAGAAGCGCTGGCCCTTCTCGCTTCCTCGCTCCTCGGCCCAGTCGAGCAGCCCGGCGGACGGACGACCATGGAACTCGAGCCAGACCCTCCCCTCCGTCATGTCCTCGACGAGGGCGTAGGCCTCCGGCTCGATCCGCACGTCCTGCTCGGGATCGATCACCGGGGAGGACCAGTCGCGGCGAACGGCGTCCGGATCGACGCGATCCGGAGAGAACTCGCTCATGAGCGTCGCGATCGCCGCGACGTCCTCGTCGTGGGGCGGGCGGAAGGTCGTGCTCATCCGGGAACGAGCTCGTCGAGCGCATCCGCGAGACCCGACACGTCGGGCAGCGTCCTCGCCGGACGCGGGTCCTCGGGCTCGCCGAGCCGATTGATCCAGATGCACGTGATTCCGAGCTCGGTCGCCGGCGCGATGTCGTGGAACAGGCTCTGCGCGACGTGCACGTGGGTCTCTGGCGTGGCTCCCGCACGCTCCTCGAAGACCTGCCAGTGCTTCGGTGCGGGCTTGTACGACCCGATCTCGCTCGCGACTATCGTCATCGGGAACGAGATCCCGATCGCGACCATCGACACGTCGATGAGATCGCGGTCCGTGTTCGAGAGGATCCCCAGGTGCCAGCCCCTCCGCCTCGCTTCCTCGAGCCCTGCGTGGACGTCGTCGAACACCGGCCAGCTCGGGAGCGAGCGGGCCAGCGCGCTTGCCTCGCCCTCGGGTAGCGCAAGACCGGACTCCTCTGACAGTCGCTCGACTGCGATCGTGAGCACCTCCCGATAGCTCGTGCCTGGGCTCGCCGCCTGGATCTCCGGCTCGAGCTCGTGGTAGCGCTCGAGAAGCTCGGGGCCTCGCTCCACGCCGAAGAGCCGCTCGAGCTCGGTCCGGATCCCGGTATTCCAGTCGACGAGGGTCCCGTAGCAGTCGAAGGTTGCCCAGCGCTCGGCCATCCGGACAGCCTAGTCTCGGGCGCGTGGTGGAGATCCGCTCGCTTGCGCGGGACGACTGGCCGGCGGTCGAGGAGATCTATGCGCAGGGGATTGCGACGCAGCTCGCGACCTTCGAGACCGAGACGCCGACCTGGGAACAGTTCGATGCGGGCCGACTCCCCGAGCACCGCTTCGTCGCCGCCGACGGCGAGCGTGTCGTCGGCTGGGCCGCGCTCTCCCCGACCTCCTGGCGTCGGTGCTACGCAGGCGTGGTCGAACACTCCGTGTACGTCCTCGAAGGCGAACGCGGTCGCGGGGTCGGCCGCTCGCTGCTCCAGGCGCTGATCGAGAGCGCCGACGCCGCCGGCATCTGGACGATCCAGACGAGCATTTTCCCGGAGAACGAGGCGAGCATGAGGCTCCACGAGCGCGCCGGGTTCCGGGTCGTCGGCCGACGGGAGCGCATCGCCGAGCTCGACGGGCACTGGCGCGACACGCTGCTCCTCGAACGCCGCTCGCCCCTCCTCGCGTAACCGGGCGACGGCGCTAATCCCGTTCCACGAGCTCACTGCGTGCAAGACGAGCGGCCCCGACCCGCCTAGCGTCGAGCGGGACATCGGGCAAGGAGGATGGGAGTGCGCAACAGGATCGTGATGCTCGTCGCGTTGGTCGTGGTAGCGCTCGGGACGGCCGGGCTCGCAGGGGCGGGCAGCGGAGATCTCAGCGCCACGGCGAACGGCGCGTACGGGTTCCAGGGGGAGGCAGCCGGCAGCCTCTTCGTCATTCACCCGTTCAAGTGGCACGTCGACCTCTGGGCCGACGGCCGGGCGCGAGGGAACTACCGGTACACGCAGGTTCGGGACGGCGTGCAGCTCGACGTGAGCGGCTCGCTCCACTGCGGGGTCGTGATCGGCAACCGCCTGTGGGTCGGAGGGATCATCGAGGAGAGCTCGCGGCCCAGCCTGGTCGGCCTCGACATGTGGTTCCAGGTACAGGACAACGGCAAGGGCAAGGACGACCCGCCAGACATGTCCACGACCATCGGCGCTGGCGGCCCCGGAACGGCGCAGCAGTATTGCGACACCCACCCACAGGTCCTCTTCCCGTTCTTTCTCGACCGGGGGGACCTCAAGGTGCGCAGCGGCTGACGCCGTGTCGGACGAGCGGGGCGCAGCCTTCCGCGCCCCGCTCTCCTCAGCCGCGCACGAGCTTGCGGTATCGACCGGGCGTGAGGCCCGTGTGCCGGCTGAAGGCACGGGTGAAGTGACTCTGGTCGGCGAAGCCTGCTTCGCTCGCGAGCCGTGCAAGAGGGACGTCGTCCAGAAGAAGCCTCGTTCTGGCCCACTCGAGCCGCAGCGACCGCGCGTACTCGGCGACCGTCATTCCGTACTCGCGCCTGAACGCGCGCGCGACGTGCGTGGGATGCCGTCCGACGGCCTCGCCGAGCTCGGCGAGTGTGGGCTGGCGCGGCGTCCGCTCGTGCAGGAGATCGCGGGCCGCCCGGAGCCACGACGACGCACCGCGTGGCGGATCGGTCGACGCGCGCTCGGCGGTGGCGAGAAGCTGCAGCACGAGCCCCTCGATCGCCAGGTCGGCGCACGCGTCCTGCGTCTCGAGCTCACCGGCGATCCGCCAGCCGAGTGCGGTCGACGCGCTCACCCGATCATGCCGCCGTCTCGAGAGCAGGGAGCCGAACGCAGGTGCTTCGGCGCCGTCCGCCGCGCGTACGGACAGCACCTGGGCGCCCTGAGCGAAGCAGCTCGAATGGGTGGAGCCCGCCGGTAGAAGCGCGAGGCTTCCCCGCACCAGTGTCGTGCCGTCCCGCGAGAAGGACTTGCTCACCGCTCCGTCGAGCACGGTGACGAGATATCCGCGCTCGGGCTCCACCGCTCCGTGCCGGAACCCCGGTGGGAACCGAAGACGCGTGATCTCGAACTGCCCGACGACGGCCCGCCTGTACGCACAACCGTCGCCGTTCGTTCCTGCCAGCCGAGTGGCTCCCATCATCCGCTGAGACGCCGGCGGAGTGCCCGCCGTTAGGCGACGGGCGCGCTCAGGATTCGTGCCAGCGGCGGAACACGACGCACGCGTTGTGGCCGCCGAAGCCGAACGAGTTCGAGACGCCGATCTCGATCTGCTGGTGTCGAGCCTCGTTCGGGATGTAGTCGAGGTCGCAGAGCGGGTCCGCGGTCTCGTAGTTGATCGTCGGCGGAAGCACGCCGCGGTTGACCGCGAAGATCGTGAAGATCGCCTCCACGGCGCCTGCTGCACCCAGGCAGTGCCCGGTCGCGCCCTTCGTCGAGGACACGGGCGTCTTGTGCGCGTGCTCCTCCCCGAGCGCGATCTTCAGCACGCGCGTCTCCGCGGGATCGCCGAGCGGGGTCGACGTCCCGTGTGCGTTGACGTACTCGACCTGCTCGGGCAAGATGCCCGCGTCCGCGAACGCCATGCGCATCGCCCGCGCCGGGTTCTCGCCGGTCGGGTCCGGCTCCGTCACGTGGCTCGCATCCGACGAGACGCCGTAGCCGAGCAGCTCCGCGTAGATCTTCGCTCCCCTTGCGGTCGCGTGCTCGAGCTCCTCGAGGACGAGCATCGCGCCCGCCTCGCCCATCACGAACCCGTCGCGATCCGCGTCGAACGGCCGCGATCCGCGCTTCGGGTCGTCGTTCCGCTGCGAGAGCGCCCGCATTGCGCTGAAGCCGGCGATGCCGACGCGTGTGACCGGGGCCTCGGTGCCGCCGCAGAGCATCACGTCCGCGCGGCCGAGCCGGATGGCATCGAGCCCGTCCCCGAGGGCCATGTTCGACGCCGCGCACGCCGTCGTCTCCGTGGCGAGCGGTCCCTGCGTGCCGAGCTCCATCGACACCCAGGCCGCGGCCATGTTCGGGATGATCTGGATGATCGAGAACGGGCTCGTCCGATCAGGACCACGCTCGAGGAGGCCCTGGAAGCAGTCCTCGAAGGCGCCGAGGCCGCCGATCCCGGTCGCGACGGCGGCGCCCACTCGGTCGGGCTCGCTCGCGACGTCGATCCCGCTGTCCTGCTCGGCCATGCGCGCGGCGGACAGCGCCATCTGCGAGAACCGGTCCATGCGCCGCGCCTGCTTGCGGTCCATCCACACGGTCGGCTCGAAGTCCTTCAGCTCACACGCGAAGCGGACGTTGTAGTCCGTCGTGTCGAAAGCGGTGATCGGGCCCGCGCCGGACTCGCCCGCCACGAGGGTCTGCCAGGTCGACTCCGGGTCGTTCCCGAGCGGCGTCACCATGCCGACGCCGGTGATCACGACACGACGTCGTCCGTTCATCGATCCATTGGTCATGTTCACATTCCGAGCCCGCCGTCCACCAGGAGCACCGCGCCCGTGATGAACGACGCGTCGTCGGAGCAGAGGAACCGTACCGCGCCGGCGACGTCTTCCGGGTCACCGAGCCGGCCGAGAGGCGTGTTCTCGAGCATCGCGGTCGTCGCCTCGTCGGGCAGGACGTCCGTCAGGCGCGTCTTCACGTAGCCCGGCACGACGCAGCTCGCGCGCACGTTGCGGCTGCCGAGCTCGCGGGCGAGCGCCTTCGTGAAACCGATGATCCCTGCCTTCGAGGCCGCGTAGTTCGTCTGGCCCCAGTTCCCGTGGATGCCGACGATCGAGGAGATGTTCACGATCGAGCCGGCCCGCTTCTTCATCATCCCGCGCACCGCCGCGCGGCTCGTGTAGAAGCAGGACGAGAGGTTCGTGTCGATGACGGTTCTCCAGTCCTCGTCCGACATGCGGACCAGAAGGCCGTCGCGCGTGACCCCGGCGTTGTTCACGAGGATGTCGAGGTCGCCCGCCGCCTCCACGAGCGCGCGTGCGGAGTCGGGATCCGAGACGTCCGCCTGGACCGCGCGCCCGCCGATCTCGCTCGCGAGCGCTTCGGCCTCGTCGGCCCCGTCGCGGTACGAGACGACGACCGACGCCCCTCCTCGAGCGAGCGACACCGCGATGGCGCGCCCGATTCCGCGCGAGGCACCTGTGACGAGCGCGTTCTTCCCCTCGAGGGAGCAGAACGCCTCGCTCAAGGACGAATCGCTTCCTGCGCGCGCTCGAGACCGTCGAGGGTGTTGACGGAGATCGTCTTCACGCCGCGGTCGATTCGCTTCACGAGCCCGGAGAGCACGTTCCCCGGCCCGACCTCCACGAAGGTGGACGCACCCGAGCGGACGAGTTCCGTCGCGGCCTGCGTGAAGCGCACTGGCGCCGTGAGCTGGTCGACGAGGAGCGCGGCCAGGCGCTGCGCCGGCTCGACCTTCGCCGTCACGGTGGACATGAACGGCGCGAGCGGCTCGGCAAAGCGCACGCGCTCGATCGCGGGCCGGAGGCGGTCGGCCGCGCGCGCAACGAGCGGGCTGTGGAACGCCCCGGACACCTTCAGCTGGATGGCTCGTCGAGCGCCGAGGTTCTCGGCCTCGGCGCAGCACTCCTCGACTGCCTCGCGTTCGCCCGAGACGACGATCTGACCCGGGCAGTTGTAGTTCGCCGGCCACACGCCGATGATCTTGCGACAGAGGTTCTCGACCTCGGCGTCCTCGAGACCGAGGATCGCGGCCATCGTCCCCGGGCGCTGCCGAGCGGCCTCGGCCATCGCGAGACCGCGCTCGCGAACGAGCCCGATCGCTTCGCCCGTCCCGATCATGCCTGCGGCCGCGAGCGCGGCGAACTCCCCGACGGAGTGCCCGACCACGACGTCCGGCTGGAGCCCGCGGGCGCGTAGTGCCGCGAGGATGGCGAGGCTGGTGGCGACGAGGGCAGGCTGCTGCACCTCGGTGTCGACGAGGTCCTCGATCGACGACTCGAAGCAGATCTTCTCCAGGTCGAGCCCGGTTGCCTCCGAGCCGAGCCGGTAGACCTCCCGCGACTCCGGGAACGCCTCCGCGAAGTCACGGCCCATGCCCGGCTCGAGAGAGCCCTGGCCCGGGAAGCAGAAAGCGACCTTCGTCACGACACCCTCCCATTCGTCGTCCATTCGATGAGCGCCGAGCCCCACGTCAGACCTGCGCCCATGCCGGTCATGAGCACGAGCGAACCATCCTGGAGTCGATTCTCGGCCCTTGCGTCCGTGAGAGCGAGCGGAATCGAGCCCGAGGAGGTGTTGCCGAAGCGATCGACGTTCACGATGGTCTTCTCACGAGGGATGCCGAGCTTATCGGTCGCATAGTCGATGATCCGCTTGTTCGCCTGATGCGGGATGTAGACATCGACGTCATCCACGGTCTTACCGCACTCTGACAGGATCTGCTCGGCCGAGTAGACCATGATTCGCGTCGCGAACCTGAAGACCTCGCGCCCGTTCATCTTCACGTAGGAATCGGGATCGTCGAAGCGACGCGAGCCGGACCCGGGGAGCCAGAGGTTCTCGCCGCCGCCGCCGTCGGCCCCGAGCTCGAAGCCGAGGAAGCCACCGCGCTCGACGCGCTCCATGACCACGGCCCCTGCGCCGTCGCCGAAGAGCACGAGCGTCGAGCGGTCCTCCCAGTCGAGGATCTTCGAGAGGACGTCTCCGCCGACGACGAGCGCGCGCTTCGAGAGGCCGGACGCGAGCATCCCGTATGCCTGTGCGATCGCATAGACGAACCCGGTGCAGCCGGCGAGCAGGTCGTACGCCGCCGCCTTCGGCATCCCGAGCTCGTCCGCGAGCAGCGCCGACGAGGTCGGGAACATCATGTCCGGCGTCACGGTGGCGCAGATCAGGAGGTCGATATCGGCCGCGTCCACCTCCGCATCGGCGAGTGCCTCCACGATCGCCGGCCGCGCGATGTCGGTCAGCGCCTCGTCGTCCGCGGCAATGCGACGCTCGCGAATCCCCGTCCGCTCCTGGATCCACTCGTCGGAGGTGTCGACGATCTTCGAGAGCTCGGCGTTCGTCAGAACGCGGTCGGGGACATGTGTGCCGAGGCCCGTGATCCCGATGCGGTCCCCCGACGCCGTGCCGAGCATCCCTACTGCTCCACGGCGAACGTGAGCGTACCGCGTGCGGCGAGCGCATCACCGACGTGCGCCTGCGCCTTGCCCCGGCCGATCGGGCCGCGGACGGTCTCGATCTCGCACGTCAGCGTGAGCACCTCTCCCGGCTCGACGACGCGTTTGAAGCGGCAGTCGTCGATGCCGGCGAAGAACGCGATCTTGCCGCGGTTCTGCTCCTCGATCAGCACGGCAACCGCGCCGGCCTGAGCCATCGCCTCGACGATGAGAACGCCCGGCATCACGGGTCGCTCGGGGAAGTGCCCCGGGAACCACCAGTCGTCCGCGGAGACCTTCCGCCGCGCGACGACGCGCTTTCCAGGCTCCAGCTCCACGACCTCGTCGAGGAGGAGAAACGGCTCGCGGTGCGGCAGGATCGTCTCGATGACGTCCTGACCGAACGGCGCGACCGGCGGCTCGTGCACGCCGCGAGTTTACTTCCCGCGTTCGGCTACCTCTTGGCCCGCTGCCGCTGCCAGAGGAGAGGTGGGCTCACGTTGCCCGCGAGGTCGGTCGCGACGACGCGTACCTTCACGCCAGGGCGCGGAGCAGCTCCGAGGACGATCGTGGCGGGCCGCCTCACTTCGCGCAGGAAGCTGCGAGAGCCCACCGTGACCGCGAGCGACGCAGGCTCGCTCACGGCCAGTCGGAGCTTCGTTCCGGGAACGACGCGCACGCGCGGCGGGGCCGTGTCCACAACGAATAGCGCCCCGAACCGGATCGTGCCCGTCGCAGTGGCGACCTGGACGACGGCCTCGTAGGTCCCCTCGCGGAGGCGCCCCTCGCTCCTCGAGCCGTCCCAGGCGACTCTGTGCTCACCGACGCCGAAGCTCGCTGCGAGCACGGGGCTCGCGACCCAGCGTCCTTCCCGCTCGATCCGGACGTCCACGAGCGCCGACGCCGTCAGCGCAAAGGCGATCTCGAGGCTGTCATTCCGCCCGTCGCTATTCGGCGAGAAGGCCGTGGGGGCCGCGGAGACGAGCCCGAGCGCTCGGCTCACGACGAGCGGCACGGACTGCACGACCTCGGCGCTCGTCGGCGTGAGTGCGCGGACAGCGATCGTGTAGCTCCCGTCCGGAAGCGCCGCACCGTCGATCGTCACTGTGCGCTTCCCCGCCTGAGTCCACACGCGGTCGAGCACCCTGGCGACGACGGTGCCTGCGGAGTCGGCCACCTCGACGGTGACGTTCGCGGGAACCGAGAGCACGAAGCTGAGCTCCGTCACGTCTCCCTGCCCGTCGCCGTTCGGAGTGATGCCGTCGGGCGTCGCGGCGGCTTCGGCGATCGCGAGCGCCGACCCGGTTCCGAGGCCCGCGCGTACCGATCCCGTGGCGGGCCGCGCGGTGCCGGCGGTGACCGACCAGCGGTAGGTCGCCGCGGGAAGCGCAGCTGCATCCCAGGTCCAGTCGACATTCCTGCCGGTGCCGGTGCCCCGAGCGACCTCGACGCCCGCGCTCGTCACGACCACCGTCCATGTGAGAGCGGCCGAGAGCCGCGCGCGGAAGCGGATGGGCCCCTCCCCGCTCGCCTCGACGCGCGGCCCGAAGATCTTCGGGCCGCCGAGCTTGGCCGTGTCGGCGGCGAGGCTGTTGAGCCTCGCGTAGAGAGCATCTCCCGGGCATTCCGTGAAGCCCGTGTCCCGGTGGCCGGAGATGGTGCGCAGCAGGACCGGGATGTTCACCGCGTACCGCTCGCTCCCGCCCGAGAGGAGATTCGCGAACCCGACCGGATCGACGTGCGCGACGTCGAGCCGCCACGAGAGGAGCGCTGTGAGCGCGTCGAGCGCCGCCTTCGTCGGCGCGCCTCCCGAGTACGTCCCGAGCACGGCGACCCCGACGGAGCCCGTGTTGAACCCCCGCGCATGCGCTCCCACCACGGCCTTGTCGATCCCCCCGTAGCGACCCTCGTACACGGTCCCGAAGCGGTCGACGAGGAAGTTGTAGCCGATGTCGTTCCAGCCGTTACCCCGCACGTGGTAGAGCTGGATCCCCTTCACGATCGCCGCCGCCTCTGCGCGCGTGTACGAGCTCCGTCCGGCCGTGTGGTGCACGACCGCGAAGCGGACCCGCGGCGCGTACGACGGGTCTCCGCGCCGGATCCTCTCGTCCGCGCCCCACGCCGAGCGGGAGACGATCGAGGGCTCCGACGTCGCCGCGGGCCGACGCAACGGAGCGTCGCTGGGCGGGCTCCAGACGAGGAAGGCGCGGATCCGGCCGACGCTCCCGACCCGCTTCACCTCGATCCTGTCGGACGGTCCGACCCACCAGGGATTGCCGACGTGCCAGCCTGTGCGGCCGCGCGCCTCGAGCGAGCGAGGATTCGGCCCGTCCTCGTCCTCCGGCGCGGCGGGCTGCCACCCGGTCCAGTCGCCGCCGATGCTGCGGGTCCGGAAGACCACCCTGCCGCTGCCCTTCCAGTGGACTCCCGCGAGCGTGAACTGTTGCCCGGAGGAAGCCAGGCTCCGCCCCGTGCCGTTCAGCTCGACGACCGTGACCGCTGGCTCGCCGAGCGCTGCCGGCGCGAGCGCTGCGCCCGCGACGACGAGAGGGAGGAGAAGTGCGAGGAGGTAGCGCATGGCGTCCAGAGTCGCTCGCGTGCGCTTCGCGCGCAACCCGGAGAACCCTGCGTTGATGCAATCCTTACACCGTGCGCCATGCGTGGTTTGCAGGGGTTGTTCTGCTCGCAGCCGTCCTCGGCCTTGCCGCAACGGCTCCCGCATTCGGTCAGGCCGAGGCAGGGGAGGCCCCGCGCGTTCTCGTCGCGCATCTCGACAACGACATCAACCCGGTCACCCAGGAGTACGTCGAGCAGCAGGTCGAGCGTGCGGAGGACGACGAGTTCGACGCGTTCGTCCTCGTCCTCGACACGCCCGGTGGGCTCAGTTCGTCCATGCGGGGGATCGTCAAGCGCTTTCTCGCTTCGACCGTGCCCGTCGTCGTGTACGTCGCGCCGCCCGGCTCGAGCGCCGACTCTGCGGGAGCGGTGATCACGATGGCCTCCGACCTCGCCGCGATGGCCCCGCAGACGAACATCGGCTCCTCGACGCCGATCTCGCTCGGCGGGGAGGACATCTCGAACGACCTCCGCCGGAAGATCATCAACGACGCCGCCGCCTACATCGGCGAGCTCGCGCGCGAGCACGACCGGAACGTGGAAGCCGCGCGCGAGATGGTCACGAAGGCGTCCAACTTCGGCGCCCGCGAGGCGCTCGAGCTCGGGATCGTCGAGGTGATCGCGCCCACACTCCCCGCGCTGCTCGAGAGGATCGACGGCATGAAGACGGTGCCCAAGGGACTCGTGCTCGACACCGCCGGCGCGGAGGTCACCGAGGTCGAGATGTCGTTCTGGCAGCGCGCCCGCGACCTCCTCGTCGACCCGAACCTCATCGCGCTCATGCTCTCGATCGGGCTCATCGGCATCGTCGTCGAGCTCTGGAACCCCGGCCTCGTCTTCCCCGGGACCGTCGGCGCGATCTCGCTCATCCTCGGCCTCTACGGGCTGCAGGTCCTGCCCGTCTCCCTCGCCGGGCTGCTGCTCATGCTGCTCTCGGCTGCCTTCTTCGTCGCGGAGGCGTTCGTGCCCACCCATGGAGCTCTGACCGCCGCCGGAGCGGTGACGTTCGTGCTCGGAGCGCTCATCCTCTTCGACCCCGCCGGTGAGGCGTATCAGGTGTCGCTGCCAGTCGCGCTCGCGATCGCCGGCACGCTCGCCGTGCTCCTGGGCTTCGCGCTGACGCGCGTCGTCCGCGTCGCACGGCGACCCGCTGCCGTCGGCGGCCAGGAGATCGTCGGGCAGGAAGGCGTCGTGCAGCGGAGCGGCATGGTTCGCGTCAACGGCGAGCTCTGGCGGGCGTCTCGAGACGACGGCGTGCCCCTGGAACCGGGCGACCACGTGCGGGTGCAGGACGTCTCGGAACTGCGACTGGTCGTAGGATCTGCCACACCGACCGAGGAGGAGCCTGCTCGATGAACGTCACCTTGATCGTTCTTGCCGCAGTCGTCGTCGTCGTGCTGCTCTTCCTGTTCGCGGCGGTCAAGGTCG
Source organism: uncultured Actinomycetes bacterium (assembly GCA_963746765.1). Lineage (GTDB taxonomy): Bacteria > Actinomycetota > Thermoleophilia > Gaiellales > Gaiellaceae > GMQP-bins7. The sequence goes on from CAVVCN010000005.1 coordinate 43,469, forward strand.
CGAGGGAGTACGAGCGTGGCGTCATCTTCCGCCTCGGCCGCCTGCTCCCCGAGCCCAAGGGCCCGGGGCTGTTCCTGCTCATCCCCGTGATCGACCGCATGGTCAAGGTCGACCTGCGGACGGTCACGCTGAACGTGCCGCCGCAGGAGGTCATCACGAAGGACAACGTGCCGGTACGCGTCAACGCGGTCGCGTACTTCCGCATCGTGGAGCCGAACGCCGCGATCGTGCAGGTCGAGAACTACATGGTCGCGACGTCGCAGATCGCGCAGACGACGCTGCGGTCGGTGCTCGGCCAGCACGTCCTCGACGAGCTCCTGTCCGAGCGCGACAAGATCAACGCGATCCTCCAGGAGATCATCGACGACGCGACCTCTCCCTGGGGCATCAAGGTGTCGGTGGTCGAGGTCAAGGACGTGGAGATCCCGTCCGACATGCAGCGGGCGATGGCGCGGCAGGCAGAAGCCGAGCGCGAGCGGCGCGCGAAGGTCATCGCAGCCGAGGGCGAGTTCCAGGCGTCCGAACGGCTCCGCGACGCTGCCCGCGTCATGGCCGAAGAGCCCATTACGGTGCAGCTCCGCTACCTCCAGACGCTGCTCGAGATCGGCTCGACGAACAACTCCACGATCGTGTTCCCGGTGCCGATCGACCTCGTGGCACCGCTCATCGACCGCAACCGCTGAACGAGCCGACGGTCTGGAGGCGAGCGTGAAGCTCGCCGGTAGTGGGGTGAGCGGCTACACGTCGTTGTCCTCGTCGTCGCTCCGGGTGGCGTCCCACAGTCCGTCGCGGTAGGCGATCGCCACCGCCTGCGCGCGAGTCCGCGCTCCGAGCCGGCGCAGGAGACGAGCTGCGTGGCTCTTGACCGTCTCGTCGGACACCCAGAGCACCCGGGCGATCTCGCGCGTAGACATGCCCTGAGCGACGAGCTCCAGCACCTCGAGCTCACGACGCGAGAGCCGCGCTCGATTTTCGGTCTTCTCGTTCTCGGTCACGGTCATCGGTCTCCTCCTCGTCTGGGGAGAACGGAGGCGTCGGCCGGGACGCGAAGTCCCGGCCGACGCTCGCTCCGTCCCTAGCGGGCGATCAGCTCCTTGCACGCCTGCACCAGGCTCTGCCGTTGGCTGGCCTGCTGCGACTGCGACGCCGAGTTCGCCTGGTCGACGTTCGCCTGGGCGTTGTTGCCGTTGCCCTGGGCGTTCCAGGTCGAGGCGTCACCACCGTGCGCCGGCTTGCCACCGCCGCACTTGGACGAGCAAGGGCTCTTGCGCTCGCACTTCGATGAGCAGGAGCTCTTGCCGCCGCCGATCCCGAGCGCAGGGGCGAAGTTCACGTTGCCCGACCCCTGCTTCTGGGTCACGTTGGCGTGGTTCGTCTGCTCGCCGACCGTCTGGTCGCCGAAGTGGGCGGACTGCTCGCCGGTCTGGCTCTGGCCGACACAGCACACGCTGCGCGGAGGATCGTGCGGCTTGCACGCGTCCTTGCGCGTATGTGTCGTCGGACCGCCGTAGCCCGGCTCGCCGCAGCGAGTCGGCTGCTTGCAGCAGCTACCGCCGTCTTGCGTCTGCTTCTGGCTCTGGGAAGCGGACTGCGACTGCCGCACGTCGTTCGACTGCTCGACATCCGCATTCGCGGTGTTGCCGTTGCCCTGCGCGTTCTTCGTCGACGCAGCACCGAAGATCGCGATCGCAGGGGCGATGTTCAGGTTGCCGTTGCCCTGCTCCTGCGTGACAACGGCGTCGTTCTTCTGCTTCTCGACCGTCTGGTCGCCGAAGTCAGCCGACTGCCGGCCGGTCTGGCTCTGACCGCCACAGCAGCCCTTGGCGCCCTGCTCGAGCGACTGGGACTGGTTGCTCGACTGCGACTGCGACGCGTCGTTCTGCTGCGTGACGCTCGCATCCGCCGAGTTGCCGTTCCCCTGGTGATTCGAGGTCGAGGCATCGCCGAAGACGGCGATCGCAGGGGCGATGTTGACGTTGTCGTTGCCTTGCTCCTGCGAGACGTCCGCCTCGTTGCTCTGCTCACCCACGTGCTGGTTGCCGAACGACGTCGACTGCTCGCCGGTCTGGCTCTGACCGGAGCAGCATCCGCCGCCCGACTGCCCGAGGTCCTGCGACTGAGCGCCGGACTGGGACTGATCCATCGTGTTCCCCTGCTCGACATCCGCATTCGCGGTGTTGCCGTTGCCCTGCGCGTTCTTCGTCGACGCAGCACCGAAGATCGCGATCGCAGGGGCGATGTTCAGGTTGCCGTTGCCCTGCTCCTGCGTGACAACGGCGTCGTTCTTCTGCTTCTCGACCGTCTGGTCGCCGAAGCCCGTTGACTGGGTGCCCTGCTGGGAGCTGCCCAGCAGCGGCAGCCCTGCCGTCGCAGAGCTCGTGCCCACGAGTGCGAGCAGCAAGCCTGTCGCGACGGTACAGACGTACCGTTTCATTTCGTCGTCCTTTCGTTCGAACGTTTGCCACGGACTGCGCCGGGAGTGAGCCGCCCCAGAGCTGGGGCCCCACGGCGCGCAAGTCAGCGGTCCCGGACTAGCCGGGGCGTTCGAGCGAAAGCGCGAGGATCGGCAGCCTGAGGGAAGCCGTCATGGGTCGGAGCCTTCGACCCACCCCTGGAGCCGCCAGTAGGAGCAAAGCAGCGACGACCGCGAACAGCGGGACGAAGAGCCCGCCGCCGGGCGGCGCCGAAGAGAGGGAGAACCCGAACGGGCCGGCCGGCCCAGGCGGAGCCTGGCGATCACCGGGCCTGGTGTCTGCAGTCCGGTGGTCCGCCCGGGCGGTCGGAGCCGAGTCCGCGGCGACCATGCTCGCGGATGACGCTCCATGAGCATGGTCGCGCGCGTCGCGCCGGCCGCTCGGCGCGAGCCCAGCGCGGTGCGTCGCGCCGGAAATCTCGTCGGCGGAGAGTGCACCGTTGGTCGTCGGAGCATCGGCGGTTCCCGACAGCTCGACGCCACGCGCCGGCGGAGCCGAGTCGCTCGAGCCCGCGCCGGCAGCCGCTGACCCCTCGCCGGCCTCCCCCAGGCCCGACGGCTGAGATCGCGTTACAGCGGCTGCCGGCACAGCTGGCTTCGACGCAGCCTCGGCCGTCGCCGCGACGGCGGCGAGCGTCTGGTCGGCCGTCTCGAGGACGCTCGCGACGGTCGAGTCCACGAGCGTCGTGGTGGACTGCACCGTCTGCTCGACGGTGCGAACCACGGCGGCCGCGGTCTGGTCGACGGTAGTGAGAACGGGTGCAGCCGCCTGCTCGACGGCCTGAACGACCGGAGCGACCGTCTGGTCGACTGTCTGGAGGACGGGCGCAGCAGTCTGCTCGACGGTCTGTACGAGCGGAGCGACGGTCTTGTCGACCGTCTCGAGGACGGGCGCTGCAGTCTGCTCGACCGGCTTCAGGACCGGAGCGAGCGTCTGGTCGAGCGCAGTCGTGACGGGCTGTGTGAGCGTTGGCGCGGGGCTCGCTGCCGGTGCCGGCGGCGAGGCGGCGGGCGTCGGGGCCGGGCTCGAGAGCTGCGTCGCCTCCACGGTGTCCTGCAGAACCTTGTCCACCGTCGCCGTCGTGGCGGGGAGGACCTTGTTCAGGTCCTCGAGGCCGGCGAGCGCAGGCCCGGCTCCGATGGCCGCGAGTGCGCCGATTGCAGCAGTAGCAAGGCACAGCCTGCTGATGCGAGGCGCGGATGTCCGCAGTGCGCGCATCGATTCAGGCGGATTCTGCCCCAGAAACCGCCTCCCGCAAACGAGCGATCCCGAATTCCCCCGTTCGGGGGACACCGGGAGGTCACCGGCTATTCGTCGGGCTCGGTCGGCTCCAGGGCGTCGGATGCGGTCGGCTCCACGCCGTTCGTGGAGACGGATGTGCTCCCGTTCTCCGCCTCCGGAGCGAGCTCGCCCGTGAGCTCCGCCTCCTGAGCCTCGTCGTCCGTCACCGGCGCCAGTGCGGAGACCCGCTCGTCGCCACGCAACCGCATGACGATGACGCCCTGCGTCGAGCGGCCGGCGACACGGATGCCCTCGACCGGCATGCGGATGACGGTGCCGCCCGTCGAGATGAGCATCACCTGATAGCCCTCACGCACCAGGCGGGCGCCGGCGAGCTGGCCCTTCGCCTCGGTGAGCTGAACCGTCTTCACGCCGAGGCCGCCGCGTCCCTTGCGCGGGTAGTCCCGGATCGGCGTCCGCTTACCGTGGCCCTGCTCGGTGACGACCAGGAGGTCGGCATCGTCCTGCGCGACCATGGCGGCGATCACCTCGTCGCCCGCTCGCAGAGACATACCGCGCACACCGCCGGTCGCGCGCCCCATCGGCCGCGCCTCCTTCTCGTGGAAGCGGATCGCCTGGCCGCGCCGCGACACGAGCATGAGGTCGTTGTCGCCCGACGAGAGGAACGCCTCGACGAGCTCGTCGTCGTCGCGGAGGTTGATCGCGATGATCCCCTCGGACTTGAGCGGGGTGTTGTAGTCCGTGAACTTCGTCTTCTTCACGACACCCTTGCGGGTCGCGAGCACGAGGTACTCCATCTCCGTGAAGTCACGCGTGCGGATGACGGCGCGCACCTTCTCGTCCTGACGGAACGGCAGCAGGTTCACGATCGCCCGGCCCTTCGACTGGCGCGACCCGAGCGGCAGCTCGTGCACCTTGAGACGGTAGACCTTGCCCGTGGAGCTGAAGAAGAGGATGTAGTCGTGAGTGGACGCGACGAAGAGGTGCTCGATGTAGTCCTCGTCCTTCAGGTCCATCCCCATGACGCCGATGCCCCCGCGCCGCTGCTCGCGATACGTCGTGACGGGTAGCCGCTTGACGTACCCGGAGCGCGTGATCGCGATGACCATGTCCTCCTCGGCGATCAGGTCCTCGAGCTCGAACTCGCCCTCGGCACCGATGATCTCCGTCCGGCGATCGTCGCCCTTGCCGTAGATCTCCCTGATCTCGAGGAGCTCCTCCTTGATCACGTTCGCGATCTGCGTCTCGTCGCCGAGGAGAGCCCGCAGCTCGCCGATCCGCTCCTGGAGGTCCTTGTACTCCCCCTCGACGCGCTTGCGCTCGAGCCCGGTGAGCGCGCGCAGGCGGAGGTCGAGGATCGCCTGAGCCTGCACCTCGCTCAGCTCGAACCGCTCCATGAGCCCCGTGCGCGCCTCGTCCGCGTCGTCCGAGCCCCGGATGAGCGCGATCACCTCGTCGAGGTGGTCGAGCGCGATCAGGTAGCCCTCGAGGACGTGCGCGCGCTCGAGCGCCTTGCGGAGCTCGTACTGCGACCGGCGCGTGACGACCTGGCGCTGGAAGTCGAGATAGTGCGTCACGAACTCGAGCAGCGAGAGGGTGCGCGGCACGCCATCGACGAGCGCGACGGCGTTGAAGCCGAAGGTCGTCTGCAACGACGTGTGCTTGAAGAGCTTGTTCAGCGCGACCTGCGGGACGGCTTCGCGCTTCAGCTCGATCTGGATCCGCATGCCGGTCTTGTCCGAGTAGTCCTGGAGATCCGACACCTCCGTGATGACCTTCTCGCGCACGAGATCGGCGATCTTGGCGATCACGCCGCCGTCTCCGCCCTTCTTCACGCCGTAGGGCAGCTCGGTGACGATGATCGCGCTCTTACCGCCCCTCATCTCCTCGACGTGGGCGCGGGCCCGCATCACGATGCGGCCGCGGCCCGTCCGGTACGCGTCGCGGATGCCCGAGCGGCCAACGATGATGCCGCCCGTCGGGAAGTCGGGGCCCTTCACATGCTTCATCAGGTCCTCGACGCTCGCGCTCGGCTTCTCGATGAGCGCGACCACGGCATCGATCGTCTCGGCGAGGTTGTGCGGCGGGATGTTCGTGGCCATGCCGACGGCGATGCCCGTCGACCCGTTGACGAGCAGGTTCGGGAAGCGGGCCGGGAGCACCTGCGGCTCGCGCCGCGATTCGTCGTAGTTCGGGCCGAAGTCGACGGTGTCCGAGTCGATGTCGCGCAGCAGCTCGGTGGCGAGCTTCCCGAGGCGGCACTCGGTGTACCGCTCGGCGGCCGGCGGGTCGTCGTCGATCGAGCCGAAGTTCCCCTGGCCGTCGACGAGCGGATAGCGCAGCGAGAAGGGCTGGACGAGCCGTGCGAGCGCGTCGTAGATCGAGCTCGAGTCGTGCGGGTGGTACTTGCCCATCACGTCGCCGGTCACGCGGGCGCACTTGACGTACGGCCGGTTCGGCTGATGGCCGGCGTCGTGCATGCCCCACAGCACGCGCCGATGCACGGGCTTCAGGCCGTCGCGCACGTCGGGGAGCGCCCGGCCCACGATGACGCTCATCGCGTAGTCGAGGTAGCTCGAGCGCATCTCCTGCTCGAGCTCGCGCGGCTCGATCCGGCCCGCGCCGAGAGGCTCGACGACGTCAGACATCCAGGAAGCGAACGTCCTTGGCGTTCTGCTCGATGAAGTGGCGCCGCGGCTCGACCTGGTCGCCCATCAGCGTCGAGAACACCTTGTCGGCGGCCGCTGCGTCCTCGACCTCGACGCGAACCAGCATCCGCTTCGCCGGGTCCATCGTCGTCTCCCAGAGCTGCTCGGGGTTCATCTCCCCGAGGCCCTTGAAGCGGCTGATCTGCATGCCTTCCTTCGCGAGGTTCAGCGAGCCGTTTCGCAGCTGATCGAACGTCTCCGCCCTGGCGGACTTGCTCCCGAACGCGATCGAGAAGGGCGGAAGGCCGGCGATCTCGCCCACCTTCGCGTACGCCCGCTGAACGGCGTCGTACGTGGACGACGTGAGCATCGCCGTCGGAAGCTCGACATGGTGGGCGGTGCTCGTCTCCGTCTCGACCACGCGCACGCGCACGGACTCGCCGAGCTCCTCCACCACCGACAGCTCGTAGCCGTTGCGCGGAAGCGACGCGATGAGCGACGCAGCGTCGGTCGAGGCCTCCGCCTCGACGAGGCGGTGCGAGATGGCAAACCGGGCGGCAGGCCCGAACTCCGCCTCGAGCTTCGCGGCCCATGCCTCGAGGTGGCCGAGCTCACGCGAGAGCCGCGACCAGCGGGCCTGCGTCAACACGGTCTCGAGGTCGCCGCGCGCCGTCACCGTCATGTCCTTCACGCGCTCGCGGACGAGGAGCTCCTCGAGCTGCGAGTCCTTCTCGAAGTACATCCCGGCGCTTCCGAGCTTCACGAAGTAGAGCGGCGGCACGGCGATGTAGACGTGGCCGCGCTCGAACAGCTCGGGCATCGTCCGGTACAGGAAAGTGAGCACGAGCGTCCGGATGTGCGCGCCGTCGACGTCCGCGTCGGTCATGACGATCACGCGCCCGTACCGAAGGTTCGCGATGTCGAACTCGTCGCCGAATCCGGTGCCGATCGCGGTGATCATCGCCTGGATCTCCGTGTTCGAGAGCACCTTGTTGATGCGGTTCTTCTCGGAGTTGATGATCTTCCCGCGCAGCGGCAGGATGGCCTGGTTGGTGCGATCGCGGGCCTGCTTCGCCGAGCCGCCGGCCGAGTCGCCCTCGACGATGAAGAGCTCGGCCGACTCCGGGTCCTTGATCGTGCAGTCGGCGAGCTTGCCCGGCAGCGAGGAGTTCTCGAGCGCGCTCTTCCTGCGCGTGAGCTCCCGCGCCTTGCGCGCCGCCTGGCGGGCGCGGGCGGCGGACACGGCCTTCGTGATGATCTGGCGCGCCTCCGAGGGATTCTCCTCGAGGAACTGCGCGAGCTGCTGGTTGACCGTCGTCTTGACGAGCCCCTCGACGGGTGGGTTCCCGAGCTTCGTCTTCGTCTGCCCCTCGAACTGCGGGTTCATCAGCTTGACCGAGATCACGGCGGCCAGCCCCTCGCGGACGTCCTCGCCCTCGAGGTTGTCCTCCTTCTCCTTGAGCAGGCCCTTGTCGCGCGCGTAGCGGTTCAGCGTCCCGGTGAGCGCTCCCTTGAAGCCGGAGAGGTGCGTGCCGCCCTCCGCCGTGTTGATGTTGTTCGCGAACGAGAACACGGACTCGACGTACGAGCTGTTCCACTGCATCGCGACCTCGACCTGCCCGTCGTCGCTCTCGCCCTCGAAGTACACGACATGCTTGTGGACGGCGTCCTTCGACTCGTTGACGTGGGCCACGAAGTCCTTGATCCCGTTCTCGTAGTGGAACTCGACGGTCTGACCGGCCGCTCGCTCGTCCGTGAACACGATCCGCAGCCCCTTGGTGAGGAACGCGGTCTCGCGCAGGCGCTGAATCAGGATCTGCTCCTGCCAGTCGATCTCCTCGAAGACCTCGTGGTCGGGCATGAAGGTGATCGTCGTGCCCGTCTCCTTCGTGGGACCGATGGTCTTCAGCTCGCCGGTGGGCTCGCCTCGAGCGAACTCCTGGCGCCAGATCTTCCCGTCGCGGCTGACCTCGACCGTGAGCCACTCCGAAAGCGCGTTCACGACCGACACGCCCACCCCGTGGAGGCCGCCGGAGACCTTGTAGCCGTCGCCGCCGAACTTTCCGCCCGCGTGGAGCTTCGTGAGAACCACGGTCAATGCAGGCAGTCCCTGCTCCGCCATGATGTCGACCGGGATGCCCGATCCGTTGTCAGTGACGGTGACGGAGTTGTCCGGGTGGAGGACCACCTCGACGAGATCCGCACGGCCCGCGAGCGCCTCGTCGACGGAGTTGTCGACGACCTCGAACACGAGGTGATGAAGCCCTCTCGAGCCCGTCGAGCCGATGTACATGCCGGGTCGCAGACGAACCGGCTCGAGGCCCTCCAGAACGGTGATGTCTTTTGCGGTGTAAGCTGCTTCAGCCATTAAAAAAGCCCTGCAAATCGCCATTTTGCGGGCACATCGAAGTCTACCAGAAACCGCGGTCGGACCGGGCCTTCGTAAGGCTCGCGCGAGCCGCCCTCGCGACGAGCTCTCGAAGCTCCGGATCGGCGATCGCCGAGGCCGCGGTGGCCGCGTCGCGGGTGGCTTCGGGCGTTGCCTCGGGAGGTGCGCTCGGCGACGGCGAGTCCGTCGGCGCACCGGGCTCGGGAACCGGGCCGGGGCGAAAACGAAGCGCGGTCGGCGCGCCTTCGCCGAGAGCCGCAGCCAGCCTTTCGGCGAGCTCGGTGCGCATCCGATCGAGCTCGAAGGCCCAGGTCGCAGACGACGTCGCGACGTGCAGCGTGCCGTCCCTCCCGACCCGCAGCGGCCATGCGTTCCTCGCGATCTGCTCGCCCATCGCCGCCGGCCAGCAGGCCGTGAGCTCGGCAAGCGCGAGCCCCTCGTCCCCACCGGCGCGTACGAGGCCGCGCTCGACCTCCTTGCCGATTCGCTCCATCACCCGGCCGCCGACACCGCTCCGGGTGAGACGACGAGCGACTGCGCTGGCGTGACGGGAAGCGCCGCCGCCGCGGTCGCGGTCACCACCGTCTGACCGCCGTCCGAGATGAGCTCGCCGAGCGCGCGGCGCCGGTCTCCGTCGAGCTCGGACAGCACGTCGTCGAGGAGCACGAGCGGCGGCGCTCCGTTCCGTTCCGCGATCACCGACGCCTCGCCGAGAACGAGCGCCAGCACTGCAATTCGCTGCTCGCCCTGGGATCCGAAGCTCCGCAGGTCGCGGCCGCCGGCTTCGACGCGAACCTCGTGCAGGTGCGGGCCTGCGCCCGTGACACCACGCTCGAGATCCCTGGACAAGCGCGAGTCGAGCTCCTCTCGCGTCGCCGGCTCACCTTCGTACGCCAGCGTGGCGGCGGAGAGGCCGAGCGCGGCCGCCGTTCGCTCGAACGCCGGTGTGACGAGCTCGAGCGTCTCGTGCCGCGCTGCGACGAGCGCTTCGCCGAGATCGGCCACGTTCGCTGTCCACGGCAAGAGCGCCTCCGGGGACGAGGCGCCAAGCGAGACCCGGCGGAGCGCCGCGTTTCGCTGCCCCACGGCGGCGGCGTACTCGGAGGGCAGCTGGGCCTTGCTCGGGAAGAGCCGTCCGAGGCTGCGGTCCAAGTACGCCCGGCGGGCTGCCGGCCCTCCTTTGACGACACCGAGCCGGTCAGGTGTGAAGACCAGGGTCTGGAGCCTCGCGCGCAGCTCCTCGGCCGAGCGCAGGGCGCTGCCGTTCATCCGCACGCGCCGGGCGTCGCCAGGCGCGAGGACGACATCGATCTCCACCGGCACCGCGGCGCGGGATCCCTCGAGCTGGACTCGTGCCGCCGACTCGCCGAAGCGCACGAGCTGCGCATCGTTCCGAGCGCGCGGCGAGAAGCCCTGGGTGCCGACGTGTAGCGCCTCCAGCAGGTTCGTCTTGCCGGCGCCGTTCTGTCCGGACACGAGGACGACACCCGGCTCGAGCGTGAGTTCCAGCTCGGCGTACGAGCGGAAGTTGCGGAGGATCGCGTGACGAACGATCAGCTGCCAGTCGGCCGGCCCGGGCGGACGACCATCCTGCCGCCGGCCATGCCGCCAGCCTGTGTCAATCAGGAAGCCGGATCGGCATGATCAGGTACCAGAAGCTCTCTTCCGGCGAGGAGAGCAGACCTGGACGGAGCGGGTTGATCAGCCGGAGCTGCACCGTGTCGCCGCCGACCGCATCCAGGCCGTCGCGCAGGAACTCCGGGTTGAAGCCGATCTCGAGCGGCTCGCCGGCGTAGTCGATCTGGAGCGACTCCTTGGCTTCTCCGACGTCCTGCGTCTGCGCCGAGACCGAGAGCTCGCCCTCGGCGAAGCGGAGGCGGAGCGGCGCGTTCCGCTGCGCCATGACACCTGCCCGGCGGATCACCTCGAGCAGCGGCTCCCGAGCGGTTGTCACCTCCACCTCGAAGGTCTCCGGGAGCAACTGCTTGTAGTTCGGGAACTGCCCGTCGATGCGGCGCGTGGTGAGCCAGACGTCGCCGGCGCCGAAGATCACGTGGTTCTCCTGCACGCCGAGCATGACCGTGTCCGCGCCGGCGGCCAGGCGGGCGAGCTCCTGCAGCGCACGCGCGGGGATGATCGCGTCGAGCTCGGGACCGGACTCGCCGAGCTCCGTCTCCTTGACGGACAGCCGGTACGAGTCCGTCGCCGCCATCGTCAGGCGATTTCCCTCGAACTGCACGAGGATCCCGGTCAGCACCGGCCGCGATTCGTCTCGCGAAGCCGCGCGAGCGACCTTCTCGATCGTTCCCAGCAGCGTCGGCGCTTCGATCGTGTGCAGCGGGACCTCGACGCTCGGGAGACGCGGGAAATCCTCTGCGCTGAAGACGTTCACCTTGGACGAGTAGCTTCCCGACTCCACCCCGAGCACCCCGTCCGCCGGCTCGTACGAGAGCGACACCTGATCGGCCGGGAGCAGCTTCACGAGATCGGCGAGCAGGCGGCCCGGTACGACGACCGCGCCGTCGCCTTCCACCTCACCACCGATGGATGCGCGGAGCGACACCTCCATGTCCGTCGCAGCGAGCGTCAGCTTTCCGTCCTCCGGCTGGAGCAGGATCCCCGTGAGAACCTGCACCGCGCTGCGTGTCGAGAGGCCGCGCGCGACGACACCGAGCGCAGCGGCGAGCTCGTTGCGGGAACAGGTCACCTTGAGGGCTGAGGCCATGGCTAGGTCTGTGTTCATTACTTATTGAAAGAAACTAGTCGTAGTCATAGGAGTGTGCACGACGGGGACGACGGGTGAATTCTGCTCGTCGTGCGGGGAAAACGTGTGGGGACAGAGGTGTTGATGGCCGTCAACACCTTGCACAGGGCGCGCAGACGCCGGCGGCGGGACCCACAGAATCAGCGGGCCTGCTTGATGCGCGCGGTCAGCTCTTGCACGAGGTTGTACACAGAGCGGTCCTCGCGGATGAGCCTCGTGATCTTCGACGTCGCGTGGATCACCGTCGTGTGATCGCGCCCGCCGAACTCCTTTCCGATCTTCGGAAGCGAGGAGTCGGTCAGCTCGCGAGAGAGATACATCGCAACCTGCCGCGGGTACGCGACGGCCTGACTGCGGCGTGGGCTGACGAGCTCGGTCAGCGTGACGCCGAAGCGCTCGGACACTGCCTCCTGGATGCGAGGGATGGTCACCTCTGGAGCTGCCTCGCCCTGCGGGAAGACGTCCTTCAGGACGTGCTCGGCGAGCGCGACCGTCATCGAGCGGTCCGTGAGCGACGAGAACGCGACGACGCGAGTGAGCGCGCCCTCGAGCTCACGGATGTTGGAAGAGACGCGCCCGGCGATGAACGTCAGGACCTCGGGGTCGTCGACCGCGATGCGTTCCGTGTTCACCTTCTTCCGCAGGATCGCGATGCGCGTCTCGAGGTCGGGCGGCTGGATGTCCGTGAGCAGTCCCCACTCGAATCGCGAGCGCAGCCGTTCCTCGAGCGTCGCGATCTCACGGGGAGGCCGGTCGGACGAGATGATGATCTGGGCGCCGCCCTCGTAGAGCGAGTTGAACGTGTGGAAGAATTCCTCCTGGATCCGCTCCTTGCCCTCGAAGAACTGGATGTCGTCGATCTGGAGGACGTCGTAGTTGCGATAGCGGCGCTTGAAACCCTCGATCCTCTTGTCGCGCAGCGAGTCGATGAAGTCGTTCATGAAAGTCTCGCTCGTGACGTACCGCATCGTCAGGCGCCGCGAGTGCTGACGGACGTAGTGTCCGATCGCCTGGAGCAGGTGCGTCTTGCCGAGGCCCGTACCGCCGTAGATGAAGAGCGGGTTGTAGGCCTGTGCCGGCGCCTCCGCGACCGCAAGCGCCGCCGCGTGAGCGAACCGGTTCGACGAGCCGATGACGAAGAGGTCGAAGGTGTACTTCGGGTTGAGCTCGACCTCGGGGCCCTGCCTGAAGCCGGTCTCCGCCTCGCGACTGCGCGACGGCTCTGCTGCAGGACGCTGCTCCGCCGACGGTCGTGGGCGCTCTGTGGGTGCGCGATCGGAGACGACGAACAGGACGACGATGTCCCGGCCGGCAGCAGCGCGTGCCGCATTGGACACGAACCCGTGGAAGTGGCTCTCGATCCAGTTCCGGGTGAAATCGTTCGGGACGGCGACCTCGAGGCCGCCGTCGCCCAGCGAACGTGGCTCCGCGTGACCGAACCAGGTGTCCCAGGTCGGCTCGCTGAGCGTCTGTCGAAGCTGGAGCGCGATCGCGTCCCAGAGGCCAGCCGGAGTTAGATCAGTAGTCGTTTCCGTCGAGTGCTCCACCCGTTGCCGCGCCTGTCGCCGTCCGTAGAGAACGGCGAGCATACCAGCGTTCCGGCGACCTGCCAACGCCGTCTTCCACGGCCCCTGTGGATGAAAAACAGGCCAATTTGCAGGGTATTCCAACAATCCACAGGCTTACTAACAGATGTGGACGAAGCGGCTTCCGTTCGCTTGCCTGTAAACGCCAGCCGCGTCTGAGCAGCGGTTTCAGGATCCGTCGCGTTGCCCCTCACTGTGGAAAACCGGTTGTGGAAGAGCGTCGTCTATACTCCGCGATCGGCCTGCCGAGCGCACGCCTTTCCCTCTCCGCAAGACTCCTCTCGAGACGAGCCAAACGTGAAACGCACCTACCAGCCGAACGTTCGCCGCCGCAAGCGCAAGCATGGGTTCCGCGCCCGCATGTCGACGCGCGGCGGCCGCGCGATCCTCAAGCGCCGGCGTGCCAGGGGACGCAAGCGCCTCTCCGCCTGAGGGGCGTCCCTCGGTGCAGCGCCGCCACCGGCTCTCTCGCTCGAAGGACTTCGATGCGGTCTACCGGCACGGCACGTCTGCCTCGACGCGGTACCTGACGCTCTACTGGTTTCCACGTGACGAGGATCCGGAAGGGGACCCGCGCCTCGGCCTCGCGGTTCCGCGGTCCGTCGGATCGGCCGTGTCCCGGAACCGCGTGAAGCGCCAACTGCGCGAGGCCTGGCGCTCCCTCCTCGACCAGGTGCCCGCCGGCAAGGACTACGTGCTGGCCGCCAGGCCAGGGCTGGCCGAGCTCGCCGACGCCCGTGGCGGCGACTGGCTTGCGGGCGAGATCGTCAGAAGTCCTTGCGAAGGTGCCGGCGTGAGCTACCTGCGACCTCGCTACCTCGCGATCGCGCTCGTGCACGCCTGGCGTTGGACGCTCGGCCTGCTCACGCCACCCGGTACGTGCAAGTACCACCCGTCGTGCTCGCAGTACGCGCTCGACGCGTTGCGTGAGTTCGGGCTCGTCCGGGGGACGGTCCTCGCCGGCTGGCGGCTTCTCCGGTGCAACCCCTGGAGCCACGGCGGCGTCGACTATGCCCACGACCAGAAGCTGTTCCCGCTCCACGGGCCGAAGGCCAAGGCGTGATCCTCGGCGGCGTCCTCACCCCCCTCGAGAACATCCTCACGGACGTCCTCGTCTGGCTGCACGAGACCGGCGGGCTTCCCTGGGCGTGGTCGATCGTCGCGCTGACCGTGATCGTGCGGATCCTGCTCGTGCCCGTCGCGCTACGCCAGATCCACTCGATGCAGAGCCTGCAGATGCACGCGCCGGAGATGAAGGCGATCCAGCAGCGCTACAAGGACAACCGGCAGAAGCAGAGCGAAGAGCTCATGAAGTTCTACCGGGAGAACAAGATCAACCCGTACGCCGCGTGCCTGCCGATCGTCTTTCAGATCCCGATCTTCATCGCGCTCTTCTTCGTGCTCCGTGACTTCGAGGACGAGATCTTCCCGCGGTTCCCGGAGTCGAGCCTGGAGTGGCTCCAGCTCGTCAACATCACGGAGGACGTGAAGGTCGGATGGGGGCCGCTGCTGCTCGTCGTCTATGTCGCGAGCCAGCTCACCTCCACCTGGCTCATGTCGACGCAGATGCAGTCGACGGCACAGCGCGTGATGATCATGGTCCTCCCGATCGTCTTCATCCCGTTCATCCTCAACTTCCCGAGCGGGCTGATGATCTACTGGCTCACGACGAACCTCTGGACGACCGGCCAGGGGCTCATCACACGGCGCCAGATGCCGAAGCCCGCACCTCCGCCGAAACGAACGAGCCGCACTCCGCCGAAGGAGACGTCGGCGAACGGCGAGCCCGCTGCGCCGGGCTCGAGCAAGCCCGCAGCCGCACCGGTCCGCTCGGGGCCGCCTCGGAAGGTGAAGCGCAAGCGCGGCGGTCGGCCGCGGCGATGACCGTCCGCGTGGAAGCGAGCGGTGAGACCGTCGGCGAGGCGAAGTGGGCCGCGCTGCGCGAGCTCGAGCAGCTCGTCCCGGGGCTCGACCGCGAGAGCGTCCGCTTCCAGGTGGTCACAGAGGGAGAGCGCGGGCTGCTCGGCGTCGGGTTCACGCCCGCCCAGGTCGTCGCCGAGGCGCCCGAGGCCGCGAGCTCGCAGGAGGCCTCGGAGGAGGCGTCCGCCGCGCGCGAGTTCGTACAGCGAATCGCGGACGCCATCGGCGCGAACGTCTCGACGACGGTGCTGGAGCGGGACGGCACCGTGACCGTCACCTGCGCGGGCCCCGATCTCGGTCTGCTCATCGGGAAGCACGGACAGACACTCGACGCGATCCAATACCTCGCGAACGCCGTGGTGCGCGCCGAGGGCGGTGAGCACGACACCGTCGTCGACGCGGGCGGCTACCGCGCCCGGCGGACGGCGGCACTGGAGGCGACGGCCAAGCAATCGGCGCGCAGGGCGAGCAGCACCGGTTCCCGCGTCGCACTCGACCCGATGACGCCGGTCGAGCGCAAGATCGTGCACGAGGCGCTGAAGGACGACCCCGAGGTCGAGACGATGAGCGAGGGCACGGAGCCGAATCGCTACGTGGTCGTCGTCCCTCGTCACTACGCGGACTGAAGCGGTGACGGGTGATGTGCTCGAGCGCTGGCTCGAGGACGTCGTCTCCACGCCGGGGCTCACATCGCTGCGCACGGTCGCGGACGCCCGGAGTGTCCTGCTCGAAGATGCGCTCCGCGCCGCACCGCTCGTAGCGGCAAACGAAGGCCCTGTCGTCGACGTGGGCTCGGGCGGCGGCTCGCCGGGCATCCCGCTCGCGGTCTCGCTGCCGACTCGTCCCATGACCCTTCTGGAGTCGCAACGGTCGAAGTGCGACTTCCTGCAGAGGTACGCGGAGGTCGTTCCGAACCTCGAAGTCGTCTGGGGCCGCGCCGAGGAGCAGCCCGTCGAACGCTTCGGCGTCGCGCTGGCGAAGGCACTTGCGAAGCCCCCTGTCGCGGTGGAGCTCTGCCTCCCGCTCGTCCACGAGGGCGGGATCGCGCTGCTCTGGGTCGGCGAGAGCGCCGACCAGAAGGCGACCGCAGTCGCTGCAGCGCAGCTTTCTGCCGAGCTCGAAGAGAGCCGTGACGGGCTCCTCGTCCTTCGCAAGACCGGCCCGACCCCGGCCGGCTTTCCGCGTCGTCCGGGCATCGCGAAGAAGCGTCCACTCGCCTGACCAGCGGCCGCGGTTCGGCGTCCGAAGCCGCCGATACGCTCGCGTCGTGCCCGCCCGGGTCTACGCAATCGCGAACCAGAAGGGCGGCGTCGGAAAGACGACGACCGCGGTGAACGTCGGCGCCTGCCTTGCCGAGGCGGGCGAGCGCGTCCTGCTGATCGATCTCGATCCCCAGGCGAACGCCAGCTCCGGGCTCGGCGTGCGCGCGAACGGCTCGTCGACGCACGACCTCCTCGACGGCGTGCCTCTCTCGCGTCTCGCACATGCGACGGCGTGGCCGAACCTCGACATCGTCGCGGCCAAGCACGACCTCGCGGCTGCAGCGGTCGAGTTGGCGGCACGCGACGGCGGCGAGCGCTACCTCGCCGACGCGCTCCGTGAAGGCCTCGATCCGTACTCGTTCGTCTTTCTGGACTGCCCGCCGTCGTTCGGCCCACTGACGGTGAACGCGTTAGCGGCGGCGAGCCGGGCGCTCGTGCCGGTGCAGGCCGAGTACTACGCGCTCGAGGGCCTGTCCCAGCTGATGGGGACGATCAACCTCGTGAAGGCGCGTCTGAACCCCGATCTCGCCGTCGCCGGAGTGCTCCTGACCATGGCGGACGGCCGCACGCGACTGTCCTCCGAGGTGGAGGCCGAGCTGCGCCGGCACTTCGGCTCGCTCGTGTTCACGACGACCGTTCCCCGGTCCGTGCGCCTGGCGGAAGCGCCGAGCCACGGAGTCCCTGCGATCGCCTACGACCGCCGCTCCGCCGGCGCGCAGGCCTACTGGAAGGTGGCGATGGAGCTTGTCGAGCGTTCCTAAGGAGCGCCGCGGTCTCGGCCGCGGGCTCGAAGTCCTGCTCGGCGACGCCGGGCAGCCCGAGTTGCTGCATCTGCCCGTCGAGACGATCCACCCGAACCCTCGCCAGCCACGGCGCCGGTTCGAGCCGGAAGCCGCGGCCGGTCTCGCCGCGTCCATCCGCCTCCAGGGCGTCCTCCAGCCCGTCGTCGTGCGCAGGCGTCCCGAGGGAGGGTTCGAGCTCATTGCCGGCGAGCGCCGCTGGCGCGCGGCTCAGGCAGCGGGCGCCCCGACTCTCCCGGCGCTCGTGAAGGACGTCGGTGACCGCGACTCGCTGCTCCTCGGTCTCGTCGAGAACGTTGCCCGCGAGCAGCTGTCGCCCGTCGAGGAGGCTCGGGCCTACGCATCGCTCGTCGACGAGTTCGAGCTCTCACTTGGGGACGTTGCCGAGCGTGTCGGGAGGTCGAAGCCGTCGGTCTCGAACCGCCTCCGCCTGCTCGAGCTACCGGAGGACGTTCTCTGGATGCTTGCGCGCGGCGACCTGACCGAGGGCCACGCGCGCGCGGTCCTCTCACTGCCGGACGACGACGCACGGCGCCGACTCGCGCGCCGCATCACGAAGGAGGGCATGACCGTCCGGGGAGCCGAGCGTGCCGCGCAGAACGGCGGCGCGAAGCGCCGGCCGCGCAGGTCGAGCGCCGTCGACCCGGAGCTTGCGTCGCGCGCGACCACGGCGGCCGAGCAGCTGACGGGCTTTCCCGCGCAGGTCAGGAACGGCGTACTCGAGATCCGCTTCGGCGACGAGACAAAGCTCGCCGAGCTCGTCGAGACGCTCGAAGCTGCGGCCTGACGAGAGAACGAAGAGGCAGGGGATGGGCGATCGTGGATTCGAACCACGGACCTCCGCCTTATCAGAGCGGCGCTCTAACCAACTGAGCTAATCGCCCGCTGTTGCTTCTCGGCGCCGAACTGTAGCGCACCCCTTGACTAACATGGCTCGGGCCAGGCGATGCGCGAGATGACCCTCTACGGCGTCAGCTTCGAGCCGATCGGGAAGCAACCGATCGTCCTCCTGAAGACGGCCGACGACGACAAGTTCCTGCCCATCTGGATCGGGCATCCCGAGGCCGCGGCCATCCTCATGAAGCTCCAGGGCGCCTCCGCGCCCCGCCCGATGACCCACGATCTGTTCACCGACGTCATCTCGGAGCTCCAGGGCGAGATCGTGAAGGTCGAGGTCACCGAGCTCCGCGAGAACACCTACCACGCGCGCATCACGATCGTGCAGGACGGTAAGGAGGTCGAGATCGACTCGCGTCCCTCGGACGCGATCGCGCTCGCCGTGCGCTGCGACGCGAGGATCTTCGCCTCCGAGGAGGTCATCGCCGAGTCGGGGATCGAGTTCCAGGCCGAGGACGACGATCAACCGGGGCTCGTCATCGCCTCGAGCCTCGCCGACCTCGACCCGGCCGAGTTCCGGAAGTTCCTCGAGACGGTGACGCCGGAAGAGTTCGCCTCGAGCCTCGAGGAGCTCGAGGACGAGGACGACTAGTCCTAGCCGAGCACGGCGACCGACACGATCAGCGCAACACCGTTGAAGATCCCGTGCAGGATCATCGACGGATAGACGCTCTCGGTCTTCGCCCGTAGCCAGCCGACCGCGAGCCCGAAGATCACGAGGACCGGCAGCGCGATCAGGAGCCCGTGCGCGACGCCGAAGAGGACACCCGTCCCCACGACTGCGACGAGCGTGCCATATGGGACGAGGAGGTAGAAGCCAAGCCCGCGGTAGGTGAGCTCCTCCACGATCGGTGCGACCACTGCGACCGAGATGAAGAAGGCCGCGAACGCGCCGGCGCGGCTCGAGTCCCATTCGTCCGGGACGAAGCCCTGTTCCTCGTTCGCGTCCAGGAACGGCGCCAGTGCGGCGCTTGCCACCCAGATCGCGACGAGAGCGATCGCGGAGTAGGCGACGGCACGCGGCCACGACCCCGGACGCCTGAGGCCGAACGCCTCGCGAAGCGGCAACCCGCGCGCGATGAGGAGCAGGATCCCGAGCATGAACCCGTACTGCACGATGGCCGCGATCGAGGACGACCACCGGTAGGCGAGATCGTCCGGAGGCTCCTCACCGGCCAGGCGGCTTGCGTACGACAGCGTGGTCAGGACGAGGACGAACGTGAGCCACGCCAGGAGGCGCCAGAAGGCCGGATGCGATTCGGCGCGGGTCTCCATGCGGCGTGCATTCCACCACGAAGGCGGCAGGCGTCCGTGAGGAGCTGTGAGGAGCCCGTCGAACCGAACCTCGTGGCGGCCTCTACCATCACGGCATGAGCCCGGCTCGCGGCCGACGGCCACCGCTCGATCCCGAGCTTCTGCTCGCCCGGCACCGCCGCCAGCGCAACGTGCGCCGGCGCCGGCGGCGCACTGCGATCGTGGCGACGTGTGTCGCGATCGTGGCGATCGGTGCGGCCGCGGTCGTCGGTGGAGGCGCGGCTGTCTTCGCATACGGATCGTCCTGCGACCTGAGGTCGCTCCGCGGCTCTGTCATCGAGCAGAACTCCTTCGTGTACGCGGCGAACGGCTCGCTGCTCGGTGTCATCCCTGCGGAGCGGAACCGCCAGCCGGTGACGGCGGCGGGGATGTCGATCTGGGTCCGGAAGGCGACGATCGCGATCGAGGATCGCCGTTTCTTCGAGCACGGCGGCGTGGACATCGAAGGCATCGCGCGCGCGGCAGTCGCCGACGTGCGCGCAGGACGGATCGTCGAGGGTGGATCCACGATCTCCCAGCAGCTGGTCCGCGACCTCTACATCTCGCGCGACCGAACGGTGCAGCGCAAGCTCAAGGAGGCGTGTCTCGCAACGAAGCTCGACGGCGCGTGGGGGAAGCAGCGGATCCTGACGACCTACCTGAACCGCGTGTACTACGGGAACCAGGCGTACGGCATCGAGGCGGCCTCGCGGACGTACTTCTCGAAGCCCGCCACCGAGTTGACGCTTTCCGAGTCCGCGCTCCTCGCGGGCCTGACACAGGCTCCGTCCGTATACGACCCGCTCGTCTCGCCGTCCCGCGCGCTCGCGCGCCGGAACGAGGTCCTCGCGGCGATGCTCGACACCCGTGTGATCTCGTTGCGCCGGTACAAGAAGGCCGTCCGCTCGGATGTTCGCCTCCGCCCCGGGAGCAAGCTCTACACGGAGATCCGGGAGCCGTACTTCTTCGGCTACGTCCGCGACGAGCTGATCGATGCCTACGGGGCCGAGCGGGTGCGAAACGGCGGCTTCCGTGTGTACACGACGATCCGGCCTCAGTACCAGCGCCTCGCCGAGGAGGCCATCAAGAGCACCCTCACGTACCCGACCGACCCGGCGGCCGCGATCGTCTCCATCAGTCCGAGGACAGGCGCGATCCGGGCGATGGCAGCCGTGATCCCGAACCAGCCGAAGAACCAGTTCAACCTGCTGTCGCAGGCCCGTCGCCAGACCGGATCGACGTTCAAGACATTCGTTCTCGCGGCAGCGGTGGAGCTGGGCATCGACCCCGACTCGACGTACTACGTCTCCGCGCCGTTCACGTACAAGGTCCGGCCGAACGGGAACTGCGACGACGGCAGCTGGTGGTGCGTGCACACCTACGACAACAGCTATTCGGGCTGGAGCTCGATCCGCAGCGCGACGACGCGCTCGGACAATGCGGTCTACGCGCAGCTCACTCTCGACGTCACGCCCGAGCGCGTCGCGGACGTCGCCCGACGCATGGGCGTGCGCTCCGCGCTGGACGTCAACGGCGCGTACGTGCCGGCGATGGGGCTCGGCTCGATCGCGGTGTCCCCGCTCGACATCGGATCCGCATACGCGACGCTTGCCGGGGAGGGTGTCTACGCACGACCTATGGCCATCCGCAAGGTGATCCTTCCGAACGGCAGCGCCGACCGGGAGACCGGGTGGGGAGTGCCGCAGCGACGGAGAGCGATCTCCGAGGGGACCGCCGCGATCGTCACGCGCATCCTCGAGCAGAACGTCGACTTCGGAACGGGCACCCGGGCAGACATCGGCCGACCGGCCGCGGGCAAGACCGGCACGAACGAGGAGCACGCCGACGGATGGTTCGCCGGGTACACGCCGGACCTCGCGACGACGGTCTGGGTCGGCTATACGCGCGGCGAGATCCCCATGGAGAACGTCCACGGCATCGCCGTGTCCGGCGGCTCCTTCCCGGCCGAGATCTGGGCCAAGTACATGGAGCCCGCGCTCGAGAACGTGCCGGAGAGCGAGTTCCCCGAGCCGGACAGCTGGCCGACGTGGAAGTCGTTCACGCGTGGGAAGTACGCGCTCTCGTATGACCCGTACTACCGGCCCGAGACGACCGACACCGAGGAGAAGGAAACCGAGACGAAGCCTGCGGCCGGCCAGCGACCGAGCACGCCAGGCGGGTCGGCGACCGATCCGTGAGCCGACAAGCCGAGCGCCGCGACCTGCTCACGGTCGACGCCGCCGTTGCGCGCATCCTCGAGCACGCCGCGCCGCTCGAGACCGAGTCGGTCGGGCTGGAGAGTGCAGCGGGCCGGGTCCTGGCCGAGCCCGCCCTCGCGCGGGTGGACCTGCCGCCCTTCCCGAGCTCCGCGATGGACGGCTTTGCCGTTCGGGCGACGGATACGCCAGGCGAGCTGCCGATCTCGGCGCGCGTCGCAGCAGGTCTTCCCTCAGCAGAGTCGCTCGCGACCGGTTCGGCCGCTGCGATCGCCACGGGCGGAGCGGTTCCCGAGGGCGCGGACACGGTCGTTCCGATCGAGCGCGTCCTCGAGCGTGACGGTCACGTCGAGATCCCGGACCGGCTCGAGCCTGCGGCGCACATCAGACCGCGTGGAGGAGACGTGCGCACCGGAGCGACCGTCGTGGCCGCGGGTGAGCGACTAGGCCCGGCTCAGATCGGTGCGCTCGCCGCAGCGGGAGTCGGTGAGATTCGCGTCACTCGGCGGCCGCGCGTCGCCGTGCTCGCCACCGGAACGGAGCTCCGCGCGCCGGGGAGCATCCTCGAGCCGGGCGAGATCTACGAGTCGAACCGGCCGATGATCTCAGCGCTCCTCACGCGCTTCGGCGCAGAGGTCGAGCTGTTGCCGGTCGCCGCCGATACGGACGACGCGCACCGGTCGGCGCTCGAGGAAGGTCTCGCTGCGGACGTGCTCGTGACGTCGGGGGGCGTCTCGATGGGGCCGCACGACCTCGTACGGCGGGTGGAGGCGGAGCTTGGCGTCGAGGAGCACTTCTGGGGAGTTGCGATCAAGCCGGGCAAGCCGCTGTCGTTCGGCACGCGCGGTGCGACGCTCGTCTTCGGGCTTCCGGGGAACCCGGTCTCCTCGCTCGTCGGGGCGCTGGTCTTCGTCGGCCCTGCGCTGCTGGCGCTCCAGGGTGCAAGCGACGTCGGCCCGGCGTACGAGCACGGCCGCGCGGGCTCGCCGCTACGCCGCAACGCCCAGCGCGACGAGTTCGTACGCTCGCGGCGCGTGCCGACCGACACCGGCGTGGTACTCGAGCCCGTCTCCGGCCAGGAGTCGCACATGATCGTCCGGGCGGCATCGGCAGATGCGCTGGCGCACGTGCCACGCGGTGAGGGCCAGCTCGACGTGGACGCGCCGGTGCGCTACCTCGTGCTCACGTAGGACGCGCGCGAGCGCCGCGGAGCACGGCCACGAAGCTCCGTAGGACACCGGCCGGCGGTGGCTCCGCTCCACCGGCGTACGGTGCGTAGCGGCCGAAGGCGAGCGCTCCGAGCTGGCCTGCGGCCGCTGCCCAGGCCAGCGTCAGGAGAACGGCCGTCCAGGACAAATAGCCGACGCTCGCGAGGCCGAGGAGGTAGAGCGCGGTCTCCACGAGCCCGAGGCCGAGCTCCGCTGCGAGGACGACGAACCCGACGACCGGGCCGAGCAGCCCGAGCACGTAGATGAGGGCGCGCGTCCACATCCGAGTGCGCAGCGGGAGCCAGAGCCACGCGTAGAGGGACGGGAGCACGAACACGAGCGCGTACGGCTTGACGAGACCGATAATGACGGCAACGACTGCAAGCCAGGTGAGCGCGATCGCGTAGCCCGCAAGGCGTTCCTCGGGGACCGCACGCCCAGGGAAGGCGAGGCGCCGCCGGCTCAGGACCCAGCCCGCGGCGAGTGCGATCGCGAGGAGGCCGAGACCCGCGATCGGCCACGCGGTGACGAGCGACGAGTACGTCGGCAGCGGGAGTGCCGCGCCGGTCGGGAGGATCCCCGCGAAGCCGGCGAGCGCGAGCAGGAAACCGGCGTAGAGCCAGAAGAGGATGCGTGCTCTGAGCGCCCGCAACGCGGGTACGAGCGGAAGGCCGCGGCGGCGACCTCTGACGACGAGGTCGAGCGCGCCGAGGGCGAACGGGACGACTGCGACCAGGAGCGTGAGACGCACGGCCCAGCCGCTCGCCACGCGGTCCCGCAGGAACACGCTGTCGGGCGTGCGGAACGCTGCGCCGGCGCTCCCGTCGATCGAGCCGACGAGCACCTCGGTCGCGCGGCCCATGTCACCGAGCTGGTCGACGGAGAGGGCTATGGGTGGGTCGCCGACCGGGAGCGCGGGCTCCCCCGTCTCGCGCGTCGTCAGCGTGACTGCGGCAATGCCTGCTGCGAGGAACCTCCCCTGCTCGCCGTAGGCGAAGGGGATGCCGAGGTCGACGAGCTGGGTCGGCACGCCGGCGAGCTCCGGCTCCTCGCCGGTCTGCTCGGCGACTCTCGTGATCGCGGTCCGGACGAGCGCGGGTGCGGGCGACCTCGGCTCGTCGCCGGCGATGGCGATCCGCGGCTGCCCCCCGCCTGCGATGCCGTCGAGGACGATCGCCGCGAACGCGGTCTCGGCGTACGGCGATCGCTCGGCAAACCTCGCAGCGCCTGCGCCGCCGTACGCGCCCCCGTCCGTCGAGACGAGGACGAGCGTGCGCTCGGGTCGGGGAGTCGCGGCCGCGCCACGAGGAGCGAACCCTCGCGCGAGCTCGATGAGGGCTGCTGTCCCCGAGGCGTTGTCACCGTACGGCTGCGTGATGCCGGCGTTGTCTCGATGAGCAACGAGGAGCAACGTCTGGTCCGATCGCCCGGGGATGACGCCGACGACGTTTCGCAGCTCGACCTCGCCGAGCTCGGCCAGGTCCTCGGTCCAGACGTCCTCCTCGACCTCGAGCCCGAATCCCTCGATCGCCTCCCGGAACCACACCGCCGCGTCCGCTGCCTCCTGTGTCCCGGGCACGCGCGAGGGCATCTCGGCCGACAGCTCCGCGCCGAGCGAAGCCGCCGTGCCCTCGTCGAAGATCGGATCGAGCTGTGGGCGAGGCAGTGTCCCCGTTGCCGATACGGAGAACAAGAGGGCCAGCAGAGCGGGGAGGACGATGAGCGACGAAACCCGCACCAGACGTGCGTTCAGGGGCCTGTCGACAGTGCCACGGCGCGGCGGCCGCCTACGCCCTCGGGGCCGAGCCGCTTCCATCGCGGGGCTATAGTAGGCGGGCAGGCAGCCGCGCGTCCCGCGCTTCGCACCGATGCCCAACCCCTCGACCATTCTCCTCGTCGACGACGAGGACTCCATTCAGACCTTGCTGACGTACCCGCTCGAGCGGGACGGCTATCGCGTTGTCCAGGCGCGCGACGGTGAGGAGGCGCTGCTGCGGTTCGCCGAAGAGGAGGTCGATCTCGTCGTCCTCGACGTCATGCTGCCGAAGCTCGACGGCCTCGAGGTCTGCAAGCGCCTGCGCGGCGAGAGCACGGTGCCGATCATCATGCTCACCGCGCGCGGAGACGAGCTCGACAAGGTCCTCGGGCTGGAGCTCGGCGCCGACGACTACATCACGAAGCCGTTCTCGATCCGCGAGTTCCGAAGCCGTGTCCGGGCGCTGCTCCGCCGGGCGGTCACGCCACATCTCGCACGCGAGCGCGAGGATCTCATCGAGCGCGGCGAGCTTCGCATCGACATTCCTCGGCGCAGCGTCGAGGTCCGCGACGAGCCGGTCCAGCTCACCTTCATCGAGTTCGAGCTGCTGGCAGTCCTCGCGTCGAACCCGGGAGTCGTGTTCTCGCGGCGCGAGCTGCTCGAGCGTCTGCGAGGGAGCGCCGACTATCGGGAGCCGCGGACGATCGACGTGCACGTGCGCCATCTCCGGGAGAAGATCGAGAGCGACCCGAGCAATCCCGAGCTGATCCTCACGATCCGGGGGGCCGGCTACCGCTTCCGCGAAGAGTGAGGGCGCGATGAGGATCCCCGGCGGGATCCGCGTCCGCATCGCGCTCGCGCTCGTCGGCATCGTCGCCGCCGCGCTCGGCGCCGCGTACCTGATCGTCATCCCCTCGCTCGAGCAGCGCCTGGTCGACGCCCGCCTCGACCAGCTCGAGAGCGTGGCGGTTCCGCTCGCGAGGACGCTTCCGACGGATCGCTTCCGCTGGCAGGCGACGGTCGACGCGTGGGCCCCGGAGACGACCGCCCGCGTCGTCGCATACGACGTGCTGACGAGGAACCCGCCGGCGGTGACCGTCGGCGCCGACTCGCAGCGACGGCGCTCGGGGGACGTCGCGAACAACGACACAGCGCTCGAGGCGCTCGAGAGCGGCCAGATCCGCCGCGGCCGGGCGATCACGCGGAACGGCGACTTCGCCGAGGTCGCGGCGCCGCTCGAATGGGGAGCCGTCGTCCTCTTCCGGGCGCCGCTCGAGGACTCGCTGGCAACCGTCCGCCTTGTCGAGCAGCGGCTTCTTCTCGCAACCGGCTTCGCCGTAGCGCTTGCGGTAGCGCTCGGCCTCTTCGGAGCGGGCATGCTCGCGCGCCGGCTGCTGCGGCTCGAGACCGCCGCCGAACGGATCGCGGGCGGCGACTTCGATCACCCTGTGATCGACCGCGGCGACGACGAGATCGGCGAGCTCGCGCGCGCGTTCGATCGGATGCGCGTCCAGCTCGCTCAACTCGACACGGCACGCAAGGAGTTCGTCGCCAACGCTTCGCACGAGCTGCGCACGCCGCTGTTCTCGATCGGCGGGTTCCTCGAGCTCCTGAGCGACGAGGAGCTGGACGACGAGACGCGGCGGGACTTCGTCGCGACGATGCAGACGCAGGTGGAGCGGCTGACGAAGCTCTCGACCGACCTGCTCGACCTCTCGCGCGTCGACGCGGGACAGCTCTCGGTGGTGTCCGAGCCGATCGACCTCGGTGAGGTCGGGCGTCTGCTCGTCCAGGAGTTCGAGCCCGTCGGGGCGGGATCGGATCGCGCTCTCTCGGCGGAGGTGCACGGCGACGTGTGGGCGCTCGCGGACGAGGAGCGGGTCCTGCAGATCGGGCGTGCGCTGGTGATGAACGCGCTCGTCCATACGCCGCCGGGGACACCCGTCGTCGTGCGCTCGCGGCGTCGAGGCGGACGGGCGACGCTCGAGGTCGAGGACGCGGGACCGGGGATTCCGCAGGCGCAGCAGGAGGCGATCTTCGAGCGCTTCTACCGGGGCGAGGGCGGTGTTGCTTGGGGGAGCGGGCTCGGCCTCGCGATCGCGAAGGAGCTTGCCCGGCTGATGAACGGTGCGGTGGTCGTCGATTCGCGCCCGGGCTGCACGATATTCGCGCTCGAGCTCGTCGGTGAGCCCACCCCTGCGCTCGTCGCGAGCGTCCCGCCCCGGTTTCCACGTGAAAACCCCCCACCGTCGAAGTCCTGAGGCCGGCGCGCTCGGACTACGATCTCCGCGTGGCCTGGCGGCGCGCATGAGCGACCTGTCGCACGTGGACGAGACCGGCGAGGTCCGGATGGTCGACGTCGGTGCGAAGCCGACCTCGCATCGTCGCGCCGTTGCGCGTGCGACGGTGCACATGGCGCCGGCGACCGCCGCCCGGCTCGCCAACCTGCCGAAGGGCAACGCGCTGGCAACCGCTCAGCTTGCCGGGATCATGGCGGCGAAGCGCACGGCCGAGCTCATCCCGCTCTGTCACCAGCTCCCGCTCTCGCACGTCGCGGTCACCCTCGAGGTGGACGATGCTGCCGTACGGATCGAAGCAGCCGCGGAGACCACGGCCCAGACGGGCGTGGAGATGGAAGCGCTCGTCGCGGCGAGTGTCGCAGCCCTGACCGTGTACGACATGGCGAAGGCGATCGACAAGGACATGAGCGTCGGCGACGTCCACCTGGTCGAGAAGTCGAAGGCACCGGTCGAGTGAACGCCGCGGTCCTGACGGTCTCCGACGGTGTGCACGCCGGCGTTCGCGACGACACGAGCGGGGACGCTCTCGAGGAGCTTCTGCGAGAGGAGGGCTTCGACGTCGCCCGCGTGATCGTCCCGGACGAGCGCGACGCCATTGCGGACGCCATCACCGAGCTCTCCTCGCGTGTGTTGCTCATCTTGACAACGGGCGGAACGGGCTTCGCTCCTCGTGACGTGACGCCCGAGGCTACGCGGGGAGTCATCGATCGGGAGGCACCCGGCCTCTCCGAGGCGATCCGCGCAGACGCGATCGCACGGACACCGCACGCGCTGCTGTCGAGAGGGGTCGCGGGACTGCGCGGCCATACGCTCGTGGTGAACCTCCCAGGGTCGACCGGCGGCTGCCGGGACGGCTTCGCCGTGCTGCGCCCGGCGCTCCGGCACGGCCTCGAGCTCGCGTCCGGCGACACGCAGACGGCGCACCGCCAGACGTGACTGCTGTCGCCGCTCCGCTCCCGCGCCGCCTGGCGTCCCTCGTCCGGATCGAGCACACGGTCTTCGCACTCCCGTTCGCCTACGTCGGCGCACTGCTGGCCGTCGATGGCTGGCCGGGGATCGCGGACATGCTCTGGGTCACCGTCGCGATGGTGGGAGCCAGGACGCTCGCCATGGCGCTGAACCGGCTCGTGGACGCCGAGCTCGATGGCCGGAACCCCCGCACGTCCGGGCGCGAGATTCCAAGCGGCGCGTTGAGTCGGGCGCAGGTTCTCGCCCTCTGTGCCGCCGCGGTGGCCGTGTACCTCGTCGCGGTGCTCCAGCTCGACCCGATCGTGCGCTGGCTCTGGCCGATCCCCGTCGCGATGTTCGTGGTCTACCCGTACCTCAAGCGCTTCACCTGGCTGTGCCACGTCTGGCTCGGAGCGTGTCTCGGGCTCGCCCCGGTGGGTGCATGGCTTGCAGTGTCCGGGACGGCGCCGTGGGAGGCCTGGCTCCTCGGCGCGGCGGTGCTCTTCTGGGTCGCCGGGTTCGACCTGTTCTACTCGCTCTACGACCTCGAGCACGACCGGCGCGAGGGGCTCCACTCCTGGGCGACACGCTTTGACGAGCGCGGCGCGTTCTACGGCGCCCGGGCGTTTCACCTTGCGACCGTCGTTCTCCTCGCGGGTTCCGGCGCCGGGCTCGAGCTCGGTCTCTTCTACTGGCTCGGTGTGGCGACGGTGGCGGGCCTGCTTGCGTACGAGCACTCGCTCGTTCGCCCCGGCGACCTGCGCCGGCTCGACGCGGCCTTCTTCACGGTGAACGGCGTCATCAGCCTCGTGTTCCTCGGGTTCGTCGGACTCGACGTCCTGATCTGAGTCGCTGCGCCTTCCGAGGCCGGACCTAGACTTCTCCCGTCATGAGCCGCCTCCGACACGAGGCCGGGCAGACCGTCGTGCTCATCGCCATCCTGCTCCCCCTCTTTCTCGGGCTCGGTGCGATCGCGGTCGACGTCGGCTACTGGTACGTCGTCAAGAAGACGGCGCAGGACGCGGCTGACGCGGCTGCGCTGGCGGCTGCCGCAGAGCTGCCGGACAAGTTCGCGGCCGAGCAGGCGGCGAAGACCTACGTCGAGGCGAACATGCCGGAGGCCTCGTGGCGTGTCGAGTACCCCTACGTGCCAGACACCGTGGGGAGCGACCCGAGCTCGGGAATCATCGCCCCGCCTGCTCCGGAGGCGGGCACACCGGATCCCACGAAGGTCGAGGTGATCGTCCAGCAGCAGGCCGACACATTCTTCGGACGGGTGTTCGGAATGTTCGAGACCGTCATCGCGAGCCGCGCTGTCGCGGAACGTCTGAACACCGACGGGAACGTTGCGATCTTCACTTTCTCGCAGGCTTGCTCGGACGGCCTTGCCTTCAAGGGCAACATGACGATCAACGGCTACGTGCACTCGAACGGCCAGTACTCGATCTCCCCGGACGCGGACGCGCCCCACTGGTGGGCTGCGGACGGCACGAGAGTCGACTGCGGCGCGAGTGTCAACCCGCACGGAACGGCGCGGTTCGGAGCCACGGGATACGACGATCCGGTGGCCGCGTCCCTCCCACGCGAGCTCTCCGAGGAGCGCGGCTGGCCGACGTGGCTGACCCCGGCTCAGCTCGGTGTCACGTGGCCGGCGGGTTGCCCGGACAACTGGAGCTGGACCACGCCGAACTCCGTGATACCGCCCGGCGTGTACTGCGCGCAGAACGAGATCCGCATCGAGGCCGACAGCGTGACCGGCCGAGTCACGCTCGTCGCTCCGAAGATCACGGTCAGCGGCGACGGCCAGGACCTCGCGCCGTACATCCGGCGTGTTCTCTTCTTCTCCCCTCCGAACAGCACACCGGACGTTGCAGACGACGGTCCGCCTGGCGGTTGCGCCGACCCGGCGGAGCGGATGATGGAGCTCGGCGGTGAGAGGTACACGTGGGCCGGCACCATCTTCAATCCGTGCGGGAAGGTCCACATCGACGTCGGCGAGCCACGCGAAGGCAACCCTCAGGTGACTGGGACGATCCTCGCGTACCAGCTCGAGATCGAGGGAGACGACTTCGCGATGATCGGGCGCAGCAACTTCGACGTGAACGCCGAGGTCGCGCTGTCCGAGTAGTGGGACGCTACCGGGTTCCAGTAGCGTCCTCTGTGTGATCGCCGCGCGCGACGTCGAGAAGCGATTCGGGCAGAGGCCGGTGCTGCGCGGAGTGTCGTTCGAGGTCCCGCGCGGGGGCATGCTCCTGGTCACGGGGCCGAACGGCTCCGGGAAGACGACCCTGATGCGGCTGGTCGCCGGCCTGGCTGTTCCGTCGCGAGGAACGCTCGAGGTCGAGGTCGACCGCTCGCGCCTCGGCTTCCTCTCACACGAACCGCTCGTCTACCGCGAGCTGACCGCGGTCGAGAACCTCGACCTCTTCGGCCGGCTCTACCGGGTCGAGGAGCGGCGCGAGCGGATCGGCATGCTGCTCGAGCGCTTCGGGCTCTGGGCGGCGCGGAACGAGCGGGTGGCGACGTACTCCCGCGGCATGACCCAGCGCCTCGCGCTCTGCCGCACGCTGCTGCACGAGCCCGACCTGCTGATCCTCGACGAGCCGTTCTCCGGGCTGGACGAAGCCGGCGCGGCGCTGGTCGACCGTGAGCTCGACGAGCTCCGCGAGATGAGGACGCTGATCGTCACGACCCACGATCCTGCGCGGCTCGAGCGACTCGCGACCGGGCGGCTGGCGCTCGCATGACGACCTACGTCGCCGACGTGACGGCGCTCGCACGCAAGGACCTGAAGGTGGAGCTGCGCGCGAAGGACACCTTGCCGGCAATGCTCCTGTTCGTCCTCTCCACGCTCGTCGTCTTCCGGTTCGCTCTTCCGGCGGACACGCAGGACGATGCGGCGTACGGGCTTCTCTGGGTCGCCATCGTGTTCACCGCGCTGCTCGGGCTCGCCCGCGCGTGGGTGCCCGAGCAGGAGCACGGCGTCCTGGACGGGCTCGTCCTCGCCCCGTGCGATCGAAGCGCCATCTGGCTCGGGAAGACGATCGCGACCCTTGCCTTCCTCCTCGCAGCACAGGTCGTGGCGCTTCCCGCCTTCGCGATCTTCTTCGCCCCGCTCGACGCGACCGCGATCGCGGGCGTGCTGCTGGCCGACATCGGGATTTGCGTCGTAGGGTCGCTCCTCGCCGCGATGGCCGCCGCGAGCCGCGCACGCGAGCTCCTGCTGCCGCTCCTCGTGCTGCCTCTCTCGATCCCTCTCGTGATCGGCGGGGTCGGCGCTGCGATCTCGGCCGACGGCGAGCGGTTCCTGCTCTTTCTCCTGCTCTACGACGCGGTCTTCGCTGTACTCTCGTGGGCGTCCTTCGAGTACGTCGTGACCGAGTAACCGCTGAGCATCCCTTCCTCGATTCGCAGCCTTCCCGTCCTTGCCGCGCTCGCGGCGGGGCTCATGGGATTGGCGATCGTCCTCGCACTCGTGGTTGCGCCCGAGGACGCCGACCAGGGGATCTCGCAGCGGATCTTCTACATCCACGTGCCGATCGCCCTGACCGCGTACTTCTGCTTCGGCCTCGGTGCACTGAAAGCGCTCCTCCTGCTCTGGCGGGGTGACGAGCGCTACGACCTCGAGAGCTACGTGGCGATCCATCAGGGGACGATCTTCGGCTCGCTCACGCTGATCACCGGCTCGCTGTGGGCGAAGGCGTCGTGGGGAGTGTGGTGGACCTGGGACTCGAACCAGCTCGTGCTCTTCCTCGTGCTCTTCCTCTTCTACTGCGCCTATTTCATGCTCCGCTTCTCGCTGCCCGAGGGACCGCGGCGCGCACGCTCGTCGGCGGTGTACGCGCTCTTCGGAGTCGTGCTCATCCCGATCAGCTTCCTCGCCATCAGGCTCGCGGAGGACTTCATCCACCCGACCGTGTTCACGCGCGAGGGGCCGCAGATGAGCGGCTCGATGTTCACGACGTTCGTCGTCTCGTGGGCGGCGGTCACGCTCCTCGCGTACGTCCTGTACCGGGTCGAGCTCGCCGGCAAGCGGATCGACCGCGACCTGCGTGAGCTGCGGGAGGTGCTGTCGTGAGTCAGGGCGAGTACGTCGCGCTCGTGTACGGGGTCGTCTTCGCGGTCGTCCTCGTCTACGTCGCGATCATCGCCGCGAAGCTCGCGCGTCTCGAGCGCGAGACCGCCGAGCTCGTCGAGCTCGCCCGCCGGCGCGAACCGGCGGCCCTCGCCGAGGACACCGTTCGGGCAACGTGATCGACCGAGCGCCTCACTATGCTGCGCGCGTGGCGCAGGACTCGGTCGCTGAACCGGTGGAGATCGACCCCGCTTGACGCGGCAGTCGCTCGTGGGCAGGCCGCTGCCCCTGCAGGCTCCGACGGCGTTCGTACGGATCAGGCCACGCGGCCCGCGCGTCTGCGGGGAGGGGCGGTTCGGTCGCCGTTCCCGCTGTGCACCGTTGCCCGCAAAGCGCCGCTAGCAGAGAAGCTGCCGTCTAGGCTCCGGGCGTGTTCATCACGTTCCTGACCGACTTCGGGCTCCAGGACGACTTCGTCGGCACGTGCCACGGAGTGATGAAGCGGATCGCCCCGGAAGCGGAGATCATCGACATCACGCACGGGATACCGCCGCAGGCGGTCCTCCAGGGGGCGCTCGTGCTCGCCAACACCATCGGCTACATGCCGGTGGGCGTCCACCTCGCCGTGGTGGACCCCGGCGTCGGCGGGCCCCGGCGGCCGCTTGCCTTGCGGGACGGAGCGGGACGCGTGTACGTCGGCCCGGACAACGGTCTGCTCCTGCCCGCCGCACGCCGTGCCGGGATCGAGGCGGCGCACGAGCTCGCGAATCCCGCGTACGCGCTCGAGAGCATCTCGCGGACGTTCCACGGACGCGATCTCTTCGCGCCTGCCGCCGCGCACCTCGCGCTCGGGGTGCCGCTCCAGGAGCTAGGGCCGCCGGTCGACCCCGACGGGCTCGTGACGCTCGATCTTCCGCCGCCTCGCATCGAGGAGCGTGCCGCCCACGCGACCGTCCTCTACGTGGACAGCTTCGGGAACATCGCGCTCAACCTCACCCGCGAGGACGTCGAGCAGATCGGGATCGTGTCGGGCACGCAGGTCGAGCTCGAGCTCGCCGGAGAGAGCTACTACGCGGTCGCAGCGAGGACGTTCGCGGACGCGCGACCGGGGGACGTGATCCTCTATCAGGACAGCTACGCCAACATGTCGGTCGCCGTCTCGGGAGGTAGCGCAGCGCGTCTGCTGCATGCGTCGCCCGGCCTGAAGATCCGGATCGCGCCGACCCTCTGACGCGGGATTGACCGCGCTCGGCGTCGGCTACGCGATCGGCGGGCGGTTCTCGTGCCAGGGCCGCGCGGCCTCGAGCTGCGACGCGAGCCGCAAGAGGAGCGCGTCGCCGGCGGGCGGCCCGATGATCTGCACGCCGATCGGGAGTCCCTCGTCGTTGCCGTGTAGAGGCAGGGACATCGCGGGTTGGCCGGTCATGTTGGCGACGGCCGTGAACGGCGTGAACAGGGTGTTGCGGCGGAGCTGGGCGAGCGCCCCGTCCGTGTCCTGCTCCTGCCAGCCGATCGGCACCGGAGGGAGGGCGAGCGTCGGCGTGAGCAGGACGTCGAACTCGTTCCAGAATCCCACGATGCGGCGGGCAGCAGTCTGGAGCCGGAACACCGCCGCGACGTAGTCGGACGACGACGTAGCCCGTGCAGCCGCCGCGAGACCGCGGTTCATCGGTGTCAGGAGCTCGTCGGGGACCGGGTAGAGCCCGGCACCAACCTGCCAGACGACGATGAAGTCGTCGATGAGGTCGGACTCGGACCAGCGCGGCGCCGCCTCGACGACCTCGTGTCCGAGATCCTCGAGCAGGGCGGCAGCCGAGCGCACGGCAACCGCGCAGTCCGGATGGACGGCCGCGTCGACCGGCGGCGTCGCGGTGACGGCTACGCGCAGACGGCCGGGACCCTGGCCGACCTCGTCCGCGAACGGTCTTGCGGGCGGCGGCGCCCACGACGAGTCCCCGGGCTCGTATCCCTCCAGGACGTCGAGAAGCGCCGCCGCGTCCGCGACATGGCGGGCGAGAGGGCCTGCCGTGGAGAGCCCCTCGAGCGAGGAGAATGGCGCGCCGGAGACGCGGCCGCGCGACGGCTTGAGGCCGAAGAGCCCGCAGCACGAGGACGGGATCCGGATCGAGCCTCCTCCGTCGCTGCCGTGGGCCACTGGCATGAGGCCCGCCGCCAGTGCAGCCGCAGCCCCTCCGCTCGAGCCGCCGGGCGTCAGTTCGGGACTCCACGGGCTCTTCGTGTTCCCGTTTAGCTCCGACTCGGTGAACGCGACGGTGCCGAACTCGGGCGTGTTCGTCTTGCCGAGGATCACGAAGCCGGCGTCCCGGATGCGCCTCACGACTGCCGTGTCGAAGTCCGGCACGTGGTCGGCGAAGGCGCGGCACGAGTAGGTCGTCCGGATTCCGTTCGTCGCGGTCAGGTCCTTGATCGCGATCGGGACGCCGTGGAAGGCTCCCGTGCCTGGCCGCGCATCCCGCTCGCGGGCCTCGGCGAGCGCCTCCTCGCCGCAGACGGTGACGAACGCGTTCAGCTGCGGGTCGAGCCGCTCGATGCGCTCGAGGTAGAGCTGGACGAGCTCGACCGAGGTGATCTCCCCCGCATGGACGAGGCGAGCCTGCTCGGTCGCCGGGAGGAACGCGAGCTCCATCCCGGCGACCGTAACAGTGCGCCGGATCAGATCCAGTCGAAGGTGTCCTGCAGGAAAGGCACGAGGAAGTAGAGAGCGAAGAGCGCGCTCGCGAGCCACATGAACGGGCTCACCTCGCGCATGCGGCCCTGCGCCGTTCGGACGATGACGAAGGCGATGAAGCCGAACCCGATGCCGTCGGCGATGGAGAACGAGAACGGCATGACCATGATCGTCAGCGCGGCGCCGAGCCCGATCGCCAGGTCGGTGAAGTCGATGCCCGCAAGCTTGCGGGGCGTGCGGCCCTCGGCGACGTCCTCGGCCTCGGTGAGCGCGGTCATCATCAGGAAGCCGACGATGATCAGCGCTGGAGCCGTCGCCTCGGGCGGGACCATGCCGATGATCGGCGCGAAGAACATGAACGGCAGGAAGAGCACGCCGCAGACGACGGACACCCAGCCGGTGCGGCCGCCGACGCTGACCCCCGACGCAGACTCGATGTACGTCGTCGCGGAGGACGTCGACGCCGCTCCGCCCGCGACCGCCGCGAGCGAGTCCACGAGCAGTGGCTTGCGAAGCTCGGGCAGTCGGCCTTCCTCGTCCAGGTAGTCAGCCTGCTTGCCTACGCCCACGAGCGTTCCCATCGTGTCGAAGAAGTCCGCCATGAAGAGCGAGAACGCCCAGACGACGGCCGAGATGAACGCGAGCTCGGTGAAGGCGTCGAAGTTGAAGTTGCCGAGGAGCTCGAGGTTCGGGCTCTCGTAGACGTCGTCCGGGATCGTCGCGCCGGCGGTGAACCCGGCGTCGCCGTCGGAGGCCTCGTTGATGATCGTCGCCAGGGCCGTCGCCGCGACGATGCCGATGAGCAGGTCGCCCGGGACGCCGCGCGCGCGGAGCACGACGGTGAGGATGAGACCGAAGAACGCGACGAAGATCGGCCACGTCGTGAAGGGCGCGAAGTCGACGAGCGGCGTGCCCGGGATGACGATGCCCGCGTTCTCGAACCCGATGAACGCGATGAAGAGCCCGATGCCGATCGCGATGGCCTTCTTCAGGTCGAGCGGGATCGCCTCCATCACCCGCTCGCGAAGCCCGGTGAGGACGAAAACCGTCACCGCGATGCCCTCGACGACGACGAGGCCCATGGCCGCCGGGAACGAGAGCCCTTCGCCGGCGACGAGCCCGAAGGCGACGGTGGCGTTGATCCCGAGACCAGGCGCGATCGCGTAGGCGTAGTTCGTGTAGAGCCCCATCGCGATCGTCATCACGCCGGCGACGAGGCACGTCGCGGCGAGCACGGCGTCGAACGGAAGACCCTGCTCCTGAAGGCCCTCGATCCCAGCGAAGCTCAGGATCTGAGGGTTCACGAAGATGATGTACGACATCACGATGAACGTCGTGACGCCCGCCATCGTGTCGCGCCTGAGAGTCGTGCCTCGCTCCGAGAAGCGGAACCGTCGTTCCAGGAAGCCGCCGCCGGGCGGCTGCGCATAGTCGGACATGCGTCCTCCTTCGTGACCGGTCGCGGAGAAGGGGCGATCCTAAGGATCTAGGCGACGCCGCGCGCAGCCCAGGCCCGCGCGGTGAGCGCGAAGGGCTCGGGCGGCAGGAGCTCTCGGCAGCGCTCGCGCAACCGAGCCCGCGCCGCTTCGTCGAGCCCGGCGGTGTAGCCGCCCGCAGGGCCGACGCCCAGCGTGAACGGCTCCCACCATTCGTCGAACGTCGCGTGCTCGACCGAGACCGTCAGGACGCCGCCCTCGACGTCCGCGAGGCCCACCTCCGCGAGGAGCTCCTCGAGCTGCCCCTCGCGCGCACCGGCCCGCTGCGACTCGTCCTCGACGTTCGGGTCCTGCTCGCGTGCTGCGCACCAGAGCGTGCTGATCGGGGCGTTGCCCCCCGCGAGGTCCCAGACGCACGCCGCGACGACACCACCCGGCCTCGTCACGCGCGCCAGCTCCCGCAACCCGGCCACCGGGTCCGACATGAAGTGCACGACGAGCTGGGCGAGCGCGGCGTCGAACGAGTCGTCCTCGAACGGCAGCTTCTCGGCCGACGCCTGGCGCACGTCGACTCCGGGATGGCGCTCCTCGACCGCGGCGACGAAGGGTGGCGAGGGATCGGCTGCCGACACGGACGCCGCGCCGACGCGGTGGACGAGCTCGGACGTCAGGGCGCCCGGACCGCACCCCACGTCGACGACGCGCTGACCGGTGGCGACGCCGGCGAAGTCGGCGAACGCCGGGCCGAGCGGAACCGAGTAGCGGCCCATGAAGCGGTCGTACGCGTCGGCACCGACCACGAAGCTCACGCGCGGACTCTACGTCGAACCTGGCATGGCGAGGGCCGGACTTGAACCGGCGACACCACGGTTTTCAGCCGTGTGCTCTACCAGCTGAGCTACCTCGCCTCGCGAAGGAGTGTAGCCGCGGGCCGCTGTAGGTTCCCGGCGTGAGCAGGCAGCGGGAGGTCGCGATCATCGGTGCCGCCCTCGACCTCGGGCAGGGCCGGCGCGGAGTTGACATGGGCCCGTCCGCGATGCGGTACGCAGGTCTCGAGGAACGGTTGACCAGTCTCGGCTTCTTTGTTCGGGACCACGGCAACGTGGAGGCCGCGGTGCCCGAGGCGACCGCGCTCGAGGACGAGAGCGCGCGCTTCCTGCCCGAGATCAAGCAGACCTGCGAACGCATCGCCGCGAAGGTCGTGGAGGAGTTGCGAGCGGGCGCGGTCCCGCTCGTCCTGGGAGGCGACCATTCGGTTGCGCTCGGGACGCTCGGCGGGCTCGCATCCGTGCACGGGCCGGGCGGCGTGCTGTGGATCGACGCGCACTCGGACATCAACACGCCGGCGACGAGCCCGAGCGGGAACGTTCACGGAATGGCCCTTGGCGCCGCCCTCGGCCTCGGCGGCGACGTGTTCGCGAGCGGTGTCTGGCCGTTGCCCGCGCTCGATCCGAAGCGCGTCGCGCTTCTCGGTGTGAGGGAGCTCGACGAGGGCGAGCGGCAGCTCCTGCGCGAGGCCGGGGTGCGGGTGTTCACGATGAGCGAGATCGACCGGGTCGGCGTCGAGCGCGCCATGAGTGAGGCGCTCGACCGTGTCGCCGGCCCGAACTTCGTCCACGTGTCGCTCGACCTCGACGCTCTCGACCCCGAGATCGCGCCGGGAGTCGGCACGCCCGTGCGCGGGGGGCTCACCTACCGCGAGGCGCACCTCGCGCTCGAGCTCGTGGCCGAGTCCGGGATCGCCGGGTCGCTCGAGGTCGTCGAGGTGAACCCGATACTCGATCGTGAGAACACGACCGCGCTCACGGCGGTCGAGCTCGTCGCGAGCGCGCTCGGGAAGAAGATCTACTAGCCGGCGGAGCCCACGGCTCGAGCGACGAACTCGTCGACCGGCGGATAGCGGCGCAGCTCGTCGGAAATCGCCCGCGAGGCGAGGCGGTACGAATCGTCTCCGAGGACGCGGTCGATCCCGGACCGGATGTCGTGGATCGAGGCGACCACGCCGGCTCCTGCGGCGGCAGTTCGCGCTGCGTTCCACGGCTGGTCTGCGAAGAGCGGCACGACGACGAGCGGCACGCCCGCCGCCAGCGCTCCGAGTGTCGTCCCCGAGCCGCCGTGGCCGACGACGAGCGCGGCGTGGACCAGCACATCGGCTTGCGGCACCCACTTCTCGACGCGGACGTTTTGCGGGACGTCCTCGAGATCGATCTCTGCGCCGACGCCCACTGTCAGCAGGACGCGTGCGTCCAGGTCGACGGCTGCCTCGACCGCCCTGGCGTAGACGACCGCCGCCGGCGGGACCTGTGCCGCGACGCTGCCGAAGGTGACGTATACGAGCCGCCGCTCGTCGCCCGGCCACCAGTCCGGAAGCGGCGCCGGCTCGGCGTCGGCTGCCGCGTCGCGGAACCGCTGCACGGGAGCGGCGGTCGGGTCGAGCGACTCTGGCCAGCAGGTGGTGTACGGCGAGGTGGCGATGCGTCGCGTGAGGCCCGGCCGGCGGTCCTCGAGTGCAGGCGCCGCGAACGCGAGCCCGGCCTCCTCGAAGGCGTGGAGCCCGACGGCGACGCGAGCATGCGGGATTCCCAGCTCGTCGGCGGCCACCGCAGCCGAATACTCATTCGCCTCGCGCAAAACGAGGTCCGGCTGCCACTCCTCGATCGCCGCACGCATCGCCGGGAGCATCGCCTCGACGTTCAGTCGCGCGAAGATCGTTCCCACGACGACGACGTCCCCCTGCCCTGGCGGGAGCGCGCCCATTCCAGCCCAGACCGGGCCGAGGATCTCGTCGGGCGGGCTCGCCCCGGCGCGGAACGGGTAGTCCTTCGGATCCAGCGTGGGAGGCCCGACGACGAGGAGCTCGTGGCCTGCGCGCTGGAACGCGTCGAGAAAGGGGACCAGCGGGTTGAAGTGCCCGACGCCCTGCGTCGACGCGAAGAGGACGCGCATGGACCTACTTCGACTCGGCGCTCAGGCTGCGACGCTCGAGAACTGCGGGATGATGTCCTTCCCGTACGCCGCGAGCACCTCCTCCTGACCCTGGGTCATGAGGTAGATGTTGAACTGGTCGACGCCCACCGCCTCGAGCTCCTTCAGCTTCGCGGTCGCCTGCTCGGAGGTACCGAGGACGCAGAAGCGGTCGCAGATCTCGTCGGTGACGAACTCGCCGTGCTTCGCACCCACGCGCGAGTGCTCGTCGTAGTCGTAGAACTTCCGCGCCTCCACGTAGTCGGTCAGCGCCTTGGGGACTACGGAGCCATCGACGCCGTACCGCTCGATCAGGTCCTTCACGTGGTTCGAGACCATGGCCGGGAACCAGCGGACCTGCTCGCGCGCGTCTGCGATGTCGCCCGAGATGTGGCTCGGCGCGCACACGATGCACTTGAGCTCGGAGGGGTCGCGACCGGCCTCCTCGGCTGACGCGCGGGCCGTGTCCATGATCCAGGTGATGATGTCCGGGTCGGCGAGCTGGATGATGACGCCGTCCCCGACGCGGCCGGCGACCGCGAGGGCCTTGGGCCCGTAGCCGGCAACCCAGACAGGGATGTCGGGGAGCTCCGGGCGCACCCACTTGAGCTGGAGCTCCTTCTCGTTCCAGCTCACCTCGCGGCCGTTCATGAAGTCCTTGATCATCGCGAGGCGCCGCTCGAACTCGGCAACCTTGACCGGCTGCTGGCCGATGTAGCGGCGGGCGGAGTCGCCACGGCCGATTCCCATCACCATGCGTCCGTTCGAGATGTCGTGCAGGGTCGCGTACCCGCTCGCGAGGACGGTGGGCTCGCGTGTTCCCGGGTTCGTGACGCAGTGGCCGAGCTTCATCGTGGAGGTAGCCTCCGCGGCGAGCGTCAGTAGCGGGAAGGACTCCTGCCAAAGGACGTGGGAGTCGTACGTCCAGCCGTACTCGAAACCGTGCGACTCCGCGAGGGCGAGCAGCTCGACGAGCCGCTGATATGGCGGGTCGGGGAGGACGGTGACACCGAAGCTCAGGGCCATGTGCTCTCTCTCCTTCGCTCGTTCGAAGAGCGCAGTATCGCCCCTAGAGTCGTGCCTCGCGCAGGGCGAGCAGCGCCGCGCCGGCAAGGACGGCGATGCCGGCGAACGCCAGCCGGCCGTCTCCGGGAAGCTCGAACGCCAGCCCGGCGAGTGGTGTGCCGACGAGGATCGTGGCGACGGCGACGCCGTTCACGAGGGCGATCGCGGCGGCCGGGGCGTCCGGCCGCTCGCGCTGGGCCGCTGCGAAGAGGATCGCGAAGGGGAGCCCCGCTGCGAGACCCATGGCGAGCGCGCCCGCTGTCGAGAGCACGAAGGATTCGCCGAGAGCCAGAAGCACGCTGCCGGCTGCGACACCGCAGAGCGCCAGTGCCGTCACCCGGCGCCTGTGCGCCGTGCGGGCGAGCACGCCTCCCGCCGGGCGGGTCGCGATCCCGGCGAAGAGGATCAGCCCTCCGGCGAGCCCGGCGGCGGCCGAGCTCGCCCCCTGCCGTTCGAGCAGCGGTACGGCCCAGTTGCCGGCGATCACGGCGAGACCGAACGTCGCCGCCTGGAGGACGCCGAGCGGAAGCAGTGCTCGGTCGCGGACGACGACGACGCCGGCATGCGCGACACGCGGGAGGCCGCGTGCGACGGCGACCGGCACGGCAGCGGCCAGCGCGAGCACGGCTGCAGTCCAGTACGGCGCTCGCCAGTCCGTCGCATCGGTCAGCGGGGGGACGATCATCAGCGCCAGTCCGCCGCCGACCATCGTCGCGCCCCCGTACAGGCCCTGGAGAACGGGGCCTCCTCCGCCCGCCCGCACGAGGTCGAGCCCGGCTACGAACGCGGCACCCGAGCCGAAGCCGACGATCGCCCGGCCGAGCAGCGCCAGCGGGTACTCGTCGTCGACG
The DNA here is from genome assembly GCA_963746765.1 of uncultured Actinomycetes bacterium. GTDB lineage: Bacteria > Actinomycetota > Thermoleophilia > Gaiellales > Gaiellaceae > GMQP-bins7. The sequence goes on from CAVVCN010000005.1 coordinate 84,252, forward strand.
AGGAGGACGCCGTTACCTGCGAGCGTCGCGGCGATCGCGGCGAGCGCGACAGCCCGCGCGCCCAGCCGATCCGCGCCGCGGCCTGCAGGAAGCTGGACGACGAGATGCGTGACGAAGAGCGCCGTCGTGAGCAGCCCGACGGCCGGGAGCGAGACACCGTAGGCCTCCGCCAGCGGATCTGCGACCGCTCCGGCGTTTGAAACATTCCATGTCAGGCAACCCCCGACTGCGAGCCCCGCCGCGGCGCCCTTTGCCTTGCTGGACGACGCCACGGCGGGGCACTCTACGTTCCCGCAACTCGACCAGCTACTGCGGGTTGTCCACCGCTTCCTGTGCCTCGACGATCTCCGCGCGTGCGTCCTCGATGTCGGCGAGAGCGCGTGCGACCGCACGGTCGAACTTCCTCTGGGCCCGTTCGGAGACGACGCCAGCCTCCGAGGCCTCGACCAACGCCGCAGCCTTCTGGAGCGCGTTGTCGGCGTCCGCCAGACGCTGGTCCGCGGCCAGCGCCGTCCCGAATCCCAGTGCGAGCGCGATCACGCAGGCGACGATGCCGCCGAGTAGCAGCACGCGCCGTGTGAAGTCCGCCATCGTCCCAATGGCCATCGATCCCCCTCTGCTGCCGTTCTCCTCGAGAGGAGGATGCGCGGTCTCGTTCGGGCAGCCTTAGCGTGCCCTTCAGGCGGCGCGGCCGCCGGTGGCAACCCAGTCCACGGTCCTGGACGTCAGGCGATCGAGGGCCGCGACCGAGAGCTCGAGATGCTCCTCTTTCGTGTCCTCGAGCTTCGTGTGCGAGAGGCCGCGGAGGCTCTGCACGAACAGCATCACGGTCGGCACGCCCGCGCGCGACACTTCGGCTGCATCGTGCAGCGGCCCCGAGGGCAGACGGTGCACCGTCCCCGCTACCTCCTGGATTGCCTCCTCGGCGAAGCCGACGAGCGTGTCGTCGAACAGGATCGGCTCGATCGACCAGATGCGTTCGAGCTCGACTTCGATGTTCTCCTCGGCCGCGAACCGATCGGTCGCCTCACGCACCTGCTCGAGCATCGAGGCAAGCTTTCCCGCATCGAGGTGGCGCTGGTCGAGGAGTTGCTCGGCCGTCTCCACGACCGAGGTCACGATTCCGGGCTTGCACACGACGCCGCCGGAGGTGCAAACGGCGCCGTCACCGGTGCGCTGCGCGATATCGCGGATCTCGAGCGCGAGCTTCGCCGCACCGGCGAGCGCATCGCGCCGCTGATCCATCGGCGTGGACCCGGCGTGGGCGGCCTGGCCTCGCCACGTGATGCGATGGCGCTCGACACCGAACGTGCCGAGCACGACTCCGAGCGGAAGGTCGAGCGACTCGAGGACGGGCCCCTGCTCGATGTGCAGCTCGAGGTACGCGGCCGCCGTGCCGAGCTGGCGACGCGCGTCGAGCGCTCGATCGAGGTCGACGTCGTACCGGGCGAGCGCGTCAGGCAGGGAGACGCCCTCGAGATCTGTCAGCTGGCGCAGCTCGTCCTGGTCTGACATCGAGCCGGCCGCCGCGCTGGAGCCGAACAGGCTGCGCCCGAAGCGGGCGCCCTCCTCGTCGGCCCAGTTGACCAGCCGGAGCGAAACCGGCGGAGTGCCGTCCTCGGCGACCCGCCGGAGCACCTCGATGCCTGCGACGACGTTGAGCGCGCCGTCGAGCCAGCCTCCGTTCGGGACCGAGTCGATGTGACCGCCGATCAGGACCGCGCGCTCGGTCTCGCCGGCGAGCGTGAACCACTGGTTCCCGGCCTCGTCGACCTCCTCGACGGCGCCGAGCGGACCGAGCTTCTCGCGCAGCCATCCGCGGGCGGTCTCCCAGGTCTCCGTCCAGGCGACCCGCTGCGCGCCGCCCGCGTCGCCGGTGAGCTCCCGGAGCTCCTTCAGCTCGGCGACGGTACGCGCGGGCTCGAGCGGCACGGGGCGACTCTAACTCGCCCGTGTGCTTGTGGGATGCTCTCCGCGTGCAGTCTCGGATCCTCTCCGTGGCCGGGCGTGTGGCGGTTCTCGGGCTCGTGCTGCTCGCGCTCTGGGGCTTCTGGGAGGGCTACCGGTGGCTCTGGATCGAGACCGGCTGGACGCGGCCGTTCGTGGTCAACGCGACGACCATGCCTCATCTACACGACATCGTCGGGGCGCTCTTCGACCCGATCCGCGCGGGCGAGCCGCTGCTCGCGGAAAGGCTTCTCGACGCCGCACTCTTCACCGCCAAGGAAGCCGTCGTCGGTTTCGCGATCGGGGCGACGGTCGGGTTCCTGCTCGGCGCGCTCATCGCGCACTTCGCCGTGCTGCAGCGCGGAGTCATGCCCTACGTCGTCGCGTCGCAGACGATCCCGATCCTCGCCATCGCGCCGATCGTGGTCGTCGGGCTCGGGAGCGTCCAGGTCTTCGGCTGGACACCCACCGACTGGGTGCGCGTATCGGTCATCTCCGCGTACCTGACGTTCTTCCCGGTGACGGTGAACACGGTTCGCGGTCTGCGCTCGGCCGATCCCGCAGCGGTCGAGCTGATGCAGTCGTACGCCGCACGCGAGTGGTCCGTCTTCTGGAAGCTGCGCGTCCCTGCGGCGCTGCCGTACCTCTTCTCGGCGTTCAAGATCGCGGCGACCGCGAGCGTCGTCGGCGCGATCATCGGCGAGCTCCCGTCTTCGATCCAGAGCGGGCTCGGCGGCTGGATCATCAACTTCAACCAGTACTACGCGCTCCAGCCCGAGAATCTCTGGGCGACGAACCTGGTCGCGGCGCTGCTCGGAATCTCGTTCTTCCTCGTGGTCGTCCTCGTCGAGAAGCTCGTCGTCCACAGGGCACCGGAGCAACTCGTATGAACGTCGCGGACGCGGTCGTCTCAGCTCGCGGCATCTCGAAGACGTTCGGCAAGGGCGGCGTAACCGCGCTCGTCGACATCGACCTCGAGGTCGGCCACGGCGAGTTCATCTCGCTCATCGGGCCCTCCGGGTGCGGGAAGTCGACGCTGCTCCGGGTCATCGGCGACCTCGTCGAGCCGACGACCGGCGAGATCCTCGTCAACGGCAAGCAGGCGCACCGAGCTCGCCTCGACCGCGACTACGGGATCGTCTTCCAGGCCGCCGTCCTGTACGACTGGCGAACCGTGGTGAAGAACATCGCGCTTCCGCTCGAGCTGCTCGGGTGGAGCCGCTCGCGTCGTGCCGAGCGCGTACGCGAGATGGTCGAGCTCGTCGAGCTCCAGGGTTTCGAGAAGCACTATCCCTGGCAGCTCTCCGGCGGCATGCAGCAGCGCGTCGCGATCGCCCGCGCGCTCTCGTTCTCGCCTGCGCTCCTGCTCATGGACGAGCCCTTCGGCGCGCTCGACGAGATGACGCGGGAGCGGCTCAACATGGAGCTGCTCCGGATCTGGGCCGAGACCGGCTCGACCGTGATCTTCGTCACGCACTCGATCTCGGAGGCGGTGTTCCTCTCGACCCGCGTGGTGATCATGTCGCCGCGACCCGGCCGGATCAGCGGCGTCGTCGAGGTCGACCTGCCGCAGCCGCGGACGGTCGAGACCCGGGAGGATCCGCGGTTCTTCGAGCTCGTGACCGAAGTCCGCGAGCTCCTGCACGCTCGCGGTGTCGAGGAGCTGGCCTGAGCGCCATCGCGCACGACGTACGTGGCACCGACGTCGTCGGCCGGCGGGCGCGAGCCTGGTTGCCCGCGATCGTCGTCTTCGGGCTCGGCCTCGCGACGTGGCAGTGGATCCTGCCGTGGCTCGGGGTCGAGCGCTCCCTCCTGCCGCCGTTCTCGGACGTCGTCCAGGCGTTCTGGGACAACCGGGAGGAGCTGCTCCGCGGAGCCTGGATCACGTTCAAGGAGGCATTCGGCGGCTTCGTGCTCGGCTGCTCGGCGGCCTTCCTCCTCGCGCTCGTGCTCGCGCGCTGGAAGCCGCTCGGCAGCGCCCTGATGCCCTACATGATCGCCGCGAACGCGATACCCATCGTGGCGTTCGCGCCGATCACCAACGCCTGGTTCGGGACGCTCAGCCCGTGGTCGAAGATCGTGATCGCAGCCGTGCTCTGCTTCTTCCCCGTGCTCGTGAACACGCTCCGCGGGCTGACGTCGGTCCGGCCGGAGTCGATCGAGCTCATGCGCTCGTACGCCGCTCCGCAACGGGTCGTCTTCGGGCGGGTCCGGATCCCGAACAGCCTGCCCTACGTCTTCTCGGCCTTGAAGATCGCGTGCGTCCTCGCAATGATCGGCGCTGTCGTGGGGGACTACTTCGGCGGATCCACGGAGGCTCTCGGCGTGCAGATCGTGTCGGCGGTCTCGCTGGCCCAGTACGAGACGGCCTGGGCGGCGATACTCGTCGCGAGCCTGATGGGGATCGCGTTCTACGCCGCCGTCGCGCTGGCCGAGCGATTTGTGCTCAGGTGGCATCCATCTACGAGAAGTGCAACGGAGTGATCGAGGAGGGCAGATGAGGCAACTCAAGTGGTACGTCGTCATCGTGGTGCTCGTCACCGCGAGCCTGACGGCGGCAGGACTCGCCATGGCGGGCAGCTCGAGCGAGAGCCAGTCGCTGACGAAGGTCACGCTCCAGAGCAAGTGGGTCGTCCAGTCCCAGTTCGCGGGCTACTACGCCGCGAAGGCGAAGGGCTACTACAGGCAGCTGGGACTCGACGTGACGATCAAGGCCGGCGGGCCGGACATCCTGCCCGAGCAGGTCGTGCTCGGCAAGCAGGCCGAGTTCGGCATCAACTGGATGCCGAGCACGCTCGCACAACGCGACACCGGCAACGACCTCGTGAACATCGCCCAGGTCTACGCCCGCAGTGGCACGACCGAGGTGACGTTCAAGAAGAGCGGGATCAACACCTTCAGGAAGATGCGCGGCAAGAAGTTCGGCGTCTGGATCTTCGGGAACGAGTTCGAGCAACGCGCCGCACTCGTCAAGAACGGGATGAACCCGGACAAGGACGTCCAGCTCGTGAAGCAGAACTTCGACATGCTCTCGTTCCTGAGCGGCGAGATCGACGCCGCCTCCGCGATGACCTACAACGAGCTCGCGCAGGTCCTCGAGGTGAAGAATCCGGACACCGGGAAGCTCTACAAGCTCTCGGACCTGAACGTCTTCAAGTACTCGGACCTCGGCACGGGGATGCTGCAGGACGGCGTCATCGTGCGGGGCGACTGGATCAGGGACCGCACGAACCAGGACACGGCGGTCAAGTTCCTCGAGGCGTCGTTCCGCGGCTGGATCTACTGCCGCGATCACCTCGCCGAGTGCACGAAGATCGTGCTCGCGAACGGGCCCGCGCTGCCGGCCGGCCATCAGCGGTGGCAGATGAACGAGGTCAACGCGCTCATCTGGCCGAATCGCCTGGGCGTCGGCGTGATGGATCCGGTCGAGTTCAAGCGCACGGCCACGATCGCGAAGGCCTACAAGGTCATCAAGAAGCCGGCGACCAGGGCCGCGTATCGCACCGACCTCGCGTCGAAGGCGCTCGCGAACCTGAGGAGGAAGGGCTTCGACGTTCGCGGTCAGGGCTTCAAGAAGAAGGTCGTCGTCCTCCGGGAGGGCGGCAAGTAACCAGAGGCTGGGGCTCCGGGCGGGCGGCTGGCTTGCCCGGAGCTCCTCCTCGGAGAAAGAGGTGGTGACGTGTCGGTACTGATCAAGGGTGGGCGGATCATCACCGCGGCCGACGACTACATCGGCGACGTGTACGTCGAGGACGAGCGGATCAGCCTCGTCGGCGAGTCGCTCGATGTCGACGCCGACCGCGTGATCGACGCCTCGGGGAAGTACGTGCTGCCGGGTTGCGTCGACCCGCACACACATCTGGACATGCCGTTCGGCGGCACGGTGACCATCGACGACTTCACGTCCGGGCAGACGGCCGCCGCCTTCGGGGGCACGACCTGCCACGTCGACTTCTGCATCCAGACCCCGGGCGAGTCGTTCGCCGAGGCGCTCGAGGCCTGGCACGGCAAGCGCGAGGGCAAGCAGATCATCGACTGCGGCTTCCACATCGCGGTCACCGACCTGCGCGAGGGCGGCTCGCTCGAGGAGCTCGCGAGGCTGCCCGAGCAGGGAATCACCTCGTACAAGCTCTTCATGGCGTACAAGGGCGCGCTCATGGTCGACGACGAGACGCTCTTCAAGACCATGGAGGTCGCTGCCGAGACCGGGGCGCTCGTGATGGTGCACGCGGAGAACGGCGACGCGATCGACGTACTCGTGAAGCAGGCGCTCGCTGCTGGTAACACCGCTCCCCACTTCCACGCGCTCACGCGCCCGCCCGAGCTCGAGGGCGAGGCGACGAACCGCGCGATCCAGCTGGCGCGGGTCGCCGGCGCGCCGCTCTACGTCGTGCACGTCTCCTGCCGCGAGGCGGTCGAGCCGATCGCGAAGGCGCGCGAGCAGGGCTGGGACGTCTGGGGCGAGACCTGCACCCAGTACTTCTTCATCGACTACACGCATCTCGAGCGGCCGGACTTCGAGGGCGCCAAGTACGTCTACACGCCGCCGCCGCGGCCGAAGGAGAACCAGGAGATCCTCTGGCACGCGGTGCGCTCGGACATCCTGTCCGTGGTCTCGACCGACCACTGCGCGTTTCGCTGGGACGGCCAGAAGTCGCTCGGCAAGGACGACTTCTCGAAGATCCCGAACGGCGGGCCCGGGCTCGAGAACCGCCTGCACATGATCCACGAGTTCGGTGTCAGGACCGGCCGCATCTCGCTCAACCGCATGGTCGAGCTCCTCTCCACGGCTCCGGCGAAGCTCTTCGGCCTCTATCCGCGCAAGGGGACGATCGCGCCGGGCTCCGACGCCGACATGGTCGTCTTCGATCCGGAGAAGCGGCACCTGGTGACTGCCGCCACTCACCACTCGAACGTCGACTACAACCTCTACGAGGGGACGGAGGTCACGGGCTCGCCCGAGCTCGTGCTGCTGCGCGGCACCGTGCTCGTCGAGAACGGCGAGCTCGTCGCGGAGCCGGGCATCGGCGAGTTCGTCGAGCGAGCGGCGTTCGGGCAGGAGCTCCTGCCAGCCGCGGCGCGCTGAAGCGACTGCGCGGAGGCGCCGGGCGCTTTCCCCCCGGCCCGGCGCCTCTCGCGCACGGCGGCCCCTAGCTCGGGCAGCTCACGCGCGGGTTCCACGGCGTGAACTGGCCGGCCGGGTTCCCCCGGTACAGCCACGCGTGGAGCGCGTAGAACGCGGGGATCCCGAAGCGGTTCCCCGCCGGCGTGAGGTCGAACTCGACGCCGAACAGGCTCGGCGGATCGGCCCCTGCCCCGTGTTCCGCCTCCCATGCGTCCTTGAACACGATGTACTCGAGAGCCGCGAGCTTGAGCTTCCCGCCGCCGCCCTGCGCGTACACGATCGACTCCGGTTGCAGCGGATCGACCACCGCGTTGCCGACGAGCGAGCCGTTCACGTAGTGCACGCCCATGCCGCCGACACCCGAGAGCTCGATGCACGCGATCCCCTGCGCGTCCTTGAACTCTCCGTACCCTGCGTTCTCGGCAACGGACACGGCGGCGTACTGCTCCGTCGCGGCCCGCACGTCCTTGATGATCTGGCGCTCGCCCGAGCTCGCCAGGGCATATCCGGCGAGTACGAGCACGGGTATGAGGCCGAGCGCGACGATCGTCGTTCGTCCGAGCATGTCCCCTCCTCCTCTAGAGAGCAACCGGAGCCGGGTCCTGGCGGACGACCACCGTGTCGGCGACTGCGATGATCTCGTCGACGGGGAGCTCGGCGGCCGCAGCGTGCTTGCGGATGGCCTCCGGGCTCGACGCCTGGTAGATGCACACGGTTCCGACGGTGCCGTCGCGCTCTGCGAGCACGTAGCTCCGGATCCAGGCCACGTCGTCCTGCATCTGCTCTCCCGCGGCAGTCGACCGTGCGGCTGCCTCCTGGAGATCCTCGGCGGTGCGCCAACCACCGCGTCGCAGGATCACGTAGGTCTCCACTTGCTCTCCCTTCGTCGATTGCCTCAGCGACGGTAGGGAGACGGCTGTCCCGCGGCATCGGCGGGACTACCTAGGTTGGGCCCGGCGGCTACCGATCTTCGAGGAGGCCGAGGCGCGAGCCTTCCGCCGCCGCCTGGCCGCGCGTCCGCACCCCGAGCTTGCGCAGGATCGCGGACACGTGGTGATCCACCGTCCGCGGTGAGAGCACCAGCCGGTCGGCGATCTCGGCGTTCCGGAGACCTTCGGCAACCAGCTCGAGCACCTCGAGCTCGCGTGTGGTGAGGGCAGCGGGGTTCGCTCGTGTCGACGGCCGGGGGCCACGAGGGACCGACGCGCCGCGCGCGCGCAGCTTCCGGCGCGTGCCCTCGGCCGCGGGCCGCGCTCCGAGCCGCTCGAACTCGTCGAGCGCCTTCAGCAGCGCTCCCACGTCGTCCGTATCGGCCAGCGCCCGCGCGGCCTCATACGGGCAGCCGCGCCTGAGCCATGCGTCCGCCGCCGCAGCAGCGTCCCCGCCGATCTGGAGCCGGTACGGCTCCGCGATCCAAGTGGGCGCCTCGTCGACCGTGCAGCTCTTCCACTGCCAGTACGCGAGCTCGCCGGCGAACCACAGGTGACGCTTCGCCACCGCCAGGTCGTAGACCGCGCGAGCCTCGGCCGCCGTGCGATCGACGTCCCCCGCGAGCCAGGCTGCCTCGGCGCGCGCGGAGTGAATGTGGCCGAGACGCTGAAGATGGCCGCCCGACGTCGCGAGGTCGAGCGCCTGGTCGAGTGCCTCGGCGACGCCGGGATCGCCCCGCCTCGCGCGAGCCCGGCCGAGCGTGACGAGGGCGGTGATCCTGGCAACGACGCTCGTTGCTCCGAGCACGTCCTGGGCGAGCAGTGCCCCCTCGTCCCAGCGGCCCCGGTACACGAACGTGGTGCCGAGCCAGGCTCGGGTGTAGGCGGCGTCAAGGTCGCGCTCCTCCGCGTAGCCGATGTGCTCTCGAAGCCAGCCTTCTGCTGCCTCGAGCTCGTACATCTCGCCGAGTCCCGAGCCGAGCATGAGAAGTGCGAGGGCGATGTCGAACTGGAGGTCGTTGGCGCGCGAGAGCTCGAGGCTGCGGAGGAGGTAGTCGGTCCCACGCTCGATCTCGCCCGCCATGAGGTGCGACGTCCCGATCAGGTTCAGGGCGGTGGCGCGGGTCTCGACGTCGTCGAAGCGCTCCGCCAGCTCGAGCGACTTCTCGCCCCAGATCACGCCGTCGGCGTTGTCACGCGCAAGCATCCGCAGGTAGGCCTGAAATCCGTACGCGGCCGCGAGCTCCCGGCTCGGAGGGAGTTGCTCGAGCAGCTCGATCGCTGCGCTGCTCGCCGCCTCGGCCTCGTCGTTCAGGCCGGCCCTCGTGCACGGTCCGGCCAGTCGCGAGAGGCTGTCGCCCTCACTCAGCCGATCGCCGATCGCGCGGGAGACCACAACCGCCTCGCGGCGGAGTGCTAGGGCGCTGTCGAGATCCCCGGTCATGTAGGCCTCGTCCGCGTACGCCGAGAGCAGCGTCACACGCTCCGCCGATGGAGTCTCGGCCGTGTGCCGGAGCGTCAGCGCGTACTGGGCGGCTGCCTCCCGGTGCGCGCCGAGCTCGGCCGCGCGCTCTGCGGCCGCGGGTGCATACCGCAGCACCGCCTCCTTGTCGCCTGCCGCATCAGCATGGTGCGCAAGCGCCGCGAGGTCGGGCGCACCGATCGGAGGACTCGCGAGCGCGCGCAGCGCAGCACGACTCAGCTCCACCCTCCGCGTCGGGGGCAGGGACTCCTCGACCGCGAGTCGCGCGAGCTCGTGGCGGAAGCTCACACCCTCCGGCGTCGCAGTGAGCACGCCCGAGTCGAGGCAGTCCTGGAGTCGGGCGAGGTCGCAGTCGGCGAGCGCCTCGAGCAGCCACAGCTCGGTCTGACCCGGCACGACCGCCACCGCCTCCGCGACCCGGGCTGCTTCGGGATCGAGTCGAGCGATCCGGGCCAGCACTGCGTCCCGAACCGTATTCGGGACCTCGCCTGCGCCCGAGGCGAGGATCTCGGTCACGAAGAACGGGTTGCCGCCGGTGGCCGTATACAGGCCGCGTTCGGGGTGCTCGTACCGGCGCGCGAGCTCCGCAACCGCGGCCTCGGACAGGCGCGGGAGCTCGACACGCATCGTTGCCCGGGTCGGGAGATCACCGAGCACCAGCCGCAGCGGATGGCGCGGGCCGACCTCGTCGTCGCGGAACGTCAGCACCAGGAGGCAGGGAACGTGCTCGATCCGGCGGCCGAGGTACTTGAGCGCATCGAGGGTCGCCTCGTCCGACCAGTGGACGTCCTCGAACACCGCGACCGTCGGGACGCGGCCGAGCTCGTCGAGCAGCGCGCCGAACTGGAGGGCGCGATCGGTTCCGGTCGCGAGCCCCTGGAGCAGAGAGCCACCGACCTCGCGCGCGATGTCGTGCACGGGGCCGAGTGGGCGAGGAGTTGCGAGCGCGTCGCACGCGCCGGTGAGCACGCGCACCTCCTCGGCCGCCTCTGCCTCGAACGCGCGCACGAGCGTCGTCTTCCCGATCCCGGCCTCCCCCGAGACGAGCGCGACGCTGCCTCTCCCGGCGCGTGCGTCGCCGAGCCCGTCGCGGAGCGCTCCGAGAGCCTCCTCGCGCTCGAGAATGGTCGACTCCGCCATGCGCACGCGGGGATCGTGACCGAAACCGCTGGGACGACTCAAGCGTCGTTACGATCGGTGGGGCGAGCGACGCGAAGGAGCCGACCGATGACAGCCGTGGAAGCGAACCCCAACCTGGGCGCCGAGATCGTGGAGGACGCGAAGGAGTTCGTCCTCTACTCGTGGTCGGTGCAGAACGCGATCAACCCGATCCCGGTCGCGGGAGCCGAAGGGCGCTACTTCTGGGACTACGACGGCAAGCGCTATCTCGACTTCGCCTCGCAGCTCGTCAACGTCAACATCGGGCACCAGCATCCGAAGGTCATCGCGGCGATCAAGGAGCAGGCGGACAAGCTCTGCACGATCGGCCCGCCGATGGCGAGCGAGTCCCGCTCTAGACTCGGGCGGCTTCTCGCCGAGGTCACGCCCGGAGACCTCTCGATGTCGTTCTTCACGAACTCGGGTGCGGAGGCGAACGAGAACGCGATCAAGCTCGCGCGGCTCTACACCGGCCGGCACAAGATCATCGCCCGCTACCGCTCGTATCACGGCGCGACGCACGGCTCCATCTCGCTAACCGGGGACCCGCGGCGCTGGCCGAACGAGCCGGGGATGCCCGGGGTCGTGCGCATGCTCGACCCGTACCCGTACCGGTGCTCGGCGGGCCATCCCGATCCGTGTCCGGTCTGCACCGGCGCTCCTCATCTCGAGGAGATCCTCGAGTACGAGGGGCCGCAGAACGTCGCGGCCGTGTTCCTCGAGACCGTGACCGGGACGAACGGCATCCTGCCGCCGCCCGACGGCTACCTCCAGGCGATCCGCGAGGTCTGCGACCGGCACGGGATCCTTCTCGTGCTCGACGAGGTCATGGCCGGGTTCGGCCGGACGGGCCGCTGGTTCGCGTGCGAGAACTGGGACGTCGTCCCGGACATCATCACGGTCGCGAAGGGGATCAACTCTGGCTACGTGCCGCTCGGCGCCATGATCATCCGCGAGCCGCTCGCCGACTGGGTCCGCGACAAGTACTTCCCCGGGGGCCTCACGTACGCGGGCCATCCGCTCGCCTGCGCGTCCGCGATCGCGTCGATCGAGGCGTTTCGCGAGGAGGGGATCGTCGAGAACGCGGCCGAGGTCGGCGGCTACCTTGGTGAGCAGCTACGCGAGCTCCAGGGCCGGCACCCGTCGATCGGCGAGGTCCGCGGGCTCGGCTGCTTCTGGGGCGCCGAGCTCGTCAAGAACCGCGAGACGCGCGAGATGCTCGTCCCGTTCAACGCGAGCGGCCCGGCGGCTGCCCCCGTCGCTCAGCTCGCGAAGGCTGCGCTCGAGCGTGGGCTCTATCTCATGACGCACTGGAACGTGATCATGGCCGTCCCACCGCTCACGGTCACGCGCGACGAGGTGGACGAAGGCATCGCGATCCTCGACGAGGCGCTCGCGATCGCCGACGAGCACGTCGACTAGCCGCAGTCGGCGCTTCCGCCGAAAGTGTGAAGCGGAGCCCACCCGGATGACGGTGAGCTCCGCTTCGGATCGAGTCCGAGACGCCGCGGCAGCAGCCGCCGCAAGGCCGCCTAGCGCGCGCCCTCGGGCTCTTTGGAGAAGCCTGTTTTCGGCATTGCCGACTCGCGATGCACAGCTAGGCGAGGAACGGCGTCACGGCCTTCGTCGCCTGCGCGGCGGTGAGGACCTGCGGGAGCGCGGGCGCCGGGACGATCCGGCCCGCCGCGATGTTGGTCAGGACCGAGAGGTGCCGCGACTCGTTCGCACCGATCTGAGCCGCAACCCCCTTCAGCTCGCTCGACTTGAGTGCCGTCACCGCGCCCATGTACGCGCCGACGAACGCGGTCTCGAGCGCCTGGCCGAGCCCGCCGATCGACTTCGCTGATGCGAACGCGCCGCGCGGGTACTTGAACCTCAGGCTCTTCGGCGCTGCGTTGCCGAGCACGCCGGCGAGTGCCTTGTAGTGCGCCTGCTCGTTGCCGAGGGCAGCAGCCATGTACGCGAGCTCGTCGCCCTTGAACTTCGTCGAGGCGATCGCCTTCTTGTAGAAGTCGATCGCGAGCAGCTCGGCCGTGGCCGCGAGCTTCGCGATGTCCGAATCGGCGTTCACGGCGCCGAGCGCCGGCCCTCCGGCGACGGCGAGCAGCGAGCCGCCCGCGACGAGCGCGAGCCCACCCTTCGCGCCGCGGGAGAGGAATGCCGCTCTGCTGGTTCCCACGTTGCTCGACTCCATCCTCGATCCTCCTGCGTCGTATTCCGGTCACCGCTCGCAGAAGACGCGAGCACCGCTGGTTCGTTCGGCGGAGCGGACCGGTTCGGTCAGGCGAGGAACGCCGCCACGGCAGCCGCGGTCTCGTCGAACGCGTCCCAGAGAACCGTGTGCCCGCCGGGAACGACGACGACCTCGAGCAGGTCACCGAGTGCGGCACGATGGGCGTCGAGCAGGTGGTCGTACGGGAGGTACGAGCGCTCGCCGAGCACGAGCAGCGTCGGGACGCGCACGTTCTCGAACGCGGGAGGTGCGGTGGCCAGCTCGCCGTAGGCGGCCACGACCGCGGCCAGCGCGTAGCGATACCGGTAACCGTCGTCGCTGCGAGCGAGGTGGCTCGAGAGCTCGTCCTCGAGGAGTTCGCGTGGTGCGTTCCAGAGCTGGCTCTCGTCGTATCGCCGGTCGATCGCCTCCTCGAAGGAGACGTAGACCCGATCGCGGCGTGCGTTCTCGGCGGCCGCGAACGCGATCTCCGGGAGGACGAAGATCGCCGGGTCGAGCAGCACGAGCCGTGGCACGAGCTTCGGCGCCCGGGCAGCGATCTCGAACCCGAGCCGCCCGCCGAACGAGTGCCCGATGATCGCCGCCGGCTCGGTGCCGACGGTGCGAACCACCGCTTCCACGTGCGCGCCGAGGTTCCACGGGGGCTCGTGCGGCGAGAAGCCGTGGCCGACGAGGTCGGGCGCCAGGACGCGGAAACTCCCGAGCGCCTCCTCGGCGAGCTTCGCGAAGTGGCGCCCGTGGCTCGTGACGCCATGGAGGCAGACGACACGCAGGCCTCCGGGCTCGCCCCATTCCTCGCAGGCGAGCGTCACCGGTCGAGCGTCAGGCAGTGGCAAGCGTCTCGAGCGACTCGGGAACCATCTCGGTGCGCCGCTCGTCGCGCTCCTTCACGAGCGACCAGATGACGGTCCCGTCCTTCGCGATCAGGAACGTGCCGCGGTGCGGTGCCCCCGTCTCTTCGTTGAAGACGCCGTAGGCCTTCGAGACTGCCCCGTGTGGCCAGAAGTCCGACGCGAAGTGGTACTCCGCGCCGAGCTCCTTCTTCCACGCCTCGCGGGCAGGCGTGGGGTCGCAGGACACGAGCACGATCTCGGTCTGTGCGTTGCGGAACGACTCGAGGTTCTCCTGCAGGTCACGCGCTTCGTCCTCGCACACGGGCGTGAAGGAGAAGGGGTGGAACACGAGGAGCACGTTCGAACGGCCGAGGAAGTCCGCGAGCTTGATCCGCTCGTCGCGGCCGACCTCGAGATCGAATTCGGGCGCCTTCTCACCTGTCCGTACGGGCATGTTTCCCCTAGCCGGCTGCGTTGCCGGCGACGCCGGCTCCAGAGGCGCGATAGTAACGGCGCCCGGCAGGCGGTCGACCGCCTGCCTGCCTCGTCAGGACGCCGAGCGGCGCTGGCGCTCGACGGCCTCCAGCTCGGAGGCGAACGAGCCGCCGCCGATGATGCGCTCCACACGTCCGGCGACGCGTTCCCGCAGGCCGCGGTCGGAGGAGGCGAGCCAGAGCCGGTGCCCGTCGTGCGTGGGCTCCTCGGCGTGCTTCGCGATCCAGTCGTCGGCGATCTCGCCGCCGGTCCCGACGGCCGTCGTCCTTTCGTCGAGCTCGTGGACGCCGACCCCCGCACCGGGAGCGTTCCCGTCGAACACCGCAACGACGCGCGCTCCCTCGTGCTCGGCCCATGCCCGGATCAGCTCGGTGAACCGGTCCTCGTCGATGTTCGGCCAGCGCGAGCGCATGACGTTCAGCGCGTCGACGAGCACGACCGGCTCGTCGCTCTCCCGGCCGGAGGTCATCTCCGAGCGCGCTGCGAGGCGAGTGCTTCGACCTTCGCGGCCGCATCCGGCTCGCCGTTCGCGCGGAGGTGCTCGGCGACGGCGGCGAGGTCGACCCCTTCGAGCGGATCGGCCGGCCGGTAGTACCGGCGCCCGCGTAGCTGCTCCGGGAGGTACTCCAGCTCGAACCCCTCCGGGTCCGAGTGCGGGTAGACGTACCCCTCTCCGTGGCCCCGCGCCTTCGCCGCCTTCGTGTGCCCGGTCGAGCGCAGCATCGGCGGGGGGCGGACGTTCCCGACGTCTCGGACATCGCGGCGCGCGTCCCAGATCGCCGTCGCGGACGCGTTGGACTTCGGCGCGCGCGCGAGATAGATCGCAGCCTGCGAGAGGTTGAGCTGCGCCTCGGGCAGACCGACGAGCTCGAGCGCGTGGGCTGCCGCGACGGCGACCTCCAGAGCGCGCGGGTCGGCGTTGCCGACGTCCTCGGACGCGAGGATCACCATGCGGCGCGCGATGAAGCGCGGATCCTCGCCGGCTTCGAGCATCGCGGCCAGGTAGTAGACCGACGCGTCTGCATCGCCGCCGCGCATCGACTTGATGAACGCCGACGCGAAGTCGTAGTGCTGGTCGCCCTTGCGGTCGTAGAGGAACGGCCGCTTGCGAGCGGCGTCGAGGATCTGGCGCTCTCCGAGGGCCTCGCCCTCCGCGCGGGCCGTGTCCAGGGCCAGCTCGAGGATCTGGAGCGCGCTGCGTGCGTCACCGCCTGCACGCGCCGAGATGAGCGCGATGAGGTCCTCGGGCACATCCGCCTCGAGCGCGGCGGCGCCTCGCCGCACGACCTCCGCGAGCTCCTGTTCGTCGAGCGCGGTGAGCTCGATCACCATGCAGCGCGAGAGGAGCGCCGAGTTGACCTCGAAGTACGGGTTCTCGGTGGTGGCCCCGATCAGCGTCACGAGCCCGTCCTCGACGGCGTGCAGCACGGAGTCCTGCTGGCCCTTGTTGAAGCGGTGGATCTCGTCGATGAAGAGGATCGTGCGCCGCCCGTTGCCGCCCAGACGGTCGCGTGCCCTCGCCATCACCGCCCGCACGTCGTCGACGCGAGCCGAGACCGCGGAGAGCTCCTCGAACGCGGCGCCCGTGGTCTCCGCCACGATGCGCGCGAGCGTCGTCTTCCCGACCCCCGGCGGCCCGTGGACGATGAGCGACGGAAGGCGGTCCTCCGCAATCGCGAGCCGGAGCGCCGAGCGTTCGCCGAGGACGTGCTCCTGTCCGACGAGCTCGTCGAGCGTCTTCGGCCGCAGGCGGGCCGGAAGCGGTGCGTTCGCGGTCTGGAGCTCGTGCGCGGCATCGGCGAAGAGGTCTCCCACGCGGCGAAGTATGCTCCGGCCATGGCGGCTCACGAGGCCCAGGAGCCGGCGTCCGACGCTGAGAACTTCTCGCAGCCGGTCCTTCCGGGTGCCGCGGGCTCCGACTACGAGCGCTACCTGAACACCGACGAGCTCCTCGCGCTCCAGAAGGGCCCGGACGACTGGGTCCATCGCGACGAGCTCCTCTTCCAGGTGACGCATCAGAGCTCGGAGCTCTGGCTGAAGCTCAGCTGGAACGACGCCGACGAGGCCGTGCGGCTGATCGAGCAGGGCGAATTCCGCGGTGCGCTGCGCCTGCTGAAGCGGGCGGCGCTCTGCGTGCGCTTCCTCATCCCGCAGCTCGAGATGCTCGAGAACATGTCGCCCTGGGAGTACCAGGAGATCCGCAAGGTGCTGGGGCACGGCTCGGGCTTCGACTCCCCCGGCTGGAACGAGCTGCGGCGCGTGTTCCCGCGCCTTGGCCAGGCGTTTCACGCGGCGCGGCGGGACGCCGGTCTCTCGCTCACCGAGCTCTACGTGCAGGGTCGCGACCACGAGCGAGCTGTACCAGCTCGCGGAGGCTCTGATCGAGCTGGACGAGCAGGCGCAGCACTGGCGGATGCGCCACTTCCAGGTCGTCGCCCGCGTGATCGGGCACTCGGTGGTGGGGACGCAGGGAACGCCCGTGGAGCTCCTCGGCCGCCTCGTCACGAAGACGTCGTTCCCGGAGCTCTGGGAGGTTCGCAACGAGCTGACCGCGCTCTCGAAGGCGGAAGGAGGCGAGTAGCCATGGCGGTGCAGGAGACGAGCCTTCGCGTCGAGGCGACCGATTTGCTGCAGGCGCTCCTCCGGGTGGACACGGTGAATCCGCCGGGCAACGAGACTGCAGCCGCAGAGGTGCTCGCCTCGTACCTCGAGCGCGCGGGGGTCACGAGCGGCCTCATCGCGCGCGTCCCCGAGCGAGCGAACCTCGTCGCGCGGATCCCGGGCACCGGCGACGGCCCATCACTTGCGTTCCTGAGCCATACCGACACCGTTCTCGCCGATCCGGCCGAATGGGATCGCGATCCGTGGTCGGGGGACGTCGTGGACGGCGAGATCTGGGGTCGCGGAGCGCTCGACATGAAGGGGCAGGTCGCGGCCTCGGCAGTCGCCTTCGCATCGCTCGTGCGCGAGGGCTTCACGCCATCGGGCGACCTCGTGCTCCTCGTCGTCGCGGACGAGGAGGTGGGCGCAGGCTTCGGTCTCAGCTGGCTCGTCGAGGCGCACCCCGAGGCGGCGCGCTGCGACTACGCGGTGAACGAGGGCGGGGGCGAGCGGCTCGAGCTGGGCGGGAGGCCGATCTATCTCTGCGCGTCGGCCGAGAAGATGTCCGCGCCGTTCCTCCTCCGTGTCCACGGCCGCAGCGGGCACGCGTCGATGCCGGGCATCGCGGACAACGCGCTCGTGAAGGCCTCGCGCTACGTCGCGGCGCTCGCGGCATACGACCCGCCGAAGGAGCTCATCCCGGAGGCGCAGGGGTTTCTCGAGGTCGTGCTCGGCGAGGCGCCGCCGGCCGAGGAGGTGACGGCCCGCGCGAACGAGCTGCACCCGATGCTCGGCGCGCTCGTCGAGCCGCTTCTTGCGCTCACCTTCTCGCCGACGATGATCGAGGCGTCCGGGAAGCGGAACGTCATCCCTGCTCTGTGTGAAGTCGTCGTCGACTGCCGGCTCCCTCCGGAGCAGACCCCCGCCGACGCCGAGCCGCTCGTGCGGGCGGCGATCGGGGACGGCGACTACGAGATCGAGTGGCTCGAGGCGGTCGGCGGCACGCGCTCGCCGCTCGGGACTCCGCTGTGGGACGCCCTCGAATCCTTCGTCGACGAGCTCGAGCCCGGCGCCGGCCTCGCCCCGATCGCCTGCACCGGTTTCACGGACAGCCACTTCCTCCGCGAGGCCTACGGGACGACCGCGTACGGGTTCTTCCCGGTGAAGGCGATGGACACCGAGGTCGCGACGAAGCTCATCCACTCCGCGAACGAGCGGATCGCCGTGGACGACCTCGAGTCCGGCGTCCACATGCTGCGACACGTCGCGCGCTCGCTGCTCGCGGATTGACGGTCCTTCGAGGCGCCGCTACCCTCGCACGGTCAGCGACCCGGAAGGAGGTGCGTCCCGATGACTGTGTCCGATTCGCCCTTCTCCGGCGTCGCGTGAGCTAGCGCTACCGACTCGCCAGGAACGATCGCTTCCGTCCAGGGACGGGCCGATCCTTCGCGCGCGGCGCCTCAGGCCCCGAACGAAGGAGATCTGTGTCCGTATCGCTCTGCGAACGATCGATCCAACCGACCTCGATGCAGCTGCACGCCCTCGACGCCTGGGTGCGTGACCCACGCGTGCTGACCGACCGCGAGCATCTGCGCTCGACGCTGCTCGAGGCCGCGCGGGCCGCCGGCGCGAACGTCGTCGGCCAGGCATTCCACGTGTTTCCGAACGGCGCCGTTACCGGCGTGCTCCTGCTGGCCCAGTCGCATCTCAGCATCCACACCTGGCCCGAGCACCGGCTTGCCAACGTCGACCTGCTCTCGTACGGCGACGTGCGCGCCGATGCGCTTGCCCGCGTGCTCGACGACCGGCTCGGGACGGAGCGCGTGACGTCGACCTCGATCCCACGGGCAATTGGCTGAGCCGCGCCGCATCGTCCGCGAGGTCGCCGAGGCGGTCGGCCTCGCCGAGGGCGAGCGGGGAGTCGACGCGGTGATCTCGACGCTCGCGCGACTCGAGCCGGTCTCCATCCGGCGCGTGAGCCGTGCGACCGAGCTCCCGGTGCCGATCGTCGCGTCCGTGTGCGGCGAGCTCCGCAAGCGGGCGGTGGTGGCGGAGGAGCGTCCTGCGCGCCTGACGGACGCCGGGCGGGCGCTGTTCGCGCACGGGACGCTGTCCCTACCGGCTGCGTGCTCTTGCCACCGGTGCGGCGGCCGGGCGGTCCTGATCGCGCCGGAGCTGCACGAGGTCGTGCGCGACGTCGCCCGCCAAGCGCGTGCGGCACCCGAGCCGCGCCTCGAGCTCGACCAGTGTCACTGCACGGTCGAGACGAAGGTGCACCGCGTGCTCGCGTTGCACGTGGCGGGTGCGCTCGTCGGCAAGCGCGTGCTGCTACTCGGAGACGACGACCTCACCTCGCTCGCGATCGCGAGCGTGGTGCGCCGGTTCGGCTCCGCGTCGACGATCACCCAGTTGGCCGTCGCCGACGTCGACGAGCGGATCGTCGAGCTCGTGAGTCGTGGACTCGCCGATGCGGCGTTCCCCTGGGCCTGCGTCGAGCACGATCTCCGGGCGCCGCTGCCGACCGAGCTCGCCGGAAGCTTCGATACCGTCGTCACCGACCCGCCGTACACCGTTCCCGGCGCGCAGCTCTTCCTGTCTCGCGCGGCCGAGGCACTGGAGGGGGCGGGCGACGTGTTCCTGTCGTTCGGCTCGAAGAGGCCGGCTGCGGCGCAGCACCTCCAGGAGGCGATCGCTCAGCATGGCTTCGTCATCCGCAGCCTGACGCGCGACTTCAACGAGTACGTCGGCGCCGGCGTCCTCGGCGGCACCAGCCACCTCTACCACCTCGTCGCGACGACCGATACCCGCACCTCGTCCGGAGCTCACTACGCGGGCGCGCTCTACACGGCAGAGACCTAGTGTCAAATTGACACTAGGTGGTCAGGCGTTCGATCGAGTCGCCGCGGCCGACGATCACCTCGGCGACCAGCCCGGGCGGGAAGAGGCCGTGCTCGACGACACCTGTCGTCGCGTCGAGCCGGGCGGCGAGATCGGCGACGTCGTCCACCGCGCCGGTCCAGTCCGCGAGCACGCCGCCGTCCGGGGTCGGCGGGGCATTGCGGAGCTCGACGGTGCCGAGCCGGGCCAGTGTCGCCGCGAGCCCGAACGAGAGCAGCTCGAGCGGGATGAGCGCCTCCACTCGCTCGACGAGCTTGTCCGACGACACGATGACGACGAAGCGGTCGGCGGCCTCCGCGACGAGCTTCTCGCGCGCGTGCGCCCCCCCGCCGCCCTTCACGACCCAGCCGTCGGCCGCGACCTGATCGGCGCCGTCCACGGCGAGGTCAAGCCTCGCGGGCGCTTCCGGCCCTTCGAAGCGGACGATCTCGAGCCCCCGCGAGCGGGCGACCTGCTCGGTGGCGAGGGACGTCGCGACGCAGCGCAGGTCGAGCCGACGCGCAGCGAGCGCCTCCACGAAGAGGGTGCTCGTCGTCCCGGTCCCGAGTCCGATGGTCATGCCGCCCACGGCCAGCTCTGCCGCCGCCTCGGCTGCCAGTCGCTTCTCGCGCTCGACGTCCGTCGCCACGTCGGCGGGCAATCTACAGCGCAGCGTTTCGATTAGCGTGAACGCGATGGTGTGGAACGAGATCGCTCGCGACGTCGAGGTCGAGCCGTCGCTCTACGCCGCCGACCTCTCGCGACTCGGCGACCAGCTCGAAGTGCTCGTCGGCGCGGGTGCGCGAGTCTTCCACTTCGACGTGGGCGACGGTCACTTCATCCCGGAGATCACGGTCGGGCCGATCGTGCTGGCGTCGATCGCGCCGCTCGTCCGCGGCTGGGGTGGAGCGCTCGACTGCCATCTGATGGTCGCCGAGCCCGAGCGCCACTTCGAGGCGATCGCGAAGGCGGGAGGCGCGAGCGTCACGTTCCACGTCGAGGCCTGCGACGAGCCTGCGCGTGCGATCGCTCGTGCCCGCGAGCTCGGCCTCGCCGTCGGCGTCGCCTTCAACCCCGAGACGGCCGTCGAGGATGGCGCCGCCGCCGCCGAGGGAGCCGATCTCGCGCTCTGCATGTCCATTCACCCCGGCTACTCGGGCCAGTCGTTCATGCCCGAGTCGCTCGGCCGCATCGAGCGCTTGCGCGAGCTCCTCCCCGCGGGCACGAGGATCCAGGTGGACGGCGGGATCAACGCGACCACGATCACGCAGGCCCGCGCGGCGGGCGCCGACCTGCTCGTCGCGGGGAGCGCGATCTTCTGGCGCGACGACCTGGCTGCGGCCTACGCGGAGCTTGCGGCGGCGGTTCGAGAGCGCGTTCGTGGCTGAGGGCGCGATCCTCGAGCTCCACGAGCCGCACAGGGCGTTCGAGCGGATCGAGGACTGGCTACGCGACCAGGGATTCTTCGGTCCAGGAGGCGAGCGGCTCGTCGCCGAGCTCTATCTCGGGTACGGGCTCTCGCAGCGCATCCGCCGCGACCCGTCGCCGCCGCCCGCCGAGCCGTGCCCGCTCCCCTTCGCAGCGTGCCGTGTGCTCGACCAGGCCGAGGGAGCGAGTGGCGAGAGTCACCACGGATTCGTCGTCGGCACCTGGGAAGCGACCTGGACTGCCGGCGACCACGAGGATGCGATCGAGCGCGTGCGCGAGGCGATCGCGCGCGGCGACGTGTATCAGGTCAACCTCGTGCAGCATCTATGGGCGCCGTTCGCGGGCGACGCGGCCGCCCTCGCTGCCGGGCTCGAGCCGCTTCGGCCCTTGCACCCAACGCCGTTCCGCGGCGACGGGTGGGCGGTCGTGTCGGCCTCGCCCGAGCTCTTCCTCGCCAGGCGCGGCCGGGAGGTGTGGACGATGCCGATCAAGGGAACGCGACCGCTCGGCGAGGGCGACGAGCTCGCCGAGTCCGAGAAGGACTCCGCGGAGCACGTCATGATCGTCGACCTCGAGCGCAACGACCTCTCGCGGGTCTGCGAGCCCGGATCCGTCCGCTGGCCGGAGCTCATGGCGACCCGCGAGCTCGCGGGCGTCGAGCACATGGTCTCGACCGTCCAGGGCACGTTGCGCGAAGGCGTCGGGCTCGGCGAGCTGCTCGAGGCGACCTTCCCCGGCGGCTCGGTGACGGGCGCGCCGAAGATCGCCGCGGTCGACCTGATCGCGGCGCTCGAGCCGGTCGGAAGGGGCGCCTCGATGGGAGCGCTCGGCCGCGTCTACGGGAACGGCGACCTCGAGCTCGCGCTCACGATCCGGACGTTCGCGGTCGCCGAGGGCCGCATCCATCTCTGGGTCGGCGGCGGCATCGTCTGGGACTCGGACGGTCCCGCCGAGGTCGCGGAGTCGTGGACGAAGGCGCGGCCGCTGCTCGACGCGATCGGCGCGCCCTTCACGGCGCCCGCGAGGACGCATTGAGCCTCCTCGCCGTGGCGGCGACGGGGCGCGGCCTCGTCGACCCGGACGAGCCCGTCGTTCGCGCCGACGACGACGCCCTCCTGCGGGGGCGAGCGGCGTTCGAGACACTGCGCGTCTACGGCGGCAGGCCGTTCCGTCTGCCGACCCACCTCGACCGCCTGGAAGCCTCGTCGCGCCTCATCGGGCTGGCGGCAGTCCCGCGTGCCGAGATCGACGGGCTCGCCTCGGACGTGCTCGCGCAGCTCGACGGCGGCGACGCGGTGCTGCGGCTGGTGTGGACCGGAGGCTCGGGTGACGGACCGCCGACCGGGCTCGCCATCCTGAGCGCGATCCCGGCGTGGATCGAGGACGCTCGCGCGAAGGGCGTGAAGGGCATCTCGCTCCTCGGGATCCGGGCGACCGCGCCCTGGCTCCTGCCCGGCGTGAAGTCCACGAGCTACGCCGTCAACATGGCAGCCGAGGCGGAGGCGAGACGTCGTGGCGCGCACGAGGCGATCTTCGTCGACGCCGACGGCGTCGTGCTCGAGGGGACGGTGACGAACGTGTGGTGGCGGAGTGGCGAGACGCTCTTCACGCCCTCGCTCGATCTCGGGATCCTCGCCGGAGTCACGCGCGGGGCGTTGCTCGAGCTCGCGTCGACGGTCGGCTACTCCGTCGAGGAAGGCGCGTACCCACTCGAGGCGATGGCCGGCGCCGAGGAGGTCTTCACCTCCTCGTCCGTCCGCGAGATCCTGCCCTGGATCGCGCTCGACGGTGCCCCGCTCTCGCGAGGGCCCGCGGCGGACGAGCTCCAGCAGGCGCTGAGGACGCTCGCCGAATCCGGCTGAGCGCCGCCGGGCCAGGCCGAGGCGGCCGCTACCCTCTCGCGGATGGACACGATCAGGCTCGGCGGAATGGCATTGCAGAACGGGGTGCTCGTGCACGGCCCGACCGCGTGGGGATGTGCGGTGCGCGACGACGAGGGAAAGCTCCACGTCGCCTCCGGAGCCAAGCCGCGGTTCGGCAAGTCCGTGACCGCACCCGTGCTCCGGGGGCCGCTTCGCCTCGCCGAGGCCTTCGCGCTGCTCCCGATCGTGCGCCGAAGGCTTCCGCAGGCGCGCTTTCCGTTCGAGCGACCGGCCGTCATCGGCGGCATCGCCGCCTCCACGATCCTCACGCGCGGCATCAGGCGCTCGCGCGTCCTGTCCACGGGAGGCCGCGAGGTGCTCGCCGGGACAGCGGCACTCGCCCCCGCGGTGCTCGCGCTGCGCGGGCCGGATCTCGCGGCGTACCACGGCGCTGAACACATGTCGATCGGCACCTACGAGACCGGAGCGCCTGCGCCGAAGGAGCATCCGCGTTGCGGATCTCAGCTGATCGGCCCGCTCGTCGTCGCGTCGGTCGCGGCGAACGTCGCGGCCGGGAAGGCGCCCGCACCCGCGCGCGGGGTCGCTCGGCTGCTCGGAACGACGGTCGCGGTCGGGGCCTCGGTCGAGCTCTTCGGATGGATGCTCCGGAATCCGCAGAACCCCGTTGCCCGCGCCCTCGCGCGGCCGGGATATGAGCTCCAGCGCCGCTTCTCGACGGCCGAGCCGTCGGCGGACCAGGTCGAGGTCGCGAACGCGGCCCGCGACGCCTGCCTCGCGCTCGAGACATGACCTGGCGGCCGCGCGAGCGGCTCGACCCCGAGGTCTTCGAGCTCCCCGTCGCGAAGATGCGCGACGGCTGGTACACGGATGCGTACTTCAACCACGCCCGGGCCGCGCTGCTTGCTGGCGGGCGGCATCCGCGCGTGCTCGTGCAGGTCTTTCAGAAGAACCGTGCGCTGCTCGGAGGGATGGACGAGGCGGTCGCGATCCTCGAGCTCTGCTCGCACGACTGGGAAGGGCTCGAGGTGCACGCCCTGCACGACGGCGACTGGATCGATCCACGGGAGACGGTCCTCACGATCGAGGGCGACTACACCGTCTTCGCGCACCTCGAGACGGTTTACCTGGGCGTCCTGGCGCGGCGCACGCTGGTGTCGACGAACGTGGCGCGGGTGCTCGAAGCGGCGCGCGGCAAGCCGATCATCTTCATGCCCGCGCGGCACGACCACCATCGCGTGCAGACGGGAGACGGGTACGCGGCGTACGTCGCAGGGCAGGTCCTGGGCTCGCCGATCGGCGTCACCTCCGACGCGCAGGCATCGTGGTGGGGAGGACGCGGCGTGGGCACCGTGCCGCATGCGCTCATCGCGGCCTGCGGCGGCGACACCGTCGAGGCGGCGGGGGTTTTCGCCGAATGGGCGTCCGAGGACATGAACGTCACCGTCCTCGTCGACTTCGAGAACGACTCCGTGCGGACAGCGCTCGAGGTCGCGGAGGCGCTCGGGCCGCGGCTCTGGGGAGTCCGGCTCGACACGTCCGAGAGCCTCGTCGACCACTCGCTGCTGGACGAGGGAAGCGATGACATCGACGCGCGCGGTGTGAACGAGCTGCTCGTCCAGAAGGTTCGCAAGGCCCTCGACGCCGGCGGCTACC
The DNA here is from genome assembly GCA_963746765.1 of uncultured Actinomycetes bacterium. Lineage (GTDB taxonomy): Bacteria > Actinomycetota > Thermoleophilia > Gaiellales > Gaiellaceae > GMQP-bins7. The sequence continues at coordinate 108,897 of CAVVCN010000005.1, forward strand.
GCGACGTGAAGATCGTCGTCTCCGGCGGCTTCACGGTCGAGAAGATCGAGCGTTTCGAGGAGCGGGGAGTGCCGGTGGACGCGTACGGCGTCGGCTCCTCGCTCCTGCGCGGCGCCAACGACTTCACCGCCGACGTCGTCCTCACCGAGGGGAAGCCCTCCGCGAAGGAGGGGCGCGCCTACCGGCCCGAACGAGCGGCTCGAGCGCGTCACGTAGCGAGTGCGCCGCCGAGCACGCCGGGCCAGGACGCGAGAGGCTCGGTCGAGCGGACGACGTGGGCTCCGGCCTCCGCGAAGCGCGCGAACGCCGAATCGGCCTCGTCCGTGTAGTCGACGGCGCCGGGAACGACGACGGGCGACGAGCAGTCCTCGAGCAGGTAGAGGCGCGGAGCCAGCTCGGGCACGTCCTCGAGCAGATCCTCGATCGTCCAGGCGACGCAGTGGCTCTTCGCCTGTCCGGCGACGACGACCGCGTCGAAGCCTGCGAGATGCTCGACGAGCGCTGGCGTTCCGCTCGCCCAGGAGCTCGCCGTGCGGTCCACGCTCCACCTCCGGCCCGAGCACGGAGTAGTGCTCGGTGAGTGGGCTCCTGCCCTTGACCTCGAACCGCGTCTCGGCGTACCGCGCGGTCGCATGGAAGAAGACGCGCCTCCTCGATCTCGCTCACGAGCGCGTGGCCGATCCCGCCGAGCAGCGCGTGGAACGGCCAGATCGTGAGCGCGTACTTGCCGCCGGCGGCGAGTTCCTCCACGTACGCGCGGAGGTGGTCGGTGGCCGCTTCCCGGCCGAGGCCGAGAGTCGTCGCCGTGTCCGGGCTCACCTGCCAGCGACCCGACTCGAGCGTCCTCCACCGTGACGAGCGTGTACGGATCCGGGTGACGACCTTCCTCGTCGACGAGGAACGGCGCGTGGAAGATCTGGAACGCCTGGTGCGTGTCGAGCGTGACCACGATCTCTGTGATCGCGCCGAGGTTCCGGTAGAGGAACGAGCAGAGGCGCTTCGTGTCGTCTGCGGCGCCCGTGCCGGACCGCCCGGCGACGAAGAGCTCGAACCCCGGCGTGCAGAACGTGTTCTGCTCGTCTACGAGCAGTAGACAGGTCCGCAGCTCGTCCGCGGCCGCCCGCCCGATCCCGTGCTTCGAAGCCCACGCGACCGCATCGAAGAAGCGGGCCTCGTAGTCGACCTTCCACACGCGCCCGATGCCCTCGAGGTCGACGTGCGAGGGAAGTGGCAGCTCGCCCGGCACCGTGCTCAAGGCTAGAGCACTGCCCTTGAGGTGCGGCGCCTCCGTGCCGATAGTGAACAGGCGTGGGCGACCTCGAGTACACGCTGATCACCTGGCTTCCGATCGTCTTCTTCGGGGTCGTCATCGCCCTTCTCATCTGGACGATCCGGTTCATGCCGCGCGCGAAGCCGGCGCCGGTCGTCAAGGGGTCGCAGGTCGAGGTCGCCTGGGAAGACGTCGCCGGGCTCGACGAGGCGAAGGAGGAGCTCCAGGAGGTCGTCGACTTCCTGCGTGACCGCAGGCGCTTCGAGCGTCTCGGTGCGCGCGTTCCACGCGGGATCCTCCTGCACGGTCCGCCGGGCACCGGGAAGACACTCGCTCGCCAAGGCCGTCGCAAGCGCCTCGGGCGCGAACTTCTACTCGGCGAGCGCCTCGTCGTTCGTCGAGATGTTCGCCGGCCTCGGCGCGGCCCGCATCCGCAAGCTCTTCGAGGAAGCGCGTAAGAACACGCCCGCGATCGTCTTCATCGACGAGCTCGACGCTGTCGGCTCGGCGCGCACGGGCGGCGGCATCCATCGCGAGCACGACCAGACGCTGAACCAGCTCCTCGTCGAGCTCGACGGCTTCGGTGCCCGGGACGAGGTCATCGTCATGGCAGCTTCGAACAGACTCCAGGATCTCGACCCCGCACTACTGCGCCCGGGCCGTTTCGACCGTCAGGTGAACGTCGCTCCGCCGGACGTCGCCGGACGCGAGGAGATCCTCGGCGTCCACACGCAGCGGCAAGCCGCTCGCCGCCGACGTCGACCTCGGGCGGGTCGCCCGCCAGACCTCGGGGCTCACCGGCGCCGACCTCGCGAACCTCTGCAACGAGGCCGCGATCATCGCCGCTCGCACGGGCGCGCAGTACATCCGCTACGCGGACTTCGAGGCCGCGATGGAGCGCATCGTCGCCGGGCTCCAGCAGCGGCGCGTCGTCTCGGACAAGGAGAAGCGGATCCTCGCCTACCACGAGGCCGGGCACGCGGTCATGTCGCATCTCGTCGGCGAGCTCTTCCCCGCGCAGAAGGCGACTATCGTCTCGCGAGGGCAGGCGCTCGGCTACACGCTCAACATGCCGAACGAGGACCGCTACCTGCACACGCGCGAGGAGTTCGTCGACCTGATGATGGTCTTCCTCGCCGGACGCGCCGCCGAGCAGATCGTCTTCGGCCGGATCACGAACGGTGCGGCGAACGACCTCGAGCGGGTCACGACCATCGCGCGCTCGATGGTGTTCGAGTACGGCATGTCCGAGATCGCCCCGTCGCGGACGATGCGTGCGGACAACTACGCGCTGTCGGAGGAGACGAAGCGCATGCGCGACTCCGAGCAGGCGCGGCTGACGGACGGCGCCTACGAGGAGGCGCAGCGGCTGCTCGTCAAGCACCGGCCGGCGCTCGACCGCGTCGCCGAGGCGCTGCTCGAGAAGGAGACGCTCGACCGCGGGGAGCTCGAGGCGCTGCTCGCGGACACGAAGCCCGAGTCGCGCTCGTCGGAGACGGTCGGGACCGTGCGCGCTCTCCCGATGCGCGACTAGACGAGACGCGCACGCGGATAGCATCGCCCGCGTGGCGCTCCGCGGAATCCACCATGTCGGCGTGGCCGTGACCGACCTCGACGAGGCGATCGCGACCTACGAGCGCCTCTTCGGTGCGACGGTCGAGCATCGCGACTCGCTCGCCGAGCAGGGTGTCGAGGCCGCGGCGCTGCTCGTGGGCACAGGGCGGATCGAGCTCCTCGAGCCGACGGGCGAGGACACGCCGGTCGGTCGCTTCCTTGCGCGCCGTGGGCCCGGCATGCATCACGTCGCGCTCGAGACGGACGACGTCGAGGCGATGCTGCGCGAGCTCGACGGAGGCGGGTGCGCGCCTGATCGACGAGGTTCCGCGCCGGGGGCTCTACGGGCTCGAGGTCGCGTTCGTCCATCCAGATACCGTTCACGGCGTCCTGACGGAGGTGGTTCGCGGTGGTTGAAGACTCGTTCGTCCGCATCGAGGTCGCGCTCGAGGGCGGTCAGAGTCCTGAGCTGGCTCGTGACGTCCGACGAGCGCGGATGCCCTCGAGCAGGCGCTGAGCAAGGGCGACGGCGGCCCGACGCTGTCCCTCGAGGCGACCGACGGCAACATCCTGCTCGTGCTGCCGCGCGTGCTCTACGCGAAGCGCTTCGCCCGCGAGGGCCGCGTCGGCTTCGAGGGCTAGAGGCCCGGCTCGCGATGCCCATGCAGGTCGGGCTCGTCGGCCTGCCCAACTCCGGCAAGACGACGCTCTTCAACGCTCTCACGCGAGCCGGCGCGGAGGTCACTGCGTACGCGTCAGTCACCGAGAAGGCGAACGTCGGCGTCGCGACGATCCCCGACGAGCGGCTCGAGGAGGTCGCGCGCGTCGTCGGGTCACGCAAGGTCACGCCGGCCGCGATCCGCGTCATGGACGTTCCCGGCACTGGTGGCTCGCTCGTCGCCGGGCTACGTGAGTCGGACGCTCTGCTCGCCGTCGCCGACGGCTTCTCCTCGGAGTCGAGCCCGGACGACGATCTCGAGGCGATCCGGCTCGAGCTGCTCGTCGCCGATCGCGACCACGTCGAGCGGCGGCTCGAGAAGGTGCGGAAGGAGGCGAAGTCCGGGGACCCAGCGAAGCGCGTCGACGCCGAACGGCTCGAAGGCCTGCTCGCGCACCTCGAGGCCGGGAAGGCGCTCACCGACTGGCAAGGCGAGCTTTCGGCGGAGCTCGAGCCGCTGACGACGAAGCCGCTCATCGCCGTTGTCAACGGCCCCGGCGGGATCGACTGCAAGCTGGAGATGGAGCTCGCCGAGTTGCCGCCCGAGGAGGCGGCCGAGTTTCGCGACGGGCCGTCGGCGCTCGACCAGATCGTCACGCACCTGAAGGATGCGCTCGGGCTGATCGTGTTCTTCACGGCTGGCGACACCGAGGCCCGTTCGTGGACGCTGCGCCAGGGCCAGAGCGCGCTCGAGGCAGCGGAGAGCATCCATACGGACATCGCCCGCGGGTTCATCCGCTGCGAGGTGATCCGCTGGGACGATCTCGTCTCCTCGGGCTCGCACGCAGAGGCCGCGCGGCGTGGCCTGCAGCGGCTCGAGGGGAAGAGCTACATCGTCGCGGACGGCGACGTGCTGAACGTCCGCTTCAACGTCTGACCGGCGTCACGGCAGCGATGTGCCCGTGCGGGTGGCCGGACGCACGATGTGTATCGCGTACTCCTCGAGATTGAGCGGGCTCGGTGTCGTCCTCGGACGCGTCGGCGGTTCGCCGCTGACCGCCCGATAGCCGGCGAAGTCCGACTCGAGAACGCCCTCGCCGCCACTCAGGCCCGGAAGTTGTCGCTGGAGGTCGTGTATCCGCGCCGAAGCGAGGACGGTCTCGACGACGGTGAGCCTTCCCTCGAGCGGCGACGGCGCCCCGAACGACGCCTCGAGACGTGCGAGCGCGGGCAGCACGGCGCCGAGGGTGGTGGTCGGGATCTCGAGCCTGACGCGTGCGACCGGCTCGCAGACAACGGTTCGGGCCCGCTCGAGCGCGCGCATGACGACCAGGGGCGTCAGCCGGCGGAAGTCGGTCGCCGACGTGCGCGATCCGTGTAGGCCGAGACCGCCTGGACGTTTCCCGGCGCCGTCCCCGATGTAGTAGCCGCAGTCGGTCAGCGTCACGGTGCAGTCCGTGACCCGCCAGCCGTGCAGGCCCTCCTGCAGCGTGCGCCGAACGTGCTGCGTCATGAACTCGGCGAAGCGGTCGGCCGTCTTGAAGATGTAGAGGGGGAGCAGGCGCGGGTCCAGGCCGAAGCGGAACTCGATGCCCGAACCGGGCCGCGCCGGCTCGACGCGCAACCCGACCGTGGCGAGAAAAGGGTTCTCCTCGTCCTGGAGGATCTCGATGGCGGTTCCCGTGCCGACCGGGCGCTCGACGTGAATCATCGTCGTCTCGCGGAAGGTCACGTCGACGCCGAAGTCACTCGCGAGGGTCGCCTGGACGACCTCCTTCTGGACCTCGCCGTAGAGCGAGACGGAGAGTTCGCGCCGCACGTCGTCCTGCCTGACGTCGATCAGCGGGTCCTGCTCGGCGAGCTGCTCGAGCGCGACTCGCAGCCGCGCCCGGTCCTCCAGGTCGCTCGGCACGACGACCGTCTCGAGCGTCGGGGGAGCGAAGTGGTGCTCGGTCGCGCCTCTCGCCGGTTGGCCGATCGCGTCCCCGATCCGCACTCCGGCGAGCCCCCACAGCTTCCCGATCTCACCGGCCGAGACCGCCGCGCCCTGGACGACTGCCCCCTGGTCGAACACGCTGACCGCGGTCACCTTCTCTTCGCTCTCGCCGCCGACCAGCACCCGGTCCCGCGTGTGCACGGCGCCCGAGAACATACGCACGTACGCGACCTTCTCCCCGGCAGGTCCGCGCTCGATCTTGAAGACGGTGCCCGAGACCGCGCCCTCGGCGTCGCCGCCGGTCGCGGACAGCAGCTCCGCGATTCCGGCCTGCAGCGCCTCGACGCCAGCTCCGGTCGTCGCCGATCCGAAGAAGACCGGATGCAGGACGGCCTGCCTCGTCTGGGCGCGGAGCTCGTCGCGCAACCGAAGGTACGGGATCTCGTCGTCCTCGACGAAGGCCGACAGCAGCGAGTCGTCCCGCTCGGCGAGCGCCTCGGCGAGCCTCGTCCGGAACTCTCCGTCTTTCGCGCCCCACGCCGTGAACCCGGCGCCGCGTGTCCCGAGGCCTTCCACCGTCCCCATGGCGACGATCGCGGGCGTCAGGCGCTCGGCAATCTCCTCCAGCACGCGCTCGTCACCGGCGCCGGCGCGGTCGATCTTGTTCACGAAGAGGAGCGTCGGGATGCGCAGGCGCCGCAACGCCCGCATCAGGAGACGGGTCTGCGGTTGCACTCCCTCGACGGCGGACAGCACGAGCACGGCGCCGTCCAGCACGCCGAGCGAGCGCTCGACCTCGGCGATGAAGTCCGGATGACCCGGTGTGTCGATCAGGTTGACCGTCACGTCGTCGATCTCGAACGACGCGACTGCCGACTTGATGGTGATCCCACGCTGCCGCTCGAGCGCGAGGGAGTCCGTGTGGGTCGTGCCCTTGTCGACGCTGCCGACCTCGTCGAGCACGCCGGCTGCGTAGAGCAGCCGCTCCGAAAGTGTCGTCTTACCGGCGTCTACATGCGCCAGGATCCCCAAGTTCAGCGTTTTCCGTGCCACGCGTCATACCCTCCGAATAGGTCGTGAAGCCCTTCTCGATGGACATGAACGCTTGGCGCATCTCCGCTCCTTGGTCGATCGGCGCCTGAACCAGCCGCCGCATCATACGTGTGCGGCGCCGCCCTACCCCGCTGCCACGAGCGCCGCGCCGCCCAGCGCGACCACCCCGCCTGCCCGGCGCTGCCGGCTCAGCCTCTCCGCGAGCACGACGCGCGCGAGCAGGATCGTCACGACCGGGTAGAGGGCACTCAGCACCCCGACGATCCCGGCCGCGCCCTTCGTGGTCGCAAAGGCGACGCAGACGTTGGCGGCCGTGTCGAACACGCCCACGCCGATCAGCATCGGCCAAAGGTTGCGCGGTGCGCGGAGGGAGGTCGAGGTGACGACGAGCGCGATGAGCGCCAGCGCGACGGATGCCGAGCGTGCCGCGACGACCGCCCAGGGGGCACTCTCGTCGGAGCCGGCGTCGAGGCCGACGACGAAGGTCCCGAACCCGAGCGCCGCGACGAGCGCCAGCCCCGCGCCCGCGGCGAACCGCTCCCGCCCGATGCCCGACGGCTCTCGCGAGAGCGTGACGATGCCGGCGAGCACGAGCAGGACGCCGAGCCACTGCAGGGCGCCGGGTGTGATGCCTCGAGCGGCGTCGACCCCCAACGGCACGACCGGCGAGGCGGCGCTGATCGGCGCGACGATGCCCATCGCCCCGACCGCGAGGCCGCGGTACAGCGCGCCGAGCCCCACGAGGCCGGCGATGCCGGCTCCTGCAGCCGGGAGCAGCTCCTCGATGCCCGGGAACGCTTCACCCGCGAGCAGGACCCAGAGGAAGACGCCGGCGAGACCGATCGCCTGCGAGATCGCGAGCACCGCGAGGACGGCCAGCCGCCGCGCAGCCAGGCCGCCGAGGAAATCGCCGACGCCCCAGAAGGCGGCGCCGGAGAGCGCCAGCAGCGCCGCCACGGGCGCTAGTCGTCGCCGACGGGCCGGACGGCGGCCTGGGCGTCGAGCTGGTTCGCGTGGTACAGAACCGCCGCCTCGGCGGTACGAGCTGCCTGCCGGTCGTGGTGGCAGGCGACGGCGTGCAGCAGCTCCGCGCGCACGGCGGGATCCACGCCGCTCGCGCGCTCCTCGATCATGCGCAGCCCGAGGTGGACGTGCCCGAGGAGGCGGCCTTCGTCGGTCGCCACGAACCCGGGGCCGGTCCGAAGCTCGCGTGCGCGCCCGACGTCGTGCAGGATCGCCGCCGCGAGCAGGAGGTCGGCGCGCAGACGTGGGTGGAGCTGCGCGGTCTCGCGGCAGAGCGTTGTGACGCCGACCGTGTGCTCGAGGAGCCCTCCTGCATAGCCGTGGTGGCCGTCGGCGCCCGCAGCGGGGAGCGTGCGCAGGGAGGCGCGCAGATCCGGGTCCGCGAGGAACGCCGTGACGAGGCCGGCGAGCTCGGGATGGGAGATCTCCGCCGCCAGGAACTCGAGGAAGCCGTCGAGCTCGTCCGCGTCGCGGCGAATCGTCGGCACGAGAGCAGAGGGGTCGGCATCCTCGGCGGTCTCGAGTGTCCGCACCTGGAGCTGGAGCTTGCCGCCGAAGCGCTCCACCCGACCGAGGACGCGGACCGCGTCGCCCTGGTCGAAGCGCGAGTCGAGGAGCTCGACATCGTTCCACACCCGTCCTTCGATCCGCCCGCTCGCGTCGGCGAGCTCGAGCGCGAGGTAGGCGGCGCCCGCGCGCGTCCTTCGCCGCTCCTTCTTGACGACTGCGAACACGCCCTCGACCGTGCGGTCCTCGGCGAGCTCCGCGATCGTCGTCACGCCTCCAGTCTATGGCTCGGTTCGCCGGGATACCCCGTTGGTACGCTCGCGATCCATGGCCGACGTGCAGGGCTTCCGCGCCGTCCGCTACTCCGGCGCGGCCGGTCCGCTGGCCGACCTCGTAGCGCCGCCGTACGACGCCGTGACGGAGGAGGAACGCGACCGTCTCTACACCCGCAGCCCGCACAACGTCGTCCACCTGACGCTGCCCGACTCGGCCGAGCACGCGGGGGAGCTCTACCGCGGCTGGCTGGCGGACGGGGTGCTCGAGCGGGAGGCGGAGCCCTCGGCCTGGTTCATCGCCGAGGAGTACACGGGCCCGGACGGCGTGCGGCGTGAGCGACAGGGGATCATCGCCTCGCTCGCCGTCGAGCCGTACGCGACGGGCACCGTGCTGCCGCACGAGCGCACCGACGCGCGGACGAGCGAGGAGCGGCTGCGACTCCTGCGCGAGACGCGCGTGCACCCGGAGCCGCTCTTCCTCCTCGTCGACTCCCCGCTCGGCGCCGAGCGCCCGGACGGCGAGCCCGACGCGGCTGTCGACGGTGTGAGGCTGTGGCGGCTGGGCGTGCCCGCGGCGGACGCGGTCGGCGATGCGCAGCTCCTCATCGCGGACGGGCATCACCGCTACGAGAGCGCACTCGCCTTCGCCGCCGAGGCCGGCGCGAGCGAGGGACGGGTGATGGCGCTCTTCGTCTCGACAGGCGATCCCGGTCTGCATGCCTTCCCGACCCATCGCGTGTTCGAGGGACGCCCCGATCTCCGCGACCTGAGCGAAGGCGAGCCGGTCGCGAGCGTCGAGGAGGCGCTCGTACGACTGGAGGAAGAGCCTCCGGAGCGGTCTGTCGCCATCGCGTACAGCAGCAAGGGCGCCGAGCTCGTGCGCGGCCGCGAGGGTGAGCTGGACGTCGAGCTCGTCGACCGTCACGGCCTCGAGGGCCTCCGCTACACGCCGCGCGTGCAGGAGGCCGTCGCGGCGGTCGACTCCGGCTCTGCCGACGCTGCGTACCTGCTCCGCGAGCCGCGGCTCGAGGACGTGTTCGCCGTCGCCAGACGCGGCGAGCGCATGCCCGCGAAGAGCACGTACTTCTTCCCGAAGCCGCTCTCGGGCCTCCTCTTCCACCCGGTGGACCCGTGAGCCCCTGGCTCGAGCTCTGCCGCGATTGCGTTGCCGACATCCGGCAGGTCCTCGAGCGGCTTCCCACCCGCGTGGAGCGTGAGCCGGTCCTCCGACGTGGCGAGGGCGGCGACGACACGACGGCGATCGACCAGGCAGCCGAGGACGCCGTGGTGGCCCTGCTCGAGGCGAGCGGAGAGAGCTTCGTCCTCGTGTCGGAGGAGCTCGGGACACGCATGTTCGGGACGGGCGGACGGCAGGTCGTGGTCGTCGACCCGATCGACGGATCCGTCAACGCGAAGCGCGACATCCCCTTCTTCTCGTTCTCGCTCGCAGTCGCCGACGGGCCGACGATGGGCGACGTGACCTTCGGCTTCGTGCACGACTTCGGGACGGGCGAGGAGTGGACCGCGACCCGTGGGGGCGGCGCTTTCCTGGGCGGGGAGCCGCTGGGCGCCGTCCGCCCGAAGGAGACGATCGAGATCCTCGCCTTCGAGGGCACGACCGCACGCGCGATCGCAGAGCGCGCAGGCCCCGTGGCCGAGATCGCCGGCCGCTTCCGGGTGATGGGATCGCTCGCGCTCTCCCTGTGTCATCTCGCCGCGGGGCGCGTCGACGCCGTCTGCTCGTTGAAGGAGGCGCGCTCGGTGGACATCGCCGCGGCGCAGCTGCTCGTCCTCGAGTGCGGGCTCGCGATCGACCTGTTCGAGGACCCACCGTTCGCCTCCGCGCCGCTCGATCTCGTGCCGCGCTCCCGGCTTGCGGCCGCCGGCTCGACGGGCCTCGTCGAAGACGTCGCACGCGCGCTCTCGTCCTAGATACCTGCCTGTACGCTCAGTTCGTGAAGCCCGACCGCGACGCGATCCTCAAGGCGCTCGAGCAGGTCATCGACCCCGAGCTCAAGCGCCCTGTCACCGAGCTCGACATGGTGCGCGACGTGCTCGTGGAGGACGACGGCGCCGTCTCGGTGACGATCGCGCTCACCGTCGCCGGCTGTCCGCTTCGCCACGCGTTCGAGGAGCAGGTCGGAAGGTTCGTCGGCGAGGTTGCCGGCGTCACCTCCGTGCGGCTCGGCTTCGACGTGATGACGCCGGCGGAGAAGGCGGCCCTCGCGACGCGGCTGCGCGGAGGGCGCGAGGAGCGGAGCATCTCGCTCTTGCCGTCGACGCGTGTGCTCGCAGTCGCGTCCGGAAAGGGCGGCGTCGGCAAGTCGACGCTCACCGCGAACCTCGCGTACGCACTCTCGACGCTCGGCGAACAGGTCGGCGTGCTCGATGCAGACGTGTACGGCCATTCGATCCCGCACATGCTAGGCGTGCACCAGAAGCCGATCGCGGTCGACGAGATGATCGTGCCGCCCGTCCGCGGAGACCTGAAGCTCATGTCGATCGGTTTCTTCCTGGAGGAGAACGCGCCGATCATGTGGCGCGGGCCGATGCTGCACAAGGCGCTCGAGCAGTTCCTCTCCGATGTGCACTGGGGCGAGATCGACACATTGCTCGTCGACATGCCGCCCGGCACCGGCGATGTCGCGATGTCGCTGGGTCAGCTCCTGCCGCGCGCGGAGGCGCTCATCGTCACGACACCGCAGCCCGCGGCGCAGCAGGTCGCGGTGCGCGCCGCACAGATGGCGCTGAAGACCGGCATGCGCGTCGTCGGCGCGGTCGAGAACATGTCCTACCTCGTGGGAACCGGCCAGGAGCTGTTCGGCTCCGGCGGCGGCCAGGCCCTCGCGGACGAGATCGGCGTGCCCCTCCTCGCCCGGATCCCGCTGGATCCGGTGCTGCGCGAGTCCGCGGACGACGGCAACCCCGTGCTCGAGGTCGCGCCGGAGTCCGAGTCGGCGGCCGCGATCATGGCCCTCGCCGAGTCGGTCGCCGCGTCGAGGGCAGGCACGATCCGCAAGCCGCTCACGATCCTCGGCTAGCCCTCCGTAGACTCGCCGCGTGCCGGGTGCCGCGTTCTTCGACCTCGACCGCACGCTGATCTCGCGGTCGAGCTCGCTCTCGCTGGCACCCGCCTTTCACAGCAGAGGACTGCTGCGGCGGCGAGATCTGGCGAAAGCGACGGTCGCGCAACTCGTCTTCGTCCGGTTCGGCGCAGGTCAGGCGCGCGTGGGCCAGACCGCCGAGACCGGAATGGCTTTCCTCGCGGGCATGCCGGTGGACGAGTTCCGGGGAATCGTCGCCGAGGCCGTCGGAACGGCCTTCAGGCCGCACGTGTACCGCGAGGCGCTCGACCTCGTCACCGACCATCGCGGCCGCGACCAGCGCTCGTTCATCGTGTCAGCCGCGCTCCAGGAGATCGTCGACGCGCTCGTCGCGGAGCTCGGGTTCGATGGTGGCATCGGCTCGACCGCGGAGGTCGTCGACGGCAGGTACACGGGCAGGCTCGGGCGTCGCCTCTACGGCACTGCCAAGGAGGAGGCGCTCGTCGTGCTCGCAGAGGAGGAGGGCATCGACCTCACGGCGTCCACGGCGTACTCCGACTCGGCGAGCGACGTCCCCTTCCTCGAGGCGGTCGGGCACGCGGTCGCTGTCAACCCCGACCGCGCGCTGCGGCGGATCGCGGCCGAGCGCGGCTGGCCCGTGCAGCGTTTCCGCACGAAGGCCTTCCCCGCATGACGACCGAGGAGGCGCGCGAGCAGCTGCGAAGGCTCGGCCTCGACGCGGAAGCCGCCGAGGTGCTCGTCGCGCACTTCGCCGATGCCGACCGCCGCGGGAAACACGGTCACGGCCTCGCGCGCGTCGAGTGGCTCGAGACGCAGGTGTTCGACCCGGCTGCACGCCCTCGCCGGGCCTTGCTCGAAGAGGGCTTCGAGCGCTGGGACGGGAACGGCGCGCTCGGCTACCTCGTGCTCGACGAGATCGTCCGGGCGACGCTTGCGAGCCCTCCAGCGCAGGCGCGTGTAGTCGTCGCGGAACGCTGCTTCCCGACCGGAGTCCTCGGCTACTGGGCGCGACGGCTGGCGGAAGGAGGCCTCGTCGCGCTGCTGACCGCGACCTCGCCCCGGCGCCTGCCCCATCCCGAAGGCGGTCCTCCGCTGACCGGGACGAATCCGCTCGCGATCGCGATTCCCGCGAGCGACGGGGAGCCGCTGGTCGCCGACGTGTCCATGGGCGCGGTGACGCACGGCGACGTGCTCGAGGGCTCGGCACGCCCGGAGGACCTGGTCCCCTTCGGCGGCGAGCACGCGCACAAGGCGTTCGCGCTCGCCGTCGGGCTCGAGCTTCTCGTCGGCTCACTTGCCGGGCCCGAGCCCGGAGCCGTCCTCGTCGTGACGTCCCCCGACCACGACCCGGTTCCCGCTTTCCGTTCTCTCGCCGAGGGCCTCAGGCTTCCCGGTGACCGTTGATCGCGGCCGCGCCTGCGACACGAGAGCGGATGCGAGCGATACGCCGCCAGGCCGCTCGTATCCGCTCATCGGTGTCGTCCCCGGTTCCCCTCCTACATCCCGCATGATGGCGATGACCCTTACGGTGGCCTTAGCGCCGGCTTCAGGTCGGGACTGGCGTGAGCGGCGGCTCGCCGCGCTCCACGGCGAGGAGGTTGTCCACCATGAGCCGGGTCATCGCCTCGCGGGTCTGTCTCGTCGCACTGCCGAGATGAGGCGTCAGGACGACGTTCGGCAGTGCCAAGAGCTCCTCCGGCACGTTCGGCTCGTCGACGAATACGTCGAGCCCTGCCCGTAGCCGGCCGGAGGCGAGCTCCGCGGCGAGCGCGCGCTCGTCCACGATCTCGCCGCGCGCCGTGTTCACGAGGCACGCACCGTCGCGGAGGAGCGCGAGGCGCCGTGCGTCGATCAGGCCGTCGGTCTCCGGAGTGAGCGGGGTGTGGATCGTCACCACGTCGGACTCAGTGAGCAGCTCGTCGAGCTCGCGGCGCTCGCCCAGGTCGGTCTCGACGTGCGAGCGGCGGGTGTAGAGGACGCGCAGATCGAATCCCTGCGCGCGCCGTGCGACGGCGCCGCCGATCCGGCCGAGGCCGACGATGCCGAGCGTCGAGCCGGCAAGCTCCTCGGCGAGCCGGCCCGAAGCCCACCCCGCCTTCCAGCCGCCTGAGCGCACGAACCGGTCGCCCTCGACGACCTGCCTGCGCGTGGCGAGGATCAGGGCGAAGGCGAGGTCCGCGGTCGCCGCGTCGAGGACACCTGGGGTGTTCGTGACGACGACGCCTTGCTCGGCGCAGGCCCGCACGTCGATGCGGTCGTAGCCGACCCCGAAGTTCGCGACGATGCGGAGCGAGGGCAGGAGATCGAGCGGGATCGCCTCGTTCGCCACGGCCAGCCCTTCGACGTCCGCACGGGGCGCATCGAGTGCGGCGAGCGGCAGGATCTCGGCGTCCGCGAGCTCGGCGAGCGCCGGGCCGGGATAGCGATGCGTCGCCAGGATCCGCACGGCTACTCGGATCGGCGGCGAAGCTGCTCGAGCACGAACGGGTCGACTTCGTCCTCGCCGTCGACGCGCGCCTCCAGGTTCGCGTCGCCCGCCCAGTCCTCGAGGCGCTCGTAGCCGAGCACCGCGAGGCGGTCGGCGATCTCCCTGCGCAGGCCGTCGTCGACGGTGATCCACTTCGCGCGGGGCGTGGCGACGAAGAGCTCCTGGTGGATCCCGAAGATCCGGCGCAGCTCCGCGAGCGGGCGTTCGTGGTCGTCCACGCGAAGGTCGACGAAGACGTCTGATAGCCCGGCGAAGCCTTGCTCGGGACCGACCACGAGGAGCGCCGCCGACTGCTGTCCACGCCGATCGCCTCCCGCCGCCTGCGCCGCGTCGAGGCAGTCGAGGAGACGCTCTGCGAGCGGCTTGCTCCCCGCCGACTCGAACGTGTCCGCGAGCGCGTCGACCGTCTCCCCCGAGACGAGGATGTTGCCCTGGGCCGCGTAGCACGCGCCCGTCCTCGAGCCGGCCCACTCGTGGCACTTCCCACCGGTGTACGCGGCCCCCCGACCCTCCGCGTCCACCATGCCGAGCTGGCGTTGCTCACGATCCTCGTCCGCGGCGGTCAGGCGTGCGACGACGTTCTCGGCAGGGAGGCCCTCGCGGAGCATCCTCAGCCCGTCCGGGCCGTAGCGCGGGTTCGCCCAGGACTGGGTCGCAATCGCGCCCACCAACGGCTCGGCCCAGGGCACGATCGAGCCGACGGCGAGGAAGCGCGACTGCACCGCGACGCCCCACTGCCGCGCGTCGAGATCGCACGCACAGATCGAGTACGTCGAGACGAGCACGTTAGCCGTACGTCAGGTTCGCGAGATCGAGCTCGAGGAGCGCCGCGTCGCTCACGAGCGCACAGGCGACCGCGCCGAGCGAGAGCGCGGCGTGCACCTCCTCGACCGTCGAGGCCCGGACGACCACCGGCGTTCCCTCCTCGTGCGCGCCGTGGATGGCGGCGAGGTCGGAGACGTCGTCGAGAACGAGTGCGCCTTCGAGGTCGACCGTCCCCTCGAGCGCGATCTGCGGGACCTTGCGGCCCGTGGCTCCGAACCACCGCTCGCGCATCAGAACGTGAGCGTCTCGCCAGGCTCGGGCGCGAGGATCTCGACCCCCGGCGGCGCGAGCTCGCGGAGCGCCTCCGGTGTGCCGGTGAGGAGCGGGAACGTCCCGTAGTGACAGGGCACGCAGCGTGCTGCTCCGAGCAGCTCGAGCGCGACCGCCGCCTCGCGCGGTCCCATCGTGTAGTGGTCGCCGATCGGCAGCATCACGACGTCGGGCGAGTAGATGCGGCCGATCAGCGACAGGTCGCCGAACACGTTCGTGTCGCCGGCGAAGTAGAGCGTGAACCCGTCCTCGACCTCGACCACGAAGCCGCAGGACTCGCCCGTGTACAGGAACTGACCGTCGGCGAACGCGCTCGAGGAGTGGTTCGCGTGTGTGAGCGTGAGCTTGATGCCGCCGACCTCGACCGTGCCGCCCTTGTTCACCGCCTGCGACGGATCCTGCGACAGGCCGTTCAGGGAGAGCCAGCCCCGGAGCTCGACCTGGGCGATCACGGGGCAGTCGAACTTCTGCGCGATCGGGACGGTGTCGCCTCGGTGGTCGTCGTGCCCGTGAGTGAGCGCGATGAGGTCGCAGCGCTCGGGCTCGAGCTCGGACTCCGGGCAACGCGGGTTCCCGTTCAGGAAGGGGTCGACGTAGACGCGCTTGCCGCCGGGAGTGTCGAAGCGAAATGCGGCGTGGCCGAGCCAGGTGAGTTCGGTGGCCATCGAGCGGAATCTAGCGACGTGGGGAGCTCAGAACGGAAGTGAGGCGGCGGCGTCCGTCGCGAGGTCGAGGATCGGCTCGACGAGGAAGAAGGAGCCGACCGTGACCGTGACGGCGGCACCGACGGCGGTCGCGAGCAGCGGGTCGCGCGGAGGCGATCCGCCCACGGCCACGAGCGGCGACTCGACGGCGGTGCGCATGTACAGCCAGCGCACGACGTTGAGGTAGTACGCGAGCGAGACGGCCGTCGCGGCCACGCCGACGAGCACGAGCCACCAGTCACCAGCGTCGTACGCCGCCGAGAACACGAACAGCTTCCCGAACATGCCGCCGGTCAGCGGGAACCCGGCGAACCCGAGCATGAAGACCCAGAGCGCGACACCGTAGAAGGGGCGTTCCCAGCCGAGGCCGGCGAGCGACTCGAGCTGGACAGGCGCTCCGAGCTCCCGCTCCCTGGCCGCGACCACGGCGAACGCACCGATCGACATCGCGCAGTACGGGACGAGGTAGTAGAGGAGCGCCTCGGCGCCCCGCTCGGTCCCTGCTGCGATGGCGATCAGCATGAACCCGGCGTGCGAGATCGACGAGTACGCGAGGAGCCGCTTCACGTCGCGCTGCGCGAGCGCGGCGAGGTTCCCCCACGCGAGCGAGATGCACGCGATGACTGCGAGGGCGATCGTCCATATCTCCGCCTCGTCCGGGAACGCCGTGACGAGGAGCCGGAACGTGAGCACGAAGGCGGCTGCCTTCGTCGCCGCCGACATGAAGGCGGTGACGGAAGAGGGAGCACCCTGGTACACGTCCGGCGTCCACATGTGGAACGGTGCGGCCGAGACCTTGAACGCGAGGCCGGCGATGATCATCGCGAGGCCGGCCACGAGAAAAGCCTCGTCTCCCGCCTCGGCGGCCGCGATCGCCGCGAAGCCGAGCTCCTCTGTGGCGCCGTACACGAAGGCGGATCCGAACAGGAGGATCGCGGAGCCGAAGCCGCCGACGATCACGTACTTGAGGCCCGCCTCGAGCGACGTCTCGCGGTCGGTGTCGATCGCGACGAGGACGTAGAGGCAAAGCGAGAACCACTCGAGGCCGAGGAACAGCGTCATGAGGTTCTCGGCCCCGACGAAGAAGACCATGCCTGCGGCCGAGGCGGTCAGCAGCGAGTAGTACTCGGCCGCGTGCTGCCGCCGCTCCGCCCAGGCGACGAGCATCACCGCTGCGGCGCTCACCGCCAGGATCACCTGCGCGAACGCCGCGAAGCGGTCTCGGATCATCGACTCGGAGAGAAGCGGCTCGGCGACCGGAGTCTCGGTGTAGACGATGCACGCGAAGACGGCGGCGGTGACGCAGCCGAGGAGCGCGACACCGGCGGCGACCCCGCGCCGCATCCACACCGGCGTCAGCACGGCGGCGAGCAGCGCGACGCCGGACGCTCCCAGCAGCGCGAGCGTGGGCGAGAGCGCGAGCCAGTCGACGTTCGGGGTCTCGATCACGGTGACGGCTCGGGCAGGAGGAAGGCCGGGTAGTCGCTCGTGTCGAGCACGCGCTCGCTGACGAGCGCCGGGGACGCGGACAGCACGAGAAGGGTCAGGACGAGCGGAAGTACGAGCCCGAGCTCACCGGGACGCAGGTCGAGCGCGTCCTCTCGGACGCCGGCGCCCTCGCGGCCATGAAGGATCGCCGAGATGAGCCGGAGCGTGTACATGGCGGCGAGCACGATCCCGAGCGCGATCACCGCGGTGTACCCCCAGCCCTGGCCGTAGACGCCGGTCATGATCAGGAACTCGCCCGCGAACGTCGTCGAGCCCGGGACGGCGAGCGCGATCATCCCGGCGGTCAGGATCACCGTCGCGAGCACCGGCCGCCCGCGGGCCATCCCGCCGAGCGAGCCGAGCTCACCGGTTCCGCAGCGCCGCTCGACCATGCCGGCAAGCAGGAACAGCGCGGCCGAGATGAGCGCGTGGTTCACCGCCTGGAGAATCGAGCCCGCGATGCCTCCGTTCGTCTCGGAGAAGAGGCCGAGCGTGATCAGGCCCATCTGCGCGAGCGACGAGTACGCCACGATCCCACGCAGGTCCGGGGCCCGGAAGGCGAGGACGGAGCCGTACACGATTCCCGCTGCCGAGAGGACGAGCAGGACCCCGCGCAGGTCCTCGACCGGCTCCGGGAACTTCAGCAAGGTGATGACGAAGCCCCACACGGCGGTCTTCGAGACCACTCCCGAGAGCACGGCCGTCACCTCGATCGGCGCTTCCCGGTACGTGAGGGGAAGCCAGCCGTGCAGCGGGAAGAGCGGGGCCTTGATCACGAAGGCGATCGCGAAGCCGAGGAAGATCCAGACGTTGTCGCTCGCGCCCGAGTCGAGGAGCGAGAACGTGCCCTGGGTCACGCCGAACGCGACGACGGACGCGAGCATGAGCAGCGAGCCCGCCATCGTGTAGACGACGAAGGTCAGCGTCGCGACGTTCCGGCGGGCGCCGCCCCAGACGCCGACGAGCACGTAGAGCGGGATCAGCATCGACTCGAACGAGACGTAGAAGAGGAGCAGGTCGTGCGACGCGAACGTCGCGACCACGGCCCCGATCAGGAAGAGCTGAAGGGCGTAGTACGCGCGTGGCCGGTCGCGCCCGACCCACACCGCGTAGCCGATGGCCGCGGCGGAGACGACGACCGCCGCGCCGGCGAGCCAGAGGGTGAAGCTGAAGAAGCCGACCGAGTACGAGATGCCGAGGCTCTCCACCCACTCCCGGTTCGCCGAGTACTGCACACCGGCGCCGTCGAAGTCGAAGCGGGCGAGCGCGATGATCCAGACCGCGACCTCGGCCAGTGCGATGAGGAGAGCGAGCCCGGCCGTCCAGGTCCGCGGGAGCGGCAGCGCCGCCACGACGAGCGCGCCGACGAGTGGGAGGACGATGAGGATCGTCGTCAGCACCGCTCAGCGCACCGCCACGAAGACGACGACGAGCACCGCCACCGCGAACGCGATCGTGAGGGCGTACGTACGCAGCAGCCCTGACTGCACGCGCGCGACCTCGCCGCCGACCTGGATGGTCCCGGACCCGATCTCGTCGAGCGAGCGCTCGACCACCGGCTCCTCGACCCGCCGCCGCAGCGTCTCCGCGAGCGCGACCCCCGGACGGTAGAAGAGCGAGTCGTAGAGCTCGTCGAAGTAGAACTTGTGCTCGAGCACTCGCCACGGCCCCGGCTGGCGTACGAGCTGACGTCCGTCACGGAACGCCCGGTGCGCGAACCCGGCACCGACGATGCCGAGCGTGACTGCGATCGCGCTCGTCAGATAGTCCTGGGCGACGGTCGGATGCACCAGCGGCTCTGCCGCCTCGTCGATCCACACGAGGAACGGCTCCCAGACGCCCGGGATGACGACGAGCCCGCCGATCGTCGCGAGCACGGTGAGGACGCCCACCGGGACGAGCATCGAGAGCGGTCCCTCCCCGTGGCCGGCGTGTGGCTCGTGGGCGGCAGCGCCGTGCTCGTGCTCGGGCCCGTGGAAGACCGTGAAGTAGAGGCGGAACGCGTACGCGCCCGTGAGGAGCGCCCCGGCAAGCGCCGCGACGTAGAGCGTCCAGCCGAACGCCCCTCCCTCGGCGAGGGCAGAGGAGATGATCCCGTCCTTCGACCAAAAGCCGGCGAAGATCGGGATCCCGACGAGCGCGAGCGTGCCGACGAGGAAGGCGATGCGGGTTCTCGGGAGCACGTCTTTCAGGCCGCCCATGCGCCGGATGTCCTGTTCTCCGCCGAGGTGGTGGATGACGACTCCGGCGGCCATGAAGAGCAGCGCCTTGAAGAACGCATGCGTCATCAGGTGGAAGATCGCGTAGCCGTAGGCGCCGATCCCGGCCGCGAGGAACATGTACCCGATCTGCGACATCGTCGAGTACGCGATCACGCGCTTGATGTCCCACTGGACGAGTGCGATCAGGCCGGCGACGAGCAGCGTCACCGTGCCGAGGCCGGCCGCGAGGTGCTGCACGTCGGGGGCGAGCTCGAAGATCGGGTGCGCGCGGACGAGCAGGTAGACGCCGGCGGTCACCATCGTCGCGGCATGGATGAGCGCCGAGACGGGCGTCGGCCCCTCCATCGCATCCGGGAGCCACGTGTGGAGCGGGATCTGGGCGGACTTGGCGACTGCGCCGCCGAGCAACCCGAGCGCGACGAGGGTCAGCGTCGTGCTCGACAGCGATTCCGCCTGGTCGAACACGCCGAAGAACTCGAGCGTGCCGGTCTCCCACACGAGCAGGACGAGGGCGAGCGCGAAGGTCGCGTCGCCGATCGCGTTCATGATGAACGCCTTCTTCGCCGCGGCGACTGCTTCCGGCCGCTTGTGCCAGAACCCGATCAGGAGGTACGAGGCGAGACCGACGAGGCCCCACCCGACGAGCAGCAGCAGGAAGTTCCCCGACTGGACGAGCAGGAGCATCGCGAAGACGAAGAGCGACATGTACGCGAAGTACCGGCGCTCCTCGTCGTCGCCGGCCATGTAGCCCATCGAGTACCAGACGATGAGCCCGCCGACTCCCGAGACGATGAGCATCATCACCGTGGAGAGCGGGTCGACGAGGATCTCGAAGCCGACCTCGAAGTCGCCGGCCGCGAGCCACGTGTAGCCGGTCGAGAGCTGCTCGCGGTTCTCGGGGCTCTCGGCCCAGAGCCCGAAGAACGCGACCACCGCTCCTCCGAAGGCGACGAAGGTCGTGAGGGTCGAGACCCACCCCGCCTGGCGGCGCGTGAGGTCCTCGCCCATGAACGTGATGAAGATCGCACCCATCAGGGGTGCGAGCAGGCAGATCCAGGCGCCGGCGATCACGTGCTAGCCGCGGAGCGCGTTGGCCCGGTCGACGTCGAGGGCGACCCCGCGTCTCGCCATGGCGACGATGAGCCCGAGGCCGACCGCGACCTCGCCGGCCGCGACCGCCATCACCGCGAGCGCGAAGATCTGCCCGTCCAGCTCTCCGACCTGCCGTGCGAACGCGATGAGGGCGAGGTTCCCGGCGTTCAGCATGATCTCGAGCGAGAGCAGGACGATGAGCGGGCTCCGCCGGAGCATCACTCCCAGCGCGCCGGTTGCGAAGAGGATCGCGGCGACGATGAGGTACCAGCCGATGCCGGGGCCGCTCACGTGCCTCCCGCTCCGGCCCGCTGCTCACCGTCACGCTCGAGCGTCGTGCCCAGCACGACCCCTCCGACCGCGGCCACGAGCAGGACGATCGAGGTGATCTCGAACGCGAGCAGGTGGTCGGTGAGGAAGAGCTCGCCGATCTCACCCGGGCTCCCGAACGCGTCGCCCACCTCTGCCGGGTCGGACAGGCGGTCGCCCCAGGCGAGCCCGAGGACGACCACGACCTCGACGAGGATCGCAGCTGCTGCGACGAGCGCGGCCGTGCGCAGGAGCGGTGTTCCTCCGGCCCAGGGAGCGTCCGCACGCCCTCCGAGGTATGCGATCACGAACAGGAACATGACCATGACTGCTCCGGCGTAGACCAGCACCTGCGCTGCTGCGAGGAACTCGGCGGCAAGCAGGAGGTAGAGCACCGCGAGCGACGCGAGGTTCCCGATCAGCGCGAGCGCGGAGAAGAACGGGTTCTGCATGCTCACGACCGCGACGCCGCTACCGATGCACCCGGCCGCTGCGAGGAACCACACTGCCCAGACGACCACGTTGCCCACTACGAGTGCTCCTTGTACGCCGGAGTCGGGGTGTCGTAGCGCTCGGCGTCCGCGACGGGGACGCGCTTGATCGGCTCGGCGAGCAGCATGTCCTTCGTGTACACGAGGTCGTCCCGCGAGTACTCCGAGATCTCGAACTCGTTCCCGAGCGTGATCGCGTCGAACGGGCACGCGAGCTCGCAGTACCCGCAGAAGATGCAGCGGCTCATGTTGATCTCGTAGATGCGCGCGTAGCGCTCGCCTGCGGAGACCCTGTTCTCGGCGGTGTTCTCGGCGGCGACGACACGGATGCAGTCGGCCGGGCACGCGGCCGCGCAGAGCGAGCAGCCGACGCACTTCTCGAGGCCGTTCTCGTGCGTGTGCAGCCGGTGGCGCCCGCGGAAGCGCGGATACACCGCGCGCTTGTAGTCCGGGTATTGCTGCGTGATCGGCTTCCTGAAGATCTGCCGGAACGTGACCGCGAAGCCCTTGAAGGTGTCGAGCGGCTGCGGGCTCACAACCACACCACCAGGACGGCCGTGACGACGGCGTTGATCGTCGCCACGGGCAGGAGCACCTTCCACCCGAAGCGCATGAGCTGGTCGTAGCGCAGCCGCGGCAGGGTCGTGCGCATCCAGATGAAGACGTAGAGCAGCACGCCGAGCTTCGCGATGAACCAGATCGGTCCGAGCCAGGACGGCCCGTCCCAGCCGGGGCCGTGCCAGCCGCCGAGGAAGAGCGTCACGCAGAGCGCCGAGAGGGTGATGAGGTTGATGTACTCGGACATGGAGAAGAGCCCGAAGCGCATCCCGCCGTACTCCGTGTGGTAGCCCGCGACGAGCTCCTGCTCCGCCTCCGGGAGGTCGAACGGCGCGCGAGCCGTCTCGGCCGTGCCCGCGAGGAGGAACACGATCAGCCCGACGAACTGCGGCACCGCGTACCAGACCGTGTCGGACTGGGCCGCGACGATTTCGGACAGCCGCAGCGATTCGGCCATGATCACGACCCCGAGGACGGAGAGCGCGAGCGAGACCTCGTACGACACGAGCTGCGCACAGGTCCGCATGGAGCCGAGCAGCGCGTACTTCGAGTCCGATGCCCAGCCGCCGACGATGAACCCGTAGACCCCGACGGAGCCGATGGCGAAGATGAGGATGAGGCCGATGGAGACGTCCGCGACCTGGCCGGGGATGTAGACGCCGCCGACCTCCCAGCCGGGGCCGAACGGGATCACCGAGAACGTCGCGAGTGCCGTGAACGCCGCGAGGAACGGGGCGAGAACGTAGAGCCAGTCGACCGCCGCGGTCGGCTGGAAGCTCTCCTTGTGGAGGAGCTTCAGCAGGTCGGCGATCGGCTGCAACAAGCCGTACGGGCCGGCGCGGTTCGGGCCGTACCGGAGCTGCATCCGCGCCATCACCTTGCGCTCCGCGAGCGTCAGGTAAGCGAACGTCACGAGGACGAGGTTGATGACCACGAATGCCTGGATCAGGCTGACCCACCATTCCGGCTGCATCAGGCCTTCACCACCTCGACGTTCGCGTGCAGGTCGACGGCGTACTCGTCCGGGATGCGCGCGACACCCGGTACGAGGTGCTTCGCGACGCGAGCCTCGAGCTCGACGCCGGTCCCGTTCGAGCGGACGAGCACGGCGTCGCCGTTCGCGATCCCGCGCCGTTCGGCATCGGGCGGGGACAGCTCGACCGCGGGATCGGGGCGCAGGAACTGGAGCTCGGGCACGCGCTCGACTGCGGGGCCGGCGAACAGCGGCCGGAACCGATGCAGCCGGAGCTCACCGACGAAGTGCTCGTCGCCCGGCGTCGGCAGGGGCGGTGGAGGAGCAGTCGTCGCCTCCTCCGGCGCTTCGTATGGCGTGCGTGCGGGCAGCGGAGCCCGGAGCCCGATGCCCTCGAGCGTGAGGTCGCGGAAGAGGTGGCCGCGCAGCTCGTCGTAGAGGCCGGCGGCGTGGGGTGGGAGCTCGACCCCGAACCGCTCGGCGAGCTTGCTGATCCACGCGAGCTCGTCCGGGCACGGCGGAAGCGACGTACGGCGGAGGCGCTGTACGCGGCCCTCGAGGTTCATCGCCGTGCCGTCGCGCTCGAGCGAGGCCGTCGCCGGCAGGATCACGTCGGCCCAGCCCGCGACGAGGTCGTGGAACATCGTCAGCGCCAGCACTCGGCGTGCCTGCTCGGCTAGCGCGCGGACGCTCGGGTCGGAGGCGGCCTCGTCCCCGGACACGATGAGGAGCTCGATCGGCTCGGGATTCGCCTCCTCGGCGTCCGCCGCGACCGACCAGGCGGCGGCCACTCCGCGCCCGTTCGGCGTGCCCGACAGGTGGAACGCTCCGCACCGCTCCTTGCCCTCGAGGCCGAGCGCGTGGGCGAGCTCCGCGATGCGGGCGCCGCCTCCGCCGCCGGGCCCGGACCAGATGAGCACCGCGTGCTCGCGAGGAACGCAGGCGCTTCCCGAGCGCGTTTCGCGGCTCGGCGAGCTCGCTGCACTTTGCCGCGGCGCCGCCGGGCTCGGTCGGGACGGAGCCGGTCGGCGAGCAGGTCACGATCTCTGCGCCGCGGCGTCGCGCCTCCTTGATCCAGAGGTCGACGATCGGCGCGCGCTCGGCGACCGGGTCGTCGCCGACGACGACGACGAGCGAGGCGTCCCCGATCGCGGAGAGCGGGAGCCGGAAGGCGTCGAGCGCACCGGACGTCGCCTCCGGGAGAACCGCCGAGTGAGCGCCGAGGCCGCGGCGCAGCAGTGCCCCGAGCGCGTACGCGAGCTCCATCGTCTCGGAACCGGAAAGCGCGGTCACGATCGAGCCGCGCGCGCTCCGCAGCAGCGTCTCGACCTCGTCGAGTGCCTCGTCCCAGGAGACTTCAACCAGTCCCTTCGGCCCTCGCCTGAGCGGCGTCGTGATGCGATCCTCGGCCCGCAGGTGCGGGTACGTGAAGCGGCCCTTGTCGCAGAGCCAGCCGCGGTCGACCTCGGGATGGTTCCGGCTGAGGATCCGCTTGACCTTCCCTTCCCGCAGCGTCGCCGTGACGTTGCACCCGACCGGGCAGGACGTGCAGACCGTCGGCACGTCCTGGATCTCCCAGGGCCGTGCCTCGAAGCGGTAGAGCGTCGACGTCAGCGCGCCGACGGGACAGAGCTCGATGACGTTGCCGGAGAATGCCGAGCGATAGGGCTCGTCCTCGAACGTCGCGATCTCGGAGCTCGCGCCCCGGTTCCGTGCGATGAGCAGGCCGTCCTCGGCGACCTCCTCGGAGAAGCGCGTGCAGCGGTAGCAGAGGATGCACCGCTCGCGGTCGAGCGCGATCAGCGGCGAGACGGGGATCGGCTTGTCGAACGTCGCCTTCGAGAAGCGCATGCGCGAGGAGCCCGGCCCGTAGCGGAAGGTCAGGTCCTGGAGCGGGCACTCGCCGCCCTTGTCGCAGACCGGGCAGTCGAGAGGGTGGTTGACGAGGATGAACTCGAGCGTGGACTCCTGGCCCTCGGCGGCCTTCTCCGATGTCGCGGCGGTTCGTACCGCCATCCCCTCGGAGACCGTGAGCGTGCAGCCGGCCTGGAGCTTCGGGATGCCCTCGATCTCCACGAGGCACATGCGGCACGCACCGATCGGCGGCCCGAGCCGCGGCTCGTAGCAGAACACCGGGACCTCGATCCCGGCCGCAAGCGCGGCCTCGACGATGCCCGTGCCCTTCGGGACCTGAACCTGACGGTCGTCGACCGTGAGCGAGACGAGCTCCACGGGCTGCCCGTTGGCGCTCACGCCGACTCCACCTTGCAACAAATTGACACTTTCGTTGTCACGCCGGCACCTCGGCGACCGGATGGAGCGTGTGCTGGTCGATCGGCGCGATGATCCCCTCGATCGACGAGCTGCCCGCGAAGGGGCAGCCGCCCCGGGTCACGTGCTCCTCGAACTCGTCGCGGTACTTCCGCAGGTAGCTCGAGACGGGATAGACGGCGAAGTCTCCGAGCGCGCAGAGAGACTTGCCGAGCATGCGATCGCAGACGTCGTCGAGAAGCGCGAGATCCGTCGACTCCGCCTCGCCGCTCTCGATCTTCGTGAGCAGCTGCACGAGCCAGCGCGTCCCGACGCGGCACGGCGTGCACTTTCCGCACGACTCGTGCATGTAGAACTGCGCGGCACGGAGGGCGAGCTGCACCATGCAGCAGCGGTCGTCCACCACGATGAGCGCCGCCGAGCCGAAGAACGATCCGGCAGCTCCGATCGAGTCGTAGTCCATCGGCGTGTCGATCTGGTCGGGCGTGAGGATGGGAACCGAGGAGCCGCCGGGGATGACGCCCTTCAGCTCACGCCCGCCGGCGACCCCGCCCGCGACGTCGTAGATGAGCTCGCGGATCGTCGTGCCGAGAGGGCGCTCGTAGTTCCCCGGGCTCGCCACGTTGCCGGAGAGGGAGAAGACCGCGGTGCCGGGCGCCGTGGCCGGGCCGATCTTCGCGAACTCCTCGGGGCCGAGCTCGACGATCTTCGGAACGAGCGCGATCGTGCTCACGTTGTTGATCTGCGTCGGTGCGTCGTACAGGCCCTGGACGGGTGGGAAGGGAGGCCGGGGCCGCGGCTGGCCCCGCTTGCCCTCGAGCGACTCGAGGAGCGCCGTCTCCTCGCCGCAGATGTAGGCCCCCGCTCCGCGATGGAGCACGATCGTGACCCCGCCGAGCAGCTTCGCCGTGCGGGTCTCCTCGAGCGCTGCGCGCATGACCTCGAACTCGTGCAGGTACTCGCCGCGGATGTAGATGAAGACGCTCTGCGACTCGATCCCGTGCGCCGTGATGAGGCAGCCCTCGATGAGCCGGTGCGGTGTGAAGCGCATCACGTCCCGGTCCTTGAAGGCGCCCGGCTCGGACTCGTCCGCGTTCACGACGAGGTACACGGGCTTCCCCGTCCCCTTCGCGAGCAGCGAGGCCTTACGGCCGGTCGGGAACCCGGCGCCGCCCCGACCGCGCAGGTTGGCGGTGGTGATCGCGTCGATGATCGCCTGGCGGTTCGAGCGCGCGCGCCTGCTCGAGCGCGGCGTACCCGCCGACCGCGCGGTAGCCGTCGAGCTTCGTCAGGTCGTGATCCTCGGTGCCGGCCATGAGGAGGAACTCAGGAGCGGCCACGGATCTCCTCCACGATCGCGGGAACGTCGTCCGGCAGCACCGGCTCGCGGTAGCGATGGTCGACGACGACGACCGGGGCCCGCCCGCAGCCTCCGGCGCACTCGATCGCGCGCAGCGTGAAGGCGCCGTCCTCCGTCGTCTCGCCGGGGGCGACGCCGAGCTCGCTCGAGAACGCGTCGACGACCGCCTGCGCGCCGGCGAGGGCGCACGAGAGGTTCGTGCACACCTCGATCATGTGCCGGCCTACCGGGGCCAGATGGAGCATGTCGTAGAAGGACGCGATCGAGAGGCAGTACGCCGGCGTGACGTCGAGCGCCTCGGCGACCTCCCTCAGCGCCTCGGGCGGCAGCCAGCCGTCGTGCTCCTCCTGTGCGATCCGCAGACCGTCGAGCACGAGCGAGCGGCGGTCCGGATACAGCTTCCGCAGCTTGCCGAGCTCCGTCTCGAGCCTGCTTGCGCCCGAGCTCACCGGTCCGCGTCTCCCATGACCGGGTCGAGCGAGCCGGCGATCGCGACGAGGTCGGCGACGAGGCACTCCTGGACGACGGTCGCCGTCGCCTGGAGCGCGGCGAAGCTTGGCGCGCGGAACTTCACGCGCCAGGGCCGCGGGCCGCCGTCGGAGACGAGGTAGCAGCCTGCCTCTCCGCGCGGGGACTCGATCACGAGGTAGACCTCTCCCTCGGGAACCGTGTAGCCCTCGGTTACGAGCTTGAAGTGGTGGATCAGCGTCTCCATGGAGGTGTGTAGCTCGTGCCGCGGGGGCAGGACGATCTTGCGATCGTCCACGATCCACGGCTCGCCCTCCATCTCGTCGAGCCGGTCGAGGCACTGGCGGACGATGCGCACGGACTCGCGCATCTCGTCCATGTGGACCTTGTAGCGGTCGTACACGTCGCCGTTCGGATAGACCGGCACGTCGAAGTCGACCTCGTCGTAGGCGAGGTACGGGAAGGCCTTGCGGAGGTCCCAGTTCACGCCCGCGGACCGGAGCATCGGCCCGGACTGCGCGAGCGCGAGCGCGTCGTCGGCCGACAGGAGCCCGACGCCCTTCGTGCGCTCGAGCCAGATCGCGTTGCGGTCGAGGATCGCCTCGTACTCGTCGACGGACTTCGGCATCGCGTCGCAGAACTTCCGCGCCTGCTCGGTGAAACCGGACGGGAGATCCTCCGCGAGCCCGCCCACCTGGAAGTAGCGGGTGTGCATGCGCGTGCCGCCGACCATCTCGAAGAGATCGAGGATCTCGTCGCGGTCGTCGAAGCAGTACCAGAAGAGTGAGATCGCTCCCAGCTCGAGTGCCGAGGTGCCTAGCCAGACGAGGTGCGAATGGATGCGGTTGAGCTCGGCGAGCGCCATGCGCGCCCACGTGGCCTTGCGGGGAGGCTCGAGCTCGAGCAGCTTCTCGACCGCCAGCACGTAGAGGAGCTCGTTCGCCTGGAAGGAGACGTAGTCGATGCGCGGCGCGTACGTGACCGACTTCCACCACGTCTTCGCCTCCATGTTCTTCTCGAAGCCGGTGTGCAGGTAGCCGATGACCGCGCGGATGCCGGCGACGGTCTCCCCGTCGAGGTCGACGATGAGCCGGAGCACACCGTGCGTCGAGGGATGGTTCGGCCCGAAGTTGACGGTGAGGATGTCGTCGAGCGCGTGCAGCCCGGCGTCGACCTCGAGGATGGTCGGCACCGGCTGCGGGATGCGCGACCCCTCGTAGATCCGCCTCGGGGTGACGATCGCCACCAGCTACTCCGCGTCCGAGAAGCGCACCGGCTCCCCGCCGAGCGGGTAGTCCTTGCGCAGGGGATGCCCGTCCCAGTCCTCCGGCATGAGGATCCGGACGAGGTTCGGGTGGCCGGTGAAGCGGATTCCCATCATGTCCCAGGCCTCGCGCTCGAACCAGTCGGCGGCGGGCCAGACGGGCAGGACGCTGTCGACCGGCTCGCCGTCGTCCAGCCAGACCGTGACCGTGACGCGGGCGGGGTCGTCCGAGACCCGGAGGAGCTGGTACGAGACCGAGAAACGCTTCGGCTTCGGCTCGGGCACGTGAGCGTAGCCTTGCGAGCCCGGGTTGTTGAGGTCGCGTCCGTCCGCCGTCCCCATGTAGCCCGCGACGGCCGTCTCGCCCCACCCGAGGTAGTCGCTCGCGGCGATGTCGCTCAGGAAGTTGAAGCCGACCTCGTCGCGCAGGTGCGTGCACGCGTCGACGAGCCGCGCGGGGTCGACCACGAGCGTCGTCTGGCCGTGCTGCTCCTGGGTCTCGACAACGCCGGGGACGCCGGCGAGGGCTGCGTTCACTCGGCGACTCCGCGGATCTCGTATGCGGGCGGAACGCCCGCCCGGATCTTCTCGTGGAGCCGGACGATCCCCTCCATGAGCGCCTCGGGCCGCGGCGGGCAGCCGGGCACGTGGACGTCGACCGGGACGATCTTGTCAACGCCTTGGAGGATCGTGTAGTTGTTGAACATGCCGCCCGAGCTCGCGCACGCGCCCATCGCGATCACCCACTTCGGCTCGAGCATCTGGTCGTAGACCTGCCGGAGCGGCGGCGCCATCTTGTGTGTGACGCGGCCGGAGACGATGAGCAGGTCGGCCTGGCGCGGCGAGGAGCTGAAGCGCTCCATCCCGAAGCGGGCGATGTCGTAGCGCGACGAGACGATCGACATCATCTCGATCGCGCAGCACGCGAGCCCGAACGTGTCCGGCCACACCGAGCTCGACTGCGCCCAGAGAACGGCCTTCTCGACCGTGGTCAGGAGCAGCGCGTCCTCGATCTCCTCGACCTCGCGCTCGAACGCCCCGGGGCCCTTGTCCGGCCAGAGCACTCGCTCCGACTGGAGGCCAGCCTCGGCGAGGGGGCGGTCGCTGACGAGCGGGAGCTGCCGCTTCGCATCCGGCTTCAGTGCCAGTTCAGGGCCCCCTTCCGCCAGATGTACACGTACGCCACGCCGAGGATGAGGATGAAGACGAGGAACTCGACGAGCCCGAACCAGCCGAGGGCGTCGAGCCGTACGGCGAGCGGGTAGAGAAAGACGATCTCGATGTCGAAGAGGATGAAGAGGATCGCGGTGAGGTAGAAGCTGACCGTGAACCTCCGCTCACGATCCGGCGCTCCTTGCGAGACGCCCGATTCGAACGGCAACATGCGCTGCTTCGTCCGAGCCACCGGCCTGCGTGGGAGCACGAATGACATGCCGAGCATCGTGGCGGGGATCGCCGCCGCGAAGAGTGCGTAGATCAGGAACGGCAGCCAGTTTTCGAGCACGCGACCTACCCTCGCGGGGGACTGTGGTCCACTCTGGAGGCGAGCCTAGCACTCTCCTTCGGAGGCGCACGAAGGAAGGCGAAACGTCGCGTGGAATGAGCGATACGAGTGTCACAAAGTCCGCCCTCTGGCGCCCGCGACCCTGTCCGCTACGATGAGCCCGTGGCAACCGTAGAGCACTCTCTCGAGACCGAGCCCACACCCCTCGTCGCGCTGACGCCGGGCGCCGCTGCGAAGGTGAAGGAGCTCATGGCCGACGAGCCGGACGCGGACACGCTCGTCCTGCGCCTCGCGATCCAGGGCGGCGGGTGCTCCGGGTTCCAGTACGGGCTCGGGTTCGACGCAGGGTCCGCCGAGGGCGACATCGAGCTCGAGTTCGAGGGCGTCAAGGTCGTCGTCGATCCCTTCAGCGCTCCGTACCTGCGCGGCGCGACGATCGACTTCCTGAACACGATCGAGGAGTCGGGCTTCAAGATCGACAACCCGAACGCGGCCGCCTCGTGCGGTTGCGGCCACTCCTTCACGGTTGCCGAGGGCGAAGAGCCTGCCGCTGCCGAGCCGGGCTGCGGCTCGGGCTGCTCGCACTGATGCGAGAGCGCAGCAGTGGCGGCTGCTCCCTCTGAGCGTCGCTGACCTGACGCACTAGATTCCCGCGATGGCGGAAGCTCCGTTTCGCGTCGCCGTGGTCGGCTCGGGGCCGGCGGCCTTCTATGCAACGGGCCACCTGCTCGCGGCCGAGCGGAGCATCGAGGTGGACATGATCGAGCGGCTGCCCACGCCGTG
Source organism: uncultured Actinomycetes bacterium (assembly GCA_963746765.1). Lineage (GTDB taxonomy): Bacteria > Actinomycetota > Thermoleophilia > Gaiellales > Gaiellaceae > GMQP-bins7. The sequence goes on from CAVVCN010000005.1 coordinate 139,308, forward strand.
GGGGCTCGTGCGGCTCGGCGTCGCGCCCGATCACCCGAAGCTGAAGGAAGTCTCGCGCGCGTTCGAGCGGATCGCGCAGCGGCCGGGCTTCCGCTTCCTCGGCAACGTCGAGGTCGGCAAGGACGTCACGCACGACGACCTCGTCGGCGCGTACGACGCGGTCCTCTACGCGGTCGGTGCGCAGACGGACCGACGGCTCGGCATCCCGGGAGAGGATCTCCAGGGGTCGTGGTCCGCGACAGAGCTCGTCGCCTGGTACAACGGCCACCCCGATTTCCAGGAGCTGTCGTTCGACCTCTCGGGGGAGCACGCGGTCGTGGTCGGGAACGGCAACGTTGCGCTCGACGTCGCGCGAATGCTCGCGCTCACGCGCGAGGAGCTGGCGCCGACGGACACCACGGATCCGGCCATCGAGGCGATCGTCAGTTCCCGGATTCGCGAGATCGTCGTCCTCGGAAGGCGAGGACCCGTGCAGGCGGCCTGGACGCCGGCGGAGCTCGCGGAGCTCGGCGAGCTGGCCGGGGCGGACGTCCTGCTCGACCCGCGCGACCTCGAGCTCGATCCTGCGAGCGAGGCGGAGCTCGAGTCCGCAACACCGATCGTCAAGCGGAACATGGACGTCCTGCGGGACTTCGCAGCGCGAGAGCCCGCCGGGAAGCCCCGCGCGATTCGGCTCCGCTTCCGCGTCTCTCCCGTGGCGATCCTCGGCTCGGAGCGGGTCGAGGGCGTCGAGATCGCTCACAACCTCCTCGAGCCCGACGGGAAGGGGAGCGTTCGCGCGGTCGCGACCGAGGAGCGGGAGGTGCTCCCCGCGACGATCGTCTTCCGCAGCGTGGGCTACCGCGGTGTCGCGCTGCCGGGCACGCCGTTCGACGAGCGCTCGGGGACGATGCCGAACGTGGGTGGGCGCGTGCTCGACGCGGGCGGGGCAGCCGTGCCCGGGCTCTACTGCGCCGGCTGGATCAAGCGCGGGCCGACCGGGATCATCGGGACGAACAAGAAGGATGCGACCGAGACGGTCGACCTGCTGCTCGCCGATCTCGAGTCGGGCGCCCTTGCGGCCGGCGAGCGCAAGGCCGGGATCGACGCGCTGCTCGCCGAGCGCGAGGTAGACGTCGTCACGTACGACGGCTGGTCGGCGATCGACGAGCTCGAGCGCGGGAAAGGCGCGAGCCAGGGCCGGCCCCGCGTGAAGCTCGCGAGCTGGGACGAGCTTCTCGACGCCGCGGGCCGCTGAGCAGGGGCGAGGATAGACTCGTCCGGAGTGAGCAAAGCAGCTGAGAGACAGGAGCTCTGGGGCACGGAGACGGCGAAGGCAGTCGAGAACTTCCCGGTTTCCGGCGAGCCGATTCCGGTCTCCGTGGCGCGCTGGCTCGGCCGGATCAAGGCCGCGGCGGCACGCGCGAACGGCGACCTCGGGCTCCTCGACGCGGACAAGGCGGAGCGCATCGCGGCGGCGGCGGACCGGGTCGCAGCAGGCGAGTTCGACGATCAGTTCCCCATCGACGTCTTCCAGACCGGCTCGGGGACGAGCTCGAACATGAACGCGAACGAGGTCATCGCGAATCTCGCCGGAGAGGGCGTGCACGCGAACGACGACGTGAACATGGGCCAGTCCTCGAACGATGTCTTCCCGTCGGCGGTGCACCTCGCTGCGCTCGACGAGATCACGCGTGACCTGCTGCCCGCCCTCGACCTCCTCGCGGCGTCGCTGGAGCGCAAGGCGGCGGAGTTCGACGGCATCGTGAAGTCCGGCCGGACGCACATGATGGACGCCGTCCCGGTCACGCTCGGCCAGGAGTTCGGCGGCTACGCGGCCCAGGTCCGGCAGGGAATCGCGCGGATCGAGGACGCTCGCCCGCGGCTCGGCCAGGTCCCGCTCGGGGGGACGGCGACCGGGACCGGCCTCAACACGCACTCCGAGTTCGCGGTCCGCGTCCGGGGGCTCCTCGTGAGCGAGACCGGGCTCCCGATCTCGGAGCCCGCGGACCCCTTCGAGGCGCAGGCAGCGCGAGATGGCCTCGTCGAGGCATCGGGCGCGCTCAAGGTCGTCGCCGTCTCGCTCACGAAGATCGCGAGCGACCTCCGCCTGATGGGGTCGGGGCCACGGGCGGGCCTCGGCGAGCTCTTCCTCCCGGAGCTCCAGAAGGGGAGCTCGATCATGCCGGGCAAGGTGAACCCGGTCATCCCCGAGGTGGTGACGCAGGTGGCTGCCCAGGTGATCGGCAACGACCAGGCGATCACGGTCGGGGGCATGAGCGGCCAGTTCGAGCTGAACGTCTATGTCCCGCTCATGGCGCGGAACCTGCTCCAGTCCATCCGGCTGCTCGCGAGCGCGAGCCGGCTCCTCGCCGATAAGTGTGTGGACGGGATCGAGGCGAACCGCGAGCAACTCGAACGCTACGCCGAGCTGACGCTATCCGCGGCGACGGCGCTGAATCCGCACATCGGGTACGACAAGGCATCGGAGATCGTGAAGGAAGCCGCTGCCTCCGGCCGGTCGCTGCGCGAGGTCGCGCGTGAGGCGGGGGTCGAGGACGAGGTCCTCGACCTGGCGCTCGACTACCGCCGCATGGCGAAGCCGCACGACTGAGCCCGCGCTCCGACCGCGTGGTCGGGTCACTTGACGCCTTCTCCCCGGAGGAGTAGTAACTGCCCTCGATTGGACGCATTCGCGCCCAACAGGGGAGAGAAAGCGAGGAACCAGATGCGCACGCACGTTCCTCGGCGACTGGGGGCAGCCGTGGCTGTTTCCGTGCTCGCCGCAGCAGCGCTCGCGTCGTCCGCGTTTGCGGGCGGCGACCCGATCGTCGTGCAGTCGAGCGGCATGACCTCGTTTGCCGGCAAGGGCTCCGTCGGCACGCATCCGTCCGGCCCCACGCGAGAGTGGCGAGGACCGAAGCGGAGTGGCACGAGCCCGCTCCAGGCGAACCAGCTCTCGGACGGGCCTGATCTGAAGGGCGGTAGCGGCGGCCCGGTGGACCCGCGGCCGCGCGCCCGGTCGAACCCGCAGCTCTTGCTCGACTTCGAAGGCGTCAACCACCTCGAGCAGCGCCTTGCCGACAACGGGAATCAGTTCTCGGGAGAGCCGCCGGACCAGGGTCTCTGCGTCGGCAACGGCTACCTCATGGAGTCCGTGAACTCCGCGCTCCGCGTCTTCAACGCGAACACGGGCGCGCCGCTGACGCCGGTGGTGTCCCTGAACGAGTTCTACGGGTTCCCGTCGGCGTTCACCCGTCCGAACGGCCCGTTCGGCCCGTTCACGTTCGACATCAGCTGCCACTACGATCAGGACTCCGGACGCTGGTTCCACCTGGCCGTCGACCTCGACCAGGATCCGACGACCGGCGACTTCACGGGCAAGAACTACCTCGACCTGGCCGTCTCGCACTCGGGCGATCCGACGGGATCGTGGACCGTGTACCGGATCCCGGGAATCAACGACGGCACCGAGGGAACGCCGGATCACAACTGCGACGGTGGTCCGTGCTTCGCCGACTTCCCGCACATCGGGGTCGACAAGTACGGCGTCTACATCACGACGAACGAGTTCCCGCTCTTCGCCGACGGGTTCATCGGCGCACAGGTGTACGCGATCTCGAAGAAGCAGCTCGTGTCGCTGTCGTCGACGATCACGGCGCATCTGTTCAACACCGCGGACGATCCGGTCCGGCCGGGTGAGCAGGGCTTCACGCTCTGGCCCGCGCTCTCGGCCGAGCGGCAGTTCGCCTTCGGCGGCGGCGGCACGCAGTACTTCGTGAGCTCGAACGCCGTGTTCGACGATGCGAACGCGGATTCCGAGGAGCTCATCCTCTGGGGTCTCGTGCACACGCAGTCGCTCGACCGCAACCCGGACCTGCAGCTGCACAAGACGATCCTCGACGTCGACCGGTACGCGGTCCCGTCGAACACGGTGCAGAAGCCCGGGACGATTCCGCTGGCGGACTGCCTGAACGACACGGCACTCTCGTTCTTCGGGATCGCTAACTGCGGCCTCGCCCTCCTCGGGCTCCCACCGCAGAACGTGACGCTCGGGACGCTCGACACGGGTGACTCGCGCGTGCTGGACGTGCGCTACGCCCACAACAGGCTCTGGGCGGTGCTCGGGACGGCGGCGAGCGTCAACGGCACGAACCGCACGGCAGTCGGCTGGTACATCATCCGGCCGCAGTCGACGAAGGACGGCGTGTCCGGCGACGTCGAGCGTGAGGGTGTCCTCGCCTCCGAGAACGAGAGCCTGATGTACCCGAGCCTGGGCGTGACGGGAACGGGTGTGGGCTTGATCAGCTTCTCGTACACGGGCGAGAACACGTTCCCGAGCTTCGGCTACGCCGCGATCGACGACAAGGTCGGCGTGAGTGGCGACATCCACGAGATCGAGGCCGGGAAGTCGCCGCAGGACGGCTTCACGGAGTACCCGCCGGTCGGCGGCAACCGGCCACGGTGGGGTGACTACGGTGCCTCGGCCGTCGACGGTGGCTTCGTCTGGGTCGCCGGCGAGTACATCGAGCAAGGCCCGTGCACGCTCCAGCAGTACATCGCGACGAACTTCACCTGCTCGGACACAAGGTCGAGTCTCGCGAACTGGAGCACGCGCGTCGCGAAGCTCAAGCCGTAGCTTCGAGCTCCGACGACTCCTCGAGAAGAGGGCCGGCCGAGCGCCGGCCCTCTTCGTTACGAACCCGTAAGCAGCCTCTTCCAAGCCGCTCGCTGGGAGTACCCTCGAGCCATGGTGCGCGCACTCGTCGCCACCGTCAGTGCCCTTGGACTCCTCCTGGCGCCGGCTCTGCAGGCGAGGGCGCCCGAGCCGAACGTCAGGGGCTCGCTCACGCGCGGCCCTGTTGCGCCGGTCTGCAGAGAAGGGCGACCGTGCGACGCGCCGGCACCGGGCGTCGTGCTCGTTTTCTCGCGATCCGGCCAGGACGTGAAGCGGCTGAGCACAGGTGTTGCCGGGCGCTTCGCGGTCCGCCTGCAGCCCGGCGTCTATACGGTCCGCCCGCTGCGGATACCGCTCGTCGGTGGAGGCATCAGCCCCGCGAGGTTCCGGGCTCCCGCGAGCGGCGCCGTGCTGCTCCGGCTCCACCTCGACACGGGGATCCGCTAGGTCAGCCGGTCAGGACGACGAGCTTGTCGGTGCCTGACTCGGCTCCCCAGACCTCGCCGGGCCGGCCGAGAATCTGACGAACCTCCGCCGACGGGCTCGGGGCGCCACGCGCGTAAACCGCTGCGTCGCAGAAGGGACGAGCGTGTTGCCGCCGAAGTCGCTGAGCCAGACCTTGTCCTGCTTGTCGACGTAGACGGCATAGATCATCGGGTGGTGCCAGGCACGCGCCACTCGCGCCAGCGGCGGCTCCGCGGGTCGTACATGCCGACCATGCCCGCGTTCCACTCGCTGATCCAGCCGCCCCTGACCGGGCTCGCAATCGCCGTCTCGAGCTATCGCGATTCGAACACCCCGCTTACACGTGGCCCGCATCCGAATCGGTACGGTGGCCGGAGCCTTGTGCCGCTGTACGTAGATGCGTGCAGTGCTCCATCGCAAGGAGGATGACTTGAGACGCAGCCTACGCCTCGTTCTCGTGCTGTTCGCCGCCGTCGCGCTGCTGGCGGCGCCCGCCGCCCTTGCGGCCGAGCGCATGTGGATCGGATTCCACGACGACCCGAGCTTCCGCTGGGTGCGCGATCGGGAGAACCGGATCGTGTCCTCGGCGGAGGAGGGCGCGACGATCATGCGGCTGCTCGTGCGCTGGAACCACGCGGTTCCGCGCCGGCCCGCAGGTCCGACCGACCCGTTCGACCGCTCCTACAACCTCGACGACCTGGACGAGGCCATCCGGACGGCGCAGGAGGCGGACACGGAGGTCGTGCTCACGCTCGTCGGCACGCCGCGCTGGGCGAACGGCGGCAAGGGCCCGAATGTGATGCCCAGGCGTGTCGCCGACTTCGGCGCGTTCGCGCGGGCGCTCGCCGCGCGCTACTCGGGCCGCTTCGACGGCTACCCGTTCGTCCGCTTCTGGACGGTCTGGAACGAGCCGAATCTCCAGCTCTTCCTCACGCCGCAGTTCGACCGCGCAGGCAGGTCGGTTGCGCCGGCGAACTACGCGAAGCTGTACGCGGCGGCCTACGCGGGGATCAAGTCGGGGAACCCGCGCGCGCTCGTCGGGATGGGCGAGACGTCGGCGCGGGGCACCGACGAGCCGGGGGGCCTCCGCCCGGTGCACTCGCCGGGGAGGTTCATCGAGGGGATCGCGAAGGCGAACCCGAGGCTGAGGTTCGACGCGTACTCGCACCACCCGTACCCGTTCACGCCCAATCTGCGCCCGTCGCAGAAGGTGCGCTGGCCGAACGTCACGCTGGGCTCGCTCCCGACCCTGCACGCGAACCTGAAGCGACTCTTCGAGCGGACGTCCGTACCGATCTGGGTCACGGAGTACGGCCACGAGACGAAGCCGGACACCCTCGGCATCCCCTTCGCGAAGCAGGCGGCGTACGTCAGGCAGTCGCTGGCGATCGCGAAGAGCTACCCCTTCGTCTCCATGTTCATCTGGTTCGTCTATCAGGACGATCCCGGCCAGCCATGGGACTCGGGCTTGTACACGCAGTCGGGCGCTGCGAAAGGCACTTCGCCGGGGAGGTTCACCGCGACGGCCAAGCCGCTCGACGCGCGGCACGCGGTTCTCGTGCTTCCGCGCGGAACCGCGACGCCGCTCGTGACGCTCTACACGCGGCGGTTCTGCGTCGGCAACGAGCCCGGGACTCCGATCAGCGTCGTGTGGCGTGTCGCGCTCGGCGGCCGCGTCGTCGAGACGGACTCGCAGACGACGCCCCTTCGGCCCGACTGCACCGTCACCGTGCGACTGAGTGGGTTGACAGTCTCCGGCGGGCGGACGTACGCGGCGACGTTCCAGCTCGAGGACCCGCACGGCGAGCCGCGGACGCGCCGGCTGACGATTCGCGGGACGTAGGGGCGACGCTCGCATCGACCTCGTGCGCGACGTCCCCGCGGCCGTTCGGCGGCCCGCTTTCGGAGCGTCACGCGGTACGCTCCGTCGCGGTGCGCATCTGGATCGCGACCTGCTGCGTCGCCGCCCTCGCACTCCTGGCGGCCGGGACTGCCCGGTCGCAGGCGCAGAACGTGCACGGGGCCCTCTACGGGCCGGCGCCCTCGTCGGCGCGCGTCACCGGGGTCGTGCTCGTGTTCTCCCGGGCCGGGCGGGACGTCGGGCGGGCGAGGACCGGCGTCGACGGCCACTTCGCTCTCCGCTTGCGCCCAGGCGTGTACACGGTCCGTGCGCTTCGGAAGCCGAAGCTCACCCCGGTACGGCTCAAGGTGCCGGAGATCGGTGTCGTCGTCCTGACACTGCGCCTCGGCCGGTAGCGGACCGAGCCGCTAGTAGGCGACGGCGCCTCGGCCGGTTTCCGCGGCGTGGCGCTGCTCGTCCGCGCGGTACGACGAGCGCACGAGCGGGCCGGAGAAGACCGAGCCGAACCCGAGCTCCTCGCCCTGCTCGCGGAACCAGCGGAACTCGTCCGGGTGCACCCAGCGGTCGATGGTCGCGTGCTTCGGCGACGGCTGGAGGTACTGCCCGATGGTGACGACGTCGACGCCGTGCGCGCGGAGGTCGCGCATCGTCTCCACCACCTCGTCGTTCGTCTCGCCGAGACCGACGATGATCCCGGCCTTCGTCAGCACGTCGTAGTCGGCGAGCTCCTTGACCCGCTGAAGGAGCCAGAGCGCCTTGTCGTAGCTCGCCTTCGCCCCGCGCATCCGGGTGTGCAGCCTGCGCACCGTCTCGATGTTGTGGCCGAAGACGTCGGGGCGCGCGTCGAGGACGGTCGCCAGCGCCTCCTCCTCGACGCCGAGGAAGTCCGGCGTGAGGATCTCGACCGTCGCCTCGGGCAGCTTCCGGCGGAGTGCCCGGATCGTCGCCGCGTAATGCGCCGCACCCCGATCCTCGACATCGTCGCGGTCGACGGAGGTGACGACCACGTGCGACAGGCCCATCTGGTGCGCGGCCTGCGCGAGCCGAAGCGGCTCGAGCGGATCGGGCGGAGCATCGGGCTTGCCCGAATTGACGTAGCAGTAGCGGCAGGCGCGCGTGCACGTGTCGCCGAGGATCTGGAAGGTCGCCGTACCCCGGCCCCAGCACTCGCCGATGTTCGGGCAGCGCGCCTCCTCGCAGATGGTCACGAGCCGGCCCTCGCGCATGAGGCCCTTCACCTCGTAGTAGCGCGAGTTCACGCTCGGCGCGCGCACCCGCATCCAGTCGGGGCGGCGCGGCCGCTCGGCTACCGGGAGTGACCTCTCCATCGCCCGACTAGTCTAGAGACGGTGGTGCCCGAGGCCCCTCTCGAGCGGGTGGACAGCGGTCTCGCCCCGGCAGGCGCCGGATGGTTCGTGCTCAACGTCCGGGCTGCACGCTGGTTCGACGGCGGAGAGCTCGGCGGCCTGTACGCGATCTTCGAGAGCGACGACGTCCGCTTCGAGCAGCTCGGCCTCGGCATCGGGATCCTCCGTCCGGGCGAGGCGAACGCGCTCTACCACGGAGAGGACGCGCAGGAGGGGTTCCTCGTGCTCGCGGGCGAGTGCCTGCTCCTCGTCGAGGGCGAGGAGAGGCGGCTCCGCGCCTGGGACTTCGTGCACTGCCCGCCCTGGACCGAGCACATCTTCGTCGGAGCCGGCGAGGGCCCCTGCCTCGTGCTCGGCGTCGGTGCCCGCCGCGAGGGACGCGGGCTGCGGTTTCCGGTCAGCGAGCTCGCGTTGAAGCACGGCGCCGGCGTCGTGGTGGAGACGACCGACTGCGGGAGGCGTACGCGCGCTTCTCGAAGCCCAAGCCGATCGACTGTCCGCCCGAGTTCCCGCCGGGCTGATCCGGTCGCCGGGCTAGGACGTGCGCTCGACCATGAGCGTGGTCATCGTCGAGTCCTCGGTCCAGAGCCGGTGTGGGATGCCGCGCGGCCAGCGCGCCTGCTGACCCTCGCTCAGCGTCGCAACCTCGTCTCCGACGGACGTGAACCCTTCGCCCTCCAGGCAGACGACGATCGTGTCGTTGTCGCCGGGATGCTCGTGGATCGTCGCCTGCTCGGCGAAGCGGAGCTGAGCGACGAAGAAGTCCGGCTCCCGGACGAGGACGCGTCCCACGACGCCCACCACACCCTCGTACGGCAGCGGATCCCAGCCGAGCCTCGGAAACGGCCGGATCTCGGCCGTCATCGAGCGGCGAGGGATGCGTGTACCGGCTGCGCCCAGAGGCCCGCGCCGTCGCCGGCGGGCAGCTCCTCGAGCGCGAGGTCGAACACGTCCGCGACCGCGGCGATCGCAGCCGGACGAACGTCTTCGACGGTCACCGGCCGGCCGAGCTCTCCGGCCATGGTCGTGAACGTCGCGTCCTCGAGCCCGCAGGCCGTGATCCACTCGGTGAACGGCGCCGGGTCGAGGTCGACGTTCAGGGCGTAGCCGTGCGTCGTGACCCAGCGCGAGACGTGCACGCCGATCGACGCGATCTTCCGCGGGCCCTGGCCGTTGCTCGGTGGCATCCAGACGCCGGTCAGGCCCTCGTAGCGAGTTCCCTCGAGGTCGAACGACCCGAGCGTCCGGATGAGCGCGTCCTCGAGGTCTCGGACGTAGCGCTTCACGTCCTTGCCGTGGTTCCGGAGATCGAGAATCGGGTAGCAGACGAGCTGTCCCGGACCGTGGAACGTGGACTTGCCACCGCGGTCGGTCTCGGCGATCTCCACCTCGGCGCCCTCGGGGACGTGCAGCTCCCGGTCGGTCTCGGTTCGCCGTCCGACCGTGATCACCGGCGGGTGCTCGAGGAAGACGACCGTCTCGGGGATCGCGCCCTGCGAGACCGCGCCCGCGAGTGTGCGCTGCAGCGCGAACGCCTCGCCGTACGGCACGAGGCCGGGGCTCAGCAGGTACGCGCCGCGGCTCATGTCGCCAGGCTACTGGGGCTCGATGAGCTCGCGGGCTGTCTCGAGGTTGCCCGCGTGGACGAGTATCTCGCGCGGCCCGGCGCTGGACGCCGCACCGTCGAGAGCCCCTGCTCCGAAATCCGTGGAGCGCTGCATCGACTCGATGCCGGCGGTCGAGAGCAACGAGCGGACCATCTCGGCCTCGACCTCGTTCGGGACCACCGTCAGGCGGACGAGTTCGGTGTCGTTAATACGCCGCCTCGTCCCAGGTCTCGAGCCGCTTGCGGATGTCCCTGAGGAAGCGGCCGGCAAGGGCTCCGTCGACGAGCCGATGGTCGTACGTGAGCGTCAGATTCATGATCGGGCGTACGGCGATGACGTCCTGGCCCATCTCGTCCTGGACGACCCACGGCCGCTTGACGACCGCGTAGGTGCCCAGGATCGCGGCCTGCGGCTGGCTGATCACCGGCGTGCCGTGGAACGTCCCGTACCCGCCGGGATTCGTGATCGTGAACGTGCCGCCCTGGACCTCGTCCGGGAGCAGCTTCTTCGACCGCGCGCGGTCCGCGAGGTCGACGACGCCCTTCGCGATCCCGAGCAGGTTCAGCGTCTCCGCGTTCTTCAGCACGGGGACGATGAGGCCCTTGCCGTCTGCGAGCTCGACCGCGAAGCCGAGGTTGATGCTCGAGCGCGTGACGATGCTCTCGCCACGGATCTCGCCGTTGATCCACGGGTAGTCCTTGAGCGTCTCGACCGCGGCTCTCGCGATGAACGCGAGATACGTGACGTTGACGCCGTGCGTCCGCTCGTACTCCGGCTTGAGCTTCTTCCGCAGAGCGACGACGCGCGACATGTCCACCTCGATCGCGCTTGTCACGTGAGCCGAGGTGTCGAGCGAGCGGCGCATGTGCTCGGCGATTCCTCGTCGCATGGCGCTCATCGGCTCGACCGTCTCTCCCGGAAGCTGATCCGGCGCGGCTGCGACCGGAGCCGGTGCGGGAGCCGGAGGCGCAACGGGTTGTGGCTGCGTCGCGGCGGGAGCAGGAGCCGGAGGAGGCGCGACGGGGGCCACGGCGACCGGCGCGGGCTCGGGAGCAGCCGGGGGCGGAGGCGGCGGTGCTGCCTCGGGCTGCGGGGCCGGCGCGGCGGGCTGCTCCGCGGGTGCCGCGGCGGCGCCCGACTCGATGAACGCGAGGATGTCCTTCTTCGTCACCCGTCCGCCCGTGCCGGTCCCGGGGACCGAGGACGGATCGACGCCGTGCTCGGCCGCGATCCTCGCCACGACCGGGGAGACGAAGCTCTTGCCGTTCCCGGAGCTCGCGTCGGAGGCCGCCGGGGCAGGAGCTGCCGCTGGTGCCTGCTGCGCCGCGGGAGCGGGTGCAGGCTCGGCAGGCGCCGGCGCAACGGGCTCGGGCTCGGCGGCGGTTGCCTCCGGCTCCGGCTCTGGCGCAGCGGGTGCCTCAGCGGCAGGCTCTGCGACCGCGGAACCGGCCGGCGCGATCGTCGCGAGCACGGTCCCGACGTCCACCGTCTGGCCCTCCGGGACGAGGATCTGGGACACGACGCCTTCGCCGGGGCTCGGCACCTCCGTGTCCACCTTGTCGGTCGAGATCTCGAGCAGGGGCTCGTCGCGGGCGATCGAGTCGCCGACCTGCTTGAACCACTTCGTGATCGTGCCCTCGGAGACGGAGACGCCCATCTGGGGCATGACGACCTGGATCTCGGTTCCGGTGCTCACGTGTCCTCCTGTGGGGACGAGGCCCGGCCTCGCCTCAGTACGCGGTCAGCTCCTGGAGCGCCTTCACGACGTCTTCGACCTGCGGGATGTACGCCTTCTCGAGGGGCGGGGAGAACGGCACCGGCATGTCGGGGGCGGCGATGCGCATGACCGGCGCGTCGAGGCTCTCGAACGCCTCCTCGGCGATCGTCGCGGCGATCTCCGCGCCGAAGCCGCCGGTCCGCGTGTCCTCGTGCAGCACGAGCACCTTCGACGTGCGCTGCACGCCCTCGAGCACGCGCTCCTTGTCCCAGGGGATCAGCGTCCGCAAGTCCAGCACCTCGACCTCGAAGCCGCTCTTCTGGAGCTCGTCGGCCGCTTCGTTCGCCGTGTGCACCATCGCGCCCCACGTGACGACTATCGCGTCCTCTCCCGGCCTGTGGACGCGCGCCTGCCCGAACGGCGTCGTGTAGCGCTCGTCGGGCACCTCGGCCTTGATCCGACGGTACAGGTGCTTGTGCTCGAAGTAGAGGACGGGGTTCGGGTCCTCGATCGACGAGGCGAGCAGGCCCTTCGCATCCTCCGGCGTCGAGGGGCAGACCACCTTCAGGCCGGGAATGTGTGCGAACGAGCTCTCCGGGTTCTGGGAGTGGAACGGCCCGCCTGAGAAGCCGCCGCCGGAGGGCAGCCGCACGACGATCGGCACCGGCGTCCCACCGCGGAAGAACTGCTTCGCCGCGACCGTGACCAGGTGATCCCAGGCACAGGAGATGAAGTCCGCGAACTGCATCTCGGCGACCGGTCGCAGGCCCATGAGCGCCGCGCCGGTCGCGCCGCCTACGATCGCCGTCTCGGAGAGCGGCGTATCGAGCACGCGCCACGGCCCGAACTCCTCCTGGAACCCGTTCGTCACCTTGAAGGCGCCGCCGTACACCCCGACGTCCTCGCCGAGGACGACAACGCGGGCGTCGCGCCGCATTTCCTCGCGGAGCCCGTCGGAGATCGCCTGGATATAGGTGCGCTCGGCCATCTACTTGTGGTGAGGCGTGTCGAGGTCCTCCTGCGCGGCGAACACGCTGTCCTCGAGGTCGCGTGGATCGGGCATGGGGGACGCCTCGGCGCGCTCGAGCGCCTCGTTCAGCGCCCGCTTGACGGAGGAAGTGATCTCGTCCTCCTCCCCGTCCGTCATCTCGGCCTGCCCCCTGAGCCAGTCGCGGTAGCGCTCGATCGGATCCTGCTCCGCCCACTGCTCGAACATGTCCTTCGGGACGTAGAACGCATCGTCGTGCACCGCGTGCCCTTCCATGCGCAGCGTGAGGCACTCGATGAGCGTCGGCCCGCCCCCGGCGCGCGCCTTCTCGACCGCGCGCTTCGCCTCGCGGTAGACGGCGAGGACATCGGTGCCGTCGACGACGACTCCCTCGAACCCGTAGGCGGCGGCCCGGTCGGCTATGTGCTCGATCGGATAGCCGAGGTACGTCGGCGTGGAGTACGCCCACTGGTTGTTGTCGCAGATGTACACGATCGGGAGCCGCCGGACGCCGGCGAGGTTCATGCTCTCGTGCGCGTCGCCGCGCGCCGCGGAGCCCTCGCCGAACCAGCCGAGGGCGACGCGCTTGTCGCCCCTGATCCGGAACGCGAGGGCCATCCCGGTCGCGACCGGCAGCATCGCCGGCAGGTGGCTCACCATCGGGTGCAACCCCAGCTCGGGAACTGCCATGTGCACGTTGCCGTCACGGCCGCGTGTCGGTCCGTCCGCGCGTCCCATGTACTGCGCGAAGATGCGCCAAGGCTCGACGCCGCGAACGACGTGGACGCCCATGTCGCGATGGAGCGGGGTGCCGACGTCGTTCGGGCCCATGGCCATGCCGACGCCGACCGCAGCTCCTTCGTTGCCCCGACCCGTGTAGAACGAGCCCGGGATCTTCCCCTGCTTGTAGAGGATGTGCCCGCGCTCCTCGATCCCGCGCGTCATCAGGAGATGCCGGTAGATCGCGAGCAGGTCCTCGCGGTCGAGACCGGCTTCCTTCACTTCCTGGAGCGAGCCGACAGGCTCTGCTTCACGTACTGCCATGCAGGCGTTCTCCCGTTCCGAGGTAGGTCGCCAGCACTCTAGCGACCCTGCCCGCCGCCCATGGCCGGTTACTACAGTGACTCCGGATGGCGAAACCGCGGCGAAACTGGATCCAGGAGGAGCGTCGCAAGACGCTCGGCGATTGGGTCGCTCTGTGCCTCGTGTGCGGGCATGTCCAGCGGTACTTCCTCGAGCGCGAGGACGAGCTGCCGGCCGACTGCCCACAGTGCGGCGGCGCGCTGCGCAGGCGGTGCCCGTCCTGCTCGGCACCGATCGCGTCCGCTTTCGCGGTCGAGTGCGAGGAGTGCGGCGTGGAGGTCAGGCCGCCCGAGCTCTTCGGAACCACGATCCGCAAGCCCGGCCGCTAGCGCGGTTCCGCGAGCGCACGCTCGATCGTCTCCTCGGGCGAGCTGGCGCCGGCCTCGAGCTCGGCGCGCGCGCGCTCGGCCCCGAACAGAGTCTCCGCCCGCTCGAGCGTGCGCTCGAACCACGCCTCCTCCCAGGGGAACTGCGCCGGGCCGAGCGGCGCCCGAATCGTCTCGGCAGCTCCGAGGAGACGGACGGCATGGGCCGGATCGTCCGCGACGCGGGCCCGAGCCAGCGCGACCAGGCTCGAGGCGAGGAAGTCCTTGAAGTCGACGTTGCGAAAGCAGCGCAGACTCTCGACGATCATCGGGATCGCATCCTCGTCGTGGTTCCGCTCGAGGCGGGACGATGCGATCACGAGGAGCGCGATCCCCGTCGCCTCCTCGTCGCCCTGTCGGCGACTGATGTCGAGGCTCTCGCGCGCGAGCGCTTCGGCCTCCTCGTGGTTCCCGAGCGTCGACTCGATGTCTGCGAGGTTCGCCAGCGAGACGGCGATGTCCCGGTCTCTCCCGAGCGTGCGGGCGAGTGCCACGCTTTCGGCGTGGAAGTCGCGCGAGGCGGCGAGATCGCCTACGCCGAGGTGCGTGAGGCCGAGCGCCATGAGTGCGCGGAGCTCGGCGACCTGGTCACCCGTCGCCCGCGCGAGCTCGAGCGCTTCGAGTGCCGGCGCGATCGCGAACTCGTGATCGCCGCTCGACCAGGCGAGCGTGGCCGACCAGTAGAGCGCGGTCGCCCGGCGCGCCATCGGCCCGCCCGGCTGCGCCAGGGCCCGATCGAGCCATCCCCTGCCCTCGCCGAGGTAGCCGCGGACGTACCAGAAGCGGGCGAGCGCGCAGACGCGGAGGGCTGTCGCGGCGTCGCCGCTCGCCTCGGACTCCTCGAGCGCCGCCCGGACGTTGTCGTGCTCCCGCTCGGCCTCGTCGAGCGCCCCTGCGGTATGGAGGTCGGGCTCCAGCCGCTCGGCCAGGACGGCGAAATACGCGGCGTGACGGTGGCGCGTCGACTCGGCCTCGCCGGACGCGAGTAGCCGCTCGAACGCGTATTGCCGCACGGTCTCGAGCATCGAGAAGCGCGGCTCGCCGGTGGCGGAGTCGGTCGCCTGCACGAGGCTCTTCTCGACGAGGGAGCCGAGCGCTGCGAGGTCGGCAGCGCAAACGACTTCCGCTGCCTCGAGCGTCCAGCCGCCGGCGAACACCGAGAGCCGCGCGAGGAGCGTGCCCTCCGGCGCTGCGAGGAGCTCGTAGCTCCAGTCGATCGCGGCGCGGAGGGTTCGCTGCCGGTCCGGGAGGTCGCGGTCCCCCTCCGTCAGGACGCCGAGCCGGTCCTCGAGGCGATCGCGCAGCGTCGACGGGGAGAGGAGCCGGAGCCGCGCCGCGGCGAGCTCGAGCGCGAGCGGAAGCCCGTCGAGCGCATGGCAGATCTCGACGACGGTGTCGGCGTTGTCGGGCGTCAGCTCGAAGCCGGGCCTGGCGCTGCGCGCGCGTGCGACGAACAGTGCAACCGCCTCGTTCCCCGCGAGCTTCTCGAGATCGCCGGCGTGCCGGCGCGCGGGGAGCACCAGCGCCGGTACGCGATACTCGTGCTCGGCACGCAGGCGCAGCGGCTCGCGGCTGGTGGCGAGGACGCGTAGCGGCGCGACCCGCGCGAGCAGCGCGGCGACGAGCGTCGCCGCGTCGAGCACGTGCTCGAAGTTGTCGAGTACGAGAAGCGTTTCCCGCTCACCGAGCGCAGCCGCAACGCGCTCGAACAGCGCCTCGCCCTCGGCATCGCGAACTCCGAGCGCCCGCGCGGCGGTCGAGCCGACGAGGCCCGGATCGTGGAGCGGAGCGAGGTCGACGAAGTGGGCGCCCCCGGCGAACGCGCGATCGAGCTCGCGAGCGGCCTCGAGCGCGAGCCTCGTCTTGCCGGTACCGCCCGGCCCCGTCAACGTCACGAGCCGGGTGTCCGGAGCGCGAGCGAGTGCGACGACGGCCGCGAGCTCGAGCTCTCGTCCGACGAGCGGGCGGGGTGGCTCGGGGAGGCTCGAAGGAGGACGCTCTGCGACGGGCGGGGCCAGGCTCTCGTCCTGCCTGAGCATGGCCGCCTGGAGCTCGTCCAGCTCCCGCGACGGATCGAGGCCGAGCTCGTCGCCGAAGGTGGACCGAGCGATCCGGTACTGCTCGAGCGCGTCGGCCTGTCTGCCCGATCGGTAGAGGGCGAGCATCAGCTGCCCATGCAGCCGCTCGCGGTACGGGTGCCCGGCGACGAGCGCGCGCAGCTCTCCGACGAGCGCGTCCTCTCGAGCGAGAGCAAGGTCTGCATCGATCCGCCGTTCGAGCGCCTCCAGCCGAAGCTCCTCGACACGCCTGCGCTCCGCAGCGACGAACGGAAGCTCCTCGAGGTCCGCGAGGACGGTCCCGCGGTGCAACGCCAGCGCCTCTCGTAGCGTCGCCGCTGCGTCCTCGACATGTTCGCGCCGCGCTCGTTCGCCGAGGGCGAGGAAGCGCTCGAGGTCGAGCTCGTCCGGCTCGAGCGCGAGCCGGTAGGCGGCACCCTGCGTCACGACCCGTTCGGCGCCCACAGCCTTGCGGATCCCGTGCACGCCCACCTGCAACGCGTTTCGCGCGCTGGCGGGCGGATCCTCGCCCCAGACGGCGTCGACGATCTGCTCGCTCGAGACGACGCGGTTCCCGTTCAGGAGCAGGAACGCGAGCAGCGTGCGCTGGCGCGGTCCGCCCAGCTCGAGCGGGTCGTCACCGCAGCGCACCTCGAGCGGACCGAGGATCTGGAAGTCGTGCCGCTTCATGTCCTCTCCACCGCAGTTGTCGTCGCTAAGCGCGTCGTAAGTCGATCGTAAGCGCGCTCTCCGATCGTTGGGCACGTCATCCGAACGAGAGGAGCACGAACATGATTCACGCAGGAGACATGATCGAAAACCCCGTGACCGGCGAGCGGATCGTCTTCCGCAAGACCTCGCGGGAGACGAACGGCCAGGCGGTCGTGATCGAGTGCTTCGTGCAGCCGAACGGCTTCGTTGCCGCTTCGCACGTTCACCCCGGCCAGGAGGAGCGCTTCGAGGTTCTCCGCGGCACGGTCGGCTTCCGCATCGGCCGCGAGGAGCGCATCGCAGGGCCCGGCGAGCGGCTGACCGTTCCCGCCGGCACTGCTCACCGCTTCTGGAACGCGGGTGACGACGAAGCGCACTTCGTGTGCGAGGTCAGGCCGGCGCTGCAGTTCGAGCGCCTGCTCGAGACGATGTTCGCGCTCGCCGCCGACGGCAAGACGAACCGCAAGGGCATGCCGAATCCGCTGCGGCTCGCAGTGATCGCGAACGCCCACTTCGACACGGTGCGGCTGCCGTTCCCGCCCGCATGGATGCAGCGTGCCGGCCTCGTGCTCGGCTCTCCGCTCGGGAGGCTGC
The DNA here is from genome assembly GCA_963746765.1 of uncultured Actinomycetes bacterium. Classification (GTDB taxonomy): domain Bacteria; phylum Actinomycetota; class Thermoleophilia; order Gaiellales; family Gaiellaceae; genus GMQP-bins7. The sequence goes on from CAVVCN010000005.1 coordinate 156,780, forward strand.
TCGGGTACGGCGCCACCTACGAGCCCCAGGCTGGGAACGCTCCGGCCGCGCTCGGGATCTGATGCGGCGCCGTCGCTTCAAGCGGCGCCTCTTCTGGGCGGCAGTGCTCTTCGGGGTGCTGCTGCTCGCACTGGCCGCGACGGTCGCTCAGGCGGTCGTCGCGGCGGCAGGGGCCGCAGGCCGGTTCGAACGACGCCTTGCGTCCATCGCCATGGATGAACGGAAAAGCTCGCGTTCGCTCACAGGTGCGCCGAGAGGGTGACCTAGTGTCAATTTGACACTAGGTCTTCTTGCTGGGTCTTCTCTCGTCTCGCTGCCGTCAGACGATCTGAGAGAAGCGGATCACCGTGACGATCGCTTCCTCGGTGACCTCGCGGTTGTAGAGCTGGCTCAGGAAGTTCGCGAGCTCCTCCGGCCGCCTGAGCTCGGGGTTGTCGTGCTCGATCTCGCGCGGCGAGAGCTCTGCTAGCCGTTTCACGTCGACCTTGTCGATGACCGCGTCGAACACCCGCTCGCGCTGTCCGTACCGGACTCCGCAGAGGACGGTGACGATCATCCCCTTCCGGTACTTCGAGGACTTGTCCCCGAGGCGGATGGTGGCCGTCTTTCGCAGCGAGCGAAGCTGCTCGGCGACCGCGGGGTTGTAGAAATTGAGCGCGAACGTCGGCACGGCGGCCGGGCAACTATAGAGGCTCGTTCCGGATTTCCTCCAGCGCCTTCGTGGCCACCTCGCGCTCCCCCTTGTACGCGAGCAGGTGACCCGCTTCCTCGAGCGGGAGCCAGCGCGCTTCCGCGACCTCGCGCTCCATGCCGGGCGGAAGGGCGCCGATGCGGCCGCCACGCGCAGCGGCGAGGAAGAAGCTCACGATCTTGAACACCCGCTCGCCCTGCCACGTGTAGACGTAGCGCGTATCGCCGAGCTTCCGTACGAGCCTGCCGTGCACTCCGGTCTCCTCGAAACCCTCTCGCAGAGCGGTCTCGGCGGGCTTTTCACCCGGGTCGACGAGCCCCTTCGGGAGTGCCCAGACGCCCTCCGGCTTCCCTTGCGGCCGCACGGCGGCGAACCAGGGCCGGCCGCGCATCCGGCGCACGACGACGACGCCCGCCGAGAACTCGCGGCGCGCCACTAGTTTGTGACGCTCCGGAACAAGTCGCACACCGGATCTGCGTCGGTCCGGCTCAATTCGGCTTTGCAAGGCGCGTCGACGGTGCTATTGTCATCTGGCACTCCCGATCGGTGAGTGCCAGAGTTGTCACAAACTCGTATTGCAACTCGCTGTACGGAACCAATCTCAGGGAGGTCAGTCGTATGGATCTGCAGCCACTGGGTGACCGCCTCATCGTCGAGGTCCTCGAGGAGGAGGAGATGACGGTGAGCGGCATCGTGCTGCCCGACACGGCGAAGGAGAAGCCGCAGCGCGGCAAGGTCCTCGCCGTTGGGCCCGGGCCTCGGGACGAGGACGGGAACCACATCAAGATGGACATCGAGGTCGATGACGAGGTCATCTTCTCGAAGTACGGAGGGACCGAGATCAAGCTCGGCACCGACGAGATCCTCATCCTGCGCGAGTCGGACGTCCTGGCGAAGGTCGTCGGCGACCGCGTAGCGGCCTAACGAAGCAAGGAGGAGTAGCGAAACATGGCTCACAAAGAGCTCAAGTTCGATGAGGACGCGCGTCGCTCGCTCGAGCGCGGCGTGAACGTCCTCGCCGACGCGGTCAAGGTGACCCTTGGCCCGAAGGGCCGGTACGTCGTGCTGGACAAGAAGTTCGGTGCGCCGACCATCACGAACGACGGCGTTACGATCGCTCGCGAGATCGAGCTCGAGGACGTCTTCGAGAACCAGGGCGCCCAGCTCGTGCGCGAGGCCGCCACGTCGACGGACGACGTCGCCGGTGACGGCACGACGACTGCGACGGTGCTCGCCCAGGCCATCGTCCGCGAGGGCCTGAAGAACGTCGCTGCAGGCGCGAACCCGATGGGGCTCAAGCGCGGCATCGAGAAGGCCGTCGACGCAGTCGTCGAGGACCTCAAGGCCCAGTCGAAGGAAGTGGCGGGCAAGGAGGACATCGCGCGGGTCGGCACGGTCGTGTCGCGCGAGCGCGAGATCGGTGACGTCATCGCCGACGCGATCGAGAAGGTCGGCAAGGACGGCGTCGTGAACGTCGAGGAGGGCCAGACGTTCGGGCTCGACCTGGAGTTCACGGAGGGGATGCAGTTCGACAAGGGCTACCTCTCGCCGTACATGATCACCGACCCCGAGCGCATGGAGGCCGTGCTCGAGGATCCGTACATCCTGATCGCGAATCAGAAGGTCGGCGCGGTCAAGGATCTCCTCCCGGTGCTCGAGCAGGTCATCCAGGCAGGCAAGCCGCTGCTGATCGTGGCCGAGGACGTCGAGGGCGAGGCGCTCGCCACCATCGTCGTCAACAAGCTGCGCGGCGTCTTCACCGCCGTCGCGGTCAAGGCTCCGGGCTTCGGCGACCGCCGCAAGCGGATGCTCGAGGACATCGCCATCGTCTCCGGTGGTGAGGTCATCACCGAGGAGATGGGTCTCAAGCTCGAGAACACGAAGCTCTCGCAGCTCGGTCACGCCCGCAAGGTCGTGGTGGACAAGGACACGACGACGATCATCGACGGAGCCGGCGACACGGACGCCATCAAGGGCCGCATCAAGCAGCTCAAGTCGGAGATCGAGAACACCGACTCGGACTTCGATCGCGAGAAGCTCCAGGAGCGGCTGGCCAAGCTCTCCGGCGGCGTCGCGGTCGTGAAGGTCGGTGCGGCCACCGAGGTCGAGATCAAGGAGAAGAAGCACCGCGTCGAGGACGCGCTCAAGGCAACCCGGGCTGCGCTCGAAGAGGGCATCGGACCGGGCGGCGGCGTCGCCCTCCTCAACGCCTCCTCGGCGGTCACGAAGATCCTCGACTCGCTCGAGGGTGAGGAGAAGACCGGCGCGCAGATCATCCTCCGCGCGGTCGAGGAGCCCCTCCGCCAGCTCGCGTTCAACGCGGGCCTCGAGGGCTCCGTCGTGGTCGACAAGGTCCGGAGCGCCAAGAAGGGCGAGGGCCTGAACGTCGAGACCGGCGAGATCGAGGATCTCGTGAAGTCCGGGATCATCGACCCGACGATGGTCACGCGGGCGGCACTGCAGAACGCAGCGTCGATCGGGAAGAACATCCTCACCACCGAGGCAGTCGTCGCGGAGGCGCCGGAGAAGCAGTCGGCGATGCCCGCGGGGATGCCCGGCGGCGGAATGGACTTCTAGGAGTCCATGTGCAGGGGGGAACGAAGGGCCGGCATCGCCGGCCCTTCGTATTTCTCGGGGCGGGCTCGACCTCGGATGCGCAAGGAAGCACTCGTCGAGGGGAGCGCGAGCGCGTGTTTCCGGGCAAAAGAAGAGCGGCCGCTGGGGGCGGCCGCTCACAGGGGAAGAACTGGGGAGGATGGGTTGCCTAGGTTTTCGGCCGGCCCCCCTGGTCGCTGGTGCCCCGTTCGAGGGATTCGACGCAAGGCTCAGAACCCGTAGCGCTCCTCCTCGAATGGATCGGCGTCGTTGTGGTACCCGTAGCGCTCCCAGAAGCCCGGCTTGTCCGTCGCGCTGAGCTCGATCCCGCGAAGCCACTTCGCGCTCTTCCAGAAGTACTTGCGGGGGATCACGAGCCGGAGCGGCCAGCCGTGCTCGGGCGTGAGCGGCTCGCCGTCCGCGTGCGTGGCGAGCAGCGACAGCGGGTCGCGGAGGTAGTCGATCGGCACGTTCGCGGTGTATCCCTGCTCGGCGTGGGCGACGACGTAGCGCGCGCTCGGCCGCGGACGGACGAGCTCCTCGAGCGCGCTCCAGTGGATGCCGGAGAACGTCGCGTCGAAACGGCTCCAGCGGGTGACGCAGTGGATGTCCTGCGTGTGCTCCGTCCTCGGGAGCGCGTTGAGCTCTTCCCAGCCGATCCGGATCGGACTCTCGACCTCGCCGGAGACGAAGAAGTCCCAGGTGGCCAGATCGGTGCTCGGCACCGTGCCGGCGTGGAGCACGGGCCACTTCTCGGTCAGGTACTGGCCCGGGGGCAAGCGGGCCGGGTCGTATCCGGCCTCGATGACCTTCCGCTCCGCCCTGCCCCGAAACACGCTCCCTACACTAGTTTCCATGCCCGGAACAGCGCTACGAGTAGGGAGCAGGCCGAGGGGGTTCGTCGCCGTCACCGGCCCCGACGCTGCTCCCTATCTGCAGCGGATGCTCTCCAACGACGTCGAGGCGCTCGCGCCCGGGGAGTCGTGCGAGGCGCTGCTGCTCACTGCGAAGGGTCGTGTGATCGCTCCCATGACGGTCTGGCGCCGCGGCGCAGACGACTACCTGCTCCTGACCGAGCCGGACCTCGCCGAGCGGCTCCGCGACGAGCTCAGGCGCAGCCGCTTCGCCGCGAAGGCGGAGATCGAGGTCGCCGAGCACAGGTCAGTGCTCGTTCTCGGGCGCGAGGCGCCGCCCGGCAGCGTCGCGAACCGCGAGTACGGGCTCGCGGCCTACGAGCTCGTGGACGACACGCCCCCGGACTGGGCCGAGATCGAGGACGAGGAGCTCGAGCGGCTGCGCATCAGAGCCCGCACGCCCCGCGTCGGCCGCGAGCTCGACGAGCGAGTGCTTCCGGCGGAGGCGGGTCTCGACGAGCGCGCGATCAGCTTCACGAAGGGCTGCTACCCCGGCCAGGAGCCCGTCGCAAGACTTCATTACCGCGGGCATGCCAACCGCTCGCTGCGGGTCCTGGCGCTTGACGGGGCCGCAGGGGCACCGGGAGACGCCGAGCTCATGTACGAGGGCAAGTCGGTGGGCCGGATCACGAGCTCCGTTCCCGACCCCGAGGTCGGGACGGTCGCGCTCGCCTACGTCCGGACCGAGGTTCCCGAGGACGCGGCCCTCGAGCTCGACGGCCACGTCGTGCGCCAGCTCGACGCCAACGCCTCGTAGAGCCCGCCGCTAGACTGGCCCGGCTAAGCCGGTTGCCGGCGCCCGTAGCTCAGGGGATAGAGCGCTGCCCTGCGGAGGCAGAGGTCGCAAGTTCGAATCTTGCCGGGCGCACCTCCGCGTTCACGGGCGCGGACGAGAGACGTAGGAACGCCCGCGGGTGCGCCGAACCCGCATGCCATGAGCGTTCCGGAGGGCCTGACGCTCGAGCACCACCGCGACCTCCAGGGGCGCGAACGGCGACCCCACGTGCGCCAGGTGCTGCTCGCGCTGCTCGCCCTGGTCCTCGTCGCCGGACTGCTGAACGTCTTCGGCCAGCGGCCGGAGGACTCGGCGGCCACGGTCCCCGAGGCGCGCTTCGACGTCTCTGCGCCGACAGCGCTCCGCGGTGGGCTCTTCTTCCAGGCGCGCTTCCGCGTCGCCGCCGAGCAGGAGATCGAGAACGCGACGCTCGTGCTGGACGAAGGTTGGATCGAAGGGATCACGCTGAACACTCTCGCACCGAGTCCCCTCGGCGAGGCGAGCCGCGACGGCCGGCTGGCACTCGATCTCGGCCGGGTTCCCGCCGGGGACGAGCACGTCCTGTACCTCCAGTTCCAGGTCAATCCAACGACGGTCGGGCGGCGCTCGCAGGACGTCGAGCTCTACGACGGCGAGCGGCTCCTCGCCGCCGTCGATCGAACCGTGACGGTCTGGCCCTGATGGACATCGTCCTGCGTGCGGCGATTGCGTTCCTCTTCGTCCTCTTCCTGACGCGCGTCGTGGGGCGGCGGGAGCTGTCGTCCCTTCAGCCCTTCGACCTCATCCTGCTCGTGATGCTCGGTGACCTCGTCCAGCAGGGCGTGACTCAGAACGATTTCTCGGTGGTCGGCATCGTCCTCGCCGGCGGGACGATCGCGGTGCTGACGGTGATCGTCTCCTACGGGAGCTTCAAGTTCCCGAAGCTGCGGCCGGTGCTCGACGGGGAGCCGGTGATCGTCGTCGAGGACGGGAAGCCCCTCGAGCGCAACCTCGCTCGCAACAGGATCACGATCGAGGAGCTACTCGCCGCGGCGAGGCAGGAGCAGATCGCGTCGCTTCGCGACGTTCAGTGGGCCGTGCTGGAGACGAGCGGGAGGATCAGCTTCATCCCCCGCGAGCCCCGCTAGCTAGGGCTCGGGCGCCGCGAGGCACCTGCGCAGCTCGCGGACGAGATGTGGCTCGGGCTCGATTCCTTCGTGCACGAGCACGTTTTCGAGGTCGGCGAGAACGCTCGCGCGGAACTTCGCATCCGCACCGGCCCGCTCGACGATGTTCGCGAGCGCGGTCCGCGCTGCAGGGAGCTCCTGCGCGGCGCGCACCCACGCCTCCGGGGCGGGCGGCAGCAGGCCGAGCAGCGCGCCGAGCCGTTCCTCGTCGTAACGCGTCATCCCTCGCTAGACGCCGAGGGGGGTTCGATTCTTCCCTCGAGCTTCTCCCGCAGCTTTCCGAGACAGCGGGCGATCCGGCTCGCGATCGTCCCCTGCGGGAGGTCGAGCGCCGCGGAGATCGTGCGATAGCTCTCGTCGCGTGCGAAGAAGCGGTCGAGCATCTGCTGACAGTGCTCGGGCAGCTCCGCGACCGCGTCGCGCACGACGAACGCCTCGTCGATGTCCGCGAGCACCTGCTCGGTCGCGGCGTCGATCGGCTCGGGCGTCGGTTGCTCGCGTCCGCGAGCCTCCAGTGCGTCGATGCAGAGGCGGCGGGTGAGCTGCCCGATCCACGGCCTCACCGCTGCGTCGTCGCGCAGCGTCTCGAGACGCGTGTACACGCGCGTGAAGACGTCCTGGTAGACGTCCTCCGCATCCGCCTCGCTCAGGCGGAAGCCCTGGGTGCAGATGGCATAGACGTAACGCGAGAACCGCTCGACGAGCGCATTCCACGCCTCGGGCTCGCCTGCGCGGCAGCGGCTCACGAGCTCCGCATCGCCCAGCGTCACGAGCTGGCTCATCGAATCGTCTGCAGCACCCGTTCAGCAGCGGCGCTCGCTGCCTGGTCGCTCGCTCGCGCTCGCTTCAGGCGGGTGTCGTCCTCGCGCACGCCGAGGTTCACCTCGACGAGGTGGAGTGCCGCCCGGGTCGCACCGGCGGCGAGGGCCGCGGCCGCGGCGGCGTCGGCCTGGAACGACCCCTCGCACCTCTCGCCGGCGAGGGCGGCGAGATCGGCGACGTCCGCGCCGAGCTGCGCGATCTCGAGCGGGACGGCAGCTGCTGCCTCGAGCTTCGCCTGCAGTGCGGAGTCGTCTCCCTTTCCTGCACCTGCCCCCGCCTGGCGGAGAGCGGCCAGGGCGTCCTCCCACACCGCGGCGTCCGCGGTTGCGAGCGGTGCGACGCGCTTCTGGACCTGCAGCGCCTGCGCGGCGACCCCTGCGGCATCGGGCCAGGTGCCCTTCGAGCAGCGCGCGACCATGGCGACGAGGCCCGCAGCGACGGCGACCGTGAACGCGGCTGCGCTGCCGCCTCCAGGTGCCTGCTCCCCGGCGGCGACGCGGTCGAGGAACTCGTCGACGCGCAGCTCGAGGTAGTTCTCGGCTTCCACGACGTACGAGTCTACGACTCCGCGACCTAGAGTTTCGCCTCGTGCCGCTCTTCCTCCGCGAATCCGACGTCGCCGCCCTCGTGACCCCGGCCGTCGCCGTGGAGGCGGTGGAGGGCAGCTTCAGGCGGATGGGGCGAGGCGAGATCGAGCTCGCCCCGAGGCGGCGGTTGCGATTCGAAGGCGGGAGTCTGGCGGACATGGCCGCCTCGGACCTGGGACTCGGGCTCGCGGGCGCGAAGGTCTACGCGGCGTCGGCGGAGGGCACGGAGTTCGTCGTCTGCCTGTTCCGGTCGTCCGAGCTCGTGGCGGTGCTCGAGGCCGACAAGCTCGGCCAGCTCCGGACGGGTGCGGCGAGCGGGGTCGCGGCCCGCTACCTGGCCAGGGAGGGTGCCCGCTCGCTCGGCGTCATCGGTTGCGGGTTCCAGGCGGAGTCGCAGGTCGCGTGCATCCGCGCAGCGCTCCCGGAGCTGGATCGAGTCGTGGCCTACTGCCGGTCGCCGGAGAGACTCGAGGACTTCTGTAGTCGGGTCGGTGCCGAGGCTGCGGACAGCCACCGAGACGCTGCCGAGCAGGACGTCGTCGTCACCATCACGACCTCGCGTGACCCGGTTCTCCGCGGGGAATGGCTCCGGCCGGGCGCCCTCGTCGTCGCGGCGGGCGCGAACCATCCGAGCCGCCGGGAGCTCGACAACGTCGTCCTCGAGCGCGCCGCGTTCGTCTGCTGCGACTGGCTCGAGCAGGCGAAGCTCGAGTCCGGCGACCTCATCGAGCCCGTGGCCGCCGGAGGGCTCGACTGGCTGGAGGTGCACGAGCTGCACGAGGTCGTGAGCGGCGAGGTCCACGGCCGCCAGTCGGAGTCCGACATCGTCGTCTTCAAGTCGAACGGGCTCGCGTCCTGGGACGTGGCCGTCGCCGCCGAGGCGGTTCGGCTGGCGCGCGAGAGCGGTACCGGGCTCACCTTGTAGGCCCGCTCTGCCCTCAGATCGTCGCCTTGGCCTCCTCGACGCGGTCCTTCGAGAACGACTCGAGGATCTCGGGTCGGTCGAGCAGGCGTTTCTGCTGCTCCGGCGTGAGGCGGTTCTGCACGTACTTGTCCTGCAGGATCTCGTCGAGCGAGCGCCCGCGGTCGTGCTCGCGGATGACGTACCTCGCGACGTGTTCCTCCGCCGAGGACCGCTGGAAGAGAAACGAGAAGAGATTCTTGAATGCGGCCACGGAAAGCGATTGTATCCCGGGTGGATGAGACGAAGCTCGCGCGACGGCCGTTACGCGGAGCGAGCGCTCTCCGGGGTCGACGACGTCGGCCGCGAGGAGCGAATCGTCCTCTGGATCGAGCGCCGCCCGGGCGCGCTCTGGGTCGTCGCCCGCGCGGTGAACCCTCACCTCCGGGACTCGGACGAGACGAGGCCGGACGACGTGATCTTCGAGGGCTACGAGCTCGAGGACGCGCTCGAGCACGCTAACGACGCGCTCGAGGACGACGTGCGCGTGCTCGAACAGGACGGGCTCGAGATCGACGCGCGACCGTTCACGCGCAAGGAGGTGCTGCCGCTCCTGGAACGGTGGTTCTTCAACCGCTGACGATGACGCGGTGCTAGCGTGCCGCGCCGCGTGCGGATCCGGATAGGTCACAGCCCCGACCCCGACGACGCCTTCATGTTCTGGGCGCTGGCCGAGCAGCGCGTCGATACCCGCGGTCTCGTCTGCGAGCAGGTGCTCGCCGACATCGAGACGTTGAACCAGTGGGCGCGCGCCGCCCGGCTCGAGGTGACGGCGCTCTCCCTCGCCGCGTACCCGTTCGTGCAGGAGGACTACGCGCTCCTGCCGCACGGCGCGAGCATCGGCTCCGGGTACGGGCCGGTCGTCGTCGCGCGGGAGCACCGGACCCTCGAGGAGCTCGCCGGGCTCGAGGTCGTCGTCCCGGGGGCGCTCACGACGTCGTTCCTCGTCTTGAGGCTCGCGCTCGGGGACTTCCGCTACCGCGAGCTGCCGTTCGAGGAGATCCCCGAGGAGGTCGCGTCCGGCCGCGCCGACGCGGGGTTGCTGATCCACGAGGGGCAGCTGACCTTCGAGAGCTACGGCCTGACGAAGGTCCTCGACCTCGGCGAGTGGTGGCTGCTCGAGACGGGCCTGCCGCTGCCGCTCGGCGTGAACGCTGCGCGGCGCGATCTCGGTCAGGAGGTGCTCCACGACCTGTGCGAGGTGCTCGCCGAGGCGATCCAGTCCGCGCTCGACCATCGGGCGGAGGCGCTCGAGTACGCGCTCCAGTTCGGGCGCGGGATCGACGCGGCGGTCGCCGACCGATTCGTCTCGATGTACGTCAACGAGCTGACGCAGGACTACGGCCGCGAGGGACGCCAGGCCGTGACGGAGCTGCTCCAGCGGGGCGAGGCGATCGGCGCGTTCCCCGCGCCCGTCGAGGTGGATTTCATCTCGTAGGCGGGCGTCAGCGTCGCCCTAGACTGCGCGACGTGGCGAAGGCAGTGGTCCTCTCCGGTGTGCGGACGCCGATCGGCCGCTACGGCGGCGCGCTCGCGGGCGTGCGGCCCGACGACCTCGCGGCAACAGCGATCGCCGCAGCGGTCGAGCGAGCGGGCGTGGATCCGGCTGCCATCGACGACGTCTACTTCGGCGCGGCGAACCAGGCGGGCGAGGACAACCGCAACGTCGCGCGCATGGCTGCGCTGCTGGCCGGCCTTCCCGAGTCCGTGGCGGGGGTCACGGTGAACCGGCTCTGCGCTTCCGGCCTCTCCGCGGTCGTCTCTGCGTGTCACGCAATCGGCGCCGGCGATGTCGACGTCGCCGTCGCGGGCGGCGCCGAGTCGATGAGCCGCGCTCCCCTCGCGCTGGCCAAGCCGGACAAGGCCTTCCCACGCGGCGACCGGACGGTCTACGACACGACGCTCGGCTGGCGCTTCGCGAACCCGCGTCTCGGGGAGATGTTCCCGCTCGAGTCGATGGGCGAGACGGGGGAAAACGTGGCCGAGCGGTGGAGCGTCTCGCGCGAGGACCAGGACGCATTCGCGCTCCGCTCGCAGCAGCGCTGGGCGGCGGCGAACGAGGCAGGGCGCTTCGCCGACGAGCTCGTGGCGGTCGGCGACGTGACGACCGACGAGCATCCGCGGCCGGAGACGACCGCCGAGGCGCTGGCGGGCCTGAAGCCCGCGTTCCGCCCGGAAGGCACGGTCACGGCGGGCAACGCCAGCGGGATCAACGACGGCGCCGCTGCGCTCGTGATCGCGAGCGAGGAGAGAGCAGGGGAGTCGTCCGCGGAGCCGCTCGGCACGTTCGTCGCCTCGGCGGTCGCAGGCGTCGATCCGCGCGTGATGGGCATCGGGCCGATCCCGGCCGTGCGGAAGCTCCTCGAGCGGACGGGGCTCTCGGCCGGCGACCTGGACCTCGTCGAGCTGAACGAGGCATTCGCGTCGCAGAGCCTCGCGGTGATCCGCGACCTCGGGCTCGACGAGGAGCGCGTGAACGTCAACGGCGGCGCGATCGCACTGGGCCACCCGCTGGGGATGAGCGGCGCCCGCCTCGTCGTCTCGCTGCTACACGAGCTGCGCCGCCGCGACGGGCGCTACGGGCTCGCGACGCTCTGCGTCGGCGTCGGCCAGGGCGTCGCCGCGCTCTTCGAGCGGCCCGCCTAGCGGCCGAACCTCCGCCCGTCTAGGTCGAGAGCACGCGCTCGGCTTTCGCGCGTACCCAGACGGTCTGCCCGCGCCAGAGCTCGAGCTCCTCGAAGCGGTCGCGCGTCAGGATCGCGACGAGCTCGACGCCCGTCACGTCGTGCAGCTCGACCTTCGCGTCGCGCCCGAGCATCGTGAAGCGGACGATCATCGCCTCGGTCGCGCCGTTCGAGGACTCGGGGAGCAGCTCGATGTCGTGCGGCCGCACGAGCACGCCGCCGACCTCGTTCGCGTCTCCCACGAAGCGCATGACGAACTCGTTCGCCGGCCGGTCGTAGAGCTCGCGGGGCGTCCCGATCTGCTCGAGCCGTCCCTGGTTCATGACCGCGATCTGGTCGGCGACCTCCATCGCCTCCTCCTGGTCGTGGGTCACGAACACCGTCGTGACGTGGACGACGTCGTGGAGGCGGGTCAGCCACTCGCGAAGCTCGGCCCGGACGCGTGCGTCGAGGGCGCCGAACGGCTCGTCGAGGAGGAGCACGTCGGGCTCGGGGGCGAGCGCGCGCGCAAGTCCCATGCGCTGGCGCTGGCCGCCGGAGAGCTGCGAGGGGTAGCGCTTGCCGAGACCCTCGAGCTGCACGAGGTGGAGCAGCTCGTCGACACGCTCCGCGATCTCCGCCCTCGGCCGCTTGCGCACCTTCAGCCCGAACGCGATGTTGTCGTGCACGGTCATGTGCTTGAAGGCCGCGTAGTGCTGGAACACGAAACCCACGCCGCGCTTCTGCGGCGAGAGCGACGTCGCGTCCCTCCCCGAGATGAGGATCTGCCCCGTATCGGGCCACTCGAGCCCGGCGACGACCCGGAGCAAGGTCGATTTGCCCGAGCCGCTCGGCCCGAGAAGGGCCGTCAGCGATCCACTCGGAACCTCGAGCGAGACGTCGTCGACCGCGGCGAAGTCGCCGAAGCGCTTCGACACGTTGCGAACCACGATCGACACCTACGCACTCTCCTTCGGCCTGATGACAGTCATCGCCACGAGTACAAGTATCGCCACGAGAGCGAGGACGATCGAGATCGCGTAGGCGCCTGCGAGGTCGAACGCGTCATATCGCTCCTGGACGCGAAGGGTCGCGGTCTCGGTCTCGCCCTGGATGCGACCGGAGACGACGGCGACCGCGCCGTACTCGCCGAGGCAGCGCGCCGTCGTGAGGATGACTCCGTAGATCACGGCCCAGCGGATCGAGGGGAGCGTGATCCGCCAGAACGTCTGCCACCCGTTCGCGCCGAGCGTGCGAGCCGCCTGCTCCTGGTCGTCGCCGATCTCCTGGAGCGTGGGGACGACCTCGCGGGCGACGAACGGCAGCGATACGAAGATCGTCGCGACGACCATCGCTGGCAGCGCGAAGAGGAACTGGACGCCGTGCTCCTCGAACCAGCCTCCGAGCCAGCCCTCCCGCCCGTAGAGCAGGAACAGCGCGAGTCCGACGACGACCGGCGAGAGCGCGAGCGGAAGGTCGATGAACGCGTTCAGGAGATTCTTGCCGGGGAACTTCTTCCGCACGATCGCGAGCGCGGCGACGATCCCGAACACCGTGTTCACGGGCACGGCGATCGCGGTGATGATCAACGTGAGCTTGAAGGCGTTGAGCGTCTCGGGCGTCGTCAGCGCATCCCACGCGGGCCCGAACCCGTCCTCGAACGTCCGCCAGAAGACGATCACGAGCGGCCCGACGAGGATCACTGCGAGGTAGCCGAGCGCGACGACGCGCAGGCTCACGCGGGAGAGGGCGCTAGTCACGCTCGTGCCTCGTCGCGAAGGTGCGAATCGCACCGATCAGGAGCAGAGTCGCAAAGGAGATCCCGAGGAGGACCACGGCGACCGCCGCGGCCGCCGCGGTGTCGCCGCTCTCGATCCGTCCGTAGATGTGGACCGACGAGACCTCGGTCTCGAACGGAACGTTGCCCGTGATGATCACGAGTGAGCCGAACTCGCCGACCGCCTTGGCGAACGCGAGAGCGAGCCCGGACAGGATCCCCGGCAGCAGGTTCGGGAAGATCACCCGCGTGAAGGTGCGCAGGTTCGAGGCGCCGAGCGACTGGGACGCTTGCTCGACCTCGGGGTCGAGCTCCTCGAGCAGCGGCTGGACCGTGCGGACGACGAACGGCAGCGTCACGAACATCATCGCGAGCACGATCGAGGCCTTCGTGAACGCGACGTTGATACCGATCGGCGACGTCGGACCGTAGAGCGCGAGCAGCGTGAGGCCGGCGACGATCGTCGGCAGCGCGAACGGGAGGTCGATGATCGCGTTGACGACCGCCTTGCCGCGGAAGTGGTCGCGGACGAGGACCCAGGCCGTGATCGTCCCGAGCACGCCGTTGAGGAGCGTCACCGCGAGCGACGTCCAGAGCGTGAGCTTGAGGGCGGAGACCGCCTCGGGGCTCGAGACCGCGTCCCAGAAGGTCTGTCGGCCCTCGCTCGTCGCCTTGAAGAGGAGCGCTGCGATGGGCAACGCGACCATTACGGCGAGAAAGGTCGTCACAAAGCCGAGGGACAGGGCTGTAGCAGCCCTGTCCCTCGAGACCCGCGCTCTGCGCGGAGGGTCGACGGCGATGTCAGCCAGTGCTGCCGCCGACAGCACGCTGGATGCGCGCCATGATTCCCGACTTCGGGTCGAAGAAGCGCGGCTGCACCTTCTCCCAGCCGCCGAGACCGAGCTGGTCGATCGTGAACTCGCCCGGCCGGACCGGGAACTTCTTCCGGTTCTTCTCGAGCACGCTCTTCACGACCGGCCGGTAGCCGTTGTCGGCGAAGACCTGCTGCGCGGCCGGAGTCCGCAGGAAGCGGAGGAACGCGTTCGCAGCTTCCTTGTCGGGGCTGTTCTTGAGCACGGCGATCGGGTTCTCGATCAGGATCGTCGACTTCGGAATGACGAACTGGAGGTCGAGGCCCTGCGTCCGGGCGAAGAGCGCCTCGTTCTCGTAGGCGAGGAGCACGTCGCCCTTGCCGCTGTTGAACGTGTTGAGCGACGCACGCGCGCTCGTGTCCTGGACGGCGACGTTCCTGAACAGTTTCAGGAGGTTGGCCTGAGCCTGCTTGTCCGTCTTCCCCGCCTTCCGCCAGGCGCCGTAGGCGGCCATGATGTTCCACCGAGCGCCACCGGACGTGAACGGGTTCGGCGTGATCACCTCGACGCCGGGCTTGAGCAGGTCGTTCCAGCTCTTGAGCTTCTTCGGGTTGCCGTCGCGGACCACGAAGACGACGAGTGAGTCGTGAACCATGCCCTTGAAGGACTGCTTCTTCCACTTCGCGTCCACGAGGCCGGCGCGGACGAGCTCGTCGACGTCGGGCGCGAGCGAGAGGGCCACGATGTCGGCGTCGAGCCCGGCCTTGACCGCGCGGGTCTGCTCGCCGGACGCTCCGTAGGACTGCTTGAAGTCGACGCCGTCTCCCTGGGGCGTCTTCTGGAACATCGGGATGAGCTTCCCGTACGCCTCGCGGGGCGTGGAGTACGCCACGAGGCTCAGCTGCGCGTCGGCGCTCCGCTCAGGCGACGAGGTTCCGCCGAGCGCTACAGCCGCCATAGCCGCAGCGACTACCCCGAGCGTGATCACCCCGCCAAGTATCTTAATCCGCATAACCTCTCCTCTATTGTTGACAAGCTTTGTCGTCAAACATAGTCTCAGAAGGTAGTTACGACCTCTCAAGCTGTCAAGTCCCATCGAGCAGGAGGACTTCATGTGGGTTTCCAGACGTACCGACTACGCGACGCGGGCGATCCTCGTCCTCTCGCTCGAGGGCGGTGGACCGCTGAAGCTCGACGAGCTCGCGAAGCGCACCGCGGTCCCGCTCTCCGTTCTCGAGCAGGTCATGCCGACGATGCGCACGGCCGGGCTCGTGCGCTCCGAGCGCGGCCCGACCGGCGGGTACCGGCTGAACAAGAAGCCCGAGGAGATCACCCTCGAGCGGATCGTGCGCCTCTTCCAGGGGCCACTCGCCCCGATCAGCTGCGCGACGCGACACAGCCCGGAGCCGTGCCCGATGATGATCGGCTGCACGCTGCGCGACGTCTGGGAGGAGATCAGGGACGCGACGATCGAGCTCCTCGGCCGCGCGACGTTCGCCGACCTCGCCAAGCGCGCAGGCGGGCCGTGGGTCGATCCGTCGCTGCTCGCGCTGCCGATCGCGGGCGACGCGGCGGCCGAGCCCGCCTCGGCATAGCCTCGCCCGGATAGATTCCCGGCGATGGCCGTCGCGACAGACCGCGAGTTCGGGCTCTTCATCGCCGGGGAGTCGGTCGAGCCGGCCTCCGGCGAGATCCGAGACCTCGTCGAGCCCGCGACCGGCGCGCTGCTCGCCAAGGTGGCTCTCGGAGGCGAGGCGGACGTGGATCGCGCGGTCGACGCGGCGCGGGCGGCGGTCGAGGGAGGCTGGGGCAGGACACCCGGGACCGAGCGCGCACGCCTCCTGCACGCGCTCGCGGACGCGATCGTCGCGAATCGCGCCGAGCTGGCGGAGCTCGAGACGCGGAACGTCGGCAAGGCGATCTCCTCGGTGAAGGCCGAGCTCCACGGCGCCGTCGAGAACTTCCGCTACTACGCCTCCGCGATCGCGACCATCGGCGGGCGCTCGAACCCGATCGGCGGCTCCCTGCTCTTCTACTCGCTCAAGGAGCCGGTCGGCGTGGCGGCGCAGATCGTCCCCTGGAACTACCCGCTGCTGATGACCACCTGGAAGCTCGCGCCGGCGCTTGCGGCCGGCTGCTCGGTCGTCCTCAAGCCGGACCCGCAGACGCCGCTGACCGCTCTCCGCATGGCGGAGCTCGCGACAGAGGTCGGCTTCCCGGCGGGCGCGGTCAACATCGTCCCCGGCGACGGCCCGACAACCGGCGCGTACCTCGTGAAGCATCCGGGCGTGGACAAGGTCGCGTTCACGGGCTCCACGAAGACCGGCGGCGAGATCATGCGGCTTGCATCGGACCCCGTGAAGCGCGTGACGCTCGAGCTCGGCGGCAAGAGCCCGAACCTCGTCTTCGCGGACGCCGACCTCGAGAGCGCCGTCCCGAGCTCCGCCTGGGCGATCTACTACGCGGCCGGCCAGAGCTGCGAGGCCCGCTCCCGGTTGCTGGTCGAGAAGCCGCTGTACGACGAGGTCGTCTCGAAGATGGGCGAGTACGCCCAGGCGATCCGGGTCGGTGACCCGCTCGACGGCGAGACGCAGATGGGATCGCTCATCTCCGGCAGCCACCGCGAGCGCGTGCACGGCTTCGTCGAGCGCGGCTCGGGCGAGGGCGCCGAGGTCGTCGCCGGCGGCGCTCTGCCGGAAGGCCCGGGCGCGTTCTACCCGCCGACGGTCGTCGCGGCCACGAACGATCTCGAGATCGCGCAGGAGGAGGTCTTCGGGCCGGTCGTGACCGTGATCCCGTTCGAGGACGAGAAGGACGCGATCCGGCTCGCGAACGACGTTCGCTACGGGCTCATGGCGACCGTCTGGACGGGCGACCCCGCGCGCGGCCATCGCATCGCGTCGCGCATCAAGTCCGGGACGGTGGGGATCAACATGCCCTACACGGCCTTCCCCGGCATCCCGTTCGGCGGCTACAAGCAGTCGGGCTTCGGCCGCGAGCTCGGGCTCGAGACGCTCGACCTCTACCTCGAGACGAAGAGCGTCGTCGTCTCCACCGGCGCACGGCCGATCAACCCGTTCTCGCTGTAGCGCGCCCGCCGTACCGCTGGGCGGTGCTCGCCGCCGGGTCGGTGGCGCAGGCGTGCTTCTCGACGGTCGGTTTCGCGGTGCCCGTGCTCGCACCGGAGCTCCGCGACGAGTTCGACCTCTCCCTGACGCAGGTCGGTGTGGTGGTCGCGGCGGAATGGATCGGGCTGACGCTCTCGATGCTGCCCTGGGGGTTCGCGGCCGACCGCTTCGGCGAGCGTTGGACGCTGGCGGCCGGCCTCACGGGCTGCTCCGCGTGCCTGGCGGGGGCGGCGTTCGCTCCGGAGTTCGTCTCGCTCGTGGCGCTGCTCGGGCTGGGCGGCGTCTTCGGCGGCAGCGTCCAGTCGGGCAGCGGCCGTGCAGTCATGGGCTGGTTCGGCAGTGACGAGCGAGGGCTCGCGCTCGGCGTTCGGCAGACGGCCGTCCCCGTCGGCGGCGTGGTCGCGGCCATCGCGATCCCACTGCTCGGAGGCTCGCGCGAGGGCTTCCTCTTCCTCTCGGGACTCGTGCTCGCAGGCGCCGTCGTCGGGGTGCTCTTCCTCCGGTCCGGCGCGGAGCACGAGCTGGAAGCCGCCGATCTCGAGTCGACGCTGCGCGACCGGCGCCTGTGGACCGTGTGCGGCGCCAGCGGCCTCTACGTCGTCGCCCAGGTCGCGCTGATGAGCTTCGTGGTGCTCTTCCTCCACGAAGCGCGCGGCTTCTCGATCGGCGCGGCCGCGGCGGTGCTGGCCGTCTCGCAGGTCCTCGCCGCGGCGCTCCGGATCGGCATCGGCCGCTGGTCGGACGTCCTCGGCTCGCGGGTGAGGCCGTTACGGCTCGTCGGAATCGTCGTGGCGGTGATGCTCGGATGCGTCGCCGCAACCGCGACGTCGGACACCTGGATCCTCGTTCCGGCGATCGCCGCCGCGACGGGGCTGTCCATGGCCTGGAACGGTCTGTCCTTCACGGTCGCTGCGGAGCTCGGCGGCCGCCGCAGCGGCGTGGCGATCGGTGTCCAGCAGACCTCGCTCGGGCTCGCGGGGGTCGCCGTCCCGGTCGCGTTCGCCGCGACGGTCTCGGCGACGTCGTGGCAGGCGGCGTTTGCGCTCGCGGCGGTGTTCCCGCTCGCGGGCTGGTGGCTGCTCGGCGCGCTGCGCGACCTGTAGCGCGGCGGCGAGGTCCCTAGACTCGCGCCGTGCGGATCCTCGACCGGCTCCAGCGTCTGTACGAGATCGGAGGCGGGCCCGGCGCCAATCGCCCGCACGCGTCGGCGCAGGAGGACGAGGCGCACGAGCTCGTCGCGGGCTGGATGCGCGAGGCGGGCCTAGAGCTCGAGGTGGACGCGAGCGGCAACCTCGTGGGCCGCTCCCGTGCGCGCCCGGACGTCTGGACCGGGTCGCACCTCGACAGCGTGCCGCAGGGCGGGCGCTTCGACGGGTCGCTCGGGGTGGTCGCCGGCATCGAGGCGGTCGAGCGGATCGGCGCGGGGTCCGTGGTCGTGTTCCGCGGCGAGGAGGTCGGATGCGTCGGCAGTCGGGCGTTCGTCGCCCGCGACGCCGGGCTACCGAGCGCATTCGTCGAAGTGCACGTCGAGCAGGGACCGGTCCTCGAGCGGGCCGGCGTGGCGCTCGGTGTCGTCACGGGCATCGTCGGCTACATCCGCGGTGAGCTGTTCTTCGACGGACGCGCGGGTCATGCCGGGACGACGCCGATGGCCGGACGCGATGATGCGCTCGTCGCCGCGGCGGAGGCCGTGCTCCGGATCCGGGACGCCGCGGCGGGCGTCGAGGGGGCGGTCGCGACGGTCGGACAGCTCGCTCTCGAGCCCGGAGGGTCCAACGTCATCCCGGAGCGCGTGCGCATCTCGGTCGACGCGCGCGCGCCCGACGCCGAGCGGCTCGACCGCCTCGTGGCCGCGATCGGGGTCGAGCCGGCGCAGAGATCGGAGCCGGTGCAGATGGCGGCCGAGCTGCAGGAAGTGCTCCGCGAGGAGCTCGCGAGTCGAGGGCTTCCGCTCGTCGAGCTCGCTTCGGGGGCGGGCCACGACGCCGGTGTGCTGGCAGCCGCGGGCGTGCCGAGCGCAATGCTCTTCGTCCGGAGCCTGAACGGCGGAGTGAGCCACACGCCCGACGAGCTCTCCTCGGACGAGGACGTCGCGCTCGCGACGGACGCGCTCGCCGGCGTCCTCGCGCGCCTCGTACGCTAGGCCTCTCGAAACGAGATGTCCTGCGCGCCCTCCCAGAGCATGCGCCGGCCGAGCTCGCGCAGGTTCCCGGCGCCCTCGACGATCGTCGCGAAGTGGTTCCCCGCGAGGGCGCCCGCCTTGCTCGCGAACGCGACGTAGCCGTACGCGAGCAGGAGCTCGGTCTCGCTGACGCCCCCCGGATAGAGGATCAGCTCGCCGGGGCTCGGGTAGCGCGTCGCGTTCTCGGGCCCGACGCCGACGTCGAGGTCGCCCATCGGGATCCAGCCACCCTCGCCGCTCCAGCGGACGTGGATGATCTTCGACTCGAGCGGGAGCATGCGCCTGAAGGCGGCAACGGTGTCCGGAGCTGATTCCTCCTCGAGCCGCGCGCTGAAGTCGAACCCGGATGCGGTGATCGAGAGCATGGCCGGGACCCTAACCGGCTGCCTTCTCCCACACGGAGACGTGCTTTTCGCTCTCGCTCGTGAACGGCGCGCGCGTCCAGTCGCTCCAGCGCTCGCGCAAGGTCATCCCGGCGAGCCGCGCCATGAGGTCGAGCTCGGCGGGCCACACGTAGCGGAACGGCACCGAGTGGAGCTCGAGTTTCCCGTCCTCGACCCGGTAGTGGTGGGAGACGAGGCCCTGGTTCGCGACGTCGAACTCGTCGAAGCCGAGCCTCGTGGGCGTCACCCTGAATGCGTGGAAGATCTCGTCCGGCGGTAGTCGCCGGAGAGTCGGGACACCGACCTCGATCACGAAGCAGCCGCCCGGCCCGAGGTGCGCGCCCACGTTCTGGAAGCACGCCACCTGCTCGTCCTGCGTCGTCAGGTTCATGATCGTGTTGAAGACGAGGTAGGCGACCGAGAAGCTCCCGTCGACCCTGGTGGTCGCGAAATCGCCGAGCGTCACCCCGATCTCGTCGGCGCCCGGCTTTGCGCGCAGCCGTTCGACCATCGCCGCCGAGAGGTCGATGCCGTGCACGCGGACTCCACGCTTCGACAGCGGCAGCGCGATACGACCGGTCCCGATTCCGAGCTCGAGCGCCGGGCCGTCGCCGGCGAGGTCGACGAGGAAGTCGACGACGGGATCGATGGCTTCCGCCTGGAACATCTCCGACTCGGACTCGTCGTAGCGCGCGGCGACGCGGTCGCCAAAGTGATTCTCTGGCATCGACGCACTCTGCCTGTCGGGCTTCGCCCGGTGCTAGCCGGACTGCGCGATCCAGGCGCCGAGGAGCTCGCGCTCCTCGTCCGTCATCCTCGTCGCGTTCCCCGGCGGCATGGCCTGCGAGTCGACGGCCTGCCGGCGGATGTCCTCGGAACGCGCGCGAATCTGCTCCTCGGTCTCGAGCTGGACGCCGAGCGGCGCGGCAGCGCCCTGGTGGCAGGTCGCGCAGCGCTGCTCGACGATCGGCTGGATCTGGGCGAACGCGACCGGCTCGGTCTGGGTCGGTGCGTCGTCGGGTCGAAGCCAGAGAGCGAGGGCGACGACTCCCACCGTGGCCGCGACCGGGATCCACCAGACGTTTCGGCCCGCGTGCCAGCGGTTGAAGAAGACGCGGATCAGCGCCGTCAGGAGCGCGATGAGCACGAACACGAGCCACGCTTCGTCGGCGCCGACGACGAACGCGAAGTGCGCGCTGAGCATGGTGAAGAGCACGGGCAGCGTGAGGTAGTTGTTGTGGACCGACCGGTCCTTGGCCCGCAGGAGCGGCCCGGGATCTGGCTCGCGCTTCTCCGCCATCGCCTGCACGAGCTTCCGGTGGGCCGGGATGATCACGAGGAGGACGTTGGCGACCATGATCGTCCCGAGCATCGCGCCGACCTGGAGATAGGCCGCACGCGGCGCGAAGAGCTCGCCGGCCGCCCAGGCGGCGAGCGCCACGAACGCAGTCCCGATCACTGCGAGCGCGACCGGGCTCCTCTCGCCGACGGTTCGACACAGGACGTCGTACACGACCCAGGCCAGGGCGAGTCCGCCGACCGAGAGCGCGATCGCGGCCCAGGCGTCGAGGTCGGCGACCGACGGATCGATGAGCCTGAGCTCGGGGTCGACGTAGTAGAGAACGACGAGCAGCGCGAACCCCGAGAGCCACGTCGTGTACGCCTCCCACTTGAACCAGTGCAGCGGCTCGGGCATCTCGCGCGGCGCGAGGCGGTACTTCTGCGAGTGGTAGAGGCCGCCGCCGTGGACGCCCCAGAACTCGCCCGCCACTCCCGCCTCGGCATCGCGCGACTCCTTCGGTGGCCGCAGCGCGAGGTCGAGCCGCACGAAGTAGAAGGACGCGCCGATCCAGGCGATCCCCGCGACGACGTGGAGCATCCGGATGCAGACGTCGAGGACGTCTCTCAGGTACGGGTCCATCTATCCCTGGCGATCGCGACGAGCTCCTGGCAGGCGGTCTCGAGCTCCTCGTCGCGCGGTCCGGGCGAGCCGGCCCCGGAGCACCTCCAGGATCTCGCGCTTCGGGCGGCCGGCGACGAACACGACGAAGCGGAAGCCGAACTTCTCCTCGTAGACCTGGTTCAGGTAGGCGAGCTCGGTGAGGACGGCCGGCTCCGCGTCGGTGCCCTGCTCGGCGGCGGAGCGGCCGGAGAGCCCCTTCGCTCCGATCGCAGGGTGCGCGTTCAGCGCCTCGAGCTTCTCGTCGTCGCTCAGCCGTGCGAGCACGCGGTCGGCCTGCTCGAGTGGGCTCTCGACCTCGGCAAGTCGCTCGACGAGGGCCGTCGTGCCCTCGAAGAGCTCCGCGAGCTCGTCGACGGTCAGCTGCCGCGGTAGCTCGCGCATCCGTACGGGGAGACGAGTAGTGGGACGTGGTAGTGGCCATCGACGAGCTCGATCTCGAGCTCGACGCGGGTGAAGAACGGCGACGGCGGCCAGAAGACGAGCTCGTACCGGCCCGGCTCGAGATCGGAGGCGAGCTCGCGGACGCGGCCGTCGGCATCGGTCTCGCCCGTGGCGACCACGTTCCGGCTCTGGGCGAGCTCGACCCGCACCCCGGAGGCAGGCTCGCCCGCTGGCGGTGTCGAGGACGTGCGTCGAGATCGAGACGCTCACCGGCTGAATCTTCGCGCCTGCACCCGATGCTCCCGCACGATCTCGGCCTCGTCCGCATGCACGAGCGCGCCGCCGCGCACGACGTCCTCGCCGCCGACGACGAGGCGGTCGACCCGGTGCGGCGCCGAGAGCACGAGTCCTGCGACGAGATCCTCGGCGCCTCCCAGCTCGAGGACGTCCGTCCGCCAGACCGCGAAGTCGGCGCACTTCCCCGGCTCGAGCGAGCCGATGTCGCCCCGTCCGAGGACGGCGGCTCCACCGCGCGTGCCGAGCCGGAGCGCGTCGCGCACCGTCAGCGCGGCCGGGCCGCCGCGGCCGCGCGCGACGAGCAGCGCCTGCTTCACCTCGAACAGGAGGTCGCTGCGCTCGTTCGACGCCGAGCCGTCGACGCCGAGGCCGACCCGGACGCCGGCGTCGGTGAGCTCGCGCACCGGCGCCACCCCGGCGCCGAGGCGGAGATTCGAGGTGGGGCAGTGCGCGACGCCCGTGCCCGTGCTCGGCAAAGCTCGCGACGTCCCTTTCGGAGAGGTGGACGCAGTGCGCGCACCACACGTCGCCGGCGAGCCAGCCGAGCTCTGCGAGGTACTCGACCGGCGTGCATCCGTACAGCTCCTGGCAGTACGAGTCCTCCTCGCGCGTCTCCGCGAGGTGCGTGTGGAGGACGAGGCCGAGGCGGCGGGCGAGCTCGGCGGATTCGCCCATGAGCCGTCGTGTGACGGAGAACGGTGAGCACGGGGCGACGGCGATCTGCACGCGTGCCCCCGGGCCGGTCTCGTGCAGCTCGCCCGCGAGCCGTTCGGTGTCGGCGAGCACGGCGTCGGCCTCCTCGACGAGCTCGTCCGGAGGCAGGCCGCCGTCCGAGGCTCCGAGATCCATCGAGCCGCGCGAGGCGACGATGCGCACGCCCAGCTCGCGTGCCGCCTGCACCTCCGCCTCCACCAGCCCCGGCCTGCCGCGCGGAAACACGTAGTGGTGGTCGAAGACGGTCGTGCAGCCGGAGAGCGCGAGCTCCGCGAGGCCCGTGCGGGCGGCCGCGTACTCCGCCTCCGCGTCCACGCCGGCCCACACCGGGTAGAGCTCGCGGAGCCAGCTGAAGAGGTCCGCCTCCTGCGCCCGCGCCCGCGTCAGCGTCTGGTAGAGGTGGTGATGAGTGTTGACGAGGCCCGGGGTGACGACCGCGCCGTCGAGCTCGACGCGCTCGTCGGCCGTCCGGTTCGGCCCCGTCGCCGACGGAAGTGACGAAGCCGTCCTCGACGAGGATCCAGCCCGACCGAAGCTCGGTGCCGGCGTCGTCGCAGGTGACGATCCAGCCGCCGCCGAAGAGGCGGCTCATGCGCTGAGCGGGACGAGCTCGAAGCGGTCGACGTCGACGAGTCCCTGGTCCGTGATCTTCAGGTGCGGGATCACCGAGAGCCCGAGGAAGGAGAGCGTGAGGAACGGCGTCGCACCGGTCCAGCCGAGCGCGTGCGCCGCCTCGTTGCACGCGCGGCTCTGCTCGACGACGATCGCGAGCGGCGCGTCCGAGAGCAGCCCGGCAATCGGGAGCGGGCACTCGGCGAGTACCCGTCCGGCCTCGACCGCGACGATGCCGCCGCCGATCTCCGCGAGCCGCGCGATACCGCGAAAGCCATGTCCTCGTCCGACAGGCCGACGACGACGAGGTTGTGGGCGTCGTGGGCGACGGACGACGCGAGCGCGCCGCGCTCGAGACCCGAGCCCGAGACGAAGCCGAGCCCGATGCGGCCGGTCGCGTGATGCCGTTCGACGACGGCGATCTTCGCAAGGTCGCGCTCGCGGTCGGCGACGGCGTGCCCGTCGACCACCAGCGGCTCTCTGACGAGCGACTCGGTCACGACCTGATCCGGGACGAGACCGATGGCGCGGACGCTCGACCCGTCCGAGACGACGCCGAAGTCCTCCGCCGACACCGGCCGCACGCGCACGCTCTGCGCGCACCCAGTCGGGGACCTCCACTGCGGGCGCGTCCTCGAATCGGCCGGCCGCGCTTGAGCACGGTCTCGGGGCGGAAGCTCACGAGGTCGGGGAGGACGAGCAGGTCTGCCTGGTAGCCCGGTGCGATCGCGCCGTGACGGCGAAGGCCGTGGCAGAGCGCAGGGTTCAGGGAGGCCATGACGATCGCGTCCTCCGGGGCGATCCCGGCGGCGACGGCCTTCCGGACCATGCCGTTCACGTGGCCGTCGTCGGCGATGTCCTCGGGATCGCGGTCGTCGGTGCAGAACGCGATCCGGTTCGTGCCCGAGCTCCTGCGCGAGCGGCAGGAGGTCGAGCAGGTTCCGGGCCATCGACGCCTCGCGGACGAGGAGCCACATCCCGGCGCGGAGGCGCTCGCGGCCTTCATCGACGGTCAGCGCCTCGTGATCGGACTCGATCCCTGCTGCGGCGTACGCCTGCAGCTCCTTGCCCAGCACGCCCGGCGCGTGACCGTCGACGTGCGTCGCGCCCTCGAGCTCGAGCTTCGCGAGCTCGTCCGGCGCGCCTGCGATGACGCCGGGGAAGTTCATCATCTCGGCGAGCCCGAGCACGCGCCGGCGGCGCATGAGCGACTCGAGGTCGGCGGGGCCGAACGGCGCGGCGCGGCGACTCGAACGGCGACGCGGGCACGCACGACGAGGCCATGAAGAAGACGTCGAGCTGGAGCCCGGAGGTCGCGTCGAGGAGCCAGTGGACGCCGTCGACGCCGAGGACGTTCGCGATCTCGTGCGGGTCGGCGACGACCGTCGTCGTGCCGAGCGGCAGCACGAGCCGCGCGAACTCGTCGACCATGAGCTTCACCGACTCGAGGTGCATGTGGGCGTCGATGAAGCCGGGGACGACGTACTTCCCGCTCGCGTCGAGCCACGTCCGCGCCGTCGTAGTCGCCGAGCCCGGCGACGACACCGTCCACGATCGCGACGTCGGTGTCGAGCCACTCCTTCGTGAAGACGGAGAACACGCGCCCGCCGCGCACGACGAGATCGGCTGGCTCGTCGCCACGGGCGACGGCGAGCCGGCGGCGGAGCTGCTCCATGAGCGCAGCGTAATACCCTTGTTCGCGCCGATGGACGTCCTCACTCCGCGCTCGCTCGACGAGGCGCTCCGGCTCAAGGCCGAGCATCCGGACGCCGTGCCGATCCAGGGCGGAACGGACATCCTCGTTGCGCTCAACTTCGACCGGCTGCGGCCCGAGACGATCCTCAACCTGAACGAGGTCGCCGAGCTGCGCGGCTTCGCGCGGGAGAACGGCACGCTCCGGCTCGGCGCCGGGCTGACCTACACCGAGGCGATGCGGAAGCCGGTCGCCGCGACGCTGCCGGCGCTCGCGGAGGCGTCGCGCACCGTCGGCTCGCCGCAGATCCGCAACCGCGGGACGATCGGTGGAAACCTCGGGACCGCCTCACCCGCCGGCGACGCGCTCCCGCCGCTCTTCGTCGAAGGCGCCGAGGTGGAGGTCGCGAGCGTCCGGGGCGAGCGGCGGCTACGGCTCGACGAGTTCCTCCTCGGGCCGAAGCAGAACGCGCTCGCGGACGACGAGCTGATCGTCGGTGTGGTGCTGCAGCCAGGCGGCCAGCCCCAGACCTTCATGAAGGTCGGGCCGCGGAACGCGATGGTGATCGCGGTCTGCTCGCTCGCACTCGTCGTCGACCGCGAGCGCGACGAGGTACGGGCATCGTTCGGCTCGGCGTCTCCGGTCACCCGTCTCGTCGTCGCGCCGCTCGCGGACCTCGATGGGTTCCCCGACGCAGGTTGCCGCCGCTGCCTCTCCGATCGACGACGTACGCGGGACCGCCGCGTACCGCCGCCACGCGCTGCGCGTGCTCACGAAGCGCGCGCTCGACCGGTGCGCTCGCATGAGGCTCGAGCTCACCGTCAACGGGGAGCGCCACGAGGCCGACGTCTGGCCCGGCGAGAGCCTGCTGACGACGCTCCGCGACCGGCTCGGGCTCCCCGGCTCGAAGAACGCCTGCGAGCAGGGGGAGTGCGGGTCGTGCTCCGTGCTGCTCGACGACACGCTCGTCTGCGCGTGCCTCGTCCTCGCCGCGCAGGCCGAGGGTCACGAGGTCGTCACGGTCGAGGGCCTCGCAGATGACGGCAACCTCCATCCGGTGCAGGAGGCGTTCGCGGACGCAGGCGCCGTGCAGTGTGGTTTCTGCACGCCCGGGCTCGTCGTCGCGACGGCGGACCTCCTGCAGCGGAACGCGGATCCGACCGACGACGAGGTCCGCGAGGCGCTGTCCGGGAATCTCTGCCGCTGCACGGGCTACCAGAAGATCCTCGACGCGGTCCACCAGGCGGCGGGTCGATGAGCGCGCCTGCCCAGGCCCGAACGCTCGCCGTCGGGCACGCACGGTCCACCGTGCGGCGCAGCGACTCCGTGCCGAAGGTGAAGGGCGAGTTCCTCTACTCGAGCGACCTGCACGCCGCGGGGCATGCTCTGGGGACAGACGGTGCGCAGTCCGCACGCCCATGCGCGGGTCGTGCGTGTCGACGTCTCGGAGGCGGTGACCATGCCCGGCGTCCACACCGTGCTCACGCACGAGGACGTGCCCGGCGACAAGCTCTACGGGCTCGAGTTCCGCGACCAGCCTGTGCTCGCGATCGACCGCGTGCGCTACTTCGGCGAGCCGGTCGCCATCGTGGCCGCCGAGGAGCCGGAGCAGGCCCGGCGCGCGGCAGCGGCGGTGCGCGTCGAGTACGAGCCGCTCGAGCCAGTCGTCGACGCGGAGCGCGCCACCGAGATGGAGCCGCTCCATCCGGATCGCCCGACGATGGGGCACGGCTACCGCGACGACCCGCGCCCGAACGTCGTCCGGTCGCTCGTCATCACGCGCGGCGACCCGGAGGCGGAGGGAGACGTGTCTGTCTCCGGCGTATACGAGATCGGCCAGCAGGACCAGGCGTTCCTCGGCCCCGAGTCGGGCATCGCCATCCCGGACGGGGAGGGTGGTGTCGACATCCACGTCGCGACGCAGTGGCTGCACGTCGATCGCGACCAGGTCGCGCCGTGCCTCGGCCTCGAGCCCGGACCAGGTGCGGATCCACCTCGGCGGCGTCGGGGGCGCGTTCGGCGGGCGCGAGGACCTCTCGATGCAGATTCACGCCGCGCTGCTCGCGCTCCGCACGAGCCGCCCGGTGAAGATGGTCTACAACCGGGAAGAGTCGTTCGTCGGCCATGTCCACCGGCACCCGGCGCAGATCTGGGCCGAGCACCGGGCCACCCGCGCGGGCGAGCTCGTCGCCGTGCGGATGCGGATCCTCGTGGACGGTGGCGCGTACGCCTCGAGCTCGACGGCCGTGATCTCGAATGCGTGCTCGTTCGCGGCGGGCCCGTACTCGGTCGCCAACGTGCGCATCGAAGGGCTGGCCGTGTACACGAACAACCCGCCCTGCGGCGCGATGCGTGGCTTCGGCGCGGTGCAGACGTGCTTCGCCGCGGAGGCGCAGATGGACAAGCTTGCTGCCGCGCTCGACATCGACCCGGTGGAGCTGCGCCTCCTGAACGCGCTCGAGCCAGGCGGGGTCCTGTCCACCGGCCAGCAGGTCACCGGCTCGCTGCCGACGAAGGAGGTCATCAAGCGTGCTGCGGCGCTACCGGTGCCCGATGCAGGAGGAGCTGCCACGTGACGCGATCCGCCTCCCCGGCGGCGCCGGGAACACGACTCGAGGAGAAGGCGTGCGTCGCGGCGTCGGGTTCGCGGTCGGCTTCAAGAACATCTGCTACTCGGAGGGCTTCGACGACTTCTGCACGGCACGCGTGCAGCTTCCGTCCTCGGGGGCCGCAGTCGTCCACTGCGCGGCGGCCGAGGTCGGCCAGGGCGTCTCGCAGGTGGTCCTCCAGGTCGCGCGCCGAGAGCTCGGGACGGACGACGTCGAGCTCGCCCCTGGAACGACCTCGCAGGTGGGCTCGGCGGGATCGGCGTCGGCTTCGCGGATGACGTGGATGGCGGCCGGCGCCGTTCAGCTCACCTGCCGCGCGGCGCTCGAGGAGCGCGAGCGGCGCGGCGGCGGCGAGGTCGACGTCGAGCGCGTGTACCGGCACCCGCGCACGTTCCCGCTCGACCCGGAGACGGGGCAGACGACGGGCGAGCGCTCACACGTCGCCTTCGCGGTGGCGGCGATGCGTGTCGTCGTAGAGGTCGACGTCGACCTCGGTCTCACCCGCGTCGTCTGGATCGGAACCGCACAGGACGTCGGTCACGCGCTCGACCGGACGGCCGTCGAGGGTCAGATCGAGGGCGGCACAGCGCAGGGCCTCGGCCTCGCGCTCATGGAGGAGATACAGACCCGGAACGGCGAGATCGTGAACGCGAGCTTCACCGACTACCTGATCCCGACCTTCCTCGACATGCCGCCGGTCGTCTCCGAGCTCGTCGAGGTGCCGGAGCCCGACGCGCCCTACGGCGTGAAGGGAGTCGGCGAGCCGCCGACGGTCGTCTCGACCGCGGCGATCGCGTCCGCGTTGCGGAATGCGACGGGCCGCGAGCTCTCGCGCGTCCCCGTTCGGCCGGACGAGATCGTCGGTCTCTAGCCTCGAACGACGAGAAAGGGGCCGCCGCCCGGCCCCTTTCTCTTCCCCCGGATGGATCGAGAGGAAAGCTGATCGATTCGTGGACAGGAGCCTAGGCGGGCACGGGTCTCCCGTCGCGCGCGCGCACGACGGTTCGAGTGTCAAGCTCGTGACACACTGGAGAGGTGGAGTGGCCGCTCCTCACCGGGCTTCCCGAGGACGACGTTCGCCAGCTGCTCGCGATCGCGCGTAGGCGGACATTCGGGAAGGGAGAGGTTGTCTTTCACCGGGACGACCTGGCCGAGTCGCTGCACTTCGTCGTGCGTGGGCACTTCGCCGTGCGGGTGCGCACGCACGTCGGGGACACCGTCCTGCTCGATGTCATCGGTCCGGGCCACGCGTTCGGCGAGCTCGCGCTCCTGGTACCCGATTCGCGCCGGTCGGCCACTGTCTCGGCGCTCGAGGAGGGCGAGACGCGGTCCGTTTTCCGCGACGACTTCGCGGCGCTGCAGCGGAGCCACGCCGGTGTCAAGGACGTCCTCCTCACGTTGCTCGCGGAGCAGCTCAAACGTGCGAGCGACCGTCTCGTCGAGGCGCACTACGTGGACGCCGAGACACGCGTGCGACGACGGCTCGTCGAGCTGGGCGAGACCTACGCGAGCGGTGATGGTGCGACGGTCGTCCCGCTCACGCAGGAGGACCTCGCAGCGATGGCGGGCACCTCGCGGGCGACCGTGAACCGCGTGCTCAGGGAAGAGGAGAAGCGCGGCACGCTCGAGCTCGGGCGCGGGCGCACGAAGGTCGTCGACGCCGAGGAGCTCGGCCGCCGTTGCCGCTGGCACGCGTAGCCCCTAGGACGACAGATCGTCGAGCAGCGCGCCGAGCAACCGGTAGAAGCGCTGCGTGCCCGAGACGCTCAGGCGCTCGCCGGGAGCGTGCGGGCCTTCGAGATCGGGGCCGATCGAGATCATCTCGATCCCCGGGAGCTTCGCGCCGATCACCGCGCACTCGAGCCCGCCATGCACCACCTCCAGCCTGGGCTCGACGGCGAAGAGGCGAGCGTAGGTCTCGCGGGCGTGCTCGAGGAGCGCAGTGTCGAGGTCCGGCCGCCACGGCGGGTAGGAGCGGCGAACCTCGACCTCGGCTCCGGCGTCGCGCGCCATGCCCTCGATCGTCGCGACGACGTCGTCGAGCGCCTCGGCTCTCGCGCTCCGGGTCATCGACGCGAGCGTGAGCACCGAGCCTTCCGTTTCCGCGACGGTGAGCGACGAGCTGGTCTCCGTCGCGCCCGACACCTCGGGGCTGACCGCGAGCGCGCCAGTGGGCAACGCCTGCAGGAGGTCGAGTGCGCGCCCGGTCGTCGCCTCGTCGGCGGCGCTCCCAGCCGGGTCCGCGGGCTCCACCGTGGCGGCGACCTCGTCGTCCGTGCCCGCGTGCTCGGCGCGAAGCAGCGCGAGCTCCTGGTCGACCGCCGCACGCAGGGTGTCCTCCGCACCGGGCGGCACGACGATCGTCGCCTCCGCTGCTCGAGGGATCGCGTTGCGACTCACGCCGCCCGCGAGCGAAGTGAGCCGGAAGCCGGCGCCGTGGGCGCTCGCCAGCACCCGCCCGAGTGCCTTGATCGCGTTCACGCGGCCCTTCGCGATGTCGCTGCCCGAGTGGCCGCCCCGGACGCCGTCGACGCGCACCGTGAACGCTCCCCAGCGGCCGGGTACCGGCGTGGGCTCGACCGTGAGCCGCACGAACGTGTGCACGCTGCCCGCGCAACCGACGGTGATCGCGTCGTTGCTCGTCCCGTCGAGATTCACGAGGAGACGTCCGCGGACGAGCGACGGGTCGAGTGCCTTCGCACCTTCGAGCCCTTCCTCCTCCGAGACGGTGAACAGGAGCTCGAGCGGGCCGTGTCCGACTTCGGGATCCTCGGCGACGGCGAGCGCGCCGGCGACGCCGATCCCGTTGTCGGCCCCCAGAGTCGTGTCTGCGGCGACCACCCAGTCGCCCGAGCGAATGACCTCGATCCGCCCCTCGCGCGGGTCGTTCGGGCTGTCCGGGTCGCGCTCGCAGACCATGTCGAGGTGCGCCTGGAGGACGACCGTCGGCGCGTCTTCGCGTCCAGCCGTGGCGGGCACGCGCGCGACGACGTTGCCCGCCGCGTCCACCTCGGTCTCGAAGGCGCGTGCCGCGGCCCAATCGAGCACGTGGGCGCGCGCGGCGCGCTCTTCCTTGGGCGGCCTCGGGATGCGGGTCAGCGCGAGGAAGTGCGTCCAGACCGGCTTCGGCTCGAGCCCCGCGAGCGTGGAGCTCATCGGCGCAGCGTCAGCGCCGTGCCCACGAACAACAGCACGATCCCGACGACACGAGTCCACGTGACATCGATGCGCTCGACGCCGAACCAGCCGAAGCGGTCGATCGCGGCGGCGAGCGTGAACTGGGCGGCGATCAGGGTCGCGGTCGTGGCCACGATGCCGATGCGCGGGCCGGCGATCGTGACCGCGAGGATGATGAGCGCGCTCATCACGCCGCCCAGGAGCATCCATTTCGGCGCCGCGACCGCGTCGCCGACGCCCGTGAGCGAGCGGCGGGCGACCAGCAGGACGACGAGCGCGACCAGAGCGCCGATCAGGCTTGCGGTCGCCATCGCCTCGATGCTGCCGACACGGTCGCCGAGCCGTCCCTGCACCGCGATCTGGACGGCGCCGCCGAGACCTGCGACGGCCGCCAGGAGCGCAGCGAGTCCGGTCGTGCTCACGCGCGGGGACGCTATACGCTCACCGGGCCACCCGAGGAAGGAGCAGCCGTGATCCGAGCCATCATCGAGTACGAGTCCGAGCCCGATCCCGATCGCTACCAGCAGCACATCGCCGAGTTCGTCACGCCCATCGAGTGCGGCGCGTTCCGGCACGGGAAGGTGTTCGGCTCGCCGTTCGGCGAGCCCAAGTGCCGCTACTACGCCGAGTTCGAGTGGGAGGACATGGACTCGTTCAAGGCTGCGGTCAACTCCGAGGCGTTCGCGGCGTCGGGCAAGGACGCGATGGCGATGGGGATCCCCTTCACGGTTCACTTCGCATCCGTCGAGTGACCGAGCCGACACACCCGCGTCCCGTCGACCCCGCGGAGCTCGGCTTCGAGACGGTTGTCTACGAGAAGGCACCCCCGCGCGCGACGATCCGGCTCAACCGCCCGGACGTGCTCAACGCCTTCGACTTCCGCATGCTCCGCGAGCTCGCGCGCGCATGCGAGGACGCGTCCTGGGACGACGACATCCGCGTGGTCGTCCTCACCGGCACGGGACGCGCGTTCTGCGTCGGCGCCGACCTTCGGTCCTGGGACGAGGACTACCTCGGCCGGCCGAAGGAGTACTGGAAGTGGTTCGGGGCGTTCAAGGACGCGCACGACCGGCTGCGCGAGCTCGGCAAGCCGACGATCGCGCGAGTCAACGGCATCGCAGTGGGTGGCGGGAACGAGCTCCAGATGGCCTGCGACCTCGCGCTCATGGTCGACACGGCGTTCATTCGCCACGTCGGGCTCGAGCACGGGTCCGTGCCGGCCGGCGGCGCGACGCAGTGGCTCCAGCTCATGGTCGGTGACCGGAGGGCACGCGAGATCGTCTTTCTCTGCGAGGAGATCCCGGCTGCACAGGCGGCGGAGTGGGGGCTCGTCAACCGCGCCGTGCCGGAGGCGGCGCTCGACGCGGCGGTCGACGAGTGGGTCGAGAAGCTCGCCAGGAAGCTTCCGCAGACGACGCGTTACGCGAAGCAGCAGCTCAACGTCTGGCGCGACTTCGCATGGCACCAGACGGTCGGGCACGCACGCGACTGGCTCTCCATGTCCATGCTCGGCGACGAGGCGCAGGACGCCGTGCGTGCGTTCCTCGCTCGCGGGAAGGAGTGACGATGAGCGAGGTGCTGACCGAGCGCGACGGTGCCGTGCTCACGATCACGCTGAACCGCCCCGACGTCTACAACGCGTTCAACAGAGCGCTCCACGACGCGCTCGCGACGGCACTCGGCGAGGCCGCAGATCCCGAGATCCGTGCGGTGGTCATCACGGGAGCCGGGCGTGGCTTCTGCTCCGGGCAGGACCTGAAGGAGTTCCAGGAGATCCCGGACGGAGGGATCCGCGACCGGCTCGAGGAGACCTACCACCCGAACATCCGCTCGATCAGGGGCCTCGAGAAGCCGGTCCTCGCGGCCGTCAACGGGGCGACCGCCGGCGCCGGGCTCTCGCTCGCTTGTGCCTGCGACGTGCGCATCGCCTCCGATCAGGCCGTGTTCGTGCCGGGGTTCGTCGGCATCGGGCTCGTCCCCGACTCCGGCGGCACCTGGTTCATCCACCGGTTGCTCGGCTGGGCGAGATCCTTCGAGTGGATGGTCTCGAACCGGCGGCTGAGCGCGGACGAGGCTCTCGCGTGGGGTCTCGTGTCGGAGGTGGTCCCACATGATGACTTCGCCGAGCGCGTTGCGGAGCTCGCCGCCTGGTACGCGGCGCTCCCGACGCGTGCGGTGGCCATGACGAAGCAGCTCTTCGAGCACGCGCACACCGCGAGCCTCGACGATCAGCTCGAGCTCGAGGCGGAGCTCCAGACGGCTGCGACCGGGAGCGCGGACTTCGCCGAAGGCGTGCAGGCGTTCCTCGAGAAGCGCGCTCCGGAGTTCAAGGGCCGCTGACCTCGGAGCGCATCACCGCCGTCGACTACCACACGGGCGGCGAGCCGTTCCGCATCGTCACCGGCGGAGTCGAGCCGCTCCGTGGCACGACGATCCTCGACAAGCGGCGTGATGCGCTCGCTCGCCACGATCACGTTCGCCGGTTGCTCGTCAACGAGCCTCGTGGCCACGCGGACATGTACGGCTGCTTCGTCGTCGAGCCGAACGACCCCGGCGCGGACCTCGGCGTCGTCTTCTTCCACAACGCGGGCTACTCGACCGCATGCGGGCACGGGACGATCGCGCTCGTCACCTGGGCGCTGGACGAGGGTCTCGTCGAGCGGACCGACGGCGAGACGAAGGTCGTCGTGGACGTCCCCTCCGGCCGGCTCGAGACCTGGGCACGGGTCGAGGACGGGCGTGTTCGATCGGTTCGCTTCCGCAACGTCCCCGCCTACGTCTGGGCCGAAGGCGTCGAGACCGCCGGCCGAAAGGTCGACGTCGCATTCGGCGGCGCCTTCTACGCCGCGGTCGAGGAGCGGGTGGAGGTCGCGGAGCTTCCGCGCCTGATCGAGCTGGGCCGCGCGCTCAAGCGCGCGCTCGAGGCCGAGCACGACGTGGTCCACCCGCTCGAGCCGGAGCTCCGTGACATCTACGGCGTGATCTTCTGGCAGGAGGAGGGAGAGCACCCGCTCACGCAGCGGAACGTCACGGTCTTCGCGGACGGCGAGGTCGATCGCTCGCCGTGCGGCAGCGGAACGTCGGCGAGGCTTGCCCTCCTCGACCGCTCCGGGCGGCTCCCGCGCGGCGACGAGCTGCGCCACCTCGGCATCGTCGGCTCCGAGTTCCGCGCCCGTGTCGTCGGGGACGCCGACGTGGCCGGGCACCCCGCGGTCGTCACGGAGGTCGAGGGAACCGCCTTCCGCACGGGCTCGCACGTGTTCGAGCTCGACCCGGACGACCCGCTCGGCGAGGGCTTTCTCCTGCGCTAGCGCGGTTCCGGCGCGTTGCCGCCGGGTAACAACCGGTATCACTACCCGGATCGCATCCGACGCACTCCCTTCGAGATACGTCTCGCCGGCGCGCGTGGCGAGTGGCGGCATGGGCGACGTCTATCGCGCGACGGACTCGGTCCTCGGCCGGATCGTCGCCGTGAAGATGCTCGCCGAGCGGCATGCGCGCAACGACGACGTGCGCGCGCGTTTCAAGCGCGAGGCGCTTGCCGCGGCACAGCTCTCGGGCCATCGCAACGTGGTCATGGTGTTCGACGTCGGCGAGCACGAAGGGCGGCCGTTCATCGTCATGGAGTTCCTCGAAGGCGGCTCGGTGCACGAGCGTCTTCGCGGAGGACCGGTCCACGCCGGGCGGGCGCTCGCCTGGCTCGACGAGGCCGCGGGAGCCCTCGACGCGGCCCACGCGCGTGAGATCGTCCACCGGGACGTGAAGCCGGCCAACCTGCTTCTCGACGGCGCCGACAGTGTTCACGTCAGCGACTTCGGGATCGCATCGGCCGCGGGCCTCGACACGCTGACGATGCCGGGCACGGTGCTCGGGACGGCCGGGTATCTCGCGCCGGAGCAGGCGCGTGGCGAGCCCGCGACCGCAGCCTCCGATCGCTACGCGCTCGGCGTCGTCGCGTTCGAGCTCCTCACGGGGCGGCGTCCGTTCGCGGCCGAGACGCCCGTGACCGAGGCGTTCGCGCACCTGAACGCCGAGGTGCCGAGCGCGGAAGGGCTCGAGCCGAGCCTCCCGGCAGGCGTCGACGCTGTGCTCCAGCGTGCACTCGCGAAGAGCCCGGAGGATCGGCCGACGACCTCGCGCAAGCTCGTCGCCGAGCTGCGCGATGCGTTCGCCGCGGATGCCACGCCGACGCTCGTGCAGACGCGGCCCCGCCCGGAGCCGGTTCCGTCCGCTCCCCCGGCCCCACCATCCCGGCCGACGCGGTACGAGCGGCGCCGGCCGCGCAGCTATGTCCTCGGCGTGCTCGGGGTGCTGGCCGTGGGCGTGGGCACCGCCGCACTGGTGGCAGCCGTGGGCGACGACCCGGACCGGCAAGCGGGTCGTGACGGGGGCTCGACACCGACCACCGTTGCGGACACGACGAACGAGACGCCTCAACCGCCTCCATCCCCGCCGCCGGCTCCCGAGCCTCCTCCCCCCACTTTGCCCCCTCCGCCGCCCCCGCCGAGCGGCGCCGCGCTGAACGACGAGGGCTTCGCGTTGCTGCAGAACGGGGACTTCGCGGGTGCGCTGCCGCTCCTCGAGCAGGCCGTTGCGGCGCTCGCCGGCTCGGGTGAGCTTGCGGAGGCCTACGCGAGCTACAACCTCGCCTTCACCCGCCTGGCGCTCGGTAGCTGCGACGGTGTGCTCCCGTTGCTCGACCGCTCTGAGGACGTCCAGGGCAAGAGGCGCGAGATCGACCGCCTCCGCCGTGAGGCGGAACGAGGCTGCGGCAACAAGGGCAAGGGCAAGGAGGGCAGGGGCAACGGCGGCGGGGACGACGACGACTGAGCAGCGGCCTCAGTAGAGGTCGAAGTCGCCCGCGAGCACGCGATCGAGCCTCCCGGTCCGGTAGCCCCGGACGCCGTCACGGACGAGCGGTGAGCGGCCGGGCCGGTAGCGCCTGACGATCACGGACCGAGCGTCTGCACGGTCGAGCGCGGCCCGCGCCTGCTTCGCGAGTGGAGAGCGGCCGAGCTGCGGTCCCGGGAGCCGCGGCACGACCTGTACCCGCACCTGCTCCCGGTCGACGATTCGCTCGCCATCGCGCTCCTCGTCCACCTGCTCGAGGACGTGCAGGCCCGACTCGGCTCCGAGGATCTCTCCGCAACCGAGCCCCGAGACCGCGAGCACGTGCTCGCCGTGCGGCGCCTCGAGTCGCTCGATCCTCATCCCGCGCCCACGTGCCCACCCCTCGTACATGCTCGCGAGCTGATCGACGAAGACACCGGTCTCGGGTCCTGTTTCCGCGCCCGAAGCGCGCACGCGCACGAAGACCTCGGCCGGCTGCGCGAGCGCGATTCCCGTGACCGCGCGGTCGAGCACGTACACCCGCCCCGCAAGGAGCTCGACGAGCTCGTGCGCCGCGCCGCCGTTTGCCTTCGCGCTGCGAGAGAGGCGGCCGCCGAGGCGCTCGGCGATCCGGGTCGCGGCCGCGAGGCGATCGAGGTACTCCGCCTCGGCGAGCAGCTCGAACCGGTCGTCTCGATCCCAGAAGCCGGGCTCGGAGATCGCCGAGAGCGCGTGGCCCTTGCGGACCTGGAGCTCCTCGACGATCTCGCCGACCCGGGTGAGCTCAGCGAGGACGAGACGCACGGATGCCTCGTCTCCGCGCGGGGAGCGCACGAGGCCGCGCAGGTCCGCGGGGGCGGGCTCGCCGGCATCCGGCGCCTCGGGCGCGGCATCGGGATCGACGAACGCGACGTCGATGCGATCCCCGCCGCTCGCCGTGACGAACAGGAACTGGTCGCCGTCCGGGACCTCCTGCTCGACGATCGCGGCGGCGATGGGGGCGAGGAGATGGCGTTCGAGCGCGCGCTTCAGCGGCCGCGCGCCGAGCTCCGGGCTGAAGCCGCGGTCGATGAGGAACGCGTACGCCGACTCGTCCACCTCGACCGCCCACGGACGACCGCGGAGGCCGCGTCGCGCCAGTGCGTCGGCGAGCTCCTTGTCGAGGAGCGCACGCATCGCCGAGCGCTCGAACGGCCGAAAGACGACGATCCGGTCGAGCCGGTTCCGGAACTCCGGCCGGAAAGAGGCCTCGACCGCGCGCTCCAGCCCGGCCGCCCTGAACCGCCGGTCCGGCGGCTCGAACCCGAGACTCGCGCCCTGCGCCAGCGGCGCCCCGAGGTTGGAGGTCAGGATGATGACGCAGCGGCGGAAGTCCACGACCCGCCCCTGGAGATCGGTGAGGCGGCCGTCGTCGAAGACCTGCAGGAACAGGTCCCAGATCGGCTGCGCTGCCTTCTCGAACTCGTCGAGGAGGATGACCGCGAACGGGTCCTTTCGCACCGAGGAGACGAGCGCGGCGCCGTGCGGCTCCGTGGCCGTGTCCGACAGAACCCGCTCGAGCGACTCCGGCGTCTGGTACTCGCTCATGTCGAGGCGCACGAGCCGGTCGGCAGAGCCGAAGAGGTACTCGGCGAGCGCCTTCGCGATCTCTGTCTTACCCGTCCCCGTGGGGCCGACGAAGAGGAACACCCCGAGCGGTCGGGTCGGGTCGGTGACCCCGGCCTTGATCATCGCGATCCGCTCGACGATGCACTCGACGGCGTCCGGCTGCTCGAGCACGCGCTCGGTGAAGAACGCGCGCACGTCCTCGAGCGGAAGCGGAGACGTCGGGTCGAGCAGGGCGAGCGGGAGCCCCGAGCTCGAGGCGAGTGTGGCGAGCACATCCGTCTTGTCGAACTCGGCCGCGCCCTGCTCCGCCGTTTCGGCCGCTGTCGCGCTCAGGACACGGAGCAGGTTCCCGGGCGCCGCGATCCCTGGCAGGAACTGCTGTGCGAGCTCGAGCGACTCGGCCAGCGTCTCGTCGTCGGTCGTGACCCCGAGCGTGTCCCGCTCGAGCGCATCCTTCGCGACCGCGATCGTGTCCGCATCCTCGAGCGGTCGCATCCGGACGAGCTCGAACGCGCTGGAGACGCGGGGACGCGAGGCGACGAGGAGCTCCGCCGCTGACGGCGTCACCTCGCCCACGACTGTGATCGCGCCGGATTCGATGTGCGGTAGGAGCGCGTCGAGGAGACCGTGCGGACTGCGCATGTGCTGCCCGGCGAAGAGCGTTTCCTGGAGCTCCGGGACGAGCCAGACGACGCGTTGCCCCGCGACGGCGTCGACGAGCGTCTTCACCCTGCCCTCGAGCTCCCCGATGAAGGTGGCTCCCGCGTTCAGCTGCGCCGCGGTCGTCTCGAACGCGACGACGTCGGCCTCGAGGCGGTCGAGAGCGGCCCGCGCGATCGCCGTCTTGCCGGCGCCGTGCTCGCCCACCAGGAGGACGGAGCGGGGCGGCGACTGCTCGAGCGCGGTGAGCACGAGCTCGACGAGCTCCCGTCGCCTCCCGACGAGAAGCGCGGGCGGATCGTCGTAGGGTCCCTCCGAGACGCGCCCTGCGCCGCGCAGATACTGGATGGCGCGCCAGCTCTCGAAGCTCGTGCGGAAGTCGGGCCCGAGGTCGCCTTCGTTGCGGTCGATGAACTCCGCGACGCGCTCGGCTTCGTCGAGCGGGACACCGGCGAACGTCGCAGGCCCCACCACCTCGCCCAGCGCGAGTCGGTTGCGGACGAACTCGGACGCGTTCTCGGGGTGAATCGACTCGAGCGAACGAAGCACGGCTCCGATGACCGGTTCGTCCGCGTTCGCGGCGAGGGCACGGAGGTGAAGGACGTCCTCGACGTTCGACGGTCGCCCGGTGTGCCGCTTCGCCCACTGGACCCAGTCCTCCGGGACGTCGTCGCGCTGCGTGAGCGCGGCAAGCGCCATCGACGCGACCCAACCGTTCACGTCCCGGCTGAGCGCGGTCGCCTCCTCCACCGGCGTGTCCTCGTCGGCGAGCACCTCGACGGCCTGCTCGTACTCGGGTAGCGACTCGAGCGTCGCGACATCCATCTCCCACCAGTTGTGCTCGGCGTCGAGCGCGGCTGCCGCCGTTCGCGCGACGTCGGTCGGGGAGGAGTCCTCGTCGAACGACGAGTCGAGGAAGTCGTCGAGGAGAGCGCGAGCCTGGCGTCGCTCGGAGATCGCCTCCCAGATCGCTCCCACGATGAAGATCGCGCCGAGCACGGCCAGTGTGATCAGCACCCAGTCGACGAAACGGCTCATGTGCTCGGAGCGTCGCACCGGCCGCCGCCGGAGTCAAAGCGCCGACGCCGTAGCCAGGGCCGCGGGCACAGCACGTTGACGGCTTGCTGCAAACGTGACAAAGTCACCCGGGGGGACCCAAGAAGGAACTCGACAGAGGAGGAGTCCATGACGCGACTTCGAGTTCTGGGTTTCGTCGTCCTGCTCGCTCTCGCCGTCGCGGCGTATGCCGCGGCAACCCCGGCGGGGCCGGCCAACGACGGCGCGGGGAAGACCATCGCGATCCGGGACGACTGCGACCCGACCGATCTCGCGTGGAACGCCGTGGGCGGATGCGTTCACAAGCGAGGAGACGTGACGCTCGCCGAGTTCGCGGGCGAGAACGACTCGCCGCTCGCGGCCGCGGTGATCGGGCATCAGGCGTGGCGGAACGACCCGACCTATCTGGAGATCAAGGCGGGTACCACCGTGCGCGTCAAGAACGCCGGCGGCCGTCCGCACACGCTCACCGAGGTTGCGGCGTTCGGCGGCGGGATCGCGCCGAACCCGGCGCTGAACGAAGGGCTGACGACCGCGCCCGAGTGCCCGGGCTCGGTGGTCATCCCGCCCGGCGCCGCGGCCGAGCTGGACGGGCTCGCGGTCGGCAACCACAGGCTCATGTGCTGCCTCCACCCGTGGATGCGAGCACTCGTCAAGGTGTCGTGAACGCGGGATCGGGAGGCGACTGATCCGCACGTCGCAGGTCGGGATCGAGCTCGCGCTCGATCCCGACCGAGGTCTCGAGATCAGCGGGTTCGTCCCGGTGCGGGAACCTCCCCGCCGTCCGGGCACGCCTCGAAGCCGCAACCTGCCGATACGGGTCGCCAGCGCAAGCGCGAGGATGTCGAAGACGACGTAGCCGCTGGCGACTCCGCTCGGTGGGTTCCCCTGCGTGAGACCGAGCCCCGGCACGACTCCCTCCCACTTCCACGTGCCGATCGCGGTCCCGTAGAGCTCGAGCACGGCGACGGCGAGGAAAACGCCTGCATAGACGGGGCGCCTCGTCTTGAGCACCACCGCGACGAGGAACGAACAGCCGATCGCGCCGGCGGCGTCACGCGTCGGGAGAACCGAGATCCCGGCAAGCCCCCACGCGCCGGCGCCGACGGCAGCGCTCGCGAGGAGCGTCGTGCGGCGTGCGTGCGCCAGCGTCGCGAGCGAGACGCCGCAGAGGAAGACGAGCCCGTGCCCCGGCGGGACGAACGCAGGGAGATTGTCGAGACGGTACGAGTAGAGACCCCAGATGAGCGAGCCGACGACTTCGCCGAGCGTCGCGATGACGACGACCCCGAGGGTCTGGATGCGGACCGAGCGCGGATGGAGCAGGAGCAGCGTCGCGAGGACGGCCGCGGTCAGGAGCCCGAGGAGGAGCTGTCCTCCGTGACCGACGTAGCGGTCGAACCAGAGGCCCGCCGCTGTGTACGGCACGGCGACGGCGAGCGTGACGGGAGCGGCTGCGCGCATCGGCGCTCATTCGGCGAGGCGTGCCCCTCGGTTCGAGCCGAAGCGCGTCCGAATCGCCGCGCGACCCGGTACTGGTCGTCGGATACCAACTCGGCTGCAGGCGTCGCATGTCGAGGACCGGGGATCTCCGCGCGACGCCGCTTCTCAGATCGTCTTGAACTGCTCGAACGGCTGCCGGCACCCGTTGCAGTAGCGGATCGAGCGGCACGGCGTCGGGCCGAACAGGTTCTCGAGCGTCGTGTCCGTCGAGCCGCAGTACGGGCAGCGAAAGCCACGCTGGAGCTGGACGAGCTCGAGCTTCTCGGCGGAGCGTGGCGTCGGTGGGGCGAAGCCGGCCGCGCGGAGCTTCTCGCGCCCCGCCGGGCTGATGTCGTCCGTCGACCACGAGTCGTCGAGCAGGACGCGCACGTCCGCCTTCGCCCCGAGCTCGGCGACTTTCTCCTCCATCGCCCTCTGCATCGGCTCGAGCGCCGGGCAGCCGAGGAACGTCGGCGCGAAGTCGATGCGGACCGCGCCGTTCTCGACCTCGACGTCCCGGATCACGCCGAGCTCGACGAGCGAGACGACAGGGATCTCCGGATCGGGGATCTCCGACAGCGCCGCCCAGACCTCGTCGACCGTTACCACTGCGCCCCCGCCGGTGCGGACCGGCGTACCGACGTCATCTCGTCCAGAAGTTCCGCGAGCTCGGCCTCGTGCACGCCGCGTGGAACTGGCTCGACCTCGGGCAGCGCGCGCCCGAGCTGCTCCTCGGCGCGCCGCCTGAGCTCGGGTCGCAGCTTGTCGTCGAGGACGCCGAGGGCGTACGGCCAGAGCTCGTCCACGGCCTCGTCCAACCGTGCCTTTCCTTCGGACGAGGACAGCAGCCGCTCGATCCACATCCGAGCGTGCATGCGGTGATACGCCTCCTCGCGGTCGATCTTGCGAGCGAGCCCTGCGACCTCGGCGTCGTCGGAGGCAGCAAGCGAGCCGAGGCGGATCTCGTCCGCGGTCTCGTAGAGCCAGTGCCGTGCGATCGTGCGCGCCCACTCGAGCCGCCGCAGCTCGACCAGTGGCGAGCAGCGGTACTCGTCCGGCTGACGGTCGAAGGCGAGCTCGTCCGCGGTCGTCCCGAGCTCGGCGGCGACCAGCTCGTAGAGAGCACGGGCGTGGCCGATCTCGTTCTGCGCGATCGACGAGAACGCGACGTCCTCCTCGAGGAAGGGCGCGATCCCGGTCCACTCCGAGTTCCGCCAGCCGAGAACGAGCTCGTCGTCCGCGATCGCCAGGAGGAGATCGGTGCGCTTGCTCACTCGGCACCGCCCGGAGCCTGGTCGAGGGTCCCCGCCTTCTCGCGGGCCTCGCGCAGCCGCGCCTTGATCGAGTAGCCGTCGACCCGCCGGTACTTCATCTCGAACTCGTCCGGGAACTCCGCGATCTCGGTCAATGCATCGCGGCGCACGAGCCAGAGCGCGACCGACTCCTGCCGCCGCCCGTACTGCTCGCGGGCGTAGATCTCCGCGAAGCGCTCGTCCGGAGCGGTCACCGACCCCGCGTGCTGGAAAGGCTGGCCCTTGCGCTCCTGGCGGAAGACCTCGTAGACCATGCTCATGCGGCCTCCGCGAGCACCACCTTCTCGACCCAGGCGGCGTGCTCGCGCGAGAGCCGCCTGAAGGCGAGGCGCTCTTCCGACGCCGGCCCGTGGCCGGTGACGACCGCGCGCAGCTCGTCCCAGTCGGGCTCCGTGTACACCCATTGATCGCTCTCCTCGTCCTTGCGCAGTGCCGGATCGGGGATCTCGAGACCGAGCTCGAGGATCTGCGGGACGTAGCCGTCGAGGAACTGCTGACGCGCCTCCTCGTTTCCCTGGCTCTTGATCCGCCAGACGTACATCGGGTCCTCGTAGGCCGGGATCGGGTTGCCGTGGAAGTGCATGAGCGGCGCCCACCAGCGGTCGAGCGCCTCCTGGACGAGCTCGAACTGCTCCTGCGTGCCGGTGACCATGGCGAGGATCACGTCGCGGCCGTGGAGGATGTGGAACGACTCCTCCCAGCAGATCTTCTTCATGATCCGGGCGTACGGCGCGTACGAGCACTTGAGCAACGCCTTCTGCGAGACGATGGCCGCGGCGTCGACGAGCCACGCGATGACGCCGACGTCGCCCCACGTCTTCGTCGGATAGTGGAAGACGTTGTGGAACTTCGCCTTGCCGGAGACGAGATCGTCGAGGCAGGCGCTACGCGGCTTCCCGAGGTCCTCGACCACGCGGTAGATGAGCTGTGCGTGCCCGACCTCGTCCTGGATCTTCGCGGTGAGCGCGAGCTTGCGCTGGAGGGTCGGAGCGCGGAGGATCCAGTCGCGCTCGGGGAGCACGCCCATGAGCTCCGAGTTGCCGTGCATCTCGATGAACTTCACGAGCTTCGAGCGGTACTCGTCGGGCATCCAGTCGCCAGTCTCGACCTGTCCTCCCGACTGCACGTATTCGAGGAACTCCTGCGTGCGCGCGTCCTCAGCGATGTCCACGGTGCTGGCCTCCCTACCGAACGGTCGTTAGCATCGAGTATATGTCCCAAAGACGAGGCGAGCTAACACGTGAGGCGGCCCGGCTGTTCGCCGAGCGAGGCTTCCACGGCACGTCGATGGGCGACCTCGCCGAGGCGCTCGGCGTGCAAAAGGGGTCGCTCTACTCGCTGACCGGCTCGAAGCAGGAGCTGCTCTTCGCCACGATGCGCGAGGGTGCCCTCGCGTTCCACGCGGCGCTCGACGGCGTACCCGAGGACGCACCGGCGCTCGAGCGCGTGCGGCTCGCTCTCCGCGGCCACCTGCGGGTCGTCTCCGAGCAACTCGACGTCGCGACGGTCTTCACCCGCGAGTGGCGCTACCTCGAGGACGGTTACCGCGAGCAGATCCGCGAGGAGCGCAGGCGGTACGAGGAGCGCTGGCGTCGGCTCTTCCAGGAGGGCGTGGAGTCCGGCGGCCTCCGCACCGATCTCGATGCGGGGGCCGCGACGCTGCTCGTCCTCTCGGCCGCCAACTGGGCGTACACGTGGCTCACGCCGGACCGGGACACGGACGAGCTCGCGGACCGCTTCACGGCGATCGTCGTGGACGGGATCCGCGGGTACGCGACGCCTTCCTGAGCCCGGGCGGCCGTTACGCTCGGCCGCATGGCCCGCCTCCTGATCGTCAACCCCTGGGCCTCGGCCGTCGACGAGGAACGGCTGGCGGCCGTGCGGGCGTCGCTACCCGCCGCGACGGTGCTCCACCTGACGAGTCGGCAAGGTGAGGCCACCGAGCTCGCTCGCGATGCGGCGGGACGCGTCGAGGCCGTTTACGTGTTCGGCGGCGACGGCACGTACAACGAAGTGCTGAACGGGATCGACGCCGTTACGCCCGTCGGCCTCATCCCCGGAGGCGGCGCGAGTGTCCTCCCCCGCGCGCTCGGTCTCCCGCGCGAGCCGGCGGCCGCGGCGCGCAGGGTGGCCGCGGGCGTGGGGCGGCGCATCGCGCTCGGACGCGTGAACGGGCGCCGCTTCGGGTTCGCGTGCGGGATCGGGCTCGACGCCGAGCTCGTCCGTGCCGTCGACGACATGGGCCGTCGGGACGACGGGAAGCGGCCGGGGAACGTCGCCTTCGCCTGGGGAGGAGTGCAGGTGCTCGCCCGCCATCGCTTCTCGCTCGACTCCGCGCTCGAGGTCAAGGGCCACGGCCGGGCGGCGTTCGTGCTCGTCTCGAACGGTCCTACGTACACGTACGCCGGCCCGATCGCTCTGCGGCCCGCAGACGAGGCGAGCTTCGGCGGCGGGCTCGACCTCGTCGGACCGACGAGGCTCCGACCGCTCGGCCTGCCGCGGATCCTGCGGTTCGTCGTCTCGG
This sequence comes from uncultured Actinomycetes bacterium, assembly GCA_963746765.1. GTDB lineage: Bacteria > Actinomycetota > Thermoleophilia > Gaiellales > Gaiellaceae > GMQP-bins7. The sequence continues at coordinate 201,155 of CAVVCN010000005.1, forward strand.
GCGCCGGGCGCGCTCGGCCGGACGAGATGGTGTACGTGCACGACGCCGATGTCCTCGAGGTGGCGTGCGACCGCGCGCTACCGCTGCAGGTGGACGGCGAGGACCTCGGCGACGTAGAGAGCGCGCTCTTCGAGGCCGAGCGCGACGCCGTCACTATGCTTGTTTAGTCCGTGACGGACTAGTACACTACGGACTATGAGCACCACGGCTGCGCGCTCCATGCGGACGCTCACGACCACGGAAGCGGCTGTCCTCTCGGTTCTCGCGCTCGACGGCGAGAGCTCGGGCTACGACCTGCTCAAGCGGATGTCCACTGCGATCGGCTACGTCTGGGCGCCCGCGAAGAGCCAGCTCTACGCCGTCCTCCCCCGCCTCGCGCGGGACGGGCTCGCCGACCGGCGCGAGGTCGCGCAGTCGTCTCGTCCCGACAAGCAGCTCTACCGCATCTCGGCGGACGGCCGCGCCGCGCTCGACGGGTGGCTCGGGACCGTGGACCCGAGCTCGAACGACGCGTTCTTCCTCAAGCTGTTCGTGGGCGGTCTGACGACCGACGACGTGCTCGTCGCGCACGTCGAGGCCTTCCGCGCCGAGTCGCAAGCGCGACTGGACGAGTTGCGGGCGATCGAGCCGACGAACGTGCGCTCCGGGAACGACAGGTACCACTGGTTCCTGCTTCGGCTCGGCATCGAGCGCGCCGAGCAGTCGGTCGCATGGGCCGACTGGGTGCTCGCCGAGCTGCGGGCCGCGTCGTGAGGCGCGCGCTAGCCGCAGCGGCTGTCGTCCTCGCCCTCGGCGCCTGTGCGTCCGGGTCAGCGCAACCCACAGCGGACACGGCGGTCGCGGCTGATGTCCGAGAGCTCGCGGCCGAGATGGAGCGGATCCATCCGAACCTCTTCCACTCGGTGTCGCGCGACCAGTTCCGGGGCGCGGTCGACGGAGTGCTCGCACGGCTCCCCTCCCTCGAGCGGGACGAGCTCCTCGTCGAGCTGCTCCGCATCATCGCGATGACTGGGGAGCGCGACGGGCACATGGGGCTCTTCCCGCTCGTCGATCATGCGCGCCCGCTCCATCTGGCGCCGATCCGGGTCTGGGTGTTCCCGGAGGGAATGTACGTCGTCGCCTCGCCTCACCAGCAGGAGCTCGTGGGGACGAAGCTCGTCGCGATCGAGGGGCGGCCGGTCGACGAGGTTGCGGCGCTCGTGCGTCCCGTCGTGACACGGGACAACGAGTCGAGCCTGATCCTGCGGCTCCCCGAGTTCATGATCACGGGCGAGGTGCTTCACGGCCTCGGGCTCGCGCCGAGCGCGGACGAGGTCCGACTCACGTTCGAGCGCTCGGACGGCGCGCGCGTCGACGCCACACTTCCGACGGTCGCAGGCCCTGCCTACTGGAGCCTGATCCAGCACGTCTGGTCGCCTCCACCCCCACCGGGCGTCCGGACCCCGCTCTGGCTCCGGAACACACAGCGCGCGCAGTGGTTTGCGAGTCTCGCGAGAGGTCGCGTCGTCTACGCCGTCTACTCGCACACCGTCTCGACGAGCTCGTTCGCCGAGGCGCTTCGGGCGCGCGCACGGAAGGCGAAGGTCAAGCGAGTGATCGTCGATGTGCGACTCAACCCGGGCGGTAACAACACGGCCTACCGATCGCTGCTCGACGTCCTGAGGAGCAGGCTCGTCAATCGAGCTGGCCGGCTCGTCCTCCTCACCGGACGCGTGACGTTCTCGGCGGCCGGGAACTTCGCCGCGGAGGTCGAGGCGCGGACGCGGGCCCGCATCGTCGGCGAGGCGGCGGGGGGCAGCCCGCACAACTACGGCGACACGGTGGAGGTCGAGCTCGGCGCGCTGGGCTGGACCGTGCACGTCCCGCCGCAGTACGTGGAGGTTCTCGGTCGCCGCGACGAGCGTGCGTCGCTCGAGCCCGACCTGCTCGTGCAGGTCGGAGCCGCGGACCACTTCGCGGGCCGCGATCCCGTGCTGGCGAGGGCGATCTCGCTGAAGTAGTCCGGCTGCATAGACTTCGCGCCCGATGAGCCAGGTGCTGCCGGCTGAGGGAGGCCTGCGCCGCGTCATCGGCGATGGCCAAGGCCTCCCCGACGGTGAGACCGACCTCACACCGGAGCAGCACCTCGAGCTCCACCGCAACCTCGTGCTCCTGCGGACGTACGACGAGCGCTCGGTCGTCTACCACCGCCAGGGCCGCATCGGGACGTACGCGATCTTCTGGAACCACGAGGCGATGCAGGCAGGCTCCGTGTTCGCTCTCGAAGAGCGCGACTGGGTCTTCCCGGCCTATCGCGAGTCCGCGATCGGGCTCGTGCGCGGGATGCCGGTGTCCACCGTTCTGTCGTGGTGGCGTGGGCATCCGGCCGGCTGGTGGAACCCGGCCGAGTTCAACGTCGCGTCGATCTGCGTCCCGATCGCGACGCAGATCCCGCATGCAGTCGGGTTCGCGTGGGGATCCGCGCTCAAGGGCGAGGACCGCGTCGCACTGACGCTGTTCGGCGACGGTGCGACCTCCGAAGGCTCCTTCCACGAGGGCGCGACCTTCGCGGGCGTGCTGAAGGCGCCGGTCGTCCTCTTCTGCAACAACAACCAGTGGGCCATCTCGACGCCGCTCGCGTCCCAGACGGCAGCGCCGACGCTTGCCGACAAGGCGATCGGGTACGGGATCCCCGCCGCCCGAGTCGACGGCGGCGACGTGCTCGCCGTCTACGAGGCGACCCGCGACGCGGTCGCGCGGGCACGCGCGGGAGACGGGCCGACGTTCATCGAGGCCGTGACGTACCGGGCGGCGCCGCATGCGACGGCCGACGACCCATCGATCTACATCGACGAGGAGCGCGTGCAGGAGGAGCGGGACAACGAGTGCGTGGGACGCTACGAGCGCTATCTGAAGCGCCTCGGGCTGCTCACCGACGAGCACGCAGAGGAGGTACGGCAGGGCGCTCTCGACCTCATGCGCGCCGGGATGGCCGAGGCGGAGGCGGAGCCGCCTGCCGACGTCTCGCTCGTCTTCGACCATGCATACGGCGATCCGCCGCCGTCGCAGGCGCACGACCTGGCCGAGCTGCGCCGGATTCTCGAGTCGTGAGCGAGCGGTTCCTCGTCGAGGCCGTCAACGACGCGCTCCACGTCGAGATGGAGCGCGACCCGACCGTGCTCGTCATGGGCGAGGACGTGGGCAGGCTCGGCGGCGTCTTTCGCGCGACAGCAGGGCTCCAGGAGCGGTTCGGCGCGGATCGGTGCGTGGACACGCCGCTCGCCGAGGCGGGGATCCTCGGCACCGCGGTCGGGCTCTGCATGGCCGGCTGGCGCCCCGTGTGCGAGATGCAGTACGACGCATTCAGCTACCCGGCGCTCGACCAGCTCATCAACCACGTCGGCCGCTACCGCTGGCGGACGAAAGGGGCGATGGACTTCCCGCTCACGATCCGCATGCCCTACGGCGGCGGCGTGCGCGCACCCGAGCTGCACGACGACTCGCCCGAGACCTACTACGTCCACACCCCGGGCGTGAAGGTCGCCATCCCGTCGACTCCGGCCGACGCGAAGGGCCTGCTGGCGGCGGCGATCCGCGATCCCGACCCAGTGGTCGTCCTCGAGCCGAAGCTGCACTACCGGACGAGCAAGCAGGAGGTCCCGGACGGGGAGCACGTCGTTCCGCTCGGGCAGGCGCGCATTGCGCGCGCGGGCTCGGACCTCACGATCGTCGCGTACGGGGCGATGGTCCACGTCGCCGAGCGGGCCGCCGACGCGCTGAACGGCGAGGCCTCGTGCGAGGTGCTCGACCTGCGCTCGCTGAAACCGCTCGACGAGGACTCCCTCCTCGCGTCCGTCGTGAGGACGGGGCGGGTCGTCGTCGTCCAGGAGGCGCCGCGCGTCTGCGGGTTCGCGGCGGAGGTCGCCGCGGTGCTCGCCGAGAAGGCGATCTACGACCTCCAGGGGCCGGTCGTGCGCGTCACCGGCTACGACGTCCCGTACCCGTACTGGCAGATCGAGGACGCCTACATGCCGTCGGTCGAGCGGGTCGTGGACGCCGTACGGCGCGTGCTCGCGGGGTGACGACCGTCGTCTGGCGGGGGCTCGACGAGCCGCGCATGGAGATCGCGCGGGTCGAGACGGACGGGGGAGAGCTGCGTGCGACGGGTGCGCAGATCGGCGTCGCGTACGAGCTTCGGTACACGCTCGAGCCGGGTGTCGTCCGCCTCGAGGTCGTCGGCGAGCGCGAGCTCGAGGTCGCGCTCGCCGGGCTCGACTTCTTCGACCTGGGGAGTTCGCCGCTCTTCAACTCGCTGCCCGTGCTGCGGGACGGGCTCCTCGACGGCGGCCAGGAGCGTGACTACGTCATGCGCTGGGTCTCGGTGCCCGAGCTCGAGGTCAGCGAGTCGCCGCAGCGCTACGAGCCGATCGGGGACGGTGTCGTCCGCTTCCGGTCCGGGTCGTTCACCGCGGACATCCAGTTCGACGCGGACGGGCTGGTTCGGCACTACCCCGGTCTCGCCGAGCGACTCACCTGATGGCCGTCCACGAGATCCCCCTCGAGCGGCGGACGCTGCACGGGCACTTCTCGCGCGATCTCGAGCCAGTCCTGACGATCGAGTCCGGCGACACGATCGTGCTCTCGGCCCTCTCGTCGGGCTGGTACTCCGAGCCGGGCGTGAAGTTCGAGCCGCTGGACGAGGAGCTCGACGCGGGTCATGCGCTCGTCGGGCCGGTCGCGGTCACTGGCGCGCGAGCGGGCCAGGTGCTCGAGGTCGCCATCGACGATGTCGTGCCGGGGTCGTGGGGCTGGTGCGCCGCCGGCGACTGGTCGTCTCCGCTGAACGAGCGGCTCGGGCTCGTCGAGAACGGTGTCCTCCTGAAGTGGGAGCTCGACCTCGAGCGTGGGATTGGTCGCGACGACCGCGGGCGGGAGCTCGACCTCGCCCCGTTTCTCGGCGTCATGGGCATGCCGCCGCCCGAGCGGGGCGTCCACCCGACCGCGCCGCCGCGGGTCTCGGGCGGCAACATCGACTGCAAGGAGCTCGTCGCCGGCACGCGGCTCTACCTCCCGATCCCGGTCGACGGCGCGCTGTTCTCGGCGGGCGACGGGCACGCGCGCCAGGGCGACGGCGAGGTGTCGCAGCTCGCGATCGAGTGCCCGCTCGAGCGGGCCGAGCTGACGCTGACGGTCCGCGACGCACCCGAGCTTGCGACGCCGATCGCATGGACGCCGCGCGGGTGGCTCACGTTCGGCTTCGACGAGGACCTCGACGAGGCAATGGCGCTCGCGCTCGACGCGATGCTCGCGCTGATGGGTCGCGAGCACGGCCTCGAGCGGGCGGACGCGCTCGCCCTCGCGAGCCTGGTCGTGGACCTGCGCGTGACGCAGGTAGTCAACGGGGTGCAGGGCGTCCACGCAGTGCTTCCGCACGGCGCGATCCGCTTCACGACAATCCCCTGAGATGGCGCAGTCGTTCAAGCTGCCCGACCTCGGGGAAGGGCTGACCGAAGGCGAGGTCGCGCGCTGGCTCGTGTCCGAGGGTCAGGAGATCGCGGAGGACGACCCGCTCGTCGAGATCCAGACGGACAAGGCGACGGTCGAGATCCCGTCGCCGTACGCGGGCACGGTCCTCAAGATCGTCGTCGGCGAAGGCGACGTTGCGCCCGTCGGCGCCGTCCTCGTCGTCATCGGCGATCGCGGAGAAGAGCTCTCGGCCGAGGCAACCCCAAGTGTCAAATTGACACAAGGTGTGGAAACTTCGCCCGCGCGGAGGGTCCAGGCGACTCCGCTCGTCCGGCGCATCGCCGGCGAGCTCGCGGTGGAGCTCGACTCCGTGACGGGAAGCGGGCCCGGGGGCAGGATCACCGAGGACGACGTCCGTGCCGCAGCCACTCCCACGGGAGCGCAGGAAGAGGGACGCCGCGAGCCGCTGCGGGGCGTGCGACGCGTCATCGCCGAGCACATGGCGCGCGCGCACCGCGAGGTCCCGCCGGTCACATGGGTCGAGGAGTGCGACTTCGGTTCCGTGCCGCGCGCCGAGCTGCTCGCGGCGGTGGTCAAGGCGTGCGCGGAGGCCCTCGCCGAGTTTCCCGAGCTGAATGCACGCCTCGAGGGAGACGACATCCTGTACCTCGACCGCTGCGACATCGGCGTCGCGGTGCAGACCGAGCAGGGGCTCGTCGTCCCGGTCGTCCGTGGCCCGCGCGAGAAGTCCGTCCCGGAGATCCAGGCCGACATCGAGCGGCTCGCCGAGGCGACACGCAGTGGAACGATCTCGGCGGACGAGCTCCGCGGCTCGACGTTCACCGTCTCGAGCGCCGGCAAGCTCGCGGGGCTCTTCCAGACGCCCATCGTGAACCACCCCGAGGTCGCGATCCTCAGCATCGGGCGCGTCGCGCCGCGCGCGGTCGTGCGCGATGGCGACGTCGTCGTCCGCGATCAGGGGACGATCGCGATCACGTTCGACCACCGGGTCGTCGACGGCGCCACGGCAGCGGCCTTCGGCCTCGCGGTGATCGGGCGGCTCGAAGGTTCCTAGGGAAGTGTCGGGGGGCCAGGCGTGCCCGGCCCCCCGACCCGCCGTCAGCGGTCGTTGATCTGAGCGCGGATCTCGCCGCCCGGCCACTTCGTCGAGTGCACGTTGGCGTACGTGCTCCCGTTGCGCATGGCCGCGACGAGCTCTGCGAAGTTCCCTGCCTCGATGCCCTGCGCCGTACCTCCCGACGCCGGCGCGAGCACGTCGGCTGCCACGACGGTCCGTGAGACGGTTCCGGACGGCGGGCACGGTGGAGTTCCCGCCGGCCCGTTGCCGAGGTTCGAGCAGAGGAACACCGTGATGCCTCCGTTCACGGCTCGCTTCCCGAAGTGGATGTGAGCCTGCTGAACGGTTCCTTCGAGCCCGGTGTAGCTGAGCTCGTACTCGATGGTCTGGGCGGCGTCGTCGATCGTGGCCTTGAACGAGCCACTCGCCACCGTCGAGATGTCCGGGTTCTCCTCATAGCCGACGAGGTCGCCTGCCCTGAGGTTCTTCTTGCCGCCGCTCGCAACCGCGAGGGATGCGACGAGAAGCGCACCCAGCACGAGCCCGACGGCCACTACGACACTGCGCCTGCGCATAGCCGTACCTCCCCTCTCCGTGGATCCAATCGACCGTACGAGAGCGCGTGCCGATCGGATTGCGGGGGAGACCGAGGCATCGAGCGGCGCCGTAGACTGGCGGGGTGGACGACTGGTACACGATCGGGCTCACGCTCGGGCTCGCCCTCGGGTGCGGAGTGATCCTCTCCGGGCTCCTGGCGGCGAACAGGGTCGGGACAGGAGTCGCGATCGCACTGGGTACCGCGGCCGGCTTCCTCGTGGGCTACGCGATCGGCGACACGGGAGAGACGATCGCGGGAATCGTCGGCGGCGTGCTCGGGGCGGTCTCTGCTGCCATTGTCGTGCTCGGCGCGTTTCGGCGCGGGGCCACGCGGCTCGGCGTCGCGACCTACGTCGGCGCGGTCGGAGTCCTCATCGTGCTCGTGTCGCTCATCCCGGTCGCCGGCTACGTGGTCGCGGTCGCGCTTCCGGCTCTCGCGGCTCGCATGCGCGGCCGCGAGGCGGCGCGCTACGCGGGCCTCCGAACGCTCGCGAAGTAACCGCGGTCAGCGGTGCCCGCCGACCCCGCAGAGGCCCGAAGGCTCATGGTCGAGCGGCAGTTGCGCCAGCGCGGGATCGCCGACGAGCGCGTGCTCGAGGCGATGGGCCGTGTGCCGCGCGAGCGCTTCATCCCGGAGAGCATGGCGGGGCTCGCCTACGAGGACGGCGCCCTCCCGATCGGCTCCGGCCAGACGATCTCGCAGCCGTTCATCGTCGCTGCCATCTGCTCGCTCCTCGAGCTGTCCGGGGACGAGCACGTCCTCGACGTCGGCACCGGGTCCGGGTACCAGGCTGCGGTGCTCGCCGGGCTCGCGGATCGGGTGACGACCATCGAGCGGGTGCCCGAGCTCTACGAGCAGGCCCGGAAGGTGCTGGCTGACCTCGGCTACGCGAACGTCGACGTGCGCCTCGGGGACGGCTCGCTCGGCGTGCCGGAGCGAGCGCCGTTCGGAGCGATTGCGGTCGCCGCGGCCGCACCGACCATCCCCGACGCGCTGTACGAGCAGCTGGTCGACGGGGGCCGCCTCGTCGTCCCGCGCGGCACCCGGTGGGGGCAGGAGCTCGTCCAGGTCGTGAAGACGGAGGACGGGCCCGTCGAGCGTGCGTCCATTCCGTGTCGCTTCGTCCCGCTCGTCGGCGCCGCCGGGTTCGAGCGTGGTTGACCCGGCGAGGTATCGACGTGGCCGGGAACTCGGCTACGCTCGCCGACTGTGGACCCGTCCTCCGCCGAGGTGAGCGTCCCCTTCTCGCGCGCCCGAATGCGCGCCGCGCTGCGCCGGCGCGGGAACTGGGAGCAGCTGGTCAAGTTCTGCGTCGTCGGCGCGACGGGGTACCTCGTCAACCTGTGGGTCTTCTCACTCCTCGTGCTCGTCGCCGAGATCCACTACGTGCCGGCTGCGATCTGCTCGTTCCTCGTCGCGGTGACGAACAACTACACGTGGAATCGCATCTGGACGTTCCGCGCGCAACGCGGCCACGTCGGCTATCAGGGCATGCGCTTCTTCGTGGTCTCGACGCTGGCGCTCTGCGCGAACCTCGCCGTGCTGTACGCGCTCGTACAGATCGGTGCGCCCGAGGTGCTCGCACAGGCGATCGCGATCATCCTCGTCACCCCCGTGAACTTCATCGGCAACAAGCTCTGGTCGTTCGGGCGTCGCGACTGATCCCGCTCGCGGCGGCGCTACTCGTCGCAGTGGCGCTCGCCTCGACCGCTTCGGCGTCAGCGGTCCAGGAGGTCGCTCGCCTGACGGAGGAAGACGCGACGCGCATTGCGCTCGACGAGCCCAAGGTCGCACGCTGGCTCGAGCGTTACCCACCTGATCCGACGACGTCCGCGACCTTCAGGCGCGTCCCCAAGACCTGGGTCGTGAAGGCGTGGTCGGGCGATGCCGGCCAGGTGGCGCTCGTGACGGTCGAGGACCTCACGGGCCGTGTCACCGAGGCCTGGACGGGCCCGCAGGTCGCCTGGAAGATGGCGCGGGGACGCGAGGGGGCGTTCGGCGGCAAGACACTTTCGACCTGGTACGTCTGGATCGCGCTCTGCGCGGTCTTCTTCGTCGGCCTCGCGGACCTCCGGCGCCCCCTCTCGATGCGGAACCTCGACCTGATCGCGCTCCTCGCGTTCTCGGTCTCGCTCGCCTTCTTCAACCGCGGCGAGATCTTCCGCAGCGTCCCGCTGGTCTACCCGCCGCTCCTCTACCTGCTCGCGCGCGGGGCATGGGTCGGCTTCCGCGGCGGAGGCGTCCGGCTGAGCCCCGCCTGGCCGGTGTGGGTGCTCGCCGTCGCGACCGTGTTCCTCCTCGGCTTTCGGATCGGCCTGAACGTCGAGTCGCCGCGCGGTGTCATCGACGTCGGCTTCGCGGGCGTCATCGGCGCGAGCCGGGTCCTCGACGGGCAGGCGCCGTACGGGCACATGCCCATCCGCGGGGATCTCGAGGAGTGCGGGCCGGAGGACGCCGACGGCGACGTGCGGGACCGGATCCAGACGAACGGCCGCTGTGAGTCGGCGAACGACCGCGGGGACACCTACGGGCCGGTGTCCTACCTCGCGTATGTGCCGGCGACGGCCGTCTTCGGCTGGAGCGGGAGGTGGGACTCGCTGCCGGCGGCGCACGCGACGTCGATCGCGTTCGACCTCCTGACGGTGCTCGGGCTCGTGCTCGTCGGTCTCCGCTTCGGCGGCGCGCGCCTCGCTGCCGCGCTCGCCTTCGCGTGGAGCGCCTACCCGTTCACGGCGTACACGCTGAACGCGAACACGAACGACGCGATCATGCCCGCCTTCCTCGTCTGGGGGTTCTGGCTCGTCACGTCACCCGTGGCGCGCGGGACTGCGGTCGCTGTCGCCGGCTGGACGAAGTTCGCCGCCCTGCTGCTCGTGCCGCTGTGGGCGGGATACCCCTCGCTCCGCCCCCGCACTGCGCTGCGCTTCGGTGCGGCCTTCCTCGCCACGACGGCGCTTGCGTTCACCGTCCTCCTGCTCGAGCCCGGGCTCTGGGCCGCGATCGAGACGTTCTGGGAGCGGACGTTCGCGTTCCAGCTCGGCCGTGACTCGCCGTTCTCGCTCTGGGAGTGGGGCCAGTACCGCGCCGAAGGCGTCCCCGACCTCGGGTTCCTCCAGCCCGTCGTCGCCGTGGGCGCGGTCGTGCTCGCCCTCGTCGTCGGGGTCCTTCCCCGCGTCAAGGACCCGGTCCGGCTCGCTGCGCTGACGGCCGCGGTGCTCGTGGCGTTCCAGCTCTCGTTCAGCCACTGGTTCTACCTCTACCTGCCCTGGTTCGCGCCCTTCGTCGCGCTCTGGCTGCTGCTGCCGCCGGGCCCCGCTCAGCCGAGCGAGCCGACCAGGGGGTACGCGCTCGACGAGTCGAGGCAGTCCGCGGCGAAGAGCGCTACGCCGATGTCGCCCGTCCACAGCGAGTAGCGCCCGCGCCCGCGGGCGGTGCGCAGCCGGTCGACCTGCTCGAGCGCATGGACGGCGAAGCGCCGGGCCCGCTCGAGCCAGACCTCGTCGCCCGTGCGCTCGAACGCGGCGAGCAGCGCGTACCCGTTGCCCGCCGTCCCGTGGCAGATGCAGGCACCCTTCTCCAGCCCGTGCGGCCCAGCGCGCCAGGTGAGCTCGGCGCCGGCGAGCAGCAGATCCTCGTCCAGGTACTCCGCGGCCGCGATGACCGTTCCCGGCGCGCCCGCGCACCACTGCAGGCGGATCTCGCCGTCCGGCCCGGGGAGCTCCGGACGGGGGCGCGGCGGCCAGCTCGCGAGGCCGTCCCGGGCGACGACGGTCTCGCGGAGGATGCGGGCGGTGTCCCTCCGGAGCGCGTCGCCGTGCTCGTCGTCGAGGTGCCTGAGGAGCTCGTGCACGATGCCCGTGACGCCGTGCGGCGGCGTCAGGCTGCGGTACTCCTGGCCGTAGAGCCGTTGCGTCCAGAGCCCGCCGGCGTCGCGGCGGGCGAGGAGCGCGTCGGCGGTCTCGTCCCAGGCCTCGCGCCAGCGCCGATCGCCGGTCCACTCGAGCATGGCGTGCGCGGCGAGCAGCGTCCCGGGCGCGCCCCACATCAGCTCCTCGGCCCTGTTCTCGACGTTGTCGCGGACGAGTCGCAGGAGAGCGTCGGCGAGCTCGTCGCTCGGCGTCAGCCGCCAGGCGACGAGGACGATTCCCGCCTCGCCCATCAACAACGAGGACGCGCGCGGCTCCGGGAGCTCCAGGCCCTTGATGTAGTCGGGACGCTCACGAAAGAGGTCGAGGTTGCGGACTGCGAGGTGGGCGAGGTCGAGCGTCGTCTCAGCGTGCCCGCGCCGCCGCAGCGCGTCGAGCGCCCAGATGACGCCCGCGGAGCCGACGTAGAGGTTCTTCATCGGGCTCGTCGCGTGCCAGCAGTCCCACCTGTCGCCCTGCCAGAAGAGCCGCGGGCCGCGGAGGGCCCCGTCGGTGTCGGCGACGATCGCTCCGATCGCATCGCGCACGCGCGCGGGCGACCACTCGGTCTCCGTCAGCGGCTCGAAGGCCTCGGGCCGGAAGAGCACCCCGGAAGTCTTACGAATGGAGTATGCGCAGCGGCTCGATCGCGGTCGCCCGACCCGTCCCGGGGTCGCAGTCGACCACGGCGCCCTCGATCCGGACGTCGCCGGACGCGGTCTCGAAGCGGACGGGCAGCCCGGTCCGCATCCGGCGGATCGCGAGCTCCGCCTCGACGCCGATGACCGACTCGTGCGGGCCGGTCATGCCCGCATCGGTCATGAAGGCCGTTCCGCCTGCGAGGACGCGTGCGTCGGACGTCTGCACGTGTGTGTGCGTGCCGACGACCGCGGTCACCTTGCCGTCCAGCCAGCGGGCCAGTGCGATCTTCTCGCTCGTCGCCTCGGCGTGGACGTCGACGAAGACCACCGGCGTCTGGCTGCGCGCCTCGTCGACGAGGCCGTCGATGATCTCGAACATCGAGGTCGCGGGAGCGAGGAAGAGCGAGCCGAGGACGTTGAGCACCGCGACCGGCGCGTCGCCCTTCCCCCGGACGACCGCGAGGCCGCGGCCGGGTGTGTGCACGGACGTGTTCGCCGGCCGCACGATGCGGTCCGACTCGTCCAGGTAGGGGGCGATCTCCTTCCTCCGGAACGCGTGGTTCCCGAGCGTGATCACATCGGCGCCCGCCTCGAGCAGGCGGTCGGCGAGACGAGGCGTGATTCCCACGCCGTCCGCCGCGTTCTCGCCGTTCACGATGCAGACGTCCACGCCGAGCTCGCTGCGGAGCTCCGGCAACCTGGCCTCGAGCGCGCTGCGCCCGGGTGTTCCCACCACGTCAGCGACGAAGAGGATCCGCACTCGCCGGCGATCTAGGGGACGCCGAGCGTCGCCGAGGGGTAGACCTGGATGGCGACGTTGGCGCCGTTGTCGCCCGAGTAGCGCGAGAGCGACTGGCGCTCGAACCTCGTGATGTCCACCACGGTGCCGAGCTTCGACGAACCGGCTGCGACGTTCTCGCCGACCGAGAGCGTCGGGTCGGGGTCGACGTGCTGGAGCTCGACGACGAGCGAGGGCGCCGAGGACGGGCGGAGCTCGATCTCCGCGCCGACGCGGCGGCCGGAGATCACCTGGTCGCGGATCGCGACGACGGTTCCGTCGATCGGCGAGTACACGTCGGTCCCCGGGACGGCGCCGACGTCCATCGTCCGGAGCGAGCCGCTCTCGAGCTGGTACCACGGAAGGCCACGCCGCTCCGAGCCCGTGATCCGGTGCCAGAGGCGGGCGAGCAGGCCCTCGTTCGCCTGCGGGCCGACCGGCTGGAGGACGAGCGCGCCCTGGCCCGAGCCGTGGAAGCCGACCGTCGTGACACCATCCTGCGCGACCGGGGACTGGATCCGGAGGTTTCCGACCGTCGCGAGAATCAGGGGATCGGGCCGCGTCGTGGTGACCGGCGCGCTCATCGGAACGGTGGTCGACGGGGCCGCGCTCGGCGCCTCCTCTCCCGAGAAGGCCGTGAAGGCGAAGGTGATCGCGAGGAGCACGGAGACGGCGATCCCGAGAGCGAGATAACGCGCTCGGGCTTGCGCCCGACGCCGATGGGCGCGCAGGCGCGCGGCATGGCGCGAGCGGGGAGTCGTGCTCACGGCCTGACCGTAGCAAGGTCGTCAGCGTGCGACAGGAAACCGGACGCCGCGGCTGTACGATCACCCCCATGGGCGGGCCCGGCCCGACGATCACGATCCCGCGCTGGGTCCAGCTGGTGGGGCTTCCGGTCCTCCTCGTCCTGACGTTCCTGCTCGCATCGACTCTCGCGCACGTCCTCTTCCTGTTCCTGACCGCGTCGGTCATCGCGTTCATGCTCAACCCGCTCGTCCGGGACCTCACGAGCCTGAAGCTGCCGCGCGGGCTCGCGGTGACGATCGTGTACCTCCTGTTCGCGTCGGTCGTGACGGCCGTGCTGATTGCAATCGGCGTCGTCGCCTTCGATCAGGCGCGAAACGCGGCCGAGCGCATCGACGAGTACGTCGAGGAGGAGCAGCCGGGGACGGGCCAGACGGCGGCCGAGGAGGACATCGATGCGCTCCAGATCTGGCTCGACGAACATGGCCTCGAGCGAATCCGGATCCGTGAGCAGGTCAACGAGTGGATCGAGGGGCTCGGCGCGGGCGAGATCTCGGGCTACGCACAGGAGGCGATCGAGTTCCTCGAGGGAGCGGCTTTCTCGGTCGTGCTGCTCCTCTTCTCGCTGATCCTCATCGTCGTCATCTCGATCTACATGCTCCTCGACATGCCGCGGCTCGAGCGGTCGATCGACGCGCGCTTCCCGCCACATGGCGGGGCGCCGCTGACCCAGCGGATCGAGAGCGCGCTCTGGGGGTACGTGAAAGGCCAGGCGATCCTGTCCACCGTAATAGGGACGAGTGCGGGCGTCGGCATGTACATCCTCGGCGTCACCGGTCTCGTCGAAGGCGCCGACGAGTACGCGCTCCTGTTCGGCCTGTGGACGGCCTTCATCGAGGTGATCCCGTACATCGGGCCCTGGCTCTCGGCGGTCCCGCCCGCGCTCTATGCGCTCTTCGTCGACCCGATCAGCGTGATCTGGGTCGCCCTGCTCTTCCTCTTCATCTACCAGGTGGAGGGTCACGTCGTCGTCCCGAACGTGATGGCGAGCGCGCTCCGGCTCCACCCTCTCCTCGTCATCTTCGGCCTGCTCGCGGGCGGCGAGCTGTACGGGATCGCCGGCGTGCTCGTCGCGCTGCCCACGATGGCCGGGCTGCGCGCGATCTGGGGGTTCTTCAGCGATCGGGTCCAGCTGGAGCCGTGGGACGAGGGGTCGCCCGCCGTTCCCGTCGAGGTCGAGATCGAACCGCCGCGGGCCGCATCCGGCGCGGACTAGGGTCCGAGCCCATGTGGGACGTGATCGCGGACGAGGCCGCCGGGGAGAGCTCGCTCTGGTGGGAGGCGCTGCTCGCGGACGATGAGCGGAGGCGGGTGCCGGTCTTCTCCCCGCTCGCCTCCGAGGAGCTCCGGATCGGGCTCGAGACGATCTACGAGGGCTACCTCGTCCACTACGGCGATCCTCGCCTCTTCGCCCCGGCCGACGGGGACACGGCGCTCCTGCTCGGCGACTACCTCTACGCGCACGGCCTCGTCCGGGTCGCCGAGGCCGGGAACGTGGTCGCGGTCGCAGATCTCGCAGAGCTCATCTCGCTGTGTGCGCAGTCGCGTGCCGAGGGGCGGGACGGCGATGGAGCCGCCTGGGCCGCGACGGCCGCCCGGCTCGGCCGCGGTGGCCTCGACGAGGCTCGCGACGAGCTCCGGCTCCGCGGCAGCAGCAGCCGGCTCGACGCTCTGGCGCGCGAGGAGGCGGGCGACGAGAGCGTCGGTGCCGCGCTCGCTGCGCACGCCCGCTTCGTCGGGTAGAGTCGCCGCCAATGAGCAGCGTGTTCGCACCGTTCCTGGCGGACGCCGCGGAGGAGGGGAAGAACATCATCCTCTCGATGCTCGTCGTGGGCCTGATCTTCATCGCCGTGATCCTGATCGGCGAGACGAAGGAATGGCTCCACCGGCGCCGCTCGCACTACTAGCCCGATCGCCGATCTCGCACTGGTGCGGCCGGTCGAGGTCTCGATCGACGAGGCGCGGGCGCTCGGTCTCGCGTCCCTAGACTGACTCCCGCCTTGGCGGCCGCCCGCGATCTCCGCGACTGGATTGCACTCCTCGAGCGCGAGGGGGAGCTCCACCGCATCTCGGCCGAGGCCGACCCCGACCTCGAGATCACGGAGATCACCGACCGCGTCGTGAAGGCAGGCGGCCCCGCGCTGCTCTTCGAGAACCCGAAGGGCTCGCAGCATCCGCTCCTGATCAACCAGTTCGGCACGGAGCGCCGCATGTGCCTCGCGCTCGGCGTCGAGAAGCTCGACGACGCGGCGGCCAAGCTCGGGGCCATCCTCGACATCCAGCCTCCACAGGGCCTCGTCGAGAAGGTCAAGGGCCTCCTCAAGCTGAAGTCGGTTGCGGACTCTCTCCCGAAGACGGTCTCGAAGGCCCCCTGCCAGGAGGTGTTCTACGAAGGAGCCGACGTCGACCTCGGGCGGCTGCCCGTTCAGCGCTGCTGGCCGGGCGACCCGGCGCCGTTCATCACGTTGCCGGCGGTCATCACGAAGGACCCGAGCACAGGCGTCCGCAACGTCGGCATGTACCGGATGCAGGTCATCGACCGCCACTCGACGTTCATGCACTGGCAAATGCACAAGGACGGCCGGGCGGACCTGCTCGCGTCGGAGGACGGGCGCATTCCCGTCGCAGTCGCGCTCGGCCTCGACCCCGTCACCGCGTACGCCGCCTCGGCGCCCCTGCCGCACCACATCGACGAGCTCATGCTCGCCGGCTTCCTGCGCGGCGAGCCGGTCGAGCTCGTCCGCTGCAAGACCGTCGACCTGGAGGTCCCCGCGAACGCGGAGATCGTCCTCGAGGGCACCGTCGCGAAGGACGACGTCGGCGTCGAAGGCCCGTTCGGCGACCACACGGGCTACTACTCGCACGCCGAGGAGTTCCCGATCTTCCGCATCTCGGCGATCACGATGCGGCGCGACGCGATCTACCCGTCGATCGTCGTCGGCAAGCCGCCGGCCGAGGACGCCTGGCTCGGGAAGGCGACCGAGCGCATCTTCCTGCCCGCCGTCCGCATGACGCTGCCCGAGATCGTGGACTACGACCTTCCGGTGGCGGGCGCCTTCCACAACTGCGTGATCGTCTCGGTCCGCAAGGCGTTCCCCGGCCACGCGCAGAAGGTGATGCACGCGCTCTGGGGCCTCGGGATGCTCTCGCTCTCGAAGTCGATCGTCGTGGTGGACGCGCACGTGAACGTCCACGACTACGAGGACGTCTTCTTCCGCGTGACGGCGAACGTCGACCCCAAGCGCGACGTGCTGATCACGGAGGGCCCGCTCGACCACCTCGATCATGCTCCCGGCCGCCAGTTCTACGGCGGCAAGCTCGGCATCGACGCCACGCACAAGCTCCCGGAGGAGGACGCCCGGCCGTGGCCGGAGGAGATCGCGATGACCGAGGAGATCCGCGAGGTCGTCACGCGCCGGTGGGAGGAATACGGGCTCGGACGTTTGTCGTGACGGCCGTCGGGCCAACAGTGCAGAATCAGCGCGTCGCGACAGGTGTTACGTCGTTGACACGATCGGCGGTCGAGCGATTGAATCCAGCTCAGGAATCGAGCAGACGGTTGAAGCCAGGCTGAGCATGCAGGGTCCGAGTTGAGCGCACCCCGTCACGACACCCCACACGTTCCCGGGCCGAGCCTGTGGCCGATCGGGTTCGCGATCGGGATTGCGTGCCTCCTCCTCGGCCTCGTCATCAGCTGGATCGTCGCGATCATCGGCGCCGCCATCGCGGTGCTGTTCGGGCTCCTCTGGGCGCGCGACGTCACGCATGACGTGCGGGGTGACGTCCCCGAGATCGAGCCGGAGACCCGCGCGGTCGCGGACACCGGCGCGCCGGCCGCCCCCGCTGCGGACAAGCCGCTCCCGGCGTATCCACGCTCGAAGTTCCTCGAGGCGTCCCTCATCGGCCTCAGCGGGGCACTCGGCGCCGTGCTCACGCTGCCCGTGCTCGGCTTCATGGTGCTGCCCTCGTTCACGGACGTCGAGGAGGAGGACGTCGACCTCGGGCCGATCTCGAACTTCCCCGAGGGCGAGTACGTGATCGCGACGTACCTCTCGAACCCCGCACAGGGCGAGGTCAGCCGGCGCACCGCGTTCGTTCGCAACAACGGCGCCGCCGAGAGCGGCGACCCGAGCTTCACGATCCTCTACAGCCGCTGCGTCCACCTCGGCTGCCCGGTGCAGCCGAACGGCCCCATCGACGAGGAGGCGCGGATCGAGGTCGAGGGCGTCGCGCTCCTGCCGGTGCTGGCGCAGTCGTTCGGGTGCCCATGCCACGGCGGCCTGTACGACGCAGAGGGCAACCGGACCGCCGGGCCGCCGGTGCGCTCGCTCGACCGCTACACGTTCTCGATCAGGAACGGGAACCTCGTGCTGCACGAGCTCTACGCGGTGGGCGGGGTCAGCGGCACCGGAGCCAACGCGACCATCTCGAGCTTCCCGTGGTCGACGCCGGGCACGCACGTCGACGGCATCGAGGCGTGGCTGTACCCGATCGTTCCGAGTCAGGTGACGGGCTGAGCGTGGCGAAGACGAAGACACGCCGCCAGCAGATGGTCTCGACCGCCGTACTGGCGCCGCTCGACTGGATCGACGAGCGCACCGCGTTCGTCAGGGGAACGAAGTGGTTCCTCTTCCGCAACGTTCCGCGGGACATCAGCTGGGCCCAGACGCTCGGCTTCGCGTCGCTCATCGCGTTCGGCGCGCAGGCGTTGACGGGAGTGATCCTCGCGATGTACTACAAGCCGTCGTCGGAGATCGACCCGGTGACCGGGAAGCCGATCGCGTACTCGTCGATCGAGCACATCACGAACGAGGTCACGCTCGGCTGGCTCGTGCGCGGCATGCACCGCTGGGGCGCGAGCGTCTTCATCATCCTGCTCTTCCTGCACATGGGCAGGGTGTTCCTCTTCGGCGCCTACAAGTACCCGCGCGAGCTGAACTGGATCATCGGCGTGCTCATCCTCGTGTGCGGGATGCTCATGGGCTTCACCGGCTATCTGCTGCCCTGGGACCAGACCGCGTACTGGGCCACCGTCGTCGGGATCAACCTGAACGGCACGGCGCCCTTCGCAGGGCCGTGGCTCGCGGGCTTCCTCGCGAGCGGCCCCGAGATCACCTCGGACGCGCTGCCCAAGTGGTACGCGCTGCACATGCTGCTGATCCCGGGCGCCCTCATCGCGCTGATCGTCGTCCACCTCTACCTCGTCGCGCGCCTCGGCGTCACCTCGCCGCCGTGGTCGAAGATCGAGGCCGGCCGTGAGCGGACGGCGACACCGCCGCCGGCCGGTGCGCGCGAAGGTCTCCTGCGCGGCGGATCCGGGGACGGGACGAGCTGATGGGGCGGGATCTCGGAGAGCTCAACCGCGAGGACAACGCCCGCTACAAGGACGACGTCAAGAAGGAAGGCAAGCCGTTCTTCCCCTTCGCGATGTGGCACGACACGGTCATGGGGTTCGTCGTCGTGGTCGTCATCATCGGGCTCGCGGTCATCTGGTACTGGGATGCCGACGGCGTCGAGCCGGGCGTCCTCGGCCCGCTGTACACGGAGCCGGCCGACCCCGGCACGACGGACTTCATCCCACGGCCGGACTGGTACTTCTACTTCCTCTTCTACCTCCTGCGGATCTTCGAGTGGCCGGAGACGGTCGTCATCGCGACGGTCGGGATCCCGACGGTCTGCCTCATCCTGCTGCTTGCGCTCCCGTTCTACGACCGGAGCCGCGAGCGCCGTCCGTCTCGGCGGCCCGTGGCGATGATCGCGGCCGTCCTGACGGTGATCTCGATGGGGGTGCTGACCTGGAAAGGCGCGACTGCGCAGGAGGCGCTCGGGTCGGAGCTCATCCTGCTCGTCCCGGAATGGGCTGAGGAGCAAGGGTTCGCGGACAACGAGCAGGCGATGGAAGGGGCAAGGCTCTTCGCCGTCTCCGGCTGTCTCAACTGTCACACCTACATGGGCTCGGGGTCAGGAAACCTCGGCGCGCCGGACCTCACGGACGTCGGCGACAGATACGACGTCCCGACGCTGGTCCGCTACCTGACCAATCCGGCCGAGTTCGGCAACACCGTGATGGGCTCGTACGCCTACCTCGGCCAGGAGAACCTGGAAGCGCTCTCCGTCTTCCTGAACGCCTCGACCGGCGGCGACGACTGACGAAGCCGTAGCCTTCGCGGCGTGCGCGTCTTCCTCGGCGTGACCGGCGCTTCCGGCGCTCCCTACGCCGAACGACTCCTCCACGCGCTTGCCGGCGCGGGCTGCGAGATCGGGCTCACCGCCTCGCGCTCGGGGATCGAGGTACTCGCGACCGAGCTCTACGGCGACCCGTCTCTTCACCGCGAAGAGGTGCTCGAGCGGTTCGTGGGCGACGCGTCGGGTCAGGTCACCGTGTACGGGGAGAGCGACTTCAAGAGCCCCTACGCGAGCGGCTCCGCTCTCGTGGACGCGTACGTGATCTGCCCGTGCTCGATGTCCACCGTCGGCACACTCGCCTCCGGAGCGATGCAGAACCTCATCCACCGCGCTGCGTCGGTCGCGCTCAAGGAGCGGCGCAAGCTCGTCCTCGTGCCGCGTGAGACGCCGCTCTCCTCGATCCACCTGCGCGGGCTCGCCACTCTGAACGACGCCGGCGCCGTCATCCTCTTCGCGGCGCCAGGCTTCTACCACGCGCCGGCCTCGATCGGCGACCTCGTGGACTTCGTGGTCACGCGCTGCCTCGACCAGATCGGCATCGCGAGCTCGGACGCGAAGCGGTGGGGCCAGTGAGCGCCGAGCGTCCGCCCGTACCGCGCTCCTTCGAGGCGGGGCGGCTCGAGGCCGACGACGTCCGCGGGATGTTCGACCGCATTGCCCCCGTCTACGACGTGATGAACCGCGTCATGACGGCCGGGCTCGACCAGCGCTGGCGACGGCTCGCCGTGCGCGAGGTCGTCTGGCCGGGAGATCGCGTGCTCGATGCGTGCTGCGGAACCGGCGATCTCGCCCTCGAGGCCGAGCGCCGCGGAGCGCGCGTGGTCGGCCTCGACTTCTCCGAGCGCATGCTCGAACGCGCGCGTCGGAAGTCCGGGACGATCGAGTGGGTGCGCGGGGACGCACTCGCGCTCCCGTTCGAGGAGGGCGAGTTCGACGCCGCGACCGTCGGGTTCGGCGTCCGGAACCTCGACGACCTCGCAGCCGGCCTCGCCGAGCTGAGGCGTGTCCTGCGGCCGGGCGGCAAGCTCGCGGTGCTCGAGATCACGCGTCCGCGCGGGCTCCTGCGGCCGTTCTTCCGGTTCTGGTTCGACGTGCTGGTGCCGCTCGCCGGGAAGATCCTGCCGGGCGGCAAGGCGTACACGTACCTACCGGCGAGCGTCCGCCGGTTCCCCGGCGCCGAGGATCTCTCGGCCCTGCTCGAGCAGGCCGGCCTCGAGCACGTTCGCTTCCGGCTCCTCGGGGGCGGCATCGTCGCGCTGCATGTGGCGGAGCGGCCGCTGTGAGCGTCGCCCAGACCGTGCTGCAGGACGCGAAGCCGTTCCTCGACGACCTCGAGGAGCGGCTCGAGGCCGCTGTCGCCCGCTACCCAGGGATCGTCGAGGCGGTCGGGCGGAACGCGGTCGCCGCCGGCGGCAAGCGCCTCCGCCCCCTGCTCGTGTACCTCACGTCGAAGAATCGCGAGCAGGCGCTGCACGGCGGGGTCGCGGTCGAGCTCGCGCACGTCGCGACGCTCGTCCATGACGACTTGATCGACGGAGCCGAGCTACGGCGTGGACGCCCGTCCGCCTGGCACGAGCACGGAGAGGGCGCGGCGCGCGCCGGGGGCGACTACCTCTTCGCGCGCGCGTTCGGAGAGCTCGCGCAGATCGGGGACCTCCGGGGTGTCGAGATCCTCGTACGCGCCTGTCTCGCGATCGTTCGCGGGGAGGCGATGCAGCGGCGGCAGGCGAACGACCCGAACGTCGCGATCCGGGACTACATCGAGCGCATCGACCTGAAGACCGGGAGGCTCTTCGAGGCGGCGTGCCTGCTCGGCTCGCGCCAGTCGCGGCTCGGCGACTTCGGGCTCGCGCTCGGGATCGCCTTCCAGATCGCGGACGACATCCTCGACTGCGTGGGGGAGACGATCGAGACGGGGAAGATCCCCGGCGCGGACCTCCGCGAGGGCGTGCCGACCCTTCCGCTCATCCTCGCCGCGCAGGAGGACGAGGTCGTCCGCCGTGCGCTCGCGGGCGGGCCCAAGGAAGGCGCGCTCGTTCGGGTCGCCGCGACGAGCGCCCTCGACCGGTCCCGCGAGGTGGCGCTCGACTACGCTAGGAAGGCGAGGAGCTTCCTCCGGGACGAGCCCGAGCTGGAGGCTCTCACGCACATCGTCATCGACCGGGAGAGATAGGTGGCCGTCGTCGAACGCAGCACCCTGGACGGCGTCCGGGAGAAGGTCGAAAGCGGAGACCGGCTCGACTTCGAGGACGGGCTCGCGATCCTCGAGTCGGACGACGTGCTCGCGCTCGGTGCGCTCGCCGACCTCGCACGGCGACAGCGCGGCGGGACCGACGAGGTCTACTTCGTCCAGAACCTCTACGTGAACCAGACGAACGTCTGCCGCGTGAAGTGCAAGTTCTGCGCGTTCGCAGCCACGAGCAAGCAGCCGCAGGCGTACACGATCACCGCGGACGAGCTGGTCGACGACGTGCTGCGCCAGCGCCAGGTGACGGGCTTCACGGAGATCCACATGGTGAACGGCGAGAACCCGCACGTGGACTTCGGCTTCTACCGCGACACGATCGCGTCACTCCACGGCGCGTTGCCGGACGTACACCTGAAGTGCTATACGGCCTCCGAAATCCATCACATGACGACGCTCTCCGGGCTAACGCACGAGGAGGTGCTGCGCGAGCTGAAGGAGGCGGGGCTGGGCTCGCTCCCCGGTGGAGGCGCCGAGGTGTTCGCGGACCGCGTGCGCCGGCTCGTCGCCCCGGGGAAGGAGAGCCCCGAGATCTGGTTCCACGTGCACGACACCGCGCACGGGCTCGGCATCCCGACGCACTGCACGATGCTCTACGGCCACGTCGAGACCTACGAGGAGCGCGTCGACCACATCCTCCGTCTGCGCGAGCAGCAAGACCGGACGGGCGGCTTCCTCGCCTTCATCCCGCTCGCGTTCCATCCCGAGAACACCGTCTTCGAACGGCGCGGCTGGCGGCACACGACCGGAACGGACGACCTGAAGATGCTCGCCTTCTCGCGCCTCATGCTCGACAACGTCCCGAACGTGAAGGCCTACTGGATCATGATGGGCATGCCGCTTGCGGCCGTGGCGCTCCACTTCGGCGCCAACGACGTGCAGGGGACGGTCGTGCGCGAGGAGATCTTCCACGCCGCCGGCGCGCAGACGGAGACGGAGCAGAAGATCGACGAGCTCGTCCGCTTCGTGCGCGAGGCGGGCCGCATCCCGGTGCAGCGCGACACGCTCTACAACGAGTTGCGGAGATGGTGACGGGCCGATGAGCATCCGCCTCGGCCGCATCTCGTACGTGAACATGGCGCCCGTCTTCTACGGGCTCGAGTCCGACGCCGAGCAGGTCGAAGGCGTTCCCACCGAGCTCACGCGCATGCTCCTCGACGGCGAGATCGACGTCGCTCCGATCCCCTCGATCGACTACGCGCGGAACGCGGATCGGTTCCGGATCCTCCCGCGGCTCTGCGTCTCGTCCGAGGGCGCGGTCGACTCGATCCAGCTCGTCACGCGGCTGCCGTTCGGGCAGATCCGCTCCGTGGCCGTGACTTCCGAGAGCGCGACGAGCGTCGTCCTCGTCCGCATCCTCCTGCCGAACGCGGACATCGTCCCCTTCGGGCTGGAGGCCGACGCGACGCTGCTGATCGGCGACGCCGCGCTCCGAAGCGCGTTCGAGGATCCGACGCCGCACTTCGATCTCGGCCGCCTCTGGCTCGAGCGCACCGGGCTCCCGATGGTGTTCGCGGTCTGGGCCGCGCCCGAGCCGCTCGTCGAGGGGCTGATCGAGCTCGAGCACACGCTCGTCGCATCGGTCCGGCTCGCCCGTGCGGAGCCCGAGCTCCTCGCGCAGCGCGCGAGCGAGACGTACGGCTACCCGGCCGGGTTCCTCGCGCGCTACTTCGAGAAGCTCCGGTACAGCTTCGGCCCGCGCGAGCGCGCCGGCCTGTACACGTTCCTCGAGATGGCGCGGGACGCGGGTGAGCTCGGCCACGTGCCGGAGCTCCGGTTCGTGCGCGAGGAGGTGCCGGCGTGACCGCAACGGCCGAGCGTGGAGACCTTCCAAGTGTCAAATTGACACTTGGAGGCTCTGCCGCGGTGCGGGACGCGTTCGACAAGGCGCTCGCCGGCGAGCGGATCTCGGACGAGGACGCGGTCGCGCTCCTGCGCTCGCGGGACCTCGTCGCGGTCGGGAGCGTCGCGAACGAGGTCCGGAACCGCCTGACCGACCCGACGCGCGTCACGTTCATCGTCGACCGGAACCTGAACTACACCAACGTCTGCGTCACCGACTGCGACTTCTGCGCGTTCTACCGCCGGCCGGGCGACCAGCGCGAGGGCTACCTCCTGCCGAAGCCGGTCATCTTCAAGAAGATCGAGGAGACGCTCGCGATCGGCGGGACCGGGCTCCTGATGCAGGGAGGCCATCACCCCGATCTCGGGATCGAGTACTACGAGGATCTCTTCCGCTCGATCAAGGCCCGCTACAAGATTCACCTGCACGCGCTCTCGCCGCCCGAGATCCAGCACGTCTCGCGGCGGTCGAAGCTCACCGTCGCGGAGACGCTGACGCGGCTGCGTGACGCAGGTCTCGACTCGGTCCCGGGCGGCGGGGCGGAGATTCTCGTCGACCGCGTGCGGCGCATCATCGCGCCGAAGAAGACCAAGACAGACGAGTGGCTCGACGTCATGCGCCAGGCCCACCGCCTCGGCATGTCGACGACCGCGACGATGATGTACGGCCACGTCGAGACGCTCGAGGAGCGCGTCGAGCACATGCGGCGCATCCGCGAGCTCCAGGACGAGACCCGCGGCTTCCGCGCCTTCATCTCGTGGACGTTCCAGCGCGACGGGAACCGCATGGACGACGTCGTCTCGGACGAGGCGATGCCGACCTCGTTCGACTACCTGCTCACGCAGGCCGTCTCGCGTATCTACCTCGACAACGTGCCGCACATCCAGTCGTCGTGGGTGACGCAGGGCATGAAGGTCGGCCAGGTCGCGCTCTCGTTCGGAGCGGACGACATGGGCTCCGTGATGATCGAGGAGAACGTCGTCTCGGCAGCGGGAACGACGCACCGCACGACGACCGACGAGCTCGTCCACCTCATCCGCTCGGCCGGGAAGGTCCCGGTTCAGCGCGACACGCTGTATCGGGACGTCAAGGTCTTCGCTTAAGCTCGCCGCGCGACGAACCCGGTCAAGAGCGGCCAGTAGGCGTCCGGCGCGTCCAGCCACGGAAAGTGGCCGTACAAGTCGCTATCCCGGGACGAGGCGGTAGATCGCGCCCGCGTCGCTGAACACGATCGAGCCGTCCGGGGTCTGGACGATGTCGAGCGTGCACTCGGGGGCGATCGGCGTCAGGTTCAGCAGGCGACCGGGACGCGCCGGCTCGATTCGCAGTGCAAGCAGTCCGCGCCCGTGGTTCTCGCACATGAGAAAGCGCCCGCGCAGCGCGGGGTGACGCTTTCCCGAGTAGTAGACGATTCCGACCGGCGACGTGCGGTCGTCGCCGTAGTCGAAGAGCGGCGGCGTGATCCCGCGCGTTCTCTCCGCGCCCTGCTGCTCGGGGTATCCGTAGTGATGGCCGGGCATGACGAGGTTGATCTCGTCGTGCGCTTCTGGGCCGCTCTCGCCGGCGACGGCGTTGCGGCTACCGGGGAAGAAGGCGACGTCGAAGGCGTTCTTGAACCCGGTCGCCCAGGCACGCGGCGCGCGGCTGCCGTACGGGTTGTCGCCGGGTGCCTTCCCGTCGCGCGTCACGCGGAGAATCTTGCCGCGCAGGCCGTCGAGGCTGTCCGTGCCCGGCGGCAGCCGACGACCGAGGAAGCCCGACGGTACGTACAGCATCCCGTCGGGCCCGAAGACGACGCTGTAGACGTTGTCGAAGACTGACGCGGGGATCGTGAACAGCACGCGCGGCGACTTGCCGCGGCCGCTCACCTCCTGGAAGCGGATCACGAGCGACCTCGCGGGAAGCCCCGTCCGCTTGTTCGGAATCTGGGTCACGACGTAGACGAAGCCGTTGCTTGCGAAGTCGGGATCGAAGGCGATCCCCGAGAGCCCGCCGTGGTAGTAGCGCCGCCAACGGATTCCGTACTCGGCGTTGACGTCCGCCCACGGCGTGGGGTCGACCGAGCCGTCCCGCCGGATGACGCGGATCTTCCCGGCCCAGAGCTCCGAGTAGAGGATCGCGTCCGTCCGGTGCCGCGGCGAGACCGGCCGGGAAGCTCGCGCCTGTGATCCTGCTCGCGCGGAAGTTCGGCAGGCTTTCGGCCGGCGGCGCTTGCGTCAGCGGCGTGACCCGCTCGGTTCCGCGTGCGATTCGCACCGGCTTCGCCGGCGGCGGGGGCGTACGCGGGGTCGTCGTCTCCGTCGGCTCACGCGCCGTCTCCGGCTCGGAGGATCCCGAGCAACCGGTCGCGAGCCAGGCTGCCGCGACGATCGCGAGCAGGGCGATCCTCATCGAGCGGGAGGATGACACGCCGCGAGCTGCCCTGTTCGCAAGCTGTAAGAACCTGCAAATCGGCGGTTCTGTTCCGGGTACCCTCGACTCGCCGTGCTTCGCCTCGCACTCGCGCTCGGGCTCGCCGTGCTCGCTCTCGCCGTCGCCGGACCGGCGTCTGCCGCCGCGACGCAGCTCCTTCCCGGAGTGACCTACGAGCCCACCGTGCAGTTCACGCCGCACGGCCCGGTCGCGATGCACGTCGTGCGCGGGCCGCGTCCGGTCGGGCTCTACCAGCTGCGGCCGGTGCTCTCGAACGAGCGCGTGGTCGGGCTCGAGACGGTCAGCTCGATGCAGCGGCGGCTGACGGCGCAGGCAACCACGGTCGGCCTCAACGGCGACTTCTACGCGTCCAGGAAGGGCGGGCCGAGCGGCATCTTCATGCGTGACGGCGTCCTCGTGACCGACCCGAACGGGAGCCGGTCGAGCGCGGGTATCACGCTCGACGGGCTGCTCGACGTACGCAAGGTGCGGCTCTACGGGACCTGGCGTGGCCTCGGGCAGCGCTGGGCCATCAACGCCTTCAACGAGGCGCCGGAGGCGAACGGACTAGCTCTGTTCACGCCGGACTGGGGCGCGACGACGCCGCGGCTGCGAGGCGCGCTGTCGGTCATCCTGTCGCCCTTCGACCCCGCGACGCCGAACGCGGATCTCTTCGGTCAGGTCGTCGACTCGAGGCAGAGCCCCTCGGTACCGATCGCACCGGGCACAGCGGTGCTCGTGGCGAGGGGAACGGCAGCGCAGAAGCTCTCGGTCGAGGCTCCGCTCGGTACGACGGTCTCGATCCGGCTCATCCTCCAGTCCGGCTGGGAGACCGTCACCGACGCCATCGGCGGCGGTCCGGTGCTCGTGCGCGACGGCGCGCCGGTGTTCCGTGCCCACGAGTCCTTCACGACGCAGCAGCTCGCTCCACGGCACCCGCGCTCGGCCGTAGGCCAGACGGCGGACGGCCGCATCATCCTGCTCGCCGTCGACGGCCGGCGGCCCGGGTACTCGGTGGGCATGACGACCTTCGAGCTCGCACAGGCGATGGTGCGGCTCGGCGCGGTACGGGCGATGGCTCTCGACGGCGGCGGCTCGACCACGATCGCCTTCGAGGGGAAGGTCTTCAACCGGCCCTCGGACGGTCGGGAGCGACCGGTCTCGAGCGCGCTGATGCTGTTCTACTCGGGTGTGTACGCGGCTCCTCCGGCCGAGCTCGTGCAGTCGCCGAACGGGGACGGCGTCGACGAGGAGCAGTCGCTCGGCTTCAAGATCGTGCGCCCGTCCGACGTGACGGTGACGCTCACTGCACCCGGGAACGTCGTCGCGTTCCAGGAGACGTTGCTGCGCGAGCCCGGGTCGTACGAGGTCCCGTTCCCGCCGCTGCCCCCGGCTCCGCCGCCACCACCGGAAGGCACGCCGCCGCCTCCGCCGGCGCCACCCGTGGAGCCGCAGCCGCCCGCCGAGGGCCGCTGGACGCTGCAGGTCACTGCGACGGACGACCAGGGCCTCAGCTCCACCTCGACGCGGCGGTTCTGGGTGAACTCGACGCTCGGCTTCCTCAAGGTGCAGCCGCGCCTGCTGCGTGTCCCGCCGCGGGGCAGGAGCGCGACGATCGCGTGGACGCAGACCCGCGCAGCGCAGGTGGCCGTAACGGTCGAGACGATGAGCGGGATCCCGGTGCGCACGATCGTCAAGCGCCGCTTCGAGCCCGGGCAGGCGTCGGTCGTCTGGAATGGGCTGACGCCGCGCGGACGGCGGGTGGTCGGAGGGACGTACCGCATCCGCGTCGCCGCGCGGAACGAGGTCGGCGCGGTCTCGCTCGACCAGCGGCTGCGCGTTCGGCGGACCGCGAAGTAGCCGCGAGACCCGCCGACTCCTCTCTCTAGACTCCCGCGATGCCGTCAGCCGTCCCCGGGGCCGCGATCTTCCTCGCGTCCGTCCTCAGCGAGATCACGGACACGGTCACCTCGGCGATCGGGGACTACGGGCTCTATGCCGTCTTCTTGCTGATGCTCGTGGACGCAGTCCTGCCTGCCGCGAGCGAGGTGGTGATGGTCTACGGAGGCGCCGTCGCTTCAGGCGCTTTCGTGGGCCAGGACGTCGTGCTCTTCGGCTGGACGATCGAGGAGGGATTCCCGGCCTATGTCGCCATCGCGCTCGCGGGCACGATCGGGTACACGATCGGCTCCGTCATCGGCTGGGCGATCGGGCTGTACGGGGGCCGGCCCTACCTCGAGCGGCACGGCCGCTGGCTCCATCTCGACGAAGAGCGGCTCGATCGCGCCGAGCGCTGGTTCGAGCGTTGGGAGGACTGGGCCGTGTTCCTCGGCCGCCTGACCCCGGTCGTGCGCTCGTTCGTCTCCATCCCGGCCGGAGTCATGGAGACGCCGTTCGTCCGCTACACGCTGCTGACGCTGGTCGGCTCGGCGATCTGGTGCTTCGCCTTTGCGGGAGCCGGGTACCTCGCCGGGGACAACTGGGAGGACTTCCACCACGCGTTCCGGTACTTCGACTATCTCGTCGCCGGCATCGTCGTTGTGGTCGCGGCCTGGCTCGTCTGGCGTTGGCTCAAGAAGCGCCGTGCGTCCCAGGAAACCCCGTTGTCGTGACGAAATTGAGCCTGCAAAGCTCCGGTAGACTCGCCCACGGTGACCGCCAGCACCCCGATCCCGCTCGTCGACGTCAAGGCGCAGTACGCGCCCCTCCTCCCGCAGATCCGGCAGGCGATCGACGAAGTTCTCGAGACCGGCCAGTTCGTCTTCGGGCCGAACGTGAGCGCCTTCGAGGAGGAGGCTGCCCGCTACCTCGGCGTGCGCGAGGCGATCGGGGTCGCGAACGGGACGGACGCCATCGTGCTCGTCCTCAACGCGCTCGAGATCGGCCCGGGCGCCGAGGTCATCTGCCCGGCGTTCACGTTCTACGCAACCGCAGAGGCGATCGCCCGCGTCGGTGCGACGCCCGTCTTCGCCGACATCGACCCGCAGACGCTCAATCTCGATCCCGACCGGGTCGCCGAGAAGATCACGCCGCGGACGAAGGCGATCATGCCCGTGCACCTCTTCGGCCGGCCCGCACCGCTCGCCCAGCTCGCGAAGCTCGGGCTCCCGCTGATCGAGGACGCGGCCCAGGCCTTCGGCTCCCCCGACATCGCCGGCGTCGGGATCGCGTCGACGTTCAGCTTCTACCCGACCAAGAACCTCTTCGGGCTCGGCGACGGCGGGCTCGTCGCGTCGAGCGATGCGGAGCTTGCGGAACGCGTCCGCATGCTCCGGTTCCACGGCTCCAAGGCGAAGCGGATCTTCGAGTACGTCGGGACGAACTCGCGACTCGACGAGATCCAGGCCGCGGCCCTCCGCATCTTCCTCCGCGAGCTCGACAGCTGGACGGCGCTTCGCCGCGAGGCCGCCGACCGGTACCGCGAGCTCGGCCTCGGCGAGGCCTGCGACGTGCCGGCCGACGAGCCCGGGCACGTCTACCACCTGTTCGTCTCGCGCTCGCCCCACCGCGACGAGATCCGCGCGGCGCTCCGCGAGGCCGGCATCGGGAACGCGGAGTACTACGAGCCGCCGCTCCACCTCCAGCCCGCGCTCCGCTACCTCGGCTACACCGAGGGGGACCTCCCCGAGACCGAGCGTGCCGCGCGGGAGAACTTCTCCGTACCGCTCTGGGCGGGCATCACGGCCGAGCAGCAGGAGCGCGTAGTCGAGACCGTGCTCGCCGCGGCGCGCGTCCCGGCGCCGTGAGGAGCCCCGTGAACCGCCACCGGCTCTGGCAGGTCGGGGTGGATGCGGCGCTCGTTGCAGCCGCCTGGCTTCTCGCGTGGTTCATCCGCTTCGACGGCTTCGACCGCCCGGTCTATTACCGCCGCTACCACGACTGGGACGTGGTCCTCCTCGTCGTCGGCATCGCCATCCCCGTCTTCGTCGCATTCGGCTTCTACAACCGCTGGTGGCGTTACGTCTCGACGCGGGACATGTGGGGCGCGGCCCGCGGCGTCGCAGGCGCGGCGGTGGCGACCTTCCTCGTCTTCACGCTCCTCGACTTCCATCCGGCGCAGGTGCCGCGCGGCATCTGGATCCTCTACGCGCTCCTCCTGCTCGCCTTCGTGTCCGGTTCGCGCCTGCTCGCGCGCAGTCTCCTCGAGCGGCCCCCGGCCAGATCGGTCGTCGCGCGGGGCAAGGAGGTCATCGTCGTCGGGGCCGGGGAGGCCTCGAACCAGATCCTCAAGGAGATGCACCGGACGCCCGAGCTCGGTTACACGCCGATCGGCCTCGTCGACGACGACCCGCGGAAGAAGAACCTCCGCTTGCACGGCGTACGCGTCCTCGGCACGACCGGCGAGCTCCGGCACATCCTGCGCGACCGCAAGCCCGACGAGCTCCTGATCGCGATTCCCTCCGCGTCGGGCGAGCAGCGCGAGCGAATCGTGGAGGTCGCGCGGGCCGAGCGCATTCCGGTGAAGACGCTGCCGGGCCTCGCGGAGATGATCTCGACCGACTTCAACCTGACGGGCCAGATCCGGCCCGTCGAGGTGGAGGACCTCCTCGGCCGCGAGCCGGTCGACGTCGACCTCGACTCGATCGCCGGCTACCTGACCGGCGAGGTCGTGCTCGTCACGGGCGCCGGAGGCTCGATCGGCTCCGAGCTCTGCCGCCAGATCGCGCGCGTCGGCCCGACGCGTCTCGTGCTCGTCGACAACGGCGAGCGCGGCCTCTTCGAGATCGAGCGCGAGCTCGTAGACGAGCGGCGCTTCCATGCCACGGCGGCCGTGCTCGCGGACGCGGGCAACCCGACCAAGATGCGGCAGGTCTTCGAGAAGTACCGGCCCGCAGTCGTCTTCCATGCGGCCGCCTACAAGCACGTGCCGCTCGTCGAGGCGAACCCGGCCGAGGCCGTCCGCAACAACACGCTGACCACGCGAACCGTCGCCGACGCGGCGGTCGAGTTCGGCGCGAAGCGGTTCGTCCTCGTCTCGACGGACAAGGCCGTGAGCTCGAAGAACGTCATGGGTCAGACAAAGGCGCTCTGCGAGTGGCTGGTCGAGGCCTGGGGGCATCGGGCGGACACGCCGACGAAGTTCTGTGGCGTGCGCTTCGGGAACGTGCTCGGCTCGTCGGGCAGCGTGATCCCGACCTTCCGCAGGCAGATCGCGCGCGGAGGCCCGGTGACGGTGACCCATCCCGAGATGACGCGCTACTTCATGACCATCCCCGAGGCGGTGCAGCTCGTCATCCAGGCCGGTGCGATCGGCGGCCGCGGCCAGATCTACGTGCTCGACATGGGCGACCCGGTCCGCATCGTCGACCTCGCAGACTCGATGATCCGGCTCTCGGGGAAGGAGCCCGGCCGCGACATCGGGATCGAGTTCGTGGGGGCGCGTCCCGGCGAGAAGCTCCACGAGGAGCTGTGGTCGGACGACGAGACCGTGACTCCGTCCCCGCACGAGGCGATCCTGCTCGTGACCCGGCCGGCCGTCGACGCGGCCTGGCTCGATGCCGAGCTCGACGAGCTCGCGCGTCTCGTCGAAGCGGGAGAGACCCTCGAGATCGTCGGTCGCCTGAACACCGTCGTCGGCGCGCGCCGCTCGGCTTCTGCGGCCGCGGACGAAGCGGGCGCCGCCGAGACAGCGCCCGCCTCCCAGTCCGTCTAGACGAGCTCAGGCGCCCGGAATCTTCATCAGCAGGAGCTGACCTCCCGAGCGCTTGAACGTCCAGTCGGGGCCCGCGGGAGCCACGATGTCGGGACCCGGCTCGGCCTCGACCCAGAGCGTGTTCGCCTGCACGTCGACAAGGAACCAGCCGGGGCCGAAGACGTCCGACGCGTCCACGACGCCGCTCGACTCCCATGCGCCGAGGTTCGAGACCCCGGACGGGTCGACGTCGGTCGGGCCTTCGTCGGCCGACTGATCGACCTTCGCCACGACCTCAGGCGATCCACCCGAGAGCGGGACGCGCCAGATGCGCGCCGTCGTCGCGTTCGGGTCCGTGGTCGGCAGCGCGAACTGCTGCGACGAACCCGGATCCTCCTGCACGAGCAGGCTCCCGTTGGCCGTCGTCTCGACGTTGTCGGGCTGATGGATCTCGCCGAGCGTCTTCACCGGGTTGTCGTCTCCCTGCACCAGGATCGACAGCTTCGCCTTCAGCGGGTCGCTCGGATCGAGCTCGAGCTTCCAGACTCGGCCGTTCGTCGAGGTCGTCAACGGGTTCGCGGCACCGGCGGTACCGCGGCCGGAGTCGGCGAGGTAGACCACGTTCGACATGCCGGGCCGCTTGTCGTAGGCGGTGTCCTCGATGCGGATGAAGTCGAAGACGTCTTTCCCGTATGCATTGTTCGCCGCGTTCCCCCACTGGTCGAGCACCCACTGCGGGCCATCGGGGATCGACGACGGTGGCGCCGCCATTCCGGGGAAGTCGGTCGACAGCAGCTCCGTGCCGTCTGCCTTCTTGCCCGTGGCGATCGTCTTCGGCACGGCCAGGAACCGACCGGTGATCGTGTCGCCCGGCTGCACGTCGAAGTAGTCGTTCTCGGCCGTGTCGTCGGCGACGAACGCGTGCAGCGTCCCCTTGTCGTGCCACAGCGCGTTCCTGCCCGCCGCGGTGTAGAGGTAGAGCTGGGACGACGCGGGTGAGGTCGAGAACGTGTCGTCGCCCGAGAGCACGGCGACACCGTCGAAGCCCGGAAGCGCCATGTCGTTCTCGTGGTTGAAGCGACCCATGCCGTAGATCGTCTTGGATTGTCCACTCGGCACGTCGTGGGCCACCACCACACCAGTCTGCTCGGCGCCCGGCGTGCCGGGGGCGATCGGAGAAGTCCAGGCCGTTCCAGTGCGGAACACCCAGTCCTGGGCTTCTTCGTTCGTGAAGAGCGTGGGCCGGCTGAAGCCCTCCGCCTTCGTCGCGAGGAAGTTCGAGCAGAAGCGCTGGTAGTTCTGCGAGCTGGTGATCGCCAAGCTCGCGTGCAGCACCCCGCCCGTGTCCGGGTTGAGGCTGAGCTGGCTCAGCTGCGAGTTGTCGAAGTCGTTCTGCGAGTTCGCCGCCGTCGGTGCCGCCGCGACGTACGGGAATGCGACGAGCGACGTCTCGTGGTTTACGTACACATCGACCTTGCTCTGCGTGCGCCGGATGAGCGAGATCCCATCCGGGATCGCCTCGAACCGATAACCGCCGGCGAGCGTCTCGCCCACGGTCATGATGGGCCTGAACTCGACGTCACCACGGTCGCCCTGTGTGAGCATCGACGCCTGCGAGGTCTTGAAGCCCGGATCTCCTGCCGCCCCGGCGCTCCCTGCGGCAACCACCGCCAGCGAGAGCGCGATCAGCGCGGCGCGTGCGCGTCCTCTCATCTCCCCTCCTTGTCGGACCGCGAGGGACCTTAACCAGATCGAGACAGTTCGACTAGTGCTCGAGTGCGGTCAGGAGCAGATCGAGCAGGAACGCCGGGTCGCGCTCGACCCGCTCGTTCCGCGAGCCGCGCTTCTCGAGCTGGAGCTCGCCTGCCGACGCGAGCAGGCGGAGCCTTCCCTCGGCGACGAGCCGCTCGTCCACCGCGCCGAGCTGTCCTGCGAACGTCGTGTAGACCGGAGTCCCGAGAGCGACCGCCTCGCGGTTCATCGTCCCACCTGCCGAGACCACGAGGTCGGCGAGAGCGACGAGGCTCTGCGCGTCGACGACCGCGGTGGGGACGACGAGCGAGGACAGCGCGAGCGACTCGACCGAGGCCCGTTGCTCGGCTGTGCGTGGGAGGACGACGGCCTGGACGGCGGGGTCCGTACCCAGGCGGTCCAGGAGCTCGGCGAAGAGGACGTTGCCGTGACGGTGGTAGAGCGATACGTCGGGCGGTGTGCGGACGACGACGAGCACCCGGTCGCGATCGAGCCCGAGCTCGTCGAGGACGGCCTCGTCCGGCTCGAACCCCGAGAGGTAGTACTCCTCCTTGAGCCCGGGATAGCGCCGGACCTTGCGTGCCTTCGCACCGAGACGGTCGAGTCGGTCCTGCGGGATCGCGTCGGGGACGACCACGCGCGCGGCGGCGCGGCTGCCGAACGTGTGCTGGGCCTGGGCGAACTCGTAGTCGTACGCGTAGGCGGCGGGAACACCGAGCGAGCGCGCGACGAGCGGCAGCTCGTGCGACGCATGCGAGAGAGCGATGTCGAATTCCCGCGGCGCTGCCCAGCGACGCAGCCGGCGCAGCCGCCCCGTCATCACGCGCGCCTTGCTCACCGCCCGGCCGCCGCCGTGGGCCGGGCCGACGACTTCGTGCGGGATCCCGTGCAGCGTCAGCAGCTCGAGCGTCTGCGCGTAGTCGCGCGTCGTCACCTCGACCGTGTGACCGCGTGCGGTGAGAAGGCCGTAGAGGGGCCTGAAGACGAGCACCTGAGGCGAGTTCGAGATGTCGATCCAGACGCGCACGGCCTGACCCTATCGCGTCGGTGGATAAGCTTCGCTTATATGGACACGCGCCAGCTCGCCGCTTTCTGCGCCGTCGTCGACCGCCGGAGCTTCTCCCAGGCAGCGGATCGGCTCGGCGTGACGCAGCCGGCGGTGTCGCTGCAGGTGCGCGCGCTCGAGAAGCGCCTCGGGACGCAGCTCCTCGACCGCTCCGGGCGGCGGGTGGAGCCGACCGAGGCGGGCTGGCGGCTCTACCGCGGCGCGCAGAAGCTGCTCGCGCTCGAGGAGCAGATCGAGTCCGACGTCGCGTCCACGGTCGACGGCGAGCTGCGCGGAAACCTCGTGCTCGGCGCCTCGACGGGTCCGGCCGCCATCGTCGTCCCCCTGCTGCTCGGCGAGTTCCAGCGCGAGAACCCCGGGGTCCACGTGTCGCTCACGGTCTCCGACACGCACACGGTCGTCGAGCGGGTGGCGGCGCGCGAGCTCGAGCTCGGCATCGTCGGCGCGTCCCGCCGCCACCGCGGCGTGCGCTTCGAGCCGTTCTTCGCCGACGAGGTCATCCTCGCATGCCCGCCGGGCCATCGATTCGCGGGGCAGACGATCTCGCTCGACGAGCTGCGCGAGGAGCCGCTGATCCTCATGCAGGAGGGCGCGGGGGTGCGGCAGATCGTGGAGGACGCGCTTCGCCGCCGTGGAGTGCGGCTGCGTGATCTCGACGTGCGGCTCGAGCTCGGGCTGCAGGAGTCCGTGCGCCGTGCCGTGCAGGCGGGCTACGGCGTCACGTTCATCTCCCGCACCGCGGTCGAGTCCGATCTCGAGGCCGGGACGCTCACCGAGGCGCGCGTGCAGGGGCTGGAAGCGACGCGGGAGATCTCGCTCGCGTACGCCTCCGGCCGGGCGCGCTCGCGCGTGGCCGATGCGTTCGTCGAGTTCGCCGCGACCCGGATCGCGTCGTGATCGTCCGCTGGGGGATCGGCGAGGTCGAGCCGCTGCTCGCGGAGCTCGGCAGTACACGGCCGGTGCTCGTGACCTCCGAGCGCCTGGCCGGGCTCGAGATCCCGGTCTCGGCGCGCTACACCGGCGTGCGCCCGCACAGCCCGACCGACTCGGTCGAGGCCGCCATCGAGGCGTCGGGCGATGCGGACCTCGTCGTGGCCGCGGGCGGCGGCAGCGCGATCGACACCGGCAAGGCGGTCTCGGCCGAGACGGGTCTTCCCGTCGTCGCCATCCCCACGACGTACGCCGGTGCGGAATGGACTTCGTTCTTCGGCATCCGCGACGAGGCGCGCGGCCTCAAAGCCGGCGGTACGGGTGCAGCGGTCGTCGGCGCCGTCTACGAGCCAGCTCTGACGCTCGACCTACCTCTCACGGAGTCCGTCGGGACCGCTCTCAACGCCCTCGCGCACGCCGCCGAGGCCCTGTATGCAGGCCCGCTCGAGGACGCGACGGCGGGAGTGCGGCTCATCGGCCGCTGGCTGCCGGGCGTCGTCGAGAGCGGTCGCGATCTCGGCGCGCGGACGGGGCTGCTCGAGGGCGCGGTGCATGCCGGCCGGGCCCTCGGCGAGCGCGGCCTCTTCGTCGGCCACGCGCTCGCCCAGGCGCTGGGCGGTCGCTACGGGCTCCCGCACGGAGCGATGAACGCGCTCACGCTGCCGCCTGCCCTGCGCTTCAACGAGCCGGTCGTCCCCGAGGCGATCGCGCTGCTCGGCGGTGCCCTGG
This sequence comes from uncultured Actinomycetes bacterium, assembly GCA_963746765.1. Lineage (GTDB taxonomy): Bacteria > Actinomycetota > Thermoleophilia > Gaiellales > Gaiellaceae > GMQP-bins7. The sequence goes on from CAVVCN010000005.1 coordinate 237,199, forward strand.
AAGTGGACGACGCTCCGGCGCGCGTCGAGGAGCTCGCGCGGCTCGGGGGCTTCGTGAGGCTCAGGCAGTTCGACGTGCCCGAGGGCGACCTGCCCTCGGTCGCCGAGGCGGTCGTCGTACGCGCCGGAGCCAGGGCCAATCCGCGACCGGTCACCGTCGACGACGCCGAGGCCATGCTGCGCTCGATCTGGTAGCGGCTTGACGCCCGCGTGCCCGAGCGGGACGATTGTGGCGTGACCGCGGTCCGGGCTCTCGTCACGTGGTTCGTGACCTTTGTGCTTCTCCTGCTCGTGCTGGCCGTGATCGGGGCTGCGCTCGGCGGGTTCGGACTGTCGATGTACGAGCTCGTCCTCGTTCTCGCGGTCAGCATCGCGCTCACGTACTTCCTGCTCCGCCGGTGGGACAGGCGTTCCCGCGGAGCGGGCACGAGCACGGTGTAGCGACCGCCCGCCGGGCGGGCCGGGTGCTACGCGGCTTCGGGTGCGGGCGCCGGCTCCGTCGCGTCCGCCACGGGCTGACGACGTCCCCCGAGGACGCGCCGCAGGCTGACGACGCCGAGCACCGTCGATCCGTCCACGACCGGCAGGTGGCGGAAGCCGTTGTCGAGCATCACCTGTGCGGCATCTTCGAGATCCATGTCCGCGGCGGCGGTGATCGGGTCCGCCGTCATGAACATGCCGCACGCGGGCGTCACTCGTGTGCACGCGGGCGGCCATCGCCCGCAGCATGTCCCGCTCGGTGAGGATGCCGATCAGGCGGCCGTGATCCTTCACGATGACTGCGCCGACGTTCTTCTGCGTCATGCGCTCGGCGACCTCGCCGAGCGTGTCCTCGGGCGCAACGGTCAGGAAGTCCGGCTTGACGACGTCGGCGAGCGTCCCCATGGGCGCGAGTCTAGCCGCATCCGACTGCGACGCGCAGCCTGCGACTCCGGCGGATGAAATAACAATCGGTAATGACAGGAATAACGAGATGGTGTAGGATCCGTCCGTGCCCGAGGCGTCCTCCTTCGACGTGCTCGTGGTCGGGAGCGGCGCGGCCGGTCTCGCCGCCGCGGTCTCGGCCGAGCGCGCCGGGGCTCGCGTCGGCCTCGCGACGAAGACGACCCTGCAGGCGTGCAACTCCGCCAAGGCCCAGGGCGGCATCCAGGCGGCGTTCGGCGAGGACGACTCGCCGGAGATCCACGCCGAGGACGTCATGCGGAGCTCGCACGAGACGGCGAACCCGCGGCTCGTCGAGGTGCTGACGACCGAGGCGCCGCTCGCGATCCACTGGCTCGAGGAGCTGGGCGTCGAGTTCACCGGGAGACGTCCAATGGCCGGAATGGCCACTCCGGCTCCGGCGGCTACCGGCTCGCCCGCTGCGGCGGTGCGACGCGCAAGCGGCTCCTCCAGGTCGGCGACCGCACGGGACACGCGATCACGAAGTCGCTGCGCGAGGCGTTCGAGGCCGGAGGCGGCACGGTGCTCCCGCACCATGCGCTGACCGCGATCGCGCCGCGGCTCGGCCGGCTGGCGCGCGACCTTCGACACGCGCGACGGTGTCGCCGCGATCGAGGCGAGCGCGATCGTGCTGGCCGCCGGCGGGCGCTGCTTCAAGGAGGCCGAGAACCGCGACGAGTTCTCGACCAACCATCCGAACGCGACCGGCGAGGTGACTCGCGTCGCGCTCGCTGCCGGAGCGGCCGAGCGCGACCTCGACGCGCTCCAGTACCACCCGAACGGCGGCGCCTGGCCGGCGACGATGCAGGGCTACTCGATTCCCGAGACGACGCGCGCCTACGGCGCGGTGCTGCTGAACGCCGACGGCGAGGAGTTCACGGACTCGCTCGGCGCCCGCGACGCGGTCTCGCAGGCGATCTTCGACGAGGTCGAGAACGGCAAGGGCGTGCTCGACGCCGGACGGGCGTCCTGCGGTCTGGCTCGACACGACCCGGATCGCGCCGGAGGACGCCGAGATCTCGCTGCCCGTACATGCTGCGCCGCTACCGCGGCGCAGGCATCGACCCGCTCGCGGAGCCGATCCTCACCTACCCCGTTCTCCACTACCAGAACGGCGGCCTCGTCATCGACGAGCACGCCGAGACGACTCTCGAAGGCGTCTTCGCCTGCGGCGAGATCGCAGGCGGGACGCATGGAAGGAACCGCATGATGGGCAACTCCCTCCTCGAGTGCACGGTCTTCGGCCGGCGCGCCGGCCGGGCCGCGGCGGCCAGGGCGGCGGCATGAGCGTCGACCGTCACCGACATCGCCGGAGCGGTGGAGGACGCGGCCGCACACCTCTACGTCTGGGCGCTGAAGGACATCCCGCAGGACCTCCGCGACGCGCTCTCGGCCGCGCGCGAGCGCGAGACCTCGGTCACGGGCAAGCGCGTCCTCGAGACGATCCACCGCAACGTCGTGATCGCCGACGACGAGAAGAACCTCGTCTGCCAGGACACCGGCATCCCCGTCTATTACTGCCGCGTCGGCGAGGGCTTCCCGCTCCACCCGGCCCGGATCTACGAGTCGCTGAAGATCGGGACCGAGCGGGCGACGGTCGAGCATCCGCTGCGCTCGAACACCGTCCACACGCTGACGCGCGAGAACACGGGCCCGAACGTCGGCTTCCGCGTGCCGATCGTGCACTGGGACTTCGTCCCGGACTGGGACGGGCTCGACGTGAAGTGCGTCCCCAAGGGCTCCGGCTCGGAGAACATGAGCTTCCTCAAGATGTGCGTCCCCGCCGACGGCGTGAACGGGATCAAGAAGTTCGTGCTCGAGTCGATCGTCGGCGCCGGCGGCAAGCCGTGCCCGCCCGGCATCGTCGGGGTCGGGATCGGCGGCTCGGCCGACTACGCGATGCACCTCGCGAAGGAGGCGATCGCCCGGCCCGTCGACACGCGGAACCCGGATCCGCTCGTCGCGGAGCTCGAGGTCGAGCTCTACGACCTCCTGAACGAGACCGGCATCGGCCCGATGGGGCTCGGCGGCGACGTCACCGTGCTCTCCGTCCACGTCGAGCACGCGGACACGCACATGACGCTCAACCCCGTCGCCGTCAACTACCAGTGCTGGGCTGCTCGGCGCGCGACCGCGCACATCTCCGCCGACGGCACGGTCGACTTCGACCGGGAGGCCTGATGCCAACGCACGAGGTCACGTTCCCCGTCACGGATCCGGCGGAGATCCTGAAGCTCCACGCCGGCGACGAGGTGATCGTCCAGGGCCACATCATCGGGATCCGCGACCGGACGCAGATCCGGATCTTCGACCAGGGGGTCGAGCCGCCGATGGACCTGACCGGAGCGTTTCTCCTGCACACCGCGCCGAACGTCCGCAAGGTCGGGCCGGGTCGCGTACGAGAAGATGTGCATCGGCACGACGACGAGCGCGCGCATGGTGCGCTTCACCGAGCCGCTCGGAGAGCAGTACGGCGTGCGCGCGATCTGCGGCAAGGGCGGCTTCCCGGACGAGGCGATCGAGCCGATGCAGCGGCTCGGGATGGTCTACTTCGCGATCGTCGGCGGGGCCGCAGCGCTCGAGACGACGCAGATCGAGGAGATCGAGGAGGTCGCCTGGGAGGAGCTCATGCCCGAGTGCCTCTGGAAGTTCCGCGTGAAGGACTTCGGCCCGCTCACCGTCGGGATCGACGCGCACGGCAACTCGCTCTACCGCGACGTGCAGGAACGAGCCCGCCAGAAGCTGGAGGACATCTATGCACGACTCGCCTGACCACTCGTTCCTCGACGTCCCGACCCGGGAGGCCAAGCCGCGCTCCCGCGGCCTGACCCACGTCATGGACAAGGGCCTGAACCTGCGCGAGATCGAGGGCCTCTTCGACACGGCCGGCGAGTACGTGGACATCGTCAAGCTCGGCTGGGGCACGAGCTACGTCACGAACAACCTCGAGAAGAAGGTCGCGCTCTATCGCTCGTTCGACACGCCGGTCGTGTGCGGAGGAACGCTCTTCGAGGCCGTCTACGGGCAGTCGAAGATGGACGACTTCAAGCGCTGGCTCGAGCACTACCGCTTCTCGCACGTCGAGATCTCGGACGGCACGCTCGAGATCCCGCGCGACGCGAAGCTCGAGCTGATCGCCGACTTCGCCCGGGACTTCGTCGTCCTCTCCGAGGTCGGGTCGAAGGACTCCGAGGTGAACATCGCGCCCTATCTCTGGGTGCAGTGGATGCGCGAGGAGCTGGACGCGGGCGCGTGGAAGGTCATCGCCGAGGGCCGCGAGGGCGGCACCGCCGGGATCTACCGCCCGACGGGCGAGCTGCGCACGGGTCTCGTGGACGAGATCGAGCACTCGCTGAGCTTCCACGACCTCATCTGGGAGGCTCCGACGAAGAGCTCGCAGGCCTGGTTCGTGCGGCACTTCGGCACCGAGGTCAACCTCGGCAACATCCCGCCGGACGAAGTGATCGCGCTCGAGACGCTGCGGCTCGGCCTGCGCGCCGACACGCTGAAGGAGGTGCTCCTTGGCGGTTCCCGCGTCGACGAGCCCGCCCCGGCTTCCTGACCTCGACTTCGAGGCCATGTCGGCCGAGGAGGTGATCGCCTGGGCGCACTCGTTCTTCTGGCCGCGCCTCTGTCTCACGTGCTCCTGGCAGAAGCAGTCGTCGGTGCTCGTGCACATGGTCGCGGAGCTCGGGCTGCGCATGGACACGGTCGAGCTCGACACGCACCTCTTCTTCCGCGAGTCGTACGAGACGCGGGAGCGGCTCGTGGACAAGTACGCGCTGAAGCTCATCCAGCCCGGCATCCCGACGATCGCGGAGCAGCATCGCGCCGAGGGCGCGAACCTCTGGGAGCGCGACCCGGATCGCTGCTGCCACATCCGCAAGGTCGAGCCGCTCGTGAATGCGCTCGCGCCGTACGACGCCTGGATCTCGGGCATCCGCCGCGACCAGTCGCCGAGCCGCTCGGGCATCCAGAAGATCGAGTGGTCCGAGCGCTACGGCGTCTTCAAGATCCACCCGCTCGCCGACTGGGACGAGAAGCGCGTCTGGGCCTACATCGAGGTGAACGAGATTCCCTACAACCCGCTGCACGATGCCGGGTACCGTTCCATCGGCTGCATCCCTTGCACCCGCCCCACGAATCCGGACGATGAGGAGCGGGCGGGCCGCTGGGCGGGCTCGGACAAGCTCGAGTGCGGCATCCACGAAGACACGACTGCGATTGCTGAAAGGACGACATGACGGATCACATCTACGCGCACGAGCACCCCGAGTCGGACCGCGCCCGTGGGGGCGGCTTCACGCTCTGGTTCACGGGCCTCTCCGGCTCCGGGAAGTCGACGATCGCGCATCTGGTCGGGCCCGAGCTCGACCGGCGCGGGCTCGTCGTCGAGTACCTCGACGGCGACACGGTGCGCACGCACCTCTCGAAGGGCCTCGGGTTCTCGAAGGAGGACCGCGACACGAACATCGAGCGCATCGGCTGGGTCGCCTCGCGGATCACGCGCCAGGGCGGCGCGGTCATCGCCGCCGCGATCTCGCCGTACGAGGCGACGCGGCAGAAGGCGCGCACGCTGGTCGAGCAGTTCGGCCCGTTCGTCGAGGTCTATGTCAACGCCTCGGTCGACGAGTGCGCGCGGCGCGACGTGAACGGCCTCTACGCGAAGGCCTTCGCCGGCGAGATCAAGGGCTTCACGGGCGTCGACGACCCGTACGAGGCGCCGACGAGCGCGGAGATCGTCGTCGACACGGAGTCGACCGAGCCGGAGGAGGCAGCCGCGCAGGTCGTCGCGAAGCTCGAGGAGCTCGGTCTCATCCCGGCCGAGGTCCGCGCATGACGGTCGCCGCGACGGACCGGCTCATCGCGCCGCACGGCGGCGTCGCTCGTCGATCGGACGGGCGAGCGGCCGGGCGATCTCGACTCGCTCGAGACCGTCCAGCTGACCTCACGCGAGCTCTCGGATCTGGACATGCTCGCCTCGGGCGCGCTCTCGCCGCTCGAGGGCTTCATGGGCCGGCGGACTACGAGCGGGTCGTCGAGGAGATGCACCTCACGAACGGCCTTCCCTGGGCGCTGCCCGTTTGTCTCGCCGTGGATGCCGCGCCCACCGGCGACCGGGTCGCCCTGCTGGACGAGTCGGGCAAGCCGGTCGCCGTGCTCGAGGTCGAGGAGGTCTTCGAGTACGACAAGGAGCGCGAGGCCGAGAACTGCTTCCGGACGACCGACGAGGCCCACCCTGGCGTCGCGCGGCTGTACGAGCAGAAGCCCCGGTACCTCGCCGGGCGCGTGACCGTGTTCGAGCGATCGCAGTCGGCGTTCCCCGAGCTCGCACGCGATCCGGCCGAGACACGCCGCGTCTTCGCCGAGCGGGGCTGGAAGCGCGTCGTCGGGTTCCAGACCCGCAACCCGATCCACCGTGCGCACGAGTACCTGACGAAGGTCGCGCTCGAGACGGTGGACGGGCTGCTCGTCCACCCGCTCGTCGGCGACACGAAGTCGGACGACGTCCCGGTCGACGTGCGCGTGGAGTGCTACCGGACGCTGCTCGACGGCTACTACCCGGAGGACCGCGTCCTGCTCTCCGCGTTCCCGGCGGCGATGCGCTACGCAGGGCCGCGCGAGGCGGTCTGGCACGCGATCTGCCGCAAGAACTACGGGTGCTCGCACTTCATCGTCGGTCGCGATCACGCGGGTGTCGGCGACTACTACGGCACGTACGACGCGCAGCTCATCTTCGACGAGTTCGCGCCGCACGAGCTCGACGTCGAGCCGATGTTCTTCGAGCACACGTTCTGGTGCAACGTCTGCGGGTCGATGGCGAGCACGAAGTCGTGCCCGCACGGCCCCGAGGATCGCGTCTTCCTGTCGGGGACGAAGGTGCGCGAGATGCTCGGCGAGGGCGACGTGCCGCCCGTCGAGTTCACCCGCCCCGAGGTCGCCCGCGTGCTCATCGCCGCCTACCGGCAGTAGGCCCGGCTCCCCATGGACTGGGAGTTCGTCGTCGTCGGTCTCCTCACGGGCGTGCTCGTGGGGATGACCGGCATGGGCGGCGGCTCGCTGATGACCCCGATCCTCGTCTTCCTGTTCGGGATCTCGCCCACGACCGCGATCGGGACGGACATCGCCCACGGCGCCGTGTTCAAGACGGTCGGCGCCGTGCAGCACCGCCGCATGGGGAACGTGCGGGCTCGGCTCGCCGGCTGGATGCTCATCGGCTCGGCGCCGATGTCGCTGGTCGGGGTGTGGGTCTCCGTCCAGCTGACGAACCGGTACGGCGACGACGTGGAATCCGTGATGGGCCAGGTGCTGGGAGGCGCACTGCTCTTCGGCGCAGCCGGGCTCGTCGCGAAGAGCGTGATCCACCCGGCTCCGGCGGGAGACTTGCCCGCGCGCCTGAGCCGGACGAGACTGTCTCGCCGCGATCCTCATCGGCGCCTTCGGCGGCTTCATCGTCGGGCTCACCTCCGTCGGCAGCGGTGTCTTCTTCGGGCTGACGCTGCTGATCATCTTCCCGCTGCGGGCGCACAAGGTGGTCGGCACGGACATCTTCCACGCCGCGGTTCTCCTCTACGTCGCGGGAGCCGCGCACTGGGCGGCGGGCAACGTCGACTTCGGGATCCTCGGCTGGCTGCTGCTCGGCTCCATCCCGGGCGTCCTCATCGGAGGCCGGGTGAGCCTCGCCATCCCCGAGCAGAGGCTCCGCCTCGTCCTCGCCGCCGTTCTCGGTCTTGCGGGCATCAAGCTCCTCGACGTCCCCTTCGCGGGCACGATCGTCGTCGTCGCCCTCACCGCGGGGCTCGTCGCGGTGCTCGTCTTCCTCGGGCGCCACAGCTGGATCCGCATCCAGCGCGGCCGCACCGAAAGGCTCCCTCCGGCAGTCGACTAGCATCGCTCCGCGATGCGCACGGTCTGGGTCAGCGACGACGTCATCGGCCGCGACTGCCTCGAGGCGGCGGCCGAGTCCGGGGCAGAGATCGTCGGCGTCGTCACGCTTCCCGAGAGCGCGACCATCGACCGCTCGGCGCGCTGCCGCTTCGACGACGTCGCGGAGCGCTTCGGAGCCGAGTACATCGAGACGAACGACGTCAACGCGGATGCGACGATCAACGCGCTCCGCAAGCTCGATCCCGAGCTCGTCTTCGTCGTCGGCTGGTACCAGCTCGTCCGCGAGCCGTTCATCGCCCTCGCGCGCGAGGGCGTCTTCGGGATGCACCCGACGCTGCTCCCGCGACATCGCGGGCGGGCGTCGATCCCGTGGGCGCTGCTCTCCGGCCTCGCGCGAACCGGCGTCACGCTGTTCGAGATCGTCGACGACACCGCCGACTCGGGAGCGATCGTCGGGCAGGCCGTGGTCGAGATCGAGCCCGACGACACGGCAACGACGCTCTTCGACCGCGTGTCGCGACGCCCATCTCGAGCTGATCCGCGAGTACGTGCCGCAGATCGTGGCCCGGACCGCTCCGCGGATTCCGCAGGATCCGAAGCGGGCGAGCACGTGGACGCGCCGTCGGCCGGCGGACGGCATCATCGACTGGGAGACGCGCGCGCCCTACCTCTACGACTGGGTGCGCGCGCAGACGCGGCCGTATCCCGGCGCGTTCACGTACCTCGGAGACGAGAAGGTGGTCGTCTGGAGCGCTCGTCCGGTGGAGCACGGGGAGGGCGCTCCGGCCGGCACGATCGTGGCGGAGCGGGACGAGGGGCCGGTCGTTGCGTGCGGCGAGGGCGCGCTGCTGCTCGAGGAGTTCGAGACGGTGGAGCGCCTCGAGGTCGGGGCGAGGCTCGGATGACGACGCGTGTGCTCGTGTTCGCGGCGCACCCCGACGACGAGGTGCTCGGGATGGGTGGCACGATCGCCGTGCACGCGGAGCGCGGCGACACGGTACGCATCGTGTGCGTCACCGACGGCAGCTCGACCCAGTACCCGGGCGACGCAGCCAAGCGCGCTCAGAAGGAGGACGAGGCGAGGCGTGCGGCCGCGGAGCTCGGCGTCGGTGACTACGTGCACCTCGACCTCCCGGACATGAGGCTCGACACGCTCGCGCACGTCGAGGTGAACCGCGTCGTCGAGGAGCACGTGCGCGAGTACGAGCCGACCGTCGTGTACACACCGCACCCCGACGTGAACTACGACCACCGGGCCCTCTTCGACTCCGTCACGGTCGCCACGCGACCGGTGCCGGGCCAGTCGGTGCGACGGCTGCTCACGTACGCGCCGACGTCCAGCACGGAGTGGACTCCCGCGGCCGTCAACTGGTTCGTCCCGAACTGGTACGTGGACGTGAGCACGACCTTCGAGCGGAAGCTCGCGGCGTTCGCGCACTACGAGACCGAGCAGCGGCCCTACCCGCATCCGCGCAGCGATCGTGCGATCCGTGCCGCCGCGGAGCTGCACGGCGCGACCTGCGGCTGTGAGTACGCGGAGCCGTTCGTCCTCGTGCGCAGCCTCGAAACCAGCTAGTGCGGCGTCTGCCGCAGACGCTCATCGTGCTCGCGCTCCTCGGCGCGACGGCGGCTGCGTTCGCCGTCACCGAGCGGCTGAAGCTCGAGAAGAGCCCGATCACCGGCACGCGGTCGACAAGGTGTTCTCGCCCGTCTGCGAGTGCGCACGGGACATCGCGGAGATCTCGTTCCGTCTGCGCGGCGGCCAGGTCGTGACCGTCGACCTGCTCGACTCGGAGCGGCGCTCGGTGCGGACGCTCGTCCGTAACCGCCGTGAGCAGGCAGGTCGGGTCACGTACGTCTGGGACGGCCGCGACGATGCGGGCCGAGTCGTCCAGGAGGGCATCTACCGACCGCGTGTGCGCCTGCGCCGGCACGGCCGCACCATCGTGCTGCCCGAACCCGATCCGCGTGGACACGACGGCACCGACGATCCGGCTCCTGCGCGTCTTCCCGCGCGTCTTCTCGCCCGACGGGGACGGGAACGCCGATCGCACGACCGCGGAGTACGAGATCGACGAGCCGGCGCGGTCGATGATGCTCGTGAACGGCCGGCGCCGGGTGCTGAGCAAGTTCCGCGAGACGGAGGGTCGGCTCGTGTGGTTCGGGCGGATCGGCGGCAAGCCCGTGCCACCCGGCGACTACGAGATCCGCCTGCGGGCGTTCGACCGTGCGGGCAATCGGTCCACGAGGACGCGGCCGGTCGTGGTTCGCGTCCGGTACGTCGAGTTCGTCCGTGACCGCGTCGAGGTCGTCGCCGGGCAACGCTTCGGGATCGGCGTCGACACGGACGCCGACGTCTACCGCTGGCTGTTCGACGGTCAGCGCGGGAAGTTCCGGAGGCGTGTTTTGGTGCTCCGCGCGCCCGAGACGCCCGGCACGTACGCGGTCTACGCGATTGTCGGGCGCTGGGCCGATCGCGCGGAGGTGATCGTCACCGAGCCGCCAGCGCCGTGAGCCCACCTCTCTTCGTGCTCGGCGTGAATCGCTCGGGGACGACGCTCCTCCGGGTCATTCTCGATCGCTCGGCCGGGATCGCGATTCCCGAGGAGTCGCGCTTCATCCCGCTGCTTGCCCGCCGCCACCGGCGCGCCGTCGACGTCGACGACTTCCGCGACGATCTGAGCCGCATCCCCGAGCTCGTGCGCTGGGGTCTCGATCCAGCCGATGTCGTCCTGCATCCCGGGATGACGACGCCGCGGCGGCGATCGCGGCCATCTTCGAGGCATACGCGGCGAAGCACGGAAAGCCGCGGTGGGGCGACAAGAGCCCGGTCTACATGCGCCATCTGGCGCTGGTCGAACGGCTCTTCCCGGACGCCGTCTACGTCCATCTCATCCGCGACGGCCGGGATGCCGCGGTCTCGTTCGCCCAGATGCCCGTCGGGACGTACACGCGGACGTGGGCGCATCCGACCGGCCCGGCCGGCTTCGCCCGGCAGTGGGTCACCGAGGTTCGCGCCGCTCGAGAGCTCGGGCGGCGCGTCGGCTCGACGCGCTACCTCGAGGTGCGCTACGAAGCGCTCGCCGCGGAGCCCGAGGAGGCGATCCGGCCAGTGTGCCGGTTCGCGGGGCTTCCCTTCGACGTGTCGATGCTCGAGTACGCGGACAGCGTCGACGCCTCCGACAGGCCCCAGCACAGCCGGCTCGCGCTGCCAGCCGACCCCCGGGCTCCGGGACTGGAGGGCCGAGATGAGCGCGGAGGACGTCCTGGCGTTCGAGGAGCTTGCAGGCGACCTGCTCGCGGAGCTCGGCTACGAGGTGCGAACGACCGAGCGCCGCCGGGCTCGCGCCGCTCTCTCGCTCGGGACGTACCGTGCTCGCATCGGGCTCTGGGACGGCGCGGCGGCAGCCGTGCAGCGCTCGCCGCTCTGGCGCCGGCGCCACCCTCCGCTCGCCGGCCTAGGTGCGGGGCGCGTCCCGCCCGCGGAACGCGATGACGCGTCCGTTCAGCGAGAAGTAGTACGTCCGCTCGGTCGACGATCCCGGGCGAGTAGCGGCCCATCGGGACGCGCCAGGCGAGCTCGCCGTCGGTCGCCCGCAGCGCGAACGTCCGCTTGTCGAGGGTCGAGAAGAAGACGTAGTTCCCGGCCACGAACGGCGCGCCGAGGATCTTGCCGCCGACGTAGGTGCTCCACAGCTCCGACCCGTTCGTGGCGCGGTAGGCGCGGAGGCGGCCGTCGAAGCCGCCGACGAAGACCCGCCCGTTCGCGACGGCCGGAGTCGTGTAGCCGAGGCCGCCGACCCGATCCGTCCACACCGTCGAGCCGTCCCGTGCGTCGAGCGCGACGACGCGGCCGGAGCGTGCGACGGAGTAGATGCGCTCGCCGTCCGTGGACGCGCTCGCGTAGAAGCTCTCCCAGCGGAACGTGTCGCGCCTCACGTACGTCGTCCAGAGCTCACGCCCGCTGAAGCGGTCGAGGCAGAAGACCGCGCCGGCGTAGTTCGACGTGCAGACGCGGCGACCCCAGATCGAAGGGCTCGCGGTGATCTTTCCGCCGCTGTCGTACGCCCAGCGGATGTTCCCCGTGCGCGAGCTGACGGCGAACAGGCGGCCGTCCGTCGCGCCGAAGTAGGCGATGCCGTCCAGCACGACGGGCGAGGACTCGACGCTGCCCGCGGTTCGCACCTGCCAGAGCTGCTGGCCCCGTCTCGCGGTCGAGTGCGGTCACGGTCCCGTCGAGCGAGCTGACGAGCAGCCGTGGGCCGTCGATCGCGGGGGTCGAGGGCTTCGTCCCGCCGAGCTTTCGGCGCCACAGCACCTTGCCGGTCTCGGAGTCGAGCGCGTACGTCGTCCCGCGGTAGCTGTTGACGTAGAGGACGCCGTCGCAGTAGCTCGGCGGGTACTCGATGTAGCTGTCGAGCACCCTCGTCCAGCGGTGCCTCCGCACCGGCACGCCGATCTCGACCTCGGCCCGCGAGAGCGACCGCTGCGGGTCCCCGCCGAAGTAGCGCCAGCAGAGCTCGTCGCTGACGGTCTCCGGCTTGGGCGGCGGCGGCCGCGGCGTCGGGGGAGGCTGGGTCGCGGTCGTGACCGTCACGTCGGTCAGCTCCGTGTCCAGCGCGCCCTCCGGAGTGTCGCGCTGCGTGAACCAGAGCGCGCCGGCGAGCCCGCCGAGAAGGACGAGCAGAGCGACGGCGCCGATGAGGATCCACTTCAAGGCGCCTCGGCATGAGAAATGGCCGACGCTGCGGCCGGGATCAGTGTGCCAGCCGCTCCGGTGTGGACGACGCAGCCAGTGCCGCGGCGGCCAGCCCGAGGACGCCCCAGGTGAGCGGATCCTCGAAGAAGCCCGCGTACAGGAGCGAATGCACGAAGAGGACCGTGAAGACGGCGGCCAGACCGAGGCCGAGCACCCGCTGCTGTCGTGTCAGCAGCAGGAGAGCCCACGCGACGGCGCCCATGAGCCAGGCATAGAGCGCGAATCCGACGACGCCCATCTCCGCGAGCACGGTGAGCGGTGTCGTGTGCGAGGCGCTCCGGCGGGCAGCTTCGACGCCCGTTCGCCTCCGCGCTCGCCTGCGCCTGCCCGCCGATGCCGACACCGACGGCCGGATTCACGCGAAAGGCATCGAGCGTGATCTCGACGAGCCGCGAGCGGCCGCTCGTGATCTCCCGCGCCGACTCACCCTCGACCGCCTGCGCGGCGAACCCGCCGGCTGCCAGCGTCGCTGCGGCTGCGCAGGAGATGAGGACGATCCGCAACCGGCGTCCCGCGCCGACGAGCGCGATCGCGAAGGTCACGACGAAGAGCGCGACGAAGCTCGACTGCGAGTACGAGAAGTAGAGCCCGAGGAAGAGGAACGCGACCGCCGCTGCGATAACGAACCACTCGACCGGGCGTCCGCGACGTAGCCAGAGGAGCACGAGCAGCACCGCGATCGGCACGACGAGATAGCGCCCGTACAGGCTCGGGTCCTTGAAGAGCGAGGTCACCCGGAACCAGGTCGTGTACGCGTTCGCGACCTCGAGGTCGCGCGCGAAGAAGAGCGTCCGCGTATGCGCCTGCCAGATCCCGACGGCGGCGAAGAGCGCGCCGAGCGCGACGAGCGTGAAGGCCAAGGCCCGCGGAACCCACGCGACGAGTGGCGAGCGGGCGACGATGCCGAAGCCGGCGACAAAGGGGAAGACGAAGAACGCGAGCGCGATTCCACCCTGGCGCTCGTCGTGGGTCCAGAGGTACGAGACGCCGGCGAACCCGACGAACGCTGCGAGCGGAAGCCCGAGGAGCCGCGGCACCTCGGCGGGAACGGCGCCGCGCAGCAGGCGATACGCGAACGCGAGCCCCGAAGCCGGCGAGCACGAGGTAGAGCGGGAGGAGCAGGAACGCCTCCTCGTCGCCGAGCTCGACGGGGATGCGAAACGGCGCAACTGCGAGCAGCGCGACCGGTGTGGCCTCCGGGAAGCGTGTGAGCGGAGCCGCGATGAGGACCGCGGCGGCGAGCGCGGCAGCGATGAGCGCGATTCCCGCGGAGGTGGTGAGCAGGAGCTCGACGTCGTCGTCGCCCACGAGCGAGCGTCCGATGAGCGCCGTCGCGACCCCGAGCAGCACGAGCCCGCCGAGTGGCACCAGGCGACCGCGACCGAGGGTGACGAGGGCTGCTCCCAGCGCTCCGACGAGCGCAGCGACCTGGGCGGCGTCGGTGTGTTCCACGGCGCGAAAAGGTTACGGACTTCTCCGCACCCTCCTCCCTGGTAGGAATTCCGCGTGATCGAGGGCTGGAGAACGGCGCTCGTGCTCGCGCCGCACACCGACGACGGCGAGCTCGGATGCGGCGGAACGATGGCGCGGCTCGTCGAGGGCGGGTGCGAGGTGCGCTACGTCGCCTTCTCGATCGCGACCCGTTCGCTCCCGCCCGGATTCGAGCCGGACACGCTCGCGCGCGAGGTACGCGAGGCGACCGCCGAGCTCGGCATTCCGGAGAAGTCGCTGACGGTGCACGACTTCGACGTGCGCACGTTTCCCGAGCGAAGGCAGGACATCCTCGAGCTCCTCGTCGCGCTCTGGGACGAGTGGAAGCCGGACGTCGTGTTCCAACCGTCGCACCACGACGTCCACCAGGATCACCAGACGATCGCGCAGGAGGGGCTACGTGCGTTCAAGCGCACGACGATCCTCGGCTACGAGGTGCCGTGGAACAACTTCGACTTCTCGTACGGCGCGTACATCTCCCTCGAGAAGCAGCACGTGGAGCGCAAGGTCGCCGCCCTCGCCCGCTACGCGTCGCAGCAGCACCGGCGCTACGCGAATCCCGAGTACGTCTGGAACCTTGCCCGCGTGCACGGCGTGAACGTGAACCGCGAGTACGCGGAGTGCTTCCAGGTGTACCGGATCGTGGTCTAGCTCTCGGCGCGCGAGCCGGCACCCGCGGTTTCCGCGAACGACGGCTTGTGCTCGATGAACTCGACCTTGACGTCGTCGGGGCCCTGGACGAACACCGCGCGTGAGTTCTCCGCGTCCACGACCTCGAGGATCTCGAGCCCGAGGCCGGAGTCCTCGTCGAGGTACGGGTCGATCGACTCGACCAGCAGGCCGATGTGGTTCAGCAACGGCCGCGCGGTCGGCAACGGCGTCCCGGGCGTGAGCTCGATGAACGAGTCACCGAGCTTCACCCGCGCGCTCGGCTCCACGCGCGGCTCGACCCGCTCGAAGCCGAGCTCCTCCCAGCGCACGGCGCTCGCCTCGGTGTCGGCGACGCGAAGCGAGACGTGGTCGAGATCGACTGCCCAGGCATGCGGCATGCCGAGCCGGTAGAGGTGGAGCCCCTCACCGACGTCGATGTCGTTGGCGTCCTCCCGGCCCGGCTCGCGGAACGCGATGCCCATGAGCTGGCTCTGCTCCCGCGGCCCCTCCGCGTCGAAGAGCGTGAGCTTGCCGAGCTCCGGATCGCTCCCGATGAGCGTGAAGTCGTCCGTCCGCTCGAGGGTGTCGACCTCGAAGAGATCGAGGATGCGCTGTGTGTCCGCCTCCCGGTCCGCGACCCAGAGGGCGACGTGGTCGATGCGTAGCGGTGTCATACACGCGAACTACCCGTCGCCAGTCCTGCAGAAACGTCAGTCGAGCACGAGGAGCATGCGCCCGAGCTCGTCGCCGGGCTCGTACTCGACGTATCCGAGGCGTGCGTAGAGCCGCTTCGCGGGATTGTCGGCGTCGACGCTCAACGAGATGCGGGCGACTCCGTCCTCCCGCGCCCGCTCGTGCATCGCGAGCAGGAGACGCTCGCCGATGCCGCGGCCCCGAAAGCCGTCCGCGACGGCGATCGCGAGCTCGGGTGTCCGCTCGTCGACGAAGCCCTCGCCGTGCGACTCGTCCGTGAACAGCCTGCACCAGACGAGCCCGACCGGCCGGCCCTCGTCGAGGGCGACGAGTGCGACGTCCCCGGGGCGTCCCCAGTCGTCGTGGAAGACGACGACTTGCGGATGTTGGAGGACGAGCTCGGCCGGCGGCAGCTCGACATCCGAACGCCACGCGAGCGCCGCGTAGAGCATCTCGCGCAGGAACTCGAGCTCGTCGTCCCGGAGGTCGCGGATCTCGATCAGCGCGCGGGCTCCGCGACGGGCTCGTAGCCGAGTCGTGCCTCGACGTCGGCGAGCAGCGGGAGGATGCGCTCTACCTCCCGCCCGTTCTGCGCGCGCCACTTCTCCTCCTCGGGCGGGCTCAGCGACGTCGGCGAGACGCGGTCGCCGAGCCCGGCTGCGTACCGCGCCGTGTCGGGCGTGAACGGGACGCCGAGCGCCGTGAGGAGCCGCCGCAGCTCCTCCTCGGGCCGTGCGACGAGCTCCTCGTACGAGACGTCGAGCCAGCGACCCGAATCCATGCTGCCGCGTGCCTCGAGCACTGCCTCGTTGCAGGCGACGTACTGGCGCGCGCAGATCTCCTCGAGCGACGCCGCGCGCAGGTCCCTCCACCCCGGGACGAGCGCGAAGCTCCACTGGCCCCCGGACAGCGGCCCGAGGCCCGTGAGCAGCTCCGGGAGGCGGTACTTCACGAAGCGCGGCCGCGCGCGCCATGCCTCCATCAGCGAGCTCACGTTGTCGGCGCCGCGGCGTCGGAGGAAGACGAAGGTTGCGTCCGGGAAGAGCGCGTCGAGGTAGGGGATGCGCAGGCAGCTCTCCGGGGTCTTGTCGACGAAGCGGCGGTCGCGCACGACGAGCCGGATCGCACGGTGAACGTACTCGCGCTCCCGCCCGCCGACGTCGCTTGCCGCGAGGGCGTCGGAATCCCACCCGCGGTCGCGCGGGTGGTGGAACTCGTCCCAGAGGATGTGGCCCTCGTTCTGGACGGAGCGGAGCTCGGGGCTCTGCAGGAGGCCCCGGAGCAGGAGAGTCGTCCCCGAGCGGGGGCAGCCCACGATGAGGATCGGGCGCACCGGCGGACCGGGATCAGGGAGGACGCGCGACAAGGGGCGCGCGAGCCGCGGCGTGCTCCGGCGCACGCGCCAGACGAGGCGCCTCGCCCGAAACGCGCGGTTGGATCTCACGGGCGCGCGAGCCGGAGCCGGGCGCCGATCGCCTTTCGCTCCGCGGGCAGGTAGAAGCCGAGCGGGAACAGGACGAGCGGATAGGCGAGGGCGAGAGCGAGGGCGACGGCGAATCCGGCCCCGACCAGCTTGCCCGTCACGGCGAGCGCTGCGCCGGCGAGGGCTGCGGTGAAGACGCGGCGCCACTGGTACGGGACCCTGTAGATGCGCTGCGACCACCACGTCATGCCCGCGAACATCGTCCCGTACGCGGCGATGGTCGCGATCGCGGCGCCCATCATCCCGTAGGGCGGGATGAGGACGAGGTTGAGCGCGACGTTCACTGCGGCCGCCGCGCCCGTGACGACCCAGTTGAACTGCGTCCGGCGGGCTCGCCCGACGCCGATCGCGATCACGATGTAGCCGCCGAACGCGACCGCCGCGAACGTGAGCGGGCCAACGACCCTCGACGCGCTCGAGAACGACGGCGCCGCGAGCCAGTCGACGATCCAGGGCGAGAGGAGCGTGAGGCCGGTGGCCACCCACGTCGTGATGAGCACGAGGTAGGTCAGCACATACGCGTACGTGCGCCGCGCCTCGCGGTCGTCCTCGATCGAGTACGCGAAGGCGGGCCACGCGAGCCGGAACGCGGTGAGCAGGAGCACCATCGCCGAGGCGATGCGGACCCCGACCGAATACAGGCCGACCTCCGTCGTGTCGGCGAGCTTGACGAGGAACAGGCGGTCGCTGAAGTTCGTCGTCCAGAGGAAGAGCGCGGTCGGGACGAGCGGTACGCCGAAACGGTTCATCTCGCGCAACAGGCCGCGGTCGAACTGGAGTCCAAGCTGCTCCCGCCGATAGCCGAGCAGCCCGAGGTACACGACGAGCGTCCCGGTGAAGTTGCCGACGATGACGCCGATCGGGCCGGCATCGAGTGCGACGACGAGGAGCAGCGTCGTCCCGATCGTGATGAGGATGTTCGTCAGGCTCGCGGAGACGAACGCGGTCGATCGCTCCTCGACACGGAACAGCGAGGTCAGCTGCTCGTAGTTCATGCCGCACCAGAGCCCGACGAAGGAGGCCGCGACGAGCTCACCATCGCCCGTCGAGCCGAAGAGGAGCTGCGAGATCGCCGGGGACAGGGCGAGCCCGGCGACGAGCCCGAGTGTTGCCATGGACATCGTGAACCAGAACGACGTGCGCAGCACGAGGCGCCGCCTCTCGGGCTCGGGCGAGTCGAAGTAGAAGCGGAAGAACGCGCTCGAGATGCCCATGCGGAGGACGATCCCGATGACCGTCGTCAGCGCGATCAGGGTCTCGACCTTGCCGTAGTCGGACGGCGAGAGGTAGCGCGTGTAGAGCGGCAGCAGGAGGACGGCGATGATCCGCGACACGAGGCCGCCGAGGCCGTAGATCGCGGAGTGCTTCCCGAGCCGTCTGAGTTGAGCGCCGATCGGCACTGCTAGAGGCGAGAGTAGAGGTGCAGCAGGCGGTCGGCCACGTGCTCGAGATCGTGGACCCGCTCGACGTATGCACGGGACTCGGCGCCGATGCGACGCCGTTCGGCGGCGGATGCAACGAGTGGCTCGAGGCGCTCGCGCAGGTCCTGCTTCGTCGCGCGAATCACGGGCACCAGCTCCCCGAGCTCGCGCTCGGTTCGTGCGACCGCCTCCTCCTGCAGGTACGAGACGACGGGCTTCCCGAGCGCCATGCACTCGATCGCGAAGAGCCCGTACCAGCCCGCATTCAGCTGGTCCACGACGAGGTCTGCCTCGCGGTAGCGCTCGAACGCCTCGGTGTGGTCGAGGCCCTCGACGAGCAGGAGGTCGGCGTCGAGCCCTGCGCAGGCCGCGATGACCTCCTCCGTGCCCTTCCGGCGGCGCGAGGAGGGCGCATGGAGGATGACCGGGCGGGTGCGGTCGGAAGGCGGAGACGGCTCGATGCTCGTGACGTCGATCCCCGGTGGGATGAACTCGGCCTCAGGCACCCACCGCATCGCATCGTAGGAGCCGACGATCTCCGCCCCTGCCTTCTTTCCGAACGCGAGCTCCTCCGGCGACTTGCCGCGGATGTCCGAGCCGAGGTAGTGCATCACCGACTTCTTGCCGAGCGCACGCAGGATCGGGAACTGGAGCGAGCGCGGTACAAGGGTGAGGCCGAAGTAGAAGTGGAAGACGTCGGTCCGCGGCGCGAGCCGTAGCAGCGCGCGCCACTGCGTCAGCTGGCGGCGAAGGAGCCCGCCGCGGCGCTCGAGCGACTCGTCGGCCTCGGGGTGGAGCTTGTAGCGGTTGAAGACGACGAGCTTCGCGTCCACGCCGCGCCGGCGGAGCGCGTGGACGTTCGACCACGGGACGCCTGCCGTGTTCACGGGGCAATGGACGACGCGAAGCGGCTTCTCGGCCTCGCTCAAAGGTGGATTCCGTCGGCTGCGAGCTGCTCGAGGCGACGCGCGGCCTCGGCGTCGATCAGCGCCCGCATCGTCTCGCCCATCGTCGCGCCGGGATAGACCCAGATCGCCGGGTGGACGAGGATCTGGAGCCACGGGAAGGCGCCCGCGCGCAGCTCCTCGTGCGGGCAGCCGGACCGCCAGTGCTGGTTCGAGTCCGAGCGGTAGGTCTCGGGCGAGAAGTAGCGCGTGCCGTACGCGTTCGCCGCACCCGGGATCTCGTCCGACATGTACTCCGGTCGCGGGTTGTGCCACGAGACGACCGGGTCGAACCGCTCGTCGAGCTCGACCTTGGGATGCACCGCGTGCAGGCCGACCGCGTGACCAAGGGCGCGCAGGCGCGCGATCGTGGCCGTGCCCTCGGGCGACGCGAGGTTGTAGAAGACGGCCTCGGTCATGAGGAGGTAGGTCGTCGCCGCGCCGGCCTCGGCCTCGAGCTCCGCCATCTCGACCGCCGCTGCGAGCGAGAGATCGACGTCGTGCCGCAGGAAGAGGTCTCCTGGCTGCGGATCGGCACCGAAGTGCGCGAAGCGGTAGCCGCCGGCCTTCGCCGCGTCGAGGAGCTCGCGGTAGTGCGTGAGGTCGAAGGAGCAGCTCACGCCTCGACCTCCACGTCCAGGCGAGCCGCGGCAGCCTCCGCGCGGCGAAGCGCCTCGCGCGCGTCGTCCGCCACCGCGATCACGTAGCCCCTCCGGTCGCCGTCGCGGCGCACCGGGCGGATCGTCTCGCCGAGCTCGAGGTACGTCTCCGCTTGCACGACGCCGTCGGCGGCGAGCACCGGGTCGAGGTCGCCGATCCGCGTCACGCGGCCGGTCGGGAGGGGGCCGGGCGAGGCGGTGAAGAAGCGAATCGCCAGCGGCTGCTCGAAGCGGGGCTGCGCTAGCGCGTCCGGGATCTCCTCGCCGAGCGCCTGCCGCGCCGCGATCTCGACGACGTCGACGCCGACCGCGTGGCGGACGAGGTCGGCCATCTGCCCGCCCGCGATGCGGGCGGCGACCTCGACGACTGCGACGCGGCCGTCGGTCGCGGCGATCAACTGCGGGAACGCGATCCCGTCCCGCAGGCCGAGCGCGCGCACGGCATCCACGGCGACCTGCCGCGCGCGAGCGAGCTGCTCGGCGGGGATCGACGGCGGAAAGACGTGGATCCAGCCCACGCCGAACCCGATCCCGGGCGGGCGTAGGCGGTCGGAGAGCGTCAGCAGCAGCGGCTCGCCGCCGCGCACGACGACGATGCCGTTCAGCTCGATCCCGTTCACGAACTCCTCGAGGATCGCGACGCCGGTCGGCGACTCGTCGACCGCTGCAGCGAGGTCGCGCTCGAGCTCCTCCCGGCTCTCGACGCGGAAGACGGCGCGCTGACCTCCCGAGTCCGCGGGCTTCAGCACGGCCGGGAGCGGCACGGCCTCGAGCGCAGCCTCGACGTCCCTCGCAGAGCGCACTGGCGCGAACGGCGGCTGCGGCACGTCGTCCCTCGTGAACGCGTCCCGCATCCGGAGCTTGTGCGTCATGCGCTGCGCGGTCTCTACGCCGATCCCGGGCAGGCCGAGCTCCTCCGCCACGGCCGCGACCACCGGAACGGCGCGGTCCGCCGCGACCGTGAGGACGCCGTCGACCTCGTGGCGCCGCCCGGCCGCGATGACGCCATCGACGTCGGTGAAGTCGACGAGCTCGCCGACGTCTGCCGCACGGAGCCCGAGGGCCGCCGGGTTCCGATCGACGGCGACCACGCGGTGACCGAGCTCCTGGACGCGCTGGATCGCGCGGCGCTGGTGGCGACCGCCGCCGACGAACAGCAGCGTCTTCACCGCGTGCCGTCCGCCTTGCCCCAGGTCGCGAGCGATCCGCCGCGGAGGTAGCGCACGAGAGCCTCGACTGTCGCCGCGGTCGTCGAGACGTAGTAGTAGGCGATGCGGGCCCCCGGGACGGGAAGCCGCTTCCGGCCCGCGAGCGCCAGCCCGAGGAGGCCGAGCTGGCCGAGAAGCGCGAGCCGGTAGGCGCCTCCGCGGTGCGCGAGCAGGAGGCTGGACTTGAAGAGGGCGACGTGCAGCACGCCGCTTCCGTAGCGGAGGACGCGGTGCGAGACGAGCTGGGTGACGAAGAGCGGGTCGCCGGTCTCCGCGAGGGAGCCGTCGAGCAACGGGCGCCAGCTGCGCGTCATCATCCGCACCTTTCGCCCGTACTCCTCCTCGACGTCGCTCGCGGGCTTCTCCCAGGCGACCGCCTCGGGCTCGTAGACGGCGCGGCGGCCGCGCTGGACGAGCCGGAAGGGAAGGCCGAAGTCGTGCCCGATGTAGGGGTCGTCGAAGCCGAGGTAGTCGGAGCGGCGCACTCCGTAGATCGCGCCGTTGCCCGCCGTGATGGAGCCGATCGCGGACTCGCTCTCCCGCTGCCAGAGCTCGTACCGCCAGTAGAGGCCCTCCTGGCTCTCGCCGTTCCCCGACTCGAGCCGGAGCTTTCCGCAGACGTATCCGACGTCCGGGTCGCCGAAGCTGCGGACGAGCTTGCGCAGCGCGTCCGGCTCCCACCTCGAGTTCGCGTCCGAGAAGGCGACGACCTCCGCGTCGGACTCGGCGACCGCGGTGTTCTGGGCGGTCGCCTTGCCCGCGCGCTCGACCCGCACGAGCTTCACGTTCGGCGTGCTCGCGGCCAGCGCCTCCACGATCTCGTCGGTCCGATCGGTCGAGCCGTCGGAGGCGACCACGATCTCGAGCAGCTCTGCGGGATAGTCGAGCTCGAGGAGGTTCTCGACACGGCGCCCGATGACGTCCTCTTCGTCGTGCGCGGCGACGATCACGGACACGCCGGGCGTCGCGTCGACCTTGCGGATCGGCCTGGGGCGGACGCGAGCCAGCGTCGCCGCAGCCACGGGGTACCCGACGTGCGTCCACGCGAGCGCGCCGAGGCTTCCCCAGAACGCGGCTTTCAGCAACACGGCGCGACGATAGCCTCAGCTCGGGTGGCGGTATGCCGGGAAGTAGCCGGCGAAGTCGATCTCGGAGCCGCCCGAGAGCTCCCTGTACGCGTCCTCGTCGTGGACGGCCTTGCCGAGGTAAGCGGGGAGGATGCCGTCGGGGTCGAAGCGGCGCTTGAACTCGTACAGCGAGTCCTCGAAGCCGCCGACGCCTCCGCCCAGATGGAACCGCTCGAAGCCGTGCGCCGTAGCCCAGGCCGCGGTCTCGAGGAAGAGGAGGTGGTTCGCGCCCAGCTCCTGGCCGCGCTCGGAGGACGCGCCCAGGTGGTAGTGCAGGAGCGGAGGGGAGGCGAAGCAGAGGATCGACGCGACCGCCTCGCCCTCCACGTGCGCGTCTGCGCGCACCAGCGCGTCGCCGAGCGCGCCCGCGAGCTGGGCCCAATACTCGGCGGAGAAGAAGTAGAACGGCGACGCGTCGCGGCGGCGCATCGTCTCCTCGTAGAGGTGCACGAACGCCGAGAGGTCGGAGGGCCGCTCCTCGACCGTGACCTCGATCCCGGCTCCGCGCGCCTTGCGAACGACGCGGCGATGGTGGGAGCCGACTCCGGCGAGCAGCTCGTCGGCGCTTCGCCCTCCGACGCGCCAGCCGACCGAGTGCCCGATGTGCTCCAGGTGCCAGCGGCCCTCGGCCAGCTCCTGGTTCGCGAGGGCGGGGTGGAAGCGGACGAACGAGGCGACGACTCCGCGGGCGGCGCACCAGGCCTCGTACGCCTCGAAGAAACCGGCGACCGGCGGGTCGGGGCCTGCCGCCAGCGGTCCGCCGTACCCCATCGGCGTCCCGACGTCCGAGCGTCCTCCCGGCGCGCTCCGGACGAGGCACGGGAAGACGACGTTCCCGTCGCTACCCGGCAGGTGGAGGAAGACCGGGTCTCCCTGTCCGAGGAGCGAGGCGCTCTCGAGGTACGCCTGGCGGAAGTACACGTCGCCGAGGCCGAGCCGGTCGAGGAGCTCGTCCCACTCCTCGGCGGCCACCTCCGCCAGCTCAGTCACGCGTATCCGGGCGCTCGGCCGCCGCGCGGGTCCGCTCGATGTTCATCGTGTCCTCGACCGGCTCGGGGTCGGAGCGGAAGAGCTGCGCGAACGTGAGCGCGACGATCTTCAGGTCGAGCCAGAGCGACCAGTGCTCGATGTACCAGACGTCCTGCTCGATCCGCTCGGGCCAGCCGATCTCCTCGCGCCCGTGCGTCTGCGACCAGCCCGTGAGGCCGGGCCGGACCGCGAGCCGGCGGCGGTCCGCGTCCGTGTAGTTCGCGACCTGCTCGACGAGATCGGGCCGTGGGCCGACGATGCTCATCTCGCCGCGCAGGATGTTCACGAGCTGCGGCAGCTCGTCCAGCCCTGTCCGCCGGAGCACGCGGCCGCTACTCGTGATGCGCGGATCCTCGGCCACGACTCCGAACGGGTCGTCCGTGATCCCGAGCTCCTGTCCGACCTGGACCGCGTTCGGGACCATCGAGCGCACCTTGACGAGCCGGAACGGTGTGCCGTCCTTCCCGGCGCGCAGCTGGGTCATGAACACCGGCCTGCCGGCATCGCGGCGGACCCAGACCCAGATGGCGGCGAAGACCGGGGCGAGCAGGACGAGGCCGAGCGCAGCGAGCGCGCGGTCGACGACCCACTTGACGCCGAGCTGGAGCGACCTCACGAGACCGCCTCACGCGCGGCGGCGACCTCGGCGTACAGCTCCTCGTGGGCGCGGGCTGCTTCCTCCCAGGTGAGCGCCGACCGCGCCGCGAGCGCTCCCTCGTACGCAGCGCGGAGCGCGCTCTCGTCGGTGAGGAGCTCCACGCATGCGGCCGCGAGCGCGACGGGGTTCTCCGCGGGGACAGCTCGTCCGGCGCCGAATTCCCGCACCGCGTCACCGACCGCGCCGAGGTCGGAGACGACGGCCGGGCGCCCGTGACCGAAGGCGAGCGCGAGAACGCCCGACGACTCGATCTCGCGGTACGGGAGGACGACGGCGGCCGCGGACGCGACGAGCGGTGCGACCTCGTCGTCGGGAACGAAGCCGAGCCTCCACTCGATCGCGTCGTTCACCGAGAGCGAGACGGCGAGCTCCTGCACCGGGACGATCGGGTCGAGCGGATCTCCGGCGACGACGAGGCGCGCGTCCGGGCACCCGGCTTCGGATCTCCGGAAGGGCTCGGACGAGCACGTCGAGCCCCTTGTAGCGGCGGATGAGGCCGAAGAAGAGGAGCGTCTTCCCCGACGGCGGGTCGACGGCGACGCGGCCCGGCTCGTCGAAGACCGGGTGCGCGACGCGCACGATCTTCCCGCGGTCGATCCCGAACTCCACAAGGCGCTCGACGGCCTGGCGCGAGTGGACGACGACGCGAGCCGCGAGCGTGAGCGCCTCCCGCCACGCGCCGTACGCGCGCTCGCGGCGGGGCATCGCGTTGTGCGCGGTGAAAACGAGCGGGTGTCGCGCCGCTACGCGCCGCAGCCAACGGACGTCCAGCTCGGGCCGCGAGAGCCACTGGACGTGCACGACATCGGGTGCGAGCTCGTCGATGCGGCGCAGGAGGCGGCGTACGCTCGGGAGATACTCGGCGCCCTTCACCAGCCGGCGGAGGCGGGCGCGAGGCGTCCGCTGGAGAAGGCGGCTCGACCAGGGGATGAAGAGCTCCTCGCGCACGTAGCCGTTCGGGTCCGGCGTGCGGTCGAGCAGGAACGGCGAGGTCAGGAGATGCACCTCGTGCCCGCGCGCGCCGAGGGCCGAGGCGAGCCGGTCGTCGTAGGGCGTGGTGAAGCCGAGCGGGTCGACGAGGGCGATCTTCACGGCTCAGAGCCTCGAGCGCAGGTAGCCGACGCTCGCGACTGCGGGCAGCGGGTCGTCCGCGGCGAACACGGCCCCGACCTTGCCGGTGCGGACGTGCTGGGCGAGGAAGTCGCGAAGCGAGAGCTCGCGGCGCCGCGCCATCTGCGCGGAGACCCAGAGGTCCTTCGCGAGGTAGACCCAGGCCAGGTCGCCGCGGAAGGTCGCGCGCGCCGGTGACGGCACTCCTCGGAGATCGTCGTAGGCGGTTCTTGCGACGTCGAAGCGGTCGGTCATCGCGATTCCGGCCCAGACGGGGAGGCGCGTGTTCACCTCCAGCACCTTGAACCGTCCGTCGCGCGGATCGCGGGCGAACTCGACGTGCGCGAACCCGCGGTATCCAGCCGAGTCGAGCAGCTGCAGGCCGAGGTCGAGGACGTCCGCGTCGAAGCGGACCTCGAAGACGGCGCTCGTTCCGAAGCGGAGCGGGCCCTGGCGCACCTTGCGGCCGACGACGGTGGTGAGCGGAGTTCCGTCGCGACCGATGTACGCGAAGAGGGAGAACACCTGCTCGTAGGAGTCCGGGATGAGCTCCTGGAGGATCATCTCGAAGCCCGCAGCGCGTGCTCGCCGCCACGCCTCGACCGCCTGGTCGACGTCGTCCGCGACCACCGCCTTGTCGCCGAAGCGCAAGGCGTACTCCTGACCCTCGACCGGCTTCAGGAGGAACGGCGGCTCGAGGTCTGCCGAGCGCAGCGAGCCCTCGCTCTCGACGAAGAAGGTCGCCGGCGCGGCGACGCCCGCCTCTGCGGCTGCGAGCGGCAGCTCGTCCTTCCGCCGGAGTCGGCGGACGATCTCCGGATCGGGCGGAAGCGGGACGTCGGCTACGCCCGTCACCTCGTCCCAGTTGCGAAGGACGAAGTCGATGTGCTCGTCGCGCTCGGGGACGAGGACCGCGCGGCCGTTGCCGGCGAGCCGGCGGAGGTAGTCGAGCACGTGCCGATCGCGCGCCGCTTCGTCGCCCTCGGTCGCGAGACACCGGCCCTTGAGGTACCGCGAGCGCAGCCCGAACTCGTTTGCGCGGAACACGGCGCCGTGGACGGGTATGCCGGCGCGGCCCAGGCTGCGCGCGAGCGCCAGACCGGCCGGGAGCAGGCCGAGCACGAGCACGGGCGTCGGGCCCGATCCGTCAGCGTGAGGGGGCGGCGACAACGCGGGCCATTATGCGGGCGCGCGGCCCGACGGAACGTGCGGCGCGACGTGCGCTCGCCGCCGCCGAGGCGTGTCTAGCGGACGCCGCCGGCCGGGAGGAGCCACGGCGTGAGCTTGTCCCACCGCGAGATGTGGCAGCCGTTCGTGCGCGTGAAGCGCGCCCACACCTTCCGGCCCTCGAGCGAACCGACGATGCGCGCGACCTGCGGCCCGCCGTAGATCTCCGTGCAGATCGCGCTTGCTCCGACCGGCGCGACCAGCTTCCAGCCGCCTGTCTCGAGGCGGCGGCACGCGACCGCGGGCCGTGGATGCGTCCCACGCGCGGGGTCGCAGCGAAGCGTCCAGACGTCCGGATCGGACGTCCGCTGGCCGTCCTCCCAGAACGTGATCGTCAGTGCAGTGTGGCTCGTGGAGGTGGCACCGCCCGCGACGGCGACGGAGACCGCCCCCGCGGCGACGGCCGCTGCGATGATCGCCAGCGCTCGCATACGCCCAGGGTACGCCGCCACGCGCGCGTCAGGTCACGGCGCTTACGAGATGCAAACAGGGAGGGCGCGAACCCGAGTCTCTAAACTCGCCGCGTGCCGCTCCGCGACAAGCGAATCGTGATCACCGGCGGGGCCGGCTTCATCGGCACGACGCTCGCACGGCGGCTCGTCGACGCGAACGAGATCGTCGCTCTCGACAACCTCCACCGGGACGCGCTCACGGGCACCGAGCTCGCGGAGCACCCGAACTTCAGCCTCGTCCAGGCGGACGTGCTCGACCTCGAGCGGCTCACGGAGCTCGTGCGCGGCGCGACCCACATCGTGCACTGCGCCGGGATCGCCGGCGTCGACACCGTCCTCGAGAGCCCGGTGCGCACGATGCGCGTCAACGTGATCGGGACGTACAACGTGCTCGAGGCCGGCGTCGTGACGAGCGACACGCTCGAGCGCATCGTCGACTTCTCGACGAGCGAGGTCTTCGGCCAGCGCGCGTTCAACGTCCAGGAAGGGCATGTAACGACGATCGGCTCGGTCGGCGAGGCCCGTTGGACGTACGCGGTCTCGAAGCTCGCCGGGGAGCACATGGCCCATGCGTACCGCGCCGAGCTCGGGCTCCCGACCGTCTCCGTCCGGCCGTTCAACGTCTACGGGCCGGGACAGATCGGCGGGGGCGCCATCCGTGCGTTCATCGAGGCCGCGCTTGCGGGTCGCGACCTTTCGATCCACGGCGACGGGTCGCAGATCAGGGCGTGGTGCTACGTCGACGACATGGTGCAGGGCACGCTGCTCGCGCTCGAGCACCCTGCCGCCGTCGGCGAGAGCTTCAACATCGGCAACGCCCGCTCTGCGGTCACGATCCACGACCTCGCGACGCGCATCAAGCGACTCACCGGGTGTCCGGGGGAGATCGTGTTCCAGCCCCTGCACTACACGGACGTCGAGCTGCGTATCCCCAACATCGACAAGGCGAAGCGGCTGCTCGGCTTCGAGGCCGAGGTCGAGCTCGACGACGGCCTCGCACGCACGATCGCGTGGCACCGAGATCACCTCGGGGCCCCGGCAGCTTGAGCGAGCCCATCCGGCTGGCGCGACCCGATGTCGGCGAGCAGGAGCTCGCGGCGGTGGCGGAAGTGCTCGCGAGCGGGCAGCTGACGATGGGCGAGAAGGTCGGGGACTTCGAGCGCGCGCTCGCAGCCGCGGTCGGCACGACGCACGCCGCGGTGGTCTCCTCCGGAACCGCCGCGCTCCAGCTCGCCGTGCTCGCGCTCGGGATCGGCCCCGGCGACGAGGTGATCGTGCCCGCGTACACGTTCCCGGCGACGGCGAACGTCGTCGAGCTCGCCGGCGCGCGGGCTGTGCTCGTCGACGTCGACCCGGAGACGTTCAACGTCGATCCGGCACGGGTGACGGAGGCCGTCACGCCGCGCACGAAGGCCGTCATCGCCGTCCACCTCTTCGGCCGGCCAGTGGAGTGGGAGGCGCTCCAGACCGCCGTGCCGCAGGAGGTCGTGCTGCTCGAGGACGCCGCCGGCGCTCTCGGTGCGAGCTACCGGGGAGTGTCCTGTGGGGCTCTCGGCGCGCTTGCCTGCTTCTCGTTCCACCCGCGGAAGATCGTCACGACCGGCGAGGGCGGGGCAGTCACGACGGACGACTCCGAGCTCGACGCCGCGGTCCGGCGGCTGCGCAACCACGGCTGGGCGAGCGTCGGCGACATGCCGACTCCAGGTGTCAACTACCGCCTACCCGACGTCCTCTGCGCGCTCGGCATCCCGCAGGTGGAAAGCCTCGAGTCCTTGTTGCAGTCCCGCGAGCGGATCGCGCGCGGCTACACGGAGCGGCTCGAGCACTTCGTGCAGACGCCGCGTGCCGCCGAGGGCGACCGCCACGGCTGGCAGGCGTACGTCGTGCAGCTCGATCGACGCGACGACGCGCTCGCGGCGCTCCGAGACGCACGGATCGAGGCGCAGATCGGGACCTGGGCGCTCCACCGCCTCGCCCCGTACGCGGCGCAGGGGCCGTTCCCGGGCGCGGACCGCGCCTTCGAGCGGGCGCTCGCACTGCCGTTCCACTCGCGGCTGACGGACGACGACCTCGATCGGGTTGCGCACATCTTGACGACCTTGTGAGTGAGTGCTAACTTACAACGCTCGATGGCGACCACGACCCGACAGACTGCGGGGGAACGGCGCGAGGCGGTGCTCGAGGCCGCGAGGCACGAGTTCGCCCGCCACGGGCTGCACGGCGCGTCGACCGACGCGATCGCGCGCGCGGCCGGGATCTCGCAGCCGTACCTCTTCCGGCTCTTCGGCTCGAAGAAGAAGCTCTTCCTCGCCGTCAACGAGGCGTGCTTCGCGCGGACGCTCGAGGTCTGGCGCGACGCCGCCGCGGGCAAGTCGGGCGAGGAGTTCCTGCATGCGATCGGCGATGCGTACGTGGGGCTCATCGAGAGCGATCCCACGATGTTGCAGGGGCAGCTCCAGGCGTACGCCGTGTCCGTCTCGGACGAGGACGTGCGCGAGAGCACCGCGCGCGGCTACGGCCGGCTCGTGGACTACGTCGAGACCGTCTCCGGCGCCGACAGGCAGACGGTCGCGCGGTTCTTCGCCAAGGGAATGCTGCTGAACGTCCTCGCGGCGCTGGACTACTCGATCCACGAGACGGGAGACACGTGGGCCGCCCGGCTCGCCGACGGCTGCCGGGACCGCGAGTAGGGAAGAGAACTCTCTTTTTTCGCGTCTTGATGAGTAAGCACTCACTACTCCGTAACACTTCTGCGGAAGGAGGCAGCCGATGACCGCCCGTCAGGCGACCGTGTGGACGTTCATCTCCACGACCGTGGCGCTCTTCATGGTCGTCCTCGACAACCTCGTCGTCTCGACCGCGATCCCCGTGATTCGCGTCGACCTCGGCGCCTCGCTCGAGGAGCTCGAGTGGACGGTCAACGCGTACACGCTGACCTTTGCCGCGTTCCTTCTCACCGGAGCCGCGCTCGGCGACCGCTTCGGCCGCCGGAAGCTGTTCATGATCGGCATCGGGATCTTCACGGTCGCGTCCGCGGCGGCGGCGGTCGCTCCCTCCGCCGACTGGCTCATCGCCGCACGCGCGCTGCAGGGCATCGGCGGGGCGATCGTGACGCCGCTGACCCTCACGCTCCTGAGCGCCGCCGTGCCCGCGTCCAGGCGGGGCGCCGCGCTCGGCGTGTGGTCGGGCGTCGCCGGCCTCGCCGTCGCGTCCGGGCCGCTCGTCGGCGGCGCCGTGGTCGAGGGGCTCTCGTGGCAGTGGATCTTCTGGCTCAACGTCCCCATCGGGCTCGTGCTCCTTCCCATCGCGACGCGGCTCCAGGAGTCGTACGGGCCGGACAAGGCGCTCGATCTCCCGGGCCTCGGGCTCGCGAGCGCAGGTCTCGTGAGCCTTGTCTGGGCCCTCGTGAACGGGCAGGGCAACGGCTGGACCAGCCCCGAGATCCTCGGAGCGCTCGCGCTCGGCGGCCTCCTGCTCGCGGCCTTCGTGCTGTGGGAGCGGCGGACAGCCGAGCCGATGCTGCCGATGCGGTTCTTCGGGAATCGGGCGTTCTCGGCGGCGAACGCCGCCTCGCTGTTCATGTACTTCGGGATGTTCGGCTCGATCTTCCTCCTGACGCAGTTCTTCCAGACCGCGCAGGGCTATTCGCCGCTCGAGGCCGGGCTTCGCGTCCTGCCGTGGACGGCGATGCCGATGATCGTCGCGCCCCTTTCGGGCGCCCTCTCCGATCGCATCGGCGGCCGGCCGTTGATGGCGATCGGGCTGGCCCTGCAGGCGATCGGCCTCGCGTGGATCGCCGCGGTCTCGACGGCGACCGTCGGCTACGGCTCACTCGTCGGCCCCTTCATCGTGTCGGGGATCGGGATGGGCATGTTCTTCGCGCCGGTCGCCAACGTCGTGCTCTCCGCGGTGCGCCCCGTCGAGGAGGGGAAGGCTTCGGGCGCGAACAACGCGATTCGCGAGGTCGGCGGCGTCCTCGGAGTGGCGGTGCTCGCGTCGATCTTCGCCCGCTACGGCGGCTACGAGTCGCCCGCAACGTTCAACGACGGGCTCGTCCCGGCGATCTGGGTCGGCGCCATCGTCGTCGCCCTCGGCGCCGCGAGCGCGCTCCTCATCCCACGAAGGAACCGCCCGGCCGAGGCGGCGGTACACGAGGCGGAGCTCGTGGCGCGGCCGGAGGCGGCGTAGCACCCGGACGAGAAACGGGGGTATGCGATGAAGCTCTCGACGAAGTCTCTGGCCGGCGCGAGCGCGCGCCATCCGTGGCGGACGATCGGCGCCTGGATCGTCACCGTCGTCCTCGCGGTCGTGGCCGTCGCCGCGCTCCTCGGCGGCAACCTCACGACCGAAGGGGCGCCGACGAACAACCCGCAGTCCGAGCGCGCGGACGAGGTGCGATTCGACGCGCTTCCGCCGCGCCCCGGCGAGGCCGTGAGCGACATCCTCGTCATCCGCTCCGAGGAGCACACGGTCGGCTCGGAGGAGTTCGAGGATTTCGTCCGCGGGTACGTCTCGGAGAGCGAGCTACGGCCCCTCGCTGAGGCGCGCACGTACCTCGACGGAGCTGAAGGGCTCGTGTCCGAGGACGGGCACGCGACGATCGTCCCGCTCGGCATCTTCGGCGAAGACGAGGCGGAGGAGGTCGTGACCGCCGTCGAGGAGTCGGCCGGCGAGGATTCGGCGTTCGCGGTCTCCGTGACAGGCGACGAGACGCTCGATTACGACTTCAACCTCCTCTCGCAGGAGGACCTCGAGAAGGGCGAGCTCCAGTTCGGCCTCCCGGCCGCGCTGATCATCCTCCTGCTCGTGTTCGGCGCCGTCGTCGCGGGCCTGATCCCGCTGCTGATGGCGATCGTGTCGATCCTCGTCGCGCTCGGGCTCAGCGCGATCCTCGCCCAGCAGTTCGAGCTCTCGATCTTCCTCGTGAACATGCTCACCGGGATGGGCCTGGCGCTCGGGATCGACTACTCGCTGTTCGTCGTCTCCCGCTATCGCGAGGAACGGAGGAACGGCCGGGTCGAGCTGGACGCGATCGAGGAGTCGGGGGCGACCGCGAGCCGCGCCGTGCTCTTCAGCGGCACGGTCTTCGTCGTGGCGATGTTCGGGATGCTGCTCGTGCCGAACTCGATCATGCGCTCGCTCGCCGTCGGCGCGATCCTCGTCGGGATCGTCTCAGTGATCGCGGCGCTGACGCTCCTGCCCGCGGTGCTCGGGCTGCTCGGTGACCGCGTGAACGCGCTCCGCATCCCCATCGTCGGGCGGCGCTCGCTCGAGGCGTCGAACCCGGAGGGCCGGTTCTGGGGCGGGATCGTTCGTCGCGTCCTGCGCCGTCCTGTGCTGAGCCTCGCGCTCTCCGTGGGCGTCCTGCTTGCGCTCGCCCTGCCCGTGCTGGGCCTGAACATCGGTACCAGCGGTGTCTCCTCGCTCCCCGACCGCTTCGTCTCGAAGCAGGGGTTCGAGGCTCTCGCCCGCGACTTCCCGGGCACGACGACGGATCCGGCCGAGATCGTCGTCACGAACGCGTCCGGCGAGGGCGTCCAAGAGGCGCTCGGCGAGCTGCGGACCACGCTCGGCGCCGATCCACGCTTCGGCCCCGGGACGATCGAGACGTCCGCGGACGGCGAGGTCGTCGTCCTCTCGGTTCCCGTCGAGGGCGATCCTTCGACGAGCAGCGCGGTCGCGGCGGTGCGCGACCTGCGTGACGACCTCGTTCCCGCAGCGCTCGAAGGCACCGATGCGGAGGCGCTCGTCGGCGGCACGAGCTCGGAGAACATCGACTACTTCGACTCCGTCATCGACCCCGCACCGGCGGTGATCGCATTCGTGCTGCTGCTGACGTTCGTCCTGCTGACAGTCGTCTTCCGCTCCGTCGTCGTCGCGGGTACCGCGGTGCTGCTCAACCTGCTCTCCGTCGGCGCCGCCTACGGCCTGCTGGTGCTCGTCTTCCAGGAGGGGATCGGAGCCGGCCTCTTCGGCTTCCAGACGACCGACACGATCGAGGCCTGGGTCCCGCTCTTCCTCTTCTCGGTCCTGTTCGGTCTCTCGATGGACTACCAGGTGTTCCTGCTCTCACGGATCCGGGAGCGCTTCGACAAGACGGGCGACACGACCGACGCGGTCACGTTCGGTGTGGGCTCCACCGCGCGCATCATCACGGGCGCGGCGCTCATCATCGTCGCGGTCTTCTCCGGGTTCGCTCGCGGCGACCTGATCATGTTCCAGCAGATGGGCTTCGGCGTCGCGGTGGCGCTCCTGATCGACGCGACCATCATCCGCTCGGTGGTCCTGCCGAGCGCGATGAAGCTCCTCGGCGATTGGAACTGGTACCTGCCGAGCTGGCTCGAGTGGCTGCCGCGGCTCCAGGTCGAGGGCGAGGCCGCTCCGGGCCGGCAGGGCCGGGCCAGCCTGGAGTCCGGACAGAGCTAGGGCGTGCGCGTCGGGCGGTAGGTTGCGGGCGTGAAATCCCGCTACGGGCCGCCCGACGCGCTCCGCTCGCCGCGGTACGCGGGTGTCAAGACGTTCGCCCGCTGCCCGCTGGTCGTCGACCCCGATGGCGTCGACGTCGCCGTTCTCGGGATCCCGTTCGACACCGCGACCACGAACCGCCCCGGCGCACGCTTCGGCCCCGAGGCGATCCGCTCCGCCTCGATCGCGCTCCGGCCGTACAACGGCGCGCAGCGCGCGCAGGTCTTCGGCGAGCTCTCCGTCGCCGATCTCGGCGACGTCGACGTCACGCCCGGGAACGCGGAGCGCACCGTCGCTCAGATCGCGGAGCGTCTCGAGCCGATCGTGCGCTCGGGAGCGCGGCCGCTCTGCCTCGGCGGCGACCACCTGGTGGTGCTCGGCGAGCTCCGCGCGCAGGCTGCGGTGCACGGCCCGGTCGGCATCGTGCTCCTCGACGCGCACGCTGACGTCTGGGACGAGTACTGCGGTGAGCGCTACTACCACGGCTCACCGTTCAGGCGGGCGCTCGAGGAGGGACTGGTCGATCCGGCTCGCTCGTTCCTCGCCGGCATGCGCGGGCCGGTGTACGGGCCGGAGGACGAGGACATGCCGCGCGACCTCGGGTTCGAGGCGATCTCCTGCGACGAGCTCGTCGCGCTGAGCCCTGACGAGTACGGGGCCCTCGTACGCGGGCGGGTCGGGAGCGGGCCGCTCTTCCTCTCGTTCGACGTCGACGTCCTCGACCCGGCGTTCGCCCCCGGGACCGGCACGCCGGAGGCGGGCGGCCTGACGACGCGCGAGGCGCTCGGGTACGTGCGCGCGCTACGCGGGCTGCGCTTCGGAGGCTACGACGTCGTCGAGGTCAGCCCGCCGTACGACGGCGCCGGCAAGCAGACGGCCGTCGCCGCCGCGAACGTGGCGTACGAGCTGCTCACGCTCGACGTCCTCGCGGGCAGCGGATGAGTCGGCGCGTCCGCGTTGTCGGGACACTGCTTCTGACGGCGGCAGCCGTCGCCTACCTCGTCTGGAAGATCGACTTCGGGACGACGGTCGACGTCCTCGAGGAGGCGAGCCTCGCGTGGTTTGCCCTTGCGGTCGCGATCATGGTGCTGACCGTGCCGGTGCTCGCGCTCCGCTGGGGCTGGCTCCTGCACGCGCACGGGATCCAGGAGCGGCTGCCGTGGCTGACGCGCGTGTACTTCGTCGCCTACGCCGCCGGACAGGTGCTGCCCACGGCCCTCGGCGGCGACGCCGTTCGAGTGGTCGACACCGTGCGTCGCCATCCGGGCCGAACTGCTGACGTGACCGGCACGGTGCTCCTCGAACGCGGGCTCGGCGGCGCCGTCACGGTGCTGCTCGGGGCGATCGGCTTCCTCCTCGCCATCGGTCGCTACGACGTCAGCGCGTACCTGTGGCTCGAGGGCGTATTCGTCTTCGGGACGATCGTCGTCGGGTTCCTCTTCTTCGCCCGTTCCGCGCGGCCGCTCCTGCGCCGGGTGCTGCCGCTGCTCGAGCGCGTCCGGCTCGCGCGACCGCTGCAGGCGCTCTACGAGGGCGTCCACCACTTCCGGGGCCGGCCACGTGTGCTCACCGCGGTCGTGCTCGTCACCCTCGCAGTGCAGACGGTCCGCATCCTCGCGATCTGGGCCTGTGCGCGCGCCGTCGGCATCGAGCTCGGCGTGGAGGTCTACTACGTCATGGGGCCGCTGCTCTTCCTCGTCATGCTCGTGCCGTTCACGCTGAACGGCATCGCGGTTCGCGAGGCGTTCTTCGTCAGCTTCCTCGGCAGCCTCGACGTGCCGGCCGAGCAGGCGTTTGCCGCCGGGTTCCTCTTCTTCCTCGTCACGCTCTTCCTCGCGCTGCCGGGCGGCGTCGTGCTCGTGCGCGACGGCATGCGGCGCGGATCGAGCCCGCAGGCGGAGCATGGCTAGCGGCGACGTCGCCGCGGTCGTCGTCACGTACGACGCCAAGCCCTGGATCGAGCGCTGCCTGGAGAGCCTCGCAGGGACGACGACCGTGGTCGTCGACAACGGCTCGAGCGACGGGACGGTGGAGCTCGTACGCCAGCGGTTCCCGGACGTCGAGCTCGTCGAGCGCGAGAACCTGGGGCTCGCCGCGGGCTGGAACGACGGCATCCGTCGAACGAGCGGGCGGTACGTCCTGCTCATGAACTCGGACGCCTGGCTCGTCGGCGACGCGGCCTCGAGGCTCGTGACCTTCGCGGACCGGCGGCCGGAGGCAGCGATCATCGCGCCGCGGCTCCTGAACCAGGACGGCAGCCTCCAGCGTTCCGTGCGCGGCTTCCCGACGCTCTGGCGGCTCGCGACCGAGTACTTCTTCCTCCGCAAGCTCGCGCCGCGCTCGCCGGTGCTGAACGGCTTCTACGCGGGTGGGTTCGACCACGACGAGGTGCGCGAGGCCGAGTTCGTCATGGGCGCGTGCATGCTCGTCCGACGGAGCGCGATCGACCAGGTGGGGCTCCTGGACGAGGACTTCTTCCTGTTCAGCGAGGAGACGGACTGGTGCTACCGCTTCCGGCAGGCGGGCTGGCAGGTTCTCTTCTTCCCCGGCGCGGAGTGCGTCCACGTCGGCGGTGCATCACACGGTGGCCGGCTCTACCGCGAGAACCTGCGCGGTCACCTGCGGTTCCTCTGGAAGCACCGCGGGCCGAGGACGGCGGAACGCGGGCGAAAGCTCCTGCTCGTCGCGCTTCGGCTGCGGGCACGACTGTTTCGTGGCGAGCGCGGGCTGGCGTATCGCGAGGCGGCCGCCTGGCTCGCGTCGGGTGACGTCTCCGAGCTGCTCGAGCCATGACGGCCGTCACGCTGTACCTGCGCCTCGCCGGGGCGACGGCTGTCGTGCTGGCGCCCGGCTGGCTCCTCGCGCGGGCGCTCGGCGTGCGCGGAGCCGCTGCGACGCTCGCGTGGTCGCTGACGCTCGTATTCGGCGCGCTCGCGGTCACGTTCCTGCTCCAGGCGACGCTGACGACGACGGCGGTGCTCCTCGCGCTCGCGGCCGTGGCGGCGCTCGTGGTCGTGATCGCGCGCGGCGCCCCCGTGTCGCCGGGAGTCCCCGGGGTCGGCTGGGTCTACGCCACCGGGGCCGTGCTCGGGATCCTGCTCTGGCGGGTTGCTCGCGACGTCGAGGGCGACGGGCTCTTCCACCTCGCTCGCACTCGCAAGCTGCTCGAGCTCGACGAGCTCTCGCTCGACCGCATCTCCGAGTTCGTGGACGGGAGCCTGCACCCGGGGTACGCGTTCCCGCTCTGGCACGGGTTCCTCGGGCTCATCGCCAGGATCTCGGGGACCGACCCCGAGAACGTCGTCGTCCACCTCCCGTCGATCCTCGCGATCCTCGCTCTCGTCGTCGCCTACGAGATGGGGTGGGCGCTCTTCCGGCGGACGTGGGCCGCCGGGGCCGTCGCGGGCGCGCAGGTCGGGCTCATCTGCTTCGCGCCGGGACACGGAGGCACCTACACGCTGCTCTCCCTCCCGGCGACCTCGTCGCGGCAGCTGCTCGTCCCGGCGGCGCTCGCGCTCGCGTTCGAGTCGATCCGGCGGCCGTCGCTACCACTCTGGGTGTCGACTGCGGCCGCCGGCTTCGTCCTTGCCGTCGTGCACCCGACGTACGCGATCTTCCTCTGGCTGCCCTTCGTCGGGTTCCTCGCCGTGCGGCTCCTGTGGACGCGCAGCGATCTCCGGACGGGAGGGGTCGCGCTCGCGATGCTCGTGGTGCCGGCGGCGGTCTTCCTGCTCTGGCTGATCCCGATCGTCAACGAGACCGCTTCCGTGTCGCCGGACTCCGACGAAGTGCGCCGCGCACTCGAGCACTACGCCGGCCAGCTCGACGTTCGCTCGGAGACGAGCTACAGCCTGAGAGCCGAGGTGTTCACGCGGAGCGGCGCGGTCGCCGTGGCGGCGATCCTGCTCTTCCCGCTCGCCGCCTTCGCCGCGAGACGGAGGTGGGCGGCGTACGTCGCCGGCGGCTCGCTCGCGGTGCTCGCGGTCATGCTCGTCCCGTTGCTCTTCACGTCCCTCGCGGATCTCGTCTCGATCTCGCAGGCTCGGCGGGCAGCCGGGTTCTTCCCCTTCGCGTTCGCGTTCGCCGGCGGGCTGGCCGTGCTCGCGCGCCTGTGCGGCCCGTTCCTGCCGCCGCTGGCGCTGGTTGCCGGCGTTGTGTTCCAGGTCCTGTTCCCGGGCGACTTCGACTACGCGCTCGACCAGGGCGCACCGTCCTGGCTCGTGTGGGTGGCCGTCGTAGCCGGCGTGGCCGGGCTCGCAGTCGGGCTCGTGCGGCGAGGGTCGCCGCTCGAGGCGAACGCCGCGAGTGCCGCCGCGCTCTTCCTGCTCCCGGTGGTCGTCGTCGGGCTGGCGCGCTGGACTCCGGTGGAGGCGCGCGCCGGGACACAACTCTCGTCCGGGCTCGTCGAAGCTCTGCGCGAGCAGGTGGCAGCGGGTGCGGTCGTGTACTCGGATCCGGAGACGAGCTATCGCATCGCCGCGTCTGCGCCCGTGTACATCGCCGTCGCACCTCCCGGCCACGTCGCGGACACCCCCGACAACCGGCCGTACGAGCGCGCGCGCGATGCCCGTCGCTTCCTGGCCACCGCCGACCTCTCGATCCCGGAGACATACGGTGCGGACTACCTCGTTGTCGACCGGAGACGCCAGCGCCGCCCCGTCGAGGGGTTGGGGCGGCTCTACGCCGACCCGCGCTTCGTCCTCTACCGGCTTCCCGACTCGGGCTGACCCCAGCCGCCGCCGCCGGGCGTCTCGACGCGGACGACGTCTCCCGGCTCGAGGTCCGACGCGACGATGCCCGGCAGCTCCTCGCCGTTCAGGAGGTTCCGGCCGGGGAGGCCGTCCTCGCCGCCGCGGGCGCCCTTGGGCGCGAGCTGTCGCCGCTGCGTGAGGAGCGAGAGTCGGCAGCGCTCGAGCGCGCGCAGCTCACGGACGACGCCGTCGCCGCCCCGGAACCGGCCGGCGCCACCCGAGCCGAGCCGAAGCGCGTACCGCTCGACGCGCAGCGGGTAGGAGAGCTCGAGCGCCTCGATCGGGGTGTTGAGCGTGTTCGACATCGCGACGTGGACCGCAGACGGCCCGTCCGCGTCCGGGCACGCGCCCTGGCCGCCGCCGGTCGTCTCGTAGTACGTGAACCGCTCGTTGCCGAGCACGACGTTGTTCATCGTCCCCTGGCCCTGCGCCGGGACGGGCAGGGCCTTCCCGAGCGCCGCGAGGACGACGTCCACGATGCGGCTCGACGTCTCCGTGTTGCCCGCAACGACGGCCGCGGGCGAGCGCGCGTTCACGAGGCAGCCCACGGGAGCACGAACGGTCACGGGCACGAACGCGCCGCCGGACGCAGGCAGGTCCGGTGCGGTGAGGCAGCGCACGACGTAGAAGCACGCCGAGCGTGTGACCGAAAGCGGGCAGTTGAGGTTGCCGTCGATCTGGGGCGAGGTGCCGTCGAAGTCGACGTCGATCGCGTCGCCGGCGGTCGTGACCGTCACGTGGAGCTCGACGAGCCCGGAAGCGGTCTCCACGAAGTCCGATGCCTCCGTCCGGCCGTCCGGCAGCTCGCGAATCGCGGCACGCACGACCCGCTCCGAGTAGGCGAGCAGCTCGTCCATCGCCGCCTTTACGCGGTCGCTGCCGCGGCGCCCGGCGAGATCGCGGAGCCGCTCGTCCGCGAGATGATGCGCCGCCAGCTGGGCGCGCAGGTCGCCACGGCGCTCCTCGGGGTTTCGCATCTGCGAGACGAGCGCCTCCAGCGTCGCCTCGTCCAGGCGCGTGGGCGGGATGACGACGCCTTCCTCCGACAGCACGCGGGAGCCGGCCGGCAGGCTCCCCGGCTCCGATCCGCCGACGTCGGCGTGGTGCGCGCGCGAGACCGCATACCCGAGAACCGTCCTGGTGACGATCGTGAGGTCGGGGAGGTGCGTGCCGCCCGCGTACGGATCGTTGAGGATCCACGGCTCGCCGAGCGCCGGGTCGTGCGCGCGGACGGCGGCCACCGCCTCGGGCATCGCACCGAGATGGACGGGGATGTGCTCGGCCTGGGTCACCATCCGCCCCTCCGCGTCGAAAAGGGCCGTCGAGCAGTCCCGGCGCTCCTTGATGTTCGCCGAGAACGCCGAGCGCACGAGCACGGCGCCCATCTCCTCGGCGATCGCCCGCAGCGCGCTGCCGAGGACCTGGAGCTCGACCGGGATCACGAGCTTCTCCGGAGCACCAGCGTTCCGTGCGCGTCGGTCGCCCCCGCCCAGCCCCGGGGAACCCAGGCCGTCGCTCCCTCCAGCTCGAGCACCTCCGGCCCGCGCGCCGCGACGCGAGGGCCTGTGACGGAGATCTCCGGTGCGGGGCGCACGTCCGCGGTCCTGATCGCGACGAGCTCGAGCGGACGGGCGGGGTCGGCGTAGCCGTAGCGGTCGGCGTGCGCGGCGTGGAAACGCTCGGCGAGGTCGGGACCGAGCGCGACCGTCAGCTCGAACGACTGTCCGGCGTACCGGAGGTCGGCCTCTCCCTCGGCCGGCAGGTCGCCCGCCTTCTCGAGTGGGACGACATACGAGCGCACCGCGTCCCGCCGCTCGTCGGCCGCGACCAGGCCGAGCGCCGAGAGCACTCCGGCCGCGGCCGGGACGAGCACCGTCGTCATCCCGAGCTCGTCCGCGAGCGCGCAAGCATGCAGCGGGCCTGCGCCGCCGAACGCGACGAGCGCGAAATCGCGCGGGTCGAGGCCGTGCTCGACCGAGACGACACGCAGTGCCCGCACCATCTCCGCGTTCACCACCTCGACGACGGCCTCCGGTTCGAGCTCGTCGAGCGCGAGGCGCGCTGCCTCCGCATCAAGCTCGACGCCTCCTGCGAGGTTGCCCGGCAGCCGGCCCAGCAGGAGGTTCGCGTCGGTCACGGTCGCACGCGTGCCGCCCTTCCCGTAGCACGCGGGCCCGGGATCGGCGCCCGCGCTATCCGGGCCGACGCGCACCGCGCCGCCGCTGTCCCGCCACACGATCGATCCGCCGCCGGCCCCGACGGTGTGCACGGCGACGGTCGGCAGGCGGACCGGGAAGCCGCCGACATCGCGCTCGTGCTCACGGCGTGCCTCACCGTCCACGATCGCGCAGACGTCCGTCGACGTGCCGCCCATGTCGAAGGCGAGGGCGTTCGGGAACCCCGCGAGCCCGGCGACGCGCGCGGCGCCGACGACTCCCGCCGCCGGTCCCGACAGCAGCGCCAGCGCCGCATGCTGCGCGGCCTCGTCGAGGGTCGCGACGCCGCCCGAGGACCGCATGACGAGCGGCTCGGCGAGACCCGCGTCGCGGCACGCGTCTCGGAGCGCACGCAGGTACCGGCCGAGCACGGGGCCGAGGTAGGCGTCGATCACGGTCGTCGACGCGCGCTCGTACTCCCGGAACTCGGGCGCGATGTCGTACGACGCGACGACATGGGCTCCCGGATAGCGGTCGCGGAGCTCGGTCGCGACTGCGAGCTCGTGCGCCGGATGACGGAACGAGAAGAGCAGACAGACCGCGATCGCGTCCGCCTCAAGCTCCGGGAGCGACTCGAGCGCGAGCGCGGCGAGCTCCCCGTCCGGGCCCATGCGGCCGCCGACGCCCAGGCACCGCTCGAGCGGGACGAGCGGCGAAGGATGCTCCACGCACGGCCGGTAGAGGTGTGCGCGCGTCTGGCGGCGGAGGTGCAGGAGGTGCTCGAAGCCCTCCGTCGTGACGAAGGCCGTGCGCGCTCCCCGCCGCTCGAGCAACGCGTTCGTCGCGATGGTCGTCCCGTGCGTGAACCGCTCGACGCCGTCGAGGCCCACTGCTCTTGCCGCCGCGAGCACCGACGACTCCTGGTTCCTCGCGGTCGGGACCTTCGCTGTGCGCATCCGCCCGTTCTCGACGAGGACGGCGTCCGTGAAGGTGCCGCCGACGTCGATCCCGAGGACGCTCCCGTGCGCGTGCACGCGCGGATTCTCACGATCCGGCGACGCCGGCGTCAGGTCCGCCTGCCACGGCTTCGACTCCGGGGACGCGAGTAGAGTTCAGGGTCCTCGTGGAGCGCCTCGTCTGCCTCGGGCTCAGCCACCGCACGGCTCCGGTCGAGTTGCGGGAGCGCTTCGGCACCCTCGGCCTCGGCGCCGAGCGCTGTCCCGAGGTGCTCGAGCATGCCGTGCTGTCCACGTGCTACCGCGTCGAGC
Source organism: uncultured Actinomycetes bacterium (assembly GCA_963746765.1). GTDB lineage: Bacteria > Actinomycetota > Thermoleophilia > Gaiellales > Gaiellaceae > GMQP-bins7. Next base: position 278,580 of record CAVVCN010000005.1, read on the forward strand.
TCTACGCATTCCTCGTGGAAGGGGTGGACGACGCTCGTGACGCGCTGATCGACGCGCTCGCGGATGCGCACCACGTCGCACGCGAGGACCTCGTCGACCACCTCTACGTGCACACGGGGGAGGACGCCGCGCGGCACCTTGCGCGCGTGGCCGCCGGGCTCGACTCCCTCGTCCTCGGCGAGGCGGAGATCCTCGGCCAGGTGCGAGACGCCTTCACGGCCGCGGGAGACGCCACGGGTCCTGCGCTCACCCTGCTCTTCCGGACTGCGATCTCCGCGGGCCGCCGGGCACGCTCCGAGACTGCGATCGGCGCGAACCCCGCGACCGCGAGCTCGATGGCACTCGCCCTCGCCGACGGGGTTCTCGGGGACCTGCGCGGCCGTCGTGCGCTCGTGGTCGGAGCCGGCCGGATCGGCCTCCAGACGCTCAAGGCGGTTACCGGGCGTGGGATCGAGGAGATCGCCGTGGCGAACCGGACGCAAGAGCACGCCACGGAGGCCGTAGACCGCTTCGGCGGCACGGCGTTCTCGCTCGACGAGCTCGAGGACGCGCTCGCATGGGCCGACTTCGCCGTGACCGCGACGAGCTCGGAGACGCCGGTGCTCGATGCCGAGCTCGTTCGAGCAGCCATCGCACGTCGGCCCGAGCGCCCGCTCGTGCTCGTCGACCTGGCCGTCCCTGCCGACGTCGACCGCTCGGTCGCGGACGTGAAGGGCGCCCGTCTCTTCGACGTGGACGACCTTCGCGCCGGGCTCGACGGAGCACTCGCCTCGCGCCTCGCCGAGGTTCCGAAGGTCGAGGCCATCGTGGAGGACGAGGTGGGGGCCTTCGAGCGCAGGTATCGCGAGCTCGAGGTCGAGCCGCTGCTCGCCGCGCTTCGGGTCCAGGCGGAGGAGATCCGGGAGCAGGAGGTCAAGCGCGCTCTCCGGCGGCTCGGTGAGGTCGACACGGAGACCGCCGCCCAGCTCGAGCAGCTTTCGCGAGCGCTCGTGAAGAAACTCCTGCACGAGCCCACGGTGCGCCTGCGGGAGCGGGCGGGAGAAGGCGACGCGGACGCCGCCGCCGCCGCCGTTCGCGAGCTCTTCGGGCTCGCCGCACACAAGAGCCGGTGACGCGGATGCCGCCGGTGACGGCGGTCGTCGTCGGGACGCGCGGGTCGCCGCTGGCGCGCCGCCAGACGGAGCTCGTCGTGGAGCTGCTGCGCGCGGCGTGGCCCGGGCTCGAGTGCGAGCACCGCGTGGTGGTCACGAGCGGCGACCGGACACAGGCGACCGGCGAGCCGCTCCCGGAGATCGGCGGGAAGGGCCTCTTCACGGCAGAGCTCGAGCAAGGGCTCCGCAGTGGCGATCTCGACCTGGCCGTCCACTCGCTCAAGGACCTGCCGACCGAGGACGCGGCGGGCATCGTCACCGGCGCGGTCTGTCTCCGCGAGGACGCGCGCGACTGCCTCGTCTCGCGCGACGGTCTGCTGCTGGCCGAGCTCCCCGAAGGCGCCGTGCTCGGCACGAGCAGCCTACGCCGCTCCGCGCAACTGCGACCGCTGCACCCGGGGCTCGAGGTCCGGTCGATCCGGGGCAACGTGGACACGCGTATCCGCAAGGTGCGCGACGGCGAGTACGACGCGACGGTCCTCGCGGCTGCAGGCGTCAGGCGTCTCGGTCTGGAGGACGAGGTCTCGGAGTGGCTGGCACCCGAGTCGCTCCTCCCTGCGCCCGGTCAGGGCGCGCTCGCGATCCAGTGCCGCGACGGCGACGAGCGGATCGCCGAGCTGCTCGTCGCGATCGACGACGCCGAGGCGCGCGCGACGACGACGGCAGAGCGGGCGTTCCTGACGGCGCTCGGCGGCGGCTGCTCTGCCCCGGTGGCAGCGTTCGCCGAGCCGTGCAGCGGTGAGGCAAGGACACCCGCCCGCGTGGCGCTCAGAGGGCTCGTCGCATCGCCGGACGGCGCGCACAGCGTCCACGTGGCGGGGGAGGGCGAGCCCGCCGCGGTCGGCGAGCGGTTGGCGCGGGAAGCGCTCGCAGGCGGCGCGGACAGGATCCTCGCCGACGTCCATGCCTGAGCGTCCGCTCGCAGGGCGGCGGATCGTCGTCACGCGGCCGCGCGAGCACGCGGGCCTGCTCGTGGAGGGCATCGAGCGGCTCGGCGGTGAGGCGGCCGTCTCGCCGCTGATCTCGACCGAACCGGTCGACGACGGCACTCTCCGCGAGCTCGTCGCGAGCGGAGACCACGATTGGATCGTCTTCACGAGCGCGAACGCGGTCCGCGCCGTCGGCTCCGCGCTCCCGGGCGCCCGGTCGCGCATGGCTGCGGTGGGCCCGGCGACTGCGGGCGCGCTCCGCGAGCTCGGGATCGAGCCGGCGTTCGTCCCGGAGCGGTTCGCGGCCGGCGAGATCGCCGGCGGGCTCGAGCCGCTCGCCGGGATGCGGGTCCTGCTGCCGCAATCGGAGATCGCCGAGCCGCTGCTCGCGGACGAGCTCGAGGGCAGAGGAGCGATCGTGGACGTCGTCGAGGCCTATCGCACCGTCCCGCGCGAGCCAACCGCCGAGGAGCTCGCGGAGCTCCGCGCGGCCGACGCGATCCTGCTCGCGAGCGGCTCAGCTGCCCGCTCGCTCGCGTCGGTGCTGGTCCCCTCCGAGCGGACCGTCGTCATCTGCATCGGCGCCTCCACGGCCGCCGCGGCGCGCGAAGCGGGCCTTCGGGTCGACCTCGTTGCCGAGGAAGCGACGGGTGAGGGCATGATTCAGGCTCTCACGTCGCACTTCGGGGGACGCGAATGACGGATTTCGTCGAGACGGATCAGATCGAGCGCGCCGATATCCGGCCGGGCGCGCGCAGGCCGCGCCGCTGGCGGCGGACCGCGCAACTGCGCGACCTCGTCCGCGAGACGACGCTCGATCCGCGCGATTTCGTCTACCCGCTGTTCGTCCGTCCGGGCGAAGGCGTGCGCGAGCCGATCGCCTCCATGCCGGGGATCGCGCAGATCTCCGTCGACGCGCTCGCTCCAGAGGCGCGCGAGCTCGAGGCGCTCGGCATCGAGGCGGTGCTCCTCTTCGGGATCCCGTCCGAGAAGGACGAGCTCGGCTCCGAGAGCCACGCGGACGACGGCGTCGTCCAGCAGGCGATCCGGGAGCTGAAGGCCGCGAGCGGGGAGCTCGTCGTGATGACCGACGTCTGCCTCTGCGAGTACACGAGCCATGGCCACTGCGGCCTGCTTGACGCCGACGGCTACGTCCTGAACGACGAGACGCTCGCGAGCCTCGGCCGGATCGCCGTCTCGCATGCGGACGCCGGCGCCGACGTCGTCGCGCCGAGCGGGATGCTCGACGGCATGGTCGGCACGATCCGGGCCGCGCTCGACGCCGAGCGGCACGAGAACGTCGCGATCCTCTCGTACGCGGTGAAGTACGCGTCCGCGTTCTACGGCCCGTTCCGCGATGCCGCCGAGGGCGCGCCCGCGTTCGGCGACCGCAGGTCGCACCAGATGGACAGCTCGAACGTCCGCGAGGCCCTTCGCGAGGCGACGCTCGACGTCGAGGAGGGCGCCGACGCGCTCCTGGTGAAGCCCGCACTCGGCTACCTCGACGTCGTCCGCCGCGTGCACGAGCGCTTCCCCGAGCTCCCGCTCGCCGCCTACAACGTCAGTGGCGAGTACGCGATGGTCAAGGCGGCCGCGGCCAACGGCTGGCTGGACGAGCGCGAGGCCGTGCTCGAGGTGCTCACGGGCATCCGCAGAGCGGGCGCCGACCTGATCGTCACCTACCACGCGAAGGAGGCGGCGGGCTGGCTGCGGAAGGGCGTGAAGGCGCGCATCGACGATCGCCCCGACCAGGTCGCCGACGAGACGGACGTCGCCGAGCACGGCCGGACGGCGGAGGGTGAAGCGACCTCCCTCGACCGCCGGCTCTACATGCAGCTCCAGGCCTTCGGCGGGGCGGGCGACACGGCGCCGCTCGCTGAGGCTCTCGCCGACGACCGGTCTCGACGCGGTCCTGTACGAGGACGTGAACGACCCCGCAGGCGTCGCCGTGGTCACGATGACCGAGGACCCGGGCGCGTTCGTCACGACGGTCCGCAGCTTTCTCCGGTCGCCGCCCTTCGCCGGGCTCGAGCGGAAGCCGGAGCTCACGATGCTCGGCCGCACGTACGCGATCGGGTACGAGCAGGACCTCGAGGAGGCGCTCGTCGAGCGGCCGCGCGGCCGCGTCCTCGACCCGAGGCTGCCCTGGGCGATCTGGTACCCGCTCCGGCGCGCGGGCTCGTTCGAGCAGCTCTCGCGCAAGGAGCAGGACACGATCCTGATGGAGCACGGCGGCGTCGGGCATGGCGTTCGGGCGCGCAGGGCTCGGATACGACGTCCGGCTGGCGTGCCACGGGCTCGACCAGGCGGACAACGACTTCGTCGTCGGGCTCGTCGGCCCGGAGCTCCACCCGCTCTCGATCATCGTCCAGCGGATGCGGAAGACCCGCCAGACGTCGCTCCACCTCGAGCGGCTCGGCCCGTTCTTCGTCGGACGCGTGGCGTGGCAGAGCCCGGGACGCTGACGCGAGCCCTCGGCTCGCGCGGACTCCGAGCCCGCCGCGCTCGTCCTCCGCGCCTACCGCGGCCTTCCGACCGAGCGCACGCCCGTCTGGCTCCTGCGCCAGGCCGGCCGGTACATGCCCGAGTACCGAGCCCTGCGCGAGCAAGCACTCGATGCTCGACCTCATCCGCACGCCGGAGCTTGCGGCTCAGGTGACACTCCAGCCTGTCGAGGCACTCGGCGTGGACGCTGCGATCGTCTTCTCGGACATCCTGCCGCCGCTCGTCGGGATGGGTCTCGAGCTCGACTTCGTGAAGGGCGACGGTCCTCGGATCGCGAATCCGATCTCGAGCGCACGCGACGTCGACCTGCTCGCGACGCCGCCGGCAGAAGAGACGATGGCGGGCACGCTCGAGGCGATCAGGATCGTGCGGACGGAGCTCGAGTCGCGCGGCATCCCGGTCATCGGCTTCGCCGGAGCGCCGTTCACGCTTGCGAGCTACGCGATCGAAGGCGGCACCTCGAAGGACTTCGCGAAGACGAAGGCGTTCATGCTCTCCGAGCCCGCGGCCTGGAAGCGGCTGCTGACGAAGCTCGCGACCGTGCAGGCGGACTACCTGCTCGCGCAGGCGCGGGCAGGCGCGGAGGCGCTCCAGGTGTTCGACTCCTGGGCCGGACGTGCGCTCGGCAGGACCGACTACCTGCGCTCGGTCGCACCGTCGAACCGCGAGCTGTTCTCGGCGCTGCAGGCTGCGGACGTGCCGGTGATCAACTTCTCGCTCGGTGTGAGCGCGTACCTCGGCGATGCGGCGGGCTGCGGGGGCGACGTCGTCGGGCTCGACTGGCAGCTGCCGCTGGACGAGGCGTGGGCTGCGGTCGGCTTCGACCGGCCCGTGCAGGGGAACCTCGACCCGATCGCGCTGCTCGCTCCCTGGCCCGAGCTCCGAGCGCGCGCGGACGACGTCATCGAACGGGCCGGCGGACGGCCCGGTCACGTCTTCAACCTCGGCCACGGGATCGTCCCGCAGACACCGCTCGACAACGTCCGCCGGCTCGTCGCGCACGTGCAGGAGCGGACGTCGTGACGGCCGAGCTCCCGGTCGGCGTGCTCGTGATGGCGTATGGCGCGCCGGCGTCGCTCGAGGAGATCCCCGGCTACCTGGCCGACATCCGCACCGGTCGGCCGACCCCGACGGCCGTCCTCGAGGAGATCACCGAGAACTACCGCACGATCGGCGGCAGCTCGCCGTTGCTCGAGGTCACGCGCATGCAGGTGCAGGCGTTGGCGGACGAGCTCGGCGAGGGCTACCGCTGCTACCTCGGGATGCGGCACTGGTCGCCCTGGATCGAGGAGGTCGTGGGCGAGATGGTCGCCGACGGGATCACGCACGCGGTCGGGCTCGTCCTCGCACCGCAGTTCAGCGCGCTCTCGGTCGCGCGCTACCAGCAGAAGGTCGCCGACGGGCTCGAGCTCTACCGGGGGCGGATCGACTTCGAGCACGTGCCGAGCTATCACGACGCACCCGGGCTCGTCGAGGCGCTCGCCGCGCGCGTGGACGACGGGCTCGCGCGTTGGACGGACGACGAGCGCGACCGCGTGCACGTCGTCTTCAGCGCGCACAGCCTGCCCGAGCGCCTGTTCGCGACCGGCGACCCGTACGACTCCCAGTGCCGCGAGACGGCGCGCCTCGTCGCCGAGCGCGCCGGGCTGCCCGACGAGCGCTGGTCGTGGTCGCTACCAGTCGGCCGGCCGGACCCCGGAGCCGTGGGCGGGACCCGATCTCGGGGAGCATCTGGAGGCGCTCTCCGAACGTGGGATCCGCGACGTCGTCGCCGTGCCGGTCGGGTTCGTCGCCGACCACGTCGAGATCCTGTTCGACATCGACGTGAAGGCGCGCAAGGTCGCGGACCGCGTCGGCATCCGCCTGGAGCGCCCGCCGGCGCTCAACGACGACCCGCGCGTTCATCGGCGCGCTCGCGGAGCTCGTGCGCGGACGCGCGGGCGGGTGGATCGCTGGAGCCGAGGCGGCATGACGCGCGTCAAGGCCGAGCAGGTGCTCGGCTTCCGGGTCCGGCGACACCATCTCGACCGCCGGGCTTCCGCAGGAAGCATCGTCACCGTCACGCGGGACGTCTGCGGCCTCCATGCGCAGCTCGCGGCGTCGGCGGAGCTCTCGCTGTGGGCGCGTGTCGAAGGGGTCGCGCGCGACGACGTCCGCTCGGCTCTCGAGGACGAGAGAACGCTCGTCAAGACCTGGATGATGCGAGGCACGCTGCATCTGCTCACCGCCGAGGATCTCCCGCTCTACGTCGGGATGCTCGGCCCCGACTGGGACGATCCCGGCGGCGCGTGGTTACGCGGCTTCGGCGTGACGCGCGAGCAGTACGTTGCGATCGTCGAGGGCTTGCCGCGCGCCCTCGGGGCCCGTCCGAAGACTCGCGAGGAGCTCGCCGAGAAGCTTGCCCAGGTCGCAGGGCCGCAGGTCAAGGAGAAGGTCCTCTCGGGCTGGGGCTCCCTGCTCAAGCCGTCGGCGCGCCGCGGCGATCTCGCCTTCGGCCCGAACCGCGGCCGGAACGTCACGTTCGTCCGCCCGGATCGCTGGCTACGAGGCCTCCGGCGAGTCGCTCCCGAGAAAGCACGGAGCGAGGTCATCCGCCGCTACCTCCGCGCCTACGGGCCGTCGACCGCGGAGGAGCTCGGGACGTGGCTCGGCCGCCGCGTCGGGCTCAAGCGCCTGCTTGGCGAGATCGAGGACGAGCTCGCGGAGGTCGAGGTTGCCGGCGTCCCCGCGTGGGTGCTGCGGGACGACCTCCGCGTGCTGAGAGCCGCGCGCAAGCCGAAGACCGTCCGGCTGCTCCCCGCGTTCGACCCGTACGTCGCCGGCTTCCGTCCGCGCGACCTCTTCGTCGACGAGGCGCACGTCACGAAGATCTTCCGCCCCCAGGCCTGGTTCTCCCCGGTGCTGCTCGTCGACGGCCGCGCTGCCGGCATCTGGAAGCACGAGAAGCGGCGTGGGGCCATCGAGGTCCGGGTGGAGCCCTTCGCACGGCTGAGCGCGGTCACCCGAAAGGCGCTCGCCGTGGAGATCGAGCGGCTTGCCGCGTTTCTCGACGCACCCGCGGAGCTGTCGCTCGCCGCATGACGAGGCTCGCAGTCGTCGGAGGCGGTATCGCAGGGCTCGCGGCGGCGCGTCGGCTCGAGTCGCTCCTCCCCGAGGCCGAGATCACGCTCGTCGAGCGCTCGGAGCGGCTCGGCGGAAAGCTCGTCACGGACGAGGTCGACGGGTTCGTCGTCGAGGGCGCAGCCGACAGCTTCCTCTCGCGCAAGCCGCGAGGCGTCGGTCTCGCGAACGAGCTCGGCCTGGGGCCACGTCTCGTCGGACGCCGGCCCGAGCACGCGCGCTCGTTCGTCAGGCACGGCCGCGAGCTGCACCCGCTGCCCGAGGGGCTCACGGGGATGATCCCCACCCATCTCGATGCGCTGGCGGCTGGCAAATTGCTGTCGCCGGAGGCTCGGGCGCGCCTCGACGCCGAGCGGGAGCTTGCGCCTGCGCCCCCGGGCGGCGACGAGTCCATCGCGTCCTTCGTCTCGCGCCGCCTCGGCGCCGAGACGTACGAGCGGCTCGTGGAGCCGCTGATGACGGGGATCTACGGCGGTGACGGCGAGCAGCTCTCGCTCGAGTCGACCTTCCCGAGCCTCCGCGCGCTCGAGCTGGAGCACGGGAGCCTGCTCACGGGGCTCGAGGCCGCGCCGGCCCCGGCGAGCGAGTACCCGCCCTTCGTGAGCCTCCGTGGCGGGATGGGCGAGCTGGTGCGCGCCGTGGCGGCCTCACTCGAGCGGACGACCTTCACCGTTGGAGCCGCATCACGTCTGTCGAGAACCGGGGGGTACTCGATCGCGCTCGAGGACGGGCGCGTGCTCGACGCCGACGGTGTCGTCCTCGCCGTCCCCGCGTTCGCGACGGCCGACCTCGTGAGCGAGCTCGACGACGGGCTGGCCGCCGTCCATGCGGAGATCCCGTACGCGTCGTCGGCGATCGTTTCGCTCGGCTTCCGTGACGGGCCGGAGCTCGACGGCTACGGCTACGTGGTGCCGAGGTCCGAGGGCTCCGACGCGCTCGCCTGCACGTGGAGCTCGAGCAAGTGGGAGGGCCGCGCGCCCGCAGGGCGCACGCTGCTCCGGGTGTACCTCGGGCGCTATGGCGGACGCGACGTGACGGCTCTCTCGGACGACGAGCTCGTCGAGCTCGCTCGCGACGAGCTCCGGGTGCTCGACCTGGACGCCGAGCCGGACCTCGCCCGGATTCACCGTTGGCCGCGCGGGATGCCGCAGTACACCCTCGGACACCCGGAGCGGCTCGCGCGCGTCGACGAGGCGGTCGAGCGCCATCCGGGCCTCGCGCTCGCGGGCGCGGCGTATCGCGGTGTCGGCATCCCCGACTGCATCCACTCGGGCGAGCTCGCGGCCCAGGCCGTCGCGCACGCCCTCGACCCGGTCTCCGGATGACCCGGTCGGAGGAGCTGTACGCGCAGGCGCTCGAGCTGCTGCCCGGCGGGGTCAGCTCGCCGGTCCGCGCGTTTCGAGCGGTCGGCGGGAGCCCGCTCTTCATCGAGCGCGGCGAGGGCTCGTACCTCGTCGACGTCGACGGAAACCGCTACGTCGACTACGTCCTCTCCTGGGGCCCGCTCATCCTCGGGCACGCGCACCCGCGCGTCGTGGCGGCGATCGAGGACGCAGCGCGCCGCGGCACGAGCTTCGGTGCGCCGAGCCCGCTCGAGGTCGAGCTCGCGACGCTCGTCCGCGAGGCGATGCCGTCGCTCGAGCTCATCCGCTTCGTGAGCTCCGGAACGGAGGCGACGATGAGCGCACTGCGAGCTCGCGCGCGCGTTCACGGGGAGGCCGAAGATCGTGAAGTTCGCGGGCTGCTACCACGGCCACGCCGACCTGCTCCTCGTGCAAGCCGGGTCGGGCGTTGCGACGCTCGGGCTGCCGGACTCGCCCGGAGTCACGCCCGGCGCCGTTGCGGACACGCTGGTGGCCCCGTTCAACGACCTCGCGGCGGTCGAGCGGCTCTTCGCGGAGCACTCGGGTCGGATCGCGGCGGTGATCCTCGAGCCGGTCGTCGGGAACATGGGGCTCGTCCTTCCCGACGATGCGTTCCTGGAGGGGCTGCGCGATCGCTTACGGAGCTCGACGGCGCGCTCCTCGTCTTCGACGAGGTCATGACCGGCTTCCGCGTGGATCCGGGTGGCGCGCAGGCGCACTACGGCGTCACGCCGGACCTGACCGCGCTCGGGAAGGTCATCGGCGGCGGCCTGCCGGTCGGTGCGTACGGCGGCCGCCGGGAGATCATGGAGCTCGTCGCGCCGGCCGGTCCCGTCTACCAGGCGGGGACGCTCTCCGGGAACCCACTCGCGATGGCGGCGGGCATCGCGACGCTTCGGGGCGTGGAGGAGGGCGCGTGGGACCTTGCCGCGGGCGCGGCGGAACGGCTTGCCGCCGGGCTCGACGATGCGGCTTCCGCGGCCGGGGTCACCGGATTCGCGACGCGCGCGGGGACGATGCTCGGCTTCTTCTTCGCCGAGGCGCCGGTCCGGAGTTGGGACGACGCGAAGCAGGCGGACACCGCTCTCTTCGCGCGGTTCCACGCCGCAATGCTCGAGCGCGGCGCCTACCTCCCGCCGTCCCAGTTCGAGGCCTGGTTCCTCTCGAGCGCGCACGGAGAGGCCGAGATCGACGCCACCGTCGCCGCCGCGGCCGAGGCGTTCGCGTCGCTCCGCTGAGCGCGGATCTACGATCGCGCGCGTGAAGGTCCTCCTCGTCACGCTCTACTTCCCGCCCGCGGGAGGCGGCGGTGTCCAGCGCTCGCTCAAGCTCGCGCAGTACCTGCCCGCACTCGGCATCGAGACGCACGTCCTCGCGCCCGACGATCCGAAGTGGATCCACCAGGACGCGGAGCTCCGGGTCCCGACGCAGGCGTGGGTGCACCGGGTCCCGTACGTCGGCCCGAAGGCGCGCCGCCCCGCGGAGGAGCTGCACGGCACGACCGGTCTCGAGCGAGCCGCGACCCAGGCCCGCATCGCGACCCGGCGCCTGCTCGTTCCGGACGCGAGCGTGACGTGGAACCTCACCGCGATCCCGGCCGCGATCCGGATAGCCCGTCGTGAGGGGATCGACGCCGTGATCACGACGTCGCCTCCGGGCTCGATCCACTTCGTCGGCGCTGCGGTCAAACGAGCGACCGGGATCGCCTGGCTCGCCGACGTGCGGGACGCGCTCGTCGCCAACCCACACCGTCGCGCGGATACGACCGCGACCCGCGCGAAGCAGGCCGCCAACGTCCGGCTGGGCCGTCTCGTGGCGCGCTACGCGGACGGCATCTCGGCGGTCTCCGACGCGATCGCGGACGAGCTGCGGGAGCAATCGCCGCGCGGGCTCGTCCGCACGATCGCGAACGGCTCCGACTTCGATGACTTCGCCGGTCTCGAGTACCGGCCGGCGCAGCGCTTCCGGATCACGCACACGGGCAGCTTCTTCGGCAAGCGCGATCCGCGCCCGTTCCTGCAGGCGCTCGCGGACTCGGGGCTCGACGCGGTCGCCCGCTTCGTCGGCGACTTCCGGGCCGCCGATCGCGAGTGGGCCGAGGCGCTCGGCCTCGGTGACCGGCTGGAGCTGATCCCGTACTCGCCCCGCGCGGAGTCGCTCCGGCTGCAGCGCGACTCGGAGGCGCTCCTGCTCCTCGTCCCGGAAGCAGGCGGGCGAGGCAAAGGAGTGCTGAGCGGAAAGGTGTTCGAGTACCTGGCGGCCGAGCGGCCGATCCTTGCGGCCGTGCCTCCCGACGGCGCTGCCGCCGAGCTGATCCGGGAGACGGGCGCCGGCGTCGTCGTCGCCCCGGACGACGTGGAGGGGCTCCGAGAGGCGCTCGCAGGGCTCCACGCCCGCTTCCTGGATGGTGGCCTCCCGGCCGTCCGGCTCGACGACGAGACCCGCCACCGGCTCTCCCGTGAAGCGCGGGTCGAGGAGCTGGCCGAGTTGCTGCGCGCGATCGTCCGGTAACGATCGGCACAATCTCGTGCCGTGGCCCGCTTCGCCACGCACCGCCTCCGGGCGCCCGGGGCACTTCCACGGCTTGCAGTGCTCACCTGCGTCGGAGTCGCCGCTGCCGCCGGGCTCGTCCGCTATCCGGCGGCGCTCTCCGATCTCGGCGACCTTGCGAGCAGGAACGCCGCCCAGTCGTACACGGATCGGGAGATCGCCGGCGGTAACTCTGCATTGCCGTCCCAGGCGTCGATGTACGAGGCCCGCGCTCGCATTCCGATGGACGAGACCTTCGAGGTCGCCGTCGGCGAGCGCCTCGAGAGCTGGCCCCCTCTCGCGCCCGACCACACCCAGCGGTTCGTGCGCTACGTCCTCACGCCACGGCGGGAAGTCGCCGGAGGCGACTGGGTCGTCTGCTTCAACTGCGAGCTCGAGCGGTACTCGGGCGAGGTCGTGTGGCGCGACGAGGACGGGAATGCCCTCGTACGGCGATCACGATGACGATGCGCGCGCTGGTCGGGCTCGTCGTCCTCAACTGCGGGTACCTCGTCGTCGGGTCATCGCTCCTCTGGGCGGTGCGCGACATCGCGTCGTGGCGTGAGTGGGCCCGCCTCGCAGGGCTGGCGTACTTCCTGGGCCTCGGGGCGCTCGGGATCCTCTGGCTGCTGCTGCTGGTCGCGGGAGCCCCGATCCGCGGGCCGGCGCTCGTCGTCACCTTCGTCGGATTGACCGCCGCCGCCGTGCTCCTGGGACGTGCGAGAGGGCGTCGCTGGCCGGGCAGGTCGCCGCCGCTCGTGCTCACGAAGCTCTCGCTCGTGAGCGCAGCCGGCGTCGCAGCGACGGCCGTCTTCTTCGAAGCCCTCTTCCGCGCCGGCCGCCTCCAGGGCCTGTACGCGTACGACGCGTGGGCGTTCTGGATCCCGAAGGCGAAGGTGATCTACGCGCTCGGCGAACTCGACGCGGAACGGCTCGCTCAGTTCCCGAACGCCTCGTACCCGCCCCTCGTACCGCTCCTCGACGTCGCTGCGTTCCATGCCATGGGAGGCGTCGACGTGCTGACGCTCCACCTCCAGTACTGGTTCTACGCGGCCGCGTTCGTCGCAGCGGTGGCGGGGCTCGTGTCGGAGCACGTGCCCGCCTGGCTCCTTTGGCCGTTCCTGCTCCTCGCACTCGTGGCGCCTCGGATGACGGAGTGGCTTCTCATCCCGCAGGCCGATTTCCTGCTCCAGTTCTTCGTCTGTATCGGGGTCGTCGTTGGCGTTCTCTGGCTTCGGGAGGCGGCACCGTGGCACCTGCCGACTCTCGCGATTCTCCTGGGCGCGGCGGTGCTGACGAAGCGTGAAGGGCTGCTCCTGTCGGCGATCCTCGTCGTCGCGCTCGGGGTGTCCTCCGCGGATCGAGCCCGAGCCGCCTGGCTGCGACTTGGCCTGGTCACGGCCTTCGTCGCGGGTGTCGCGGTGCCCTGGCGGCTGTGGTACCGGGATCACGATCTCCCCGGTGAGTCGCCGCCGAGCGTGTTGCCGGAGTGGAGCCGCGTCCGGGAGTCGCTCGAGCTCTCGCTGGACGTGCTCGTCGATCCGGGGCTCTGGTCGCTCCTCACCGTGTTGTTCGTGTTCGCACTCGGCGTCGCCGCGATCTGGGGCGACCGCCGGGATGCGCTCTTCCTGGGGCTGGTGCTTGCGCTGCTCGTCCTCGGTGGGGCCTGGGTCTCCGCGGTGTTCACCGAGCTTCCCATCAGCGCCGACGAGTCCGTGAACCCGATCGTCCGCTATACCGGCGCCGCGGCCGTGCTCGGCGCCGTCGGTGCTCCGCTCCTGCTCGCCGAGGTCTGGGGCCGGTGGCGGGCCGTGGCGATGGAGGACGGCCGTTGACACAGCGTCGGCTCCGGCTCCTCGCGGGCGCGATCGTGCTCGTCCCGCTGCTCGCGTACCCGGTCGTCTCCCTAGCCGGCGACGGGCCTCGCTTCCCGTCCCGCGACGAGTGCGCCCGGGTGGCGGAGGCGGACACGGAGACGGAGGTCGAGGTCGTCTACGGTCGCCTGGACGATCCCGCCGCAGCCGAGGCGCTGCTCGCGAAGCTCACCGACATCGGATTCGTCGGCGCCGACCTCGCGCTCGATGCCTGCGGTCGCTGGAAGGTCTACTACGACGGGGTCGAGTCGATCGTGCAGGCCGAGGCTCTCGCAGAGCAGGTGCGGGAGGCAGGGTTCGACGCCCGCGTCGAGCTCGCGCTCTAGACGACGAGCCCGACCCGGCGAACGAGCCCAGAGCGGCTGAGCTACGCTCGCGCGGCCGTGACGACCGCCGCGGTTCCCCTCCGCACGACGCCACGCGAGCGCGTGCTCGCGCAGCCCGCGATCGACGGGCTCTTCCTCGCGACGATCCTCTTCGTCACCTTCGCGAAGATCCACTGGGAGCTCGCCGCCGACCTCTCGCTCGCCGACGTCCTCACCGCGGGGTTCCTCCTCGCGTTCATCTGGGATCGCCTCGAGCGCGGCGACGGACGGCTCACGCGAACGTCGATGGTCGGGCTCGCGTTCTTCGCTGCCTTTCTCGTCGTCTACCTCGTCGGGTTCTTCAACCTCGACACGGAGCAGGCGCTCACGCAGTGGACGAAGGGGATGGTGAAGTTCGTGCTCCACTTCGGGTTCCTCGTCGCGGGCGTGACGCTGCTCGCGCGTCGGTCGCAGCGGTTCTACTGGTACGCGCTCGCCGCGCTCTGCGGCGGGATCGCGCTGAACGCCGTCTACGGGATCGTGCAGCTGCTCGCCGCCGAGCTCGGTGTCGGGAACCTCGACTCGCTGCTCATCGAGCCGCTCACGGGCCGCGACACGTCGATCAACATCTTCGGCGCCGTGGACGGCCGGAGCGTCTTCCGGCCGAACGGCCTGACCGGCGACCCCAACCACCTCGGCATCGAGCTCGTGATCCCGCTGCTCGTGCTGACGCCGATCTACCTTCGGCTCGAGCCGGGCCACCGGCTCAAGACGCCGCTCGCCGCGTTCCTCGCCTTCTGCCTGCTCGTCGAGCTCGCGACGCTCTCGCGGAGCGGGCTGCTCGGGCTCGCCTGCGGTGCCCTCATCCTCGCGATCCCGTACCGCCGCTACCTCACCCGCCGCGAGCTCCTCGTGCCGGTCGGCGCGGTGCTGCTGCTGATCGCGGCGATCGTCGTCGTGCGCTGGGACTTCTTCGACCGCGTCATCACCGCGCGCACGCAGACGTCGCGAGCCGCGGCCTCCCCGCACTTCCTCGTCTACGAGTTCATTCCGGACGTGCTCTCGACGAACCCCTTCTTCGGCCTCGGGCTGAACAACTTCGCCGTCTACTACGAGTTCGTGACCGGCCGGCCCGACTTCGGGCCGCACTCGTTCTACGTCGCGACCATCGTGGAGACCGGGATCGTCGGGACGGCGCTGTTCGCGGTCTTCGTCCTCTGGACCTTCCGGCGGCTCGGCGCGGCGCGGCGCATGGGGCGGGCCCTCGACGCCGTTCGCGATCCGCTCGCCGCGCGTGTGCGGCCGCTCGCGTGGGGTATGACGGCAGCGCTCGTCGCGACGCTGGTCGCGAACGTCTTCTACCTCACGATGACCTTCTACTACTTCTACGTCTTCGCGGTGCTCGCGGTCGCGGTGCCGGTCGTCTTCGGGCGACGCGCCCCGTCCGTGCGCGCCTGATGCGCGTCGTCGTCCTGACGACCTCGTACCCGCGAACGCCGGACGACGTGGCCGGCGTGTTCGTGCGGGACGCCGTCGAGCACGTGCGTGCGACCGGGGTCGAGGTCGACGTCGTGTCGCCGGCGTCCTTCCGGCACTTCGGCCTCGCCTACGGACACGGCATCCCGGGAAACATCCGGCGCCGCCCGTGGCTGGCGCTGGCGCTGCCGCTCTTCCTGCTCTCCTACGCGCGCGCCGCACGCCGCGCTGCGCGGGACGCCGACCTCGTCCACGCCCACTGGCTGCCCTCGGCGCTCGCGGCGCTCGCGACCCGCAGGCCGTTCGTGCTCCAGCTCTGGGGCACGGACGTGGAGCTCGCCCTCCGCGCACGAGTCCTCGCCCGGCCGCTCGTCCGCCGGGCGCGGATCGTCGTGTGCGCATCGAATGCGCTGGCTGACAGCGCGCGCAGCCTGGGTGCGCGCGAAGTCCGGGTCATTCCGACCGGGGTGGAGATCCCGGATGGCGTCGGGGATCCGGACGATCCGCCGCACGTGCTCTACGTCGGGCGGCTCTCCGAGGAGAAGGGCATCCAAGAGCTCGTCACCGCGACGGACGGCATCTCACGCGTTGTCGTCGGCGATGGGCCGTTGCGCGACCTCGTCCCAGACGCCGTCGGGTTCGTCGCGCCGAGCGAGCTCGGCACGTACTACGAGCGTGCAGCCGTCGTCGTCTGCCCGTCGCGGCGCGAGGGCTACGGGATGGTGGCCCGTGAGGCGATGGCGTACGGCCGGCCGGTTGTCGCGTCCGCGGTCGGGGGGCTCCTCGATGCCGTCGAGGACGGCGTGACGGGACTCCTCGTCCCGCCGGGCGATCCGGTGCGGCTGCGAGCGGCGCTGGAGCAGCTACTCGCCGACGAGCGCGAGCGGGTGCGCCTGGGCCTGGCGGCGAGGCGAGCAGCGCGCGAGCGCTACTCCTGGAGCACGGCGACCGAGTCGCTCGGAGCCGCCTATCGAGTCGTCGCTCACCGTTGAGGCAGTCGTCCGGCGCGACGCGGCGCTCGATCAGACCCAGCCCGGCGTCGGAAAACGAGCCGCCACGCGTCAGGGCAGCGTCGATCGTCGTCCGGGCTGACGACCAACCAGTCTCGCACCGGAGGCACCGTCGTCGACCAGATCGACGTGACGGCGGAGACGTCGGGCCCGAAGTACGGGAAGAGGTAGTCGTTCTCGCGAGCACCGACGCGAGCTCGCGTCGCCGGGCACGTTCTTCGAGCTAGCGGAAGAGCACGTTCTCGCCCGACCGGGACGCAGCCGCGTCTGCGCATCCCCGCGCGGAACGCCCCAGATCGACTCCACCGGACGAACGGGCAGTGCCCGGGCGTCCAGATCTCGCCGAGCCCCGACGGCTTCCCCACGTGGTTCGCGAGGGACAGCGCCGAGCGAGGTGGCGCCGATCGCCGCGACGACGCCGGCAGCGATGCGGGTATCTGCGAGGACTCCCCACGTCGCGGCGGCGAGTGCGACCCCGAAGATCAGAAACGTCCGCGCTACGGGTCCCAGACGATGGTCAGCGCGAGCGTGAGCGAGGAGGATCAGAGGTGCGAGCGAGAAGGCGACGAACGCCATCGACAGGAGTCTCGCCGCCGGAGTCGCAGCCGGACGACGACCGGGATCGACCACGAGGAGCAAGGAGGCCCAGCGGGCCCGAACCAGGACACCGTGGAGTCCGCGTCGTCGTTGAGGTCTCCAGCCGGTCCCGAAGGGCGGGTCACCAGGACGGTCGAGTGCGACCCAGGCCTTGTAGACGACGCGACGCTCGTGGAGCCCCGGCTACGAGGGGAGGAATCGACGACGAAGGCTCCAGTGAGCGCGACGAGGAACGGCCAGCTCGGCATCGCCCGGCGGCGCGCTCACGCAGGCCGACGAGCTGCGAGCGCGAGGGCGCGACGGCGAACAGCGACGAGATACGGCCGACGCGGCACTCCGGACATGTCGACGAGATCGAATGCAGCTGCGCAGCAGCTCTGCGGTGATCGCGGCGACCTCCGAGGTCGACTCGCTGGTCGGCCGTCTCTGCGAGCCCTCC
Organism: uncultured Actinomycetes bacterium; assembly: GCA_963746765.1. Lineage (GTDB taxonomy): Bacteria > Actinomycetota > Thermoleophilia > Gaiellales > Gaiellaceae > GMQP-bins7. The sequence goes on from CAVVCN010000005.1 coordinate 295,879, forward strand.
GTCGAGCTTCCCGGTCTCGACGAGGTTGATCACGTACCACGCGGATCCGAGCGCAAGCCCCGGCCAGCCCGGCGACGATCAGCGCAGCCCAGCCCGGCGGGGCCGGGCGACGGCCGCGACGAGCGCCAAGCAGGGCAGCGCGAGGACGGTGCCGTGAACTTCGTTCCGACCGCCAGCCCGATCGCGAGAGCGACGAGGACGAGAGACGCGCGTCCCGGACGAAGCGCGAAGACCGCTGCGATGGCCAGAGGAACGACGCGACCACGAGATCGTTGAGCGAGCTCGACGCCTGCACGAGCACCACAGGGAGCGTCGCGAAGACGAGGGCGCCGAAGAGCGCCTCCTGGAAGTCCGAGCCCGATCCGCCGGGCGAGTACCGCGACGCAGAGCACGAGCGCTGCGTATGCCGCGAACTGGGGAAGCGCGACGATAGCGATCGCTGCTCGCGAAGTACCATCGTGGCCAGCTGCCCGATCTCCGCGTTCGGCGGATTGACGTCGAGCCTGCGGCTCGACCGCGTTTGCGATGTAGCCGAGCTGGTGCTCCTGCTTCCAGAACGCCGCCCGTGCCAGGTGGTACGCGCAGCGCATCGCCCGTCGTTCGCCGGGACGAAGAGGGCGAGCGCGAGGGAGTAGACGACGCCGAGCGCGACGCCGACTGCGAGGACGAGACAGGATCGGCGTCCGGCAGTGCGTGGCGCGCCGGCAGCGAGCGCGCGCGGACAAACGGTGGCGGCGCGGGTCGACCGCGAGGCGTCCACACGAGCAGCGCGAGACCCGAGCCCGACGCCGAACCCGGCGAGCAGCCATCCGCGGGTGACGAGCTGCGGCGGCGAAAGCGAAGGGTCAGCGCGACGAGCCACGTCCAGGCGAGGACGTACGTCGGCGAGGACGAACTCGACCAGGCGACGCGAACCGCAGGCAGCACGCGACGAGCGAGCCGGCGCGACGGCCAGCCCGCCGAGCGCTATCGCGAGGAGCCAGACGAGCCCGCCGAGCTCGGTCACGCAGGAGTGCGGGCGACAGCCAGCACGGACTGCCCGAAGGGCGGCCGCCACCGCGCCTCGATGCGGCGAGCGGCCGGGATCACGACGCGGTCCCAGCTCCTGAGGACCGCGCCCTCCCGAGGCTGCATCCGCAGTAGCCGCATGCCGACGGTCCAGGCGAGGAGGCCGGGAGCATTGACGTACCTGACCTCCTCGGGCTCCAGCCCTGCTTTCGTCATCGCCGTTCCGAGGGTGTCGACCGTGTACCGGCGGTAGTGCCCGATTGCGCGGTCGAACTGGCTCATCGCGAACTCGAACGCCGGGACGAAGACGATCACCGCCCCGCCCGGGCGCAGCAGACGAGCGGCTGCGGCGAGCCCCGCCACGTCGTCTTCGATGTGCTCGAGCACGTTCAGCGCGACGAACGCGGAGTGCTGTGCCGCCGGAGCATCGAGGAGGTCGACTTCGCGGACGCTCACGCGCGGGTCGTCCGCGAAGCGCTCCCGAAGGCGCTCGAGCAGCACCGGGTCGAGGTCGCTCACCGTCAGCCGCTGCACACCACCCTCGAGCCAGAGCTCGCGCGTACGTCCCGGTCCCGCTGCCGATCTCGATCGGGTCGTCTCCGAGGTACGGCGCGACGAGCGACGCGACCCAGGAGTTGTAGTTCTTCGCTCCTTCGAGCGCCTCGAGCACGCCGTGCTGGAGCGCGTCCGCCACTAGGCGATCCGGCAGCGGAGCAGCGTCCGCAGGACGCGGAGCCCGTCGAGCGCGGTGAGCTTCTTGCCCTCCTCGCGCGACCGGGCGCGGTACGTGATCGGCACCTCGTAGATGCGCTCGCCGGTCTGGAGCACGCGTGCGGCGATCTCGGGCTCGATCCCGAAGCCGCGCTCCCTGAGGCGCAGCGAGCGGAAGACCTCGGTGCGCATCGCCTTGTGGCACGTCATGACGTCCGAGATCCAGCAGTTGTAGACGAGATTCGTCGCGAACGTGACCGCCTTGTTCCCCATCACGTACCAGAACCCGTACGAGGAGTGCGCATGCCAGGCGCGGGTGCCGAAGACGACGTTCGCGTCGCCTGAGAGAAGTGGCTCGAGCATCGGCGCGAGATCCGCGGCGCGGTATTCGAGATCCGCGTCCAGGATCGCGGAGAAGTCGCCGGACGCGTGCTCGAGCGCGGTGCGTACGGCAGCGCCCTTTCCCTGGTTGCGTCCGTGGAAGACGACTCTCATCGCGTCGGGCCAGCTGTTGTCGCGCAGGAGCTCGGCTGTGCCGTCGGTCGAGCCGTCGTCGACGACCACGAGCTCGCGCTCGACGGGGAGCTCGGCGGACAGCGCGTCCGCGATCGCGGCTTCCACGGTCGCTCGCTCGTTGTAGACGGGCATGAGGATGGACAGCCCCGCGGGCATCGCGGGACGTTAGCGTGGCGGGCGGGTGTCGCCAGCGTGACCATCGACGGTGCGGTGGAGACCGAGGCGTCGTCGTCGCGCTCGCTCCGGCGGGCGGTCGTCTTCGGGCTCGTCGTCGGCATCCCCGCGAGCATCCTCTTCCTCTGGCTCGCGTTCCGGAATGCGAACGTCGACGCGGTCTGGGATGCCGCGCGGGAGGCAGACCTGGGTCTCGTGGGGCTCGCGATCCTCGCGATCGCCGCGGTCTACGTGTTCCAGGCCGCCCGCTGGCGCCGCATCGCGCAGACCGAGCGCCCTGGCCTCCCCCGCTTCCTCGAGCTCGTCGTCGGAGCGGTCGCTTGCAACAACGTGCTTCCCGGCCGGCTGGGCGAGCTCTTCCGCGCGCGCTGGCTCGCGGTCGATGCGGCCATCCCGTCCGGTCGGGCTCTCGCCACCGTCGGGCTCGACCGTGGATCGGACGTCGTCGCGCTATTCGTCTTCCTGCTCGTCTCGCTCCCGTTCGTCGCCTCGGCGGGCTGGATCCGCGAGATCGCGATCGGCGGAGCGCTGCTCGTGGTGCTGCTGCTCGTCCTGCTGGCCGCCGCGCGCGGCTATGCGCGGGTCAGGCATCGGGACCGCCGAGAACGAGGGCGACTGCGACGCATCGCACGCGATGTCGTGGACACGCTCGCCGAGCCCCTGGGCCGGCGGCTCGTCGTCGAGGCGCTCGGGCTGAGCCTCCTGGCGTGGGGCGCGTTCGCGGTCGCGGTCTGGCTGGTGGCGCGCTCGCTCGGCATCGAGCTCGCCCTCGGCGACTGCGTGTTCGTGACGGCAGTGCTCAACCTCGGCGTGGCCATCCCCTCCTCGCCCGGGTTCGTCGGGACGTACCAGTGGCTGTCGGTCGCCGCCCTCGGCGCGTTCGACGTTCCTCGAGAGGACGCGCTCGCCTTCTCCTTCCTGCTCCAGGCGTCGTGGTACCTGCCGACGACGATCGTCGGCGGCTTCCTCGTCCTCTTCAGGCTCGACTGGGGCCTGGGGATGCGCGGCTAGCACCGGCTTCGGGCGCGCTCAGTACCATCGGGGCCGTGCCGGAGGTCATCGTCGACGGCAAGCGGATCTCGCGGGACGGCGAGGCGTACGTCATCGCCGAGATCGGGCACAACCACCAGGGCGACCTCGAGAAGGCGAAGGACCTCGTCCGCGCTGCCGCGGAGTGCGGTGTCGACGCGGTCAAGTTCCAGAAGCGCGACAACAGGCGGCTCTTCACGCGCTCGTTCTACGAGTCGCCCGTACGACAACGAGAACAGCTTCGGCCCGACCTACGGCGAGCATCGCGAGGCGCTCGAGCTCGACAAGGGCGCCTGGTTCGAGCTCAGCCGGTTCTCGCAGGAGACGGGCGTCGCGTTCGTCGCGGCGGCGTTCGACGAGCCGAGCGCGGACCTGCTCGCGGAGCTCGACGTGGCCGCGTTCAAGTTCGCCTCGGGGGACCTGTTGAACGTCCCGTTCCTGCGCCACGTGGCGGCGTTCGGCAAGCCGATGTTCCTCTCCACGGGCGGCGGGACGATGGAGGACATCGATCGCGCGGTCGAGGCCGTGCTCGGGGTGAACACGCAGCTCTGCGTCCTGCACTGCACTGCCTCGTATCCGGCGGACGTCGAGGATCTCAACCTCGCGGTCATCTCCACGCTCCGTGAGCGCTACCCGGAGCTCGTCATCGGGCTCTCCGACCATCACAACGGGATCGCGATGGCGCCGGTCGCGTTCATGCTCGGCGCTCGGGTGTTCGAGAAGCACTTCACGCTGAATCACGCGTGGAAGGGCACCGATCACGCCTATTCGCTGATGCCCGACGGGATGCGGCGCTTCGTCCGCGACCTGCACCGCGTGCCGACGGCGCTCGGCGACGGCGTCAAGCGGAAGCTGCCGAGCGAGCGCAAGCCGCTCGAGAAGATGGGGAAGAAGCTCGTCGCGGCACGCGAGCTTCCGGAGGCGCACGTGCTCGCGCAAGGAGACCTCGTCGCGAAGTCCCCGGCGGACAGCGGGCTGCCGCCGTACCACCTCGACGAGCTCCTCGGCCGGAAGCTGCTCCGGCCGCTCGCGCTCGATCAGGAGGTCACGCTGCTCGACGTCGAGCAGGTGGAGGAAGGCGTCACGGTGCCCGGCGGCGCGCACGACGCGTGACCGATCCGCTCTTCGACGTCTCCGGCCGCGTCGCCGTCGTCACCGGCGGACTCGGGCAGCTCGGCACCGTGTACTCGTCCGGCCTCGCCGAGCGCGGGATGAAGGTGGCGAGCTTCGACCTGGCTGCCGGCGACGCGCCGGACGGCGTCCGCGCGTTCGAGGTCGACGTGACCGACCGCGCGTCGCTCGAGCAGGCGCTGCGCGACGTCGAGTCGGAGTGGGGCGTCCCCCACCTGCTCGTGAACAACGCCGGACTCGACTCACCTCCCGATGCCCCCGCCGAGGAGGTCGGCCCCTTCGAGAGCTACCCCGAGGAGTCGTTCGACGCCGTGATGGACGTGAACGTCAAGGGCACGTTCCTCGCGTGCCAGGTGCTCGGCGGCGCGATGGCGCGCGAGGGCCGCGGGTCGATCGTCAACGTCTCCTCGATCTACGGCCTGCTCTCGCCCGTCCAGGACCTGTACGCGTTCCGCCGCGAGCAGGGGGAGACCTTCGTGAAGCCGGTCGCGTACTCGGTCTCGAAGTCGGCGGTGCTGAACCTCACGCGCTATCTCGCGACGTACTGGGCCAAGGCTGGCGTGCGCGTCAACACGCTGACGCTCGCAGGGGTCTGGAACGACCAGCCGGCGGAGTTCCTGGACGCGTACACGGCGCGCGTGCCGATGGGCAGGATGCTCGAGGCGCCGGAGGCGCTCGGCGCGGTCGTCTTCCTCGCCTCGGATGCGTCCTCGTACGTCACCGGTGCGAACGTCGTGGTGGACGGCGGCTGGTCGGCCTGGTGATGCTGCACCGGTGATCCCGGCCGAGATTCCGAACCTCATCGCGGGCGACGCGGCGCCCGCCGCATCGGGGGAGTGGCTCGACAAGCTGCGCCCCGACGACGGCACGTTGCTCTGCCGTCTTGCGAGGTCCGGGCAGGCGGATGTCGAAGCCGCAGTCGCCGCCGCCCGAGCCGCGCAGCCGGACTGGGCAGAGCGAACACCCGTCGAGCGCGGGAATGTGCTGCGAGAGCTCGCTCTGCTCCTGCGCGAGCGCCGGGAGGAGGCGTCGGAGCTCGTGGCCGCCGAGACCGGCAAGTCGCTCGAGCTCGCGCGCGGCGAGACAGATGCGGCCGTCGAGATGGGGCTGTTCGTCGCCGGCGAGGGGCGCCGCTCCTACGGGCGCACGACGACGGCGAGCATGCCCCACCGGACCGTGCTCACCGTCCGGCAGCCGCTCGGCGTCGCGGCGTTGATCATGAGCTTCAACACGCCGCTGCCGAACGTCGCCTGGAAGGCCTTTCCCGCTCTCTTCTGCGGCAACGCGGCCGTCGTGAAGCCGTCGGAGCACACACCCGCGTCGGCCTGGCTCTTCGGGCAGCTCGCAGCCGAGGCGGGCGTGCCGCCGGGCGTCCTCGACGTCGTCCAGGGCACGGGTGCGGAAGCGGGCGCGCCGCTGGTCGAGCATCCCGGCGTCGACCTCGTGAGCTTCACCGGCTCGGCCGCGACCGGCCGGTGGATCAACGAGACAGCGGGTGGCCGGCTGGCGAAGGTCTGCCTCGAGCTGGGGGGGAAGAACGCGCTCGTCGTCTGTGACGACGCAGACCTCGAGAACGCCGTGCGCTGGGCGCTCGCGGCCGCCTTCTCGAACGCGGGTCAGCGCTGCGCGTCCGCGAGCCGCCTCGTCGTCTTCGACGCGGTGTACGACGAGTTCCGCGACCGGCTGCTCGAAGGTGCGAGGACGCTGCCCGTCGAGCCCGTCATCAGCGAGGAGAGCCGCGAGCGCATCCTCGCGGCGATCGCGCGTGCCGTGGCCGACGGAGCTCGGGTGCTCACCGGCGGCGAGCGAGCAGGACCCGGGCTGGCAGCTCGCTCCGACGGTGCTCGAGGGCGCCGACCCGGACTCGGAGATCGCGTGCACGGAGCTCTTCGGGCCGGTCACGATCCTCCACCGCGTTCGCGACCTCGACGAGGCGATCGCGGTCGCGAACGACTCGCCGTACGGGCTGACGTCGGCGATCCACACGGCCAGCCTGCACCGTGCGATGCGCTTCGCGGACAAGGTGCAGGCAGGCGTCGTGGTGGTGAACGCAGGTACGCACGGCTCGGAGCCGCACATGGGCTTCGGCGGCGTGAAGCAGTCCGGAACGGGCTGGCGCGAGGCGGGGGTCGAGGCGCTCGACGTCTACTCCGATTGGAAGGTCGTGAACCTCGTCTCCGATCCCGCCCGCACGTGAACGACACCGTCGCGGTGCTCGGCCCGGGAGCCGTGGGCGGCGCGCTCGCCGTCCACCTTGCCTCCGCGGGGGTGCACACCGTCTGCCTCCCACGGCGCGACATGGTCGGCGTGCTCGCGCTCTCCGGGCTGTCGCTCGAGGTGGACGGGCGCGAGCCCGTCGTACGCGCGCGTGGAGGTCCGCGAGGAGCTCACGCAGCCGGTGCGCGATCCTGCTCATCGCCGTGAAGGCGCACCAGCTCGAGGAGGCTCTCGACCAGGTCGACCCGGCAGCGGTCGAGGACGCGGTCGTGATCCCGCTCCTCAACGGGCTCGAGCACCTGGACGTCGTGCGCGAGCGGCTCGGGCCGCGGGTCGCCGCCGGGACGATCTCCCGCTTCGAGGCGTACCGGGTGGGGCGCGTGCAGATCATCCAGAAGAGCCTCTCCGCGCTCGTCTCGATCGCCTCGGACGACCTGTCGGACGAGGAGCTCGAGCGAGCCGCGGCGCTGCTCGAACGCGGCGGCGTTCGAGGTGCTGATCGGCGAGAGCGAGAAGGCGGTGCTCTGGGACAAGGCCGCCCGGCTGGCCGTCCTCGCCGCGGCGACGGCGTACTCGCACCGGCCGCTCGGGTCGCTGCTGGACGACCGGGCCTGGCGCGGCGTGCTCGAGGACGCGATCGAGGAGGCCTGCGCGATCGCGGCGGCCGACGGGGTCACGCTCCTTCCCTCCACCCAGTGGGCGATCATCGGCGAGTTGGACGACTACCATGACCACCTCCACCGCACGCGACATCGAGGCGGGACGGCAGTCCGAGCTCGACGCCATCACGGGCTCGGTCGTCCGCGCCGGCGAGCGGCTCGGCGTGCCGTGCCCGGTGCTGACCGAGCTGTTCGAGCAGGCGACCGCCCAGATCGCGCCGGAGTCATGAGCGCGACACCGAGCGCGGTCGCCTTCGTTCCCGCCCGCTCCGGCTCGGAGCGCGTGCCGGGTAAGAACGTGCGGCGGCTCGCCGGCCACCCGCTGCTCGCATACGCGATCGAGACGGCTCGCCAGAGCAGCGTCTTCGAGAGGGTCGTCGTCTCGACGGACTCGGAGGCGATCGCCGACGTGGCGCGCCACTACGGCGCCGACGTCCCGTTCCTGCGGCCTGCCGAGTACGCGACCTCCACGTCGCCGGACGTCGAATGGCTCCGGGACGTCCTCGAGCGCCTCGAGGAGCGCTACGACGTCTTCGCGATCATCCGCGCGACGAACCCGTTTCGCGGGCCCGACACCGTGCGGCGCGGCTTCGAGCAGCTCCTCGCCACGCCGGAGGCCGACTCCGTGCGGGCGGTCGAGCTCGTGAAGCAGCACCCGGGGAAGACGTGGGTGCTCGAGGAGGACGGGCGCACGATGCGTCCCCTGCTCGACCAGTCGCACCTCGACGTCGCCTGGCACGCGGGCCAGTACCAGGCGCTTCCGCAGGTCTACGTGCAGAACAGCGCGCTCGAGATCGCCTGGACGCGGGTCGTCTCCGAGACCGGGACGCGCGAGGGCCGCGTCCTCGCACCGTTCTTCACCGAGGGCTACGAGGGCTTCAACGTGGACGACGAGGAGGACTGGGAGCGCGCCGAGCGGCTGGTCGAGGCCGGCGTGGCGCAGCTGCCTCGGGTCGAGGCGCCCCCGTATGCTCCGGCCTCGTGAAGGTCGCGCGCCTCGAGACGCTCTTCTGCGACGCCGGGTGGCGGCCCTGGATCTTCCTCAAGGCGACGACCGACGACGGGCTCGTCGGCTGGGCCGAGATCACGGACTCGCACGGCTCGCCGCGCGGACTTGCGGGAATCGTCGAGGATCTAGCCCCGCTCGTGGTCGGCCAGGAGCCGCGAGCGGTCGAGCGCATCTACTGGGATCTGTACCGCGCGACGCGGCAGAGCCCGGGGTCCGTCATCGCGAAAGCGATCGGAGGGATCGAGAACGCCCTCCTCGACCTGAAGGGAAAGGCGCTCGGAGTGCCCGTGTACGAGCTCTTCGGCGGCCCGACGCGGGACACGGTGCCGCTCTACTGGTCGCACTGCGGGACGACGCGCGCGCGCGCGTTCGAGGTGACGGGGACGCCGAAGCTCGCGTCGTACGACGACGTCGGGGCGCTCGGCCGCGAGGTCGTCGAGCACGGTTACCGAGCCTTCAAGACGAACATCGTCGTCCCGGGCGAGGAGCCGGCGGTGCTCATGCCGGGCTTCGGGTCGGGCGGCGGAACCGCGCAGGCGGACGAGATCGCGGACGTCCTCGTGCGCCTGCTCGAGGCGTTCCGCAGCGGCACCGGAGGCAACGCGCGCCCGATCGTCGACCTCAACTTCAACCTCGAGCCGGAGGGCTGCCTCCACGTCGCGAAGGCGCTCGAGCCGTTCGACCTGCTCTGGCTCGAGGTGGACCTGTTCGACGCGGCCGCGCTCGCGGTCGTCCGCGGACGCGCTCCGATGCCCGTCTGCTCGGGCGAGAATCTCTACGGCGTCCGCGAGTTCCGGCCGTTCCTGGAAGCGGCCGCGCTCGACGTCGCATCGGTGGACGTCATCTGGAACGGGTTCCACCAGGCGAAGAAGATCGCCGACCTCGCGGAGACGTTCGAGGTGAACTGCGCGCCGCACAACTACTACTCGCACCTCGCGACCTTCATCGGCGCGCAGTGGTGCGCAGCGATCCCGAACGCCCGCATCCTCGAGTTCGACGTCGACGACGTGCCGTGGCGCGACGAGCTCGTGACGGCCGTTCCGGAGATCGAGGGTGGAGAGCTGCGGATTCCCACCCGGCCCGGATGGGGCGTGGAGGTCGTAGAGGGCGTCCTCCAGGAGCATCCGTGGGCCGGCGCCTGAGCTGCGTAGCGCCCGTCCCCCCAGTGCTCGGGCAGCGAGCTGAGCCGGCGTTTCACGCCGACCGGGATCCGCTCGTGTCGGCGGCCAAGCTGGAGACCGGCAAATTTCGCGAGCTCGTACACGGCCGTGTACGGAATCCAGCGCCGACGGCCCGTCGTCCAGAGCCAGGCGACCTCGCCGCGTGCGTAGCGAACACTCGCCCGTCGTAGGACCGCGCGCGCCTCGGGCGTGTCGCCCATGAACGAGCGCTCCGCGGTGGCGCCCGAGTCGAAGAAGCGGCGGAACGCCCCGGCGATGGAGTACGTGTGCGAGTGCAGGACGACGGCCTGCGGCTCGTAGAGGATCGAGTAGCCGGCGAGCAGCACGCGCCGCGACCACTCGTGGTCCTCGCTCATGATCAGGTCCTCGGCGAACGGGAACTCGCGGAGGAGCTTCCGCGGGATCGCGGAGTTCACGTTCGAGAAGTGGGTCGTCTCGAAGTTCACGTCGGTGGGTCCGTCGACCCGCTGCACGCGCGGGTCAGGCCCGTACATGAACTCCCAGTAGTAGCGCTCGGGCGGTGGGGCGGAATCGAGCGCGACGTGCCGGCCGTAGACGCCGGCGGCGTCCGGGCTCGAGCGCAGTGGCGCGACGAGCGTGCGGAGCCAGCCGTCGTCGGCCGCATACGCGTCCTGGCTCGTGAAGACGAGTGTGTCCCCCTGCGCGAGCTCGGCCCCGAGGTTGCGGGTACGGCCGTGGTTGAACTCCTCGGGCTGGGATCTCGAAGACCCGCGCACCGAGGCGGCGCGCTCGTTCGGGACTGCCATCGGTCGACCCCGAGTCGACGACGACGACCTCGACCTCGTCGCCGACCTGCTGGCTGCGGATCGCCTCGAGGCAGCGGACGAGGTCACTGCCGCCGTCCTTGACGGGGATGACGACGGAGATCACGCGGGTGTCGCCGCGACCACGAACTGGTACGCGAAGAGCGAGGGCCGCACGCGTCCGACCGTATGCGCGGCTCTCTCGACAGCGGGCGTCCCGACGACCGGAACGGGGGCCGTGAAGTCGAAGGTGACGATGCGAAAGCCCGTGGCGTCCAGCGCCTCGCGCAGGGTGTTCCTCGTGAACAGGTGCGTGTGCGTTCGGTCGAGGATGCCCCGCTCGGTGTAGCGCCAGCGCCCGGCGAGGAGCCCGAGCCTGATGGCCCAGTTCGCGACGTTGGGGGTCGAGAGCACCAGGAGCCCGTCGCGGCGAAGGAGCGGACGAACCCGTTCGAGGAAGCGGCGCGGGTCGCGCAGGTGCTCGATGAGATCGCCGCACAGGATCACGTCGAGCGACGCGTCGGCGAACGGAAGCTCCAGTTCCTCGACGTCCCCCACGAGAACGTCCTCGCAGACCTCACGGGCACCCTGGGCCGCCTCCTCGCTCAACTCGATGCCGACCACCGAGCAGCCTCGCTCCACCAGGGGGCGCGCGAGGTAGCCCGTCGAGCAGCCGACGTCCAGAACGCGCGACCCGTCCGGGACGAGCGCGAGGAGCTTCTGGTGACCGCTGAGCGGCCGCTCCTTCACGGGGACGTAGCCGGTGTCGGTGACGCTCGTCATCGCGGTTCCGGGCTTCGGCGGCCGGGCCTGGCGAGCACGGGTCGAGGCTAGCCGATGACCGGGACAGGGACGTCGATCAACGGGAGACCCGGGCAACGTGCCGTTTCGAAGCGCGCGTATGCTCCGACGTCGTGAAGGTGGCGAGCGTCGAGATGCTCCTCGAGCACCGCCGGCCGTCGCAGTGACCTTCGATCTCCGCAGGCGTCCCGCCCTCTCAGCGGCTGCTCTTGGTGCCCTCGCTGTCGATCTGGTCGCCAGGCTCGTCGTCGGAGAGCCGTATACGTGCGCCACGGCGCTCCTCCTGCTCGCGTGCGGAACCGCAGCCTTGCCGTTCCTGCCACGTGCGCTCGACGCCCTGTCCGTTCGCGTCGCGGCGCTCCCGGTCCTCGCCCTGGCGTCGTACTCGATCCTCCTGACGACCGTCTCGCTCGCGGGTATTCCACTGACGGAGCTCTCGATCAGGCTGTCGGTCGTGGGCCTCGTGATCGTGCTCCTGCTCGCGGGCGCGTTCATCCCGGACGGCGGTGAACGGCCACCCCGTGCAACGAGCCGGGACGCGCTCGTGCTGGCTGCCCTCGCTGGGCTCTCCGTGCTGTCGTTCGCGTCAGCCTGGGACCTCGTCGAGCCGTTTCCGCCGCCCGGCGCCGACTGGGCGTACTACCTCCTCTACGCGGACGAGGTAGCCGCGCAGGAAGGGCTCCTCATCGACGACCCGTACGCGGGCGAAGAGGATCAGCTCTTCTCCCTGCAGCCCGGGATCGGGGCGGTCTACGGCAGCGTCCGCATCCTCGACGGCATCTCCTCCCGCTCGCTCGGCCGTGGCCTGGCGGTCGTCTCCGCCCTCTCGGTGCTGAGCGTGTTCGCGGCGATCGCGGGTCTCTGGGGGGCGGGCGCGGGCCTCGTGGCCGCGGCTGCCTACTCGGTGGCGCCGATTCGCCTCGAGCCGATGTACTGGCACGGCCTCGGGACGGTGTTCGCGCTCGTGCTCATCCCGGTCGTGCTCCTCGCGCTCGGTCTCATGTACCGAGGCGACCGTGGCTGGAGGACGATGGCATTGCTCGGGCTCGCCCTCGCAGGGCTTGCCTCGATGCACTCCCCGAGCGCTGCGGTCGTCGCAGTCCTCCTGGTCGTCGTCGTGCTGCTCGACGTCCTGCTCGGCCTGCGCCGACGCGCGGGGCCGGCCTCGCTGTGGGCGGACGGCGTGACGCGCCCAGTGCTCGGAGGGATCGGTCTCGCATGCGTGCTCGGCCTGGGAGTGATCGTCCATCTGCGGAGGCAAGCCGCCGACCTGGGACGACCCGTGAGCTACCGCAACTTCGACCCGCACTGGATCGACCTGGACACGATCGTCGACTACTACTCGTGGCCTCTGCTCGTCCTCGTGGGCGTCAGCATCGCGCTCGTACTCTCGAAACGCGAGCTACGGACCGACCGTGCGCTCCTCGCCGTCGGGGCTCTCGCGTTGGCCGCCGTGCTCGTGAGCCAGCTCTGGCGGCTCCACGTCCCCTTCGAGTACCGGCGCGTCGTCTACTACCTCGGCATCGCGCTCGTCGCGGTCATCGGCGTCTCGTGGCTCCGCTTACGTGGAAATTGGGCGCTGGTCGCCGCCTACGCGGTCCTGTTCGTGTACGTCGCCCACTCGTCCATCGGGCTCCGCCTACCCCAGCGACTCCTCGACGAACGCGCTTCCCGGTCCGGGACCGTGGACGTGCTCGCCAGGTTCGGCGCCGACCTCGAGCGCGAGGGATCGGGAGAGACGGTCGCCGTCGTCACCGACCGCTGCCTCGGGGTGCGGGTTCCGTATCTCGTCCGCCGGCGCACGTTCGTCGCGGCCGAGGACTGGCAGGCGGGCTTCACGAATCTGCTTCCGGCCGTACGGCAGGCGCGGACCATCCTCGGTGGAGGGGAAGAAGGCAGGCAGGTCGCAGAGTCGCTCGGCGTGCGCTACGTGGTCGTCGATCCGCGCTGCACGACCGATCCGAGCGCCAACCTCGGTGCCAGGCCGCGCTTCAGGAACGACGAGCTCCTCGTCCTCGAGCTTCCGGGCCCGGCGTGAGCTTGTCGCCGTGGAGCCGGGCGTACTCCTCGACGACGAGGTCGAGCGACCGATCGATCCTCAACCGGTCCGCGTTCGCGACGAACCACTGAACCGTCGAATCGCGGAGCCGGGCCCCCGCTTCGACGACGCCGAGAATCGCACTCGCGAGGTCTTTCGCGGACGCGCTCGAGGCGACGGCTCCGTTGACACCCGCCGCGACGAGCTCCACCGCGGCGTTCTCGGGGTCCGCGACCACGACGCTCGGCGTACCACGTGCCGCAGCCTCGACGACGATGAGCCCGTACCCCTCACGCTCCGAGGCCGTCGCGACGCACGCAGCGCGTGCCATCGCCGAGGCGACCTCCTCCTCCGGCCGGCGACCACGAATCTCGACGGCGGCCGACAGGTCGAGCTCGCGGACCAGCGTCTCGATGCGTGGCCGTTCCGGACCATCCCCGTACAGCTCGAGGCGAAGGCCCGGACGCCGCCTGCGCGCGAGCTCGAACGCGCGGACGAGCGCGTCCACCCGCTTCTCGCGCACGTGGCGCCCGGCGTAGAGCACGAGGTCCGGATCCACGAGCCCGGCTCCCAACGGCTCGGTCGGCCCTGCGTACAGGCCGGGGAGCATCGTCACGGGGCCGCGGTAGCCGGCCTCGACCAGGCGGCGGGCATGCAGCTGCGACATGCAGTGCGCCGTATGCCGCGTGCGTACGCAGAGCTTCTGCACGAGCCAGCCGATCGTCCCCACGACGCGCCCGGCGTAGCGGTGCCAGTACTCCCGGCTCCAGACCTCGTACCAGTCGACCACGAGGGCGTATCCGCGCCGGCGCCGGCTCGCGGCGGCGCCGAGCAGCGGGAAGTAGGGAAACGACCCGGTGTGCACGACGTCGTAGTCCGCGCCGTGCCTCGCCAGGTGCCGCGCGACCGCGAAGCCGAAGCGAAGCGGCGCCACGAGCGTCCGGCGGTCGTCCCGGTACACGTTGCCCGGCTCCGTCAGGCCCAGGATGCGCACGCCGTCGAGCCGAGGCGGGTCGTCCGCGGGCCAGTGCTGCATCGTCAGGTAGGTGACGTCGTGTCCGGCCGCCGCGAGCCGCGTCGCCAGATCGCGCATCCACCGTTCTGCCCCGCCGACCGTCTGCGGGTAGAGGTGGTCATAAATCAGGCAGATTCGCAACGTTCGCACCGGGCACGTTCGACACCTCACTCGGGTCGTGCGCCTCGCGGGTGGACACGTCACCAGCAAGCGGCATGACGAGCAGAGCCAGGAAGAAGGCCCCGAAGATGACCTGGATCCCGAGCCCGAGCACGGTAGCGAGCAGTGCCGTCTCGTACGCGCGCCCGAGCGCGCCGAACCCGTCGGCCGCCCACTCGATCCCGATCGCCGCCATTCCGACGAGCGCGAGCAGGACGAGCGCGCCTCCTGCGAGCAGGCCGTGCTCGAGTCGAAGGCCGCGCCCGAGCCGCTCGAGCAGGGCGTCACGCTCGCCGATGCGGACGCGGGCGTAGGTGCGCGCGAACACGCCGAGCTGGACGGTCTGCGCGCCGATGAGGGTCAGCGCGACGAACCCCAGCATCGTGTGGATCTGCCACGTGCGGCCGAGGACGTCGACCGGGCCGCTCGCGAGCACGAGCATGCCCGCGAGCCCGAGCAGGAGCAGGGCGAAGCCGGGTACGAGATAGAGCCAGCTCGGGCTGTACAGGAGCATGAAGCGAACGTGGCGCCACGCGTCGGAGAAGCGGTTCAGCTTCGACTCGCCCGTGCGCGGGTAGTAGTCGATCGGGATCTCGCTCACGTTCAGCTCGCGCCGGTATGCCTTGAAGACCATCTCGGAGGCGAACTCCATCCCGGTCGCGTGCAGGTCGAGCGCGGTCAGCGCGTCTCGGCGGACCGCGCGCATGCCGCAGTGGGCATCCGACACCTTCACGCCGAAGAGCACGTTCAGCATCCCCGTGAGGACGGGGTTCCCCACGAAGCGGTTCAGGGGCGGCATCGCGTTCCCGTGGATCGTTCCCCGGAAGCGCGAGCCGATGACGAGGTCGTCGCCCTGCTCGAGCCGCTCGACGAACGGAGCGAGCTCCTCGAGCGGGTAGGTGCGGTCGGCGTCCCCCATCACGATGAACTTCCCGCGTGCCGTCTCGAGGCCCGTGAGGTACGCGCGGCCGTAGCCGCGCCTCGACTCTCCGACGACGGTGGCGCCGTGGGACTCGGCGACCTCGCGCGACCGGTCCGTCGACCCGTTGTCCACGACGATCACCTCGCCGGGCCGGCCGGACCTGCGGATCCCCTCGAACGCCTGGTCGACCACGGTTCCCACCGCTTCCTCCTCGTTCAGGCAGGGGATCACCACGGAGATCTCGGGCGCAGCGGACATGGCGTGAGGCGCCGCCGACCGTAGCAGCAGGGGCTCTGAGAGCGTCGCCGCCCGGCGCTACCCTGGGGCGCGTGCCCGCGCTCCCAGCACGGCTTCGAGGCGCGTGGCGTTCCCTCGAGCGTTTCGCCGACACGCGCGCCGCCGCAGCGACGCTCGTGGCGGCTTCTCTCGCCGTCTACGGTGTCGTCTCGCTCGCGCTTCCGTTGGCCGTCGGACGGGACCTCGGCCGCTATCTGATCGTCTACACCCAGCTCTTCGGCGGCCACGTCGTCTACCCCAACGCGCTCGCCTCGCGAACCCCGGTCACGCCCGTCGTCGCCGGCGGGCTGCTCGAGCTCGGCCCCGTTGTGGCCGAGGTCGGGGTCGCGCTCGGGTACGCGCTCTCCATCCTCTGCTGGGCGCTCATCGCGCGGCGGTTCGGGCCGAGCGCGGCGCTCGTGACCGCTGCCGCTCTGCTCCTCTATCCCGGTTACGTGCTCCTGTTCCACGAGCTGGCTAGCGACGCGGTGTTCGCCGCCGGCTTCGCGGTGTTCGCCTTGCTCCTGGCCAGGGCGATCGAACGGCCGACCATCGGGCAGGCCGCGCTGCTGGGAGCGGGTGTCGCCGGGCTCGTGCTCATCCGCCCCGTGAGCCAGGTCCTGCTCCTGCTCGTCGTCGTGCCGTTCGTCGTCGGACGCGACTGGCGGCAACGGTTCGCGGCCGCGGGAGTGTTCGTGGTCGCCGCCGTGCTACCGCTCGGAGTCTGGGCGGTGCACAACCACTACCGTGCCGACGACTTCGCGGTGGTGCGCGGAGGTGGAGCGAGCCTGCCGATCTTCCGCGCGTTCGTCGCAGACCGCATCGTCGAGCCCGGGAACGGCGAGGCCTCGGAGGAGCTCGCCCGCGTCGTCGAGCGGGAGCTGCTCCCGAACGAGCCCTACCGGTCGTACGGGATCGATCTCGACGAGTTCTTCTCCTCCGGCAGCGCCCGGATGCACGAGGACCTGATCGGCCTCTCGGATCGTGTCTGGGGCTGGGACGACGACTACGCGCACCTCGGCCGGGTGGGGCGAGAGGCGGTGCTCGCACATCCCTCCGACTACGTACGTGGGGTCGCGAAGGACACGTGGCAGCTGCTCCTGTGGCCGATCTATGCGCCGGAGCCGCCCGCGTCCGCCAACCCGGACGTCCGTTCCCTCGCCTCGGCTTCCGAGGCGGCGCCATCCCAGCCGGAGCTCCCGGTGCCGAGCGAGGGCGAGCCGATCCCGGCCGCGTACCAGTCGGCGTACATCTCGACGCCGGATGGGCGCATCCGCGACGTCTGGACGTCGGCAGCGGATCACAGCGTGGTCTTCCGCGATCCGCGCGACCGCGAGCGTGCGGCGGAACTCGATGCAGAGGTGCGCGAACTGCTAGGGAACTTCCCTCAACGAGAGCAGCGCAGCGGCTTGCTCGACGCCGTGAACGAGGCGTCGCGTTGGTTCCCACGCCCGTTCATGTGGCTGCTCGTCGGTGTCGGCGCGATCGCGCTGCGACGTCCTGCCCGAGCCGCGATCGCCGTCTCGCTCGCGGCTGCCGGCCTGCTCGTCGTGCTCGGGACGACGCTGACCGTGTATGCCGTTGCCCAGTACTCCACGCCGGTCGTCCCCGCCTTCATCCTGCTCGCAGTCGCCGGTCTCCTCGGACGGCGCGCTGCCGAGGCCGAGGGCGCGCAGCCGGTGGGATACGGTCTCGGGTCGTAAGGTGCCGGTGCTGCACGTCATCCCGAAGTCGGAGCTCGATCGCGTTCGCGCGTCCGCCGCCGATCGGAGCTCCCGGCTCTCGTTGCTCGCCGACATGTGCCGCCTGAATGCGCTCGTCGCGGTCAAGCGGGCCGGCTCCGGCCACCTGGGCTCGAGCTTCAGCGCCCTCGATCTCGTCGTTCACCTCCTCTACGAGGAGCTCGACGTCGGAGAGCTCGGCTTCGAGGCTCCGGACCGTGATGTGTTCTTCTCGTCGAAGGGCCACGACGTGCCGGCGTTCTACGCCGCGCTGCTCGGGCTCGGAGTCGTCTCGCAGGAGCAGCTGCTGCGGCTGCGCCGGCTCGGCGGGCTCGACGGCCACCCTGACGTCGGCGTACGCGGGATCGAGGCGAACTCGGGGTCGCTCGGGATGGGGATCTCGAAGGGCCGCGGGATCGCCTGGTCGAAGCGGCATCTCGGCCGCGGCGGCCGCGTCGTCGTCATGACCGGCGACGGGGAGCTGCAGGAGGGCCAGAACTGGGAGGCGCTCCAGGGCGCCGCGCAGGAGCGGCTCGGCTGCCTCTGGATGATCGTCGACCGCAACGAGCTCCAGTCCGACAAGCGTACGGAGGACATCCTCGCGCTCGGAGACCTCGAGGCGAAGCTCCGCGCGTTCGGCTGGCATGTGCGCTCCTGCGACGGCCACGACCACGAGGCGCTCGCCGAGGCGTTCGCGGACTTCCGGGCGGGCGGCGACTCCCCGAAAGCGCTCGTCGCGCAGACGATCAAGGGGAAGGGCGTGTCCTTCATGGAGCACCCGATAGCGCTCGCCGAAGGCGGCGGCACGTATCGGTGGCACGCCGGCGCGCCGGACGACGAGTCGTTCGCGCGCGCCTACGACGAGCTCGTCGCGCGCATCGACGATCGCCTCCGGAAGCTGGGCCTCGAGGAGCTCGCGCTCGAGCCGGTCGCGCAGGCCGAGGACGGTTCCTCCGGCGGCACCCTCGAAGCCGAGCCGGAGAGCGGCATCGCGTCGTCGCGTCCGGCGGTCACCGACGAGTACGTGGTCGACGCCTACGGCGATGCGCTCGTCGAGCTCGCTGCGACGAACGAGGGCTTCGTCGTCCTCGACGCCGATCTCGCCTCGGACTGCCGCGTCCGCGCCTTCGAGCTCGCCCATCCCGATCGCTTCCTCGAGTGCGGGATCGCCGAGCAGGACATGGTCTCGACCGCCGCTGGCATCGCGCGCCACGGCCTGTTGCCGGTGGTGAACTCGTTCGCGTCCTTCCTCGCCTCGCGCGCGAACGAGCAGATCTACAACCAGGCGAGCGAGGGCTCGAAGGTCGTGTACGCGCTGCACTACGCGGGGCTCATCCCGGCCGGGCCGGGGAAGTCGCACCAGTCGCTGCGCGACGTGTCATTGCTTGCCGCGCTTCCGAACATGACCGTCGTTCAGCCTGCGAACGCGACAGAGACGAAGGCGGTCGTGCGCTGGGCGCTCGAGGAGGCGGGCTCGAACGTAGCGATCAGGCTCGCGATCGGCCCTTCGCCGAGACGTATCGAGCTCCCCGGCGGCGAGCTCCGCCCGGGGCGCGGGGCATTGCTCCGCCAGGGCGACGACGCACTCTTGCTGGCGTACGGGCCGGTGATGCTGCACGAGGCGCTGACAGCCGCCGAGCTGGTCGCCGAGCGCGGAGAGCTCTCGCTCGCGGTCGCGAACATGCCTTGGCTCAACACCTTCGACGACGGGTGGCTCGAGGAGGTTGCGGCGTACGAGCACGTCTTCGTACTGGAGGACCACGCTCCCGTCGGCGCGCTTGCGGACGGCCTGCGGCGCGCCCTCGACGACGCCCGCGTGGCGTCGTTCGGCGTCGAGGGCTGGCCGGCGTGCGGGACGCCGGCCGAGGCGTTGCGCTTCCACAGGCTCGACGGCGCCTCGCTCGCAGAGCGGATCGTCGCGGCCGCCCGCGCTCCGGTGACGTGACCACGGGGAGGGTGTGGGTCGCGCTCCCGGACCAGCTCTCGATCCGGGTCTTCATGGATACGGGCATCGTCGACGGGCTCCGGGCGAGACTCGACGACCGTCTGGCGGCGATCTTCCTCATGCGGCCAGAGGAGGCCGAGCAGTGGGAGGCCCGGCTCGACGGAGTCCCGGTCGTGCACGGAGCGGACCTCGAGCAGCCCGTGGGGACGCCAGACCGGGTCCTTCGCCGCGTCGACTCGTGGCTCGACCGGCAGGTCGGCTATCACCCGCTGGCGATCAGGCTGAACTACCGGCACGGCTTCCACCGCGAGCGCATGCAGGCCGGTCACCCGAACTGGATGCTCGACTCGGCGCGCGCCGGCCCGGCGCCCCGCTGGGGCTCGGTCGAACGCGCGATGGAGCGCTGGCACTTCAGCTCCCGTCGCCACGTTCCCGGACGGCTCCTCGAGGAGATGCGCCGGGACTGCCGCGCGCTCGTGTTGAGCAACGTCCAGCCGCAGGTCGCGGTTCCGTACCTCGTCGCGGCCCGACGGCTGACGCTGCCGGTGATCGCGTACGTCGCGAGCTGGGACCACACGGTCGGCAAGGGCGTCATCTCACCGCACTGCGACATCTACGTCGTGCAGAACGACGTCATGCGCGTCGACCTGGAGCGCTACCACGGAATCGGCCGGGAGCGAGTCGCGGTGACCGGCTGGCCCCAGACCGACGTCTTCCACGAGCGACGCACGCGGGCCGAGTACGACGCGTTGCTACGTGAGTACGGCCTCGACCCACGGCGGCCGCTCGTCCTCGTCATGGGGAACACTCCGACGAATGCGCCGTACGAGCACAGGTTCGTCGAGCGCCTCGTCGGCTGGTGGGAAGCGGAAGGGCGTTCCCGCTTCCAACTCCTCTTCAGGCCGCATCCGCGAGATCGCGAGTGGCGTGAGCGGTTCGCCGCAGCGACGGGCCGTGCGGGTGTCCACGTCCAGGAGCCGAGCTACACGGACCTGCCCGAGCTCGCGACGCTGCTCCAGCACGGCGACGCGGTGATCGCCAACGCGGGGACGATCCTCCTCGACGCGCTCGTGAACGACCGCCCGTCCGTCTGCGTGCTCTACGACGAGGGAGCGCCGCCCGGTGAGTCGTGGGCCGCGAAGAACGTCGTCGGCAAGCACTACGAGGAGCTCGCCGTTTCGGGCGCCTTCTACCGCGCGGAGAGCTTCGAGGAGGTCGTCACCGGGCTCGACCGGGCGCTCGCAGAGCCGGGGGAGCTGGCCGAGGCGAGACGTCGGGTCGTGCGGGAGGTCGTCGGCGAGGTGGACGGTCGTGCGGCGGAACGCGTGGTCGAGACGATCGCCGGTGCGCTCGCGGTACCCGCGAAGCCGAGCTAGGGCCATGACGGCGCTCCAGCTCGTCATCCGCGCCGGCGTCGTCGCCTGCGTCGGGCTCGCGTGCCTCCTCGGCGCGGGGCGGCTGGACGACGCCGTTGCCGTCTTCGACTTCCATGCCGACGCGAACGACCTGGCGACGTTCACCGAGCGGACGTACCCGGAGATCGACTCGCTACCGGGTGCAAGGCCGGTGCTCGAGGACGCACGGCTCTGGATGCCCGAGGACGCCTCGTACCGGGTGGTCTTCGGCCGGGACTCCCTCGAGCGCCGGTTCGCGAACGTGCGCTACTTCCTCTTCCTGCTCCTCTGGCCCCGGAGCCAGGCAGCGCTCGAACCCTCCCCGTGGCTCTTCTGCTACCGCTGCACACGCTCGACCCTGGGCGACGACTACGCGGTTCTCTCCGACTCGGGGCGCGGCCTCCTGTTCGCGCGGAGGAAGTCGTGACGGCGCGCGCGATCCTCGGGCTCGTCGTCTTCAACGTCTTCGTGCTCGGAGTGGGAGGCGGCGTGCTCTGGGGCATCCGCGGCTGGCGCTTCTGGACGGAGCTCGTCCGCCTTGCCGGCGTCGCCTACCTCCTCGGTGTCAGTGCCATGATGATCGTCCTCACGCTCGAGCTCGTCGTCGGGATACCGATCGGGATCCCGAGCATCCTGCTGGCCGGCGCGCTGCTCGCAGGGCTCGGGATCCTCGTCGGCCGTCGCAGGGGCCACACTCCGCCCGCACTCCGCCCACCCGGTTGGCGCATCCCGGGGATCTCGCTCTTCGCGGCGCTGTTCGCCGCCGGCATCGTCGTCTACCTCGAGGGTCTCTTCCGGGCCCAGCGGCTCGCGGGAGCGGCGCGCGAGTGGGACAGCTGGGCGAACTGGCTGCCGAAGTCGAGGGAGCTCTACGACTCGAGTCGACTCGAGCCCGAGTTCCTCTTGCAGGTCACGAGTCAAAGCCCCGGGTATCCACCCGGGCCGGCCACGCTCCAGGCTGCGGCGTTTCACGCGATGGGGTCGGCCGACGCGGTCACCCTGCACCTCCAGTACTGGTTCCTCGCCGCGGGGTTCGTGCTCGCCGTGGTCGGCCTCCTCGCAGGTCGTGTGCACGCCGCGATCCTCTTCCCGCTGCTCCTGGCGTTCCTCGTGGCGCCGACGATCCTCGACTGGATCGTCACGGTGTACGCCGACCTGCCGCTCGCCTATCTCATCGCGGTGGCGTCGCTGCTCCTCGTCCTGTGGATCGAGGAGCGGAAGACCTGGCAGCTGGCGGCCGCGACGGTCCTTCTCGCGGGGGCGATGCTGACGAAGCGCGAAGGCATCGCCTTCGCGGCGTGCGTGCTGGTCGCCGGGCTCGTGGCGTCATTCGCCGACCGGCGTCGACTCTGGCGGCCACTCGTCGCCGCGGGACTGGTCGCGTTCGCGCTCGCTCTGCCCTGGCGGATCTGGTTCACGGCCCACGGCCTTCCGGGCGACGGGCCCGAGCTCGGATATCTCGCGACGTTCACGCACCTCGACATCGCGTGGCCGGCCTTCGAGCTCAACGTGGAGACGTTGCTCGACACGGACTTGTGGCGCTACGCGCCGTTTCTGGCGGGCATTGCGGTCGTCCTCGCCGCCCTCGCGAGGGCCTGGCGGGTCTCCCTCTACACGGGCGCCTTCGTCGTTGCGGCGATCGCAACCGGCACATGGGTGTTCTGGACGAATCCGGTGGCGTACAACGACGCGTGGCCGATCCAGCGGTACACCGGGATCACCGTCCTCGTGCTCGCCGTGCTGACGCCGCTTCTGCTCGAGCGGGCCTGGTCGGCCACGCGAAGCTCGACGGCCGTCTCCGGGACACCCGGCCCGGACGCGCTCTTCCGCCCCTCGCGCCTCGCGTGGCTCGTCGTGCTGGTCGGTCTGCTCTCCCATCCGGGCGCGATGCTCGTCGGATACTCCGGCAGCGGGCTGCCCGGCGGCGCGCCGTCCTTCCCGGGCGAGTCGGGCTGCGCCGTCGCCCCCTCCTCGGACGCGAACGTCCGGGTCGTCGTCGGGTATGTCGACTCGTATCCCGAGGCCATGGCCCTGCGCGAGCGGGCCCGAGCCGCGGGTCTCCGTGACGCCGAGGTGAGCCAGGACGGCTGCGGCCACGTCCGGGTCTTCGTCGACGACCTTCCCTCCGTCGCCGCCTCGCAGACGCTGGTCGCCGACGCGGAGGCGGCGGGCCTCCGACCCACGATCGAGCGCGATCCCGACGAGTGATCCGCCCTCGAGCACGGTTTCGCACGGTCGCCGATGCCCGCTCGGGGCCTACGTACACTGGCGCGGGCATGCAGCCGGTCATGACGCGATGGGCGCGGTGCGCCCGGTCGTCGGTCACTTGAAAGGGGACGGAAGCTGAGGGTCACACGCCGTGACGTGCGCGTGGCACTGGCTCGACTGGGCGTCGTCGCCTGCGTCGGTGTTGCCGCCGTCGTCGGTGCAGGGCGGCTGGACGAGGTGATCGGGATCTTCGACTACCGCGCCGACCTGAGCGGCGGCTGGACGTTCCGCGAGCGCACGTACCCGGACTCCACCTGGGTGGCCGGGAGCGCCCAGGTCATGGACGATGCGCGGCTCTGGATGCCCGAGGACGCGGAGTACCGCGTCATCGAGGGACGCAAGCTGTCGATTCACGAGAGCTCGGGCTACGGCGACCATTTCCTTCGCACCCTCCTGCTGCCGAGGGTGCAGACGACCTCCCCGGATGCCCCGTGGGTGTTCTGCTACGCCTGTACGCAGGCGACGCTCGGCGACGGCTACGAGGTGCTGTCCGAATCCGGCGACGGGTTCCTCTTCGCGAGGCGGCTCGGGTGACCGCAAGAGCGATCGCGGGGCTCGTCGTCTACAACCTCTTCCTCCTCGGTGTGGGCGCAGGGGTGCTGTGGGGGATTCGCGGGTGGCGGTGGTGGACCGACTTCGCCCGGCTCGCGGGTGTCGCCTACCTGCTGGGCGTGGCGTCGCTGATGATCGTGCTCACGCTCGAGCTCGTTCTCGGCGTTCCGATCAGCGCCGCGACGATCGTCACGACCGGGCTCGCCATCGTCGTGCTCGGGGTCGTCGCCGGCCGCGTGCGACGACGCACCCGTGCCCGGCCTGAAGCCGGCGGACTGGCACTTCCCCGGGCTGACGCTGTTCGGCGCCTTGTTCCTCGCGGGCATCGTCACGTACCTCGAAGGGCTCGTCCGCGCCGACCGTCTCTCGGGAGTCACGCGCGAGTGGGATAGCTGGGCTTTCTGGATGCCGAAGGCGAAGTCGCTCTACTTCTTCGACCGGCTCGACGCCGACTTCCTCCAGCAGCTTCCCCAGCTGGCGTCGTACCCGCCGGGGATGGCGCTGCTCCAGGCGGGTGCGTTTCACTCGATGGGCTCAGCCGACGTCGTGTCGCTGCACGTCCAGTACTGGTTCCTTGCGGCAGGCTTCTGCGCGGCGGTCATCGGCCTCCTGGCCGGGCGTGTCAGCCAGGCGATCCTCTTCCCGGTGCTGCTGCTGTTCCTCGTCGCTCCAAGCCTCGTGGAGAGGGCGACGACGCTGTACGCGGACGTTCCCCTCGGGTACCTGGTCGCGGTCGCGGCCTTGCTGCTGCTGCTCTGGATCGACGACCGGCAGACGTGGCAGCTCGGGGCGGCGACGATTCTCCTCGCAGGCGCCATGTTGACCAAGCGCGAAGGGCTTCTCTTCACGGCCTGTGTCCTCGTCGCGGCGTTCGCCGCGAGCTGGACAGCGCGGCGAAGTCTCTGGAAGCCGCTGGCTGCGTGCGCAGTGGTCGCCGTCGCGCTCGCGCTGCCGTGGCGCATCTGGTTCACCGCCGAGGGCCTGGAGGGCGACGGCCCGGACGCCGGGTACCTCGGCGCATTCACGTATCTCGAGCGAGTCTGGCCCTCGCTGCGGCTCGCGTTCGGGACGCTGTTCGAGGACGAGCTCTGGCGAGTCGGGCCGTTCGTCGCAGTGGGTGCGATTGCTGCCGCAGCGATCGCCGGCGCGTGGAGGATGGCGGTGTACTCGACCGTGTTCCTCGGTCTCGCGATAGCGGGCGCGACCTGGACGACGTGGGCGTACACCGCGCTCCCGATCTCGAGGAGCGACGCCCTGAATCCGATCGTTCGGATCACCGGGACCACGGTGCTCGTCCTCGCAGCGCTCACGCCAGTGGTCCTGCAGGGAGCGTGGTCCGCCCATCGTGCCGACCGCGAGCGCGAGCCAGGGCTCGGCCTGCCCGTCCGCGACGCGTTCCTGTGGAAGTCCCGCTGGCTGTGGGCAATCGTGGCCGTCGGCGTCCTGTCGCATCCAGGCGCGATGCTGGTCGGCTACTCCGGGAGCGGGCTCCCCGGGGGAGCTCCGCGCTTCATCGCCTCGGACGACTGCGTCGCGGAACCTGCTCCGGACCGGGACGTACGAGTCGTCGTCGGTTATGCGGGCTCGTACCCGGAGGCGGAGTCGATGCGCCGGCAGGCTGCCGAGGCGGGGCTCGACGACGTGGAGGTCGCAAAGGACGGCTGCGGCCGGCTGCGCGTGTTCGTCGACGGCGTGTCCGCCGACGAAGCGTCACGGACCCTGAGCGCGGCTCGCGACGCGGCGCTCGAGCCGACGCTCGAGCTCGATCCGGATGGGTAGGGCGCCGTGAAGCTCGTCATGACCCTCCTCGTGCGTGACGAGGCGGACATCGTGGACGCCCAGATTGCGTTCCACCTGCACGCCGGCGTCGACCTCGTCATCGCGATGGACAACCAGTCCGAGGACGGAACGGGTGAGATCCTCGAGCGCTACGAGCGCGCCGGCGTCCTGCACCTCCTCCGCGAGGAAGGTGACGATATGCGCCAGGACGAGTGGGTGACGCGGATGGCCCGACTCGCGGCGACGGAGCTCGAAGCGGACTGGGTGATCCACTCGGACGCGGACGAGTTCTGGTGGCCCCGAGGCGGGTCGCTGAAGGACGTGCTGGCGGCCGTCCCGGAGCGCTACGGCGTCCTCCGAGGTTGCTGGAGGCACTTCCTGCCCCGCTCGGACGACGACTCCTTCTTCGCCGAGCGGATGACCGTCCGTCTGGCAAGGCCGGCATTCCCCGGCGACAAGACGACGATCTTCCACGCGCATCAGAAGGTCGCGCACCGCGCACGCTCGGACGTGGCGATCGAGGCCGGCAATCACAACGCGACGGCCCCTGGTCTCCTTCCGATCCGAGCATGGCACCCGATCGAGGTGCTGCACTTCTCGCTGCGATCGCTCGAGCAGTTCGAGCGCAAGAGCAGGCGCGACTGGAGCGGCTGGAGCCGCAACCGGACGGTCGGGCCGACACTGCACCACGTGCTCGCGTACGAGGCGGCGCGGGACGGGCGTGCCCGCGAGTACTTCGCACAGTTCCTCGCCGACGACGCGAAGCTCGAACAGGGCCTCGTGGACGGAACGCTCGCGGTCGACACCCGTGTTCGCGACGCGCTCCGTTCCCTCCGCGTCGAAGGTGGAGCCTTCGCGCTCCCGGGCGCCGGTCGACGGTTGTCGTTCGACCGTCCCGTCACCCGCGACGACGCGCTCTTCGCGGCCGAGGCGTCGGTGCTCGTCGAGATCGACGGCGTCGTTCGCGCGGAGAGCCGCGTCGCCGCGCTCGAGGAGCGTCTCGCGTCGCTCGAGCGTGGGCCGTTCGCGCGCGTTCGTAGACTGGCCTCCCGATGAAGCTCGTCATGACGCTCCTCGCATGCGACGAGGCCGACATCATCGAGTCCTGGCTCGCGTTCCACCTGAACGCCGGCGCCGACTTCGTGATCGCGACCGACAACCGCTCTCAGGACGGAACGACGGACGTCCTCGAGCGCTACGCGCGCGAAGGGTACGTCCATCTCATCCACGAGCCGGGAGAGGATCTGCGCCAGGACGAGTGGGTCACGCGCATGGCGCGCCTCGCTGCGACCGACTTCGGCGCGGACTGGGTGATCAACTCGGACGCCGACGAGTTCTGGTGGCCTCGCGGCGCGTCGTTGCGGGACGTCCTCGACGCCGTCCCCGAGCGTTACGGGACGGTCGGCGCGTTCCTCCGCATGTTCGTCCCGAGACCCGGAGACGGAGACCCGTTCGAGCGCATGACCGTCCGTTTCTCGGCGCTCGCGCCGATCAACGATCCCGCCTCGCTGTACAAGCCGATCCGCAAGGTCGTTCACCGTGCCCACCCGGAAATCCGCCTCACGCGGGGGAATCATGCGGTGATCGACAGCCCGTTCGCGCCGCTCCGCGGCTGGTTCCCCGTCGAGGTGTTCCACTTCCCGCTCCGCTCGGCCGCGCAGTGCGCGCACAAGGCCGAGCTCCAGGGGCACGCGTTCGAGAAGTACGTCCAACGTGCCCCGACCGCGTATCACGCGAACATGTTCGAGGCGCTCCGCAACGGGACGATCGGCGACTACTACGAGAGCCAGGTCGTGGGAGACGACGAAGTCGCGCGCGGAGAAGAGGACGGCCGTCTCGTCGTCGACACGCGCCTGCGCGACGCGCTCCGCTCGCTGCGAGTCGGCGAGGGCGGCTACCGGCTCCCGCGTGATGCCGCGCCGCTCGAGTTCCCGCTCCCGACGCTCGTCGAGGACGCCGAGTACGCGGTCGAGGCGGCCGTGCTGGGCGAGGCCGACGTCGTCCGGCTCCAACGGCGCCTCGACACGCTCGAGAACCGGCTGCTCTCGCTCGAGCTCCGCCTGCCGACGCGCATGTACCGCAAGGTCTCGCGGACGGCTAAGCGCGCCCTACGTCGCGACTAGCCCGTCGCGGGCTCGCGCTCGTACGCGAGCTCCCAGAGCGGCGTCCAGCTCTCGCCGTCGGCGGACGACTCCCAGGTCCACGTGAAGCGGTCCGCCTCGATGTCGGAGAACCGCATTCGCAGGTCGACCCGCCCGCGTGGCCCCGACTGCTCGCCGAGGAGCACCATGGCGCCGCCCTCCAGGCCTCCCTGCAGCGTGAAGTAGTTACCCGAGTCGTCGACCCAGGTCTGGAACCAGCGGTCGACCGCCTCGCGGTACACGGAGACGCTCATCCCCCTCAGGTCGATTCCAGGCCGGCCGTCGAAGCGTTCCTGGATCACGCGGTCGCCGTAGCCCTTCGAGATCGAGTTCCGGCCTCGCGAGCGCCCCTCGTCCCAGCTGACGTTCCACTCGCCGACCCAGAAGTCGAAGTCGCTCGCGGAGCCCATCAGGAGGTCGGACGCGCCGCGCGCGCCGAGGTTAGGAGAGGCGCTTCACCGCACGGAGGCCGACGATCACCTCGTACAGCGGGTCCTGGGCGTCGAGCTCCACCGGCTTCAGGTCCGAGGCTGCGAGCCCGTACAGGAATCCGGCCGCCGCGAGCACGTTCCCGTACGACACGACCTCGACCGAGTCCTCGCCGAACGCCTCCTCCGCGAGCCGCTTGGCCGAGCGACCGGTGTAGTGCCACCACTCGCCGTACTCCGTGTCCTCGGGCGGGGAGATCTTCGTGATCCCCGGGACCGTCGCAAGCAGGACGCCCCCGGGCGCGAGGATGCGATGGAGCGTCGCCAGGGCCGCACGCACGTCGTACACGAACTGGAGCGTCTGCGTCACGATCGCGCAGTCGAACGAGTCGTCCGGGATGTGCGGGGCGCTCGTGAGGTCGCCGACGATCGTCGCCTCCGGATTGCCCTCCTTCGCCATCAGGATGTCGACCCGCTCGACGCCCGTGCCGAAGCGGTTCGTGTAATCGGGTGCCGCGATCTCGAGCACGCGGCCGCGGATGTCCGCGGCGTGCCTGCCGACGAAGCGCTCCACGTACACGCGGTCGATCGGCATGCCGCGCTCGAAGCCCCAGTTCGGGTCGATCGGCGTCGTCCGCCTGAGTGCGCCGAGATCGACGGGCCGGCTCCGGCGCCAGTCGACGTATGCCGCGCGCAGCGGGCGCAGCCGACGCCGCACCGACGCGGGGACGAATCGTCGCCAGCCGGCCAAGGGCGCGATCATAGTGCCCGCGTGGCCACGGATCCCGGAGGCGGCAGGATCGTCGTCGTCTCGCCGCACCTCGACGACGCGGCGCTCTCGCTCGGCGCCGCGATCGCGTCCTGGACACGTGGCGGGGCGGAGGTCGAGGTGGTCACCGTGCTCGCCGGCGACCCGGCTTCTGCGGCGCCCCCCGGAGGGTGGGACGGGCGTGCCGGGTTCACGAGCGAGGGCGAGGCGACGGACGCCCGTCGCGCCGAGGATTCGCGCGCGTGCGCGGAGCTGGGCGCGAAGCCCACCTGGCTCCCGTTCGGCGACGGCGACTACGAGCGCCATGGCGAGGACGACGAGGTGCGGGCGGCGGTTGCCGAGGCGGTGGACGATGCGGGCACGCTGCTCCTCCCGGGCTCGCCGTTGAGCCACCCCGATCACGAGTGGCTCGTCCGGACGATCGCAGACGCGCCGCTCCACGCGGGCCGGCTCGGCTTCTATGCCGAGCAGCCGTACACGGCCCGGTCCGGCGCCGAGCCCGGAACCGCCCCGTGGCTCGAGGTCGGCCTCGGCGCGAAGCTCTCGTTCGCCCCCGTCCGCGTCGGCGTGCGGGACCGGCTCGCGAAGCGGCGGGCGGTGCACGCGTATGCCTCCCAGCTGCCGCTGCTCGCGCTCGACCGGCGAGGCGTCCTTCGCCTCGTCCTGCGCCCCGAGCTCGTCGCCTGGGCGGGTGGAGTGGACCGGACGCCGCACTAGGCTCACGCCGATGAAGCTCGTGCAGACGCTGCTCGTCCGCGACGAGGCCGATGTCGTGGACGCGCAGCTCGCGTTCCATCTGAGCGCCGGGGTCGACTTCGTGATCGCGACGGACAACCGCTCGCAGGACGGGACGACCGAGATCCTCGAGCGGTACGAGCGCGAAGGCCACCTTCACCTGATCCGGGAGCCGGGCGAGGACCTGCGCCAGAGCGAGTGGGTGACGCGCATGGCATCCCTCGCCGCGGCGGACTTCGGCGCCGACTGGGTGGTGAACACCGATGCGGACGAGTTCTGGTGGCCGCAGGGCTCGAGCCTGAAGGACCTGCTCGCCGAGGTTCCGCGGCGCTACGGCGTCGTGCGCGGAGCGTGGCGCAACTTCGTGCCGCGCCCGGAGGGCGAAGAGGACTTCGCGGAGCGGATGACCGTGCGCCTGGCCAGGCCGGCCTTCCACCACCACCCGCTGAGCACCCACTCCAAGTCGGCCCATCGCGCCGTGCGCGACGTACGCGTCGGTCGTGGGAACCACGAGGCCTTCGGCACCGGCCTCCACCCGCTCCGCGGCTGGTACCCGTACGAGATCCTGCACTTCCCGGTGCGTTCCCTCGAGCATTGCGTGCGGAAGTACGTGACCCAGTTCGAGGCGCTCGAGAAGAACGCGGAGAAGGGGATCCCCGACCACATGGCCGCCGCGCATCGCGCATACCTCCTCGGCCGCCTGGAGGACTTCTACGAGCCGCTCGTCGTGGACGGCGGAGCGCTCCGGCGTGGGCTCGAGGAGGGGACGCTGGCGCTGGACACGCGCCTTCGAGACGTCCTTCGCTCGCTCGGGCCCAGCTCTGGCCGAGCAGCTGGTTTCGGCCGACTCGGCGTCCGCGAGGCGGCGCTCTATGCGGGCGAGTCCTCCGCGCTCCAGGAGTCCGATCTCGCCCTCGTCCTCGGCGCGCGGATCGACGATCTCGATACCCGTGTCGGCGCGCTCGAGCGGAGCGCGCTCGCGCGACTGCGCGGCGCGGTGCGGCGGGGCGCGGTCGCGTGAGCCGCCTCCGGCGGGCCTGGAGCCGCCTCCTCGACTTCGTCCCGACGCGCCGCGCCGCGGTCGTGCTCTTCGCGCTCGCGCTGGCGGTCTACTGGTTCCAGGCACTCGGCTGGCCGATGGCGAAGGGCCGCGACACCTGGGACTACCTCGTCTACTACCTCCAGCTCTTCGACTCGGAGCCGCCGTTCTCGGACCTCCAGGTCTTCCGCACGCCGATCACGCCGATCGTCGTCGGCCTGCCGCTGGACATCGGCGGCACGGTGCTGCTCGAGGTCGTGTTCGGTCTCCTGTTCGCGACGTCCGTCGTCGCGTGGAGCGCGGCGGCGCTCACCTTCGGGCGGATCCCCGCGCTCGGGAGCGCAGGGCTCCTGCTCAGCTATCCGGCCTGGGCGACGCTGTACCACCAGGCCTCGAGCGACGCCGTCTTCGCGACGGGGATGGCGCTCTGGGCCCTTCTCCTCGCACACACGCTCGACCGGCCGTCGACCTGGCGCTTCGTCGCGCTCGGCGCAGGCGTGGCCGCGCTCGTGCTCACGCGGCCTGCGAACCAGGTGCTCATTCCCGTCGCGCTCGCGCCGCTGCTCCTGCCCGTCTCCTGGCGGCGACGGCTGACCTGGTCGGCTGCCTGTCTCGCTGCCTCGATCGGGCTGCTGGGCGCGTGGGCCGTGCACAACGGGGTTCGCTACGACGACACGACCGTGGCGCGCGGTGGTCGCGCGTGGGTGCCGTTCCTGCGCGTCTTCCTCGCCGACAAGACGGTCTCGCCGGAGAACGGCCCGGCGTCGCGGAGGCTCGCCGATCTGATCGAGGAGGAGGTGCTCGCCAGGGATCCGCACGCGAGCCTCCGCGTGCCGCTCGACGCCTATCTCCAGAACGGGTCGAACTACGAGACCGTACGGCTGATCGCCCTCTCCGACCGTGTACTCGGCCGGGACGAGAACTACGACGTGCTCTTCGACTCCGCGCTCGAGGCCATCCGGGAGCACCCAGGCACGTACCTGCGCGGGGTCTCCGACGTCTTCTGGGAGTTCCTCATGCAGCGGCCGCTGCGCGAGGACGTGGTGCCCCGGGCGCAGACGGACCCCGATCCGCCGCCGCCCACGTTCGAGTCGAACGGCGTCGTGCTCCCGAACCCGCAGGCGTATGTCCTCGTCGAGGGCGTCCCGTACGGCTTCGTGTGGTGCGCCTCCGACTACATCGACTCCTGCACGCTCGAGGATCCGTCCCAGGTGTGGGTCGAGCTGGCGACGCAGGAGCGGTACCGCGAGCTCGTCGCGCAGGTGCGGGACTGGGACGCCGAGCTGCCGGCACGCGACGGCCAGGCTTGGGTCACGGAGATCCTGAACCGCATCACCCCGCGCTTTCCGCGGCCTCCACTCTGGCTGGCCGTGGGGCTCGTCGCCCTCGTCTGGCGACGCCCACGCGGGTGGAGGACCATCGTCGTCCTCTGGGCCGCAGCAGCAGCCGTGCTCCTCATCCACGCCGCGTCGCAAGGCGTGGCGCCGGAGTTCGCGCTCCCGCTCTATCCGATCTTCATCGTCACGGCGCTCGGAGCGCTCGCCGGCGACCGGCCGGGGCACGAGCAGCCCCGGCCGCTAGCATCGACCGGGTGAGCGAGGCTCGAGGCACGCTCGAGGAGCGGACGAGCACGGGCCACGTCGGTGACGAGAACGGGGCGGTCAAGGGCACCCCCGACGACGTCCCGAACGCCGAAGTACCCGGTCGGACCACGGTCATCCGGCCCGCGCCACGGCTGCCGCGCCTCGACGTCGCGGAGCTCTGGCACTTCCGCGAGCTCCTGGGGACGCTCGTCTGGCGAGACGTCGTCGTCCGCTACAAGCAGACGTTCCTCGGCGTCGCGTGGGCGATCCTCGTCCCGGCGTTCACGGCGCTCGTGTACATCGTCGTGTTCGGGAAGTTCGCGAACTTCCCCGACGGGGGCCTGCACTACGCGGTGCTCGTCGTGGGCGGAGTCCTGCCGATGCAGTACTTCGTCTCGTCGCTGACGAACTCGAGCATGAGCCTCGCGAACAACCTCCAGCTCGTGACGAAGGTCTACTTCCCGCGGGTCCTGCTTCCGCTCGCCGCCGTGATCGTGCCGATGTTCGACCTCATCATCGGTCTCCCGGTGCTCGTCGCCGTCATGTGGATCTATGAGAGCTTCCCGCAGGGCTGGGAGGTCCTGCTCGCGCCCGCGTTCCTCGCTCTCGCGCTCGTTGCGGCGCTCGGAGCGGGCTTCTTCCTCTCCGCGCTGAACGTCCGCTATCGCGACGTGCGCTACGTGATCCCCGTGCTGCTCCCGATCCTGCCGCTCATCTCCGGGGTCATCTACGAGGTCCAGGAGCTGCCGACGAAGTGGCAGTGGGTGCTGTCGTTCAACCCGATGACCACCGTCATCAGCGGCTGGCGGTGGGCCGTCGTCGATGCTCCGCCGCCCGACCCTCAGCAGTCGGCGGTCGGTGTCGCGGTCGCACTGGCCATGTTCCTCGTCGGCCTGTCGGTCTTCCGCGCGACCGAGCCGAAGTTCGCGGACACGATCTGATGGCAGTGGCGATCGAGGCGGAAGGCCTCGGCAAGCGCTATCGCCTCGGGGAGTTCCAGGCTGCGTACGGCACGCTCCGCGAGTCGCTCTCGCACGCGACGAAGCGGCTCCTGGGGCAGGAGCATCGGCACTCGCGCGAGGACATCTGGGCGCTCCGTGACGTCTCCTTCAACATCCGGCAGGGCGAGGTGCTCGGGGTCATCGGGCGCAACGGCGCCGGCAAGTCGACGCTCCTCAAGATCCTCACGCGGATCACGGCACCCACCGAGGGCCGCGCCGAGATCCGTGGGCGCGTGGGCAGCCTGCTCGAGGTCGGCACCGGCTTCCACCCCGAGCTCACGGGCCGCGAGAACATCTACCTGAACGGCGCGATCCTCGGAATGAAGCGCAAGGAGATCCAGACGAAGCTGCCGGAGATCGCGGAGTTCTCCGGGGTCTCGAAGTTCCTCGACACACCGGTGAAGCGCTACTCGAGCGGGATGTACGTTCGCCTCGCGTTCTCCGTTGCCGCGCACCTCGAGCCCGAGATCCTGCTCGTGGACGAGGTGCTCGCGGTCGGTGACGCCGAGTTCCAGGCTCGCTGCCTCGGCCGCATGGAGGACTTCGGCGCAGGCGGCCGGACGGTGCTCTTCGTCTCGCACAACATGCAGGCCGTCGCGCAGCTCTGCGACCGCGCGCTGCTCCTCGACGGCGGCAACGTCGTCCTCGACGGGCCCAGCGAGCAGGTCGTCGCGCACTACCTGCAGACGACAGCCGGAGCGGGCTCGAGCCGGAGCTGGCCGGACCTCGACTCCGCTCCGGGTGACGAGCTCGTGCGGCTGCGCGGCGTGCGCGTCGTCGACACGGACGGTGAGACGGTGGACTACGTCGACGTCCGCCGCGCGGTGGGCATCGAGCTCTCCTTCACGGTGCTCGGCCACGGGCCCCCGATCGTCCCGAAGCTCAAGCTCACCGCCGGCGGCCACATCGCGTTCAACGCGATGGACGTCGACTCTCGCTGGCAGGACATGTCGCCGCCCGGCGACTACGTGGCGACGGCGTGGATCCCCGGGAACTACCTGAACGAGGGGCTCGTGACCGTCGACCCGGCAGTCTGCTCGATCGACTCGCCGAAGCTCCACCACCACGTGAGCGTCCACGAGGCGGTCTCGTTCCACGTGCAGGACCCCGCCGAGGGGGACTCCTCGCGCGGCACGTTCACGGGTCAGTGGCGCGGCGTCGTGCGCCCGCTGCTCGAGTGGACGTGTGAACGCGGCTAGCTGAGCGCGAAGCGGATCGGCTCGTCGAGCTCTGCGAGCGACCCGGTGTACTCGTAGCTCCGCTCCGTCAGCGAGGCGAGCGAGGCGGGAGACGAGTACGTGGCGGTGGCGAGCACGCGCGGGTTCGTCGTCGAGAAGCCGCCGCGGTGGAACCCGGCCGTGTTGCAGAAGATGAGCGTCGCCTTCGGGCCGACGAAGCTGTGCACCGCCGAGGCCGGGATCCGCGCCTCGAGCTCCTCCTCGGTCGGGTAGTTCTGGCCGAGCGGCGACCAGGGCCAGACGTCCGCATACTTCCCGCCGGGCTGACTCCCGGGCACGTACTGGAACGGGCCCATGCTCTCGTCGACGTCCACGAGGTAGAGGAACACCTTGAGCAGGTGCTTGTCGTTGTAGTCGCGATGCCAGCGCTGCGAGGAGACGCGCTCGACGCCCTCCTGCTGCGGCACCGAATACCAGACGTCGACGTACTCGAGCTTCGAGCGCATGCGCAGGTACGTGTTCGCGATGTCGAGCATCCGCCGGGACGCGACGGCGCGGAACCACGGGTCGTCGAGGCCCACCTCGACCCCGTAGCTCAACAGCCGAACGACGAACTCCTTGCCGGCGCGGACGCGGACGTTGTCGCCGCCCGAGGCGAGATCGGCCTCGGTGTCGGACGCGAAGCGGTCGGCCATCGCCTCGAGGTCCTGCCAGTGCTCGGCGGGAAAGAGGTTCTCGAAGGAGACGGTCGAGTAACCCTCCGCCTCGACGTCGGCCAGGATCCGGCGCTGGACGTCGTCGAGGTCGGGCTTCTCCTCGGAGAAGAGCTGGCGGCTCTTCCGGTTCGAGAGCAGCCGGTCGTGCAGCTCGTAGGTCGCCCGGATGCCGCGTGTCTCGAGAGCCTTCGCGACACCGTTCGCGCGGTGCGTGAACACCCTGTTGACACGGTGCGAGAACTTCGTCTTCTGCCGGTGCATGGTTTCGGGAGGCCGTCGGCGGCCGGTCGCCTAGGTTACCTACGGCCACCGTGGCATCCGTCTTCTTCAGCTTCCGCGACTCGCCGCAGCGCCGGCGTGCACTGAGCGCGGCGCCGGGCGCTGCGGAGCGGTACTCGCTCTTCGGGCTCGACCAGCTCCGCGAGCGCGGCTGGTCGACGCACCACAACCTCGAGCGCGAGGCGCCACCGGCCTGGGCCCGCGCTGCGGGCGCGGCGGTGAAGCGAAGCCTGGAGGCGGTGGGCGGCTACGGCGGCGACTTCGCGACCGTCTTCGGGTCGTTGCGCGAGGCGAGTCGAGCCGACGTCGTGCTCTCGACCGTCGACACCGTCGGCATCCCGCTCATGCTCGCGAAGCGGAGCGGGGCCCTGCGACGGCCGCTCGTCTACGTCGCGATCGGCCTGCCGGAGCGGCTCGTCCGACTTCGCTCGGCTCGCATGCGCGGCCTGTACGCGGCTGCGCTCGCCTCGGCTTCCGCGGTCGTGACGTACAGCGAGCACGAGGCCGCCGAGCTCGAGCGCTTTCTCGGCGAGCACGGCCGCTCGACGCGCGTCGAGTTCGTCCCGTTCGGGGTGGACACGGAAGCCTTCGTCTCCGCCGAGCGTGCGCCCGAGGTCGACGTCGTCTCGGTCGGGGCCGACCCGCACCGCGACTTCGGGCTTCTGCTTCGCGTCGCCGGCGACATGTCCGACACCGCGTTCGAGCTCGTCACGACCGCTGACCGCGCACGAGAGCTGGGCTCACCGCCGGGCAACGTGCGTATCGAGACGGCTCTGCCGTTCGACGCCATGCGCGCACGTCTCGAGCGGGCTCGCGTCGTCGCGCTGCCCGTCCTCGAGAACAGCTACTCGGGCGCGACGACCGTTCTCCTGCAGGCAATGGCGCTGGCGAAGCCGGTCGTCGTCACGCGGACGGCCGCGATCGCGTCGGGTTACGGACTGGTCGATGGCGCGAACGTTCGCCTCGTCCCGCCGGGCGACGCGGACGTCTTTCGGCGCGCCCTCCTGGAACTGCTGGGTGACGAGGACGCGGCCCGTGTGCTCGGAGCCGCCGCCCGGGAGACAGCCCAGGCCGAGCTCAGCTGGGAGCGCTACGTCGACCGTATCGAGCAGCATCTGCTCGACTCAGTCGAAGCACCGGCTCCATCGCGCTCGGACGACGGCTGAAGCCGGCGCCCTCGAGGTGCTCCAGGAGCTCGGCCGCGCCGCAGGCCGCCCACGGGTGCACCTCTACGAAGAGCTCGCTCACGGGCTCCCACGACTCCGCGCCCGTGCCGAGCACCATCGCGCACTCCTCGCCCTCGGTGTTCACCTTCACGATCAGGCGGGCGCCATCCACGACCAGCGCAGCGCCCTCGGCGAGCACGTCCGCCGTAGCCTCGACGGGGACGCGCTGCGTGCCGACCTCGTACTCCGCCCACGTTTCCGGCGGGTGAAGCGCGTGCGCCCACGAGGAGGCCATGAGGTGGAGCTCGGCCTCGCCGCGCTCGGCTCCGAGTGCGGCCGGTCGCACGCGCCAGTCCGCCCCCTGCTCGCGGTAGGTTGCGGCGCTCCGCTCGAGCAGCTCGACGTTCGCGGCCTCCGGCTCGAACGAGATCACGGTGCGCGCTCCGTGCTCCAACGCGTAGGCGCCGTAGTAGCCCTTGTGGGCGCCGAGGTCGAGCACGACGGCACCCGCGTAGTCGCCCGGGTAGGCCCCGTCCAGGACGACGAACTTGAACGACTCCCAGTCGATCGCGTAGTCGTCATGCGAGAGGAAGACCGTCCCGCGTCCGTAGCGAAGCGAGTACGCGGCGGCGGGCCGGATGCGCCTGCGGGCCTCGACGGTCGCGAGCCCGGTCCGGACGTGCAGCGGCGCTCTTCGGTCGAGCAGCACGTGGGCGAGGCGCTTGGGCGAGGGCATCGGTCTGGGCGCGAGGCTACCGTCTCCCGCGTGGACCTTCGCTCAGCTTCGCGGGCGGCGCGCCGGGCCGGGCGAGAGCTCGTCCGGCGGGCGCACACCGAGCTCGACTGGCTCGCGTCGCGTCGTGGCCGCGCCGACCTCGCCATCTTCCACGAGCTCGCGCCGCCGCCCGGGGGCGGTGGTCACCAGTTCCTGCGCGCGCTCGAGGTCGAGCTCCGTGGACGCGGGCTCCAGCTCGAGGAGAATCGTCTGTCCGCCGGGACCGAGGCGTGCCTCTTCAACTCGTTCAACTACGACCTGGAGCGCCTGCGCCGCTTCCGCCGAGGCGGCGTGCGCATGGTCCATCGGGTGGACGGGCCGATCGGCGTCTACCGGGGGTTCGACGACGGCACCGACCGGCGGATCGAGGAGGCGAACCGCGAGCTCGCCGATGCGACGGTGCTCCAGTCCCGCTACAGCCTCGAGAAGCACCGCGAGCTCGGGATCGAGCTCCGGTCGCCCGTCGTGATCCCGAACGCCGTCGATCCCGCGATCTTCCATCCACCCGCCGCGCGCGGGCCGCTCGACGGGCGCAAGGTGCGGCTCGTCGGGATGAGCTGGTCTGCGAACCCGCGGAAGGGTGCGGAGACCCTTGCCTGGCTCGACCGTAACCTCGACTGGGGCCGGTACGAGCTGACGTTCGTCGGTCAGAGCGCCGTGACGTTCCAGCGGATTCGCGCGGTCGGTCCGGTCGACTCGCACGGCGTCGCCGAGCTCCTGCGCGGGCACGACGTCTACATCGCGGCGAGCCGGGACGACCCGTGCTCGAACGCGCTCCTCGAGGCGCTCGCGTGTGGGTTGCCGGCAGCGTTCCTCGCGAGCGGCGGGCATCCTGAGCTCGTGGGGGAGGCCGGGCTTCCGTTCGCGGAGGACGAGGAGCTGCCCCTGGTTCTCGACCGTCTCGTGAGCGAGCTCGAGGAGCGGCGTGCCGCGATCTCGACTCCGTCGATCGCCTCGGTCGCCGACCGCTACCTCGAGGCCCTCGGGGTCGCGACCTAGAATCGCGCGGCCGTGGAGAACTACCTGCGACGAGCGGTGACCGGCGTGCGCTACCGGCTCGACAGGCTGCTCGACCGGGCCGCGGTCTCCCGCGCACACGACGCGCTCTACGAGTCTGACGCCTGGACGCACGCATCGTGGCTCGGCGCACAGGCGCTAAAGAACCCGCTCGACCTCTGGGTCTACCAGGAGATCATGTTCGAGACGAAGCCCGACCTCGTCCTCGAGACGGGCACCTATCGCGGTGGCAGCGCGCTCTACCTCGCGACGATCTGCGACCTCGTCGACCGTGGCGAGGTGATCTCGATCGACATCGAGCCGCTCCGCGACGACTACCCGCAGCATCCACGGGTCACGTACCTCGGGGGCCGCTCGTCAACCGATCCCGGCGTCCTCGACGAGGTCCGCAGTCGAGCGGAAGGACGCCGGACGCTCGTCATCCTCGACTCGGACCACTCCCAGACACACGTCGAGGCCGAGCTCGAGGTGTACGCGCCGCTCGTCCCCCTAGGCTGCTACCTCATCGTCGAGGACTCGAACATCGGACAGATCCGCAAGGACCTCATGCCCGGCCCGCTCGAGGCGATCGACCGCTTCCTCTCGACGACGGACGAGTTCGAGATCGACCGAGCGCGCGAGAAGTTCCTGATCACTTTCAACCCGAGCGGGTACCTTCGGCGGGTTCGTCCACAACGGGAGTGAGCTTCGTGACGCAGCCGGTGTCGACCCACACGCTCCAGAGCGCGATCGTGCTGGAGGACCACCGGCTCGTGTACGTGCCGGCCCCGAAGGCCGCGAGCACGACCGTCCTCTGGGCTCTCGCACGGCTGGTGGGGCTCTCCGCAGCGGACTTCGAGCGCTCGGCGAAGCTCGAGGTGACGCGCGCGCTCGCCATCCACGACCTCTCCGTGTGGGGGCGATCCCGACTTCTCGTCGGGCGGAGTGCGCGGGAGATCCAGGAGATCCTGACGTCCGCGGACTGGTTCCGGTTCACGGTGGTGCGCGACCCGACCCGGCGGCTCTGGTCGGCGTGGGTGTCGAAGCTCCTCGTCCGCGACCCGCGGTTCGTGGCGGTCTACGCGGACGAGGACTGGTTTCCGGCCACTCCGTCTTCCTCCCGCGACGTCGTCGACTCGTTCCGTCGCTTCGTCAGCGTCCTCCCGGACCACGAGACGGAGTGGCACGACCCGCACTGGAGCCCGCAATCGGCGCTCGTGTCGATCGATACCGTCGCGTACGACCACGTGGGGCGGTCCGAGCGGCTGAACGAGACGCTCGAGGCCGTAAGCGACCATCTCGGCGTGGAGGTGTCCGCCCCACCGCCCGAGAATGCGGCGCTCCTGCCGTTCTCCCCGGAGCTCTTCGACCAGGCTGCTCTGGCGGCGAGTGATCCCTTCACGGCGGCCGACCGGCAGGCGTTCGCCTACGAGCGCCTGGCGGCGGCGACCGAGCAGCCGCCGCCCGCGTGGCTGGCGTCCGTCGAGTCGAGCCTCGGAGCAATTCGAGGCGTGATCGAGCGCAACGAGCGCGTCGGAGACCTTCGGGAGCTGCTCGGCCGGGAAGAGCGCCGGCGTCGCCTACGCGGCCGGGCAGCTCGTCGTTCGTAGGTCGGCGTTCGTCCTCGCGCCGGGGACGGTTACCGGGCCGCCGATGCGCCAGAGGACGAGCTCCGCCGTGGTGCCCGTCGCGAGCTTCTCGCCGTCGAGCTCCAGGCCGGGCTGCGTGTAGACGTAGTCGGCGACGAGCGGCTCGCCGTTCTCCTTCACGAGTCGCCCGCCGGAGCGGACGTCCACGCGGTCGATCGGCAGGCCGTCGGGAATCGAGTCGTCGATGTAGGCCGCGCGGTGCACGCGCTCGTTGAAGAACTCCGTGACGTAGAGCGCGTGCCTCGTGATCGCCGAGGTCGGGCAGGCGGCACTGTCGAGGTAGAGCTTCGTCACGCGCGCACCTTCCGGAAGGCGGTCGTCGATCCAGGACCGGTTGTCGAAGCTCCCGGCGAAGACCTTCTCCTCCTCGGCGTCCACGATTCGCTCCCACGCGAGGACCGCGGTGACCGAGAACGACGCCAGCAGCACGGCCGGGAAGACCCAGCGGAAGCGGCGCGGGAGCGCGATCACGGCCACGAGCAGCGCCACGAGGAGCAGGGCGAGCAGCTTGCGCGCCGTGACGACCTCGCCCGTCAGCTGCTCCTCGAGCCGCGCCCAGAGCGCGCTCGGCACGACGTCCACTCCGACGTCGCCGGCGATATAGCGGAAGGGCAGCAGCAGCGGGAGCGCGAGCGCGATCACTGCGCCGATCGCCGTCGCCACGAGCGGGCGCGGGAGCCCTTCCGTCAGCCAGATCGCGAGCACAAGGAGCCAGAGCGGGGCGAGGTAGAAGACGTTCCGGTCGTGCAGGCGGTCGAAGCCGAACTCGGTGCTCGAGAAGGCCGCGGTGACGAACAGCATCGCGAGGGTGACTGTCAGGAACGTCGCGAGGAACGCCGCAGAGCGCTCGTCGTCGGCGCGGGAGCGCTTCCAGAGCAACCACACGACGATCGGCGTCACCGCGAGGGGGACGACCGCGAGATAGATCTCCAGGTCGGCGACGTGGTAGAGGGCCCACTTCACGATCTCGAGCGGGTCGTAGCCCCGGAAGAGCACCGCGTAGGCGCCGATCGAGTCGACCGGCGACTCGCCGGTCGCGAGCGGGCGGACGACGAAGGCGACGAGGCCGAGCGCGAGCGCGGCGAGGGACGGCCAGAGGCGCACGAGCGTCTCGCGCAGCGGCGTCCTTCCGGGGCGCACCGCCCAGACGAAGACGAGCGAGACGAGGTATGCGGCGAAGAGCACGGCGAACTGTGCCCGCGTCAGGTACGCGAGGCCGATCGTCGCGAGAACCGCGAGCTGCCGCAGGACCGTGGGACGCTCGAGCGCGAGGACGATCGCGTAGATCGCGAGCGAGTACGCGAGGTAGGCCGTGCTCTCGGTCATCACGACCGACACGTACATCGAGGACGGGATCGCGATCGACAGCGCGGCGACGCCGACGCTCCACCACTCCGAGACCAGCCTGCGCGCGACGAGGAAGATCGGGATCGCGGCCAGCGCGAAGAGCAGGGCGTTTGCGACCTTGTAGAAGGCGTATGCGGTCTCGCGATCGCCGGTGATCGTGAGCACGGCCGCGAGGACGACGGGGTACACCGGACCGAGGCCGTACTCCTCGCCGCGCAGGGTCAATCCCTCGCCCTCGGCGAGCGACGCCGCGCCTCCTCCGTAGATGTGCTCGTCGGGGTGGACGCGGGGCGTGGAGACGAGCTGGGCCGCGGTCCCGTAGACGACGACCGCCAGCACGATCGCGCCGGCGAGCGCAAGGAGCGGGAGCCGGTCGGCGCGGGCAGGCGGCGATGGTGCGTGCTGGTCGGAACGTGCTGCCTCGTCCACCGCGACGGGTGAGTGCGTCTCGGTACCCATGAGGCCGGGTGATGCTAACGGCGGCCCGGGACGCGCCGTGTGGCGCCCGCGCTAAGGTGCCCCGCGGGTCGCAGGAAACCCTGCGCGTCCACGACATGGCCACGAAACGCGCGCTGATCATCGGGATCGCCGGCCAGGACGGCTCGTACCTGGCGGAGCTCCTGCTCGCGCAGGGCTACGACGTCTCGGGCGCGGTCCGGCAGCCGGTCTCCACTCGGTTCGAGAACCTCGCGCCGATCAGGGGCGCGATCGAGCTCTACCAGGCAGATGTGCTCGACGAGCTCTCACTCGTCGACCTCCTCACGTCGTGCCGGCCGCACGAGGTCTACAACCTCGCCGCGCCGTCGTTCGTCCCGATGTCGTGGCGCCAGCCGGTGCTCACCGCCGAGTTCGCGGCCGTCGGCGTCACCTCGATGCTCGAGGCGCTGCGGCGGGTGGACAGCTCGATCCGCTTCTACCAGGCCTCGTCGAGCGAGATCTTCGGCGAGCCGCGCGAGGTGCCGCAGACGGAGGAGACGCCGCTCGCCCCGGTGACGCCGTACGGCGTCGCGAAGGCGTACGGGCACTTCATCACGCGGAGCTACCGCCACCAGTACGGACTGCACGCGTCCTCGGGGATCCTCTACAACCACGAGTCGCCGCGCCGCCCGCTCGACTTCGTCACCCGGAAGGTGTGCCACGCAGCGGCCAGCATCAGCCTCGGCCTCCAGCACGAGCTCGAGATCGGCAACCTCGACGCACGCCGCGACTGGGGTTTCGCAGGAGATCACGTCCGCGCGATGTGGCTCATGCTCCAGCAGGACGAGCCGGACGACTACGTCATCGCGACCGGCGAGCCGCACAGCGTCCGCGAGCTCGTCCAGTGCGCGTTCGAGCGCGTCGGCCTGGACTGGCAGGACTACGTGCGCGTGGACGAGACCCTGAAGCGGGGGAAGGCCGAGCTCCACGACCTCGTGGGCGACGCGACACGCGCGCGGGACCGGCTCGGCTGGTCTGCGTCGCTCGACTTCGAAGGGCTCGTGCACCTGCTCGTGGACTCGGATCTCGAGCGCCTTCGCTCGCGGCTCGAGCCTGCCGAGAGCCTCTCGGATTCCTGACGTGGGTCTCCGCACACGCGCGCGACGGGCCGCAGCGCCGGTCGGAAGACCGCTTCGGCGCGCGGCGCTCGGCGTCCGCACACGCGGCTGGCCCGAGCACTCGCATCTCTTCGTCGCCCAGGAGGGCGCCGAGCTGGGTCCTCGCCTACGAGGCGCGACAGCTGAAGAAGCTCGCCGCGAGTCTCGGGATCCGGGTCGGCCCGGACGGCTGGGTGAACGGCATCGCCGGCCAGTCCGTGTTCCACGAGAGCCAGTTCACGTTGCTCCTGCACCCGTTCGAGCGCCATGGGAACAGGCTCGGCTTCGCATACTTCCACGGGCGGCCCGGGACGCCGGGCTTTCCCGAGTTCGACGAGTGCTACGACACGCTCGAGCGTCGCCACGAGGAGATCGACCGGATCCAGGTCACGAACCGTGCGATGGAGGAGGTCGTGCTGGGGACCGGAGTCGCGGCCGACAAGGTGCACCGGATCCCGATCGGGATCGACGTCGAGACGTTTCGGCGGCGTACGCCCGAGGCGCGCGCTCGCGCGCGCGCAGAGCTGGGGCTGCCCGAGTCGGCGTTCGTCGTCGGCTCGTTCCAGAAGGACGGTGTCGGCTGGGGTGAAGGACTGGATCCGAAGCTCATCAAGGGGCCGGACACGCTCGCCGCCGTCGCCGAGCGTCTGCGCGAGCGCGTTCCGGACCTGTGGTTCCTGCTCACGGGCCCCTCGCGGGGCTTCGTGAAGGCGGGGCTCGAGCGGAGCGGGATCCCGTACCGCCACCACTTCCTGCCGGACGTCGAGGCCGTGGCGAAGGCGTACGAGGCGATCGACCTCTGCATCGTCGCCTCGCGGGAGGAGGGTGGCCCCAAGGCCGTGCTCGAGTCCATGGCCGTGGGCGTGCCGCTCGTGACGACCCGGGTCGGGCAGGCGGCGGACCTCGTCCAGGATGGCTCGAACGGGTGGATGCTCGACGCCGAGGACGTGGATGGCCTCGTGGAGCGGTCGGCGCATGTCGCCGAGGCACCTGCTGCGGAGCTGGACGACGTTCTCCGCCGGGGGCACGAGACGGCCGCGGAGAACTCGTACGAGGCGCTGCGGCCGCGCTGGCGCGCTCTGCTCGAGGGGTTCGTCGCGATCCCCGCCGCGGAGTGAGCGCGTGGATCTGAGCCGCGCGCGAGCCGGGCGTTACGCGAGAGCGGGCTCGCGCTGGGCGCGGCTGCTCGTCGGCGGCAAGCCGGCTCCGGGTGTCCGGGTCTTCTACGGGCACGACGGCGTGCCCGCGCCGGGCGAACGGGCAGCTGGCGGCTCGGTGAAGATGCAGAAGCTCGCAGCCCGCTTCCCGAACAGCCCGAGCGGCTTCTCGGTCCTCTACATCGGGACGACGTGGGTGCCACGCGACCTCGGGCTGCTGCTTCGTCTCGCGAAGCGCCGCGAGATCCCCATCGTCGTCAACCAGGACGGCGTGGGCTACCCGGGCTGGGCGGGGGACACGACGGAGGAGGTCAACCGGCCGCTGCGTGAGTGCATCCACGCGGCGGATCACGTCATCTACCAGAGCGAGTTCTCGAAGCTCTCGGCCGACCTCTACCTAGGCGAGCCGAACGCACCCTGGGAGGTGCTTCCGAATGCGGTGGACGTCGGGCTCTTCACTCCGGCGCCGCGCCCGCCCTCCGACGGTCCCGTCCTCCTGCTGGGGGGCGACCAGACGCAGGAGTACCGGCTCGAGCTCGCGCTCCGGACGCTCGCCGCGCTTGTGCCGGATAGGCCCTCGGCGCGCCTCCTCGTGACCGGTCGCGTCGTCTCGCCCGTCGAGCCCCTTGTGGACCAGCTCGGGCTTCGGGATCACGTGTTCGTCCTCGGCGAGTACGCGCAGCGCGACGCGCCGGCTGTCTTCCGGCGGGCACATGTCCTCCTGCACACGAAGGTGAAGGACCCGTGCCCGACGCTCGTCCTCGAGGCGATGGCATCAGGGCTTCCGGTCGTGCACCCGGCAAGCGGTGGAACGGTCGAGCTCGTCGGCGACGAGGCAGGGATCGGAGTGCCGCACCCGGACACGTGGGAGCGGGACGAGCCGCCGAGCCCGGACGCGCTGGCCG
This sequence comes from uncultured Actinomycetes bacterium, assembly GCA_963746765.1. Classification (GTDB taxonomy): domain Bacteria; phylum Actinomycetota; class Thermoleophilia; order Gaiellales; family Gaiellaceae; genus GMQP-bins7. The sequence goes on from CAVVCN010000005.1 coordinate 340,586, forward strand.
CGGCGGTGGAACGCGTTCTCGACGATCTCCCTGGTTACTCGGCGGCCGCCCGGGCGCGGGCGGTGGAGCGATTCGCGCTCGAGCCCTGGCTCGACCGTCACGCAGAGCTCTTCGCCGAGCTCGTGCGGTAGCCGGACAGACGGCCGCGCAGCGTCGCGAGATGGAGGCGCGCGCGAGAGCGATCGAGGCGAGCCAGTCCGAGCAGGGCCCCGCCGAGCGGCCGGACGAGCATCCGGGCGACGACGGTTGCCGGGTAGCGGTGCTTGCGCAGGATGTAGCCGATGCTGGCGCCGTCGCGGCAGCGGACTCTCTGCTCCTGTGCGGCGTCGAGTGCGGGCGGCTCGTGCGTCACCGTGAGCGTGGGGTCGTAGGCGATTCGCGCACCGCCGCGGACCGCACGCACGACGTAGTCGATCTCCTCCCCCGACGACCAGGGCTCCGCCGAGCCGAGCCCGAGCCGCTCGTCGAAACCCCCGACCCGCTCGACGACGGGACGCCGGAGGAAGATCGCGGCGGAGTTGACGCGGTTCCAGAGGTTGTCGTCGGTGAGGACCGCAGGGTCGTCCTTCCACGACGCCGATGCTCCCCCGTCCTGGCCTACGGAGCGGCCCGAGAGCCCGTCCAGGGCCGGCTCCTCCGTGAGCTGACGCGCGACGCGGTCGAGGAGGTCGGGCGGGTACCGGCAGTCGTCGTCGGGAAAGGCGACGACGTCCGCGGTGACGTGCTCGAGCGCGACGTTCCGGGCACGCGAGAGCCCGGGAGCCGAGCGCAGGCGCATGACCTCGAGCCCATACGCGGCGAGTACCGGCACGAGGCGGTCGTCGTCGTTCTGATCGACGACGAGGACGCGCAGCGACGGGTGCGACTGGGCCGCGAGCGAGCCGAGAAGGGCTTCGAGCTCCGCCACCCGCCCTCTCGTCGCCACGACGAGATCGAACGACGGGGGCTCCGGCGGCACGCACCGTAGGCTAAGGGACGCCGGTGCCAACCACCCCGTTCGTATCCGTCCTGGTCGCCGTCGCGAACGGTGAGCGCTACCTCCGACCGGCGCTCGACAGCATCCTCGGCCAGACGGTCACCGACCTCGAGCTCGTCGTCGTGGACGATGGCTCCACGGACTCGACGCCGGCCGTGCTTGCGGAGGTCGAGGACCCCCGTCTGCGCGTGATCCACAACGAGCGGCGCGCCGGGCTCGCGGGCGCGCTCAATCGGGGCCTCCAGGAGGTGCGGGGCCGCTACGTCGCGCGCATGGACGCGGACGACATAGCCTTCCCGTTCTGGCTCGAGCGCGTGCTCGCCCGGCTCACGGCCGAGCCCCGCGTCGCCCTCGTGGGCGCCGGGATCCTCGAGTTCGAGGCGGCGGGACGCATCGGCGACGTCCATCTCCCGGAGCCGGGCCCGGCCGTCACGCGCTGGCTCTCGCTCTTCAGCGCCTCGCCGTTCTTCCACAACACCGTCGCGTTCGACAACGAGCTCTTCCGGCGGGAGGGCCTTCGCTACGACGAGTCGTTCGGCGAGAGCGAGGACTACGAGCTCTGGACACGGGTGCTCGAGCGCGCGGAGGCGGACTCGCTCGCCGAGCCGCTCGTCCTCTACCGGATCCACGCCGCGCAGGCGTCGCAGCGCCGGGGCGGGCTCCAGCGCGAGCTCGGGCGGCGCGTGGCCCTCGAGCAGATCGCGAAGGCCGCGCCGTCGCTCTCGCCAGGCGATGCGGAGCTCGCCTGGCGGTTCGGCTTTCGGCGCGACCTCTCGGAGAGCGATCTCGAGCGCGGTGTGGATGCGTACAGCGAGCTGTACCGGTGCTTCGCGGAGTCGGGACGCTATGCGCACGGGGAGCTCGGCGGCGTGCGCAGGCTCGTAGCGCGCACGATCGCAGCACAGGCCGCAGCCCCGGACGCGACGGGCGCCCGCCTCCTCCGCGCCGCGCACGAGATCGACCCCGCCCTCGTCGTCCACGTTGCGGCACGTCGTGCGCACCGGGCCGAGGCGAGGCGAACGGCGCGCAAGGTCGCCGAGCCGCTTCTGCGAGCCGAGAGCCGTGCCCCGGGGTCGCTTCGCGTCGCGGCCGTCTTCCCGGAGCCCACGCCCTACCGCGCCCCACTTCTCGACCGGATCGCGGACCACGACGAGATCGACCTCTCCGTCATCTATGCCGCCTCGACCGTCGCCGCACGAACCTGGCGGGTCCAGCCGAAGCACGACTCGGTCTTCCTGCGGGGAGTGCGCGTGCCGGGCGCGCAGCAGGTGCTCCATCACGACTATCCGGTCACGCCGGGCATCGTTCGTGCCCTCGAGCGAGCCGACCCCCAGGTCGTCGTCGTGTCCGGCTGGAGCACCTTCGCGGCGCAGGGAGCGATCGCGTGGAGCCGTCTCCGCGGCGTGCCCTACGTCCTCGTCGTCGAGAGCCACGACGAAGGCCCGAGGGCGGGCTGGCGGCGGCAGGTGAAGGGCACCGTGGTGCCGCCGATCGTGCGAGGCGCGTCGGGCGCCCTCGTCACCGGGTCGCTCGCGCGCCGCTCGATGATCGAGCGGGGAGCGCAGCCCGAGGACGTCCACGTGTTCGCGAACACGATCGACGTGGTCGCCTTCGGCGAGCGGGCCGACGCGCTGGCCGGCCGCCGGCAGGAGCTGCGGGCTGAGCTCGGCGCCGTCACGGAGGACGTCGTCGTGCTCTCGGTGGCGAGGCTCGTGCCGGAGAAGGCCCACGACGTCCTCGTCCGTGCGGCCGCCGCAGCCGACGAGCCAAGGCTCGTCATCGCGCTCGTCGGCGGCGGCCCCGAGCACGAACGTCTGCGCCGGCTCGCGGACGAGCTCGGTGTGCGCCTCGTGCTCACCGGCGACAGGCCGTGGGAGCAGATCGTGGAGGCGTACGTCGCGGCGGACGTGTTCGCGCTCCTGTCGCAACGCGAGCCGTGGGGCGTGGTCGTGAACGAGGCGGCCGCCTGCGGGCTCCCGCTCGTGCTCTCCGACCGCGTCGGGGCTGCCCCGGACCTGCTCCTCGACGGGGAGAACGGCGTCCTCGTCGCAGCAGGCGACGTGGCAGCCACCACCATCGCGCTCCGGCGCCTCGCGACCGACCCCGCCGAGCGCGCTCGCATGGGCGCGCGCTCGCGCGAGCTCGTGCAGGACTGGGGCTACGGCCCGAGCGTCGAGGGCTTCCTCGCCGCGGTGCGCGCGGCCGCGAACCACGGCGGGCGCTAGCCTCCGCACGTGGCGACGACCGCCGAGCGCCCGCGCATCCTCGTCCTGAACCAGTACTACTGGCCGGGAGTCGAGGCGACGGCGCACCTGCTCACGGAGCTCTGCGAGGCGCTCGCCGAGGAGTACGACGTCGAGGTCGTGACGGGCGTGCTCCACGGGCACGAGGGCGAGCCGCGAGAGATCGAGCGCAACGGTGTCCGCATCGTGCGCGTCTCCTCGACGGCCTATGACCGCTCCGAGCTCGGCCGGCGCGCCGCGAACTACTTCTCGTACCTCGGCTCCGCCCTGACCTACGCACTCGGCGGGCGCGCGCCGGATCTCGTCCTCTGCATGACCGACCCGCCCATCGTCGGCGACGTTGGCGTCGTCGTCGGCCGCCGCTTCGGCGTGCCCGTTCTCGTCATCAGCCAGGACGTGTTCCCGGAGATCGCGACGGAGCTCGGCCGTCTGCGCAACCCGGCCGTCGTCGGCGTCCTGCGCACGCTCGTCGGTGCGTACCTCCGCCGTGCGGACCGCATCGTCGCCATCGGCGAGACGATGCGGCGGCGTCTCGAGCTCAAGGGCGCGGCACCGGAACGGCTTCGCGTGATCCCGAACTGGGTGGACACGAGTGAGATCACGCCGCAGCCGCGCGACAACGAATGGGCGCGCGCGCACGGCCTCGACGGGAGGTTCGTCGTCATGCACTCGGGCAACGTCGGCCACGCGCAGGACCTCGACAGCCTCGTCCGCGCGGCGACGTTCCTCCGCGACCTCGACGACCTGTTGGTCGTGATCGCCGGCTTCGGCGCGCGGCACAGTGAGATGGTCGAGCTCGCGGAACGTCTCGAGGTGACCGAGCAGCTCCGCTTCCTCCCGTACCAGAGGCGCGAGCGGCTGCCGCTCTCGCTCTCGAGCGCCGACCTGCACGTCGTCGGGCTCGCAAAGGGGCTCGCGGGCTACGTCGTGCCGAGCCGGCTGTACGGGATCCTCTCGGCCGGCCGGCCGGTCATCGCGGCCGCCGAGGAGGACAGCGAGACCGCGCGCCTCGTGTCGGAGGTCGGGTGCGGGATCGTGATCCCGCCCGGCCGTCCTGAGCTCCTCGCGCGCACGATCAGGGCGGCACGCGACGGCGCCTACGACCTCGAGGCGATGGGCCGGCGAGGGCGGGAGTACGTCGAGCAGGAGGCGGACCGGTCGGTCGCGATGGAGCGCTACCGGAAGCTCGTCGCCGAGCTTCTCGCGGCGTAGCTCAGGACTTCGACGCGAGCAGGGCCCGGTAGAGCCGGTCCACGTCGTCGACGAGCCGAGTGACCGCGTAGCGGGCACGCACACGCTCCCGGCCCGATGTGCCCAGTCGCCTCCGCAGCGCCGGGTCGCGAGCGAGCGTCTCGAGCCGGGCGGCCGCGCCGTCGACGTCCCCCGGCTCGACGAGGAACCCGTCCTCGCCGTCCCGTACGACGTCCGGCACGCCGCCCACGCCGTTGGCGACGACAGGCGTGCCCGTGGCGAGCGCCTCGATCGCGCTGACCGGCGTCCCCTCGTTCACGGAGGGGAGGAAGAACGCGTCGAAGAGCCGGTAGAAGCCGCCCACGTCGGGCTGGTAGCCGGCGAAGTAGCAGGCCCGCGCGATGCCGAGCTCGTGTGCGAGCTGCTCGAGCGGCTCGCGGTCGGGGCCGTCGCCGACCATGCAGACGACCGCGTCGACGCCGCGCTCGCGGAGTGCGGCAACGGTGCGCAGGACGGCGCCGGTGTCCTTCACCCCGGTCATGCGCCCGACCCAGCCGACGACGAACGCGTCGCGTGGGATCCCGTACAGATACCGGTAGTCCACCCCGGCCGAGCTGTCGTCGAGCCGTTCGGCGAGCGGGATGCCGAGCCGGACGACGACGAACTTCTCGCGCGGCGCGACACCGAGCGCGACGAGGTCGTCGCGCACCTCGGGGCTCACCGCGACCAGCCCGTCCGACGCGTGCGCGAGCGTGCGCTCCACCTGGCGGAAGACCCCGGTCCGCACAGGCCCGAAGTAGCCTCGCAGGACATGGCCGTGGAACGTGTGCACGACGACGCGCGGCCGCGAGTTGCCTGCGAGGACGGCGGCGGCTCTCGCGATCGCGCCCGCCTTCGCCGTGTGCGTGTGGAGGATGTGCGGCCGGGTCTCGCGCATGATCTCGGCGAGCCGGAAGGCGGAGCGCGCGTCGTGGAGGGCAGAGATCTCACGCTGGATCTCCGGCACGCTCACGACGGAGACGCCGAGCCGCTCCGCGAGGAACGCCATCGAGTCCTCACCTCGCGCCAGCGAGCCCGCGACGAGCGTCGTGTGGTAGCCGCGCGTCTCCAGTCCTGCTGCGAGGTTCGCGACGTGGATCGCGGGCCCGCCCATGTTCAGGCGCGCGATGACGCGCAGGATGCGGATCGGCTCTTGCGCGCTCACGGGCGGAGCAACGTTAGCCGCGGCGCCTCGTTCTCCTCGGTCGACGGGCCAGGCTGGCACTAGCATTCCGTGGCCATGCGCTACGTCGTCACCGGAGCGGCCGGGTTCATCGGCTCGCACCTCCTGCGCACCCTCCTCGACCGGGGCCACGACGCGGTCGGCTGGGACGCGTACACGGACTACTACGACCCTGCGCTGAAGGAGGAGAACGGCGCCGGCCTCCCGATCGAGCGCGTCGACCTCGTCGAGGACCCGCTCGAGCTCGCGGACGTCGACGGGGTCTTCCACCTCGCGGGCCAGCCCGGTGTCCGCAGCTTCGGCCTCGTCTTCCCGACCTACGTCCGCCAGAACATCCTCGCAAGCCAGCGTGTCTTCGAGGCGGCGGTCGTCGGCGGCGCGACGGTCGTGCTCGCGTCCTCGTCCTCGATCTACGGCTCGGCCGCCGCGTACCCGACACCGGAGGACACGGTTCCGCATCCGCTCTCGCCGTACGGGATCACGAAGCTCGCGTCCGAGCATCTCGCGCACGCGTACACGCACGAGTTCGGCCTGCACGCGGCCGTCGTCCGGTACTTCACGATCTACGGGCCGAGGCAGCGGCCCGACATGGCGTTCACGCGCATGGTCACCTCGCTCGCCGAGGGCCTTCCGTTCGAGCTCTACGGCGACGGGACACAGTCGCGGAGCTTCACGTACGTGGCCGACGCGGTCGAGGCGACGATCGCGACGATGGAGGGCGCCCGCGCGGGCGCCGTCTACAACGTGGGCGGGGGGATCGAGGTGTCGATGCTGGAGGCGATCGAGGTCCTCGGGCGCGTCGCCGGCCGCCGGTTGGAGGTCGTGCAGGCGCCGCGTGTGGAGGGAGACGTCGCCCGAACCGCCGCCGACACGTCGCGAATCGAGACCGAGCTCGGGTGGAGAGCGCGGGCGACCTTCGAGGAGGGCCTCGAGGCTCAGTGGCGCTGGGCCGCTGATAGGGTCGCCGCCGCATGAGTCAGCCTCAGACGTCTGCGGACCTCGAGGGGGAGCAGGAGGTCGACCTCGCCTCGGCGTGGCAGCGGATCAAGCTGCGCTGGTGGCTTCCCGTGCTCGGCCTCGTGGCCGGGGCCCTGGTCGGGCTCGTGCTCGCGCTCTCGGGTGGCGACGTGTGGCGTGCGGAGACGATCGTGTACCTCGGGCAGCCCTTCGCACCGCTCGGCGGGGGGCAGATCCAGAGCCTCGCGACGAACCCGCGCACCGTCTCCGAGATCGTGCGCTCGGAGTCCGCGGTCCAGGCCGCGTCCGAGGCAACCGGCATCCCGCCCGCCAAGCTCCGCTCCTCGATCTCGACGAAGGAGCTGACAGCCGTCGGTCAGGTGCGCGGGATCAACCCGCTGATCGAGATCGGCGTCAAGGCCGACGGGCCGAACAAGGCCGAAGGCGCGGCCGACGCTCTGGCCGAGCGCGTCGTCGAGAACGTGTCCGCCTACGTCTCGCAGAAGGTCGAGCTGCTCGAGCGGCAGGTCGAGGTCAGCGAGTCGCAGCTCGCGGCCGTCGAGGCCCGCATCCAGGAGGCGCAGGAGCAGCAGGACGCGCTGCTCCGAAACACGCAGATCGCGCCCATCGAGCGGCTGCTCCTCAGCCAGAACCTCAATGCCGTGATCACCACCGCCGATGCGCGCCGCTCGGCCCTCCAGGAGGATCTCTTCGAGGCCGGCCAGCTGCTGAACCTCGCGGAGAGCGTCGAGAAGAGCCGCGTCGTCGAGCCTGCCCGAGGCGTGAAGACGACCGCGCGCTCGAGCCGGACGTCCCTCCTGGTCGGCGCCCTGATCGGGCTGGTCGTCGGGCTCGTCGCGGCCCTCGTCGCCGAGCCGGTCCTCGCGCGCCGGCGGTCCGAGACCAGCGCGGCCTGATGCTCGAAGGGAAGCGGGTCGCCGTCGTGGTGCCCGCCTACGACGAGGAGCGGCTCGTCGTGGAGACGCTTCGCGAGATCCCCGAGTTCGTCGACCGGATCTATGTCGTCGACGACGCGTCGCGCGATGCGACCGGCGAGCGCGCAGGCGAGCTCGGCGACGAGCGCGTCGAGGTCGTGCGGCACGAGCACAACCGGGGTGTCGGTGCTGCGATCGTGACCGGCTACAGGCGCGCGCTCGAGGAAGACATCGACGTGATGTGCGTCATGGCCGCCGACAACCAGATGGACCCGGTCGAGCTACGCGGGCTCGTCGAGCCGGTCGCTCGCGGTGAGGTCGACTACGCGAAGGCGAACCGCCTCGTCTCCGGCGAGGCGTGGGAGATCATCCCGCGGACGCGCTACCTCGGGAACGCAGTCCTCTCGCTCCTGACGAAGATCGCCTCCGGCTACTGGCATGTGGCTGACTCGCAGGCGGGGTACACGGCGATCTCGCGCGACGCGCTCGAGCGGCTCGACCTCGACCGCGTCTACCCGCGCTACGGGTTCCCGAACGACATGCTCGTCCACCTGAACGTGCAGAACGCGCGCGTCCGCGACGTGCCCTCGCGGCCGATCTACGACGTCGGCGAGGAGTCGGGGATCCGCCTGCGCTCCGTCGTTCCCAGCATCTCCTGGCTGCTCCTGAAGGCGTTCTGGTGGCGTCTTGGGCAGAAGTACGTGATCCGCGACTTCCACCCGCTCGTGTTCTTCTACGTCTTCGGCCTGCTGATGACGACGGTCGGCATCGTGCTCGGCCTCGTCGAGGTCGTGCTCCGCATCGCCGGCAATCAGATCCCGGCCGCGACGATCGTCCTCGTCGCCGTGCTCGTGATCGCGGGGATCCAGCTCACCCTCTTCGCCATGTGGTTCGACATGGAGGCGAACAAGGAGCTGCGCTGAGGGCGACGCGTGGAGACGTACCCGATCGGGCGATTCCACGTCGGCCCCGCACTACCGACGATGAGGCTGTGAGTCGCTTCGCAGCTGTCGCCGCTGTCGTTGTCGCCGTCGTGGCGGCAACCGCGCTCGCACAGCCGTCCGCCTCGCGGGTCACGGCCGCGCAGCTCACGACGGCGTTCAAGAAGTCGACGGGCGACAAGCTCCTCGTCAACCGGAAGATGTCCTACCCCGGTCACTACGTCGCCTACGACGCAGGCGTCGCCACGATCGCGCGGAAGGGCAAGTACGGGACGTTCACCGTCTACCTCGTGACCGGGCCCGATGTCGAGGCCGAGGTGACCGACCTGCTCGCGGACGGGCACACCGGAGTCCTCGGAGCGCCAGGCGCGGCGAACATCTACTGGGAGTCCGGCTCGACGGTCTACGGCGACCAGTACTGGCTCGCGAAGAAGCGCTACGGCGAGAACGTCGTGCTCTGGTGGATCGGCTCGAAGTCGGTCAAGAAGACGGACAAGACGTTCAAGCGGCTGCACGCGGCGCTCCTCAAGGCCGTCCCCTAGGCGCTTCGCGCAGGACGCCAGCCCGTGGCGTCGTACTCGAAACGGTGCTGACCGCGGCGCGCGGCTAGCATCGAGCTCATGCCGACCTCACTCGTCACCGGCGGCGCCGGCTTCCTCGGATCGCATCTCTGCGAGGCGCTCCTCGAGCGGGGGCACCGGGTGCTCTGCCTGGACAATCTCGAGACCGGATCGCTCGCGAACATCGCCCACCTTCGCGACGACCGTTTCGTGTTCCTGAACCACGACGTCATCGAGCACATCGCGATCGAGGAGCCTGTGGACGTCGTCTTCCATCTCGCGGCGCTTGCCAGTCCCATCGACTACCTGCGGCTGCCGCTCCATTCGCTGAAGGCGGGCTCATACGGAACGCACCACGCGCTCGGGCTCGCGAAGTTCAAGCGCGCGCGGTTCCTCCTCGCGTCCACGAGCGAGGTGTACGGCGACCCGCAGGTGCATCCCCAGCCGGAGACCTACTGGGGGCACGTGAACCCGGTCGGGCCGCGCGGCGTATACGACGAGGCGAAGCGCTATGCCGAGGCGCTCACCATGGCGTACCACCGTCAGCAGGGCGTGGACACCGCGATCGCGCGGATCTTCAACACGTACGGCGCGCGGATGCGACCGAACGACGGGCGGGCGATCCCCACCTTCTTGCGCCAGGCGCTCGAGGCGCGGCCGATCACCGTGTTCGGCGACGGCTCGCAGACGCGGAGCTTCTGCTACGTCGACGACCTCATCCGCGGGCTGATCCTCCTCGCGGAGTCCGAGGAGCATCTCCCGATCAACATCGGGAACCCGGACGAGAAGTCCTTGCTCGAGCTCGCGGAGACCGTGCTCCGCCTAACGGGCTCGTCGAGCCAGATCATGTTCGAGTCGCTCCCCGTCGACGATCCGCAGGTGCGCCAGCCCGACATCACGCGCGCGAAGCAGCTGCTCGGATGGGAGCCCGAGGTCGAGCTCGAGGACGGGCTGCGCAAGACGATCGCCTCGCTCGGACGCGGGGCCGCCGTCGGCTCTGCGTGACGGACCTCGGCGAGCGCTACGAAGAGCACCACCGGGTGCGCCGCGACGAGGGCGACTTCGTCTTCGTCCCCGAGCGCATCCCGTTCTTCCAGGCCGCGATCGGGCGCGGCCGGCGAGTGCTCGACCTCGGGTGCCGCTCCGGTGCGTTGACGCGTCACTTCCTCGACGGCAACGAGGTCGTCGGGCTCGACGTGGATCGTGCGGCGCTCGAGAAGGCAGCCGAGCTCGGCATCGAGCCGGTGGTCGCGAACGTCGAGGAGCCGCTGCCATTCGAGGACGCGAGCTTCGACGCCGTCGTCGCCGGCGAGCTCTTCGAGCACCTGCAGTTCCCGGACGCGCTCGTCGCCGAGGCTCGCCGCGTCCTGCGGCCGGGCGGCGTCCTCGTCGGCTCGGTGCCGAACGCGTTTCGCGTCCAGAGCCGGCTGCGCTTCCTCCGCGGCCGCCCGCCCGAGGACGACCCGACGCACCTCCACCTGTTCTCGCCGGACGCGATTCGCGGTCTCCTCGCGGAGCTCGACGACGTGCGGATCGAGTACGTCGGCGGCCGCTATCGGCGACTGCACGCGCGGCTGCTGGCGCGCGACCTCGCCTTCAGCGGTATCAGGCCGAACGCGTAGGCAGGTCAGACCGGAGCGAGGCCGCGGGCCTTGCGGCTGGCGGCGGTCTGGCGCTTCTGCGCCGAGAGCTCGAGCTTGCGCATGCGGATGTCGGTTGGCGTCACCTCGACGCACTCGTCCTCGTGGATGTACTCGAGCGCCTGGTCGAGCGCCAGCGGGCGGGGTGGGATCAGCCGGACGGTCGCATCGGCCGACGGCGCGCGCGTGTTCGTGAGCTTCTTCTCCTTCGTCGCATTCACGTCGAGGTCCTCGGCGCGGGCGTTCTCGCCCACGATCATCCCCTCGTAGACGTCCACGCCTGGCCCGACGAAGAGCGAGCCGCGCTCCTGGAGGCTCAGGATCGCGTACGACGTCGTCGTCCCGCGACGATCCGCGACGAGTGCCCCGGTGGGACTCGTGCGCAGCTCGCCGAACCATGGCTCGAAGCGCTCGAAGATGTGGTGCAGGATCCCGGTGCCGCGCGTCTCGGTCAGGAACTCCGTACGGAACCCGATCAGACCACGCGCGGGGACGAGGACGTCCATCCGCACCCAACCGCTGCCGTGATTGACGAGCGCTTCGGTGCGGCCCTTGCGGAGTGCGAAGAGCTGCGTGAGGACGCCGAGGTACTCCTCCGGCGCGTCGATCGAGACGCGTTCGACCGGCTCGTGCACGACGCCGTCGATCACCCGCGTCACGACCTGCGGCTTCCCGACGGTGAGCTCGAAGCCCTCGCGCCGCATCTGCTCGACGAGCACGGCGAGCTGGAGCTCGCCGCGACCTTGAACCTCCCACGTGTCCGGTGACTTCCGTCGGGAGGACGCGGAGCGAGACGTTGCCGATGAGCTCGGTACGGAGTCGCCCCTCGACCAGCGTGGCCGTGACCTTGTCGCCCGAGTTGCCGGCGAGCGGGGAGGTGTTGATCCCGATCGTGATCGACAGCGACGGCTCGTCCACGGCGATGACCGGGAGCGGGCGTGGATCGTCCGGATCGGCCAGCGTCTCACCGATCGTCACCTCGGCGATGCCGGCGACGGCGATGATCTCGCCCGGCCCGGCCTCGTCGGCCGCGACCCGGTCGAGCGCCTCCGTCACGTAGAGCTCGGTCACCTTCGCCCGTTCGATCGTCCCGTCCGCCCGACACCACGCGATCGGCTGCCCACGCCGGATCGTCCCCTGCACGACTCGGCAGAGCGCCAGCCTGCCGACGTAGTCCGACGCGTCGAGGTTCGTGACGAGCGCCTGCAGGGGATGACCCTCGTCGTAGGTCGGTGCAGGGATGTGCTCCAGGATGAGTTCGAGGAGGGGCCGTAGATCCGCCTCGAGCCCGTCCGGGTCGGGGCTCGACGAGGCGCGTCCGGCTCGGGCGTTGCAGTAGACGATCGGGAACTCGATCTGGCTCTCGTCGGCGTCGAGGTCGAGAAACAGCTCGTACACCTCGTTGACCACGGCCTCGATGCGGGCGTCGGGCCGGTCGACCTTGTTCACCACGAGGATCACGGGGAGCCCGGCCTCGAGCGCCTTCCGGAGCACGAAGCGCGTCTGCGGCAGCGGCCCCTCGCTCGCGTCGACGAGCAGGAGCACGCCGTCGACCATGGTCAGTCCGCGCTCGACCTCACCGCCGAAGTCCGCGTGCCCGGGCGTGTCGACGATGTTGATCTTCGTGCCGCCGTAGCGGACAGCCGTGTTCTTGGCGAGGATCGTGATGCCCTTCTCGCGCTCGAGGTCCATCGTGTCGAGCACGCGCTCGTTGACGTCCTGGTTCGCCCTGAACGCACCGGACTCCCAGAGGAGCGCGTCGACGAGCGTCGTCTTCCCGTGGTCGACGTGCGCGACGATCGCGACGTTGCGGAGCTCGGAGCGGACGGCCACGCGCCGAGGGTATCGGTGATGAGCTTCGGCCCGGTGAGCGCCGGTCTAGGCGCCGTCGCTGCGACCGAAGGCGGCCCGCCGCGCGACGTCGGCCTCGTCCACCATGTGCCCGTCACGGGCGACGTAGCCGTCCTTGCCGCCGATCACGAGCAGGACGAGGTCGTCCTCGTCGCTCGCGTTCGAGACCTTGCGTGGCGTCGTCGACTCGACGTGCAGGAGGCCGCCCGGGCCGAGGATCCGCTCCACGCCCTCGACCTCGACGCGCGCTGTGCCCTGGTGCACGAAGTAGAGCTCGTCCTGCGTGTCGTGGTAGTGGTGAAAGCCCTCGTAGCTCGGTGGATAGACGATCGCGTTGACCCCGAACGCCGTGACCCCGAGGGGCACGCGGACCTTCCGGAAGCCGTAGCTCTCGCCGAGCTCGTCGAGCGAGCTGATCGCGTAGTTCGGCATGGTCAGTGCTCCTTTCGGTCGAGCAGGAAGTCAGCTGTTCGCCTCAGGCCGTCCTCGAGTCCGACCCCGGGCTCGAAGCCGAGCAGTCGTTGCGCCTCGCTCACGTCGGCCCACGAGTTCCGCAGGTCGCCCGGGCGCGGTGGCAGGTACGTGCGCTCGACCGGCTTGTCGAGCAGCCGGCCGATCGTGTCGGCGAGCTCGTTCACCGTCGTCGGCGCGCCGCCGGAGACGTTGAAGATCCGGCCGCTCGCACCCTCTGCATCGGCGGCGAGCAGGTTTGCGGCGACGACGTTGTCGATGTACGTGAAGTCGCGGGACTGCTCGCCGTCGTCGAAGATCGTCACCGGCTCGCCGGCCGCGATGGCCGTGATGAAGAGCGGGACGACGGCGGCGTACTGCGAGGTCGGGTCCTGGCGCGGGCCGAAGACGTTGAAGTAGCGGAGCACGACCGTCTCGAGCGACTCGTAGACGCGGCTGAAGCTCACGCAGTAGCGCTCGGCCGCGAGCTTCGCGACGCCGTACGGGGAGATCGGATCGGGCGCCATCGACTCGCGCAGCGGCAGGTCGGCCTGGTTTCCGTAGATCGAGGACGAGGACGCGAACACGACGCGGCGCACGCCTTCGTCGCGCGCCGCGAGCTGGACGTTGAGCGTCCCCTCCACGTTCACCGCGCTCGAGGTCAGCGGATCCTGCACCGAGCGGGGCACCGATCCGAGCGCGCCGAGGTGGAACACGATCTCCGTCCCGCGTACCGCGTTGTGGACGCGCTCGTAACTCCTGAGCTCACCCTCCACGATCTCGACGTCCCGGTCGAGCCCGTCGAGGTTCCGGCGGCTTCCGGTCGAGAAGTTGTCGAGGACGCGCACGTCGTCGCCCCGGGCGAGCAGCGCGCGGACGAGGTTCGAGCCGATGAAGCCCGCGCCGCCGGTGACGAGGACCTTCACGCCGCGGCCTCAGCCACGACGTGGAAGTTCGCGAAGAGCGTGCCGGGCTGCGTCGGCTCGCGGAGCCTCGGCGTGCGACGGTCGATCGCCTCCGCGGCGCGGTTGATCGCCGTGACGAGCGCCGGCGACATCCTGCGGGCGCGAAGGCGGCGAAGAACGAGATCGAGGTTCATGGCGACGATCATCCCGACGCAGGCGGTGGTGCCGGAAGAGGGCGTCACCCTAACCGACGTCCAGTCCGCGCAATCGACGAAGAGCTTCTCGAGCCCGGCGTGCGTCCAGCGCCAGTAGTCCGCGGGCGAGGGGTGGTATGGCATGACCCCGTGCGTCGACGCGAGCACGCGCCCCCTGGGAGCGGTCACTCGCCGAAGCTCGCGGACGGCCAGCGCGGGGTCGTCGCAGTGCTCGAGGACCTGGTTGCAGAGCACGACGTCGAAGCTCGCGTCGTCGACGGGGATCGCCTCGACCGACCCGCGGAGCTCGGCGCGAGGGTTCTCGACCGGATCCACGCCGACGTACGACACGGCGTACGGCGCGAAGAGCGGCTCGTACGGCTTCTGGCCGCAGCCGACGTCGAGCACGCGGTACGGGCCGAGGTCGGCGTGGCCGCGCCGCGCCTCGCCGGCGAGCCAGCGTACGAGCGGGCCGCGGACGGCGTAGGTGGGCATGGAGTGAGGCGGATCGAGTCGCGGATCAGACACCGGCCGCATCTTCAACCGTTGCCGCGCCTGCTGCTGCCAGACCGAGCAGCAGGCTCGTCGCCGCTTGCAACGGGATGCCCGGGACGATGCCGAGCGACGCCCACTCCGCGGCGAGCGTGACGAGCGCGCACAGGGTCGCCAGGCCGGCTCCGACCGCCCACGGCCTCGGGGCGAACCGGGCCGTACGCCACGCGAGCGCGAGCCCGGCGCCGCCGACCGCGAGCACGAGTAGAAGGCCTACGACTCCCGCGTCGGCGAGCATCTGGACGTAGAAGTTCTGGACCCCCCATTCCCGGCCGCGTGCGGGGAAAGCCTGCTCGACGACGTCGGGGAAGCGCTGCCGCGCGTCGTCCACGTATTGCTCGAAGACCTCGGGGCTCGCCGAGCGCTGCCAGCCGGCGCCGATCAGCGGCCGGTCGAGGAAGATCCGAAACCCGATGTAGGTGAGCACGGTGCGCTGGGAGTACGTCTCGACCCCCTGGGCCTCCTCGTCGCCGAGGAACCCGAGGAAGTCGTCCAGCGCCTCGCTCCGCACCGCGACCACGCCGACGCCCACGGCGGCCACGACGGCGCCGAGCGCGAGCAGCCTGCGTCCGGAAGGCCTGAACCGAGCCTGCGCCGCGACCGCGAGCGCAACCGCGCCGAGCGCGAAGCCGCCTGCTGCGGTGACCGAGCCTGCGAGCACGAGCCCGAGGGCTCCCGCGATGCCACCGGCGAGGACGAGTGGGGCGGCAGGCGCGTTCTCCCTGCGCGCGAGGATCGCCGCAGAGGCGAGGCTCGCCCCGAGGATCGAGAGCGCGGCGAGGTCGTGGCGGCCGAGGAACGAGGAGTAGCGCCACCCGGACGTCGACACCTCGAAGATGTCGGAGCCGAAGAACTGGAGGACCGCGATCGCGGTCGCGACGCATCCCCAGAGGACGAAGCCGCCGAAGAGGATCCCGAGGTCACGCGCGGTCCGCACGAGCAGTGGGACGGCGATCGCGAGGAGCGAGTACTCGACGAGCTTGAAGAACGTCACGAGGTGGTCGGCGAAGCTCTCGTCGTCGAGCGAAGCGGGCCGGAAGACCTCGAACGCGAGCCAGGCGAGTAGCAGCGCTCCCGTGAGCCAGAGCGCGCGCCCCGCTGCAAGCCGTCCGGCTCCGAGGCGTGCGGCGTGCACGGCGGCGGCCACGACGACGGCGAGGACGGCCAGGTCTGCCAGGCGGATGTCGACGGTCGTCGAGCCCGCGCCGACCGACGCTTCCGGCTGAAACCGCTCGTGGATGAAGAGGAAGGGGATCGCGCAGGCGAGGACGACTGCGCCGGGGCTCTCGCCGATCGTGCGGAGGGCTCGTTCGCCGCGACCGGGCAGCGGAGCGCTCTCGAGCGGCGGGTTCGCCACCGGCGGGACTATAGGCGGCGCCAGGATGGGCCAGCGAGGGCCTTCCCTACACTGACCCCTCGATGTCCTCTCGCGTCTTCCGGCGCCGGTCGGCGACGGCCGCGTGGGTTTACGCCGCCGTCGCGTTCGGATTCCTCGGCTCGATCGTCGCGGCCCGCGTGCTCGGGCTGGAGGAGTTCGGCGTCTTTGCGACCGCCCTCGCAGCGGTGGGCTTCTTCCAGGCGCTGCTCGACCTGACCGTCGAGGAGTCGCTCACGAAGTTCGGCTTCCGCTACGTCGCGACGCAGGACTGGGGAAGGCTCCGCCGGCTCTTCCGGCAGATGCTCGTCTTCAAGCTCGTCGGAGGGTTGGTCGCCACGGCGATCCTCGTCGCGCTCGCTCCCGTCGCCGACTCGATCTTCGACGCGGAGGGGGTCGGTACGGCGCTCCTGGCGGCCTCGCTCCTGCCGCTCGTCCAGGCGCCGGAGCAGATCGGCGCAACGGCGCTCCTGCTCCACAGCCGCTACGACCTCCGCGGCGTCTACCAGGCAGGCTCGGGTGCGCTGCGCCTGCTCGCGATCGCGATCGGAGCGAGCTATGGGGTCAACGAAGCTCTCCTCGCCATCGTCGTCGCGCAGGCGCTCGCGACCGCGTTCTCGGCGTTCGTGGGTGTCTCCGCGCTGCGCAGGTTCCCGCACGGGATCTCGCGTCCGCTCGCCGAGGACGTGCCGGGCATCAAGTCGTTCGTGTTCCAGTCGAGCCTCGCGACGGGCGTCATCTCGCTTCGGACGACGCTCGTGCCCGTGCTGCTCGGCGTCGTGGCAGGGCCGACCCAGGTCGGTCTCTTCCGGATCGCGCAGAGCCCGCAGACCGGCCTCGCCGCCGCGAGCTCGCCCGCACGCCTCGTCCTGCTCACGGAGCAAACCCGCGACTGGGAGGGCGGGAGGCACATCAGCGTCCTCAACGGCATCCGCAAGTACACGGTCGGCGCGACGGCGCTCATGATCGTGGCCGTGCCGCTGTTTTTCTTCGCCATGCCCTGGCTCGTCGAGACCGTATTCGGCACCGAGTACTCCGGTGCGGTGGATGCGGCGCGGATCATCCTGCTCGCCGCCGCGATCCAGTTCGCCATCGGCTGGACGAAGTCGCTTCCGGTCACGATAGGCCGGCCGCAGCTACGCATCGTCACGCACGGCGTCGAGACCCTCGTCGTGATTCCGCTCGTCGTCGTGCTCGGCGCGGAGTGGGGAGCAACCGGGGCCGCCGTCGCCGTGCTCGTCGCAACGATCGTGTTCGCATGCGCGTGGGCGATCGCACTCGCCCGCCTCCGCTCGAACATGGGCGCGGATCCCACGCGCCTCGCGAGCGGGACTGCACCGTGAGGGTCCTCGTCGTGTCGGGCATCTGGCCGCCCGACGCGGGTGGGCCGGCGAGTCACGCGCCCGCGCTCGCAGGCTTTCTGCGGGGCCGGGGGCACACGGTCGAGGTCGCGACGACGGCCGATGAGCCGCCCGCCACGCAGGCATACCCGGTGCACTGGGTGGCGCGCAGCCTCCCGACGGCGCGGCGCTACGCGAGCACCGTGGCGCTCGTTCGGAAGCACGCACGCTCGGCCGACGCCGTGTATGCGACGAGCATGGTGCGTCGCGCAGCGAGCGGCGCCACGCTCGCACGGCGTCCGCTCGTGGTGAAGCTCGTCTCGGACGAGGTCTTCGAGCGCCAGCAGCGCGAGGGCCGCTTCTCCGGGACCCTCGACGAGTTCCAGCGCGAGGGAGGAGCACGGGTCGGGCTCCTGCGCGCGACCCGGAACCGTGCGCTCCGCAGCGCGCACCACGTCCTCTGCCCGAGCGCATACCTGCGCGACGTCGCGCTCGGCTGGGGGCTCGACCCCACGCGCCTCTCGGTCCTGCCGAACCCGGCGCCGACGGTTCCGGAGCTGCCCGCGAGAGACGAGCTGCGCGAGGAGCTGTCGCTCACGGGCCCGACCCTTGCGTTCGCGGGCCGGCTCGGGCCGCAGAAGTCGCTCGACGTCGCGCTCGAGGCGGTCGCCCGGCTGCCGGACGTGACCCTCGTCGTCGCGGGCGACGGGCCGGACCGCGACGCGCTCGAACGCCTTGCCCGCGAGCTGGGGGTGGACGGCCGCGCGCGCTTCCTCGGGAGCCTCCCGCGCGACCGCGTGCTGCGGCTCTTTCGAGCGGCCGACGCCTCGGTCCTCAGCTCGTCGTGGGAGAACCTCCCGCACACCGTGCTCGAGGCGCTCGCGGTGGGGTGCCCGGTCATCGCGACCGCGGTCGGCGGCGTGCCCGAGGTGGTGCGCGACGAGGAGAACGGGCTGCTCGTGCCGGCGCGCGACCCGGACGCACTGGCCGGCTGCGATTCGCCGCTTCTTCGAGGACGAGGCGCTGCGCGCGCGGCTGGCGGCAGCGGCTCCCGCTTCGGTCGCAGGCCTCACCGAGGACGCGGTGTTCTCCCGGATCGAGGAGCAGCTCGAACGGGCGGCACGCCGGTGAAGCGGAAGCTCCTCATGGTCGGCCGCATGCGGTACTCGCTTCCCCTCTCGCCGACCCTTGCGCAGAAGTTCGACGCCCTCGAGGAGGAGCTCGACGTCCGCGTGCTCGGCAGCTCGGGCGGTGGAAACGGCGCCGACCCGAGATTCGAGCTCGCTCCGCCAGTGCGCCCGCGCGTGCTCGACGGCGCGGCCTTCTATGCGCTTCTTCCGTTCAGGGTGGCGCGTGAGCTCCGCCGTTTCCGGCCGGACGCCGTTCTCGTCCAGGGCGGCCAGGAGACGGCGCTCACGCTCGCCGGCCGCGCGCTCGCCCGCGTTCCCACCCGGATCGTCGCCGACGTCCACGGCGACCCGGCCGCGGCGACACGGCTGTACGGCTCGCCGCTCCGGAAGGCGCTCTCGCCGCTCGGCGACGTGCTCGCACGTGCGGGCCTCCGCCGGGCGGACGGTGTACGCACGATCTCGGACTACACCTCCGGCCTCGTGCGCGAAGCAGGCGTCGAGCCGACCGCGACCTTCGCCGCGTTCATGGATCTCGAGCCGTTCCTCACCGAGTCTCCCGCCCCGCTGCCCGAGCGGCCGGTGGCGCTGTTCGTCGGCGTGCTCGAGCGCTACAAGGCGGTGGACGTGCTCGCCGACGCGTGGAGGCTCGCTGCTCCGCGTGTTCCGGAGGCGACGCTCGAGATCGTCGGGCGGGGCACGCTTCGCCCGGTCGTCGAGCGCCTCGTCGCCGATCTCCCGCAGCAGACTCGCTGGAGGGAGTCGATTCCGACTGAAGACGTCGCCCGGGCGCTCGACGACGCGACGGCTCTCGTCCTGCCGTCGCGCTCCGAGGGACTCGGCCGCGTGGTGGTGGAGGCGTTCTGCCGCGGCCGTGGCGTCGTCGGCAGCCGGGTCGGCGGCATCCCCGATCTCGTGACCGACGGCGAGAGCGGCCTGCTCGTGCCGCCCGGCGATGCGCAGGCGCTCGCGGAGGCGCTCGTGCGCGTGCTCGGCGACCGCGAGCTCGCCGGCCGAATCGGCGCCGCAGGGCGCGCGGCGGTCGAGCCATGGCTCGCGACGCCGGAGGAGTACGCGCGCCAGGTTCGCGCACTCGTCGACGAGGTCGTCAGGCCCTGACCCCGGCCTACACTCACGCTCGATGCGGGCGGATCGGGCGAAGCAGCTCCTGAAGAACGGCGTCTACCGGGCGCTCGGCGAGACCACCAGCGGGCTCGGCGCGCTCGATGGCCACGACGAGCGCACGCTGCGCGTCCTGATGTACCACAAGGTCAACGACCTCTGGCCGAACCCGACGACGGTCCCGACCGCGGTGTTCGCCGAGCAGATGACGCGTCTCGGCGAGCTCGGGTACGTGGTCGTCCCGCTCGACGCGGTGCGCGACCACTACCTCGAAGGGAAGCCGCTGCCCGACGGCGCAGTGCTGATCACGTTCGACGACGGGTACCGCGACAACCTCGAGAACGCGCTGCCCATCCTGCAGCGGCACGGCTACCCAGCCGTGCTCTTCGTGCCGATCGGCTTTCTCGACGACGACCGGCCGCTGCCGCACGAGGAGTCGCTGCACGTGCTCGGCATCCACAACGAGACGCTCGACTGGGCCGAGCTCCGGACGCTCGAGGCGGGTGGGATCCGGATCGAGTCGCACGGCATCGGCCACCGGCCGGTCTCCGAGCTCGAGCCCGGCGAGGCACTGCGTGAGATCGCGCTCTCGAAGCTGCGTCTCGAGGAGCGGCTCGGACGCGAGGTCGAGGCGTTTGCCTTCGTGAAGGGGTCGCAGGCCGACTTCCGGCCCGAGCACGCGAGCCTCGTCCAGCAGGCGGGCTACAAGCTCGCGTTCACGTCGGTCTCGGGCGCGAACGGGCCAGGAACCGACCGCTTCCGGCTTCGCCGGTACAACATCGAGCCGTACCCGCCGCGGACGTTCGAGCTCGTCCTGGCCGGCGCGTGCGACCTCATCTCGATGAAGGACACGGTGCTCGGGACGCACGCGCGGCGGGCGCTCAACTCCGCGCTCGGGACAGCCACTCGATGAGCTTCCATACCGTTCGCTACACGGCCGACTGGCGTGCCGATCTCGTCGCGCTCCTTGCCCGCGTCGGGACGACACAGCTCACGGACGAGGAGTTCGCGTGGTGGTTCGACCGCAACCCGGCGGGGGAGGGGATCGTCTCGCTCGCCGTCGACGACGGCGAGGTCGTGGGCGTGGCCGCGATGAGCTTCTTCCGCACGCGGCTCGACGGCGACGTGACGCGCCTCGCCATCCCGGTGAACGTCGCCACGGACCCGCGCTACCGCGGGCAGGGCGTCTTCTCGACGCTCGAGCAGGAGAACGAGCGAGCCGCGGCCGAGGTGGGGTCACCGCTGACCGTGACCTTTCCGAATGGTGCCTCGCACCCGATCTTCGTCACCCGGCTCGGCTGGCTCGACCTCCCGCGACTCCGGCTCTGGGCGAAGCCGCTGCGGGCGGGAGCGGTCGCTCGCTACGTCCTCGGCCGCTCCGGCGAGCACGGGAGCCTGAACGCGCCGAACGCGGAGACGAGCACCTGGCGGGGCGTCGAGGTGCGCCCGGTCGTGCGCTTCGGCGCCGACTTCGACGCCCTCGGCCGCAGCGCGGGCTCGCGCTACGGGAACCACTTCGTGCGCGATGCGGAGTACTTCAACTGGCGCTACCTCGACTCGCCGCGCGACTACCGCTCGCTTGCGTCGTACCGAGACGGCGCGCTGACCGGCGTCGCGATCGTGGGGCACACGTTCAAGCACGGTGTCTCGGCCGGCTTCCTCGCCGATCTCGTCGTTCGCCCAGGAGACACGCGGTCGCTGCGGGCACTGCTCGCACGGTCGGTCGACGAGGTGCGGGGCGGCGCGGACGCGCTCGTGCTCCTGCCGCCGCACGACATGGCGATCCAGGCGCGCGCTCGTGGCCTCGGGCTTCGCGCCGACGAACAAGCAGCTCCGCTTCATCGGGAAGACGCTGCTCGACGGTGCGTCCATTGCATCCCGGCGGAACGTCTGGCACTTCACCCTGGGCGACTTCGACTTCTTCTGATGAAGCTGGTCTTCATCACGCAGCAGGTCGATCCGGCGCATCCCGCGCTCGCGGCGACCGTGCCGAAGGTCGCGGCGCTCGCGCGGCTCGTGGACGAGGTCGTCGTGCTCGCCGACGGCGCCGTCGAGGACGTCCTCCCCGAGAACTGCCGCGTGCGGACCTTCCGCGCATCGACGAAGGCGGGCCGCGGGGCACGCTTCGAAACCGCCCTCGCGGGGGAGCTCCGCGACCTGCGTGGCGGCGCCGTCGTCGCGCACATGTGCCCGATCTACGCCGTGCTGGCCGCGCCGCTCGTGCGGCCGCTCCGGGTTCCGCTCGTCCTCTGGTTCACGCACTGGCGCGCCAGCCGCTTGCTCCAGGCCGCCGAGCGCGTGTCGAGCGCGGTCGTCTCGGTCGACCGCCGCTCGTTTCCGATCCCGTCCGACAAGGTCCGCGCGATCGGGCACGGGATCGACGTATCGGAGTTCGCCTGCGCACCGGAGCAGCCCGCCGACGGCCTCCGGCTTCTCGCGCTCGGCCGGTACTCGCCGGCGAAGGGCCTCGACGTCGTCCTCCGCGCGCTCGCCGCGGTGGGCGACGAGAGCGTTCGCCTCGACGTGCACGGGCCCGCGCTCTCGGCGCAGGAGCAGGATCACCGCGCGGAGCTGGGCCGGCTCGTGACCGACCTGCCGCTCGACGGCCGGGTGCGGCTCGCCGACGCCGTTCCGCGCAGCGAGATCCCGGGCCTCCTCACGAGCCACGACGCCCTCGTCAACAACATGCGAGCGGGTGCTCCCGACAAGGTCGTCTACGAGGCCGCGGCAGCATGCGTGCCGGTGCTCGCGTCCAATCCGGTCTTCGACTCGCTCCTCGAGCCCGCGCAACGCTTCGACCGCGAGGATCCGGGCGAGCTGGCGGACCGGATCCGTGCGCTCGCGGCGCTCTCGCCCGCCGAGCGGACGGCACTCGGCAAGCGGCTGCGGGATCGGGTCGAGGAGAGCCACTCGGTCGAGTCGTGGGCCAGGGGCGTCCTCGAGGCGGCGGGACTTCGGTGAGCGACGTCGTCCTGCACACGCAGAAGGTCGCGGGCATCTCCGGCTCGGAGGCGCACCTGCTCCAGCTCCTCCCCGATCTCCGGGAGCGCGGCTGGGACATCCGCTTCCTGATGCTGCACGAGGACGAGCCGGGTGCCTGGGAGTTCGCGGGCGAGCTCGAGGCGCGCGGCGTCCCGCTCGACGAGATCAGGCTCCGCGCGGACGTCGACCCGCTCGCGTTCGGGCAGGTCGTCGAGCTACCTCGGCAAGCAGCGGCCGCGGATCCTCCACACGCACCTCGTGCATGCGGACGTCTACGGCCAGCTCGCGGGAACGATGGTGCGAGTGCCGCTACGGCTCTCGACGAAGCACGGCTTCAACGAGTTCCGCGAAGGACGCTTCTTCGGCCTCGCCGATCGCAGCGTGGGCTCGCTCGCGCACGTGCACATCGCGATCTCGGAGGGGCTCGCCCACTACCT
Source organism: uncultured Actinomycetes bacterium (assembly GCA_963746765.1). Lineage (GTDB taxonomy): Bacteria > Actinomycetota > Thermoleophilia > Gaiellales > Gaiellaceae > GMQP-bins7. The sequence continues at coordinate 363,586 of CAVVCN010000005.1, forward strand.
GGCCGAGACCGAGGGCTTCGACGAGGAGGGCTTCGAGATCGTCCACTACGGGATCGCCGCGGAGGACGGGGTGAGGCCGTACGAGCAGTCCGAGCCGCGTCTCCTCTGCATCGGCCGCCTGATCCCGATCAAGGGCCATCTCGTCCTCCTCCGTGCGTTCGCTCAGGCGCGGGCACGCGTTCCCGGTCTGGTGCTCGAGGTCGCAGGGCGAGGGCCGCTCGAGCCGGCGCTCAAGGAGCTCGCGCGCGAGCTCGGCATCGAGGACGCCGTCCGCTTCCTCGGCTTCGTCTCGCCGATCCAGCGGGCGGTCGAGCAGGCTGCGGTCGTCGTCGTGCCCTCGCTCGGCGAGGGCTTCGGGATGGTCGCGCTCGAGGCCATGGAGCGCGCGCGGCCGGTGATCGCGAGCGCGGTCGGCGGCCTGCCGGAGATCGTCGACGACGGGAGGACGGGGCTCGTCGTCGAGCCGGGCGACGCCGACGCGCTCGCGGAGGCGATCGTCGCGCTCGCCGGTGATCTCGAGAGCGCAGCTGCGATGGGGCGCGCCGGCCGCGAGCGCGCTCTCGCGGAGTTCACTCCGGAGCGGAGCGCGGAGCGGATCGAGTCGCTCTATCGGTCCGCGTTCGACGAACGCGCTCGATGACCGCGGCGAACCCGGCCGCGGCCAGGATCGCGATGAGGAAGTCCCAGGGCACGCGGTAGCGTGTCGCTCCGGCGAAGAGCATCGCGATGAGCGTCTGGTAGCCGAGCAGGAGCAGCACGAGCAGGACGAAGCTGCGCGGCAGCGATGAAGAGGCCGACGACTGCAAAGGCGTACAGGGCGATCATGAACGCCGGCTCGACCGTGCTGCGCGCCGTGTCCCGCCACGTACCGGCTCCCGGGCGGCCCTCGGTCTCGAGCACGTTCGGCTGCCATAGCAGGCGGGCCGACTGCCCCGCGAGCCGGAGTTTCTCGTCGGGATGCTCGCGCCAGAACTCGAGCACCTCGTCGCGGTACAGGCGCATCTGCGCGCACTCGTCGACTTCGACGACCCTCCCCGTCCGCTGGTAGATCGCACCGGCGTCCTGCGGGCTCGGCGGCGAGCCCGGGAGGGGCGGCACGTCGTCGATCCAGCCGCCGCGGGCGAGCACGTCGTACGTGTTCAGGTTGTTCGCCTTCCAGAGGGCACGCGAGTCGGTCGTGATCGCGAAGCAGCCGACCGACACCTTGTTGCGGACGACCCACGGCGCGAGCACGACCGCCGTCGCCGCGCAGATGACGAGGAGGGCGAGGACGCCGCGCCCGGCGGCTCCGCGCCGGACCGCGAGCCAGATCCCGACGACCAGCGGCAGGAGGGCGAGGCGTGCATTCCCGAGGATCGCGAGCCCCAGCGCGCCGCCGAGGGCGGCCGACCACCAGAGCGTCCGCTCGCGCTCGGCCGCGACGATCGTGAGCAGCACCACCGCGGCGGCGAGGAGCTGGTCGAGGATCTCGCGGTTGAGGTGGACGTCGTGCCAGACCAGGTACGGGTGGAGCGTCGCGAGCAGAGCGCCGAGGAGCGCAACCGGCTCGCTCGTGACTCGCCGTCCGATCTCGAAGACGAGGAGCGCAGTCGCGACGGCCACGAGGATGTGGGCGAGCCCGACGGTGACCCACGAGCGGTCGACCCAGTAGATCGGGATGAGGAAGAACCCGTACAGCGGTTGCGTGTACGCGGAGGGAACACCCGGGATGAACCCGAACGTGCCGCTGTCGAGGAACGTCCGCGCGAAGTCGTCGCTCTTGTCCGTGTAGGCGGCGAGGATGTCGTCGCGCTCGGCGAGCAGCGCGACGAGGCGGGGGAGCGACGCGGCGAGCACGAGCGTCAGGTAGGCGTGTCGATACAGTCGCCGCACGTGAGGAGCGAACGGTACGCGGTCGTCTCCTGTCACGTGGAACGACCGCTCGACGACGAAGTATGGGCACGGTTCGCGACGCTCCAGCGTCGTCGGCCGGGCGGATTCGCGATCGCCGCGCTGATCCGGCCGGCGGATCCCGGCGCGGGCGAGGACGAGACCCTGTGGCTCCAGCGGGCGCGCGAGGCGGCCGCGCGAGGGCCGCTCGGACACCACACGCACTGGACCGCGCCCGACCACGCCCGGCCGACGGGCGGCCGGTCCGGAGAGCGGGTGCATGAGGAGGGCGCCCGCCTGAGAGCGCTCGGCCTCGAGCCGACGCTCTTCTGCGGCGGGGGCTGGTACACGGATGCCGAGGTGGCGAATGCGTGCGCGACGCTCGGCTACGTGGACTGCACGCCCCGGGCGACGCGGCCTCCGTACCTCGCTGCGGGCGAGCCGTGGGCCTCCCTCGCCGAGCCGGCTCGCATTCGAACCGCATCGGGAGTGCTCCTGCGTGCCGTCCCGACGACCCACACGCTCGGCGATCTCGCCCGAGCTCTGCGACGCAGGACGCTGCCGAGGCTCGTCCACGTGTACTTCCACGACACGGATCTCCTGACCCGGAAGCGAACGGCGCTCCTTCGCCTGCTGCTCCCGCTTCTCGCGAGGCGCGCGCGGCCGACGGATCTCGACAGCCTCGCTGCAGGACTCGATTCCGAGCCCGAGATCGCGTGGGCCGACGTGAGTCGGCTCTGAAGAGCTCCCTCAGCGTCTCGAGGGGTGATCACTCCTGAGTGCGCTCTAAGCTTCCCTTGTGTCGAGCAAGACCGCTCCGTCCCAGGAGCCACAGGCGGACGACCCGCAGCTTCCCGAGGCCCGACCCGTACCCGCGGCCGACGTCCGCGCCTCCCGCGTCTACATCCTCTCCCGCGGGCCGATCGTCTCGCTCGTCCGGCGCGCCGTGTCGGTCGCTGCGCTCGTCGCCCTCGACGTCATCGGCCTCGCGCTCGGCATCTACCTCGCGCTCGTCCTTCGGCAGGTCGTCCGCGGCGAGGGCGAGATCTTGTGGAGCCTGCTGTGGCACGAGGGGCCGGGCGAGTGGCTCAAGTTCGCGGCGCCGATCACCGTCCTCGTCTTCGCGCAGGCAGGCCTCTACCGCGTGCGGGAGCGGCGGCCCGGGTCTGGCCGCATCCTCGCCTCGCTCATCGTCGTCGCGCTGATCGTCCTCGCGTTCGGCATCGGCACCGACTACGACTTCAGCACCTCGGGCCTGATCCCGACCTCGGTCGTCACGAGCGCGCTCGCGATCGGGCTGCTGCGGGCGGCCTACGAGTCGGTTTCGCTCGAGCTCATGCGCGTCGCGGGGATCCGCAGGCGCGTGATCCTCGTCGGCGAGGGCGAGAGCCTGGCGCGCCTGCGCAGCTCGCTGGCGGCGACCCGTGGTGGGGTCGCCTACGACTTCGTGGGAGCGGTCTCGCAGGGGCCTGCCCCAGGGCTCCGCCTCCTCGGCTCGCGCGACGAGCTGAACCGCGTTCTCGAGGAAGTGCGGCCCGACGAGGTGATCCTCGCGGAGGCGGCGCTCGACGAGCGTGCCGTGCTTCGACGTCGTCGAACAGGCCCATAAGCAGGGGATTCGTGTCCGGCTCGCGCCCGATGCGACCGAGCTCCTCGTGCAGCGGGGCGAGTACGTCCCGGGTCAGGGCGCCCCGCTCTTCGAGCTGCGGCCGCCGGTGCTCACGGGTTGGGACTGGGCGGTCAAGCGGACGTTCGACATCGCGACGAGCGTGCTCGTGCTCGTGCTCGGCCTGCCGCTCTGGCTCGCGATCGCGCTCGCGATCAAGCTCGGCTCGCGTGGCCCGATCTTCTTCGTCGACCGCCGGATCGGCGTCGGGGAGCGCGAGTTCCCGATGCTGAAGTTCCGGACGATGGTCGCCGACGCACCGGAGCTCCAGGAGACGCTCGAGGAGCGGAACGAGGCGACGGGCGCGCTGTTCAAGATGCGCGACGATCCACGGGTCACGGGGGTCGGGCGCGTGCTGCGGCGGCTCTCGCTCGACGAGATCCCGCAGATCGTGAACGTGCTCCGCGGTGAGATGAGCCTCGTCGGCCCGCGCCCGCTGCCCCTCCGCGACTACGAGCTGCTCGAGGACTGGCATCACTCCCGCTATGCGGTGCTCCCCGGGATGACAGGCCTCTGGCAGATCTCGGGCCGCTCGGGGCTGACCTTCGACGACCTCGTCCGCCTCGACTTCACCTACATCGAGAACTGGTCGATCTGGCTCGACATCTCGATCATCGCGAAGACGATCCCGGCCGTCCTCTCGCGCCGCGGGGCGTATTGACCCAGCTCGACGCAAGCTCTTCCGCCGGCAGCGCGGTCGTGCAGGCGCGCCCGGTCGAGACCGACGAGGCCGCCGAGCGCGGCGCACTGCACTGGGCCTTGCTCTCCCTCGCTATCGGCGCCGTCTCGCTGCTCGCAGTGTGGGCGATCTCGCCCCGGTTCGAGATCGACGTGCCGTCGCTCGTCGACGACTGGGCGGCGTACTTCTACTCGCCGGACCAGATCGGCGACGTACTCCGGTTCGCGAACCCGGAGGTCGAGCGCTTCCGCCCGGGCGTCGTCGTCTGGGGCTACCTGCAGTGGCATACCCTCGGCGCGCCCGAGAGCCTCTTCGGCCCGAACGCCTGGAACGTCCTGCGCATCGTGATCCTCGTGGCCGGGCTCACGCTCTTCACGGCGCTCGCACTGCCGGTGCGCCGAGGGCGCCTGGAGCTGCTGCTCTACGTCGGCCTCGCGAGCATCCCGGCCTTCGTCGTCGTCCTCATCCCGAAGTTCGCACGCGACCTCGCGCGCTTCGGCCCGCAGGAGCCCTTGCTCGTCGGGGGGATGGCGCTGGGGGGATCGCTGCTGGTGCTCGCGGCGCGGCCGCTGCTCGACCCGACGAGTCGCGTGCGAACGTGGGCCGTCGCCGCGCTCGCCGTTGCAGGAACACTGGCGTGGCTGCTCGGGACGTACCAGAAGGAAGCGTCGATCTGCGTGCTCCCCCTGCTCGCGGGAGTTGCCTACGCCGGGCGCTCGCGGCGCGCGATCTGGAAAAGCTTGAGCACGGCGCGCAGGGTGGCGCTCGGCGCGCTCGGCGCCGTCGTCGTGCTCCCGCTCTTGCACGTCGCGATCGAGACGATCCGCATCGTGCAGCGAGGCGATCTCGTCTACGAGGCCGAAGCCAACCGTGACAGCGCCGTCGCAGGCGTGCAGGTGCTCTGGGACTGGACACACGAGGCCGTCCCCGAGAACGCGCGCTACCTCGCGTACGGAGCCGTGGTCCTCGCGATCGTCGCCACCGTCCTCCGCCGCCGGCTCGATCCGATCGCGGTCGGGGCTCTGGCGTCCGGCGCGCTCACGTTCGTCTACGCGGGCCAGTCGGGTGTCGTCGCGACGCGCTACTACATCCCTGCGGTCGCGCTCTTCGCCGTCGCGTTCTCGCTCTCCCTCGCCCGACTCCCCGCGCCGCTGATCGCCGCCGGCGGTCTCGCCGTGTTCTTCTCGTTCATGCCCCCGCCGGGCACGCGTGACGACGTGCAGCTCTGGACGAGCGAGGAGGTCCGCAACGGTGCGCTCGTCCGCGAGGCGGCGGAGCTCGAAAGCTCGGGCTGCGTGGTCGCCGCGGCCGGCTTGTTCGCGGAGGAGACGGTCGCGCTCCCGGTCGTGATGGGAACGACGCGCACCGGCGGCTCGCGCAGCTGCTCTCCGGGAGAGACGTTCCTCGTCGTCGGGCCCGGGCCCGAGGGGACCGCGCTCGCTGCGGCGTGCCGACGCGGCGGCCTGACGGCCATGGCGGAGTCCCCCGTGGGGAAGGTCTATCGCTGCGCGGCGCTCCGGGACAGCCCGGCAGCAGCGCGGATCGTCACCCGCAACCGCCTCGAGCCGGTCGTGCTCGACTAGTCGGCGCGGTCGCGTGCGAGCTCGCCGAGGGGCTCCCGCTCGACGTCCGGGAGCCCGTGCGTACGGGTGACGACGTAGAGGGGCCGCCGCTTCACCTCGTCGAAGATGTGCGCGATGTACTCGCCGATGATCCCGAGCACGATCAGCTGGATGCCGCCGACGATGCCCACGATCACGGCCAGCGAGGTCCACCCGGGAACGGCGAAGCCCCCGAAGATCCTGCCGACGAGCGCCGCGATCCCGAAGGACAGGGAGACGGCCGAGACGACGAAGCCGAGGTTGAGCCCCAGTCGCAGCGGCCGGCTCGAGAACCCGATCACCGCGTCGGTCGCGAGCCTGAACATCTTCAGGCTCGTGTACTTCGTCGTGCCTGCTGTACGCGGGGGCGGGACGTACGGCACTCCCGACTGGCGAAAGCCCACCCAGCTGAACATCCCGCGCAGGTAGCGGTTCGACTCGCGCATGGCCCGGACCGCGTCGAGCGCGCGGCGATCGACGAGCCTGAAGTCGCCCGCGCCGGCCGGGACCTCGATCTCCGCCAGCCGCCCCAGGAGGCGGTAGAACACGCGCGCGGTCCAGTCCTTGAACCTGCCTTCGCTCGGCCGGTCGGTCATCACCCCGTAGACGACCTCGTCGCCTGCGCGCCAGCGCGCGACGAGCTCGGGGATCAGCTCCGGCGGGTGTTGGAGGTCCCCGTCCATCGTGAGGACGGCGTCGCCACGTGCGAGGTCGAGGCCGGCGGACAGCGCGAGCTGATGGCCGAACCCGCGCGAGAGCCGGACCACCTTGAACCTCGGGTCGCGCGTGTGAGCCTCGACGGCAAGTCCGTACGTCCCGTCCGTGCTCCCGTCGTCGACCAGGATCACCTCCCACGGGTCGTCGAGCGCGTCGAGTACGCGCGTGAGCCGGGTGACGAGCTCCGGCAGCAACTCCTCCTCGTTCCGCAGGGGAACGACGACCGAAAACCGCGGAGGTGAGTCGTCCACGCCAGACGAGGCTAGCGCGTGGGTGCGACGGCCGGAGCGCTCCGTTGCGCCGCCTACACTGGCGCGGGTGAGAGCGCCGAAGATCCTCGCTGTCGCGTCCGCTGTCGACCTCGACTTTCGCTACGGGTGCACCCCCGCGTGGTGGCAGCTCTGGAAGGGGATGTACGAGGCCGGCGTCGACCTCCTCGTCACGCCCTACCGTGGGCGGCCGGTCGAGTCGCCCTGGTGGCGCGTCGCGCCGAACCCGACCTACCGCGAGGGTGAGTCGTACCAGGCGGTGCGTGACGTGCTCGCGCGGCTCAAGGGCGACCGCTACCTCCGCCGGGCCGAGTCCGACCCCGAGGACTCCGCTTTCGACCGGCTCACGCGGGAGACGATCTGGCGTCTCGTGACGCCGCGCTGGAAGCGCCACCTCGAGCGGCTGGTCGAGCAGGAGAAGCCCGACGCGATCGTCGTCTTCACCGTGCCGATGGCGCACTTCCGAGGAATTCCCACTGCGCTTCGCGAGCGCTTCGGGGTCCCGGTCCTCTTCTACGACGGCGATGTGCCGATGAGCCTCCCCGAGTTCGGCGGCATGGACACCGGCTTCAACCCGTACCGGGGCGCCGATCCCTCCGAGTACGACCTCGTCCTCTCGAACTCCGAAGGCGGCATCGAGCGGCTGCTCGACCTCGGTGCTCGTCGCGGCGAGGCCCTGTTCTGGGCGGCCGACCCGGAGTTCTTCGCTCCGCAGCCGGTGGAGAAGGAGCTCGACGTCTTCTTCTACGGGTACGGCGACAAGTTCCGGCGCGACTGGATGCAGACGATGGTCGGCGCGCCGTCCCGGCTCGCGCCCGACCTCGAGATCGCGCTCGGCGGCCTCGACTTCCAGGGCGACACGGGGAGCGCGCGCCTGCTCGGCGACATCCCGTTCAACGTCTTCGCCCGGGCGATCTCCACCGCGCGCGTGAACCTCAACATGACCCGCCGTCCGCACGCGACGGTGCCCGCCTCGTCCACTGCGAGGCCGTTCGAGCTCGCGTCGTCGGGCGCGGCGATCGTATCGAACCCGCACGAGGGCATCGAGCGCTGGTTCGAGCCGGGCTCAGAGCTCGTCGTCGTCGAGTCGGCCGACGAAGCCGTGGCCACGTATCGCGAGCTCGTGGCGGATCCCGCGCAGGCGGAGGACATGGGTCGGCGCGCCCGCGAGCGCGTCCTCGACGAGCACACATACGCGCACCGGGCCCGGCGGTTACTCGAGCTCCTCGACCTCCGCGTGCCCACGCTCGCATGACCGGCGGCCGGAGAGTCGTCGCGATCGTCCCGGCGTGGAACGAGGCCGAGGCGATCGGGCAGGTGGTCGACGGCATCCGGGCAGTCGATCCCGAGATCACGGTGGTCGTCGTCGACGACGCGTCGACGGATGCCACCGCGGAGGTCGCGGTGAAGCGGGGCGCGACGGTCCTGCGCGTGCCGTTCAACCTGGGAATCGGCGGTGCCGTCCAGACCGGCTTCCGCTACGCGCTCGCGGAGGGCTACGACGTCGCCGTCCGCCTCGACGGGGACGGGCAGCACGATCCCACGGAGATCAGCGAAGCTCATCGAGCCGGTCGTGCGCGGTGAGGCGAACCTCGTGATCGGGTCGCGCTTCGCCGACGGCACCGGCTCGTACCGGCCTCCGTTCGCTCGCCGCATGGGGATTCGCGTCTTCGCGCGGCTCGTGTCTCTCCTCGGCGGGCAGCCGGTCACCGACACGACCTCGGGCTTCGTGGCGCTCGACCGCCTCGGGATCGAGCTCTTCGCGGAGGAGTACCCGCACGACTACCCGGAGGTCGAGGCGACGCTCGTGGCGCTCCGCAGCGGACTGCGGCTCGAGCCAGGTTCAGGTCGAGATGCGCGAGCGCGAGACCGGCTCGTCGTCGATCACGTTCGTCCGCTCCTTGTACTACATGGTCAAGGTCCTGCTCGCGCTGCTCGTCGCGAGCCTCCGCCGCTATCCGCGGCTCCAGGATGCGCCGAGATGACGCCGTTTCGCATCTCGGTCATCGGCGTCATCGCGTCGCTGCTGCTCCTGCTCGTCGTCCTCGAGCTCATCCGTGGCCGCAGGCTGAAGGAGCGCTACGCGTTGCTCTGGCTCGCGACCGGTGTCGTCCTGCTCGTGCTCTCGGCGTGGCGCGAGGCACTGAACACGATCGCCGGCTGGTTCGGGGTCACCGGCTATCCGCCGGCGGTGCTGTTCGCGGTCGCGACGCTCTTCATCCTGCTGGTGCTCCTGCACTACTCGACGGTGATCTCGAAGCTGACCGACGAGAACGTCGAGCTGGCGCAGCGCGTGGCGCTGCTCGAGGAGCGCGTCGGCCGGCTCTCGACTACGGAGCAGAGGGCGCTGGTGGACTGAAGGCGAAGACGTCTCCCTGCTCGGGATCGTCTGCCCAGTTCGTCGCAACGCCGATGCGGTAGGTCGCACCGCCCTCGAGGGGCGCGGCATCGATGAAGGACGGCTCTCGTGTAGTCGCGATGGGGCCGGAGCGGAGGTAGCAGTACTGCGCCCGGGCTCCGTCCGAGTGCTCGCACTCGGTGTCGTCGCCCGGAGCGGCCCGGTACACGCGGAAGAAGACGTCGGCCCGCCACGGGCCGCCGGTCGTCCAGGTGAGCTCCTGTGTCTCTCCGGCCCGCCGCACCGTGAGCTCGACGCCGTCCTCGATCGGCGTGAGCGTGTAGTTGCCCGCGTCGTCCTGGTACACCGCCCGTTCCGGGCTGTCGGTCGTCGAGGAGGCAGCGATCGTCGCGGCGGGTATGGCCAGGGACAGCACGGCCACGACGACGACGGCCCGCAGCGAGGCGGCGCGGTCCGCGGGCGGCCGGATGCGCTCGCCGAGTCGCCTCGCGAGCGTCGGCACGAGCAGCGGGATCGACGCGAAGAGGAGGAGGTATGCGGGCCAGGCAGGCATGAGCAGACGCCAGAACGTGTTTCCCTCGATGGTCGCGCGCGTCGAGAACCCTTTGACCACGATGAACGCTCCGAGCCAGCCCGCGAGCAGCGCCGCGATCGGGTACCGGCGCACCCGGACGACCGCGAGGAGCCCTGCGAAAGGCACCCACTGCGCGACGCGCGCGCTCCAGAACAGCTCGCGGAGCTGGTTCATCTGATCCCGCCAGTGCTCGACGTTCAGCTCGACGTAGCGGTCGAGGTCGAGAGCGACCGGCCCGGCGCCGGCAGCGATGCGCGTCTGCTCCATCGCGAGCACGGGCAGCTCACCGAGGCCGCTCCACTTCCAGTACGCGAGCAGCGCGAGGCTCGGGACGACCGCGAGCCCGAACGCGACGCCTTCCCGCCAGCGGCGGGCGAGCGGGTAGGCGAGGAAGGCGCCGACGAGGAACAGGTAGTTCGGCGGCTTGAGACCGCCGGCCGCGCCGGCGAGCAGGCCCGCCATGACCGCGTCGAAGAGCCGGTCCCGCTCGAGCGAGCGGACGACGAAGAGCGCCGCGGCGAGCACGAGCACGAGGGACGGGAAGTCCGGCATCGCGGACAGGCCGAGCGCCTGCGGGAGGAACTGGTCGACCCACTTCTCGTGGTAGCGGTCGTCGAAGAGCAGGATCGCGACGAACGGCGCGACGACCCAGAGCGCTGCCGCCCAGTACCCGAGCAGCCGCCCGCCGATGTGCGCGGCGATTCCGTAGACGCAGAGCAGCGCGACGGGAGCGAGGACGAGCACCTGCAGGAGCACGAGCGGAGGCAGGACCTGGACGAACGTGCCGCCCGTGAACCATGTGATCGGCGCCTGCACGAGAGACCAGACGTACCCGACCTCCGTCGGCGGCAGCTCGAGGCGTCCGAGCAGGTAGCCGGTCGTCGTGTTGACGATCTGGTCGCCTCCCTGGAAATACACCCAGCCGTTGTGCGTCGCGGCGAGCGCAAGGACGATCGTCGCTCCGATCTGCCCGCCGATCAACGTCCCGAGCACGACGCGCGGGCGCTCGAGCAGGACGTCGAGCGTTCGGCCCGCCCCACGGGCGGCCGCGACCGATGTGCTAGCGACCGACACGAGCCGGGCGTGAGGCCCGGTACCACGCGGCCGTCCGCTCGAGGCCGTCACGTAGCGGCGTGCGGGCCTCGAAGCCGAAGAGCTCCCGCGCCCGAGTCGCGTCGACGCTGCGACGCGGCTGCCCACCGGGCTTCGACGTGTCCCAGACGATGCGGCCCTCGTACCCGGTGACCTCCCCGACGAGCTCCGCCAGCTCCCGGATCGAGATCTCCTTGCCGGCTCCGAGGTTCACCGGCTCGGGTCCGTCGTAGCGCTCGGCCGCGAGCACGAGGCCCTCGACGCAGTCCTCGACGTACAGGAACTCCCGGGTCGGCGAGCCGTCCCCCCAGAGCACGACCTCGTCCTCGGCTTCGAGCATCTTCCGGATCAGTGCCGGGATCACGTGGGACGTCTCGAGGTCGAAGTTGTCGCGCGGCCCGTAGAGGTTCGTGGGCAGGAGGAAGACGCTCGAGACGCCGTACTGGTCGCGATATGCCTGGGCCCCGACGAGGACCGTCTTCTTCGCGACGCCGTACGGCGCGTTCGTCTCCTCCGGGTAGCCGTCCCAGAGGTCGGCCTCGGAGAACGGGACGGGCGCGAACTTCGGGTACGCGCAGACCGTTCCGACGATGACGAGCTTCGGCGTCTCCTGCAAGCGTGCCTGCTCGAGGACGTGCGCTCCCATCATCAGGTTCGCGTACCAGTAGCGCCCGGGATTCGCCCTGTTCGCGCCGATCCCGCCGACCTCGGCGGCGAGGTGGAAGACGAGCTCGGCCTGCGCGTCCTCGAACATCCGCCCCGCGTCCTCCATGGAGGTGAGGTCGTAGTCGGCATGCCGCGCCACGATCACGTCGTGACCGTCGTCCTCGAGACGCTCGACGAGATGCGAGCCGAGGAACCCGCCTCCGCCTGTCACGAGGACGCGCACGGTGGCAGGGTACAGCGGCGTACGGCTCCCGCATTGGCGCCTACGATGCGCGCGTGAGGTCGATCGTCGGTCGCCCTCTGCTGCTCCTGGGCGCCGGCGCGATTCTCGCCATCGTCGCGTTCCAGCTCTGGATCGACCCCGCCAACCCGCCCGGCTTCCACCGCGACGAGGCCGCGCTGTCGCTGAACGCGTACACGCTCTCGACGGAGCTGCGCGACGAGGACGGCGCACGGTCACCGCTCTTCTTCCGCTCGTTCGACGACTACAAGAGCCCGCTCTACCCGTACCTGCTCGCAGGCATCTTCCGGGTGACCGGACCGGACGCCCAGATCGCGCGCGGGTTCTCGGCCGTGCTCGTCCTGGCCGCGATCCTGCTGCTCGGATGGCTGGCGTTCCGCTTGACCGGGAGCGGGGCGGTCGCAGTCGTGGCGATCGTGCTCGCGGGGCTGACGCCGTGGCTCTTCGAGCTCGGCCGGATCGCCATCGAGGCCTCGACCCAGCCGCTCATCCTCGTCCTGCTCCTGCTCGCTCTGCACCGCGCCTCGCGCGCGGACGCGTATCGGGTCACGGACGGCATCCTCGTCGGCGTCCTGCTCGGGCTGCTCACGTACTCGTACACGGGCAGCCGCCTGCTCGGCCCGCTGCTCGCGGCCGCGCTCGTCGTCTTCGGTGGTGCCGGACGCTGGCGCTTCGTCCTGTCGGCCTGGGCGACGTTCGCGCTCGCACTCGTCCCCATGGGCGTGTTCGCTCTCCGACATCCCGGCGCCCTCACCTCGCGCTACGAGGCGACGACCATCGCGCGAGACGGCCTCTCCGGCATCCGCTTCGTGCTCCAGGCGATCGCCAACTGGTTCCACGACATCGACCCGTGGCACTGGGCGACCTCGGGAGATCCTGCGCCGTACATCCACGTCGGCGGCTACGGGGCGCTGTTCCTCGCCGTCGTCGCACTCGCGCTCGCGGGTGTCGTGATCGTCGCCCGCGAGCATCGTGGCAGCCGGTGGTGGCGCTTCGTGATCCTCGCGACGCTCCTGGCGCCCATCCCCGCTGCGCTCACGGTGGACCGCTTCAACGCGATCCGGCTCGTGACGCTACCGGTGCTCCTGCTCGTGCTCGCGATTCCCGCTCTCGACGCGCTCGCCTCCGCCGCGCGGGACTCATCGTCGGCACGCATCGCGGCCGGTGTGCTCGCCCTCTCGGTCGCGATCCAGTTCGTCGACTTCCTCGACGTCTATCGCTCCCGTGGCCCGGCCCGTGTCGTGCTCTACGAGGCGGGCGTGGCGCCGCTGCTCGCGCAGCCGTTCGCAGCCGGCGAGACGGTCTACCTCGACTACGACGACCGCGGTGCCCACGCCCAGGCGCGCTGGCATGCGGCGGAGGCGGGAGTACCGAAGGGGCAGGTCGTGATCCTTCCGGACGGTGGGATCCCACCCGACGGCTCGCTCGTCCTCCTCCGCTTCCAGGACTGCGACTTTCCGTGTGCCGAGACGGCCCGCTCGGAGGACTACCGCCTCGTGCGCGTGACGCCGTAGCTACTTCGTCGCGAGCGGCGTGCCGGTGGGAAGCCAGTCGACGCGCCCGATCCAGCGGTCGCGGTTCTCCGCGTACCAGCGGATCGTCTGCAGCACACCGTCCTCCCACGACACCTTCGGCATCCACCCGGTCTCGCGCGTGAGCTTCTCGTGACCGACGCGGAGCGCGAGGACGTCGCTCGCTCCCGGCCGGAAGCGCGACTCCTCGGTGACGAGACGGCGGTCGCCCGGCCAGTAGCCGTGCTCCTCGCCGAGCCGCAGGATGAGCTCCGCCCAGTCGCGCATGGAGATGTTCTCGCCCTGCCCGTAGACATAGACATCGCCTGGGACGCCCTGCGCCGCGACGGTCAGGTGGCCGCGGACGCCGTCGGTGCAGAAGCAGAAGTCGCGCAGCGGCTCGAGGTTCCCGAGCTCGATCGTGTCGCGCGCGAGGGCCTGCGTGACGATCGTGCCGGTCACGTAGCGAGGGTTCTGGCGCGGGCCGTAGTTGTTGAACATTCGCGTGACGACGCCGGGGACGGCGAACGCGTCGAAGTAGTTCATCGTCAGGAAGTCGGCGGCGACCTTCGAGGTCGCGTAGATGGACTTCGGGTTGATCGGCGAGCGCTCGTGGAGGATGAGGCCCCCGGCCTCGTCGAAGTCGTGGTGTTCGGAGACGCCCTCGCGCACGTTGCCGTACTCCTCCGAGGTTCCGGCCGTGTCGAACTTCTCGAGCTCGAGCTCCCAGTCGACGATGGCCTGGAGCAGGTTCAGCGTGCCGAGCACGTTGGCCGAGACGGTCTCGTACGGCCGATGCCAGGATTCGCCCACGTGCGCCTGCGCGCCGAGATGGAAGACGAACGGTCGATCGGGAGACTGACGCAGCTCGCGCACGAGGTAGTCGACCGACGTGCGATCGGTGAGGTCGGCGAAGTGGACCTTCAGCCGGTCGCGGAGGCTCCCGATGTTGTTGAGCGCGCCGCTCGAGTTGGCCCGGACGAAGGCGTGGACGGTCGCGCCGAGCTCGACCAGGGCGTCCGTGAGGTGCGAGCCCATGAAGCCGTCGGCTCCGGTGACGAGTACGGTGCGGCCCTCGTAGACGTCGCCGAACTCACGGCGAAGGTCGTCGAGTGAGCCGGCTGTCCAGAGGCTGTCGTTCGACATCGTGCGTACGCTTCCGCGTCGGTGAGCAAGCGTACAGACTCGCCCGGTCTGGGCTCCCTCGTGAGCGGCGCCCTCACCGCCGCGTCGATGCTCGTCGTCGCGGGGGGCGCGGCGGCGGTGGGAGTCGTGATCGCTCGCGAGTTCGGGCGCGGGCACCAGACCGACGGTCTCTTCGCTGCGTACGGCGTGTTCATCGTCATCGTCGTCGGCGCGCAGGCGATTCGCATCGCCGTGCTGCCGGATCTCGCGCGCGCTCGTGTCGGCGGCCGGCTCGCCGGCGAGCTCGCGGGTTTCGCGCTGGCGCTCGCGGCCATCGTCGTGCCGCTCGTGCTCGTCGCGGAGCTGGCGACGCCCTGGCTGGCGTCGGTTCTGACAGGTGGTGAGTCCGACGTCGCGCAGGACACCGCGGCGGAGGCGCTGCGCTGGGTCGTCCCGGCGGCCTGCGCGAACCTCTTCGCGGGGCTCGCCGCGAGCGGGCTCGCTGCGCTCGACGACTACGTCCTGGCCGCGTTCGGGTACGCGGCGGGCAGCATCGCCGGGCTGACGCTGATCCTCCTGCGCGTCGAGCCGGACGGGATCATCGCGGTCGCGTGGGGAATGACCCTCAACGCGTCGATCGCGCTCGCCGTGCCTCTCGTCGGCCTCGCCGTGCACGCCCTCCGCGCCCGGATGCCACGCCGAGCGGTCGTCCCGACCGGCCCGCCGTTCCGAGCCCGGCTCGGGACCTTCGTCGTCGGCGCGGCTCTCCCGCTCGCGCTCCAGCTCCTCTACCTCGTCAGCCTCCCGTTCGCGAGCAGGGAGGGCACAGGTGCGGCCACGAGCTTCGTCTTCGCCTATGTCGGTGCGAGCGCGCTCGTGACGGTCACGGGTAGCTCACTCGGGCTCGTCACCTCCGTCCCCCTGTCGCGCTCGACCATCGACGGCACGAGCACGGCGCGCCACATCCTCGCCGCCTCCTGGATCTCGCTGGCGCTCGTGGGTGCGGCATGCGGCGTCTTCGCTCTGGCCGGCGGCGACGTCATCGGGAGCATCCTCGGCGGCGCGTACGGCGGCGAGGTGGGGGCGGAGCTCGGCCGTCTGATCGTCCTGCTTGCGCCGTGGATCCTCGCCTCGGTCGCGATCTCGCTCGCGTTCCCGCTCGCCTTCGTGACCGGGCGAACGAGGGCGCTCCCGTGGATCGGGCTCGGCGCCCTCGTGCTGCAGGTCCCGCTCGCCTGGCTCGGAGCCGAGCTGCTCGATCTCGACGGGCTCGCGATCTCGCTCGCGATCACGACCGTGCTCGTCTGCGCGGCGCTTCTGCGGCAGCTCGGCGTCTTCCACCGGACGGCGCCGGGCCTCGCCGCTGCCGCGCTCACGATCGGCGCCGTCGCGGCTGTCGCGTTCGTCCCGCCGTCGCTCCTGCTCGGCTCGGTCGCCGCGGCCGGGCTCGGCGTCGTCGTGTACGTGGTCGTGCTTGCACTCGTCCGCCCGCGCGGCCTTGCGGACGGCTGGCAGTACCTCCGCGCGCTCGGTTAGGCGCCCGGCTAGCGGAACAGGAACGGTGCGTGCTTCCGCACGCCGCGCACGACCGCGAGCCCCGCTCTCGTCGAGAAGGCGCGATGGCGGACGGCGGCGACTGCACGCTTGTGCGGAGGCAGGTAGCCGAACGACACCCGTCCGACGCCCTCCTCGCCCAGCGAGTCGAACGGCGGCAGCTCGTCTGCGAGCTTGCGGACGATCACGGTCCGATAACCGACCGCGCCCTCCACGCGCCAGGCGGGCCGCGAGCGGAGGAATTCGAGGAGCCGCGCCACCGCGTCCATGTACGCGTCGTCGAGGACGAGGTAACCGCCGCTCTTCAGGTGCGGCGCGACGTACCACCAGTCGAGGATCGGATACGGGAACCCGTGCGCGCCGTCGAGCAGGACGAGGTCGAGAGGCCGCGGCTCCCAGCGTGGAAGCTCCTCGTGCGACGACGCGATCCGGAATCGCACGCCGTCGAGCGAGATGCCGCGACTCTCGGCCTCGGCTCGAATGCGGTCGGCCTCGTCCTGTGAGGGCGTGACGGCTTCGTGTACCGCGCCGCGAGACGCGAGGACGAGCGTGCTGAGGCCCGCCCCGGTCTCGAGGGTCGCCCAGCCGGGTTGCACGGTGCGCTCGATCCACTCGAGGGCTGCCCAGTGGAGGCCGCCGCAGATCGCGCCCGTGGCGTGCAGCGAGGGCGGCTCGGCCTTGAACTGCGCAGCGAGCGATCGCTCCACGCGGCGGACGCTAGCCGACCCCGCGGTCAGCCCGCGAGCTCGGAGTAGACCGCGTCGTGCAGCCGCGCGGTCTCGTCCCAGCTGAACGCCTGCACGCGCTCGAGCCCTCGCCGTCGCCACATGTCTGCGTTCGCGAGGACGTCCTCGACGGCGTCCACGAGGTCGTCCGTCGAGGTCGGGTCGAAGAGCCGTGCCGCGTCGCCGACGACCTCCGGGAGCGAGGCCGTGCTCGAGCACGCGACCGGGCAGCCGCACGCCATCGCCTCGAGCGGCGGCTGGCCGAAGCCCTCGTACAGGCTCGGGAAGACCAGCGCCGCCGCCCGCTGATAGAGGTCGACGAGATCGGCGCGGGAGACGTGGCCGAGCGACCGCGCTCCTTCGGGAACGGCACCCTCGTACGAGGTGAGGACGAGCTCGAGCTCGGGCCGGCGCCGACGGAGCTCGCCGAACGCCTCGAACAGTCGCGCATGGTTCTTGTGCGGCCACGGTCGGGCGGGGTAGAGGACGAAGCCCTCGCGCGGGCCGTCGCCGGGACGAAAGACGTCGTGGTCGAGCCCGAGATGGATCGGTCGCACCTTCTCCTCCGGCACACCGAGGTGCTCGACGATCGCGGCGGCGGCGTGCCGCGAGATCGTCACGACGAGCTCGCTCTCGCGTGCCGAGCGCGCGTAGACGACCCGACGGTATGCGCGCTCTCCGCGCGAGAAGAACTGCGGCAGCAGCTCGTGCTGGACGTCGAGAATCGTGGTCACGGTGGGCACGGAGGTAACGCGCGGCACGGTCACCGTGAGGGGGAAGTGGACTGCGTCGAGCCCCGTGAACCGCCGTGCGAGCTTCCCGCCTGCGAACCAGCCGCGTGCCATGGCGGCGATGCGCCCCGCCGTGCCTCGCGTCGCCGCGTACTCGGAGACCACCTCGGCCGGCAGCCCCTCGACGTCGTCCGCGATCGTCGGCAGGAAGACCCGGTACTCGTGCTCACCCATGCGTCCGAGCGCCCGCACGAGCTCGCGCGCGTACGTCTCGCTGCCGCCGGATATCCCCGGTACGAGAGTGAGGAGGCTGAGGCCGACGTGCACCCGGCGACCCTACGGCGCGGCTGCGCGATAGACGTCCTCATGGCCGCGGGCGCTCGCCGTCCACGTGAACTCCGAAGCCCGCGCGAGGCCCGCTGTGCGCAGCTCGTCCGCCCGGTCGAGGGTCTCGCGGATGCCGTTCTCCATCGCGAGCACGTCCTCGGGGTCGAAGAAGACGGCTGCGTCGCCGCAGACCTCCGGCAGCGCTCCGGCCGACGACGCCGCGACCGGACAGCCGGACGCCATCGCCTCGAGCGCCGGGAGGCCGAAGCCCTCGTGCAGGCTCGGGAAGACGAGGCACGCTGCCCGCCGGTACAGGGACGCGAGCTCCTGGCGGGAGACGAGCCCGCGCGCTTCGACTCCCTCCGGAAACGGCGCGAGCCGCTCGAGCCCGCCGCCCGTCAGGACGAGACGGAGGTCGGGCCGCTTGCGGCGGAGGTCGACGAGAGCCTGGAACAGCCTCAGGTGGTTCTTGTGCGGCCACGGCCGCGCGGGGTACAGGAGGAACGGCTCGCGTGGCTCGTCGCCGGGGCGGAAGAGCGCATGGTCGACCCCGTGTGGGACGACGCGCACGCGCCGTGGATCCACGTCGAGCAGCTCGACTGCACGCTCGCGCACGAACTCGCTGGGGACGATGGTCGCGGCCGAGCGCTCCACCGTGCGGTCGTACGTGCGTCGCCGGAAGAGCCGCTGCGAGCGCGAGAAGAGCGCGGGCAGATCGTGGTGCTGGAGATCGTGCAGCGTTACGACGTTGGGCGGCGACCCCTTCGGTATCGGCACCGTCAGGGGGTAGTGGACCGCGTCCAGCTCGCGGAGGGCGCGGCGGGCGGCCCGCGATGCGCGCGCGGCGAACCCGACGACCGGGATCCGCACCGGCCCGCGGCTTGCGAACGACGGCACGCGCGACTCGACCGTTTCGTGCTCGCCGGCGGCGTCGCCCACCGCCGCAGGGGCGAAAATCGTGTACTCGAGCGTTCCCACCGATCCGAGTGCCCGCAGCAGCTCGCGAGCGTACGTCTCCGCGCCGCCCTGGTCTCCCGAAACGAGAGTGAGCAGGGAGATCCCGACGCGCACCGGGCGATCCTAAACGGGGGGAGGGCCGGTCCTGTCGCCCGGCTAGAATGCCGCGATGCCGTCTGCCGGAGCCAAAAATGGCGAATCTGCAGGGGATTCTCTCGGGAAGCCGGTCGACGTCGACGCGCTGATCGCGCGGCTTCGTGAGGAGGTGCGCCGATCGGGCTCGGACCCCGGCGGCGGCGCGACGGGAGACGGCTCGGACGCCGACCGGCGCGCGGCCCGGGCGGAGGCAGAGCGCCTGTGGCCCGTCTCCGCCGATCGCTCGCTCCGGCTCAGGCCGGGCCTTCGCGGTGGCCTCGGAACTCCGGTCAAGGCCGTGCTGCGGAAGCTCATGCGCTGGTACGTCGAGCCGCTCGCCTACGACCAGCGGTCGTTCAACGCCGCGGCGCTGCGGGTCATCGACGACCTCCAGGCCCAGGTCGACCGCCTCGAGGCCGAGGTCGAGGCGCTTCGCTCGGGGAAACTGGCCGAGCGTCCATGAGGA
Source organism: uncultured Actinomycetes bacterium (assembly GCA_963746765.1). Lineage (GTDB taxonomy): Bacteria > Actinomycetota > Thermoleophilia > Gaiellales > Gaiellaceae > GMQP-bins7. The sequence goes on from CAVVCN010000005.1 coordinate 382,850, forward strand.
TCGCCGTCGTCCGGCCCCAGGTGCCGTTCGCGAGGGGCGGGGCGGAGATCTTCACCGACCGGCTCGTGGAGGAGCTGCGCGGCCGCGGCCACGAGGCCGACCTCGTCTCGGTCCCGTTCAAGTGGTATCCGGGCGCGCGCGTGCTGACGCAGGCGTTCATGTGGCGGCTGCTCGACCTCGACGAGGCTGACGGAAAGCGCATCGACCTCGTCGTGGCGACGAAGTTTCCCTCGTACCTCGTCCGCCACCGCGACAAGCGCGTGTGGCTGGTCCACCAGTTTCGCCAGGCGTACGAGCTCGATCGCACGGAGCTCGGCCAGTTCGACGAGTCGGCCGAGGACCGTGCGCTGCGCCGGAAGATCCAGGACCTCGATCGCCTCGCGCTCGGCGAGGCGACGCGGCTCTTCTCCACCTCACGCAACGTCTCCGACCGGCTCGAGCGCTCGACCGGGCTCGCCTCCGAGGTTCTCCCGCACCCACCGCAGGAGCTCGCATATCGCTGCGAGGGGTACGGCGACTTCGTGCTCTCGGTCGGCCGCCTCGACCGCGCGAAGCGGATCGACCTGCTGCTCGAGGCGGCAGCCCTCGATCCGTCGCTCGAGGTCGTCATCGCCGGCGACGGCACGGACCGGCAGCGGCTCGAGACGCTCGCCCGGGACCGCGGACTGGACGGCCGCGCGCGCTTTGCCGGCCGCGTCAGCGACGAGGAGCTCGCGGACCTGTACGGGCGTTGCCTCGCCGTCTACTACGCGCCGGTGGACGAGGACTTCGGAATGGTCCCGTTCGAGGCGTTCCTGTCGGAGAAGCCGGTGCTGACGACGACCGACTCCGGCGGGCCGCTCGAGATCGTCGCCGACCGGCGAACGGGTCTCGTCGTCGCGCCGGAGGCGGCGGACGTCGCGCGCGCCACCGGCTGGCTGCGCGAGCACCGCGACGAGGCCGCCACCTTCGGCCGCGCGGGCAGGGAGATCGCAGCCGAGGTGACGTGGGACCGCGCGATCGAGAGGCTGCTCGCGTGAAGGTCGCCTACTTCAGCCCGATGCCACCGGAGCGGACGGGTGTGGCGGACTACAGCGCTCTCTTGCTGCCTGCGCTCGAGCGCAGGCTCGAGGTCGAGGTCGCCAGGCGCGGTCGCAAGCGGGCTGCGCGGGGCGCCGACGTCGCCCTGTACCACGTCGGCAACAACCCGGACTCGCATGCCTGGATCGTGGACGCGCTTCGCCGGCGGCCGGGCGTCGTCGTGCTGCACGACTTCGTGCTGCACCACCTCGTCGCCGGAATGACCGTCGGACGCCGCGACGGCCACGGGTATCTCGACGCGATGGAGCGCGAGCACGGTGTCGTCGGCCGCCTCCTCGGCCATGGCGTCCTCGACAAGCGCATCCCGCCGCTCTGGGAGTCGAGGCCCGAGGAGTTCCCGCTCGCCGGGTTCGTGCTCCAGCACGCGACAGGGCTGATCGTCCACTCGCGGACGGTGCAGGCGCTCGCTCTTGCCGCCGGCTTCGAGGGGCCGATCTGGGTAGTCCCGCATCCCGCGTGGCCTGTTCCGGACGTCGATCCAGAGCTCGTCGCTGCCGGGCCGACGATCGGCTGTTTCGGAGTCGTCAACGCGAGCAAGCGGATCCCGGAGCTTCTGCGCGCCTTCGCGCGGGTGCGCGAGCGCCACCAGCGCGCGACGCTCCTGCTCGTCGGTCCGACGTCGCCCGGGTTCGACCTCGACCGGCGCCTCCAGCGGCTCGGGCTCGCGGAGGACGGCCTCGTGCGGCAGAGCTGGGTGGACGAGGCGCGTCTGTGGGCGCTCATGGCCGGCGTGGACGTGTGCGTCAACCTGCGCCACCCGACCATGGGCGAGACGTCGGGCAGCGTCATCCGCTCTCTCTCGCTCGGGAAGCCGCTCGTCGTCAGCGACGTGGGCTGGTTCTCGGAGCTCCCGGGCGACGTGGCGATCAAGGTGCCGGTGGACGCGCACGAGGTGGAGACGATCGAAGCCGCGCTCGAGCTGCTGCTCTCACGCGCCGACGTCAGGGCCACCATGAGCACCGCCGGCGGCGGAGCTCGCCCGGCGCGAGCACGATCTCGAGCGGGTCGCCGACCTCTATGCGGCGGCGCTCGAGGAGGCGGTCGGCGGCCGCGCGGTCGGGGACGCCGTCCTGCGGGACGTGGGCGAGGCCGCGGCAGGCGTGGGCATCTCTCCGGAGTCGGCCGAAGCGCGGGAGATCGCACGGCGTCTGGCCGAGGTCGAGCTTGGCTAATCGCGTCTGGCGGGCTCCCGTCTGGCTCTGGCTCACCGCGATCGTCGCTGTCTCCGCCGTCTTCAGAGCGACGATCGGCCGCGGCCTCGTGGCGCCGTTCATCATGGTCGACGAGGTCATCTGGGCCGAGGTCGCGCGCGGGATCGCGGATGCCGGTGAGCCGTTGCTCCGCGGCGAGCCCGATCCCGGCTACAGCATCCTCTACCCGCTCGCCCTGAGCCCGCTCTACGCGCTGTACGACAGCCTGCCCGACGCATACGAGGCGGTGAAGGTGCTGAACGCCGTCCTCATGTCGCTGGCCGCCGTACCGGCGTTCTTCCTCGCACGGCGCGTGGTCCGGGACGGATACGCGCTGCTCGCTGCCCTGCTCGCGGTCGCGCTGCCGTCGCTCGCGTACACCGGCACCGTGATGACGGAGAACCTCTTCTACCCGCTGTTCCTCCTCGTCGCGCTCGCCCTCGTGCTCGTGCTCGAGCGGCCGAGTGGGGTGCGTGTGGCGCTTCTCGTCGTGCTCCTCGGACTCGCCTTCGCCACCCGCGTGCAGGCACTGGCGCTCGTCGCTGCGATAGTGCTGGCGCCGCTCGTGCTCGCGCTCTTCGAGCGGCGCGGCCTGCGCGACGCGGTGAGGCGGTTCCGGGTCCTCTACGGCGTCCTCGCGGCGCTCGTGGTCGTCGGAGGGCTCGCGCTCCTCGTCAGCGGCCGCTCGTCTCGACGACGTCCTCGGCGCCTACGAGGCCGTCGGCGACGCGAGCTACTCGCTTCGTGAGGTCCTCGACTACCTCGTGTGGCACGTCGCCGAGCTCGCGCTGTACGTCCTCGTCGTTCCGCTCGCCGCGACGATCGTGCTCGTGGCTAGGGCGAGGTCGCTCGACCCACCGCTCCAGGCCTACCTCGCGGCGACGGTGGCGATCACGGTCACGCAGGTTCCGGTGGTCGCCGCTTTCGCGTCCGCGTTCTCGGATCGGATCGAGGAGCGCAACCTCTTCTACGTCGCGCCATTGCTCGTCATCGGGCTCCTCGCGTGGATCGAGCGGGGCGCCGAGCGCCCACGGGTGCTCGCTCCGGTGGCTGCTGCCGCATCCGCCCTCGTCGTGCTTCTCATCCCGTTCGACCGCTTCCTCACGACGTCCGCGATCACGGACACGCTCATGCTGCTGCCGTTCTGGTCGCTCCAGGACCACATCGGCGCGGACTGGATCACGGTCGCGGCCGCCGTGCTGTCGCTCGGGCTCGCCGCGCTCTTCGTGTTCGTGCCGCGCCGCTACGCGTTCGCGCTCCCGCTCGTCGTGCTCGGCCTGTGGGCGGTCGCGTTCAAGCCGATCTGGTGGGGGACGCACGGCTTCGAGCGCTTCTCGGCAGGGCGCGCTCTTCCAGGGCATCCGGGCGCCGCACAAGGACTGGATCGACCGCGCGCTGCCGGACGGGTCCGAGACGGCGTTCCTCTGGACGGGGCGTACCGACCGGCTCACCGTCAACCAGAACGAGTTCTTCAGTCGCGGCGTCGGACCGGTCTACTACCTCGACACGCCGACCGCCGGCGGGCTGCCGGAGACGCCCGTGCAGATCGACCCGGACACCGGCGAGGTCACGTTCACGGACGGCACGGCGGTCGACGACGAGTACGTCGTCGCCGACTCGTCCTTCGAGCCGGACGGCGAGCGGGTCGCGCGCGACCGCGGCTGGGGGATAACGCTGTGGCGCGTCGAGCGACCCCTCGTCTCGGCAGTGCGCATCGACGGCCTGTACCCGAACGACACCTGGTCCGGGCGAGACGTGACGTACATTCGCCGGCGCTGTCGAGCCGGGCAGCCTCGCGGTCGCGCTCTCGAGCGACGGAAGCCTCTTCATCGAGCCCCAGCTCGTCGTCGCTCGGTCCGGCGGCGAAGGTCGTCGCGACGCGCCGGCTGCGGCCGGGCACGCGCAGGAGCATGCAGATGCGGCTCGAGCCCGATCCGGAGACCGGGGACTGCCGCGTCGACTTCACGGTGACGCCGACCGCCGTTCCGTCCGAGATCACGGGCGGCGAGAGCCCCGACGACCGGAAGCTCGGCGCGCACTTCAACCGTTTCGTCTACACCGAGCGCCAGTAGAACGGGCGTCGTGAGGATCGCCTTCGACGTCAGCCCGCTGAGCCACCCGCCGCTCGGCATCGGCAACTACATCCGGGGCTCGCTCTCCGGGCTCGTGGACGCCGCAGGCGGTGAGCACGAGGTCGTCGCGTTCGCTCCGACGAGCCTGCGCGGGCCCGAGCGGATCCGCGCGGCACTCGAGGGGATCGACGTCGAGCTGCGCACGTGGCGGCTGCCCGCGTCCCACGCTCTGCGCACGCTCTGGAGCCGGGCCGGGCCGGCCTCCCGCCGAGCGCCTCCTCGGGCGGCTTCGACGTGCTGCACTTCACGGACTGGATGTATCCGCCACAGGCAGCAGGCGTTCGCGCGACGACGATCCACGATCTCGTCCCGCTCCATCACCCCGAGTGGTGCACGCCACGGACGATCTCGATGCACTCACGGAAGTTCGAGAACACGGCGAGCACCTGCGACGTCGTGTTCGTGAACTCCGCCTACACGGGGCGGGACGTCGAGCAGACGCTCGGCGTCTCCGGCGAGCGCATCCACGTGGCCCACCCCGGAGTCCGGAAGCCGTTCGGCCTCGAGGGAGAGGCCGCCGACCTCGGAGCGCCGTACGTGCTCACGGTGGCGACGCTCGAGCCGCGCAAGAACCTCGAGACACTGCTCGAGGCGCACCAGCGGCTTGGCGGCGACGTGCTGCTCGCCGTCGTGGGCGCCGAGGGCTGGGGCGAGCAGCCGCTGCTCGACCGGCCCGGCGTCCGCCGGCTCGGCTTCGTGTCCGACGAGGAGCTCGCGCGCCTCTACCGCGGTGCAGCGGTCGCCGTGTATCCGTCCCGTTACGAGGGCTTCGGGATCCCGATCCTCGAGGCGATGGCGTGCGGGTGCCCCGTGGTCGCCTCCTCGCACCCTTCGCTCGACGAGGCGAGTGGTGAGGCGGCGGTGCGCGCCGATCCCGACGATCCCGCGGCGCTCGCAGCGGCGATCGAGGACGCGATCGCACGGCGTGACGAGCTCTCCGCCCTCGGGCTCGCCCATGCCTCGAGCTTCACCTGGCGAGCGAACGGCGAGGTCTTCCTCCGTGGGTTCGAGGAGGCAGCGTCGCGATGAGGCGGCCGGAAGAGGCGCTCGTGGTCGTCCATCGCGAGGGCGACGCGGGGCGCGAGTTCCTCGTCCTCGAGCGCGCTCCGGACCGGCACGGCTACTGGCATGTCGTCGCCGGCGCGCTCGAGTGGGGCGAGAGCGCCGCAGCTGCGGCGGCGCGCGAGCTGCGCGAGGAGACGGGGCTCGACGCCCGGCCAGAAGATCTCGAGCGCGAGTACGCGTACAGCCTCGACGAGGAGCCGCCGGACGTTCGCGCCCGCTTCGCGCCGGAGATCGCGGAGATCGCGATCCACGCCTTCGCCGCCGAGGCTCCTGCGGCCTGGGAGCCGACGCTCGACGAGGAGCACGTCGGCTACCGCTGGTGCAACCTCGACGACGCGCTCGCGCTGCTTCGGTACGAGGAGCCGCGCGACGCGACCCGCGAGGTGGCCCGGCGGCTGGAGAGACCCTCGTGAGGGCAGGGGTCGACGTATCGCCACTCGTCCAGACGAGAGCCGGCACCGCGCGCCACGTGCGCGGACTGCTCGGGGCGCTTCACGGCCGGGACGGCCTCGACGTCGAGCTCCTGTCGTTCGGCGGCCCGGGACGCTTCGCGAGCGTCGTCCGCGACGCCGTGTGGTACCCGCTCGGGCTACGGCGGGACGGACGCGGTCTCGACCTCCTCCACTGCACGACCTTCCGCGGGTCCGACCGGCGGTCGTGTCCCTGTCGTCCTCACGGTTCACGACCTTGCGATCCTTCGCTATCCGGAGGCCTTCCCGCCCTGGCACCGGCTGTACGGGCGCACGGGCCTGCGCCGCACGCTCCAGGCTGCGGATGCCGTCATCGCAGTCTCGGAGCACGCGAAGGACGAGACGGTCGCGCTCGTCGACGTTCCTCCCGAGCGGATTCGGGTCGTGCCGAACGGCGTCGACGACATCTTCACGCGGGACGGGACTAATCCGCGCGGGCGACTACGTGCTCGCCGTCGCGACGCTCGAGCCGCGCAAGAACCTCGGTCGCGCTGTCGACGCCGCGAGGCTCGCCGACGTCGAGCTTCGTGTGGTCGGCGCTCGCGGTTGGGGCGGCGTCGACGTTCCGGGGTGGGTGGGGGAGGTACCCGATGCCGAGCTCGCGGCGCTCTACCGCGGCGCGCGCTGCGTTCTCTATCCGTCGCTGTACGAAGGCTTCGGCCTGCCGGTGCTCGAGTCGATGGCGTGCGGGACCCCGGTCGTGACCTCGCGTGGCACCGCGATGGAGGAGGTCGCCGGCGGCGCGGCCGTGCTCGCTGATCCGCTCGACGTCGAGTCTCTCGCCGCGGCGCTCGCGGAGGCGGACGAACGGCGCGACGAGCTCGTCCCGCTCGGCCTCGCGCGGGCAAGCGAGTTCCCGTGGAGCCGCAGCGCCGACGCGGTCGAGGCGCTCTGGAAGGAGCTCGCGTGACGAAGCTCGTCGTCGTGGACGCAGACGTCCTGGGGCGTCAGCGCACCGGGGACGAGACGTACGTGCGCAACCTGCTGCGGGAGCTCGCTCTCCTCGCCGACGACGCAGGGCTTCGGTTTGCCGCGGTCACGCGCCATCCGGAGCTCGTCCCGGACGGGGTCGAGCCGGTGGAGCTGCAGGCTCGCTCGCAGGAGCTTCGCATGGCGCTCGGGTTGCCGAAGACGCTGCGCAGGCTCGAGGCGGATCTCTGCCACACGCAGTACGCGCTCCCGCTCCGGCCGCCCTGCCCGTGCGTGGTCACCGTCCACGACACGTCCTACGCGCGTGATCCGGAGCTGATGAACCGCAAGGACGGGCGGGTCTTCCGCACCGTCGTGCCGCGTGCGGTGAAGAAGGCGGCTCGGGTGCTCACCGTGTCCGAGCGAACGAAGCGCGACCTGGTCGACCTGTACGGCATCGCCCCCGCGCGCGTGGTCGTCACGCCGAACGGCGTCGATCCCGCCTTCACTCCCGGGGAAGGCTCGCGGGACTACGTGCTCGCGGTCGGCGCGATCCAGGGGCGGAAGAACCAGCTGGCAGCGCTCGAGGCCGCCAATGCCGTCGGGCTCCCGCTCGTCGTGGCCGGCCCGGAGAAGGACCCGGCGGTCGCGGACGAGCTCCGTCGCGGCGGCGCCCGCCTGCTCGGCTACGTGGAGACCGAGCGGCTGGTCGACCTGTACCGGAACGCGGCGTGTCTCGTCCAGGCATCGCGGTTCGAGGGCTTCGGGTTGCCCGTGCTCGAGGCCATGGCGTCCGGCACACCGGTGGTCGCGACGCGGGAGCCGGCGCTCGAGGAGGTGGCTGGCGACGCGGCGGTCTTCGTCGACGAGGAGCACCTCGCGCAGGGCATCCAGCGCGCCCTCGCGGAGCGCGACGCGCTCGTCTGGGCAGGGCTCGAACGCGCGCGTCTCTTCACGTGGGAAGCGACCGCGGAAAAGACGCTCGACGTCTACCGCGAGGCGCTCGGCCTGTGAAGGTCTCGGCGATCGTCGTGTCCCACGGTCACGAGACCGAGCTCGAACGCTCGCTGCCCGCGCTCGTCGCGCAGGTGGACGAGACGCTCGTGATCGCGAACGTGCCCGGCTCGGCCGCCGAGCTGCCGGAAGGAGTGCGTCTGCTCGAGAACCCCCGCCCGCTCACGCTCTCGGCGAACGTGAATGCCGGGATCGCGGCGACCTCGGGCGAATACGTGCTCGTCTCGAACCCAGACGTCGTGCCGGAGCCGGGAGCAGTCGCCGCGCTCGCCGAGTGGGCGGACGCGAACCCCCGCTGCGGCATCGCCGGTCCTCAGACCCGGTGGCCGGACGGCACCCGGCAGCCGACGCGACGCCGCTTTCCGACCGTTCGCGGGACAATCGTCAGGCGCACACCGCTCCGGCACATCCACGGGACCTACGAGCAGCGCGACCACTACCTCCTCGACGAGCGCCCGACAGAGCCCGTGCAGTCCGACTGGCTCCTCGGCGCGTTCCTCCTCATGCGCAGGACGGCGCTCGAGGAGCTCGGTGGCTGGGATGCCGGGTACCGGCACTACTGCGAGGACATCGACCTCGCCTATCGGGCCATGCAGGCCGGCTGGGAGCGCTGGTACGTGCCGGCTGCCGTGGTCGTGCACGACTACGCGGCGGTGATCGACCGAAGGTTCCTGTCACGGCACACGCTCTGGCACCTACGTGGGATGGCGCGGTTCGTGCGCAAGCACCCGGAACGCCTGCTCGCGCTGTGAGCAAGGAGGACCAGTACGTCCGTCAGGCGGAGGAGTGGACGGAGCGCCAGTACGCGGACGCCCACGCCTACCTTGCCCACCGCACCGACCTGATCGTCTCGCTCGGGCCGCCGCTCGCCGAAGGCGACGAGGTGCTCGACCTCGCGTGCGGCGACGGCGGGCTCGGGGAGCTGCTGCTCGAGCGCGGTCTGCGCTACCGCGGCGTCGACGTGACGACGGAGATGGTGGAAGAGGCCGCGCGCCGTCTCGGCGACCGGGCGGTCGTCGATCTGGGCGACCTCAACGACTACGAGCCCCCGGGCCCGGTTGCCGCCTCGACGGTTTTCCGTGCGATCTACTACGCCCGCGACCGGGCAGCGTTCTTCCGCCGCGTTGCGGGCTACACGGAGAAGAAGCTCGTCTTCGACCTCAACCCCCGGCAGTACCGGGTCGAGGACGTCGTCACCGACCTGCGCGCCGCCGGCTTCGGTCGCGTCGACCTCCGGCCGTTCTTCGTGCCCCAGACCGTCGCGCTCCCTGGTCCGGTGGCATCCATCGCGAAGGCTCTCGAGCAGTCCGGCCCGCTCGCGCGGCTCGCGCTCCGCTTCCGCTTCACCTACCTCGTCGCGGCTAGTCGTCCGCGTTGAAGCCCTGCAGCTCGACGGACATCGTTGCGCCGAGCTGACGCCGCTCGCTGTTCGTCGGGTCGACGTCGTTCGGGGCAACCGTCGGAGAGATCTCGACCTCGACACGCCAGGGACGGTTCGGCGTGCCGAACGCGAAGCCGGTGGTCTCGCAGTCGGTGACCGTGTCGGTCTTCGTCCCCGTCACCTCGCCGATGGTCGGCTGGTTGTCCGGGCCGATGCCGACGGTGCCGATACGGACGGTCGCGCGCGCCTTCCCCTGCGGGCTCGGACACCAGCCGAGCCGTGAGAGCTTCACGACGGCGAATCCGGAGCCGTCGCGTGCGACGTCGTAGCGCGTGTACGCGCCACGCGCGACCTTCTCGCCGTTCCTGCCGATGAGCCAGCCGTCGGACTCCTGGCCCGTGATGGCGGCGGCGAGCTTCATCGGCCGTCCGTCGAGCCGGTAGAGGATGGCGTTCTGTCGTCGTTCGACCTCGGGGGCGTCCAGCTCGACGCCGTTCACCGCGAGCGCGTAGTCGGTCTCCGGGTTCGGCGTGAGCGTCCCGTCCTCCGCCTCGAGGTCGGGCGTGAGGATCGGGGCGCCGACCTCGATGGCGGTCCCGTCGAGGCTCCACATCTTGCGCACGCCGGGGTTGAAGAACTCCGTCAGCTGGATTCCCGTCGCGTCCTTGATCGCCCTGGCCGATGACGACGACCGAGCCTCCGCCGGTCGCCTCCTCGACCCAGTCGAACGGCCTCGGCAGGTTCCCCTCGATCTGCTCCGAGAGATCGCGCTCGCCGGAGGCCGCATACACCTCTCCCGTCAAGCCCCAGGCGAGCACGGCAACCGCGGCGACGCCCGCGACGGCGTTGAACGCCGTCGAGCCGCGGTCGAGCCGGCGGAGCGCGATCGCGACTCCGAGCGCGAGCGCGCAGACGACGACCAGAACGACCTCGATCGTCTCCTCGGACCAGCGGAACTCCCGGTTGAAGAAGTGCCCGATCGAGAGCCCGTGTGCCTCGTAGTACGGGAAGATGTCGAGCCGGAGCGGGACGATCGTGATCGCCAGCAGGGTGAGCACCGCCGCACCGGCGATCGCCCACCACCGGCCCATGCCACGCTCGAAGCCGAGCGCGGTGGCCGCGAAGAACACCGGTATCAGGTAGATGACGTTCCGCTCGACGACGAGCGTCGAGAAGATCGTCGAGAGATATGCGCCCTTGATCGCCGCGTACCAGACGAAGGCGGCGATCGCGATCACGCTGGTGGTGATGAAGGCCCGCGTCCTCGAATCGCGCGGCTCGTCCTTCGGGCGCACGAGCGCCGAGCACCGCCGACGAGGACCGGCAGGATCCCGACGCCGATCGCGAGCGCCCCGACCGACCATGTCGCGTGCTCGAGCAGGCGCTCCTTGTAGAAGCCCGTCGTGTTGCGCCAGCTGAGCGACGCGTGGCCGATTCCGGCGGAGAGGAAGAAGACGAGGCCGATCGTGAGCACCGAGGCCCCGGCCCAGTCCCAGCGGCTCCACGTCCCGCGCCACGCCCGGGCGCGGGTCGAGCCCCAGGCGAGCCAGAGGAGCCCGAGCAGGAGCACGACGAAGAGCACCACGAGCTGCGTCCTCGCGAGCGTTGCGGCGCCCGACGCGAGCGCCGCGAGCAGGACGGCCGGCCACGTCGGCGTCGACGAGCGCTCGCGCGATGAGCCAGAGCGCGAGCGTCGACAGCGGGTACGCCAGCGGCTCTTCGACGAAGATCGGCGAGTAGGCGAGCGCAGGCACGGCAGTTGCGCCGGCGGCCGCGGCGAGCGCGTACCAGGGTGAGACGACGAGCCGCGCGAGGCCGTACGCCGGGAAGATCGTCGCGGTCATGGCGAGGACGAGCAGGAGCTTCCCCGTCGCGTAGGCGGCGGTTGCCGTGCCGAGCCACCAGATCGGCGCGAGGAAGTAGGCGACGAGCGTGGGGATTCCGTAGGGCTCGCCGCGTCGCGCCGCCTCTCCGGTCTCCGCGATCGAGCGCGAGAGCTGCGTGAGCTCGAGCTCGTCCGTGAAGATCGTCGGCACCGGCCGGCGCGAGGCCTGCCACGCGTAGAGCGCGGCGAGTGCGAAGTAGACGATGAGGAGCGGGAGCGCCCCCGACAGGCGGGCGATCCCGCCCGCGGCCTTCGAGTTCACGGAAGCACGACCTCCGCGGTCTCGGGTGCCGTGAACTCGGTTCGACGCCTCACGATCCGGCAGGGTACCCCCGCCTCGGAAGCGGCCTGGACGACGAGCTGAAGCCGGTCCGGCAGCGCATCCGGGATCGTCACGAGCACCTCGTCCACCCGGGCCGCGCCGATGGCACGGGACGCTTCGTCGAGACGCGCCGACCACCGTGATCCCGTGGATGCGTCGCCGTCGAACGCGCGGGTTGTCGTCGAGGAAGCCCGACGACCCGCGCCTCGTGCGTGTCATGGAGCTCCCGCGCGAGGCCGCGACCGGCGCGCCCGGCGCCGACGACGAGCACACGGCGACCATGGCGCCTCGCGCGCGCCTCGGGCAGGAGCCGCAGCGTCAGCCGGGAGGCCCCGACGAGGAGTGTCGCGAGGAGTGCGTCCACGACGAACACCTCGGCCGGGAAGGCGCCGATGTCGCGCAGCGAGATGAGGATGAGGTAGGCGATGAGCGCCGACGCCGACGCAGGCGACCGCGATCGGGACGACGTCGCGGGCGGTCGCGTAGCGCCAGACGCGCCGGTACACGCCGAACCCGACGAAGAGCGAGTACCGCGTCGCGAGCAGGATCGGCAGCGCCGAGAGGAAGACCGAGCGCTCGAACTCGGTGCCCGAGTCCGCCGATGACGAGCAGGTACGAGGCGAGGAACGAGCCGCAGATGAGGACGAAGTCGACGACGACCTCGACGAGGCGCCGCGGCTCGAAGACGAGCGCGCGCCAGAGTGACGGCTCGGGCGGTGCGGCCGCACCCGACCGCGACCGCTCCTCGAGGTCGCTCAGGAAGCTCCCGAACTGCACGAGGAGGACGAAGGTGACGAGGATCCCGATCACCGTCAGCCGCGCGTTGTCGAGGACGTTGTAGGCGAGGGCGGTCGCCCCGAGCGTCGGTCGCGACGACGGCGAGCAGGAGCACGGCCTTCGACTCGGAGAGCCCGTAGTAGACGAGCCGGTGCGAGGTGTGATCCTTGCCGCCCTGAGTTACCGGCCGGCGCTGCGCGAGCCGGACGAGCGTGACGAGCGTCGTGTCGAGGATCGGGATCGCGAGCACGAGCAGCGGCAGCAGCACGGTCGCGAAGGTCGTTCCCGCGACGGTCCAGCTCGAGGCGAGCGCGAGGGAGGCGAGCCCGAACCCGAGCACCATGCTCCCCGAGTCGCCCATGAACACGACCGCCGCCCGACCGGGGCGGAGGTTGAAGGGCAGGAACGCGACGCAGGCGAGCCCGAGCGCGAGCGCGAGGACGAGCACGGTGTCGTTCTCGTGCTCGGTCGCGGCGTCGATCGCGAAGTAGCCGCAGGCGATCGCCGCGAGCGTCGCCGCGAGGCCGTCCATGTTGTCGAGGAGGTTGAACGCGTTCGTGATGCCGACGAGCCAGACGATCCCGATCGCCCACGCGAGCACGTCGTTTCCGACGATCTCGACCTCGAGCCCGCTCGCGAGCACGATGACGGCCGCGGCGATCTGCGCCGCGAGCTTCGCGATCGGGCTCAGGTGGCGGACGTCGTCGACGAGACCCGTGACGAAGACGAGCGCCGATCCCGGCGAGGATGCCGCCGAGCTCGCCGCTCCAGTCGAGTGCGCCGACGGCGAGCGCGAGCAGGACCGCGGCGAAGAACCCCGCGAAGATTCCGACGCCTCCGAACATCGGCGTCGGCCGCTCGTGCCACCTCTCGCCGCGAGGGCACCGCGACGAGGCGATTGCCGAGCGGGGAGCGAAGGAGGGCCCAGAGAACGGCGAACGTGACGGGGAGCGCCGCGATCGTGACGATCGCTTCCACAGCCTGGAAAGGGTAGTCGAGCGCCCTGCCGCCCTACACTCTTTCGCGATGTCTGTTTACGCCGATGTAATCCGCTATCGGGAGCTTTTCTCGAGCCTGTTCCGGCGAGATCTGCGCGCGAAGTACAAGGGCTCGGTGCTCGGGCTCGTCTGGACGCTCGCGCACCCGCTCCTCCTCATGGCGGTGTACCTGGTCGTGTTCTCGCTGCTCTGGAAGGCGACGGTCGCTGACGTCGACCGCTACTGGCTCTTCCTCCTCTGTGGGCTTCCGGCCTGGGTGTTCTTCTCGACCTCCGTCTCCGCGTCGTCGCGGAGCCTCGTCGAGAACGCGAATCTCATCCGCAAGGTGCGGTTTCCGCGTCAGCTCGTGCCGCTCGCGGTCGTGGGGACGCAGCTGGTGGCGTTCGTCGTGATGCTCGTGGTCGTCATCGGGCTCTGCATCGCGCTCCTTGCGGACAGCCGCGGCATGGTCTGGCTCGCGATCCCGCTGAGCGCGCTGTTCGTCCTCATCGTCGGCGGCTTCTCGCTCGCGGTGGCGTCCCTCAACGCGCTCTACCGCGACGTCGAGCACCTGCTCACAGCGCTGCTCTTGCCCTGGTTCTTCCTCACGCCCGTGCTCTACGGGCTCGACCAGCTCCCGGGAGCCGACTCGTACCCCGCGCTCGAGTTCTTCGTCCACTGGGTGAACTTCCTGACCCCGCCGATCGAGGCCATACGCGCGCCGCTCTTCTACGGAGACGCGCCGCCGCTTGCCGAGACCGTCTACACGGTCGTCGCGGCGCTCGTCGCGCTCGTGGTGGGAGCGTTCGTGTTCAGCCGCTCTGACGACCGGATCGCCGTCGAAGTCTGACGACCGCGCGACCCTCGAAGAGCGCGTCGGGCCCCGAGTAGGCGGGCAGGCCCTCGTACGACTCGGGGTCGAGCCCGTCGAGCAGCGACGGGAAGAGGAGGGGTCGGCCGAAGCGCGGGTTGCGGCCGCCGCCCGGTGCCCATGGCGCCAGCTGCGCCCGCTCGCGTCGAGTCCGCACGCCACCTTCGACCTCGACTGCGCCGCCGACCGCGGCATAGCCCTCGGCGTGTGCATCCAGCAGGAGGCGGGACCAGCTCGGCTCGGGCTCCGCGCCGGCGACGAGGTACGCGGTCGCGACCGCGTCCTCGCGGACGAGTGACTCCTCCTGCATCGAGAGAGCCGCCTCCGTGTCCGGGTGCTCGCCGCCCTGGACGACGACCGCGAGCCGCCGCTCGTCGATCCGGGGTCGCACGTCGATCGGAAGCTCGAGAGGGGTCGAGCCGAGCTCCTGGAACCAGAAACGATGCTCCTCGACGAGGTCGAACGCGAGCACGTAGCCGCCGGGCGGGCGGGGCGCGACCACGCTCGCCTCGAGCTCGACCTCCTCGCCGGGCTCCACGCCCTGCGGCAGCGGTGCGCGGACGCCGTCCCAGACGATCGGGTTTCCGAGCGGGTCGAGCCAGTGGTACGAGAGCTGCACTCCCTCGCGGCCGCGCGAGTGCCACGGCGCCGAGCCGGCATTCTGCGAGCCGGACGCGCGCCGGCGCGCTCGTGCCGGCGCGGGCCTCGCCGACCTCGTACGCGACCCAGCGCACGGCGAGCGGGCCGGCCGGCACGGGATGCTCCCCGACACGCTGCATTTCGAGGGCTAATCTAGATCCCGCGATGACGCCTGGTGAGATCGTGGTCGAAGGCGTCGCGCGGCGCTTTCGCGTCCATGCCCGCGAGACCCGTACGCTGAAGGATCTCTTCGTCCAGCGCGGGCGTGGCGGTGCGCAGGACATCTGGGCGCTCCACGACGTCTCGCTCGACGTCGCCCCGGGCGACGCGGTCGGTCTCATCGGCCGGAACGGATCGGGCAAGACGACGCTCCTCCGGCTGATCGCCGGGATCATCAAGCCGACGGCGGGGCGCGTGCGCGCCGAGGGTCGCATCGGGTCTCTCCTCGAGCTCGGCGCGGGCTTCCACCCCGACTTCACCGGTCGCGAGAACGTCTTCCTGAACGGCGCGATCCAGGGGCTCACTCGCTCCGAGATCCGCACGCGCTTCGACGAGATCGTCGCCTTCGCCGAGCTCGAGCATGCAATCGACCGGCCGGTGCGCACCTACTCCTCCGGGATGACGATGAGGCTCGGCTTTGCGATCGCGGCGTTCCTCGACGCCGACGTGCTGCTCCTCGACGAGGTCTTCGCGGTCGGCGACGAGGCCTTCCAGCGCAAGTGCTTCGGGCGGATCTTCGCGTTCAAGCAAGAGGGAGGGACGATCGTCTTCGTCTCCCACGATGCTGCCTCCGTCGAGCGGCTCTGCGAGCGCTCGGTGTTTCTCGACCACGGTCGGGTCGCCTTCGACGGCCCGACCCGGGACGCGGTCACCCGGTACCGGCGCGCGCTCGCGGACGACATCGATCCTGCCGAGCGCGGCGCCGGGCTGCGCGAGTGGGGCTCCGGCGAGGCGACGATCGCGTCGGCTGCCCTGCTCGGGAGCGAGGGCGAGGATCGGCTCCAGTTCCTCTCCGGCGAGCCGTTCGCGGTACGGGTCGGCATTGCCGCGCCCGACGGCATTGCGCCGCCCCGGCTGCAGCTCGAGCTCCGCGACGACGCCGGCTCGCTCGTCGCCGGCGAGGCAATCGACCTCCGCTCGATCGGCTGGGCCGCTCACACCGGCGAGCAGTTCGTCCGCTACGAGCTCGGCTCGCTCCCGCTGGCCGACGGACGCTTCCACCTCCGCCTCGGCCTGACGGACGAGAGCGGCGAGCACCTGTACCACTGGCTCGA
Source organism: uncultured Actinomycetes bacterium (assembly GCA_963746765.1). Lineage (GTDB taxonomy): Bacteria > Actinomycetota > Thermoleophilia > Gaiellales > Gaiellaceae > GMQP-bins7. The sequence goes on from CAVVCN010000005.1 coordinate 398,836, forward strand.
CGACGCGCTCGTCTTCATCGTCTATCCGGGGGACGACGAACGGGGCGTTGTGCGCTTTGAAGGGACTTGGACGATCGAGGAGAAAGCGGCAACGAGATGAGCGCACGAACCTGTCCCGACTGGCCGAGCCTGATGGAGGTGGACCCCGACCTCCAGTTCAAGCACTACACGGTCGCGGAAGCCCAGCTTCCCGCCGACGTGCTCTCGCGCGTGTCGCACGTGTCGTTGGCCGAGGTCGAGATCTGCTGTGACCTCGAGCACCACGTCTACAACCCCGTGCACACGGACACCGAGATCGCGGAGGCCCTCAAGGACTCGCACTGGTTCGACCTCGACGACTGGTCGACCTCAGGGCCTGGCGCCCAGAACGGCGCGTCGCCGCACGCCGCGTAGCGAACGTCTCAGTCCTAGATGGGCCATCCTCCGAATCCGCCCCACTCTTGCGACTGCTCGATGTCCGCCGCCTTCCGTTCTCGTTCGATGGGATCGAACATTTCTGACGCTCCTCGACGGTCCCGCTCTCTACCGCAAGTCGCACAGCGATAGGACAGGACACCGCCCCGGTCCTTGATGGTCCAACGGTGACCGATCGGCCAGCGCCAGTAGCAGCGCACCGACCGAAGACGTGAAGGCGCAGCTGGTGACATCTCGATGCGTGCGTCCACGAGCTTGGGCTCGAGGGTGGAGTGGCCCTCTGCACTCGCAGGGAGAAGAGCTTGTGCGCGTGTCAACAGACTCACGGCTGCGGGCCAGTCTCCGCGCGCATGCGCCCGCAGCCCGGCGCTGCCAAGGCGCGTTCCAGCGCGTTCGCTGAGCTCCCTGTCGGGTGGTCCGCTCGCTCGCAGTTCAGCCTGGTAGCGAACTGCTTGCTCGAGGTGATACCCGGCAATCTCGTCGTACTCGCTTGCCCGGTCGCCTGCCTGGTCATCGAGCCACATCGCGAAGCGCTCGTGCAGTGACGTGCGTCGCTCTTTGTGCACGGACTCGTAGGCGACGTCGCGGAGGAGAAGGTGATGGAAGCGGAACGCGTCGTCCGTCGAGAACTCAGGTCCCTCGGGCTCGATCAGCTCCTTCAGCACGAGCGCAGATAACCGAGCCTCGATTCCCGGACGTTCGGCCTCGGGCGACAGGAACTCGACGGCACTGCGGTGAAAGACCTGACCTTCCACCGAACCCCACTCGAGCACGGCGCGCTGGGGCGGATCGAGCTGGTCGAGGCGTGCCGACAGCAGCGCGTGGATCGTCGCTGGTGCGGCGATGCGCGTGAGATCCGCTGCCACCCAGCGCCCGGTGTCGCGGCGCAACGCACCTTCGTCGATGAGCATTGCCACCATCTCCTCGACGAAGAGCGGCAGGCCGTCGGCCGCCTCGACGATGCGGACGCGCGCCGCTTCGTCGAGCGTGCCGCCATCGAGCAGGTTCTCGATCAGCTGCTCCGAGTCCAGGTCCGAGAGTGGACGGAGGAAGACGAGGCTCGAACGACCGACGGCGCTCGCCCATGAAAGACGCACATCGAGTAGCTCCGGCCGCGCCATGCACAGGACGAGCAACGGCGTGCCTTCGAGTCCGTGAACGATTTGCTCGATGAGGTCGAGGAACACCGCCTCGGCCCACTGGATGTCGTCGAGCACCACGATCAACGGTCGTGTCCTTGCAACCTCCTGGACGAGCCGTCCGACCGCCCAGACGGTGCCCTTGTGCTCGGGTACGGCGTCGGCGATCCCGATCGTCTCGGCGACTCGCTCCGTGACGAGGTCCGCGTCGGGCGCTTCGCCCAGAAGTCCGCGGATGCGCGCGCGGGCCTCGTCTGCGGTCTCGTCTCCGCGGAGCCCAGCAGCCTGCGCGATCGCCTCCTTCAGCGGCCAATACGTGATGCCCTCGCCGTAGGGAAGGCAGCGGCCCGCGGCGATCGCGGCGCCGTCCGCGCGAGTGTCGAGGAACTCCTCGATCAGGCGAGACTTCCCCACGCCTGCGTCTCCGATTACCGTTACGAGGCGGCTCGACCGGGTTCGTATGACGTCGTCCAGGAGCTTCGACAGCGCGCTGAGCTCATCCTTGCGCCCGACGAACTGCGAGCCCGCGCGCCGTGTCGCGGGCCGATCGCCGACGCCGAGTAGGCGATGCACGTTGACGACCGCTGACTTGCCCTTGAGCTGCGTCGGCCCCAACGGCTCCGCGGCCACAGCAGTCCGCACGAGCCGGAATGTCGACTCTTCCACGAGAGCTTCGCCGGGTGCAGCGGCAGCCTGCAGTCGAGCCGCGACGTTCACCGCGTCACCCGTCACGAACGTCTGCCCGCTCGAGGGATCTCCCGTGATGACCTCCCCCGTGGCGACGCCGATCCGCATCCGGATCGAGATGCCCAGCGTCGCCTCGAGCTCGGCATTCAGCTTGTCCAACGCCTCGCGCATGGCTGCCGCCGCGCGAACGGCTCGGTCCGCGTCGTCCTCGTGCAGGACTGGGACACCGAACACGGCCATGACCGCGTCGCCGATGAACTTCTCGACCCGACCGCCGTGGCGCTCGAGAACCTCGCGAATGCAGTCGAAGTACCGGTCGAGCACACGCCGCGCGGTTTCCGGCTCGAGCCTCTCCACGAGCGACGTGGACTCGACGACGTCAGCGAACACGACCGTGACGACCTTTCTGGCACCGGTCGCCCCGAAGGGGGTCGGAGGGATGCGGGCCCCGCACGACGAGCAGAAGTGCGCGTCTACCGCATTCGTGGCGCTGCATGAGGGACAGCGACGGTCCATGTAGCAAAGGGTACGAAGTCTCCTCCCATGTTCCAAGACGACTGCAGACCTAGACTTCTTCCGTGCCGACGGTCGTCGTCCCGTACAGAGGTGACGCCAAGAGGCGTTTGCCGCCCGCCATCCGCGCGGCAGCAGCGCTCGCGATGCTCGGTGACGTCGTCGAGGCAGCGTTGCCGGTCGGGAACGTGCTCGTGGTCAGCGACGACCCGGTCGCCGTACCACCCGGCGCGGTCTGGATCCCTGACCCCGGCGAGGGCCTCGGAGGAGCCGTCATGGCGGCGCTCGCCGACGTCGACCACCACGCGGTCGTGCTGAACGCAGACCTACCGGCGGCGACTCCGGCCGCGATCGAGGAGCTGGCGGCCGCGGGTCTGGCGCTCGTCGAGGCGCCGGACGGCACGACCAACGCACTCTCGCTCCCGGATCCGGGCCTGTTCGCGCCGCTGTACGGCTCGGGCAGCGCAGCCCGTTTCCGCGCGCACGCGGCGTTCGCGACAGTTGACATCCCGGAGCTCGCGGCCGATGTGGACACGCTCGGCGACCTCGATCGCATCGCGCCGCTCGTCGGTCCCAGGACGCGCACGCTCCTGGCCGTGCCTGCGTGAAGGTAGTTCTGCTCTCCGGGGGCGTCGGCGGTGCCCGCTTCGCGCGCGGCCTCCAGGACCTCCTCGCGCCGGGCGAGCTCACCATCGTCGGCAATGTCGGCGACGACCTCGACGTGCTCGGGCTGCACATCTCACCGGATCTCGACTCGATCCTCTACACACTTGCCGGGCTTGCGGATGACGAGCGCGGCTGGGGGAGGGCAGACGAGAGCTGGCGTGCTCTCGAATCCGCGTCGGCCTGGGGCGGCGAGGACTGGTTCAGGATCGGCGACCTCGACCTCGGCCTTCATCTCGTGCGGACCAAGGCGTTGCACCGTGGCACGTCGCTCTCGCAGGTGACGGCGCTGCTGGCCGCGAAGGCCGGGTTGCACACGTGGATCCTTCCGGCGACCGACGACCGTCTGCGGACGCACATCGCGACCCCCGCGGGCACCTTCCCGTTCCAGGAGTGGTTCGTCGCGCGGCGGCACGAGGACGAGGTCGACGCGGTCATCTACGAGGGCATCGAGGAGGCCACTCCAGCGCCGGGCGTCCTCAGCGCGCTCGCGGCCGCCGACGCGATCCTCATCGCGCCCAGCAACCCGTACGTCTCGATCGGTCCGATCCTCGCGGTCCGGGAGATCAGGGAGGCGCTCGAAGGTCGCTCGACCCGAAGCGTCGCCGTCAGCCCGCTCGTCGACGGGAAGGCGGTCAAGGGACCGGCCGACCGTATGCTCTCCCGCATGGCCGGCGGCACGTCACCTGGTCACGTCGCCACCTGCTACGAGGGCGTCATCGACGCGCTCGTGATCGACGAGGCGGATGCTCCCGCGACCGCCCCGGTGCAGCTCGTGGTCACGAAGACGCTCATGATCCACCGCGAGGCAAGTCGCGCGCTCGCCTCGGCCGCGCTCGAGGCCGCGTGCGCGTAGCGGTCGTCGGCGGGACCGGCCCGTTCGGGAAGGCGCTCGCGACCCGGCTGCGCGAGGCGGGCATCGAGGTCGTCGTCGGCTCGCGGGACGCGGAGCGCGCGGCGGCCGTAGCCGCCGAGCTCGGGGTCACGGGAGCGGCGAACGACGACGCGGTGCGGGATGTCGACCTGGTCGTGCTCGCGACGAACGCGGACGCAGCCCTCGAGACCGCCCGCGCCCTCAAGGGCGACATCGGCTCGACGCCGGTGCTCTCGGTCGCCTCGGAGCTCGAGTTCACGAAGGCCGGCGTCCTGCCGTCCGCGTCGGCGACCTCGCTCGCCGAGCGCCTCCAGCACGAGCTCGACGGCCCGGTCGTCGCGGGCCTCCACTCCCTCGCTGCATCGACCCTCGGAAAGGACGATGCCCCGGACGAGGACGCTCTCGTGTGCGGCGACGACGCCGAAGCGAAAGCGCTTGCCCTCGACGTGGCCGAGCGGATCACCGCCGGACGTGCGCTCGACGCCGGCCCGCTGCGGAGCGCACGCGCCCTGGAGGGGCTCACCGCAGTCATCGTCAACCTGAACAAGCGGTACCGCGGGCACGCCGGTCTCAAGATCACCGGCCTCCCGTGAGCAGCGAAGTACGCGTCATCGGGCTGCCGGGGATGCCGGAGCTCGAGGCCGGCGACGATCTCGCTGCGCTGGTCGTCGAGGCCGCCGCTCGAGTGGGTGGCTTCGAGCCTGGCGACGTCGTCGTCGTTGCGCAGAAGGCGATCTCGAAGGTCGAGGGGCAGGTCGTCGACCTGCGCGACGTCACGCCGTCGGAGCGTGCCCACGAGCTTGCAGGCGACGCCGACCCGCGGCGGGTCGAGGTGATCCTCGGCGAGGCGCGCGAGATCGTCCGTGCGCGCCCGCCCCTGCTGATCACCGAGACCCTTCACGGCTTCGTCTGCGCCTCCGCGGGAGTGGACGCCTCGAACGCGAAAGGGCCCGACACTGTCGTCCTGCTCCCGCGCGATCCGGACGCATCCGCGGCCGCGCTCCGGGACGAGATCGCTCGCAGGACCGGTGTCGACATCGGCGTCATCGTCAGCGACTCGTTCGGTCGCGCCTGGCGACAGGGAACGACGGATGTAGCTCTCGGGGTCGCGGGAATCGAGGCGTTGCGAGACCTTCGCGGTCAGCGTGACCGGGCGGGTTACGAGCTCCACACCACACAGATCGCGATCGCCGACGAGATCGCGGGCGCCGCCGAGCTCGTGATGGGCAAGACCGACGGCGTACCAGCGGCGATCGTCCGCGGCGTGCGCCTCGAAGGGAGCGGCAGCGGGAAAGACCTGCTCATGCCGCGGGAGCGAGACCTGTTCCGCTAGGTAGCCCGGAGATAGACTCGGGCCCGTGCGAACCTATGCGATCTGGGGCACCGCGACTTCGCCCGAGCAGGAAGAGTGGGTGCGGGGAATCGGGAAGCAATTCGAGGCCGACGGCTTCCGGCTCGTCGACGACGTCGCCGAGGCGGACTTCGTTCTGAACATGTTCGATCCCGCCGAGCCGAAGGCGTTCAGGCGGGCATCGCGCGGCACGTACTCGGCGGCTTTCTACGAGCTTCCCGAGGCTCCCGAGGAGCCTCTGAAGGCCAGCTACCCGATGCTCGTGCGCACCCTGTCCAACGTCGTGCTCCTGCGCGTGCCCGGCCAGGGCGTCTGGTTCACGACCATGGAGCAGGGCACGTACCACGTCCTCGAGGATGCGGCCGCGATCTACGAGCGGCTCGAGCCGCTCGCGACGTCCCGCCTCGTCATCGACAACGAGTGGATCCCGGACCTCGAGCCCGAGCTCTGGGACGGCGACGAGATCACGGCCGACATCGCCGAGTCCGGCCGGCGGCTAGACGAGCTCGACCTGCTGCCCTCGCCGTTCCCGGTCGAGGAGTACCTCTCCGGCCGCGACCTGCGCCACGTGATGCGCCTCTACTCCGTGGGCGGGCTCTCGTACGGGAACCTCTCCGCACGCAAGGACGAGACGCGCTTCTGGATGAGCGCGAGCGGCGTCGACAAGTCGAAGCTGGAGTCCGTCGGGCGAGACATCCTGATGGTCAAGGACTTCGACGACGACCGCGGCGTCATCGTGCTGAGCGTGCCTCCCGGCATCGACCCGCGGCGCGTCTCGGTCGACGCCATCGAGCACTGGATGATCTACCAGGCACATCCGGACGTCGGAGCGATCCTCCACGTCCACGCATGGATGGAGGGGATCGCCGCCACGGACGTCAACTACCCGTGCGGGACACAGGAGCTTGCGGTCGCCGTCGCGGACCTCGTCGCGCTCGAGCCCGACCCTGCCCACGCGGTGATCGGTCTGCGGAACCACGGCATCACCTGCACGGGCGAGAGCCTGTCGGAGATCCTCGACCGCGTCGCGCCGAAGGTCCTCCGCCAGGTTCCGATGACCTAGCGCGGGCTACGCCCGCAACCTGAGCCCCGTCAGCACGGCGAGCGCCGGTGCGATCAGGACGTCGTTCGCGAGGCACCACGCGCAGATCGCGTCGATGACGACGAGCTGCACGACGAGGAGGTACGTGCTGAAGAGCAGCCCGACGAGCGCGATCGCCGCGGCTGCGAGCTTGGCCGCCTCCGAGTCCACGGCGACCAGTACGAGCACCGTCGCATAGGCGCCGAGGCCGAGCAGCGCGACGGGGACGCCCAGGATGCTCGCGTACTCCGACGACTGAACCTCCTCGCACCCTCCGCCGACGACGCAGACGACGGAGCCGTCGTCGTAGTGCGCCCAGGTCAGAGTAGCCGGCCACCGCGATCCCGGCGAGCGCGACGACGGCCGCCGCGAGGCGCAGGAGCCGGTCGCTCAACTGCCGAGGGCGTCGTCGAGCGCCGCCCGGAACTGCGCGGTGGTCAGACCCGACTGGAGCGCGTACGGCGGGTCGCTCCCGATCTCGATGAAGAACGTCGGGGTCCCCGGCACGCCCGCGGCCTCCGCCTGCGCGATGCCGTCCTCCACCGCCTCCGCGATCTCGGCCGACTCCGCGTCCGCGAACAGTTGATCCACGTCGAGCCCGTCGATGTCGGCTGCGAGGTCTCGGATCAGGTCGTCCGTCACCCAGCCGGAGTTCTCGGCGCCCTGGCTGCGGTAGAACCCTTCCTGGAGATTCCAGAGGCGGTCCTGGAGCCCGGCCGCGCTCACGAAGCGCTGGGCCTTGATCGAGTCCTCGCCGAGGAACGGGTAGCCGCGAAACTCGGTCTTCACTCGCCCGGGGCGGACGTAGTCGTCGACGATCGCGGGGAACACCGCGAGCGCGTACTGCTGGCAGCCCGGGCACTGGAGATCCGCGTACTCGATGAGCGTGACGCTCGCTGCCGCGTCGCCGAGGACGGCGCCGTCCTGAGGAATGCCCGTGAAGTCGACGGTCGCCGCAGGTGGTGGCTCACCGCCGTCATCCGAGCCGTCGCGGAAGACCACGGCGACGAAGACGAGCGCCAGGGCGACCGCGATCGCGCCGCCGAAGGCCAGCACGACTGCCAACCCGGACGGCCGTTTGGGCGCCGTTGAGCCGTTCTCGGCCATGGTTGAGGCTATTACACCCGCAGATACATCCCGTGAGGAATGGTCGTCCCTCGAACGGGGGACTAGCCTCGCGGCCATGATCGACTTGGCCACGGAGAGGAAAGCGACGGCGATTACCGCACGTCAGCGTGAGGTCGTTGCCCTGATCGCAGCCGGGTGCTCGAACGAGGAAGTCGGAGCACGGCTCGGGATCTCCCCCAGGACCGCCAAGGCGCACTGCGACGTCCTCCGGCAGAAGCTCGGCGTGACGCGCAGGCGCCAAATCCCGATCGCCTACCGGCTGCTCACGGGCGAAGACCCTCTGTCCGTCGGGCAGACGTGGAGTCTCGTCCCACGGCAGCATCGCTGACCAGGGTGCCCGCGGCGGCGCAAGCGGCCGCGGGCATCTTCGTCCTCGAGGGTGGTAGGGTCGGCCCGCCTCGGATCGACATCTTGAGATGGAGACAACGGCTCCCGCTCGAAACCGCACCCTCAAGCCGCGCCGTGTCATCGAGCGCCCGAGGCTGTTCGCGTTGCTCGACGAGTCGACGAATCGTGTCCGCATGCTCGTCGCTCCGGCCGGCTACGGAAAGACGACGCTCGCCGAGCAGTGGGTGGCGAGGGACGGTCGTCGCGGCGCGTGGTTCCGCGCGCGCAGCTCATCGACGGACGTAGCCGCACTCGCGCTCGGAGTCGCCCGCGCCGCCGCGGAGCTCGTCCCGGGCTGTGACGAGCGCCTCCGCGAACACCTGCGTGCCGTCCCGAACCCGGGCGAGCACGTCGAGGTGCTCGCCGAGATCCTCGCGGAGGAACTCGCGGGATGGGCTCCAACCGACTGGCTCGTCCTCGACGACTACCACGAGGTGGTGGGGGCGCAGGATGCCGAGCAGTTCGTCGACCAGCTCGTCGCGTTCAGCCCGATTCAACTGATGATCGCGAGTCGACAGCGGCCAGGGTGGGTGAACGGTCGCCGGATTCTCTACGGCGATGTGCTCGAGCTGAATCAGACCGTTCTGGCGATGGACACAGCGGAGGCGGCGGCCTTGCTGGAAGGACGAAGCGCCGCCTCGGCCTCAGGACTCGTCGCCCTTGCGAACGGGTGGCCTGCAGTGATCGCGCTCGCGAGCGTGACCGACGTGGAGATCGACGGTGACGCCGAGGTGCCAGACGCGCTCTATCGGTTCTTTGCCGAGGAGATCTTCGAGGCGCTGGGGGAGGATGTGCGTGCCGGGCTCGCCACGCTCGCTGTGGCACCGGTGCTCGACCGCGAACTCGCTTCGACGCTGCTTGACCCTGCCTACGCAGAGACCGTCTGCGGCGCGGCGCTCGAGGTCGGGATCCTGGACGACCGCGGTGTGCGGCTCGAGTTGCACCCACTTGCCCGCGCCTTTCTGCTCGATCGTGCAGGGCACGTGGAGGAGGAGCTCGTTGCCTCGGCGGCAACCATCTGCTACGCCTACTTCACCTCAAAGCGTGACTGGGACGCTGCCTTCGAGATCCTCGTCGCCCATGGCCCACCGGCCGAGCTCGTGGTGCTTCTCGCCAACGCACTCGACGATCTACTCGACTCAGCGCTTCTCCCAACGATCACGAAGTGGAGTGACGCCTCGGCTTCCGCTCGAGTCGATCGACCGATCGTCGCACTAGCGCGCGCCGAAGTTGCCCTCCGACTCGGTCACCATGCAGAGGCGCAGGCATTTGCCGAGGTTGCTGCCGCCGGATCCGATGAGCTTCGCTTCAGGGCATCAGTGCTTGCAGGTCGTGCCGCTCACCTGGCATCGCGCGAACTCGATGCGATCGCCCTCTATGAGCGAGCCGGGGCCGTCGCGACGACAGACCGCGAGCGTCGAGATGCGCAGTGGGGGAAACTCATGTGCGCCACCGAGCTCGAGCTCCCCGAGGCCGGTGACCTCCTGATGCACCTGGCCGCGGACATCGAGCTGGGTGACCCCCGCGAGTTTGTCCAAGCAGCCGGCGGCGAACTCGGGTATCGGATGAAGTTCGGACCTATGGTCGCCACGAAGGCGGAGATCGCCGCGGAGCTGGTCGATTCGGTCAACGATCCGCTCGTCAGAACCTCATTCCGAAACAGCTACTCCCACTTCTTGGCTCTTGCCGCGCGATATTCCGAAGCCGCCGAGGTCGCTGACGCGTTGCTGGACGACATTGCACGGAGCCGAATGGACTTTGCCGAGCCATACGCACTTGTCTCGGGTGCAATCGCTGCGGCCGGAATGCGCGACTGGAATGAAGCCCATTCGCGGGTGGATCGGGCTCAGGCTGCGGCCCAGACTTCGCGAAGCGGGTTCGCCGAACAGATGTGTTACGCCGCAAGAGTTCGCGTGCTCGCACACGAAGGCAAACACCGATCCGCTCTCTCGCTCGAGATTCCTGGGCTCCACGGCGCGATACCGTCAATGCGGGCCGAAGTGTTGCTAGCGAGAGCACTCGTGCTAGCAACTGTCGGGCGCATCCATGAGGCGAGCTCTCTGCTTGGAGCAACCCGAGGAACAACGTCCGGAGTTGAGGCGCTCATTCTTTGTGCAGCCATCGACGCCGTCGTTGCTCTGAAGCGCCGTGACCGGCGCTATGCGGATCTCGTTGTTGATCTCGAGTCCGCTGCTTTCGATTCTGGAGCCCTCGATCTGTTTGTCATGGCGTATCGGACCTGTCCGGAGCTTCTCGCCATGCTGCTACGGGAGGCACGGGAACCCGATCGGCTTCATGCCCTCATCGCACGGGTGGGAGATGTCGACCTCGCGCGAGCGTTGGGTCACCCACTGACATTTTCCGACGACGATCTTCGTGCTCGCCTGACGCCTAGAGAGCGCGAGGTCTACGAACTCCTCCGCGAGGGCCTCTCCAATCGGCAGATAGCTGAGCTCCTCGTGATCAGCGAAGCGACCGCGAAGCTCCACACGCACCACGTGTACGACAAGCTGGGCACACGCTCCCGAACCGCGATTGCGATCCAAGCGGCCCTCGAGCGCGCTGGTCAGGCAACTTCCGCAACTGGCGAAAGCTCCGAAAGCGAGTCGTCCTCGTAGGTTCGTTGCGTGAACGACTTGAAGTCCGCTCGCTCGGCCGTGCGGTACTCCTCATCGGCGCTAGCAAGAATTGCTTCGAAGGCGGCGACCGCGGCGGTGTCGAACTGGCTGTCCACGGCTTGAGCCAGCCGCAACCGTGCGACCCGACTCGGCATCGCATCTCGGTAAGGACGATCCGACGTCATTGCGTTGTACGCGTCAGCGACGGCAATGATCCTGGAAACCAAGGGAATATCGTCGTCTGCGAAGCCATCAGGATAGCCTTGGCCGTCAATTCGCTCGTGGTGGTGCCTCACGATTGTCGAGATCTCTGAGTATTCGTCGACGTGCGACAGGATGCGCTCTCCGATGGCGGAGTGCTCCTGCATCTGTCTCCGCTCTTCCAACGTGAGCGCTCCGGGCTTTTCAAGAAGTCCAGGGGAGAGGCCGATCTTTCCGATGTCGTGCACGAGGCCGCAGAGGTATGCGAGGTCTTGAGTCTCCTGGGGCAGTCCCATGCGCTCCGCGATGTCTCGGGAGTAGATTGCGACGGCTGCTGAGTGGCCCGCCGTGTACCGATCGCGTGCGTCAAGCGTCGCGATAAGCGCACCGGCGAACTGAAGGTTTGCCCGCTCCAGCGTGTCGTTTGCGATCGAGAGATCGTCGGCAAGTCGCCGCTGTTCTTGGTAGAGCCCGTAGAGGCGCTGCGCAGCGAGTGTGGGAACAAGAAACAGCGCGAGCGTCCACGGGGAGACCTCTTGGTATGCGAGTGCGAGCACAGCGATGACCGGTGCGTAAGCGGGGGCCGACAACAGGACAAGCGCTGTGACTGTGCGAAACGCATCTCGCATCGGCCTTCCCCGGACCTTTGAAGTGATCGCGGCGAAGAGGACATCAAGGGTCTCGCCAACCACAGCACCGACGAGCGTTGCTGCAATCAGTCCGCCGAATCCGGAGCCGACGACCTCCAGGGTCGCTTGAGCCGAGATCCCCATCGCAACGCCACCCATGAATCGCGTGCTTGTGTACGTCGCCCACTTGAGTCTCGGCATGCGGTTCGGGTCGCGAGCCGCGACTAGCTCAGGGTCACCAAGCATTGACGCCGCTCCGACAAGTGCCGCCTCGAGCGGTCCGAACAGGACCGCAGCGAACAGCGTCGGCAGCAGCGAAATCGAATACTCCTCAGTCTTGGTGACCTGGACGCTCACGCGCTCGGCGAGCGCGGCCGTCGTTGCGAGCGCTATCAGGGTCCAAGGCGCGTGAAGCCCATATCCCGCGTCGATCAGTGCCAGCGCCGTTACTAACGCCGCGACGGCGAGCGAAACGACGTACAGGATGGTGCGCCTTTGGGGATGAGCAGCAAGGCGCCGAGCGCCTTGAACTATCCCCCGAAGGGGGTATACCATGCGGATGCCGTCAGTTCCCAATCGAGGAGTCATGCCTATGCACGAGGGCGCTAAGAGCTGGTAACAGCCGTCTCATCCTGGGTTCTCCGCCGGGGGTGAACATCCCTCTTTCGGGTACAGCCCCGGGGGGAACGGAGAGGAGGCGCTGGGATGCTGACGCAGCTAGGCAATGAGCCCACGCCGAAAGCCAACCGCTACGGCGTGGGCTCTGCTACGCGCTTGAAGCTTTGCGAGCAGGTGCCTGACGTGTGACTTGACCGTCTCCTCCGAAAGGAAGAGGCGCTCGCCGATCTCGCGATTGACCAGGCCGTCGGCGACGAGTTGAAGAACCTCGATCTCGCGCGCCGTCGGATCCTGTCCGACCTCGCGCTGGATCTGGGGTGCGAAGGGGATCACGGAACCGTGGCGGCGCGTGCTGCGACGTGCAGCAGCCGCCTCGAAGCGGCGGCTGTGGTCGCGATAACGGTTGAGGATCTCCTTACGCTCTGCGGCGTCCATCGAAGTGGGTATCGGCGGCCCCAGAGTGCCCCTTTAGGGCATCTGCGCCCGTTTGACTCGAACGGGGGAGGGGCGCAGACGTAGAAATCGGAATTCGACTTTCCCCCCTGTCCGTGGGTACGGTTCCCGGAGTCCGCGCTCTCGAAGGGAAGAAAGGGGATCCAATGAAACGAGGCAAGAGCTGGGGGCAGCTCGGCGTCATGGCCACGCTAGCCGTATTCCTGGTGGTGGTCGCAGGCGCCGGCGTTGGGCAGTCAGCTCTCGGTGGGGCGTCCCAGTCGGGCGTTCTGATCAGCGGCACGACCGACTCGATCACGAACATCGACCCCGCAGGCAACTACGACTTCGGGACGTTCTCGCTCGGAGCCAACATCTTCGAGCATCTGTATGAGGCGAAGAACGGCCCGAAGGTCGTGCCTGTGCTGGCGACGGGCTGCGCACCCCGCGGATCGACGCGGACGTGGCGCTGCAATCTTCGGCGAGGCGTGAAGTTCCACGACGGCTCCGACTTCGACTCGGCAGACGTCAAGTTCTCGTTCGAGCGCGTGCTCAATGCGCAGGTCATCAAGCAGGCCGCCGCGAACACGCCGTCGTCGCTCCTCTCGAACCTCAGGAGCGTGACGAGGAACGGCAGGTACATCGTCACCTTCAACCTGAAGGCGCCTCAGTCGACCTGGCCGCTCATCCTGGCGACAGGGGCGGCAGGAATCGTGCCGAGCGACGTGTACAAGCGCAACGCGCTGCAGCCGAACAACCAGCCGCAGATCGGGACCGGCCCGTACCGGATGACGAGGTACACGCCGGGCCAGCAGGCCGTGTTCGAGGCGTTCGACGACTACTGGGGCCCGGGAGCGAGAAACGACGGGGTCATCCTTCGCTACTACACGAAGTCGTCGACGATGAAGCTTGCGCTGGAACGCGGCGAGATCGACATGGCGTTCCAGACGTTCACGCCGACCGAGCTCACGTCCCTCGGCAGGGCGGAGAACATCCGCGTGTACCAGGGGCAGGGCGCGGTCATCCGCTATCTCGTGCTGAACGTCGAGCGCGAGCCGTTCAACAACGTGAACGTGCGGAGGGCGCTTGCCTACATGATGCCGCGGCAGGCGATCGCTTCGAGGGTGTATCGGGGAACCGTGAAGCCTCTCTACTCGATGCCGCCTGCAGGACTTCCGGGGCACATCGACGCGTTCGCGACTCGCTACGGCCGCGCTCCGAACATCGCGGCTGCGAAGCGAGAGCTGCAGAGAGCCGGTGTCAGCACCCCGATGCCGATCGAGGTGTGGTGGACGCCGACCCACTACGGTGACGCCACGGCGGACGAGTACGCCGAGATGAAGCGCGGCCTCGAGAGAGGCGGCGTCTTCAGGGTCACGCTCAAGTCGTCCGAGTGGGCGCAGTACAGCGGCGTGCTGGGCAACCAGTACAACGCGTTCCAGCTCGGGTGGTTCCCGGACTATCCGGACACCGAGAACTACGTCCTCTCGTTCTACCAGCCGGGCAACTTCACGGAGAACGGGTACTCGAACCCGAAGATGACGCGGCTGCTCGCGCAGGAGCAGGCGGCCACGTCGACCGCGAAGCGGCTCGCCGTCATCAAGCAGATCCAGCGCCTGGCGGCACAGGACGTCCCGATCATCCCGTACTGGCAGGGCAACATGATCGCCGTCGGCCGGAACACCGTGCGCGGCATTCCGACCACGCTCGACGCGGCGTTCATCATGCGGTACTGGAAGCTGTCGAAGTCCTAAGCACGAAGTCCTAGCTGCATGGGGTGAGGGGCGCTCGGCGCCCCTCACCCCGAACGGCTACCGTACGGCGCTCGGCACCGCGGTGCCGAGCGGGACCTCGACCAAGGCGTCAATGGCCGCGACCGCCAAAGGAACATCGCTCAGGCAGTACCTGCTAACGCGGCTACTGCTCGTGGTGCCGATGGTGTTCGTCCTGCTCACGCTCGTCTTCCTGCTCATGCGGGTCGCGCCGGGCGACCCGATCTCCTCCTCGCTTGGCGGCAGGGTGCCCCAGGAAGAGGTCGAGAGGATCAAGGACGAGTTGGGCTACAACCGCCCGATCTACACCCAGTACGTCGACTACCTCGGCGACGTCCTGCGCGGAGACTTCGGGGTCGCGACCACTGACAGTCGCGAGATTCGCGACATCGTCTACGAGAACGGCATGGCTACCCTCGAGCTGACCTTCTTCGCGATGATCGTCGCTGTCGTCGTCGGTGTCGTCCTCGGTCTCTTTGCCGGACGGTTTCGGGACACCTGGATCGACGGCGGTAGCCGCTTGTTCGGAATCGTCATCTACGCGACGCCGGTGTTCTTTCTCGGGCTCATGGCGCAGCTCTTCTTCGGCTCCTATCTCGGCTGGCTGCCGACGTCCGACCGCGCGAGCCCGCTGACCCAGGCGACGATCGACACCCACACGAATCTGTACACGGTCGACACCCTGATCAATCGCGACTGGGACGCCTTCGTCGACGTCGTGAAGCACCTCATCCTGCCGGCAGTCACGTTGGGAATCGTCACCGCGGGAGTCTTCATCCGACTCGTTCGCGTCAACGTGATTCGGACGATGAAGGACGACTACATCGAAGCTGCTCGTGCACGGGGGATCGACGAACGTTCGGTCGTGTACCACCACGCGTTCCGCAACGCCCTGGTCCCGGTGATCACCGTCGTGGGCCTGACCGTCGCTTTGCTTCTCTCGGGCGCGGTGCTGACGGAGACGACGTTCAACTGGCCCGGGATCGGCAAGACCCTGGTCAGCTATCTGGAGAACCGCGACTACACGGCGGTGCAGGGGATCGTCGTCGTCTTCGCTCTCGTCGTCGTCCTCGCGAGCCTCGTCATCGACTTCGTGAACGCGTACATCGATCCGAGGATCCGGTACTGATGGCGGTGTCGGCGCGAACGGAGCAGGAACCGGTCACGAGAAAGAGGTTCGCGGGCGTCCGGCGTGCATTCGGCCCCGTTTTCGAAGCGCGCGGAATGACTCGCACCATGCTGTGGCTCGGCGCGGGAATCACGTTCGCCTTCATCCTGATAGCGGTTTTCGCACCCGTGCTCGCGCCCTACGAGTTCGACACGTTCCGGGCGAACGGCGAGCGCTTCGCGCAGCTCGAGGCACCGTCGCGCGACCATCTCATGGGTACGAACGTGCAGTCCACCGACGTCCTGTCGCGGATCATCTGGGGGGCGCAGACGGAGCTCAAGGTCGTGCTCGTCTCGCTGGTGTTCTCGATCGGGGTCGGCGTGCCGCTCGGCCTTCTCTCGGGGTACTTCGGAGGGAAGCTCGATCGCGTGCTCGTGCTCCTCATGGACGCGTTGCTCGTGTTCCCGTTCCTGTTGCTTGCGATCGTCATCGCGTTTCTGCTCTCGGACAAGGTGGGCCAGGGGATCCTGACCGCGGCAATCGCCATTACCGTCGTGTACATCCCCCTCTACTTCCGCGTGGTCCGGAACCACACCATCAGCATCCGGGAGGAGCCGTTCGTCGAGGCAGCCCGCGCGATTGGTGCCCGACCGACGACGGTGATCCGGAAGTACGTGTTCTTCAACGTCGTCCAGAACGTGCCACCGCTCGCAACCCTGAACGCCGCCGACGCGATCCTCACGCTCGCAGCGCTCGGGTTTCTCGGATACGGGATCCAGCCGAGCGATGGGGCCGAGTGGGGCTACGACGTGAACCGAGCGGTCTCCGATGCCGCGTCGGGGATCTGGTGGACAGGACTGTTCCCAGGCCTCGCGATCGTGCTTCTCGTCACCGGCCTCACGCTCCTCGGCGAGGGCCTGAGCGAGACGATCAATCCGGTGTTGCGGAAGCGGAGGCTCGAGAAGGTCCACCTCGCGCCGCCGGCGGGCGTGTCGGAGGCGGAGGTGGAGTGAGCGCGACGCCCGTCGTCTCCGTTCGCGAACTGCGTGTGTACTACGGGACCGCCCGCGGCGCTGTCCGTGCCGTCGACGGCGTCTCCCTGGACATCGGCGAGGGGGAGGTCGTCGGGCTCGTCGGGGAGTCGGGTTGCGGGAAGTCGACGCTTGGTCGCGGGATACTCGGGCTCCTTCCCGAGGGCGCCGTCTCCGACGGCGAAGTGATCTACGGGGGCAGGAATCTTGTCGCCATGAGTGACCGGGAGCTGCGGAAACTCCGCGGCCCGGACCTCGGGCTCATCTTCCAGGAGCCGATGACCCGCCTGAACCCGCTCATGCGAATCGAAGAGCACTTTCGAGAAACGCTCGAGCAGCACGAGCCGAAGCTCACGAACAAGGAGATCCGCAGCCGATCCCTGGAGACGCTCGGGCGCATGGGGATCCCGCCGACGCGCTTCCGCCAGTACCCGCACGAGTTTTCCGGAGGGATGCGGCAGCGGATCATGATCGCGCTCGCGCTCGTACTCCGCCCGAAGCTCCTCGTCGCCGACGAGCCGACGACGTCCCTCGACGTGATCGTCGAGGCACAGATCCTCGGCATCCTCGCGGACCTCCGCGAGAGCTTCGGCACCGCGCTCCTGCTCATCACGCACAACCTCGGGATCGTCGCGGAGGCGTGCGATCGAGTCGCGGTGATGTACGCGGGCGAGATCGTCGAGGAAGGGCAGGCACGCGACGTCTTCAGCGACCCGGCACATCCGTACGCGCGCGAGCTGCTGCGCTCGACGATCTCCTTGGAGACGAAGGAGCTGCACTCGATTCCCGGAGCGCCGCCCAACCTGATCGATCCGCCGCCGGCGTGCCGGTTCCATCCTCGTTGTCCGAGTGTCATGCTCGTGTGCGCGTCGAAGCACCCCATCGAGCTCAGATCGGACGGCGGGCGCAGAGTGTCCTGCTGGCTCCATGGCCCCGCCGAGGAGATCCCGGACGGCGCCGGCATGCCTCTCGAGCGCGAGCAGATCGCGGTGGCCGAGGAGGCTTGATGTGACGACCGTCGCCGAGGATCTACCACTCACGCAGCCCGACACGTCGGCGCTCGTGTCGATTCGAGGGCTGAAGACGTACTACCCGATCCGTGGGAGCTTCGGCCAGCGTCTGCTCGGACGCGAAGCGGGTCACGTCAAAGCCGTCGACGACGTCTCGCTCGACCTCTACCGGGGCGAGGTCGTCGGGCTCGTCGGCGAGTCGGGTAGCGGCAAGACCACGCTCGGACGAACCCTGCTCGGGCTCGTGCAGGCGACCGAGGGCAGCATCGTGTTCGACGGTGACGAGATCACTGGGATGTCGGAGCGTGACCTCCGCGCCCTCCGGCGCAGCATGCAGATCGTCTTCCAGGACCCGCATGCCAGCCTCAACCCGGCCATGACCATCGAGCAGTCCGTCGGCCATCCGCTGACGATCCACAGGATTGCGACGGGGCGGGAGTACCGGCAACGGGTCGCCGAGGCACTGGAAACCGTCGGTCTCGCGCCCGCCGAGCAGTTCATGTCGAAATATCCATCGGACCTGTCCGGCGGTCAAAAGCAACGGGCGGTGATCGCGCGCGCGATCATCCTCAACCCGCTCCTGCTCGTCGCGGACGAGCCCGTCTCGATGCTGGACATGAGCGTCCGCGCCAAGATCCTGGAGCTCATGCTGTCGCTGAAGCGGGATTTCGGCTTCACCTACCTCTACATCACGCACGACCTCGCGACGGCGAAGTTCTTCTGCGACAGGATCGCAATCCTCTACCTCGGCAGGATCGTGGAGATCGGGCCTTCGGAGGCGATCTACGCCGATCCCAAGCATCCGTACACGCAGGCGCTGCTCCGGGCGATCCCGGAGCCCGACCCTCGCCGCACAGTCCCGCGAGACCTCCCACGCGGAGAGGTCCCCGACGCCGCGAGTCCGCCCCTCGGATGTTCTTTCCATCCTCGGTGTCCGGCCGCGTTCGAGGTCTGCGGTTGGGAATCCCGCGACCTGCGGGACCGCATCGAGGAGCATTGGGCGCGCATGCCCGAGGACGAGTACCTCGCCGAGCGAGCCGTCATCGGTGACCTCGACGTGCTGGACAGGGTGTCCGCCGACGTTCGCGTGCCGGCGGGTCCTGGCGCGCGCGGGAGCGACGTGGTCGAGCTCCTCGAACGGATGCGCAGCGAGACTCCGGATGAGCCGCTGTGGCGGGGTGTGCGGCAGATGACGGCGACAAGCGGCGCCGCTGACGTCCAGTTTCACGAGCCGATCGAGCCGCGGCTCCTCCGGTCCGGGGACGTGGAAGTGGAGTGTCACCTGCACGACCCCGAGGCGCTGGCTGAAGCCGAGCGGCGCCGCCTCGAGCGCTGAGCGCCCCGTCGGAGAAGGCTCAGGAGGGATCCGGCAGGACCCCTCCTGAAAGCTCTGAGCCGCGACCCCTGCTAGATCACGTCAGGCCGCTAGGCCTGCGAGATCTGCGTCAGGCCGCGAGGCCTGCGAGATCACGGAGCGCCTCGAGGCGCTTGAGGGCCTGGCCCTCGAGCTGGCGGACGCGCTCGCGCGTCAGATCGAGCTCGTGCCCGATGGCCTCGAGCGTCCAGGGCTCGCCTTCGAACCCGAAGCGCAGCTCGAGAATCCGCCGCTCCCGCTCAGGAAGGGCGTCGAGCGCGCGCCGGATGCTCTGCCGGCGGAGCGACTCCTCGGCCTCGTCGAACGGGTCTGCAGCTTCCCGGTCGGCGAAGAGGTCGCCGAGCTCGCCTTCGTCGTCCGCGCCGACCGTCTGGTTCAGCGAGACGGACGCGTGCGCGGCACCGAGCGCCTCGTCGACGTGCTGAATCGGAAGCCCGGTTGCCTCGGCGAGCTCCTCCTTGGTCGCCTCGCGTCCAAGCTCGACCTCGAGCCGGCGAGCGGCCCGGGACAGCTTCTGCTGGCGCTCGACGACGTGGACCGGAACGCGGATCGTGCGCGCGTGGTTCGCGACGGCGCGCTGAACCGACTGCCTGATCCACCACGTGGCGTAGGTCGAGAACTTGAAGCCGCGCCGCCAGTCGAACTTCTCCACTGCGCGGTTCAGGCCCAGGGTCCCTTCCTGGATCAGATCGAGGAACGGGACGCCCAGGCCCCGGTAGCCCTTGGCGATCGACACGACGAGCCGCAGGTTCGACTCGATCATCACGCGCTTCGCGACGGTGTCTCCGCGCTCGATGCGCTTCGCGAGCGCGACCTCCTCGGCGGCCGTGAGCAGCTTGTGGCGGCCCACGTCGGCGAGGAACAGCTGGAGGCTGTCAGCGGCGCCGGAGACCGACTCGGCCTCGAAGCGGGACTTCACGGCGGCGGCCTCCTTCTCGGCCTCGGCCTCGGGCTGCACGATCTCGATTGAGTGCGCCTCGAGCTCGCGCTGCAGGAGCTCGGCCTCGTCCTCGCCGAGGTCGTGCTCCACGACGAACGTCTCGAGCTCGGCAGCTTCGAGATGGCCACCGTGCTCCTCCGCGCGCTCGATGAGGGCTTTCAGGTGCTCTGACTCGAGCAACTCGATGAGCTGGTTCTGCGTCAAATCTCGACTCGATCCTTTCCAGGGTTTCACTTCGGCGGAAGTTACAAACGTACTGAGTCTATGGCGGCTTTCCTGCCCTTTCCAGGGAACCTCCCTGACTTAAGGGACTCACAAAGTCACGGCGGCCTCTGAGGGCAGCGTCTGGCGGCATCCACTCGGTCGTAACGTCGGTGTATTCCCTCTGTATTCCGTACTTGGTGTCTCGGCGGTTCAGGTACTTCGGACAATCACACGTCTGAGGGCAAGCCATCGAGGCCTGCTGGCCCGTATCTCATCTGACGTACGCGAAACAGGGCGGTTAGATCATCGCGCCTCAGGCGGACATCGCTGAACACCCCTTTACGGCTTGCTTACGTGCTCTTTGCGCGCTTTTCGGCGAGGAGCTCCGCGGCGCGCTCGCTCGTCACCCCCTCGATGGTGTCGCCGCGTCGGAGACTCGCGTTCGTGTCCCCGTCGGTCACGTACGGCCCGAACCGGCCTTCGCGGAGGACGATCTTCTTGCCGGTGGCCGGGTCGTCCCCGAGCTCCTTGAGCGGGCCACGGGCCGCGCGCCTCCCGCGACGCTGCGGAGGCTCGGCGAAGAGCGCGCGCGCCTGGTCGAGGGTGACCGTGAAGAGCTCGTCCTCGTTCCCGAGCGACCGCGACTCGGATCCCTTCTTCACGTAAGGCCCGTAGCGACCGTTCTGGGCGGTGACGTCCTCGCCGTCGAGCTCGCCCACGACTCGTGGCAGCGAGAGCAGTCGCAGTGCGTCGTCGAGCGTCACGCTCTCGGGTGACATCGCGCTCAAGAGAGACGCGGTGCGCGGCTTCTCCTCGCTGCCGTCCGGCAGAGTCTCCGTCACGTACGGGCCATAGCGGCCGGAGCGCACGATGAGGTCGTGTCCCGTCGCCGGATCGATCCCGAGCGAGCGGACGTCCGGCTGCGCGAGAAGCTCGTCCGCCTTCTCCGCGGTGAGCTCGTCCGGGGCAACGTCGGGTGGGAGGCTGACTCGCTGCTCGCCGCGTTCGAGGTACGGCCCGTAGCGGCCGACGCGAACGACCGCGTCGCTCCGCGGGATCGCAATCGAGTTGACCGCGCGGGCGTCGATCTCGTCGAGGTGCTCGGTCACGAGGTGGTGGAGGCCGGGGTCGCCCCCGCTGCCGAAGTAGAAGCGCTGGAGCCAGTCGACGCGCTCTTCCCGGCCTGCAGCGATCTCGTCCAGGTCGTCCTCCATGCGTGCCGTGAAGTCGAAGTCCACGAGCTGCTGGAAGTGCCCCTCGAGCAGGTTGACGACAGCGAAGGCGACGAACGTCGGGACGAGCGCTGAGCCCCTCTTGAAGACGTAGCCGCGGTCGACGATGGTCGAGAGGATCGCGGCGTACGTCGACGGCCGTCCGATCCCACGCTCCTCCAGCGCCCGGACGAGCGTCGCCTCCGTGTACCGCGGGGGAGGCGTCGTCGCGTGGCCGTCGGGCTCGATCGAGAGCGCAACGAGGTCGTCGCCCTCCTTCACGTCGGGCAGGCTGCGCTCCTCGTCGTCCTCGGCAGGCTCGTCGCGGCCCTCCTCGTACGCGGCGAGGAACCCGCGGAACGTGATCACGGTGCCGGAAGCCGCGAACTCCGTGTCCTCGGCGGCTGTCTTCGCGCCGATGCGGAGGCTGAGCGTGCGTCCGACCGCGTCCTCCATTTGCGACGCGAGCGTGCGGCGCCAGATGAGGTCGTAGAGCGCGAGCTCATCGCGGGTGATCTCGCTCTTCAGCTCGTCCGGCGTTCGAAAGCGCTCTCCGGCGGGGCGGATCGCCTCGTGCGCTTCCTGGGCGTTCTTGACCTTCCGCTCGTAGTGGCGGGGCTTGGCCGGGACGTATTCGTCGCCGAAGCGCTCCGCCACCTGGGCCCGGGCGGCTGCGAGCGCGGACTCGGAGAGCGTCGTCGAGTCGGTGCGCATGTACGTGATGTGGCCCGCCTCGTAGAGCCTCTGTGCGAGGCGCATCGTCGTCTGTGCGGTGAAGCGGAGCTTGCGGCTTGCCTCCTGCTGCAGCGTCGAGGTCATGAACGGCGGCGACGGCCGGCGGCGATACGGCTTCTCCTCGGCTGACCGGACGACGAACGGGACACCCTCGAGGCGGTCCACCAGACCGCGCGCGCCGGTCTCGTCGAGCTGGACGAGCGATTCGTCGCGGAGCGTGCCGTCGGACTCGAAGTCACGTCCCAGCGCGACCCGCTTCCCGTCCACCGTCACGAGGCGCGCATCGAACGAGCCCGGATCGAGCGTCGCGACGACGTCCCAGTACTCGGACGAGACGAACGCGACCCGTTCCCGTTCCCGCTGCACCACGAGCCGCGTCGCGACGGACTGCACGCGACCCGCCGACAGCCCGCGCGTGACCTTCTTCCAGAGGACCGGCGAGACCTCGTAGCCGTAGAGGCGGTCGAGGATCCGGCGCGTCTCCTGCGCGTTCACCAACCGCTCGTCGATCGCCCGCGTGTCCGCGAGCGCCCGCTCGATCGCCTCGCGCGTGATCTCGTGGAAGACCATCCGGCGCACCGGCACCTTCGGTTTCAGCACCTCGACGAGGTGCCACGCGATGGCCTCTCCTTCGCGATCCTCGTCGGTCGCGAGCAGCAGCTCCTCGACGCCTGCAAGGCGCTTGCGCAGGTCGGCGACGACCTTCTTCTTGTCGGGGTCGACGACGTAGTAGGGCTCGAATGCGTGCTCGATGTCGACGCCCAGGGAGCCGTACCGCTTCCGCTGCTCCTTTGGGATGTCCGACGCCCGGTCGGGAAGGTCGCGCACGTGCCCGATGCTCGACTCGACGGCGTAGTCGCTCCCGAGGTAGCCGGCGATCGTCCGCGCTTTCGCGGGAGACTCGACGATGACGAGGCTTCTGGCCACGGCGCGACACCTTAGCTCGCGCGCTCCAGACTCCTGCTTTCGTGGCTGGGACGGCCCGCGTCCCGCGATACTGCCGCCCGTGTCACGGCCGCCGCGTCCGAGCCTGCTCTATGCCGTCATTGCGGCCGCGAGCTGGCCGGTTCTCAAGACGGTCTTCCGGCATCGCGCAGCGGGCGTCGGGAACCTGCCGAGAGAGGGCGGTTTCGTCCTCGCGGCCAACCACTGGTCGAACTTCGATCCCTGGCCACTCGGCATCCCGCTCTTCCCGCGCCGGTTCCTGCGCTTCATGGCGAAGTCGGAGCTCTTCTGGTTCCCGCTCCGCCTGATCGTGAACGCCGGAGGCGCCTTTCCGGTCCGGCGTGGCGAGCGTGACGAGGATGCGATCGAGAGAGCCGTCGAGCTCTGCCGCGAGGGGCACGTCGTCGTGATGTTCCCCGAGGGCACGCGGCGACGGAAGGGGCTGCGCAAGAAGCACGAGGCACGGTGGCACTCGGGCGCGGCGCGCATCGCGCTGGAGGCAGGGGTCCCGTTGCTCCCTGCCGGTATCGCGGGAACGGAACGGCTGGCGCGACTCGGCCCGCTTCGCGTCGCGTACGGTCCAGCGATCGAGCTCGACGACCTCTCGAACCTCGCTCCGGACCAGGCGGCCAGCATCGCGACCGAGAGGCTGCGCGACGCCGTCCTCGAGCTGGAGCGCTCGCTGGCATGAGGGCGCCGCTCCTCGCCGTCGACGGCGACTCGTTCGCCCACCGCGCGTATCACGCGCTGCCGAAGACGTTCAAGCGCGGTGACGGCCGGCCGGCGAACGCCCTGATCGGCTTCTCGAACATGATTCTCCGACTCTGGAACGCCGAGCGCCCGCGCGCGATGGTCGTCGCCTGGGACACGCTCACCGTTCCGACGTACCGCCACGTCGAGTACGACGGGTACCAGTCGGGCCGCGAGTTCGACGCAGCGCTGCTCGAGCAGCTCGACTTCCTGCCCGAGCTCGTGGGCTCGTGGGGCGTCGCGTACGCGAAGGCCCCCGGGTACGAGGCCGACGACTTCCTCGCGGCGGCCGTCGCCGTCGAGGAAGCCGCGGGAGGGTCAGCCCTGGTCGCGACCTCGGACCGGGACGCGTTCCAGCTCGCGAGCCCGAAGACGACGATCCTCCAGCCCGTGCGCGGCGAGGCCGCGACCCGAATCGGCCCGGCGGAGGTGCGCGAGCGCTACGGGGTCGAGCCCGAGCAGGTCGTCGACTTCATCGCGCTGCGTGGTGACCCGTCGGACCGGATCCCCGGTGCGCGCGGGATAGGCGAGAAGCGCGCCGCCGACCTGCTCGGGCAGTACGGCTCGCTCGAGGCGATGCTCGAGGAAGGGCGCTTCGTCGCGGAGGCCGACGCGCTCCGCCTCTTCCGGAAGCTCGCGACGCTCGACCCCGGAGCGCCGCTGCCGCCGCTCCCCGACAAGGTTCCCGACTGGGCCGCTGCCGCCGAGAAGGCTCGCGAGCTCGGGCTCGACGGGCTCGCCCGGAACTTCCACGAGGCGACGTCGTGGACCTGATCAGCCACGCCGACTTCCCGCGGTTGCACCCGACGCTCGATCCGCTGCACTCGGAGAGGCCGGAGCGGCTGCGCGAGCTCCTCGAGCGCTTCCCCGGCTTCCAGGTCGGCACGCCCGCGGCTCGCGACGCGATCGAGCGCGTCCACACACCCGACTACGTCGAGCGGGTTGCGACCATCGAGTCGGACGTGTGGCTCGATCCGGATACGTACGCCGACGCGACATCATGGGAGGCGGCGCTCCTGGCCGCCGGCTGCACGATGGAGGCGGCGACGGTCGGCGGGTTCGCGCTCGTTCGTCCACCCGGTCACCATGCCCTCGCGGGGGCTGCGATGGGCTTCTGCATCTTCGGGAACGTCGCGATCGCGGCCCGCAACGCGCAGGACAAGCTTGGCCTCGCGCGCGTCGCGATCGTTGACTACGACGTCCATCACGGGAACGGGACCGAGGCGATCTTCCGCTCGGATCCGTCCGTGCTCGTCGTGTCGCTGCACCAGTGGCCGTTCTATCCGGGCACCGGCGGTCCCGGGACGAGCGACGAGCACACGTTGAACGTTCCGCTGCCGGCGGGCTCCGGCGACACCGAGTACCTGGCTGCGTTCGGCGACGAGGTCGAGCCCGCCATCGAGCGCTTCGAGCCCGACCTCCTGCTCGTGTCCGCAGGCTTCGACGCCCATGTGGACGATCCGCTCGCGCAGATGGAGGTCACCGCGGACGGGTTCCGCGAGCTCTCGCGGCGGTGCGCCGCGCTCGCGCCGAGGATCGGTGTCGTGCTCGAGGGCGGCTACAACCTCGCCACGCTCCCGAGCCTCGTCGAGGCGGCCCTCGAGGGGTTCGACGCGGAGTAGGGCTAGGCGGCGCGGGCCGTCTCGAGCCGCTCGAGCGCCTCGCGACGGGAGGACACACCGAGCTTCTTGAGGAGGCTCTTCACGTGCGAGCGCACGGTGTGCTCGGAGATGAAGAGTCGCTGCGCGATCTCGTCGGTGGCGAGGTGCTCGTCGAGCAGCAGCAGCACCTCGACCTCGCGCGCGGAGAGCACCTTCGTGATCTCGTCCGGGATGCCGTCGAACCGGCCACCCTCGCGCACACGATCCAGGAGCCGGCGGGCAACGCCGCCGGAGAGGGCTGCATCGCCGCGGGCGACTCCACGCAGGAACGACGCGATCTGCTCGGGCGGCTCGGTCTTGAGGAGGTAGCCGGCCGCTCCTGCGCGGATCGCGCCGAGGAGGTTCTCCTCCGCGTCGGAAGCCGTGAGAACGACGACCTCGCAGTCCGGCGCCTGCTCGCGAATCTGCGGCAGCGCGGTCAGCCCGTCCATGCCCGGCATCGTCAGGTCGAGCAGCACGAGATCAGGCTGCGCCGCCCCGGCGACCTTCAGTGCCTCCTGGCCGTCCTCGGCCTCGCCGACGACGTCGAACCCCTGCTGAGTGAGCAACGCAGCGAGCGCGTCACGGGTCAGCGGGTGGTCGTCGACGATCACGATGCGCTCCGACATACCCCCCTTATCGGCACGAAGCGCGCTGCCGACAAGAGGGGAGTGGAAACTGGTCGCCAGACCTATCGCTCGTGGCTTCTCGGCGAGTTGCTGCTGGTCGCGCTGCTCGCGTCCGCGACGGCACTCTTCGGCGTGCGCGACACGTTCACGTCGACGTACGACCTCCCCGAGGCGCGGCTGGCATTCGACACGGCGATCGCCGTCGTCGCGACGATCGTCGCCGTCCTCGCGAGCATCAGGTTCGTCGTCGAGGGTCGTGCTCTCGACCTGCTTCTCGCCGCCGGCTTCTGGAGCATCGCGCTCGGGACCGCCGCCTTCGGGCTCGTTCCCCTCCTCGGCGGTGGCTCGCTCGATCCCGAAGCGGCCTGGTCGCTGCTCGGGTCGCGGATCCTCGGCGCGGCGCTGATCGCGGCCGCACCCTTCACCCACCGGCGGCTCGGGGAGCGCCGCAAGGCGCTCCTCTGTGCGGTCGTCGGCGTGGTTGCGATCCTCGTCGCGGTCGCGGTCACGCTCGGAGCGCCGCCCTGGAGCGTGGGGATGGAAGGCGGGCTCGAGTCGGTGGAGGGCTTCTCGGTCGCCGTGGCCGGCGGGCTCCTGGCGAGCCTCTGGCTCGTCGCCCTCATCGGGTTTGCCATCCGCTTCCGGACGTACGGCCGCGATCTCGACAGCTGGATGTGCCTTGCCGCGACGCTCGCGCTGTTCGGCGACTTTCATCTGATCCTCAACCCGGTGGTCTCGAGCGAGATCGTCACCCAGGGCGACTTCCTGCGCTTCATCGCGTACGGCGTCCTGCTCGTCGGCGTCTGGCGCGCGATCGCGCACGCAGAGTTCGGGCGCGCGGTGGCCGACGAGCGCGCGCGTGTCGCACGCGAGATCCACGACGGCCTTGCGCAGTACCTCTTCGCGATCACGACCCAGGTGAGCATGCTCGAGAGCGGTGCGCCGCTCGAGCAGGTGCTCCCACGACTCAAGCGCGCGTCGGTCGCTGCCCAGATGGAGGCGCGCTTCGCGGTTCTCGCTCTGTCCTCGGCCGGCGGCACGGCGCCGTTCGACTCTGCCCTCCGCCGGTATGTCGACGTCCTCACGGCTGACGGAGCGCTCGACGTCGAGCTCGACGTCGATCCGCAGGTGCGGCTCGCGCCGGACGAGCAGATCGAGGTCTTCCGCATCGTGCAGGAAGGGCTCGGCAACGCCCGCCGGCACGCAGGCGCGCACAGGGTCGAGGTCTCGATCGGCCAGCGGAACGGCAGGCGGATCGTCGCCGTTCACGACGACGGCATCGGCTTCGACGCCGAGGGCTCCGAGACCGGTCAGGGTTTGGCGAACATGAAGCTCCGGGCGGAGGCGATCGACGGAGAGATAAGCCTCGAGTCTTCTCCCGGCCGCGGGACCGCGATCGAGGTAGTTCTCCGGCCGGTCTAGCCGCCGACAGGCGTCGGTGCCTGCGGCTGCGCGACCCCGATCATCGAGTCACGCGTGACGAGCGCGGCAAGCTCGTCCTCGCTCAGGTCCTCGGTGCCCTCCGGACGGGCGGGGATGACGAGGTAGCGGATGTCCGCCGTCGAGTCCACCACGCGCACCGCGACGTCCTCACCGATCTCGACTCCGAACTCGCCCAGCACCCCGCGCGGGTCCGAGACGGTGCGCGCTCGATAGGGCGCGCTCTTGTACCAGTCGGGTGGCGGGCCGAGCAGCGCCCGCGGATAGCAGGAGCAGAGCGTGCACACGACGACGTGATGGACGTCCTCCGTGTTCTCGAGCGCAACCACGACGGGTGCCTCTCCCGGATCGAGCTCGAGTTCGAGCGCGGCCCCGCGTGCGTCGGCGAGCAAGCGCGTCTTGAACCCCGGATCGATCCACGCGCGTGCGACGAGGCGTGCTCCGTCGGCCGGCGATCTCGACACGAGCCAGTCGATGCGACGCCGCACCTCTTCGTGCTCGACCACGCCCTTCTCGACGAGCAGCTCGTGGAGCGCACGGACGCGCAGCGCGGCCGCCGGCTCGTCGCCGTTCGTGATCGGATCGTGCGGGTGGTCGTGATCGTGGTCGCTCACGCTGCCTCCAGCCAGTGCTCGTATACGTCGACGAGGATCCGGTCGTTCGAGCCTCGCCAGTAGCCCGGCCACACGTCCTCCTGCGCGAAGCTGACGAGGTAGAGCTGCTGCAGCGGAAGCCCGTCCGAGCCGTACGCGCGTGCCTCTGGGTTCGTGAACGCGTCGTGGAGGCGCTCGACCCTTCCCACCTTGCCCTTGAGATAGCCGGGCGTTCGGTGGTGCCCTTGGTGGTCGCGCGCCACGACGCGGACGGACTCACCGGTCGCGTACGTCATCCGCCCAGCCGTGCGTCGAGCTCGCCGGGGACGAGCAGTCCCTTCTCGGCCAGGATGGTCTCGGCCGAGTAGAGCCAGCGCTCGTAGTACGAAGCTCGCGCGTATGCCTCCGGCGGCATGCTCTCGATCCCGCGCCGGAGCTCGTCGACGTTCATCACGCCTGCGCTCCCGAGCGAGCCGACCACCGCGTCCATCAGCAGCTCCCAGTCCGCGAGCTCGTGCTCGGACCGGTCGATCGGCTCCTCGACCGCTCGCCCGCCCAGATCGTGAACGGCGCGCTCCACGACTCGATCGTAACGCCGTGCGCGAAGATTCACGGTGTGCTCGAGCTCGAGACGCCTCATGGGCGCGCCGTCGTCCATCTCCACCGATCGGGCGAAGCATGGGCGACACTCGTGCTCGGTCACGGGGCAGGCGGCGGAGTCGCCGCGCCCGATCTCGTGCGCGCTACCGAGGCTGCGCTCGCCGAAGGGCTGACCGTGGCGCTCGTCGAGCAGCCCTACCGCGTCGCCGGACGCCGCTCGCCCGCGCCGGCACGCCAGCTCGACGCGGTCTGGGTCTCGGTCGTCGAGCAGCTCGCGGCCGACGAGCTGAGTGGGCTTCCGCTCGTCGTCGGCGGCCGGTCGCTCGGCGCGCGGGTCGCTTGCCGGACGTCGGAGCAGACGGGAGCAGTCGCTGCGCTTTGCCTCGCGTTCCCGCTCTTGCCTCCGCGCCGCTCGTCGAGCAAGCCGCCGGAGAGCCGGCTACCGGAGCTCGAGGCGCTCGAGATCCCGGTGCTCGTCGTGCAGGGTGACCGCGACCCGTTCGGGATTCCACCGCCCGGGCCGACGCGGATGGTGTCGCTCGTCCGCGGCGACCACAGCCTGCGCACCGATCTCGACGCCGTCGGAGACGCCGTCCGTGCATGGCTCGGAGACGCCGTGCGGCCAGTCGCCTCGTGAAGACAATGGCGACCTCTCGTTGAGGAATGGAAGAGCCCCGCTCTCGCGGGGCTCTTCGGTAGCAGGCCTGTAAGCCGGATTCTGTCGGGGGCGACCATCTCTCTCTGCGGCGTACCCGGTCCCTCGGCGGGCCGCGTCATCGGGACCTGCTTCGCCTTGCACCGGACGGGGTTTGGCTAGCCGGCCGTGTCGCCACGACCGCTGGTGGGCTCTTACCCCACCGTTTCACCCTTACCGACTGGATCGTGCACCAATCAGTCGGCGGTCTCCTCTCTGTTCCACTTTCCGTCGGCTTTCGCCGCCTGGGTTGCCACGAGTCGCCTCGCAGCTTCCCAGCGTCCTGCCCTGCGGTGTCCGGACTTTCCTCGAGCCGCTCCGCTCAGAGACTGAGCCGGCGGCCCGCGGTCACCCGGCCTGCACCGCGGATGGTAGCTCGATTTCCGGGATTTCTCCCCCTTCGGCCACGATCGTCCTGCACTCGGGGCATGCGATGGCACCGCGAGCATGAAGCACGAACTCGCCGCACACGAGGCACTCGAGGCTCACCCCGCGGACGAGCGCGCAGAGCTCCTGGTCGAGCGTGCGGTTGAGCGCCGCGAGGCCTCCGGCGGCGGCCGTCATCGCAGGCTTCGGAACACGCCGGTGACCTTGCCCAGGATCTCGACGTGCGTGGGATAGAGGGGCTCGAGGGCGCTGTTCTCCGGCTGGAGGCGAATCCGCCCGCCGGGCTCGCGGTGGAAGGTCTTCACGGTCGCCTCGTCCGCGCTCTCGTCTTCGCCGACGAGCGCGACGACGATCTCGCCCGTGCGGGCGTCGTCCTGGCTGCGGACGACGACGACGTCACCGTCGAGGATTCCCGCCTCGACCATCGAGTCGCCCGTCACACGGAGGAGGAAGTCGGCATCGCGGCCGAGCGGCTCGGGGACGGCGATCCGCTCCTCGATCGCCTCTTCGGCGAGGAGCGGCCCACCTGCGGCGATACGCCCGACCAGTGGGAGCAGGGGTGTCGATGCTCTCGCGGGCATGTCGACGACCTGCTGTGCTGCGGTCACGCGCCGACCGACGAGCTCGAGCGCGCGAGGCTTCGTGGGATCGCGACGGAGGAGCCCGGCCCGCTCGAGGTTGGCGAGATGCGCGTGGACGGTGGAGGGCGAGGCGAGCCCGACGGCGTCGCCGATCTCGCGCACCGTCGGCGGGTAGCCGTGCCCGTCCACGTACTCGACGAGGAACTGCCAGATCTCCTGCTGCCGCTCGGTGAGCGTTGGGTTGCCGGTCGATCCGGTCATGGACATCGGTTTCTCTCCCTGGTCGCTGACGAACGTATGTTCGCCATGGAGGGTAGAGGTCCTTCCGGATGTCGTCAACCCCTGCCCGCCGACGCGGATGTTCTGCCGGCGACGAAGGTGAAGAGAGCCGCCCACTGCCGCGCATCGAGATTCCGCGGTGCTGCGGACGCGTCGAAGCCGAGAACGGGTGCGAGCCGCCGCAGCTCGCGCGCGCTCAACCGGCCCCGCAGCGCCCGTCCCAGCGGAGCCTGACTCCGAAATGCCTCGTCGAGAAAGCGGTGGAACGCGTCGCTCGCCCCGAGGGGCACCAGCGGCCGGTCGCGCCGCGCGAAGCGGAGGACGGCGGCATCCACGCTCGGAGGAGGCGAGAACGCGCTTCGTGCGAGCCTCGCGGTGATGCGCACGTCGAACCACGCGCGCCAGTAGGCGCCCCGCTTCGTCGTCGGCCAGATCGCCGCGTGCTTCTGCGCGAACTCCCACTGGACGATCACGTCGGCGTGCACGAGTCCGCCTGCCGGATCGTGGAGGAGGCTTGCGAGAATCGCTCCCGATCCGGCGAAGGGCAGGTTCGCGAGGACGGAGAACGGCTCGTCCGGCCACACCCAGCGTGCGGCGTCTGCCTCGACGACCTCGACGTTTCGCCGCTCGAATCGGCGGCGTAGCACCGCCGCGAGCTCAGAGTCGGCTTCTAGAGCCGTGACCTTGGCTCCGGCGTCGGCCAGTGCCGCGGTCAACGCCCCGGTGCCGGCTCCGATGTCTACGACGTGCTCGCCGGGCGCGATCCCGGCGTCGCGAACGAGCCCCGCTGCGAGTCTGCTACTGCGGAGGAAGTGCTGGCCCGGCGCTCCACGCGGGGAACGCTGCCGGACGGACACGAAAGACCGCCGTCGTCATGCGCCCGAGTGTACTGCGTGCGTCCCGAAATGCACGAAGGCGGCCCGTCGTCCTCGGGACCGGGGCCGCCTTCGGTGATGCGCTGGAGAGGACTTGAACCTCCACGACCGCAATGGCCACTAGGCCCTCAACCTAGCGCGTCTACCAATTCCGCCACCAGCGCGTGGGAGCGAATTCTAGCCGCCGGTGGGCGTCTAGAGCAGATGGAAGAGCAGCAGCGTGTTCGCCGTGAACACGACCGCGACGGCGACGGTCAGCCGGGTCAGGTTGCGCTCGACGACGTGCGTCCCGCCCTGCGAGTGCGGTGTGAAGCCCAGACCGCCCATCCCGGCATCGCGGCCGGAGTGCATGAGCACGAGAGTGATCAGGAAGGCGGCCAGGAGCACCTGGAGAACCGCCGAGGCCTGAAGGAACACGCCGAGAACGCCGAACATCGAGGCGCCAGGATAGCGGTAGCCTCCTGGTCGTGGCTGCATCCGGCGACGCGCGCCAGCGGATCCAGAAACTCCTCGTAACAGGCGACAACCGTCTGAAGCAGGGAGTCGATCCGGTGAAGGTGCGCCAGTCCTACGAGGACGCGCTCGCGGTCGCGCGCGAGGCGGGCCTCGAGGACAGCGTGCGGCCGCTCGTCGAGGTCAGGCTTGCCGATCTCGAACGGCTTGCAGGAGGATCTCCTCCACCTTCGTCGCCTGCAGCTTGACGTCGTGCGGCGCGGCGGCGGAGCGGGCCGCCACGTTGGGCCGGGGAAGAGCGGCCGCGTCGTCGAGAGCCGTGACGAGCGCGTCCTCGTCCTCGGGATCGACGAGCACGCCCGCCTCGGCTGGGACGAACTCCGGCGGGCCGCCGCTGCGGGTCGCGACGACGGAGCGCGCTGCGGCCATGGCCTCGAGCGTCGCGAGCCCGAACGGCTCGAGCAAGCTCGGCTGACAGACGACGTCTGCGGCGGCGATCCAGTCGGGCACGTCTTCGTGGGGTACGCGCCCGACGAGCCGCACCCCCGCACGACCCTCGAGCCCCGAGCGGAGCGGGCCGTCGCCGACGAACGTCAGCGTGCCCTCGCCGCGCTGCTCGAACGCACGAGCCAGTCGCAGCACGTTCTTCCGTTCCGTCAGCGAGCCGAGGCAGAGGAACGCGGTGCCACCGCCGTTCCAGCCCACCCGCGTGCGCGCGGCGGCTGCATCGAGCGGCGCGAAGCGCTCGAGGTCGACGCCGGCGCTCACGACGTCGGTCTTTCCGCGCGCGTCAGGGACAGCATCCTCGAGTTGCGCTCGAAGCCACTCGGAGACGGCGACGATTCGCGCCGCTCGCTTCACGACGTAGGTCGTCGCAGCACCGACCCCCCGGATTGCGCCCACGTTCGCGACGTCCTGGCCGTGAGCGGTGACGACCAGCGGCGCTCGCGAGGCCAGCGCACCGACGAGCCCCGCCGGCACCAGGAAGTGCGCGTAGACGACATCCGGGTCTGACCTGCGTGCGGCGGTCAGCGCGCGGCCGAGGAGCGCGGGCTGCCGGAGCAGGCCGCCACTTCGACGATCGACGACGGCGCGTTCGACCTCGTGACCGCGTGCGACGAGCTCATGCTCGAGCGTCTCCACGAAGACGCCGAAGTCGGGGTCGTCCGGCCCCGGGTACATCTGCGAGACGAGAAGGATCCGCAGGGTCGTCTTTCAGCCGCTCTTGACCTGCAAGAGGCCGAGGCACATCTCGTCGGTCGTTCCCTCGCCCCAGAGGATGTAGCGCGGCGTCGCCGGAACACCGTGGGCGCCGTGGTGGCGACGGCTCACGTCGTGGCGGCACGTCACGCGCACGACGTCGCCGAGCCCCGCCTCGATCGGCTCCTCGAGCGTGTATGCGCCCTGCCAGTGGAAGTCCCAGCGCGGGATGTCGAGGAGCACGCGTGCGCGGGGGGTGCCGGGGTTCAGCTCGATGCGGATCGAGGAGCCGAGGAGATGCATGTGCCCGGCCGCGACGAGGATGGTCGTCGGCTCCTGAATCCGGCGGTCACAACGGCTCACTGCGCTCGGCGCGACGTCGGTGAGGCTCCTGCGGCAGAGGAGGAGGAGGCCGGGCGGGATGAATGCTGCACTCGAGCCGTACTTCCGGGCGAGCTCCGCGAGCGCCGCCGAGCGGTTGCAGAGGCGGCCGCTCTCGCCCTTCGCGCAGGCGAGCTCCACCGGCCCCGGGAGGAGCATCGTGCGCACGTCGTCGAGGCCCGCGCTCGCGGGAGCCACCGTGAGCACGGCTCGCGAGCGGTCCGGAGCCCTGCCGTTCAGCAGGTTGTAGTGGACCTGCATGACGATTCGGCTCCCCGCGTCGAGCGGCACGCCGGTTCCGTCCGGAAGGCGCCCGCCCACGCCGCCCGGCGCCCACGCCGCGATCCAGTCGGCGTCGTTCAGCCCGTCGACCGAGCCGCCGGTCAGGCCCGTGCCCCCGAAGCACGTCCACCCCGGCCCACGCTCCGCCGAGTCGAGCTGGGCGGCCTCGGCCCGCTGGTCAGCGGAGATCTTGAAGAGGATGACGTGGTGCACGACCTTCGAGGCGCCGGGCTCGATCCAGGCCGAGGTGACGGAGACGTCCTGGGCGAGCTTCGGGTCGAGCACGAAGCAGCGGTAGTCGTCGGTCGTCCCGGGCTCGGCCTGCGGCCGGTACACGGCGGGCATCGCGACGTCGATCACGCGCTCGCCGTCGCGGACGACCGTCTCGTTCGGAGGCCGCGGTTTCCTGGCAGGTCCGTCGGTCTTGCCTCCTGCTCTCGCCCAGGCGAGGATCGTCGCGCGCTCCTCCTTGGACAGTGTCCGCTCGCTCTCCCCGGCGTACGCGGGCGAGCGCGGGCCAGGCGGCCAGGGAGGCATCACGTCGGCCTCGACGGCAGCCGCGATGAGGCTGGCACGCGACGAGACGGCGCGCGCGGAGTCGAGCGCGAACGGTGCGACACCGCCTACCTGATGGCAACCGGCGCACTTCTGCTGCAGGACCGGCGCGACGTCTCGCGTGAAGCTCGGCGCTGCCGTGGGCGTCGCGCTGTCCCCTGACCCCCGGGTCGCGGCGAGAGCGACGAGAGGCAACGCGAGCCCGAGGACGATCGCGACTGCGGGGCCGACGCGTGCGGCTCTCCTACGCATGCTGCGCGTCATATGTACCCCATAGCTCTCGGAGCGCGCCGCAGATCTCGCCGACCGTCCCGCGTGCCCGAAGCGCCTCGCGAATCGGAGGGAGGAGGTTCTCGTCGGTCTCTGCGACGCGGCGAACCTCCGCCAAAGCACCGGTGACGGCTTCCAAATCGCGGTTTGCGCGGACTTCTGCGGTGCGTTCTCGCTGGCGGCGCTCGCTCTCGGGATCGACCTGGAGGATGTCGACACCCGCCGCCTCGTCCTCGGCGAAGCGGTTCACGCCGACGACGACACGTTCTCCGGCCTCGATCTCCGACTGGTACCGGAAGGCCGACGCCTCGATCTCCGCCTGCACGAAGCCCTGCTCGATGGCTGCGACCGCGCCACCGAGCTCGTCGATACGCTCGATGAGCTCGAGAGCCCGCGCCTCCAGCTCGGCGGTCAGCGACTCGACGTAGAACGAGCCGCCGAGCGGATCGGCGGTGTCCGTCGTCCCCGCCTCGTGCGCGAGGATCTGTTGCGTCCGCAGCGCGATGC
The DNA here is from genome assembly GCA_963746765.1 of uncultured Actinomycetes bacterium. Classification (GTDB taxonomy): domain Bacteria; phylum Actinomycetota; class Thermoleophilia; order Gaiellales; family Gaiellaceae; genus GMQP-bins7. The sequence goes on from CAVVCN010000005.1 coordinate 434,018, forward strand.
GGGCGGCGTGCTCGGACGGGAGCGCGAGCGCCTCGTCGAACGAGTTCGTGTGGATCGACTGCGCACCACCGCAGACCGCGGACAGCGCCTGGACCGCGACGCGCACGATGTTCGACTCCGGCTGCTGGGCCGTGAGCGTGGAGCCGCCCGTCTGTGCGTGGAAGCGGAGCGCGGTCGCGCGCGGGTTGGTCGTCCCGAACCGGTCGCTCATGATGCGCGCCCACAACCGCCGTGCGGCCCGGAATTTCGCGACCTCCTGGAAGAAATCGTTGTGGGCGTTGAAGAAGAACGAGAGCCGTGCGCCGAACTCGTCCGGTGAGAGGCCTGCCGCGATCGCCGCCTCGCAGTACGCGATCCCGTTGGCGAGCGTGAACGCGAGCTCCTGCGCCGCGTTCGAGCCCGCCTCGCGGATGTGGTAGCCGGAGATCGAGATCGTGTTCCAGCTCGGCAGGCGCTCGGCGCAGTACTCGAAGAGATCGGTGGCGAGCCGCATCGACGGTCGCGGCGGGAAGATGTAGTTCCCGCGGGCGACGTACTCCTTGAGGACGTCGTTCTGGACGGTGCCGCGGAGCTTCTCGGCCGGAACGCCCTGGCCCTCGGCCACGAGCTCGTAGAGCAGGAGCAGCAGCGCGGCCGGCGCGTTGATCGTCATGGACGTCGACACGTCGCCCAGCGGGATCCCGTCGAGCAGCGTCTCCATGTCCGCGATCGAGTCGATCGCGACCCCGGTCCGTCCGACCTCGCCCTGCGCGAGCGGGTCGTCGGAGTCGTAGCCGAGCTGGGTCGGGAGATCGAAAGCGACCGAGAGACCCGTCTGCCCTCGCTCGAGCAGGTAGCGGAAGCGCGCGTTCGTCTCCTCCGCCGAGCCGTACCCCGCGTACTGGCGGATCGTCCACGGGCGCCCGCGGTACATCGTCGGGTAGGGGCCGCGTGTAAAGGGGTGCTCGCCGGGAAGCTCGAGCTCGGTCGCAGGCGCGTCCTCCGCCGTGTAGACGGGCTCGATCTCGATTCCGGAGTCGTTCAGCCGGCGATCCTCGGCGGACGCCATCCGCGCAAGGCTAGACGCTTGCGACGAGCCGCAGCATGGCGTCGATCGGCCGCAAGTGCTCGTCATCGGCGCGCCGGTGTCGCTCGCCGTGTCGCTCGGGGATCCCGCGCGGTCTGGGGCTAGAGGACTCCCCCGGCGCGCTCGAGCGCCTCGATCGCGATCTGGCGGCCCGTCTCGATGTGCTCGCGCACTGCGCGGCGGGCCGCTTCCGCATCGCCGGCCTCGAACGCCTCGACGATGCGGCGGTGCTCGGTGGCGAGCTGCTCGTGGCCCTCGACGCGCCCGCCGCGGATCACCTGCATCATCAGGTTCACCGAGAGTTCGCGGTAGAAACCGGAGAGCAGAGCGTTGCCGGCGAGGTCGATCTGGTGCTCGTGGAAGGCCGCGTTCGCGCTGTCCCATTGCTCGTGGGAGATCGCCGCGGCGGTCGCGCCGAGCAGGGACCTGAAAGCGGCGAGCTCGGCCGGGCCGAGCTGGCCGACCGTTCGCTCCGCCGCATGGAGCTCGAGTGCGAGGCGCACGTCGTAGCCCTCTGCGAGCGCGACGGCCGTGACCGGCGTGACGAAGTAGCCACGTCGCGCCTTCACGGTGAGCAAGCCTTCGGAGACGAGGCGCGTGAGGGCGTGGTGCACGGGGCTTCGCGACACGCCCAGCTCGTCGGCGAGGACGTGGAGCGACAGCTTCTCTCCGGGGTTGTGGCGGCGCGTGAGAACCCGCATCCGGAGCTCCTCGTACACCTGCTGATTCAGGTGTGCGCCGGGAATCGTGGCGACCATCGGGAGGGACCTAACATGTCACGAGGCTCGAGGCAACCGCGGGCTACGCTCCGCCGGTGAAGGTGCACGTGAGGCTCTTCGCGGGGCTGCGGGAGCGTGTGGGGTCGGGTGCCGTCGACCTCGACCTGCCCGACGGCGCGATCGTCGGCGACGTGTGGCCGGCGCTCGCTCTCGGCGAGGAGCTCCCGGGAGTCCTCTATGCAGTGAACCGGGGCTACGCCGAACGCACGCAGGCGCTTGCGGCGGGTGACGAGGTCGCACTCATCCCGCCCGTATCGGGCGGGGACTTCCGGCTGTTCGAGCAGCCGCTCTCGCTCGCCGCAGCGGTGGACGAGGTGAGGACCGACGACGCGGGTGCCATCGCAACCTTCGTCGGGACGACCCGCCGTCACTCCCGCGGACGCGACGTCCTCTACCTCGAGTACGAGGCGTACGAGGGGATGGCCGAGGAGACGATGGCGAAGCTCGCGACGGACCTGAAGGCGCGCCACGAGCTCTGCGAGGTCGCGATCCACCACCGCATCGGCCGCGTGGACATCGGCGACACGAGCGTCGTCATCGCCATCTCTGCGCCGCATCGAGCGGCCGCGCTCGAGGCATGCCGCGAGGCGATCGACGAGCTCAAGGTCTCCGTCCCGCTCTGGAAGAAGGAGTTCTACGAGGGCGGCGAGGAGTGGATCGGCCGGGGCTCGTAGCGCCCGGTGGAGACCGCAGGAGCGACAGGTGCCGGGGCTACGATCGCGGGGATGGATCGGCCGCCGGTCGTAGACGACGAGCCCGGTCGGCGGTACGAGCCGATCGACGCACCTCTGCCCGCGACGCTCCCGGATCCGGACGCCTCGGTGCACGGGGAGCGCGGCTACGAGCCCGTCCAGCCGCGGTCGGGGCTCAAGGACCTCGCGCGGAAGCTTTTCGCGCCGATCCTCGCGATCGGCTTCCTCGTCATCAAGTACGGCGCGATCATCTTCAAGCTCAAGGTCTTCACGACAGCGGCCTCGATGCTCGTCTCGATCGGGGCCTACGCGTGGATCTGGGGATTGCCGTTCGCGATCGGGTTCGTCGTGCTGATCTTCATCCACGAGCTCGGCCACGTCATCGAGCTCCGCCGCCAGGGCGTGCCCGCGAGCGCACCGCTCTTCATCCCCTTCCTCGGCGCCGTGATCGGCATGAAGCAGCTGCCGGACGACGCCTGGAAGGAGGCCAGGGTCGCGCTGGCCGGACCGATCCTCGGCTCCGTCGGTGCGGTGGCTTTCTGGGCCGCGGCCGAGGCGTATGACTCCGAGCTGCTCATGGCGCTCGCGTTCGTCGGCTTCTTCCTCAACCTCTTCAACCTGATCCCGATCGTGCCGCTCGACGGGGGCCGCGCCGTCGGTGCGCTGCACCCCGCGATCTGGCTGCTCGGACTGTTGATGATGGTCGGGCTCGCCGTGGTCAGCCCGAACCCGATCCTCATCATCATCGTGATCATCGGCGCGCTCGAGCTCTGGCGCCGGTGGAAGGAGCGCGGAGTGAACGCCGAGTACTACCGCCTCCAGGTCTGGCAGCGCGTGAGCGTGGCGGTCGTGTACCTCGGGCTCATCGCGGCGCTCGCACTCGCCGTCTCGGCGACGCACGTCGAGCGCACGTTCTGATGTCCGAGGGGCGCGAGCTCGACCGCCGCGTCCTGCGGCGGACCGAGGAGAACCTCGCGAGCGACGTCGCTCTCATCGCGTCCGAGTTCCTGGCCGGGTTCCAGATGATCATGAAGATCGACCGTCCGGCGATCTCCGTCTTCGGCTCGGCGCGCGTGCTCGAGGGAACGCCGTCCTACGAGGCGGCCCGCGCGGCGGGGCGTGCGTGCGCGGAGCGCGGCTTCGCCGTCGTGACCGGCGGGGGCCCCGGCGTCATGGAGGCCGCGAACCGCGGCTGCAAGGAGGCCGGCGGGCTCTCGGTCGGTTTCAACATCGTGCTCCCGCACGAGCAGGGCCTGAACGCGTACTGCGACCTCGGCCTCACGTTCGACCACTTCTACGCGCGCAAGGTGATGTTCGTGAAGGCAGCCGAAGGCTTCGTCATCTTCCCCGGCGGCTTCGGGACGCAGGACGAGCTCTGGGAGGCGCTGACGCTGATCCAGACCCGCAAGATCGGCCACTTCCCGGTCGTCCTCTACGACTCGGACTACTGGGACGAGCTGCTCGACTGGGTTCGCGAGGAGATGCTCACCGACGCGCTCATCTCGCCGCACGACCTCGACCTGCTGACGATCACGGACGATCCGGAAGAGGCGGTCAGGCTCGTCGTCTCCCACTACGACGAGCGGGTCGCCGAGGGCTCGGCCTAGTCGCGTTCGCGACTGACTCGTCGGCCTACACTCACGTTCGTGAGCGTCCGCGGGCTTCGCAACCTTCCGTCGGTCGACGAGCTGCTCCGCGCCGAGCCCCTGGCCGGCGAGCCCCATCCGCTCGTCGTGGCAGCTGCGAGAGTCGTTCTCCAGCGGGCCCGCGAGGAGATCGAGGCCGGACGGGATCCCGGGTCGCTCGTGGATGCCGTGCTCGCCGAGCTCGCCCGCGGCCGGCAACCCAGCCTGCGCCGCGTGCTCAATGCGACCGGCGTGCTCGTGCACACGAACCTCGGACGCGCGCCACTTTCCGAGGCGGCCCTTGCCCGCGTCGCCGAGGTCGGCGCCGGCTACTCGAACCTCGAGTACGACCTCGAGAGCGGTCAGCGGGGGTCGCGGCAGGACCACCTCGCGTCGCTGCTGTCCCGGGTCACCGGTGCGGAGGCGGCGCTCGTCGTCAACAACAACGCGGCCGCGGTGCTGCTGACGCTCGCGGCGCTCGCGGAAGGACGCGAGGTGATCGTCTCGCGCGGCGAGCTCGTGGAGATCGGTGACGGCTTCCGCATTCCGGACGTCCTCGCCCGGTCGGGGGCGAGGCTGGTCGAGGTCGGGACGACGAACCGGACTCGCGCCGCCGACTACGAGCGCGCGCTCGGGCCGGACACGGCGCTGCTCCTGCGCGTGCACCAGTCCAACTTCCGCGTCGTCGGGTTCACGGAGCGTCCGAGCCTCGTGGAGCTCGCCGGGGTCGCGAAGCAAGCCGGCCTCCCGCTCGTCGACGATCTCGGCTCGGGCTCACTCGCTCCCGTCGGCGACGAGCCGACACCTGGAGAGAGCCTTCGCGCAGGCGCGGATCTCGTCACCTTCTCGGGAGACAAGCTTCTCGGCGGGCCGCAGGCCGGGATCGTCGTCGGCCGGCGGGAGCTCGTCGAGCGGCTGCGGCGGCATCCGCTTCAGCGCGCGTTGCGCGCCGACAAGCTGACCCTCGCCGCGCTCGAGGGCACGCTCGCCGCTGTGCTCGACCCCGGTCTCGGCGAGATCCCGGTCACGCGCATGCTCGACGAGCCCGTCGAGCGAGTGCGTGAGCGGGCCGAGCGGCTGGCCGCGCTCGTCGGGGGAGACGTCGAGGAGACCGTCGCTCGGGTCGGCGGCGGCGCGCTCCCGCTGGCCGAGCTGCCGAGCGCCGCGTGCGCCGTCGAGGAGGGCCTCGCAGAGCCGCTCCGGACCGGGGACGTGCCGGTGATCGGCATCGTCCGCGACGGTCGTCTCCTGCTCGACTGCCGCACGCTGACGGACGCGGACGTGGAGGCCGCTGCCGCCGCGATCCTCGCCGCCCGCGCATGAGCGAGCCTTCGCCGGACGCCGTCCTCTGGGACGTCCTCCGGGGGGCGATGAGGACGAAGGCGCTCGCGCTCGCGATCGACGCCCGGGTTCCCGTGGCGCTCGCCGCCGAACCGAGGCCCGCGGCCGACCTCGCGCGCGAGGCGGGTATCGACGGCGACGTCCTGTACCGGGTGCTGCGAGCGCTGGCGAGCGACGGCATCTTCGAGGAGGTCGAGCCGGGCGTCTTCCGGCACAACGCGATCTCAGAGGGCCTGACGAAGCCCGGGTGGCCGGACTTCGGGCACCTGTTCGGCGGGGTGTTCTACGACGCCGTCGGCACGCTCGATAGCACCGCGGGGACCGGTGACACGGTCTTCGGGGACTCCTTCGGCAGCGACTTCTGGGCCTGGCTCGCCGAACGTCCGGAGGAGCGAGCGTCGTTCGACCGCGCGATGGCCGGCGGCAAGGCCGACGTCGCTGCCAGGCTTGCCGAGCTCGACTGGCGCGACGGCGAGGTCGTCGTGGACGTCGGTGGCGGCAACGGCGCGCTGCTCGCCGGGCTGCTCCGGCTCCGGCCAGAGCTCCGCGGCGTCGTCCTCGACCTCCCCGAGACCGAGCGCGACGAGAGCAGCTTCGGGCACGGGCTCGAGTTCGTACCGGGGAGCTTCTTCGAGCGCGTACCCGAGGCCGACACGTACATCCTCTCTCGGATCCTCCACGACTGGGGAGACGAGCCGGCTGCGGCCATCCTCCGAACGATCCGAGCGGCGGCACACGAGCGCGCTCGCCTGCTCGTCGTGGAGTCGGTGATCCCGGAGGGGAACGAGCCGCACGGTGGGAAGTGGCTCGACCTCCTCATGCTCGCGCTCGCGGGCGGCCGTGAACGGACCGACGGCGAGTGGCGTGCGCTCCTCGAGAGCACCGGCTGGCGGCCCGTGCGGATCGAGGACTCACTGCTCGAGGCGAGCCGCGCGTGAGCGTCGTCGACCTGCAGACGCGGCGGCTCATGGCCGAGCGCCTCTGATGCCGCTGACGATCGGGACCGCGGGCCACATCGACCACGGCAAGACGTGGCTCGTACGGGCGCTGACCGGGAAGGACACGGATCGTCTCCCCGAAGAGCAGCGTCGGGGGATCTCCATCGACCTCGGTTACGCGCCGCTCGAGCTCCCGGACGGCCGCCGGCTCTCGGTCGTCGACGTGCCCGGGCACGAGCGCTTCGTCCGGGCAATGGTCGCGGGAGCGACCGGGATCGACCTCTTCCTGCTCGTGATCGACGCCGGCGAGGGGGCGCGGCCGCAGACTCACGAGCATCTCGCGATCCTGCGCCTCCTCGGTATCGAGCATGGCGTCGTCGCGGTGACGAAGGCGGACGCGGTGCCCGCAGACGAGCTCGAGCTCGCGCTCGAGGTGGCGCGGGAGCTCGTGGCCGGCGCGGACGTGCTCGCCGTGAGCGCGAAGACCGGGGAGGGCCTCGACGACCTGCGGACGGCCCTTGCCCGGGCCGCCGATCGCGTCGGCGAGGTGCGTCGCGAACGGCCGACGCGACTGTGGATCGACCGGTCCTTCTCGCTGCGCGGCGTCGGCACCATCGTGACCGGAACGCTCTGGTCGGGCTCGATCGGAGCCGGCGACGAGCTGCGCGTCGAGCCGGCGGGACGACCTGTGCGCGTCCGGAGCGTGCAGGTACACGACCGTGAGGTCGCCCGCGCCGAGGCGGGCCAGCGCGTGGCCGTCGGCCTGCCGGGCATCGAGCGCTCGGACGTCCGGCGGGGAGACGCACTCGTGCCCGTGGGCGAGTACCCGGTCGCGTTCCGGCTGGACGTCGCCCTCGAAGAGCTCGAGCCGGTGTCCGACGGAGCACGACTGCAGGTTCATCTGGGGACGGCGCACGTGCCCGCGCGCGTCGTCCGCATCGGCGACCGGTGGGCGCAGCTGCGGCTTGCCGCTCCCGTCGTCGCTGCGCGGGACGACCGCGTGATCCTGCGCGGCGAGACGACGGTGGGCGGCGGCGTCGTGCTCGACCCCGCGCCTCCGCGTCATCGCGACGAGGGACGGCTGGCGCGCATCGAGCGCGGCGACGTCGCGGCGACCATCCACGCGCCCGTTCGCGCCGAGACGCTCCGGCACGTGGCCGACGAGCTGGAAGGCGTCGATCGTGCCGGCCCCTGGGTGTTCTCGCGGTCCTGGCTCGCCGAGCTCGAACAGGAGCTGCACGGACGGATCGAGAACGCCGACCCGATCGACCCGGGCATCGCCGTCCCGCCCGAGCCGTGGGCTGCCGACGTGGTTCCGTTGCTGCCGTTCGAGCTGCGCGGTGCGAAGCTCTACCTCCCGGGGGCGGCACCGTCGCTCGCGGGGCGGGAGGCCGAGGCGGAAGCTCTCGAGCGCGAGCTCGCGGAGGCGGGCATACGTGCGACGAAGCTCGAGGACGCCGAGCTCGCCCGCTTCCTCGCCTCACGCGGAGCGCTCGTGCAGCTCGGAGACGGCTACGGCATCGGCGCCGGTGCGTACGAGGTGGCAAAGGACGTGGCTCTTCGGGAGTGTCGCGCCGGCGGTCAGATCACTCTCGCGCGCTTCCGCGATCTCGTCGGAACGGGTCGCCGCGACGCCCAGCTCCTCCTCGAGCGCTTCGACCGCGACGGCCTGACGCGCCGCGTGGGCGACGCCCGCGTCCTGCGCCGCGCGGCTCGCTTCTAGCGCGCTCGGCGCAGCAGCTCGTCCTCGACCGCGGCCGGATCGAGGCCGCGCGCGGCCAGCAGGACGTAGCTCGCGAACCAGACGTCCGCGATCTCGGACACGAGGCGCTCATCGCTCTCGCTCGCGCCGGCGAGCGCGGCCTCGACGCCCTCTTCGCCGAGCTTGCGCGCGGCCGCTGCCGGCCCCTCCTCGAGGAGGCCCGCGACGTACGAGCCCTCCGGGCGAGTCGCTGCGCGTTCGGCGACCCGCCGCCAGAGCCACGGGGCGAAGCAGGAGACCGAGCCCGTATGGCACGCGGGGCCGTTCGGGCGCACGCGCACGAGCAGGGCATCTCCGTCGCAGTCGTCTCGCAGCTCCTCGACCGCGAGCGTGTTGCCGGAGGTCTCGCCCTTGCGCCAGAGCCGGTTGCGCGAACGGCTGAAGAAGTGCGCCTCGCCCGTCTCGCGGGTCAGCCGGAGCGCCTCGTCGTCCATCCAGGCGAGCATGAGGACGCGGTTCGTCTCCGCGTCCTGGACGATCGCCGCGCGAAGTTCAGGCTGCATCGCGAAGGGGGACGCCGAGCTCACGCAGCTCCTCGCGCAGCACGACGAGCCGGGGAGGGCTCTCGTGGAGGATCGACGCGAGCAGAGCGGCCTGGGCGACGCCGAGTGCGTCCGCCACGTGGCGTGCCGAGCCCGCGCCGCCGGAGGCGATGACCGGGATCGAGACTGCGTCGGCAACCGCGCGGGTCAGCGGCAGGTCGTAGCCGGTGCGCGTTCCGTCGGCGTCGATCGAGGTGAGCAGGATCTCGCCCGCCCCGCGAGCCTCCGCTTCTCGCGCCCAGCCGACCGCGTCCCGGCCGGTCGGTTCGGTCCCGGCACGCGTGTACACCTCGCCGCGCGCAGCGTCGATCGCGACGACGACCGCCTGGGAGCCGAGTCGGCTTGCGAGCTCGCTCACGAGCTCGGGCTCCGCGAGCGCGGCGCTGTTCACCGAGACCTTGTCCGCCCCGGCGCCGAGCAGCGCCTCGCCGTCCGCGACCGACCTGATCCCGCCGCCGACGGTGAACGGGATCGCGAGCCGGTCGGCGACCGAGGCAACGAGCTCGAGCAGCGCACCGCGGCCGTCGAGCGTCGCCTCGACGTCGAGGAAGACCAGCTCGTCGGCCCCGGCCTCGGAGTACGCGGCACCGAGCTCGACCGGGTCGCCGACGTCGGCCAGCCCCTGGAACCTGACGCCCTTGACGACGCGGCCGCCCGCCACGTCGAGGCAGGGGATCAGGCGCGGGAGAGGCATCGCTCGAGGAACCGTGCGCCGGGGCGGCCGCTCTTCTCCGGATGGAACTGCACGCCGACGAAGCTGCCCGCCTCGGCGACCGCCACGATCCCTTCCGAGCGAGCGACGACGGCCGGTGTGTCGGCGGCGTAGGAGTGGGCGAAGTAGAACGCGTGGTTCTCCGGCTCGACGGGCGCCCAGCCGATCCGCGGGACGCGGCCTTCGCGCAGCCTGACGGCGCGACCCGGGAGCAGGCCGAGACCTGCGACGCCTCCGTCCTCCTCGGACTCCTCGAGCGCGAGTTGGAGGCCGAGGCAGATCCCGAGCGTCGCGCGCCGTGCGTCCACGCGCTCCTGGAGCGCCTCGTCGAGGCCTCGCTCGCGGAGCCCGGCCATCGCGCTCGCGGCCGAGCCGACCCCGGGCAGCACCGCGAGGTCGGCGTCCAACACGTCACCCGGTGACGCCGTCGCCTGCGCGTTCGCACCGAGGCGCGAGAACGCGACGACGACCGAGCGCAGATTCCCCGCTCCGTAGTCGCAGACGGCGACGTTCACAGCCGTCCTTTCGTCGAGGGAATCCCGGTGCTCTCGAGCCGCACGGCCGAGCGGAGCGCGCGCCCCACCGCCTTGAACGCGGCCTCGGCGACGTGGTGGTCGTCGGAGCCAGTTGCCTCGACGTTGATCCCGAGCCGGCCCGCCTGGGCGAGGCTCTGGAGGACGTGACCTGCGAGGCCAGGGTCACGCTCGAGGCGGAGCACGGAGGCGGGGCGGCCTCCGAGGTCGATGGCCGCGCGCGCGAGCGCGTCGTCCATCGGCACGACGGCGTCGCCGTAGCGGGCGATGCCCCTTCGGTCGCCGAGTGCGCGGTCGAGTGCCTCGCCGAGCGCGAGCGCCGTGTCCTCCGCGGTGTGGTGCTCGCCCGTCTCGGCGTCGCCGACTCCCTCGAGTACGAGGTCGAAGCCGGCGTGGAACGCCAGTTGCTCGAGCAGGTGGTCGTACAGCCCGGCGCCGGTCGCGACCCGGACGCGGCCAGCGCCGTCGAGGCCGAGCCGGACGCGGATCCGTGTCTCGGCGGTCGCGCGCAGATGGCGAGCCGTCCGACCGCCGGCAGCCGGCACCGGCGACGGCTGCTCGAGCGCACGTGCGAGGGCGTCCAGCAGGAGGTCGTCGTCCTCGCGGTCGCGGACGTTGAACCGGAAGCCGTCGGGGAACACGCGTACGACGATCCCGGAGCGCAGGAGCGCGGCGCCGACGGCCTCGGGCTCATCGACGGGGACGAAGAGGAAGTTCGTCGCCGACGGAAGGGGTTCGAGCCCGAGCGCACGCAGCGCCCGCGCGCAGCGTTCTCGCTCCTCGACCTCGGGGGTGACGTCCCGCGGCTCTCGGAGCGCGGCGAGCGCGAGCGCGGCCGAGAGGGTCGAGACCGGGAGAGGCGCCTGCCGCCGGTTCAGCTGCGCTGCCGTCTCGACGTCCGCGAGCGCGTACCCGACGCGCGCGCCGGCGAGCCCGAACGCCTTCGAGAACGTGCGCAGAACGACCACGCCCTCGTCGATGTGCCCCGCCGCGGTCTCGCCCGCGTACTCGAAGTACGCCTCGTCCACGACGAGGGGCCTCGCAGCCGACAGCTCCCCGAGCTCTCCGGTCGGGTTGTTCGGGCGGCACGAGAACGTGACGGCGGGCGAGTCGTCTCCCACCTCGGCTCCCGCGAAGTGCGCGGCGATGCGGTAGAGCGGGTAGGTCGGGGTCTCGGCGATCGCGACCGTGTCTCCCGGACCCGCGAACGAGCGGGCGCAGACGAGGATCAGGTCGTCCGCCCCTGCTCCGAGCACGACGTTCTCGGGCTCGACTCCGGCGTAGTCCGCGATCGCGGAGACGAGGCCCGGGTAGCCGCCGTGTGCGTACGCGTTCACCTCGGAAAGAGCTGCCGCGATAGTTCCGGGCCGTGCGGCGGGTGACGGGAGCGCCGGAACGTTTCCGTCGAAGCGCACGATCTGCGAGGGGTCGAGCTCGACCGCGGCCGCTAGCTCCTCCGTCGACGGTGCCCAGCGGTAGTCCGCGAACTCGAGCGGGAGGGCCCTCATCGGCGCGCCGCCTCCGCGTGCGCGGGCATGCCCTCGAGCGCGGCGAGCGCCTCGATGGTCGGACGCAGCCGCGCGAGCCCGTCGGCGGTGAGCCGCTGGACCGTGACCGGCTTGAGGAACGTCTCCAGCCCGAGCCCGCCGACGGCGCGGGCGCGGCCGCCGGTCGGGAGCACGTGGTTCCCGCCCGTCGCGTAGTCGCCCGCCGCAACCGCCGACCAGGGCCCGACGAAGACCGCGCCGGCGTTTCGCACACGTGGGGCGGCAGCCTCCGCGTCGTCGCCGAGCAGGACGAGGTGCTCGGGCGCGATCCCCTCGATCTCGGCGAGTGCGGAGTCGAGGTCGCCGTTGGCGGCGACGACCCGGCAGACGGAGTCCGGCCCGTGCTCGGCCTGCGCCGCGAGCTCGAGCTCCGCGACCCGGGGATCGGCACCCGAGCCGGCCAGGACGACGACCTCCGAAGGCCCGGCGGGGAGGTCGATCGCGACGTCGTGCGAGACGAGGAGCTTCGCCTCGTTCACGAAGGCGCCGCCAGGGCCGCAGATCTTGTCCACGCGCTCGACTGACTCCGTCCCGTACGCGAGCGCTGCGATCGCCGGCGGCCCGCCGAGCGCCCACACCTCCTCGATCCCGAGCAGCCTGGCTGCGGCGGCGACGTTTCCGGCGCCGGATGGTGGTGTCGCGACCACGATCCGCCCGACACCCGCCACCTGGGCGGGCACGGCGCACATGACGAGCGTCGAGACGAGCCCGCGCGGGACGTAGATGCCCACCGAGCCGAGCGGGAGCCACCGTCGCTCGAGGTCGACGCCTGGCTCGACCTCGCAGCGGATGTCCGCAGGGCGCTGGAGCGCGTGCCAGCGGCGGACCGAGGCGGCGAGCGCGAGGATCGCCTCTGCAGGCATCCCGTCCGCGGGCTCGGCGAGTGCGGGCTCGATGCCGTCGAGCTTGAGCGACCACTCGCGCACGGCCGCATCGCCGCGCTCGCGCACGTCCTCGAGGATCGCCGCGACGTCCGTCACGCGAGCATTCGCTCGACGGGTACGAGCAGGATCGACGAGCCGCCGGCGGCCTCGAGCCGTGGCAGCAGGCGCCAGACGTCGGCGGCCGGCACGAGCGCCTGCACCGCGACCATGCCCGGCTCCGCGAGTGGCAGCACGCTGGGAGAACGCGATCCCGGAACGATTCGGCAGATCTCCTCGAGCGCGCTCTCGGGCGCGTTCAGCATCAGGTAGCGGGTCTCGCGGGCGTCGACGACGCTCCGCAGGACGGCGGCGAGCTCGCGGGCACGCCCGTCGCCGCCGACGCGGCCGACGAGGACGGCTTCGGACGAGAAGAGGACGCCGAGCGAGCGGAGCCCGTTCGTCCGGAGAGTGCTGCCGCTCGAAACCAGGTCGACGATGGCATCGGCGAGGCCGAGGCGCGGGGCGACTTCCACCGAGCCCGTCACGCGGATGAGCTCGGCCTCGACGCCGCGCTCCGCCAGCAGTCGCGAGGCGAGCCTCGGGTAGACCGTCGCGATGCGAACCCGGTCGAGATCCTCGAGAGCCTCGTACGGAGATTCCGCGGGCACCGCGGCCTCGAGCGTGCACGCGCCGAAGCCGAGACGGAGCAGCTCCTCGACCTCGGCGCCGCTCTCCTCGACGAGGTCGGCACCCGTCACGCCGCACTCGACGACGCCGTCCTGGACGTACTCCGGGACATCCGCGGCCCGGACGAGGAGGACGTCCACCGGCGCGTCCCGGCAGGGGAACGCCAGCGCGCGCTCGCCCGGCTGCTCCGGTCCGAGACCGGCGTCCGCGAGCACGGCGATGGCCGGCTCGCGCAGGCGGCCCTTCACAGGGACCGCGATGGTCAGCCGGTCGGCGCGGCTCTCTCGCTCAGCCGGTCGAGCACGAGCCGATACCCGCCCGTCCCGCGCTTCAGCCATTGCGCCACCCGGGTCACCGTCGTCGTCGACGCGCCCGTTCTTGCGGCCACCTCGTGGTACGGGAGACCCTGGTCCAGCAGCCTCGCCGCCTGCCAGCGGTGCGCCAGCGCCTCGAGCTCCGGGAGCGTGCAGAGATCCCGGAAGAAGCGCTCCGCCTCCTCCGTCGTCTCGAGGCTCAGGATCGCTTCGAACAGCTCGGTTGTCTCGCTCGTTCGCCATTCGTGAGGGCCGACGTCGCTCATCGTCGTTGCGCCATACTAGCATAGTACTATGCTAACGGAGTCACACCGGCCGTTCCAGGTGGTCCCGGCCGTGGACGTGCTCGGCGAGGAGGCCGTGCGCCTCCAGCGCGGCGACCTCGGGCACGTAACGCTGCGCGAGCGAGACCCCCGGGCCCTCGTCGGGCGCTACGCGGGGGCCGGTGCGAGCCTCGTCCACCTCGTCGACCTCACCGCTGCGGCGGCGGGGGAGATCCGTCCCGATCTCGTGCGCCGGATGGTCGAGGCCGCGAACGGCGTGCCGGTGCAGGTGGGCGGCGGCATCCGCTCGCTCGCGGACGCCGAGCGCTTGCTCGGGGCCGGCGCCGCCCGGGTCGTCGTCGGGACGGCGGCATTCGCGGGGCCGGATGCGCTCCAGCGCTACGCCGGCGCTCTGGGCGAGGCGCTCGTGGTCGCGCTCGATGCACGCGGCGGAGCGGTCGCGGTGGATGCGTGGAGGCGGACGACCGCGGAGCGCGCGGAGGACGCGGCGACGCGCTGTCGCGACGCGGGCGTCGCGCGTCTCCTCTGCACCGCCATCGAGCGCGACGGGACGATGACCGGCCCTGATGTCGGACTGCTCGAACGGGTCTGCGTGCGTTCAGGCTTGCCGGTGCTCGCGTCGGGAGGCGTGCGCTCGTTCGCCGATCTTGAGGCCGTGGAAGCCGCCGGCTGCGATGGCGCCGTCGTCGGTCGCGCGCTGCTCGAGGGAGCGCTTCCGCTGACGTCCCTCGGCGCCCGGGGTCACTCCGGCTCGGCCTGACTCCACTCCGGCTCGTCCTCGATGCCGACGCCGTCGGCGACACGGGTCACGTAGTTGAAGTAGGAGACGACCTGGATCGCGTCCGAGACGGCCGCATCGTCCAGGCCCTCGGCACGCAGCGCGTCGACGTCGGCCTGCTCGACCTCGGCTGCCAGGTGCGTCAGCTTGACGGCGAAGTCGCAGAGCGCACGCTCGCGCGGGGACAGTTCTGCCTCGCGGTAGTCGTGCTCCGCGTGGCTTGCGAGCTCGTCGTCTGCGCCCTCGGCACGGAGGTCGTCTGCATGAGCATGCGTTCAGTAGTGGCAGCCCTGCTCGGCCGACGCGACCGTGGCGAGCAGCTCGCGCTCCTTCCGCGAGAGCCCCGACTCGCCGAACATGATCTCCCGGTAGAGGGCCATCGACGCGCGGAGCACGCCCGGCCTCAAGCTCATCGCCTTGAGGATGTTGAAGACCTTGCCGGCCCGCTCGACCGCCGCTTCGTACTCCTCTCGGAGCTCGCCTTCGGCCTCGCTCTCGTCGATCAGGCGGATGTGCGGCACGCGCTACCGCGTCTGCGGGAAGCCGAGATCCACCTTGCTCGTCTTCGGGTCCGGCCAGCGGCTCGTGACCGCCTTCGTCCGCGTGTAGAAGTCGATCCCCTCCGGCCCGTAGATGTGCCGGTCGCCGAAGAGCGAGCTCTTCCAGCCGCCGAACGAGTAGTACGCGACGGGCACCGGGATGGGCACGTTGATCCCGACCATCCCGACGTTCACCTCGAACTGGAACCGGCGGGCGACGCCGCCGTCGCGGGTGAAGATCGCGACGCCGTTCCCGTACGGGTTGTCGTTCACGAGCCGGAGCGCCTCGTCGTAGGAGTCGACGCGGACGACGGAGAGCACGGGCCCGAAGATCTCGTCCCGATAGGCGTCCATCTCCGGCGTGACGTTGTCGAGGAGCGAGGCGCCGAGGAAGAAGCCGTCGCCGTTCGGCGCGGTGTCGCGGCCGTCGGCGACGAGCGTCGCTCCCTGCTCGGGCCCGGAGTCGAGGTACGACGCGACCTTGTCGCGGTGCTCGCGGGTGACGAGTGGCCCCATCTCGGAGGAGGGATCCATGCCGTCGCCGACCTTCACCTTCGGGAGCCGTTCCTCGATCGCGCCCACGAGCGCGTCGCCGGCGTCGCCGACGGCGACGACGACCGAGATCGCCATGCAGCGCTCCCCGGCAGAGCCGTAGCCGGCGCTCACGGCCGCGTCGGCGGCCATGGCGATGTCGGCGTCGGGAAGAACGACCATGTGGTTCTTCGCCCCTCCGAGCGCCTGCACGCGCTTCCCGTTCTTCGTCCCGGTCTCGTAGACGTAGCGCGCGATCGGGGTCGAGCCGACGAAGCTGACCGCGGCGACGTCCGGATGCTCGAGCAGCCGGTCGACTGCGATCTTGTCGCCCTGGATGACGTTGAA
The DNA here is from genome assembly GCA_963746765.1 of uncultured Actinomycetes bacterium. GTDB lineage: Bacteria > Actinomycetota > Thermoleophilia > Gaiellales > Gaiellaceae > GMQP-bins7. The sequence continues at coordinate 449,899 of CAVVCN010000005.1, forward strand.
GACGCCGTCCGGGAGGCCTGCCTCCTTCAGGAGCTCGGCGGTGAGGAGCGAGGCGGACGGGTCCTTCTCCGAAGGCTTGAGGATGAACGCGTTGCCGCACGCGATCGCGGGCGCCCACATCCACATGGGCACCATCACGGGGAAGTTGAACGGCGTGATGCCGGCGACGACGCCGAGCGGCTGCCGGATCGAGTACACGTCGATCCCGGTCGCCGCCTGCTCGGAGAAGCCTCCCTTGAGGAGCGTCGGGAGGCCGCAGACGTACTCGATGACCTCGATGCCGCGCTGCACCTCGCCGTGCGCGTCCGAGAGGACCTTCCCGTGCTCGGCCGTCAGCACGCGCGCGAAGTCGTCTCGGTGCTCGTCGACGAGCTGGTAGATGCGGAAGAAGAGGTCGGCGCGCTTCGAGAGCGACCAGGTGCGCCACTCGGAGAACGCAGACCTGGCGGCGGCGACTGCGCGGTCGATCTCCTCGACCGTCGCGAAGTCCACCTCGCCTGTCTGCTCGCCCGTCGCGGGGTTGTAGACCGGGCCGGTGCGGCCCGACGTCCCGCGGACGGCTTCGCCCCCGATCCAGTGGCCGATGGTCTTCTGCTCGGTGGTCACCGCTGCGTTCATGTCCGCCTCCGTGCTCTCGTCCGACGTCGCGCCAGTCGTCCAAGCGTACCGCGCTCGGTTCGCGCGAACTGGGGCTCGGGACCTTCGACCCCGCGACCGATACCGGTCGTGTGGAAGCGGCGTACGGCAACGAGAACGTCCAGCTCGCGCGGCTGCGGAAGCAAGAGCGCTCGCTCTCGGTACGCAGGACGCGGCTGCACACCCGGATCGACTTCCTTCGTGCCGGCGGGTACGCGGGTCCGTCCGGCGAGTCGCTGGAGGAGCTCGAGCGTCAGGAGCGCGAGCTCTCGGCGCAGCGGCTCGAGCTGCACGAGCGCATCGAGCGGCTCTCCGCCGAGCTCGCCGTGCGGTCGCACGGCGAGCAGACGAACGGGGCGTAGCGCTCGCGCTAGACCGGGATCACGAGGCTCGCGAGGTCGCGCGGGTAGTACGTCAGGAGCTCGATCCCGTCGTCGGTCACGAGGACCGTGTCCGAGTGGCGGAAGCCGCCGAGCTCGGGGGAGTAGAGACCCGGCTCGACGGTGAAGACCATTCCGGGACGAATCTCGGTCTGGTCGCCGGAGTCGAGGAACGGTCCCTCGTGGTAGCGGAGCCCGATCGCGTGCCCCGTGTGGTGGCGCCAATAAGCGAAGAGGTCGTGCTGGGCGAAGTATCCGCGCACCGCCCGATCGACGTCCGAACAGGGCGCGCCGGGTCGGATCGCCTCGAACGCGACGTCCTGGAGCGCCTTCATGTGGCCGAACATGCGCTCCTGATCGGCTGAAGGCTCGCCGATGACCATCGTCCGCTCGAGCTCGGAGAGGTAGCCCCAGACCGGCGCGCTCGCGCCGGTGACGAGGACGTCGCCCTCGCGGAACACGAGATTCCCGGAGAGCGCATGCGGGAGCGCGGAGTTGCGCCCGATCTGGCCGCGGTAGCCCGCCGAGGCGCCGCTCTCGATGAAGCTTTGCGCGCGGTAGACAGGCCCGATCGCGTCGAGCATCGCGAACGTCGCCTCGTTCGTCGCCCGCATCGAGACCTCGGTCTCCGTGACGCCGGGCCGGGTGTAGCGCTGGAGCAGCGTGTGCGCGAGGTTCCCCCAGCGCACGCTCTCGCGAATGAGTGCGACCTCGGCCTCCGACTTGACGGCCATCTGCGCCTCGATCCGGTCGACGATGCGGACGACGGTCGCACCCGAGAGGTCGGAGAGGGTCGGCCCCCGGTAGCCGAGGATCCAGGGGTAGCCGTCCTGATCGGCGCCGATCGTCCCGGTCAGCCCCAGCGCCCGGATCGTGGACGAGATCGCGTCCTCTGCCCGGGGATCGCCGGGGTACTCGAGGTAGTGCTCGACGCGATCGAAGATCGCCTTCGACTCCGCGTGCTCGACCTCGAGCCGGGGGACGACGAGCGCACGCTCGCCGTCCGCGTTCAGCGCGAACGCGATCGGCCGCTCGGTCGGCACGAACGCGAAACCGGCGTAGTAAAGGACGTAGTAGGGGTCGAAGAGGACGACGCCGCTCGCGCCGTCGGCGGCGACCGCCTCGAGGAGGGCTGCGCAGCGGGCCCGATGCTCCTCGGGCGTGATCGCGATCGAGGCGTCCACGAGCGAGGAGCGTAGTTGCTTGCGCTCGCGGGTAGCCTCGTAGCAGGCACCACATGAAGCCGCTGCTCGCCGCACTCGTGCTCTCGCCGCTGCTGCTCCTTGCCGGGACTGCGCACGCGGTGAGCCCCTATTACAACTACGACGAGCGCCTGAGCAAGATCGCGCGCGAGACGCTCTGGCAGGCCGCTGACGAGGGACGCGGGATCAAACGCGGCCGGGTGGAGAGCGTAGGCGTCCGGTGCTACGGGGACCAGTCCAAGTTCGAGGAGGTCTTCGAGCGCAGGTTCGGAGCCCCTGCCGACCGCGTCATCGCCTACTACGCGGGAGGACGAGACATCCACCTCCGCGGCTCGACCTGCTCGAACGTCTATCTCTTCTTCGAGGGCCTCAACACCGTGCGCACCGCAGGTGCCTACGCGATCCTCGTGCACGAGGCGCTCCACAGACAGGGGCTCAGGGACGAGCGCCTCACGACGTGCTTCGCGAACGAGGCCGTGCGCTGGGGGGCGCTCTTCTACGGCGGAAGCGAGGCGAGGGCGCTGCGGGCCCGCAACCGGGCGTTCATGTTCACGCGGGTCTACGCGCCGCCGGCGTACCAGATGAGCAGGCCGCTCTGCCTCGCGAAAACGGACCGCACGGAGTGGGTCAATCTCGTCTAACCTGCGCCGGCGCTCGGAACAGAGCGCATGGGAGAGATGTCGCCCGGAGTGAACCGGGTGGGAAATTGAAAGGGGAGGAAGTATGCGGTATGGCGTAGTTCTGCTCGCGCTCGTTGCGGTATTCGCGACGACAGCGGGCTCGGCACTCGCGGACGAGGAAGTCGTCCTCTGCGGTGGCCTCGAAGCGACCGTCGTCGGCACGGACGCAGGCGAACGGCTCAACGGGACCAGCGGCCCGGACGTGATCGCCGGCCTCGGCGGCGACGACACGATCAACGGCTTCGCCGATGACGACGTGATCTGCGGCGGCCTCGGTGACGACCAGATCGAAGGCTGGAACGGCAACGACTTCATCTTCGGCGACGTCGACTTCGGCGTCCCCGGCGGCGGAGCCGACATCCTCCGTGGCGGCCCCGGAGACGACGAGCTCTTCGGCTGGGAGGGCAACGACAACATCCTGGGCGAGGTCGGGCACGACTTCCTCGTCGGGATGCAGGGGGCCGATCACATCAAGGGCGACTTCGGCGACGACATCGCCATCGGCGGTCCCGGCAACGACCTGATCAAGGGCGAGTCCGGAGCGGACACCCTTTACGGGGCGTTCGGCAACGACGACCTCCTCGGAGGCGACGGCCCCGACTACCTGAACGGCGACCTGCCGTTCCCGCCCGACATGTCGGAGACCGAAGTGCCCGGCTCCTACGAGGATCCGAATCCGAACTCGGACACCTGCAACGGCGGCGCGAACACCGACGTCGGCGAGTGGTGCGAGACGGAGTACCAGATCCCGTAAGCGGTACCCGAGCGGTTCGGACGAAGGGGCTCTCCGGGGCCCCTTCGTCGTTCCTCGGGCCGAGCTGCGCGGCGGCGGCGGGACTCTTCGCGCACGATTCGGCCACGAGCGGCTTCTCAAGGGCTACGAGCAGATGTTCTCTCCCGGAAGGAGAGTGAGATGACAGCTGTACCCATGAACGGGGCGGCGTACGAGCTCGTCCAGGCGTTCCCGCACACGGACGAGCCGATCATCAGCCTCGGTTCGATCTTCGTAGGCGAGAAGACCGTGTCGGTCTGCGGGTCTGTGAGCCACGAGTTCGCGTCGAACGCCGAGCTTCGCATCAACGGCTATCTCGTCCCGATCACGCGCTCGGCGCGCTTTGGCGCGGTGGTGACGCTCGCGGGCGATTGGGGCATCGAGATCGCGCTCACCGTGCCCGCGGGCGAGAGGTTCGTGCTGACGTTGCCCATGGCAGGCATCTAGTCGGGCTTGCGCTCACGACGAAGGTCTGTCGCGAAGACTCTGCTGCGAGTGCTCTAGGCGGCGGACGGCGTCAGCTCGCGAGGATCCAGACCAGCACCGCCAAGAGAGTTCCGACCGTGGCCGACGCGACGATCGGCCACGTGTACCTGCGCCTCCGGGAGTCACCCACGTCAGACGTGCTCCGCCGCCGCTTAACGACTCGTAGCATCTCGCACGAGCTAGTGTGGGTCAACTAGCCCTGCAATCGGTTCGGCCTCAGGCCCGCAATCCACCGACGCGCGAACGCGCGCGAGGCGAGGAGCTCCAGGCGACGGACTGACTGCAGGGCTGGACTCGGCTCTCGGAGGCGTCCTCGAGGTGGGCCTCGAGCGAACAGACCATGAGGCGTACCACGATGCGCGTCCCTGATGTGAGCTCGCTTGACGGAGCGGCGCCGGAGTCGAACCGACCGAGCCGTGGGTTACACGACCGCACTGGTTTTGAAGACCAGCTGGGCCACCGGGCCCATGCCGCTCCGGCGCTCAGGCTAGATCACGCGGTGCCGTGCGTCGCGGCAAAACCTCGTACGCTCGCACCGTGGGCGCCCGGTTCTCGGCCCGGCGCGAGCTCACGCTCGTGCTGCTCGTCTACGCGGTCTACCTGCTCGTACGGAAGCTCGTGCTCGTCGGGGACGGGCGCGAGCGGGCGCGCCGAAACGCGATCCGCGTCGTCGGGCTCGAGCAGCGGCTCGGGATCAACCTCGAGCCGGCGGTGCAGCGGACGCTCATGCGCTTCCCGCGCGTGCTGCACGGGCTCAACGTCGGCTATGCCGTCTTCAACGTCACGCTGACGCTCGGCTGGGCCGCCGTACTCTTCGCGCGAGGCGACGAGCAGTACGGGCGCCTGCGCAACGCGTGCCTGCTCGCCCACCTCGGCGCCCAGCCGGTCTTCCTCCTCTACCCGACGGCGCCGCCCCGCGTGCTCGACGGGTTCGTGGACACCCTGGCCGAGGTGAGCGGATTCGACCTCGAGCACCCGGCGCTCGTTCGCCTGTACAACCCCGTCGCGGCGATGCCGAGCCTGCACGTCGCCTTCGCCGTCGTCACGGCGGGCGCGCTCGCGGAGCGAGCGACCTCGCCCGTCGGGAAGCTCGCCGCCTCCTCGTACCCACCGCTCGTCTCGCTCGTGATCACCGCGACCGGGAACCACTACGTCCTCGACGCGCTCGGTGGCGCAGCTCTCGGTGCCGCGGCGAGGCGGCTCACGAGAGCCTAGAACTGGAAGTAGATGAAGGGCGCGACGCCCTCGGGTCCCATCGCGTGGATGCCGAGGAGGGCGATCGAGAGCACGACCGCCTGCGCCGGGACCGGGAGACGCGAGAACCAGGCCATCAGGCCGAGCGGGATGCGGGAGGGGAGGTACTGCGACCCGATCCCGACCGCGATCGCCGCGATGACGCCGGTCGTGACGAGCGGCGAGGGCTCGCCCCAGGCGGTGAAGAGCCGCGCGATCATGCTCCAGGCGTCGTCGAAGGACTCCGAGCGGAAGAAGATCCATGCGAAGCAGACGACCTGGAACGTCGCGAAGCGATGCCAGGCCCGACGAAGTGGTGTGGACGGCCGCTCGACGAAGCCCGGACGCTCGCGCCACCAGCGCTCGGAGACGAGCGCGACGCCGTGGATCGCGCCCCAGGCGACGAACGTCCAGCCGGCGCCGTGCCAGAGCCCGCCGATGAGCATCGTGAGCATGAGATTCCGGTAGGTGAGAAGCCGGCCGCCGCGATTCCCGCCGAGCGGGATGTAGAGGTAGTCGCGGAGCCAGCGGGAGAGCGTCATGTGCCAGCGGCGCCAGAAGTCCTGGACGGAGGTCGCCGAGTAGGGCGCGTCGAAGTTCTGCGGGAACCGGAACCCGAGCAGGAGCGCGATGCCGATCGCGATGTTCGTGTACCCGAAGAAGTCCGCGTAGATCTGGACCGCATACGCGTAGATGCCGACGAGCACCTCGAGCGACGAGTGCTGGTCCGGTGCCCCGAAGACGTCGTCCACGATGTTCGACGCGAGGTGGTTCGCGATCACGACCTTCATGAAGAGCCCGGTGCCGATGAGGAAGAACGCGCGTGCCGTGTCGATGTACCGGGGGTCGCGCGGCGTCTCGAGCTGTGGGACGAGCTCGCTCGGGCGGACGATCGGCCCGGCCACGAGGTGCGGGAAGAACGACAGGTACGCAGCGAACTTCGAGAGCGAGGTGGGCTCGAAGTCGCGACGGTAGACGTCGACGACGTAGCTGATCCCCATGAACGTGAAGAACGAGATCCCGACCGGGAGGACGATCGAGCGCGCCTCCACGGGAACGTCGACGCCGAACCAGGCGAACAGGTTGTTCGTCGACGTCGCGAAGAAGTCGTAGTACTTGAAGTAGCCGAGCAGCGCGACGTTCCCGGCGACCGCGACGATGAGCAGGGTCTTGCGCCGCTGCTCCTCCCGCTGCTGGTGGACGACGAGCGCGAAGACCTGGTTCCAGAGGATCGAGGCCGCGAGCAGGAAGACGAAGCGCCAGTCCCAGGCGCTGTAGAAGACGAAGCTCGCGGCGATGATGAACGGCCGCCAGCGCTCGCCCCGTGGCATGAGGAGCCACGAGAGCGGAAGGACGATCAGGAAGAAGATCGCGAAGGTTGCGGTCGGGAAGAGCACGGCGGCTCGGCCCGGCTCAGTCTTCGCTCGGCGGCGGCAGCTTGGCCTGCGTCTCCTCGCCGACGTCCGCGACGTCGAGCGCGGTGCGCTCGAGCGGTGGCGCGAACCAGGTCGGATCGCTCGGGTAGCCGGAGGTGAGCCCGGCGAGCGGTGCGTAGATCATCTCGGCCCGGCGACGGGCGGCGCGCGCGGTCACGAGCTCGGCGATCGCGACGAGCACCCACGCAGCGGCCATCACGCCCACGATCTCGAGGGGCTCGAGCTCGGCGATCGCAGCGCCGACTGCCACCGCGACGAGGAACACGATCTCGAGGAGCAGTCGCGGCACGGCCGGGACGCGCGCGCCCGGCGCGTCGATGGCCCGGACCCACGTCAGCATGTCGCCGCTTGCGCGCTGCTCGTCCCACCCCGCAGCCTCGGCGCTTGCGGAGGGCAGTGCTCGTGTCTGCGCGCGGAGCGCGTGGAGCTCGGACTGCATGTCGCCGACCCGGACCGAGAGCTCGCGGATCGCCTCGAGCACGTTTTCGGAGTCAGTTGGAGAAGTCGACTGCTGGTCGGGCCCGCTGATCTGCGTCGTCTCGGACGGGTCCGCCACGCTGACGGCCGCTAGTCCTCGGCCGACTTCCGCATCTCGTCGATCGCCGTGCGACCCTCGTCGTGCACCTCGGTGCGGCGCTCGTCGATCGACGGCTCCGACGTCGGCTCGGGTGTCGGCGGTTCGGAGGCGGGCTCGTCGGCGCCCGACGGCTCGGCATCGCCTTCCCGGGTGGTGGCGAGCTTCTGTCTCAGTTCGTCGGCAGGATCGGCGGTCGCCGGCGGAGCCTCGGTCCACTTGTCCTCGTGGCCGCGGCTCCGGAGCTTGCGCACGAGCGCGGCGATCCCGATCGTCACGACGACCCATGTGAGGAGCTTGCGCACGCGGCCGATGGTATCGCGCTCGTCGGGCCGCCGAAGGAGAGGCGGAGGCCGCCGCCGGTCGCGGGAGACGAGCCTGGCCGCTGCTACACTCCCGCGGCTTCCTGCCCCGCACAGGCGACGCCCGTTCCCGGCGCCGCCCCTTGGGCGAGGCCGACAGAGACCGAAGGAAGGAGTACGAGGGAACCCGTGACGAAGTACGAGATTCTGCTGCTGCTCGACCCCGGCCTCGACGACGGCCGGCAGGGCGAGATCGTCGGGCGCGTTCGCGAGCTCGTCGAGAACGGTGAGGGCTCGTGGGACCTGCACGACGCGTGGGGCCGACGCCGCCTCGCCTACGAGATCGACCACAAGGTCGAGGGCAGCTACCACCTGCTGCACTTCACGTCCGAGGCCGCGACGCTCGAGGAGATCTCGCGCGTCCTGCGGATCGACGACGGTGTCATGCGTCACATGGCGACACGGCGGATCGAGGGAAGTCCCGCTCGGCCCGTAGCGGTGAGCGCCCCGGCGCGCCAAGATTCGGAGCCTGGCGATTCGGCGCCTGCAGGTTCCGAGCCGGGCTCGACCGGAGCCGACGACTCCGGTGCTGCCGACGGCTCGGAGGATGCGCCGGAGGCCCCACCCGAGACCGTCGAGGAGGAGGAATAGAGGATGGCTGGTGACATCAACCGCGTAACCCTCGTTGGACGCCTGACGCGCGACCCGGAGCTCAAGCATCTGCCGTCGGGCTCGCCGGTGCTCGAGATGGGCGTCGCCGTGAACGGACGGATGCAGGACGGCTCGGGCAACTGGGTCGACAAGCCGAACTTCTTCGACGTGAAGGTCTTCGGCAACCAGGCCGAGTTCCTCGCTCAGCACCTGGCGAAGGGCCGGCGCATCGGAATCGACGGACGGCTCGACTGGCGCTCGTGGGAGGCCCAGGACGGGACGAAGCGCTCGAAGGTCGACGTCGTCGCGCAGAGCATCCAGTTCCTCGACAGCCGGATGGAGGGCGGGGAGACGCCGGCGTACGTCCAGGCGGGCGCGGGCGCGACCGCCGGCGGCGAAGACTTCCCTGCCTCACCGACCGACGACGACATTCCCTTCTAGGAGCACTCGATGGCGAGCAAGAAGACCGCAACCCCGTCCCGCAGGCGCACCGGCCCGGCCAGTGCGCCCGGCAAGCGCAAGAGCTGCCACTTCTGCCGGGACAAGGTCGACGAGATCGACTACAAGAACATCGCGCAGCTGCGCCGCTACATCTCGGAGAAGGGCAAGATCCGCTCCCGCCGGATCACCGGCGCGTGCCGGCGGCACCAGCTCCAGGTCGCGTCCGCGGTGAAGCGGGCACGCGAGATGGCGCTCCTGCCGTACGTCTCCCAGTAACCGATGCAGGTCATCCTCCTCAAGGACGTCGAGAAGCTCGGGCTGCGCGGTGACGTCGTCGACGTCGCGCGCGGCTATGCGCGCAACTACCTCCTGCCCCGGCAGCTGGCCGAGGTCGCGACGAAGGCGCGCGTCGCGGAGCTCGAGAAGGTCGAGGCCAACCGCGCCCGCCACGAGGCGCGAAGTGCCGAGCAGGCCCAGGGGATCGCGGAGATTCTCGGCAAGACCGTGCTCCGGTTCGAGGTGAAGGCCGGCCCCACCGGCGCCCTCTTCGGCTCGGTCACGCCGTCCGACATCGCCGACGAGATCTGGCGCGCTCGCAAGGTGCGCGTCGACCGCCGCAAGGTGGCCATCGACCCGATCAAGCGCATCGGGCGCTACGCGGTGCCGGTCGCCGTGTTCGAGGACGTGAGTGTCGAGGTGAAGATGCTCGTCGTCCCGGAGGGCGGGGAGCTGCCACCCGAGGAGGAGCTCGAGGCGCTCGAGGCGGCCGAGGCGGCCGCGCAGGCCGAGGAGGTAGCAGAAGCCGAGGCCGAGCACGAAGAGGCCGAGAGCGCGATCGCCGAGGTGATCGCCGAGGACGAGGTAGAGGACGAGGAGACCGAGACCGACGCGGGCCCCGAGACCGATACCGAGGCCGGCGCCGAGACCGAGGGCGACGTGGAGCCTGCGTCGCCCTCCGACGAGCAGCCCGCCACCGAGAACGCCTGACCCTCGCGCGAGCGCGCGGGTAGCACAGCCGCGGTTTCCACAGGCGTTTCCCACAGGGCTGTTGAGCGATTCGAAACTTCCCGCTCCGAGCGGTTGTTTCCGGCTGGAAAACTTCGCCGTTTGTGTTCGCAGGCCGTCCGGCTGCGTGGATAAGCTCCGAACATATGTTCCGTTGTCCCTGCATCGGAGCACGTAGCCGCCTCCCCTGCACTCGTCGGCCCCGGACGGGTTGACTGCGCAGGACATGGCTGTCGTCGAACGCTTGAGCACGGGCCCCGCCGGCGGCGGCCCGATCGTGCCGCCCCAGAACCTCGAGGCCGAGGAGTCGGTTCTCGGCGCGATGCTCCTCTCGGCGACGGCCGTCGGGACCGTGAGCGAGATCCTCGACGCCGCGGACTTCTACCGCGAGAGCCACGGCAAGATCTTCCTCGCCGCCCTCGGCCTCTGGGCGAAGGGCGAGCCAGTGGACGCGATCACGATCGCGAACGAGCTCGACGAGCGCAGCCAGCTCGAGAACGTCGGAGGCCAGTCCCGCATCGCCGAGCTCGCAGCTCTCGTCCCGAGCACGTCGAACGTCGAGCACTACGCACGCATCGTCAAGGAGATGGCGACGCTCCGCGGGCTCGTCCGGGCGGGGCAGGAGATCACGCGCCTCGGTCAGGACCGCCCGGGAGAGGTCGTCGACCTCGTCGACCGCGCCGAGCAGATCGTGTTCGAGCTCGGCCAGCAGCGCGTCACGAGCGACTTCTCGCACATCGAGGTGCTGCTGAAGGAGAGCTTCGAGCGGATCACGCAGCTGTACGAGGCCGGCGTGGACATCAGTGGTGTCACGAGCGGCTTCAAGGAGCTCGACTCGCTCACCTCCGGCTTTCAGCCCGGGAACCTCGTCATCCTCGCCGCGCGCCCGTCCATGGGAAAGTCCTCGCTCGCGCTCGGCATCGCGACGAACCTCGGAGTTCGCAACGGGATCCCGGTCGCGCTCTTCACTCTCGAGATGTCGAAGGCGGAGGTGACGCAGCACATGATGTGCAGCGAGGCGAAGGTGGAGTCGCAGCGGCTTCGCAGCGGGCGTCTCGCGCCCGATGACTGGCCGCGCCTCACGGCCGCCTGCGACCGGTTGACGAAGGCGCCGATCTACGTCGACGACACCGGCTCGACGACGATCATGGAGGTCCGCTCGAAGGCGCGGCGGCTCAAGTCCCGCGAGCCTGGTCTCGGCCTGATCATCGTCGACTACCTCCAGCTCATGACGTCGGGGGCGACGGCCGAGAACCGCGTGCAGGAGGTGTCGCAGATCTCGCGCGCCCTCAAGGTGCTCGCCCGCGACCTCGACGTACCGATCCTCGCGCTGTCGCAGCTCTCGCGAGCGGTGGAGCAGCGCCACGACAAGCGCCCGATCCTGTCGGACCTCCGCGAATCCGGCAGCCTCGAGCAGGACGCCGACCTCGTGTTCTTCATCTACCGCGACGAGTACTACCTCGGCGAGGAGTCGGACCAGCAGGGCGTCGCCGAGGTCATCCTCTCCAAGCACCGCAACGGGCCGACGGGCACGGCGAAGCTGTCCTTCCTGCGGCGCTACGCGAAGTTCGCCGATCTCGCGGCCGCGTAAGCGCAGAGCCTGCCCGGCGGCGTGCAACACTCAGGCGCGTGCCTGCGACCGTGATCGTCGGCGCCCAGTGGGGCGACGAGGGAAAGGGCAAGATCGTCGACCTGCTCGCGCAGGACGCCGACCTCGTCTGCCGCTACCAGGGCGGGCCCAACGCCGGCCACACGATCGTCATCGGCGAGGAGACGTACAAGATCCGCCAGATCCCGAGCGGGATCGTGGGCGGGAAGCGAAGCGCCATCGGGGCCGGGTGCGTCGTCGACCCGGGCGTCCTCGTCTCCGAGCTCGACGACCTCGAGGCCCGTGGGCACGCGACGGCGGGCCGGTTGTTCGTCTCGGGCAACGCGCACCTCGTCATGCCCTGGCACGTCGCGCTCGACGGGGCACGCGAGCGCAGGCTCGGCAGGCTTCAGATCGGCACGACCCGGCGGGGGATCGGGCCGGCATATGCCGACAAGGCGACGCGGATCGGGATCCGCGTGCAGGACCTGCTGGACGAGAAGATCTTCAGGCAGAAGGTCGCGCTCGCGGTCGCCGAGAAGAACGTCTGGCTGACACGGGTGTACGAGCTCGATCCGCTCGATCCGGAGGAGACGCTCGGGACGCACCTCGCCTACGCCGAGCGGCTGGCGCCGTACGTGGCAGACACATCGCTCCTCGTGGATCGGGCGCTGCACGACGGAGAGCGCGTCCTCTTCGAAGGCGCCCAGGGAACGCTTCTCGACCTCGATCACGGCACGTACCCGTTCGTCACCTCGTCGAGCCCGATTGCCGCCGGTGCCGCGGTGAGTTTCGGCATCGGGCCGAACCGCATCGACGAGATCGTCGGCGTCGCCAAGGCGTACGTCACACGGGTCGGCGAAGGGCCCTTCCCCAGCGAGATCGAGGGCGAGCAACACGCCCGCGTGCGGGAGCTCGGCCACGAGTTCGGCACCGTGACCGGACGAGAGCGCCGGTGCGGCTGGCTCGACCTCGTCGCCCTCCGTTTCGCCGTGCGCGTGAACGGCATCACGTCCCTGGCGCTGACGAAGCTCGATGTCCTCTCGGAGTTCGGGGAGCTGCCGGTCTGCGTGCGCTACCTGCTGCCCGACGGGTCGGAGACCGAGCACTTCCCTGCGCACCAGAGCGACTTCCACCACTGCCGGCCGGTGTTCGAGGCGCTTCCCGGATGGGGCACGGAGCTCGGCTCGGAGGAGCTACCACCGGCGGCGCAGGGGTACGTGTCGTTCGTCGAGCGTGCGCTCGGAGTGCCGGTCACGCTCGTCGGCACGGGCGCCGCTCGCGAGCACGTGCTCGCGCTCGGCTGACGCTTCAGTCGGTTCGCTGCAGGTACAGCTCGGTGAACTCGCGGCAGCGGCCGTCCTCGCCGAAGACGCAGAGATAGACGTTGTGGTACTCGCGCTCGACGGCTCCGCCGGCGTCGAGGTACCGCGAAACGCCGAGGGCGACGGCTTTGCTGCCGTCGGTCGCCCACGGCCGGTACTCGGCCGACCACGAGCCGTCCGCGTCCGGCTTCTCGAGCCAGCTCTCGACGATCGCGTCGCGTCCGGTGACGGGCTCGTCCCACGGGTGGTAGCGGTACTCGGCGTCCTCGCTGAAGAGCGCTGCGATCGCGTCCCGGTCGTACGACTTCCAGGCCGCGACGTAGTCGTCGAGCCAGCGTTGGAACGTCGTCTCGTCCATGAGTGGAGCCTACGCGCTCGCGGTCGCATCGCATCGTCGGACGCTGCCGTCAGCGTCCTCCGAGTTGCGCGCGGGCGCCGTAGACTCGGCCGGTGAGAGTGCTCGTCGTGGGCTCGGGCGGTCGTGAGCACGCGCTCGTCTGGAAGCTCGCGCAGTCGCCGTCGGTCACCGCTGTGCACGCCGCTCCCGGCAGCCCCGGGATCGCGCAGCTCGTGGAGTGCCACCCGATCCGCGCCGAGGACGGCGAGGGCCTGCTCGCGCTCGCGGGGTCGCTCGGTGCGGACCTCGTCGTCGTCGGGCCGGAAGCGCCGCTCGTGCACGGCGTCGCCGACGTGCTGCGCCACGCGGGTATCTCCGTCTTCGGGCCGAGCGCCGCAGCGGCGCGGATCGAGGGGTCGAAGTCGTTCGCGAAGGAGGTCATGTCCGCTGCAAGCGTCCCGACCGCAGCGACGCTCGCCGTTGCGCGAGCGCCCTGTGTCGTGAAGGCAGACGGCCTCGCTGCCGGGAAAGGCGTCTTCGTCTGCCGGTCTTCCGAGGAGCTCGACGCAGCTCTCGGCGCGGTTAGCGCCCTCGGCACCCACTTCGTCGTCGAGGAGCTGCTCGAGGGGCCGGAGGTCTCGGTCTTCGCGCTCTGTGACGGAGCCGACGCACTGGCGCTCGTTCCCGCGCAGGACTTCAAGCGTGCATACGACGCGGACGAAGGGCCGAACACGGGTGGGATGGGCTCGTACGCGCCGGTACCAGGGATCGACAGCGGCGACCTCGAGCAGATCGTCGAGACCGTGCACCGGCCTGTGCTCGACGAGCTCGTGCAGCGGGATGCGCCCTTCGTCGGGGTCCTCTACGCGGGTCTGATGCTGACCGGTGACGGTCCACGAGTGCTCGAGTTCAACTGCCGCTTCGGTGACCCGGAGACCCAGTCGGTGCTCCCGCTCCTCGACGGCGACCTCGCCGAGGTGCTGGCGGCGGCGGCGGTCGGTGAGCTGCGTGGCGCGTCAGTGGGGTGGAACGGGCAGGCAGCGGTCACGGTCGTCCTCGCAGCGGACGGCTATCCGGAGCGAAGCGACCGCGGCTCCGAGATCACCGGTGCCGCTGCGGCCGAGTCCGGTGCGCTCGTGTTCCATGCGGGGACCGCGCTCCAGGGCGACCGCCTCGTCACGAACGGGGGCCGCGTGCTCAACGTCACCGGGGTCGCGGGGACGCTCGCGGCGGCACGGGACGCTGCCTACGCAGCAGCGTCGGAGATCGAGTTCGCGGGTGGGTGGTCGCGGAGCGACATCGCGCTTGCGGCGGCGGAGGGGAACGAGCTCACGCTACGCGGCGGTGGCTCGAATCCACACCTTCCTTAGGGGCCACCCCGTGCCACCACCCGCCTTGAGCGTAACCGGCAAACGTGTACGGGTGGGACACGAAAGCTTGCCAAGACGTCGAAACCGTGCCGCCGGATGGGACCTCTAGAATCGACGTAGTGATCTCGCGCTACTCCCGACCGGCGATGACGCACGTGTGGTCGGAGGAGGCGAAGCTCGAACGGTGGTTCGCCGTCGAGCTGGCGGCGCTCGACGCCTGGGCCGAGCTCGGGCAGGTGCCGCGAGAGGCGGTCGAGGCGATTCGTGGGAGGGCCACCGTTCCGACGTCCAAACGGGTTGCGGAGCTCGAGCGGGCGACGCAGCACGATGTCGCGTCTTTCGTCGACGCGGTCGCTGAGCAGCTCGGCGACGAGGGGCGCTGGTTCCACTTCGGGTTGACGTCGTCGGATGTCCTCGACACGGCGTTGGCGCTGACAGTGCAGGACGCTGGCCGGCTTCTTCTCGCCGGCGTGGACGACGCGTTCGACGTCGTGGTCGGTCGTGCAGAGGAGCATCGAGAGACGCCGACGATCGGTCGCACGCACGGCGTGCACGCCGAGCCGACCACGTTCGGTCTCAAGCTCGCCGGGTGGGCGTTCCAGCTGGCGCGCGACCGCGCGCGGCTCGAGCGCGCGCTCGAGGGGATGCGCGTCGGCAAGCTGTCGGGGGCGGTCGGAACGTACGCGTCGGCTCCCCCGGAGGTCGAGCGGGCGGCGTGCGAGGCGCTCGGGCTCGAGCCCGCACCCAGCTCGACGCAGATCCTGCAGCGGGACCGCCATGCGGAGCTCCTGTCGGCGCTCGCCGTGCTCGCCTCGTCGCTCGAGCGCTTCGCGCTCGAGATCCGCAACCTCGCGCGGACCGAAGTGCGTGAGGTCGAGGAGCCGTTCGGCGCGGGGCAGAAGGGCTCTTCCGCGATGCCGCACAAGCGGAACCCGATCGTGGCGGAACGGATCTGCGGGCTAGCCCGGCTCGTGCGCGGGTACGCGACGGTCGGGCTCGAGAACGTCGCGCTCTGGCACGAGCGGGACATCTCGCACTCGTCAGCCGAGCGGGTCGTGCTGCCGGATGCGTTCCTCGCAGTCGACTACATGCTCGACCGCTTCACCTGGCTCGCGCGCGGGCTCGTCGTCCGGCCGGAGCGGATGCGCGAGAACCTCGAGTCGACCGGAGGGCTCTTCTTCAGCCAGCGGCTGCTGCTGGGGCTCGTCGACTCCGGGCTCGGCCGGGACGATGCGTATCGCCTCGTCCAGCGTCACGCGATGCGTGCCTGGGACGAGGGGCTCGACTTTCGCGAGCTGTGCCGAGCCGACGCGGAGATCGCGAGCCGGGTGGATCTCGACGACGTGTTCGACCTCTCGGCGTACACGCAGCACACCGACGTCGTCTTCGGTCGGCTGCGCGCCCTTGCAACGGAAAAGGAGACCGTGGATGCCTGAAGCCGTGCACGTCGCCAGCGGCAAGGTTCGTGAGATCTATGCACTCGACGACGAGCGTCTGCTGCTCGTGGCGAGCGACCGGATCTCGACCTTCGACGTCGTTCTCGGTACGCCGATCCCGGACAAGGGCCGCGTGCTGACCGGCCTGTCCGCGTTCTGGTTTCGCCGCACGGAGGAGATCGTCCCGAATCACCTCCTCGAGCTTCGCGACGACGGGAGGACGATGGTGTGTCAGAAGCTCGACATGCTCCCCATCGAGTGCGTCGTCCGCGGCTACCTCGCGGGATCGGGTTGGAAGGACTACCGGTCCACGGGCGAGGTCTGCGGGCACCGGCTGCCCGACGGCATGCGTGAGTCCGACCGCCTGCCGGAGCCGATCTTCACCCCGGCGACGAAAGCCGTGGAAGGACACGACGAGAACATCGACGAGGAGCGCGCCGCTGCGCTGTGCGGCGAGGAGCTCTACGAGCACGCGAAGCGCGTGTCGCTCGCGCTGTACCGGTTCGGTGCGAAGCACGCCGAGAAGCGCGGGATCATCCTCGCCGACACGAAGTTCGAGCTCGGGCTGTCTGGCGACGGTGCGCTCGTCCTCGGCGACGAGGCGCTGACGCCGGACTCGTCCCGCTTCTGGCCGGCCGACGAGTACGAGCCGGGCAGTCCGCAGCCCTCGTTCGACAAGCAGTTCGTCCGCGACTGGTGCGAGACGACGGGCTGGGACAAGACTCCGCCCGGTCCCGAGCTTCCGGACGACGTCGTCGTGGGCACGCGTGCGCGGTACGTCGAGGCATTCGAGCGCTTGACGTCGATCCCGTTCGAGGGCTACCTCGCCGACCCGGACGTCGTCCTGTGAAGGCGACGGTCTTCGTGCGGCCGAAGGACGGCATCCTCGATCCGCAGGGCGAGGCTGTCGGCGGCTCGCTGCGAAAGCTCGGGTTCGACGTCAGCCAGGTCCGGGTCGGTCGCCTGATCGACGTCGAGTTCGCGGCCGAGGGGCCCGAGGATGCGCGCGCTCAACTCGATCGCATGTGCACCGACCTCCTCGCGAACCCGCTCATCGAGAGCGTCGAGCTCGACCTCGATCGCGTTTGATGGCCGGCCCGGTAGTCGCGATCGTCCGGTTCCCCGGGTCGAACGATGACCACGACGCGGCGTGGGCGCTGGCGGCGGTAGGGGCCGAGCCGGAGCTCGTCTGGCATGACGAGCCGGAGCTGCCGCCGGGCACGGGTGCGGTCGTGCTCCCGGGCGGCTTCTCGTACGGCGACTACCTGCGCTGCGGGGCAATCGCCAGTCTCGCCCCGGCGATGGACGCAGTACGCGAGTTCGCTGCGAGCGGAGGGCCGGTGCTCGGGATCTGCAACGGGTTCCAGATCCTCTGCGAGTCGCGGCTGCTTCCGGGGGTGCTCCGGCCGAACCGTCAGCTCGAGTTCGTTTGCAGCGACGAAGCCGTCCTCGTCGAGAACGCGGACTCGCTCTTCACCAGGCGCTGCGTGCCGGGCCAGGAGCTCGTGATCCCCGTGAAGCACGGCGAGGGCGCCTGGTACGCGGACGACGCCACGGTCTCCGCGCTCGAGGAACGTGGCGGGATCGCGCTCCGCTACCGGGACGACGTCAACGGCTCGCTCGGCAGGATCGCCGGAGTGCTGAGCGAGGCGGGCAACGTGCTGGGGCTGATGCCTCATCCCGAGCACGCGGTCGATCCGCTCCTCGGCTCCGCGGACGGTGGGCTTCTGCTGGCTGCCCTCGTGGATGCCGCGGCGGAGCACGCCCTGGCTGCGGCATAGCGCCGGCCCGCAGCGCGATCACCAGCAAGGGTTGGCGACTGCCGCGGATACCGGTGTCGTCCCATGGGCCGATCAGAGCCTGAGCAACTCCTGAAGCACGGGCGCGCGCTCGAGCGCCGCCCGCAGCCGCTCGAGATCGCGCGCCCGCATCGTCACGGGCCCGCGCCGGGCCGTGCCCGAGGTCGTGTACGCAAAACGGATGAGGCGCTCGCCCGCTTCCGACTCGAGGAGTTGGACGACGACGGCGAACCGCCGATCACCTGCGCGTTGCGGGACCGAGACCTCCTCGAGCACCGCAGCAGACCCCCACGGCGTCGCGGCGACCTGAGGCCGAGCGGGCTTCTTGCCGGCCGGCCTCGCGCTGCCGCCCGCCCCGCCGTTCGACGACGCGGACGCCTGGTCTGCCTTCTTCGTCGCCGCCGCTGCCATGACGCGAGCGTAGGAGTTCGACGCTCGCCGGTGGGAGACGGCTTCGTGCCGAAAGCGTGACAACGCGTCGCCGACCCGGCCGTCGCGGGCAGCGGCTACGGGCAACTGGGTCTAGCTAGCCGCGACGCTCGATGAGCTCGATCCGGTAGTCGTCCGGATCGCGGACGAAGCAGATGCGCGAGCCGCCCTCGCTCACCTGATAGGGCGGGCGCTCCGGCTCGATGCCGTGGCCGCTGCGGAGTTGCTCGAGAGTGCCGTCCAGGTCGTCCACGCCGATCGCGATATGGCCGTACCCGGTCCCCACGTCGTACGTGCGCCCGTCGTGGTTGTAGGTCAGCTCGAGGACGTTCTGCTGGTCGCCGAGCGAGAAGAAGTAGTTGGTCGCCTCGAGCTCGCCGTTGCGGACGATGTCCATGTCACGGCTGAACTGAAAACCGAGCGCCTCGTAGAACCCGCGGCTCCGCTCGGGGTCGGTGATGCGAACCATCGTGTGCAGGAAGTTGGCCATGGCCGGATCCTAGACGGCCGTCGTCGACGGCTCGCTCGCTTCCGTCGGCGCACTCGCCCACTCCTCCGAGCGCACCTGCTCGAGTGCCCATTCGATCCACGCGAGGCGCGCCTCGAGCGACCGAATCCCGCCTTCCAGGGCGAGCCGGAACGCCCGCGCCTTGCGCGTCTCGCCCGTCGGCTCGGCGCGGATCGCCTCCAGCTCCGCGAGCAGCCCGTCCGCGTATTCACGCTCGCGCTCGAGCTGTTCCGCGGCCTCGTCGGGCTCGAGCAGCCAGAGGAAGAACGTGCGCAGGGTGGCGTCGTTCCGGACGCGGCGCTCGGGCGCCGTCTCCCGGAGCCAGCGCCTCGTCTCCGCGAGGCCCGCCTCCGAGAGTGCATACGTCCGGGACCGGCGGGGACCCGCCGCCGTCTCTTCGATCAGCCCGTCCGCGAGCAGCCGTGCGAGCTCCGGGTAGATCTGGCTATGGCTCGCCGGCCAGGCGTACGCGAGCGACTGCTCGAAGTGCTTGAGGAGCGCGTAGCCCGTGCGCGGGTCGTCGGCGAGCGCGCCGAGGAGGGCGTGACGGAGCGACATCAGCGATATGTCAGAGTTGACATGTCAATACTTTCACGATAAATGATGCGGAACGATGCGGACGGTCATCACTGCCTGCGCGCTGATTCTGCTGACCGCCGGCGCTGCGCGGGGCTCGTCGCACCAGGTATCCCCGGCCACCGGTGAGCTCCGTGTTCTGTACGTGCTCGCGACCTGGGGGCCGACGCCCTTCACGCAGAGGGACACCGAGCGGGTCGCCGCGGAGACGGCGGACTTCTTCCGGGTGTCGTCCGGGGGGCGACTGTCGGTGACGAGCGCGGTCGCGGGGCCGATTCGCCTCCCGCGAGCCACGTTCGACTCGTGCGATGCGACCGTCCTGCGGAACGCGTCGCCGCCCGCGACGTTCGCCGGTTACGACCGGATGGTCTTCGTCGCGCCGTTCGTCGGTACCTGCAACTTCGCCGGGGAGGCCAATCCGACCGAGGTTCTCCTCAACGGTCAACTCTTCATGACGCTCGCGGCGCACGAGCTCGCGCACACGCTCGGGCTCGGTCATGCCAGCCGCTGGGTCTGCGCCGGAGGGAGCTGCTCGATCGACGAGTACGGCGGCGAGCTCAGCATCATGGGAGGCGGGAACGGCGACCTGAACGCGTACGAGAAGTCGATGCTCGGGTGGCTGACCGGCGCTCTGCGACCCGACGGTCGCCCGGCGTACGAGATCGGCCCGGTCGACTCGGGAACGGCCCTGCCCCAGGCCCTCGTCGTCGCGACGGCGGCCAGCGAGTTCTGGTTCGAGTCTCGGGGACGGACGACGCCGTCCTTCGGCGGCGGCTCGGAGCAGCCGGCGGGCATCGCCGTCGTCGCCGGTCCGGCGCCCGAGGGCGAGCCGTCCCCCTACCCGCGTTCTAACCTCTTGCTCGCGAACGCGCGCGGCGGCGCGCGTTTCACCTATGCCGCCGGTGAGTCGTTCGTCGCGCCCGGGGTCTTCCGCGTCGTCGTCGAGCAGCACGCGCCCGAGTCGGCGCGGCTCCGCCTCGAGTGGCTCGATCGCGTGGCGCCGACGAGGCCGCGGCTCGCGGTCCGGACCGCCGCACGAGGGCGTGTCAGGCTGACCTGGGAGTCGTCGGTCGAGCGCGGGAGCGGCATCGACACGTACCGCGTGCTCGTCGACGGCAAGGTCGTGCGAACTCTGCGCCAGCAGTTCCCGTTCACCGGCTGGCGCGCGGGCGTCCAGCTGGGTCCGGGCCGGCATCGCATCTCGGTCGTGCCGACCGACCGGGCGGGCAACCGCGGACGCGCCGCGGTCGCTCGGGTGCGGGTGACGTAGTGCCGCTTCGACGCGGTGTGGTCCTGGTCGCGCTCGGCTCGATCACCGACAAGCTCGTCGCATTCGACGTGGGAGGTAGACAGTGAGTCGCATCGCCATCACGACCTCGGCCGTGCTCGTCGCAATCGGGCTCGTCCTCGCACCAGCAGGCTCCGGCTCGAGCGCGCATGCCTGCGTGAAGGCCAACGAGCTCTGGTTCCGCGCCGCCGACGGCACGCGGCTCGTGGGTCATCGCTTCGGAGGCGCCAAGCCGGGAGCGCGGCCGACGGTCGTGCTGGCACACATGTCCGTCGGCGATCTCTGTCAGTGGGCGCCGGCTGCGCGAAGGCTCGCACGGCAGGGCGTGTTCGTCTTCCCCTTCGACCTGCGCGGGCATGGCTTCTCCGAGGGACGCCAGAGCCACCGCCGGGCAGCGGCCGACGTCGCCGCCGCGGTGAAAGCGGTGCGCGCGCTCGGAGCTCGCAAGGTCGTGGTCGCAGGCGCGTCGCTCGGGGGAATCGCAGCGCTCGTCGCGGCGCCGGGCCTGAAGCCGGCGGTGGCGGGCATCGTCTCCGTCTCCGGGCCGGCGGCGATCGCCGGCACGCTCGATGCGCTCCCGGCGGTGAAGAAGCTGCAGGTGCCGACGCTCTACGTCGCGGCCGAGGGCGACCAGAACCCGCCATACGACTTCGCGGCCGACGCGCAGACGCTCTACGACGCGACCGCGACGGACGACAAGCGGCTCGAGGTGGTCCAGGGCACGCAGCACGGGACGTTCCTCGTCGACGGGTCCGCCGCGGTGAGGGCGCTTCTGCTCTCCTTCATCCGGGACCCGAGCGCGGCCGTGCGCTCGTAGGCGCGCGACGCGGGGTCGTCTGCAGACCTACGCAACGGGCACCGGCGTCCGCAGCGACGCGGGGCGCCGGTGGTCGTCGATGAGCTCGTACGTGTCGCCGAAGATGAGCCCGCGCACGTGGTCGGACTCGAGGAAATCGCGCGGGAAGCCGACATCGAACGCGCTCGCGTCGACCAGGCGCTCGACGTGCTCCGCGGCGAGCTCGACCTCGAGCGCCGCGAGGTTCTCCCGCATCTGCGCCTCCGAGCGAGCTCCGACGATGGGTACGAGCGGCCACGGCTGCTGCCGGACCCACGCCGTCGCGACCTGTGACGGGGTCGCGTCGAGCTCGTCGGCGACTGCGATCACCTCGCGCGCGATCGCGTTGACGCGTTCGCCTGCCCCGCCGTAGCGGCGCGGCTCGTCGGAGTCCGTGAGGTACTTCCCGGTCAGCGCTCCGCCCTCGAGGATGCCCCACGGCGTTGCGGCGAGGTCGAGTCCCGCTGCCAGCGGCAGCAGCTCGCGCTCGGGAGCGCGGTCCGCGAGCGAGTACGAGAACTGCACCGCGACCGGGCGCGCCCAGCCCCGCAGCTCGGCCATGGTCACGGCCTGGGAGACCACCCATGCGGGCGTGTCCGAGAACGCGACGTACAGCACCTTGCCCGAGGAGACGAGGTCATCGAACCCACGCAGGACCTCCTCGACCGGCGTCATGCCGTCCCACATGTGCAGCCAGAGGAGGTCGACGTAGTCGGTGTCGAGTCGGCGCAGGCTCGACTCGAGCGTCTGCACGAGATTCTTGCGCTGGTTCCCGCCGGCGTTCGGGTCGTCGCGACGCTGGGTCAGCGTGTACTTCGTCGCGACTACGAAGCGCTCGCGGTCCTCCTTGACGAGCTGCCCGACGAGTTGCTCGCTCTGACCGTCCGTGTAGTTGCACGCCGTATCGACGAAGTTGCCGCCGGCCTCGACGTACGCCTCGAAGATCCTCGCGGTCTCGGCGTCGTCCGCTCCCCAACCCCAGGCATCGCCGAACGTCATCGTGCCGAGCGCGAGCTCCGAGACCCGCAGTCCGCTCCGGCCGAGCAGCTTGTAGCGCATCATCGTTCCTCCTCCGTTCCGGTGATCGTTGCGACGAGCCGTGCCGCGTCGGCTGCAGCCGCCTGACGCGGCACGTACGTATAGGCGCGGGCGTTTCCCTCGAGTGCGACCAGCCCGACCTCCCGCAGCTGCGCCAGGTGGTGGTGCACCGTCGAGCGCGAGAGCCCGGTCCGCTCCACGAGCTCCGAGGCCCGCCCGACGCCACGGCCGACGAGCTCGAGGATCTCGACCCGCTTCGGATCGGCGAGTGCCTTGCCCAGCGCGACGAGGAGCTCGACGCTGCCGCCCTCGCGCCGAGCCCGATAGGCGATCAGCCTCGACGAGCGGTGCTGAGCGAGGACGAGCGGCAGCTCGGGCTCGAGGTGCGGGAGGAGGACGACGCGCTCCGCCTCGGGCTCCGGGACGTAGCGGTACCCGGTCGCGAGGCGCTCGACCGCCGCGAGAGGCTCGTCCGCGGCGAGCGCATCGACGGCGGCTCGCCCGGCGGACTCGAGCTCGGTCGTGGCGGCATCGTCGAGCAGGGCGCGCGCCCCGGCCTCGACCGCCGCGACCAGACGACGTTGCGTCTGGGGCGGGTCGAGCCGGAGGAGCACGCTGAGCGACGCTGCTGCGTGCCCGCCGTAGTAGCGCGGGTGCGCGAGCAGCCGGGTCGCAGCGGCCGTGTCGCCGGCCGCGGCCGACTCGAGGTCGTCGACCCCGGCGAGCGTGCACCACGACCAGGCGTAGCGACCGACGAGATGGCGCCGGAGATCGACGGCGTCGAGGGCGCGCAGTGCGCCTGCGAGTCGCGACGCGTCGTACGGCGGGCCTGCGTCGAGCGCAACCCCGAGGAGATTGAGCCACGTCTCGCCCTCGGCGTCGCCCACCTCGTCGAGCGCGTGGGCGAGATCGGCCTCGAGCTCGTCCCGTGGTGCTCGCGACGCGGCCGCGAGGGCGACGAGGAGCGCCGGACCTGTACCGGCTGCGACTTCCACCCCGGTGGTAGTTGAATGTCCGACCGACATCGGACATAATCTATCAAATTAGGACGCTAGGTGTCCAGATCCTCCGCCACGAGGCCGTACAGCACACCGTCGACCCACTCGTTGTTCCGCCAGTACGCCTTCCGGCGTACGCCCTCGCGGGTGAATCCGGCGCGCTCCGCATGCCGCAGCGCGCGCTCGTTGAAGGCGTAGATCTCGAGCTGCACGCGGTGGAATCCGAGCTCGTCGACGAGGTGCCGCTGGAAGAGCCTCGCGGCCTCGTCCGAGACGCGGCCGCCGCGGAAGTCGGGATGGATCGCGAGCCCTCCGAGGTCGGCGATGCGGCTTCGGCGGTTCGCCCGCTCGAAGCGCATCGTCCCGGCGGGCTTCCCGTCGACCTCGATCACGAAGACGCCGAACGCCTCCGCGTCTGCCTCCGAGCGCTCGACCTCCGCGAGCACGGCTTCCGGGTCCTTCGGGCGGACGGCGGCGAGGAACGGCTCGACGTCCCCGTGCGTGAAGAGCTCGACGAGGAAGTCCACGTCGTCCACGCGCGCGCGCCTGATCGAAACGGCTATGCGGGCTCCTGCTGCGTCCGGCCGCGAAGGAGCTGGGCGCCCGATGCGAGCGCGACTCCACCGAGGATGAGCGCGAGCCCGGCGAGCGCAGCCGGGCTCACCGGCTCGTCGAGGAAGGCCGCTCCGTAGAAGACGGCGAAGCCGGGCATCAGGTAGGTCACGAGCGAGAGCCTGCGCGAGCCGTAGAGCCTGAGGATTCGGAAGAGGACGAGCTGCGCGAACGCCGTCCCGAGGATGGTCAGCGCGAGCAGTGAGCCGATCGCTTCCGCGTCCGGTGCATGCGTCGGGAACTCGACGAGAGCGAGCGGCAGCAGGAACAGGCCTCCGGCGAGCATCGAGCCGGTCGCGAGCACGGGCCCGGCGACCGACTGCACTCGGAGCTGGCCGTAGATGCCGGCCGAGGAGTACGCGAGCGACGAGAGCACGACTGCCAGGGTGCCCGCGACCGCCCACCAGCCGCCGCGCGGGTCGAGCCCCGCGAGCACTGCGACGCCGAGGAAGCCGAGCGCGACCCCGGCGATGCGCGCGGCCCCGACGTGCTCGTGCGGGAGGAAGCGCGTCGCGAGCAGGAACGTGAAGATCGGAACCGTCGACTGCGCGATGCCGGCCACGCTCGAGTCCACGTGCTTCTCGCCCCAGGCGACGAGCCAGAACGGGACCGCCGCGTTCAGAGCGCCCAGCACGAGAGCCGGCCGCCAGCTCTGCCGGAGCTCGGTGACGGCACGCTGCCCGCCGATGGTGAAGACGAGGTAGGCGGCGAGCATGACCCCGGCACCGAGCGCTCGAGCGGCCATCATCGGGCCGGGCTCGATGTCCTCGACCGCGACCTTGATGAAGAGGTACGACGCGCCCCAGATCGCGGCGAGCAGGAACAACATCGGCCAGTAGCGCGTCACCGCCTCAGGCTAACGACGGGACCATGCCTCACCTTCCGCGTCGCCGTCGCGGACGCCGGTTAGACTGGCCACTCCTGGGCAGCGTCGCCGAACAGCCGCTCCATCGTGCACTCGGCCTCACGGACGGGGAGCACGAGCGCATCTGCTCACTGCTCGACCGCACGCCCAACGACTTCGAGCTCGCTGTCTTCTCGCTCCTCTGGTCCGAGCACTGCGGCTACAAGCACTCGGCGCTGTTGCTGAAGCGGCTGCCGAGCGCCGGCGGGCACGTGCTGCAGGGGCCGGGGGAGAACGCGGGCGTGCTCGACCTCGGGGACGGCCTCGCAGTCGCGTTCAAGGTCGAGAGCCACAACCATCCCTCGGCGGTCGAGCCGTTCCAGGGCGCCGCCACGGGGGTCGGCGGCATCCTGCGGGACATCGTCGCGATGGGAGCCCGCCCGGTGGCGCTGCTCGACGGGCTCCGCTTCGGAGAGCCGGACTGGCACTTCTCGCGCGCGGTCGGAGGGATCGGCCACTACGGAAACTGCGTCGGCGTGCCGACGGTGGGCGGCGAGACTGCGTTCGACGACGCGTATCGGGACAACTGCCTCGTGAACGCCATGTGCGTCGGTCTGCTGCCGGTCGACCGCCTCCTGCGGGCGAAAGCCACGGGAGCCGGGCACGCGGTCGTCCTCTACGGCGCGACCACCGGCCGCGACGGGATCGGCGGTGCGTCCGTCCTCGCGAGCCAGGAGCTCGGCGAGGAGTCGTCCGAGAAGCGGCCGTCGGTCCAGATCGGCGACCCGTTCACCGGCAAGAAGCTCATCGAGGCGTCGGTCGAGATCGTGCAGTCGGGTCTCGTCGAGTCCCTCCAGGACTGCGGCGCCGCGGGCATCGCGTCCGCGCTCTCCGAGATGGCAGCCGATTACGGGATCGACATCCACCTCGACCGCGTGCCGCTGCGCGAGGAAGGCATGGAGCCGTGGGAGATCATGATCTCGGAGAGCCAGGAGCGGATGGTCGCGATCGTGCGGCCGTCGATGCTCGAGGCGGTCGAGGCGGTGCTCGACCGCTGGGAGCTCCACCACGCCGTGATCGGCGAGGTGACCTCGAGCGGCGAACTGCGTGCGTACTGGGAGGACGAGGTCGTCGGGGAGATTCCCGCACGGTTCCTCACCGAGGAGTGCCCGCGCTACGACCTCGCGCTCGAGCCGAGGACGACGAGGCCCGAGACTCCGATCGAGTCGGCTCCCGCGGAGACCGAGCGTGCGCTGCTCGAGCTCCTTGCGTCGCCTGCGCTCCGTAGCCGTGAGTTCGTGTACCGGCGCTACGACCAGCTCGTCGGCTCGCGGACCGTGCGACGGCCAGGGCTCGACGCAGCGGTGCTCCGGCTGCGTCCGTCGATGCGAGGGCTCGCACTGAGCCTGGACGGGCAGGGCCGCATCGCCTCCCTCGATCCGTACCTCGGCGGCGCGCTCGCCGTGCTCGAGGCCGCGCGGAACGTCGCGTGCGTGGGTGGCCGGCCGCTCGCGCTCACGAACTGCCTGAACTTCGGGAACCCCGAGAAGCCCGAGATCGCCTGGGAGCTCGCACAGGCGGTCGACGGGATCGCTGCCGCGGCCAGGGCGCTCGACATCCCGGTCGTCTCCGGCAACGTCTCCCTCTACAACGAGACGAACGGCCGCGCGATCCACCCGACACCTGTCGTGGGCGCCGTCGGTCTCGTCGACGACGTGCGCCGCGTCCCCAACGGCTGGCGCGAGGGCGACGCGATCTTCGTGGCGGAGGCGTCCTCCGTGTCGCTCGCCGGATCCGAGTACCAGGCGGTCTTCGGAGACGTCGGGGGAACGCCCCTCCCGCTCGATCTCGAGGCCGAGGCTCGGCTCGTCTCCTTCCTGCGGCAGGTCGCGCCGATCTGCACGCTTCTCCACGACGCCGCCGAGGGAGGCCTGGCGGTGTGCATCGCCGAGGCCGCTCTCCACTCGGGCATCGGCGCCCGGGTCGAGGTGGACGAGGACCGCGCCGCCCTCTTCGGCGAGACCGGCGGCCGCGCGGTCGTCGCCTGTGCTCCGCCGAAGGCCGACGGCCTTCGCGACCTGGCCATCGCGCTCGGCGTTCCGCTGCGCGCCATCGGCGAGGCGGGTGGAGACGCCGTGCTCGGCGCGACGCTCGAGCAGCTGCGCGAGGCGTGGGAGGTGGCGGGCTAGCCGTGTGCGGCGTCTTCGGCATCCGCTCTCACGACCGGGACGTCTCCCGGCTCTCGTACTTCGGGCTCTTCGCGCTCCAGCACCGAGGGCAGGAGTCGGCCGGGATCGCGGTCTCGGACGGCGGGCGGCTCACGGTCGTGCGCGACATGGGCCTCGTCGCGCAGGTTTTCAACGAGCAGCAGCTCTCCGCGCTCCCGGGAGAGCTCGCGATCGGGCACACGCGCTACTCGACGACCGGGGGGAACCGCTGGGCGAACGCACAGCCGCTGATCCACCACGGCCGCGCGCGAACGGTCGCGCTCGGGCACAACGGCAACCTCGTCAACGTCGAGGAGCTGCGCACGGAGCTGCTCGACGCCGGTGTCCGGCTCGCGTCCGGCTCCGACAGCGAGATCATCGCCGCGCTCATCGCGCAGGATCCCGCACCGCTACCGGAGGCCGTCGCAAACACGATGGCGCGTCTCGAGGGCGCGTACTCCGTAACGGCGCTCGTGGACGACACGCTCGTCGGCTTTCGCGACCCGCACGGCTTCCGGCCCCTCGAGCTCGGTCGCATCGGCGAGGACTGGGTCCTCGCGTCGGAGACGTGCGCGCTCGACCTGATCGGAGCGGATGTCGTCCGCGACGTCGGTCCGGGCGAGATGGTCTTCGTGGACGAGGACGGCCTCCACGCAGCGCAGGCCCTGCCTACCGGCGCGGGCGCGCTCTGCATCTTCGAGCACGTGTACCTCGCCCGTCCGGACTCGCGGCTCGCCGGGGTCGAGGTGCACGGCGCGCGCGTGCGCATGGGCGAGATCCTCGCCCGCGAGGCCCCGGCGGAGGCCGATCTCGTCATCGGCGTCCCGGACTCGGGCACGCCGGCCGCGATCGGCTTCTCGAAGGCTTCCGGGATCCCCTTCAACGAGGCACTGATCAAGAACCGCTACGTCGCGCGCACGTTCATCCAGCCCGACCAGGCGATGCGCGAGCAGGGGATCCGGATGAAGTTCAACCCGCTCGACGAGGTCGAGGGGCGGCGGCTCGTCGTCGTGGACGACACCATCGTCCGCGGGAACACGACGCGCCAGCTCGTCGCCATGCTGCGCGACTCGGGTGCGGCCGAGGTGCACGTGCGGATCTCGTCGCCACCCGTCGTCTCACCGTGCTTCTACGGGATCGACTTCCCCGACGAGGACGAGCTCCCCGCGGCGCACCGCACGGTCGAGGAGATGCGCGAGCTCATCGAAGCAACCTCACTCCACTACCTCTCGGTCGAGGGCATGCAGGAGGCGACGACCCTGCCCGAGGACACGATGTGCCGCGCCTGCTTCACGCGGAAGTACCCGACCCGGGTCCCGGAACGGGTCGAGAAGCTCCGCTTCGAGCCCGTGCACGGCTGACTGCGTCCCTCTACGCGAGCTCTTCCCAGCGCCGGTAGCGCACTGCGCGCCGGGCGGTGCGCTCGTCGAGCCCGCTCTCGAGCAGACGCTGGCGCACCTCTCCTTCCTGCGCCATGCGCAGGAAGAGCCAGGCGATGGCCACGATCGTGACCAGCGACCCTTCGAGCATCATCAGCGACCCGGCGAGGCTCTGGTCGGCCGACGGGGACAGCCCGAGGAAGTCGTCGCCCGTCTCGTAGACGTCGTAGAACGGGCCGCCGCCCCAGATGAAGACGTTCGCGATCACCGTGCCGACGAGCCGAACGCCCACGATGTAGCCGAGCTTCGCGCCCGTTCCGAACCACTCGGGCGCGGGCAGCGTCTCGAGCACCGGGAGCCAGAGCACGATCCCGGCCGCGAAGAAGCAGACGTGCTCGACCGCATGGACGGCGCCGTTCTCCACCGCGGCCTCGTACAGCACGGGCGTGTGCCAGAGGACGAGGTTCGCCGCCCAGATCGGGAGCGCGACGAGCGGGTTCGCGAGCACCCGCAGGCTGTAGACGCCGGGGAGCGAGAGCACCGGGCGAAGGAGCGGCCCGGTCAGCCCGGCCAGGATGCAGAGCGGCGCGAGGTCGCCGAGGAGGAGGTGCTGGACCATGTGGAACGAGAAGAGCTCCTGCTCGCCGATCGCCGCTATCGGTGACGCGACCGCGAGGACGAGGAGCACGATCCCGAGCGCGAAGAGCCCGACGCGCCAGCCCGGCACCGGTTGGCCGCGGCGCGCGAGTGTCCTCGCTCGTACGCCGTACGCGATCGCGACCACCGCGATCGGCACGAGCTGGAGCGGGGCGATCGTCCAGCTCGTCCAGAGGGACACCGCGGTCACGCGCGTCACTGTAGAGCCAACCCGTCGTGGAATTTCCCCCGTTTCGGATCCGTCGGCGTGCATAGACTCGACGTCGTGACGGGGAGGCGGCAGACGTACGCCGAGGCGGGCGTCTCGCTCGCCACCGGCGAGGCTGTCGTGGATCGGCTTCGCGCGGCGGTCGAGTCGACGGGCGCGACCGGGTTCGGCGCCTTTGCCGGGCTGCATCCGCTCGACGAGAGTCGCCTGCTCGCCGCGTCGACCGACTCCGTGGGCACGAAGCTCGTCCTCGCGCGCCAGCGCGGTGCGCTCCGTAACTGCGGCGCCGATCTCGCCGCCCACTGCATCAACGACGTCGTCACGACGGGCGCCGACCCACTGATCTTCCTCGACTACGTCGCGGCGAACCGGATCGAGATCGGGCAGGTCGCCGAGCTCGTCGAGGGTGCGGCGGAGGTCTGCCGCGCCGCCGGCGTCGCGTTCGTCGGCGGCGAGACCGCCGAGCTCCCCGGGATCTATCGCGACGAGGAGATCGACTTCGCCGGCACGTGTGTCGGCATCGTCGAGCGCGATCGGCTCGTGGACGGCTCGTCGGTGCGGGCCGGCGACGTCATCGTCGGCCTGGCCTCGGCCGGCGTGCACGCGAACGGGTTCACGCTCGTTCGGCGGGTCCTCGAGGTCGAGGACTACGACGGCGAGGACCTGCTCGCGCCGACCCGGTGCTACGTGGACGACGTCCGGCGGCTGCGGGAGCGCGCCAACGCGTTCGCCCACGTTACGGGCGGCGGCATCGAGGGCAACGTGTCGCGCGTCGTCCCGGATGGGCTCGTCGCGTACTTCGACTGGGACGCGTGGGAGCGCCCTCCCGTGTTCGAGTGGCTCGCCCGGCACGTCGACGAGGACGAGCTCAGGCGCGTCTTCAATCTCGGTATCGGGTACTGCGCGGTCATGTCCGATCCCGCCGGCGAGCTCGTCATCGGCAAGATCGAGGACGCGTGATCGGCGTGCTCGTCTCCGGGGCGGGAACGAACCTCCAGGCGCTGCTCGACGAAGAGCTGCCGGTCGCGGCCGTCGCCTCCAACACCGCCGCGGCTCGCGCGCTCGCACGAGCGGAGCAGGCGGGGGTCCCGGCCGCCGCGTTCGAGCTCGGCGACTACCCGGATCGGACCGCCCGCGACACGGCCATGGCCGACTGGCTCGAGGAGCACGGGGTCGAGCTCGTCGTCTGCGCCGGGTACATGCATCTCCTCCAGCCAGCGTTCCTCGACCGCTTCCCAGAGCGAGTCGTGAACGTCCATCCGGCGCCGCTGCCCGAGTTCCCCGGTGCGCATCCGCTCGAGGACGTGCTGGCAGCGGGCGCGCCTCAGGCCGCTGCGACCGTGCACTACGTGGACGAGGGCGTGGACACGGGCGCGGTGATCGCGAGCGAGCCGGTTCCGGTGCGGCCCGGCGACAGCGTGGAGACGCTGCGGGAGCGCGTCCACGAGGCCGAGCACCGGCTGCTGCCGAGGGTGGTGAGAGAGCTGTGCGCGCGCTGATCTCGACCTACGACAAGACCGGGCTCGCGTCCTTCGCGCGCGGGCTCGCGGCGCTCGAGTGCGAGATCGTGGCGAGTGGCGGGACGGCCGGGCTGCTCGAGGACGTCGGTCTCGACGTCATCCGCGTCGAGAGCCTCACGTCGTTCCCGGAGATGCTCGGCGGGCGCGTGAAGACGCTCCATCCGCGTGTGCACGCGGGAATCCTCGCGCGCCGCGACGTCGAGGAGGACGTGCGCGCGCTCGAGGAGCAGTCGATCGAGCCGTTCGACCTCGTCTGCGTCAACCTCTACCCGTTCGAGGCTGCCGTTGCCGGGCAGCGCGTCGCCGAGGAGCAGGCGGTCGAGCTGATCGACATCGGCGGGCCCGCGCTACTGCGCGGCGCCGCGAAGAACTTCGCGTCCTGCGCGCCGATCTGCAGGGTCGAGGACTACGAGCCGGTGCTCGACGAGCTGCGCGTCGCCGGCCAGCTCTCCCTCGAGACACGGAGGGCGCTGGCCGCGCGAGCGTTCGCCGCGACCGCGGCCTACGAGGCCGCGATCTCCCGCTGGTTCGCCGAGCGCGAGACCTTCCCGGACACGCTCACGCTCTCGTTCGACAAAGTGCTCGACCTCGAGTACGGGGAGAACCCGCACCAGCGCGCCGCCTACTACGGGGAGCGCGGCGTCCGCTCGCAGCTCCTGTCGCGTGTCGAGCAGCTGCACGGGAAGCCGCTCACCTTCAACAACCTCAACGACCTCTCCGCGGCGCGGCTCCTTCTTCGCGAGTTCAAGCTGCCCGCCTGCGCGATCGTGAAGCATGCGAACCCGTGCGGCGTGGCCGTGGCCGCGACGATCGAGGAGGCGTACTCGAAGGCGCTCGCGGCCGACCCGGTCTCGGCGTACGGTGGCGTGGTCGTGCTGAACCGCCCGGTCTCGGCCGGGCTCGGGATCTCGCTCGCCGGGCAGTTCGTGGAGCTGCTCTTCGCGCCGGGCTTCGACGAGCAGGCGATGGAGGTGCTCTCCCGGAAGCCGGCGCTACGCGTGCTGAACGACACGGAGCGGCGCGTGAGCACCGAGACCGAGCGCGACTACCGTCGCGTCCTCGGCGGTCTGCTCGTGCAGGACCGGGACTGGGACCTCGCGGAGCGGGACGGGATGGAGCTCGTCTGCGGCGAGCTCTCCGAGCAGCAGTGGGGCGACCTGATCTTCGCCTGGAGGGTCGCGAAGCACGTCGATTCGAATGCGATCGTGCTCGCGAAGGGTCTGCAGACGCTCGGGATCGGCGCGGGCCAGATGAGCCGCGTCGACGCCGTACGGCTCGCCCTCGGGAAGGCGGCGGAGCTCGGTCACGACGCGGCGGACACGGTGCTCGCATCGGACGGGTTCTTCCCGTTCGCCGACGGGCCTCAGCTCGCGCTCGACGCGGGGGTGAGGGCGGTCATGGAGCCGGGCGGGTCGAAGCGGAGCGACGAGGTGATCCAGGCCGTCGAGTCTGGCGGCGGCGCGCTCGTCTTCACGCACCGGCGGCACTTCCGGCACTGACCCGTCCGTCGGCGACGAGTGTTCACGAGCCGGGGCCGTCTTCGGCCCAGGGCAGCTCGTGCCAGTACGCCGGGCGCTCGAAGGTCTCGTCCGCGTAGCCGGCGTACGCGTCGCGCGGGTTCGGCGTCTCCGTGTCGACGCCGGCGCCGTGGCGCAACGCGAGCTCCGAGACCGGGTAGAAGATCGGTCGCCCGGGGCGGCGCGTGCCGGTCATGAGCAGGACGCACGGCCCGCCTCCTGCGCCCACGACGATGTGCTCGGTGTTCGGGGGGCAGTGGAAGAAGTCCCACGCCCTCATCGTGCGCTCCTCGCCTTCGACGAGCAGCAAGCACTCCCCGGCGAGGACGAGGAAGCCCTCCTGCGTGTCCTCGCCGTGGTAGAGGCCGTTCGGCTGGCCCGGCAGCAGCGTCGTGATCCGGATGCCGAGTTGGGCGAACTCGGCCTCGCGCGACTCGAACATGCAACTCGAGCCGAAGACGTCGTGCGTATCCCAGTTCGCGTCCCTGACGTTGAGCACGAACCAGCCCTCGGTCGTGGGCGCGAGGCCGGACTCGTGCGGCTCGAGGCGTGCTTCGTCGGTCACGCGGCTACAGCTTGCGGATCGCGTCTCCCGGCCGGACGACTCCCGGCCGGACGACGCGGGCGTACATCCCGCGCAGTCGCAGCGCCCGCCCCGGCGGCTGGTTGACGAAGCGGATCGCCGCGGAGCCGAACCGCCCGCTGAACTTGGCGCAGCCCGTGTGCGGCACGTCGGTCACCTCGATGAGGGCCGTGCCGACCTCGAGCTGTGTGCCCGGTGGCAGGTTGTCGGGGCTCAGGTCGAGGTCGACGTAGAGCTGGTCGCCGGCGAGCGGCCAGCGTTCGCGATCGCCGGCGATGACGGCGATGGCGCGTGCGTTCATCAGGGTCAGCTCGGTGCCGGGAGGCGGCGGCCCACGCTCGCCGTGTCTGTCGCCGACGAGGCCCGTGTCGATGTCGAGCACTCCCTCCTCCAGCACCTCGCGCTCGCCCTCGGAGGGGCGGCGTACGACGAGCTCCACGGTGCCGAGATCGGCAGGCGACGCCTTGATCTCCGGGAGAGCAGCCTCGAGCTCGTCGGGTGCGACGTGGACGCTCATCTGGACGAGACGGTACACGAGCGGTAGGGCGAAGTACGCTTCCGCGCACAGTGGCCCGCGAGTACCCCACCGTCCTCGAGCTCGTCGGCCACACGCCGATCGTCCGCCTCGAGCGGCTGAGCCGTGACGTACCGGGAGAGCTCCTCGCGAAGCTCGAATATCTGAATCCCGGAGGCTCGGTGAAGGACCGGATCGGGCTCGCGATGATCGAGGCCGCCGAGCAGGAGGGGAAGCTCCGGCCGGGCGGGACGATCGTCGAGCCGACCTCGGGCAACACGGGCGTCGGGCTCGCGATGGCGGCCGCGCTCCGAGGCTATCGCTGCATCTTCGTCATGCCAGACAAGATGAGCCAGGAGAAGATCTCCATGCTGCGCGCGTATGGCGCGGAGGTCGTGATCACGCCGACCGCGGTCGACCCGCACTCGCCGGAGAGCTACTACTCGGTGTCGGACCGGCTGGCGGAGGAGATCCCCGGCGGCTTCAAGCCCGACCAGTACTCGAACCCGTCGAACCCGCAGGCGCACTACGAGACGACCGGGCCCGAGCTCTGGGAGCAGACGGGTGGCGAGGTCGACGCGATCGTCATCTCGGTCGGGACGGGCGGCACGATCACCGGCGTCGGGCGCTACTTCAAGGAGCGGAGGCCCGACGTGCGGATCATCGGCGTCGACCCGGAGGGCTCGGTGTTCACGGCCGACGAGGAGCATCCGATGGGGCCGTACCTGGTCGAGGGCATCGGCAAGGAGTGCTGGCCCGACACGCTCGACCCGGACGTCGTGGACGAGTGGGTGCGTGTGTCGGACGGCGACTCGTTCCGGGTCGCGCGCCGGCTCGCCCGCGAGGAGGGGCTGCTCGTCGGCGGCTCCGCCGGCTCGACCGCGCACGCAGGCATGGAGGTCGCGAAGCGGCTCGGGCCGGACGCGCGCGTCCTCATGTTCTTCCCGGACAGCGGGCGCTCGTACCTGTCGAAGTTCTACGACGACAACTGGATGATCCAGTACGGGCTCCTGGAGCGGACGACACCACCTCCGGCCGTGGACGAGGTGCTCCGCTTCCGGCGGGTCGGCCACGACGTCCCGGACCTCGTCACCGTCGGCTCGCACGAGAAGGTCGGCGCGGCGATCGACACGATGCAGCGCTACGGGATCTCACAGCTCCCGGTCGTGCGCAGTGAGCCGGTCGACTCGCTCGCGGACGTCGTCGGCTCGCTGCACGAGCGCGCGCTCCTCGACCGCGTGTTCCGGAACCCGGACGCTCTGAACGAGGACGTCGCGGTGGCGATGCAGCCGCCGCTGCCGGCGGTCGACGCGGACGCCTCGGTCGTCGAGGTGTACGAGGGGCTGTCCGGCACGAACGGCGCCGTGGTCGTCGCGAGCGCCGGCAAGCCGACGGGGATCCTCACGCGCTCCGACCTGCTGGAGTTCCTCGCGGCCCGACGTTCGCAGGTCGAGCAGTAACTCCAGGCAGGTCTGGCAGGGTGGCGGGGTGATCCTGCGCGATCCGGCGCGGCAGCTCGACCCGCGCGTGCGGCGCCTGTGGATGCTGGAGTGGGCCCTCGGAGCGCTTGGAGTGCTGGTCGCGACGATCGCCGTCGGCGTGTTGCTCGCGCTAGCGGAGGAAGGGCTGGCAGCCGCACTCGTTGCGGTCGTCGGCGGTCTCCTGACGCTGCTCCTGACCGTGCTCGCGGTCGTCCAGCCGCGCCTCGAGTACGCGCGGTTCCGCTACGAGATCACCGAGCTCGGGCTGTACGTCGCGCGCGGCCGCCTCTGGCGGACATGGCAGGTCGTTCCGCACGCTCGCGTGCAGACGGTCGACACGAAACGCGGCCCGCTCGAGCGCGCGTTCGGGCTCGTGTCCGTCGCGGTCACGACGGCCTCCGCGCGGGGCGGAACGGACGTGCCCGGCCTCGATCCACGCGTCGCCGACGAGCTCGTCGAGGAGCTGGCGCGCCGTGCGGGGATCGAGGAGGGGACGTGAGCGAGCCTCAGCCTCCCGTACGTGGGCGGCTCCATCCGCTCGCGATCGTCGTCTTCGCGCGGCGGGCGATCGGGGCGAGCATCCTCCCGGTGCTCGTGGTGGCCGTGACGTGGCGCGGCGGGCTCGCGCTGCCCGCGCTCGTCGCGGTCGCCCTGGCCGGCCTCGGGCTGCTCGTCGCGGAGTGGCGGCGTTTCACGTATCGCATCGAGAGTGGCCGCCTCGTCATCGAGCGCGGTGTGTTCCGCCACCAGACACGGGTCGTCCCCCTCGACCGCATCCGCGGCGTCGAGCTGCAGGCGCCGTGGCTCCATCGCCTGCTCGGGCTCGTGCGGGTCGATGTGGAGGCCGCGGCAGGCGGCACGAAGAAGTCCGAGCTGTCGCTCGCGGCCGTGTCCCTCCAGGAGGGTGAGCGGCTGCGGCACGTGCTGCTCTCCCGGGCGACGGAGCGTCCGGACTCGGAGCAACCCGAGGCGCCGCCGGCGCGTGTCCTCTATCACGCGACGCCACGGATCCTGGCGATCGGCGGCCTCACGAGCGGCCGGCACATCCTCGCGCCGCTCGCAGTCATCGGCATCGTGGCCAACTTCGCGGACGACCTACCCGGCTCGCTCGGCGACCGGATCCTGGACGAGATCGGCGACCGGCTCTCCGCCGATCCGCTGACCGTGACCGTCGTCGGCGTGGCGCTGGTGCTGCTCGCGCTCGCGTTCGCCGCGGGAGGATCGCTCGTTGCCGATTGGGGCTTCGCGCTCGCCGACGAGGGCGACCGGCTCGTCGCTCGGCGAGGGCTGCTGACGAGGCGCGTCGTCGTCATCGATCGCGCGCGGGTGCACGGATTGGACGTGCGCGACTCCCCGCTCCGGCGAGCATTCGACCTCGCCGGCGTGACAGCGATTGCCGGAGGCGTCGCCGGAGGTGCTTCCGGGCGAACCGTGCTCGCGCCGGTGCTCTCGATCGACGACGCACGCACGCTCGTGCGCGCGGTGGATCCCGCCGCGCAGCCGCGCGGAGAGCTCGATCGGCACCCGCGCGCCGCGCTACCGAGGCGGTTCGTGCGGGCCGTCGTCGCGCCCGGCCTCGTTGCGGTCGCCGCGATCGCCCTCGGCTGGTGGTGGGCGGCGTTGCCGGCCCTCGTGCTCGTGGCGGCGGCGGTACCGCTCGCGCTGGACCGCTACCGCCAGCTCGGGCATCGCTTCGACGGCCGGAGGCTCGCCGTGCGCAAGGGGTCGCTGCAGCGGCGCTGGACGTCGCTCGACCCGCACGCGATCGTCTCGTACGTCGTCGAGCGCTCGCCGGGCCAGGCTCGAGCAGGTCTCTGCACGATCGTGCTCCACCTCGGCCAGGGCGCGGGCTCCCGGCAGGTGCTCGACTGCTCCGAGGAGCAGGCGGCGGACCTGCTCGCGAAGCTGGACGCGCCGCTCCTCGCTCCGCTGGCGGTCCGGTCGGCGGTCCCAGCGACCTAGCCCGGAACGCCTACGCGCCCTGATCGACCGGCGAGCCTCGCGGTTTGGGGGACCGTCGAGCCGTCCGGGGGAACTCCGCCCGGATCGCGACGTACACCGCGCCGATCACGACCAGCGCGCCGAGGAGCGCGAGCGGGTTCGGCCGCTCGCCCAGGAACAGCACGCCGAGCGCGATCGCAACGAGCGGGTTGACGTACTGGTGCGTGACGACGAGCGAGATGGGCGCGACGTTCAGGAGCCAGGCGTAGGCGGTGAAGCCGACGAGCGAGCCCATCACCACGAGGTAGGCCCAGGCGAGGACCGAGTCGAGCGCGAAGGCCCCTTCGAGCTCACCGAGCTCGCCGAACGCCGCCGCGCCGAGGAGCAGGAGCGTCCCTCCGATCGCCATCTCGTACACCGTCGTGACGAAGGGATCCTGCGGGAGCGCCAGGCGCTTGGAGAGGAACGAGCCGGTCGACCAGGAGAAGGAGGCGGCGATCATCACCGCGAGCCCGAGCGCGGTGGAGCCCGCGCCGAGGCCTGGAGCGACGACGAGCCCGAGCCCGACGAGCCCGGTGAGCGCGCTCAGCTGCGTGGCGCGGGCCGGGTGCTCGCGGGTGACGGTGCGCATCACGATGATCTGGAGCGGGACCGTGCCCGCGATCATCGCCGCGACGCTCGAGTCGATCCGCGTTTCCGCGACGTGCACGAGCCCCACGCCGAGCCCGAGCAGCAGCGTTCCCGCGACTCCGGTGGAGAGGAGCTCGCGCCGGGTGACCCGGAGGCTCGTCCCGCGGAGCACGAGGATCGTCGCCAGCAGGAACGACGCCATGAGGAACCGGCTCCCGCCTGCGAGCAGGGGCGGGATCGTCTCGACGGCGATCTTGATGCCGAGGTACGTCGATCCCCACACGACGTAGACGACGAGGAGCGCCGCCCACACGTGTCTGGCGGGAGCGGTCACAGAGAGGAGAACGGACGGAGGCGCACGGTTGTGAGAACGCAGCGTCTCACCCGCGCACTCCACGGGAGGATACGAGTTGCTGATCGTTACGAACGGCCGGGCTTACCGACCTGCCGCTCTAGTCCCAGCCGCGAGACAGCCGGAACGCTGCGTTGATGAGCCCGACGTGCGTGTACGTCTGCGGGAAGTTCCCGGTCTGCTCGTGCGTGTCGGGGAGCAGGTCCTCGCTGAAGAGCCCGAGCCCGTTCTGGTAGCCGATGAGCCGCTCGAAGAGCTCGCGGGCCTCGTCCCTCCGATCGATGATGGTCAGCGCCTCGACGAGCCAGAACGTGCACACGGTGAACGCGGCCTCCATGACCCCGAAGTCGTCCTGCACCGAATAGCGGCGCAGGAGGCTGCCGTCGAGTGAGAGCTCCTTGCGGATCGCGTCGACGTGCGACGCTGCCCGCGGGTCGTCGGGCGCGAAGAAGCCGAGGTGCACGGCGAGCAGGAGCGCGGCGTCGAGGTGCGGCTCGCCCGCGACCTGCGTGAGCGCGCCGACCTCGTCGTTCCAGCACCGGGTCTCGAGAATGTCGGCCGCGCGCGCCTCGACCTCGAGCGCGCGGTCGGCCAGCGCCTCGTCGCCCAGCGTCTCCGCCACCTCGACCGCTCGCCGGGCTCCCGCCCAGTGCATGAGCACCGTGAACGAGTGGAGGCGTGCCCGGCCGCGGAACTCCCACGGGCCCGCGTCCGGCTCCTCGAGCCTCGCCTCGATCTGGTCGAGCAGTCCCTGGACGATCTCGACCGCGGTGTGCGGCGGGACCTCGCCGACGAAGCGCGTGTCGAGGAAGAGCCGGCTGACGGCGAGCACCATCTCGCCGTAGACGTCGTTCTGGAGATGCTCGAACGCCTGGTTCCCCACGCGTACCGGCCCGTCGCCGTCGAGGCCCGAGAGGTGCTCGATGATCCGCTCCGGAGCCTCCGACCCGCCGTCGATCCGGTACGCGGGCTGGAGAGCACCCTCCCGCTCGTCGGCCCGGTTCCGCAGGTACTCGAGGAAGAGGAGCATCTCTTCCGAGTGGCCGAGCCGCTCCAGCGAGTTCAGTGTGAAGTACGCGTCGCGGAGCCAGCAGTAGCGGTAGTCCCACGTGCGCCCCGAGCCCGGGTGCTCGGGCAGGCTCGTCGTGGTCGCGGCGAGCAGTGCGCCCGTGTCCTCGTACTGGTGCAGCTTGAGCACGAGCGCCGAGCGGATGACCTCGGACTGATAGTCGCGGGGCACGCGGGTGGACTTGACCCAGCGGCGCCAGTAGTCGACGGTGCGCTCGAGGAAGCGCTCCGCGGTCTCCTGGATCCCCGCTTCGAGCGGCTGTCCCCACGTCAGCACGAGGTGCCGGTCGCGCTCGAGCAGGAACGGGCGCTCGTCCTCGATGTACGTCAGGGGGACGTTCGTCGTCAGCCGAACGGGCGACGAGAAGTCGGTGTACTCGATGTGGTTCGACCCGCGCCACGAGGCGGACTCGGCGAGGCCGTACTCGCGTACGGGGTTGCAGCGGACGAGAGCCTTGGGCTCGCCCGAGAGCGGCCGCAGGATGCGAACGAGCATCGAGGGCTTGAAGAAGCGGTCGAACTGCGCGAAGCGGGGCGCGAAGTCGATGAGCTCGAAGCTGCCCTCGGGCCCGCTGAACACCGTGCTGAGGACGTTCGTGTTCTCCACGTACTCCTGACGGACATCGATCGCGCCGACGCCCTCGACGGTGAAGACGCCTCCGCGCTCGCGGTCGAGCAGCGGGCCGAAGACGAAGCTCGAGTCCGGGCGCGGCCAGCAGAGCCACTCCACGGAGCCCTCGCGGAGCAGCGCGTTGTACGAGCAGTTGCCGATGATTCCGAGTCCGTTGGTCATGGTCCAGCCGTTGCCGGCGACGTAGGTTGTACCTGCGCGGATCGGAGGGTCACCGAGGGAGGCGACACTGGCACGAGGCAAGCGATACCCGGATCTCGTCGTCGCGAGCAATCGCCTGCCCGTCCGCGTGCTCGTCCAGGACGACGGGTTCGAGGTCTCCGAGTCGGTCGGCGGCCTGGCGGCAGCGCTGCGAGCGGTGCGCGGGGACTCCGTCTGGGTCGGCTGGCCGGGTGCGGTGATTCCCGACGACAGGAAGCGCGACGTCTCGAAGCGGCTCGAGAAGCAGAACCTTGTCCCGGTCTACCTGACGGCCGAGGAGGAGGAGGACTTCTACGGCCGCGTCTGCAACGACACGCTCTGGCCGCTCTTCCACTACTTCGCCGATCGGCTGCGGATCACACCCGAGGCGTGGCAGCACTACGTCCAGGTCAACGAGCGCTTCGCCGACGCGATCCTCGAGCAGTGCGGGCCCGACACGCGGGTCTGGGTGCACGACTTCCACCTGATGCTCGTGCCCGCCATCCTCCGGCGGCGCTCGCCCGAGCTCTCGATCGGCTTCTTCCTGCACACGCCGTTCCCGTCCTCCGAGGTCTACCGCCTGCTGCCCGAGCGCGAGAGCCTCCTGCGTGGTGTCCTCGGCTCGGACTACGTGAGCTTCCACATCGGCGACTACTCCCGGCACTTTCGCTCCACCTGCCTGCGCGTGCTCGGCCTCGACTCCCGCCCCGACTCACTCGACGTCGCCTCGCGCCACGTCGGCATCGGGGTGGACCCGATCGGCATCGACGTGGCGGGCTTTCGGACGACCCTCGAGGAGGCCGAGACCGCCCGGCTCTACGCGCAGCTCGAGCAGCAGTACGAGGGACGCCGGCTCGTGCTCGGCGTCGAGCGCCTGGACTACACGAAGGGGATCCCGCAGAAGCTCCTGGCGTACGAGCGCTTCCTCGAGCGCGACCCGGCGCTCGCGCGCACGACGACGATGCTGCAGGTCCTCGTCCCGTCCAGGCTCGAGAGCCCCGAGTACCGGGGTCAGCGCGACGAGATCGAGCTCCTCATCTCCCGCATCAACGGCCGCTTCGGGCAGCCGGGCGTGACGCCCGTGGAATACCTCCACCGCGACATCTCGAAGCCGGGTCTCGTCGCCCTGTACCGGCGTGCGGACGTGATGATGGTCACGCCGCTCCGCGACGGGATGAACCTCGTCGCGCACGAGTTCGTCCTCTGTCAGTCCGAGGCGGCCACGCTCCCCGGCCGCTGGCGCGGGTCGCTCCTGCTCTCCGAGTTCGCCGGCTCGGCCCAGGTGCTGCCGGGCGCATTGCTCGTCAACCCCTGGAACGTGGACAGCGTCGTCGACCAGCTCGGGACGGCCCTCGGGCTCGGCCCGCGCGAGCGGCGCCGCCGGCTGGAGACGATGATGAAGCGCGTCGAGGCGCTCGACTGCCGCCGCTGGGCGGACGGCTTCCTCATGCGGCTCGAGCGCAACTCCCGGCGCGACAAGCGCCGACGGCCGCCGCCGTTCCTCGACGAGGAGCTCCAGGAGAAGCTCGCCGGCCGCTTCGCACGCGCGAGAGCGCGCACGGTCCTCCTCGACTACGACGGCACCCTCCGCGAGATCGAGCCGCATCCCGACCTCGCGCTGCCGACGCCCGAGATCCGCTCACTGCTCCGCGAGCTCGCGGCGCTTCCGGGGACCGACGTGCACATCGTGAGCGGCCGTCGGCGGCGGAACCTCGAGCAGTGGTTCGGCCAGCTTCCGATCCACCTCTGCGCCGAGCACGGGTACCTCACCCGCGCGCCGGGGGAGCCGTGGCGGACGCTCGTCGATCTCGACCTTGCGTGGATGCCGCAGATCGAGCGGCTCCTGCGTCGCGTCGCGGCAGATGTCCCGGGCGCGTTCGTCGAACGCAAGTCGTGCGCGATCGCGTGGCACTACCGGGAGGCCGAGCCCGAGTACGGAGCGTGGCGCGCGCACGAGCTCCTGAACGATCTCTCGCAGCAGCTGGCCGGCCTGCCCGCGGAAGTGCTTCTCGGCCACCGCGTCGTCGAGGTACGCGCGCGGGGCGTGGACAAGGGTCTCTACGTGCGCAGCCTGTTCCCCGAGGGCAAGCGCCCGCCTCGGAGTTTCGTCATCGGGCTCGGGGACGACCGCACCGACCACGATCTCCTGGAGGCGCTGCCATCCAGGTCGATCGCCGGCCACGTGGGCGGCCTGCTGCCGGCGGCGTCCTCGGAGGGCGGTCCGAGGGAGCACATCCGGATCGAGTCTCCGGCGGCGGTGCGCGCGTTCCTGCGTGCGCTCGCCGCGAGCGTGTCCTCGGGCGACGCGCAGGCTCCCGCGCAGCGTCGCCGCAGCGCAGCCGGCTAGTCGCGACGACTCTACGCGGCGATCGGCGTCGACCGGCTGAACGCGGCGGCGTGGCCGCGCGCGTTCGCCTCGCGGAGCTCGTCGTCGTCCAGCGCTTCGAGCCGGAGCAGGAGCTCGAACTCGTCCCGAAGGTGCGTCCGCATCATCTCCGGGCCGTCGGTCGCGATCGTGAACGCGACGCCCGCGTCCACGAAGCGGCGGAACGTGTCGCGGACAGCCGCCTCGTCGGGCAAGGCGCCCGTCAGGAGGTTCGACGTGGGGCAGATCTCGAGCACCGTTCCGTGCTCGCGCAGGAGACGCTCGAGCTCGGCATCGCCTGCGGCGAGGATCCCGTGGCCGATGCGCTCGGGGCGGAGCGACTCGAGCACCTCTCCGAGCTCCTCGCGGCCGAGATCGCCGCCCTCCTCACCGACGTGGATCGTCACTCCGAGGCCGGCCTCGCGCGCGGATTCGACCAGCGGGGCGAGCTGCGTGTAGTCGTAGCGCACTCCACCGGGACGCGGCCCGGCGATGTCGACGCCGACGATCCCGCGGGCGGACCACCCGACGGCCTTCTCCACGATGATCTCGTTCAGCCGCCGGTCGAAGGTGCGGTCCATCATGAGGATCAGGCCCGCGCGCACCTGCGGGTACTCGAGGCTCGCGCGGTCGAGGCCGCGGACCGCCGCCAGGATGATGTGGTCGAGGTCGCGCTCGCCGCCGCGATTGCGCTTCATCGGATTGAATCGAAGCTCGAGCGTCGTGATCCCCTGCGAGCGATACGCGCCCCCGATCGCGGCATGCACCGAGCGCTCGACCGCGATCGGCGAGGACTGGATGAGCTCCGTCCAGTGGTAGAGCTGGTCGAGCTCGTCGAGGCCCTTCACGCCGCGCGGGTCGGAGACGGTCACGAGCGCGTCGAATTCCCAGTAGTCCTTGACCGGGAGCGCGATGCCCTGCTCGTGCGCGAGGCTCCAGAGGATGTCCGAGGCCACGGAGCCTCCGAGGTGCGTATGGAGCTCGGCCAGCCCACCCTCGAACATGGCGCGGGAGTCTACTCTCGACCCGTGGGGGTCAACGCTCTCGCCGTGCGGGCGACGAATCACTGCCTCACCGGGTGCGGGATCGGCGAGGTGCTCGGCATGGTGCTCGCGACCTGGTGGGGCTGGGGAGACACCGCCTCGATCGCGCTCGCCGTGGCTCTCGCGTTCTTCTTCGGCTACCTGCTGACGCTCGTCCCGCTCATCCGGGCGGGGACGGCGCTCGCCGCCGCGCTCGGAATCGCGCTCGTCGCGGACACGCTCTCGATCACGACGATGGAGATCGTGGACAACGCGGTCCTCCTCCTCTGGCCCGGTGCGATGGACGCCGGTCTCGGCGACGCGCTCTTCTGGATCTCGCTCGCCGTCGCGCTGGCGGTCGCGTGGGGTCCGACCTTCCTCGTCAACCGTGCGCTCATCGCCCGCGGCAAGGGGCACGCGCACGCCCACGGCGCGCACGGCCACCAGCACTAGAGATAGGGGCGGATCAGGTCTTCGATCTCGCGTCCGGTCGCCCGGCCCTCGAGGCGGCCGAGGACGTGCTGGTCCTTCACGAGCACGAGGGCCGGCACCTGCGACACCCCGAGCTCGCTGACGAGCTCGGGTGACGCGTCGGCGTCGACCTCGACGACGCGGAGCCGCTTCTTCTGCGTGACCTTCACCCAGGCCACGAGGCTCTCCATACGACGAGAGGGGCCGGACCGCTCGCGGCCGACGAAGACGAGCGCGGGGAGCTTCTGGGCGGTCGACGTCTCCACCCTTCACGGGTGCCCCGTCCGGCGAAGCGCGAAACAGTCGGCGGGCTAGGCGAACGGGGGACGCGCGAGCCGGAGCGTTACCCACTCCTTGCCCTCGCCGTCTGCGCTGCGCGGCGCTGCCTCGACGCCGTCCACGAGCCGTTCGAGCACCGCGGGCAGTCCCGGCGCGGCTACGGCGCCCGTCGGAAGCGGGCCTACGCTCACGAGTACGTCGGCCTCGCCGATCTCGACCTCGATGGTCGCCGATTCGAGATCGCAGGCCCCGAGCACCGTGAGCACGGCGAGCTGGAG
Source organism: uncultured Actinomycetes bacterium (assembly GCA_963746765.1). Lineage (GTDB taxonomy): Bacteria > Actinomycetota > Thermoleophilia > Gaiellales > Gaiellaceae > GMQP-bins7. The sequence goes on from CAVVCN010000005.1 coordinate 493,963, forward strand.
CTCGTCCACCTTCTCGTACGGCAGGTCGATGCGGCTCCCGATGCCTCCGAGCACGAGCGAGGCGACTCCGCGGAGCCTTGCGTCGCCGGGGAGGGTGAGCACGATGCGATCCATCTCGGTCGCGGTCGAAGATCTGGGTGCGTCGGACATCGTCGTCCTCATCTAGTCGGTCGATCCGCTACGAGGTGAGGATCGCAGGTTTGCCTAGACTCGCGTCCGTGAGCGAGGCCCAGCCCTTCGAGGTCGCCACGGTCTCGCACGACGCGGGCCGGAGCATCGTGCGCGTGACGGGCGAGCTCGATCTCGCGACGTGCTCCGATTTCGAGGCTGCTCTCACGGCGATGCCGGCAGGCGAGAGGATCGTCCTCGACCTCACCGGGTGCACGTTCCTCGACTCCTCGGCCATTCGCGTCGTGCTGAGCAGCGCGAGAGTCGCTGCCGAGAACGGAGGCGCGCTCACGATCGTGACCTCCGATCCCGGAGTGCTACGGACTCTCGAGATCGCGAACGTCGAGGCGCGCGTGCCCATCCACGGAACCCTCGAGGCTGCGCTCGCCGCGACCGGAGGCTGAGCTCCGGGGGTCATACCCCCCATGAGCTCGCGAAGGCGGCCAGAGCCTCCTGACGCGTGTCCGTGAGCTCGAAGACCTCGTCGAGGAGCGTGATCTCGAAGATGCGGCGGAGCTGGCTGCTCGGAACGACGAGCCGCAACTCACCACCCTCGGCCCGAAGGCGCTTGAGCGTGCCGAGGAGGACTCCGAGTGCCATCGAGTCGACGAAAGACACCCGGGAGAGGTCGACGACGACTTTCCTCGTCCCTCCCTGTACCGCCGCATCCAGTCGATCGCGAACCTCGGGTGCGACATGGAGGTCGACCTCGCCGTAGAGGACGAACAGGACCGCGTCGGTGCCGGCGGGACGTGCCTCGTCGATCCGAAAGTGCTCGACCGTCTCGATGCCGTTGGTCGCGTGAACCGGGAACTCCGAGTCTTCCACGCTCACGAGCATGCCCTCGAACCATCCGGCGCAAACGTCCAGCGAGTCGTGGCCTGGACTGCAACGGGAATATGCTGAGGTCGTGACGCCGTACGAGTTCGAGGTCGGCGAGCCTTCCGGCGACGGTCTGACGGTCGTGAAGCTCGGTGGCGAGCTCGACCTCACTAACGCGCCGGAGGTGGACGAGCGGCTCGAGGGCCTCGGACTCGAAGACGCGCTCGTGCTCGACCTGAACGACGTCGGCTTCGTCGACAGCGCCGCGCTGCACATGCTCTTCCGCGTCGCGCGACGCTGCGGCGGTCAGGAGCGCCTGCACGTCGTGCTGGAGCCGGATGCTCCGATCGCCCGCACGATCGAGATCGTCGGGCTCAAGGCGGTCGCGACGGTGCGCTCGAGCATCGACGAGCTCGTGCGCGAGCCGAGCTCCTAGCAACCCCTGGCGTTTCCGTTCGTCGTCCCCGGGGTACCTGCTGCCGTCGTTGCGGTTCGCAACCAACGCGAAAGGAAGGGTCATGGGTATCAGCGTCAGTCTTCTCCTCATCGCCGCCGGGGCGATCCTGGCCTGGGCGGTGAGCGCGGAGGTCTCCGGCCTGGATATCCAGGTGGTCGGCGTCATCCTCCTCATCGTCGGGATCGTCGGTTTGGTGCTCTCGTTCGCCTTCTGGTCGAGCTGGGGCGGCTTCGGTGGCCCGCGCGAGGCAGCGCAGGGCGGACAGAACACCACCATCGTCAAGGACGACCGGGTCTAAGTGGGAATCATCGGCTGGATCCTCCTCGGGTTCCTCGCCGGTGTGATCGCGAAGGCGATCATGCCCGGCGAGGAACGGGGGGGCTGCATCATCACGACGCTGGTCGGGATCGCGGGAGCGCTGCTCGGAGGCTTCGTCGCCTCGCTCCTGGGGCTGGGCGACCCGATCGACGAGTTCTTCGACCTGAGCACCTGGGCGGCGGCGATCGTCGGCGCCATCGTCATCCTCGCCCTGTGGCGAGCCCTGAGCGAGCGACGAGGCTAGGTCATCGTCGAAAGCCGTCGCAGCCCACCGGCTGCGGCCTCGGGCTCTGCTTGGGTACCGGTCGTGCACCGCATTCGCATCGAGCACGAGGACGGAGTCGTGATCGTGACTGTCGCCGGGGAGGTCGATGCCTACTCCGGCCCGGAGCTGACGGCGCGGCTCGAGGAGGCCGGGAGAGACGGCGCGAGTCCGCTCGTCGTCGACGTGAGCCGGGTCACCTTCATGGACTCCACGGTGCTCGGCGCGATCGTGCGCGCACTCAAGGCCGCGCGGGAGCGAGACGTGGCCGCGCGGGTCGTGCTCCCGCAGACGGCGGCGCGCAGGATCTTCGAGATCACGACGCTCGACCGGTCGCTGCCTGTCGCCGCCTCGCGCGAGGACGCGGTGGCCGAACTGTGCGCAGGTCGCTAGCTCGGACGGTCGCCGTCGTCCGACGGCGTCAGGCGCTTGGTCATACGGACGACGGTGCCGAGGCCGTTCGGGCCCCGCGTCACATCGAGCTCGTCCACGACCGTCCTGATGATCGCCATGCCCATCCCGCCCTCGGGCTCGTCCGGCATGTCCCACTCCTCGTCGGGAGGAACGGAGAGCCCGGTGCCCTGGTCGGTGACGACGATCTCGAGCGTGTCGTCGACGACGTTGAAGCCGATGGTGACCGGCCCGTCGTCGTCTCCGTAGGCATGCCGGACGGCGTTGCCGCACGCCTCGGTGATCGCCAGCTTGAGATCGGCGAGCACGTCCGGGTGCAGCGGGTACGCGCGTGCGAGCCCGGAGAGTGCCAGCCGTGAGAGCACGAGGTAGTCCGGCCTGGCCGGGAACGTGAGGGTCACGACGGGGTCGCTCATGTCGGCTCCTCCATCAGCTCCTCGATTGTCCCCCGCATGCCGGCAAGCGCGCGCCGAAGCAGGCGCGAGACGTGCATCTGCGAGATGCCGAGCTCGGCTGCGATCTGCGACTGGGTCATCTCCTGGAAGAAGCGCAGCTCGACGATGCGCCGCTCACGCTCGTCGAGAGAGTCCAGGCCGGCCTCGACGAGCGACCCCTCCTCGACGTCGACATAGCCGCGCTCCTCGACGCCGAGCCGGTCGGCAAGGCTCTCGTCGCCCTCGTCGTCGAACGGCGCGTGCAGTGAGCGCGTCGAGTACGCATGCGACGAGTCGAGCGCGTCGATCACCTCTTCCTCCTCGACGCCCGCCGCCTCGGCGAGCTCGGCGACCGTCGGCGAGCGCCCGAGCTGGTTCGTGAGCTCGTCGAGGAGCCGGGAGAGCCGGACGCTCAGCTCCTTCAGGCGTCGCGGGACGTGCATCGCCCATGCCTTGTCCCGGAAGTGGCGCCGGATCTCGCCGACGATCGTCGGCACGGCGTAGCTCGAGAACTCGACGCCACGATCGACGTCGAAGCGGTCGACGGCCTTGATCAGCCCGAGCGAGCCGACCTGCACGAGGTCCTCCAGGGGCTCCCCGCGTCCCGCATACCGGGCCGCGAGCGCGCGGACGAGCGGCATCAGCTCTACGAGAGCCTGATCTCGCGCAGCGGCGTCGCCGGTTCGGTGGTACGCGATGAGGAGTGCGTCGACGTTGCGATCCATGACGGCAGTCATCCGCGCCTCGGCGCTATGAGCTCCGCGAGCACGTGAGTCTTCGGGCCACCCTAGCGACGATCAGGACTCGGGCTCCGGAGCGTCGGCGAGAGATGGTGCAACGTCAGCGCTCTGTAGTCCATCGCTGACGAGTACCCGGCGCGACCGCCGCCGAAACGCTCCGCAGCCGCGCGGCGGTCGCGCAACCGGGTGACCTAGCGCGAAAGCGCCCGCGCGAGCTGCGCCTTCGTCATCTTCGAGCGGCCCTTCACGTTGCGCCGCTTGGCCTCCTCGTAGAGCTGGTCCCGCGTCGGCCCGCGCGGGCTGCGCCGATGGCTGCGGAGGCCGCCGCGCCGGCCGGACGAGATGTCCTCGCGGGAGAGCCGCGACGAGCTTGCCGCCTCGCCGTGCCGCGCGCGTTCCTTGTTGACGGTTCTCGCGGCGATCTCCTCGGCTCGATCCTCCGAGGCGCCGCGCTCACGCGCCGACTCCTTGATGTGCTCGTACTGGCGGGCGCGCTTCGTTCCCTTCTTCACACCGCGTGGGGGCATCGTCTCGACCTCCTCGATTCCGTTCGGAGGAGAGCCGTACCTCGAACTCCCCGGCGCGAAACGTGCGGCGGCCGAGTTTGAACTCGTCAGGCGGGTGGAATCACCGGCCCGTTCGGATCCGACGGAAAGGAGGCTGAGAGATGTACATCAGTGGCGGCTTGCTCGCACTCATCATCATCATCATCCTGCTCGTCTGGCTCCTCTAGCGCGACCTGCCGGCTTCCGCAGCCGGGACTCGGTGGCCGGCGATCTCCTTCTCGAGGCGAACGTGCGTCCCGGCTTCTCCCGAGTCGATCGCGACCGAAGACATCACCGCGCGGATCAGCTCTAGCCCGAGGCCCCGGTCGGGGCGCTCCGTCGCCGTGAGCCAGCGGCCGGAGTCCTTCACCGACACGAGAACGGACGAGTTCTCGAGCTCGGCGCCGATGGTGAAGGTCGCGTCTCCGTCCGGGCCTGTCGGATGCTCCACCGCGTTCGCGCACGCCTCCCAGGTCGCGAGCACGATGTCCTGGGCCTCGGCCTGGCTGACTGGCGCATGCTCGAGCCACGTTCGCAGGGCATCACGCACGAGATCGAGCGAGCGTGGCGCCCGCGGGAGGCGCAGCTCGAGCGGTTTCGGCGCGACCGCGAGCAGCCGGACGGCAAGGACTGCGATGTCGTCGCGGCGGCCCTTGTCGCCGACGAGCGCGTCGAGGATGTGCTCGACGAGACGCTCCGGGTTCCCCGGCGCGTCCTCTGCCGCCGTGCGGAGGCGCTCGAGGCCTTCGTCGATGGACTCGGAGCGCCGTTCGACGAGCCCGTCCGTGTAGAAGATCAGCGTCGAGCCGACCGGGAGCTCGACGGTCTCCTGGCGGTAGCGCGCGTTCGCGCCCGTCCCCAGCGGCAGCCCGCGGCCGCCTTCGATGTACTCCGCGCGCCCGTCCGGCTGGACGAGGAGCGGCGGCGGGTGACCCGCGGACGTCACGCGGCAGATGCCCGTCTCGGGATCGAGGACTGCGTAGACGAGCGTCGCGAATGCCGAGTCCGGCAGCTCCTCGGTCAGGCGGTTGAGCCGTGAGACGGTCGAGGACGGCTTCATCTGGTCGAGGGCGAATGCGCGCAGAGCGTTCCGCAGCTGGGCCATGGTCGCCGCCGACTGCACGCCCTTGCCGACGACGTCGCCGACCGCGACGCCGAGGCGGCCGGTCGGAAGCAGGATCGCGTCGAACCAGTCTCCTCCGACGTCGACCTCGTCGGTGCCCGGGAGGTAGCGGGCCGCGAGCTGCACGTTCGGCAGGCTCGGGAGGGTGACGGGGAGGACGCTGCGCTGGAGCGTCTCCGCGATGGTGCGCTCGGACTCGAAGCTGCGGGCGCGGTCGAGCGCCTGGGCCGCCTGGCTCGTGAGCGTCTCGATGAAGGCGCGGTCCTCCGCGCTCAGCGCGACGGGCTGCGCGAAGGACGTGATGACTATGCCGTTCATGCGCCTGCCGGCCACGAGGGGGACGAAGAGGAACGACTCGTGGGTCGTCCGCCGCATGCGTGCAGCCGCCTCGGGGAAGTCGGCGGCCAGCTCGGCGACCGTCTGGTAGAAGACGATCGACCTCGCGCTGAGCGCGCGGTTCCCGGGTGTCGGCGCCGAGAGCGGCGTCTCGAGCCACGGCTCCTGCTCCTCCGGCTCGTACCCGCGCCAGGCGAGCTTTCGCTGCACCTGTCGGTCGTCGAGCACGATCGAGAAGGCCGCTCCGTCGGCGCCGGCGCCCCGCACGAGCGCGTCGACCACGACCTCTGCGACGTCCTGTTGCGTGAGCGAGCCCGACAGCGCCTCCGTCAGCTCCTGGATCCGCTCGGTCCTCATCCGGAGTCGCTGCTCCTCGTCGAAGAGCCGGCTGCGCTCGAGCGCCTGCGCTCCGATGCGGGCGAGCGTCTGCACGAGCGCGGCGTCCTCGGCGGGAAGCGACCCGCGGGTATCGAAGCCCACGAAGAGCGCGCCGAGCAGGCGTGACCCGACTCCGAGCGGCACGCTGAGGGCAGCGTGCAGACCCGCCTTGCCCGCGGCGGCCAGGACTGCGTTCTCGGTCAGGTCGCTCGTCGGGCCACCGTCGAGCGTGACGACGGAGTTGCGGAGAGCCGCATCCGCGACGGGCGCGATGAGCTCGTTCAGAGCGTCCTCTTCCTCGAAGCCCAGCGAGGCGAGGACGTATGGCGCCTCGCGCGCCTCCTCGATCGCGAACACGACCGCGGCGTCGGCGCCGACCGCTGCGGCTGCCTCGCGCACGACGATCTCCGCGACCTCGCCCGTCGTCGGCGCTGCCGCGAGCTCCTGCGTGATCGACTGGAGCCTCCGCGTCCGCCGCGACGCGGACTCGGCTCCCACCCGTGCGATCTGCTCCCGCTCCATGAGCCACGAGCGCTCGAGTGTCGGCGCCGCACGGCCGGCGACGAGCTCGACGGCCTCGCGCATGCTCTCGTCGATCTCGGCGGGCGAACGGAAGCCGACAACGAGCACGCCGACGAGCCGTCGCTCCACGATGAGCGGTACCGCTCCGAGACCGTGCAAGCCGGCTTCCCGCCAGCGGTCCGCGTCCTCGTACGAGGCCCACGTTTCGGCCGCGTCGATCCAGACCGGCGATCGCTCGCGCGCAGCGGCCGCGGGGGCGGAGCTCGCGTCGGCTGCCAGCTCGCGCAGCGCGGCGTTCGACCCCAGCTCGCCCTCCTCCGCTTCGACGAGGTGGAGCCCTGCACCATTCACGAGCAGGTAGACCCCGACCGCTTCGATGCTCGTCTCGCCGAGGAGCTGCTCGCGGAGCGCGCGCACGACGTCGGTCGTGTCGAGCGCTTCGCTCAGCGCGCTCGTGAGCACGACGAGCTCCTCGGCGCGGGTGCGGGCTGCGTACTCGGCCTCGAGCAGCAGCGCGCGGTCGAGGGCCTGGCCCGACTGGCGCGCCAGGGCCTCGGCGAACGCAAGCTCTGCCTCAGAGAACGCGCGCGCAGCGGTGAACGAGAATCCGACCGCGCCGACGGGCGACCCTGCAGGGCCGAGCGGGAGCGCCAGCCACGAGCTCGTAGGCTCGCTCCGGCCCGCAGCGGCCGCGGGGAACCGGCGCCTGAGCTCCTCCTCGCTCTCGATGGCGACTACCGCGTTGTCGCGCACCGCCTGAGCGAGCGGGACCTCGGCGCCGAGCGGGATCGTCGTCCAGGGAGCGACCGTCTCCGGCCGATAGCCCTGGCTGTCGAGGAGCTCGAGCTGGTCGCCCTCCTCGGTCAGCCTCACGACCACGCCGCTCGCTGCGCCGAGGCTACGCAGCCCTTCGCGGATGGTCGCTTCCGCGACTTCGGCCGACGTGGAGACCGCCGCGAGAGCGGCGGTCGTGTCGAGCAACCGCCTCGTCTCCGCCGCGCGGCGCGTGGACTCCTCCTCGGCGTCGCGGCGTTCGAGCTGCTCGAGCGCCAGGCCCGCGTGGTCGGAGAACCGACGGGCGAGCACCATGAGCGACGGGTCCGGGTCGCCCAGCGGGGTCGACCAGGAGAAGAACAGCACCCGCTCGGCGTTCCCGCCCACGGCGATGGGCGCCCACAGCCACGAGCGGATCCCGACGCTACGAACGTACTCGAGGAGCTCTCCGCGGACCACTTCCTCGGCGTCCGCGACGAACACGACGTCGAGCTTCTCGACCGCCTCGCGGAGCCCGGGCAGCTGCGCGATGTCGAGGCGCTCCTCGGCGCTCAGGGTCTCGCCTTCGGGATCGCGGCAGACGAGGTCGAGCCAGACCCACTCGCTGTCCACGCGCCAGACCTCGGTGATGTCCGCGGCGAGCGCGCGCCGGGCCTCGCGGCAGATCTCGACGCTGATCTCGTCGATCGTGCCCGCGTAGAGCCGTGGGGCGAGCCGCAGGAGCCGGTCGAGCGTCTGCCGCCACACCTGCTCGCGTTCGTAGAGCCGCGAGCGCTCAAGGGCCTGGCCTCCGATATCGGCCGCGATCGCGGCGATCGCCTCGGCCTCCTCGTGCATCGCCTCGGAGCGGTCGTACAGGAAGCTCAGCGAGCCCACGATCTGTCCTCCGGCGCTCAGGGGAACCGCCAGCGCTGCGCGCGCATATGGCGAGAGCCGCGCGCCGTCGGGGTAGTCGCGCTCGAACGTCGACCGGTCGTTGGCCTGCTGGGGTGTGCCCTCGGCAGCCGCCCGGACGATCGGGGCGTTCGTCGTGAGCGGTAGCCGGACCCCGGGCGCGTGGGTCTGCGGCGTGACGCCCGACGGCTCGACGATGACGAGCTCGTCGCCCTCGATGAGCCCGAGGGCCCCACCGCGGGCCCCGATGAGCGGCGGCGTGCGCAGGATCAGCTCGTGCGCGACGTCCGACGGCGTGAGCGCCGCCGAGAGTGCCGTCGTCAAAGACTGGATGGAGGCCATCTGCCGCGTCGACTCCTCCGCCTCGACCGCAGCGCTCGCCGCGCGCTCCTGGCCGCGCCGCATGACGAGGCTGACCCAGACGACGAGCAACCCGACGACCAGGGACGTCACCCACCGAAGCTCGTCCTGCTCGGCGAGGTCGAAGCTCGGAGAGTCCGTCATGAGCAGAGGGCTGAGCGACCAGCCGAGGATCACGGTGAGCAGCCCGGGGCCGAAACCGCCGTACCAGATCGAGATGGCCACCGCGCCGACGAGCAGCGTGTACGGCGGACCGTCGGTGTACGTGGAGAGGGCCCGTCCGACGCCCACCGCGGCGAGCGCCAGCCCGGCGCCGACGCCGTAGCGCGCGAGCGTCGTGCGGGCGGCGAGGTCGTAACGCGCCGAGCCGGTCCTGCGCATACGCAGCTTCACTCCCTACATGATGAGCGAGAGCGGAGGCCTCGCGTCAGGCGGACACCGTGGACCGCCGCGCGCCGGTCAGCGCTCGTGCGGTTCGGCCTCGGCACGGGCGATCGCGAAGAAGTTCAGGTACGTCTCGATCTCGACGAGGAGCGGCCTCCCGAGACGTCCGACCGGCCGCGCCGTCCACTCAGCCAGCGGGTCGGGGCTGCCGCCGACAGGCGTCGCGGTCCCGAACCACTGGATTCGATGCTGTCGCGCGGGGCGGAGCAGCGATTGGTGCCTGGCCATGCGCCGAGGGTTCCCGGCCCGCGTACCTTGAAACCTCAGCTCAGTCGAAGAGCGGCTGGTAGTCGCGACGCCACTCGGCGTCGGACACGGAACGCCGGAAGAGTTGCTCGAGAACGGTGCGTGGCGTCTCGCCCCGCTCCAGCGCGATCAACGACACGACCGCGACCAGGAGGTGCTCGAGACTCTCCGGATCGGAGCGCGCAGCTGCGAGGACGTTTTCGAGGGCACGAATCGTGCGCTCGGCCTCGTGCGCCGGGCGCTGCTCCCGGATCACGGCGAAGAGGCCGTCGGGGTCGAACTCGCTCCAGTCCACACGCCGAGTATCGGCACTCCTGTCGGTCGCCGTCCAGTCGTCGTGGTTTTCCGGTCTCGAGTCACGGGTACCGCGAAGGCGACTGTCTAACCAAGGAGGCTGGATTTCATGCAGGTCGATGTTTGGACGTATCGGCAGACGAGCCGGGTCGGCGCGGGCTTCGACGCAGCGAGCGCTGTCGGCTACGAGGTCGAGGCGCTCGACGGCTCCATCGGCAAGGTCGACGACGCAACCGGCGATGCCGCCGGCATTGGGCACATCGTCGTGGACACGGGCCCGTGGATCTTCGGCAAGAAGGTCCTCTTGCCCGCGGGCGTGATCCGCGAGATCGACGACGAAGAGGAGAGGGTCTACGTCAACCGGACGAAGGACCAGATCAAGGACGCGCCCGAGTTCGACGACTCGCTGATCGACGACGAGGGCTACCGCGGTCAGCTGACCTCGTACTACGGCCACGGCGGCCCCGGCTACCGCGCCTGGGACGACACCGTTTAGCCGAGCAACATCCCGGCCTCCGTGGGTCGCAAGCGACTCACGGAGGCCGTCTCTCGGTCAGGCAGCGGCCCGGTCCTCCGACGGGTCGACGATGCCGAGGCCTTCCACGAGCGTGAAGAACGCGCGTCCGAACGGCGACGGGCTCGACTGCTCGCGCACGTAGCTCCAGTCGATCTGCTCCCGCAGCGCGCGTGCGAGCGCGAGCACAGCCTGGAAGTCGGGCTCCTGCTCCGTCAGCGCCATGAGCTTCGTGACGAGCACGTCGTCGACGGAGGCGACGAGGAGCGTCTGACCCATCACCTCCATCTCGCCGGCGCGCTCGAAGTGGGCCGGCTCGATCGCCCCGCCGGCCGGGCGGAAGATGAGGTCGACGAGGACGTCGCCGTCGTAGGCCTTGAGGAGCCACTCCTCGGGCGGTCGCTCGGCCTCGAAGCCCGCCGCGACGAGCGCGTCGAGCGAGCGCTCCGCGTCCGCCTCGCGGACGAAGAAGTCCACGTCGTGCCCCGAGGGCGGGCCTCCTCGCGCCCACGCGGCGAGGCCGCCACCGAGCATGAAGGGGACCTCGGCCGTGCGCAGGGCGGCGGCTGCCCGCTTCATCGCGGGGACGAGCTCGTCGATCTCCTTCCGCTGCTGTTGTGAAGGCACCACGTCCTGATACCCCTCGAGCGGCGCTCCGAACCGGCGTTCGGGCTGCCGTCGCGCCGGGTATGGCTTCCTCGATGACCGCGACGACGATCCGTATCGCGGCGGCCGGGGATCTCCATTCCGCCGAGCCCCTGCGTGAGCGCCTGGCCCGCAGCTTCGCCGCGCTCGAGGGCGAGGCCGACCTCGTCCTCCTGGCCGGCGACCTGACGACGCACGGGCTGCCCGAGCAGGCCGAGGTGCTCGCCGATGCCTGCCGGGGGCTCGAGCTGCCCGTCGTCGGCGTGCTCGGGAACCACGACCACCACTCCGGAAGGGCGGACGAGGTGCGGAGCGTGCTCGAGGACGCGAACGTCCAGATGCTCGACCGCGAGCACGTCATCCTCGAGATCGGTGACCTGGAGGTCGGGGTGGTCGGCGTCAAGGGCTTCGTCGGCGGCTTCCCCGGAGCCGAGATCCCGGACTTCGGCGAGGCGCTCCTCCGCGACATCTACCGGGAGACGACGCTCGAGGTCGAGGCGCTCGAGCAGGGCCTCGAGGCGATCGCGGGCTGCCATCGCGACATCGTCCTCATGCACTACGCGCCCATCACGGACACGCTCGTCGGCGAGCCCGAGCAGATCTGGGCCTTCCTCGGCTCCGGACGGCTCGCCGCGCCCATCGGCATGTACCGCCCGGATCTCGTCGTCCACGGCCATGCGCACCACGGCGCGCCGGCAGGGGTGATCGGCGAGGTGCCGGTGCGGAACGTCGCGGTGCACGTCACCGGCACGGACTTCCTGCAGCTCGAGCTCTGAGCTCAGCTGCGGCTGGTCGCGACCAGCTCGTCGAGCGCCGCGCGGGCGAGCTCGAGATCGGCCCTCAGCTCGTCCTTGCGCGCCTCGCGGTCGTCCCCCGCCCGCAGCACCGCCGACGGGTGGATGGTCACGAGCGCCGGTGTGCTGTTCTCCAGCACGAGGACCTGTCCGCGCAGGGTCCCGACCCGCGCCGACCTCCCGAACAGCGCCTGGGCCGCGGTCGCTCCGAGCGCGACCACGACCTGAGGGCGGACCGCCGCGAGCTCGAGCGCGAGCCAGTGGCCGCACGCCTTGACCTCGGTCCAGTTCGGCTTGTCGTGAATCCGGCGCTTGCCGCCGGCGCCGCCGGGGCGCCACTTGAAGTGCTTGACGGCGTTCGTCAGATACACCCTGTCCTCGTCGATCCCCACCTCGGCGAGCACGCCCCGGAGCAGCGTTCCCGCGGGGCCGACGAACGGCCGGCCCTCGCGGTCCTCGACGTCGCCCGGCTGCTCGCCCACGAGCATGAGCGACCGCGTCCTCCCTTCGCCGAAGACCACCTGCGTCCCGAGCTTCCAGAGATCGCAGCGGCGGCAGTCCTCGGCCTCCTCCCGCAGTGCCTCGAGGCTCGGTCTCACGGGCGGGCGGTACCCCGCCACGTGCGGTCGCGAAACGTCAGGCGGCGAGCGCGCGCTTGATCCGCCAGGAGCGGAGCAGCGTGAGCAGCTCCTTCTCCTCCGGCAGGAGCCCCTTGGGGGCGCCGACGAGCACGGGGCGCCGCGGTCTCGTGCCCGTCTCGATCGTGTGCCCCGCTCGCCACTGCTCCACGACGGCCGGGCTCACGTAGGACGAGCGCGCGACGCTCGCGGTGTTCCCGAGCTCCTCGCCGACGCGGCGCATGACTGCCGCGAGGATCCGGCGCTCCTCGCCCTGCGACTCCGGCGGGCCGTGCTCCGCAAGTGCGATCGCCGCGGTGAGGGTGCCGCCCCAGGTGCGGAAGTCCTTGGTCGTGAAGTCGGGGCCGAGGTGCTCGGCGACGTAGTCGTTGAGGATGGAGCCGGTCAGGAGCGCCCGCTCGCCGTCCCGCTCGAAACGGAAGAGGCGCGAGCCGCCCGGGTAGTCGAGCAGCTCGCGGATCGCGTCGGAAAGCACGGGATCGACGATCGAAGCGCGCACGAGCACCCGGTGCTTCGCCCGGAAGCGGAAGACGACGCGATCTCCGCGCACGCTCGCGTGGCGCTTCTGCAGCGTCGTCACGCCGTACGTCCGGGTCGACGTCGCGTAGCGCTCCGATCCGACCCGGAACCACGCTCGGTTGACGAACGACAGCGCGACCGCGGACGTCCACTCCTGTTCGAACGGATCGAGCTCGAGATGGCGCGCCATCTGCCGCCGCAGGTCCGGCAGGAGCTCGCCGAACCGGACGAGGCTGTCGAACTTCTTCGCCTCCTGCGCCGCCCGATACTCCGGGTGGTAGAGGTACTGGCGCCGCCCGGCTCCGTCGACGCCGGTCGCCTGGAGCTTGGCGCGCGGGTTCGGGGAGATCCAGACGTCCGTCCACGCGGGCGGGATCACGAGGCTGCGGATGCGCTCGAGCGCGTCCTCGTCCCGGATCGGCTCTCCGCGCGCGTCCACGTAGCGAAACCGTTTCCGCCCGAGCCGCTTCCATCCACCGCGCCGCGCCACGTCAGGAGCATGCCCCGGCCCGGACCGCGACGAGAGGCCCTCGCCGGGGCCTCTCGCGGGTCAGGGATTCGGTAGCTATCTCGTGGAGCTGCGCCGGCTGGACGACGAGCTCTTGCTCGAGCTCGTCGAGCGCTTCGTCGTCGAACGCCCGCGCGGCCCCGAGGTGCCGTTGCCCTTGGCCTCCTTGAGGAGGTCCTTCGAGATCGACTCGACGCTCTTGAGCGCCTCCTTCTCCTGCTTCAGGTTCTCGTTCAGGAGCTTCGCGGCGTCCGTCTCGCCGAGCGCTCGCGCCTGTGCCACGAGCCCGGTGTACGCCGCGATCTCGTAGTGCTCGGTGCGGGCGGCGGCACCCGTCAGGAACATGTCCTTGACGTCCGCGGACGGGGTCTCCTCCTGCATGAACGTGTCGTGCTCCTCCTTGAGCCCTTCGATGCCCGGGCACTTCTCGCCGCGAGCCCTCTTGCCGAGCTCCGAGAACACGCGCTCGAGGTTCTCGATCTGCCCCCGTGTCTCTCGCAGGTGCTTCTCGAACGCCTTCGTGAGCTCGCTGCTCGTCGCCTCGCGCGCGAGTGTCGGGAGCATCTGCACGATCATCTTCTCCGCGTAGTAGATGTCCTGGAGCTCGTGCTCGAAGAGCTGTTCCGGACTGTTCATCTGAGCCATGTTCGTCTCCTTCGTAGATCGTCGGTACACGGAGCCGGTACCCGGCTCCCCTTGCTCCAAACGGCTACTCACCTGCCTCGATCGGACGTGTCCACGACCCGGCCCGACTCGATGCGTCCCGGCCACTCGCCGGTCGGAGCGCCGCGCTCCTCGACGAGCTCCTTGAAGCGGTTGAGATCCGCCTTCACGACCCCCTCGTCGACGGACAGCGCGTTGCCGACCTTCTCGACGATCCCTTCGGGCTCGTACTCCATGACGACGTGGACGTTGGTCTTGCTGCCGGCGTTGCCGGGCTCGAACGTCACGGTGCCGCCGTTGTGGAGCCCTTCGGTGGCCCGCCAGACGATCCGCCGGTTCGGCTCCTGCTCGATGATCTTCGCCTCCCACGTGTGCTCGCGGCCCGCGATCTCGGCCGTCCAAAGCAGCCGCGAGTCGTCGAGCTGGCGAACCTCCTTCACGTTCCGGAGGAACTGGGGGAAGTCCTCGAACTGCGTCCACTGCGCGTAGACGACGTCGACCGGTGCGTCGACCTCGACTCGTTCCTCGATCGTGGCCATCTCACATCTCCTTTGGGTTGGGAGGCGGGGTGTACCCGTCGGCCCAGCCCGCAAACAGCCGTTTGGGCGGGTGCCTCGCGCGGGTAAGCCCGCGGGGGATGGCGCGCGCGATCTGGAGCGGGAACATCTCGTTCGGCCTCGTGAACGCACCCGTGCGGATGTACGCGGCGGTGGACGAGCACGACCTCGAGCTCCACCTCGTGCACGTATCCGACGGCTCGCCCATCGGCTACCGCAAGTACTGCAAGAAAGAGGACAAGGCCGTGCCCGAGGACGAGATCGCGAAGGCCTTCGACACCGGCCGCAAGCTCGTCCTCCTGGACGACGACGACTTCGCCGCCGCACAGGGCGAGCTGTACAAGGCGATCGAGATCCTCGACTTCGTCCCCTACGAGCAGATCGACCCGATCTACTTCGAGCGCTCGTACTACCTCGGGCCCCAGGACGGCGGCGAGAAGGTGTACGAGCTGCTCGTCGAGGCGATGGAGCAGGCGGAGCTCGCGGCGCTCGCGCGCTACGTGTTCCACGACCGCGAGCGGCTCGGGTGCCTGCGGGTGCGCGATCGGGTCCTCGTGCTCGAGCGGATGTACTTCGCGGACGAGATCCGTCCACACGGCGATGTGCGCCCGCGGAAGCGGAAGGTCGACCGCGAGGAGCTCGAGCTTGCGCTGGCCCTCATCGAGCGCATCACGAGCGACTTCGATCCCACGCGCTACGAGGATCGCTACCGGGAGCGGTTGCTCAAGGTCATCCGCGCGAAGCAGAAGGGGCGCGAGGTCGTCGCTCCGGCGGCCGACGAGGCCGAGAAGGCGCCGGACCTGCTCACGGCGCTTCGCGAGAGCGTGTCGCGCGCGCAGGGTGGCGGCAATGGCTCGGGGCGCCGGAACGGCGGCGGTGACGAGCTCGGGGACCTGACCGCGAAACAGCTCGCCGACCGCGCGAAGAAGCTCGACATCGAGGGCCGCTCGAAGATGACGAAGCGGCAGCTCGTATCGGCCATCGAGAAGGCCGAGGGCTAGTGGTTTCAGCTCCCCCGTACGGGGGAAACACGTCACAACGCGAAGGGAGGTGTGTCGACGTCGTGATCTGGTTCATCGTTCTGCTGCTCGTCCTCCTCGCAGTGGTCGGCGGGATCGCGCTGTCGAAGCTCCTCTTCGCGCTCTTGCTCGTCGCTCTCGTCCTGGCGCTTGCGGGCGCCTTCAGTGGCCGCTCCACTGCCTGACGCCAACCCCACGGAGTAGCTGCTGAACGAAGCGGGCGCCCTCCCCCGGCGCCCGCTTCCCTTTGCTCGACGGTGCTTGCTTGCGCCTCGCGAGCCCGGTCTATTGTGGGGTGGTGGATACCGAGAGCGAAGTCGCGCTGCCGACCGACGCGGTCGCGCTCGTGGAGCACGGCGAGCGCGAAGGCTGCGTCAACCTCTCGGAGCTCGAGGATCTGCTCGATCGCCTCGAGCTCGACGATGAGATGGTGCACGCGCTCTACCAGGAGCTCGACCGCCGCGAGATCGAGGTCGACGACGACTGCGTCCGTCAGGACTCGCGTGAGCCCGACTACACGAACGGCACGCTCGCGACGGTCACGTCGGACAGCCTCCAGCTCTTCCTGAACGAGATCGGGAAGTACCCGCTGCTCACGGCCGAGGAAGAGGTGGAGCTCGCAAAGCGGATCGAGCGCGGCGACGCCGAGGCGAAGGAGCGGATGATCAACTCGAACCTCCGGCTCGTCGTCTCCATCGCGAAGCGCTACCAGGGCCACGGCCTGTCGCTGCTCGACCTGATCCAGGAGGGCGTGATCGGCCTCATCCGTGCGGTCGAGAAGTTCGACTGGCGGCGCGGCTTCAAGTTCTCGACGTACGCGACGTGGTGGATTCGGCAGGCTGTCCAGCGCGGCGTCCAGAACCGCGCGCGCACGATTCGGGTGCCGGCCCACGTCGCGGACCTCGAGCGGAAGGCCGCCCGCACCGAGCGCCAGCTGACCGCGGAGCTCGAGCGACAACCCACTGACGAGGAGATCGCGGAGGCCGCGAAGATCCCGCTCGAGCGGCTACGCGAGGCTCACGAAGCGCTTCGCACCGTCGCGAGCCTCGACCGTCCGGTGGGGGACAACGGAGACTCGACCCTCGGCGACCTCGTCGCCGGCGAGGGCGGCGATCCGGTCGTCGAGCTCTCGGTCGGTCTCGAGGAGAGCGTGCTCGCACGTGCGCTCGACACGCTCCCGGAGCTGGAGCGGCGTGTGCTCGAGCTCCGCTTCGGGCTCGGCGGCCGCGAGCCTGTCTCGATCGAGGCGGCTCGCCAGGAACTCGGCCTCTCACGCGAGCGCGTGCGCAGGCTCGAGCACGAGGCGCTCGAGCACCTCTCGCGGCATCGCGAGCTCCAGGACCTGGGCGCCGCCGCGTAGAGCGGCGTCAGACCGTCGCGGTCTCGCGGTCTCGCTCGAGCAGCTCCTCGAAGACCACGCGCAGGTCGACCATCGCGCGGCGCAGGCTCTCCGTGCCCTGGTCTGCCTCGTTCACGAACTCGTGCGCCCGGCGGTAGCGCGCCACCGCCTCCGGATAGTCGGCCGCGACGTGCGCCGTCCGGTGGTCGAGGTCGCCCTCGACGGGGTAGCCGCGCTCCTCGAGCACACGCAGGACGATGCGGTCGGCTGCGCGCACAGCGTCGGCCGGGTCGCTCACGAAGCGCGACTCCGCCTGGCGCCAGTCCTCGAGGAAGCGGTCCCGCGACGTCGAGGGGAGCCGGCGGATGGTCAGCTCGTCGTGGCTGTCCTCGATCTCGGACAGGCGTTGCTCGGCGTCACGCTGCCCCGCTGTGGTGACGGCGTGGTCGTACTCCGGACCGAACCGCTCCTTGAGGTGCGAGCGGTGTCGCCGGCGCGACATCGCCATCGCGAGCGCGACGAGGATGACGAGCACGACTGCGGCGGCTGCTGCGATCGCTATCCATTCCCAGGTTTCCACGAACGATCACCTCCTGCGCGAAGGGTTCTCCGGCGCAGGGCCTGTCCAAACCTCTGCTCGCGCCCGTCAGAGGGTGCGTGCAGGGAGATCGAGCGGCGTGAGCGTCGCCTCGATCTGGTTGCGAAGGTGCTCGAATGCAGGCGGGAGGACGAGTGACTCGCCGAGATGCTCCGGGTCCTCGTCCACGGCGAAGCCCGGGCCGAGGGTCGCGAGCTCGAAGAGGACGCCGCTCGGCTCGCGGAAGTAGATCGAGCGGAACCAGAAGCGGTCGATGATCGGCGAGGGGCGCAGACCCGCCTCGACGACCCGCCGGTGCCAGGCGTCGTGGTCCTCCATCGTCGACGACCAGGCGATGTGGTGCACCGTGCCGCCTCCACCGAGGCCGCGCTCGGCAGGCGGCTCGTCGTAGGCGTAGAGCCCACCGCGCGTCGCGGCGCGCGCCTCCCAGGCTGCATCTCCGAAGGGCGTGAACCCGAGCACGTCCTCGAGGACTCCGCGGCTGGCCTCCGGCTGGGCCGAGTACGCGCGAACGGCGTCGAACCCCTGGAGGGCGTGCTCGGCAGGGATCTCGGGCTGGTCGGCCGTGAGCGGCTCGTCCTGGGTCTCCGCGACGGCGAGCTCGTGCCGGAGGCCCTCGGGATCCTCGAACGCGAGCGAGTCCTCGGCGCGGTCGACCGGTGCCCCTTCCTCGGCGAGTCGCCGTTCCCAGAAGTCGACGGCGTCCGCCGACGCGAGGCGCCAGCGGACCGTGTGGATCATCCCGGCTCCCGCGCGGCCGGGCGGGACTCCCGGGTACTCGAAGAAGGTGATGTCGCTTCCGGGCGTGCCCTTGTCGTCGGCGTAGAACAGGTGGTAGACGGTCGGGTCGTCCTGGTTCACCGTCTTCTTCACGAGGCGGAGCCCGAGGACGCGGGTGTAGAAGTCGAGGTTCCTCGGAGCGTCGCCCGTGATGCAGGTGACGTGGTGGATGCCGTCGAGCGTCATCTCGGCCAGGTTACGCGGTCGCCTTGTCCAGCTCCTGGAGCAAGCGGTGGGCGGCGAGCTCGACCTCCTTGTGGCGCCATTCGGCCGCCCGGTAGTGCACGGCGATCAGACCCGACCGGTGCAGGCGACGGAGGTCGCCGTACACGAACCCGTAGCGCGCCTTCGTCTCGTCCTCCGCGCCCTCCGTCAGCCCCAGGTGCCACTGCGCGTACTCCGCCCACGAGTGCGACTCGAGATAGGCGTTCTGCTCCCTGGCGCTCGGCTGGACCTCGCCCCACTCGCTGTCGAGGACGTACTGGCGCGACTCGATGAGCCGCCGGGCGTGCGTGACCGCTTTCCGGTTCACCCGGTACGAGGCCATCCCTGATTCTGGCCGACGAGAGGGAGTCTGCGCGTGGTCGTTAGTGTGGAGGCGTGAAGATCGGGATCGTCGTCCCGTTCTCGTGGTCGTTTTGGGGGGCGGTCGTCGAGCACGCCGAGCTGCAGGCTGCGGCGCTCGAGGCGCTCGGCCACGACGTGCGGCTGATCATGGGCAACGACCCGCCGGGCCAGTTCACGCGCGTCCTCCACCCGCGGGTCGGGCGCCACGACGAGCCCCCGAAGAACGTCGTCCCCGTGGGCCGCTCCGTGATCGTGCCGGCGAACGGCTCGCTGCCCAACATCGTCCTCTCGCCGCGCACGTTCGGCCGGATCCGGCGCGTGCTCGAGCGCGAGCGGTTCGACGTCCTCCACCTGCACGAGCCCATGACGCCGGCGATCTGCGTCGCGGCGCTCGTCCTCTCGCGGACGCCGATGGTGGCGACCTTCCACGCCTCCGGCGAGCTCGGCTGGATGCGCTTCGGCGAGCCGATCTGGGGCTTCCTCATCGACCGGGTCGACTATCGGATCGCCGTCTCGGAGCGGGCCAAGAGCTCGCAGGAGCGCTGGCTTCCCGGTGACTACGACGTGATCCCGAACGGCGTCCTCGTCCCGGACGAGGCCTCGGCCGGTGACCGCGAGCACCGCGTCGTCTTCGCCGGGCGGCAGGAACCGCGCAAGGGGCTGCAGGTCCTGCTCACCGCCTGGCCCGAGATCCACCGGCGCTCCGGTCTCCGGCTCACGGTCGCCGGCGCCGATCCGTTGGCGGTCCGGCTCCTCCTCACGCGCTACCGCGTGCCCGACACGGGCATCGACGTCGTCGGCTTCCTGAGCCAGGAGGAGCTGACCAGCACCCTGCTCCGCTCCAAGGCGCTCATCGCGCCGTCGCTCGGCCAGGAGAGCTTCGGGATGGTGCTCACTCGCGCCTTCGCCTGCGCGCTGCCGGTCGTCGCCTCGGACATCCCCGGCTACCGCGAAGTGCTCGACCCGGCAGCGTCGGTCACGGTGCCGCCCGGTGACCAGCGCGCGCTCGCCGACGCGATCTGCACACTCGTCGAAGATGAGGCTCGGCGAGAGCAGCTCGGCCGGGCGGCGCGTGAGATTGCCCTCGAGCGATACGCATGGCCTGGGATCGCCCGGAGGCTCGAGTCCGTCTACGAGCAGGTGACCGGGCTCGAACGCGGAGCGGCACGCGCAGCATGAGCTTCGCGCGGGTGGTGCGCAGCGGCTGGACTCAGGCGGTGGTCGCCCTGCTGCTGTTCGCGCTCGCGTTCGTCCTCATCTGGTGGCGCGGGCCCGAGTGGGGGAGCGTCTTCGACGCCTTCCGCTCCGTCGTCTGGAGCTGGATCGTCCTCGCGCTCGCGCTGAACGTGGCGTCGACGCTCTTCCGTGCGCTCTCGTGGCGCCTGACCATCGGGCAGGCCCTCCCCGAGGAGCACCAGCCGCGGCTGATCCACGTCTTCTCCGCCTTCGGGGTCGGGCTCTTCGCCAACGCGGCGCTGCCCGGGCGGCTCGGCGAGCTCGCGCGAGTAGCGGTCCTCCGGCGCCACCTGCCGGACGCGCCGAAGGGAACGAGCGCCGCGCTCGTCGGGACGGTGATCGCCCACCGGCTGTTCGACATCGTCCCTGCGTCGATCCTCGTCGTCTGGGTGCTCGCGACCGCCGAGGTCCCGCACTGGGCGGTCGTCGCGATCCTCATCGCGGCCGCCGTCGGGCTGGCCCTCTTCACCGTCGCCTGGCTCGGGGCACGACGACACGACCGGCCGATGGTGTCCGAGGGGATGGGCAGCGTCCGGCGCCTCGTCGTCATGGCCAGGACCGGCCTCTCCGTGCTGAAGGCACCCGTCGCGCTCACCGGTGCGATCGTGCTCCAGTGTCTCGGCTGGCTGCTCCAGCTGTTCGCCGTATGGGTGGCCATGAAGGCCTTCGGCATCGACGCGCCGCTGCCGGCGGCCGGGCTCGTGCTCGTGCTGATGAACATCGCGACGATCGTCCCGCTCTGGCCCGGCAACGTCGGGCTCGTGCAGGCCGCCGTCGCGCTCCCGCTCCGCAACTACGGCGTGCCGTACGCAACCGGATTCGCCTACGGGCTCGTGCTGCAGGCGCTCGAGATGGCGTGCGGCGTCGGCCTCGGTCTGCTCGCACTCGCCCGTGAGGGGATCTCGCTCGCGGTCCTCCGGCGGCTGGACGACGACGAGGACACCTCCGCGGAGAACGCCGTCGAAGAGGTACACGAGATCGAGCGCGAGCTCGACGAGGCGACGGAGCACTCGTCCGCCCGTGAGGGCGCTTCTCTCACCCGCTAGCCTCAAGGGCATTCTGTCGGCCGGCGCTGCAGCTGCGGCGCTCGCCCGGGGTCTACGCGAGGGCGGTGCGGACGCCGAGGAGCTACCGGTCGCGGACGGAGGCGAGGGCACGGCCGAGGTCTTCGAGCGTGCGCTCGGCGGCGAGTGGCGGACGAGCGAGGTCGCAGATCCGCTCGGCCGCCCGGTGACCGCGCGGTGGCTCGTGCTTCCCGACGGCCGCGCTGTGGTCGAGGCGGCGGCGGCCATCGGGCTCCCACTGCTCGCCCGAGCCGAGCGGGACCCGCTCCTGGCCTCGAGCCGAGGCTTCGGTGAGCTGCTCCGTGCAGCCCTTGCCGACGACCCCGCATCCGTTTTGGTCGCGCTCGGTGGCACCGCGACGGTCGACGGCGGAGCTGGGCTGCGGGAGGTCCTCGACGACCTTCCGGTCGGCTGTGTCGCGCTCGCCGATGTGCGGACGACGCTCGGTGACGCTGCTCGCGTCTTCGGGCCGCAGAAGGGAGCATCCACCGCGGACGTCGCGGTGCTCGAGGAGCGGCTGGCGGCGCTCGAGGAGCTGCGTCCGTTCGCCTCGCTGCCCGGATCGGGTGCTGCCGGCGGGCTCGGAGCAGCGCTGGCCGCGCTCGGCGCCGATCTCGTCCCCGGAGCGTCGACCGTGCTCGAGCTCATCGGCTTCGACGATCGCCTCAGCGGCTCGGACCTCGTCGTGACTGGTGAGGGCGCCGTCGACGCGACGACGACCGCCGGCAAGGCTCCCGGCGAGGTTGCGCGGCGCGCGGCTGTTGCGGGAGTTCGCTGCGTCGTCTTCGGCGGACGCGTGCGAGAAGCGGTTCCAGACGCGGAGATGGTCGCGCTCTCGGGCGCCCCGGACCGCGCCGAGGACGACCTCGTCGCGCTCGGCCGCCGTCTTGCGGGCGGCTAGCGGGACTCGGCGGCTTGCAGACGGTCGGCCATCGCCTCGAGCAGCATCCAGGCGACCTGGGGCCGGGACTCGACGAAAGGCCGGAAGACGAACACCGGGAGGCTGTACGCGACGAGGTCGGTCTTCGCCGTCACCGTCGCGGTGCGCGGGCGCCGGTCGATGAGCGCGATCTCCCCGAACGAGTCGCCGGCGCCGAGTGTGCCCACCTCCTCGCCGTGCACCTCGACCGAGGCCTCGCCGCTCTCGACGACGAAGAAGACGAGCCCGCCCTCTCCCTCGAGCGCGACCGCATGCCCGGGCGAGAACCGCCTCTCGTTGAACTCCTCTGCCAGGCTCTCGAGATCTCGGTCCTCGAGGCCCGAGAACAGCTTCACGTTGCGCAGAAGGTCAGGGCTCGGCTTTGCCATGGCGCGATTCATACACGATGCAGGCTCTCCGAGCCAAGCGACCCGCCTACTGCGTGGCGCTTCCTCCGTTGCCTCCTCCGGCCGTGAGCTCCTCGATCTCGAGCTCGGCGGCCTCGAGCCTGGCGACGCACGCTCGGTAGAGCTCCTCGCCGCGGCGGAAGAGGGCGATCGCGTCGTCGACCGGGACGTCGCCGCGCTCGAGCCGTGCGACGACGTCCTCGAGCTCGCGCTGGAGCTCCTCGAAGGACTGCGCCTCGCTCATTCGCGGACGTCCTCCACCCGCGCGCCGAACGAGCCGGACGCGAGCTCCACCTCGACGCGGTCACCGGCAGCGACGCGGGACGCCTCGCGCAGCGCCTCGCCGCCCGAGCGGACGATCGCGTAGCCGCGGCCGAGTGTCGCCAGGGGCGAGAGGCTCTGCAACCGGGCGCCGAGGTGATCGAGGGCAGCGCGGCGGCGCTCGAGCAGTAGCCGCGGCGAGCTGTGCAGCCGGCCGGTGAGGACGGTGAGCCCTTGCTGCCGACGCTCGAGCCGACCCCGGAGCGCCGCGTCGAGCCTCCGCCGCGCGGTGTCGAGCCCGGCGCGGAGCTCGCGCGCGTCCGGGACGACGAGGGCGGCCGCGGCCGTCGGCGTCGCAGCCCGCACGTCGGCGGCGAGGTCGCAGAGTGGAGTGTCCTGCTCGTGCCCCACGGCGGAGACGACCGGAACGGAGCAGGCCGCCACTGCGCGCACGACTGCCTCGTTGGAGAACGGGAGCAGGTCCTCGAAGCTGCCTCCTCCGCGGGCGAGGACGACGACGTCGACGTCCTCCCGCGCTGCCAGGCCCCGCAGCGAGGCGATGATCGCCGCCGGGGCGCCTCGACCCTGAACGCGGGTCTCGCAGACGACGACGTGCGCGGCCGGGAAGCGCGACCCGATCGTGGCCACGAGGTCACCGCGGGCGGCGGCGTCCGCGCCCGTGAGGACGCCGATCGCCCGGGGAAGCCGCGGTAGGGGGCGCTTGCGCTCGGCGGCGAAGAGCCCTTCGCCCGCGAGCTTGCGCTTCAGCTGCTCGAGCGCCACGAGATGTCCGCCGAGCCCGAGCCGCTCGATCGTCGTCGCGCGCAGGCCGAGCTCGCCGCGTGCCTCGTACAGCTCGGCGCGTCCCTGGACGTGCACCGTCTCGCCTTCCTCCAGCACAAGCCCGAGCCGGTCGTACACCGTTCGCGCGATCGTGACCTTGAGCGTTGCGCCGGTACGCGGGTCCTTGAGCGTGAGAAAGACGTTCGCCCAGGTGTCGTTGCGGCGGAGCTCGGTGACCTCTCCCTCCACCCAGATCTCCGGCAAGCGGCCCAGCCAGCGCGCGACGCCGCGGTTGAAGCTCGAGACGGTGTAGACCTTGCGGTCGCCGTACAGGAGCGGCGCGATCTTCACGCGCCCAGCGTATCCGGGGTGCTCGTTAGAGCAGGATCTCGGTGGCGGTCACCGGGTCGCACCCCTGCCGCAGGAGCTCGACTGCGTTGTGCAGATCGACCTCACTTGCAGCGATGCGCTCGGCGAGGTGCACGGGATAGCCCGCCTCGAGCAGGATGTGCAGGCGCCAGCTCTCGACGCGACCCGACTCGTTTTCGCGCCAGAGCGGTGTCTCGGTCGTCTCGGCCATGACGGCTGCTGTTTCGCTGCGCCCTCCGAGTTCCCTCCTGCGTCAGCGCGACGTCACTCGCCGCCGAGAGCGCGCATCGCCTCGTGCCGCCGCGACGCCTCGTCGATTCGCGCCTCGAGCCTTGCGACCGCGTCGTCCGCGACCTGCTGGAACTGGTCGGCGATGAGGAGGTTCGCGCGCCTGAAGGTGCTCTCGAGCGTCCGGTCGAGCTCCTGCTGGAGCCGGCTCGCCGCCTCGTCGCGGATCGCCCGCATCCGTGCTTCGAACTCGAGCGCCCCTGCCTCGCTCAGCCGGTCGACCTCCCGGGCGACGGCGCGGTCGAGCTGGTCGACCTGGCGGCGCTCGAGCTCTGCGAAGGCGACCTCGAGCCGCGAGCGGGCCTCGCTCTCCGCGCGGTCGATCTGCTCGTTCAGCGCCTGCTCGCGCTGGCGCAGCCGGTCGGCGATGTCCTCCATGGCCCGGCGCTGGTCGGAGGCCTGCGTGGAGAGGGCGTCGAGGGCCTCGGCCAGCGCGTGCTTCGCGGAGAGCTCGAGCTCTTCCCGGAGCCGGATCGCGGCTGCGCGCTGGTGGTCTGCGGTCGTCCCGAGCTCCGCCGCCTCCGCCTCGAGGCGGACCTGCACCTCGTTGATGCGCTGCTGCTGGTGCTGCTCGAGCGCCGTCACCTGGCCGTCGAGGGTGCGCTGTGCACGCTCGAGGTCCGCCTCCCACGCTCGCAACCGCTCTTCGACGCGCCGCTCCACCTCGGCGAGCGTCTCCGCGAGCCGCTCGGAGAGCTCCCGCTCGCGGACGGCGAGCTCGCCGCGCCGATCGTCCGAGAGCCGCCGTTCCTCGGTCGCGTACGCCGAGAGTGCGTCGGCGTGCGCGCGCGTGATCGCGACGCGGAGCTGCTCCGACTGCGTCGTGGCTTCGTCCTCCGCGGCGGCGCGCACGGCCCGCCTGGCAGCCGTGACGAGATCTTCGACACGTGCGTTGCGGGCGTTCGAGCGGCGGAGGGCGAGGTAGAGCGCTGCTGCGACGAGCAGCGCGCCTACGAGCGCACCGACGAGGATCCAGGCGAGCGCGGACACACGGCCATGCTAGATCCGCACCGCAACCAGGGCAGCCGCGAGCAGCACGACGGTGAGCGCGAGCAGCCTGAGCGCCGTCTCCGCCGGGGTGGTGAGGCGCTCTGCGTCCAGCGGCTCGATGCCGCCGTCGCGGAGCTCGAGCTCGCCGCGCACTGCGATCGCCTTCCGGCGCACGAAGCGCACGTGATGCGACAGCGTCCGCTGGGCGAGCGACAGCGCGACCGCGAAGAGCGCGCCGAGGATCGCCGCGATCCCGATCTCCCCCGACACGGCCGCGTAGCCGCAGATGCACGGGAAAGCCGCCCCAGGCGAGCCCGAACCAGAGGTCGGAGTGGAAGCGGCCGCCGGCGAGCTCGAGGTTGTAGGCGAGCACGAGGAAGAGTCCGACCGGGACGAGCAGGGCGAGCCACGGCTCGAAGGTCGCTGCGCCGACGAGCCCGATGCCGCACGCGGTGGCGATCGATGCCGTGGCCAGGCCGATGAGGACGGCGTCGGGAATCCGCGTCCGGAGCGGGCGCCCGCCGAGCTCGTCGAGCGCGTGTGCACCGATGCCCACGGCGAGACCGAAGGCCGCGACGGACGCTCCCAGCCTGCCCCAGGCGACGACCGGAGCGAGGCACCCGCCGATGACGACGTAGGAGAGGTGCCACGCCGTGTACGGCAGATGGAGGATGCGTCACGTAGTCGCGCCAGCCGCCCGCCGCGAGTGCGTAGAAGGCCGGTCGCGTCTCCGTGCTCACCGCTTCGAGCCCCAGATGACGACCCCGCCCCCGAGGCTGAGGCGCCGGACCTCGACCTCGTCGAGACCCGCGGCGTGCCACCACTCGAGCTGGCGGTCGAGCGGGTTCCGCTCCCAGAACTCCCTGATCGAGCCGCCGAGGAACGCACCGACCTCGCCCCAGCCGTTCGCCAGCACGCGGCCCGCGAGCGGGAGCCCGATTCCGACGTAGAGCTCCCAGAGCGGTCGCGCAGGGCCACCAGGGACACCGAACTCGAGCGACGCGACGACGCCGCCCGGACGGACGACGCGGGCGAGCTCCGCGAGGGTCGCCTCCGGGTCGTCGACGTAGCGCAGGAGGTACGTGACGGTGAGGTGGTCGAACGTGGCATCGGCGAAGGGCACCTCCGTCGCCGAGGCCTGCACGAGCTCCACGCGGTCCCCGAAGCGCTCGCGCGCGACGGCGAGCATGTCCGGGCTCTGGTCGAGCCCCGTGACGCGGAATCTGCGGCGCTCGAGCTCGGCCGCGACGAGGCCCGTGCCCGTGGCGACGTCGAGCACGTGGCCGCCGGGCGGCAGGCGTGACACGAGGAAGCGGCGCCAGAGAGGATCCTGACCGAGGGAAAGTGCTGCACCGACCCGGTCGTACGACGCTCCGAGCGGAGCGAAGAGCGTACGCGCGTGGCGAGTCCGCTCGGACACGCCTTCTATTCTGGCCCGGTGTCGACGCTCGCCGCGGACCTCGAGCGCATCGCCGCGGTCGCCGCGGACGAGCAGGCTCGTCCGGGAGATCTCGTCTCGGCCGTCCTCCCCACGGAGCCGGCTCCAGGACAGCGCATCTACCTCGTCGCGTTCGACGACGCGGACGGGTACCGGAGCTGGGTCGCACTGGACGGGAACGGTGCGGCCGTGACCTCGACCCGCGACCTGCGCGACGCGATCGCGATCGCGGTTCTGTGCGAAGTCGCGGCCGACGCCGCGGGAGGTGGCGACCTCGAAGGTCTCATCGCAAGGCTCGAGGAGCTGCGGGTGAAGGAGGCGCCGCCCGGGATCGAGGACGCCGAGGAGGCTGCACGGGCGCTGCGCGAGACCCTCGGCGAGCCGCCGCAGCTCGCTTCGCCCGAGCGCCTGGACGAGATCGGTGTCGCGACCCGGCGGCTCGAGCGCGAGCTCGACCCGTCCTCGGCTTCGCCGTTCGCCGCGGCGATGCGGACGTCCGAGACGGCGGTGTCCGAGCTCCAGCGCGAGATCGAGGCCGGGTACCGCGTGCCGTTGTCGTAGGCGCCCCGAGCTCCGTCCCTACAATCCCGGCATGGAAGGCGGTAGCGGCGGTGGCTTCTTCCCGTTCGGCGGCGGCGACCCGGAGGATCTCCTCGGGGCGCTCCGCGAGTTCGCCGAGAAGCAGGCCGAGACGGTGCAGGACGCGCAGCGCGAGCAGTACGCGACGCTGACCCTGAACACCGCCGTCGAGCTCACCGCGGCGGCGCTCGGCCGGATCGAGGTCGAGGGCTCGCCGGATGCCCAGGCGATCGCACTTCGCGATGCGATGCGCATCCTGTTCCCCGAGGCGGTCGCTCTCGTCTCGGCCGCCCGCCAGGGCTTCATGCGCCAGTAGCGCGCCCCTTACAATCCGCGCGCGTTGAAGGTCCTCGACCGGGCGGTGGTCAGTCTTCTCCCTGCGGTGCCGCGGCGGGTCGTGCAACGGCTCTCCAGCCGCTATATCGCCGGCCCGACGCTCGAGGACGCGCGGCATACCGTCGCGAGCCTGAACGCCGAGGGAAAGCTCGCCACCGTCGACGTGCTCGGGGAGGAGGTGACCCGCGCGAGGGAGGCCGAGGCGATCGCGAGCGCGTACCACCAGGCGCTCGAGGCGATCGCTGGCGACCAGCTCGAGTCGAACGTCTCCGTGAAGCTGACGGCGCTCGGTCTCCAGGTCGATCTCGAGCTCTGCCGCGCGCTGCTGCGCGAGCTGGTCGAGGACGCGGCCTCGCGCGAGACGTTCGTCCGCATCGACATGGAGGACTCGAGCTGCACCGACGACACGCTCGCCCTCTACCGCGAGCTGCGCGAGGCGGGCCGGGAGAACGTCGGCATCGTCCTCCAGTCCCGGCTCAAGCGGAGCCTCGCCGACGTGGACGCGCTCGCGGCGCTCCGACCGAACGTGCGCATCTGCAAGGGGATCTACGTCGAGCCGCCTTCGATCGCGTACCAGTCCCGGGAGCACGTGCGCGAGAGCTTCGTGTACCTCCTCGATGCGCTGCTCGAGGCCGGGAGCTACGTCGGCATCGCGACGCACGACGAGTGGCTCATCGAACGGTCCGTCGCACGCATCGCGGGCCTGGGTCGCAAGGAGTACGAGCTCCAGATGCTGCTCGGGGTCCGCGAGGAGCGCGCGTCGAGCCTCGCTGCCGACGGGCACCGCATGCGCATCTACGTGCCCTACGGGGAGAAGTGGTACGAGTACTCGCTCCGGCGGCTCCAGGAGAACCCCGCGCTCGCCGGGATGATGGCGCGCGAGACCGTGCTGCGCGCGATGCCCGGTCGCGACTAGAGAGACGCGAGCAGCGACCAGCCGCCGTCCACGACCAGCGTCTGGCCGCGGATCATGTCCGCTTCCGGCGAGCAGAGGAAGATGACTGCGGCGGCCACGTCCTCGGGCGAGACGAGTCGCCCCACGGGGTTGCGCGCCCCCATCTCGAGCATCGCCTCCTTGTTCGGGAAGTGCTCGAGCGCGCCGGTCTCGACGACGCCGGCGGAGACCGCGTTCACACGGATCCCGCGCGGAGCGAGCTCGACGGCGAGATAGCGGACGAGCGCTTCGAGCGCCGCTTTCGAGACGCCCACGAGCGTGTAGTCGTCGAGCACGCGGACGGAGCCGAGGCTCGAGATGCCGACGATCGAGGCGCCCGCCGGCATGGACGGCGCCGCGGCACGCGTCAGCGAGAGCAGCGCCCGCGCGTTCGCCGAGAGCGTCCAGTCCCAGTGCTTGTCGTCCGTCTCGAGCGCGGGGCGGATGACGCCCGTCGCCGCCGCGTGGACGAGCACGTCGAGCGGGCCGAGCGCTGCGACCTCGTCCACGACCCGCTGGGAGGCGATGTTGCCGCGCACGAGCACGGGCTCGGCCCCGGCGGCGCTCAGCTCCGTGGCCGTTTCCTCGGCCGCCGTGTCGCCGCGCATGTAGCCGATGGCGACACGCCTGGCGCCGAGGGACGCGAAGCCGAGGGCGATCGCCTTTCCGATGCCCCGTGATCCTCCGGTCACGAGGACCGAGGCGCCGTCGAAGGTCATTCGCCGCGTGGGGGCAGCGGCTTAGCCGCGGGCGCCGACGACGGCACCGTCTCCCAGCCGATGCGCGAGCGCGGCTCCAGCGCTCCGTCCTCGGCGCGCGAGGACGCGTGCCCGAGCCGGTCGAGGAGCTCCATTTTCTCCTCGCCGTAGCGGCGAACGGGGTGGTCGGACGGGAGGTCGGCGATCAGCTCGCCGACGCGGGCGCGGAGCTGGTAGGCGAAGTGCGGCGTCGCAGGCCCGATGAGGGCGTCGATGTCGTTCAGTGTCGGCTCGGCCACGGCCTCGAAGCCTACCCCTGTCCCGCAGCAGCGCAGGGTAGACCGACCTCCCGATCCGGGGATCCGCTAGGAGTGCCGGGCGATGACGCCGCTGGTCACCATCAGCCGGGAGCTGTGCGCACGGGTCGAGCAGCTCGGCTTCCCGTCCGTCCCGTACGTCTACGACCCGCTCGTGTACGCCCGCGAGCCTCACGAGGCCTACCTCGAGCGTTGGGGCTCGAAGGCGCCGCGCGAGGTTCTCATGATCGGGATGAACCCGGGGCCGTTCGGGATGGCGCAGACGGGCGTCCCGTTCGGCGACGTCGCGATGGTGCGCGACTTCCTCGGGATCACCGGCCCGGTCGGGAAGCCGCCCCATGAGCACCCCGCACGACCGATAGCCGGCTTCGCCTGCGCTCGCTCCGAGGTGAGCGGCACGCGCTTCTGGGACTGGGCACGCGACCGGTTCGGCACCGCCGAGCGCTTCTTCGATCGCGTCTTCGTCGCGAACTGGTGCCCGCTCGTGTTCATGGACGAGTCGGGCCGGAACCGAACGCCGGACAGGCTGCCCGCCGCCGAGCGCGCACCGCTCTACGAGGCCTGCAACGAGGCGTTCGCGAAAGTGACCGAAGTGCTGCAGCCGATGCTCGTGGTCGGCATCGGCGGGTTCGCCGAGAAACGCGCACGCGAGGCGCTCGGTGACGAAGCCGCGATCGGCTGCATCCTCCACCCGAGCCCGGCGAGCCCCGCCGCGAACCGCGACTGGGCGGGCGGCGTCGACGCGCAGCTTCGGGAGCTCGGCTTCGTGCCGGGCCCGCCGCCGACGCCCCGGTAGCGTCGCCCCGTGCGCCGCCGCCCGTCGACCGTCGAGCTGATGCTGCTCGTCACGATCCTCCTCTGGGCGCTGAACCTCAGCGTGACGAAGTACATCCTCACGCACGGTCTGCTGCCGCTGCCGTACGCGACGATCCGCTACGGGCTCGCGGCGGCGATCTTCGTCGGGCTCACGCTGTACGTCGAGCGCTCGCTCCGGGTCGAGCGTCGGCACGTCCCGATCCTTGCCCTCGCGTCGGTGATGCTCTTCCTCAACCAGCTCTCGTTCGTCTTCGCGCTCGACCTCACGACGGCGTCGACGATCGGCCTCGTCCTCGGCGCAATCCCGATCTTCGCCGCGCTCTTCGGGCTCGCGCTCGGCACCGAGCGACCGGACTCGCGCTTCTGGATCGCTGCCGCGATGTCGGCGCTCGGCGTCGGGCTCGTCGCGGTGGGCGCGGGCGGGGAGCTCGGCAGCGACCTCTGGGGCATCCTCCTCGGCCTCTCGACCGCTGCGACCTGGGCGGCCTACTCCGTGACGGTCGGGCCGCTCATGCGCTCGTACTCGCCGTCCCGGATGAGCGCGGTCGTGCTTCCGGGAGCCTGGGTCGCGCTCGTGATCGCCGGCCTCGGGCAGACCACCGACCAGGACTGGGACCTCGACTGGGAGATCTGGGCGCTCCTCGTGTTCGCGACGCTCGGACCGCTGGTGCTGACGAACGTGCTCTGGTTCAGGTCGATCCACCGCATCGGAGCGAACAAGGCGACGCTCGCCGCGAATCTGCAGCCGTTCGTCGCCGCGGTGCTCGCGGTGATCCTCCTCTCCGAGCCGCTGTCCCTCGTCCAGGTCGCCGGCGGCGTGCTCATCGCAGCCGGGATCCTCGTCGTACGGCGTCGGGGCCGCGCCTAGAATCGGAGACATGACCGAACACGACTTCATGCCGATCGACGGCTGGGACCACCTCGAGGTCTGGGTCGGGAACGCGAAGCAGTCCGCGTACTTCTACGAGAACGCCTTTGGCTTCACGCGCATGGCCTACGCAGGCCCGGAGACGGGCGTGCGCGACCGGGCGTCCTACGTCCTCGAGCAGGGCGACGTCCGCCTCGTGCTCACGAGCGGGCTGCGCGGCGACAGCGAGGTCTGCAGGTGGGCTGCGACGCGCGGCGACAGCGTGAAGGACGTGGCCCTCGCCGTCCCCGATGCGACGCACGCGTACCGCCAGGCGGTCCAGCGCGGCGCGCGCGGCATCGCCGAGCCGCATTGGGTCGAGGACGACACGGGGCGCGTCGAGCTCGCGACGATCGGGACCTACGGCGACAACGTGCACACGTTCGTCAACCGCTCGGAGTACCAGGGCGCCTATCTCCCGGGGTTCGTGTCCTCATCCCCGAACGGCGGCCCGGCTCGTGGCGTCG
Source organism: uncultured Actinomycetes bacterium (assembly GCA_963746765.1). Lineage (GTDB taxonomy): Bacteria > Actinomycetota > Thermoleophilia > Gaiellales > Gaiellaceae > GMQP-bins7. Next base: position 525,441 of record CAVVCN010000005.1, read on the forward strand.
GTCTCAGCTCGATCGATCACGTGGTCGGCAACGTCGAACTCGGACGCATGGACGAGTGGGTCGGGTTCTACGAGCGCGTGCTCGGCTTCACGCAGCTCACGCACTTCTCGGACGAGGACATCTCGACCGAGTACTCGGCGCTCATGTCGAAGGTCATGACGGACGGCGAGGGGAAGATCAAGTTCCCGATCAACGAGCCGGCCGAGGGCAAGCGGAAGAGCCAGATCGAGGAGTACCTCGAGTTCCACGGCGGGCCGGGCGTGCAGCACGTCGCCCTGCAGACGGACGACATCGTGAGGACGGTGGCCGCGCTCCGCGAGCACGGCGTCCTCTTCATCACGACGCCCGACACGTACTACGACGACGTGGAGGAACGCGTCGGAGAGATCGATCAGGACTGGGCCGCGCTCCGGAGCATGGGCATCCTCGCCGACCGCGACGAGGACGGCTACCTGCTCCAGCTCTTCACGAAGATCGTCCAGGACCGCCCGACGCTCTTCTTCGAGGTCATCGAGCGGCACGGCTCGCGCGGCTTCGGGATCGGGAACTTCAAGGCGCTCTTCGAGGCGATCGAGCGCGAGCAGGCGCTCCGCGGGAACCTGTAGCGGCGAGGCTCGCCTGCCTCGTCAGCTGCGGCTCCGTAGCCTTCCGCCATGTCGCCGCAGCGGCGCACCGCGCTCGTCTCGGTCGGAGCCGCCTGCCTCCTGATCGTCATCAAGCTCGTGGCCGGGATCGCGAGCTCGAGCCTCGGCCTGCTCGCGGAGGCGGCGCACTCGGGCACCGACCTCGCAGCCGCGCTGCTGACGCTCTTCGCCGTCTCCGTGGCCGTGCGGCCGGCCGACCGCGGGCACCCGTTCGGGCACGGGAAGGCGCAGAACCTCGCAGCTCTCGCGGAAGCGGGCTTCCTCATCCTGATCAGCCTCGTCATCGCGGGCTTCGCGATCGCCCGGCTGACCGGGGCAGTGGAGTTCGAGGTCGACACGACCTGGTGGACGTTCGCCGCGATCGCGCTCGTCATCGCCATCGACGCCTCGCGGACGGCCATCTCGGCGCGGGCGGCCCGGCGCTACCGCAGCGATGCGCTGCTCGCGAACGCCTTCCACTTCGGCAGCGATCTCGCGGGAACGCTCGCGGTGCTCGCAGGTCTCTCGGCCGCCGCGCTCGGCTTCCCCGAGGGCGACGCGATCGCTGCGCTCTTCGTCGCGGTTCTCGTGGTCGCCGCGGCGAGCGGCCTCATCCGCCGGAACGTCAACGTGCTCATGGACAGGACACCGTCCGATGCCGAAGCGGCGGCGCGGGCCGCCATCGCGGATCTGCGCCCGCCGGTCGAGCTCCGCCGCCTGCGGGTTCGCGAGGCGGGCGGCACGCACTTCGCGGACGTCGTGATCGGCATCCCGCCCGGTGCGGCAGTGGGCCAGGGCCACGCGGCGGCCGACCGCGTCGAGGACGCGCTTCGCGAGCGGCTCCCGGACGCCGATGTCGTCGTCCACGTCGAGCCCGGAGCCGCAGGCGCCGAGATCAGGGAGCGCGCTCTCGCCGCGGCGTTCGGCGTGCCACGCGTGCGCGAGATCCACAACCTCGCCGTGCTCGAGGTCGGGAACGGCGTCGAGATCTCGCTGCACCTCAAGCTCCCCGGAGAGCTGTCGCTGGAGGAGGCGCACGAGATCGCGGAGGCGGTCGAGCAGGCGATCCTGGACGCCGTCCCCGAGGCGAAGGACGTCCGGACGCACCTGGAGCCGCTCAGCGAGACCGCCGCCGGCGAGGAGGTGCCGCTCGACGAGACCGCAGTCGCGCGCGCGGTCGAGGAGGAGACGGGGTCGCCGCCGCGCGAGGTGCGGTTCGTCCGCACCGAGGACGGGATCGTCGCGTTCCTGACCCTCGGGCTCGGCGGGGAAGGGTCGCTTGCGGATGCCCACGGCCGCGCGAGCGCAGTCGAGGACCGCGTCCGGAGCGCCGTCCCCGAGATCTCCGACGTCGTCGTGCACACGGAGCCGTAGGGCGCCGGTGACGTCCTAGTGCGGCTCTGCATGTTCCATCCCGTCGAGCACCCGATGGAGCGCGGGTGGGTCGGGCGGATCGAGGACGACCACGTCGTCCACCTCGCTGCGCAGACGCTGCAGGCGTTCTTCTCGGGCGGCGGGAAGGCGCGGGAGCACGCGGTGTACCCGCTCGCTGGAGCTCGGCTGCTCGCGCCCGTGCTGCACCCCCCGTCCGTGCGCGTGTTCGAGGACCAGGGCTCGTTCGCGTTCGCGAACCCCGCAGCCGTCGTCGGCCCCGACGCCGAGATCGCGCCCGCCAGCTCGGTGCTCGCGCTCCAGCCACGGCTCGCGGCCGTGCTCGGGGCGGATGCGAGGATCGGCGGCTTCACGATCTTCGGCGACTGGCGCCGGCCCGATCTGCCCGAGCCCAAGGACCGCGACTTCGCGCTCTCCCTCGGGCCCGTCGTCCTCACGGCCGGCGACCTTCCCGCGGGCGGGTTCGAAGGGGTGGTGCGGTTCGACGGCGACGAGCGCCTGCGCGCGGCCTTCGGCCGCTTCGACTGGGAACGTGCGCGCGCCCTCGCAGCGGACGGGACCCGTCTCCTCCCGGGCGACCTCATCGCCGGCCCGGCCCTCGCGTCGCTCGACGTCCCGGCCGGAAGCGCGGTCGAGGTCGACGTCCCGGCGATCGGAGTGCTCGCGGCCGCGACGGTGGCCTGACGAGATGCGCGTCGTCCTCGACTGGGACGGGACGGTGACCGAGATCGACGGTCTCCACCTCGTCCTGCTCGAGTTCGGGGACGAGAACGTCTACGAGGCACACGAGGCGAAGCTCGGCCGCCAGCTCACGCTGCACGAGGTGATCGCGGGCGAGTTCAGGACGGTGCGTGCGGCGCTCGACGAGGTCGCGGGGTGGCTCGTCGAGCATGCCCAGCTGCGGGCCGGCTTCGCCGAGTTCGCGCGCGCGTACGACCCGCTCATCGTGTCGAGCGGGTTCCAGGAGCTCATCGAGCCCGTGCTCGAGCGCGAGGGAGTCCGCCTCGACGTCGTCGCGAACCGGCTCGAGCCGCGGCCGGACGGTTGGCACGTGCTCTTCCGGAACCACGAGCCGTGCCCGGTCTGCGGAGAGCCCTGCAAGCGCGCGGACGTCGCGAGCCTCGGGGAGTTCGCCTACGTCGGAGACGGCTTCTCGGATCGCTGCGTCTCGCTTGCAGCCTCGCGTGTGTTCGCCCGCGACGGGCTCGCCGGCTACCTCTCGGCTCAGGGCGCCGAGTTCGAGCCGTTCACGGACTTCTACGCGCTCTCGGACGCGCTCGAGCGCGGCGACGCCGTCGTTCGCCCGGCCCGCAACCGCGGGCGGAACACGTAGCTCGGGTGCGCGCGCTCCGGCCCGTCGATCTGCGCGCGGAGCGCGGTGATCGCGGTGCGCGCGATCTCCTCGATCGGCTGCTCGACCGTCGTCAGCGGGGGCTCCGACCAGCGCGCTGCGATGCCGTCGAACCCCACGACCGACAGGTCCTCCGGAACCTCGAGCCCCAGCGCGACCGCTTCCTGCACGGCACCGATCGCCATGAGGTCGTTCGAGCAGATGACGCCGGTCGGGCGCTCCGCCTCGTCGCGGTCCATGAGCTCGCGGAGCCCGACCCGGCCACCGTCGACGGTGAATTCGGCGTGCGCGACGAGCTGCCGGCCATCGAGCCCGGCCGCGGCGAGCGCATCCACGCGCCCGCGGCTCTTGTCGCGTGTCGGTAGCGCGAACTCGTTCCCGGCGACGAAGCCGACGCGCGAGTGCCCGAGCCGGATGAGGTGCTCGGTGGCCATGCGGCCGGCCGCGCGCTCGTCCACGCCGACGGAGGTGACGTCGAGCTCCTCGGAGCCGCCGTTCACGAACACGAGCCGCGCGCCGCGCTCGACGAGTTGTGCGTAGTGCGAGTGCTCGCCGCGAACGTCCGTGACCTCGGCCGAGATGAAGACCATGCCCTCGACCCGCCGCTCGAGCAGCATCCGCATGTACTCGACCTCGCGCTCGGCCGACCCGTGCGTGTTGCAGAGGATCGTCGCGAGGCCGGCGTGCGACGCCTCGTTCTCCATCGCCGCCGCGAGGGCAGCGAACACGGGGTTGCCGAACTCGGGCACGAAGAGGCCGACGGCGTCGGACGCCTCGACGCGTCCCGGCGGGACGTAGAGGAGGTCGCGCATGGCGCGCTCCACGCGTTCCCTCGTCGAGGGGCGGACGACCGCCGAGCCCGTGGCGACGCGTGACGCGGTCGCGACGCTAACTCCGGCTCGCTCGGCGACGTCTCTAAGGCTGGCCATCGTTCGGGGGAGTGATGGCTGGAGGCAGGCATGCACGGAGTGTTTTCAGCGTGGAGAAACGTCCCGTCATCATCGCCTCCGATCTTAACCGGATAGCCGGGCGGTTTTCGACTTGACCGCGCCAGCGGTTGGCGTTATGTTGCCGAGCGCCGTTTCGTGACGCTGAAACAATTTTCATACGGAACAGGGTCTCACTCCCCAAGGAGGGCATCTCGATGTTGAGTACTCGAAGGCTGCGGGCCGTAGCCGGTCTCGCGGTGGCTGCGCTCGTCGCGGTCGTCGCCGCGTCGGCCGGCACATCCGCGACCGACCAAACCGCGCGCGTCGTCATCTGGGCGGACGCCGACCGCGTGCCGGCCGTCACCGAGGTCGCGAACGCGTGGGCTCGGTCGAAGGGCGTGACCGTCCAGGTCGTCCAGAAGCAGATGGGCCCGATCCGTCAGGAGATCGCGACTGTCGCGGCCGACACCGCCCCCGACGTCATCGTCGGTGCACACGACTGGGTGGGCGAGCTGTCCGCGAACGGCTCCGTGCTCCCGCTCTCACCGTCGGCGGCCACGCGGAAGCAGTTCCCCGCGTACGCGCTGAACTCGTTCTCGTACGGCACGGCCATCAAGAAGCTCTACGGCGCGCCGGTAGCACTCGAGAACATCGCACTCGTGACGAACACGAGGCTCGCGAAGGTGCCGAAGACGTTCGCGGAGCTCGAGCGCTCGGCGCTCACCGCGAAGCGCAAGACGAAGGCGCAGGTCGGTCTGGCGGTCCAGCAGGGCCAGGGTGACGCGTACCACATGTACCCGTTCTTCTCGGGGCTCGGCGGCTACATCTTCGGCACGAACAAGGCCGGAAACCTCGACCCCTCGGACATCGGCGTCGCCAACGCGCGGTTCCTGAAGAACGCGGCCCTGATCGACAAGTGGAACAAGGAAGGCCTCATCAGGTCGCAGGTGAACGACAGCATCGCGAAGGACCTCTTCCTGAAGGGGAAGACTGCCTACTGGATGACGGGCCCGTGGTTCCTCGCGGACATCCGCAAGTCCGGTCTCCGGTACGCCGTCTCGGCGTTCCCGCAGATCGTCCCGGGCATCAAGTCGGTCCCGTTCCTCGGTGTCCAGGGCTTCATGGTCACGAAGTACTCGTCCGCGCACGGCGTCGAGAGCCTTGCCAAGGACCTGGTCGCGAACTACATGATGCGGCCGGCCTCGCAGCTCCGGCTCGCGCTTGCGAACGACCGCTATCCGGCGAACACGGCCGCGGCGGCGCAGGTCAAGGACAAGGATCTGAAGGCGTTCGGCAGCGCGTCCGTCGGAGGCGTGCCCATGCCGAACATCCCGCAGATGGCCAGCGTCTGGCAGGACCTGGGCGCCGCGTGGGTGCGCTCCACGAAGGGCTCGGGCTCCATTCCGGCCCGCAAGTCGTTCGTCGGCGCACAGCGAAGCATCGCGCAGAAGATCGGCTGATCTGAAGGACGAGGAGAGGGCGCGGACGGCATGACCCCGGCCGCGCCCTCTCTCCAACGACGCCCTCGAACCAGGTGACCAGCGCCCCCATCGCCGCCGGGCAGCCCGAGCCGGCCGTTCCACCCCCGTCGCTGCTCGCCCGGGGCGTGGGCTTCTTCTCGGGCCCGGTCGGGCTGGCGATCAAGCTCCTCCTCCTCGGGGCGGTCAACGCCCTCGCCATCTGGGCGATCGGAATCCTGCTGGCGGACGAGAAGTGGATCGCGGCGCTCGTGGTCGCCGGTGTGACCCTGCTCGTCGACTTCGTCTACCTCTATCCCGACCGGCGGCTCGTACCGCTCAAGTTCCTCGTTCCCGGGACGATCTTCCTCGTCGCGTTCGTCGTCATCCCGATCGTCTCGAACGCGAACATCGCGCTCACCAACTGGTCGACTGGCCACAACCTCACGAAGGACGAGGCGATCGTCGCGATCGAAGAGACGTCGCTCGTCGCGCCGGCCGACGGGAGGACCTTCACCTCCACACCGGCGACGCAGGACGGCGAGCTCGTGCTGCTTCTCGTCGACGAGGCGACCGGGGCTCTCTACGTGGGCTCCGAGGAGGCGCTCGAGCCGCTGCCCCCGGAGTCGGTCACGGTCCAGGACGGCGTCATCCTCGAGGCCGAGGGATACGAGCTCGTCCAGGGAGCGGAGCTCGTCGGAGTCGACGCGCAGCTCGCCGCTCTCGTGATCCCGACGGGCGAGAGCTCGTTCGTCCGCGCCGAGGGCCTCAGCCTCGCGCAGGAGCTCGAGCCGACGCTCCTGTACGACCCCGAGACGGACACGTTCACGAACATCGAGACGGGGGCGGTGTTCACGGACAACGGCGAAGGCTCGTATGCCGCCGCGACCGGCGAGACGCTCGAACCGGGCTGGCGGACGCACATCGGCCTCGCCAACTTCACGACGATCCTCACCGACCCACTCGTCCGTGACCCGTTCTTCCGCGTCTTCGTCTGGACGTTCGCCTACGCCTTTCTCTCCGTCCTCATCCAGTTCGCGCTCGGCCTCTTCCTCGCGATCACGCTCAACAAGCCGGACCTGAAGCTGCAGCGGTTCCAGCGCGCCCTGCTCGTCCTCCCGTTCGCGATCCCCGCGTTCCTCGCCGTTCTCGTCTGGGGGGGCCTGCTGAACGACCAGTTCGGGCTCGTCAACCGCACGCTCGGAACGGAGATCCCGTGGCTCTTCGACCCGACCTGGGCGAAGGTCTCGTGCGTGCTCGTGAACGTCTGGATCGGCTTCCCGTACTGGTTCCTGGTCTGCACGGGCGCCCTGCAGGCAGTCCCTGACGAGCTGACCGAGGCTGCGCGCGTCGACGGCGCGGGCGGGCTCCAGGTCTTCCGGAAGGTGACCCTGCCTCTCCTCCTCGTCGCGACCGCGCCGTTGCTCATTGCGTCCTTCGCGTTCAACTTCAACCTCTTCAACAACATCTACTTCCTGACCGGCGGCGGCCCGTACGAGGTGGAGCAGACCGTGGCCGGGTCGACAGACATCCTCATCAGCTACACGTACAAGATCGCGTTCCAGGCCGGCGGCGGAGCGCAGTACGGGCTCGCGGCCGCGGTCTCGATCTTCATCTTCTTCATCGTCGCGGGCATCTCCGCCATCTCGTTCTGGCGCACCCGGGCGCTCGAGGACATCCGATGACGACCCTGGACCAGGCGGAGTCAGTCGCAACGCCGCGCGTCGCCGAGGCGCGTGGACGACGCCCGCTCTTCGCGGGCAACTGGTGGCGCTACCTGGTGAGCCTGGTCGCGATCGCGTTCGCGCTCTTCCCGATCGTGTTCGTGATCTCCGCCGCGTTCGACCCGCTCGCGTCGTTGACGGGAGCGTCCGCGATCCCCGACGACGTCACGCTCGACAACTTCCGGCGGATCCTGAGCGGGAATCCGGGAGAGGCCGGGACCGAGCAGGAGGCGCTCGACGTGCCCTACACGAGCTGGTACGTGAACACGCTCGTGATAGGGGCCGCGACGGCGATCGTGTCCGTCCTGATGGGCGCTCTCGCGGCGTACGCGTTCGCCCGCTTCCGCTTCCGGGGTCGCCGCATGGGGCTGCTCTCGCTGCTCCTCATCCAGATGTTCCCGACGTTCCTGGCCGTCGTCGCGATCTACTACATCGTCCTGCGTGTCGGCAACGTGTTCCCGGCCTTCGGGCTCGACACGCGTACGAGCGTCATCCTCGTCTACCTGGGCGGCGCGCTCGGGGTCAACACGTGGCTCATGAAGGGCTTCCTCGACTCGATCCCGAACGAGCTCGACGAGTCCGCTCGCGTCGACGGGGCGACGCCCACGCAGGTCTTCTGGTCGATCATCCTTCCGCTCGCAGCCCCGGTGCTCGCCGTCGTCGGCCTGCTCTCCTACATCGCGACCATCAACGAGTTCATCATCGCGAGCCGGCTGCTGCAGTCGACCGACAACTTCACGCTGCCCGTCGGTCTCTACGGCTTCATCAACGACAAGTACGCGCAGCAGTGGGGACCGTTCTGCGCGGGCGTGGTGCTGGCTGCGGTGCCGGTGGTCGTCCTCTTCTTCTTCCTCCAGCGCTTCATCGTGCACGGCCTGACGCGCGGCGCGGTCAAGGGCTAGCGATGACGAGGCTGCTCGACCTCCCGCATCACGACGGATCCGAGCTGTACGCACCGGAGCCCGCGCGTGAGCCGGGCGACGAGGCCACCGTGCTCCTGCGCGTCCCCCGCGCCGTTGCGGTCGACGACGTTGCGGTGCGCTACGTCCGCGACGGCGAGCCGGGTATCGCCGGTGCCGAGGTCGACCGCGAGACCGCGTCCGACGTCTGGTGGCGTGCGCGGTTCCCCGTCTGGAATCCCGCGACTCCGTATCGCTGGCTCCTCGCCGGCGGCGACCTCGGCTATGCCTGGCTGAACGGAGCGGGGCTCCAGCCGTTCGACGTGCCCGACTCCGACGACTTCGTCGCGACGACGGATCCCGGAGGACCCGGCTGGCATCTCGATTCGGTCGTCTACGAGGTCTTCCCCGATCGCTTCGCGTCGGCCGGCCTCGACGTCGACCCGCCCGAGTGGGCCGAGCGGCGCGACTGGGACGACCTGCCGACCGGACGGGGGCCGACGACGCCGTTCGAGTGGTTCGGCGGCGACCTCGTGGGGCTCGAGCGGCGCCTCGACCACGTGGCAGGGCTCGGCGCGAGCGTCCTCTACCTGACGCCCGTCTTCCCCGCCGGGAGCACGCACCGGTACGACGCCTCGAGCTTCCTCCAGGTCGACCGGCTGCTGGGGGGCGACGAGGCGCTCGTCTCGCTCGTACGCGCGGCACACGACCGTGGCATTCGCGTGGTCGGCGACCTGACGACGAACCACGTCGGCGATCGGCACGAGTGGTTCCTCGCCGCGCGTAACGGGGCCGGGGCGGTCGAGCGGGACTTCTTCACGTTCGACGACCGTCTCGAGGCCGGATACGAGAGCTGGTACGGCGTCCCGTCGCTGCCGAAGCTCGACTACCGCTCGGAGGAACTCAGGCGACGCATGTACGGGGATGCGTCGTCGGTCGTCGCGCGCTGGCTCGCGCCGCCGTACGACCTCGACGGCTGGCGGATCGACGTCGCCAACATGACCGGGCGGCTACACGACCTCGATCTCAACGCCGAGGTAGCGCGCGAGGTTCGCGCGGCTGCCGAGAGCGCTCGGCCCGAGGCGGTCGTCCTCGCCGAGCACGCTCACGACGCCCGCATGGACCTGGGACACGCCGGCGGCTGGCACGGGACGATGGCGTACGCGGGCTTCACTCGTCCGGTCTGGACGTGGCTGCGCGGGGACGAGCTGCCGGACGAGCCCGCACGTGCGTTCCTGGGCCTCCCGGTCGGGATCCCGCGGCTTCCGGGCCGCGCGCTCGTCGAGACGATGCGGCGCTTCCGCGCTGGCGTGCCGTGGGCGAGCGTGCTCCATTCGTGGGCGATCCTCGACAGCCACGACACCGCACGATTTCGCACGATCGCGGGCACGCGCGAGCGCCAGCTCGTCGGCGTCGGGCTGCAGATGACGAGCCCGGGCGTGCCGATGATCTTCGCCGGGGACGAGATCGGACTCGAGGGGGAGTGGGGAGAGGACGCGCGCCGCACGATGCCGTGGTCGCGACCGGAGACCTGGGACACGCAGCTGCTCGACGGGTACCGCCGCCTCGTCGCGCTCCGGCGGTCGAGCAGCGCGCTCGCGCGGGGCGGTATCCGCTACGCGCACGTCTCGCCGGACGCCATCGCGTACGTCCGCGAGGCGCGAGCCGAGACGGTCCTGTGCCTGGCAGCGCGAGCGGCGCACGAGCCGATTCGACTTGCGCTCGCCGCGCTCGGAGGCCGAGAGCTCGAGACGCTCCTCGGCGACGACGCGGCAGTTGCCGGAGACGAGGCCGTGCTTCCGGCCGACGGGGCCGCGTTTCACGCCTGGAGAGTCGCCTGATGGAGGAGGACGCGAGTGGCTGAGGTGCACATCAAGGACGTCGACAAGGTCTACGACGGCGGAGTCCACGCCGTCCGGGACCTCTCGCTCACCGTTTCCGACGGCGAGTTCCTCGTGCTCGTCGGCCCGTCCGGCTGCGGAAAGACGACGGCACTCCGCATGGTCGCGGGCCTCGAGACGATCACGAGCGGGACGATCTCGATCGGCGGGCGCGTCGTGAACGAGCTGACGCCCAAGGACCGCGACGTCGCGATGGTGTTCCAGAACTACGCGCTCTACCCGCACCTCTCCGTCGCGGACAACATCGCCTTCGGCCTTCGCCTGCGGAAGACGCCGAGGCACGTGGTCGAGGAGCGCGTCGGCTGGGCCGCGAAGCTGCTCGACCTCACGCCGTACCTCGCCCGCAAGCCGCGCGAGCTCTCGGGCGGGCAGCGCCAGCGTGTCGCCATGGGCCGGGCGATCGTGCGCGAGCCGCAGGTCTTCCTCATGGACGAGCCGCTCTCAAACCTCGACGCGAAGCTCCGCGTCCAGATGCGCGCCGAGATCGCGAAGCTGCAGCACGACCTCGACACGACCACGATCTACGTCACGCACGACCAGATCGAGGCGATGACCATGGGCGACCGCGTCGCGGTCATGAGCATGGGTGCGCTGCTGCAGGTCGACCGGCCGCAGCAGCTCTACGACGAGCCGGCGAACCTCTTCGTCGCGAGCTTCATCGGAACGCCGCCGATGAACCTCTTCCGGGCCACGGTCCGCATGGAGGGCGAGACCGTCAGCGCAGACATCGGCCCGACCTCGCTCACGGTCGGCGCCGAGTCCGTCCGCCGCTACAGCGGCGTGCGCGCCATGAGCGGCAAGCAGGTGGTCGTCGGCATGCGCGCCGAGGATCTTCATCCCGCCGCGTCGCGTGCGGACCTCCCGACGGTCGACGCGCGCGTCGAGCTCGTCGAAGCGCTCGGCTCGGGAGTGATGGCGTACCTCCACATCGACGCCGAGGCCGCGCGCGCGCCGGGCACGCACGGCGCGGGCGTCGAGGAGGAGTCGGAGCAGGTGATAGCGCGGCCCAACCTCGTCGCGCACTTCCCGCCTCGGATCGAGCTTCGCCTCGGAGAACGTGTCCCGGTCGCCGTCGACACGAGCAGCCTTCACTTCTTCGACGAGGAGACAGGTGCAGCGCTTCGCTAGCTGCGCACTCGCAGCCGGTGTCGTGCTCGCCCTCGGGGCAGGCGGCGCCGGGGCGGTCACCGAGCAGGCCCGGCCACCCGCCGGGGACGAGCTTGCGCGGCTCGCGCAGCCGCCGGCGTACTCGTCCTTCGCCTCGGAGCGCATCTACTTCGTCATGCCCGACCGGTACGCGAACGGCGACCCGACGAACGACCGCGGGGGCCGGACCGGCTCTCGCGCCGCCACCGGCTACGACCCGGCGGATCCGGGCTGGTACCACGGCGGCGACCTCGCCGGCCTCACCGGCACGTGCACCGACACGAAGAGCGGGCTCGCGCGGATCGCCAGCCTCGGGTTCACGGCCATCTGGATAGCGCCTGTGGTCGCGCAGCAGACGGTGCAGGGCGACAGCGCCGCGTATCACGGGTACTGGGGGCTCGACTTCACGCGCGTCGACCCGCACCTGGGGACGAACGAGGACTTCGCGGCGTTCTCCGAGTGCGCGCACCGGCTTGGCCTGAAGGTCTTCCTCGACGTGGTCGTGAACCACACGGCCGACGTCGTCCGCCCGGCCGGAGGCTCGTCGTTCCGAGGGCCGGACGAGGTGCCGTATCGCGACTGCGGCGGCAGGCCCTTCTCGGCGCAGCGCTACGCAGGCGGGAGGCGATTCCCGTGCGTCTCCGCCCGCTTTCAGCCTCGCCAGCCGCTCGTGCTCTCGGAGAACCGCCGGTCGAAGCGCCCTGCGTGGCTGAACCAGGTGACGCGCTACCACAACCGCGGCGACATCGACTTCTCGAGCTGCTCGCCCACGTGCTTCGAGCAGGGAGACTTCTTCGGCCTCGACGACATCTTCACGGAGCAGCCGTTCGTCGTCCAGGGCCTCGCACAGGCGTACGGCGAGTGGATCCGTCGCTACAAGATCGACGGCTTCAGGGTCGACACCGCGAAGCACGTCGACCACGCGTTCTTCCGCTCGTGGGTCCCGAAGGTCCAGGCGATCGCGCGGCAGGCCGGCGTCGCCGACTTCGAGATCTTCGGCGAGGTGTTCGTCACCGACGCTGCCGAGCTCTCCACGTTCGTCCGCGACCGTTCGGTGCCGAACGTCATCGACTTCCCGCTCCAGGACTCCCTCGTGCGCTATGCGGGCGGGTCGGCGGGATCGAGGGGGATCGCGACGCGTCTCGCGGAGGACGACTACTTCCGCGGGCCAGACGGCGTGGCCCCGACTCCCGCCACCTTCCTCGGCAACCACGACGTCGGCCGGGCGGCGCTGCTCATCAAGCAGCAGACCGGCGCAGCCGGAGTGGAGCTCGAGCAGCGAGTCGCGCTAGGTAATGCGCTTCTCTTCCTCTTGCGCGGCGCACCCGCCGTGTACTACGGCGACGAGGTCGGGATGATCGGGCGTGGTGGGGACAAGGCCGCCCGGCAGGACATGTTCCCGACGAAGGTCGAGGAGTGGCAGACGGAGGAGCGCGTCGGAGATCCGCCGATCGGCACGAGTTCCTCCTTCGCGATCGATACGACGAAGAACGGCGTCGCAGCCGCTCTTCGGCACTTCGCGCGTCTTCGCGACGAGCACCCCGCACTCGCGACGGGCTCGACGGTCGTGCGGCATGCGAAGGACAACCTGCTGGTCGTCAGCCGCTTCGACCGGGAGCACCGCCGGGAGTACCTGGTCGCATTCAATGCGCGCGAGGAGCAGGGCCAGTGGCTCGCGAACGTCACGACGGCCACTCCGTCGTCGCAGTGGACACAGCTGACGGGCCCCGATCTCGAGCCCGTTCAGACCGACGGAAACGGCCGCCTCGCGCTTCTCGTGCCTGAGCTCAGCGCAGTCGTCCTGCGTGCGGACTCGGAGCTGCCTCGGCCCGGTCAGGTGCGGACCACGCTCCGCTTCGGCACCGACCGCTTTACGAGCCTCAAGGTCCTCACCGCCGCCGTCACCGGGCGCGATCCCGTGAGCGTGACGTTCGCCGTCCGCCGGCCCGGCGCGAAGGGCTGGACGCGCGTCGCAGTCGACGACGGCGCTCCGTATCGCGCATTCCTCGATCCGAAGCGATTCCGGCGCGGACAGAAGGCCTCCGCGGTTGCTGTCGTACGTTCGAGCGACGGCGCCGTCTCCACGTCCCCTGTCCTGTCCGTGCAGGTACGGCGCTGATGGCGGTCCAGCACTCTCTCGCCGAGGAGCGCGACGCGACCGGGCGGCGCTTCGCATACCGGCCGGCGGCGATCCTCGGGAACGGCTCGCTGCTCGCGACCGTCAGCGAGCGCGGTGAGCTCGAGCGCCTCTTCTGGCCGAACGTCGACCACGGGCAGCACCTCGGTGAGCTCCGGCTCGGGCTCGAGGACGCGGACGGGGTCACCTGGCTCGACGAGGAGCCCGCGGAGTGGGAGCAGTCCTACGTGGAGGGCGCATCCGTGCTCGTGACGACCGCGCGGCTCGACGGCGTCACGGTCGGGGTCACCGATCTCGTCACGCCCGGCGAGCCGTTGCTCGCCAGAGGCGTGCGCTGCTCCGCGGCGGCGAGGCTGCTCGTCCGCAGCGTGCCGAGCCTCGACGGCGACCCGCGCAACGTCGCGGGGTACGTCGATCCGGCGAGCGGCGCGCTCGTGTTCTACGAGCGAGGCGTCGCGCTCGCGGTCCTGCTCGGCGCCTCCGGCTCTGTCGCGACGATGCGAGAGGGGAACGGAGGGGCGGCGTCCGACGACGTCGTCGTCCACCGGGCGCCGGTCGAGGGCGTGCTAGCCGCCGAGATTGCCGAGGGCGACGTCACGCTCGTGGTCGCCGCGTTCGGCGCGACGCCGGCGGAGGCGATCGCCCGGCTCGCGCGACCGGCGGCCGTCGGCTTCGAGGTCCTCGCCGCGGAGCGCATCGCCTATGACCGGGAGGCCGTCGCGCTCGCGGAGCCTCCGGACGCGGAGCAGCCCGGAGTCGACGAGCTCTACGGCCGCTCGCTGCTCGTGCTCGAGCAGCTCACCGACCGCCACACGGGCGCGACGATCGCGGCGCCGGAGTTCGATCCGGACTTCGCGCAGTCCGGCGGGTACGGGTTCGTCTGGCCGCGCGATCTCGCCTACAACGTCCTGAGCCTGCTCGCCGCGGGTCGCGGAGACCTCGTGCGGCCCGCGCTGCGCTGGCTCGCCCGCGAGCAGGCTCCGGAGGGGCTCTGGCTTCAGCGCTACTGGACGGACGGGTCGCTCGCGCCCAGCTGGGGGCTGCACCAGCTCGACGAGACCGGCGTCGTCGTCTTCGCCTACGAAGCGGCGTGGCGTGCGCTCGGCGACGCCGCGCTGGATCGCGAGCTGTGGCCGTCGGCGCGCGCGGCCGGCGACTTCCTCTGCGACTTCATCGACCGCGATACGGGGCTACCGCTGCCGAGCGTCGACCTCTGGGAGCAGACCGACGGGCAGCACTCGTACAGCGCGGCTGCGACCTACGGCGGTCTCGCCGCGTGCGCGGCCATGGCGGCTCGGCACGAGCCCTCGCTCCGGGCCCGGTATCGGGAAGCTGCCGAGCGCGTGCGCGGCGCGATCGAGGAGTTCCTGTGGAGCGAGGAGCACGGCCGCTACCTCCGCTCGCGGTGGGTCGGCCGCTCGGACGAGCTCGGCGACGAGCCGCCCGCGATCTTCGAGCGCCGGCTGCGGTACCCGACCCGCGCGGTTCGCTCGGTCGACCGCGAGGACGCGCGCGTCGACAGCTCGCTGCTCGGTCTGAGCTGGCCGTTCGGCGCGGTCGACCCGGGCTCGCCGCGCATGCGCGCGACCGTCGCCGCGGTCGAGCGTGAGCTGCAGCTCGCCGACGGCGGCGTGCTGCGTCACGAGGGCGACACCTATGCGGGCGGCAATCCCTGGCTCATCTCGACGCTGTGGCTCGGACTCGCGCAGCGGCAGGCGGGCCACGGCGACGGCTGGTCGCGCGCGCTCGAGTACGCGCTGTCCCGGCAAACGCCGCTCGGCCTGCTTCCCGAGCAGGTGACGGAGACCGGCGAGCCCGCCTGGGTCGTCCCGCTCGGATGGAGCCACGCGATGCTCGTGCTCGCGACGCGCCCCGAGCTCGCCGTCGTTCGCGACGACTGACCTCCACGCTCCGGGAGACGGGTGCGTGCTAGACCTTCGCCCGTGGTCCCCGAAGCCCCCCTCGAGCGCACCGAGCACGGGCTCGTACCGGCGGGCGACGGCTGGTACGCGCGGGACGCACGCTGGGGGGATCGCGCCGGCCGCGCCCACGCGGCGTGGCCCGAGTACCAGACGACGCGCGATCCGCCCGGCCTCCTTCCCGGCGCCTGAGCGACCGATGACACTCTCGCCGCGGGCCTGAGGAGGCGAGCCCTGCTTCTACGGATTCCAGAGCCGTACGACTTCGAGCTGTCGACCGTCCGCTTCCGCGACTTCGGAAACGACCACGCGACCGTCTGGCACGACGGCGGCCTGCACCGCGTCGCCGCGGGGCGCGAGATCCGCGTCACCGCGGCACCCGGCGGGGTGCTGCTCGAGCCGGCAGGTCGAGCCGCTGCCGCGGACGTCGCCCGCCTGCTCGGGCTGCCCTTCGAGCTCGAACCCTTCCGTGCGTGGGCCGCGACGGACTCGGTGCTCAGCCCGATCGTGCTGCGGCTCGAGGGCTTCCGCCCGACGCTCAACCCGCACCCGTTCGAGGCGCTCGTCGTCGCCATCACGACACAGCAGATCTCGCTGCGCGCGGCTGCGGCGATTCGCGCGCGCTTCGTCCAGCGCTTCGGCGTGCAGCACGACGTCGCCTGGGAGTTCCCGACCCGGGAGCGCATCGCGCGCGCGAAACCGGAGCAGATCATCGAGATCGGCTTCTCGACGAAGAAGGCGGAGTACGTCATCGCGCTAGCGCGCTCGGATCTCGACCTCGACGCGATCGCGAACCTCCCGGACGACGACGTGATCGCCACGCTGACCGCGTTACCCGGCCTGGGGCGCTGGACTGCCGACTGGTTCCTCGCGCGCCACCTTGCCCGCCCGTACGCCTGGCCGGCGGGCGACCTCGGCCTGCGCAAGGCCGTCTCGACGTTCTACGCTGACGGCCGCTCGCTCTCGATCGAGGAGGTCCGTGCCATGGGTGAGCGTTTCGCGCCCTTCCACAACCTGTCCGCCCAGTACCTGCTCGCGGGAGCGAGGATGTCTGCATGAACGTCCGCCCGGCCGTTCCCGAGGACTTCGACGCGATCGCGGAGCTGTGGCGGCAGTTCGACCACGAGATCCCGCCTCCGACGCACGAGGGCCCGGCCGACATCGAGAAGGAGCTCTCCGAGGTGGCCGAGATCATCGAGTCGGAGATCGCGTTCGTGGCGCAGGGTGACGACGGCGAGCCCGTCGGCTTCGCGCTCGCGCGCAACCGCGGCTCCGGCTTCGGCACGCTCACCGACCTCTTCGTCTCGCGGGATGCGCGCCGGAGCGGGATCGGCACCGAGCTCATGCGCGAGGTCCTCGCCGCGTTCCGCGGACAGGGGATCACGCAGGTCGACCTCGAGGTGCTCGCCTCGAACTCCGGAGCCCGCTCGCTCTACGGCCGCTGGGGGCTCCGCGACGAGGTTGTGATCATGACCGGCTCGATCGCCGATCTCGAGGCGAAGCTCGGGAGCCAGGAGGCATCCTCGTTCGGCTCGATCCACCTCCAGTCCGACGACATCACGGCGGTCGAGCAAGCGGTTCGGCAGTTCGTCCCGCGACTCCCCGGCGCCTCACGCGGATCGATCGTCGCGCCTCCGCGCAACGGGTGGATCGCCATCTACGACGACGTCTGTGACCGGAACCCCGACATGCTGAGGCAGCTCGCTCGCGAACTCTCGAACCGGACCGACGCGGTCGTCTGCCTGCTCGGCGTCGAGCGCGACGAGCTCGTGCGGATGATCCTCTTCGAGCGGGGGAGCATCGTCGACGAGTACCTCTCAGTGCCCGAGTTCTACGGCCCGCTGCCGCCCGGCGACGTCGTCGGGCTCGCCGCGAACCCGACGGTCGTCTCGCGGCTCACCGGCGCGGACCCGGCCGCCGTGAGGCGCATCGCGCGGACTGCCCACACTCCGGGCGAGCTTCCTCCGGCTCGCGAGCTGCTCGCCTCGCTCGCCGACGTGCTCGGGATCGCGGACGTGGAGCACGGCTGGGCCGACGCGCCCGAGATCGACGGCGCGGTCGTCGTCGGGCGGTCGTGAACGTCCTGCTCCTCCACGCGTGGCCCGTGGACGAGCGCATGTGGGAGCCGCAACAACGCGCACTCGAGGCGGCCGGCCACGCGGCGAGCGCTCCTCGCCTCTACGGCCGAGGCGCCTCGATCGACGCCTGGGCGGCGGAGCTGCTCGGCGAGCAGGAAGGCTCGTTCGTCGCCGTCGGCGCGTCGATGGGCGGCTACACGGCGCTCGCCCTTGCCCGGCGCGCTCCCGAGCGCGTTCTCGGGATCGTGCTCGCCGGCTCGCGCGCCGCGGCCGACACCGACGAGCGCCGCGCCGGCCGCGAAGACATGATCCACCGCCTGCGCACGGCTCCCGCGTCGCTCGAGCTGGAGACCGACGTGCACCCGGAGGACCTTGCGGTCGCGCAGGAGGCGATCCGGGACCGGCCCGACGCCTCGGGCGTGGTGGCGTCCTTCGGCGGCCCGCTGCTCGTCTGCGCCGGCGACGAGGACGAGATCGTCCCGGTGGCCGAGGCGCTTGCGCTCGCGGACGCGGCTCTGCAGGGCTCGTTCGAGCTCTTCCCCGGAGCCGGGCACGTGCTCAGCATCGACCAGCCGGAGCGCTTCAACGACGTGCTCCTCGGCTTCCTCGCGCAATGGACGTGATGCTCGACGAGCTCCGGGGCCGGCTCGGGGACGACGCCCTCGCGATCCTCGACGTCCGCACGCCGGCGGAGTTCACCGGCGAGGCGCAGGCGGCGTGCGACCCGCGCCACGGGCACATCCCCGGGGCGACGAACCTCCCGCTCGAGGCATTGCTCGAGTGCCGATCCGCGGAAGAGGTGCGAGCGTTCGTCGGCCTGCCGGAGGGAACCGAGATCGTTGCCTACTGCCACGTCGGGAGCCGCTCGGGGTTCGCGGTCCAGGTGCTCCGCGGGGCTGGCTACGAGGCGCGGAACTACGTCGGCTCGTGGCACGAATGGTCGCGCGACGAGTCGCTGCCGGCCGAGCGCTAGCTCCTTGGAGGAATGACGACGCGTCGCACCGCGCTTCTGGCCGCAGCGCCCATGCGCGTCGCATACACGCAGGGGACGCCCTCCGCGCGGAACGTCGGTCGGCAGTACGACGAGCCCAGGCCCAGCGTCTCGATCGCTGCTCGGACCTGGAGGTAGATCGTCAGAGGCCGCGACGTCCGGGGCACGCGAACGGTCGCCGCGAACGCACGGTCGTCGATCGCGAGCGGTAGGGCCGCGCGGAGCGATCCGCGCGCGGCGCCGCGGTAGAGCCGATACCTCGGCTCCTCGTTCGAGGGCAGGCTGCCCCGCCCGCGGAGCGCGACCGTGGCGACGCCGTCCCGCAGCGTGACGACCGGCCGGCGAAGAAGGATCGAGCCGCCCGCGTGCACGAGCGCCTGCGCCTCGGAGCGGTCCGAGGGATTCACGACTCCGAGCCCGCGCACGTACTCCGTCTCCACGAGCCGCCACCGCCGCTCTCCCTGCCGGCGGTTGCGGAAGACGTCTCGAAGGCTGATCGACATGCGCGCGAGCTCGAACCCGAGCGGAGCGCGCCCCGCCGAGCCGGCCGGGACGTCTGGCGGCGGGAGGCAGGCCCGGATCGTGGCCGCGGCGAAGCGCGCGTCCGCGGAGGGGCCGTCGACGATCAGCGGAAGCTCCAGGGTCTGACCTGACCCGCGGAGTGTCAGGACCCAGAACGCCGAGTGCGAGCGCTTGCCGGTACAGCGCTCGGCGAGCTCGCCGAGCGCGACGGTCTCGCCTCCGTGCGACACCGTGGATCGGTCCGCGCGTGTGGTGAGCGTGCCGCTGACGACGATGCGCGCGAGCCGGAGATCGGGCGCCGTGACGAGCCCGCGAGCCGCGCCGATCGTCGTTCCGGGCTGTTGCTCGAGCGCGACGTCGTAACCGGCCGGCACATACAGCGTGAGCGACGCGGTCGGGTCGTCGAGGTCGTCGTGCGCGATCTCGACGGTGACCGTCGAGCCCTCGTCGCGCACGAGGAGCTTCGGGAAGGTGTGGGCCGACGGGGCGGCTCCGGCGCTGCCGACCGAGACGAGGGCGGCCGCCACCGCGGCCTGGAGGAACCTCATCCGGCGTCAGCGAGCTCGAGGAAGGCGGAGGCGAGCTGCCGGCCCTGGGCGTTCCAGTCGCCGATGCGCGCCTGCGTCTCCGCGAGCAGCACTGCAGGCGCCATCGGGAGCTCGTGCCCGTCCTCCGAGATCCAGGCCTCGATCATCGCGTTCGTGACCTCGGCGTGGAACTGGATGCCCCAGGCGTCGCCGAGCCGGAACGCCTGCGTCGTCGCGTCGCTCGCCGCGAGCTCCGTGGCACCGTCTGGAACCGCGTACGTGTAGTGGTGCCACTGGAAGGCCGGCGTTCGCGCCGGGAGCGTCCCGAGCACGGGGTCGTCGGCGCCGGACGCGGTGAGCTCGACCTCGTGCCATCCGATCTCGGACGTCTCGGCCGGCCCGACCCAGGCCCCTGCCGCCCGCGCCAGCAGCTGCGCGCCGAGGCAGACGCCGAACGCCGGGACTCCTGCCTCGAGCACCCCGCGCAGGAAGGCCGCTTCCCGCTCGAGCCATGGAAAGCGCTCGTCCTCGTCCGGGTGCATCGAGCCGCCGAAGATCATGACGGCGTCGTAGGTGGAGGGGTCGTGCGGCGCGCTTCCGAGCGGCACGGCCCAGCGCTCGAGCGTGTGCCCTGCGCGAACCGCCTCGTCGTCGAAAACGCCGCCCTGGACGGTCGGACCATGGGTGACCGACAGGACGCGCATGCGTTTGAGATTAAACTTCCCGTTGCCGCACGGTTAGAACCTTGTGAAGACGGGTACGAGGGATTCCTGATGCCGATCGCCACTCAATGCAGCGCTCCCGGATGCAAGACCCTCACAATGGGTCCGCTCTGCATGGAGCACGAGGCACGCGTGACGAGAGTCTTCGTTCGCGGGCGGCCGTTGAGCGCCGTCGTCGAGTCGACGTCCTCGACCGCGACCCCGGTGATGCTGGCTCCGGTCGTGCTCGACGCTAGAAGAGCGTGGGCGCGACGGGAGGCGGCTCGAGCCCTCCGCTAGCCGGGATTCCCGCCTCGTCGAGCAGGCCGCGCATGATCGCGGCGCTCCTCGGCGCGAAGTCGTCCCGGTTGTTGTTGAACATCGCGTAGACCTCGTCCGTCTCCGCGGCCAGGGCGCCGAGCTTCTCGACCCACTCGGCGAGCTCGTCTGCCGAGTACATCCAGTCGAACCGCTGCGACGACTTCTCGGCCTTGATGTTCCACGTCTTCTCGTTGCGGCCGTGGAAGCGGACGTACGCGACTCCGTGCGTCGCGACGGAGTGGCGCGAGACGACGTTCGAGGCCTTCGTCATCGGCGCGTCGACCGAGACGTAGGCGAGCCCCGCCTCGCGGAGGAGATCGAACGTGTCGTCGCGCTCCTCCGGCTCGAGCCAGGAGCGATGCCGGAACTCGACGAGCGGGACGAGCGGCTCGAGCCGGCCGCGGGCGCGCTGGAGCTCCTCCTTCGCGGCCTCCGTCTTCGTGAAGCGCGGGTGGTACTGGAGCAGGATCCCGCGGAGCTTCCCCGACAGCTCGAGCGGCTCGATGGACGCCCTGAACTTCACGAACTCCTCGTCGCTCGGCTCGCCCTCGTGGAACGTCATCGTCTTGTGCGCCTTCACGTGGAAGAGGAACTCGGGCGGCGTGCGCTGCGCCCACCGCCCGGTGACGGCGGGGTCGGGCAGGTGGTAGTAGGGCGAGTCGACCTCGACCGTGTCGAAGCGCTCGCCGTAGTGGTGGAGGCGTGCCGTCGGTGTCGAGACGCCGCGCGGGTACCAGCTCTTGAGCAGGCCCTCGTCGGCGAAGCTGCAGATGCCGATCCGCACCGTAGCCGCCACCCCGTCAGCGTATGCCGCGGGGCCGCGCCGGAGACGCTCCTACAATCACCGCGCATGGATCCACGCCCCGTCGGCGTCTTCGACTCGGGGATGGGCGGCCTGACCGTCCTCCACGAGTGCCTCGTCACGCTTCCGCACGAGGACTTCGTCTATCTCGGCGACGGCGCGCGGCTGCCGTACGGCCCGCGGCCGCTCGAGGAGATACGGCGCTTCGCGGCCGAGATCGCCGGCTACCTCGAGAGCCTCGGCGTCAAGCTGATCGTGGCCGCCTGCAACTCGGCGACGGCCGCGGCGCTGCCCGAGCTCCAGCGCCGGTTCGAGGTCCCGCTCGTCGGCGTGCTCGCGCCGGAGGCGCATGCGGCGGTGCTGGCGACGCGCAACCGGCGGATCGGGCTGCTCGCGACCGAGGCGACGGTTGCGAGCGGGCGCTACGAGGAGCTCGTCCACGCCCTCGACGCGGGCGCCGAGGTCGTGTCCGTGGCCTGTCCGCGCCTGGTGCCGTTGATCGAGAGCGACGATCCGTTCGGCGACGAGACCGCGGACGCCGTCCGCGAGTACGCGAGCGCGTTGAAGGGCGCGGAGGTCGACACCGTCATCCTCGGCTGCACGCACTACCCGCTGATCCGCCCGATCCTCCAGCGCGTGTTCGGGCGCGGCGTGACGCTCGTCTTCTCGGCCGAGGAGACGGCGCGCGAGGTCGCGGAGACACTCGCCCGCAAGGGCGTCGAGAACGACGACGCACGCGAGGGCTCCTATCGCTTCCTGACGACCGGCGACCCGCGGCACTTCCGCGAGATGGGACGGCGCTTCCTCCAGCTCCCGATCGCCGAAGCCGAGCACGTCGAGGTCGCGAAGCTCGAAGCAGCTGCGGCGTGACGGCGCGCTCGGACAATCGTCGCAGCGGCGAGCTCCGCGAGCTCTCGATCCGGACGGACTTCCTCGAGCAGCCGCACGGCTCGGTGCTCTACGGCCAGGGCAAGACGATCGTCCTCTGCGCCGCGACCGTCGAGGAGGGCATCCCGCGCTGGCTCTACGGCAGCGGACGGGGGTGGATGACCGCCGAGTACTCGATGCTGCCCGCGTCCACGGGCGAGCGGACGCAGCGCGCGGTCTCGCGTGGACGGCCCGACGGGCGGACGGTGGAGATCCAGCGGCTCATCGGGCGGGCACTGCGCTCGGTCTGCGACTTCGAGGCACTCGGCGAGCGGACGCTCTGGCTGGACTGCGACGTCCTCCAGGCCGACGGCGGTACGCGGTGCGCGTCGATCACGGGCGCGTGGATCGCCGCCGCCCGCGCGCTCGACCGGTTCGGCCTCTCGAAGGCGCTGCGCGGGTCGGTCGCCGCCGTCTCCGTCGGGATCCGCAACGGCGAGGCGCTGCTCGACCTCGACTACGAGGAAGACTCGTCCGCCGACACGGACATGAACGTCGTCATGACCGGTGAGGGCGAGCTCGTCGAGGTACAGGCGACCGCCGAGCGCGACCCGTTCTCGCGCGAGCTGCTCGATGAGCTCCTCGACCTCGCGGGCGGCGGGATCGAGCAGCTGACCGCGGCGCAGCGCGAGGCTGCGGCCGCGCCCACCGCGTGAGGCTCGTCCTCGCATCCCGCAACGAGAACAAGCTCCGCGAGCTGCGGCGCGCGCTCCCGGACTGGGAGATCGGGCTCCTCCGCGCGGACGACGAGCCGGTCGAGGACGGAGCGACGTTCCTCGACAATGCCAGGATCAAGGCGCGGCACGGGCGCGAGCACGCGGCGAGCAGCGATTGGGTCGCGGGCGAGGACAGCGGCATCGAGGTCGCGGCGCTCGACGGTCGGCCGGGGATTCACTCGGCCCGCTGGGCGGACGACCCGGTCGAGCGCCTGCTCGCGGAGCTGACCGATGTGAGCGACCGCCACGCGCGCTACGTCTGCGAGCTCGTCGCGCTCGCGCCCGACGGGCGTGAGGTCCGCGCGACCGGGACCCTCGACGGAGTCGTCGCGGAGGTGGCGCGAGGCGACGAGGGGTTCGGGTACGACCCGATCTTCGTTCCGCTCGGGGAGACGCGGACCGTGGCCGAGCTCGGCAACGAATGGAAGGCGGCACACTCGCACCGCGCCCGTGCCGCCGCAGCACTCGCCGACGCGCTTCGCTAGCGCCCAAGGAGTGGTAGCGTCGGCGCGCGTGAACGCCGAGCAGGCACTCACCGAGCTCATGGAGCTCTCGTCCCAGGTCGAGGGCGCGCTCGTCCTGCGCGCCGACGGCTCTGTGCTTGCCTCGTCGAGCGGAGAGGGCCCCGCGACGGACACGCTCGCGCGAAGCGCGCTCGATCTCGTCGCCGCGGCCTTCGAGCTGCGCTCGAACCAGGAGGTCACGCGCGTCGAGGTGGAGCTCGCCGAAGGCGGGGTGTTCGTCCTGCGCGAGGGCGGGCGCACGATCGCGGCGCGCACGGCGCCGGGCGCGACGCCCGGTCTCGTCGTCTACGACCTGCGCACGTGCCTCGAGCAGATCGACGACGCGAAGCCGAAGCGTCAGAACAAGGCGACGGAGAAGGAGGAGGACGCCGAGTGAGGCGGCTGCTGCGCCTCGCCGTCCTCGTGGGCGTCACGGTCTGGGCGTGGCGGCTGTTCGTCGCGCGCCGCGGCCCGCACGAGCGGGCTGGCGCGTCCTTCGCCGACGGGTCGTCGCTCGTCCTCGAGCCCGGTTCGCCCGGGTTCGAGCGGCTCGCCGAGGCGGCGCGGCCGGCCCTTCGCACGTGATCGCTGACGAGGAGGCGGAGCTCGGGCGACTCCTCGTCGAGCGCTCCCTGCTCGAGGGCGACTTCGTCCTGCGCTCGGGAAAGCGCTCGCCGTGGTACCTCGACAAGTACCGCTTCGAGACCGACCCCGCGCTGCTGCGAGCGCTCGGCGAGCGCCTTGCCGGCGTCGCAGCGGCCTGCGAGCCCGACGCGATCCGGCTTGCCGGCCCGGCTCTCGGGGCGGTCGCGTTGGCAGCTTCGGCGTCGATGGCGTCCGGACTCCCCTTCATCATCGTCCGCGGTGAAGCCAAGGAATACGGCACGGCGAACAGGATCGAGGGCCCTTTCGAGGCGGGCGAGCTCGTCTGCCTGCTCGAGGACGTCGTCACGTCCGGTGGGGCACTCGAGGCCGCCGTCGCCGCACTGCGAGCGGAGGGCCTCGTGGTCCGGAATGCGGTCTGCGTGGTCGATCGCGGAGAGGGTGGATCGGACGCGCTCGCGCGCATCGGCGTGCGGCTCAGGCCGCTCTTCCACGCGGAAGAGCTCCTGGAACTGCGAAAAACCGCCGGAAAACAGCATGGTTGAGCCAAATCAAGAGGGCTGTTAGGGTCTTCGAGGTGGTTCACGTGATACCGAACCCGACGTAGGAGGAGGGACAGTGACAAAGCAGGAGTTCGTAGACGCGGTCGCCGACAGGGCCGGGATGAGCAAGAGCGACGCGGGCAAAGCAGTGGACGCTGTGCTCGACACGATCACCGACACGCTCAGGAGAGGCGACGCAGTCACCTTCACGGGCTTCGGCAAGTTCTCGACCTCAGCACGCGCGGCCCGGATGGGCGTCAATCCGCGCACGGGAGAGAAGGTTCAGATCGCTGCAACGACCGTGCCGAAGTTCTCGGCCGGTAGCGCGCTCAAGAGCTCGGTCAAGGGCGGGTAGCAACCGCTCGATCAAGTTCCGAAGGGGCCGGTTCCGCGAACGGAGCCGGCCCCTTCTTCGTTCCTGGGCCTGCTCGGCCGGTCTTGTACGCGAACGTATGTTCGTATACGCTCGGCTCATGCAGCTCTCGTTCGACGCCGCCGACCGGCTCGTCGAGCTCGTCCAGGCCAAGCACGGCCCGGTGCCGGCGGAGGAGGCGGCGCGCGTCCTCTTCGCGCTCGAGCGGGCACCGGTCGCGCTCGCGCGGTCGCTTCTTGGCGACGTTGTCGAGGGCGACGCCCGCCTCGCGTTCCTCGGGACGCGGGTAGGCCTCGCAGGCGATCCGCATGCGGACACGCCGCTCGAGGATGCGGAGTTCGTCGTCTTCGACCTGGAGACGACGGGGCTCTCGGCGCGCACGTGCCGGATCTGCGAGATCGGCGCCGTGCGAGTCCGAGCGCTCGAGATCGTGGACACGTTCGAGTCGCTCGTCGATCCCGGGACCGTCCTGCCGGGGCTCGTGGCCGCGCTCACCGGCATTCGTCAGGAGGACCTGCGGCGGGCGCCGCGTCTCGAGCACGCGCTGCGCGGCTTCCTCGCTTTCGTCGGCGATGCGCCCCTCGTCGCCCACAACGCGCGCTTCGACGTCGCGTTCCTCGACCGGGCGGTCGAGGGCCTCACGGGCCGGCGCTGTGCCGCGCCCGTCCTCGACACGGTCTGGCTCGCTCGGCGACTGCTCGCAGGACGGAGCGATCGCGTCTCGCTCCGGCAGCTCTCGCACTTCTTCGGCGTGTCGGTCGAGCCGTGCCACCGTGCGCTGCCCGATGCGCTCGCCACCGCGGAGATCCTCGTGGCGCTCATGGGCCTCGCCCAGGAGCGCGGAGCGAGGACGGTCGGCGATCTGGTCTCGCTCGCGGCACCCCGCGCGCGGCAGCTCGGCGCGAAGCGCTCGCTCATCGCAGGCGCGCCCACCGCTCCCGGCGTCTATCTCTTCCGCGACCGCAACGGAACCGTGCTGTACGTCGGCAAGGCGCGAGATCTCCGGGCTCGCCTGCGCTCGTACTTCAGCGGCGGGCGCCAGCGGCCGTCCGTCGAGGCCGCGCTCGGCGCGCTCGACCGTGTGGAGTGGCGGGTGCTCGGCTCCGAGCTCGAGGCAGCGCTCGAGGAGCTCCGGCTTCTTCGCGAGCTGCGGCCGCCGGCGAACTCGCGTGCGGCGCGTCCCGATCGGTACGTGTACCTCCACCGCCGGGAGAAGGGCTGGAAGGTGGTGGGCGAGCCCGGCCCGCTCGGCCCTCTTCGTGGCAAGCGGCGTGCGACCCTCGCCGCCCGAGCACTGGAAGGCAGCGAATGCGAGCATCCGGCCGAAGCGTTGCCGGCGGTCCGGGACAAGCTCCGGCGTCTGTCACGGGACCTGCGCTTCGAGGACGCGGCGCGGATGCGCGATCGGCTCTCTGCGCTCGAGGACGTCGTCGCTCACGTCGCCGAGCTCGAGCGCTTGCGCGCCGGGCGGCTCTGCGTCCTCGCGCCTGCGCGCGAGCCGGGCTTCCGGCGGGTCTTCCTCGTTGCGGGAGGGCGGATCGCGAGCGAACGCACGGTGCCGGTGGGGGAGGCGGGCACGCTCGAGCTCCGGGCGGCGCTCGCGGAGACGGCTCCGACCGAGCCGTCGTATGCCCCCGAGCACGCGGACGAGCTGCTCGTTGTGTCGGGCTTCGTCAGGCGGCCGGGCCCCGAGCTCCGCATCGTGTCGCTTGGTGCGGTGGGCGACGACCGGGCTCAGGGCCTCGAGGTCTCGAGGATCCTTGCGGCGTAGTCGCTTGGCGCGGGGGCCGGGGGATGCCGTCCCTACGATGGGGCCATGGCGGACGTCAACTTCGCCGACCGGCTCGGCGAGGCCGTCGAGCGCAAGCGCACGCAGCTCGTGGTCGGCCTCGACCCCCGGCTCGACCTGCTGCCCGTCGAGTTGCGCGGCGAGGCCGTCCTCGGGCGGGCGGCCGCAGCATCGGCCGTGGCGCGCTTCTGCAAGGGGATCATCGACGCCGTCGGGCCGTACGTCGTCGCCGTCAAGCCGCAGAGCGCGTTCTTCGAGGAACTCGGCTCCGACGGCTTCCGCGCACTCGAGGAGGTCTGCGAGTACGCGCGCTCGGTCGACGTCCTCGTCCTCGTCGACGCGAAGCGCGGGGACATCGGCTCGACGGCCCGCGCGTACGCGGCGGCGTTCGTGGAGCCCCGCGACTCGAGCGGTCCGCTCGCCGACGCGGTCACGGCCAGCCCGTACCTCGGCCACGACGCCTGCGAGCCGTTCATCGCTGCCTGTCGCAGGCACGGCGCGGGCGTCTTCTTCCTCGTGCGCACCTCGAACGCCGGCGCGACCGAGGTGCAGGACGTCACGCTCTCCGACGGCCGGACGCTGTGGCAGTACCTCGCCGAGCTCGTGCACGAATGGGGACAGCCGCTCGTCGGTGAGCGCGGCCTCTCGAGCGTCGGCGCGGTGGTCGGCGCGACCCATCCGCGTGCGGTGTCGCAGGCGAGGAAGCTCATGCCGCAGACGCCGCTCCTGCTGCCCGGCGTCGGAGCGCAGGGGGCGACGCCGGCGGACGTCGCACGCGCCTTCACGAGCGGGCCGGCGAGCGCGCTCGTCACCGCCTCGCGCTCCGTCATCTATGCCTTTCGCGAGTCCGAGGAGGACTGGCGCATTGCAGCGGGGTCGGCGGCCGAGCGTCTCGCGACGCAGGTGTGGGCCGCCGCGGGCTGGAAGTAGGACACGTTTCCGCTGGTGCTGAGGGCGACCAGTAGAGTGTCCCGCCGGTGATGACGCCGTTGACGCGTCCGGTGGGCCGCCGAGGCCCGGTCTCTGTAGCAGCGCTTCTCGTCGCGATCCTGTGCTGGCTGGCCGCGCCGGTCCAGGCCGCCGGGAACGCCGACACCCTGCCGGAGCTTCCGGCCGCGGCGTGGTATCTCGTGGGCGAGGACGGCGAGGTCCTCGCCGCTCATCGCGCGAGCCAGCGGCGTGCGATCGCCAGCATCACGAAGCTCATGACTGCGATCGTGACGCTCGAGCACGCCGGTCTCTCGGAGACCGTGACCGTCGCGCCACGGGCCGCGCGCATCGGCGAGTCGACCGCGAACCTCCGCACCGGAGAGCAGCTGCCGGTCTCGACACTGCTTCGGGCGCTGCTGGTCGCGAGCGCCAACGATGCAGCCGATGCCCTCGCCGTTCACGTCGGCGCTGGCTCGAGCGCACGCTTCGTCGACCTGATGAACGAGAAGGCACAGGAGCTCGGGCTCGAGAAGACGGCCTTCGTCAACCCGCACGGGCTGGACGAGGCGGGTCACGTCTCGAGCGCCAGGGACGCGACCACGCTCGTGCGCTATGCACTCGGCATCCCGTTCATCCGCGACGCGCTCGATCGCGAGTCGGTCGAGCTCCCTGGTCGCGAGATCCCGACCACCGACGATCTGCTGTCGAGCTGGCCGCCGCTCGTCGGCGGTAAGACCGGCCACACCGCCGACGCCGGGTGGTCGCAGGCTGCGGCTGCGCGTGCCCGCGGGGTGACGGTCTACGGCACGGTGCTAGGCGGCCCGAGCCGCACCGCGCGCAACGAGGCGCTCCAGGAGCTCCTCTCCTTCGGGCTCGGCCAGTACCGGCGCGTGACCGCGATCGATGCGTCGCGCGTCTACGGGGAGTCCGACACTGGCTACGACCGGCCGGCCATCGAGCTCGTCGCGCCCCGGACGACCGTCGTGACGCTGCGGCAGGGCAAGCCGCTCGTCGAGCGCATCGTCGCGCCGAGCGTCATCGAGCTCCCGGTCCGCAAGGGACAGCGGCTCGGACGGGTGGACGTGTACGACGGCGCGCGCGTCGTCGCCTCGTCCCGGCTTGTCGCGGCAGACGCCGTCTCCGAGCCGGACTGGCTCGGCAAGGCGTCCTGGTACGCGCAGCGCACCGCCTCGAACCTCTGGGGGATGTTCTCGTGATCGTGACCGTCACCGTCAACGCGGCGCTCGACCGTACCCTCACCGTCCCGGTCTTCCAGATCGGCTTCCGCCACCGCTCGAGCGAGGCGATGACGCTCGCGGGCGGGAAGGGCATCAACGTCGCACGCGCGCTCAAGTCACTGGACGTCCCGGTCGTCGCGACCGGCCTCGCGGGCGGCCGCACCGGCACCAGGCTGGTCGAGGAGCTGACGTCAGAGGCGATTCTCAACGACTTCGTGCGTATCTCCGGCGAGTCGCGCACCTCGACTGCGGTCGCCGACCCGACCTCCGGCACGTACACGGAGATCAACGAGTGGGGGCCCGAGGTGACGGACGTGGAGCTCCAGACACTGATGGAGAAGCTCCACTACCTCTCCCGCGGCGCGGACTTCGTCGTCTTCGCGGGGTCGCTGCCGCGCAAGGTGCCGACCTCCTTCTACGGCGAGGCCATCCGCGACCTCGGCCGCCGCGACGTCCGCGTCGTGCTCGACAGCGAGGGCGACGCCCTGCGCTACGGCGTCGAGGCCGGGCCGTTCCTCGTCTCCCCGAACCAGACCGAGGCGGAGGGGCTCGTCGGCCAGGAGCTCGAGGACGACGACGACTTTCTCATGGCGCTGGACGCGATCGCGGAGATGGGACCGCGGAACGTCCTCATCACGCTCGAGAACGGCTGCTTCGCGCTGCTCCGGATCGGACGCCGCACGCGGCGGATCCGCGCCCTTGCGCCGCACGTCGAGCCCGTGTCGTCGGCCGGCTCCGGGGACGTGCTCGTCGCGCAGTTCCTCGCCGCGCTCGTCGACGACAAGCCGCCCGAGGACGCGCTGCGACTTGCGGTTGCGGCCGGTGCCGCGTCGGTCCTCGAGCTCGGTGCGGGACGGTTCGATGCGCAGGTCGCCGCGTCGTACGCGGACGACGTCGAGCTCGCAGAGCTGCAGCCCGCGCGCTCCTAGGAGCCGTCGCCTCCCACTGGTACGATCGCTCTCCAGTTGGTTCGCCGAGAGACAGGACGACTTGAGCCCGGGCCGGTACGCGCCTGGGCTTCTCGCTTTCTGGGCGTGAATGCGACGTGAGCACCGACCTCCACCCGCAGGACCTGGAGCGGCTCGTCGCGTTCGAGCGCAAGTTCGGGAAGGAAGGGCTCACGTTCGACGACGTGCTGCTGCTCCCCGCGGAGTCGGAGGTGCTGCCGAACGATGTCTCGACGGTCACACGGCTCACGCCGTCGATCTCGCTCCAGATTCCGATCGTCTCGGCCGCGATGGACACGGTCACCGAGGCGCGGCTCGCGATCGCGCTCGCCCGCGCGGGCGGGATCGGGATCGTCCACCGGAACCTCTCGATCGGGGACCAGGTCGCCGAGGTCGACAAGGTGAAGCGCTCGGAGTCCGGGATGATCGTCGAGCCCGTGACCCTCCCGCCCGACCAGAGCGTCGCGGCGGCGCTCGAGCTGATGGAGCGTTACCGGATCTCCGGCGTGCCGATCACGGACGACGAGGGAGTCCTCGTCGGCATCCTCACGAACCGCGATCTGCGCTTCGAGACGGACACGTCGCAGCCCGTCTCGGCGCTGATGACGAACCGGAACCTCGTGACCGCCCCGGTCGGAACGACGCTCGAGGAAGCCGAGGCGATCCTCCATCGCAACAAGATCGAGAAGCTCCCGGTCGTCGACGCCGACGGGCGCCTGAAGGGGCTCATCACGGTCAAGGACATCTCGAAGCGGATCAAGTTCCC
The DNA here is from genome assembly GCA_963746765.1 of uncultured Actinomycetes bacterium. Lineage (GTDB taxonomy): Bacteria > Actinomycetota > Thermoleophilia > Gaiellales > Gaiellaceae > GMQP-bins7. The sequence goes on from CAVVCN010000005.1 coordinate 556,195, forward strand.
GGACGCGACGAAGGACGAGCAGGGCCGGCTGCAGGTCGGGGCCGCGGTCGGAGTCGGCACGGATGCCCTCGAGCGCGCAGCCGCGCTCGTCGACGCCGAGGTCGACGTGCTCGTCGTGGACACCGCGCACGGCCACTCGCACGGCGTCCTCGACGTCGTGCGGCAGATCAAGGCGCGGCATGACGTCGACGTCGTCGCCGGGAACGTCGCCACCGGCGAGGGCGCGCTTGCGCTCGTCGATGCGGGCGCGGACGCGGTGAAGCTCGGCGTCGGGCCCGGCTCCATCTGCACCACCCGCGTGGTCGCGGGCGTCGGCGTCCCGCAGGTGACGGCCGTCTACGACGCCGCGCAGGCGCTCGCGGGACAAGACGTTCCCGTGATCGCGGACGGTGGCGTCCGCAACTCGGGCGACATCGCGAAGGCGATCGCCGCCGGGGCGGACGCGGTGATGCTCGGCTCAATGCTCGCGGGCACGGACGAGGCCCCCGGCGAGGTCATGGTCGCCCAGGGCGAGCGCTTCAAGGAGTACCGCGGCATGGGCTCGCTCGGCGCGATGAAGGCGCGCTCGTTCTCCAAGGACCGGTACTTCCAGGGCGACGTCGAGGACGTGGACAAGCTCGTCCCGGAAGGCATCGAGGGGCGCGTCCCGTACAAGGGGCCGCTCGGGCCGATCGTGCACCAGGTCGTCGGCGGGCTCCGTCAGTCGATGGGCTACGTCGGAGCGGCGACCATCGCGGAGATGAAGGAGCGCACTCGCTTCACGCGCATCACGCCGGCGGGTCTGCACGAGAGCCACCCGCACGGGGTGACGATCACGAAGGACGCACCCAACTACCGCAGGAGCTGAGATGGGCGAAGTCGTCCCGATCTCGAGTCCCGAGGTGCTCCCCGAGGAACGCCCGGTCCTCGTCGTCGACCTCGGCGGGCAGTACAGCCAGCTCATCGCGCGGCGCGTGCGCGAGGCGCGCGTCTATTCCGAGCTCGTCAGCCATCGCCTGTCGGCGGCCCAGATCGCGGCGCGCAACCCGGCTGCGCTCGTCCTCTCCGGCGGCCCGGCCTCGGTGTACGCGGACGGCGCTCCCCAGGTCGACGAGGGCATCTTCTCGCTCGACGTCCCGACGCTCGGCATCTGCTACGGGATGCAGCTCATGGCACGCGATCTCGGTGGCGAGGTTGCGCGGACAGGCGTCTCGGAGTTCGGGAAGACGGAGCTCGAGGCGACCGAGTCAGCGCTCTTCCATCACCTGCCGCCCGAGCAGACAGTCTGGATGAGCCACCGCGACTCGGTCACGAAGCCTCCGGCCGGAGCGGAGGTCACCGCCTCCTCTCCGACGACGCCGATCGCCGCCTTCGAGCAGCGCGAGCGCAAGCTCTACGGCGTGCAGTTCCATCCCGAGGTCGTGCACACCCCGCACGGGCAGGAGATCCTGAAGAACTTCCTGTACGAGATCGCCGGCGTGCCGCCGACCTGGACGCCTGCGGCGGTCATCGAGGAGCAGGTCGACCGGATCCGCGCCGCGATCGGGTCCGAGCGCGTGCTCTGCGCGCTCTCCGGCGGCGTCGACTCGGCGGTCGCGGCGCTGCTCGTGCACAAGGCCGTCGGCGACCAGCTGACGTGCGTCTTCGTGGACCACGGGCTCCTGCGGGAGAACGAGGCCGAGCAGGTGGTCGAGACCTTCTCGGGGCACTTCCGCGTTCCGCTCGTCCACGTCCAGGCGCAGCGGCGCTTTCTCGGCCGGCTCGCCGGCGTCTCGGACCCGGAGGAGAAGCGCAAGATCGTCGGCGAGGAGTTCATCCGCGTCTTCGAGGAGGAAGCCGCGAAGCTCGGCGACGTCCGTTTCCTCGTGCAGGGCACGCTCTACTCGGACGTGATCGAGTCGGGCGGCGCGGACGACGGCGTGGCCGCGAAGATCAAGTCGCACCACAACGTCGGCGGATTGCCCGAGGACATGGAGATGGAGCTCGTCGAGCCGCTGCGGCTGCTCTTCAAGGACGAGGTGCGGCGCGTGGGGGAGGAGCTCGGCCTTCCGGAGCGGATGGTCTGGCGGCAGCCGTTCCCCGGGCCGGGGCTCGCGATCCGCATCATCGGCGACGTGACCGAGGAGCGGCTCGCCATCCTGCGCCGCGCGGACTCTGTCCTGCTCGAGGAGATCCGTCGTGCCGATCTCTACCGGGACCTGTGGCAGAGCTTCGCGGTGCTCCCCGCGATCCGCTCGGTCGGCGTACAGGGCGACGAGCGGACGTACGCGTACCCGATCGTCATCCGTGCCGTGACGTCCGAGGACGCGATGACCGCGGACTGGGCGCGGCTGCCGTACGAGCTGCTCGAAGCGGTCTCGAGCCGGATCATCAACGAGATACCCGGCGTGAACCGCGTCGTCTACGACGTCTCCTCGAAGCCGCCTGCGACGATCGAGTGGGAGTGAGCTGGGCGCGGCGAGTGAGCGCTAGGCTTCCGCTCCTCAGCACTCCGACGAACCAGGAGGGCAGGACATGAGCGACACGCCTATGAACCGGCTCGGCGACGACCCCGCGAATCGACTCGCTGACGACCCGGCGAACCGCCTGGGTGAGGAGCCGGACGCGCCGGCGCCCGACGCGGGCGACGACGACACGTCCTCGGACACGTCGGACGACACGTCCTCCGACACGTCCGACGACACCTCGGACGATTCGGACGGCTCCGGCGACGACGAGCAGTAGCGGCGAGAGCCGCGCCTAGCCGACGACGAAGCCTTCGAGGCGCTCCGGGCTCTCCGGGAAGGCCTCGACGTGATCGACGCGAGCCCCACTCGGGCCTTCGCGGGCGAACACGACGAGCCGCTCGACCGCGTCCGGCTCGCCCTCGAAGACCGCCTCGACGGTTCCGTCGCGATTGTTCCGCACCCACCCCGAGACGCCGGCCGCGACGGCGTGCCGGCGGACGGAATCGCGGAAGAACACGCCCTGGACGTGCCCGTGGACGACGACACGCGTTCGGATCACGCCACCATGGTGGCGTGATCCGCATGCTCCGTCAGCGCATTCGAGTGCGGGCGACGACGAGCAGGTAGCCGTACTCGTACTCGGCTGCGTCCGTCGAGCCCGTGTTCGAGCGCTCCGCGAACTCGAGGAAGTCGCGGTCGAGCGCGGCCAGCCGCTCGGGATCGTCCGCGAGGAGCCCGCGGATCGCGATCAGCGGGCCGAAGGTCTCGTTGAAGAACTCGACGTACTCGGCAGCGCTGCCCGGGCTCCGCTCCACGTAGCTCCTCCTCTCGAGCTCGAGCGAGTCGACGCGGTCGCCGAAGAGGCCTCGCACGTGCTCCTCGCTCCCCCAGAGCACGAGCGGGGACGCACCCGGCGGCGGTGGCGGCGCGTACCGGGCGACGACCTCGAAGAACTCGCCGGCCACCCCGTCGGAGACGAAGTTGATCATTCCGATCGTCCCGCCCGGCCGGCACACGCGCACGAGCTCGTCCGCGACTCGCCGATGATCCGGCGCGAACGTCGCGCCGAAGCACGAGGTGACGACGTCGAACTCGCCGTCCCTGAATGGAAGGGCTTCGGCGTCGGCCTCGACCCACTCGAGCTCGACGCCCCGGGCCTCTGCCTGGCGACGGCCCACCTCGAGGTTCTGCGGCGTCAAGTCCGAGGCTGTCACCTGCGCGCCCGCCTCGGCCGCGCGTAGCGCGACGTTGCCCGTCCCTGCGGCGACGTCGAGTACGCGCTGCGCCGGCGCGATCGCGCACGCAGCCACGAGCACCGGCCCGAGCTCCCACACCGTCTGCCGCGCGAAGCGGTCGTAGTCGCCGAGCGCCCACATCGCGCGTGCGGCCGCCTTCGCGGGATGGTTCCCGACTGCCTGCTCTGTCATGCGTCCTCCCAGCTCCTCGACTCGCGCGAGCGCCGCGGCCTCGACGAGCACGCACCTGTCGAGCGCCCGGCGTCCCATCGGACGACGTTACGACCGACCGACGGCGGTGACTTCGCCGAGACCGGCCATCTCGGCGGAGCTGCATATGGCCCTTCCTGGCTAGGTGCGCTCGTGGAGCCCGACGCGGACCGCGTATGCGGCTGCGGCCGCTCTCGACGGCACGTCCAGCTTGCGAAGGATGTTCGTCACGTGCCGGTGCACCGTGTGCTCGCTGACGACGAGGCGCTCCGCGATCTGCCGGTTGGTGAGCCCGTCCGCTACTAGGCGGAGGACGTCCCGCTCCCTTCGCGTGATGGGAGGGATCGCCTCGTTACCGTCATCGGGGAGCCTCTGCGCCCGCACGACATCGGTGCCGGCGCCCAGGTCGAGCAGGCCCGTCCGAGCCGAGGACGCCTCGTGCTTCGCGCCATCCAAGTTGCCGAGCGCCTGGAGCGTGGCAGCGAGGTCGAGCCGCACGCGCGCGACCTCGAACGGCGCCCCGGACTCGTCGAAGAGATCGATCGCGCTCTCCAGCTCGCGGCGGGCGCGCGGATGGTCGCCGTGGGCCGCCGCGAGGACGCCCGCAGCCTCGTGCACGGCCGCGTGCAGGAGGGGAGTCCCGATGGCATCCGCGACCGAGCGCAGCTCGGCGAGTGCAGCGGCAGCGTGCTCGAGCTCTCCGGAACGAGCGCGAGCGTGGGCGAGGAGCTCGATCGCCGGCGCGCGGGCGAGCCGTCGGTCCTCCGGGACGCGGCGCAGAGCGCGCTCGAGGACGTCGGCGGCACGGTCGCCGTGACCTTGGTCGAGCGCGACTCGGGCACGGCAGAGCTGCGCGCCGAAGGACGTCCCTGCCTGGCCCAGCAGGTCGAGAGCGTCGTCGTGCCGTCCCTGCCGGCGACGGAGCTCAGCGAGGCCGACGAGGGGTCCCGTCACCCATGCCGGCCGCGAGTGGGAGAAGTCCTCGACGGCTGCCTCGAGCATCGCCTCGGCGTCCTGCCAGCGGCCTCGCCGGACCGCGACGTCGCCGTACTCGGCGCGGCAGAACGCCAGCATGTACCGGCTTCCGTACCGGTCTGCGAACTCGGCGATCCGGTCGCACCAGGCACTCGCCCGCTCCAGGTCGAGGACTGCCATGCATGCGGATACGAGGAAGCAGCACGTCCACGCGCCCGCAATGGGGATCGACGCGTCGCCGCTGACCGCGATCGTCGTCGCCTCGTCCAGCAGGTCCATGCCCTCCTTCACCTCGGCACACGCGACGAGCGCCGCGCCCTCCAGCGCGAGCCCGAGCATCTCGAGGTCGGGCACGCCGCCCCGCCGACCGATGTCCGCCGCCTCCGCCGCGTAACGCCGCGCGGCCTCGGTGTCGCCTGCGCCGTGTGCGAGGTAGCCCTCCTGGAACGCGAGCCAGCCGTGCGCCGGCCCGGGCTCGAGCGGACCGAGGAGGCGGTGTGCGCGGCGGAGCCATCCGCTCGCGACCGCCCCGGCGCCGCGGAAGTCGAGCTCGTCGACGGCGAGCCACGTTGCCATGCGCGCCGCGTCGGCTGCGTCTCCACGGGCGCGGTAGAGGCGGTATGCATGCTCGCGCGCCTCGAAGACGGTCGGCGCGTCGTCGAGCCACCACGCTGCCCAGCTCAGGCCCTCGCACCCCTCTGCGGTCTCGCGCTCTGCGAGCGCGGCCACGAACTCTGCCTTTGCCGTCTCCCAGCGACCGGCCGCGAGCTCGGCCCAGCCGGTCTCCGCGTGGGCGGGGGCGCGGCGGCTCACGGAGTTGCGTCCTTCGTCACGGGTACGACGCCCTCCGGATCGATCGTGACGTGGACGCGATCGCCTGGCCGGGGGTGAGCGAGTGCCGTCATCGCCGCCTCGAGGGTACTCCCGTCCCGGAGGCGGAGCACGAGCCTGACCGTCGGTCCCGTGCGGACAGCCGACTCGACGATCCCGTCTCCGACCTCGCCCTCCGCAGCCCGGCGAACCACGACGGACTCGGGGCGGATCGCGGAGCCGTCGCGGACGGACTGCCCCAGGAACTGCGCGATGTCCGCGTCCCCGGGCCGTGCCCATACGTCGTCCGGCGAGCCGACCTGGACGAGACGTCCCTCGCGCAGGACCGCGACCCGGTCTCCGAGCGCGAACGCCTCCGCCTGGTCGTGCGTGACGTAGAGAGCCGTCACGCTCAGCTCGTCGAACAGCTGCTCGAGGTCCTCGAGCAGCCGGTCGCGCAGCCGGCGGTCGAGCGAGCCGAGCGGCTCGTCGAGCAGGAGGACCCGTGGATCGGGCGCGAGCGCGCGTGCGAGGGCGACGCGCTGCTGCTCTCCGCCGGACAGGGTTGCGATCGAGCGGCTCTCGAAGCCGGAGAGTCCAACGAGCCCGAGGAGCTCGCGAACGCGTCGGTCCGTCTCGTCCGGCGTGTCTCCGCGCATGCGCAGTCCGAACGCGACGTTCCGGCGCACATCGAGGTGGTCGAAGAGCGCGTGATCCTGGAACACCATCCCGATGCCCCGGCGATGCGGGGGTACGGAGCTCAGATCCTGGCCGTCGAGCACGACGCGGCCGCCGTCGGGTCGCTGGAGGCCGGCGATCACGCGGAGCAGCGTGCTCTTGCCGGATCCACTGGGCCCGAGGACGCCGACGACCTCGCCGTGCGCGACGTCGAGCGACACGCCGTCCACGGCAACCTTGTCGCCGAAGCGGACCGAGACGTCCTCGACCTGGAGCATCAGAACCATCCGAGACGCCGGCGACCGGCGCGCTCGAAGAGCAGGATCGAGATCGCGGCGACGGCCATGAGGAGGACCGCGAGCGCGTACGCCTGCGCGAGGTTCAGCTCGCCGGGGCGGCCGAAGAAGCGGAAGATCGCGACGGGCAGCGTGGGGTTGTCGGGCCGCGCCAGGAACACCGTGGCGCCGAACTCGCCCAGCGAGATCGCGAACGCGAACCCGGCCGCGACCGCGAGCGCCCTCCCCGCGATACGCAGGTCGATCTCGCGCCGAACCCGCCCCGGCGCGGCGCCCAGGAGAGCCGCCGCCTCTCGTTGCCGAACGTCGATCGCGCGCAGAGTGGGAACGACGATGCGGACGACAAAGGGGATCGCGATGAGCGCCTGGACGACCGGCACGAGCCACGGCGCGGAGCGGAAGTCGTACCAGCCCTCGTCGAAGGCGATGACGAACCCGAAGCCGAGCATCACGGCCGACACGCCGAGCGGGAGCATGAGCAGCCCGTCGAGGATGCGTCCGCCCGTCCCACCGCTCACGGCGAAGGCGGCGAGGCCGCCGACGACGAGGGCGAGCGCCGTGGCGCAGGCTGCGTAGACGAGCGAGTTCAGGATCGCGTGCCAGGGCTCGACGAGCAGCGACGTCGTGGAGCGAAAGAGCGCGCGGTATGCCTCGAGCCCGTGCCCGTCGCCGACGGCGAGCGATCGCTCCACGACAGCCGCGAGCGGGACGCCGAGGAAGACGGCGAGCGAGCCGAGACTGACGGCGACCGCGGCCCTCTCTCGTGCCGTCCGCGGGCGCCGGAGCACGTCCTGCTCGCGTCGCACGCCTCGCGACACTGCGAGCCGCCGCTCGAACCGCAGGGCGAGGGCGACGGTCAGCGCGACGCACAGGAGCTGGACGAGAGAGAGCACGGCGGCCGCGTGCAGGTCGAATGCGCGGACCGCCTGCGAGTAGATCTCGACCTCGAGCGTCGCGTACCCGGGCCCGCCGAGTATGAGGACGACGCCGAAAGAAGTGAATGAGAAGAGGAAGACGATCGCGGCCGCACCGGCGAGTGCCGGCGCGAGCTGCGGCAGCGTCACCTCCCGGAGTCGACGCCAGGGACCTGCACCGAGCGTCGCCGCCACCTCGCCGACGCGCGGGTCGAGTCCCGCCCAGAACGTTCCGACGACCCGGACCACCACCGCGACGTTGAAGAACACGTGCGCGATCAGGATCGGCCAGGCCCCGCGCTCCAGCCGCTCGGGGAGGACGGCAAGGAGCGCGAGCGCGACGACGACCGTCGGGAGCACGAACGGCACGACCACGAGCGCGCGCACGGTGCTTCGCCCCCTGAAGTCGTAGCGCCCGAGGACGTACGACGCGGGCAGGGCCGCGGCGACCGTGAGCACGGTCGAGATCGCCGCTTGCCAGAAGGTGAACCAGAGCACCTCGCGGGTCACGGGGTCGGTGAGCACGTCGAGCGCCGACGCGCCGCCGTCCGACGACAGGCCGCGCTCGACGATCGCCGCGAGCGGGAAGAGGAAGAAGACGGCGAGGAAGCCGAGCGGAAGGCCGTAGGCGAGGAGGGACCAGGCCCGCGCGCTCAGCGCAGAACGATCCGCGTCCACTCGTCCACCCACCGCTCTCGGTTCGCCCCGATCTCCTCCGGCGGCAGCTCCAGCGGGTCCTGCGGCACGACCGCGTGCTCCTCGAACGCGGGTGGCAGCACGGCGTCCCGGTTCACGGGGAACACGAACATCGAGAGCGGGATCTCCTCCTGGAAGCCCCGGGACAGAAGGAAGTCGACGAGCTCCTCGGCGCCGCTCTCGTTGCGGGCGCCGCGGAGGATGCCCGCGAACTCGACCTGGAGGAAGCAGCTCGCCTCGACCACGCCGGTCGGCGCGACGCGAGGCTGAGGGTCGCGGAAGACGACCTCGGCCGGCGGGCTCGATGCGTAGGAGACGACGAGCGGCCGGTCGCCCTTCCCTGCCGAGCCCGAGAACCGCACGTTGTACGCCTCCTCCCAGCCGTCGACCACCAGCAGGCCGTTCTCGCGGAGCGCCCGCCAGTAGCGCTCCCACTCCTCGCCGTCGCCATAGCGCGCGATCGTGGCGAGCATGAACGCGAGCCCGGGCGTGGACGTCGCCGGGTTCTCGACCACGAGCAGGTCGGCGTAAGCCGGCTGCACGAGGTCGTCGAGTGACGCCGGCGGGTCGGCGTTTCGTTCAGCGAGTTCGACCTTGTCGTAGTTGAGGCAGACCTCGCCGTGGTCGATCGGCGTGACGCGATGCTCCGGATCGAGCACGTGCCGCTCGTCCACCGTCTCCAGGCCGGAGGACTCGTAGCTCTCGAAGAGGTCGCCGTCGAGCGCTCGCGAGAGGAGGTTGTTGTCGACCCCGAAGAGCACGTCCCCCTGCGGGTTTCCGGCCGTGAGCAGCGCCTTCGTCACCGTCTCGCCCGCGTCGCCCGACTGCAGGATGCGGAGCGTGAGCCCGCTCTCGCGCTCGAACTCGGCCTTCACCTCGTCCGACATCACGAACGAGTCGTGTGTGACGAGGACGACCTCCCGCAGCCCCTCCTCGCCCCCGCCACAACCGCCGACCGCGCAGGTCAGCGCGAGCCCGAGCGCGGCGAGCGTGACCATGTGACGCAGTGGCACTAGGCGGTCTCCGGGCCGGGCTGGACCGCGAGCAGGACCCCGCGCTCCACGCGCACGCGCGCCCTGTCCACCGCAAAAACGTTCGAGACGCCGCGGCTCGAGCCCGGCTCGAGGGTCTCTCCCCGAAGCGGGTACTCGAGCCCTTCCGTCGTGACGCCCTCCGCCGCGCCGTTCAGTGCCAGGAGCGAGACGAGGTCGCCCGGCGCGCCCTCGAGCGCCCGCTCACCCCGGACCACATGGACGCGGGCCTGCCCGAAGGCGCCGTCGATCTCGACGCTCCGGTACTTCGGCGAGGCGAGGAGGGCGAGCGCGGCGAGCAGGTGGTCGAGCCGGCCGCCGTCGCCGGCGAGCACGTGGATCCGCGCCGGCGCGAGCGCGAGTGCGGCGTCGAGTGCGAGCTCGAGGTCGGTCGCGTCCTTCGCCTCCGGGTGGCGCACGACCTGCACCCCCGCCGCTGCGGCCGACTCGAGCGCGCCCGCCGACACGGAGTCGAAGTCCCCGATCGCAGTCGTCGGCTCGAGGCCGAGTGCGCGGGCGTTCTCGAGCCCGCCGTCGGCCGCGATCACCGGCGCGCCGCTCGGAAGATCGTGCACCGCCGATCGCGGCGGAGGGGCTCCACCCGCAACTACGACCACTACTTCGTCCGGCATGCGCTGCCTCCGCTGGTATTACCCAGATCAGGTTCTCGGGTCGGCGGCGCTCTCGATCCGCCCTCTCAGCCCGGTTGCCCCGAGCTCCCCTTACGCTCCCGCCATCGTAACCGCTCGGGCATTCGCTCTCCAGCTGCCCCCGGCTAGTGTGCGGGTCTTGCTCGCGCCAGGAGCTTCCTGCTGACCAGATTCGTCGTCGACGCCGGCGCCGTGCTCCACCTCGCGAGCGAGGAGATCGAGGTCCGGGACGAGCACGAGCTTCTGGCACCGACGCTCCTTCGCTCCCAGGCGCTGTCGGTGCTGCACGAGGCCGTTCAGCGGGGCGACCTCCCTGTGGACGTCGCGCGCGAGCGACTCGCGCGTGTCGGGCAGATGCGGATCAGGCTGCTCGGCGACGCGGTGCTCCGCCGTCGGGCGTGGGAGGTGGCGGATCAGCTCGGCTGGGCCTCGACCTACGACGCCGAGTACATCGCGCTCACTCAGCTGCAGGCGGACGCGTTCGTGACCCTGGACGAGGACCTCGCGCGGAGCGTCGAGGGAGTCGTCGAGACCGCCACGATCGACTCGCTGCGCTAGAGAGCCGCGCGGCCCGTCGGCGCGCCGCGCTGATTGAATTGCGCGCATGAGCGAGTTCCCGGTCGCCCGGAACACCGCGCTCCTCGCGGCGTGTCTCGTCGCCCTGTCGGGGACCGTGCAACTCGTCGTCGCCGTCTCCACGCTGACACTCGTGCTCGTGACCGGCGTCGAGCGGATCCTCGGCCTCGGGCCTGCGATCTTCCTCGTCGCAGGTGCGCTCGCCGCCATGCCGGCCGGGCGGCTGATGGACCGCTTCGGCCGCGTTCCCATCATCGCGGGCGGCTTCGTGGTCGGCGCGCTCGGCTGCGCCGCCACCGCGCTCGGCTGCGCAGTCGAGTCCGGGGTCCTGGTCGCGCTCGGCTTCGCGGTCGTCGGAGCGTCCTCGGGGACGGTGCTCCTCTCGAGAGCCGCCGGCGCGGACATGTATCCGCCGGAGCGACGTGCACGCGGGATCTCCTACGTCCTCTCGGGCGCGCTCTTCGGCGCGGTCCTCGGCCCGCTCGTCTTCCGGCCGCTCTTCGCCGACAGGGACCTCGACGCCGACGCGCTCGTCGTCCCGTGGCTCGCGGGCGGCGCGATCATGCTGGTCGGCCTCGCGATCGCGCTCTGCGTGCGGCCGGACCCGCAGAAGATCGCGTTCGCGCTCGGAGGGAGCCGTCCACCCGAGGGACCGCGCGCGCCGCTCGGCGAGATCGTGCGCCGGCCCGGGGTGCTGTGGGCTCTCGTCACCGCTTTCACGAGCTTCGCCGTCATGGTCGCCGTGATGAACCTCACGGGCTACGTGATGGTCGACCACGGGCACCACCAGTCGGACGTCTTCACCGTGATCGCGGTGCACATCGTCGGGATGTACGCGCTCGTGCTCGTCGTCGGAAACGTGATCGACCGCATCGGGCGGAGGCGGTGCGAGATCGGCGGCCTCGCGGTCATGGCGGCCTCGACCGTGCTGCTCGTCTGGACGGAGGATCTGGGCGGCTTCTCGCTCTCGCTCTTCCTCCTCGGGCTCGGCTGGAACCTGTCGTACGTCGCGGCCGCCGCCGAGCTCTCGGACATGGCCGCCCCGCACGAGCGAGGGAGGCTGCTCGGCTTCTCCGACCTCCTCTCCGGCCTGCTCGGAGCCTCGCTCGCGCTCATCGGCGGCGTCATCTACACGAGCTCCGGCAAGACCGCGCTCGCGCTCGCCGCGACTGCGGTCGCGCTCATCCCTGTGGCCTGGACGGCCCTCGCTGGGAGGCGGCCGCCCGCCGAGGCGCTCGAGCCCGCGCGCTGACGGTATTTCGCTACAATCCGCCGCCGGCGAACCGCCGGTTCGCTTTCTCTCCAGATGAAGACGTATACGGCCAAGCCGGGTGAGATCGAGCGCGAGTGGTTCCTCGTCGATGCCGAGGGACAGACGCTCGGCCGCTTGGCGACCCGCATCGCGGACAAGCTCCGCGGCAAGGGGAAGCCGCAGTACACGCCGCACGTCGACACCGGTGACTTCGTCGTCGTCGTGAACGCGGAGAAGATCGCCGTGACCGGCTCGAAGCTCGACTCGAAGATCTACTACCGGCATTCGGGCTATCCGGGCGGGCTGCGCCAGCGGACGCTGCGCGAGCAGCTCGAGCGGCGCCCGACGGAGGTGCTGCGCAAGGCGGTCAAGGGCATGCTCCCGAAGAACCGCCTCGCGGCCGCTCAGCTCCGGAAGCTCAAGATCTACGCCGGTCCCGAGCATCCGCATGTGGCTCAGGCCCCGAAGGAGCTCGACCTTGGCGCCGTGCGCTCGACGGAGCCGGAATCGTGAGCGAGCTGGCCCAGTACCGCGGCACCGGCAAGCGGAAGACGTCGATCGCCCGTGTGATCCTCCGTCCCGGAGACGGCAAGAGCTGGATCAACGGCCGCTCGATCGAGGAGTACTTCCCGCGTGCGTCGCATCGCACCATGGTGCTTGCGCCGCTCGAGGTGGCCGGTGCAGCTGGGACGTACGACCTGCGGATCCGCGTACACGGTGGCGGGATCTCAGGCCAGGCCGGCGCTGTCCGGCACGGCGTCGCCCGGGCGCTCGTCGAGGCCGATCCCGAGCTTCGGGTGCCGCTCAAGCGGCAGGGCTTCCTCACGCGCGACGCGCGCATCGTCGAGCGCAAGAAGGCCGGGCTGCACAAGGCGCGCAAGGCGCCGCAGTTCTCGAAGCGCTAAGCAGACCACCCCGCTGCCGCTAGGGTGCGGCCCGCGATGAGGCGCTACTTCGGAACCGACGGCGTCCGGGGGGTCGTAGGCGAGGACGTCACACCTGACCTCGTCGAGCGGCTCGGGCGGGCAGCGACGATCTGGTCGGGCGGCGGACGCGTGCTCGTCGGGCGCGACACACGAGCGTCCGGGCCGGAGTTGGAAGGTGCGCTTGCGCGCGGAATCGTGTCCGCGGGCGGTACCGCCGTCCTCGCGGGCGTGCTGCCGACCCCCGCGGTCGCGCTCCTGGTCGACGATCTCGGCGCGGTCATCTCCGCTTCGCACAACCCGCCCGAGTACAACGGCGTGAAGCTCTTCGACAGCGAGGGCAGCAAGCTCACGGACTCGCAGGAGGAGGAGATCGAGTCGCTGCTCGAGGAGACCGCCCCGAACGGCGGCACTGTCGAGCACGTGGAGGGCGTGGGCGAGCGGTACGTGCAGCACGTGGTCGAGCGCTTCGGCTCGGATCTCTCGAGGCTCCGCATCGGCGTGGACTGCGCCAACGGCGCGTTCGCGTCGTTCGCGCCCGCGGCGTTTCGCGAGCTCGGCGCGGACGTGCACCCGATCGGCGTCGACCCCGACGGGACGAACATCAACGTCGGCTGCGGCGCGATGGACCTGTGCTGCCCTGCAGCGTACGGTCACCGGCGAGGGCCTCGATCTCGGCGTCGCCTTCGACGGCGACGGCGACCGGCTGCTCGCCGTTGACGAGCACGGGCGACGCGCTCGACGGCGACCAGATCCTCGCGATCCTCGCGCTCGCGAGCGACGTCGACCTCGTGGCGGTCACGGTGATGACGAACCTCGGCTTCCACCGGCTGATGGCCGAGCATGAAATCCGCGTCGTCACGACGCCGGTGGGCGACCGGTACGTGGTCGAGGCGTTGCGGGCCGAGGGCGGCGTCCTCGGCGGCGAGCAGTCCGGTCACGTCATCTGGCTCCGCGACCATGTCAGCGGGGACGGGCTCGCGGCCGCGTTGCTGCTCTGCGGCGCGCTCGGCGGTCGCGACGCTGAGCGAGGCTGCCGCCGCGATGACCCGCTATCCGCAGGCGAAGGAGAACGTGCGCGTGTCCCGCCGTCCAGCCGACGGCGACCTTCCCGCGCCATTCACGACGAGGTCGAGCGGGTCAATGCGAAGCTCGGCGAGAACGGTCGCGTCCTCGTCAGGTCCTCCGGCACCGAGCGGGTCGTCCGCGTGCTCGCTGAGGCCCGACGGAGGAGGAAGCGGCGAACATTTCTCTGCTACCATCGCCGCGCTCGTTGCCAAGGAGCTCGGCTGAGCCCGACGAAGGGCGCCCGCCGGGCTCTTACGCGTTCTTAGAAGCGGATTTGCAGGGGTTTCTGGCGGGTCGAGGAAGGCACCGAGGCGAACTGAGAAGCACGATCAGGCCTTGTTGGAACGCGGCCTGGAAGGGAGACTCAGAGCGTGTGCGGGATCATCGGATACGTCGGCTCGCGTAAGGCAAAGGCAATCCTCCTCCAGGGCCTCGAGCGCCTGGAGTACCGGGGCTACGACTCGTCGGGCCTCGCCTTTCTCGAAGAGGACGGGCTCGACTACGTGCGTGCGGTCGGCAATCTCGGAAACCTGCGCAGACCGCGCCGGGCACGAACAGCTCGAGCGCGACAACGGGGCTCGGGCACACGCGCTGGGCCACCCACGGCGCGGTCACCGAGGCGAACGCACACCCGCTCGCCGGCTGCGAGCCGGAGCGCCTGTCGGTCGTCCTGAACGGGATCGTCGAGAACTACCGCGAGCTGAAGCAGAGCCTTGCGGAGGACGGTCACACGTTCTCGTCGGAGACCGACGCCGAGACCGTCGTCCACCTGGTCGAGCGCCACTACGAGGGCGATCTCGTCGAGGCGGTGCGCAAGGCCTTCGGCGAGCTCGAAGGGCACTTCTCCTTCGTCGTCGTCCACCGCGACCACCCCGGCCTGCTCGTCGGTGCCCGGCACCAGGTTCCGCTCGTGGTCGGGCTCGGAGAGGGCGAGAGCTTTCTCGCTTCCAACGCGGCCGCGTTCCTCCGGGAGACGCGCCTCGTGCAGTTCCCGGGCGACGGAGAGATCGTCGCCATCACGCCCGAGGGCGCGAGCTTCTCGACCGTCGACGGCACGCCCGTCGAGCACGATACGGTCGAGCTCGACTGGGACGACGAGGGCGCGGAGAAGGCGGGCTACGAGACCTTCATGCTCAAGGAGATCCACGAGCAGCCGGATGCCGTCGCGGAGACCATCGGCGACCGGGTGCGCCACGGCCGGCTCGAGCTCGAGGGCCTCGGCATGACGGACGACGAGCTGAAGCAGCTCAACCGCATCGTGCTCGTCGCGTGCGGCACGGCGTACCACGCGTGCGTCGTCGGGCGATACGTGATCGAGGAGTGGAGCCGCGTGCCGGTCGAGTTCGACATCGCGAGCGAGTGGATCTATCGAAATCCCGTCGTCGACGAGCGCACGCTCGTCATCGGCATCTCGCAGTCGGGCGAGACGCGCGACACGATCGCCGCGCTCGCGCTCGCGCGCCAGCTGGGCGCGCGCACCGTTGCGATCACGAACATGATGGGCTCGCAGATCACGCGCGAGGTCGACTCGGTGCTCTACACGCGCGCCGGGCTCGAGATGTCCGTGGCGTCGTCGAAGACGTTCACGGCGCAGGTCGCGCTCATCTACCTCATCGCCCTGAAGCTCGCCCAGCTCCGCGAGACGCTGCCTCCGGGCGAGATCGAGTTCATCCTCGACTACGTCTACAAGCTGCCTCGGAAGATCCAGGCCTTCCTCGACGGCGACCACCCGATCGAGGAGATCGCGCAGCGCTACCACGACGCGCACTTCTTCCTCTACCTCGGGCGCCACATCGGGCTGCCCGTCGCGCTCGAGGGCGCCCTCAAGCTCAAGGAGATCTCGTACATCCCGACCGAGGCGTACTCGGCGGGCGAGATGAAGCACGGCCCGATCGCCCTCCTCGACGAGCAGACGCCGGTCGTCGTCGTCGCGACGAACATCCACGTCTACGACAAGATCGTCTCGAACATCCAGGAGGTCAGGGCTCGCGGCGCTCACGTCATCGCGATCGCGACCGACGGCAACGAGGACATCCAGCACCACGCCGACGACGTCATCTACATCCCGAAAACGCCGGCCTTCCTCCAGGTCGTGCTCGCGATCGTGCCGCTCCAGCTCCTCGCGTACCGCATCGCACGGCTCCGAGGGCTGAACGTCGACCAGCCGCGGAACCTCGCGAAGACGGTCACGGTCGAGTAGCGGGCCACCAGAAGAGCCCGAAGCTGTCCGGGCCGGTGTGGGCGCCGACCGGGGCGCCGACGCGGTAGCGCTCGACCTTGTGGCCCGCATCCTCGAGCGCCCGGGCGAGGTCGTCCGCGGCGGGCTCGACCTCGCGCGCGGCATGCCCGACGGCGACCGAGGCAGTAGGCGGCACGAGCGCAGCCAGCGCCGCGACCGCGTCGCCGGCGGCTGCGCATGACGAGAGCGGGACGGACGAGCCCTCGCGAAGGGCGAGCAGTGCCCATGCTTCCGACGCGGGCACGCGCCCACCGGAGCCGCGGCGAGCCGTGAAGGCGTTCTCGAGCGCTGCCCCGAGGCGTTGCGCCGCGTCGACTGCCTCGAGCGCGCTGCCTCCCCCCGCCGCGGCGCGGACGCAGAGCGCGACCCCGTAGCTCGCCGTCCGCGTGTCGACGACGTGGACGGGAATCGAGGCCTCGCGCGCGGCGAGCTCGGCGGCGGCGACGGTGCCGGAAGCGCGCGCATCGAGGTGGATCGAGACCACGGCATCTGCTCCGCGGGCGGAGGCGTCCGCGTACGCGTCCAGGAAGACGGCGGGGCTCGGAAGCGAGGTGGTCGCGACCGCCCCGGCCCGCAGCCGTGCATAGAGCTCGTCGAGCGAGGACGTGCGCTCGTCGAACGGCTCGCCGTCGAGTGCGACCGCGATCGGCACGACGTCGACGCCGAGCTGCTCCGCGTCCTCGGGCGGGAGCAGCGAGCTCGAGTCCGTGCAGATCGCGATCCGGCTCAGTGCGGCGCCTCGAGCTCGTCCGGATGGCCGAGCCGGTGCGCTCGCGCGAAGCGCGACGCGATGACGAGCACCGTGGCGGCGGTCGCCACCGGCAGCGCGGCGGTCGGCCGCGGCCCCCACGAGTTCGGGAGCCCGCGGCGCCACCACACGACGCTCGCGAGGAGCCAGGCGCTCGCCGCCACCACGACGGCGACGAGCCCGCGGCGCTGCACGCCCGGCATTCGTGTGAGACCGATCCCGAGCGCGAGATCCACGGGCGCGTAGGCCGGGAACGTGTACAGGCACTGGCCGAAGCTCGTCGCGACCCCTTTCCCGCCCTGGAAGCCGCTCCAGGCCGGATAGCAGTGCCCGACGACGGCTCCGACGCCGGCGACGTGCGCACCGACCTCGCCGGCCACGACGTTGCCGCATGCGCAGCCCGCGAACCCCTTCGCGACGTCCGCGACGATCACCGCCCGGCCGGAGACAGGACCGAGGACGCGATAGACGTTCAGCCCTCCCGGGTTCCGGCTCCCGCTTCGCCGGAGGTCGACCTGACCGCCCGTGGCGAGGCGCGAGGCGAGATCGGCGGACGGTACGGTGCCGAGCAGGTACCCGCCGGCGGCGGCGAGGAGGAGGCGAGCGAGACGCATGGTGGCACGCGGATCATGAAGGTTCGCACCGGGCTCACGGTGCTGGGTCTCGCCACGGGCCTCTGGTCGCTCGTCGTGCGCGGCGCCGTGACGGTCGACCTCGGGGTCGGTCGCCGCTACCGGCCCCTCGGACCGCTCCGGCTCGCCATCGCCGCGCCTCGGGAGGTCGTTTTCGAGGTCGTGTCGAGCCCGTACCTCGGACGCACGCCACGCGCACTGCGTACGAAGCTGGAGGTGCTGGAGCGCGGCGGCGAGGTCGTACTCGCCGCGCACTACACGCGCGTCTACGGCCTCACGGCGACCACGGTCGAGACGGTCCGCTTCGAGCCGCCCGAGCGCGTGCACTTCCGGCTCGTGCGCGGCCCCGTCCCGCACGTCGTCGAGCAATTCGTCCTTCACGAGACGCCCGACGGGACCGAGCTCGAGTACCGGGGCGAGCTCGGAACCGACCTCTGGGCGCTGGGTCAGGCGTGGGGGGCGGCCGTCGCACGGACCTGGGTCGCGACCGTCGACTCCTCGCTCGAGTCGGTCAAGGCGGAAGCGGAGCGGCGAGCTCGCTAGGGCTGTCTTTCCGGACGGCATACGAACCGCTCACGGAACCGTCACGACCCGTTGGTACGGTCGCCGCTTTCGAGGGCATCCACCCACTGGAGGTTCGAATGCGTGGTTTCTCGCTGAAGCATCCGTCACCGGCGATGGTCGTCGCGTGTCTCGCACTCGGCATCGCGCTCGGCGGCACGAGCGTCGCCGCGGTCAGCCAGCTAGGCCGTAACACCGTCGGCACGGCGCAGCTCAAGAGCGGCGCCGTCACGAACCCGAAGCTCCGGAACCGCTCCGTGACCTCGCTGAAGGTCGCGGACCGCTCACTGCTGCGGAGAGACTTTGCACCGGGTCAGCTTCCGGCCGGGCCGACGGGGCCGGCAGGACCGGCGGGGCCGGCAGGGCCCGCAGGGCCTGCCGGGCTGAGTGGGCTCGAGCGGGTGGAGGTGACGAGCCCGTCGAACTCGGCCACAACGAGGACGCAGACGCTCGCCTGCCCAGCCGGAAAGCGGCTCATCGGCGGCGGCGCACGGCTGAACGGCACCATCCTCGACGACGTCGCGATCCAGCAGTCCTTCCCGGACAACGACAACGTCTACCGCGCACGGGCGGCGGAGGTCGTCGCGACGGGAGGGAACTGGTCTCTGACCGTGTTCGCGATGTGCGCCAGCGCAGCCTGACGGTCGATCGCATCACGCAGGGGCGAGCCTGGCTCGCCCCTGCGGGCGTCTACGCTGCCCGCGTGGGCGAGAAGCACGAGATACAGGCGCCCCCGTACAGCACGACCGCAGTCCGCGCGCGTCGGCTGCCGGGCGGGGACGGGGACGAGGTCGTCGCCGTCGAGGAGCCGCTCGAGATCCGCGTCGGCGGCGAGCCCGTGGCCGTGACCATGCGGACGCCCGGGCACGACGAGGAGCTTGCGCTGGGGTTCTGCCTGACGGAGGGGCTCGACCCGGTCGCGGCGCGGGTTCCCGACGATCTGGCGGCGAACACGGTCGAGGTCGAGGCTCCGGGGTTCGAGCCCGACCGGCTGCGCCGGAACTTCTACACCTCGTCCTCGTGCGGCGTGTGCGGGAAAGGTGCGATCGAGGCGATCGCCGTCGCAGCGCCGTCCGTCACGAGCGATCTGACCGTCGGACACGAGCTCGTGTCATCGCTGCCCGACCGCCTCCGCGAGGTGCAGCGCGCCTTCGCCGCGACCGGCGGCCTGCACGCGACCGGTCTCTTCACCGCCGAGGGCGAGCTCGAGTGCGTCCGCGAGGACGTCGGCCGCCACAACGCGTTGGACAAGGTCGTCGGCTGGGCGTTCCTCGCCGGGTTGCTGCCGCTCGAGCGCCGGCTGCTCTGCGTCAGCGGGCGGCTGTCGTTCGAGCTCGTGCAGAAGGCTTCGGTCGCCGGCTGTCCCATCGTCGTCGCGGTCGGCGCGCCGTCCTCGCTCGCGGTCGAGCTGGCAACCGACCGCGGTCTCACGCTGTGCGGCTTCGTCCGCGAGGGACGGGTCACCGTGTACACCGAGCCGTGGCGGATCGTCTAGCGGTCACCGGGATCCTGTTGCTCGGCGGCGCATCGACGCGCTTCGGGTCGCCGAAGGCGCTGGCGCGCTTTCGCGGAGCGACGTTGGCCGAGCGGGCGCACGCGCTGCTCTCCGAGGTCTGCGACGAGGTGCTCGTCGTCGGCAAGGAGGCCGATGCGCTCGACGTCCCGTTCCCGGTGCTCGACGACGGCGTCGAGGAGCGAGCGGCCGCGTACGGCGTCGTCGCCGGAGTGCGCGCTGCGAGGAACGGGACGTGCGTGGTCCTGCCCGTGGACTGCCCGCGCGTGACCGCCGAGTCGCTTCGGCGCCTGGTCGAGGCCGAGGCCGTCCCGCAGACGGGCCCGCTCCCAGGCGTCTACACGAAGGCGATGCTCGGAGAGCTCGAGCAGCGGATCGCATACGGCGAGCTCTCGCTTCGCGGGGTGAACGAGAGCGTCGTGGAGCTCGAGGAGCGGCTGCTCGCGAACGCGAACACGCGAATGGAGCTGCTCGCCGCGGCCGTCGCCGAGTGGGCGGAGGAGCGCGAGGACGTCCTGCTCCTCGTCGTCGTCGGCTCGCAGGCTCGGCAGGACGTGCCCGCGGACAAGTGGTCGGACCTCGACCTCGTGCTCGTCGTGGAGGATCCGGCGCCCTATCTCGCCGAGGCGGGCTGGGTGGCCGAGTTCGGGCGTCCCGTGCTCACCTTTCTCGAGCCGACCTTCGCCGGTGAGTACCGAGAGCGGAGGGTCCTCTACGAGACGGGAGAGGACGTCGATTTCGTGCTCCTGCCTCCGGCGGCCGTCGAGAGGATGCTCGCGACCCCCGGCGTCGCCGGGCTCTTCGCCCGCGGGTATCGCGTCGTCGTCGACCGCATCGGTGCGAGCGCCTCGCTCGGCGAGCTCGCCACGACGGCGGAGCCCGCCGAGAGCCCGAGCCAGGTCGCGTTCACAGAGCACGCGAGCGACTTCTGGTACCACGCGCTCTGGACCGCGAAGAAGCTCCGGCGGGGCGAGGTGTACACGGCGATCGGCTGCCTGAACGGGTACATGAAGGACCGGCTCGTCACGTTGCTCGCGTGGCACGCGCGAGCGATCGATCCGGCTGTCGACACGTGGCACGACGGCCGCTTCCTCGAGCGGTGGGCCGACCCGGGCGCGCTCGTGGCGCTCGAGTTCGCCTACGGCCGGTACAGCGTGCGGGAGGTCGCACACGCTCTCTGGCAGAGCATCGACCTCTGGCAAGGCCTCGAGGAGGAGACGGCGCGTCGCCTCGGCCTTGCACTCGAGCTCGACCATCCTGGACTCCGACGGTGCATCGCCGGGGTCGTGCCCGATCCGCGATGACCAGACGTCGCAATACTGTCCCGTCGTGAACCGAGGACTTCTGCTGCTGGCGCTCGTGCTGGCGCTGCTCGCGGGCGCCGGCTGCGCGGGCGACGACGAGGCGAGCACCGACACGACGACGACGGAGCCGGCCGAGACGACGACGCTGCACGTGTACTGGCTGCGCGACGGGAAGGTCTGGCCGGTCGCGCGCGACGTCGACGGTACGAGCGACTCAGGGGCGCTCGTGGCTGCCGCCATCGAGGAGCTCCTGCTCGGGCCGACCGACGAGGAAGAGGCCGGGCTCGAGGCGTCGACCGCGATCACGAGCGACGTCACCGAGCTGCCCGCGACGGACGACTCCGGCCGGGTGTCGATCGAGCTCCCGAGCCCGCAGTCGGACGAGGCGCTCGCGCAGATCGTGTACACGCTCACGCAATTCGAGGACGTCCGGTCGCTCGAGATCGACGGGCAGACCCTCACGCGCGGGGACTTCGAAGAGCAGACACCGGCGATCCTGGTCGAGTCGCCGTTGCCGTACCAGGAGGTCTCGAGCCCGATCAGGGCGACCGGCACCGCGAACACCTTCGAGGCCACGTTCCAGTACGAGGTCGTCGATCCGGACGGCGACGTCGTTGCGGAGAACTTCGTCACCGCGACCTCGGGCACCGGGACCCGCGGCACGTTCGACTTCACGACCGGGGAGTTCGAGGTCTCGGAGGACGGCGAAGGCGCGCTCCTCGTCTTCGAGATCTCCGCCAAGGACGGTTCGCGCACGAAAGAGGTCGAGATCCCGCTCAACCTCACCGGGGGCTAGGCCGTGGCCCGTACCGAGACCGCCTGGCGCTGCTCCCAGTGCGGAGCGATCAACGAGTCCGGCTCACGGGCCTGCCACGAGTGCGGCAAGTGGCCGAGCCTGTTCGACCTCCAGGACAGCGTCGACGCTCCCCTCGCCGGGGACGCGGAGCCCGGCTTCGATCCGGAGGTCTTCGAGCCGGAGAGGTTCGAGCCGGAGATGTTCGAACCGGCGCCCCACGAGACCGGCATGCCGGTGGAGACCTTCGAGCCCGAGGTCGACGAGGTCGAAGGCGAGGAGCAGCCGCGCAGCCGCTTCCCCCGCTGGGCCATCACGGCGGTCTGGGTGCTCGGGCTCGTCGTCTGGTTCGTCGTGAATGCGCTCGGCGACAACGGCTAGCGTCACTCGGTGTAGCGCACCTCGCCGGACTCGAGCACCCGCTTCTCGCCGGAGTCCATCTCGATCTCGAGCCGGCCGTCGCGGAGTACCAGGTGTGCGGTGGCGGGCTCGCCGTCCACGGTGATGCGCCGGCCGCGTAGGAAGTCGCGCGAGCCGAGATCGTCGTAGACGCCGTCGAGACCGTCGGCGCGCCACCGGTCGTACGCCTGCTCGAGGAGCGTCAGCAGCGAGCCGAGGAGAGCGGCGCGGTCGTAGACACTGCCGGTCAGCGAGCGCAGGGAGCCCGCAGGCACCGTCGCGTCGGACGGAAGCTCCTCTCGCGCCTGATTGACGTTGATTCCGATCCCGACGACGACGGTCGGGCCGGACACCTCGGCGAGGATGCCGGCGACCTTGCGGCGGTTCAGCATGACGTCGTTCGGCCACTTGATCTGGGTCGAGAGCCCGGTCGCCGTCTCTACTGCGGCCGCCGTCGCGACCGCCGCGACGAGCGACAGCTCGGGGAGTTTCCGCCCGGCGGGCGGCTCGAGCAGCAGCGAGACGAGGAGTGCCGTCCCCGGCGGTGCCGACCACGGCCTTCCGAGCCGGCCGCGTCCGGCCGTCTGGTGCTCCGCGACCGCGACCGCGCCTTCGCCGAGCCCCGACCCGAGCAAGACCTGCTGCGTCGACTCCACCTCCTGCGCGTAGCTGTACGGCCGTCCGAAGCTGCCCGCGAGGTGCGGCTCGACGGCCCCGAAGGCGAGCGTGTCGGTGGCGACCTGCGTCACCGCGCGGCGGGGGCGAGGCCGGCGCGTACGGGCTCGACCCGCACGGCGCTCACCTTGAACTCGGGCGTGCCAATGAGCGGGTCGGCGACGTCATGCGTGAGCCAGTTCACCTTCTGCTCGGCGAAGTGCAGCGCCATCCACACGAGGCCGGGGAAGACCCTGTCGGAGATGGTCGCCCGCGCCTCGAGCGCGCCGCGCCGCGAGACGAGCCGGGCGAGATCGCCGTCGGCGAGCCCGAGCGCCGACGCGTCGTCGGCCGAGATCTCGAAGAACGGCTCCTCCTGCTTGTCCGTGATCCCCGACTCGCGCATCGTCATCGTGGCCGAGTTGTAGTGGTAGAGCGTGCGCCCGGTGGAGAGCACGAGCGGGTACTCGGAATCGGGCTCCTCGATGGGGCGCTGGTACTCGACCGGGAAGAACTTGCCCCGTCCGCCGGCGCGCGCGGGAGCCGGTGCGTGCAGGAAGGGCGTCCCGGGATGATTCACATCGGGCACGGGCCACTGCATGCCGTTCTCCTCCAGCCGGTCGTAGCGCACGCCGTACCAGTTCGGCGCGAGGTCGGCGAGCTCGTTCCAGACCGACTCCGCGTCCGGGTACTCGGGCCAGTTCGCGCCGAGCGCCTTGGCCATCGCGATCACGATCTCACGGTCGCCGCGTGCGTCGCCCGGGAGCGGCGCTGCCTCGCGCACACGGCTGATCCGTCGCTCGGTGTTCGTGAACGTCCCGTCCTTCTCCGCGAAGCTCGAGGCGGGGAAGACGACGTCCGCGTGCTTGCGCGTCATGTCGTGGAGGAAGATGTCCTGCGAGATCAGGAACTCGAGCTTGCCGAGCCCTTCCTCGACGTGGTGCGCATTGGGCTCGGTCTGGGCGGGGTTCTCGCCGATGAGGTAGAGCGCCTTCACCCGGTCGTCGTGGAGGCCGCTCATCATCTGGTCGAGCCGGAAGCCTGCGCGCGCGGGGACCTCGGCGCCCCACGCCTCCGAGAACCTCTGGCGGATCTCCGGGTCGTCGACGGGCTGATAGCCGGGCAGGTAGTGCGGGTTCGCGCCCGAGTCGTTCAGGCCCTGGACGTTGTTCTGGCCGCGCAGCGCGTTGAGACCGGTGGACTCGTACCCGAGATGGCCGGTCGCGAGCACGAGGTTCGAGAGCGACCAGATGTTGTCGACGCCGCACGCGTGCTCGGTGATGCCGAGCGTGTAGAAGATCGCCGCGTGCCGCTCGGTCGCGTACTCGCGCGCCGTTGCGCGGATCGCCTCCGCCGGGACACCGGTGACCTTCTCCGCCTCCTCGGGCGGGTACCGCTTGACGACCTCACGTACCGCGTCGAAGTCGTCGGTGAACTGGGCGATGTACTCGTCGTTCTGGAGGCCCTCCTCGAGGATCGTGTGCAGCATCGCGTTGATGAGCCACACGTCGGTCCCGGGCCGGAGCTGGAGATGGCGCTCCGCGAGCTTCGTCAGCCAGATCTTCCGCGGGTCGGCGACGACGAGGGTCGCGCCGTTTCGCACCGCCTTCTTGATCCGGAGCGCGAGCACCGGATGCGCCTCGGTCGTGTTCGACCCGATGACGAAGAGGAAGCGCGCGTTCTCGATCTCGGGGATGGAGTTGCTGCTTGCTCCTCTGCCCAACGACCTGACCAGGCCGTAAAGAGTGGGAGCGTGTCAGGTCGACTCGCACGAGTGGACGGAGTTCGTCCCGACCGCCGTGCGCGCGAGCTTCTGGATGAGGTAGTTCTCCTCGTTCGTCAGGCGGGCCGACGAGAGGAAGCCGACCGCCTGTGGCCCGTGCCGGTCGATGACTCCGCGGAGGCCGCTCGCAGCGGTCTCGAGCGCGTGCTCCCACGTCGTGGGATGCAGCTCGCCGTCCTCACCTCGGACGAGGGGCTGCGTCAGCCGGTCCGGGTGGTGCACGAAGTTGAACGCGAAGCGGCCCTTGACGCAGAGGTTGCCCTCGTTCGGTAGGTATTCGTCCTTCGACGTGACCTTGACGATGTGCTTCGTCTCGGGATCGAGGTTCAGGTCGATCTGGCAGCCGACGCCGCAGAACGTGCAGGTCGTGCGTACCTGCTCGAGCTGGCGCTCCGGGGTCTCCGTGCCCTCCTCGAACTTCTCGTAGATCGCGCCCGTGGGGCAGACGGAGAGGCAGCCGCCGCAGAGCTCGCACTCGGTGTCGAGCCAGGAGAGCCCCCACGTCGGGACGATCCGCGCGTGCCCGCCGCGGCCCTCGAGCGAGAGCGCGGAGCACTGCATGACCTCCTGCGTGTAGCGGACGCAGCGGTTGCAGAGGATGCACGCGTCCGGGTCGTAGCCCATGAGTTGGTTCCGGTCGTCGTACTCCTCGCGCTTGGCGTCGGGCAGGACGAGCGGCGTCTCCGCGCCGAGCTCGTTCGCGAGGTCCTGGAGCTCGTTCGGGCGCCCGCCGGGCGACGCGTTCAGATGCTCGGAGAGGAGCATCTCCGTCAGCGTCCTCTGGAAGTCCGTGATCGGCCCGTTCGTCGAGACGACGAGGCCCTCGGTAACGCGGGTCGCGCAGGCGGGCATGGGCCGCGGGGAGCCCTGGACGTCGACGACGCACATGCGGCACCCGCCGTAGGGAGCCAGCTTGTCGTCGTGGCAGAGCGTCGGGATGAACGTCCCGTGCCGGGCCGCGGCGTGGACCAGCAGCTCGCCCTCGGGCGCGCTGACCGGGCGGCCGTCGAGCGTGAACTCGACCATCGCGGTCACTGTACAGCCGCCCCTTCCGAGAGCGGCGCGAAGAGCTCCGGCCAGTGGCGCATCGCGTTCCGGACCGGGATGGGAGACGCCTGGCCGAGCCCGCAGATCGACGTCTTCTCCATGGCGAGGAGCCATTCGTCCAGCTTCTCGCGCGTCAGCGGCGAGCGGCCGTGCTCGAGCTCCTCGCAGAGGTGATGGAGCGCACGGTTCCCGATCCGGCAGGGCGTGCACTTCTGGCAGGACTCCTCGGCGAAGAAGCGCATCGTCTCCGCGAGCAGGCGGAGCGGCGAGTACGAGGACGGGAAGACCTGGACCGCCGCCGAGCCCACGCCCGCGTCCCACTCCCGGAGCGTGTCGCGGGTCAACGGCGTGTCGAACGCGGCGGCAGGCAGGATCCCGCTCGCGGCGCCGCCGGGCACGACGGCACCCACCTCACCGGCGAAGCCGCCCGCATGCTCGTCGACGAGCTCCCGCGTCGTGATCCCGTTGGGGGCCTCGTAGCAGCCGGGCTTCCCGACGGCGCCCGAGACCGACCAGAGTCGTGTCCCCGGGGCGTCGCGGCGTCCGAGCGCTGCCCACCATTCGCCGCCTCTGTTCAGGATCGCCGGTAGGTGCGCCAGCGTCTCGACGTTGTTGATCAGCGTCGGGCGGCCGAGGTAGCCGACCTGAGCGGGGAACGGCGGGCGGAGGCGCGGCATGGCGCGGCGCCCCTCCATCGACTCGAGCATCGCGGTCTCCTCGCCCGCGATGTAGGCGCCTGCGCCGATCACGAGCTCGAGCGTGCGGCCGTCGAGGAGGCCCGCGGCGCGAAGCTCGTCGATCGCCCGCTCGAGCCTCTCGCGGGCGGCCGCGTACTCCTCGCGCAGGTAGATGTAGCCCTCCTCCGCCTCTGCGAAGCGCATGGCGAGGAGCACGCCTTCGAGGAAGAGATGCGGGCGGAGCTCCATCACGAAGCGGTCCTTGATCGTCCCGGGCTCGCCCTCGTCCGCGTTCACGACGACGTAGCGCGGGCCGGGCTCGCGCAGGACGGCCTCCCACTTGAGCCCGGTCGGGAAGCCGGCGCCGCCGTAGCCCGTGATGCCTGACGCCTTCAGCTCGGCGACGACCGCGTCCGGCTCGAGCGGCCGGCGCAGGAGCTCGAGCCCGCCGCGGGCGGCGTAGTCGTCGAGCGTCTCGTCCCGTCGTCCGAGTCCGAGCGCGGGGCCGTCGTTCGTGGAGTGCGTCACCGTCGGAAAGATCTCGTCGCCGCGCGTGTAGACGGGCGCCAGGTCGCAGTGGCCGAGACACGCGACCTCGATGGCTTCCGGATGCTGCGCCAGCAGGTCCCGGGCGCCGAAGCAGTCGCACACGGGTCCCGTGCAGACGCGCATCGCGTCCACCGGGACCTGGAGGAACGAGTAGAAGGAGACGACCTCGTGCACCTCGCCGCGCCGGATGTTCATGTGGTCGGCGAGGGCGTCCGACAGCTCCGGGGTCAGCGGCCCGACCTCGCGCCGCACCCTTCCGAGGTTGTCGAGAAGGCGCGTTCGCTCGGTCGGGAGATCCGAGAGCAGCACGGCCAGCTTGACCACGTCCATCGACACGATCCTACGCAGGAGGGGGTGACGCCAACCGCGCCACCGGCGTCACTCCTGGTCCGGTGGGCGACGCAGCTTCTTCGTCCGCGCGCGCCGCCGCTTCCGCTTGAGCCGGCGTTCGCCCGCGGCTGCCGTCGGCGACGTCGGAACCCGGCGCCGCGGGACGGCCAGCGCCTGGCGGAGCTTCTCCACGAGCCGCTCGATCGCGAGCTCCCGGTTTCGCAGCTGGCTCCGGTCGTCCTGCGCGACGGCCCGAATGACCGGCCCGACCCGCTCGACGACCCGTCGCTTCTGGATGTCCGTCAGCGCCGAGGACGCCTCGACGTCGAACAGCGCTTCTACACGCGTCGAGGACTTCTGCGCATGCTGGCCGCCCGGCCCGCTGGAGCGCGACACGCGCAACTCGATCTCGGAGAGCGGCACCGAGACCGAGCGCGTGACCCGGATGGACGCACGCTCCATCGGAAAGGCGGGCTATGCGCCCGGCGCCTGGTACTGGACTTGCTCCGCCTTGCGCAGTGCGTCGATCGTCTCGTCGACGGTCAGGAGGACTGTCGTCTCGAGCGAGCTCAGCGCACCGCCGCCACCGATGGCCAGTGCGACCGCAGCCATGGAGACGTTGTCCGGGGCCTCCCACAGCGTGTAGCCGTCGTGGGTGCCGAAGGCGTACCAGAACCCGTGGAGCGTCCCGCCCACCGACTCGATGTACGACTTGGCGGCCTTTCGGCGGTCTTCCGGATTGCCGATCAGCCGGGCCCACGTCTCGGGCGTGTAGCTGAACCTCGACAGGTAGAGCGGCATCGTCCCCTCCTTGTTCGCCGACCGCACTCGCAGTCAGGCGACGGAGTATGACCCCGGGAACTGCGGGTCCTCGTCCCGACCGTCGACGCCCTCAGCGATTACGCTGCAACGCCTGATCACGGTTCGACGACCAGAGAGGAACTGAACCCACTCCATGGCCTGCATCCTGCTCGACATCGACGGCGTGCTCCACGTATCGGGGCAGGCGATTCCAGGCGCCGTCGAGGCGGTCGAGCAGCTTCGCCGAGTCGGCCACAGCCTCCGCTTCGTGTCCAACAACTCGACGCACTCGCGTCACGGGCTCGCCGAGGAGCTGCGCCGGATGGGCTTCGAGATCGACGACCTCGACCTGCAGACGACGCCCGGTGCGGCTGCGCGCGAGCTCGAGGGCAAGCGCGTGCTCGCCCTCACGATGGCGGCAGTGGTACCCGACTTCGACGGCCTCGAGCTCGTGGGCCAGGACGCGGAAGCCGTACTCGTCGGGGGCTGTGACGAGACCCTCGAGCCGAACCAGGTCTTCAGCTACATGAACCTCGCGCGCGCCTTCTCCGAGATCCAGGCGGGCGCGGCGTTCTACTGCCTGCACAAGAACCGCTGGTGGCAGACCGCGCGCGGCCCGCTCCTCGATGCGGGTGCGTTCGTCGCCGGGCTCGAGTACGCGACGGGCGTCGAGGCGACGGTGCTGGGCAAGCCGAGCCCGTCCTACTTCGCGGCGGCGCTCGACGCGCTCGACGCCGAGCCCGAGCTCACCTGGCTCGTCACCGACGACGCCGAGGAGGACGTTCCCGGGGCGCGTCTGTTCGGGATGCGCACGGCGCTCGTGCGGACCGGGAAGTTCCGTCCGGAGTCGCTCGAGAGCGCGCACGTGACGCCGGACATCGTCGTCTCGTCGCTCGCCCAGTTCCCGGCGCTACTCGAGGAGGAGCTGAGCGGCGGCCTCGGGGCGTGAAGGTCGGCGTCGACATCATCGAGATCGAGCGCATTCGCCGCGCCCTGACCCGGGCCGGCTTCCGCGAGCGCTGCTTCACCGAGGCCGAGCGCTCGTACTGCGACTCTCGCGCCGACCCGGCCCAGAGCTATGCGGCCCGCTTCGCGGGGAAGGAGGCGGTCGGCAAGGCGCTCGGCTGCGGGATCAACTTCACCTGGAAGGAAGTCGAGATCGTCGGTCGCCCGAAGCCGAGCGTGCACCTCTCGGGTCGCACGGCCGCGTTCGCCGAGCGGGTCCAGGCCGGTGCGATCGACCTCTCGATGACGCACTCCCGGGAGATCGCGGCGGCGATCGCCGTCGTCGCGCCGCGAGAGTAGGGACGTGCTCGAGCCGCTCTACACCGCCGCCGAGATGCGCGCAGCGGAGGAGCGCTACCTCGGGTACCCGGACTCGATTCCCGAGCTGATGGAGCGAGCCGGGACGGCAGTCGCCCACGAGGCGCTGAGCGCCTTTCCCGAAGCTCGCCGCTTCGCCTGCGTCTGCGGTGGCGGCTCGAACGGAGGCGACGGGCGCGTGGCGGCGCGCGTCCTGCGCGAGGCCGGCCTCGTCGCGGACGAGACGACCGACCCCGCTGGCTACGACGTCGTCGTCGACGCACTCTTCGGCACCGGCTTCCACGGGAAGCCGAGGGCGGAGGTGGCTGCGATCATCGAGCGGGTCAATGCCGCCGCGGCTCCGGTGGTCTCGGTCGATCTGCCCTCGGGCGCTGACGCGTCAACCGGGGAGATCGCGGGCTCTTGCGTCCAGGCGGACCTCACCGTCACGTTCCACGCGCTCAAGGTCGGCCTCCTCGTGGCGCCGGGGCGCTTCCGTGCCGGACGGGTCGTCGTGGCCGACATCGGGCTCGAGGAGGTGGAGACCGAGCATCGCCGCGCGACCGCCGGGCTCCGGGAGCTCGTCCCGCTCCGGGCGGAGGGCGACACGAAGTACAGGGCCGCGGTGACGGTCGTCGGCGGGCAGCCGGGCATGTCCGGAGCGGCGACTCTCACAGCACTCGCCGCTCTGCGGGCGGACGCCGGCTACGTGACGCTCGCCGTGCCACGGGAGTCGCTGCCCGTGGCGGAGGGGATCGCGCTCGAGCCGGTGAAGGTCGGCTGGGACGAGGAAGACGCGGTCGCGACCGTTCTCGAAGCGTCCGAACGCGCCGGTGCGGTCGCGATCGGCCCCGGGCTCGGGCGCGGCGAGGGACGTCGGGCGCTCGTGCGCGAGCTCCTCGCGAGGATCGACGTCCCGGTCGTCGTCGACGCGGACGGCCTGCACGGGCTCGAACCGGTCCACCGCTCGGCGCCGCTCGTCCTGACGCCGCACGCGGGTGAGCTCGCCGGGCTCCTCGGGAAGGACTCGGGCTGGGTGAACGCGCACCGGCTCGAGGCAGCACGGACCGCGGCGGAACGCTTCGGCGCGGTCGTCCTGCTGAAGGGGCCCGACACGATCGTCGCCGCTCCCGGCGAGGGGGTGATCGTCTCCGACTCCGGCCCACCCTCCCTCGCGACGGCGGGTACCGGGGACGTCCTCACGGGCATCGTCGGCTCGTTCCTCGCGAAGGGGATCGAGCCGCAG
This sequence comes from uncultured Actinomycetes bacterium, assembly GCA_963746765.1. Lineage (GTDB taxonomy): Bacteria > Actinomycetota > Thermoleophilia > Gaiellales > Gaiellaceae > GMQP-bins7. Next base: position 586,513 of record CAVVCN010000005.1, read on the forward strand.
CTCGCAGCGGCGACGGCAGCGGTCGTCCACGGGCGCGCGGCGACGCTCGTGCCGCATCAGGCCGGTCTCGTCGCCGGCGATCTCCTCCACGCTCTCCCGGCAGCGCTCGGGGAGTAGGAGCGCTCTCCAGGCCATCCCGGAGAATGGGGCGCGTGGAACCACACCGCTCGCTCTTCGTCGTCGACCTGAACGCGATCCGCCGGAACGCCGAGACGCTTCGCCGCGCGGCGGGAAGCGCCGAGCTCTGGGCGGTCGTCAAGGCGGACGGCTACGGGCACGGCGCGGCGGACGTCGCGCGCGCCGCGCTCGCGGGCGGCGCGACGGCACTGTGCGTGGCAACGCTCGCGGAGGCGCTCGAAGTGCGCGCCGCGCTTTCCGAGGCACGCGTGCTGGTCATGGGGCCGGTCGACGAAGCGGACGTCGCGCAGGCGCTCGTGGCGCGGCTCGAGCTCGTCGCCGCCGCGACCTTCGTGCCGCATGGAGTCCCCGTCCACCTCAAGCTCGACACGGGCATGGGCCGCTGGGGGCTCTCGGAGCTCGCGACGCCGACGAGCGACGTCGTCGGCGTCATGACCCATCTCGCCTCGTCGGAGGCCGACCCCGAGTTCACGCGCCTGCAGATCGAGCGCTTCCAGAAGGCGACGGCTCACCTGGACGGCATGGTCCGGCACATCGCGAACAGCGCCGCGACGCTCAGGTATCCGGAGGCCGCTCTCGACGCGGTTCGCTGCGGGATCGCGCTCTACGGCATCTCACCGTTCGGCACGCATCCGGGCGAGGACGGGCTCGAGCCGGCCCTGCGGTGGGAGTCGCACCTCGCGCTCGTCAAGCTCCTCGAGCCGGGAGAGAGCACGGGCTACGGGCGACGCTTCGTCGCCGAGCGACCGACGTGGATCGGGATCGTGCCGGTCGGGTACGCGGACGGTTTCCGCCGCGACCTGACGGAAACCGAGATCGTCGTGGACGGCGAGCGCCGGAAGGTCGTCGGCACGGTGTCGATGGACGCTCTCGCGGTGGAGCTCGACCACCGCCTGCCCGAGGGGACACCCGTGACGCTGATCGGCGACGGAGCCCTGATCGAGGATCACGCACGTGTCGCGGAGACGATCGCGTACGAGCTCGCGACGGGGCTCGACACGCGCGATCCCAGAGCACGCCGGGTGGTCGTCGGATGACCGTGCACGACGAGCGCATCCGGGAGCTGCTCGCAGGCGAGGAGGCGTGGATCGTGGGGGGCGCGGTCCGGGACGCCGTGCTCGCCAAGCCGATCGTCGACCTCGACGTCGCCTGTCGCGACCCGAAGAACGCTGCCCGGCGGTTCGCGAACCGCTTCGGAGGCGCACCCTTCCCGCTCTCGGAGCGGCACGGGGCCTGGCGCGTCATCGCTGACGGGGCGGAGGAGACGATCGACTTCACGCCACTCGCCGACGGCATCGACGCCGACCTCGCGACGCGCGACTTCACGTTCAACGCCGTCGCGGTTCCCGTGGCGGGCGGAGACCCGCACGATCCCTTCGCGGGCCTCGCCGATCTCGACGCTGGCCTCGTCCGGGCCGTCTCCGACGCGATCTTCCTCGCCGATCCGCTCCGCCTACTCCGTGCTGTGCGCCTCGAGGACGAGCTCGGTTTCCGGATGGACGAGCGCACCGAGGCTCTCGCTCGCGCATCCGCCGCGCTCGTCATCGAGCCCGCGGGCGAGCGGATCCTCGGCGAGTTGCAGCGCCTCTCGGCGGGAGGTTTCCGCCGGCTCGACGAGCTCGGGCTGCTCGAGCCGCTCGGCGGCATACTCGACGGGCCGCTCGATGCGGTGGACGATCCGGACTTCCGGCTCGTCGCCGTGTTCGGGAAGCGGCTGACGAAGCTCCCGGTGTCCCGTGATCTCCGGCGCTACGGCCGGGCGCTCCTACGCGCGACGCGTCCGGATCCGTCCCTCCGCGGAATCCATCGCTTCCGACGCCAGACCGAGCCGTGGGCGCTCCACGCGCTCGCGTTCGTGGGCGCGCCGGAGCTCGCGGGACAGGTGGAGGCGGCCCGGCTCGCCGAGCCCGACGAGCCTCTCCTGCGCGGAGACGAGCTCGATCTTCCACCCGGGCCCGAGATCGGGCGTATCCTCGCGGCCATCGACGAGGAGCGGGCAGCGGGGACGATCTCGACGCGCGATGAGGCGCTCGACCTCGCGCGCCGGCTCGCCGCGGAGGGCTCGCGGTGACCGTCGACCTTCGCCTGGCCCTGCAGGAGAGCAGAGCCGCCGAGCTCGCCGAGCGCGTGCGCAAGCTGCTCGGCCCGTTCAGGGGCTCGGAGCTCGCGCTCGACTCCGGGTGCGGCACGGGCTCGCTCGCCTACGCGCTCGCGCCCTTCGTCGGCGAGGTGGTGGGAGTCGACACCAGGACCGACTACCTCGACGCGGCCCGCGAGCACGCTCCCGAGAACGCTCGCTTCGTCGAAGGCGACGCGATGGCGCTCCCGTTCGAGTACGGCACCTTCGACATCGCGGGCAGCCTGCGCGTGCTGCACCACGTGCGCCGGCCCGAGCTCGCGGTCTCGGAGCTGGCCCGCGTCACCCGCGCCGGCGGCCGTGTGCTCATCGTGGATCAGCTCGGCTCGGTGGATCCGCTGCGGAGCCTCGAGCTCGACCGCTTCGAGCGGCTTCGCGACCCGACGCACACGCGGCTCCTCCCGGACGCGGACGTCCGGGGCTTCCTCGACGCGAACGACCTCGTGCTCCTGAGCTCGGAGATCCTCCGCGAGCGCGTCGACCTCGAGCAGCGACTCGAGCTCGCCCGGGTGCCGGAGGAGGAACGCGTGCGCATCCGCGGCCTGGCGCCGAGCGCGCTCTACGACGTCGAGATCGGCTGGTACGTGGCCCGCAAGGCCGGGCCCTAGCGCCTACGGCGGCGTTCCCTCCCGATAGCGCGACATGCCGACGAACCGGGCAAGCAGGCCCGGGGCGAGCGCCTGCACGATCGAGATCAGCCGGTACGGGAACCACGGGATCGTGAGCTCGTTCTTGCCGCGCTCGACCGCGGACGCGATCGCCGTCGCCACCTTGTCCGGGCCTATGACGAACCTCCGCAGGAGCCGACTCTGCAGGACCGAGTGCTGCGGGAAGCCCTCCGTCTCGATGAAGCCGGGGAGGACCGTGTGCACCTGGATCCCGGACCCGCGCAGGATCGCCGCCGTGGAGCGCGAGAAGGCGAGCTGTGCGTGCTTCGCCGCCGCATACGGGCCGGCCGGGGCGAAGGCGACCGTGCCGGCCACCGAGATGATGTTGACGACATGCGCACCCTCCGCAGCGCCGGCGCGGAGGCCGGGCAGGAGCTCCTGGAAGCACCACACGCCGCCGAGGTAGTTGATCTTCAGCACGCTCTCGACGAGCTCGGGCTCGGCGTCGAGGAACGTGCGCCGCGCCGGGATACCCGCGTTGTTCACGAGCAGCCCGATCGCGGGATGGCGTTCGAGAATGCGGGAAGCGACGGCGACCACCTGCTCGCGGTCGCCCACATCGCACACCTCCCATTCGCCGCCGATCTCCGCGGCCACTGCCTCCAGCCGGGCCTGCCGCCGCGCGAGGAGCACGCAGCGCCAGCCTCGCCGCGCGAGCTCGCGGGCGATCGCCTCTCCGATCCCGGACGAGGCTCCCGTCACGACGGCGATCCGACCGTGGCTCATCGACGCGTGACCCTATCCGTTTAGGCTCCGGGCGTGGCTGCGAGATTCGAGGGAAAGCAGGCGCTAATCCTGGGCGTCGCCAACAAGCGCTCGATCGCCTGGGCGATCGCGAAGCGCCTCGCCGACGAGGGTGCGTCCCTCGCCTTCACGTACCAGGGCGAGCGAATCGAGAAGAACGTGAGAGAGCTCGCGGAGAGCGTGTCGAGCCCACTCGTCTCCGAGTGCGACGTGCGCTCCGACGAGGACGTCGCCCGCGTGTTCTCCGAGGTCGCGGAGGCGTTCGGCGGCGGCCTCGACCTGCTTGTCCACTCGGTGGCGTTCGCGGCCGCGGAGGATCTCGAGGGCCGGTTCACCGACACGCCGCGCGACCGGTTCTGGCTCGCGCTCGACGTGAGCGCGTACTCGCTCGTCGCCTGCGCGCGCGCCGCGGAGCCGCTGATGGAGTCGCGTGGAGGAGGGTCGATGGTGACGATGACCTACCTCGGCGGCGAGCGCGCGGTGCCGCACTACAACGTCATGGGCGTCGCGAAGTCCGCTCTCGACGCATCCGTGCGCTACCTGGCCTGGGACCTCGGCCAGAAGAACATCCGCGTGAACGCGATCTCCGCCGGCCCCGTCCGCACCCTCGCCGCCCGCTCCATCGCCGGCTTCACGACCATGGAGGCGATCGTCGAGGAGCGAGCCCCGCTCCATCGCCACGTGGATGCGGACGACGTCGGCGCGGCCGCCGCGTACCTCCTCTCGGACGAGGCGGGGAACGTCACGGCGACGACGCTGTACGTCGACTCGGGCTACCACGCGATGGGCATGTAGCCGCAGCAGGCGACGCTTGCACCGATAACAAACGTCGGCGACGCCAGTCGTAGTTGGAACCGATGTGGAGGTGGCTCGCATGAGCAAGCTGGTCGTGTCCTCGCGACCTGGAGGTGGTCTTTCGACCGCCTGCTCGTGTCCTCGGGCTCGGGGGCCGTGGCGGCCGGCCAGCAGGACGACGCGTGACACCATGAAGCCGTGACCGGAGCGCCGACGGCCGTCGAATCGCTCCTCGAGCGCGACCGGGAGCTCGGCGAGCTTCGGACCGCGTTGGCGACCGCGCAGGAGGGTGCCGGTCGGATCGTCCTCGTCGAAGCGGCTCCGGGCCTCGGCAAGACGAGCCTGCTCCTCGCCGCGACCGAGACCGCCGTCGCCGAGGGCTTCATGTGCCTGCGAGCGCGGGCGACCGAGCTCGAGCACGATTTCGCCTACGGCTGCGTCCGTCAGCTGTTGGAGCCGCTCGTCGGCAAGGCTTCCGAGGTCGACCAGGAGCGGCTCTTCGAAGGCGCGGCGGCCCTCTCGAAGCCCCTCTTCTCGCTGCCTCGCGGCGGGCAGTCCCTGCCGACGGTCGACAACACCTTCGCGATGCTGCACGGCCTCTACTGGCTCGTCAGCAACCTGGCCGACGATGGGCCCGTCGTGCTCGTCGTCGATGACATCCACTGGGCCGACACGGCGTCGCTCCGCTTCTTCAACTACCTCGCCCCGCGGCTCGACGGCCTCCCGCTGGCGTTGCTCGCCTCGGCGCGCAGCGGCGAGAGCGTCACGGATCTCGCGCGCCTCGCCGCGGGCCCGGAGACGACGCTGCTCAGTCCACGGCCGCTGAGCACCGGAGCGACCGTGCGGCTGTGCGAGCGCCGCCTCGGCCGGGAGGTCGTGCCCGAGTTCGCGACCGCCTGCCGGGAGGCGACCGGAGGCAACCCGTTCCTGCTCGAGGCGCTCCTGCGCGAGGTGATCGACCAGCGGCTGTCGCCGGACGCCGAGCAGGCGGCACGAGTGCGGGAGATCGGCCCGGCCGCCGTCGCGGACGCCGTTCTGCTGCGGCTCACCGACGCACCTGCGGCGACCGCGTTCGTGCGTGCTGTGGCCGTTGTCGGGGACGGCGCGAGCCTCTCCGAGGCTGCACACCTCGGGGAGCTCTCGGAGGACGAGGCGAGCGGTGCGGCGGACCTGCTGGTCGCACTCTCGATCCTCCGGGCGGACGACGGCCTCGAGTTCACGCACCCGATCGTGCGCGAGGCCGTCTACCGCGACATCGGCGCCCACGAGCGAGCGTTCGCACATGCACGGGCCGCGATGATCCTGTCCACGCGCGGCGCAGCAGACGAGCGGGTCGCGGCTCAGATCGCCGAGGCGGAGCCGGCTGCAGACCCCGAGAGAGTGAAGCTCCTGCGTCAGGTCGCCACGGACGCACTCTGTCGGGGTGCTCCCGCGGCCGCGGTCGCCTGGCTCGAACGCGCGCTCGCGGAGCCACCTCCGCGGTCTGCGCGGCCGGAGCTACTCCTCGAGCTCGGCTCCGCGGAGCTCCGCATCGCCGGGGCAGAGGCGATCGAGCACCTCGCTGCCGCGGTCGAGCTGATCGACGATCCGGCGCAGCTCGCGACTGCTGTGCGCCTCCTCGCGAACGCGCTCGCCTGGGCGAGAGAGTCCGACCGGGGTATCGACGTCCTCGCTTCGGCGATCGAACAGGTCGAGCCCGTGGATCGCGAGCGCGCGCTGCTCCTCGAGGCCGAGCTCGCGGCTCACGCGCAGCTCGCGAGCCTGGAGGCGCGGGCACCCGCCGCGAAGCGACTCGAGCGACACGCCGCCCTCGAAGGCGAGACGCCCGGCGAGCGGCTCGTGCTCGCGAGCCTTGCGTTCGAGCGCGCGCGAGCGAGCGAGTCGGAGCGCGAGGCCGCCGCGCACATCGAGCTGGCGCTGGCCGACGGCCGCCTGCTCGCCGAGCAGGAGATCGACGTCGCGCCGCCGATCTACGTGCTCGTCGTCGGCCTCCTTGCGACGGAGGCGCTCGACGTGGCCCAGGCCTGCCTCGCGCAGATGCTCACGCACGCTCGGACGCAGCTCTCCATCCCGGCGATCGGGTTCGTGCTCGCCCACCAGGGCGTCCACGCGATGCGGCGCGGCGCCGTGGCCCGAGCCGAGGCAGAGGCGCGCACCTCGTTCGACCTCCTCACGGGCAACGACATCCCGCTCGGCTCGGAGCTCGCGCTCGGCGTCCTCGTCGAGGCGCTCGTGGAGCGCGGAGAGATCGACGCGGCAGAGCGAATTCTCGAAGAGAGCGGGCTCGGCGAAGACATCCCGCCCGGCATGCCCACCAACTCGCTGCTCGAGGCGCGCGGGATCCTGCGGGTTGCGGAGGGCCGGTTCCGCGAGGGCCTCGACGACCTCGTCGAGTTCGGTCGCAGGGACGAGCTCTGGGGAGGTGCGAACCCGCTCGCGTCGCGATGGCGCTCGCGGGCGTCGCTCGCTCTCTCCGCACTCGGCGAGCACGACGAGGCGCGCACGCTGGCACAGGAGGAGCTCGAGCGAGCAACGCGCTGGGGCGCGCCGGGCGGAATCGGTGTCGCGCTGCGCACTGCAGCACTCGTCGGCGACGGAGACCCGACGGACGGCCTGCGCGAGGCGGTCGAGGCCCTCGAAGCGTCGCCTGCGCGCCTCGAGCTGGCGCGCGCACGGGTCGACCTGGGCGCTGCCCTCCGCCGCGCGAACAGCCGTGCCGAGGCTCGTACCGAGCTCGAGGTCGGGCTCCAGCTCGCGTCTCGTTGCGACGCCGGTGCTCTCGTCGAGCGCGCACGGACGGAGCTGCGCGCCGCGGGGGGCCGCGTCGCCGATCCACGGAGCACAGGCGTGGCCCAGCTGACCGCGTCGGAACGTCGTGTCGCCGAGCTGGCAGCCGAGGGGCACAGCAACCCGGAGATCGCCCAGGCGCTGTTCGTCACCAGGAAGACGGTCGAGACCCATCTCGGCCGCGTGTACCGCAAGCTCGGCATCTCCGGTCGCCTGATGCTGGCGCAGGCTCTCGCAGAGCCCGCCTCGACCGACGCCTGATCACCCCTATGCGCCGATGTCGGTGCGCAAGTCGGGGATCTCCCCGACGCGAGCGCGAACATGCGAGGCGTACCGTCGAGCGAGGTGACCACGGTCGAGCTTTCCCCCAAGCCGACCGGCATGGAGCCGCTCGTCGCGGCTGCCACTGCCGGTGACGAGCGCGCCTTCGCGACGCTCGTCGATCGCTATCGGCGCGAGCTCCAGGTGCACGCGTACCGGATCCTCGGCTCGTGGGAGGACTCCGAGGACCTCGCCCAGGAGACGTTCCTACGCGCGTGGCGCATGCGCGAGACGTTTCAGGGCCGCTCCTCGTTCCGGGCCTGGCTCTACCGGATCGCGACGAACGCGTCCCTCAACGCGCTCCAGCGGCACTCCCGCCGCTTCGAGGTTGCGACGGCGTCCATCGAGCCGGTGCTCGAGGCCGTCGAGGCGGCCGCCGGCGATCCCGAAGACGACGCCGTCGCGGCGGAGTCCACCGAGCTCGCGTTTCTCGTCGTCGTGCGTCAGCTGCCGCCGAGGCAACGGGCCGTGCTGTTCCTCCGCGATCTCCTGCACTGGTCGGCGAAGGACACGGCGGAGCTCCTCGACACGAGCGTCGCAGCCGTCAACAGCGCCCTCCAGCGCGCGCGGGAGACTCTTCGCAGCCACCTGCTCGAGCACGACTTCGAGTGGGCGCCGGGCTCGAGCCCGAACGAGGAGGAGCGAGGTCTGCTCGACCGCTACCTCGAGGCGGCCGAGAAGGCCGAGCCCGAGGCGTTCGCAGTCCTGCTGCGGGAGGAGACGTGAGCGGCGGCCATGTCTCCGACCGCAATCGCCCTCGATCCGACCGGGGGAGAGGGCGGCGTGGTTCGAGCGGGTGACGAGCTCGTCAACCCGGCCACCGGGTTGCGGACGGTGTTTCGCGAGACGTCGCAGAGCACGAACGGCGCGCTGCTGCAGGTCGACTGGATCGGAGACGCGGGCTGGACGACCGGGCCGGACCACGTCCACCCGCTTCAGGAGGAGCGCTTCGAGGTCCTCTCCGGGACACTCGGGATTCGCGCCGACGGCGTCGTCTCCCACCACGTCGCCGGCGACGTGATCGTCGTTCCCGCGGGGATGCCGCATGCGGCGTGGAATCTCGGGGACGCGGACGTCCACGTCCTCGTCGATTTCAGGCCCGCGCTCCGGACCGAGGCTGCGTTCGAGACTCTGGCAGGGCTCGCGCGCGACGGGAGGACCACGGGCTCGGGCGTGCCGAAGAACCCGCTCAGGCTGGCGCTCGTCCTCCGCGGCTTCGAGGACGAGATCTACTTCGTCCGGCCACCGCTCGCCGTCCAGAAGCTCCTCTTCGGACCGCTGGCGGCGCTCGGCCGTCTCCTCGGGTACCGCGCCGAGTACCCGTACCGCCGTCAGGGCCGCCATGCGGTTGCCTGAGCGGCGCACGAGTTCGGTTATCCGAACCCCGCGAGGCGGGTCTGCCGACTCCCCGACAGCGCTCCGGATAGCCAGTCTGTGGGTCAACGAGTCGGGAGAGAGGAGAGCCGCATGATCGCAACCACGAGCCCGTTGCAGGACGTCCTCGAGAGCGTCGTCGCGATGCGTGCGATCGGGGGCGCACCGCTCGGTCTCGCCGTCGTCGAGCTCACGCTCGGCCCGGGCCTGATGACGCCGCTCCATGTTCACGAACAGGAAGAGGCCGTACGCGTGCTCGAGGGGAGCCTCGTGGTCCACACGGCGAGCGACGACGTGGCTCTCACGCCAGGCGACGCGTTCGTCGCGGAGGGCGCAGTGCCGCACGCGATGTCAGCAGGCGCCTACGGGACTCGCTACCTCATCGCGAGCTACACCCGTTCGGCAGCGCACTACGCGGAGTTCGTCCGCGTGGCCGCGGTTCCGCAGCCGCGCTCGCGCGGGCCGCGCGTCCCGGAGGACGAGCGGGCGCTGGCATTCGTGGCCAAGGCGAACGGCATCGTCGTGCTCGGCCCGCCGGGCGCACTCGTTCCCAGCGCCTCGGTCGCTGCCTGAAGGCGGCGCCGTTACGCTGGAGCGATGGAGTTCCGAATCCTCGAGGGACTTCCCCCCGAGGACGTCCGCCGATTCCTCGCACTGGCGCGGAGGCGGACTTTCGAGCGGGACGAGGTCGTCTTTCACCACGGGGACCCGGCTGACGCCGTCCACCTGATCACGAAGGGCCGTTTCGCACGCCGGGTCCACTCGTCACTCGGTCAGTCGGCGATGCTCGCGGTGCGTGGGCCTGGCGAGACGTTCGGGGAGCTCTCTCTCGTGTGGACCGGGATGAGCCGCCTCGTCACGGTGTCAGCGCTCGAGCCGGGAGAGACGCTGTCCATCGCCGGGGCGACCTTCAGGGGGCTTCTCGGGCAGCACCCCGAGCTCAAGGACGTGCTCGTAAGACTGCTCGCCGAGCGGCTCCTCTACGCGGACAAGCGGATCGTCGCGGCGCACTTCCTCGACGCGGACGCGCGTGTGCGCTGGACGCTCCTCCAGCTTGCCCCCGTCTACGGCGGCGACGAGGGTGTCGTCATCCCGCTGACGCAGGAGAGCCTGGCGGAGCTGGCCGGGACCGCGCGCGGCACGGTCAACCGGGTCCTCCGGGAAGAGCAGGACCGAGGGGCCGTGCTCCTCGAGCGCGGCCGTGTGCGGGTTCTCGAGCCCGACGCGCTACGGACGCGCGTGCGTGGGCTTCCAGGCGTCTGAGGCCTTGAAGCGCCGCCAGAACCGGCGGCGCCTCGCGACCTGCGCGACGGGCGTCTGCTCCGCGGCGCCTTCCCCCTCGCGTCCCGGCAGCTCCTCGTAGGGAGCCACTGCACGAGACGCCGCGAGCGCGGCAGCGACATGCCTCATTTCCCGTTCCCCCTGTCGCTCGACGCCATGGGAATACGGTATGGATGCAGCGTGGGCCCGTCTGTCACCAGCGTGACCCAGCGAGTGTCTCCGCGGTGACACAAGCGTTGCGACGTTTCCGCGCAGCGCGTGGCGGGAACCTCGACGGAATGAGATGGCGCTACGCACTCCTCGGCTGGCTCACGTGGAAGATCGGCAAGCGGATGGCCCGGCGTCGCCTGCATCTGAGTCGCCGCTGACGCTCCGCGCCTGGCCGGGCATTCTCGTCGGCGCGGGCAAGAGCGCCCTCGCCGACGACATGCCGATGTTCGCGTCCGCGCTGGCGTACAACGCGTTCCTCGCCATCCCGGCCACGCTGCTCCTCGTCGTCGGGCTCTTCTCGCTCGTCGCCGATTCGTCCCTCATCGCGGACGTGATGGAGCGGCTCGGCTCGGTCATGCCCGGCGAGGCGGTGACGCTCGTCGAGGACAGCCTGCTCCAGCTCCAGCAGCAGAGCTCCGCCGGCCTCGCGATGACGGTCGTGGGGCTCCTGCTCGCGCTCTGGACGACGACCGGCGCGATGACGACCGTCATGACGGCGGTCAACCGCGCGTACGGCCTCGATGACGGGCGCAGCTTTCACGCGAAGCGCCTCGTCGCGCTCGCCCTCGTCCTCGTGGTCGGCTTCGCGCTCCTGCTCGTGGCCGGGCTGCTCGTGCTCGGCCCGCACATCCAGGGCTGGATCGGCGAGGCGCTCGAGGCGGAGGACTGGGTGGGCTGGGTGTGGTGGACCGCCGAGTGGCCGGTGCTCCTCGTCGTCCTCTTCATCGCCTTCTCGGTGCTCTTCGCGCTCGCGACCGACCACTCGAACAGGCGCTGGCGGCTCGTCTCGCCCGGCGCCGCGGTCGCTGTCGTCCTCTGGCTCGCCCTCTCTGCCGGCTTCGCGCTCTACGCGTCCAACTTCGGCTCGTACAACAAGACCTGGGGCTCGCTCTCGGCAGCCATCGTGACGCTCGTCTGGCTCTGGCTCTCGGGGCTGGCGCTCCTCTACGGGGCCGAGGTCGACGCCGAGCGGGAGGCCCGTCGCGGCGGGCGGCGCGCGGGCTAGGGCACCCACCCCTCCACGCGCGGGAACCCCTCGGAGCGGAACTGCCTGGACACGTTCGCGACCGCGCGGATGCTCCTTCCGTCGGCACGCACGAAGACCCACTGGTCCGCCGCCGCCCAGCCGACGAGGAGCCAACGGCCGTCCGGCGACCAGGCGAGGCCCCCGAACGGTCCTGCTCCAGCGAAGATCCGGCGTGGCGTAGACCGGGGCCGCGCAGCGTCGACGAGCATCAGCGCGGTGGGCCGGAGCACAGCGACCGTTCGGCCGTCGGGCGAGAACGCCGCCGCGACGGCGTCCCCCTGGCGGACCGGGATGAGCCGGCGCGTATTGCGGGAGGCATCGACGAGCACGACCTCGGAAGGTCGCGCGATCAGCGCGGTGCGGCCGTCCGGCGACCAGGACAGCCCGAGCACCTCGCCGCGGGCCGGGCCGGCGGAGAGGCGTCGGAGCACGCGTCCACTGCCGGCGTTCAGCAGCCGAAGTTCGCTCCCGTGGAGCGTCGAGAGGATGTGCTGTGGCCGTCCGGGACGCCAGGCGAGCGGCGCCGGGGACGGCACGAGCAGGCGATCGTCGGTGCCGTCCCCCGCGACGACGCGGACGCCTGTCCTGTCGACATACCCGACTCGCGTGTCGAAGGCCGTCCCCGACCAGCGTGGTGACTGCACGCGTGGCCGGGCGATCGTCCAGCGCACGCTGCCGTCCGGCTCGAGCGCGGCGAGCTCGTTCGCTCGCGCCGCCACGACGAACCGTCCGAACGGCGACCAGCTCGCCTCCCGGTAGTCGCCGAGGAGCCGCTTCGAGCCGTCGTCCTGCACCACCCAGACGCCGGAATCGGACGTGACGAGCGCTCGCCCGGGTGCGGGCAGCGAGAAGAGCCCCTGCTCAGCGCGCTGGACGCCGACGACGTCCCGGATCTCGTCGAGCACCGCGCGCCCGGGCGGGCTCAGCGCCGCCGCGAGCAGGGCCGCCAGCGCAGCGATCGCGATCGCGAGGCGCAGTCGATGCCGCTGCGGCGGTACCCGCTCGCGCTCGGCGAAGGACGTGCGGACGACCGCCCAGGCACGCTCCCGGGCCTCGTGCTGGCCGGGAATCTCGATGCGCTCGAGCTCGCGTCTCACAGCTCCTCCGCCATCAGGTCGAGCCCGCGCCGGAGGCGGGAGTTGACCGTCCCGCGCGGCAGTCCGAGCGCGTCCGCGATCTCGCCCGGAGTGAACTCGAGCAGGTAGCGCAGGACGATCACGGCGCGCTGGTCGGGCGGGAGCCGACCGAGCGCCGCGAGCAGCTCGTCGTCGGGCGCGCCTGCCGCGTCGCCGGCCGGGAGGGACTCGCCGAGCTCGACCTCTGCCCGCAGCTGCCGCGCCCGCGTCCAGTCGATCGCGCGATTGACGACGATCCGGTGAAGCCACGGCCCGAACGGCCGGCGCCGGTCGAAGCGGTCGAGGGCGCGGACTGCGGCGAGAAAAGCCTCCTGCGCGATGTCCTCGGAAGCCTGGGCGTCGTGGGTGACGAGGTATGCGGCCCGGTGCGCACGAGGCCAGTGGATGCGGAACAGAGCCTCGAGATCGGAGGCAGATCCTCGCTGCGCGCCGCGAACGAGGGCGCGCTCGTCACGACCCGTGGGCATCGCGTGCCCAGACTACGACGGAACCTGGCCCAGAGGTCCATGCCCCGGATACGAGCGGAGAGCGGCGAGAGGTCCGGGTTCTCCACACCTAGTGTCAATTTGACACTTGGCGCGTTGCGGACCTCGCAGCGCCGCACAGGCGTAGTAGGGGCGTGAACAGGCGCGCGTTTCTCGGAGCATCGGCGGCGGTTCCGCTCGCGCTCGCTCTCGATCCGGTCGCGTTCGCGGCTCGGCTCGGCGGTATCTCGCCCGTCGCGCTCGTCACCGCCGACGCGGAGAGCCACGTCGTCGTCCTCGACACGCACACGACGGATGTGCTCGAACGCGTGCCAACCGCGGCCGGGCCGAGGAGCATCGAGAGCGTCCACGGCCAGGCGGCGGTGGTCGGCCACACGGAGCTCGGCGTGGTCACGATCCTCGCCACACAGGGAGGCGTGGGAGTGCGGGCCGAGCTCGACGGCTTCGGCGAGCCTCGGTACACCGCGGTGCATCCGCGCGTGCCGCTCGCGTATGTCACCGACTCCGCCCGCGAGGAGCTCGTCACGCTCGACACGGAGCGCGTGCGCATCGTCGCCCGCACGCGGGTGCCCGGACCGGCCCGTCACATCTCGATCAGCCCGGACGGGCGCAAGATCTGGACGGTGCTCGGCACGGCCGCCTCGCGCATCGCGGTGCTCGACGCTCGAGCGCCACGCCGCCCGCGGCTCGTGCGCACCATAGCGCCGCCGTTCCCCGCCCACGACGTCGTCTTCGCGCCCGATCGGGGCGCAGTCTGGGTGACATCGGGCTCCGAGCGCCGCGTCGCGCTCTACGGGAGGTCGGACCGAGCCCAGCGGATCATCGACGCCGACATGCCACCGCAGCACGTGACCTTTGCCCGGGGCAAGGCCTTCGTCGCGAGCGGCGAGCGCGGGACGGTTCGCAGGCACCGTCTGAACGGGACGCTCCTGCGCGAGGCGCGGGTCCCGCTCGGCTCCTACAACGTCGCCTTCGATTGGGGCTGCCTCGTCACACCGTCGCTCGGCCGGGGCACGGTCACCTTTCTCGACCGCAACGGAATCGTTCGCTCGACGCGACAGGTCGCGCGGGCTGCCCACGACGTCTGCGTCGCCTACGTCTACTGAACGGGAGGGCTCATGAAGATCTCGATCGCCTTGCTCGCCACCGTCCTCGCCGCTGCGCTCGTCGGCGCCGCCGGGGCGGACGCCCAGAAGGGCGGGCCAGCCCAGGTCCTGCTCGGGGGTCAGGGGGTCGTCTCGCCGGACGGAAAGATCCGCTACGTCGCCGTCGCGACGGGGCGACAGACGATCGTCTCCTTCGTGCAGGTTCCGGGCGGCAAGATCTTCCGCTGGCGCCAACTGCCCGGAACGTTCGGAGTCGCGCTGATCGCTCTCGACGGCACGACGGATGGCGTCTCCCGGGACGGAAGGACGCTCGTCCTCGCGTCGCCGGCCGGCAGAGAGACGCAGTTCGCCCTCGTCGACACGAGGACGTTGCGGCTCCGCAGGATGACACTCCAGGGCGCGTGGTCGTACGACGCGATCTCACCCGACGGCTCGCTGCTCTACCTCATCCAGTACTCGGGCGGCGGCTCCAGCCTGTCGTACCGGGTGCGGGCGTATGACGTTGCCGCGCGCAAGCTCCTCTCGCGTCCGATCGTCGACCGCGAGATCGGCGAGCGGCTCATGCGCGGGTGGTCGGTGACCCGGAAGTCGACCTCGGACGGGCGCTGGGCCTACACCCTCTACGCGCGGGCAAAGCGAGAGCCTTTCGTGCACGCGCTGGACACGGTCAGCAAGCGCGCGTACTGCATCGACCTGCCGCTCGACCTCGACCAGGCGCGCCAGCTGCAGCTACGGCTTACGCTCGACGCCGACCGCATGCTCGACGTCCGCTACGGCGCGCGTAGCCTTGCGACCGTCGACACGCGCAGGTTCATCGTGCACGCGCACGAGGGTTAGGCAGCGACAGGGAGCGCCTCCGTCGCCTCCGCGATCTCGCGCGCGACCTCGACGATGTCGCGGTTCGCGTTGTAGACGCGGAGCTGGCGGTCGGCGCTCGAGCCGCGCGCGAGGAGCTCGGCGATCCCCTCGAGCTCGCGCTCGGAGCCGAGGTCGCGCGCGTGCGGCTCGATCTCGGCGAGCGTCTTGCGAACGATGCGGGCAATCGGCACGCGATTCCGCCGGCCCGAGGCGAGGTCCATGACCGGTGCCTCGAGCCCGTACCGCGCCGCGAGCCACTTGTTCTCGGTCGTGAGGATGCGGTGGTACGAGGGGATCTCCTCGCGTGCGTCGTACCGCTCGGAGAGCAGCTTCACGAGGGCCTGGCAGTACGCGGCGATAGCGACCGCGTCCTCGACGCGCGTCACGGCGTCGCAGATGCGGATCTCCACGGTGCCGAGGCGCGGGTGCAGCCGGATGTCCCACCAGATGTGCGTGTAGTCCGCGATGCAGCCCGAGCGCTCGAGCTGGCCGACGACCTCCGCGTAGTCCGTGTAGTCGCGGAAGCGTGGCGGCGGGCCGGAGCGTGGGAAAGCGGAGAACACCATCTGCCGGCTCGACGCGAGACCGGTCGGCTCACCTCGCCAGAACGGCGAGCTCGCCGACATCGCGAGCAGCGGCGCGAGCTGCGGCAGGAGACCGTTCACGACCTGGATCGCCTTCTCGGGGTCGTCCACCGCGACGTGGACGTGCATGCCGAAGATGAGCTCCCGGCGCGCGACGTACTGCATCTGGTCGATGAGCGCGCGATAGCGGTCCTTCGCGGTGATGCGCTGCCGCTCGAAGAGGCTGAACGGATGCGTCCCGGCGGAGCCGACGCGCATCCCGCGCTCGCGCGCGATCCCGGTCACGTACGAGCGCAGCTTCACGAGCTCGCGCCGGATGTCTCCCGCATTGCGGCACACGGGGGTCGTGATCTCGATCACAGACTGCATGAGCTCGGGGTTCACGCGGGGCTCGAGCTCGTGCCCGCTGATCGCGGCGAGCATCGTCTCGATGTGCTGGACGAGGTCGAACGACTCGCCATCGAGGAGCTGATACTCCTCCTCGACACCGAGCGTGTACGGCTCGCCCGAGCCGAACTTGTGGTCGTAGACGCTGCCCGTGCTGACTGCGCCCTTGCCCGTGATCGAGGGCGGGAACGCCTGCGGCAGCTCGCCGCCGCTCACGGGAGCACGGCGTCGGCGTCGATCTCCACCTTCCAGGCCGGGTCGTACAGCGACGTGAACACCGTGGTGTTCACCGGCCGGATGTTGCCGAAGACCTCGCCGTGCGCTCTCGCGAAGCCCTCGAAGTGCGCGGGGTCGGTGAGGTAGACGCGCGTACGGACGATCTGCTCGAGACCCGAGCCGGCCTTCTGGAGCGCCTCGCCGATGATCTCGAGGCAGAGGCGAGTCTGCTCGTAGGCGCTGTCGGGAGGCGGCGAGCCGTCGCGAGGGATGGGGGCGGAGCCCGCGACGTAGACGTGGCCTCCGGCCACGACCGCGCGTGAGTACCCGGCGATGGCCTCGAAGGGCGAGTGCCCTGAGATCAGACGACGCTCCATGGGGCGACTAGTATCGCGCGCCGTGCAGGCGCTTCGCCAGATCGACGTCTGGCCCGTGTCGTTCGCGACCGCCGGCGTCGTCACGACGGACGGACGCGTCGAGACGTACGGAGACACGACGCGCGACGTCCCACTCGCTTCCATCTCCAAGCCGGTGGCCGCGCTCGCCGCGCTCGTCGCCGCAGAGGAGGGCGTCGTCGACCTCGACGAGGCCGCGGGGCCGCCCGGATCGACGGTGCGACACCTCCTTGCCCACACGTCGGGGCTCCCGTTCGACGGTGGTGTCCCCATCGCCGCTCCGGGATCGCGCCGCATCTATTCGAACGAGGGCTTCCGCGTGCTCGCGACGCACCTCTCCGAGCGAGCCGAGATGCCGTTCGCGGACTACGTGCGCGCGGCCGTATGCGAGCCGCTCCGGCTCGGCCTCGACCCGAGCGGCGATCCCGCCGCGGGGATGCAGGCGGCACTCGGCGACGTCCTCGCCCTCGGGCGCGAGCTCCTGAGCCCGACCGTCGTCGCGCCCGAGACGCTCGCCGAGCTGACGACGGTCCAGTTCCCGGGGCTCTCGGGCGTCCTGCCCGACTACGGCCGCTTCGACCCGCTCGACTGGGGTCTCGGCGTGCAGCTCAACACGCGGCCCTCGACGTGGATGGGCAGCCGCACGTCCGACCGCGCGCTCGGCCACTTCGGCGGGTCGGGCACGTTCCTGTGGGCCGATCCGGGCCCGGGGGTCGTGTGCGCAGCGCTCACGAACCGCCCGTTCGGCGACTGGGCGAAGGCCGCCTGGCCGACGCTCTCCGACGACGTCCTCGCAGAGCTCGGCTTCTAGCCGTCGGCGAACAGCGGCCGCACGAGCTCGTCGAACGTCTCGAGGTCGCAGCTCGCGACGACGCACGGCGTCATCGCGGTGATGGTCGCGGTGCGCGGGATGCCCATCGCGAGCGCCACCTCGCCGAAGTAGTCACCGGCGCGAAGGATGCTCCGGTTGCCGAGCCCGGACTGCGAGACGGCGGCGATGCCCGAGAGGAGGACGAAGAAGCGGTCGCCGGGCTCGCCCTCGCGGATCACGACGGTCCCGGCCGGCACCTCGTCGCGCTGCATGCGATCTGCGAGCTTCCCGACCACTTCTCCGGGCAGCGACGAGAGCAGCCCGACACGCGAGAGCTCGGTGACGCTGGCGGGCACATGGCGGGGTGACACAGCCCGGTACGGTACCCCGGTGGCGTCCCTGACCGGCTGGCGGTTCTGTCCGCGCTGCGCGGCTTCGCTCGAGGCCGGAGCAGGACGCGCCCACTGCACGTCGTGCGGGTCGGCCTACTACGGGCAGTCGGCTCCCGCAGTGGCGGCGTTCGTCGTCGACGACGGGCGCGCGCTTCTCGGCAAGCGGGCGAACGACCCCGACGCAGGGCGCTGGGATCTCCTCGGCGGGTTCCTCGAGGAGGGCGAGCAGCCGCTCGACGGCCTGCGCCGCGAGCTTCTCGAGGAAACCGGCGTGGAGGTCGAGCCGGGTGAGTTCCTCGGGGCCTACCTCGACACCTACGGCACGGACGGTACGACGGTTTTGAACCTCGTGTTCGAGGCCAGCATCGCGTCCGGCGAGCTGACAGCGGCCGACGACGTCGCCGAGTTGCGCTGGTTCGGCCTCGACGATCTCCCCGCCCGCGAGGACCTCGCCTTCACCTGGGTGGCGCGCTTTCTCGACGATCTGAAGTCGTCGGCTCCGGCCTGACACCTGCTCGAGAAAGCCGAAGTGCGGACATTGCCGGCGCTTCGCCGGCGATAGAAAGCCGAAGGGCCGACATTGTCGGCCCTTCGGTAGGGGAGGGGGAGGGGGAAGCCTCTAAAAACCTCCTGCAAATTGCCTGCTAGCAGGATACGCCTCGGGGCGGAGGTCCCGCGTTGCGTGCCGATTGTCCGGCGGACGGGCTGTCAGAGATCAGGCTGCGAGCCCGAGCGAGCGCTCGAGCGATGCCTTCGGTTGAGCGCCGACGGCTGCGGCGGCAGGTGCTCCGTCCTTGAACAGGATCATCGTCGGAATGGACATGACCCCGTAGCGGAGTGAGAGCTCCTGCTCGTCGTCGATGTTCACCTTGACGAGCTTCAGGTCGTCCTTGCGCTCCTCGGCGATCTTCTCGAGCACGGGCGCGATCGCGTGGCACGGTCCGCACCACTCCGCCCAGAAGTCCACGAGAACCGGTGTTTCGGAGTTGAGGACTTCCTCCTCGAAGGTCGCCTCGGTTACGTCGATTGCCATCTGTCCCTTTCTGCGTTCGTTACGAGTACCGAGACCCTAAACGCTCGCTTCGGGAAAACTCTTCCCGGCGCGTGCGCCGCGGAAACGCTCCCTAGACTGAACACTCGTGGCGGCGATCTTCTCAACCCTCCCGGACAAGCCGGATCACGACGCGCTGGAGCGCGAGATCCTCGACCTCTGGGACGAGGAGAGCACGTTCGAGCGGCTCCGCGAGCAGAACCGAGGCGGCCCTCGCTTCAGCTTCGTCGACGGGCCGGTGACGGCGAACAAGGCGCTCGCCGTGCACACGGCCTGGGGCCGGACGCTCAAGGACGTCTTCCAGCGCTACAAGGCGCTGCGCGGCTTCGACCAGCGCTACCAGAACGGCTTCGACTGCCAGGGTCTCTGGATCGAGGTCGGGGTCGAGCGCGAGCTCGGCCTCAACTCGAAGCGCGAGATCGAGGAGTACGGGCTCGCCGAGTTCGCGCGCCGCTGTCGCGAGAAGGTGATCTGGTCGGCGGGCGAGCTCACGCGCGGGTGCAAGCGCCTCGGCCAGTGGATGGACTGGGGGGCCGACTACTACACGTTCTCGGACACGAACATCGAGTACATCTGGCGGTTCCTGAAGCTCATGCACGAGCGCGGCCACCTCTACAAGGGCCACCGCTCGACCGAGTGGTGCCCGCGCTGCGGGACCTCGATCTCGCAGCACGAGCTGTCGCAGGGCGGCGTCTACCAGGAGAAGTCCGACCCCTCGCTCTTCGTTCGGCTGCCGCTCCACGAGCGGCCCGGCGAGTCACTCGTCGTCTGGACGACGACGCCGTGGACGCTGCCCGCGAACGTCGCCGCGGCGGTCAAGCCTGACGCGGAGTACGGCCTTCGCGAGACCGGCGAGTGGGTCGCGGTCGCGCGCTACCCCGACGAGACGTTCACCCGACGGCTCCCGGGATCGGAGCTCGTCGGCTGGACGTATCGCGGCCCGTTCGACGACCTCGGCCCCGGCTCCGAGGACGAGCACCGCGTGATCCCGTGGGACGAGGTGTCGCTCGAGGAGGGATCCGGCATCGTCCACATCGCTCCAGGCGCCGGCCAGGAGGACTTCGAGCTCGGGCGGATCCACGACCTGCCGGTCCTGAGCCCCGTCGACGAGTCGGGCCGCTTCTACGACAGCTACGGCTGGCTGCACGGGCTCTCGACCACCGAGGCGGCCGACCAGATCGTCGGCTGGCTCGCGGAGAAGGGCGTGCTGCTAGAGGCGGGCACCTACCTGCACCGCTATCCGCACTGCTGGCGCTGCGACACGCCGCTCATCTGGCGCGTCACCGACGACTGGATGATCGCCGTGGACGAGCTTCGCCCGGCGCTGCTCGAGGCGAATGCGACGGTGGAGTGGACGCCGGAGTACATGGGCAAGCGGATGGACGACTGGCTCCGCAACATGGGCGACTGGAACATCTCGCGCCGTCGCTACTACGGCCTGCCGCTCCCGATCTACGAGTGCGCGTGCGGGCACGTGACGCTCGTCGGCTCGAAGGCCGAGCTCGCGGAGCGCGCGGTCTCAGGGCTCGACCAGCTCGAGGAGCTTCGCCGGCCCTGGATCGACGACGTGCCGATCCGCTGCGAGGCCTGTGGGGAGACGGTCCGGAGGATCACCGAGGTCGGCGACGTCTGGCTCGACGCCGGCATCGTCCCCTTCTCGACGCTCGGCTGGGAGAACCCGGAGTTTGTCCCGCAGGGGTATGCGACGGGAGCGGCGAGAGAGCTGACGACCGCCGATCTCCCCGACCACGCCTACTGGGAGCAGTGGTTCCCGGCGGACTGGGTCTCGGAGATGCGCGAGCAGATCCGCCTCTGGTTCTACTCGCAGCTCTTCATGTCGGTCGCGCTGGTGGGCCGGGCGCCGTTCGAGCGCGTGCTCGGCTACGAGAAGATGCTCGACGAGCACGGGCGGGAGATGCACGGCTCGTGGGGGAACATGATCGAGGCAGAGGAGGCGTTCAGGCGCATGGGCGCCGACGTCATGCGCTGGCAGTACTGCGCGCAGCCGCCCGATCGCAATCTGCTCTTCGGGTTCGGCCCGGCGCACGAGATCCAGCGGAGGCTCCTGACCCTCTGGAACTCGGCGAAGTTCCTGACGGACTACGCCAACATCGCCGGCTGGAAGCCTGGGCCGGGCGCCCTGCACGGCCCACCCGACGGCGATCTCCTCCCGCTCGATCGCTGGCTCGTCGAGCGCACGCAAGCGCTCGTGGAGGAAGCGACGCGTGGCTACGAGAGCTGGCTGACCGTGGACGTCGTGCGCGCGTTCGAGGCTTTCGTGGAAGACGTCTCGAACTGGTACATCCGCCGCTCGCGGCGCCGGTTCTGGGACGGCGAGGAGGCCGCGCTCGCGACCCTCTGGTATGCGCTCGTGCAGGGGCTGCGCGTCGTGTCGCCGCTCATGCCGTTCCTGGCCGACCACCTCTGGCGGCGGCTCACCGGCCCGGCGGAGGGCGCCCCCGCGTCCGTCCACCTGGCCGGCTGGCCCGCGCCGGCGAGCCCCGACACCGCGCTGCTCGAGGAGGTCGCCGAGCTCCGCCGCGTCGTCGAGCTCGGGCGGCAGGCGCGCTCGACCGCCGGGGTGAAGCTCCGCCAGCCGCTCCGCTCGCTCGTCGTCGCCGGGGCTGCGCGGGCGGAAGGGCATGCGGACGAGATCGCGGACGAGCTCCGGGTGAAGGACGTGACGTTCGGGGAGGTCGGGACGAGCGAGCTGCGCGTGAAGCCGAATCTCCCTCTGCTCGGGCCGAAGCTCGGGCGGGAGCTCGCAACGGTGCGGGCCGCGCTCGAAGCCGGCGAGTTCGAGGAGCTTCCGACCGGCGGCTTCCGCGTCGCGGGCCACGAGCTCGGCGCCGACGAGGTGCTCGTCGAGCGCCGCGGCAAGGACGGCTGGGCGGTTGCCGCCTCCGACGGCCTTACCGTCGCGCTCGACCTCGCGCTCGACGAGGAGCTGGTTCGCGAAGGTCGCGTCTACGAGCTGATCCACGCGGTCAACTCCCTCCGCAAGGAGCGAGGGCTCGAGCTGACGGACCGGATTCGGCTCACGCTCGCCGACGCGGACGCCGACCTGCTCGACCACAGCGACTGGATCGCGCGCGAGACGCTCGCGCTCTCGGTGGAGGCGAACGGCTCGGAGCTCGCGCTCGAGAAGGCGGGCTGAGGCCGGCTCTAGACCGTCAGCGCCGCCTGCCGAGCACCAGCAGGTACTCGCGCTCGTGGAGGATCCCGCCGTTGACGCGGTTGTTCTGGTCGAAGAAGTCCACCCATGAACGACGCAGCTCCTCGCTCCGGTCGCCGAGCGACTCGACGAGGGTCTTCGTCGGCCCGTAGCTCGTCGAGAAGAGATCCCAGTACGCCTGACCGGACTCGAGCGCGAGCGGCGAGACGTGGCGCTCGAGCTCGACCTCGAAGGAGTCGTCGAGGAGCTCTCGGACGTGGTTCTCGTCGCCCCAGTCGAACGGGTAGCTCGGAGGCGGAGCCGGCTGGAAGGGGCTCATGATGCGAAATAGGTCGGCAACCCCCGGTCCAGGCGTCCAGTTCGCGAGGGCGATCCGCCCCCCGGGCTTCGTTACCCGGGCGAGCTCACTGGCGACCGCCCCGTGATCGGGCGCGAACATCACGCCGCACACGGACGACACGGCGTCGTAGCTCGCATCGCCGAAGGTGAGCTTCTCGCAGTCGCCGACGTGATAGTCGATCTCCAGCCCTTGCTCCTTCGCGCGCGCGGTCGCCGTCTGGATCAGCGCCGGCGCGAGATCGACCCCGGTCACGGAGGCGCCGCCGGCGGCCGCGCGCTCGGCGACCGCGCCCGTGCCCGTCGCCAGGTCGAGCCAGTCGACGCCCGGTCCGGGCTGCAGGCGCTCGACCACGAGCTCGTGCAGGTCGGTGATGGTCTCGGTGATGCGCTGGTACGGGCCGTTGCCCCAGACGACGCTCTGGCGCGCCTTCAGCTCTTCGTAGGCCATGGTTCCCCCTTCTCGTCGGACACAGAGACTTCAGTCTTCCGGACGGAGCACGCGCGGCGGATCTTCCCTCAGTCGCCTGCCACGAAGTACGTCCAGCTGCCGTCGGGCGCGATCCCGGCGCGCCAACCGAGGTAGCCGGTGCTGGGCGCGAAGAGCTGCTCCGGGCCGCCGAGCGGCGCGAGCAGCGCGCGCTCGTGCGCCGAGAGGTCGCCGGAGTCGGCGACGGCATAGGCCCACGGCCAGACGTAGTAGCCCTGGGAGAGGACATACGGCAGGTCGAGGATCGTGGCGAGGGCGTCGAGCGGCCGGTCGTCCCCGGACGCCTCGAGCTCGCGCCAGTACGCGGCCGGCCCACCCTCGACGGGGCTGCCGAACGTGTACCGGAAGCCCGGCGCCGCGAGTGCGGCAAGCGCGTCGTAGTCCTCGGCCTCGGCTGCCTCGAGCAGCGCGACGCGCTTCTCCTCGACGGCGGCGGGCAGGCCGGACACGGTCGCGTCGGTCAACTGGCCCTCGACGGTCGTGGTGACCGTGACCGTCTCCTCGCCCACCCCGAACGCGTACCCGAGGACGCCGCCCGCGATGCCACCGAGCAGCGCGAGCGCTGCGTACGCGAGGACACGCAGCACCTAGCTGCCGGCAGCGAGCTCGAGTTCCCGGCGCAGCTCGATCGGGAGCCGGAAGGTGACGTCCTCGTCCATGAGCGTGTACGGCTCGATGTCGCTCACGCCGCGCTCACGAAACCAGTCGCACACGCGGTTCACGAGCTTCTCGGGCGCGGACGCGCCGGACGTGATCCCCACGATCTCGGGACCGTCGAGCCAGCGCTCGTCGATCTCCGTCTCGTCGTCGATCAGGTAGGCGGGAGTCCCGCTCGACCGCGCCGTCTCGACGAGCCGGTTCGAGTTCGACGAGTTGCGCGACCCGATCACGAGGAGCAGGTCGATCTCGGAGAGCATCTCCTTGACCGCCCACTGCCGGTTGGAGGTCGCGTAGCAGATGTCTTCCTTCCGCGGCGCGCGGATGTCGGGGAAGCGGCGGCGGAGCGCCTTGATGATCTCGCCCGTCTCGTCGACGGAGAGCGTCGTCTGCGTCACGTACGCGAGCTTCGTGTCGGGAGGGAGCGCGAGCGCGTCGGCCTCCTCGACGGTCTGCACGAGGACGGTGGCGTCCGGCGCCTCTCCGGTCGTGCCGACGACCTCCTCGTGACCGGCGTGCCCGATGAGGACGATCGTGTACCCCTCGGCTGCATACCGGCGTGCCTGGACGTGCACCTTCGTGACGAGCGGGCAGGTCGCATCGATGACGTTGTGTCCGAGGCGGGCCGAGTTCGAGTGCACGGTCGGCGCGACGCCGTGGGCCGAGTAGACGACGGTCGCGCCCTCGGGCACCTCCGTCTCCTCCTCGACGAAGATGGCGCCGCGCGCCTCGAGGTCGCGGACGACATGGATGTTGTGAACGATCTGCTTCCGCACGTAGACCGGTGTGCCGTAGTGCTCGAGCGCCTGCTCGACCGTCTCCACGGCACGTTCGACGCCCGCGCAGTAGCCGCGCGGCGACGCGAGAAGCACGCGCTTCACCATCGCGACAAGGGTACAGCCGAGCGCTCGTGGGTCTCGCCGGTAAGGCTCAGCTGTCGCCGAGCGGGAGCCGCATCTCGACCTCGCCTCCGTGCACCGTGCCGGTCTCCTCGAAGCCCAGTCGGACGTAGAAGTCGCGCGCCGAGTTGTCGCCCGGCACCACGCTCAGCGTGACCGCGCTCGCGCCGTCGCTCCGGGCCTCTTCGACCAGCAGCTCCATGGCCCGTTTCCCGTAGCCCTTTCCCTGGTGACGTTCGTCGACCATGAACCGCCACACGTAGAACTCACCGGCCCCCGGATCGCGGTAGACCATGGCGAAGCCGACGAGCTCGTCGCCGGCCGAGATCGCGCGAAACCACGCCTTGGGCTCGAAGTAGGCCTCGGCGATCGAGTTGGCGTTCGACGCGACGTACCCGGTCTGGTCCGGTGCGACGGCGAGCGCGGTCACGGTCCGCACCGTCTCGGACGTGATCTCGCGCAGCTCGACGTCGCTCGCCATCACCGTGCAGTCTGCGCGAGAACGATCCCTGCGAGGACGATCCCGCCTCCGATGAGCTGCGCGGTTCCGAATGCCTCGCCGAGCCAGACCCAGGCGACGACGGTGGCGACGACCGGCTCGAGCGTGCCCGCGATCGACGCCTTCGTCGCGGGGATGTGCTTGAGCGCGCCGGTGAGAAGCGTGAACGTCACCATCGTCCCGACGACGACGACGAACGTCACGAGCAGCCAGACGGGAGCGGAGTACTCCGAGAGGTTGCCCTGGAGCGACACCGTGTCGTCGAGCACGTCCCACGGAAACGTCCAGAGCGGGTTGACGACCGCGAAGAAGAGCGTCGCGAAGAAGAACCCGTAGAAGGAGAGCGAGACCGGGTCGCGGTGCTTCCGCTCGCGCTCGGCCATGAGGATGTAGGCGGCGAGCGCGAACGCGGCGCCGAGCGCAGCCGTGATGCCGACGGTGCTGAACGCGACGCCGCTCCAGAACTCGACGACGACCGACAACCCGGTGATGCACAGGACGAGCGCCGCCCAGATCTGTCGTCCGATGTGCTCGTGGTAGACGAGGCGCGCGAAGAGCGCGACGAGGAGTGGGCCCGTGAACTGGATGAGGAGTGCGATCCCGACCGGCAGATGGTCGATCGCGACGAAGTACAGAAGCTGCACGAGTCCGATCCCGGTGATGCCGAAGACGAGGAGGAAGAGCAGCTCGCGGCGGTCGGCACGCAGCGACGCGCGGGCGAACAGGAGCAGGAACAGCAGGAACCCGGCCGCCGCGCCCGTCGAGCGGATCTGCGTCAGCTCGAGTGACGAGAGCCCCGAGCCGAGCACCACCTTGGAGACGGTGCCGTTGACGGCGAACAGGCAGGCCGCGACGATGACCATCGTGTAGCCCAGGCGGGCACGGTCGTCGAGATGCCCCTCCTCGGAGGGCAGGAAGGGCGCGTCGACCATCCGGCGCAGGCTATTCCATGGAGGCCGACCCCTAGACTGTTCTGCTCCGGGGTGTAGCTCAGCCTGGTAGAGCGCCCGCTTTGGGAGCGGGAGGCCGCCGGTTCAGATCCGGCCACCCCGATCGGAAGCCCCGCACCGCGGGGCTTCGTCGTTCCTGGGCGGCGGCTAGCCTGACACGTGATGGCGCGCCGGCTCCGGTATCCGCTGGCTCTCGGCGTGGCACTCGCGGTCGCTGCGCTGGGAGCCGTGACGCTTTCGCCTCAGGGCGCGAGCGCACCGTCCCGCTTCAACGCGACGATCTCTCCCATCGGCGCGAAGCTACGGGCGACGATGACCGGCGTCTCCTGGCGCCGCGGCTGTCCCGTCGGCCTCCGCGACCTTCGCGTGATCGCCGCGACCCACTGGGGTTTCGACGGCCGCGAGCGAACGGGACGGCTCATCGTGCACCGCGACGTGGCGACGGACGTCGTCTCCGTCCTTCGTCGCCTCCACGGCGCGCGCTTCCAGATCCGGCGAATGGTTCCTGTGGACGCGTACGGCGCGAGCGACTTCCAGTCGATCGAGGCCGACAACACCTCGGCGTTCAACTGCCGCTACGTCGAGGGCACGAGCCGCTGGTCCGAGCACGCGTACGGGCGGGCGATAGACCTCAACCCGATCGAGAACCCGTACGTCAGCGGAGGACGGACGTCACACCGGGCGAGCGTCCCGTACGTCGACCGGACGCCTTGCCGCAGAGGGATGGCCTGCCCCGGCAACGTCGTGGTGCGCGCGTTCGAGTCGGTCGGCTGGGGCTGGGGCGGCTACTGGACGTCGGTGCAGGACTACCAGCACTTCTCCGCCAGCGGGCGCTAGCCGACGGGGACGCTCGAAGCCTCCGTGACGGCGTCGCCGACGCGAACCTGCCCCGGAGCGGTCACCCGGCCGCAGACACCGAAAGGAAGCGGCTCGTCGCGGCCGTCACGCCTGTAGCGAGTGAGCGTGCCCAGGGTGTCGAGGTCGGTCACGCCGGAGTCGGGATCGTGCGACGTGACCACACAGCGGCCGACGTCGCCGGTGACCTCGAGCTCGGCCGAGCCCACCCGTAGCACGCGCCCGATCCACTCGTCCTCGCCGTGCGCCGGCACACCGTCGAGCTCGAACGTCATCCTGAAGCGTCGACCGTCCACCGGACCGGCCGCGCCGGCTTCCTCGCCCAGGCGCTCGAGCGATGCCCTCGAGATCAGCGACACATCGCCTCCGACGACGCCACGGTCGGTCGCGCGGGTCTCCGACCAGAGCAGGGTCAGCGGCCGGCCGACGTACGAGGCGAGCGCGTCCTCCCAGGGCCCGAGCACATGACGCGATGGATGCGGGCGACGGTAGAGCACGGCGCGCACCGGCTCACCGAGCTCGACGACACCCTCGACGCGCGTGCCGTCCGGGAAGTCGAGCGTCAGCTCCCGGCTCGTCTCGTCCCATTCGGGGCGGACCGTCACCATCGGGCCGTTGCGCTTGTTGTTGAAGAGCCGCCCGTCCGCGTCCACGAGCCAGAAGCGACGGTCTCCGAGCACCCCGCCGACCTCGAGCGTCACCTCGTCCGGGTGGACGAGACCGAGAGACTTCACGGGCGCGATCGAGATGCGTGCGACCCGGATCTCCACGACTGCACAGTAGATAGAGAGCGGGCGGTCGGGTTCGAACCGACGACATCCAGCTTGGAAGGCTGGCGCTCTACCAACTGAGCTACGCCCGCGCCTCGTTAGCGTAGCGCCGTGGACCCGTACGCGTGGTCGTGGAACCCCGAGGCGCTCGTCCTCGTTCCACTGCTCACGGGCGGTTATCTCCTCTCGCTGCGGCGGTACCCGGCGCCGTGGTGGCGGGTCGCTTCTTTCCTGACGGCGATGGTGCTCCTGCTCGTCGTGACGATCACGCCGCTCGAGACGATCGCGATGAAGTACCTCCTCACGATCCACCTGCTCCAGAACGTCGTGCTCGCCGAATGGGCACCACTGCTCGTCGTCGTCGGACTGCCCCCCGCGCTCGCGGCCACAATCGTGCGGCCGAGGCCCTTCCGCGCCCTCACGCATCCCTTCGTCGCGCTTCCGCTCTGGCTCGCGAACTACATGCTCTGGCACCTGCCGTGGCTCTATGACACCGCGCTGGAGCATCCCCACTCGCTCCTCCACCTCGAGCACGCGCTCTACTTCCTGACCGGGGTCGCGATGTGGTGGAGCATCGTCCAGGACGAGCCTCATCGTCTCGGTGCGGGCGCGCGCGCCGGTCTCGTCTTCGCCGCCTTCGTCCTCGGGAGCCCCATCGGGCTGGTGGTCGCGCTCGTCCCGGAGCCGATCTACGACTTCTACGTGAACGCGCCCGAGCGTCTTTGGGGGCTCTCGGCGCTCGAGGACCAGCAGCTCGCGGGGGTCGGGATGGCCGCCGAGCAGGCCATCGTGTTCTTCGCCGTGTTCGCCTACTGGGTGCTCCGCTTCATCGCCGACCAGGAGCGCGCTTCGGCCGAAGAGGACGCCCTGGAGGCCCAGTACCCTCCCGGTACGCGCCCGTAGCTCAGTGGACAGAGCGGCGGACTTCTAATCCGCGGGTCGCAGGTTCGAATCCTGCCGGGCGCATCTAGGACTCGTGCTTCAGTTCTCCACGGCGTACTTGCGAAGTGCGCAGCTTGCTCGGTGTCTAGGGATGACCCGATCGTGTCCTGTACGGCCTCGCTGCGCGCGCCTACCCTGATGCCACGGTGAGTCCGGCGCTGGCCGGCCGGTTTCTGCGGCAATCGGCGCACCCTGTAGCGGGTGGCGGCTTGCGCGGACTCGCTGGCGCTGCGCGAGAGAGACTCGGGGCTGGGGGAGTCTCTCGCGCAGCCATCCGTATTTGTTCAGTCGTCGCGACGAGGCGTTGATTAGTCCAACTGTGTCTAGCGACCGTGCCTCGGGCGCCCGTACATTCATCTCATCGAGCCCGCGGCATCCCGCCGCCGGGCAACGGGCTACCGAGAGGACGTCAGAGATGAAGGTTCGCAACCTGAGCAAAGTGCTCACGCTGCTCGCAGCGCTTGCACTCACGCTCGCTCTTACCAGTGGTGCAATCGCTGGTAACGACAAGGAAGGCCCGCCTGGGCCGGCTGGGCCTGCTGGGCCTGCTGGGCCGGCTGGGCCTGCTGGGATACAGGGCCTGATTGGCCTGACCGGCCCGACCGGCCCGCAGGGCGAGGTTGGCCCGATTGGCCTGACTGGCTCCACCGGCCCGCAGGGCATCAAGGGCGACACCGGCCCGACCGGCCCGCAGGGCGAGGTTGGCCCGAAGGGCGAAGTTGGCCCGATTGGCCTGACTGGCTCCACCGGCCGGCAGGGCGTCAAGGGCGACACCGGCCCGACGGGGCCGGCTGGCACGCAGGGTCCGAAAGGCGACAAGGGAAACAAGGGAGACGACGGGGAGCGGGGCCCCCGCGGCTTCATGGGCTTCCCTGGTCTGCCCGGGCACAAGGGCGACAAGGGCGACATCGGCAAGACTGGGCCTGCTGGCCCTGCCGGTGAAGCTGGCCCCGTTGGCCCACAGGGGCTGAAGGGCGAGGTCGGTGAGAACGGCAAGGACGGCAAGACGGGTCCTGCTGGCCCTCGTGGCCCGAAGGGCGATCGTGGCTCGGACGGTTCCGATGGAACCGCCGCCTTCGTCACCGTCGCTCAGGATGGCAACTGCGCCATCTTTACGGCGACGGATTCCCGCGGCGTCACGACCGCGAAGGTGTGCGGCGTGCAGGGTCCGCAGGGCATCCCTGGCAAGAAGGGCAAGAACGGCAAGATCATCAAGCAAGGGCGCTGACCCGAAAGCGAGCTCTGCATAGAGCGCCGCCACTGCGGCGCTCGACGGAGCGCTCGCTCCACGTCCGGGCCTATCGAACGTCCGACCGCTTTCTCGTCGGCGAGCATGTGTGGGTAGGTGTCGGCCGTCACCGAGAGGCTGCGCTGGCCGACGACCTCGCTGATCCGGACCCAGGGCATACCGCGAACGTCCGCTGCATGCGGGATCGGTCGCGGTGCCAGTGTTTCATCGGGCTTCGCGCTCGATCGGTCGAACGGGCCAAACGCTTGGCGCGGACTTCTGATCCGCGGGTCGGAGGTTCGACTCCTCCCGGGCGCATCGCGGGCGTTCCACGACGGGTCGAGAACTTCTTGCGTGCTGGGCTAAGGTCGGCGCGTGACGGACTCCGCGGGCGAGTACGAGCTCGACGCCGAGCACCAGGTCACACCGCTCGAGCTCTTCTTCGACCTGACGTTCGTGTTCGCCATGACGCAGGTCACGATCCTGCTCGCGGACGACCCGACCTGGGGTGGAGTCTTCCGCGGGATGCTCGTGCTCGCTGCGCTCTGGTGGGCGTGGAGCGTGTACGCATGGTTGACGAGCGCGACCGACGTGGACGAGGGCGGCGTCAGGCTCGTGATGCTCGGCTCGGTGGGCGCGATGTTCGGTGTCGCCCTGGCGGTGCCCGGTGCCTTCGGGGACGACGCGGTCCTGTTCGGTCTCGCCTATCTGCTCGTCCGTGTCCTGCACCTCGTCCTCTCGGCGACCGTCGCCCGCGGCGATTCCGACCGCCTCGGGGCGATCGCGCGCTTCGTGCCGACGGCGCTGCTCGGAGCCTCGCTGCTCGTGCTCGCGGGGTTCCTCGACGGGCGCCAGCGCCTTGCAGTCTGGGTCGTCGCGCTCGCGATCGACTATCTGGGCCCGGTCGTCGTCGGCGTCGGGCACGGCTGGCAGGTGGCGCCCGAGCACTTCGCAGAGCGGCACGGCCTCATCATCCTGATCGCGCTCGGCGAGTCCCTCATCGCGATCGGCGTCGGTGCCGGTTTCGATCTCGATGCCGGGGCGCTTACGGCTGCCGCGCTCGGAATCGTCGTCGTCGCGGCGCTCTGGTGGCTCTACTTCGACGTGGCCGCGATCTTCGCGCGGAGGCGGCTCATACAGGCGAAGGGCCTCGAGCTCCACCGGCTCGCGCTCCATGCGTACAGCTACCTCCACCTGCCGATGATGGCCGGGGTCGTGCTCTTCGCACTCGGTCTCAAGACGACGCTCGACCACTTCGGCGAAGAGCTCGACGCGGTGCCGGCGGTCGGGCTCTGCGGCGGTGCGGCGCTGTACCTGCTCGGGCTGGTCGCGTTCCTCTTCAGAACGACCGGCCGCGTCTTCCGGAGACGGACGCTCGGGACGGCCGCGCTGCTCCTGCTCATCCCCGTCTCGCTGGTCGTCC
The DNA here is from genome assembly GCA_963746765.1 of uncultured Actinomycetes bacterium. Lineage (GTDB taxonomy): Bacteria > Actinomycetota > Thermoleophilia > Gaiellales > Gaiellaceae > GMQP-bins7. The sequence continues at coordinate 617,640 of CAVVCN010000005.1, forward strand.
CGGCGCTCGCCGCCCTCGCCCTCGTGAGCGCGGTGTGCTCGGCCGTCGTCGCCTTCGAGGCGATCCGTTACCGGGACGACCGCATCCGAGTGAGACATCCCGAGATCCCGGCCTGACGGTTCGCGACACGGAGACGTCGAGCCCTGCGGGCGCGACGCCCGCAGGGCTCGAACGTGTCGAGTCGATCCCGCTAGGCAGAGGCGGGAGTCGGCCCGGCCTCGGGAGCTTCCTCCGCGTCGCCCTGCTCGAGCCTCGGAAGCCACTGGAGCCACGCGGGGAGGTACCAGTTCCACTCCCCCAGCAGCTTCATGGACGCCGGCAGGAGCACCGCCCGGACGATCGTCGCGTCGATCAGGATCGCGGTCGCGAGCCCGACGCCGAACTGCTTGAACATCAGCATCGAGAGCGCGGCGAAGATCGAGAACACCGCGACCATGACCACTGCCGCGCTCGTGACGACACCCGCGGTGTGCTTGATCCCGGTCGAGATCGCGTCGTCCATGCTCGCGCCCCGGTCGTACGCCTCGCGGACCCGGCTGAGCACGAGGACGTGGTAGTCCATCGAGAGGCCGAACAGGATCACGAAGAGCAGCAGCGGCACGACCGGGTCGATCCCGGAGGTGGAGCTGAAGCCCAGCAGATCCTTCGCGAACCCGTACTGGAACACGATCACCAGGACGCCGTACGCGGCGGCGACCGAGAGCAGGTTCAGCGCGATCGCCTTCACCGCGACGACGATCGAGCGGAACGAGACGAGCATCAAGCCGAACGCGAACACGAGCACGAACGTGACGACGAGCGGCAGCGTCGACTTCATCTCGTCCGTCGAGTCCTTCCACTGCGCCGCGAGGCCCGTCACAGCCGATTCTGCCGCGGGAAGCGCGCCGACCGTCTCGGGCACGATCTCGCTGCGGAGAAGGGTCAGCGCCTCGATCGACTCGTCGTCGGTCCCTTTCCCGTCGATCGGGATGCTGATGTTCGCGACCGTGGCGGACTCGTTGACGGTCACCGTGATCGGCTCGTGCATCCGGCCGCTCGCGAGCGCCCGCTGCTCGAGTCGTTCGATCGCCTCACGCACGTGCGGTGCCTCGACGTCGGGCGCCTTGACGACGACGTCGGCGGGCAGTGCCGTTCCCGGGAACGCCTGCTGCATCCGGTAGTAGGTCTGCACCTCGGGCAGCGACTGCGGGAACGTCTCCGGCCCCGGAGCGACCATTCGCAGCTGCAGCGCCGGCGCTGCCAGTGTCAGCAGCAGCCCGCCGGAGACGACGACGGACAGGACCGGCCGACGGAGAACGCGGTCGACGATCGCGCCCCAGACGCGGCCCTCGCCGTCGTCGCGGCGAAGCCGCCCGACGAGCGGGACGTGCAGCCGGTCGACCTTGTCCCCGAGCCTCGAGAGCAGCGCGGGGAGCACCGTCAGCGATCCGAGCATCGCGATCGCGACCACGAGGATCGTCGCCAGGCCGAACGAGGCGAAGGTCCCGTCTCCGGTGAGGAAGAGCCCGGCCATCGCGACGATGACGGTCAGGCCCGACACGAGCACCGACCGGCCCGACGTCGCGGCGGCGGCCTCGATCGCCGCTCGCTCGCTGCGTCCAGCGGCCCGTTCCTCGCGTTCGCGCTTCAAATAGAACATCGAGTAGTCGACGCCGACCGCGAGCCCGATGAGGAGCACGAGCGCCGCGGCCTCCTCGGCCACCGGCATCGCCTGGCTCGGGAGCGCGACGAGCCCGAACGTGGCGAACACCGCGGTCAACGCGAGCACGAGCGGGATACCGGCCGCGACGAGCGCGCCGAACGCGATCACGAGGATGAGCAACGTGATCGGGAGCGAGTAGAGACCGGCCTTCTCGAGATCCTCGGCGAACTGGGTCTCGATCGCATGCTCCGCGCTCGCGTCGCCGAATGCGCCGATGAAGACCTCCGGATGTGCGGCCTTCGCCGCGTCGATCCGGTCGAGGACCGGCTCGACCCTGTCGGCCGCCGTGTCTGCGTCGCCGCGGATCTCGTACTCCACGAGGGCGGCGTGCCGGTCCGGTGCGATCTGGCCCGCATTCGCGGGATCGACCGGCGAGCGGACGTTCTGGACGACGCGCATTCCGGAGAGGCCCGCGACGACGTCCTCGATCGCCGCGCGGAACGCGGGATCGTTCGCAGCGAGCGAGCTGCTCTCGATGAGGACACTCTCACCGGCGGGCTGCTGGAAGCCGGCCTCGAGGATCCTGTCTGCACGTCCAGACTCGCCCGGCCCGGACGTGTTCGGGTCGATGGTCTTCGTGCCGACCATCCCGCCGACCCCGAACGCGAGGACGACGAAGGCGAGCCAGCCGAAGGTCGCGGTCTTCCAGTGGCCGGCGCTCCAGCGACCCATTCGGGCCGCGAGGTTGCGCGACTGCGCGAGCGCCGGTGTCTCTGCCGCTGCCTCGTGCTCGTTGCTGGGGCGACGGCGGTTCCGTGTGCGAAACATGATCCTTCCTCCTCTCGAATCGCGACTTGACCTCATGGCCCGACGCTAGGACTGGGCCGGTCGGGTTGCCTCGTCGCGGAGACGGATTCGTGCTCCGACCTGGCGACGATTCGGGCTCCTACTCAGGTAGGAGGCAACGCCAGATGGCCTCCAGTACGGTCACCGCGTGAGCCGGCTCGCCCAGCTCGTGCGCGCGTACGGTGTCGACGCGCTCATCGTGTCGCTGACGATCGCGGCGGTGCTCGAGGTCGTCATCAGACGCGATTCGGCAGACGCGCCGCGCACGACCCTGTGGTTCGTCGTACCGGTGATCGCGCTCATGGTGCTTCCGCTCTTCGCGCGCCGGAGCTTCCCCTTCGGTGGGCCGGCGGCGTTCTGGCTGCTCGCGGCCGCGCTCTCGTTCGTCGACGGACGCCTCGCCACCTTCACGACCAGCGTCTTCGTCCTCGGCATGGCAGCCTCGTTCCTGCTCGGGAACCTGCGGGATGCCCGGAATGTCTGGATCGGCCTCGCCGTCGTCCTCGGTAGCGCGGCGACCATCGTCTACAACCGGCCCGGACACACCCCCGGCGAGCTCGTGTTCATCCCGCTGCTCTTCGGGCTCTGCTGGCTCGCGGGCTTCGCCCTTCGTGAGCGAGCCGAGCAGGCCGAGGCGGCGGAGCTACGGGCCGCCCAGGCAGAACGTGAGCGCGAGGCTGCGGCCCGCATCGCCGTCGCCGAGGAGCGGGCTCGCATCGCGCGCGAGCTCCACGACATCGTGGCGCACGCGGTCAGCGTCATGGTGCTCCAGGTCGGCGCCGTCCGACACAACCTTCCCGAGACCCTCGCGGGCGATGCGGACGCTCTCCGGGGCGTCGAACGGACCGGCCGTGCGGCGCTTGCCGAGATGCGGCGGCTCCTCGGCGCGATGCGCCGCAACGGGGACGACGTCGAGCTCATGCCGCAGCCGGGCCTCGACGGCCTCGACGCGTTGCTGGAGGAGGTCGGTCGCGCGGGCCTGCCTGTTCAGCTGCATATCGGCGGTGAGCCCAGCCCGCTCTCGCGCGCGATCGAGCTCTCCGCCTACCGGATCGTGCAGGAAGGCCTGACGAACGCTCTCAAGCACGCGCGGGCGAGCCGCGCGGACGTGACTCTCTCCTATGCGCCCGACGAGCTGCAGATCGAGGTCCGAGACGACGGCGAGGGTGCGACGAGGAGCGACGGCGCGGGGCACGGGCTCGCCGGCGTCCGCGAGCGCGTGAAGATCTACGGCGGCGAGATGAGCGCGGGCGCCGCGCCCGACGGCGGCTTCGTCCTCAGTGCACGCCTGCCGCTCGGCGGTGACGGGCGATGACCATCCGCGTGCTCGTCGCAGACGACCAGTCGATGGTCAGAGCCGGCTTCCGCATGCTGCTCTCCGGCGAGCAGGACATCGAGGTCGTCGCGGAAGCGGGCAACGGGCTCGAGGCGGTCGAGAAGGCAGCGCGGTTCCGGCCGGCCGTGGTGCTGATGGACATCCGCATGCCCGAGCTGGACGGCCTCGAGGCGACGAGGCGGATCCTCGCGGCGGACGACACCGCGCGAATCCTGATCCTCACCACGTTCGACCTCGACGAGTACGTCTACGAGGCGCTGAGGGCCGGTGCGAGCGGCTTCGTCCTGAAGGACGACCCTCCCGAGCAGCTGATCGCCGCCATTCGCACGGTCTCGGCCGGCGACGCGCTCCTCTCCCCGACGGTCACGAGGCGCGTGATCAGGGAGTTCGTCCGCATGCCGAGGCCGACGCCTCCCAGGGAGCTCGCGGAGCTCAGCGAGCGCGAGCGAGATGTCTTCCGACTGATCGCCCGCGGACTGTCGAACGCTGAGATCGGGGAGGAGCTCTACATCAGCGAGACGACCGTCAAGACGCACGTGACGCACATCCTTCAGAAGCTCGGCCTCCGCGACCGCGTCCAGGCGGTGGTGCTCGCCTTTCAGACCGGGCTCTTCGAGCCCGACGCGACGATGAGCCCGGACCAGCACGCCTGAGGAGAGCGATCGCCCTCGAGGCCCTCCGGCTTGGCCGAGGTGGGACGCATCCGCGACAATGTCCGTTGCCAGTCGGGTAGCGGACGAGAGGAGGCACGGGACATGAGTTTCGTCTCACGAGGATTCCGCGGCCGCCGGCGTGACGGCGACGTCGATCACAGCCGCGTGCCTCCAGGCCAGTACGTCACCGAGGACTTCCCCGTACTCTCCGCCGGCCCGACGCCCCACGCGCGGCTCGAGGACTGGTCGTTCTCGATCGTCCAGGGCGAGGAGCGGAAGACCTGGACCTGGGACGAGTTCCGCGCCCTCCCAACGGAGACGATGACGGTGGACATCCACTGCGTCACGCGCTGGTCCAAGCTCGACACGACCTGGGAGGGAGTCTCCGTCGACACGCTGCTCGAGGGCGTCGAGCACGACTCGCCCTACGTCCTCGCCTTCTGCGACGGCGGCTATACGACGAACCTTCCGCTCGAGGACGTGACGGACGGGAAGGCGTGGGTCGCGTTCGCGTACGACGACGAGCCGCTCGAATCCGAGCACGGCGGGCCGGCCCGGCTGCTCGTCCCGCACCTCTACTTCTGGAAGAGCGCGAAGTGGGTGCGCGGCCTCGAGCTGCGCGACGAGGACGAGCCCGGGTTCTGGGAGACGTACGGCTACCACCACTACGGCGATCCGTGGCGGGAACAGCGGTTCGCAGGCGACTGAGCTGGCAGGTCGCCACTGTCGCGGACGTCGTCGACGAGACGGTGAGCGTCCGCACGATCGTCCTCGACGTGCCGGAGTGGATCGGGCACCGCGCAGGCCAGCATCTCGACGTCCGGCTCACCGCCGAGGACGGGTATCGCGCGGAGCGGGAGTACTCGATCGCGTCGGCCCCTGGTGAGCCGGTCGCCATCACGGTCGAGCGACTCGACGACGGCGAGGTCTCGCCGTATCTCACCGGCGAGCTCCGTGCGGGCGACGCGCTCGAGCTGCGCGGCCCGATCGGCGGCTACTTCGTATGGGAGCCGGAGGACGGTGGCCCACTCCTGCTCGTGGCAGGTGGGTCCGGGGTCGTGCCGCTGCGCGCGATCCTGCGTCACCGCGAGCGCGTGGGGAGCGACGTGCCGGCCCGCCTTCTGTACTCGTCGCGCTCGCTCGACGACGTCATCTTCAGGGCCGAGCTCGAAGTGCCTGCGTCCGGCGTCGAGGTGTTCCACACGCTGACGCGGGAGCAGCCGCCGGGCTGGGCCGGCTACGCGAGGCGGGTCGACTCCGAGCTCCTCGGCGAGGTCGCCTGGGCCGCGGGCGACAACGCGCTCGCCTTTGTGTGCGGGCCTACGAGCTTCGTCGAGAAGGTCGCCGGGGGGCTCGTGGGCCTCGGCTACCGGCCGGACCGGGTCAAGACCGAACGCTTTGGGGCGACGGGAGGCACATGATGGACGCGCTCGACGGAAACGCGATCGGAGGGACGCTGCTCGAGATTTTCGGCATGGAGATGACCACCGCGCACGCCGTCTGTGCGCACTGCGGTGCGGCGGCATTCGTCGCGGAGCTGGTCGTGTATCTCCAGGCGCCCGGGAAGGTCGTGCGCTGCCGGAGCTGCGAGGGGATCCTGCTCGTGCTGACCGAGCGGAGGGGCGTGTACTGCGTCGACATGAGTGGGCTCGCCGCCCTCGAGCCCGAACGCCGGCAAGCATGACCGTCCGCCAGCGCAGGACGCTGGTCGCAGCCATTCTCGGCTCGGCCGTCGCCACGATCGACGGATCCGTCGTCAGCGTCGCGCTGCCGGCGATCGAGGAGGATCTCGGCGGCGGGCTCTCCGCGCAGCAGTGGGTGTCGAACGGCTACCTGCTCGCGCTCGGGTCGCTGATCCTCATCGGCGGCTCGCTCGGGGACATCTATGGCGAGCGGCGGATCTTCGCGCTCGGTGTCGTGGCGTTCGGCGTGTTCTCGGTCGGGTGCGCCGCTGCGCCGACGATCGAGCTGCTGATCGTGGCCCGCGTGCTGCAGGGAGCGGCCGCGGCCCTGCTCGTCCCGAGCTCGCTCGCCATCATCGTCGGCGCCTTCTCCTCCGTCGAGCGAGGAGCTGCGATCGGCGCCTGGACCGCGTGGGGCGCCATCTCGTCGCTCATCGGCCCGCTCGCGGGAGGTCTCATCGTCGACCAGCTCTCGTGGCGTTGGATCTTCGCGTTGAACGTGCCGCTCGTGGCCGTCACGCTCGTCCTCGTCCTCAGTGCCGTGCCGGAGACGAAGCGCGTCGAGGGGCGTCGCGTCGACTATCTCGGCGCGGCGCTCTGTGCGCTCGGGCTCGGCGGCGTGGTGTTCGCGCTGATCGAACAGCCTCGCTACGGCTGGTCGAGCCCGATCATCCTCGTCCCGCTCATCGGCGGGCTGCTCGCGTTCGCGGCGTTTCTCGCGCACGAGCGCCGCACGTCGCACCCGATGCTGAAGCTCGAGCTCTTCTCGCGCCGGAACTTCGCCGTCGGCAACCTCGAGACGCTGACGATGTACGCGGGTCTCGCGATCCTCTTCTTCTACCTCGTGATCTTCCTGCAACAGGTCGCGGGGTACAGCGCGCTCGAGAGTGGCTTCGCGACCCTCCCCGTGACGGTCGTCGTGTTCGCGCTCTCTCGTCGCTTCGGCGCGCTCGCGGACCGTCTCGGGCCGCGCCTCTTCATGGGAGCCGGGCCGCTCGTGGCCGCCGGCGGTCTCCTGCTCCTGCTGCGGACGGGAATCGAGACGTCGTATCTCGCCGACCTGCTGCCGGCGCTCCTCGTCTTCGCGCTCGGGCTCGCGATGACGGTCGCCCCGCTCACCGCGACCGTCCTCGCCGACGCGGACGAGACCGACGCAGGCATCGCATCCGCGGTGAACAACGCGGTCGCACGCGTCGCCGGGCTCATCGGCATCTCGCTGGTCGGCGTCGTCGTGGCGAGTCAGCTACCGGGCGACACATTCGCGCCGAACGAGGGCTCCGTGCGCGCCTTTCACCTCTCGATCGTGATCTGCTCCGGGCTCGTCGCCCTCGGCGGGGTCGCCGGACTGGTCGGCATCGTCAACCCGCGGCGGGACGTCAGCGCCGAGCGCTGCTCGGGCGGTCAGCTCGTCGGAGTCCCGGAGCCGGCTGTGCGCGCGACGTGAAGATCGGCCTCTTCGGCGTGAACTACGGCACGTGCGGGACGCCCGAGGCTGCCGTCCGGGTCGCGCAGGCCGCGGAGAGCGCCGGGTTCGAGTCGGTCTGGACCGGCGAGCACGTCGTGCTCCCGGATCCGATCGCTCCGCCGTCTCCGCTGCCGCCCGAGACGCCGATGCTCGACACCGTCGTCGCGCTCACGCTGCTCGCGAGCCACACGACGAACGTGCGCGTCGGAAGCGGGATCATCGTCCTGCCGCTTCGAAACCCGCTCGTCCTGGCGAAGGAGCTCGCGAGCATCGACGTCGTTTCCGCAGGGCGGCTCATCGTCGGGCTCGGCGCGGGGTACGTCGCCGAGGAGTTCGACGCCGTCGGGGTTCCGATGGCGAGGCGTGGCGCCCGCATGGACGACTACCTGCGGGCGATGCGAGCCGTCTGGACGATGGAGCGGCCGCACTACGAGGGCGAGCTCTTCTCGTTCTCGGGCGTCAACGCGTATCCGCGGCCCGTTCAGCTGCCGACTCCGCCGATCGTCGTCGGCGGGAACAGCGAAGCGGCGCTCCGGCGGGCCGTGACCCTGGCGAACGGCTTCTACGGATTCGGGCTGACGCCAGAGCTGACGCGTGAGTACGTCGAGGCGCTCCGCCAGGCGGGCGAGCGGTTCGAGCGCCCGAAGGAGCTGGGCCCGCTCGAGCTCACCGTCACTCCGGTCGGTCCGTTCGACCGGCGGTGCCTCGAGGAGTACGCGGAGCTCGGCGTGGATCGCCTCGTCGTGCTGCCGAGCCCTTCCGCTACGCGCGAGGAGCGGCACGCGCCCGTGCCGCTCGACGAGATCCTGCGCAACATCGAGCTCGTGCGCGAGACCGTGGACGGCATGACGGGCTGACCGTCGCCGCCGACGCCGTCGAGGCGACGAGGAGGACTAGGGCCCCTCGTCGCCTCAGGGCGTTCCCCCCACGTGACTCGCTGCTTCGCGCTGCCGCTTCTTCGAGCGGAGCGCGGCGAGAAGCTCGTCTTCGTCCACGAAGGTCGTCTCGGTTCCGCTGCTCAGGTGCTCGACGACACCGCAGAGCGTCGGCTCCCTCGTCGAGGACTCGGGCGGAACCCAGACACGGACGATGAAGGTCTCCATCGCGATTCGGGTCAGCAGACGATCGTCCCGGTCACCTGCTGACCCGAGCTCGTCGTTCGGATGAAGGTTGCGGCGCGACGCCCGTCCACCGGAACGAGCATCGCGCCGTCCGCGCCGCCGTTTCCCACCAGGACCTTGCGCACACTCGGGGTGCATGACGCGCCTGCCGCCGTCTCGCTCCCCACGAGGAGCAGCAGCGCGATCGCGGCCAGTCCCGACACGGTCGCCCCCACGACCGTGGCCCCCTTCGGTCCTCGCAACCGCCCCTGCGACCCCGAGGTGTGCGCCTGGCTCATGCGGGCATCTTCCGGATGCCGTTTTCGGTTGCCTTAGAGCGGGCTTAGAGCAGGGTTTCGGCGGCTCAGGAGCGGGCGGCGACGGCGGTCGGGAACGAGGCCGACTCGACTCCGATCGCCTCCATGCGCGCGCAGTAGGCGCGGAAACGCCGGCGCGCCTCGCCGTGCCGGCCCGCTGCGTCGAGCGTCGTCACGAGGCCGAGATGGGCAGGCTCGTCGAACGGGTCCCGCTCGAGCACGCGGAGGTAGTACCGCGTCGCCGCGTCTGCGTCGCCGTGTGCGGACGCGTCCTCGGCGAGCGCGCGGGCGACCTCCGTGTATGCCGCCCGGGCTTCCTCGCGTAGCGAGATGGCCCAGTCCTCGTACGCGTCCTCCTCGAGGAAGTCGCCGGAGTACGCCGCCTCGGCGGCCGTGAGAGCGGCTCTCGCGTCCGGCTGGTCCTGCCGAAGCGCGGCGAGCGCCTGCGACGCAGCGGTCAGGAACCGCTCGACGTCGACGGTGAGGTTCTCGGACTGGATCCAGACCGAGCTGCGGTCGGCGGCGACGAAGTGGTCGCCGTCGAAGCGCTTGTCCGGATCGAGCACTGTGCGGACCGTGCTGAGCAGGACAGAGAGGCGGTTGCCGAGCCGCTCCGGGCTCTGCTCCGGCCAGAGCGCTTCCATGAGGTAGTCGCGTGGCGTCGGGCGTCCGCGCCGCGCGACGAGGATCTTGAGCAGATCGCGTGCCTTGCGCGACTGCCAGGCGGCGAGCGGTATCGGCTCGCCGCCGCGTAGTACACGGAAGCGGCCGAGGGACTGGACGACGAGCGGCTGCGCCGTGTCCCTCGGCAGAAGCGACGAGAGCGCGGTCCGGTAGCCGCGCGCGCCGAGGGCCCGCATGTTCTCCTCCGCCTCGTGCTGGGCGGCGGCGTCTCCGGAGAGGAGCGCCTCGAGGAGCGCCACCCGAGCCTCGCCGAGCGGACTGTGGAGGTCTCGCCAGATCGCGGCTGCCTCTTCGAGCCGGCCGGCCTCGAGCGACGGCTCGGGCGCGGCGAGCACGCGGAGCTCGATCGACTCGGCGAGGCCCGAGCGGTCGCGCCGGATCCCCGCGGCCGTCGCGGCCTCGGCCGCGCGCACGAGCGCGCCTGGACGGTCGTCCTGCGCGAGCGCTGCCCAACCCGCCGCGAGGAGCGCGTCCACCTGGTTCATGCCGTAGCCGAGCGACACTGCGCGCTCCGCGAGAGCTGCGGCCTCGTCCGGCTCGTCCGCGGCGATGACCCGTGCGAGCCCGCAGAGCGACGGCACGAGCCCCTGGAGGTCGGATGCCGCCTCCGCCTGCGAGATCGCTTCCTCGTAGGTCGCCCGCGCGAGTGCCCAGTCGCCGCGCTCGCGGTAGATCTCGCCGAGCTTCTCGAGCGGGTACGAGACCATGCGCGAGCTGAGCCTCCGGTAGATCTCGCGGGCGTCCTCGAGGTCGGCGACGGCTTCCTCCAAGCGGCCGAGCTTCGCCCGCGCCTCACCCCGGTTCGTCAGCGCGAGGCCGCGGAACGCGGCGAAGCCCGCGAGATCGGCCAGCCGGAGCCCGAGGTCGAGCTCGGCGATCGCCTCCTCGTACGCGCCCTCCTCGAGGTGGCGGGAGCCGCGATTCGTCCGCACGCGGATCAGCTGGAGGACGTCCCCGGCCCGCTCGGCGTACTCGAGTGCTCGCAGGTAGTGCGCGTCGTTCGCGTTGCGGTCGCCCTCGAGAGCGGCGAGCATCGCGAGGACGGTGTGAGCCGCGGCGAGCGCCTGCGGGTCGCCCGCGGCGGAGGCGATCGCGAACGCCCGCTCGACGCAGGCACGACACTCGTCCGCCTCGGAGCGGAGCCAGTGCGCGCCCGCCTTCCAGGCGAGGAGGAGCGCGACGTCGCGCGGGTCGCCGTCCTCGGTCGCGCGGTCATAGGTCGCCATGGCCTCGTCGAGGCGGCCGCGGAGCTGCTCGAGGAGGCCCATGCGCCAGGCCAGAGCGGCCGGAAGCGTCTTCGCGTCGCCGGCCGCCCGGTCGAAGCAGCGGAGCGCCTCGTCCCAGTCGCCGCGCACCTGGAACGCCTCGCCGGCCAGCTGCTCGATGGCCGGGTCTCGCTGCTCGGGTGGAAGGAGCTCCACCGCGTTGAGCACGGCGTCGACGGCGCCGCGGGCGAGCAGCGTCGCTCCGCGCGCCGCGAGCAGGCGCTGAAGCTCAGCGCCGTCGCCCGCCTCGGCGAGGCAGCGGAGCGCCTCCTCGATGTGGCCGTGCTCCTCGAACCAGCGGGCGGCCCGCATGCGGAGGTCGCGTGCGCCGTCCTCGTCGGGGATGAGGTTCGCGAGCGCGTACTCGCGCACGGGCGCGCCGAGCGAGTACCAGCCGGCGGTGTGGCCGTGCAGCTCGACGAAGAGGCCGCGCCGCGCGAGCGAGCCGAGGATCTCGCCCGGTCGTTCGACGCCGAGTGCCGCGCAGAGCTCCGGGTTGAAGCGCTCCAGCGGCGCGACCATGCGCACGAGCTCCTCGACTCCGGGCGGCTCGTTCGCGAACACCTCGGAGGCGAGGTACGCGAAGAGCGGGCCGCCTGGACGACGGATGCGCTCGAGCGCCTCGCGGCGACCGCTCGCGGGCACGCCGCGGAGAGTCTCGACGGCGAGCCGCACGGCCGCCGGCCAGCCGCCCGTCGCCCGCTGGAGCTCCTCGGCCGTCTCGGCGTCCTTCTCCCCGGTGAGCGTCTCGAGCAACTCGGCCGTCTCGCAGACGTCGAAGGCGAGGTCGGAGCCGGCGAGCTCGAGCACCTGTCCCTGGCCGCGCAGCCGCTCGACGGGAAAGCTCGGCTCGACGCGGGAAGCGAGCACGACGTGGAAGTGGGAGGGAGCCTGGCGGCAGAGCGACTCGATGAGCTGCATCGCCCCGGGCGACCCGGAGAGCTCGTGGACGTCGTCGAGGACGAGAACGAGGTCGCGCTTCAGCTGTGACTGCAGCGCTTCGCAGGCGAGCGCCGCGACGCCGCGGGCGCGCGCCTGCTCGTCCGTGTCCGTGCCAGGGCCGGATGCACTGACGACGGCACCTGCGATCTCGGTCGGCACGGCAGGGACGCGGAGCCGGAGCGCGTCCACAATCCCGCGCGCGAACGCCGGGAGCGACACGTCCTCGGGAGTGGCGCTGTACCAGGCGCAGTTCACGCCCGATGCCCACGCCGCGAGGAGCGTCGACTTCCCGAAGCCCGCGTCCGCGACGACGATCGTCAGGCGGCGCTGGAGCGCTTCGTCGAGGCGCGCGAAGAGCCGGTCGCGGCGGAGGAGCGACGCCGGGGCGACCGGTGGCAGCAGCTTCGTCGTCGCCGTCGCGCTGGGCGATGCGGTGGGCGACACGATGCTCAACGCCTTTCTACTCGTGTGCGCATCGTCGTCCACACAGAATATGGGTCCCGCTCGAAATCGAATTCACGCGCTCCGTCGTTTGCCGGCGCGGGCGGGCGGGAATGCCAATGACATGCAGCCGGCAGTGCTCGCGGTCACCAACTCCGTGAAGGAGTTGCTCGTGATCTTCTTCATCGTCCTGATCCCGACCGTGCCGATCACGATGCTCGCGTGGAGCGTGCTCACGAAGCGGCGCACTGCGCGGACGGAGAGTCAGGAGATCGAGTCGGGCCGCTCCCCGGCAACGCCCTTCGCGGCGATCTCGATCGTCGGCAGCGTGATCGCGGTCGCGGCTGCGCTGACATTGCTGCTCGTGATCGCCGTTCGCGCAGTCGCGGCCTGAGCCGCGCGCCCTGGATCCTTAGCGCGGAAGACGCATACCGAGCCGGCGTGGCAATGCGGTGATCGCGCGGGTGACCGCGTCGGGCTCGCGACCGTCGTCCTCGGCCGCGTCGCGGCGTACGAGCGCGCGGCGGATGAGCGAGCCTCCGACGTAGCGCAGGGGCTCCGGCGGGAAGAGCTTGCGGTCCGGCTCGACGATCGCGAGCGTCGTCCGCTCGTCACGCCTGTCGAGCGCGAGCCGCGCCAGGATCTCGCCACCGAGAAACGATGGGCCGACACCGTTCCCGGTGAAGCCGAAGCCGTGGTGGACGCGCCCGCGGCTCCCGAAGATCGGGAGGTGCGTGGGCGAGACGTCGATCGGCCCGCCCCACGCGTGCGTGACCGCCCGTCCGCGGAGTTGCGGGAAGAAGCGGAGGAGGCTGTCCTCCGTCCGCCGAATCACGTCCTCGTCCAGCTCGAGCCGGGACGCCGTGCGCCCACCGAAGCCCATCGTCCCGCCGCCCCAGCCGAAGACGATGCGCCCGTCGATCGTCGTCCGCATGTAGTGGACGAGTGTGCGGCTGTCCACGATCGCCTCGCCGCCCGTCCAGCCGAGCTCCTCGATCACGTCGGGCACGGGCTCCGTGAGGACGATGTGGCTCGACGCGACCGCGAGCGAGAGGCGATAGCCGGGGAAGCGCGTGGCCTGCGAGTTCACCGCGAGGACGACGGAGCCGGCGTGCACGCGGCCGGCTCGGGTCTCGACTCCGTCATCGCCGAGCTTCGTGACGTCCGTCCGCTCGTGGATCCGCACTCCGAGGTCGAGCAGCCGTTGTCGGAGCCCGAGCGCGAGCCTGGCCGGGTGGACGGTCGCGTTCAGGCGATAAAGGGCTGCGCCGCGAAAGAGCGGCGACGCGCAGCGTGCCTTCACGTCCACGGCGCTGATGGCGACGATCTCGTCCGGCGCCCCGACGGCCGCGCACGCGCGGACCTCCGCGTCCCACGAGCCGAGCTGCGACGCGGTCGTCGCGACCTGCAGCATCGGCGCCTGCCGGAACCACGCGTCCACCTCCTGCGCGCGACACCATGCGCCGATTCCGCGCACGGCGTCCTCCGAGGCGCGGCACACCGCGAGCGCGGCGGAGTCCCCGGAGCGCTCCCGCAGCGTGTCGACGTCGCCCCAGAGCGTCTCGCAGAACCCCCCGTTGCGACCGCTCGGCCCGTGCCCGCACACGGCCGCTTCGAGCACGAGGACGTCGAGGCCGGGCTCGAGCGCGAGCAGCTGCCACGCGGTCCAGAGCCCGAGGTAGCCGCCTCCGACCACGACGACGTCCACGCTCGTATCGGCGTCGAGCGGTCGTGTCGGCACGACCGGGCCTGCCTCCTCGAGCCACCATCCGTGCCGCGTGTGTCGCACTGCGGACTACGCGACCTGGGAGCGGCGCTGGAGCGAGAAGGTCAGCGCGACGAGCACTGCCGCCGCGATCGGGACGAGGATCGTGGGCAGGAGCATGACCCCTCCGGCGATGGCGCCGACGGAGATCAGCCCGGTGGAGATCCACGGCGGCGCGTTCCTCAGCACCGAGCCGAGGACGATCGCCGTGGCTGCGCCGCCCAGGATCACGACCCACAGCACCTTGTTGTCGACGGCGTCCCAGAAGGCCCCGATGAAGGCCGCGGCGACGTAGATCGTCACGAGCACGGCGGTCAGCCCGCGGTGGATCCTGCTGACCCGTTGGCTCGTCATCGCGCGGAAGCCTTCCATCCGCGGTGTGCCCGGGTCAATTCGGATGCTCGAGACGCGGCTAGGTCAGAGCCCGAGGCACGGGTCGCTGTTGCCCTTGCCGCAGTTCGCGAGCCGGAACCGCACTTGCTTGATTCGACACCGGACGGCCTCGGCCCTCGCACATGCGCCACCCCCACGGCCGATGAGCTTCGAGACGGCGCAGACGACGGTGAGAACGATCCAGTAGAGCCACAGGGCAGCGAGGACGATCGCGTACACGATCGCGAACAGGATGCAAGCCCATCGGGGTCGCGCCGTGAAGACGGGCGCCGGGCAGGCGGGTGGGAGGAAGGGCTCGAGGGTCTCGCGGATCTCGCGGCGACAGACGGCGCAGAACGCCGTGAGGTTTCGCATCATGCAGTCGAACTCGGGCCGGAACGCGCCGCAGTGGAAGTAGTGAGCGCCTTCGAAGGCGCCGACGGTCCCGGCCGGCTGCGGGCTCGCCTGGGGATCGCAGACGCCGCAGTTCGCATTCGAGGTCGTCGGCATCGGGGTCGCCGCGAGCACGAGGTCGCCCCACTTGATGGTCGCGCGGTTGCTGTCGATCGTGACGTTCGGCTCAGCAGGCTCGACGGCACCGTGGTTGTTCTGTGTCGTGTCGATTCCGCACCCCGCCCAGTACTCGTACTCGTCGGCCAGCCCGAACGCCGAGTGGCCGAGCTCGTGGATGGCGACGTTCTCCCAGCCCGTGGCCGTCGACGTCGTCGCGATCGTCCCGCCGGCGCCTCCCCAGATGGGGCTGTTGACGACCACGATGACCTGGTGCCATTGCGGCACCTGTGCGCCGACGACTGTCACGACGGACGGTGCGCTTGCGAGCAGTAGGCGCCGGATGCCGGCGTTGCAGAACGACGCGTCGAAGAACGTCGCGGGAGTCGCCCCTGTCCCGCCGCAGGCGGTCGGGTCGTCGGCACCGCTGTCCGTCGAGCTGACGTCGACGCGGTACACGTTGAACGCGTTCTGCAGCGTGTCGAACGGCGGCGTCGCGAACAGCACGTCGACGAACTGCTGCGCATCGGCGGCGAACTGCCCGAGCTCCGTCTGGCGATAGCCCTCTGCGACGAGGACGAGGTTGAAGCGGCAGGCCGGCGAGCCGTTGTCGACGATCCTCGTCGTCCCGATGACCGTTCCGTCGCTCGTCGTCACGAGACTCTCCGCCGCGTGGCCAGGTCGAACTGCGCGATCTCCTGCGCGGGCGCGGCGAGCGAGTCCACGCCGGGTGCGGAGCCGACGAGCGCGACGGTCGCAGCGTCCGGCTCGTTGGGCGCGATCAGCACGAAGTGGCCGACGAGCTCCGACACCTCCTCGCGCGCGATCGGCCGCTCGCGGTCGTCCGTGAGGACCTCCGCGCTCGCGCGGATCGGGTTCTGCGTGATCCTGCGGAAGAGCGCCTTGCCCGAGGCGTCCCGGAGCTCGTACCAGAAGCCGCTCGTGCGCTCGGACCGCTCGACGCTGTCCGCCGGAGGCGGCGTCATGTCCACCTCCTCGGACGACTCGAGCACGATCTCGGGCCCGCGATACGAGAAGAACAGCCGGAGCGCGCGCGGCGGAGCCATCAGCGCCCGGCCCCAGTCGGTGCCCCCGTGCCGCAGCGATCGTGCTCGCGGTTCGTCTTGCGCACGGCTCGCTCCTCGTCGCTCGCCCCGGGACCATGACCCACCGGGACCGTCCCGTCAATCACGTGGCTCTCGAGGGTGGCGGACGGGATTCGAACCCGCGACCACCGGGACCACAACCCGGGGCTCTACCAACTGAGCTACCGCCACCGCGGCGGGGACAGGATAGCCCGCTGGCGGGCACGTCAGACCAGGCGCTTCTCGAGGTATGCGGCGAGCCGCGTCAGCGGGAACGAGATCACGAAGAAGATCACCATGAGCGCGGCATAGATCTCGAACGAGTGGATCTCGCCGAGGCCGATCGGCGGCGGTGCGGTGAGGCGCTCGACCGAGCGCTCGCCCGACTCGAGCAGTTCGTTCACGCCGATGATCTGGGCGATCGTGGTGTTCTGGATGATGTTCACGAGCAGGCTGACGAGCGGGGGGAGGAGGCGGCGAAGCGCCTGCGGCATGATCACGAAGGCGTGCCGGCCGGCCCAGCCGAAGCCGAGCGCCGCAGCCGCCTCGTGCTGCTCGCGCGGGATCGACTGCACCGCGCCGCGCGTCGCCTCGGCGACCTGCGCGCTTCCCCAGAGGATCAGCGAGATCGCGGCGGCGGTGAGAGCCTCGAAACGCAAGCTGAGCGTCACCGCGGGCAGCGCGAAGTAGACGATGAAGAGGGTGACCAGGATCGGAAGCCCGCGCCACACCTCGACGTAGAGCCGGATCAGCGCGCGGAGCGGGAGGAAGCGGATCGTCAGCAACGTGCCGAGGGTCACGCCGATGACGAACGAGCCGACGAGCGAGATCGCGGCGATCTTGAGGGTGTTGACGAGCCCCTGCTCGAGCATGTAGCGGGCGACGTCACTGGTCCAGTCCGGGATGTTCACCTGAACGCCTCCGGCAGCGCGAGATGCGACTCGAGGAGCCGGATCAGCGCCGACATCGTCCAGACGATGATCAGGTACGTGACCGCGAGGACGGTGAACGCCTCGGTCGTCTCGAGCGTCAGCGCCTGGATCTGGAGCACGGTGGTCGTCAGCTCCGGGTAGCTGATGACGTACATGAGCGACGTGTTCTTGACGACGCTGATGTACGTGTTGATCGAGGACGGAAGCGCGATGCGCCCGCCGATCGGGAGCGTCACGTTGACGAACGTCCCGATCCCGCCGAACCCCAGTGCGAAGCCGGCCTCCCGGAGGCGCGCCGGCACGGCTTCGAACCCGGCGCGGAAGTTCTCGATGTTGAACGCCCCGCCCCAGATCATCACGGCGAGCCAGGCGACGGTGAACGCCTCGAGCCGGATCCCGACCTGCGGGAGCCCGAAGTAGAGGAAGAAGATCTGGACGAGGATCGGCGTATTCCGGATCACCTCGACGTAGACGGCCGCGAGCTGGCTGACCACGGGCACGCGGTGCGCGCGGGCGGCCCCGAGCACGAGGCCGATGACGAACGCGCCTGCGATCGCGATCGCAGAGACGAGCAGCGTCCTGCGCAGGCCTGCCAGGAGCTCGTCGGAGTACTGCTCGACGAACGTCCAGAGGTCGGACAGGAAGCCGGCGGCGACGACGATCACGAGAAAGAAGGAGCGGCCGCGTGTGCGGCCGCTCCGTCAGTCGATCGACTGTGCCCTACGAGCACACCGTCGTGATATCGCCCGTGTTGTAGGCGAAGTTCTGCTTGGGCCTCAGGATGTTCTTCGAGAAGGGCGGAACCTGCCTCGGCGGCACGGTGTTCCTCAGGATCGGGAGGAAGAGGTCCCGCTTCTTCATCACGTTGAGCCGCGAGTCGACCCAGCGCTTCAGCGCGACGTTCCCCTGCTTGATCCCGATGCCGTACGGCTGCTGCAGGAAGAGATCGTCGGTGAGCTTCGTCGCCGGGTCCGTCACCGCGATCCCGAGCAGGATCGTGTCGTCGAACATGACTGCGTCGGCACGACCGTCCCGGAACGCCAGCAAGGCATTCGTGAAGCCGTCCGTGACGATGAGCTTCGTGTCCTTGTAACAGTTCTTCACCCAGCGGTCGTACACGGAGCCGCTCGTCGTGGCGATCGTCTTGCCCGCCATCCCGTTGAGCCCCTGCAGCGCGCCGCCGTTCTTGACGAGCAGCCGGCCCGTCGCCTTGTAGTACGCGCGAGAGAAGTCGATGCGCGTCTCGCGGTCGGTGTTGTAGGTGAACGTCGCGATCACGAGGTCGACGCGATCCGTCGTCAGCGCCGGCTCGCGGGCCGGAGTCGTCACGCACGAGAGGGTGACCCGATTCGCCTTCCCGAACGCGAACTTGGCGAACCAGCGGGCGATCTCGACGTCGAAGCCCGCGTTCTGGCTCCGGGCTCCGATGTACCCGAACGGAGGCGTGTCGCACTTGACGGCGATGTTCCAGCGCCCCCGCTCCTTGATGTTCGCGGGCAGCGGCGGAAGCTTCGCCTGCGCCGCGGCGAGGCTTCCTGTCGAGTCGGCCTCGCGGGCCGAGGCTACTCCGCCCCAGATCGCGACCGCGGCACCTGCCACGAGCGCGACGGCGAAGATGGCCTTGAGTCTCCTCATTCGTCCACTCCTCCTTCGTCGATGGTGAGCTCCTCCAGTGAATGTGCCAGCTGCAGGCTGCGCCGCAGGAACTGCTGCGTGCGCTCCTGCTTCGGCCGGTCGAGCACCTCGCCCGGCGGTCCTTGCTCGACGATGCGGCCTTCGTCCATGAACACGACACGATCGCCGACGTCGCGGGCGAAGTGCATCTCGTGCGTCACGACGAGCATCGTCATCCCCGTCCTCGCGAGGTCGCGCATGACGACGAGCACCTCGCCGACGAGCTCGGGGTCGAGCGCCGACGTGACCTCGTCGAAGAGCATCACGTGCGGGTTCATCATCAGCGCCCTCGCGATCGCGACCCGCTGCTGCTGCCCGCCCGAGAGCTGATGCGGGTGCTGGTCGGCTTTCTCCTCGAGCCCGACCGATGCCAGCAGCTCGCGTCCGCGGGCCTCGGCCTCGCGGCGGGGAAGCTTGCGGATGCGGCGCGCCGCCAGCGTGAGGTTGTCGATCGCGGTCAGGTGCGGAAAGAGGTTGAACTGCTGGAAAACGATCCCGATGCGCTGCCGCACCGCGGACACGTCCGTGCCCTTGCCGGTGATCTCGTCGCCCTCGAGATAGATGCGACCCTCCTGGATCGGCTCGAGCAGGTTGACGCAGCGCAGGAGCGTGCTCTTCCCGCTCCCGCTCGGGCCGATCACGACGAGCACCTCGCCGAGCGCGACGCTCAGGTCGATGCCGTCGAGGACGAGGTTGTCACCGAAGCTCTTCCGCACGCCCTCGAGGCGCACCATCGGCGAACCGTTGGTGGTGCCGAACGTCGACGTAGGGGTGGCCGCTGTGACGTCGATGTTCACCAGGAGTGCCCCACCCAGCGACCATACAAACGGAACGGCGTGAGCCACGTCAAGCCTATTGACGGCGCGACCTTCGACCCGTACCCTGGGTCGGTCGTCGAGCGAGAGGAGGATGTGTACATGAAAGTCATCGGCTTCATCCCCTTCCGGCTCGTCGTCGTCCTGAGTTAGCTCGCTCCTCTAGCGAACGCTTCACTCGGCGCCGCGCGAGCCGCGGCCAGGTCGACACGTTCACCGTTCCCGAGTGAAGGAGCATTGCGTTGTCCGAAGGAACCCTGGCCGTCCTCGGGTGGACCGACGAGCTCGAGGCGGCCTTCGACCCATATGCGGAGCGAGGCTTTCGCCCCGCCCGCGTCGTCGCGGAGCACCGCGGCGGCTATTTCGTCCGCTCGGAGCTCGACGAGCGGCTCGCGCACCCGCGCGGGAAGCTGCGCGAGGACGAGCTCTTCGGCGGCATGCCGTCGGTCGGCGACTGGGTCGCCGTCTGCGACGCGCCCGGAGACCGGGCGGCGATCGAGGCCGTGCTCCCGCGCAGGACGAAGGTGTCGCGCAAGACTCCGTGGCTCAAGGCGGAGGAGCACGTGCTCGCCGCGAACGTCGACACCGTTCTCCTCGTCACGGGGCTCGACGCCGACTTCAACCCTCGCCGCCTCGAGCGCTACCTCGTCGCGGCCTGGGACAGCGGAGCCGACCCCGTCGTCGTGCTCACGAAGCTCGACCTGCTCGACGACCCCGACAAGCTCGCGGAGGCGGAGGCGGTCGCCTTCGGCGTCCCGGTCCTGTCCGTGAGCAACGTGTCCGGCGAGGGCATCGAGGACCTGCAGGCCCTTCTCCGGCCCCGCGATACGTTCGTGCTCCTCGGTTCCTCGGGAGTCGGGAAGTCCACGCTCGTGAACCGGCTCGCCGGACGCCGGCTCATGCCGACCGCCGGGCTCCGGAACGACGGCCGCGGCCGGCACACGACGCGGCACCGGCAGCTGTTCGTGCTCCCGAGCGGCGCGCTGCTCGTGGACACGCCGGGCCTGCGCGAGCTGCAGGTGTGGGAGGGCGACGTCGACGACGCGTTCGCCGACATCGCGGAGATCGCGACCGCGTGCCGGTTCTCGGACTGCGCGCACGACACGGAGCCCGACTGTGCGGTCACGGCGGCGCTGGAGACTGGTTCGCTCGACCCCGAGCGCTGGGCGAGTTACCTGAAGCTCCAGCGCGAGCTCCGCTCGCTCAGGACGCGGAAGGGAACTCGCGAGCACCGTGAGCTCAAGCGCCGCTGGCGGACGCGCACGCGCGAGGCGCGGCGCGCCCGCCGGTACGGAGGTGAGCCGTGACTACTTCTCGACCCGCGTGATCCAGTACGGGGTGTCGAGCGTCGGCGGCGTCGAGAAGCGGGCGTTGACGAGGAACAGGTACTTGCCCCGCTCGGCGACCGTCGTCGGGATGTCGAAGCGCGGATTGGTGGTGAGCTTCAACAGACGGGCGCTCTCGAACTGCGCCGACAGCTTGAACGTCGCTACCCGGTTCAGCTGGTTCTGGACGACCCACAGGATCCGTCCGTCGAGGAGGATGCCGTCACCGTTCGCGGCCGTCGCACCGTCCGCCAGCTCGATCTCGTCCGTGACACCGTCGGTAGTGACCGTGAAGAGCTTCCCGGTCGCGGACTGCACGATGACGAGCGTCTCGCCGTTCGGCCTCGCGTCGATGCCGTTCACGTTGAACCCCGCCTGGTGCACGTAGTCACCGGTGAGCGGGACGGTCGTGAACGATGCGCCGAGCTCGCCGCCCGGGCCGAGTGGAACGCGGTACAGCACCGGCTTCTGCGAATCGGTGAACCAGGCTGCGTCCCTCGTCACGACGACGTCGTTGATGAAGGTGGGAGCCGTCGCGAACGCGTAGGCCGCGAGCTCCTCTCCGGTCTTCGCGTCGTACACGTACGCGTTGCCGGTGCCCGCTCCGGATACGAACAGCCGGCCGCGGTCGAACTTGAGGCCCGTCGCCACGCGGCCGGTGACGCCCGGCACGAGGGTGTCGCCCTCGCCCGTCCGCACGTCGCCTGCGTAGACGGAGCCGTCCCTCCGCGAGCCTGCGTAGAACGTGTGGCCGGCGACCTCGATCCCTTCGGGCAGGTGGCCGTTGGGCAGCGCTATCTCCGCCTGGGGCTCTGCCGCCAGGGCGGTGAGCGCGCTCGCCGCGAATGCCACGGCCACCACGAACGCCAGAAGTGCCTTCTTCATCCCTGGTCTCCCTTCGTTCGTTGACCTCCTCCACGGTAGATACGCGGTGTCAGGGGCCGTCGGTTCGTCGGGAGCTACGCCAGGATTCTGCCCGTCCTCAGTCCGCCTTCTCGACGCGCCAGGTCTCGACGCTGACGAAGTTCGCACGTTCCGAGACCTCGTAGCCGGAACGCGCGACCAACTCTTCGATCTCCGGCGCGCGATCGGCGACCGTGAGAATCCACGCCGGGCTCGTCGTGAACGTCTCACCCGTGTCCACCGGCCCGCTCGCGTAGTAGTCGACGGGAGCGAGGAGGAAGCCCGGGTACGCGAGCAGCTGGTCGGCGGGCTCCTTCTCACGCTCCACGTGCTGGACGGCGGCTCGCCAGTCCTGCTCGATGAGGGAGCCGTACCAGTCCCGCACGTGAGCGACGGCGACGACGAGGAGGACGACGAGCGCGGCAGGCCCCGCCCAGCGCCCGAGGCGAGACGCCGCGTACGCCGTCGCGAGCGCGAGCGCCGGAACGCCGACGATCAGGTAACGGTCGACGAGCATCGGCTTGAAGTAGGAGATCGCGAGTGCGAGCACGAGCGGAACGACCAGCCACGACGCGACGAGGACGTGACGCCAGGCCTCCCTTCCTCCCCGGTAGGCGCCGATTGCGAGCGCGACCAGCGCCAGCGCGCCGACGACCAGCGCAAGCCTGCTCTCACCGGAGACCTCATAGAGGACGTCCTTCACGTACGCGTACTGGAGCTCGGGAATCCAGCCGACCTGGCCGGTGTCGTGGTACAGCACGAAGTTGACGGCCGGAAGCGCGATGGCGAGGGCGATGCCCGCGGCGACGGCCCAGCGGTGCCAGAGCCCTTCGCGGCGGGCGACGAGGAGTGCCGGTACGTGGCTCGCGAGGACGAGCGCGACGAAGAAGTGCGAGTAGACGGACACGCCCGCGACGACTCCGTACGCGAACCACCAGCCCCAGCCGTCGGACTCGAGCGCGACGACGAACAGGTAGGTGACGACGACCGCGAAGAGCATCGCCAGCGCGTACTGGCGCACCTGCTGCGACCACGCGACGCTGAACGCGTTCGTCGCGAGCAGGAGACCGGCCCCGATCCCGACCAGGCGCGATCCGAAGAGGCGAATCCCGAGCGGGACGATCAGCGCAGCCGCGAGCGCGGCGGCGAGCACGGACGGTGCTCGCGCAACCCATTCGTCCGTGGACGTGAGCGCGACCCAGGGCTTCAGCAGGAGCAGGTACAGCACCTGGCTGCCCTCGTTCTCGAATGCGACCCGCAGGTAGTCCGACCACGACAACGCGGTCCAGTGGACATCGAGCGCCTCGTCCATCCAGAGCGATCGGCGCTCGATAGAGATCGCGCCGAGAAGAGCCGCGGTCGCCCCTGCGAGCACCGAGAGCAGGAGGGTCTCGCGCGCCGGATGTGCGCTTCGCACGGCGGCGAGTCTAGAGCCCTCGCGTGGGACGGTGGCCGAGCTCACGGAGCGCCCTCCCGGCTAGTAGACGTACGCCGCAGGTACGTGGATCACGGCCACGCGGCCGAAGCGGTTGAACTGGGCCGCGAGCGCGACGAAGCGGAGCTCGTTCACCACCCGCCGCTGCAGGACGAGCCATGGCTGTCTCTGCGGGCCTCCCCTGGGTTGCCACACCGCGCGCGGGTAGATCCGGCGGACGCCGGAGAGCCGCTGCCCGATGCGAATGCCCTTGACGTTGTGCCACCGCCGGCCGAACAGCCGAAGCCCGTACCAGGCGGACGACCCGAGCGCCTGTGCGGTGCACCCGCGTCCCGCGAACGCGACCTTCAGGCCTCGTTGGCGCCACGTCACGAGACAGAGGTTCGCGTCGCGCCGGACATGCGTCGGCTTGCCGAATGCCTTGACCGCGTCGGCGTAGGCCGTGCAGCAGTCGCGCGTCACGCTGTCGAGGTACCGGTACGGGCCTGCTCTCGAGTCCATCACGAGGAGGTAGTCGTCACGATCCTGCGCAACGGCGCCTCCCGTGAGCACGGCCGCCGCCAGGACGGCCGTGAGAACTGCGATCCGGCGCATAGCATCAGGATGGCGCGGCCACCCGACAGCGTGGTGTGGGCGCTCCTAGACTCGGCCCGTGCGAGCGGCCCACGTGTCGGCGGTCCTCGCCGCGCTCGTCGTGGGAGCCGCGACCGCCTGCGGGGGCGGGAGCGGCGGCGGAGAGGGTCAGGGCGTCGACGTCGAGTTCACGCGGGAGGACGGCTCCGACGCTTCGTTCCCGGCGGCGGTGCATGCGTGGTGCGGCCCGTTCGACGAGTCCAATCCGGAGGTCGAGGCAGTTCACGTTCTCGCCGGCGAGCTGCCGGTGGACGAGGCGCCTGCTTCGTTCTGGGTGCCGACGGCTGTACGCGCCGACGTCGAGCGCACTCCGCAGACCACGCTCCCGAACGGGTTCGTCTACACGGAGCCCGAAGGGGCGTCGCTCTTCGTCCTCGACGACGCCGAGCACCGTTCGAACGAGCTCTCGTCCGCGGCCGAGGAGTCGTCCGGGACGATCGACGTCGAGCTGGCAGGCTGCGAGCCGGGCGACATCGTTCGACTGACGTTCGACGAGATCGGTCTCGGCAGCGAGGCGCACGACAACCCCACCATGTCCGTGGAGGGCACGGTCGAGGCGACGATCGATGCGCCGCCGTAGCCGCTTCGGCAGCATTCTCCCCGCAGGACCGTACTTTTCCTGCACTTGACGGATTCGGCTTTCGCAGCTTCCCTTACGACCGCCCCCGAAAGCGGGCCGTCGCACGGGGAATGCGACGTACTGGCGTCAGCGGCATTTAACAGAAGGGAAGTTCGATGGGGAGAGTCAAGAAGGCGGCGTTTGTCGCTGCCCTCGTCGCGGTGGTCGGGGCAGTGTTCGCGCCGACAGCGCTCGCGACGACACCACTGACCATCTCGAAAACTGCGACAGCACACTGGACGAGGACGCACGACTGGACGATCGACAAGTCCGTCACTCCGGCCTCGCATGACCTCACGACCGGGCAGTCCGGCACGAGCACATACACCGTGGCGCTCACGAAGAGCGCCGGCACGGACGCGATCTGGGTGGACGGATCGGTCTGTGTCTCGAACGCGGGCCCGCTCGCGACCGAGAACCTCACGATCAGCGACAGGATCATCGCGATCCTGCCGGGCGGCACGCGCACGCTCGTCTCGACGAACGCGCTCGACGTCTCGGCCAACCCGGTGCTCGACGCGGGTGAGTCGCACTGCTATCCGTACTCGTTCGCGGTCGGGCCGTTCCCGAACGCCGTTGGCTATGCCAACGACGCGCGGGCGACCATCACCAACGACGCGCGCGAGCCGGGCACGCCCATGGGCCCGAGCGCAGAAGCACCGTTCACCTTCCCGGCCTCGCCCACGCTCGTGCGCGACTCCGTGAACGTGGACGACACGAACGGGATGTCGTGGCTGTTCGCCGCGTCGGGCTCCGTGAGCTACGACCGGACCTTCACCTGCGACGAGGCCGCCGGCACTCACGACAACA
Organism: uncultured Actinomycetes bacterium; assembly: GCA_963746765.1. Taxonomy (GTDB): domain Bacteria; phylum Actinomycetota; class Thermoleophilia; order Gaiellales; family Gaiellaceae; genus GMQP-bins7. The sequence continues at coordinate 642,891 of CAVVCN010000005.1, forward strand.
CGGCGACCATCCGTGAGACGGGCCAGCACGACTCGGCGTCCGTCACCGTGACGTGCACGCCTCCGCCGCCCCCGGGCTGCACCTACACCCAGGGCTACTGGAAGAACCATGCGACGGGCAAGAAGGCCGATGCGACCTGGGCGCTCGTCGGAGGCCCGAACGCAGTGTTCTTCTCGAGCGGCATGAGCTGGATCACGCTCTTCGGCACCCCGCCGAAGGGTGGGAACGCGTACATCATCCTCGCGCACCAGTACATGGCCGCGAGGCTCAACGTGCTCGCCGGTGCTTCCTCGACCGCGCAGGTCAACGCCGCGCTCGCGTGGGCGACGAGCTTCTTCTCGACGTACACGCCGACGTCCAGCCTGTCGGCGTCGGTTCGCGACCAGGCGATCGCCGCTGCCGGCCTTCTGGACGGCTACAACAACGGAGAGATCGGCCCCGGTCACTGCGACTGAGCGCCGACGAAAGTCGTGGTACGGAGAGGGCCCAGCCGGGCCCTCTCCGCTTTGTGGAGCTCCGCGGCTCGTCGTCAGCGCGAGGAGGTGCCGCTGAGCTCGACGTCCAGCTCCATGGCACCCGGCCTCGGCGGGAGGCGGAGCGTCTCGGTGCGCGCGTCGAAGTGCCGGTACGGCACGCCGTCGAGTAGGACGGCCGCGATCCGCTTGCCCGCCGGGAGGCGTAGACGCAGCTTCAGCGTGCTTAGCGGAGCGCGCTCCGGCACCTCGAGCGAGACGCGGACGGAGCCCTCCGCGGCCTCGATCCGGAACGAGATCCGGCCGAAGCTGGTGGCCATGCGCCGTACGGCGATCTCTTTGCCGGGCTGGAGCCAGGCGCGCGGCGTCGCGAAAGCGAGCTCGAGGCCGAGCGGGGTGCCGCGGCGGCTCGTCGTCTCGTGCACGAGCATGAGCCGGAGCGTCTCGAGAAACGCGGCGTTCGAGGCGCCGTTCGGCGGCAGGTACATCGAGCGGAAGTGGTCGCCTGCGAGCGGCGCGACGGATGCTCCTTCGCCGGACACGAACGTGCCCGGGGTCATCGCCGCGGCCAGCTGCCCGTACAGGCTGAGCACGAGCTGTCCCGGCTGGTCGTTGTCGGCGAGGAACCGCGAGACGTTCAGCCCGTAGACCGGGTTCGAGCCGGCTCCGCCGCGCTTCCCGGCAGGCCCGTAGAGCGTGTAGGCGCCCGTCCGCACGAGCCCGAGGAGCCTCGACCCGTGCCGCTGCATGTACGCGAGGACCCGGTCGGCCTGGCTCCCGCGGGCGGGCAGCACACCCGACGCGAGCGCGTACGGCATGACGAGGTTCCAGTAGCTCCCGGCTCGCGACTCCGTGAGCGAGCGATACGGACGCTCGCGCTCGTACAGGCGTACGGGGACGAAGAGCGTCCCGTCGCCGAGCCGGCGCTGTGACGCGCGGATCGCGCGCCGGAGCCCCGTCCCGAGCCGTGCCGCGAGCCGCCGGCAGAGGGCGGCCAGGTCGTGGTAGCCGGCGCGCTTCCACTCCGGCGCGATGAGGCGGAGCCCCTGCCACGCAACCGCCTGCGAATGCAGGCCGTAGACGCGATCCGCCACGTCGGAGGAGTAGCGCTCGCGGTTCAGCAGCCCGTTGCGACTCCGCCGGAGCTGTCCCGCGAAGTCGAGCACGTAGCGCCGGAGGACGGGAGTCGCGCGCACGAGGTGCGAGCGATCACCCGAGACGCGCGCCTGGTCGGCGAAGCCGACGAGCCGCGAGCCCATCTTCCAGTTCGGGTTCCGAATCGGGTCCTTGCGATGACGCGCCGACCGCGGCTTGACGGAGGTGTGGAGGATCGCGCGTGTGACCTCGGGGTGGCCGTAGCCCGCCAGGACGCGGCCGACGTCGACTCCCTCCGGTGTCGAGAACTGCTCGTACCGGTTCCCGATGCTGTAGCGCCAGGTCAGGCCCATGTTCTGGATGAGGAGGTTTCGCTCCGCGTCCAGGACCCGCTTCTCGGGCACCTCGATCGAGCCGCCGCGCATGAGCCGCCGATCCCAGTAGTCCCGCACGGACTCGAGGGCCTCCTGGTAGCGGGCCTCGTCGAGCACGAGCGGACGGCTGCTCATCGGGGTGTGGAGCCACGCGACGTACACGGTGCGCTCCACGTCTCGCGTGACGCCGTACTTCACCGAGGCGCCGGTGTAGCTTCCCCCCGGGCTGAAGAAGAGGTGTGTGCGGCCCTTCTTGCTCAGCCGCTCGGCGTCCCGGCGGAGGCCCGAGACGGAGGGCGTGAACCGCACGCGGACGTGTGCAGCGCGCGACCGGCTCGCGTCCGCCGTGACCTTCAGGAAGCTCACGAGAGAACGCGTCTCCGGGATCTGCGTCGCGAACGACTCCTGGGTGTAGCGAACGCCAGCCCGGTCGGCGTAGCGCGTCCGCAGGATCGGCAGGTAGCCGTCCCCGAGCGCCGGTAGCCCGAGGCGCCGGAGGCACGATCCGTAGCGCTCCTTCCCTCCGGGGCCGACACGGATGCGCAGCCTGCGCCCCTGGGCGCGCTCGGACACGATCTGGCTCCCGTCCGCGACGTGGAGGGCGACCGACGTCGCTCCCCATGCTCCGTCCGGCTGCGCGAAGTGCGTGTAGTGGACGCCCGACTCGGTCAGCAGACGGCCGCGTGGGCCGCGGGCGAGGAACAGCGGGCGGAGGTAGCGGCTGGCCCGCTCGTAGGTTGGGCCTCCCGGCGCTGCGAGCATCGCCTTGCCCCAGACGTCTCGGCGCGCGCGCAGCGCGCGGTTCACGCGGGCGACGTACCCGCCGGAGAGGGCGGCCTCGCGGCAGGTCGCCTGCCGCGTCTCGACGCCGAGGTCACGGGCCGAGCGGGCGTCGTCGGCACGAAGGGTCCAGCCGATCGCCACCAGCAGCGCGATGCCAGCAAGGCCGAGCAGCCTGGTCGAGTTCCACCTCAAATCCCCTCCCGAGGGGCCATCTTTAGCGCCTGCCGACGCTCGCGACAACCGGGAGGGCGGTGCGTCGTGCGCCGAGTCGCCTTCCCTAGGGTGAGCACGGCTACGGTGACTGAGCTAGCGAATCTCCTCCGCGACCTGGAGGAGACATGGCGACGGAAGGGGTTCGATCAGGGGAGTCGCATTGCTCCCGGCCTCGGGCAAGACGAGATCGAGTCCCAGCTCGCGTCGGAGGCCGTCCCGGCTCCCGGCGAAGTCGTGGACTGGTTCTCCTGGCGCAACGGAGCCTTGAGGTTTCCGAATTCCCTCCACGCGCTGGTCGCACTCGTGCCCTGTCGCTTTGAGCCCGGCAGCCTCGTTGACTGCCTGGGCGCAAGTTTCGGACGCCGCTATCACCTTGAACTTGCGGAAAAGCTCGCGTGCGATTTCCGAGCGTCAGGCGAGACCGGTCAGCTCCAAGAGCCGGATTTCTCGTGGAAGCCGAGCTGGATCCCTCTCATGTTCTGTAACGCGGACGTGATCGCGGTCGATCTGTCGAGCGGCTCGGACACCGTCAACGTTCTGGATGTCGGGTACGACACTGGATCCCCAAGACGGAGTCACTTGCCGACTTCGTCCGCTTCCTGCTCTCGCTCCCCGAGAGCACCTGGCACTACTCGGCCGCGGAGAGCAAGTGGATCGTGGACTACCGAACGCTCGCGCATTCCGAGTTCATCCCGGAGCGCATGAGGTCGGTTCTGTAGCCGAAACGGTCCAAATCGCAGCCCACGCGGGTTGACCACCGGTTGACCACGCTCCGCGAAACCCAGCGTTCATGCGGGATCGGGACTGACCCCCTACTCACGAAGTAGGAGGTTATGGCGTCTAGGGCTTGGCGGCGTAGAGATAGGCGGTCGCCATCCGCTCGACGCCGCCGCCTTCCTCGACGAGAGGTCGAAGATGCCCGATGAGGCGTTCCTTTTCCTCTGGCGTGAGGGCCTCCTGCATCGCCTCGGCAACGGTGGGGATTTGAGGGTTGCCCGCGCTGCTGAGAAAGCCCTCCCATGAACGAGGTTCGAGCGCGGTCAGCCCGGCTTCGAGGTCGAGGTGGATCGGAAAGAAGCCCGCCTGCTCCGCGAGATCGATGAGATCCCGCTCGTCGAAGTTCAGCATGGGGTCGGAGTCGAACGGCTGAATCGCGTCGTAGACCGCACGAATCTTCTGCGCGATGGCTGGGATGGTTCCGAGGTCGTAGCCAGCCCACGTATCGGCGCTTCGTCGTGAGAAGCGGTTGATCGGCTCGAAGAGTGAGATTCGACCGGCTGGTCGGAGCACCCGGCTGAACTCGGAAAGGGCGGAAGCCTTGTCGTCCACGTAGATCAGCACGGATCGCGTTGTGACAACGTCGATCGAGTGGTCCTCAAGGGACGCGAGGTCGTCGGCAGGCGCTTGCAGAAAGCGGCAGCGGTCAGCGACGCCGAGGTCGGTGGCTGCTTCACGACAGATGTCGAGAAGCTCCTGCGAGATATCGCTGAACACGACCAACCCAGCACCGCGCTCGATAGCGCCGAACCCCATCAACCCCTCTCCACAACCCACGTCGAGCAACGTCTCGCCTTCGGCGAGCCTGGCGTTGTCCAGTACGCGGTCGCGCCGGAGAGTCAGCTCTTCAAGTCCACGACGACGCTGCTCGGCGTCATCGCCGTACCGCCTGTGCGCGAGCCATTCAGCCCAGCGATCCTTGCCGCCCATACCCGCGCCAGGCTAACCGAGGGGTTCCCTTCCCCTCGCGAGTGCGAGGGCGTCGGGGCCTGCTCTCGGCGCCTCTCGCGGCAAGCGTTTGACCTCCCCGTCCTCAGGGAACCCATCCGTCCCAATCGAGAGGAAGGGCGGCAATGGGAATCATCGCGTTCATCATCTTGGGTTTACTCGCAGGCGCGATCGCCAAAGCGATCATGCCCGGCGACGATCCGGGCGGGTGGATCATCACCGCGGTCGTCGGCGTAGTGGGAGCGATCCTTGGCGGCTTCCTGGCTGGGGCGCTGTTCGGTGCGGATCCGATGGATGAGTTCTTCGACATCTCGACCTGGCTAACGGCAATCGTCGGCTCGATCATCCTGCTCGCGCTCTACCGCGTCGTTGTGGATCGCCGGGGCGGACACGGAGCACTCCGAACCTGAGACAGGAGAGAACCGCGTCGACTCAGAAGCCTCGCCGAAGAGCGGGGCTTCTGGTCAGAAGGGAGCCTGTAGTGAACGCACCACCCGAAACGGAACGTACGAACACCACCGACGAATCTGCCGCGGACAATGACCAGGAGTCACGACTCAAGCGCTACGACCAACGGATCGAGGAGTGGATCACCTCGCTGAAGGAGGAGGCGGAGCAACGCTCACCGGAGGTACTGAGTGCTCTGGCGACGAAGGCAAAGGACGTCGGGGATTACCTGGACAAGCTGGCCGACAAGGCGCGATTACGGAACGAGCCTTCGGCGACCTCGGCAGAGGAAACGCAGAGCTTCGACGAAGTCCCCGCTGGCGACCGCCAGAGTCAAGGAGGCTACCGCGGGCCTGACCCGCAGAGCGATCCCAAGGGCGGCGGAGAACACGAGGATCAGGGCACATAACCTGAGTCGGCGGGGCGCAATACCGGAGCTACTCTCTCGCCCGCGCCTCCCCCTCGCGATGCGCTCAGGCGGCGGGGCCTGGTCGCGGGTGCCGAGCCTCGGATGCCCGCCGGGGCGGCACGGAGGACGGCCGAGCCTCGGAATGGCCCCGGGAGGAGTCGAACCTCCGCCCGCAGATTCGAAGTCTGCCGCTCTATCCACTGAGCTACGGGGCCGTCTCGGCACGGTAGCGCGCAGCGGTGCCGTTCGCGCTACGCGGCGTGCTCGGTCTCGAGTAGGTCGCGGACGAGGGAGGTGACCACGCGCACGACGTTCGGGTCGAACTGCGTTCCTCCGCCGCGCTCGAGCTCCGCCAGCGCCTCGTCGAACGAGACCTTCTCGCGGTACGGGCGCACCGAAGTCATCGCCGAGAACGCGTCGCAGACCGCGATGATCCGCGACGCGAGCGGGATCTCCTCGCCCGCGAGGCCGTCCGGGTAGCCGGTTCCGTCCCAGCGCTCGTGCGTCGAGCGCACGATGCCGGCGACGTTCCGCAGAGCGAGGGAGGCGCGGAGGATGCGCTCGCCGACGATCGTGTGCTGGTGAATGAACTCCCACTCGCCGTCGTCGAGCGGGCCTGGCTTGTTGAGGATGGCCTCCGGCACGGCGAGCTTGCCGAGGTCGTGCAGCTCCGCGCCGCGCGTCAGCTCGTCGAGCTGGTCGCGCCGCAGGCCGAGCATCCGCCCGGTCTCGACGGCGAGGCTCGAGACGCCCTCGCCGTGCGCCTGCAGGCCGGGCTCGCGCTCGAGGAGTGCATCGATGAGCGTCTGAACCGTGCGGTCGCTCCCGAGCCTGCGCGAGTTCTTCTGCGCGTAGAGCCGCTCGTCGGCGAGGTGGAGCGCATCGCTCGTGCTCGTCGCCTCGTCGGGCAGCATGACTGCACCGAACGAGGTCGAGACGTCGAACCCTTCGCCCTGCTCGGAGAGGGCCTTGCACGCCGCGTCGATCAGCGGCTCGACCTCCCCGTCGGAGACGCGGGCGATGAGGCAGAACTCGTCACCGCCGAGTCGATATGCATCGCCGCGGTTGCCCGGTATTGCGGCGAGCTTCGCGCCGAGCCGCGCCAGCAGCGCGTCGCCGGCCGGGTGGCCGAAGCTGTCGTTGTAGCCCTTGAACCCGTCGAGGTCGAAGATCATGAGAAGTGTCGCCGTCGGTGACTCGTCGGCCAGCTTCGCCTCGAGATCGACGATGAGCTTGCGCCGGTTCGAGAGCCCGGTCAGCTCGTCGGTGACGGACTCGTGCCGCGTCAGCTCGAAGAGGCGCCGGTTGTCGCGGAACGTCACGATCAACCGTACGAGGACGAGCAGGACGGCAACCGTCGCGAGCGTCAGCGCGAGCTTGTTCACGCGTTCGAAGTGGTCGTAGACGAGGATCCCGGTCGCGCAGAGTGCGCCCGCGATCGGCACGGCCAGAAGCGGGCGGCCCTCGACGGCCAGACCGCGCTCGTCGCGCTCCCGGATCCACGCGGCCGTCGCGATCAGCAGGCCCGAGGCGGGCCAGAGCGGATCGATGGCGACGCCCTCCTGGTACGTGTCGACCTGGAAGAGATAGATCGAGTCCGCGATCGTCGTCGCGAGGACGCCCAGTCCGAGCACGAGCCAGCGCGGTTCGAGGCGCCAGCGAGCGAGCGAGAACACGCCGAAGACGGCGGAGAGCAGCAAAACGTCTCCGATCGGGTAGGCGAGGTTCGTCGCTACTGCGCTCGGTGATCCTTCGGTCGTGTGGAGAACGAGCCCGACGAGAACGGCTGCGCCGACCGCTGCGGCGGCCACGGACGCGATTGCGCCGTCGAGCCAGAGCGTCCCGCTGATCGAACGGGCGCGTCGCCCGAGCAGGAGCACGATGCCGACGTACACCAGCGGGTAGAAGGCGATCCAGCCGGCGTCGGCGAGCGAGGGGTACTCGCTCGGCTCGGCGGCGATGGTGTAGATCTCGGCGAAGGAGTTGCAGAGGAGCGCAGCCGCGATGAACGCCCACGCGAGCCGGTCCCGCGCGATGAGCAGGACCCGTGCTCCCGCCAGCAGCGCGGCGGCCAGGATGAGCCCCTGGTAGAGCCAGCGGGTGAAGAAGGCATTCAGCTCGTCACCCGGCTCGGTGAGCAGGATCACGACCGTGTACACGGCGAAGCACGCGAAGGCGATCGCCAACGCAGCAGCAGCCCATGCGCGCAGAACGGGCATGAGGTTGATGTCGGCTCCGCGTAGACAGGTCTTGACCCCCATCAGCGCCAGTGCGGGCTCCACGGTCCGGTCCGTCCGACCCCGGACCTACCCTCGCCGCATGACGCTAGGGATCGTGGTCTTCGGCGCCGCGTTCCTCGTCGGGCTCGGGCTCGGCACGTACACTCGCCGACCCCTCTCGACCGCCTTCTTCGTCGTCGGGTGCTTCGCAGCGCTCCTGATGCTCTCGGCGACAGGCGAGATCTACGGCGCCGCGGCCGTCGTCGCCATCGTCGTCCTCGTGGGGCTCGTCGTGGAGAGCGTCCGCGAGACCTTCGCCATCCTCGTCGGCCGCTACTAGCCGCCCTCGAGCCTTGGCGGGGCGCCCCGACCGGCGCCTATCCTTCGGGACCCCGCGGGCGTGGCGGAACTGGCAGACGCGACGGGTTTAGGTCCCGTTGGGCTTCGGTCCTTGGAGGTTCGAGTCCTCCCGCCCGCATCGCCCGCCTAGGAGAAACGGCCGAGGCGCAGGAAGCCGATGTCGTGGCGGGTGTCTCCGTCGAGCGTCAGGTCGGCGAGGATCTCACCGACGACGGAGCAGAACTTGAAGCCGTGGCCGGAGAAGCCGGCACCGAGCACCGTTCGCTCGCTGTCCGGGTGGACGTCGATGAGGAAGTGGTCGTCGGGCGACGGCTCGAAGAGACAGGTCTTGAGCGCAAGGGTCGGCCCCGCGCCGTCGGGGAAGTAGCGCTCCGCGAACGCGCGCAGCGGCGCCTCGTCCGCGAGTGTCGGCTCGCGCGAGATCGTGTCGGGATCGCCGCTCTCGGCGCCCAGGTCGTAGAGGCCGATCTTGAAGCCGGGGACCACGAACTCCGGGAAGCCGTAGTAGTGCACGTCGTCGAGGACGAGGTTGAAGACCGGCAGGCGCTCCGGTGTGAAGAGGTCGGGTCGCGCGGGCTGGAGCCAGGCGAGCACCTGCCGCACGCCGCGCGCCATTCCGGCGGGAAGCCGCGCGACCGACTGCGACCACGCGCCGGCGGTGAGCACGAGCCGGTCCGCCTCGACGACGCCGCGCTCCGTGTGCACCCGCACACCGTTGCCCCAGTCTTCCCACTCGAGCACTCGCTCGCGGGCGCGCACGACCGCGCCGTGCGCGAGCGCGCCGTTCACGTGCGCCACGATGCACCGCTCGGGGAGCACGAACCCGCCGTCCGGCTGGAAGACGACCGGGAGCTCCGGTGGCAGGTGGTAGGCCGGGAAGCGCCTACCGACCTCGCGCCCGTCGATCGCCTCGTGCGTCAGGTCGTGATCCGCGCACGAGCGGAGGACGCCGTCGTAGATCCGGCCTGCCGCCCTCGACGATCCCGGTGATGTGGAGGAGCTGCTCGCCGGCGTCGGCCTCGAGCTCGCGCCAGAGCTCGTACGCTCGGCGGACGAGCGGCACGTAGCTCGAGTGCTCGAAGTACGCGAGCCGGATGATGCGCGTGTAGCCGTGCGACGACCCGAGCTCGTGCGGGACGTCGAAGCGCTCCAGCCCGAGCACGCGCTTGCCGCGGCGGGCGAGGTGATACAGCGTCGCGCTCCCCATGCCGCCGACCCCGACGACGACCGCGTCGTATCGCTCGCTCACGGCGCGATCCTACGGAGCGCTCCAAGGCTCATCCCCCGGCACCCATCGCCAGGCTGGTTGAATTGGCGCATGACAACGGTCGAGGAGCTCGGCGAGAATCGCGTTCGCCTGACGGTCGAGGTGCCGCCCGAGCAGGTGAAGCACGCGGTCGAGCACGCCGTCTCCGACCTGGCCGAGAGCGTCAAGCTCCCCGGGTTCCGCAAGGGGAAGATCCCCGAGCCCGTGCTCATCTCCCGGCTCGGGAAGGAACGGATCTACACGGAGGCCGTCGACAGCCACATCGGAGGCTGGTTCTGGAGCGCCGCCTCGCGCAACCGCGTCCGCCCGATCACGGACCCGCAGTACGAGTTCGAGCTTCCGAGCTCTGCCGACGAGCCGTGGTCGTTCGCGGCGACGGTCGAGGTGCAGCCGCTGCCGGACATCGTCGACTGGACGACGCTCGAGGTGCCCCGCGTGGAGGCCGACGTGCCCCAGGACGCCGTGGACGCCGAGATCGAGACTCTGCGCGAGACGGTCGCCGAGCTCGCCCCGGCCGAAGGTCGAGCGGCGCGTGTCGGCGACACAGTCGTGATCGACATCGTCGACCCGGAGGGCGAGGCCCAGCGCGACACGGTCGTCGAGCTCGGCGCCGGCCGCCTCGCCGGGGAGCTCGAGCACGTGCTCGTCGGGGCATCGCCCGGCGACACGAAGGAGGTCTCGTTCCAGCGCGCGGACGGTGGGAGCGGCACCGTCGAGGTCACGCTCCGCGACGTCAACGAGAAGGTGCTGCCGGAGATCGACGACGAGCTGGCGCGCGCCGCGAGCGAGTTCGACACGCTCGACGAGCTGCGCGCGAGCGTCGAGGCGACGTTCCGCGAGCAGCTCGATGCCGAGATCGACGCCGCGTTCCGGATGTCCGCGATCGACGAGCTTGTCAAGGAATCGAAGGTGCAGCCGGCGCTGCCGCTCGTGCAGACGCGTGCGTCCGATCTCCTCACGGGCTTCGTCCGCTCGCTCGAGCGCCGCGGCATCTCGCTCGAGGCGTACATGCAGGCGAGCGGCACGAGCGCCGAGGACCTCCAGCGCCAGATGGTGCTCGAGGCCGCCGTCTCCGTCGCCCGCGAGCTCGCGCTCGAGGCGCTCGCCGAGCGGGCCGGGCTCGACGTGTCGGACGACGACGTGCGCGCGTACCTGCGCGAGGAGGCGGAGAACGCCGGCGAGGACGACGCCGAGGGTCTGATCGAGGACGTCTGGGCGCACGGGCAGCAGGAGTCGATCCGCGAGGACCTCCGTCTCCGAGCCGCCCTCGACCGGCTCGTCGCCGATGTGAAGCCGATCGCGCCGGAGCTCGCGGAGGCCCGCGACAAGCTGTGGACACCCGACAAGGAAAAGCCCGCGACGGACACGAAGTTGTGGACCCCCGGCAGCAAGGAGCCCGAATGAGCCCTCTGATTCCGATGGTGATCGAGCAGACGTCGCGCGGCGAGCGCTCGTTCGACATCTACTCCCGCTTGCTCAACGAGCGGATCGTCTTCCTCGGAACCCCGATCGACGACCAGATCGCGAACCTCGTGATCGCCCAGCTCCTCCACCTCGAGTCGGAGGACCCGGACAAGGACATCTACCTCTACCTGAACTCGCCCGGGGGCAACGTGTACTCGGGGCTCGCGATCTACGACACGATGCAGTTCATCAAGCCCGACATCTCGACCATCTGCGTCGGGATCGCGATGAGCATGGGCGCGCTCCTCCTCGCCGGCGGCGCGGAAGGGAAGCGGATGGCGCTGCCGAACTCGAAGATCCTGATCCACCAGGTGTGGGGCGGGTACCAGGGTCAGGCGGCTGACATCGAGATCCATGCACGCGAGACGATTGCCTTGAAGCGAAGAATCGAGGAGATCATGGCCGAGCACACGGGCCAGGATCTCGAGACGTTGAAGCGGGACATGGATCGCGACTTCTACATGACCTCCGAAGAAGCCAAGGCCTACGGGCTCATCGATCGCGTCATCGAGCACCGTTGACTTTGGGACTAGTCGGAAGACCGAAATCGGAGTAAAAGGAGACACGTGGCTCGAGCGAGCGAGGGCAACGAGCAACTCCTCTGCAGCTTCTGCGGGAAGTCTCAGCGGCAGGTCAAGAAGCTCATCGCTGGTCCAGGTGTCTACATCTGCGACGAGTGCATCGACCTCTGCAACGAGATCATCGACGAGGAGCTGACCGGCCCGGCCCAGCTCGACCTCGACAATCTCCCGAAGCCGCTCGACATCTACTCCGTCCTCAACGACTACGTCATCTCGCAGGAGGAGTCGAAGCGCACGCTCGCGGTCGCGGTCTACAACCACTACAAGCGCGTCCGCATGGGGCTCGAGGACGCCGAGGTCGAGCTCCAGAAGTCGAACATCCTGCTCCTCGGCCCGACGGGTTGCGGCAAGACGCTCCTCGCGCAGACGCTCGCTCGCATCCTCAACGTGCCCTTTGCGATCGCCGACGCGACGGCGCTCACCGAGGCCGGGTACGTCGGTGAGGACGTCGAGAACATCCTCCTGAAGCTGATCCAGGCCGCGGACTTCGACATCAAGAAGGCCGAGACCGGGATCATCTACATCGACGAGGTGGACAAGATCGCGCGCAAGGCGGACAACCCGTCCATCACGCGCGACGTGTCCGGCGAGGGCGTCCAGCAAGCGCTGCTCAAGATCCTCGAGGGCACGGTCGCCTCGGTGCCTCCGCAGGGCGGGCGCAAGCACCCGCACCAGGAGTTCCTCTCGATCGACACGACGAACATCCTCTTCATCTGCGGTGGCGCGTTCGCCGGGCTCGACAAGATCATCGAGCACCGCATGGGCAAGAACGCGGTCGGCTTCGGAGCGGACGTGCGCTCCCGGAACTCCGAGGAGAGTGCCGAGATGCTCGCCAAGGTGATGCCCGAGGACCTCATGTCGTTCGGGCTCATCCCCGAGTTCGTCGGGCGCCTGCCCGTCATCTCGGCGGTGCACCAGCTCCGGCGCGAGGACCTGGTGGCGATCCTGACCGAGCCGAAGAATGCGCTCACGCGCCAGTACCAGCGCTTCTTCGGGTACGACTCGATCGAGCTCGTCTTCACCGAGGACGCGCTCTGGGAGATCTCCGACCGTGCGCTCGAGCGCGAGACCGGGGCCCGCGGCCTGCGCTCGATCATCGAGTCCGCGCTGCTCGACGTCATGTTCGAGCTGCCCTCGCGCACCGACGTGACGAAGTGCGTCATCACGAAGGAGACGATCGCGAAGGGCCTGAAGCCCACGCTGCTGACGAGCGGCGGCGCGATGTCCGACGAGCTCGAAGAGCTCGCCGAAGAGACGGCCTGAGCGCGAGCTCAGGCACGCATCCTGGAAAGAGCTCCATGTACGTCCTCAGGATCGAGCACGGTGTCCGGGACTTCGACGCGTGGAAGCGGGCGTTCGACTCGGACCCGGTGGGCAGGGAGCAGGGCGGTGTGCGGCGCTACCGCGTCCTGCGCGCGGACGACGACCCGAACCACGCGCTGATCGACCTCGAGTTCGACGACGCGGCCGCGGCCGCGTCTTTCCTCGTTTCGCTGCGCGAGCTCTGGAAGCGCGTCGAAGGACTGGAGGGCCCGACAGGGCGGGTCGTCGAGGTCGTGGAGAGCCGACAGTACTGACGCGCGGCAGAGGTGCCCGCGTAGATTCCGCGGCGTGACGTTCACCACGAGGCCGGAGCTCCGCGGCACCTTCGGGATGGTCGCGTCCACGCACTGGCTCGCCTCGGCGGCCGGGATGTCCGTGCTCGAGCGGGGAGGCAACGCTTTCGACGCCGCGTGCGCGAGCGGCTTCGTCCTCCAGGTGGTCGAGCCGCATCTGAACGGACCCGGCGGTGAGGTCCCGGCGGTCTTCTGGGCGGTGGAGCGTGGCGAGCCACTCGTGCTGTGCGGACAGGGAGTCGCGCCCGCCGCGGCGACGATCGAGCGCTTCCAGGAGCTCGGGCACGAGCTCGTGCCCGGAACCGGCGTGCTCGCCGCCTGCGTGCCGGGCGCCTTCGGCGCGTGGCTGCTCCTGCTCCGCGACTTCGGCACCTGGCGGCTCGCGGACGTCCTCGAGTACGCGATCGGGTACGCGGAGCACGGATACCCGCTGCACGAGCGCATCGCCGCGACGATCGAGTCGAACCGCGAGCTGCTCGCCTCGTGGCCAGGCTCGGCGGAGCTCTACCTGCCGGCGCCGAAGCCCGGCGCGCTCTTCCGCAACCCGACCCTCGCCGCGACGTACCGGCGCATCGTCGAGGAGAGCGAGGGCGGGGCGCGAGAGGAGGAGCTCGAGCGCGCTCGACTGCTCTTCTACAAGGGCTTCGTGGCGCGAGGAGATCGCGGGCTTCTGCGAGGTAGAGGGCGGGCTCCTCGCCGGAGAGGACCTCGCGGGCTGGCAGGCGACGCTCGAGTCCCCGGTCACGCTCGACTACCGCGGCCTCACGGTGTGCAAGACCGGCGCCTGGGGAACGGGCCCGGCCGCGCTCCAGCAGCTCGCGCTGCTCGCCGGCTACGACCTCGCGGAGCTCTCGGAGGCCGAGTTCGTACACGTCGTGACCGAGTGCGCCAAGCTCGCGTTCGCCGACCGCGACGCGCTCTACGGCGACGGCGACGTGCCGCTCGACGTGCTGCTCTCGGCCGAGTACACGGACGAGCGGCGGAAGCTCGTGGGCGAGCACTCGGCTGCCGAGGTGCGACCGGGTCTCGGTCGCTTTCCGCGCCTCCCCGAGGCGATCGCGACTCCGGGCTCGGGTGAGCCGACCCGCGGGGACACCGTCCACCTCGACGTCGCCGACCGGTTCGGGAACCTCTTTTCCGCGACGCCGAGCGGCGGCTGGCTCCAGAGCTCCCCGGTGATCCCGGCGCTCGGGTGGCCGCTCGGGACGCGCGCCCAGATGTTCTGGCTCGAGGAAGGGCTCGCGTCCTCGCTCGCGCCGGGGAAGCGACCGCGTACGACGCTCTCGCCGGGCCTCGCGCTCCGTGACGGCGAGCCATACCTCGCGTGGGGAACGCCGGGCGGCGACCAGCAGGAGCAGTGGGCGCTGCACGTCTTCCTCCGCCACGTCGATCTCGGTCTCGATCTCCAGGCGGCGGTCGACGCACCCGAGTTCCACACCGACCACCTGATCTCGTCCTTCTACCCGCGGAGGATCGCGCCGCGCTCGCTCTCGCTCGAGTCGCGGTTCGGCGCGCGCACCGTCGACGACTTGCAGCGCCGCCAGCACGACGTCGCGCTCTGGCCGGCCTGGTCGCTCGGCCGGGTGAGCGCGGTCGCGCGGGAGAAGGACGGCCTCCTCAGGGCCGCTGCGAACCCGCGCGGCATGCAGGGGTACGCGGCCGGTCGTTAGCGTCTCGTCCATGACCGAGCGCACCCGCACGTACTCGTGGGACGACCCGTTCGCCCTCCGGGACCGCATGGCCGGGCACTCCGGGTTGGAGCTGATGGAGCTGATGGCGAGCGGCGAGCTCTCGCAGCCGCCGATCGCGGAGACGCTCGGGTTCACACTCGTCGCGGTCGAGCGCGGCCGGGTCGTGTTCGAGTGCCGGCCGGCGGAGTTCCACTACAACCCGATCGGGGTCGCGCACGCAGGCCTTGCGATGACGCTCATGGACTCGGCGATGGGCTGCGCGTTCGTCACGACGCTCGAGCAGCCCGTTCCGTGGACGACGCTCGAGGTGAAGTCGAACTTCACGCGCGCGCTCACCGTCGATACGGGTGTGGTCCGCTGCACCGGCACGATCGTCCACCCCGGCCGCACGGTCGCGACCACGGAGGCGCGGGTCGAGGACGGCGCCGGGAAGCTCTACGCGCACGGCACGAGCACGATCCTCGTCATCTCCGGCTCCTCGCGCTAACCTGAGCCGATGCTGCGCGCTGCAAAGGGATGCCCCTCGTACCCGGTATCCGGGCGGCTGACGGGCGCGCGCTAGCCCGCTCCGGTTCGCCCCGAACAGCCGCTCTAGACTCCGCGCCGATGGAGACCCTGTACCGCCCCGAAGGCGTCGAGGAACGCTGGCAGAAGGGCTGGGAGGAGGAAGGCCTGTACGCGGCCGGCGCCGGCGCGCGTCGCGACGGCACGTACGTCATCTGCGTCCCACCGCCGAACGTCACGGGCGACCTGCACATGGGCCATGCGCTCAACGGGACGCTCCAGGACGTGCTCGTCCGCTGGCATCGGATGCAGGGCTACGACACGCTCTGGCAGCCCGGCTACGACCACGCCGGTATCGCGACGCAGAACGTCGTCGAGGGCGAGCTCGCGAAGGAGGGCCTGACGCGGCACGACCTCGGCCGCGAGGCCTTCGTCCTCCGCACCTGGGACTGGCTGGACAAGACCGGGCGGACGATCATGGGCCAGTTCCGGCGGCTCGGGGCCTCGCTCGACTACGCGCGCGAGCGGTTCACGATGGACGAGGACTACGTGCGCGCCGTGATGACGTTCTTCGTCCACCTCTGGGAGCGAGGCTGGATCTACCGGGACTACCGCATCGTCAACTGGTGCCCGTTCCACGAGACCGCGATCTCGGACCTCGAGGTCGAGCACGTCGAGATGAGGGACGAGCTGCATCACCGTCCGCTACCCGTACGCCGACGGCGACGGCCGGGACGGCGTCTCGGTCGCCACCGTGCGGCCCGCGACGATCCTCGCGGACGTCGCGGTCGCGGTGCATCCCGACGACCCACGCTACAAGGACGCCGTGGGGCGCGAGGTCGTCGTGCCCTTCGCCGAGCGCCGCGTCCCGGTCATCGCGGACGAGCGCATCGACCCCGACTTCGGCACGGGCGCGCTGAAGGTCACCCCGGGGCACGACCCGCTCGACTTCGCGATCGGCCGCGAGCACGGGCTGCCGGAGCCGGTCGTGATCGGCCCGGACGGCCGCATGAACTCGGAGGCCGGGGAGCTCGCCGGGCTCGAGCAGGAGGAAGCGGGCAATCGCGTGCTCGCCTGGGCGGAGGAGCGTGGGCTCGTCGAGAAGCGGGAGCCGTACCGCCACTCCGTGGGGACGTGCGAGCGCTGCCACTCGCGCGTCGAGCCGATCATCTCGTTGCAGTGGTGGTGCTCGATGGAGGAGCTGGCGCGGCCGGCGATCGAGGCGTTGAAGGAGCGGCGTGTCCGCTACCACCCCGAGTCGCAGCACCGCTTTGCCCTCGACTCGCTCGAGCAGGCGCCCGACTGGTGCATCTCGCGGCAGCTCTGGTGGGGCCACCAGCTCCCGATCTGGTACTGCGCGGACGGGCACATCACCGTGCAGGTCGACCAGCCCTTCGTGTGTGCTCACTGCGACCTGACGGAGCTCGTGCGCGACTCCGACGTGCTCGACACGTGGTTCTCGTCCGCGCTCTGGCCGTTCGCGACCCTCGGGTGGCCGGACAGGACCCCCGAGCTCGAGCGCTACTACCCCGGCAATGTCAGCTCGACAGCGCGGGAGATCATCCGGCTCTGGGAGAACAGGATGATCTTCTCCGGGCTCGAGCTCATGGGCGAGGTGCCTTTCACCGACGTGATCATCCACTCGACGGTCCTCGCGCCCGACGGGCGGCGGATGTCCAAGAGCCTCGGCACCGGGATCGACCCCATGGAGCCGATCGTCGAGCATGGGGCCGACGCGACCCGCTACGGGCTGCTCAAGATCTCCTCCACGCAGGATGTCCGCTTCTCGTACGGCGCCATCGAGGAGGGGCGCAAGCTCGCGAACAAGCTCTGGAACGTCTCGCGGCTCATCCTCGCCAACGTGGGCGACGCGACGCCGGATGCCCGGCCGCGCGATCTCGAGGAGCGCTGGATCCTCGGCCGGATCGACGCGGTGCGCGCGGAGGTGGAGGAGAGCTGGGGCACGTTCGACTTCGCCGCCTCGACCGACGCGCTCTACCACCTCACCTTCGACGACTTCTGCGACTGGTACGCGGAGGCGATCAAGCCGCGCCTGTACGAGGACGACGCCGACGCGGCGGCGACCGCGCTCGCCGCGCTCGAGCGCCTACTTGCGCTGCTCCACCCGGTCTTGCCGCACGTGACCGAGGAGATCTGGACGCAGATCCCGGGGCGTACCGCCCGGCTCATCGTCTCGCCCTGGCCGGAGCCGGACTACGCGCTTCGCGGACGACGCGGGCGCACTCGACCGGGTCCAGGAGGCGGCGCAGATCTTCCGCCGGAGCGGCGTCCAGGTGGAGCTCGACTCGGACGACGAGCGGCGCGTGTTCGCGGCTGTCGTCCGCCCGGACCGCCAGCGGGTCGACGGCAACCGCGACGCCGAGGTCGAGCGCCTGCGCAAGGAGGTCGCGCGTGCGGAGGGGATGCTCGCGAACGAGAGCTTCGTCCAGAACGCGCCGGCGCACGTCGTGGACGCCGAACGAGAGAAGCTCGAGCGCTACCGCCGCGAGCTCGCCATTCTCGCCTCGGGCGAGAATGGCTAGATGACGTCGAGCCCGTCGATCCCGGCCGACCTGCTGACGCCCCTCGGGGCGTATCTGCGCCTGCGCGGCGAGGGCGGCGGCTCCTTCCTGCTCGAGTCGGTCGAGCGGGGACGCCTCGGCCGCAACTCGTTCATCGGCTCGGGCACCGAGGTCGTCGACGCGGGCACCGCCGAGACGCTCGACAAGCCGGTCGTCGGCTACCTCGCCTACGACTACGCGGCGACGCTCGAGCCGACCGTCCCGCTCCCGGCGGACGGACCGCCGTACCCCGAGAGCCGCTTCGTCGTCGCCGACACGCTCGTCCGCTTCGACCACGGCGCGGGGATCGTGGACGTGCTCGCCGGCGACCCGGAAACGATCGCCCGCTCGCTGGCGGAGGCGCTCGACTCCGACGAGACGCGCGTGCACGGAGCCGCGGGCGAGCTCCGGCGGATGCCCTCGCAGGAGCGCTACGAGGAGAACGTGCGCCGCTGCCAGGACTACATCCGGGCGGGCGACGCGTACCAGATCGTCCCCTCGCAACGGGCGGAGCGGCCGACCTCGGCGTCGCCGCTCGCGCTCTATCGCGCGCTTCGCCGCGTGAACCCGTCTCCGTACCTGTTCCTGCTCGAGCTGGGCGAGCTCGCTCTCGTCGGCTCGTCGCCGGAGCGCCTCGTCGCCTGCGAGGACGGGGTCGCGAGCGTCTGCCCGATCGCGGGCACGACGACCGCCGGAGAGGGCGATGCGGAGCGCCTGCTCGCGTCGGAGAAGGACCGCGCAGAGCACGTGATGCTCGTCGACCTCGGGCGCAACGACCTGTCGAAGGTCTGCCGGGCCGGCAGTGTGCGCGTCACGCGCTCGTTCGAGGTCGAGCGTTTCTCGCACGTGAGCCACCTCGTGTCCGAGGTCGTCGGCGAGCTGCGCGAGGACGTGTCTCCCTTCGACCTGCTCCGCGCCTGCTTCCCTGCGGGCACGGTCACCGGCGCGCCGAAGATCCGTGCGATGCAGATCATCTCCGAGCTCGAGGAGTACCGCCGCGGGCCGTATGCGGGCGCCGTCGGGTACTTCCTGCCGGGCGGGACGATGGACACGTGCATCGCGCTGCGCACGATCGTCGTCGCGGACGGTGTCGCACGGCTGCAGGCAGGGGCGGGAGTCGTGGCAGACTCGGACCCGGCCGCGGAGCACGCCGAGTGTCTCGCCAAGCTGGCCGCGCTCGAGGCCGCGATCGAGCTCGCGGAGAAGGAGTACGCGTGAAGGTCCTCCTGATCGACAATTACGACAGCTTCACCTGGAACGTCGTCCACCTCTTCGAGGAGCTCGGCGCCGAGGTCGCCGTGTACCGGAACGACGCGATCACACCCGAGGAGGCGGACGCGCTTGCTCCGGATCGCCTCGTCATCTCCCCCGGGCCGGGGCGCCCGGCCGATGCAGGTATCTCGGTCGAGCTGATCCGCCACCTCGGCCCCAGTATCCCGACGCTCGGCGTGTGCCTGGGGCACCAGGCGATCATCGAGGCGTACGGCGGCGAGGTCGGGCAGGCGCGGGCGCTCCTGCACGGCAAGGCGAGCAAGGTCCGGCACGACGGCTCGGGGGTCTTCGCCGGGCTTCCCGACGAGATCCAGGCCGGTCGCTATCACTCGCTGGCTGCGGTCACCGTCCCCGACGAGCTCGTGGTGACGGCGCGCACCGAGGACGGCGAGGTCATGGGGATACGACACCAGGAGTACGCGATCGAGGGCGTCCAGTTCCATCCTGAAAGCGTCCTCACGCCGGACGGGCTCCAGATCGCGCGCAATTTCCTCGGCTGAGGGCTACGGCACCTGGCGCTTCGTCAGTTCGAGTAGCCCGGTGTAGAGCTCCCGCAGGCCATCCGCGCTCAGCGGGCCCGGGTTCGCCGCCACGAGCTCGTCGATCAGCGCTCGCTCGCGGTCCGGGTCGACGAACGGGATGTCGTTCTCGGCCTTGTACCGCTTGAGCCTCGCGACGAGCTCGATGCGCGTGTTCACGGCGTCGACGATCGTGCGGTCGACGGCCGAGATCTCGTCTCTGATCTCGCGGACGGTGGGATCGGGGTCGCGGTTCGTCATCTGCAGATCACGGAAGCGTATGAGCGACGCCGCCTCGGCACCAGGGGAGCAGGCGCGAGGTCGCCTCTACACTCATCGTTCATGGCGGTCGGCGAGCAAACCTGGGTTCCGTCCTCGTGGCGCGAGCGGTCTGCCGGGCAGCAGCCCGAGTGGCCCGACCCCGAGGCGCTGGACGCAGCGCGCACGCGGCTCGGAGCGCTTCCCCCGCTCGTCTTCGCGGGCGAGGCGCGCGCACTGCTCGCTGCCCTCGGCGAGGCGTGCGAAGGCCGCGCGTTCCTCCTTCAAGCGGGTGACTGCGCGGAGTCGTTCCGCGACGTCTCCGCGCCGGCGATCCGCGAGAAGCTCAAGGTCCTGCTCCAGATGTCGGCCGTGCTGACGTATGGGGCGACGCTGCCCGTCGTGAAGGTAGGGCGCATCGCCGGCCAGTTCGCGAAGCCGCGGAGCGCGCCCACCGAGGTCGTGAACGGCGTCGAGCTTCCGAGCTTCCGAGGCCACATCGTCCATTCGGACGAGGCGACGCCGGAGGCCCGCATTCCCGACCCGGAGCGGATGATCCAGGGCTACTACCAGGCGGTCTCCACGCTCAATCTCGTCCGCGCGTTCACGAAGGGCGGCTTCGCCGACCTGACGCACGTCCACACGTGGAACCGTGAGTTCGTGGCGAGCTCGCCCGCCGGCCAGCGCTACGAGATCCTCGCCGACGAGATCGAGCGCGCGATCCGCTTCATGCAGGCGATCGGGATCGACCTCGACACGGAGCGCGCGATCCACGAGGTCGACGTGTGGACGAGCCACGAAGGCCTCCTGCTCCCCTACGAGGAAGCGCTCACGCGCCAGGACTCGCTCACCGGGCAGTGGTACGACTGCTCGGCGCACATGCTCTGGATCGGAAACCGCACGAGAGACCTCGACGGAGCCCACGTCGAGTTCTTCTCCGGCGTCCGGAACCCGATCGGCGTGAAGCTCGGGCCCACGGCCACGGCCGAGGAGGCCGTCGGGCTCGCCGAGCGGCTCAATCCCGACCGAGTTCCGGGTCGCCTGACGTTCATCGCCCGGCTCGGAGCCGAGCACGTGCGCGAGGCCCTGCCGCCGCTCCTGCGCGCCGTCCGCGGGGCCGAGATCCCCGTCGTCTGGGTCTGCGACCCGATGCACGCGAACCTCGTGCGCACCGCGTCGGGCCGCAAGACCCGCCGCTTCGACGCCATCATGGACGAGCTGCACGGCTTCTTCGCGGCTCACCGCGAAGTGGGGTCGTGGCCCGGCGGGATCCACGTCGAGTTCACGGGCGAGGACGTGACCGAGTGCATCGGCGGGTCGGAGGCCGTGAGCGAGGAGCAGATCGACCATCGCTACGAGACGCTCTGCGACCCGCGTCTGAACGGCCGGCAGTCGCTCGACCTCGCGTTCCGCGTCGCCGAGCTCATGCGCGCCGCGTGACCTGCCGGCGGCCATGCGGCTAGCGGTCGTCGGGACAGGCCTCATCGGTGCGTCCGCCGGGTTGGCGGCGCGCCGCGCCGAGCTCGGCGAGGTCGTCGGCTGGGACGAGGACGCCGAGGCGCTCGCGATCGCCGCCGAGCGCGCGGCCGTCGCGCCCGCGGGCTCGCTTGCGGAGGCCCTCGACGGCGCCGACCTGGCCCTCGTCGCGGTACCGGTCGCCGGTCTCAGCGCGGTCGTCCGCGAGGTGCTCGAGGTCGCGCCTCCGGGCTGCACGGTGACGGACGTCGGCTCGACGAAGGGATCCGTGTGCGCGTCCTCGGGCGGCAACCCGCGGTTCGTCGGCGGCCACCCGATCTGCGGAGCGGAGACGCGCGGTCCTGCACGCGCGAACGCCGAGCTCTTCGACGAGGCGACCTGGTTCCTCACGCCGCTCGCATCGACCGATCCGGAGAGCTACCGGGCTACCCACGGTCTCGCGACGGCGCTCGGTGCCCGGCCGCTCGCGATCGGGCCGGAGGCGCACGACCGCCTCGTCGCGGTCACCAGCCACCTCCCGCACGCGCTCGCGAACGTCCTCCTGAACCAGGCGGGCGGGTCCCGCTTCGACGGCCACGACCCGCTGTCCGCGGCCGGAGGATCCCTGCGGGACATGACGCGGATCGCCGGCGCGAACCCGCGGATCTGGGTCGACATCTTCCTCGAGAACCGAGATGCGCTCGTCGCGTCGCTCGCCGAGCACCGCCGGCGGGTCGAGGAGCTCGAGGCCGCGCTGGCGGACGGCGACGCCGGCTCGCTCGCCCGCTGGATCGGCGAGGCGAGCGGCAACCGGCGGCAGATGCTCGAGTCCGCCTACGAGGACGCGGGAGCCCTGCAGCGGCTGCGCGTGCACATCCCCGACCGCCCCGGCGTGCTCGCGGGGATCTTCCACGCGCTCGGCGCGAACCGCATCAACGTCTCCGACTTCGAGCTCGAGCACCTCTCCCCGGAGCGCGGCGGCACGCTGACGATCCTCGTCACCGGCGAGGAGCAGGCGGCGCGGGCCTCTGCCCTCCTCGAGGCTCAGGGCTACGGTGTCGTCGCCGCGCCTGTCGTCGAGGACTGAGGGTCAGAGGGCCGCGATCGCGCGCACCGCGGCGTCGACCTCGGCGGGTGTGTTGACGATCCCGGGCCCGAGCCGGACGTAGCGCTGCGCGTACGGCGTGACGCTCGCGACGATCCGGCGGGCGACCAGGTGCTGGACGACCGCCCCTGGATCGACGCCCGCCACCTCGAAGCAGACGAGGCCCGCGGAGAGAGCGCTCGCTGCCGGCGTGCGCAGGCGCACGCGCGGGAGCTCCGCGAGGCCGGCCTGGAGTCGCCGGACCAGCTGGCGCACACGCGCCTCGACGCGCGTCGGTCCGATCGCCACGTGGAAGTCGAATGCTGGCGCCAGCGCCCAGCGGTGCTCGAACGAGTGATACCCGCCCGGCGTCAGCCGGGCGCCGTCGGGTGTCCCTGAGGGCGTTCCGCCCGACAACCAGGCGCCGTAGCTCGCGCCGTCGTCGAACGACGGAATCGTGGGTCGCACGAGCGCGCGCACGCGCTCGTTCGCCCACAGCACGCCTGTTCCGCGAGGGCCGTACAGCCACTTGTGGCACCCGGAGGCGAAAGCGTCGCACCCGAGCTCGCGCATCGTCGCGGCCTGGACGCCGAAGCCGTGGACGCCGTCGACGCAGACGAGGACTCGCTCCGGGAGGGCATCCGCGATCGCCCGGATCGGGAGCCTGACCCCGGTGCTCGAGTGCACCCAGGTGAGCGCGACGACGCGTGTCCGCTCCGAGACGCCGCGCCGGATACGCGAGACGATCTCGTCCACCGAGGCCCGACGCGGGTCGTCGTACAGGCGCACGCGCCGGACACGAGCTCCGGACAGCCGCAGCGCCTCGTGCGTCGCATAGAAGTCGTGCTCGGTCGTCAGCACCTCGTCGCCGGAGCGGAGTACAAGGCGCGCGTACAGGAGCCCGAGGCCCATGGTCGTCGAGTCCGTCAAGGCGACCTCGTCGGCCGGAACGCCGAGGAAGCGGCCGGCGGCGGCGCGAGCGTCGGCCGCCAGCCGCCCCTCGTTCGCGTGCAGATACGTGACCGCGTCTCGATCGAGCCCGCGCCGATGGCGTTCGATGGCGGCGCGCACGGGACGCGGATGCGCAGCGAGGAGGAACGATGCGAGGTGGATCCGCCTCGGGTCGAGCGCGAACTGCGCCCGCACCGCGCTCCAGCGGCGGAGGTCGGGAGCCGCCTCGCCGAGCTCGGGCTTGCCGAGCGCGATGGCGGCGGCGGCGACACCGGCCCGCGTGACGAGATCGCGGCGCGAGAGATCAGCCACTCCGTCGCTCACAGGTCAGACGATACGCGTCAGTTCCAGCGTTCGAACGTCTCCCACTCGGTCGTGAGCGCCGCGCCCGGCACGTCTGCGCCGAGGCACCAGTCCGTCGCACCGCCGGGTGGCCGACAGGCGAAGTTCGACGACGCGAGGCCCGGCCGGTAGGCGTAGCGGATCGCTTCGCCGATTCGCGCAGCGATCGCACGCTTGGCCTGGTCCCACTCCGCCTCGGGCAGGTCGAAGTTGTTCGTCGGCTGCCACGAGAACCCGAGCCGCCCCTTCGGGGAGCCCCGTTTGTGGTTTCCGACGTAGCGGCGGATCGAATAGATCTGCTCGGAGACGAAGGCGAGCATCCCGTCGAGCGGAATGAGCGTCCAGCCATGGCCGCAGCAGAACGGCGGCGTGTAGGGATCAGGACCGAGCGCCGGCCAGGTGGCGCTCCCGAGCGGCATGTACGCGCGCTCGAAGAGAGCCCGAGCCGCGCCCGCCCCACTCGGGGCGGCGCGTACGAGATTCATCGCGTGCTCCATGTACTGGGAGAGCCGGCGCGCGCGCTGGTTGCGCTCCGTTCCGGCGACGCCCCAGAAGCGTGCGTCCGGATACACCTCCTTCGTCAGCACCGAGATGGCAGGGCTCACGCGACTCCAGAAAGCCGAGTCCTGGAGCCATGACTTGAGCTCCGCCTTGTATCCGCCCACATCCGTGATGTTCTGGTGCGTGTAGGCGATCCCGATCTCGACGATGCCGGGCGCCGCAGGCCCCGTTCCGTCTCCGACACGCAGGCCGCGCAGGAGCTCTGCCATCGCATCCCGCGGGTACGGCTCCTCGTCTCGGCGGGTGCTGCGCTCGAACTCGTTCAGGAGCCAGGTCTCTCCGAGGTCGAAGCGGTACCCAGCTGCAGACATCCGCCTTCGAAACTCGACCCCCGCATCGAACCAGGTCCGACCCGGGGCGCCCGTTACCCACGTCGACCATGCTGTCGCGCCGCTCAGTGTCATCTCGGCCACCGGATGGAACCTCGGGCCGAGCGCCCTGATCACGTCGTCCTGCTGCGCTCGCAGGCCGGTCTTGTCGTTCGAGAGCGGAGGGATCGAGATGTAGTAGTCCGCGCACGGCGAGAGCTGTTTCTCGAGCTCTTCCCCGAGGAGCTCCCAGTCGGTCGAGGTCCAGAAGACCGCCTGTGCCCGCAGGGGGCAGGCGGTCGACTGACGGCCGCCGGCCCCGGCCCCGGCAGCAGCGCTGAGGACGAGCGCTGCGGATGTGAGGGCGATGCCTCCCGAGTACGCGATGCGACGAAGCATGAGTCACCTCCAGTGTCGCGCGGAGGCTCGTCGGCCACGCTCAAGATCCGCTCAAGCGAGGCTCGATCGGCCGCGTGCGCTCTCACCCTACGATTCCGGCGTGAGCGCGGTCGAATGGCTCGATTCGCTGTCGCCCTGGCCGCATCGGTTCGGGCTCGAGAGGATGCACACCATGCTCGCCGAGCTCGGGAGCCCGCAGGACGCGTACCCCGCGGTGCACGTCGTCGGGACGAACGGCAAGTCGACTGCGGCGGTGACGATCGAGCAGCTGTTGCTGACCGAGGGGCTCGGCGTGGGGACGACGATCTCCCCGCACGTCCTGGGCTGGAGCGAGCGCATCCGCCTGAACGGAGCGGATGCCGACTTCGAGCACGCCGTGCAGCTCGTCAGACCTGTCGCGGAGCGTCTCGAGGCGACCCAGTTCGAGACGGTGACCGCGGCAGCGCTCGCTGCCTTCGCGGACGCCGGCGTGGACGTCGCCGTCGTCGAGGCCGGTCTCGGCGGCAGGCTCGACGCGACGAACGTCGTCCGTCCGCGCGTCGTACTGCTCACGAACGTGGCGCTCGAGCACACCGATGTCCTGGGCGACACGATCGAGGGCATCGCCCGCGAGAAGCTCGCGGTCGTCAAGGACGACGCGGTCGTGGTCCTGCCCGACGACGAGTTCGCGCACCTCGTACCGGGTCGCGAGCTACGGATCGGGGGCGCGCGGCAGGCCGCCGAGGCGTTCGTCGGTCACGAGATCGATGCGGAGGTGGCGATCGCGCTCCCCGGGCGCCTGGAGGGCCGGCGGGCAGAGATCCGGGACGGCGCGCACAATCCCGACGGTGTTCGGTACCTCGTCGAGCGCCTTCCCGCTCTCGACTTCACCCTCGTCGTCTCGATCCTCGCCGACAAGGACGCGGACGGGATGCTCCGGGAGCTGCGCGGAGCGGGATCGCGCCTCGTGGCGACGACGTCGTCCTCCGCTCGGGCGCTGCCTGCTCAGGACCTCGCGCGGGTCGCTCGCTCCCACTTCGACCACGTCGAGGTCGCCGAGCCTCCGACGACCGCGCTGCAACGCGGGCACGAGCTCGGCGAACCTGTGCTCGTGACCGGCTCTCTCTATCTCCTCGGCGACCTCGCACAGGCCGAGCAGGAAAGATGACGCGGGTGGGCGAACGCCTGGGAGTGTTGGCTTTCGCAGCACTCGCGGTCGCCGCGATCGTCGGCGGGGCCTTTGCACTGGGCTATCTCGTGGGCAAGCTACTGCTGTGACCTACCTCGCCGGCCTCTTCGACGATCCCGACGTCGGGCTCATCCGGAACGTCGGGATCTTCTTCCTCGTCGTCCTCTGGCTGGCGACGGCGTTCTGGACCTTCAAGGACGCGCGCCGCCGGATCGAAGAGCCGTGGCTGATCGCGCTCGCGACGCTCATCGGCCTCGTCCCTCCCTTCCTCGGGCCGATCATCTACCTCTTCTTCCGACCCCCGGAGTACCTCCAGGACGTGCTCGAGCGCGATCTCGAGATCAAGGCGATGGAAGAGCGGCTCGCCCAGCTCGACCAGCGCTGCCCCGTGTGTCGTGCGCGCGTCGAGGCCGGCTACCTCGTGTGCCCGGTCTGCACGACCCGGCTGAAGCAGTCGTGTGCCTCCTGCGGCCAGCCGCTGGAAGCCCTGTGGCAGGTCTGCCCGTACTGCGCGGCGTCCGTCCCACCGGTGCTGCCCGTGCTCGAGGACGTGTCACCCGAGCCGCTCCGACCGACTCGGAGAACCCAGGCGAGCGAGTAGAGCCGAGTGACTAGACTCGCGGCCTCATGGCGCGCGAGACCACACTCGTCCTCGTCAAGCCCGACGGCATGCGCCGTGGCCTCGCCGGCGAAATCGTCGCGCGCTTCGAGCGCCGCGGGCTCGAGCTTCGTGGCGCGCACCTGCTGAAGATTCCGAAGCCGACCGCACGGGAGCACTACGCCGAGCACAAGGGCAAGCCCTTCTTCGGCTCGCTCGTCGACTTCATCACGTCGGGGCCTGTCCTCGCGCTGGCCGTGAGCGGCGAGTCGGCGATCTCGGTCGTTCGCACGATGATGGGCGCGACGAACCCGCTCGACTCGGCTCCGGGGACGATTCGCGGCGACTTCGCGCTCGAGCTCTCCGAGAACATCGTGCACGGGTCGGACTCGAAGGCGAGCGCGCGCCGGGAGCTCGCGCTGTTCTTCCCCGACGGGCTTGTCTGACTCGCCCGACTACGTCGCGGAGAACCGCGGCCTCTGGACCCAGTCGAACGCCGAGTACACCGACGCCGAGGCCGACCGCGTGTGGCACGACGACGAGATCACCTGGGGGACGTTCGCCAACCCCGAGTCCGAGCTCGGCATCCTCGGCGACGTGTCGGGGCTCGACGTCGTCGACCTCGGTTGCGGCACCGGCTATTTCTCCGCCTGGCTCGCACGGCGTGGCGCCCGGCCCGTTGGCGTCGACGTCACTCCGGCGCAACTCGAGACCGCTCGCAGGCTGCAGCGGGAGACCGGCCTCGAGTTCCCGCTCGTCGAGGCGAGCGCGGAGGACGTCCCGCTCCCGGACGCGAGCTTCGACCTCGCGTT
Organism: uncultured Actinomycetes bacterium; assembly: GCA_963746765.1. Taxonomy (GTDB): domain Bacteria; phylum Actinomycetota; class Thermoleophilia; order Gaiellales; family Gaiellaceae; genus GMQP-bins7. Next base: position 670,399 of record CAVVCN010000005.1, read on the forward strand.
CTCCGAGTACGGCGCGAGCATCTGGTGCGACCCGTACCGCTGGATCCCCGAGGCCTGGCGCCTCCTCCGGCCCGGCGGCCGCCTCGTCTTCCTCCGCTCGAGCGCGCTCATCATGCTCTGCGCCGTCGAGGACGAGGAGGCGACCTCGGAGACGCTCCAACGGCCGCAGCGCGGCATGCACCGGATCGCATGGCCGGACGGCGGTGTCGAGTTCCACCTGAGCCACGGCGACTGGTTCCGCCTGCTTCGCGAGACGGGCTTCGAGATCGAGAACCTCGTCGAGCTGTACGCGCCGGAGGGCGCCGAGACGCACGAGTACTACTCCTACGTCACCCCCGAGTGGGCGAGTAAATGGCCGGTCGAGGAGATCTGGGCGGCACGCAAGCCCGGCTGACCCTCGCGTCGACGAGCCCGCAGCGGCGCGCGATCCTCGAGCAGCTGCGGATCCCGTTCGAGGTCGTCGCGCCGACGTACGTCGAGGACGACCGTCCGGGGCTCGACGCGACCGAGCTCGTACGGGCGCACGCCGTGGGGAAGGCGAGGTCGGTCGCGCCGCCGGACCGCGTGACGCTCGGCGTGGACACCGCCGTGGTGCTCGACGGCCGCGTGTACGGCAAGCCGGCCGACGAGGAGGGCGCGGTGCGCATGCTCGCGGACCTTTCCGGCCGCACGCACACGGTGGTCTCCGGCCTGTGCCTGCTCGGCCCGGGGGTGGAGGTGGTGGAGCACGAGCGCACAGAGGTGACCTTCCGCGAGGTCGGCCCGGACACCGCCGCGCTGTACCTCGCCAGCCGGGAGTGGGCGGGGCGTGCGGGTGCCTACGCGATCCAGGGCCTCGGCGGGCGCCTCGTCGAGCGGATCGAAGGCGACTATCTGAACGTCGTCGGGCTACCGGGGGCGCTGCTCGTGTCGCTCCTCGAGCGCCACGCGCCGAAGTTGCTGGAAAACACGTAGGTACACTCCCTGCCCCTCATGGCGTTCTTCAAGACCCTGACCGGCTTCGGCGGTCGTGACATGGCCGTCGACCTCGGTACTGCAAACACGCTCGTGTACGTGCGCGGGCGCGGGATCGTGCTCTCCGAGCCGTCCGTCGTCGCGATCGACCAGCGCACCGGCGAGGTGCACGCGGTCGGCGTCGAGGCGAAGCGGATGCTCGGGTCGCACGCCCGGGACGATCTCCGCGATCAGGCCGCTCAAGGACGGCGTCATCGCCGACTTCGACGTCACGGAGCAGATGCTCCGGCACTTCATCCACAAGGTGCACCAGCATCGCTTCGCGCACCCGCGGGTGGTCGTCTGCGTGCCGTCGGGCGTAACAGGCGTCGAGAAGCGCGCGGTGGAGGAGGCGACGCTCTCGGCCGGCGCCCGCCAGGCCTACCTGATCGAGGAGCCGATGGCGGCCGCGATCGGCGCCGGGCTTCCCGTTGCCGAGCCGACCGGGAACATGATCGTGGACATCGGCGGCGGCACGAGCGAGGTCGCCGTCATCTCGCTCGGCGGCATCGTGGTCTCCCAGAGCATGCGCGTGGGCGGCGACGAGATGGACGAGGCGATCGTCAACCACATCAAGAAGGAGTACAAGCTCCTCGTCGGCCAGCAGACCGCCGAGGAGATCAAGCTCGAGATCGGCTCTGCTTTCCGCCTCAAGGAGGAGCTCCAGGCCGAGGTGCGCGGGCGCGACATGCTCACCGGCCTCCCGAAGACGGTGATCATCTCCTCGGAGGAGGTCAGGCGCGCGCTGGACGAGCCGGTGACGCTCATCATCGACGCGCTCAAGTCCACGCTCGACAAGACGCCGCCCGAGCTGGCCGCGGACATCATGGACCGCGGCGTGGTGCTCGCCGGTGGCGGCGCGCTGCTCCAGGGGCTCGACGACCGCGTGCGGCACGAGACGCAGATCCCGGTTCACCTCGCGGACAGTCCGCTCACCTGCGTGGCCGTCGGGTCGGGCCGGAGCCTCGAGGAGTTCGAGGTCATCCATCGCGCGAGCAAGAGCCGCGCGGCGCGCCGCAACGGGCTGCTCCGCTACTAGTCGACGGCCGGGCCCAGCCGTGCCCGTGTTGCAGCGGCGCTAACGGCACCCGGACCCAGGGAAACGGCTTGCCACCTCGCTAGACTGGGCCGTCGTGCCCCGGCATCGCAGCGCTCGCTCGGCGGCGCTGGGCGTGACCGTCCGGCGGGTTCCGCCCACCCCTCTCGGCTCCCGGAGTGCCGGAGTGCTGCGGCGACGACTGATCGTCGGGGCGCTCGTCGTAGTCGCGCTCGTCCTCATCTCGCTTTCGTTCCGATCGGGCTCGGATGGATCCCTGGGCGGGATCCAGTCGACAGGCGCCAGCGTGCTCCGGCCGTTCGCCGTCGGAGTCGAGCGCGTCGCCCAGCCGTTCCGGGACGCCTACAGCTGGGTCGACAGCCTGCTCACGGCGCGCTCCGAGGCCGAGGAGCTGAGCAAGGAAGTGGAGGATCTGCGGCAGCGCGCCATCCAGAACGAGTTCGCGCTCCAGCAGAACGTGACGCTGCGGCGCCTGCTCGAGTATCGCGACGGCCCGAGCTTCCCGCGCGACTTCAACGGCCGAGCGGCGGAGGTCATCGGTCGCCCCGCCGGCGCGTTCACGCAGGCGGTCGTCATCGCAGTCGGCACGAACGACGGCGTGCGGGTCAACGATCCCGTCGTCGCCCCCCAGGGCCTCGTCGGGCTCGTCACCCGCGTTACGCCCGGCACCTCGCGCGTCCAGCTCCTGACGGACCAGCAGCTCGCCGTCCCGTCCATCGACCTGCGCACCGGCGCGCCCGGGATCGTCCGGCACGCGCGCGGCACCCGCGAGACGCTCGTCCTCGACCGCGTGCGCAAGGAGGAAGTGGTCAGGGTCGGCGACGAGCTCGTGACCGCCGGCTGGAGCGCGAACGGGCTCAGCTCGCTGTACCCGAAGGGCATCCCGGTCGGCGAGGTGACGAGCGTCGGCCAGACCGACACCGACCTCTACCAGCAGGTTCAGGTCGACCCGTACGTCGACTTCGGCGGGCTCGACGCAGTCCTCGTTCTCGTTCCGACGAGCCGGGATGACGCTCGGTAACGCAGCCCGAGCGGGTGGGATCGTGTTCGTCGCGGCGCTGTTCCAGGCGGCGATCTTCTCCTCGTTCTCGATCTTCGGCGGCGCGCCCGACGTGCTGCTCGTCACCGTCATCTCGCTCGGCCTATTGCGCGGCTCGGTTCCCGGCGCCGTGCTCGGGTTCGCGGGCGGCCTCGTCGTCGACCTGCTGACGCTCGAGACTCTCGGCCTCACCTCGCTCGTGCTCACGCTCGCCGGCTTCTGGGCCGGCCGCTATGCGGAGACGACGGCACGCGGGCGCTGGCTTCCGCTCCTCGTCAGTGTCGGGGTGATGACGGTCCTCGCAGCCTTCTTCGGCTTCGCGCTCCACTACATGCTCGGGGACGACGTCGTCGCGCGGCACGCGCTCTTCACCACGCTCTGGCCCGCCGTCCTCCTGAACCTCGCCATCGCGGTGCCCGTGTATTCGCTCGTCCGTGCGCTCGTCGGCGAGCGCGTCGTGTTCCAGCGGGCGGGGGAGGTGGAGCTCGTTGCCTGAGGGCGCCTACGAGGAGCAGCGCTCGGGGTCGGGGACGTTCCTCCCGCCGGATCCCCACGTCCGCGAGCCCTATCGGCTGACGCCGTCGCTCGCGCTCCGTGTCGGGATCCTGGGCGCGCTCGCGCTCGTCGTCTTCGGGATCCTCTTCTTCCGGCTCTGGTCGCTCCAGGTGCTCTCCGGCGAGGACTACCTGACCGCCGCCCAGAACAACCAGATCCGGCTCGTGCGCGAGGAGGCGCCGCGCGGCCCCATCCTCGACCGCGACGGGCGCGTCATCGTCTCCAACGTCGCCGGAACCGCGGTGCAGCTCTGGGTCGGCGACATGCCGCACGCGGAGGGGAGGCGGCGCGACATCGTCCGTCGCCTCTCGCAGGTGCTCGGCGTGCCGCAGCGCGAGCTCGCCCGCGACGTCGCGTCGCGCGCGTCCGACCCGCTGACGCCGATCACCGTCAAGACCGCGGTCCGCGAGGCCCAGGTCAACTACCTGTACGAGCACCGGGCCGAGTTCCCGGGGGTGCGGATCGTCCAGACGTACCTCCGCGACTACTCGTACGGCGCGCTCGCGGCGCAGATCCTCGGCTACGTGGGCGAGATCTCGCCCGAGGAGCTACAGATGCTCCGCCGCGACGGCTACCGCGGAGGCGATCGCCTCGGCAAGGCGGGCATCGAGGCCGGCGTACGACTCCTACCTCCGGGGCCGCCACGGCCTCGGCCAGATCCGCGTCGACTCCGTCGGTCGGCAGGTCGGCGCCTACGTGCCGACCCAGGAGGCGCGCGCCGGCTTCGCGCTCCGGCTCACGATCGACGTCCAGCTCCAGCGCGCCGCCGAGCAGGCGCTCGTGTACGGCATCGACCTCGCGCACCAGAACGACCACTGGGCCGCGAACGGCGGCGCGATCGTCGCGATGGACCCGCGCGACGGCGCGATCCTCGCGCTGGCCTCGAACCCGACGTACAAGCCGTCCGTCTACGTCGGCCGCGTCGACCCGAAGAAGCTCGAGCCGCTTCTCGTGGAAGAGGCGGCGAGACGATCGAACTACCCGAGCCTGAACCGCGCGACCGCGGGTCTCTACCCGCCCGGCTCGACCTTCAAGCCCGTGACCGCGCTCGCCGGCATGCAGGACCACGTCTTCTCGGCCTACGACTCGATCCAGTGCTCTCCGGTCGCGTACTACGGGCTCGACCGGCAGAAGTTCATCAACTGGAACCCGTTCGTCGATCGGCCGATGACGCTCGTCGAGGCGCTCGCAGAGTCGTGCGACACGTACTTCTACGAGATCGGGAACCGCTTCTACGAGCGCGGCGGCGAAGGTCGCGTGCGGCTCCAGCAGTGGGCGCGCCGCTTCGGCTTCGGATCGGCAACCGGCCTCGACATCTCGCGGCGAGGCGGAGGGGCTCCTCCCGACCCCGGAGTGGAGGAAGAAGACCTTCGCGAGCGACTGGGACCGCGCGTGGAACCCGGGCGACTCCATCCAGCTCGCGATCGGCCAGAAGGACCTGCTCGTCACGCCGCTCCAGATGACGGCCTTCTACGCGATGCTCGCGAACGGCGGCAACGTCGTCACGCCGTACCTCGTCTCGGACGTCGAGCGCCCCGGAAGCAAGAACTCGCCGCGCGTGATCGAGCGCCGGTTCGCGCCGCTGCCGCCGAAGTCGGCCGGGCTCGACCCGGAGGCGGTTCGCGTCGTGCGTGAGGGCCTCTATCTCGCGACCCACTCGTCGAGCGGCACGTCCTCGAGCGTGTTCGGGAACTACTCCGTGCCGATCTCCGGCAAGACCGGGACCGCGGAGAAGGTCGTTCCGCTCCCCGGCTACCCCGCGGACCACCTCGAGGACCAGTCCTGGTGGTGCGGCTGGGGCCCGTCCGAGAGCGCGCGGCTCGTCGTCTGCGCCCTGATCGAGAACGGCGGCCACGGCTCGACCGCCGCCGCACCCGCCGCGCTGAAGGTCTTCGAGAAGTTCTTCGGCCGGCAGGCGCCGCTCAACACGAGCCTACTCGAGGAGACGGACTGATGATCGACGTCGCCGGCCGCCCGCCGGTCGCAGTCCGCGGGCCGCGAGCGGTGTCGAAGCCCGTCGCGTTCCTGCGCAGCCTCGACTGGGTGCTGCTGATCGCCGCCGGAGTCCTCGTCGGCTACGGGCTCTGGGTCGTCGACGGCATCACGCGCTTCGACATCCCCGGCGACCAGAACCACTTCGTCGTGCGGCAGGCCATCGCGGCCGCCGTCGGGGTGTGCGGGATGATCGCCGCCGCGCTCGTGCCGCTAGACCTCGTCCGCAGGCACTGGAAGTGGCTCTACGGCGCCACCCTCGGCCTGATGGTGGTCGTGTTCGCGCTCGCCGAGGAGATTCGCGGCTCGAGGCGCTGGATCGACCTCGGCGTCATCCAGTTCCAGCCATCCGAGCTCGGGAAGGTGCTCTTCGTCCTCGCGCTCGCCGGCTTCGTCGTCGGGCGGGCCGGGCGCGTCACGCGCTGGCGGACGATCCTCTCCGCGCTCGGCCTCGGCCTGGCGCCGATCCTCCTCGTCTTCCTCCAGCCCGACCTCGGCACCGCACTGGTCTACGCGGCCGCGCTGTTCGCGGTCCTGTTCTTCGCCGGTGTGCGCTGGCGCCAGCTCCTCGCGCTGCTGGCCGCAGGCGCCTTCGCCTCGCTCTCGGTGCTCTGGCTTCTCCCGTCGGCCGGCGTGGAGGTGCTCGAGCCGTACCAGGCCGAGCGCGTGACCGGCTTCCTCGACCCGGAGCGTGACCCGAGCGGCCTCACCTGGAACGTGAACCAGTCGATCACCGCGATCGGCTCCGGCGGGCTCAACGGGCGAGGAACCGCCGAGGCCAGCCAGACGCGGCTCGACTACCTCCCGGAGCATGCGACGGACTTCGCGTTCGCGTCGCTCGGAGAGCAGCGCGGGTTCGTGGGCTGCGCCGTGCTCCTCCTCCTCTACCTGCTCGTCGTCTGGCGCGGCCTCCGCGTCGTCACGGTGGCGGGCGACCTGTACGGCGCCGTCGTCGCCGGCGGGCTCGTCGTCGCCTTCCTGTTTCAGGTCTTCGTCAACGTGGGCATGACCATGGGCGTGGCTCCCGTGACGGGGATCCCGCTCCCGTTCATCGCGGTCGGCGGAACGTCGATGGTCGCGAACCTCGTACTCATCGGCGTGCTGCAGGGGATCCACGCGAGAGGCAACTACCCGGGGCGAGCCCCGTGAGAGTCGCTCTCAAGCCCGTGCTGATGGAGCTCCGGAGCATCGTCGGCACCGTGCGGGAGGAGGCCGATACCCGGTGGGTGGGGCCCGTGCTCGTCACGGGCATGCTCGCGGAGCAGCTCGCCCGGCAGCTCGGCCAGGATGCCGCTCACGGTGCGGTCCAGGTCGACGCGTCACGTCTCGAGGGAAGCTCCGTGCTCGTCCACGTGATCGCGGGCGATCCCGGCGTCGCCGACGACGACCTCGTGCGCCGGGCCGATCACGCCCGCGTTCCGGTGATCCTCATCCAGCTCTGGCCGCAGGCGTCCTGGACGACGTCCTATGTCCTCACGCCGTTCGTGGTCGAGTGCCGGGCGGGCGAGGGGTTCCCGATGCCCGAGATTTCCGCGCGCATCGTCGAGGCGGTGGAGCACCCCGTCGAGCTCGCTCGCAGGGTGCCCGTGCTCGAGGAGAAGACCGCCGAGGCCGTCGTGGGCACGACGATCATCCGCTCCGCGGTCCTCGCCTCGACGGGCAAAGGCGCACGCGCGGCCCGCCCGCTCATCACGCTCGAACAGATCAAGATGCTGATCGAGCTCCGCAAGCTCGAGGGAACCGTTCCCCTGGCCGCGCCCGACGCGCTGAAGGCGGTCGCGCCCTTCGCCGTGGCGGCCGTCGTAGGCGGCTTCGCCTTCCGCGAGGCTGCGAATGCGGCCAAGCGGGTCCTGCCTGCGGCCGTCGTGGACGCGACCGTCGCGGCCGCCGGCACGTGGGTCGTCGGCGCCGGCCTGCGGCGGCTCTCCGGCAGAAGCAGCTGATCTCTTTCAGCGGCGCAGGCTCCGTCCGGCGCTGGTCCTAGGATCGCGCCGAACGGGCTGGAGACGGGCCCGGGGTCGAGTCCAGGGAAGGCGATCGGAGGAGCGATGCCGAATTCACAGCTGGCGGAGGAGCTGCTGGAGCTCGAAGAAGCCGACGCGTGGTTCGAGTATCTCGAGGCGACGCGGGGGCAGACCGAGACTCGGTACGGGGAAGTGGAGCCTTGGGCGTGGGCCAGGCTCTCACAGCGTCTCCGCGCCGTTCGCGCGAGGCGATCTCGACTCCGGCCTGCAGCCGCCTGACCGTCGGGCGACGACACCCGGGCGGGGCGGGCACCTGGCGCAGACACCCTCCCCTGGTACTCTGAAGCCAGGCTTTACAAACGTGGCCAGATTTTTCAACACACGCAGCGCGATGGAGACGCCTGGGGCGTCTCCTTTGACGCGCGCGACAACCAGAGGAGATTCATACCTTGGCACGAGAGTGGTTCCGCTTCGGCCGGAAGCCGAAGACGCCAGCGACGGAAGCCGTCGCGGCACCAGAGGTCGCACCGGAGGAACCTGGACGACCTGAGAGCGAGTCGGAGGCCGCAGCGCCCGTAGAGGCGACGGATCCGGCGAGGAAGAGGCGCCGCCGCGGAAGCCGCGGAGGGCGCGGAAAGAAGAAGCCGACGCCGGCGAACGGCCAGGCCGAGGCACCGGCTGCTGCGACAACGGGCAAGGCCGACGCGAAGGAGACGGCCCGCGGCCGGCCCGAGCGCAGGCAGGAGCGGAAGAGCACCCAGGATCGTCGCGGCGCGAAGGCCGGGCGGCGCCGGACGGCGACCCGTCGCGCCGCACTCCCGGCCGCGAAGCGTGATCTCGTCATCTCCGTCGACGTCGGCGAGCAGCGTGTCGCGATCCTCGAGGACGACCGCGTTGCGGAGGCTTACCTCGAGCGGCCGGAGCGCCGCTCGATCGCCGGGAACATCTACCTCGGCGTCGTCGACAACGTCCTGCCCGGCATGGAGGCGGCGTTCGTCGAGATCGGTCTCGAGAAGAACGGCTTCCTGTACGTCGACGAGATCGTCGGTCCGGAGCTCGAGGGCCGCAAGGGCGCGAAGAAGATCCAGGACCTGATCCGCCGCGGCGAGACCGTTCTCGTCCAGGCGGTGAAGGACCCCATGAAGTCGAAGGGCGCACGCCTGACGACGGAGATCTCGCTCCCCGGCCGCTTCCTCGTCTACGTCCCGAACGGCGAGGGCTACGGCGTCTCGCGCCGCCTCGAGGACGACGAGCGCGCACGGCTCAAGGAGATCGTCAAGGCGCTCGACGCGAAGGGCGGCGGGATCATCGTGCGCACGGCCGCGGAGGGCGCGTCCGCCGAGGACATCGAGCGCGACCTCGTCTTCCTCCAGCGGCTCTGGAAGACGATCCAGACGAAGGCAAAGGCCTCGACCGCCCCGAGCATCGTCTACGAGGAGGCCGAGCTGCCGCTCCGGATCGTCCGCGATCTCTTCGCAGGTGACTTCTCGAGCGCGTTGATCGACGACGACCGCACGTACCGACGCATCGTCAGCTACCTGAAGAAGACCTCCCCGCACATGATCGAGCGCGTCCAGCGCTACCGCGAGAAGGAGCCGCTCTTCGAGGCCTACGGGGTTGACAAGGAGATCGCTTCGACGCTCGAGCGGCGCGTGAACCTGCCCTCGGGCGGCTACCTCATCTTCGACTACGCGGAGGCCTTCACGGTCATCGACGTGAACACCGGCCGCTTCGTCGGCTCGCGCGGCAAGTCGTCGGCCGGACGGCTCGAGGACACGATCGTGAAGAACAACCTCGAGGCGGTGAAGGAGGTCGTGCGCCAGCTCCGGCTGCGCGACATCGGCGGCATCATCGTCATCGACTTCATCGACATGTCGAACCCGAAGAACCGGGAGACGGTCGAGGACGCGCTGCGTACGGAGCTCGAGCGCGACCGGACGAAGACGTACGTCGTCGAGATCTCGCCGCTCGGGCTGGTCGAGATGACGCGCCAGAACGTGACCGACGGCCCGCGCGAGATCCTCACGCGCCGCTGCCCGATCTGTGAGGGCGACGGCTTCGTCGTCTCGGACGAGACGGTCGCGATCCAGATAGAGCGCCGGCTGCGTGCCGTCGCCGCAGGCGGGACTCGTGTCCAGGCGTTCCGCGTCGCGGTGCACCCGCGCGTGCTCTCTCTCCTGGTCGGCCCCGGCGGGCGGAGGCTGGCCGACATCGAGGCTGCGGCGCGAAGACGGTTCTTCCTCGTACCGGCGGACAACGTCCACGTCCACCTCGACCACTTCGAGGTGCTCGAGCAGGGCAAGCTCGACGCGCTGAAGCCCACGGCTCCATTCGCGGAGGACGAGACGATCTCGGTGAAGCTCGTCGAGGTCGGCCTCTACGACGCGGGCGCAGGCGTCGCCAAGCTCGACGGATACGACATCGTCGTCGCCGACGCGGCGAAGCTCGTCGGCAAGAAGGTCTCCGTGAGGGTCGGGCGCATCCTCGACGGCGCAGCCTTCGGCGTGCCGGCCGAGACCGCCGAGGTCGGTGGGGGCATCACCTTCGAGGCCGAGGCCGAGAAGCCGACCCGTGCCCCGGCTCGCAAGAAGGAGCCCGCGAAGGCAGCGGCGCTCGAGCTCGAGGAGCCGGAGGAGGTCGAAGAGCTCGAGGAAGTCGAAGAGCCCGAGGCCGAGCCCGAGGCGGTCGCGGAGGGCGAGACCGCCGGCGACGACGCGCCGGTAACGCCGAAGAAGCGGACGAGGCGCGGCACGCGCGGGGGCCGGGGCCGCAAGAAGAAGCCCGCAACTGCCGCTGCTGCCGATGCCGAGGAAGGCGCCGAGGCGTCCGGGAACGGCGCGCGCGTGACGCCGACGATCCACATCCCACCGCCCGAGCTCGGGACCGACCAGGCGGAGGGCGAGGCCGAGGAGCCGGAGGCTGCTCCCGAGACCGAGTCGGTCGTCGAGGGCGGCGCGGAGGCGGACGGACAGCCGAAGAAGAAGCGCACACGGCGTGGAACACGTGGTGGCCGCAAGCGCCGCAAGCCGGCTACGAACGGCGCGGAGGCCGGAGCCGAGAGCACGGCGAGCGCCGAGGAGGCGAGCGTGGACACCGACGGCACGGCGAGCGCCGAGGAGGCGAGCGTGGACACCGACGGCACGGCGAGCGCCGAGGAGGCGAGCGTGGACACCGACGGCACGGCGAGCGCCGAGGAGGCGAGCGTGGACACCGACGGCACGGCGAGCGGCGACGAGTCGAGCGTGGAAGCCGACGGCGCGGCCGAGCCCGAGTACGTGCCGATGTCCGAGTGGATCGACGAGCTCGACCCGGGGGCCAGGCCCGCGAAGTGAGCAAGGTGGGCGGCGACTCGCCGCGCCTGCTCCGCTATCATTCCCCGGCTCGCGGGCACCCGCGTGCAAACGAATCGCGCCGGAGTCAGGCTCACCCTGGCGCCGCGTGCCTCAGGAAGCCATGACCTACGCCATCATCAAGGTTGCCGGAAAGCAGTACCGCGTCCGCGAGGGCGAGCGGTTGCTGGTGGACCGGCTCGCAGCGGACGACGGCGCGACGTTCACGCCCGACGTCCTGCTCGTCGGCGGCAACGGCTCGCCGGCGCTCGTACCGGGCGACGTGAAGGTCACCGCGCGCGTGCTCGGCGGCGTCAAGGGCCCGAAGGTTCGGATCGGCAAGTACAAGAAGCGCACCGGCTACCGCCGCCATACGGGCTTCCGCGCCTCGCTCACCCAGATCGAGATCGAGTCGATCGGCGGCGCGAAGCGCTCTGCGCCGGCGAAGGAGCAGGCGGCCGAGAAGCCCGCTGCGAAGGAGTCGGCTGCGCCAGAGGCGAAGGCCGAGGTGGCCGAGCCGACGACGGAGCGGCCGAAGGGTATGCCCTCCGGGTACGAGGACATGACCGTGGCCGCGATCAAGGAAGCGGCATCCGAGTGGAACGCACCGATGCTCGCCGCCGCGCTCGAGTACGAGCAGGCTCACGGGCAGCGCAAGGGCGCGCTCGCAGCGCTCGAGTCGGCGATCGCCGCGAAGGAGGATTCGTAGATGGCACACAAGAAAGGTCTCGGCTCCTCGCGCAACGGCCGCGACTCCCAGTCCAAGCGTCTCGGGGTCAAGGTGTTCGCGGGCCAGCCGGTGAAGGCGGGCATGATCATCGTGCGCCAGCGCGGAACGAAGTTCCGTCCCGGGCCGGGCGCCGGTCTCGGCCGCGACGACACGATCTTCGCCCTCCGTGAAGGCACGGTCGAGTTCCGCCGGAGCGGCGAGAAGCGCTTCATCTCGGTCGCGGAAGCGGCGGAGTAGCTCGTAGGGGCGAGGCTTCCTCGCCCTCACGCTCGCCGTGTTCCACGATCGCGCGCAGATTCACGTCGAGGCGGGCCGCGGTGGCGACGGTGCGCTCAGCTTTCGGCGCGAGAAGTACGTCCCGAAGGGCGGGCCTGACGGCGGCGACGGCGGCCGCGGCGGCGACGTCCTCGTCGTGGCCGACCCTGCTCTGCGCGACCTCTCCACGCTGCGCCGGATCCGCTGGGTCAAGGCCGGGAAGGGCGGGAGCGGGCGCGGCAGCCGGAAGCACGGCGCGGACGGGGACGACTCCGAGATTCGCGTCCCGGTCGGGACACAGGTGCTCGACGACGAGGACCGACTCGTCGCCGACCTCACGTCGCCCGACGCGCGGCTGATCGTCGCCAAGGGCGGCTCGGGCGGACGCGGCAATGCGCGCTTCGCCACGCCGACGCGGCAGACACCCCGCTTCGCCGAGGTTGGGCTGCCCGGCGAGCAGTCCGACCTCGCGCTGCACCTGAAGCTCGTCGTGGACGCGGCGCTCGCCGGGCTTCCGAACGCCGGCAAGTCGTCGCTCCTCCGGCGCGTCTCGAATGCGAAGCCGAAGGTCGCCGACTACCCGTTCACGACTCTCGAGCCGGTGCTCGGCACGGTCGAGGGCCCGGACGCGCGGCAGCTAACGGTGGCCGACATCCCGGGGCTCATCGAGGGGGCGGCCGACGGCGCAGGCCTCGGTCACGAGTTCCTCGCCCATCTCGAGCGCGCCCGCCTGCTGCTGCACGTGATCGATGCTTCCGCCGACGACCCGGTGGAGAGCTTCCGGGCGATCGAGCGCGAGCTCGCCGCGTACGGCGCGGGGCTCGACGAGCGCCTGCAGGTCGTCGTCCTGAACAAGATCGACCTGCTCGAGACGCCGCCCACCTTCGACCTCTCGGACGAGCGCATCGCCGTGGTCGTCGCGACCTCGACGGTGACCGGCGAGGGGATCGACGAGCTGAAGCGCGCGCTGTTCGACCTCTGTCCCGTCGCACCGCCGCAGGAGGTCGAGGAGCCGGAGCTTCCGGAGTTCCTCGAGTACCGCCCGCAACCGAGGCGGGGGCCGTCCTTCCGCATCCTGCGCACGGACCGGGGCTATCGCGTCGCCGGCAAGACGCCGTCGCCGAGCGAGCTCGAGGAAGCGCTCAGGCAGGCGGGGATCCGCTCCGGTGCCGAGGTCGAGGTGGACGGCGAGACGCTGGAGTGGCAGGAGTGACCAGGGCTCGGCTGGGAATCCTGGGCGGCGCCTTCGATCCTCCGCACGTCGGCCACGTCGAGCTCGCGCGGGCTGCGCGGGATCAGCTCGGGCTCGAGGCGCTGCTCGTGCTCGTCGTCGCGAGCCCGGGGCACAAGAAGACCTCGGCGTCTCCGGAGGCACGGGTCGAGCTCGCACGTCTGGCGTTCGCGGACGTCCCGGGCACAAGCGTCGAGCTCGATCACCACGGACGCACGGTCGATTTCCTCGAGGAACGCAGGCCCGATGCCGCGGTCTTCATCCTCGGCGGCGACGAGCTCTCGGCCTTCGCGGGCTGGAAGGACCCGGAGCGCGTGCTCGAGCTCGTGGCGCTGGCAGCGGCGATGCGGCCGGGCGTCTCCGAGACCGAGCTGCGCGACGCGCGCGCTCGGCTCCCCGCACCCGACCGCATCTCGTTCTTCGCGATGGCGCCGACGCCGGTTTCCTCGAGCGAGGTCCGCGAGCGCATCGCTCGCGGACAGCCGGTCGACGGCCTCGTGCCGCCGGAGGTCGCCGAGGCGATCGCGCGACTCGGCCTGTACCGAGGGCTACACTCCGAAGGCCCGTGACGAGAGGACGCGTAGAGAACTGACACCGCTCGAGCAAGCCCGTGAGACTGCTGCCCTCTGCCAGGAGAAGCTGGCGACGGATGTCACGATCCTCGACATGCAGGGCGTCTGTGACTTCACGGACTACTTCGTCATCGCGACCGGGCGCAACACGAGGCAGACGAAGGCGATCTACGACGAGGTCGCCGGGACCCTGAAGAAAGAGCACAAGGTTCTCCCTCGCTCGACGGCCGGCGTGCAGGAGGGGGACTGGATCGTCGGGGACTTCCTCGACGTCGTTCTGCACCTCTTCACGCCCGAGACGCGCTCGTTCTACCGGCTCGAGGAGCTCTGGGACGACGTGCCGTCGGTCGAGGTCGCGGCTGGCTAGCGGTCGGGGTCCTCGCCGACCGCCCGGACGTCGCGCCGCTCGCTCGGAGGCGCTTCGAGGGCGACCGCCCCGCTGAGTGTCGGCCGGAGCGGCCTGCGCGGCTCGCGCACATCGACGCCACCGTCGAGGCCGTCTTCCCACACGTCGCGCGCGGGCCCGCTCGAGAAGAGCGCACGCACGAACCGGGAGAAGCGCCTGAAGAGATGTGGTCTCCTCTCCCGGACGCGTTGTGGCCTGCGTCTGCGCACGAGTTGAGGGTAGCGCGCTGTGACCGCTCGCTAGACTGACCGCTTCCCGTGGGGCCATAGCTCAGTTGGGAGAGCGTCTGGCTGGCAGCCAGAAGGTCGCCGGTTCGAGCCCGGCTGGCTCCATCGCTTCGACCGCGTCGAGGAACCGGCTGCGTCCAACAGCGCTCTCGGCGGGACGATCGCCGGCTTCTCGCCCCAGGTCCACCGGCCGGTCACGTTTCGTGCCGGTGTCGAGAACTTTCTCCCTGATTCGTCGTATTCAATGACGAGGCGCAGCGGCTCAGCTGCGCGGAGGCGGCAACGAGGAGGTCCCATGGCAGGCAAGCCCGTTCACGTCGAGATCCCGGCAAAGGACACCGAGCAGGCCCGCACCTTCTGGGGCTCGCTGTTCGGCTGGCAGTTCCAGGCGTTCGAGGGGAGCCCGAGCGAGTACCACATGACCCAGTTCGACGAGCAGACCGGCGGCGCGATCTACGTGCCCGACGGCGACCCGCAGGGCATGCGCGTGTACTTCGACGTCGACGACATCAACGGTGCGTCGGCGCGCGTTCGCGAGCTCGGGGGCGAGATGGGTGACGTCATGCCGGTCCCGAGCATGGGCTGGTTCTCGATCGGCAAGGATCCCGGCGGGAACGAGTTCGGCCTCTGGCAGAACGATCCGACGGCGTCGATGGCGGAGTAGGACGCTTCGAGCGGGGCGGCGTCCTCCGCGCCGCCCCTCGAGCCCACACGTGCCGCGGCTCGCGCGCGCCGTGCGCTAGAAACACGGTGTACCCGAAGCGAGAGGAATCACCATGCCCTTCTACCAGCGTCTCGGCGACGTGCCGCGCAAGCGCCACATCGTCTTCCGCGAGAACGGACGGCTCCTCACCGAAGAGGTGATGGGCCTCGAGGGCTTCACCGGGAACGAGTCGATCCTCTATCACCTCCAGTCCCCGTGCCGCGTGAAGGAGCTCGGCGAGTTCACGCCGATCACGCGCGAGGAGTGGGTGCCGGAGGCGCACGCGCACCGTCGCATGGACACGTACGACATCGGCCCCGAGGGCGACGAGATCTCGGGTCGCCGCACGCTCATGTGGAACTCGGACGTCGAGATCTCGCTGTGCAGGCCGAGCTCGACGATGGACTACTTCTTCCGGAACGGCGAGGGCGACGAGGTGATCTTCGTGCACGAGGGCACGGGGACGCTCGAGACGACCTTCGGCGATGTGCCGTACAAGGATGGCGACTACGTCGTCGTGCCGCGCGGCACCACGTACCGCTTCGCCCCCGAGGGCCTGCAGCGCCATCTCGTGTTCGAGACGCCCGGTCTCATCGAGATCCCGAAGCGCTACCGGAACCAGTACGGGCAGATCCTCGAGGGCGCGCCCTACTACCACCGCGATATCCATCCGCCGGCCGAGCTCAAGACGCATCGCGACGAAGGCGAGTTCCTCGTCAAGGTGCGCGTCCGCGGCGGGATCCAGGACTACGTCCTCGACTACCACCCGTTCGACGTCGTCGGCTGGGACGGCTACCTCTACCCGTGGACGTTCTCGATCCACGACTTCGAGCCCATCACCGGGCGCATCCACCAGCCGCCGCCGTCGCACCAGACCTTCCAGGGCCCGAACTTCGTCATCTGCTCGTTCTGCCCCCGCAAGCTCGACTTCGATCCCGAGTCGGTGCCGATCCCGTACCACCACAGCAACCTGCAGTCGGAGGAGATGATCTACTACGTCTCCGGCAACTTCGGGTCGCGGAAGGGCATCTCGGTCGGGTCGATCACGCTCCACCCGTCGGGCCTGCCGCACGGCCCGCAGCCCGGTCTCGCGGAGAAGTCGCTCGGTGTCACGGAGACGACGGAGCTCGCGGTCATGTGCGACACGTTCCGCCCGCTCAAGCTGTCGACGCTCGCCCGCGACCTCGACGACGGCGTCTATGCCTTGTCCTGGCACGAGCCGCCCGCTGAAGACCCGAGCCTTGCCGGCGTGACGAGCCACCTCTGACGTGGAGGCCCAGCGCTTCCTCGAGGGGCTCCCGGAGCTCTTCGACGACTTCCCGCGCTCCGAGCACCCGCGCGACCGCCGCTTCGCGCCCGTGCTCGAGGACGTCGAGAATCTCGCGTCCGAGAACGTCGTCGCGCTCCTGAACCACGCGGCGTCGTGCCTGGGCCCGGAGGAGGCCTACGTCGAGGTCGGCGTCTACCACGGTGCAAGCCTCATCGGGGCGCTCATGGGCAACGAGGACAAGCGCTTCGTCGCCGTCGACCGCTTCGGCTTCCGGGACTCGAGCCTCGAGCAGGTCGAGGCGAATCTCGAGCGCTTCGGCGTGCCGCGCCCCGAGATCATCGTCGGCGACGTCTTCGAGCTCGTTCGCGAAGGCGCGCTCGACGGCATTCCGGCCGGTGTCTGGTACTACGACGCGGCGCACGACTACGACTCACAGGTCGAAGGGCTCCGGGTCGCGGAGCCGCTGCTCGTGCCCGGTGCGCTCGTGATCGTGGACGACACCGACTGGGAGCGCGTGGAGCGCGCGATGGACGACTACCTCGCCGAGCAGCCCAGGGCGCGCCGCCTGCTCACGCTCGACGGCAAGGAGCGGGGCTCCCCCCAGTGGTGGGAGGGCATGCAGATCCTGGAGTGGACGGGTTGAGTCGGGCTAGATGCCGCGGATCGTCAGCTTGCGCGTGAGCATCTCGCCGTTGATGTCGTTCAGCTCGAACGTCGCCGTGTAGGTCACGCCTCGGGCGATTCCGCCTCCCGGGAACCGGATCCTCGCGCCGATGGTGCAGTCCCGCGCGAGCGGCGAGGTCTGCTGGTCGACGCTGATGAGGCGGTTGCCACGGAAGATGCGCCACGTCATGCCGATCGCCGTCCCGGGCTTGTCCGCGACGCAGAAGCGGCGCGTGTGGACACGGACGAGCGGCGTCGTCGTGCCGCGGCGGAACGAGTACATCGCGTTCCTCGCGTCGAGCGGCCGGGCGGTGGACGAGAACCGGCTCGGCGAAGACCCCTTGGCGCTCCCGCTCTGCGTATAGAGGCCTGACTCCCATTCCTGGCCCTGGTCGTCCTGGTAGACGAACCAGATGAACATCCCGACGAACGGGTACCGCTTGGCAAGGCTGATCGCCTGGCGGATGTACGCGGACTGCACTGCGTAGCTCACGCCGAGCGAGTCCTGCGGCCGGGTCTGGTGGCCGTACTCCGTGACCCAGATCTGCGGGTTCCGCTGCCTGAACCACCGCTTCAGGTTGTCCTGGAACCGGGGGAGCGACGTCAGCGAGACGTTCGGCCACTTCACGATCTGGCCGGGGCGGAGGTTCGGCGTCGAGGGATACGGGTGGTGTGCCCACGCGGCGAACTTCAGCCGCGGGTTCGCCTTGGCGACCAGCTCGGCGAACTTGCCGGGAGAGTGGGTCGGCCGGATTCCCTGAGGCCGGTCGCTACCTCGAGCGGACGTCTCGCCGATCGCGATCTGGGCGGTCGGGTTGCCACCCTTGATACCCGCGTACGCGGCGGCGTAGAGCTTCGCGTAGTTCGCGGGTGCGACCGACTGCCCGCGGGCGTTGAACTGCGGCGCCAGGAAGAGCTGGAGGTTCGGCTCGTTCCAGACCGACCAGAAGCGCACGAACGGATAGCCGGCGTAGCGGCCCGAGTAGCGCGCGGCGATCGCGCGCGAGAAGTTCGTGAGGTCGCGCAGGTTGCGCGGCATGCGGTTGGGGGTCTGGCCGCCGTTCGCCCAGCGCGGAGTTCCCGAGATCGTGAGCATGACCTCCTGGTCCATCTGCTGGGCAGAGCGGACGGCCTCGTCCACGTCGTCGAGCCGGTACGCCGGGTCGAACGGATTGGTCGCGTTCGCCGGCCGGCGCGGAGCGGCCTGGTTCCACAGGACGAGGAGACGGACAATCGTCGACCCGTCGCGGGCCGAGCGCTCGATGCGGACCTCACGGTCACTGACCCAGCGGTAGCTCGGATCGTCGTGGAAGCCGACCCACATGCGGTCCGCAGCCATCGCAGCCGGCGCGGTGATCGCGGCCAGGGCGAGGAGGAGCAGGACGAGGCGTGCGGTGCGTCTCAAGGTGTCTGTGTGTCCGGGGGTGGGTTTCGTGAGGGGAAGGGGACGAGCTTCGGGGCACCCTAGCGGCTCGAGTGTGAGGGTCGTGTTAGAACGTGTCCCGCGGCTCTGAGCTCCAAACGATGACGTAGACTGGCCCGGTGGACGCGGCCTGGGAAGGCATCTTCATGCTCCTCGTCCTCAAGATCCCGCTGATCTACCTTGCCGTCGTGGTCTGGTGGGCGATCCGGGCGGAGCCGGCCGTCGACGGAGAAGGGCCGGGCGGCGAGAACGCGCTCGTCCCGCTCACGCCGTGCGGCTGGGAGGACTGGAAGCGCTCGCGGAAGGGTCGTGGGCGCCGGCCGCTGCGGCCCATCCCGCATGGCCCCCATGCTCGAGTCCGCCGAGCCGGGGTCCCGGCATGAGCAGCGTTCCGCAGAGCCGTCGCGCCGACACGATCGCCGGGTTCCTCTGCGCCTTCGCGCTTGCGCTCTCACTCGTCGCGATCGCAAGGACGCCGGCGCTGCTCGCGCCGGTGGCGATCCTCGTGGCGCTCGTCGCCGCGCGCATGACCGAGGCGCATCAGCGACTCGCCGCGTGGACGCTCGCGGTCGCCACCTCGGCGTTCGTCGTCGGGATGGTCGTCGCCATCTCGACCAACCACCCCCTCTACTAGGCGTCGCCCACGAGGGCGAAGCCCGGCCGAGTGGCCGGGCTTCGGCTTCCTTGTCGTCGTGACGTTCCTCTAGCGGAAGCGCACGACGAGATCGCGCTGACCCTGTGTCCCCTGCTGCCGCTGCGTCTGCACCAGATCCGGCGGGTTTGGGACGCCGGGGAACAGATCGTCGCCGATCGTCGGGATGAACTGCGGCGGGACACGAACCTTCGTCGCCTGCTCGTAGTCGTAGGCAAGTCCGAGCAGCTCCGGCTCGGCCCAGCGGCCGCCGATGAAGGTGATCCCGATCGGCAGTCCCTCGATGTACGCGGCGGGCACCGTGATGTCGGCGTAGCCCGACACCGCAGCCGCCCCCGAGGAGCCCACGAAGAACTCGAAGTGGCCGTCGAGATCGCCCTCAGCAGGGTCGTCGTTCGTGGGCCACGCCGGGCCGTTCGTCAGGCCGATGATCGCGTCGAGATCGTTGTCGGCCACCAACGTGTCGATCGCGTTCTGAACCGGTGGCGTCGTCGCCTCCCGGAGGGCAGCGCATGCAGCGTCCCGGCCGTTCGTCGCCTCGGCAGCCTCGAAGACCGCGTCGTTCCAGGGGCCCTCGAGCGTCGGATGGCGCTGGTTGAACTCGATCAGCTCGGCGAGGGTCTGCGGATACGGACGTCCGGTCTTCGGGTTCGTACCGTCGACATAGGTCTCGAGATACGTCGCGATGTCCGTCTTGAACTCGCAGAGGAGCGCTGGGAACTCGTTGGTTGTTGCCGACAGGTCGATGTCGGTCCCGTCTACGACGGTCGCACCCTCGTCCTCGAGCGCGTCGATCACGTCGTCGAGGATCGGCTCGACGACCGACCCGACCAGAGCCGGGTCGTAGGTCCCGGCGCGCCACACACCGATGCGGGCTCCGTCGAGCGCATCGTCATCGAGGAACTGGGTGTAGTCGGTGAAGGCGTTGCCGGCCTGAGCGGCGGTCGCGGCGTCGTTCGGGTCGACGCCCGTCGCTGCGCCGAGGAGTACGGCAGCGTCGGTCACGTTGCGGGCCATCGGGCCGGCCGTGTCCTGGTCGGCGCTGATCGGAATGACGCCTGCGCGGCTCCACAACCCGAGTGTCGGCTTGATCCCGACGACGCCGTTGGCGCCGGCCGGGCAGACGATCGAGCCGTCCGTCTCCGTGCCGACGGCGGCGACCGCGAGATCAGCAGCAGCGGCGACGCCGGAGCCGGAGCTCGAGCCGCACGGGTTGCGATCGAGGACGTACGGCATGTTCGTCTGGCCGCCGATGCCGCTCCAGCCGCTCGACGACGGGCCGGACCGGAAGTTGGCCCACTCGGACAGGTTGGCCTTGCCGATGATGATCGCGCCTGCGGCCTTCAGCTTCGCCGCGATGAACGCGTCATCGGGTGTGCTCTTGGCGAGTGCGTAGGAGCCGGCTGTCGTCGGCATGCCGGTGGTGTTGACGTTGTCCTTGACGATGATCGGGATCCCGAGCAGTGGACGGCGATCGCCGTTCCGTCGAGCCTGGTCGGCGGCTCGTGCGTCGTCGCGGGCCGTCGGGCTGACCGTGATCACCGCGTTGAGCTGCTTGTCGAGCTGGAAGATGCGCTTGAGATAGAAGTTCGTCAGCTCGACGGAGCTCAGCTTGCGCGAGTTCATCAGCTTCTGGAGCTCCGGGATCGTCGTCGCGTCGACGTCGATGCCGCCGACCTTGGTCTGGGGCGCGTCGGCCGCGAGGCCGATCACCGCCGCCGCGCCGGATACGGCGAGCAAGAGGGCCAGCAGGGTCGTCAGGACAATGGAACGCCGAAGTCGGCTGCTCATCGCGTGACCTCCACGGATCGGGTTGCCTGGACGCTGGGATCGCAGGGCTGGAGTCGGCGATCTGGGGGCTGAATCCTATACCCGTTCCGCTGTCGAGTCAGCGGGTGGAAGCGAACTCGCCTCGTCACGAATCCTGTCTCCGGCTGCCCCGTCGAGGGAGGATGAAAGCGACGACCCTGGTACAAAGGAGTCGTGGCAATCTCCACGAGGCAGACCGATCTCAACGCGGGCTACGTCGGCTCGCTGCTCGAGCAGTACCTCGAGAATCCGGAGGCCGTCGATCCCGAATGGCGCGAGCTCTTCGAGCGCGGTGACGGGGACGTTCTCGCCTCGCTCCCCGGGCTCGCCCGTCTCGTCGAGTCGCGCGCCGAGGGGAACGGCGGGGTCGCGGCTCCGCCCGAGCCGGTCGCCGTCGCGCCCGCGGTCGAGGCGCCGCCACCGCCCGCGCCACCGGAGCCCGAGCCTGCGCCACTGGTGGACGAGGTCGAGGAGGAGACCCCGACCTCGAGCGCCGCAGCGGGCGAGGAGCTCGTCGAGGAGGTCCCGGCGCCTGCTCGGGTCGACGAGGAGCTGCTCGCGGGTGTCGCGGCCGCGATGGCGCTCGTGAAGGCCTTCCGGACGCACGGCCACCTGAACGCGCGGCTCGACCCCCTCGGGTCGGAGCCGATGGGCGACCCGGCGCTCGACGAGTCCCGGCTCCGCCCGGCGCTCACCCCCGAGCTGCAGGCGCGGATCCCCGCGAAGCTGCTCCGGCTCTACGTTCCCGGCGAGACGCTGCTCGACGTGCTGCCGCGGCTGCGCGAGGTCTACACGGGCACGATCGCGTACGAGATCGAGCACATCTCCGACCACGCGGAGCGCGTCTGGCTGCGCCAGGCGATCGAGTCGGGCCGCTTCCGCCGCCCGCTCGAGGTGGAGGAGCGCAAGCAGCTTCTCGAGCGGCTCTCGCAGGTCGAGGCCTTCGAGACGTATCTCCGCCGTGCGTTCCTCGGCCAGAAGCAGTTCTCGATCGAGGGTCTGGACTCACTCGTGCCCATGCTCGACGAGGCGATCGAGATCGGTGCGGAAGGCGGCGCGCACGAAGTCGTCATCGGCATCGCGCATCGCGGCCGCCTCAACGTCCTCACCCATGTGGTCGGCCGCGACTACGCGTCGATCCTGCGCGAGTTCGAGGGCGAGCGGACGATCGACGCCCTCGTGTCCGACCCCGAGGGCGGCACCGGCGACGTGAAGTACCACCTCGCCGCGTCCGAGTCGCGCCAGACGAGGGCGGGGGAGATTCAGGTGACGCTCTCGCCGAACCCGAGCCATCTCGAGGCGGTCGACCCCGTCGTCGAGGGCCGAGCGCGCGCCGAGCAGACCGACCGCTCGCGCGGAGCGGGGCTCCACGACCCCACGGTCGCGCTCCCCGTCCTCATCCACGGCGACGCCTCGTTCCCCGGCCAGGGAGTCGTCGCGGAGACGTTCAATCTCCACTCGCTCGACGGCTACTCGACGGGCGGGACGCTGCACATCATCGCCAACAACCAGGTCGGGTTCACGACCGACCCCGCCGAGGGCCGATCGACCCGCTACTCGAGCGACCTCGCGAAGGGCTTCGACGTCCCGATCGTCCACGTCAACGCCGACGATCCGGAAGCGGCGCTGACGGCTGCGCGGCTCGCGCTCGCGTATCGCGAGGAGTTCGGCCACGACGTCGTCATCGACCTCGTCGGCTATCGCCGCTTCGGGCACAACGAGCAGGACGAGGCCTCGTACACGCAGCCGCTGATGGCGGAGCGGATCGAGCGCCAGCCCTCGTGCGCGGGAGAACTACGCCTCGCGGCTCGTGTCCGAGGGCGCGCTCACCGACGAGGAAGCGCAGCAGTTGTTCGAGGAGACGATGAACCGGCTCCGGCAGGCGCACGAGGAGCTGAAGACGTCGTTCGCCGCTCCCGAGCAGCCCTTCGAGCGGCGTCCGCTGACGGACACCGGCGCCGCCGTCGTCACGGCCGTTCCCGCCGCGCGCCTTGGCGAGCTGAACGAGCAGCTGCTCGCCGTGCCGGAGGGCTTCGGCGTGAACCCGAAGCTCGCGAAGCAGCTGGAGCGCAGGCGCGATGCGCTGCGCGAGGGCGGCATCGACTGGGGCCAGGCCGAGGCGCTCGCCTTCGCCTCGCTCCTCGGCGAGGGCATCCCGATCCGGCTCTCGGGCCAGGACACGGAGCGCGGGACCTTCTCGCACCGGCACGCCGTGCTGCACGATCCGGTGAGCGGCGAGACGTACACACCGCTCCAGAACCTCGAGAGCGCGACCGCATCCTTCGAGATCTACAACTCGCCGCTCTCCGAGTACGCGCCGGTCGCGTTCGAGTACGGCTACTCGATCGCCGCGCCCGACGCGCTCGTCGTCTGGGAGGCGCAGTTCGGCGACTTCATCAACGGCGCCCAGATCGTCGTCGACCAGTTCATCGTCTCCGGGCGCTCGAAGTGGGGCCAGACCTCACGCCTCACGCTGCTCCTTCCCCACGGCTACGAGGGCAACGGGCCCGAGCACTCGAGCGCGCGTCTCGAGCGCTTCCTTCAGCTCGCAGCGCAGGAGAACATCCGCATCGCGAACGCGACGACCGCAGCGCAGTACTTCCACCTGCTCAGGCGGCAGGCACTGGACGCAACCGCCCGCGCGCTCGTCGTGATGACGCCGAAGGGGCTGCTCAGACTGCGCCAGGCGACCTCGACCCTCGAGGATCTCTCCGAGGGCTCGTTCCAGCCCGTGCTCGGCGATGCCTCCGTCGATCCGGAGGCGGTGCGCCGGCTCGTTCTCACGAGCGGCAAGGTCTACTACGACATCGTCGGCCACGAGGCGCGGGACTCGGTCCCTGGCGTCGCGGTCGCGCGGGTCGAGCTCCTCTATCCGTTCCCGCTCGAGCAGGTGCGTGAGCTCGTGCGCTCGTACCCGAACCTGGAGGAGATCTTCTGGGCGCAGGAAGAGCCGCAGAACATGGGGGCCTGGCGCTCGATCCGCCACCGGCTCGAGGAGGCGGCTACCGACGCGCCGCCCGTCGAGCGGGTCGGCTTCATCGGGCGGCCCTGGCGGGCAAGCCCGAGCGAGGGTTACCCGACGCTCCACCAGCGCGAGCAGGACCGGATCGTCCGCGAAGCGCTCGGTGCGCTCTAGCCGGTCTTACGCCCGCCGCCGGCGCGCTGCTTGATCTGCGACGCGACGCGAGGGCCGTGGCGGCGCATCGTGTCGAGCACGCGGCGTCGCTCCTCGGGAGGCAGTCTCCGCCAGATGCGGAACGCCGCGAGCAGGAGCGCGATGACGATTCGGCGGGCGAAGATCACGTCGCCATCCTCGCACACGCAGGCCCCGCTGGGACGTGCCGAATGAGTCGAGGCGCCCTCGACGGCGCGGAGATTCACGAGTACCTTCAGCTAGACTCCCACGTCGCTGAGCCATGCCCGAAGACGTCGATCTCACGACCCCCGATACCGCTTCCCTCTTCGCAGACGCGATCCGAGAGCACCTCGAGCTCAAGGCGCGTAACTCGAATCTGGACGGGGACATGCCGCTCGATCCCTACCTCGACGGTGACCCGCTCGAGAACCATCCGCTGTTCAAGAGCGAGGAGCAGGCACGCATCGAGGAGACGCTCGACGGCGAGCCCGCCGCGGAGCTGAGCTCCGAGCGGCTGCCCTGGCCCGGCGAGGAGACGGTCGAGGACGCCACCACGGAGGGCCCGGCCCTCGACGAGGCGCTCTGGACCGGCCGGCCGCGCGACTTCGACTGGGGCGAGTAGCCCCGCCGTGTCCTCGGCGCCGGCCTCCTCGGTCGCTCTGACTGGCGACGAACGGCTTCGCCGCTATGCGGAGCTCGCGGTCCGGGTCGGCGCGAACGTTCAGTCGGGGCAGGACGTCGTCGTCACCTGCCTCGTCGAGCACGCCGAGATCGCGCGCGCAGTCACGCGCGAGGCGTACCGCGCGGGCGCGAAGCACGTCGTCGTCCAGTACGGGGACCTGCACACGCGGCGCGCCGCGATCGAGCTCGGCCCCGAGGACGAGCTCGGCTGGTCGCCGCCGTACATGCTCGACTGGGTGCGGCGCTGGCACTCCGAGAACCCCGCGCTCATCTCGCTGACGGGCAACCCGAACCCCGACCTGCTCACCGATCTCGATCCGGCGCTCGTCGGGCGTTCCGAGGCGAAGGACCTCAGGCTCGCGTACCTCGAGAACATCCGAGGGCGGCACATCAACTGGGTCATCGTGGCGGCGCCGAACGAGGGCTGGGCCAGACAGGTCTTCGGAGAGCCCGATGTCGAGCGCCTCTGGGACGCGGTCGCAGCGGCGACTCGCCTCTTCGATGCCGACCCGGTCGCGTCGTGGAAGGCGCACGCCGACAAGCTCCAACGGCGCGCCGACGGGCTCAACGAGCGGCGCTTCGACGCTCTCCGCCTCCGGGGGCCGGGAACCGACCTCACCATCGGCCTGCTGCCGGCGGCGGACTGGCGCTGCGCGACGTTCTCGACCGCGAAAGGCATCGCGCACATCCCGAACATCCCCACCGAAGAGGTGTTCGTGAGCCCGGACTGGCGCCGCACGGAGGGCACCGTTCGCTCCACCTACCCGCTCGTGACGGCCGGGACGCGTGTGTCGGGGCTCCGGTTCCGCTTCGAGGGCGGGAAGATCGTCGAGGTCGAGGCAGAGTCCGGCGCGGAGATCATCCGCGAGCAGCTCGCCACCGACGAGCAGGCGCCGTACGTCGGCGAGATCGCGCTCGTCGACGGGGCCTCGCCCGTCAAGCAGACGGGGCTCGTCTTCTGCGACACGCTCTTCGACGAGAACGCGACCTGCCACATGGCATTCGGCGACGGCCTGCCCGAGACGCTCGGGACGGACGTTCCGCGCGAGGAGCAGCTCGAGCACGGCGTGAACGTGTCGGGCGTCCACGTCGACTTCATGATCGGGGGCGCCGACGTGGACGTCGACGGCCTCGATCGCGACGGCAATGCGACGCCGGTCATCCGCCAGGACGCCTGGCAGCTCGACTAGCGCCGGCTCGACTCAGCCTCGACCGCGGCAGCTACAACTCTTGGATGAGATGGGTCTTCGCTGCGCTCGGCGTTGCAGCTGTCGCGGCGGGCGCCGTCTTCGCACTCGCGTTCCGTAGCGCCGGCTCGGACGAGCCCGTCGTGCTTCCGGAGAGCGAAATGCCGGGCCGACTCCTCGTCGGCTTCCAGGACGATGCGTCGTTCAGGTGGGCGGACGATCGCGCGGTCGCCCTGGACGCCGCCCGCGACGCGAACGGCACGGTCATACGGACGATCGTGAAGTGGCAGGACGCCGCGATGAACAGGCCGGCCAACGCGCGCGACTCCTTCGACCAGGCGTACCACTTCGACGACCTCGACGACCTCGTGCGGAGCGCTCAGCAGCGCGGGATCGAGGTGCTTCTGACCATTTGGGGCACTCCCGCGTGGGCGAACGGCGGCCAGACCCCGAACCACGTGCCGGCCGACGCCAAGGATCTCGAGGACTTCGCATACGCGCTGGCCGACCGCTACTCGGGCCGCCATGCCGGCTACCCGGCGGTGCGCCTGTTCACGGCCTGGAACGAGCCGAACCTCGAGCAGTTCCTTGCGCCGCAGTTCGACGTGGCCGGCGAGTCGGTCTCGCCCGGGCTCTACGCCGACGTCGCCCGCGCGATCACCGCAGGCGTGAAGGCGGCGAGCCCCGAGGCGCTCGTCGCCATCGGCGAGACGTCGCCGCGCGGCCAGGACCGGCCGAGTCGCGGAAACGTGCAGGACAGCCACTCGCCGGCGCGCTTCGCGAGGCTCGTGGCGGAGGTTGAGCCACGTCTCAGCTTCGACGCCTGGGCCCAGCATCCGTACCCGCCGCGTCCGAGCATCGCGCCGGCGAGCTCCGTGCGCTGGCCGCGCGTCGCGCTCGGCAACCTCGAGCTCTTCGGCGAGTCGCTCGACGACTGGTTCGACCGGAGCGGCACCCCCGTGTGGATCACGGAATACGCCCACGAGACCATTCCCGATCCGGCAGGCGTCTCGCTCGACACGCAAGCGCAGTTCGCGGAGGAGGCGCTCAGCCTCGCCGCCGGCAACCCACGGGTGCGCGTGCTCGTGTGGTTCACGCTCGTCGACCGCCCCACCGAGCCGTGGCAGAGCGGCCTTGTCGCCGAGGACGGTGCGCTGAAGCCCGCCTACGAGCGGTTCGCGACCGTCGCGGCGAGCCTCGATCCCCGCAACCCCGTGCTCCCGGACGACGCCGCGGTCGCGCGCGTGCCGGCGCTCGAGCTCGCGCACTACGTCCCCGCGGGCGCGCCTGTCGCCGTCGAGACGGACGCGGGGGAGACGTATTCGGTGCCGCTCGGCGAGGACGGTTGGCTCGAGGTGCCGGTCGACGACGTCGGCTCGCAGGTCTCGCTCCGTGCGAGCGACGAGTTCGGGCACGCGATCGAGCGCGTCGTTCGCGTCGGCACGCCGAACGTCGATTAACTCGACCTAGTGTCAAATTGACACAAGGTCGTCGCGGCGTCCCTTGCGGCTCGAAATATGGCGTGCTTTGGCCCTGGGCAAGGCCGGCGACGATTTGGTGACGTCAACAAGGCCGCCGAGACGGCGAAATTGGTGCTTGACAGACACCGACAGTGATGTCATAGTGACGTCACGATGCAGTTGGAAGTGCACATCCAGGCGATCCAGCAGGATCTCGCCACCCAGGCCGGTCTCGGGGACGAGGCAACCGCCGAAGCCGCTCGCCGGATGAGCGAGGCGCTCGCCTCGACGCTGCATCTCCGCCTTCTCGACCTTCTGGGCGAGGCGGCGGCCGAGATCGGCTCTCAGCTTTCGTCGGGCCGCATCGAGGTCCGACTCGCCGGACGCGATCCCGAGCTCGTCCTCGTTCTGGACGAGGCTCCGGAGGCGATCCAGCTTGCCGGGGAGGAGCTCAAGGGGCGCATCACGCTCCGGCTCCCCGAGACGCTCAAGGCGGTCGTGGAGGCCGCCGCCGAGCGCGAAGGAATCTCCACCAACGCCTGGCTCGTTCGTACGGTCGCGCATGCAGTCGAGTCGCGACCGCAGAGGCGAGGCAAGCGCAACCGTCTCCAGGGCTACGCCCAGGGTTAAGGAGGGAAAGATGCTGCTCGCACCGCTTCCATTCGAGTACGTCAGCTACTTCGACCACCACTCCGAGCCAGGCGAGCGCAAGCGCCGGGCCCGGTCCCGGCCCAACGGGACCCGCGTCCGCCGCTCGCCCGGGAAGGTCCAGGACTAGCCGATGGACGTGTTCGAGACGCCGGGCGACGTCAGCGTCGAGATTCGGATCCCCTCCGGTCGCGTCACCGTCGCGACGACCGACGAGCCGCGCACGCTGGTCGAGATCGTGCCGGTCGGCCGGCGCGGCCCGGAGACCGCCGAGCAGATTCGGGTCGAGCACGACGACCGCGGCGGCCGGCACCTGATCACCATCGAGCAGCGGAACCGCATCGAGTGGGGCCCGCTGCAAATCAGCTGGGGAGGCGACGTCGAGGTGCGTGTTACCTGCCCGGTGGGGACCGACCTCGAGCTGAACGGCGCGTCGACGGACTTCCGGGCCGAGGGCCGGTACGGCCGGGTCTCGGCGCGTACCGCCTCGGGCGACGTCCGCCTCGGCGAGGTGGTCGGCAAGCTCGAGGTGAAGACCGCAAGCGGCGACGTCCAGCTCGAGCGCGTGCAGGCTGCGAACGGCGCCCTCGTGACGGTCTCGGGAGACGTCGAGATCGGCAGCGTCGACGCCGACCTCACGCTGAGAACGGTCTCCGGTGACGTCGAGATCGGCGCTGTACGCGGACCGGTTGGCGTGTCGACCACCTCCGGCGACGTGAACCTCCGCTCGCTCGTGGCGGGCGAGCTGCGCATCCAGACCGTCTCGGGGGACAGCCGCATCGGGATCGCGAGCGGCACCCGCATCTGGGTGGACGCCACGTCCGTGTCCGGCGACATGAGCTCCGAGCTCTCCGTCGGCGACGGCGACACGCCGGCCGAGGAGCCCGGCTCGGAAACCTCTCCGGAGGTCGTCCCCGTGCACGTGAAGTCGGTGAGCGGCGACGTTGCGATCGTCCGCGCGGCGTCCTCCGTCGTCTGAGAGCTAGGTCGTCGCGGCGTCGCGCACTGCCGCGACGACCTCGTCGTCACGGCCCTCGAGGATGAGATCCACGAGCCGGCGCTCGCCCCGCAGCCCGAGGGGCTCGGTCAGCACCTTGTAGAGCCTCGCTTCGTCGAGTCGGACCTCGCGGGCGGCGTGGACGATCCGAACGACCACGCGCCGCGGCTCCCGTCCCACGAGCTGCCAGGTCGGGTAGAGCCACTCGGTCGAGCCCTCCTCGCGTACGGCGATGAGCTCGCCGTCCCGCCGCATCGCGTCGATCATCGCGGGGTCGACCGCGAAGCGCTCGGCGAGCCACGACGCCGACAGGCACTCGACGCGCAGCTGCTTCGTCTCGAGGCGGGGCATGCGGACGCAGCCTAGTTCAGCTGACGAGACGTGCGAGCGCTTCCCAGTCGGCGTCCTCGCCACCGCCCTCGAACGAGCCGACGACGCGGCCCTCCTCGTCCACGACGATGACGTGCGGCTGGTACTCGGCGCCCAGGCTGCGCGCCAGCTTGCGCTCACGATCGAGGATCGACGGCCACGTCCAGCCGTAGCGCTCGGTGAAGCTCCGCGCCTCCTCGGGCGTGCTTGCGACGCTCAGCCCGACGTACGCGAACTCCGGGTGCTCCTGCTGGAACTCTGCGTAGGCGACCGCCTCGCTCTGGCAGGTCAGTCACCACGACGCCCACACGTTCACGAACACCGGCTTGCCGCGGAAATCCGCGAGGGCGAGACGCTCCCCGTCAGCGGTGACGCCGGCGATCTCCGGTGCAGGCGTGCCCTCGATGTCGGGCGGCGTGGTCGTCGCCTCCTCACCGGAGCCGCAGCCGACCGCGCCGAGCGCGAGGAGAGTCGCGGCGAGAACGAGGAGCGCCCGCACGCAGCCACTGTAGAGACGGCCCCTGTTCGGGTTCTCTTAAGAGATCTGTTGGCGCAGCGGAAATCGTCCGATACTCGGCGTGATGCGCCGACTCGTCGCTCTTTCTTGCCTGCTCGTCTTCTGCCTCGCCGCGGGCGTGTCGGCCTCGGGAGCGGCGCCTCGCTCGTGGGCGTCGCCGCAGATCCAGGCAGTGGTCGACGCCGGCCTCATGGCGCCGAGCGTGGCCGAGTTTCGGCCCGACCACCCGCTCACGGCCGGCGAGCTCGCGATCGTGCTCTCGACGCTCGGGATGCCGGTCGTGTCGGTGACCGACCTCGATCGCCCGGTCACGCTTCGCGAGCTCGACGCGCAGCTCGTCACGGCGATGGGCTTCCGCCCGTACGCGCGCGACCTGCGGCTAGCCGCGCTTGCTGCAGGGCTAGCACCCAGGCAGTGGCTCGGGACCGAGACCGTCGCGCGCATGCTCGGGCTTCGTCTGAACCACCTGCGCACCGAGGAGCAGCTCGAGCTCCAGCTCTCCCAGCCGGCGACGCGCGCCGAGGCGGCATACTCGATCGCCCGCGCGCTGACCATCCCGGCGTTCGAGCGCGAGTCGGTGCGGGTTGCCCTCGAGACGTTCGCCTTCCCCGCGCTCGCTCCCTGGCAGCAGACCGTGCTCACGCGCGCGCTCCGCTTCGTCGGCTCGCCCTACGTGTGGGCGGGCACCTCGGAGCGGCCTCAGCTCCTGCTCGGGCGCAAGCAGCCGGGCGGGTTCGACTGCAGCGGGTTCGTCTGGCGCGTGTACAAGCTCGAGCCGTACCCCGGCGCGGCGACCCTCGGAACCGTGCTGAAGGGGCGGACGACCTTCGACATGAGCGGCGAGGTGCCACGCTCCGCCCGCATTCCACGCGAGAGTCTCCTGGCCGGCGACCTCGTCTTCTTCGGCACGCGCGGCCGCGCGTCGAAGCCGGCCGAGGTCGGCCACATGGGCATCTACGTGGGCAACGGCTGGATGGTGCACTCGTCGGATCGCGGCACGACGCTCGTGCCGATGTCCGGCTGGTACGAGACGCGCTTCGCATGGGGCCGCCGGCCGCTCGCCGAGGCCGGGCTCGCCTAGGCGCTCGCGGCCTTCGCGCGCAGCTCCTTCGAGAAGAACTGCAGCGCCGTCTTGGTCTTCGTCTGCTGCTCGCCCGCGACGTCGATGCCCTTCGACGTGAGGTACGCCAGCGTCTCGGCCGCGACCTGGAACGCGTCGGACGCTGTGCACTTCGTCGAGAGCTCGAGAATCCGCGCGCCGTTCGGGTAGAGCCAGAGCTCTGCGACGTGGCGCCGGGCGAGCTCGGCAGGGGTGAAGTTGAGCTTCAGCACGAAGATCGGCCCCAGCACGGCAAGCTCGTCGAGCGCCGGGCCGTCGGGCATGTGAGCCGCAAAGAACGCGCGCTGCTGCTTCGAGAACAGCTTGCGAACGGGATGGCGTCCCGCCGCAGCCTCGCGGATCTCGTGCGCGTCGGCCTTGCCCTTGAGCGTTGCCGAGCACACGTAGCCGCCCGGCATCGCGTCGACCTCGACCACGAGCTTCGGCGACTCCCGGAGCTCGGCCGGCAGCTGCTCGGGCTCGACCGGGCGGAGCTTGACCACGGCGTCGCCGCCCTTGCCCTGGACGCGACGCGCCCGGACGACGAGCCCGGCCGCGTTGAGCGCAAGGTCAGGCGTTTCGAAGAAGAACACCTGCCGGATCTGCGCCTGGAGCGGGTCGAGCTCGAGCGCACCGACCGTCGCGCGCTGGTCCGAAGAGGGGATCGTGAGCTTCAGCTCTACGCTGTCCGACTGCGTCGCAAGCTCGAGCATCCGGACGAGCTCCTCGTCGGAAAGTCTTCGTGGTCGCCGGGCGGGTGCCATCGTTCCTCCTCGGTATCGGCGAAGTATCCTCGACGCGTGAGCTACGTCCCCGCCGCCGGCCGCTACGAGGGCATGCCGCAACGCCGTTCGGGGCGGAGTGGGCTCATCCTGCCCGCGATCTCGCTCGGCCTCTGGTGGAACTTCGGCCACGACCGCCCGGTCGACAACCAGCGCGCGATCATCCGCCGCGCGTTCGACCTCGGGGTCTTCCACTTCGATCTCGCGAACAACTACGGGCCGCCGTACGGCTCGGCCGAGGAGAACTTCGGGACCATCTACCGCAGCGACCTGCGCCCGAACCGCCACGAGATCGTGATCTCGACGAAGGCCGGGTACGACATGTGGCCGGGCCCGTTCGGGGAGTGGGGCTCGCGCAAATACCTGCTCACGAGCCTCGACCAGAGCCTCGAGCGCATGGGCCTCGAGTACGTCGACATCTTCTACTCGCACCGCTACGACCCCGAGACGCCGCTCGAGGAGACGATGGGCGCGCTCGACTCCGCCGTTCGTGCCGGGAAGGCGCTGTACGTCGGCATCTCCTCGTACTCGGCCGAGAAGACGCGCGAGGCACACGCGATCCTCCGCGAACTCCGCACGCCCTTCGTCATCCACCAGCCCTCGTACTCGATGCTCAACCGCTGGATCGAGCCGGATCTGGTCGACACGCTCGGCGAGCTCGACCTCGGCTGCATCGTCTTCTCGCCGCTCGCCCAGGGGATGCTCACGGACAAGTACCTGGACGGGATCCCGGAGGGCTCGCGTGCGAGCTGGCCGAGCTCGCTCTCGCCCGACCTGCTGACCGACGACGCGCTCGCGAAGATCCGCGCGCTCAACGAGATCGCCGCCGCGCGTGGCCAGTCGCTCGCGCAGATGGCGATCGCGTGGGTGCTTCGCGACCCGCGCGTGACCTCGGCGCTCATCGGCGCCTCGAGCGTGACGCAGCTCGAGGAGAACGTCGGCGCGGTCTCCAATCTCGCTTTCACCGACGAAGAGCTCGCCGAGATCGACGGGTACGCCACCGAGAGCGCGCTCAACATCTGGGCCGCGTCCAGCGAAACCTGAACACGGCGGCAACGAAGCTGGTGCTACCGTGGCCACACGGACAACGCAGTGTTGTCCTGTGAGGTTTGACTTCTTCGGTTCCTCCAACGGGTCGAATTAGACGGATCTCGACCCAACAACTTGTCCATCCGGGCAAGACAGGAGTTGAATCGAATGCAGCAATCCTTCTCGCAGCTTGGCGTGAGCGAGCGCATTTCGCGCAGCCTCGCCGAGCGCGACATCCACGAGCCCTTCCCGATCCAGGCTCGCGTCCTTCCGGACGCTATCGCCGGCCGCGACGTGCTGGCGAAGTCGCCTACCGGCTCGGGCAAGACGCTCAGCTTCGCGATCCCGATCGTGGAGCAACTCGAGGTGAGCGACCGGCGTCCCGCCGCGCTCGTCCTCGTCCCGACCCGTGAGCTCGCGACCCAGGTCGCGGGCGAGGTCGAAGCGCTCGCCGGCACAGAGCTTCGCGTCGCAGCGGTCTACGGCGGCGTACCCATCCACTCGCAGGCGAAGCGGGCACGCGCGGCGCACGTCCTCGTTGCGACGCCGGGCCGTCTGAACGACCTGCTCGAGCGGAAGGCGATCGACCTCGGCGGCGTCCGCATCCTCGTCCTCGACGAGGCCGACCGGATGCTCGACATGGGCTTCAAGCCCCAGGTAGACAGGATCGTCCGCCATCTGCCGATAGAGCGGCAGACGATGTTCTTCTCGGCGACACTCGACAACGAGGTAGGTGAGCTCGCCCGCGCCTACACGAACCACCCGATTCGCTGCGAGGCCGCGCTCCCGCCGACGTACGAGAGCCACGATCCGGTCGAGCACCGCTTCGTCTCGGTCAAGGCCGACAGCAAGGTCGAGACGCTCGTGGATCTCCTGCGCGTGGATCACGGGCTCACGCTGGTCTTCGTGCGCACACGCCGCGGCGCCGACCGGCTCGTGCGCAAGCTCGCGCAACAGGGCGTCAAGGCGGTCTCTCTGCACGGCGACATGAACCAGCGCCAGCGCGAGCGGGCGCTCGAGCGGTTCGAGTCGGGCCAGGCGACGACGCTCGTCGCGACGGACGTTGCGGCACGCGGCCTCGATCTCGTCGAGATCACCCAGGTCGTCAACTTCGATCCGCCGGACGAGCACGACAGCTACGTGCACCGCGTCGGCCGGACCGGCCGTGCCGGTCGTGGCGGCACGGGCATCACGCTCGTGCTCCCGGAGCAGCAGGAGGAAGTGAGCCGCGTCGCGCGGCTTGCCGGACACACCGAGCAGTTCGTGAGCGCGGGCCTGAAGGTCGCGCCTGCGCGGCGGGTGTACACCTCGCGCCGCGGCGGCCGGTCGAAGTGGGGCGACCCCAGACCCCGCCGGAAGATTTGACCTCGCCGACCGTCCGGTCCGGGCGCTGAGAAGCTCCCGCGTAGTTCGACTGGCGCTCTCGCGCCACGGCCGCCTCGTGCTCTCCGGAGTCGCGGGGACGGTCGCGGTCGTGGTCGCCGTTCTCGCGGCGCGCAAGTTCGCCGAGACGCCGTGGCCACTGACCGACGGTCATCCGGGCCTGCTGGTCGCGGCGGGCGCGCTCTCACTCGCCGGCTACGGGCTCAAGGCATTCGGGTGGCAGCGCCTGTTCGCGGCCGACCAGCGGCCGCAGCCGCTGGCGCTCGCCGCAGCGAGCGGGGGTGCTTCGGTCACGGGTCTCGTGCTCCCCGGTCGCTTCGACGACGTCGTCCGGGTCGCGATCGTCCGCCGCTACCCGGGCTGTCCCGCGTGCGTGCGGACGCTCTGTCTCTCGCTCTTCATGCTCGCCTTGATCGACACCGCGGCCCTCGCGCCACTTGCCCTCGGCGCTGCGGTGCTTGGTGATCAGTCTCTCGGCGTGCGCATCGGCCTGGGGCTCATCGCCGTTGCGGGAGTCGGCGCGGCGGCGCTGGTCGTCGCGCTCCCCCGTCTGACGCGAAGCAAGCGCGTCCTGCGCTACAGGATCGGCCGCTGGCTCGAGCCGCGGACGATCCCGCTGGGCCACGCGGCGCTCGCCTGGGCCTTCGTCTCGGCCTGCTGGATGACGCGGGTCGTCGCCCTCCTGATCCTGCTCGGCACGCTCGGCGTCGGTTTCTCGCTTCCGCTCGCGCTGCTCTTCCTGTGCGCGAGCTCCGCCGCCGCCGCGCTCCCGATCGCTCCCGGAGGCGCGACCACGCAGGCAGGCGCCGGTGCCGCCGTGCTGATCGCGTCCGGAGCCGGGGTCTCGCAGGCCGTCGGTGTCGCTGTCACGGTGCAGGCGCTGGCCGTACTGGTCGGCGGCTCGATCCTCCTCTTCGCCGCCGCGTGGCGGACGGGGCTGCGGCTCGTGCCGCGCTACCGCGCTGCGCGCGCGAGCGCCTGACAGGCTCTTCCGTCAGTCGCGTGTTGCGGCCGGCATTTGACACCACTTCGGAGGCTTGCCACACTCCGCGACTCGCCTTCGGGCAGCTCCGCTGCTCGAATCGACGGAAAGGAGGTCAGTGCCGATGACATACGACTCGCTCGTCATTCGTGAGTGCTGGCCTCTCGCCGCTGCCGCCTAAGAGCGCTCGGCATCCACAGTCCAGGCACTCGCGCCCACCCGGGTTGCATCGTTTCCCGGGAAGCAGGCCGCGTCACCGAGCCCACGCAAATTGATTCGGAGGGAGATGTTTCCAGTGGCAGCGATCGACCACCTTGCAGGAGTCGAGTTCCGCCCGTTTCGCGGGCCGGCCGACTACGAGGACTTCGCCCGCCTCATCACGGCCTCGTCGAAAGGCGAGGGCAACGATCGCACCGAGACGGCTGACGCCCTCGGTGCCTGGTACGACCATCTCGAGCGCTGCGACCCCACGCGCGATCTGCTCGTCGCCGAGGTCGACGGCCAGGCGGTCGGCTATACGCGCGTCTGGTGGGACCAGGAGCCCGACGGCCCGCGTATCTACAGGAGCGTCTGCTTCCTCGACCCGGCTTTCGGCGGCCGCGGCATCGGCTCCGCGCTCTTCGCCTGGAACGAGGCTCGCCTCCGTGAGATCGCGGCCGAGCACGACGCTCCCGAGAAGCTCCTCGAGGCCTTCGTCAACGACCGCAACGCCAGGGCGACGACGTTGATCCGGGACGCCGGCTACGAGGCGATCACCTACGGCGCGGAGATGGTGCGGCCCTCAGTCGATGACCTGCCGGACCACCGACTGCCGGACGGCGTCGAGCTTCGAACGGTGACCGAGGATCAGCTGCGCACGATCTGGGAGGCGGACGTCGAGGCATTCCGCGACCACTGGGGATTCGTGGAGCCGACGGAAGAGGCGTACACGCGGTTCCTCGAGTTCCCGCACAACGACTTCTCCCTCTGGAAGATCGCGTGGGACGACGAGGGCGTTGCGGGCCAGGTCCGGTCGTTCATCAACCCCGCGGAGAACGAGGAGCACGGTCGCGAGCGCGGCTGGACCGAGTTCATCTCCACTTCCCGCCGCTGGCGGCGGCGCGGGCTCGCCAAGGCGCTAATCGTCGAGAGCATCCGTGAGCTCGCGGCCCGCGGGATGACCGACGTCGCGCTCGGCGTGCACACCGAGAACCCGAACGGCGCGTTCGACCTGTACGCGGGGCTTGGCTACGAGGTGGTGGCTACCTGGACGACGTACCGCAAGCCGCTCTGAGCGGCGATCAGAGTGCGCTGGCGCCGACCGCGACGCCGGGGAACTCGTAGCCGCCGTCGACGGCGTACGGAGCGAACGCATCTTCGAGCTGCGACTCCATGTCCTCGCGCTCGGCAGCGGGAACGTCACGCCACACCCTTGCGAACACGCCCCCCGTGTCGCGTGCGCGGACGATGTACTCGTCGAGGCTCTCGTATACGAAGAGGACGGGAATCTCCTCGATGCGGGTGACGCCGAAGTCGGCACCCTCGAGCAGCTCGCGGATGCGTTCGTCGCGCGCCATCGTGAACATCCCCGGCGCGCCCGGCTCCGGCGGCGGCACGTGCCCGCGCTCGAGCAGCATGCGGCCGACGATCGAGATCCACGGGTTGCGGTCGGCCTCGCGCCACACGGCGAGGCTGAGATGTCCTGGCGGCTTCAGCACGCGCCGCGTCTCGGCCAGAGCGGCTACGGGATCCGGCATGAGCATGTAGCCGCACCGGCAGATGACGCCATCGACGGAGTCGTCCTCGAGCTCGATCCGCTCTGCGTCCATCACGCGGTACTCCACGTTCGTCAGTCCGAGCTCCTCGCCGCGGCGGCGCGCGATGTCGACCATGGTCGGGCTGAAGTCGGTGCAGATGAGCCG
Source organism: uncultured Actinomycetes bacterium (assembly GCA_963746765.1). GTDB lineage: Bacteria > Actinomycetota > Thermoleophilia > Gaiellales > Gaiellaceae > GMQP-bins7. The sequence goes on from CAVVCN010000005.1 coordinate 707,440, forward strand.
CCCGGTCTCGCCCAGAGCCGTCGCGGCAGTGTGCCCGGTGTCGCCGAAGCCAGCGGCGAGCTCGAGGACCGTCTCGCCTTGTCTCGGGCTGAGCTCGCGGAGCATCCAATCGCGAACCGGCCGGGTGGTCGCCTCGATCGGCTCGCGCCACTTCTCCCACCCCGGCGCCATCGTCTCCCAGGTCTCGTAGGCCGCCTGGCGGTAGTCGGTGCTCATCGGGGCCGATCCTAGAGCTAGACCACGGGCTAGACGAAAACGCGGGCAGAACCCGCCCTTCTGTCGGGAGGGCGCAGTCGGCTGCCCGTGAAGACGGCTGCGTGCTGGGCTCGAAGACTGCAGGGCGGCAAAGCGGTGGGGGGAGGCGCGGTGGCATTCGCGGTGTCCTCGACCGCGACCTCGAGGATGTGGCGATCGTCCTCCATGACGTGCGCATACCCGGGACGCGCGCGACGATCGACCACGTCGTCGTCGCGTCGTCGGGCGTGTGGGTCGTCGACACGAGAGGCCCGGAGCAACTCGAGGCGGAGCTCGAGCTGAGCCGCGAGAACGCGACCTCGGTCGACGAAGTAGGCCGACACGTCGACGTCGTCGCGAGCGCGTTCGGCACCCGTGTGACGGAGCTGCCGATCTGGGCCGCGCTCTGCTTCGACCGCGGCGACTGGGACGGCGACCCGTGTGCCTTCTGGTCCGACGGGGTGCTGGTGACGCACCCCGCAGATCTCGTCGAGCGGATTCGGGTGGCGGGTCCGCTCGACGAGGACACCGTTGGCTGGATCGCAGCGCGGCTCGCGCTCGAGTAGTCAGCGGCGACGGCTCGGGCGAGCGATATGGCCGAACGCACAGCGATGTCGTCGGGACGGATACTTAGACCCTGAGGCTCGCGGATGACGGCACGCTTCGGCTCTCGCCGACCGATCTGGCGAACCATCTTGCCTGCGCGCACCTGACGCAGCTCGAGCTTGCCGTTCAGCGCGGTGAGCTCGCGAAGCCGCACGTCGTCGACCCGTACGGGCAGATCATCATGCGGAAGGGGAACGAGCACGAGGCTGCGCACCTCGCGCGGCTCGAGGCGGACGGACTCCGCGTCCTGATCCTCAAGACCTACGACGACGAGGACTTCGACGCCGACGAGGCGCGGCGCGCGACCGAGGAGGCCGTCCGGAGCGCGGAAGCCGACGTCATCTACCAGGCCTACCTCACGGACGGCACGTGGCGCGGGTTCGCCGACTTCCTCATGCGGCTGCCCGACGGCACGTACGAGCCCGTCGACACGAAGCTCGCGCGCTCCGCGAAGCCGCTCCACGCGATCCAGCTCTGCTTCTACGCCGAGCAGCTCGAGCGGATCCAGGGCCGGCTGCCCGAGCACATCCACGTCGAGCTCGGCTCGGGCGAGCGCGCGACGCTGCGGACGGCCGACTTCATCGCCTTCTTCCGGCGCTCGCGCGAGCGGCTGCTGGCGGCGATCGCCGGCGAGGGGCAGGCAGAAACCTGGCCGTGGCCCGTCTACCACTGCACGATCTGTGACTTCCGCCACCTCTGCCAGGACCGGCGCGTCGAGGAGGACCACCCGATCATCGTCGCCGGGCTCGGGCGGCTGCACGCCGAGCGGCTCGACGCCGCCGGGATCCCGACGCTGACGGCGCTCGCGGAGACGTCGCCCGTCACCAAGATCCCGCGCATCCGGCCGGAGACGTTCGAGCGCATCCGCTCGCAGGCCTCGCTCCAGCTCCATTTCACGCGCACGGGCGAGAGGCGCGTCGAGCTTCTCCCGGACGAGCCCGACAAGGGCTTCCGCACGCTACCCCCACCCTCGGAAGCCGACGTCTGGCTCGACCTCGAGGGCCACCCGTTCTACGAGCCCGCGCGCGGGCTCGAGTACCTCTTCGGCTGGTGCTACCGCGAGGATGGCGAGACGCGCTACGAGGTCATCTGGGGACTCGACCGCGACGGCGAGAAGGCGGCCTTCGAGAGCTTCGTCGACTGGGTCGAGGCGCGCCGCCGCGTGCACCCCGACCTGCACGTCTACCACTACGCCGGTTACGAGCGAATCGCGATGCGGCGCCTCATGGGCGAGCACTCGACGCGCGAGCGCGAGATCGACGACTGGCTGCGGCAGGAGCTGCTCGTCGACCTCTATCGCGTCGTCCGGCAGTCGCTGCGGGCCGGGGTTACGAGTTACTCGATCAAGGACATCGAGACGCTGTACGGGTTCGAGCGCACGGCCGAGGTCGCGGGCGGGGCCGAGTCGGTCGTCCTCTTCGAGCAGTGGCTCGAGGCCCAGGAAGACTCGCTGCTCGAGGGCATCCGCGCGTACAACGAGGAGGACTGCCGCTCGACGGTTGCACTGCACGAGTGGCTCCTCGGGCTGAGGCCGGACGGACTTCCCTGGCAGGTGCCGCCGGAGCAGCGGGAGAAGACGGAGGAGGCCGAGGAACGGGACACGACGCGGATCGCGCTGCACGAGGCGCTGCTCGCGGGCGGGGAGGAGGGCAGCCCGAGCTGGCTCCTCGCGCACCTCCTCTACTACCACCAGCGCGAGGCGAAGTCGCAGTGGTGGGAGTGGTTCCACCATCTCGAGCTCGACGAGGACGAGCTGATCGAGGACACGGACACGATCGGCGGGATGCGGCCGCTCGGCGAGCCGGTCGAGGACGGGAAGTCGCTCGTCTACGAGTTCACGTTCCCGGCGCAGGAGCACAAGATCCGCGAGTCCGGCGTCGACCCGGCCACCGAGAAGACCTGCGACGTCCACGTGGACGACGACCGCGGGATCATCACAATGCGGCGCTCCAAGGAACGCGCTGAGGAGCCACTGCCGTCTGCGCTGATTCCCGGGATGCCGATCCCGGACTGGGAGCACCGAAACGCGGTGCAGCGGTTCGCCGAGGCGTATCTCCACGGCGACCGGGGCGGCGCCGTCGCCGAGATCCTCGAGCGGAGGCCGCCGCTGGCGCGCGTCGACCTCCCGGTGCCCGAGGCTGCGCTGTCACTCGATGGGAGCTACCTCTTCGTCCAGGGCCCGCCGGGCTCCGGCAAGACGTGGCAGGGCGCGAAGGCGGCCGTCGCTCTCATGCGCGCGGGTCGGCGGGTCGGCGTCACCTCGCTCAGCCACAAGGCGATCTCGAAGCTCCTCGAGGAGATCGAGCGCGAGGCAGGCGAGCAGGGGTTCGCGTTCCGCGGTCGCAAGAAGTCGACCTCGGGCGACGAGGGCACCCGCTACGAGGGGCAGTCCATCGACTGGCGCGACGGCTGGCGAGACCTCCTCGACGACGAGCTTCAGCTCATCGCCGGCACGTCGTGGCTCTTCGCACGCGCCGACTTCGAGGGCTTCCTCGACACGCTGATCATCGACGAGGCGGGCCAGGTCTCACTTGCCGACGTGGTCGCGGTCGGGCACACGGCACGGAACCTCCTGCTGCTCGGCGACCCGAACCAGCTGCCGCAGGTCTCGCAGGGGGCGATGCCGGAAGAGGCGAAGGCGTCCGGCCTCCAGCACCTCCTCGGCGACGAGACGACCGTGCCGCCGGATCGCGGGATCTTCCTCGAGCGCACGTGGCGCCTGCGGCCCGAGCTGACCGCGTTCACGTCCGAGGCGTACTACGAGGGCCGGCTCGTGTGCGAGGAGCTGTGCGGACGGCGGAGCGTCGCGGCCGGGAACGGGCTCGTCTACCGGCCTGTCGAACACGCGGCGAACGGACAGCTCTCACGGGAGGAGGCGGCCGAGGTGGAGCGCGCGATCCAGGAGCTGCTCGGCACGGAGTACGCGGACGAGAGCGGCGCAACTCGTCCGCTCGGTCTCGACGACGTCCTCGTCGTGACGCCGTACAACGCGCAGGTGCGGACGCTGCGGCAGGTGGTGCCCGACGGCGTGCGGGTCGGCACCGTCGACAAGTTCCAGGGCCAGGAGGCGCCGGTCGTCATCGTCTCGCTCGCGAGCTCGAGCGGGGAGGAGGCGCCGCGCGGGCTCGCCTTCGTCTTCAACAAGAACCGGATCAACGTCGCCACCTCGCGCGCGCAGTGCCGCGTGGAGCTCGTGTGCTCGCCGCGTCTGCTCGAGGCCGACTGCAAGACGATCGACGAGATGCGGCTCGTGAACGCGCTCTGCCGCTTCGTCGAGCTCGCCGGCGCCTGAGAGCCCGATGTTCCGAGGCGTGGTCAGCGGATCTAGATCTGGGTCGTGCGCCTGGGCTAATCCGTCGAAAGGCGGATCGGTGATAGTGTCGATGAGCACGTAGGCCTAGCGCGGAAGCCGCCGAGGTGCTGCAAGTTCCTCTCCGACTGTCAGTCCTGGCCCAGGTGTGCAGGAGAGCTCGTCCGAGCCCTCCGCCCTGAACCATGAGAGTCTGGAGCAGCTCGATGCATGCAACCGTCAGGCGCTATGAAGGCGTGGACCAGAAGAACACCGACGAGCTCAAGCGGAAGATCAACGAGACCCTGATCCCGAAGCTGACCAAGCTTCCGGGCTTCGGCGGTTACTACGTGATGGAGTCGGACAACGGCGTCTTCACGTCCGTCAGCCTCTTTGGCACATCCGCCGAGTCCGACGAGTCCACCCGCGTCGCAGCCAACTGGGTGCGCGAGGAGAAGCTCGAAGCGACGCTTCCGAATCCGCCCAAGGTCACCAGTGGAATGGTGTTCGCGCACAAGTCGAACGGGATCCCGGCTTAACCCCCAGCCGCCAACCCGTTCAAGCGAAGGCCCGCTTCCTAGCGGGCCTTCGCTCCTGTCTACCGGCCGATGCTGCACCGGCCTCCTCTCACCCAGCCCTGCGGTCATCCCGCTAGGCCACTGGGCCCCCTTCGTCCTCCCAAACCTCCAGTGCGCTCGTCTCGAGCGCGTCTCTCGTCGCCACCGTCGGGCGCTCCGCGTGCCGGAATCGCTCGCCGCGCCTGTACGCGCCGTACGCGGTCAATGCATGAAGATCGTGTCGCCGTCGTCCCGGGAAGTAGGCAGCGGCGAACTCGTACCACCCGAGGACTTCGGGCGCGACGCCGGTCACGCTGAGCCCACCGACGCCGCTGGAACGGCCTCATGCCTCAGCGTCAGCCACGAGCGGGTGCGCCAGACAACGGCACCGAGGAAGACCGAGCCGCCCATCAGAAGTCCCATCAGCTGCACGGCGACGGCGACAGCGACGGCTTCCGAAACGCCGACGCCGGACGCCATCAAGACAGCAGCCCCCGCGCCGGCCTGCGTGGCTGTTCCCCCTGGACCGATGGGCAGAGCCGCAGCCGCCGAGCTCGCGCAGAGAAAGAGGAGCGCGAGCGTCGGCGAAAAGCCGACTCCGAGTGCGCCGAGGAGGACGAGCAGGCACGTAGTGCGGGCGACCCAGTACACCGTGATGAACGCCCAGGCGATTGCCGCATCCCGCGGCGACGTCGTGCGCGGGCTGAGCCAACGGCCGATGCGAAAGCGAAGGACGTGTTTGCCCCGAGCAATCCGCGGCAGCGCGAAGACGAGCGCTGCCGCTACGAGACCGACGCCGGCGAGGAGCTCGAGACCGAGGCGCACTCCGATCGAGAGCCCCGGAAGGGCGGCGGACGCGAAGGCGAGCGGGGCCAGGGCGGCGCTGTCGATCAGCCCGAGCATTCCGAGTGAGAGACAGATCGCGCGGACGTTCGCGGGACAATCCCGAAAACGGCGGACGATCGCGATCCGGACGATGTCGTCGAACCGCCCGGGGAGGACAAGCGCTGTGATGGCGGCCCCGCCGTTCGCGGCCGCGAGCGCCAGCACCTGTGGGCGCTCGTTCGCTGCGAAGAGTTGGCGCCATCCGTAGGCCTTCAGAACGGTGGCGAGCAGGGAGAGTACGCCCGCTGCCACGAGGAGGCCGGGGTGTGCGGCGACGAGCGGCCATGATGTTTCGGCGAAGTACCGGGCGGCAAAGGCCACGAGCGCGAGTCCGAGAACCGCGGATGCCACCGTCAATACGAGCCGGACGCCTCGCGATCGGGCACCGTGGATGCGCCGATCCAGACCGAGCACCTCCACGCTAGGACGGTCGACCCCTTCGGTCAGCACCGCGGCTCCAGCGGGACCCAGTGGGCGAGCTTGTACGAACGCTCCCCGAGCCACAGTTCGACGGTTCCCACGCGGGCCTGGTCGAACCAGCGCTCGACCGTGTCGAGGACGCGCACGAGACCTGGTTCCGGCTCTCGATCGATCTGGACGTCCACCTCGCCTCTATCGCCGCGGAGCGAGATGTGCTCGGAGCCGAATGCGGCGATCAGTCGCTCGGCGAGGGCGTACGCGCTCGCGGTATCCGGTACCACGATGCGTATCTCCATCAAGCGACTCCCTCAGATCGTGTGCCGCCGGCGAGGCGCGCACGCTGAACGACGCTCCGCCCGGTCCTTGAGGGTGGTCTCGCGGGGGCGGTTGGCTGTGTCCCCGCCGAGCTCTTGCGAGTCACTTGTTACGACTCGCACAAATGAGGCTAGCACGTTCGGAACGCTGTGCCTACCGCATCGTGCCCGGGTGTCGCTGCGTCATCCGAGTGCACACGAGCACGAAAAAGCGAAAGCCCGCGTGAGCGGGCCTTCGCTTTCCCCCACGGCGCCCGTAACGCCTACCCCGGGTTCTCCCTAGGACCCGGGGCCCCCACGTCGAGGACGCCGGACACCACACCGGTCGCGCTGAGCTCCCGCCCACCGCGGAAGTCGGCCGACCCACCTGACCAGCCGCGACCCGGCGCGCCAAACGGCGGCGCGGAGGAAGGTCGAGCCGCCGACGAGGATCCCTCGCACTGGGCGGGAACGGCAACACGACGGTCTTGGACGCCTGACGACCTGCACGGTCGGTGCCGTGGCGCACGCGCGAGTCTGCGTACGCCGTTCCCTCCGATTCGTGCCTGCATCAGAATCTCCCTCAACTCGCCTGCCAGCCGAGCAGCGCCAGCTGGAAACCGTTCCGCCCAGTTGTTGAGGGTGGATCCTCCCGGAGCTAGTGATCAGCTCCGGCTACCTCTGCAGGCCGATGTTTGGGACCCGCGCGTCGAGTCTATCATTGCCTTTTGGACGCGAACAAGACTGATTCGGCGTCTGTGAGCGGCGCCGAGACCTCGCACCTTCGTGTGCTCATTGCGAACGAACGCCGTGACCGGCTGGAGCTGCTGGCGCAGGTCGTCGCGGGTCTCGGTCACGAGGTCATTGCGCGCGAGATCGATGTCAGGGAGGTGGGGACCGTGACGTCGAGAGAGCATCCCGACGTTGCACTCGTCGGGCTCGGGCTCAGCTCCGACCACGCACTCGAGCTCATCGCGGAGATCGTCCACACGTCGACCTGTCCGGTTATCGCTCTGCTGACGGCGCGCGACCCCAACTACATTCGCGAAGCAGCGAAGCGGGGCGTCTTCGCGTACATCGTCGACGGTAACCCCGAAGAACTGCAGGGCGCGATCGACATCACGCTCCAGCGGTTCGCCGAGTATCAGAACCTACGGGGAGCGTTCGGTCGACGCGCGTTGATCGAGCAGGCCAAGGGCATCTTGATGGCGCGCCACTCGATCGACGAGAGGCATGCGTTCGAGATGCTCAAGTCGCACTCGCAGCACAACGGACGGAAGGTCGCCGACATCGCGCAGGCGGTCGTGGAGAGCCATCTCCTGCTGCTGCCGCCGGCGTCCGTCGCGCCCGACCCGCTCTAGTCGCACCCCTACCGAGGCGGCTGCCGCGACTGCAGCGCACCACCTGGGCGACTGCTCTACGGTTGGGTGGTCGACGAGGAGGGGAAGATGCGAATCGAGTCATCGGTCACGGCAATCTCGTGGATCCCGTCAGAAGCGATCGAGGGGATGCCGAAGCTTCCGTTCGAGCTCGGGATCGGCAAGTACGACGAGCCGCCGCCGGATCAGGTCTCGGCAGACGACCTCGAGGAGCTTCGCGATGCTGACCGGTTCCGCGAGGCGAACCACCTCGGCGCATGGATCGAGGTCGAGGACGGGAAGATCGTCGACCACGGGCAGGAGGGAGTGGGGTACGTCGGGTCGACGACGTTCCGGTTCGGGATCGGCAAGGTGACCGTTCCGGGCGTCGGCTTCGAGGTGCTTCGGGCAGAGCCCGAGGTGAGCGACGACGCCGTCCGCTTCGTCCAGACCGTGGGCGGTCGCGCCGGCTTCCCGGCTCCGCGCACGGTTACGGGGAAGCCTTACTTCCGCGTGAACTCGGCGTCGGCGTGGACGACGCTCGCGTTGACGATCCGCGCGGACGGCTCGTCCGAGCACGAGCTCGTGGGCGCGAGCCCGTTTCCTCGCCACTGGATCTACGACAGAGACGGCAAGCTCGTCGCCAAGTCCGGGACGGTCGACTTCAAGACGTGGTACCGAGAGGCGCACGGGGAGAACACGCCCTGGGGCGATGAGGAGTCCGACGCGTTCACCACCCAGGCGGAGAGCGCGCTCGAGCGCGAGATCTCGCGCGAGCTCATGACGGGTGGATTCGACTTCAAGCGCATCAAGCTCGAGCCCGACGAGTCGCTCGTCGAGCAGGGCCAGCCGGGCGACGAGCTCTACCTGCTCCTCGACGGCGTGCTCGTGGCCGAGATCGACGGCGAGGAGGTCGCCGAGATCGGCCCCGGCGCGATCCTCGGCGAGCGCGCGCTGCTCGGCGGCGGGAAGCGGACGGCGAGCCTCACCGCGCGAACGCGCTGCCGGGTCGTTGTCGTCCCCGCGGAGCTCCTCGACGAGCAGGAGATGGAGGATCTCGCGGCGACCAGAGGCGAGTAGACGAAAGGTCGGGCCTTGCCCGCGCCGCGGCGATGCGCAAGGATCGGCGGCGTCCGCCAGATAGAGGGGAGAGAACTCAGATGAAGCGAGCACTCTTGCTGTCGTTGCTCGGTGCGGCGGCTGCCGCACTCGTGCTGCAGTCGGTCGCCTCCGCGCAGCAGCCCGCGGCCGGGGGGAACCAGGACGCGGTGCAGATCCGCGTCGTCTCGAGCCCGCCCGCACTCGTCTCCGGAGGGGACGCGCGCGTGGAGGTGTCGGTGCCCGCGGGCGTGCCCTTCTCGGCCGTCCATGTCGAGCTGAACGGGAACGACGTGCGCTCCGCGTTCGGGCCCGACCCGGAGGGTGGTCATCAGCTCGAGGGCGTCGTCACCGGCATTGCCGAGGGCAAGAGCCGGCTCGAGGCCTTCGTCGTCGCGCCGGGACGGCCACGCGACCGGACGCAACTCGCGATCACGAACTACCCACTCGAAGGGCCGATGTTCTCCGGGCCGCGGCAGGAGGTCTTCCTCTGTGCGACCGCCGGCAACGCGGCGAACGCGTTCCTGCCTCCGATTCCGCAGTCGGAGACGTGCTCGACGCCGACGCTGACCGGCTTCGTCTATCGCACCGCCTCGGGCTGGTCCCCGTACACGCCGGGCACGACTCCGGCCGACGCGGTCCCGGTCGCGCCGTACGGGAGCCCGTTCGTCGTGCTGCTCGAGCGCGGCGTCATCAACCGCTTCATCTACACGCTCGCGATTCCGGTGCCGACACCCGCGGCCGCGGTCGAGGTCGACCTCACGCGCTGGAACGAGCGGCTCATCTACAAGTTCCAGGGCGGCGTCGGCATCGGCCACTACCAGGGGAACCCGTCCCGGGGCGAGATGCTCTACGAGCCGGGCCTCGTGAAGGGCTACGCGATCGCGTACTCCACTGGAAACCGCACCTCGACGCACTACAACCTGGAGCTCGGCGGCGAGACCGCGATCATGGTCAAGGACCGCTTCGTCTCCGAGTTCGCCGAGCCTGTCTACACCGTCGGCGTGGGCGCGTCGGGCGGTGCGATCCAGCAGTACGTCTACGGGCAGAATCACGCCGGGCTGATCGACGCGGGCATACCGCAGTACTCGTATCCGGACATGGTCACGCAGACCATCCACGTCGGCGACTGCGAGCTGCTCGAGCGCTGGATGGACCACAAGGTGCTCGCGAGCCCGCTCTCGATCTGGAGGACGTGGGCGAACAGGACGGTGCTCGAGGGCCTGAACAGCTCGGCGGTCATCCCGAACCCGTTCGCGATCTTCATGCCCTACATGCCGACGCCCGGCTCGACCGAATGCATCAACGGGTGGCGGGGGCTCTCGCCGCTCGCCCTGAACCCGCACTTCGGCACCGCGCCCGGGATCACGCCCGAGCAGCAGGCGTCCGTCGAGTGGACGCACTGGGCCGACCTCGTGAACATCTACGGCGAGGACGAGACGGGCTTCGCGCGCTCGCCGTGGGACAACGTCGGCGTGCAGTACGGGTTGAAGGCGCTCAAGGCCGGGAGCATCACGCCGGAGCAGTTCCTCGACCTGAACGCGAACGTCGGGGCATGGAAGGAGCCGAAGGACATGGTCCAGGAGGGCTGTCCCTTCATCTCCACCAGCCCGGCCGTGTGTGGCGTGGTCGGAGTCGACGTCTGGAGCGTCCGGAACCAGAAGCTCTCGTCGGACGGTGGGGTCACCCCGGCCGAGCGGCGCGAGGGCGATCGCAAGGCGCAGCACGCCGCGTATCGCTCGGGGATGGTCTTCCGCGGGAAGATCGACATCCCGCTCATCGACTGGCGCCACTACCTCGAGCCGTTCCTCGACATGCACAACTCGCACCAGTCGTTCGCCGCGCGTCAGCGGATGCTGAACTTCGACGGCAACGCGTCGAACCAGGTGATCTGGTTCACGGACGCGCGTCCGGCAGGGCCGCAGTTCGACCAGACGCCGATGGCGCTCGATGTCATCGACGAGTGGATGGCGAACATCGCGGCGAATCCGGCGGGCGGTGTTGCCGGCAACAAGCCGGCGGGAGCGGTCGACCGCTGCTTCAACACCGACGGCTCGCCGCTCGCGAGCGGTGACGGCGTATGGTCGGGGATCCTCGACGGCGGTGCGAAGGGCACGTGCGCGCAGGCGTTCCCGCTCTTCGGAAGCTCGCGCATCGCCGCTGGCGGGCCGATCGAGGGCGGCATCTTCGCGTGCGAGCGGCAGTCGGTGCAGCGAGCCGTGCAGCAGGGTGTCTACGCGCCGTGGTCTCCGTCGCAGGCGGACCTCGCGCGCCTGCGGCAGATCTTCCCGAGCGGTGTCTGCGACTACACGAAGGGCGACGCGGGAGTGCCGCCCGAGCTCAAGAAGTAGCGCGGAACAGCAGGGCCGGGTGCATCGCGCCCGGCCCTCTCGCTTCTTCGAGAAGCGCTCGCGCCGCGTTCGATCCCGATGGTCGTCGGGTCGCTACACGTTCGTCCGCGGCGGGGTGGGTGGTCAGCGCCGCGTGACGACGAACGTGCGCGACCCGACGAGCTTCCCGTACTCGTTGGCCGACGGCAGTGCGAACCCGGGCCACACGAACCAGCGGTACACGCCGGGTGTCAGCACGTAAGAGCGGCCGGCGTACTTCCATGTCTTCTGGAGACGCAGCTTCGGATGCTTCGTCCAGGACGAGAGGATCTTCTCGCCGTCGCGGTAGAGCTGCACGTTGTAGTACGTCGCCTTCGGCACGACGCCCCACGTCAGGAGCGGCGGCGCCGAGAGCCGTGCCCCCGGGCCGGGTCGGACGAGCGCCGGCACGGTGCGTGTCGGCGTCGCGCGTGTCGGCGTCGAGCGCGTGGGCACCGTCCGCACGGACCTCGGCAGCGCGACGAGCTCCTTCGCCGCTCCGTTGCCGGCCTCGTCGTATGCGGTCACCGTGTACCGGTACTTCACGCCGTTCTCGAGCCGACGGTCGACGAACGTGTGCGCGCGGCCGGTGTAGATCGTCGACGGCTTCTTGCCTCTGAGGCCGGGACGGCGGATGATTGCGAACGAGTAGCTGTCGGTCGACGCCGTCCACCGGAGGACGACTCCCTTGGTCTCGACGCCGACCTTCACGCGCTTGAGCGCGGGAGCCGCCGAGTCGTATCTGAGCTCGAAGGCGGCAGGTGCGCTCGTATTCGCGGCCTTGTCGCGGCACGTTCCGGAGAACGACGCCTTTGTCGTGTCGGGTCCCTTGTAAACGACCGGTGCGGTGCACGAGTCGACGCCGGAAACCGGATCCGTGCCGGCGAAGCCGACGGAGACCGGGCGGTTGTACCAGCCGCGTGCGTTCGGGTTCCGCTCGGGCTTCGGCGCGGCCGTGGGCGCCGTCGCGTCGTACTTGATCTCCAGGGCGCCGGTGCCGCGGTTCCCGGCGAAGTCGGTGCACGTCCCGCTGACCCGCGCGCTGCCGGAGTCCGGGCCGGCGTAGCGCTCCGTGCTGCACGAGCTGATGCCTGAAAGCGAGTCGCCGCCCTCGAATTCGACCGCGAGTGGGCCGTTGTACCAGCCGTTGCTGTCCGGCCCTCGTGCGGGCTTGCCGCGGACGGACGGTGGGGTCGCGTCGCGTCGCACGATGACCGTCGTCGACACGGAACCACTCCCATCGGAGGCCGTGCACGACACGGGCGTTCCGCTCGTGTCGCTGGTGATCGCCACGGACGGGCAGCTCGGTGTGCTCCAGGTGACCGTGACGTTCGTCGTGTGCCACGCCGAGCAGTCGTCCGGCGCGGGCGAGCACGTCGGGATGGGCTGCGGGGGCAGTGCCTGCGCGGCAGATCCCGCCAAGGCGACCGCGATGACCACCGCGGCCGTGAGCACGATGAGGAGCGCCTGTGCCCTCACGCCTTCCTCCACGGCGTGACGTGAGCCGCCAGGTGCAGCAGGCTGCCAACGGCGAGCCCCAGGGCGAGAAGAGCGAGAGCCGCGAGCAGCAGCGGCCGCCGCGCTGTGTTCGCGGCCGGCTCTGAGAGCACGGCGAGAGTGAGCGTCGGCCGCTCGGCCGCCGGGGTCGATGCAAGCTGGGCTCTGGGCCTCGAGGGCGGCCCACTACGGATCTGGTCCGCCGGCGGAGCACTGGCTCGAGGCTGCTTCCTGCCCGGCGGGGGCGCGGACTGCGGAGCTTGCGTGACGCCCTGCGAGACGATCGTGGGAAGTGGAGCAGGAGGAGAAGGTGCAGGAGGCTGCGCCGCAGGCCCGGGCGGACTCGCGGTCGTGCTCGCCGCCGTCGGCGCGGGATCGGGCGCTGGGTCGGGCGTAGGCGTGGCCGATGTGGCCGGCGCCTTGTCGGGATGCGGATCCGGGCTCGGTTGACCGAGGGCGCTCGCGGGTGCAGAGAGAACAGCGACCAGGATCACCGTCGCGCCGATGCGGGCGACGGGACCGAACGACGGCAGGGAGGACCGGGTCGGCGCCCCTGACCGACGACAAGCACGCAGTTTCCCCACCGGCGCTGCGATCACGAGCTTCCCCCGGCCCGCTTGCTTTCGCTCGTGGCAAACGCTACTCGTGGTTGTCCGCATAGTCAATGTCTCGTTCGAGATCGGGACCGCCGGCCGCGCAACGGCGGCCGGCGGTCCATCTGTCACGTGGCTACGAGCTCGAGCGCATCACCTACTTTCCGCCCTGGTGCCGCGACTGGTCGGAGGCCGAGCGGCTTCCGGAGAAGTCGTGCGCGGCGATCTGACCGATCTGCGTCAGGTCGCCCCACCTTCCCGGGCTCGACTTCCGGTCCGGCGACCACTTGTTGTCCGCACCCAGCTGGAGGCTGGCTGCGAGCGCGGCACCGAACTGGCTCGACTCGTCCAGCTGCCCGATCGCCTGGATGCCGGGCTTGCACCCGCACTGCGTGCTGGGCTGACGCTGGTCCGCTGCCTGCCTGGTCGCGTTCCAGTTCGCGGCCTTCGCATCCGACGACGCGTCGTTCAGCTGACGCACGTCGCCGTCGCTGCCCGGGCTCGAGACCCGCGTCGGCGCGTTGCTGTTGCCGATCTGGGAGCCGTGCCCGCAGCGGCAGGGCTGCTTTGCGAGCTGCAGCGTGACGGCGAGCGCTCCGGCTGCCTGCCAGTTGTTCGACGACTGGCCGATCGCCTGGATGCCCGTCCCGCAGCAACCGCTCTTCATGTCGCCGCTGCCCTGCGCCTGGGTGGCATCCTGCGCCGTCCCGTTGGCGTTTCCGGCAGCTGCGTTCGAGGACGCGCTGTTCGTCTGGTACACCGAGCCGCCGTAGCCGGGGCTCAGGACCCGCACGGGCGCGTTCTCGTTCGTTGCCCCGAGCTGTGCGGTGAGGGCGCCGGAGAGGGCCAGCTGGCCGCTCAGCGACTCCTGGCCGATCACCTGTATGCCGGACCCACCGGCCTGGCTCTGATCGGCCGTCTGTGCCGTCCCGTTCAGGTTCGCAGCCGTCGCGTTCGAGGTGGCGACGTTCGACTGCGTGACCGGGCCGTCATCTCCCTCACTCAGCACGCGGATCGGGAGGTTGGAGTTCGACGGCTTCTCCTGGATCGTCGCGGAGAAGGCCGCCGCGCCCTGCACGTTCGAGGCGGACTGGCCGATGACCTGCGTGCCGCTCCCGCACTTGCAGGAGCTTCCCGCCTGGTCCTGGCCGGCCGTCTGTGTGGTCCCGTTCACGTTGCCGGCGGCCGCGTTCGAGGACGCGACGTTCGACTGCGTGACCGGGCCGCTCGAGCCCGGGCTCAAGACGCGGACCGAGATGTTCTCGTTCTTCGCGCCTTCCTGCACGGTCAGCGAGCCTGCGAGGGCTCCCTGGTGGTTCGAAGCGGACTGACCGATGACCTGTGAGCCGGCGCTCCCGCACTTGCAGGAGTCCGAGCCGCCGCCCTGGGTCTGATCGGCCGACTGGTGCGTTCCGTTCACGTTCGCAGCCGTCGCGTTCGAGGTTGCGACGTTCGACTGCGAGACCGGGCCGTCGTTGCCCGGGCTCAGCACCCGCACCGAGATGTTCGTGTTCGTCGGGTGCTCCTGAACGGTCCCGGAGAGTGCCGCTGCGCTCTGGTCGTTCGAGGCCGACTGGCCGATGGTCTGGCCACCGCCGGTCCCGGACTGGCCTTGCGTCGCCGACTGGCTCGTCCCGTTCACGTTTCCGGCCGTCGCGTTCGAGGACGCGTCGTTCGACTGCGTGACGGGGCCGTTGTCGCCCGGAGAGAGGACGCGCACCGAGATGTTCTCGTTGGTCGCGCCGGTCTGCTCCGTGACGGCGATCGCGTTGGCCTCTTGAGCGTTCTCAGCGGACTGGCCCACGATCTGAGGGCCGGCCACCGGGCATCCGCAGACGCTGTTGGTGAGGATCCCCGAGTGGGCCCCGCAGCCGCAATGGCTCGGGCCGCTGCGCAGATCCTGTTTCGCGTCCTGCGTCGTTCCGTTGAGGTTTCCAGCAGTCGCGTCCGACGTGGCCTCGTTCGACTGCGTGACGGAACCATCTTCGCCCGGGCTCAGCACCCGGACGGGAGTGTTGGTGTTCGACGGATTCTCCTGGACGGTTGCGGAGATCGCCGTCGCGTCCTGCTCGGAGTCGGCCGCCTGGCCGACGACCTGGCTTCCGGCACCAGCGCCGGCCTGATTCTGCTCGGCCGACTGCGTGGTTCCGTTTGTGTTTCCTGCGTTCGCGTCCGAGGACGCCGTGTTCGTCTGGGTGACGCCCGCCGGCTCCGCCGGGGCGGCATCACTCGTGGCGTCGGACGAGCCGTTCTCGTGCTCGTCGTCCTTCGCGCCACTCAGCACCGAGACGGGTGCGTTCTCGTTCGACGCGCCCTTCTGGAGCGTCAATGCGAGAGCGAGCGCGTCCTGGTCGTTCAGTGCGGACTGACCGATCACCTGCGTGCCAGGGCCACCCTGGCCCTGATCGGCAGTCTGTGACGTCCCGTTCGTGTTGCCAGCGGTCGCGTTCGAGGAGGCCTCGTTCGTCTGTGCGACCGAGCCTGCCTCTCCCGGGCTGAGAACCCGAATCGGGCCGTTCTGGTTGGTTGGTCCCTGCTGCGCTGTCCCTGCGGCGGACCCGGCTGACTGAGCGCTACCGGCTGCCTGGCCGGCGAGCTGTCCCGGGTCGGTTCCCGCCGTGGCCGTCCCCACTCCTACGAGAAGCAGGAGGAGGACGCCCGTGGCCAGCGCGAGGAGATGACGAATCATGTGTCTCCCTTCGAGCTGTCGGTGGCGCCTGTGACCGTCCATGACACGGGCGCCGGGAACGTGGACGGACAGCTCTCAGCCAGGGCGGTCCAGCGGTGAGCGGGACCGGCTGCGCGGTCTCGGAGTTCGCGCGAGCCGGATCCGCCGCCCGAGGCCAGGGGCGGCGAAAGCGAAGAAACCGATGACGGTCGCGAGCCCGAATGTCAGCAGGCTCGGCACCGCTCCGCCCGTCGAGGTCGACGACCCGGCGACCTGGAGCGGGGGCGGGAATTCGAAAGGAAGTTGCTGCCGCGAGGGGTCACGGTGGTGCGCGCGCGCCTTCGGGGCGGCCCTCGGAGTGGCGCGCTCTGCCGCCGGCTCGGTCGCGCTGGTCGCGACGGCCGTCGTCGCCTCGGGCTCGGGCCGCGTCTGCACCGGCGGGACGCGATCCGCTACCGGCGCGCCGATACCAGCCGAGTCAGGCGCGGAGGGGCTCGAGGAGGTCGCGGTCGGCGGCGCCAGCTCGACGGCGATCTCGACGATGCCCACCGCCGTCGGGAGGACGATCGGCGGGAGCGACGGCATCGTCAGCGTCGGCGGCACCAGGTTCGGGACGACGATGTCGACCTCGACCGGCACCGGGGGGACGAAAGCGGGTGCCCACGAGGCGGCAGACCCTCTACCCGAGGCGGTGGCGAACGGCGATCGGAGGTACGCCGTTGCGGCGTTGGTGGCGGCCCACGGGATCAGAAGCACCCACTCCGTGATCGCAGCCGGAGCGGCCGCACTCGGGAGGAGCGAGGGCAGCGGGCCGCCGCCCTGGGGATCGGTGCTCGGAGACGGGTCGCCTCCCGAGGAGGGCTGCGCGGGAACGGATGGGACGGGCGGGGCGGTATCGCCGCCAGTATCAGAGTCCGGCTGCGGCTCGGGCGGGCCCCCGGCCTCGCAGTCCCAGTTCCACAGCCAGTTCCAGTCCCACTCGAGACCCGTGCCCTCACCGGCGAGGGTGGAGATCTCCGTTGTCGTGCCGCACCAGATGAAGGTCCACGACCAGAGCCAGGACGGCTCGCCCGACCCTGTGGACGATGGCACCGCCTGGGGCGAAGCGTTCGTCTGGGTGACGGGGCCGTCGTCGCCGGGACTCAGGATCCGGATCGACACGTTGACGTTCGCGGGCCCGGGCTGCGGCACTCCGGACCCGCGATCCTCATGGCTGCCGGCGGACGCCGGAAGAGTTGCGGGCGCTTCGTCACAGCTCCAATTCCACAGCCACTTCCACGTCCAGTCGCGAGAACTCTCATCCCCGGAGACGTCCGAGATAGACGACACGTTTCCATCGCAGATGGTGAGCGTCCAGTTCCAAATCCAATCTGGATCAGTCGGAGATTGATACTGCGAATTGGGAGGCTGATACTGCTCGGAATCAATCGGTGTATCCGGCGTGCTCGCGTTGGTATCGGCCGAGTTCGAGGGCTCCTGGGGTACGGGCTCGTCCGCCTCCGTGGACGGAGCGTTCGTTTGTGTGACCGGGTCATTGTCGCCCGGGCTCAGAATCCGGATGGCCACGTTGGTATTGGTGGCGTCCGCCTGCGACGGGATGGCCGGCGGGAGCGTCTCGGGAGGCAGTGTCGACCCCTGGGGCTCCTGCACCACGACGCCGGTTGGCAGCGTGGTATCAGGCTGCTGCTCAGGCGATATCACGTCCGGCACCGGCGGTTCCTGGACGACCGGTCCTTCGGATCCGGGGCTGTCCACTCGCACGGAGACGTTGACATTGCCGCCGTCGCCGTCCGTCGACGTCGTGATGTCGGGCACGGCCGGCTGTTCCTCGGTCTCGGGAGCCTCCGGCTGGGGCTCAGGCGCTGGGGCGGACGCCTCCGAGCCGTCGTCCGGGTCGCTTTCCGCGTCGGTCACGGGCTCCGGGAGGGGTAGCGGGAGCGGATCGGTCACGGGCGAGGCGAACGGAT
This sequence comes from uncultured Actinomycetes bacterium, assembly GCA_963746765.1. Lineage (GTDB taxonomy): Bacteria > Actinomycetota > Thermoleophilia > Gaiellales > Gaiellaceae > GMQP-bins7. Next base: position 725,274 of record CAVVCN010000005.1, read on the forward strand.
CGAGGCTCGGAGGCAGAGGAACCTCGGGCTGGGGACCGGCCGGGAGGGGCGCGATGGGTTCCGGCACGATCGGCGGGGGTTGGCTCGGCCGATCGGATGCCACAGCAGGCCCGGCGGTTCCCAGCCCGATCAACACGCTCGCTGCGAGAAGTCTCAACGAGCGCGAACGGCACGATGAGTGAGCCCATCTACGACAGGAGTCGAACGAAGAGCGCTCTGTCAGAGAGTTCACTCAATCTGTAAATACCCGTCTCACGTGCACGTGAGTCATCGAATTACTCCGCGTATTTGACTCCGGAAAGAAGTCGGCTACGATCCTCGCGGGGAGTTCGATGCAGGGGGCAACGACAGCCGAGTGCGGACTGGCGTGCACGGGGCGCTCGGGTCGCCACGCGTCGGGTGTGCTCCTCCGCTCGTACCACCGGACCGGTGACCTCTCTGCGCGGGACCGACTCGTCGAGCTCCATCTCCCGCTGGTGCGTGCCCTCGCCCGCCGCTACGCCAATCGCGGCGAGCGCCTCGAGGATCTCGTGCAGGTGGGTGCCATCGGCCTGCTCGAGGCGATCGACCGTTTCGACCCAGAGCGTGGCGCGGATCTGGCGAGCTTCGCCGTCCCGACGATCACCGGGGTCATCAGAAGGCATCTGCGCGACCGGAGCACGCTCGTCCGCATGCCCCGGCCGCTCGCAGAGCAGGCACGCATGCCCGTATGCCTCTCGCTGGTGGAGGGCGAGAACGCGGAGACGGACGCGGCGCTGAAGTTCGACGGGGCGTTCGCTGCGAGCGAGGAGCGCCTGTTGCTGGCGTCGGCCTTTCGGACGCTTGCCGCGCGGGAGCGGCGCATCCTCCACCTCCACTTCTACGCCGGCCTGAGCCAGGCCGAGGTCGCGCGCGAGGTCGGCCTCTCCCAGATCCAGGTCTCGCGCCTGATCCGCGTGTCGCTCGATCGCATGCGGGCGGCCCTCGAACTGCCTCTGGACGGGCCCGTCGAGTCACTCGTTCGGAGCTAGTGCGTTTCGGCGCGAGCTTGTACACTCGGACGGTGGTGGGGGTGTCTTCGCTTGCCCAGGACGTGCCGGAGACCGAGCATGGCTCGCGGCCGAAGAAAACCGGCTCGCACAGCGGTCGGTTGCTGGTGCGCATGCCGGCACCCCTCCACGACGAGCTCGCGCATGCCGCAGAGGACGCGGGCGTCAGCCTGAATCAGTTCATCACCGGCGCTCTCGCGGACGCGGTCGCGTGGGAAGCAGAGGACGAACGCGCTGGCGTGCGAGCGTGGAGGCGGCCCGCCCCGGCCCGCGTGACCTGGTTGGTGCTCGCGCTGAACGTCGCGGTCGTCGTCATCGCCGGCGTTGCAGCGTTGACGCTGCTCGCGCTCGCGCTGTCGTAGCGCGCCGCTGGACAAGCGCCCTCGAGCGCGTCAGAATAGGCCGCCCTCCGAGCCGCCTGCGGCGCGGCTCGGGGGCTTTTCTCGGTTTGAGGAAGCCCGTTTCGGCTGGTCAGTCGCCGGGCGCATGACGCCGCTCTCGTCGGCGAGGATCACGGCCGGACGGCTGGGTCAGAGGTCTTGGACGATCTGGATGGGGTTGCCGTCGGGATCGGCGATCCATGCGATCAGCAAACGGCCGAGCCACTCGTGAGGGGGCACGAGCCCCGGAGCTCCGTTCGCGGTGAGCTCGGCGAACGCTGCGGGAGTGTCGTCGGTCCAGAGGATCACCGCGGCTCGCTGGCCCTCGGGAACCGGGTCGAGGCCGTGGTCGTCACGTGTCGAGGCGACAGAAGCGATGCCGATCTTGTAGCCGTCCAGGGCGAGATCGACGTGAATCGGATCCCCCTCGGTGGGGACCCGGAACGTCTCCTCGAATCCGAGGCTCGAGTAGAAGGCGACGGCCCGTGGGAGGTTCTGGCTGAAGAGAATGACCTGCGGCGAGCGGAACCCGGGCACCGACGCAATCTATGTGAGCTCTCCGATCCCACGGACGCCGACCGCGCGTAGGCACCATGGGACTCATGGCGCGGCTGTACGCGGCCACCGGGGACGCCGTCGCTCGGCTCGAGAACTCGGGCGACGGGAGCTGGTCGGTCGATCTCTCGCTCGACGGCAGCGGCGCGCAGTGCCTCGCGGTCGATCCGCACGATCTGGACACGCTCTACGCCGGGCTCCGCGGTGGCGGAGTGCGGCGCTCGAGCGACGGCGGCCGCACGTGGGTCGACTGCGAGCTTCCAGGCTCGGACGTGTACTCGGTCGCCGTGAGCCCGGTCGACGGTGCGGTCTACGCGGGAACGGAGCCGAGCGCCCTCTATCGCAGCGACGACGGAGCCCGGAGCTGGCGGGAGCTCTCCACGCTGCTCGACCTTCCGTCGCAGCCGACGTGGAGCTTCCCGCCGCGTCCGTGGACCTCGCACGTCCGCTGGATCGCGCCGAGCCCCCACTACGCGGATCTGCTGCTCGTCGGGATCGAGCTCGGCGGTCTCATGCGCTCGACCGACGGCGGTGAGACATGGCACGATCACCGGCCCGGCGCGCACCGCGACGTGCACTCGCTCGCCTGGCATCCGAGCGTCGAAGGCCGTGCGTACGAGGCCGGGGGAGAGGGAGCTGCCTGGAGCGCGGACGCCGGCGACACGTGGACTCCTGCGGACGAGGGTCGTGACCGGTACTACACCTGGTCGGTCGCTGCCGATCCCGCGGACGCCGACTGCTGGTACGTGTCCGCGAGCACCGGGCCGTACGCGGCGCACGGCCGTGGCGACCCGCGTGCGCACATCTACCGGCGCGAGAACGGCAGCTGGGCGACGCTCGCCGGCGGCCTTCCGGATCCATTCCCGGCGATGCCGTATGCGCTCGTCGCGACCGAGGAACGCCTCGTCGCGGGACTCGCGAACGGCGAGCTCTGGGAGAGCGTGGATCGCGGAGATACCTGGCGGCCGGGTGAGCTCACGGGCGCAGTGCTCGAAGCGATCCTCGCGCTTGGCTACGCCGACTGAGGCCGAAGCGCCGCAGAGAGGTCAGGTTGTTACGGCCGCCGAACCTCCCCCGGATCGGCGGCCGCTTCTAGCCCGCGTGCCTCAGCCGATCTTCCAGGGGTCGAGGAAGACGTCGTCGACCTGCGCGGTGCCGCTCGTCGAGACGAGCCGGAACTGCACCGACTGTGTGAGGAGCGGGAGGAGACCACCGAGCATCCCGACCTCGGGCGAAGGCTCCCACGCGCCGCTCGCGTCGACGGTGCCGCCGTCGAGCACGCCGAGCACGCTGGAGAGGAGGCCGCGGTACAGGATCTGCACCCGCAGGCGTGAGTCCTTCGAGCCGGTCGCGACGAAGCGCATCTTGCTCGACAGGAGGCTGATGCACATCGGCGGGCTCGTGGCCGAGCTTCCGGCGGGAAGGCTCAGCGACGATCGATCTGCCTTGCTCCGAAGGTAGAACGGGTTGTTCCCCGCCACCACGCGAGCGCCACCCGTCAGCTTCCAGCCGGCAGCGCCGGCCTCGAAGCCACCGTCCGGGACCGCCGCGTAGCGCGCGTAGTCAGACCATGGCCTGAACGGTTGTGTCGTGGGGTCGGGGCACGCGAGCCCGAGCCCGGCCTCGACGGTAGACGCTCCGAGTGAGAGCGCCAGGGACAGCGCCACGAGCGTCAGGGCAACGACCGCCCGGGCGCTCCTCGCGCACCGATAGCTGACCACAGAAATCCCTCCAGTTCGCCGCAGTTGCAGATCTCAGTGTCGGGGGCGCGATACGAGGGGCGTCCCCGGCCTGGGGGATCCACCATCCCTCGTTCGGGCGTACGCCCCGCGCGTCAAGAGCGCGTCGTTACGTGTCGATGGGGTACCCGTGACCTCTGTCGAACACGACGCCGAGCTGCGCCTCGACTCCTCGTCCTCGGTCGACCTCGCCCAGCAGGACGCAGTCGCCGAGATGCGTACCGCCCGGGTCGCCGGGCTCGCGGCACGCGATCGCGTCGCGGTCGGCGTGCTCGGTGGCGGTTTCCTCGTCACGGCGATCCTGCTCGCGGCGTTCGTCCCGACTCAACGCTCGCCGTCACTCCTCGCGGTCGCGGCGCTGATCGTGGCGTACGGCTTCGTCTCACGCATCGAGTTCGAGCTCGGAAGTGGGTCGCTCGTCCCGACCGAGCTTCTGCTCGTGCCCATGCTGTTCGTCCTGCCGCTCGGCTGGGTCCCGCTCGCGGTTGCCGCTGCCTACGTCGGCGGCTCCGTCGTCGACGCGGCGCGAGGGCGGATCCACCCGGCGCGCATCTCGTTGCGCCTGGTCGACTCGTGGCACGTCGTCGGCCCCGTCCTCGTGCTGGCGATCGCTGGCGAGTCCGGTCCGAGCTGGAGCGACTGGCCGATCTACGTCGTCGCGCTGCTCGCGCAGTACGTGTTCGAGTTCGCGAGCTGCGCTGCGTGGGAGCGCTTCGTCAACGGGCTCAGCCCGGTCCTGCTCTTCCGGTACATGGCTCGCAGCCAGCTCGCGGACGCCGCCCTCGCGCCGATCGGGCTCGCGATCGCGTTTGCGGCACCCGACCATCCGATCGGTGTCGCGCTTGCGCTTCCCCTCGTCGTGCTCCTCAGCGTGTTTGCGCGCGAGCGCCGAGCACGGATCGATCACGAGCTCGAGCTCTCGACTGCGTACCGCGGCACCGCCTTCCTGCTCGGCGACGTCGTGGAAGCGGACGACGCGTACACCGGGCAGCACAGCCGGCACGTCGTCGACCTCGTTCTGGGGGTCGCAGACGAACTCGCACTCGGTCCCCGCGAGCGACGTCATGCAGAGCTCACGGCGCTGCTCCACGACGTCGGGAAGATCAGGGTCCCGAGCGAGATCATCAACAAGCCGGGGTCGCTCACGCCCGAGGAGCGGGCGGTCATGGAGCTGCACACGATCGAGGGCGAGCACATGCTCGAACAGGTGGGCGGCTTGCTCGGCGAGGTGGGGGCGATCGTGCGCTCCTGCCACGAGCGCTGGGACGGAGACGGCTACCCCGACGGCCTCGCGGGAGACGCCATCCCGCTGGTCGCCCGCATCGTCTGCTGTTGCGATGCCTTCAGCGCGATGACGACGGATCGGCCGTACCGCGCGGCTCGAACGCCCGAGGCGGCGCTCGCCGAGCTCCGGGCGAACGCCGGCACGCAGTTCGATCCGGACGTCGTGGGTGCACTCGAGACGTTCCTCGCCCGGCCCGTGTAGTGGCGGCGACCGCGCGCCGTAAGCTTCCCGCCGATGGTTGCCGCAATGGCCACGCTCGCGGGGCACACCGCGGAGATGACGGGCACCGCCGAGATGGCGAGTGACGCCATCGAGGGGTGGCTCAAGGACTACGACGGATACCGCGGTCTCCTCGTCTTCACGGACGACGCGAGCGGGCGCTCGCGTGTGATCACACTCTGGGAGACGCACGAGGACGAGCAGCGCGCACGTTCGTCCCGCGGTGCGATGCGCGACCAGCTCGCCGCGACGATCGGCGTCACGGTCGAGTCCTTCGAGGTGTACGAGGTGCCCGTCTTCGACTTCGTCGGATGAGCGTGTCGACCTACGAGCTGGTGCGCGAGCGTATCGCGGACGACCGCTGCGTGATCCTCGACGGCGGCGTGGCGACGGAGCTCCAGCAGCAGCGGCCGGACTCCCAGCACGGCGACGGACTGTGGGGGACCTGGGCTCTCTACCGCGCGCCGCAGGCAGTGCTGGACGTCCACCGCGGGTACGCCGAGACGGGGTGCGACGTCATCTCGACCGACACCTGGTCGATCCTCTCGGCGCCCGAGGTCACGCGTCCCGACGGGTCACTGGTCGAGGCGCAGCACTGGATGGACATCGCGCGCCTCGGCGTCCGGCTCGCGCGGCAGGCAGTGGCGGACGCCGGACGGGACGGGTCCTGCGCGGTCGCATTCACGATCTCGGAGGAGGCGAACTCGCCGGAGCGCCGCGAGACGATCTCGCTGCTCGCCCGGGCGCTCCAGGACGACCCACCGGATCTGATCCTCATGGAGACGATGACCCTCGTCCGCGACCCGACGACCTACGAGACCGTCGAGCTGCTGCTCGAGACCGGCCTGCCCGTATGGCTCTCCTTCAGGCGCTGCCGGCACGGCGTGTGCGGCGTCCAGGGCCAGCACTGGGGGCCTCCCGAGGGCGACCTCTTCGGCCGCGCTGCGAGGCGGTTCGAGGAGATGGGCGTCGGCGCGCTCCTCACGAACTGCCTGCCCGTCGAGCACGTGCCCGGGATGCTCTCGTGGCTCCGCGACTTCACGTCGCTCCCGCTCGGGGTGTATCCGAACCTCGGCGACTACACCGGGCGCGAGTGGCGCTTCGACGACGAGGTCGGCCCCGCGGAGTACGCGGAGCTTGCGCTCACCTGGCGCGACGAGGGCGCGCAGATCGTCGGCGGCTGCTGCGGGGTGCGGCCGGAGCACATCGGGGGCCTCGTCACGGCGCTCGAGTCGACGACGCCCGGCAAGCGGCGCCCGCCGGCGCTCGCCGAGAGCTCGGTCGAGCTCAACCTGGCCGAAGCGCGGCCGTGGACGGACGACAAGGGCCGGACCCTCTACCCGCTTCCGTTCCCGGACCTGACGGTCGAGCCCGGAGTCTTCGTGCCGACCATGGGCAGCTACCTCGTCTGGAAGTCGCTCTTCGAGAGCGGGGTGGGGGACGGCCTCACGTGCCTCGACGTCGGCTGCGGCTGCGGCATCCTCGCGGTGCAGCTCGCGCTCAACGGCGCGGAACGAGTGCACGCGATCGACATCGATCGCAACGCGGTCGCGAACACGCTGGCGAACGGGTTCCGAAACGATGTGTCCGACCGCATCACCGGCGAGGCGGTCAACCTCTACCACTGGGAGCCGGCCGAGCGCTTCGACCTCGTGGTCGCGAGCCTCTACCAGCTGCCCGTCGACCCGTACGAGGAGCCGACCGGGCACCGGCCGCTCGACTACTGGGGCCGGAATCTCATCGACCACTTCATCCGCTTGCTGCCGAGGGTGCTCTCGCCCGATGGGACGGCGTATCTCATGCAGCTCTCGATCATCGGCCAGGCTCAGACCGACACGCTGCTCGCCGAGCACGGCTTCGAGTCGCGGGTCGTGGACTACAGCTTCTTCCCGTTCGGTCCGGTGTTCGAGCAGAACCGCGAGCAGATCGCACGGGTCGAGCAGCTCTCGGACGCCCACCACATCCGAGTCGCGGACGAGGACCTCATCGTGGCGTACCTGCTCGAGCTCACTCGCACGTAGCACGGGCCGCCGGGAACGGCGTCCCCGGCGGCCCGGCAATGCGAGTCGCTCAGCGAAGCGAGATCGCGACCTCCTCCAGGAGGTCCAGGGCGTCCTGCAGGCCCGCCTCCATCCCGGACTCGACGATCGCGTCCCGCGTCATCTTGTTCGGGGCCTGCACGAGGATCGTGAGCGTCGTGCGCCCGTCCTTCTCGCTGAAGGTCGCGGTGTTCACCGTCGTCGCGTCCTCCTCGGAGACCTCCTCCGGCACGCCCTCGAAGAACTCGGTCGAGACGATGCGCTCGTTGGGGACGATCTCGCGGTACTCGCCGTGGAAGGCGACTTCGCCACCACCACCGTCCACCTCCATCGCGTATCGCCACTTGCCTCCGACCCGAAGGTCGATGTCGGCAACGGTCATCACGCCCCGCTTCGCGTTCCACCAGCGCTTGACGAGCTCCGGGGTCGTGAAGGCCCTGTAGACGCGCTCCTTCGGCGCGTCGAACTCGCGGGTGATGAGGATCTGCTCGTCCGCCGGGAGCGTGACGGTTGCCTTGCGGCTAGCTGACACTGCCATCTCCTTCCTCCTTCTCCTTGATGTCTTCGAGCACGGCATCGAGCTCGGCGAACCGCTCCGTCCACGACTGCTCGTACGCCTTGACCCAGTCGTGGATCGGCTTCAGCGCCTGTGCGTTCAGGCGGTACAGCCGCTGCCGCCCGTCCTCGCGCACTGCGACCGCTCCGACCTCGCGGAGCACCTTGAGGTGCTTCGACACCTGCGGCTGGGCGAGCCCGAGCTGCCGCACGAGATCGTTCACGGGTCGTTCTCCGCCCGCTAGCGCGTCCAGGATCTGCCGCCGCCGGGGCTCGGCGACGGCGTTGAACGCATCGGTCGTGGTCGCTGCCCGTGCCATGCGGAGATCATATATACCGATATAGGAATATGTCAAGCTGGGCTCTACTTGGCGACGCGCGGCGACATGGAGTTGCGGGAGCTCAGCGGATCGTCACGGGCGACATGGAGAGCACAAGGCTGCGAGCCGCATCGCCGTCGCGGGTCTAGAGTCCGGCTGTGGCTGATGGAGTGCTGGTTACGACGGTCGTCGGCAGCTATCCGCAGCCCGACTGGCTGATCGATCGCGAGCGGCTCGGCGACCGGCTGCCGCCGCGGGTGCGCGCGCTCGAGCTCTGGCGGGTCGGGGACGAGCACCTCGAGGAAGCGCAGGACGACGCGACGCGGCTCGCGGTACGGGACATGGAGCTCGCCGGCGTCGACATCGTCACCGACGGGGAGATGCGGCGTGAGAGCTACTCGAACCGCTTCGCCACGGCGCTCGACGGCGTCGATCTCGAGAACCCGGGCGTCGCGCTCGATCGGACGGGCCACCCGAACCCCGTCCCGCGCGTCAGGGGGCCGATCCGGCGCACCGGTCCCGTAGAGGTCCGCGACGTCGAGCTGCTCCGTTCGATCACGGACCGGCGGATCAAGATCACCGTCCCGGGGCCGTTCACGATGACCCAGCAGGCCCAGAACGACCACTACGAGAGCCCGCGTGACCTCGCGCTCGCGTACGCGGAGGCCGTCAACGAGGAGCTGCGGGACCTCAAGGCGGCCGGAGCCGACGTCGTCCAGATCGACGAGCCGTACCTGCAGGCGCGGCCCGAGCCCGCTCGTGAGTACGCGCTCGAGGCGATCGAGCGAGCGCTCGCGGGGATCGAGGGCGACACCGTCCTCCACACCTGCTTCGGCTACGCGCACATCGTCCACGACCGGCTTCCCGGCTACCCGTTCCTGCGCGAGCTGAACGAGTGCGCGGCGACGCACATCTCGCTCGAGGCGGCGCAGCCGGATCTCGACCCCGAGGTCCTGCGAGAACTCCCGGAGAAGGTGATCGTGCTCGGCGTCCTCGACCTTGGCTCGTCCGAGGCCGAGACACGCGAGGTCGTCGCAGACCGGGTTCGCAGAGCGCTCACGGTGCTTCCTCCCGAACGGCTGGTCGTCGCGCCCGACTGCGGGATGAAGTATCTCCCGCGGCAGCTCGCGTTCCGCAAGTTGCAGGCGATGGTGGCCGGTGCTGCGACCGTCCGCGAGGAGCTCGGCCTCTGATGCAGATCGGGAGCCCGGGAGACCCGGTCACCCGGATCGCACAGGGCTACCCGGACCGGGTCGAGGTACGCGGGCGGGATCTCTCCGGCGAGCTCATGGGAAGCATGAGCTTCACCGAGTACTTCCATCTCCTGCTCACCGGCTCCGAGCCGACGGAGGACCAGCGTTTCTTCCTCGATGTGCTGCTCGTCGCGATCGCGGAGCACGGGCTCATGCCCTCGAACGTCGCGGCGCGCATCACGTTCGCTGCAAATCCCGGCTCGCTCGAAGGGGCGGTCGCGGCGGGGATCCTCGGTGCCGGCGCTGTCGTGCTGGGTGCATCCGAGGCGTGCGCGCAGCTGCTCGAGCGAGCGCAGACCGAGGTCGAGGCGGGAGGCGAGCCTGCAGAGGTCGCACATCGTCTCGCCGAGGGGCTCCACGGCGCCGGCGAGCGGCTTCCGGGCTTCGGGCACCCGCTCCATCGACCAGTCGACCCGCGTGCGGAGCGCATTCTCGCCCTCGCGGACGAGCGCGGGCTCGACGGGCCGCACCTCGTGCTCGCGCGCGCCATCGGTGTTGCTGTCCCCGAGGTCTGGGGCAAGCCGCTGCCGATGAACGTCGCGATGCCGATCGCGGCCGTGCTGCTCGACCTCGGCTTTCCCGCGAGCACCGTGAAATCCGTGCCGATCCTCGCGCGCACTGCGAGCCTGCTCGCGCACCTCGCGGAGGAGCGGGAGCGACCGATCGGGTTCCTCCTGGCGGGCAAGGCGGAGGAGGCGATCGAGTACGAGACCGGCGATGAGTCGAGCCGCTGATGCTCGAGCCCGAGGTCGAATCGCGTTCCTGGGACGAGCAGCTCGCGATCGACGATGCGAACTTCCGGCAACAGGTCGCGTACCTCTTCGAGCGCTCTCCTTTCTACAAGGCGAAGCTCACCGCCGCGGGAGTCGGCTCCGCCGAGGCCGCAGGTGGGCTCGAGCGCATCGCGCAGTTGCCGCTCACGGACAAGGCGGAGCTCCGGGCGACGGTCACGGACGACAACCCGGTGGGCGCCCACGTCTGTGCGGACCCCTCCGAGATCGTTCGCATCTACTCGACGAGCGGGACGACCGGGACTCCGACCTACATCCCGCTCACCGCGGGCGACCTCGACAACTGGGTCACGGGCTCGGCTCGGAGCTACGCCGCATCCGGCGTCCGCGCCGGCCAGCGGATCGTGTCGACGTACAACGCCGGGCCGTTCGTCGCGGGCGCTGCGCTCGCGAGCTTCGACCGGATCGGGCTCTGTCACATTCCCGTCGGCACCGGGAACACCGAGCGGCTGTTGCGGTCGATCGAGCTGCTTCGCCCCGAGGCGGTGGTGCTCACGCCCTCGTACGCCGCGCACCTGGTCGATGCCGCAGCCGACCGGGGCCTCGACCTCCGCGACTCCAGCGTCCAGCGGGTGCTCGTCGCCGGCGAGCCCGGCGGGGGAGAGCCGACCTTCCGCGCGCAGCTCGAGAACGGCTGGGGCGCGAAGGTCACCGAGGCGATGGGCATCGGCGACATCGGCGTCTCCCTCTGGGGCGAGTGTGAGGAGCAGGACGGGATGCACCTCGGCGCGCGCGGCTTCGTGCACGCCGAGGTGATCGACCCGGAGACCGGCGAGGCGTTCGACCTCCAGGACGGTGCCGGCGGCGAGCTCGTCCTCACGCACCTCCGGCACCGCGCGGCCCCGCTCCTGCGCTTCCGCACACGCGACCACGTCGAGGTACGGACGAGCCCGTGCCCGTGCGGCCGCACCGGCCCCAGGGTGCGCTGCGTCGGGCGCACCGACGACATGCTCATCGTGCGAGGGGTCAACGTCTTCCCCTCGGCCGTGCGCGAGGTCGTCAGCGGGTTCTCGCCGCAGGTGAGCGGGCACATCCTCGTCCGGCCCCGGACGGACGGTGTGAAGCAGGAGCCGCCGCTGCCCGTCACCGTCGAGCTTGCCCGAGCGGGGGTGCCTGACGACTCGCTCGCGGACGCGATCCGCGAGAGACTGCGCAACGTACTCGTCGTGCAGACGCAGGTCGAGCTCGTTCCGTGGGGCAGCTTGCAGCGGAGCGAGTACAAGTCGAAACTCGTGGAGCGGTGATGCGAAAGCTTCAGACCCAGGGCGTGCACCACATCACGCTCGTCGGCGCCGACCGGCAGACGTCGATCGACTTCTGGGAGGGTGTCCTCGGCATGCCGTTCGTCTTCGAGCAGCCGAACCTCGACAACGAGTCGGAGAGCCACCTCTACTTCGACCCGGGCGACGGGCGGCTCATCACCGTGTTCACGAACGAGGAGCGCGAGCCGGACCCGACGCGCACGTCCACCGACATCGGCACCGTGCACCACATCGCGTTCGCCGTCTCGCAGGCGACGTTCGCGCAGGCGGTCGAGCGGCTCGAGGAGCGGCAGATCCGGTCGAGCGGGGTGAAGGACCGCGGGTTCATGGACTCGATCTACTTCGAGGACCCTCTGGGCCTCCTCATCGAGCTCGCGTCGTACCGCTTCGAGCCTCCGCACGGCTCCACGCACGCCGAAGTGCTGCTCGAGGCGCACAAGCTGCGGGTCGAGCGCGGCGACTACAACATCGACCGGGTACACGTCGCCGACGCGATCGAGACTCTCGCGACCCGATCGCGCGAGTCGCTGTCCGACGATCGCTCTCCGAAGAATCCGTACTAGGGAGGAAAGATGGCCACGAACACCCTGAGCATCCTCAAGCCGAGCGTCAACAACCTGACGACGCGCATCTTCGTCCGCGCGGCAGGGCTCGACTTCGAAGAGCTGGACGTGTGGGGGAAGAAGACGACGCCCGAGTTCCTTGCCAAGGACCCCGCCGACCTGACGCCACTGCTCGAGGAGAGCGGCCTGCCGAAGGGCGCTCTCTGGGAGAGCTGCGCGATCATGCAGTACCTCTGCAACAAGCACGGCCTCGACCGCTTCTACCCGACGGATCCCGGAGAGCGGGCGATGGTCGACAGCGCGATGTTCTACCTCATCGGCACGCTCTATCCGCTCCTCGCGCGGGCGACATACCCGGCGCTCGGCTTCGGGCAATACCCGGGCGAGGTCGCGACCGCCGACGTCTCCGACGAGCTGAAGGAGAAGGCTCGACTGGACGCAGAGGCCGCGCTCGCCGGGCCGCTCGACGTGTACCGCGCGTTTTTCCTCGATGGCAGGAAGTTCATCGGCGGAGACCATCCGTCGATTGCCGACATCCGCTTCGCCGCGACGCTCGAGTTCCTGCGCGCCATCGACTACGACTTCCCGGCCTGGGCCGAGGAGTACATGGGCGCGATGGAGGAAGCGCTCGGCGACGCCTACTCGGAGCCGGCGGCTGACGTGCGCGGGTACATCGACTACGTGAAGTCGCAGAGCGCGTAGGTCGCCCGAGAAGAAAGCCGCAACGTGCGGCAATTGCCTGCGCGAGAGGCTTGACCTCTCAGACCAGGCCCCATAGGTTCTTGCTCGCACCGAGCACGGAGCGCGACTAGGTCGAAGCTCAGCCTGAAGGCTCTACGCGGAAGCGGAAGGTCAGTGGGCCGAGTGGACGAAAGCGCCACCGGCTCGGTGAACTTTTTCTCTTGGCAACGTACGATCGGGCGATGGGGAACGTCGTCGCCTTCGCCGGCGTCGCTGCGCTCATCGTGGTCGTGCCCGGTCCTGACATGGCGCTCGTGCTCCGCAACGGCGTGGCGCACGGCCGGCACGCGGCGGTCGCGACCGCGCTCGGGATCAACGCGGGGCTTGTCGTCTGGGCACTCGCCGCAGCGCTCGGGATCGCTGCGGTCCTCCACGCTTCGTCCACGGCGTTCACGGCGCTGAAGTTCGTCGGCGCCGTCTACCTCGTCTGGCTCGGTGTTCGCGCCCTTCACGATGCGTGGCGAGGAGTGATGGACGAGCCGTCGCCGGGTCGGTCACCGCGCCGCAGGGCCTCGCCGTTCCGCCAAGGGCTGCTCACGAACCTCTTCAACCCGAAGGTCGCGCTCGTGTACACGACGCTCATCCCGCAGTTCGTCGACCGTGGCGGCCCGGAGATCGCGCAGACCTTCCTGCTCGCCGGCGTGTTCATCGCGATGGGCCTCGTCTGGCTCATCGGGTACGCGCTGGTGGTCGCGCAGGTCGGTGAGCTGCTGAGACGCGGGCCTGTCCGTCGCGCGGTCAGCGCCGTGTCGGGGGCGATCCTGACCGCTCTCGGCGTCCGGCTCGCCTTCGAGCGCAGATAGGGATACGGGCTCTCTAGGCAGCTCCCACCGTTGCGTCCGCCGGGCTGCCGAGATCCTTGTTCTCGAGCACGAACTTGCTGGCGGTGAAGGTCGCACCCTGTGGGTCGGTGATGACCGTCATGCGGACCCATGGGGCGTCGAACGGCGGGACGACGACCGTGCCGCCGAGCGCGCTGGCCTTCTCGGCGATGGCGTCGGCGTCGTCGGCCGCGAAGGTCACGCTCCAGTGGGCGGGCGTGTCGTCCCCGAGCGGGTTGATGCTCGCCACCACGTCCTCGAACCCCGCCGGGCCGCCTACCTCGGCCACCCGCTCGCGAAGGCCTGGGTCGTTGCGCTCGAGGTGGTCGCCGTAGCCCGGCAGCGTCCACATCTCGGCGCCGCCTGCCGCCAACGTCTCCCAGCCGAAAACGGTGCCGTAAAACGACTTCGCGCCTTCGACATCGCGCGTGTTGAGCCCGTTGAAGTTCAAGGACCCGGGGTCGTTGACGACGCGCGCGCCCTTGAACTCCTTCGCCTGCCAGACACAGAAGGTCGCGCCCTCGGGATCGGCGAAGACGGCCATTCGGCCGGCGTTCATGACGTCGAACGGCTCCTTCAAGACGCGACCGCCGGCCTCGCGCACCTTGGAGGCCGTCTCGTCGGCGCTCTCGACCGAGATGTACGTGTCCCACATCGCCGTCGGCGGCGCTGACTCGGGCAACGATGAGACGGCCGCAACCTCGGCGCCGTTCAGCAGAGCCATGAAGTACTTGACGTCCGACCCCGGCGGCATCACGTCCTCGATCGTCCAGCCGAAGAGGCCTCTGTAGAAGTCGGCGGCTGCCTCGGGGTCCGGCTGACTCGTGTCGATCCAGCAGGGGACGCCGGGGATGTATCCGTCGCGTTCGGGCATGGTTCTCTCCCTTCCGGTCGTGTACTCGGGCACGCTATCCGGCGTTCACGACACGTTCTGTCGTCATTACGCCGACCAGCGATCGGCACGCCTGAAAGGTCAGGTTCGACGAATGGGCTGTTCGGCTGCGGGCACGCTCTCCATCGCTTCGGCAGTGCGGCCCGGCGACTCGTACCAGCCGACATAGCGGCGGACGAGCGGGGCGGCCGACACGCCGTGCGCAAGGACCGAGAGCGCGACTGCGACCAGCGTCGTCGAGACGATCGTCTCCGTGTGCGGAAGGTCGGCCTCCTCGACGACGATCGCCGCGAACACGATCGAGGCGAGACCACGAGGCCCGAACCAGCCCAGGAAGGCGAGGGTCGGCGCCTGCGCGCCGGACCCCAGCATCGAGATGACGACGGGAACCATTCGGATCACGGTCAGGCTGAGCACGGCATAGGCGACACCGGCGCCGGTGACCGCCTCGAGCGCGGGCACGAGGAGCACGGCGCCGAACACGAGGAACGTGAGCCCGTTGAGCACGCCTCCGAGCTGCTCGAGCAGGTGCTCGACTTCGCTCGCGTAGCGGCGCCGCAGGAACCCGAACACGCCACCGCCGACGAAGGCGGCGATGAACCCCGAGCCGCCGAGCCCGAGTGCCGCACCGTAGGAGGCCGCCGCGCCGGCGACCGGGACGACCTGCAACCAGATGCCGTCGATCCAGCCCCGCCTTCCGGCGGTCAGCAACACCGCGGCCGCGGCCGCGCCGCCGACGACGCCACCGAGCACGCCGTACCCGATCTGCTCGGCGACGACCTGGATCGCGCCCCCGGTCGTCTCCACCGACGACTCGACCTCTGCCGCCGCGAGCGCGACGAGGAGCAGCGGCACGCAGATGCCGTCGTTCAGGCCGCTCTCGACGTTCAACCCCTGGCGGATGCGCGACGGCAGCTGCTCCTCGGTCACGACCGCCTGGCCCAGGGCCGCATCCGTGGGCGCGAGCACGACGGCGAGGACGACCGCCTCGAGAAAGAGCAGCTCACCGAGCAGCGGAGCCGCGACGAGCGTCCCGGCGATGATGGTGAGCGGCAGCCCGATGCCCAGCAGTCGAACGGGCACGATCGCCTCTCGGCGCAGCGCGCCGAGATCGATCCGCGACGCGTCGGCGAAGAGAACCAGTCCGAGCGTCGCCTCTGCGAGCACCTTCACGAGGTGGCTGCTGGGCGCGATGTCGATCAACCCGAGCGCGTCCGGTCCAAGCAGCACGCCGGCTGCAACGAAGACCATGGCCGGCGTCACGACCGTGCCGCCGAGCCGGCGTGACAGTGCCGCATAGCCGAGCAAGACCGCAGCAACGGTGGCGAGCGTCCACTCCATGCGTCAGCCCTGGAGCGTTTCAGTCGTCACGGAGATCTCGACCTCCGAGTCGTCGGGTCCCGCGCCTCGTGGCCTCGACGGACGGCATTGCGGGAGTCTCGTGAGTTCGGCGGACGAGTTGTGCCGTCGGCAACTCGTGGCGCGTGCGAGTCCCATCGCCTCCGGCGGCGCAGAAGAACACCGGAAAGTGCGGAAATCGGGCGAGGGCGGCGCTTGACCTCGGTCGGGCGCGGTCGTAGGTTGCTGATCGCACCGAGCACGGAGCGCGACTAGGTCGAAGCTCAGCCGGAAGGCTCTACGCGGAAGCGGAAGGCCAGTTGGCCGAGTGGACGAAAGCGCCACCGGCTCGGTGAACTCTTTCGGGAGCCCGCCAGAGTCCGTCTTGGACGAGGCGCGGTCGGGTCTACGTGTGCGCGTTCAGTAGCATCGCCTCGTGCGCGAGCTGCGCTCGGGACTGTGGCACTGGCGGGCATCCCATCCGGGGTGGAGGTCGAGCGAGCCGTGGGACAAGAACGTCTCGTCCTACGCGATCGTCGACGACGACCGCCTGCTGCTGTTCGACCCGCTGGGCGTACCGAGCGAGATCGAGGCGCTCGCGGCCGAGCGCGAGACGGCGATCGTGCTCACCGCGCCGTGGCACGAGCGGGATTCACAAAGCCTCGTCGAGCGGCTCGGCGCGCCGGTCTACACGCCCCTGCCCGACAGCGCGCAGTACCTCATGGACACGTACGGCCTCACAGCGGAGCAGGCGGGTGATGGCAGTCCCGATGTCGTCTGGCTGCTCCGCGAGAACAAGGGCGAGGCACGCCCGTATGCGCCGGGCGACCGGCTGCCGTTCGGTGCCGACGTCTTGCACGGGCACAAGCCGAACGACACCGTGCTCTGGATCGAGAGCCAGCGCGCGGTGATCTCCGGCGACACGCTCGTCGACTTCGGCCGCGGCCTCGAGGTCAACGAGAGGTGGCTCCGCCCTGGCGTGACGCGCGAGGAGATCGCCCAGGGGTTACGCGCGCTCCTCGAGTTGCCGGTCGAGCACGTGCTGGCGACGCACGGCGGGCCGACCGACCGCGCCGCCCTCGAGCGCGCGCTGGCCTGAGCCGACCCGCCGAGCGTGTGAGCGCCGGGGATCCGACTAGCCGCCGGAGGCGCTGCTCGAGAGTGCGCTCGCGAGTCGGTCGACCGTGTCGCGCCAGCCGTCCCTGATGCCCATCGCGAACCACTCCCGGGCCTCGTCCTGCGAGAGGCTCGCCGGCAGCTCGACATGGACGGTCAGCTCGGTGCGCCCGTCGCGCTCGCGGAGGTGGAGCGTGACCAGGGGACTTTCGTCCAGCCGGTCGGGGTCGAGCTTCGGCCAGCCGTCCGTCGCGCCCCAGGCGAAGACGAGCTTTTCGTTCGTCACGATCTCGCGATAGACGCCGCCCGTGAAGTACGCCGTGTCGGCATCGATGACCATGCGCTGGCGCCACACGCCGCCGACGCGCAGGTCGAGCTCGATCGGCTCGGTCGGCGTGGGGTGGGCGGGGTTGTAGAACCAGTCGAGGTGTTCGGGGTTCGTCCAGGCCCGAAACACCTGCGCGGCAGGGGCGGCGAGCGTCCAGGTGAGCGTGAAGTCGCGCTCCGTGGTGTCGGTGGTCGTCGTCATGAGCCCTCCTCTTGTTCCTTGGCGAGTTGCTCTTCGAGGCGGGCTAGGCGCGTCTCGAAGAAGGTCCGGTACTGCTCCATCCAGGCGTCCGCATCGACGAGCGGCGCCACGTTCAGGTGACACGGCCGCCACTGCGCTGAACGGCCCTTCACGATCAGCCCGGCCTGCTCGAGCACCTTCAGATGGCGCGAGATCGAGGGCAAGCTCATCGCATGCGGCGCGGCCAGTTCGCCGACGGTCGCGTCGCCTTCGCCGAGTTGCTCGAGGATGGCCCGACGCGTCGGATCCGCGAGAGCGCCAAACGTGATGCTGAGCTGGTCGCGCTTCATTTAGCGAGCAGTCTAATTAACAAGTACGCTAAATGCAAGCGAGGACCGGAGATCGGGCCAGGCGCGCCTACCTGACATATTCCTCGCCGCCAGACAGGACTCGGGCAGCGGCGGGAGGACGCGGTGAGATACGTCGATCTGGGAAGCACCGGCCTGCGCGTCTCGCGCGTATGCCTCGGGATGATGAGCTTCGGCCAGACGGAGGCTGGCGGATGGACGCTCGGCCAGACCGACGCCGAGCCCATCGTGCGGCGTGCGGTAGAGGGTGGCGTCACCTTCTTCGACACCGCCGACGTCTACGGCGGAGGGGACAGCGAGATCGTCACGGGTCGCCTGCTTCGCAGCCTCTTCGGAACGCGTGAGGAGTACGTCGTCGGCACGAAGGTCTACTGGCAGACGATGCCGGGCGAGAACGGCCGCGGCCTCTCCCGCAAGCACATCCTCGCCTCGATCGACGCCTCGCTGGAGCGGCTCGGCCTCGACTACGTCGACCTGTACCAGATCCACCGCTGGGACTCGTCGACGCCGATCGAGGAGACGATGGAGGCCTTGCACGACGTCGTCCAGGCCGGCAAGGCGCGCTACATCGGCGCGAGCAGCATGTACGCCTGGCAGTTCGCGAAGGCGCAGCACTCGGGCCCGACGCGCTTCGTCTCCATGCAGAACCACTACAACCTGATCTATCGCGAGGAGGAGCGGGAGATGATCCCGCAGTGCCTCGACCAGGGAGTGGGAGTGATCCCCTACAGCCCGCTTGCACGCGGGCTCCTCGCCGGAGCACGGTCGTCAGGCGGGCAGCGTCGGACTGCACGCGCGAAGTCCGATCCCTTCCGGAGCTCGTTCTACCGACCGGAGCTCGACGCGCCGGTCCTCGGGCGCGTCGCCGATGTCGCGGCTGAGCATCAGGTGTCATCCGCGCGTATTGCGCTCGCCTGGCTTCTGCACAAGCCAGGCGTCACGGCGCCGATCGTCGGCGCCACCAGGGTGGAGCACGTAGACGATGCGCTCGCCGCCGAAGGGCTCGTGCTCAGCGGCGAGGAGATCACCCGGCTCGAGGAGGTGTACGTTCCGCACGTCGTCTCCGGCATCGAGATCTAGGCCCTTAGAGTCTCGCCGTGAAGACGGGGAGCTCGTCGCGCATCACGCTGGAGAACGGCCTTGCCCGAGCGGAGGTCATCCCGGAGCAGGGAGCGCGTGTGAGCTCGCTCACCGACCTCCGAAGCGGCCGCGAGCTCCTGTACCGGCGAGCGTCGGAGCTGTGGGACGCGAGCGACTATGTGGCGACGCTCGCGGGCGGATGGGACCAGATGTTCCCTAACGACGACCCCTGGCGCGGCTTTCCGGTTCACGGCGTGCACTGGACCGCTGTCTTTCGGTGCCACGACCGCGCCGGTGACGCAGCGACGTTCACATGCGCGCTGCCGGAGCCTGCGGTCACGATCGAGCATCGGTACGAGCTCCTACCCGCTCCACGAGCCGGGTTGCGCCTGACGACCAGGGTGCGAGCCGACGCCGACGTCGAACCGTTTCTCTGGTCGACTCATCCCATGCTCGCGGTCGGCGAGGGGTGGAGGGTTCGAGTCGGCGATGCGGAGCTGGAGGCGGACAGCATCGACCCCGGCCGCGTGGCACCCGGCCCGGTTCCGACCTCTGCTCGAGACGTCGTGCTCGTCGTCCCGGAAGGTGGCCAGGGATGGCAGGAGGTCCTCTACGCGCCCGCGACCGGCGTCGCGTCGGTCGCCAGCCCGGACGGCCGCGCCGCGACTCGGGTGGCGTGGGACAGCTCGTACTTTCGCTACCTGTGGGTCGTCACGCTCAGTGGCTTCGCGAGCGTCGACCTTGCACTCGTGCTCGAACCGTGCACGACGCGTCCATATCGACTCGACGAGGCGATGGCGAGCGGCACGGCCATGGAAATGGCGCGCGGCGAGGAGCGCGTGTTCTCGAGCGAGGTCGAATCCCTGGACGGCTAGACGGTTCGGGGCGCGCCGCCGGGCCAGTCCGTGTGGAAGCGACCGCCACGGTCGTTGTCGACTCGCTCGTACGTGTGCGCCGCGAAATAGTCGCGTTGCGCCTGAAGGAGACTCGCGGGGAGCAGAGACGTGCGGTAGCCGTCGTAGAACGCGAGGGCCGAGGAGATTGCCGGCACGGGGAGCCCGCGCTCGACCGCAGCGGAGACGACCCTCCTCCACGGCGCCTGGCAGCGGTCGACCAGCACGCGGAGGCGATCGTCGAACAGCAGGCTCGGGACGTCGGGGCGTTCCGTCAGCGCGTCGCGCACCTCTCCGAGGAGGGTGCTGCTGATGATCGAGCCTCCGTGCCAGATCGCGGCCACCGCTGAGCGATCCATAGCCCAGCCGTGCTGTGCCGCGCCCCTCTCGATCAGCATGAACGCCTGGGTGTACGAGACGGCCCTCGTCGCGAGCATCGCCAGGCGCAGGTCCTCGATGAACTCGTCGCGGCCCACGTCCAGCACCCGGTCCGGGCCGCCGAGCAGGGCCGCTGCGCTCACGCGGTCCTCCTTCATCGCCGAGAGGCTCCGTGCGTGGACGGCTTCGCCTACGACGGTCGCCGGCACGCCGAGCGCGATGGACTCTTCCACGACCCAGCCCCCCGTGCCCCGTTGGTCGGCGACGTCGAGGATCTTCTCCACGAGCGGCGATCCGTCGTCGTCTTCCGCGGCGAGAATGCGCGCGGTGATCTCGACCAGGTAGCTCGCAAGCTCGGTCCGATTCCAATCGGCGAACACGCGCTGAGCCTCCTCCGCCGTCAGGCACAGTCCGCATCGCAGGAGGTGGTACGCGTCGCCGATCAGCTGCAGGTCCGCGTACTCGATCCCGTTGTGAACCATCTTCACGAAGTGCCCGGCTCCGCCCTCGCCGACCCGGTCGCAGTACGGCTCCGAGCTGGCCGAGCGCCCGGCGATCGACTGGAGCACGTCCTTGAGGAGCTCCCACCCGCCGTGGCTCCCGCCGACCGTGATCGCCGGCCCGTGTCGCGTCCCGAGCCCCGAGATCCCAGCCCCGAGGAAATTGATCTCGCGCTCTTCGAGGTTCCGCGAGCGGCGTGTCGTGTCAGCGTAGTGCGCGTTGCCGGCGTCGACGATCCCGTCGCCCGGTTCGAGGAGCGGCACGAGCTGATCGAGGACGTCATCCGGTGCACGACCGGACGTAATGGCGAGGATGACTCTGCGGGGCGGTGTCAGCCGCTGGACGAGCTCCGCGGTCGAGCTCGCGCGTGCGACCCGAGCGCCCCCGTCGTATTCGCTGAGAACGCGCTCGGCTCGTTCGGCGCCACGGTTGTAGGCCACGACCTCATGGTTGGCGGCCAAGAGGTCCGCGACGAGGCGCTGGCCCAGACCCCCGAGGCCTACGACACCGACGTCAGCGCTCATGTGATTCCGCACGCGTTGGAGGCGCGCATGTGCACGTCGCTTTGCCGCAATCCTGTAATGCTGTAATCATAGGTTGCGTGAGATCGCAGACCGGGCAGGCCTGGTGCCGCGCGACGCCGTGTCCGCGCCCTCGAGTCTGTCCGCGAGGAGGAGGCTGAGCCGAATGGCCACGACTGAACTCGAGCCGCTCGCCGAAGAGCGCGAGGACCGGTTCCGCGTCAGCGTCGAGCAGTATCGAAACTTCCACCGCGACGGGTTCCTCGTCATCCGGCAGCTGGTTCCGACCGACGTCGTCGACGAGCTTCGCACGCACACCGACGACCTCATGCTCGGAAAGCTTCCAGAGCAGCGTGCGACGATGGGCGAGCGGGACACGTCGGGAGACTCGGCGCTCGCGGTGCAGGAGTTCGAGGCGCCTCCTGAGCACCTGTCGCCCGAGGAGAAGGCGCAGCACTTCCTCCGCATCCACATGCTCCACCGCAAGCTCGAGCTCCACGAGCGGGTCATGCTCGAGCCGCGCGTGCTCGACGCGCTCGAGGGCCTGATCGGCCCGGACGTGCTGGCCCTCTCGACGATGCTCTTCCTCAAGCCGCCCGGCAAGCCGGGCCAGGGCTGGCACCAGGACAGCTACTACATCCCGACGCATCCGGACACGCTCTGCGCCGCCTGGATCGCCATCGACGAGTGCGACGAGCTGAACGGCGCGATGTGGTTCGCGAAGGGGAGCGGTGCCGAGCCGATCTATCCGCCGAACCCGACCGGCTACGGGTTCTCCGACCACACGATGCTCGACGACATCCACTGCGTCGGTGGCGCGAGCGATCCCGACGACAGCAAGAACGACATCACCCCCATTGCGGCGCGTTACGACCACATCCTCGCGGCCGCGGCGCCGGGGGACGTGGTGTTCTTCAACGGGCACGTCTTCCACCGGAGCAAGAGGAACGCGACGACCGACCGCCTCCGCCGCGCTTTCGTGACCCACTACTGCAACGCACGCTCGTTCACGCAGTGGGGAGCCGAGGCGGAGACTCCGCCGGACTCCCTCTACGCCGCGCCCGTGATCGATCCCGACACTCGCATGACCAACGAATCTCACATCCTGTGCCGAGGCGACACCCACCTGCCGTTTGCCACGCCTCGGTTCGGCACGCCGTGCGCCGCACTTCAGCCCCCCGAGGAGCGGCGCCGCAATAGTGAATACGCGCTACGCATGCTGGCGAGCGCGAACAGCCTGCTCGGCTGCGCCGTCGCCGACCCCAACGTCGTCGACGATGACTGAATCGTCGGCGCTCGTCGCCGAGCGTCGTGGCTGACGCCGCTGCGCGTCCGTTCGCCGGACGCGTGGTGCTCGTCGTGGGGGGCGCGACCGGCATCGGCAAGGCGACGGCCATACGCTTTGCCGAGGGCGGAGCGGCAAGCGTGTTCATCGGGGACGTCGTCCCCGATGCCGCCGACGAGGCCGTTGCGCTCGTGCGGAAGGCTGGGGCTGCCTGCGACGCACTCGAGGTCGACGTCTCGGACGAAGCCTCGGTGGCCGCTCTCGTCTCGGGCGTTCGGGACCGCGCCGGTCGGATCGACGTTGCGTTCAACAACGCCGGCGTCGCACAGGTCGGCGAGCCCATCGATCAGCTGGAGGAGGCCGAGTGGGACCGGGTGGTCGACATCGACCTCAAGGGCGTCTGGCTCTGCCTGAAGCACGAGGTCCCGGCGATGGCCGAGCACGGTGGGGCGATCATCAACACCGCGTCGATGGTCGGGCTCCTCGGGTTTCCGGAGTCGGCGGCATACGTCGCCGCGAAGCACGGGGTCGTCGGGCTGACGAGGACGGCGGCCGTGGAGCTCGCGCCGAAGAAGATTCGCGTCAACTGCGTCTGCCCGAGCATCGTCAACACGCCGATGTTCCAGCGCAATACGGGAGGTGATCCGGATGCGGCGACCAGGGTCACCGCCGGCTATCCGATCCCACGGCTGTGCGAGCCGGAGGAGGTCGCGGATGCGGTGTGCTGGCTTGCATCGGACGCCTCGTCCTACGTGAACGGTCACGCGCTCGTCCTCGACGGCGGTGAGAGCGCACTGTGGCATTGAGCGCCGGCGACGGACGAGGAGCCGGTGGACGAGTCGCAGGAAAGGTTGCGCTCGTCACCGGGGCGGGTAGCGGGATCGGCCGCGCGGTCTGTCTCCGGCTCGCCGAGGAAGGCGCCGAGGTGGTGGTCACGTCTCGCTCGGAGGAGCACGTCCAGGAGACCTGTCGCGAGATCGAGCGTGCTTGTGCGCGCACCGCACACGCAGTGACGCTCGACATCACCGACGCCGACGCGGTCGCACGAGCCGTCGACGGAGTGGCGGATCGCTTCGGTCGGATCGACATCCTCTCGAACAACGCCGGCCTCGGCTCCCCCATGACTCCCTCCCTCGTCGAGACGACGAACGAGGACTGGGACGAGCTCTTCCTCGTCAACGTCACGGGCATGTTCTGGGCCTGTCGCGCAGCGCGCCCGCACCTGCGAGCGGGCTCGTCGATCGTGAACGTCGCTTCCGTCAATGCGTTCGTCGGAGCGGCGAACCACGTCGCCTACATCGCGAGCAAGGGGGCGGTGATGCAGCTGACGCGGGCTCTCGCCATCGAGCTGGCCGGAGACGGCATCCGGGCGAACGCCGTCTGTCCGGGTGTGATCGACACGCCGCTGACCGACCTCTACCTCGACGCGAGCGACGATCCGGCCACGCTGCGGGCGGCCTTCGACTCGGCCTCGCCGATGCGTCGCCTGGGGACCGCGCGGGAAGTTGCGAACTGCGTCCTGTTCCTCGCCTCGGACGAAGCGTCCTTCGTCACGGGGTCGGCGCTCATGGTGGACGGCGGGTCGACGGCACAGTGACCGCTGTAACGGCCGAGCACAGCGCTCACGTACTTGACAAGCGCGAGTGCGCGCGAGAAGATCGCCCGGTCATATCATCCTGTAACGCTGTAATGATAGGTGTGCATCCGCGACCTGACTCGAGCGTCGTCGGTTCTCCCGGGTTCGTCTCCACCGAGGCTCCGACGCGACGCAACCGACGCGGACGGACAGGCCAACCCAAGCACTAGGAGAGTGAGGTTGCCGATGAGTGGTACCCGCAGACGTAGGTGGATGCTTGCCCTTGCCGTCGCCGCGCTCGTCGCGACGATGAGTGCGATCGTCGCGCACGGGGCGACGCAGCAGTCGACGACCCAGCTGGAGATGTGGATGGCGAGCGGCACGCCCGAGGAGACAGGCGTTGCTGCGCTCGTCAAGAAGTTCGAGGCGACGCACAAGAACGTGGACGTCACCATCACGTACAGGTCCTTCGCCGACACGATCAAGACCCTGCCGCTGAAGCTCGCGGGCAACGACGCACCGGATGTCGTGCAGGGCGCCCAGGGCTACACACTCGACGCGACGCTCGTCAAGCGCAAGCTCATCGTTCCACTCGATGCGTACGCTGCGAAGTACGGCTGGACGAAGCTGTACGGCGCCCCCGCGCTCGGCCAGTACCGCCTGCGACCGGACGGCGTCTGGGACGGCAAGTCGCGGTTGTACGGCGTCGGGCACCACGTCGACTTCGTCGGTGTCTTCTACAACAAGGCGAAGCTCCGGCAGCTCGGCTTCCGGGCCCCACCGAAGACGCTCGCGCAATTCGAGGCAGTGCTGGCGAAAGCAGCGGCGGCCGGCGAGGCTGGTTACATCTTCGGCAACCAGGACGGGATCTCCGGCACGTGGGTGCTCGGCTCGATGATCGGGCACTACGGAAGCGCCGCCTACGTGCGTAACTGGCTGTACGGGCGAGCCGGAACGACCTGGGTGAACGGACCGAACCGGACCGCGACCAACAAGCTTCGCGACTGGGTCGAGAAGGGTTACGTGACCGAGGACTTCAACGGCGTCTCGTACCCCGACTCGATCACGGCGTTCGCGAAGGGCGAAGGCGTCTTCCTGGTCACCGGGTCCTGGGCGGCCGCCGGTGTCGCTGCCGAGCTCGGGAAGGACGTCGGCTTCATGAACTTCCCGAAGGGAGCATCCAAGCGAACCCAGGGGATCGGATCGCTTTCCCTCCCGTGGCACATCTCGGCGAAGTCGGAGAACAAGGAGCTCGCCGGCGAGTTGATCAACACCCTCGTCAACAGGGCATCGGCCCCGGTGCTCCTGCGGCACGGCCGCATTCCGGGCTTCGCGACACCGGTCGCGAACGCTCCGAACGCTCTCCTCAAGGAGATCGGCGCCGCCTGGCTGCAGATGCGCAGAGACGACGGCCAGCTCCTGTACCTCGACTGGGCGACCACGACGATGCTGACTGAGCTCGAGCGTGGCATCCAGGAAGTGCTGGGCGGACAGATCACAACCAATCAGTTCCTGACCCGGATCCAGAAGAACTGGGCTGACTTCCAGAAGTCCCAGAAGAAGTAGCTCGAAGAGCGTGGCCGCTGCACCCTCGCGACCGGAGGCACATCCCATCCGAGGTACCGCGAGGGTGTGGCGGCTCACGCCATACCTCTACATCCTCCCCGCGATTGCGGCGTACCTGGTCCTGGCGTTCATCCCGCTGGTGCAAACGGGGTGGATCTCGTTTCATGAGTGGGACGGGATCGGTGATCCGGTCTGGGTCGGCGTCGACAACTATCGCGAGCTCGTTTCGAACGATGCGATACGAGGCGCCTTCAGGAACGTCCTCGTTCTCATCTTCTTTCA
Organism: uncultured Actinomycetes bacterium; assembly: GCA_963746765.1. Taxonomy (GTDB): domain Bacteria; phylum Actinomycetota; class Thermoleophilia; order Gaiellales; family Gaiellaceae; genus GMQP-bins7. The sequence goes on from CAVVCN010000005.1 coordinate 751,129, forward strand.
CTCGATCCTGCCCGTCGGCTTCGGACTGCTCCTCGCGGCACTGCTCACGCGCACCGCGCTCCGTGGCGCGGGTGTCTTCCGCGTGGTGCTGTTTCTGCCCTTCACGATCTCGCTGGTCGTCGTCGCGGTCTCCTGGCAGTGGATCTACGCTCCACAGGGGCCCGCGAACGCGGTGCTCGACGCCATCGGGCTCGGAGCGCTGAGTCGCGGCTGGTTGGGGGACTTCACGTGGGCGCTGCCGGCTGTCGGCGTCACCGCGATGTGGGTGACCTTCGGCTTTCCGTTGGTCCTGTTCATCGCCGGGATCGCGAAGATCCCCACCACGCTCTACGACGCGGCCCGGATCGACGGGGCGGGCCCCGTCCGTGAGTTCTTCGCCGTGACGCTTCCGGCGCTCAAGAACGAGCTGGCGATCGCAGTCGGATTCACCGTCATCACCACCCTGCGATCGTTCGCGCTGATCTACGTGATGACTCAGGGTGGGCCCGGAAGCGAGACGCGAGTGCCTGCGATCGAGCTCTACGAGCGCGCATTCGGGCAGTTCGAAGTCGGATCGGCGGCCGCCATCGGCGTCGTGCTCACCGTGCTCATCTTCGTCGTCACGGTCTCGATCACGTGGGCGTTCGAGCGGGGGCAGAAGTGAGCTCTCGGCCCGAGCGGATTCTGACCTACGGGATCCTGCTGCTCGCGTCGGTCTATGCCCTGTACCCGCTGCTCTCGATCTTCTTTCTGGCGCTGAACGAGCCCGGTTCGCTCACGACCGGTCTCGCGCTCCCGACGGACCCGAGCTTCGAGGCCTTCCGACGCGCCTGGACCGAAGGAGGTTTCGACCACGCTCTGCTCTCGAGTTTCATCATCACGGCAAGCGTCGTCGTTGCATCCGTCTTCCTCTCGATCCTCGCCGCATATGCCTTCGGCACGATGAGCTTTCGAGGGAGGGGGGTGCTCTTCGGATTTCTGCTCTTCGGTGTCGTGGTGCCGTGGGAGGCAACGATCTATCCGCTCTACTACGACGCTCAGCGGGTGGGGCTGACGGACAGCTACCTGGCGGTGATCCTGCCCGAGGTCGGTCTCTCCGTCGCGTTCGGGACGTTCTGGTTGCGTGCGTTCTTCAGGTCCGCGCCGCGACAGCTGATGGACGCGGCCCGCGTGGACGGGGCGAGTAGCTGGACGACGCTCTGGCGCGTCCTCGTCCCGCTCGGCCGGCCCGCGATCGTCACGCTCGCAGTCCTTCTGTTCGTCTTCTCGTGGAACGACTACCTGCTGGCGCTCGTGATGATCCAGGACGAGGGCACGTGGACGGCCCCGGTCGCACTCGCGTCGTTCGCCGGAAGGCAGTACGACACCGCGGAGCTGCGAGAGGTGGTGGCGGCGTCCTCCGTGCTGGTCGCCTTGCCGATCCTGATCGTGTACATCGCGCTGCAGCGGCAGTTCATGCGCGGGCTCCTGACCGGCTCGGTCAAGGAGTGAGCGAGCTCAGCGGGGCTCGGGCCGTGCGTCGTCGGCACTGAGCCGGAGCTGGCCCGAGAGGCCCTCACCCGCGAGGCATGCTGCGCCGCACCGGGCGGCGAAGGCAACCGCCTCCTCGGGCTCGCGGTTCTCGGCGAGCGCGAACAGCAGTGCGGCCGCGAAGCTGTCGCCGCAGCCATATGCGTCGACCGCCGGCCCGGGTGGCGGGGCCGCCGCGTATCGCACCGAGGCACCCCCCGCGAGAGACAGCGATCCCCCCTGCGAGCCCTCCGTCGTCACGACGAGTGCCGGCGCCGGCCGCAGATCGCCGGGCTCGTAGCGCTCGTCGGGGTCCACGCCGCTCCGGACGAGCGCGTCGACGCGAACGCCCGCGGTCTGCAGGAGCGGAAGCCAGCGTGCGGTCGCCGCGAGAACGCGCGCTCGTCGTGCCGCGTCGAGCGCACCCGCATCGCCGCACAGGAAGAGGACGCCGTCGAAGTCCGCCAGCTGCGTCCATGAGAGTGGGTCCGCGCCGAGCGGGACGCGCTTCTCCCCGCTGACGACGATCGTCCGCTCGCCCGTGTCGTCCACCACGACGAACGCGCGCCGTTGCTCGCGCTGCACGTGGGTCGCCTCCACTCGGACACCCTGACGCTCCAGTTCGTCGCGGGCTCGATGACCTTGCTCGTCGTCCGTGAGCTGCGTGAAGAACGTCACCGCGCCGGCGAGCTTGGCGAGCTGGAGGGCGGCGATACCTCCCGAGCCGCCGGCGAACTCGATCGGCGTCGTCGCGTCGATGACCTCTCCGGGGTGCGGAAACGTGCCGACGCGCAGCAGCTCGACCCACTCGACGTGGCCGACCACGGCGACGTTCATCGCTCGCATCGCGTCTAGGGCGAGGGCTGTGACGTGTCGGCCGCCCGAGCGTCGAGCTGCTTGATCTTCTCGACCTTGCGGGTCGACCGGCCGCCGCCGAACTCGGACTCGAGCCAGCGCACGAGCACGTCGCGCGCGAGCGCCGGCCCGATGATCTGCGCGCCGAGGCACAGCACCTGCGCATCGTTCGACTTCCTCGCCCGCTCGGCCGAGTACGTGTCATGGCAGCACGCCGCGCGCACGCCTGGGATCTTGTTCGCGACGATCGCCATCCCGATGCCCGTGCCGCAGACGAGGATCCCACGTTCGAACTCACCGGCCGCGACTCGCTCCGCCAACGTGGCCGCCACGTCTGGATAGTCGACCTCGTCCGTCGCGGACGAGCAGCCGAGGTCGACGGTCGTGTGGCCGAGTGCCGCGAGCTCGGAGCACAGGTGGTCCTTCAGCGCGAAGCCGAAGTGGTCGCTGCCGACGACGATCTCCATCAGGCCTCCTCGGGCAGGAACGAGAACACACTTTCGAGCTGAGCCTTCACCACGCCCAGGAAGCGGGCGGCGGCGAAGCCGTCGAGCACGCGATGGTCGGCGGACAGCGTCAGCGTGCAGCTCCACCTGACCGCGGGCGCTCCGTCGACCACGACGCAGCGCTCGGCGACCCGCCCGGCCGCGAGGATGACCGGGTCAGGCTGGTCGACGATCGCGATGAACGCGTCGACGCCGTGCATCCCGAGGTTCGAGACGACCAGGCTTCGCTCCGTGACGTCCGACCCGAGCAGTCGGCCGCTTCGGGCTCGCTCGGCCGCTGCTCGCGTCGCGACGGACACGGCCTGCAGCTCGAGCTGATCGACGTCGTTGAGCACGGGAACGATCAGCCCGTCCTCGAGGCCAACGGCGATTCCGATGTCGATACTCGAGCGTCGGCGGATCCCTCCGTCGCTCAACTTCACGTTGACCTCCGGACGCTCTCCGAGCGCGCGGGCGCACGCGACGACGATGAGATCCGTGAAGGTCGGGGCACGCTCCCAGCCGAGCGTGTCGACACACTCGGCGCGCAGCCGAACGGCCTCGCTCATGTCGACCTCCGCGAGCACGTAGAAGTGCGGCACCGTCTGCTTGCTCGCCTGCATGCGGAGCCCGATCGAGCGACGGGCATCCGAGAGCGGTTCGACGCTCGCGTCCGTCGCAACCGCGGGACTCGCCGCGGCGTGAACGTCATCGGCGGTGATCAGCCCGCCGCCTCCGCTGCCCGAGAGCACGGCGATGTCCACGCCGAGCTCCTGCGCGAGACGACGCGCCTTCGGTGACGCGAGAACCCGCTCGCGCTGCGGCGCGCGAACCGCGACCGGCGACGTCGCAGGCGCCTCCTTCGTCGACCGAGACGGGCTGGCCACGTCGCTCGCGCCTTCGACCCGCGCCACGACTTGTCCTGGCTCGACGACGCTTCCGGCCGCGACGATCACCTCCGTCAGCGTGCCGTCCTCGAACGCCTCGATCTCGACGACGTACTTGTCCGTGTCGAGCTCGAAGAGCGGCTCACCCTTGCGTACCGCGTCGCCTTCCGCCTTCAGCCAGCGTACGAGCACGATCTCCGATGCCACCTCGCTGATCTGGGGCACGACGACGTCGATCATCAACGTCCGCTCCGCTCAGCTGTCGCCGGCGATCGCGAGAACTGCGTCGCGGATGCGCTGCTCGTCCGGCACGAGAAGCGCCTCGAGCGGGGGCGAGAACGGGATCGGCACGTCCGGCGTCGTCAACCTGCGGACGGGCTGGTCCAGATGCCCGAAGGCGTCCCTCGAGACGTCGGCGGCGAGCTGCGCGCCCCAGCCCCCGCGCTCGTGGTTCTCCTCGACGATGAGCAGGCGACCCGTTTTCTGCACCGAGGTGACGACCGTGTCGAGGTCGAAAGGAATGAGGCAGCGCGGATCGATGACCTCGACGCTCAGGCCCTCCTCCTCGAGTTGCGCGGCGACGTTCAGCGCGCGGTGGAGCATGAGCATGTTCGCGACGACGGTCACGTGCTCGCCCTCTCGTTTCACCGCGGCGCTTCCGAGGGGGATCGTGTACTCCTCGTCGGGCACGTGCTCGCGGCTGATGCTGCTCTCCGCAAGCGGCCGACCCTTGCTGCCGTAGAGGTGCTTGTGGATGCAGAAGAGAACGACGTTGTCGTCACGGATCGCGGACTTGAAGAGCCCCTTCGCGTCGTACGGGGAAGACGGGGTCACGAGCTTGATCCCGGGGATCGGGTAGCAGAAGCCCTCGATCGGATTGCAGTGCTGCGCGCCCCGGCCCGACGCTCCCGTCGGCAGGTGGATCACCATCGGGACCTTCACCTGACCGTCCGACATGTAGCGCAGCTTCGATGCCTGCTGGATCAGCTGGTCCATCGCCGTGAACACGAAGTCGCCGTACTGGAAGTCGACGACGGGGCGCATGCCCTCGATCGCCGCTCCGACTCCGAGGCCCGTGAAGCCTGCTTCCGAGATCGGCGTGTCGATGATGCGGTCGAGGCCGAACTCGTCGACGAGATTCAGCGTGAGGAGGAAGACGCCACCGATCCGGACGTCCTCGCCGACCACGAAGACCTCGGGGTCGCGCCGCATCTCCTCGACGAGGGCCTCGCGCATCGCCTGGACGATCGTGAGGTTCCGATCCGAGCCTGCGACGCTCGTTTCGGTGTCCTGGGCGAGCTCAGGCATAGACGTTCTCGAAGGCGGACTCGGGCGGCGGGAAGTCGCTCGCTTGCGCGAACTGGACCGCATCGGTGACGAGGGCCTGGATCTCCTCTTCGAGCGTCCCCAGCTCGTCTTCGCCGATCCTGCCGTCGCCGACGAGCCGCTCGCGGAAGCTCGGGAGCGGGTCGCGGGCCAGCCACGCTTCCACCTCCTCCGCGGGCCTGTAGGTCGCGGCGTCGTCCCGCTTGTGTCCGCCGTGCCGGTACGTCAGGCACTCCACGAGTGTCGGCCCACCTCCGTCTCGCGCGCGGGTCACGGCGTCCGTCAGTGCCTCGTACACCTCGATCGGGTCGTTGCCTCCGACGGTGACGCCGGGCATGCGATACGCACTCGCCCGCTCGGAGACGTAGTCGTTGAGCATGGCGTCCGAGAGGTGCGTGGACACCGCGTACAGGTTGTTCTCGCAGACGAAGATCACGGGTAGCGACCAGATCGCGGCGAGGTTCATCGCCTCGTGCAGCTCGCCCTTGTTCGCCGCGCCCTCCCCGAAGAAGTTGACGACGACGCGTCCAGATCCGCGCCGCTTGCAGGCGAACGCGAGCCCGGCTGCGATCGGCGCGGACGCTCCGACGACTGCGATCGCCGGTAGAGCGCCGAACGCGTAGTCGCCGACGTGGAGCGAGCCTCCGCGACCCCCGCAGCAGCCGGTCTCCTTGCCGAAGAGCTCCGCCATCAGCGAGCGTGCCGGGACGCCCTTGGCCAACGCTTGCCCGTGTCCGCGGTGGGTGAGCGTGATGAGGTCGTCGTCTCGCAGCGCGAGACAGGTGCCGACGGGCGTCGCCTCCTGACCGTGCGAGAGGTGGATCGTGCCCGGCATCAGGCCGCGCAGGAACAGCTCGTTGGCACGGTTCTCGAACTCCCGGATCAGGAACATGCGTCGGTACATCTCGACGAGGAGCTCGACGCCGTATGCCGAGAGCTCTCGTGCGGACGAGACCTCGGGCAGGACCATCTTCATGACGTCTCCCCTGAGCCCTCGAACGCGATGACCGACACGGGGCTCGCCTCGAGCCCCTGCACCCGCCACGGCACGGCGACGACGAAGAACCGACTCGACGCGAGTCGATCGAGGCCGGCGAGATGCTCGATCAGCGGGATGCCGTTCTCGAAGAGGCGCATGTGATTGGGTTGCCCGGGAACGCCACGTTCCTCGATGCCCGAGCAGTCGACGCCCAGGCACGCGATGCCCTTTTCGACGAGCCAGCCGATCGCCTCCTGCGAGAAGTACGGCCGGTCGTGCGATCGCGCCGTCCGATAGTGGCCCTGGTCGGTCCGCACGAAGACGATGTCTCCCCGCCGGACGCCGCCGCCCCGCTCCTCGAGGTCGTCGTGAGTGATCGCCTCGCCCGCGCCTCGGTCCGTGAACCGAAGCAACGTGCACTCGCCGACGACGCTCTCCAGCGGAACCCGCGAGACGTCGTCACGGTCGCGGAAGTAGTGGTACGGAGCCTCGAGGTGCGTGCCGACGTGGCTCCACATCGACACCTCCGACATCACGTAGTCCGCGCCGGGGGTGCGCAGCCCCGCGTAGTCGGGCAGGAGATCCTCGACGAGGCGGTTCTCCACCTCGAGCCTGTACTCCTCTTCGCCCGGCAGGAGCACGTGGGACAGCTCGACTGGTCGTAGGTGATCGAGCACGGTCATGTCAGATCGAGTGCCCTCCGTCCTGGGCGAAGACCACGCCGGTGACGTACCGCGAGCTCGGAAGGCTGAGGAAGACCACGGTCTGCGCCAGATCCTTCGGATCGCCGAGCTCGCGCATCGGCACCCGCGAGAGGACGCGCTCGCGTTCCTCCGGTGTGTCCTGCGCCCGTCGAGGGGTGTTGTGGATGCCCGGCGCGATGCAGTTCACCGTGATCGAGTGCTCGGCGAGCTCGTACGCAAGGGACTTCGTGAACGCGATCACTCCGCCCTTCGCTGCCGCATAGGCCGTACGCCCTAGTAGCCGTCCGCCACGCAGGGCCGCGACCGAGCTGATGGTGACGATGCGCCCGCTGCGCCGCTCGATCATGGAGGGCACGACGGCGCTGCAGACGTTGAAGACGCTCGTCAGGTTGACGTCGAGCATGTAGTCCCAGAGATCGCGCGTCACGTCCGTGAACGGCTCGCGCTGCCCCTTGCCTGCGTTGTTGACCACGACGTCGATGCCGCCCCACTCCCCGAGGACGCCGGCGACCGCATCGTGTACGGCCGCATAGTCGCGCACGTCGACCTCGACGGCCATCGCCTCGTGTCCGAGCTCGCGGACGCGAGTCGCTGTACCCGCGAGGCTGTCGGACCGGAGATCGAAGCCCACGATGTCGCATCCGGCCTCGGCGAGAGCAAGCGCCATCTCCTGCCCGAGCCCCTGAGCAGCGCCGGTCACGAGAGCCCGCTTGCCCGCAAGCGGGCCCGCCCCGTTCCTCACCGAAGTGTCCTCGTACGTTGCGTTGGGTGCACGGCGCACGGTCGGCCTCTGCGCGTGCGTGACTGGCATTCGGGCTCGCGCACGGGCTCAGCTTCGATCGAGCAGTGCGGAGACTTCCCGGTCGGGCCTCTCGTTCAGCACCCCGGACTTCTGACTGGCGCGTCCCGGCCCGATCGGTCGGTACAGCTCGACATCGAAGCGGCTGCGATCCCCCCGATGGATACCCACGAAGTGCTCGATCGGACGGCCGTCGGCGAGATAGGTCGAACCTCGCAGCACGAGGACGGGGTCGTTCTCGCGGATCGCCAGGTGCTCGGCGACGATCTTGTCCGCCAGGCCGGCCTCGACACTCCTGTGCCCGCGGTGGAGCTCGAAGTCGAGATGCTGCTCGAGTACCTCGTACAGAGACCGCTGCGACATGTCGAGCTCGAGCACCGGAGCACAGAGCGCGTAGGGCAAGTAGGCGGTCGTGAGCTGCCACGGCACGCCGTCGACGATGCGTAGCCGCTCGAGCAGCACGATCTCGGACCCCGGCGCGAGCTTGAGAATGTCGGCCACGTACGGCAGTACCGGCTCCGTCTCCAGCCGGAGCACCCTCGTCTCGAGCTGCTGTCCGCGCGCCTGGACGTCTTCATGAAGGGACGTGAGCGACTGGACGAGATGCTCGGACGTCTTCGGGCCCGCGACGAAGCTGCCGCGACCCTTGAACCTGACGATCAAGCTCTCGTTCTCGAGGTCGCTCAGCGTCTGCCGAACGACCGTTCGACTGACGCCGTACCGGTCGCAGAGCTCGGCCTCGCTCGGGAGGCGGTCACCTGCGCCGATCCGGCCGCTCGCGATCTCCGCTTCGAGAATCTGCCGGAGTTGGTAGTAGTAGGGCACGGGGGAGCTGCGGTCGATCAGCACGTCGCTGCCCCTCGTCTCGTGAGCAGCCGCATGCTCTGCGCCTCCGGTGCTCGGCGCCAATCGTGTCCCTTGTTCGGTTCCAGGCATCTTGTACTAACAGGATTACACAGGACCACGTGCGAAGTATAGGGACGGGCCGGGACGCGCACCTGTGCGCTCCTCATGGGCTGCCCGTGCGGATGGCCAGCCCGCTGTCGACGTCGAAGAACTGGAGCGCCGAGACGTCGACGGTCAGCTGCACCGTGTCGCCCGGCCGTGCCTGCGAGTTCGCGTTCACCCGCGCGACGAAGGTCGGCCGCTCGGCGAAGAACGCCTCGTCCGACGCTGCGTCGACGGTGGCCGCTCCCTCGTCGGTCGCAGGCTCGCCGATGTCGTCGGGGACCACGCCGTGCCCGTCCACCGAGAAGAAGAGGAGGCTCTCCGATCCGAGCGCCTCGCGCACTTCGGCGGTCACGGTCAGCCGCTGCTCGGGCGGCACCCCCGGCGCGAAAGAGGCGTCTTCGAAGTGCTCCGGCCGGATGCCGAGAACCACCTTGCGTCCCTCGTAGGCGGCAAGGCCGGGCCGGCTCTCGAGCAGCGTCTCGGGGCACCGTAGCCTGTGTCCGCCGAACCGAGCTTCGATCCTGTCCGAGTCGCGGTGCAGGTCCGCGTGGACGAGGTTCATCGCCGGGGCTCCGATGAAGCCGGCAGTGAAGACGTTCACGGGATTGCGATAGAGCTCCTCGGGCGGGGCTATCTGCTGCAGGACGCCGCGATTGAGCACTGCGACGCGATCACCCATCGTCATCGCCTCGGTCTGGTCGTGGGTCACGTAGATGGTGGTGACGCCGAGGTTTCGCTGGATGCGCGCGATCTCGGCTCGCATCTGCACGCGGAGCTTCGCGTCGAGGTTCGAGAGCGGCTCGTCCAGCAGGAAGGCCTGCGGCTCGCGGACGATTGCGCGACCCATCGCGACGCGCTGTCGCTGCCCACCCGACAGGGCACGGGGGCGACGATGGAGAAGGCCTTCGAGGTGGAGGATCGCGGCCGCGTTGTGCACGCGGGTCTTGATCTCCGCCTTCGGCATCTTGCGCAGCTTGAGCGCGAACGCCATGTTGTCGAACACGGTCATCTGCGGGTAGAGCGCGTAGTCCTGGAAGACCATCGCGATGTCGCGCTTCTTCGGCGGGACGTGCGTGACGATGTCGCCGCCGATCCGGATGTCGCCACTCGTCGGCTCCTCGAGGCCGGCGACCATGCGGAGAGCTGTCGTCTTGCCACAGCCTGACGGGCCGACGAGGACGACGAACTCACCGTCTGCGACGACGAGGTCGAGCTCGGCGACGGCGGCCGTGCCGTCCGGAAAGACCTTGGAGAGCTTCTCCAACTGGATCTCAGCCACTTCTCACCTCGCCCACGTCGAAACTCGGCCGCTCATCTCGCTCGGCTCTGGAGGTCGCTCGCACTCGGAAACGCATCCATTGTCCCCGGGCGCGTGACCGAGACGCTCGCAGCCTCGACGCCGAACGCAGCCGCAGCGATGGTCGACTCGCCGCGCTGGAGACGGCAGGCGAAGGCGCCGATGAAGGCGTCCCCGGCGCCGGTCGTATCGACGGCGTCCACAACCGGGGCGGGTACATGGACGACGTCGGCGCCCTGCTCGGCGACGAAGGCGCCCTCGGCGCCAGCGGTGACGATGACGACCCTGACCTCGAGGTCGCGTACGAGCAGTTCGGCCAGCTCGCCCGGCGATGCTTCGCGGCCGGCGAGCATCGCCGCTTCGTGCTCGTTCGGAACCAGGATGTCGGTCGCAGCCAGCAGCCCGGGCTCGAGCTCCGCAGCCGGCGCCGGGTTCAGGATCGTGAGCGCGCCGCCCTCGCGGGCCAGCTCGAACGCTGCGGTGGCCGCGCCCTGAGGCGCCTCCAGCGCACAGACGACGACCGAGCCCGCCCGGACGATGTCGGCCGCCTCACGCACGCGCGCACCGTCGAGCTCGCGGTTTCGGTCGAGGACGGTCACGATCGCGGGAATGCGCGAACCGGGGAGGAGGACGATCCCGACGTCGGTCGCCCCGCCCACGCGAAAGCATCCGCGCACGTCGATGTTCTCGCTCGCGAAGAACTCGACGGCTCGGGCGCCACGCTCGTCCGTGCCGACGACCGTGACGAGCGCCGTCGGAGCCCCGAGACGCGCGGCAGCCACCGCCTGGTTCGTCGACTTGCCGCCGTCGCGCGGCTCCTCGAACGACGAGGCGAGTACAGTCTCGCCCTCGCGCGGGACGCTCGAGACGTCGAGGAACAGGCCCTGCACGTGGGCGCCGACGACGACGACCGGGGCGTTACCGTCGCTCATCCGCCCACCTTCTCGGAAAGGACTCGCAGTGGCCATCGACCCCGACCGCCTCGCCGAGTGGCTCGCGATCCCAGCAGAGGAGCTGGCTGCTCGATCCTCGCTCGGGCTCACGATCGTCGAGACGCGCGACGAGCTCTATCGGCACTTCGCGCAGGAGATGTTCGACGAGCTGGCCGGCGCCGAGCGAGCGGGAACCGAGCTCTCGGTGATCGTCCCGGTCGGGCCGAAGGGGCACTACGCCCTGCTCGCCGAGATGATCAACGATGCGCGTCTCGACCTCGCCCGGGTCACGTTCTTCGGAATGGACAACTGGCTCGACTGGCAGGCTCGCCCGCTCCCGCTCGACCATCCCTTCAACCTCGAGGGCTACTTCCGGCGCGAGTTCCTCGCCCTGATCGACGACGACCTTCGTCCCGGGGACGAGAACGTGATCTTCCCGTCGCCGTTCGAGCTCGACCGCCCGTCCGCCGAGATCGCTCGCCGCGGCGGCGTCTCGACGACGTACGGGGGCTTCGGGTTCCAGGGCCACATCGCGTTCAACGAGTCGCCGAGCAGCCGCTGGTCGGCGATCACCGTCGAGCAGCTCCGCGACTCGACGACGCGCGTCCTCCCGCTCGCGGTCGACACGATCATCGCCCACTCGCAGCGGAGCCTGGGTGGAAACGTCTTCGGGATCCCGCCAATGGCGATCACCCTGGGCATGCGCGAGCTGCTGGGCGCGCGTCGTGTGCGCCTGTACACGGACGGGGGCGCCTGGAAGCAGACGATCCTCCGCATCCTGCTCTTCGCCGAGCCGACCACGGACTATCCCGTCACGCTGGTGAGCGGCCACCCCGACGTGCACATCATCGTCGATGCGGCGAGCGCGGCTTCTCCACCGACGGGCGCCTAGAGCGCGCTTCCGGCGAGTTATCACACGCCGTGTCGGGACGGCTCGTGGCAGAGAATGCGCCTCATCGATCATCCTTGTCCGGCCGCTTGACAAGCCGCACGGCGAGTTGATGTACTCCTGTGATCCTATCATTACAGAGGGGCCGCGCACACGCCGACGGACGTCTCCGGGACCCTCAGCTGAGGCGCTCTTCGTCACGAAAGGACGGTCATCTTGAGGATCCTCGTGATCACGGCTCATCCGCACTACGCGGGCACGAACTGCGCGGGCACGCTCTACAACCACACGTCCCGCGGCGACGAGGTGTACGTCGTCAGCCTCTCCGCCGGCGACCTGATGACCGACCGGGTCACGCGCGCGGAGCTCGCGAAGATCAACCAGACCGACATGGAGGCGTCCGCCGAGATCCTCGGCGTCAAGGAGACGCGCATCCTCGGCTTTCAGGACGGCGAGATCCAGAACGCGCTCGACGTCCGCATCGCGCTCAACCGCGTCATCCGCGAGCTCAAGCCGGACACGGTCTTCACGCACTGGTATCCGAACAGCACGATCCCGGACTTCAAGTACACGGGCGAGGTCGTGGTCGATGCCATGTTCTGCGCTCTGCTGGTCTCGGGTCGGTGGGTGGAGGAGCTCCCCTCCCACTGGACGAGCCGCGCGTACGGCTTCGAAGAGCCGATGCTGACCTCCGGGTACGAACCGAATGTCTTCGTCGACATCACCGACGTGATCGAGACGAAGGTGAAGTCGATCGACTGCTTCGCGATTCATTGCGAGTCCAACTACGGCGGCGACTACGAGCTCTTCCGCAGCTCGTATCTGGGACCGAACCGCTACTGGGGCATGCACGCAGGTGTCACCTACGCGGAGTCCTTCCAGCAGATCAAGACGCACGAGGTCCAGTACAAAGCCGTCACGCACGTGTCCTAGCCGGAAAGCAGGTGCTGCCGTGAGCAATCTTCGTATCGCCGTCGTCGGGGGAGGCTCCCAGTTCGCGATCGGCCTCAGCGAGAGCCTCGTCGACTACGCCCGCGACCATCTTGCCGGCGCGACCGTCACGCTTCTCGATGTCCGCGAAGACCGGCTCGAGACCGTCCGCAGCTTCGCCAGTCGCCTGGCGGAAGAGGCCGGCGCGAACGTCACGTTCGAGGCGACCACCGACCGTCGTCGGGCATTCGACGGGGCCGACTACGTCCTCACGACGTTCCGTCCCGGGTCCCACCACCAGCAGGAACAGGACGAGACGGTGCCGCCGAAATACGGCCTCCAGGGGAACGAGACGGTGGGCATCGGCGGCATCTTCATGGCGTGTCGCGTCGCGCCGGTGCTCGAGGAGATCTGCGCCGACGCATCCGACTTGTGCCCGGACGCATGGATCATCAACTACACGAACCCGACCCAGCACGTCGCGGACGCGATCGGGCGGATCAGCGATCTACGCGTGATCAGCCTCTGCGACGGTTTCGTCGACGTGGTCGACGATCTCGCGTACCTGCTCGAGGTCGATCCGGCGGACATCACCGTCTACCCCGCAGGCACCAACCATGCGATCTGGGTCGTGCGCTTCACGGTCGGTGGCGAAGACGGCTACCCGCTCCTCCGCGCCCGGCTCGACGAGCTGTCGGACGAGGACATCGATCGGCTGTATCCGCGCCCCGAGGTGATCGACGTGCTCGGTGTCGACTACACGTACGACGAGATCTACAAGCAGTTCATCCCGCACTATCCGTTCCCGTTCAGCCTGAAGCTGTTCCGGATCTACGGCCTCATCCCAGGGCCTCGCTACTACTGGCGGTATCTCCTCGACCAGGACGACATCGTTCGAGCCCAGGCTGCCGGTACGTACGTCTCGATGGCGGGCTTCTACATGAAGCACATGGAGCCGCGCATGTTCGAGGACCTCGAAGACCGCCTCAGCCGAAGCGCGCTGGCCCTCACGAGCACACGCCGCGAAGGCGGGGGAGGCCACGCGGATCTGGCAGTCCGGGTCATCGCCTCGATGGCGAGCGACCTCGGAGAGACGTTCGTCGTCAACGTGCCCAACAACGGTGCCGTTTCGAACCTCCCGGACGATGCGATTCTCGAGCTGTCCGCTGTCGTCGACCGCCAGGGCGCGCATCCGTTCGCAGTCGGACCGCTTCCCGAAACCGTCCTCGGGCTCCAGTGGGGGCTCCTCCTGAGCCAGCAGCTGGCCGTGACCGCGGCGCTGAGTGGGAGCCGTGAGGACCTGCTCCGCGCCATCCTGGCGCATCCGCTCGTTCACTCCGTCGATGCGGCGGAGAGCTGCATGGACGAGCTCCTGTCCCTGCAAGCCGAGTGGCTCCCGCAGTTCGCACGCGGGAACACGAGCGGAACGCGGCGTGAGAGCTCGGCTGTCGCCGGCGCAGCCGGAGGTTGATGAAGTTCGGCGCAGTCTTCTGGGTCGACCGAACGAGCTGGCCATCACTGCGGGACGCGGCGCTCGCGGCGGAGCAAGCCGGTTTCGACTCGATCTTCATCGACGCGCACCTGATGCCGGTGCACGGGAGCTGGGCAGACCCCAAGTTCGAGGGCTGGACGATCCTCGCCGCACTCGGGCCGTTGACAGACCGGGTGACGCTCGGCCTTCTCGTCCAACCGACGACCTTTCTCAACCCCGCGATCACCGTGAAGAAAGCCGTCACGCTCGACGCGATCACGAACGGTCGGGTCGTCCTCGGTGTGGGTGCCGGCTACTACGAGCGCGAGCACGAGGCGTACGGGCTCGACTTCGGGTCGAGCCCGCGTGAACGCCTCGACCGCATGGAAGAGGCACTGACGATCATGCGGCGGCTCCTCGACGGGGAGCGGTTCGACCACGCCGGGTCGTTCTATCGAATGACCGACGCGTCGGTGGCTCCCGGGCCCGCGAATGGCGCGATGCCCATCCTCGTCGGTGGGGCCAGCGGGCGCGCGCTTCGCATTGCCGCCGAGCTCGCCGACATGTGGAACGGATGGGGCACGCTGGAGGAGCTTCGCGAGCTGAACGCGAGGCTCGACAAGCTGTGCGCTGATCGCGGACGAGACCCCGGCTCGCTCGAGCGGCTGTTCATGAGGAACGTGCTCGTCCGCTCGACGCCAGAGGACGCGTTGGCGGCCTGGAACCGGATCGACGCGATGCACGGGGAGCAGCACACGAACAGCGAGCCGCTGCAGATCGGAGGGCCGCCCGAGGTCGTCGGCGTGGAGCTGAGGAGGTACGCGGAGGCGGGATGCCAGCACGCGACCTTGCCCTTCCGGGACCCGTTCGACTTCGAGACCATCGAGAGCCTGCCGCAGGTACGCGCGGCGCTCGACGGTTGAGATGAAGCTCTCCGGCAAGGTCGTGCTCGTCACGGGTGCCAGCAAGGGGATCGGCCGCGCCATTGCGATCGGCGCCGCGGCGGAAGGTGCGGATGTCGTCGTTGCGTATGGCGGCGACGAGCGCGGTGCCGAGACGACGGCGGACGCGATCCGCGAGCATGGTCGCCAGGTCGAGGTGCAGTCGGTCGACCTCGCGCGAGTCGACGAGGTGGTGGATCTCGTAGACGCTGCCTGCGGTCGCTTCGGTCGAGTCGACGTGCTCGTCAACAACGCAGCCGTCGTCGGTTGGGCGCCCGCCCTCGAGGTGACCGAGGAGATCTGGGACTCCGTGCTCGATACGAACCTGAAGGGCTCCTTCTTCTGCGCCGTGGAAACGGCCAAGCGGATGCGGGGCGCGGGAGGCGGCACGATCGTCAACCTTTCCTCGAACGTCGCCGCCCTCGGCGTCGGCAATCTGAGCTGCTACGCGGCGAGTAAGGGGGGAATCCATGCTCTGACGCGCCAGCTCGCCGTCGAGCTCGCACCGTTCGGCATCCGCGTCAACACGCTTGCGCCCGGCCCCACACTCGTGGAGCGAAATCTCGCGGACGAGCCGGAGTACAACGAGGTGTGGGCCGAGGTCGTCCCCCTTGGTCGCGCGGCTGAACCCGACGAGATGGTGGGACCGGCGCTCTTCCTTGCCTCCGACGACTCGACGTACGTGACCGGCCAGTTGCTGTACGCGGATGGTGGCTGGTCGAGCGCGGGACGGATCCCACCCGGGCACCTCGACGACGTCGCGCGTCGCAGGGGTGGGGGTGCGGAAGAGTGAGTCGACCAGTCCAAGTGTCCGAGCCTTCTCGGCTCGGGTTGCCGGCCGCACCCCCACGGCCGGCCACAAGCGCGGGTGCTCGAGGCCTGCCTCCGTTCCACTCTCGCCGCGAGTGGACGGCCGCCTGCAGCCCGCGCCGGCGCGTCCGGATGTGCCGCGCCAATCGCCGCCGCCCTCAGGCGGTTGCCGTGGCACACCGGACGCGCTGCCTTCTCGGCGCCGGTCTCGATGAACGCACACCGCAGCCAGTCGCTCGCGCGTAGGTCGCCCGCTGGTCGTGGCGCGAGCGAGCGGGTCGCACCGAAGATCGTGGTCGTCGGTGCCGGAAGCGCCGACTTCGGTGTCGACTGCCTGGCCGGCATCTTCCGCACGCCCGGACTGAACAGATCGACGCTCGCTCTCGTCGACATCGATCGGGAGAAGCTGGAGCTCGCACGGTGCGTTGCCGCGCGACTGAACGAGAAGACGGGCGCCGAGATCGAGATCGTCGCGACGCCGGCGCGGGAGGAGGCTCTGCCCGGAGCGGACTTCGTCGTTCTCGCCGTCGCCGTCGATCGAGAGGGCACCTGGTCGCGCGACCACGAGGTCGCCCTCCGGTACGGGATCAGTCATTACGCGGAGAACGGCGGTCCAGCCGCTTTCGCGCACGCATGCCGCAATCTCGCGCTCGTCCTGCCGATCGCGCGTGACGTCGAGGAGCATTGTCTCGACGCCCACGTCCTCTGCCTCACGAACCCGCTCACGAGGATGTGTACGGCGCTCAACTCGGTGACGAAGCTGCGGTTCGCCGGCGTCTGCCACGGGATCGGAATCGGCTACTGGATCGTTGCGACGGCCATGCACCGCGAGCTCGGGCTCGTGCTGCCCGAGGACCCGCGCTTTCTCTGGCGCGACGACATGATCGAGCACTTCGAGCACTGTCAGCGGGTGGCGAAGGCGCGCTACTCGATCCAGGCGGCGGGCATCAACCACTTCTCGTGGATCCTGGGGGTCACCGATCTCGAGACGGGCGAGGAGGTATCCGGCCTGGTGCAGGAGCGCCTCCGCGATCTTCCGCCCTCGTTCGAGCCGCTCACCCGGCGCCTCGCCGACATCTTCGGTCTCGTCCCCGTTCAGGGCGACACGCACGTCTCGGAGTACGTTCCGTACGCGAGCACGCCGGCGGGCTGGGCGGAGTACGGCATCCAGCTCTATGACTTCGCGTGGGCGAACGAGCGCCGAAGACGCCACGAGCAGGCGATGCGCTCGCTGGCCGACGGCTCGACGACCGTCGATGCGATTCTGGACGCGGACAGCGAGCGCGTCGAGTTCGTGATCGATGCGATCGTCCAGGACTCCGGCGGGCACGAAGAGGCGCTCAACGTCCCCAATCGCGGCTACATCGAGAACCTTCCGACCGGAGCGATCGTCGAAGTGCCGTGCACCGTCGACGGGAACGGCGTGACCGGAAAGTACGTCGGCTCGTTGCCGGAGCCGATCGCTTCCCTCTGCCGGACGCAACTGACGATCGCCGATCTCAACGTCCGTGCCTTCCTGACGCGCGACCGCGAGTTCGTGTATCAGCTGCTCGCGATCGACCCGATGGTTCGAGATCTGGACACCGCAGTGAGGCTCGGCGAGGAGTACATCGCGCTCGACGCTGCCTACTACACGTTCGACTGAGCGGCGAGACAGCGGGGCCGGCGAGGAGAGCCCACCGGTCGCCGCGGCCCGTCTTCGCCCCGCCCCGGGTCTCTCGACCCGCGAGTCGGTTTGAATGCGCCGCGTGGGTCGCGCCCGCCAAGTGCTCGGAACAGTCGGTTCAGCTCTTCGGAACCCGAACATCAGACGCCTGGAGCTGGCCTGGGGCGCGGCCATCGCGGCCGAGTGGGCGCACTTCGTCGCGTTCGGTGTCTACGCCTACGACATCGGCGGGCCGGCCGCGGTCGGGCTCGCCGGGCTCGTGCGTCTGCTGCCCGCTGCGATCGTCGCGCCGTTCGCGGCATCGTTGGGCGATCGCTTTCCCAGGGAGCGCTTCCTCCTCGCTCTCGTGCTCGTCGCCTTCGTTGCGCTCGGCGCGTCCGCCATCGCTTTCCTCGCAGACGCCGAGTCCCTCGTCTTCGCGTTCGCTGCCGTGCTCGGGTTCGCGGTCACGCTCATCCGGCCCACGTTGCAGGCGGTGCTGCCCTCACTCGCGCGCACTCCCGAAGAGCTCATCGCGTCGAACGGGGCTACATCGACGATCGAAAGCCTCGGCACGCTCGTCGGGCCGTTGCTCGCCGGCCTGCTCGTAGCT
Organism: uncultured Actinomycetes bacterium; assembly: GCA_963746765.1. Classification (GTDB taxonomy): domain Bacteria; phylum Actinomycetota; class Thermoleophilia; order Gaiellales; family Gaiellaceae; genus GMQP-bins7. The sequence goes on from CAVVCN010000005.1 coordinate 769,131, forward strand.
CTGGCAGACGTCGGGGCGGTGTTCGCTGCCGGAGCGGTGGCGCTGCTCGTTGCTGCGCTGCTCCTCCTCGGAGTCAGGGTCGAGGACCGGATCGTCCTGACGTCGCCCGACGAAGATGCCCGAGAGACGCTTGCGGCAGGGTTCGGCGCCATCGCGCGCATGCCGCGTCTTCGCCTCGTGGTCTCGCTGATCGTCGCGCAGGCGTTCGTACGCGGCTGCCTGAACGTACTGATCGTCGTCGCGGCGTTCCAGGTGCTCGACGCCGGTGGAGAGGCCGTGGGCTACATGACCGCCGCTCTCGGCGTCGGCGGCCTGATCGGCGCGGTCGGCGCCATGGGCCTCGGAGGCCGGCGCCTGGCCGTCCCCTTCGGCATCGCGCTCGTCTTCTGGGGGCTGCCGATCGTCTTCATGGGCCCGCTGCCGGATCTCCCGTTTGCACTTCTCATGCTCGCGGTCGTCGGTGCCGCCAACAGCGTCGAGGATGTCGCTGCGTTCACGTTGCTCCAGCGACTGATCCCGGACCGGATCCTGACCCGCGTGCTCGGGGTCGTTTGGAGCCTGGTGATGGGCGGCGTCGCGCTCGGCTCGATCGCGGCCCCGGCCATCGTCGACGCCGCCGGGCCACGATCGGCATTCATCGCCGTGGGCGCGATCCTGCCGCTGCTCGCGCTGGCGACCTATCGGATGCTGGCTGCGATCGACAGGGAGGCGACCCCCGCCCCGGAGCTGGAGCTGATCCAGCGCGTTCCGATCTTCCAGCCGCTCTCCGTCGCCGCGAAGGAGCGGATAGCTGCGAATCTCGTATCGCAGTCGGTCGACGCAGGCGAGGTCGTAATTCGCGCGGGGGAGCGCGGTGACCGCTTCTACATCGTCGGCGACGGTGCGCTCGAGATCACTGCGAAAGGGCTGCTCACGACTGCCGACGAGGGCGACTTCTTCGGCGAGATCGCTCTCCTTCGAGACGTGCCGCGAACCGCGACGGTCACGGCGCTCGTGGACAGCCACCTCTACGTGCTGCTACGCGACGACTTCCTCGCAGCCGTCACGGGGCACGAAGCGGCGCGGACTGCGGGCCACAGCGTCGCCGAGGAAAGGCTGTCGCGGACAGTCGGTGAGTAGTGCCTGCAGCAGAGATCGATCGTCGGCTACGAGCTCGCCGGCATGAGCCAGACCGGGGCCGCGAGGCTCAGGCCGAGCCCCTCGAGGGCGCTCGCCGGGTTGCCGCGGACGATCGTGAGCCAGCCGCGATGGTCGAACAACAGGCCGTACTCTCCGGGCGGGAAGTCCGCGTAGGTCGTTCCTCGCTTCGCGACCGCGGATCCGGACGTCGACTCGATCGTGATCATGGGCTCGTCGTCGAGGCTCGCAGCTGCGAGATGAGCCGGTCGGATGTTCAAGTGGACGTTGCCGAAACGGTTGAAGTCGATCACCTCGCATCCGATCTTCCCCGGCTCGACTTCCGGTTCGGCCACGGCGATGACCGCGAGCGTGCTCGGATCGACCGCCGTCCCGAGCTGGTCGATCGCGAGTCCCGAGGCGAGCCTTGCCGTGGCCGGACACAGCGTGTCCGGAGCGCGAAACGACTCCGCATGCGGCCGCCGAAGCACCTCGCGAGACGTGAGCTCGACCGCGCTCACGATGCCACCGGCTGCCTCCCATGCGAGCGACAGAAGGCCGTTGTCGGGCCCGACGAAGGCTCGGCCGCTCGTGGTCTCGATCGCGATCTCTCGATCCTTGCCGACGTTGGGATCAACGACCGCGAGACTGACGGCGTTCTCGGGGATGTACGGAACCGAGTCCGCGAGCAGCAGCGCACCTGACGCCACCTCGAGCGGCCGGATGAGGTGTGAGAGGTCGACGATCGGGCTCTGCGGAGCGATTCCGCTCATGACCGAGTGGCAGATGCCCACCCACTCGTTGCCGAGCCCGAAGTCACTGAGGAAGACGATCGGTCGCGTGGACGGCGGCATGCGCGTCAAGCATGAGCGCGGCGGGCGATCGATGCAAGGACGCCGGTCTCGTTTCATCCCTCCCGAGGGTCGGGCGGCGTCGGGAACCTCGGCGTCGTGCCTTGAAGCGGGCGGAGCGCATGCAGTTGAAAGCGGAGCAGCACGGCCCAGACCACCAGGAACGTCACTATCGCACCGGCGACGTCTGCGCCCTGAGGCGCCTCGCTGACCCGCAGGAGGAGCGCGACGATCGCCGCCGCCACGGCCGCGTCCACCGTGGCCACGATCGTCGGCGTGTTGACGAGGAAGTGGGCCGCCAGCCACCTCCGGCTCGGGCCATCGAGCATGTAGGTGGCGATCACGCCTCGCTCGTCGTCGTGGTGGCCGGTGGTGAAATAGCGCTCCAGGCCCGGGTCGATCCGCAGATACGCGTGGCGCAGCCGGTTCATCGCCAGCACGAGCTGGAACTCCTCCGTGTTGATCTGCACCAGCCGGGCGTATGCGGCGATGCCGAGCAGGAACACGACCGGCAGCAACACGAGCGCCAGCGTCGTCGTCTGAGACCCGAAGCCGGTCGCGTCAGCCAGCAGCGCCAGCGCGATGATCGACGCGGAGAGCACCGTGAGGAAGACCGTCGCGCGGCTCATCGCCTCGTTCCAGATCAACGACCGAGCCGCGAGCAGGCTCCAGTGCTCGGTGGCCAGGATCGTGGCCGCGTGCGGCCCGAGCGGAGCGTCGTCGGGCTCACCAGCCGGAACGCTGCTGGCGGCGTGGGGATGCATTGCTATCTAGACCGCGTCGAGCACGCGAAGTCATCGCGGCAAGGAGCAATGCCCCCGGCCTTGATCGGGCGCGGCAAAGTGGCTCGGCGCCCGCGTAGCATTGGGTGCGTGAAGTTTCGCGTCCTCGGCTCGCTCGAGGTCGTAGCCGCAGAGGGTCCAATCGAGTTGCCAGGCGCCAAGGAGCGCGCAGTACTCGCCTTTCTGCTTGCTCGCCTCGGACGCTCGGTCTCGACCGACGAGATCGTCGACGCCGTCTGGGGCGAGGGGGCGCCCGCCTCCGCGGCTCGATCTCTCCACGCCCGTGTCTCGCGGCTTCGGCGGCTCCTCGAGCCGGAGCGCCTCGCCGCAACGTCGTCCGTCCTCCAACGGGACGGAGTCGGCTACCGGCTGGCCGTCTCCGCCGACGATGTGGACGCGGAGCTGTTTGCACAGCTCATCGCCGAGGCGCGTGCCGTCGCCCCGCGAGAGTCCCTCGCGAAAGTGGAGCAGGCGCTCGAGCTGTGGCGGGGAGATCCGTACGGGCCGTTCCAGCATCTCGAGTTCGCGCAGGTGGAGAACCGCCGCCTCATGGATCTCGAGCTTCAGGCTCGCGAGCTCCGATCCGCGGCGCTCCTCGAGCTCGGAAGGCATGACGAGGCGCTCCCCGACCTGGAGCTGCTCGTCGAGGAACATCCCTTGCACGAGCCGGTCACGCGGCTCTTGATGCTCGCCCTCTACCGGAGTGGGCGCTACCCGGACGCTCTCGCCGCATACCGGACGCTCTTCGAGCGCTTGAGCGAGCTCGGTCTCGAACCGGACGAGGACTCCCGATCGCTCGAGCGCCAGCTACTCCAACGGGCTCCCGAGCTGGCCCCGGTCGCGCCGCTGCGAACGAACATCGGCGCTCGGCTCACGAGCTTCGTCGGCCGCGAGGCCGACTGCTCTCTCGTGCTCGGCGGCATGGCCGGGCATCGGCTCGTCACGCTCACCGGCCCAGGAGGCGTGGGAAAGACGAGTCTCGCTCTCGAGGTCGCGCGAAAGGCCGCCGAGTCGAACCTGGACGGAGTCTGGCTCGTCGAGCTGGCACCCCTCCGCGACCCGGCCCGCGTTCCGGAGGCTGTCGCCGAGGCGCTGGGAATGCGAACGTCGGAGTTCGAGGGGCAACAGGCGTCGGCTCTCGGCTTCCTCGAGTGCAACCTCGGACGGCGTGAGCTCCTGATCGTGCTCGACAACTGCGAGCATCTCGTCGCGGCTGCGTCCGAGCTGGCGGTGTCGCTCCTCTCCGCGTGTCCGTCGGTTCGCCTGCTTGCGACCAGCCGCGAGCCGCTCGGCGTGCCGGGTGAGCTCGTCCTCGAGGTCGAGCCTTTGCCCATACCCGCTGATTCCGCATCGGCCGAGGAGCTCGCGCAGGCGGATGCGGTGCGCCTGTTCGTCGAGCGGGCACAGACCGTGACCGGCGACCTCGACCTTAACGAGGAAACCCTCAGGGCGATCGCCGAGGTGTGCGCGCGTCTGGACGGCCTCCCGCTCGCCCTCGAGCTGGCCGCGGCGCGGACCCGAACCCTCTCGCCGCAGGAGATCGCCCAGCGTCTGGCCGATCGCTTCGCGCTCCTCGGCCGTGGACCGGAAAGGCTCGCCGAGCGTCAGCGCACGCTCGCCGGGGTCGTCGAGTGGAGCTACCAGCTTCTCGTCGAGGACGAGCAGGCGCTCTTCCGGCGTCTCTCGGTATTTCCATCCTCCTTCGGGCTCGAGGTGGCCGAGGAGGTTTGCTCCGGTGACGGAATCGACCCCTCCCGGGTCGCCGATCTCCTCGCAGCCCTCGTCGATCGATCGATGGTCTCGACGTCCGGCGAGCGCTCCGATCGTTTCCGGCTTCTCGAGACGTTGCGTGAGTTCGGGCGCGCGGAAGCCGATGCGCGCGGGGAACGCCTGCGCGTCGCGAAGCGGCATGCAGCCTGGGCCATGCGCGTCGCGGAGGCGGGCCACGCACGGGTCTGGACCGAGGGGCTCGAGGCCGGCACGAGGGAGTTCGTGCCGAGGCGCGCGGACTTCGAGGCGGCGGCGGATCTCGCGTTCGAGCTCGGCGATGCCGACCTTGCTCTCAGCCTTGCTGCCGCTCTCGGGACGCTCGGCTTCCTCTTCGCGGGAGGGGCGGACGACCGCGCTCGCGTCGAGGCGGCGCTCGCGCTTCCGGGGGGCGCGCTCGAGCGTCGTCTCCGCTGCTTGCGCGCGCTCGCCGTGCTCCTGATCCGCGAGGGCCGGCCGGGCGATGCCGTCTCGGTTGGGGTCGGCGCCCTCCGTATCGCCGAGGAGGCGGGGGACGACGCAGAGATCGCGCGCATGCGTACGGTGACCTTCCAGGCGCGGCTCCTCGCCGGAGACCCGAATGTCGACGTGGATCAGCTTGCGGGCTCCGAGGAGCACGCGGTGCGTCACGGCGAGCGCTGGTACGAGGGGATGGTGCACCACTACTACGGCCTCGCTGCCTTCACGTCCGGGAACGTCGAGGAGGCGCAGAGCCGGGCCGAACGCGCGCTGCGGGCGTTCGCGGCGAGTGGTGATCTCTGGGGGATCGTCAACGCCAGCGAGACCCTCGGACATTCGCTCGCGGCCGTCGGCGACTACGACGGGGCGATGCAGGTGTACGAGCGCGCCCTCGCCGCCGGGGTGCGTGACCTCCAGGAGGAGGCGGTGCCGCTCCTCTACCACTACGGCCTGTCACGGCTCCGCGCAGACGATCCGGAGGCTGCGGCGAGGCTGTTCGGGGAGTGCGCCCGGCTCGCCGAGCGCGAATCACCGTTTCTGCGCTGGCACAGCACGATGGGCGCGGCGCACATCGCGCGTTGGCAGGGCGATTCGGATGAGGCAGCGCGCCTCTACGGCGAGGCTCTGACCCTCATGCGCGAGGCCGTGGCCGGTGGTCTCGACACCCGCGCGTTGCGCGTCGCGATGGTCGTCACGTTGCGCGAGTTGGGGCATCTGTCGGAGGAGGACGGCGACGCAGAGGGTGCGAAGCGACTCCAGGAAGAAGGCCTCGTGTGGGCGCGACGGGTGGGGGAGCCGCGGCTGCTCGCACGCTCGCTGGACGGGCTCGCCAGCGCGCTCTCGCTCGGAGATCGTGCGGACGAGGCCGCGAGGCTGCTCGGAGCAGCCGAGGGAACCCGTGCCGCGGTCCATGCCGGCCTTCCGGAGCGCGAACGCAAGGACGTCGTACCGGCATCCACGCGCTTGCGCCAGCGGCTCGGAGACGCGCGCTTCGAGGAGGAGTTCGCGCGTGGTCGCGCCGAGTACGTCTCACAGGTCGAGAAAGCGTTTGCGCGGGCTTCGTAGCCCTACCGGCGGGCAGTAACGATCCGGTAACCGGGCCGTAGCGCGAGCCCGCGACCCTCCCACCTCATACACGGACTCGGCCGCCCGTACCGGGCGGCCACGAAATGGGGGGAAGCACATGAAGCGCTACCGATTCAGGCGGTCGCTCGTGCCGCTGGCAGCAGTTGGGATGCTTGCCGTAGGCGCGGGCATGGCAGCAGACGACTCGTCCGCTGCCCGGGGCCAGGTCAGAGCCGACGTCCGATACGGGACGCTGACCGTCAACGGCACGTCGGCGTCGGAGGAGATCGTGCTCCGCCTTCGTGCGGGAAACCCGGCGATCCTCGAGGTCGTTGCGGACGGCCTCGTCAAGGACTACGTCCCGCGCGACACGTTCGACCGGATTGTCGTGCGGGCGAGGTTCGGAGACGACGTTCTGCGGATCGACGAGGCGAACGGCGTGTTCACGGACACCGAGGCGACGACGCTGGACGGTGAGTCCGGCTCGGACGACCTCATCGGGGGAACGGGAGTGGAGACGTTCCGTGGCGGCTCCGGACGTGACAGCGCGGACGGGAACAGGGGCAACGACATCGCCTTCCTCAGCTTCGGGGACGACAGCTTCACCTGGGATCCCGGAGACGGAAGCGACACGGTCGAGGGCCAGGGAGGCTACGACACGCTCGTCTTCAACGGGTCGAGCGGAGCGGAGAACTTCGACGTCTCGCCCAACGGCCAGCGGCTGCGCTTCTTCCGCAACCTCGGCAACATCGTGATGGACGTCGACGGCACCGAGCGCGTCGACCTACGGACGCTCGGCGGCGTGGACAACACCGTCATGAACGACCTCTCGGGCACGGACGTCGACGAGCTCGACATCGACCTCGCGGCCGCGCTCGGCGGCAGCGTCGGTGACGGCGAGGCAGACACCGTGACGCTCAACGGCAGCAATGCGAGAGAGCGTGTCGTGATCTCGGGGGCGGACGGCAATGCGACTGTCGACGGACTGTCGGCGCTCGTGCAGATCGCGCATGCCGAGGCCGCGAGTGACACGCTGGTCGTCAACACGCTCGGTGGCGACGACCAGGTCGACGCGGCCGGGCTTGCCGCTTCGGCGATCAAGCTCACTCTCGACGGTGGGTCGGCGGACGACTCGCTGCTCGGAGGAGCCGGCATCGATCTGCTGCTCGGCGGCGCGGACGACGACAGCGTCGACGGCAACCAGGGCAACGATGTCGCCTTCCTCGGCTCCGGGGACGACAGCTTCACGTGGGATCCCGGCGACGGGAGCGATGTCGTCGAAGGACAGGACGGGTCGGACCGGATGCTCTTCAACGGCTCGGCAGGCAACGAGATCTTCGTCGTCTCCGCGAACGGCACGCGTGTCGAGTTTCTCCGCAACCTCGGGAACATCGACATGGACCTGAACGACGTCGAGCGCATCGACCTGCGGGCTCTCGCCGGTACGGACACGACCACCGTGAACGATCTGACGGGCACCGACATGCAGGACATCGACATCGATCTCGGGAATGGAGGCCTAGGTACGGGCGCTCCGGACGGGGCAGCGGACATCGTCACCGTCAACGCGACGACGGGCGTCGACCAGGTCGACATCGACGCTGTCGCCGGCGGTGTGGAGGTGTCCGGCCTGTCGGCCACCGTGCGGATCTCGAACGCCGACCCGGCGCTCGACCAGTTGATCCTGAACACCCTCGCTGGACTGGATCAGGTCACGGTCGATCCAGCAGCGGCTGCACGCATCGCAGTCACGGTCAATCAGTAGACGACCGCATCTCTCCTACACAGCAGGTCGGGGCTCCGCGAGGGGCCCCGACCTGCGCCGCTGCGATGAGCTTGTTTGAGCGGCGGTGCTCCGCGGGTAGCGGAACCTGAGCTACCCCAGGAATGGAGAGGACATGCACAAGCTCGCACTCGCGGTTGCGACGGTGTTCGTCGTCGCGATCTCAGCCGCCGGCATCGCTTCGGGAAGCGGGCCGGTCGTACTCGACGAAGGATTCGATTGCAACGTGCTCGACGGCAACGGCACTCCGTTCGTCACGACGGACTCGGAGTTGATCCTCTACGACAGCGGCAAGGTCGTCCTGCGCTGTGAGGGGACCGGTGCTCCCGCGCCGAGCCTCACGCACTTCAACTTCGGAAACACGGGCGCCGTCTGCGACATCCCGGGATACGGGGTCACCGAGGACTGGGACGACAAGGTCGGACGGGCTGGAAACTCGCAGTTGACCTGCACGACCTCCACGGAGGTGGTCACCACCCTCGCCGCCTCCTCGGGAGCCGCCGGGATCGCCCGCTAGTCGTTCGTCGGATCGACGGAAGCGGGCCGCTGAGCGGCCCGCTTCATCCGGCTGGACGCCTGGCGTACGACACTGTCGCCGAGCCACGGACGCCTGGTTTGGCCTCGCCCCGATTTCGGGAAGAACCCTGGGCGTGGGAAACGTTCTCGTCGTCAGCACCGTCGAGCATGCCGAAGACGTCCTCCGCGACCATCTCGGTGAGGCGGATCGGGTCAAGGTGGTCGTGCCCGTCGTCAAGCAAGGAGTCCTCGACTGGCTCGCAAACGATCAGCGCGCCTTCAGTGAGGCCGAGCAGGTTGCGGAGCGCACGGCGGAGCAGCTTCCGGGCGAGACGGTGGAGGCGGTAGCGGGGGAAGCCAAGGTCGAGCTCGCGATCCGGGACGCGCTTGCGACGTTCGCGGCGGACGAGATCATCGTCGCGGTACGACCGGAGGACGAGGAGGGGCTCGTCGAGTCGAGAGCGACCGCGGACCTGTCGACGCGAAGCATCGACGGAGTGCCGGTTCGATTGGTCGTCATATCCGAAACGTGAGCCGAGCCGGATTGACCGGGTTTCCTCGCGTCGGAGACGTTCGTCACCCACTGCGTCCCTGACGTTGCACCGTCCAGGCGTCAGGCTTTCGGGCTGCGCCGTTGACGTCTGCATGATCCGCCCTCGCCTGCGCGGGACGCGCTCGCATCAGCCGAGTCGCCTGGTCGTTTCGCCCGCTGCCAGCGTGTGCTGCGATCATCGGCCTAGCTCACAGGAGCCCGAGCGGGGCTACGACCGACTGCATCAGGCAGGCGAAAGGAGAACGGGATGAAGATCGTTGTCATCGGCGGTACGGGCCTCATCGGGTCGAAGCTCGTCGCGAGACTCCGTGAGGCCGGCCACGACACCGTGTCCGCGTCGCCCGACTCGGGTGTCGACACGTACACGGGCGAGGGGCTCGAGCAGGCGCTCGAGGGAGCACAGGTCGTCGTCGACGTGTCGAACGCACCGGCCTGGGACGACGCAGCGGTGCTCGACTTCTTCCAGACCACTGCTCGCAACGTTCTCGCTGCCGAAGAAGCCACCGGGGTGAGCCACCACGTCGTGCTCTCCATCGTGGGCACCGACCGGCTGCCGGACAGCGGCTACTTCCGTGCGAAGCTCGCCCAGGAGGAGGTGGTGAGGGCCGCGTCCGTCCCCTACACGATCCTCCGCGCGACGCAGTTCTTCGAGTTCATCGGGCGCATCGCCGATTCGAGCACCGACGGCGAGACGGTCCGTCTGCCGCCCGTTCTCGTTCAGCCCGAGGCCGCGGACGACGTCGCCGCCGCCCTGGCCGACGTCGCGGTGAGCGCTCCGGTCAACGGCACCGTCGAGCTGGCAGGCCCTGAGGCGTTCCGTTTCGATGAGCTCGCCCGACGTGTCCTCAGCGCCAAGAACGATCCACGCAAGGTGACCGCGGACGTCAAAGCGCGCTACTTCGGCGCCGAGCTCGACGACCACTCCCTCACCCCCGGCGACAACCCTCGTCTCGCCCCGACCCGCTTCGAGGACTGGCTCAGCCAGTCGACGGCGAGCAGCTGAACCCCCGACCTCATGGAGTCCGCCCCACCCTCCGACGCAGCTCGTGGAGGATGGGGCGGCGTGTGACCGCTCGGCGCAACAAGGCGCTCAGTGGGCCAGGAGCACCTTCAGCGCCACGATCACCAGGCCGAGGCTGAGGTTGAGAGCGACGGAGACGACAGTGCCCATCCGGCTCAACCGCTCGAGGCGCGCGTAGCGAATCCCCTGGACCGCAAGTGTGGCCACCCCGACCCCGATGGCGAGCCAGATCGCAGTCTGGTCCCGGACCACCTCCAGGGCGCCGAGGGCGATGGCGGCCAGGGGTAGAACGGAGGCGAGCGGGATGGCCAGTTCGCGCCCGGTGATCGTCATCAGCTCCGCGCGGGTGAGCCGTCGTTCCAACTTCAGGCTTTCACCAAGGGCGTGCGCATACGCATGGGCGACCCAGAGGATCAGCACCGACGCGGTCACGATCGCACCGAGCCGCCAGAGGTCGTGCTCGTAGGCCGTCGCGCTCGCCATGAGAACGGCGAGCACGACGATCGTCCCGTAGACCGCTCCCGCGATCCTCTCGCGGGTTCCGAGAACGAATCTCCTCACCTTCATCGTCAGGACGCCGGGCTCGGGTGGGGCCCTACGGCTCCGCTTCGAGCTTCTTGCGGGCTTCCAGGTTGGCCTTGCGCTCCTGCTCCGTTACCTCGGGCCAGCTGAGGTCGAGGGCCTGGATCGTGTCGACGAGGATCGTGACGATGAGGGCCTGCGTGAGCCACTTGTGGTCAGCGGGGATGACATGCCACGGCGCCCAGGGGGTCGAGGTGGCGGTGAGCGCGGACTCGAACGCGGCCATGTACTCGTCCCAGTGAGCCCTCTCGTCGACGTCGGCCGCATTGAACTTCCATTCCTTGCCGGGTGTGTCGAGCCTGGCGAGAAACCGCTTCTTCTGCTCCTCCTTGGACACGTGCAGGAAGAACTTCACGATCTTCGTTCCGTTCCGGTCGAGATGGCGCTCGAAGGCGTTGATGTCCTCGTAGCGCTCCTCCCACAGCGCCGGCCCTTGCGTCGCGGGCGGCAGCTGCTGCCGCTCGAGCCACTCCGGGTGGACCCGGAGAGCGACGACCTCCTCGTAGTGCGAGCGGTTGAAGATGCCCATACGTCCGCGTTCGGGGAGAGCTCTCGAGATGCGCCACAGGAAGTCGTGGTCGAGCTCCTCCGGCGACGGCGACCGGAAGCCGACGACCTGGACGCCCTGCGGATTGACACCGGTCATGACGTGCTCGATCGCGCTGTCCTTGCCGGCCGCGTCCATCGCCTGTAGGACGACGAGGAGTGCGTACCCGTCGCTGGCCCAGAGGAGCTCCTGTGCGTCGGAGAGCTCCTCGACTCCTCGCGCGAGGACTGACCGTGCCTCGGCCTGGAGCTCTTCCTTCGACAGCCGTTCGTAACCGGGGACCGCGGCCCATGCCGGATCGCGGTCGGCAAGGGCGGCGTCGGTGCCCGGCTCGACGACGAGGTGATCGAGTATCCGTTCCCTGGTTGCGATCGATGCCTCCTAGGTCTCGGCGTGCGTCAGGGTCGGTTGGGGGCGTCCTGTGCGACGGTCGGCGAGCTTGCCGAGTTCCGCCGCGGTGACGAAGACGACGGGCCCGAGGAGGCAGATGGCCCATTGCGAGCTCGTCAGGGAGACGGTGTCGAAGATCCGCTGCAGAGGTTGGAGCTCGGTGACGAGGAACGTGAGCGCGAGGGCCGCACCGATCAACTGGACGAACCGGCGGTTTGCGATCGTGTACCGGCTGAAGATGGTCCCCGTCGGCTCGCGAGCCTCGAGCGCCGCGACGATGTGCATCAGCGAGAGCGTCGTCAGCCCCATCGTCGTGGCCACGGCGAGGTCGTAGCGCTCCTCGCCCCAGGCGACGACGGTCAGCGCCAGCCCGGCCATGACCACACTCGCGATGGCGAGCCGAGTGCCGAGCGCGCGATCGACGATCGGCGCGCTTGCGTCTCGGGGCATGCGTCGCATCAGTCCCGGGGCGGGTGCGTCGAAGCCGAGCCCGATCGCCAGTAGCACGTCGACGGCGAAGTTGATCCAGAGGATCTGCAACGGGGTGAGGGGGGCGCCTCCCGCGATGTCGAAGATGCCGGCGCCGACGAACGTGAGGATGAACCCGCCGAGCATCACGAGCTGGACGCGCACGTACTTCATGAGGTTGTCGTAGATGCCGCGGCCGCCCTCGACCGCCGCGACGATGGTTGCGAAGTTGTCGTCGGTGAGGATCATGTCCGCGGCTTCCTTCGTCACCTCGGTGCCGGTGATGCCCATCGCGACGCCGATGTCCGAACGCTTGAGCGCGGGCGCGTCGTTGACGCCGTCGCCGGTCATCGCAACGACATTGCCCCTGTCCTTCAGCATCTCGACGAGGCGCACCTTGTCCTCGGGGGCGACACGTGCAACTACCCCGATGCTGTCGACCTGCTCGTCGAGCTCCGCGTCCGAGAGCGCTGCGAACTCGGTGCCGGTGAGGGCACGACCTTCGATTCCCAGCTGGGCCGCGATCGCGGCGGCGGTCGTGGCGTGGTCGCCGGTGATCATGCGCGCGCGAATCCCGGCCTCCTTGCAGCGCGCGATCGCCTCACGGGCCTCCTTGCGCGGAGGATCCACGATCGCAACGAGCGCGACGAGCGTCAGGTCCTGCACCTTCTCGAGCAGTGGGCTCGCGGGATCGAACTCGGTGGGATCGAGGTCGCGCGAGGCGACGGCGAGCACGCGGAGCCCTTCACCGGCGAGACGGTCGTTCTCGGCAAGAACGCGATCGCCGCCGGCGTCCGCACGAACGGTCGTGCCGTCCACGTCCAGGATCCCGGATGAGCGTGCGAGCAGCACGTCGGGTGCCCCCTTGACGAAACAGCGCACGACCTTTCTGCCCTCGTCCTCCATCTCGTGGAAGGTCGCCATCAGCTTGTACTCGGAGTCGAAGGGCACTTCGCCCACGCGCGGGTAGCGGCGTCGCGTCTCGTCGACGTCGATCCCACCCTTCTCGGCCAGGACGACGAGCGCCGCCTCCGTCGGGTCGCCCACGATCTCGCCGTCGCGAACCGCGGCGTCGTTCGCGAGTGCCATCGGCAAGAGGAACGGGTCGAGCGAGGTGTCCGTCTCGCCCGCGACATGGAGGATCTTGCCTTCGGTCGAGTAACCCTCGCCCTCGATCGAGTAGCGCCGCCCGGCTACGACGAGCTGCCGTGCCGTCATCTGGTTCAGCGTCAGCGTCCCGGTCTTGTCCGAGCAGATCGCGGACGTCGACCCGAGCGTCTCCACCGAGCGGAGCCGCTTCACGATCGCGCCCTTGGCCGCGAGCGCCTGCGTTCCCAGCGAGAGCACGGTCGTGACGACCGCGGGGAGACCTGTCGGGATCGCCGCCACCGCAAGGCTGATGCCGATCACGAAGAGCTCGTCGAAGTCGTCCCCGTGAATGAGCCCCAGAATCACCACCAACCCCAGAGCCGCGGCGGCCATGATCGTGAGCAGGACGGTCAGCTGGTCGAGCTGACGCGTGAGCGGCGTCTTCTCCTGCTGGACCTGGCTCAGCAGTCCCGAGATCCGGCCGACCTCGGTCTGCATCCCTGTCGTCGTGACGACCATCTCGCCCCTGCCCCTCGTCACGGTCGAGTTCATGTAGGCCATGTCGAGACGGTCCCCGAGGGGCACCTCTCCGCCCGCCACCGGCGCGACTGCCTTCAAGACCGGAGTGCTCTCGCCTGTCAGCGCGGCCTCCTCGATCTCCAGCGTGGCGGCCACCAGCAGGCGTCCGTCCGCCGGGATCTTGTCGCCCGCCTCGAACACGACGACGTCACCCGGCACGAGCTCCTCGGCAGGAACGTCCTCGAGCCGGCCCTCGCGCCGGGCGTGAGCCCGGATGATGAGCATCTTCTGGAGCGCGGCGACGCTCTCGGCTGCCTTGCCCTCCTGGTTCAGCCCGAGGATGGCATTGAGCACGGTCAGGCCGATGATCACGACGCCGGTGGAGAACTCCTGCAGGGCGACGATGCTGACGATCGCGGCGCCGAGCAGGACGAGCTGCATCAGGTCGCGGTACTGGCGTAGAAACGCCTGCCAGCCGGGCTCCTTCTTCGCCTCCGCAAGCTTGTTCGGGCCGACCTGATCACGGCGCCGCGCGACCTCGGCCGCCTCCAGCCCGCGCCCGGGGTCGACGCCGAGTTGCTCGCACGCGTGCTCCGCAGTCACGGCGTGCCACGCGGTCGCCTCGCCTGCACCTCCCGGACTCGCCACCACCTCAGCCGTCCCGGCGTTCATGAGTGATCCGGCCTCCGCGGCGGCGATGTCTCAGCGGAGCGCACTCGGGGCCTTGCCGTCCGGTGGAGGCGTCGCACTACCTGACGAGCTTCCACACCGTCGCGACGGATCGTTGCTTCATTGACGTGCCCGTTGCGACGACCCGAACATGGCCTGAGCCTATAACGACGCTCACTTGGCGAGTAGGAGCAGGCATCGATCGTGCCCCTCACGCTATTGCCGCGAGAGACGTTGGGTTCTGAGGTGCCGGCCACACCGGAGCCCCGATCCGAAGAAGTCGGACTCCGTTGACCGTTCCTGCGTCGACTGCGAGAGTCCTGGCCGTGCCAGTGACGGTCGCCGCGTTCATGGACGAGTACATCCGTCGCTACTCGGAGCGCGATGTGGAGGGTGTGACCGAACTCTGTCTCGCGCCCTTTCTCGCGATCAGGGAAGGCGTCCCGATCTACATGCAGGACAGCGAGGCCGTGCGCGATCACTTCGCAGCGATGATCGACGCGTATCGCGGAGGCGGTGTCGCGACGTGGAAACGAGTCGAGATCGATGTCCGCGAGCTTGGCGAGCATGCCGTCTTCGCGACCGTGCGCTGGAACGCGCTCGATGCGGACAGCGAGGTGCTCCGGGACACCCGCACGACCTACCACCTCCTCGCAACACGCGACGGCTGGCGCTTCCTCTCGTACACGAATCACTTCTAGTGCTCCGATGAAGCCATGACTCGTTAGCCCGTCAGCCCTGCTTCTCGCGCGGCCAGAGGGCGTAGCTGAACGAGATCGCGAAGTCGACCACGAGAATCAGCGTCCACAGCGCGGCGACGTTGAGCAACGCCGCGGTGCGGTCGAGGTCTCCGACGACGAGGACGCCGAGCCCGAGGATCGCCGTTCCGGTAGCCCACGCGGTGAGGTGTCGGAGCCACTCGCGGCGCTGGCGAGCCGCGTGCTCGGAGCCGCGCGGCGGAGGTCGTTCGGGCGGCGCGCCACCGGCGAACCGGTGCGCGAAGCGGACGTCCGCCCAGTCGACGAGCTGCCGGCCCCAGGCCACGGAGACACCGATGTAGACGGCTGCGAGCGCGTGCGGCAGGGCTGCCTCGCCGCCGCGACGCAGGTCGATGGTCGTGGCGGCGAGCAGGGAAAGGTCGATCGCGGGCGTGGCGGCGAGAAGCGTAAGGCCGAGCCGGGGGCGGCCGAGTACGTAGCGGCTCGCGAGGCCGGCGACCAGGGTCAGCCAGAACGCGATCTCGGCGGCGACGACGAGTGCGATCAGCATGGTCGCCGCCTATGCGCGCGTCTCGCGACCGGCACGGTAGAGGCTCGTGACGATCGCGATGCCGCCCACGATGATTGCTGCCGTCAATGCGCCGCGGAGCAGCCATGAGGCATCGGCGGAAAGGAGTTGTTCCTTCGCCAGGTTCGCAGGGACGAGGACTACCGCGTAGACCCACCAGGGCGCGAACCGGTTCGAGTGCTCGACCCCCCGCGGGCCGGTGTCGCTCTGAAGTTCGATGCTCATTGCTCAATCCTCCGTCACTAGTACGACTGTGCTAGTGGAGGATCGCAGCGCCCTTCCGACCCGCGGTTACGGTCGGCAGGCGTCTCGAGGTACGGTTAGCACGACTGTACTAAGATGCCGCGGATGCCCCTGCTGGACAGCGAAATGCGTCGCCGCGAGCTGGGGGAGGCGCTCTGGCGCGTCGTGCTGCGGGAGGGGATCGACGCTGCGTCCGTTCGCAAGGTCGCGGCCGAGGCGGGGATCTCGGCCGGATCGCTGCGACACGTCTTTCCCAGCCAGTCGGAGCTCCTGGCCTTCGCGATGCAGCTCATCATCGACGAGGTGACCCGACGCGTCGCCGCCGCCGACGACTCGGGCGGAGTCCGGGCGGCGGTGGAGTGCCGGCTGCAAAGCCTGCTCGTCCTCGATCCCGAGACGCGAGCCGTGATCGACGTGTGGCTCGCCTTCGCAGCACGTGCCCGCGTCGACGAGAGCCTGCGCCCGCTGCGTGACCAGACCCATGCCGAGGTTCGGGGCCTCTGTCTCGCGTCGGTCGAGACGCTCCAGGCCCATGGCGAGGTGCGAGCCGACCTGGACGCACGACGTGAGGCTGAACGGCTGCACGCGCTCATCGACGGACTCGCGACGCACGCCACCCTCGCCCCGGACGTCACGAGCCCCGCCCGTCAGACGGAGATCCTGACGCGGCACCTCGACACCCTCGCCTGACTCGCGTCCCGCCGACCGGGCCCTAACCATGACAGGTAGCGGAGCAAGAGGTGGAGCGGCGGTGACCGGGGCGAAGAGCCGGAGGCCAGCCTCCGAACCCGCTCTGCGCCGGGGGTTCGAACTCTACCAGCGTTGCCTGCGCAGGCACTCCCCGGATTCTGGAGAAGGCCCAGTAGAAGGCCATGCGCCGGGCTGCGACTGACCCGGGCCTCCTGACCGCACGGCCCCGGGCTCCGGAGCCTCGAACGCTCGTTCGTGTGCGTGTGTGCAGCACCAGCAGCGTCCCTGCCTGTCGCGGTTCAGGTCCGTCAGAACGTGGCCCCGCTCGCAGACTCCCCATCGCTCGACGAACTCGGAGTTGAGCCGTCGCCGGAGCGCGGCTCGGTACCGCTCGAGTTCGTCGTTTCGGGACACGGCAACGAACGGTACCGTCCGGCCCTGCGACCAGGACTCGCCCGAACCAACCACGTTCGTGCTAGCCGTGGCGAGCACGGCTAGCCAACGCGCCCCGAGGTCTGTAGGTTTCGGTACCTTCGCTGGCTGTCTGGCGAAGAACGGGGAGAAGCGCGCGCTGGTGCTCTGCGGCTAACGCGCTACAAGACGGGGGGACACATGAAACGTCGTATCGACGCGGCTACCCGCAGGATCCAGTCATTCGGCTTCACCGTCGCCTATGCCGATCCCATGCGGGAACCGCCGCCCGGAGTACGGGAGGCGAACGCCATGCTCGACCCAAAGCGCAAGCGCGTCACGGTCTGGAGCGAAGCGCACGAGACTGACGCGGGACTTGCAGAGACGCTCGAACACATGGGCTGGCAGGTGCACAGGATCGTGAGCCTCGGCCGGCCGTAGCTTTGTCGGCCAACTGCCGTCTGTAAGTGTCCGCCGACCTCCGGTGCCGTGCCCAGGCCGGCGCTTGGAAGCGGAGTAGGGTGGGAAAGGACTGTGCAAATTGATGCAAGCGCCTGGCCAACAGTCGGGCGCGAGTCGGAGCTCGAACTGCTCGAGGCTGCACTCGACGCCGTTCCCGACGAGGGCTCGGTCTGCGTGGCGATCGAGGGCGAGCCCGGAATCGGCAAGACCCGCCTGCTCGCCGAGCTGACCAATCGCGCGGAGGAACGCGGCTATCTCGTCCTTGGCGGCGCGGCGACAGAGTTCGAGCGCGATCTGCCGTTCAGTGTCTGGGTCGACGCTCTCGACGCACATGTCGCCTCGCAAGAGCTGCGCTTGAACGCGGCATGGGACGCCGAGGCGATCGGCGAGCTCGCGGACGTGCTCCCGTCCGTCCAACCCGCAGCCGGGCGGACCGTCAAGTCGGTCGCCGACGAGCGGTACCGCGTTCACCGTGCGGTCCGGATGCTGCTGGAGCTGCTCGCCGCCGATCGGCCGCTGGTGGTGCTGCTCGACGATCTGCACTGGAGCGACGGAGCATCGATCGAGCTCCTGGGGGCGCTGCTGCGGCGCGGCCCGGACGCCGCGGTCCTGTTGGCGCTTGCCCTGCGACCGACTCAGGCGCCCGCGCGTCTGTCGGCCACGCTCGGGGTTCCGTCCGTGCGACGGATCGGACTCGGACAACTCAGCGAGGCGCAGGCGACGCAGCTGTTGGGCGAGCTTGACCCGCGATCGGCGGCGGCGATCTACCAGCACGGCGGCGGCAACCCGTTCTATCTCGAGCAGCTCGCGCGCGTAGGCGGAAGCATGACCCTCGCGGCGCCGGTGGGCGGCGCTGGGGTCGACGAGGTCGGGGTCCCGCGAGCCGTGGCGGCCTCGCTCGCCGAGGAACTGACCTCGCTCTCCGTGGCCGAGCGTGGGCTGCTCGAGGCCGCTGCGGTGGCCGGTGAGCCGTTCGAGCCCGATTTGGCCGCGACGATTGCCGAGCTGTCCACCGCGGATGGACTCGCTGCGCTCGATGCGCTGCTCGCGCGTGATCTTCTGCGCCCGACGACGGTCCCGCGGCGGTTTGTCTTTCGCCACCCGCTCGTACGCACTGCGGTCTATGAGTCCGCGCCGGGCGGTTGGAGGCTCGCGGCACACGCACGGGCGGCGGCCGAGCTGGCGGCGAGGGGCGCTGCGCCGGGCGAGCGGGCACACCACGTCGAGCAGTCGGCCGAGCAGGGAAACGAGGAGGCGATCCAGCTTCTGCTCGAGGCGGGTACAGCGGCCGCGACGCGCGCTCCTGCTGTTGCGGCTCGGTGGTTCCGGTCGACGCTGCGACTCCTGCGCGCATCTGACGACGAACGGCAGGTCGACGTGCGCGTGGCGCTCGCCTCGTCGCTCCGCGCTGTCGGCGAGCTGGAGCAATGTCGGGCGACGCTGCTGGAAGCGATGGAGCTACTCCCCGCCGGCGCCCGGGAGCGCTCGGTCGAGCTGACGGCGTGGTGTGCCGCGATCGAGCATTGGCTCGGGCGCCACGAGGACGCTCATCAACGGCTCACCCGGGCGTGGGACGACCTCCCCGATCGCTCTACGGCCACGGCGGCCGTCTTGCAGATCGAGCTCGCGGTCGACGGTCTCTACGAGCTGGACTTCGAGCGGACCGCCACGATGGGTCGCGAAGCCGTGGCGACCGCGCGCGCCCTCGGCGACCGGGCGCTGATCGCTGCGGCCGCGTCGGCGCTATGCCTCGGCGAGACCGTCGCCGGGAACATCGCCGTCGCCCGCGAGCTCCGTGAAGAGGCGCGGGAAGAGGTCGATCGGTTGACGGACGCCGAGTTGGCCCCGCGTCTCGAGGCGCTGTACTACCTGGGCTGGGCCGAGACGTACCTGGAGCGCTATGACGAGGCCATCGCGCACCTCGAGCGCGGGATGGAGATCACGCGCGCGACCGGTGACGGGCGGCTGCTGGTTCCGATGATGCTCGCGAAGAACTTCCCATTCGAGATGCAGGGCCGATTGGCAGAGGCGACCGAATGCTGCGAGAGGGCGCTCGAGGCCGCCCGGCTGGCCGCGAGCCCGCACCAGCTGTACCGGGCGCTGTTCGAGCTGGGCTGGACGCTCTATTACTCGGGCGATCTCGACGGCGCCATCGCGGCCTTCGATGAGAGCCTGCAGTTCGATCGTCGCTTGGCCGGCGGCACGATTCCCAACGGAGGCGGTGGCCCAGGCTGGGGGCTTGGCGTCGCTTGGTTCGAAGCCGGTGACGTCGAGCGGGGGCGAAAGATCCTGCTCGAGCTCCTGGGCGGAGACGTTGCGCGCACGATGCCGGTAGAGCGTTGCTTCGATTGGGAGAGCCTGACGCTCGTCGAGCTGGCGGTTGGGCAGACAGAAGCGGCCGACGCGTACGCTCGCCGTGCCGAGGAGGACGCCGCGCAACTCGGGCTGCAGTTGCCCGCGGCGCTGGCCGGTCGCGCGCGTGCCGCGGTGCTGCTCGCCGGTGACGAGCCGGCCGAGGCGGCACGTGTGGCGGCGCGATCGGCGGAGGCGGCTGCTGCTGTGGGCGCGCAGCTGCATGCGGCGTTCTCGCGCAGCTTGCAAGGGCGCGCGCTTGCGGCCGCCGGCGTGCGCGAGGAGGCGATCGCGGTGCTGCGCCAGGCCGAGCGCGAGCTCGACGCGTGCGGCTCGCTGCGCGCCAGAGACGAGACACGTCGGGAGCTGCGGCGGCTGGGAGCCCGGGCCGAGACGCGCGGGCCGGCGGCTGCAGGGGACAGCGGGCTCGCGTCTCTGACCAAGCGTGAGCTCGAGATCGCCACGCTCGCGACCGAGCGCAAGACGAACCCCGAGATCGCGGCTGCGCTGTTCCTGAGCGGCAAGACCGTGGAGTCGCACATGCGGAACATCTTCGCGAAGCTCGGAGTCTCCTCCCGTGTCGAGGTGGCGCGCGCCGTCGAACACGAGCGGCGCGAGCTCGAAGCTGCGCAGCGGACGTGAGCTCGGCTTCCGCGCCGCCGCTCGATCCGGACGCGGCGCGCCTTGCAGAACTGGGATACCGGCAGGAGCTCGCACGCAGGCTTCGCTTCTTCGACAACGCTGCGATGGGCTTCGCCACGATGTCTCCGGTCGTCGGGCTCTACGCGGTCGTGCTGGTGGGGACCGTCGTGGCCGGCCCAGCGTGGGTCTGGGTGCTTCCGGTCGCACTCGCCGGGCAGTGTCTGCTGCTCGCCGTGTACGCGGAGCTTGCCTCCGAGTTCCCGATCGCCGGCGGTGCCTACCAGTGGACGCGTCGCCTGATGGGCGGAGCCTACGGCTGGCTTAGCGGCTGGGTCGCGATCTGCGCGTATGCGGCGGCGAACGCAACGATCGCCTACCTCGGCGCACCCTGGGCGCTGACCCTCGCGGGGATCACACCGACGCCGAACGCGATCGTGGCGACGGCGATGCTCCTCGTCCTCGTCTGCGCGGCCGTCGGTGCGCTGGGTATCGAGGTGCTCGGCCGGGCGATCAAGGCCGGGATCGTGGCCGAGGCCGTCGCGTCGGTGGGCATCGGGCTGGCGCTGCTGCTCGTCTTTCGGACCCAGGACTTCTCCATCCTCACCAACACGCTCGGCGCCGAAGCGCTCTCGGGCGGATCGGTCGGAGCCGGCTTGCTCGCAGCGCTCGCCGTCGGCGGCTGGGTGTTCATCGGCTTCGACGCCTGCGTGGGGGCCTCCGAGGAGACGCGGGGCGCGGCGCGTCACGTCCCGCGGGCGATCTGGATCGCGCTGTTCAGCGTCGCGGCGATCGTCATTCTCAATGCAGTCGCCGCTGCACTTGCGCACCCGAACCCGGCTGATGTCGTCGCCGGGCGCGACATCGATCCGGTCTCGACTGCGGTGGTCAGCTCGTTCGGCTCGTGGTCGGCCAAGCCTTTCGCGGCTGTCGTCCTCACCGCGTTTCTCGCCTGCGGCATCGCTGCGCAAGCCTTGACTGCACGAACCATGTACTCAATCGCCCGAGATGGCGTGCTTCCGGCCTCCCGCTTCCTGCGTAGTGTCGATCGGCGTCGGGCGCCGATCGGCGCCATTGCCGCTACGACCGTCGTTGCCTGCCTCGCCTTGCTGTTGGGCCTGAACTCCGCCGCCGCCGGCAGTCTGATCGCCTTCGGCACGGCGGCTCTCTACGTCGCCTTCCTGCTCGTCGCGGTCGCTGCACTGGTCGCGCGAGTGCGCGGGACCTGGGTTCCGGCCGGAGGGGTCCGGCTCGGCCGTGCCGGTCTGCCCATCAACGCGCTCGCCGTCGCGTGGCTCGCCTTCGAGACCGTCAACATCGCCTGGCCGCGCACCTCGCTCGCACCACCCGGTGCACCCGTGTACCAGCTCTGGGCGGCTCCGATCGCACTCGCGGTGATCGGCGTGGCCGGGCTGTCCTATCTCTTCGTGGCCAAGCCGCACCGCAGGCTGAGCGGCCGCTAGCGCCGGCGGGCCGCGCCCGTCCGCCCGATCGCGGCGAGCGTGAAGCTCGCGCGCGCCGCCGATCAACCGCGACACATCGCCGCCCCGAGCTCTCGGCTCGGTTCAGAGGCGCTTGGCGGGCCGCATTTGAGCCGTAGCACACGCTAACCAGGGCATCCGGACCGAAAGATCAGGGTGCCGGATCAGGGTGTGCGCCTGATGTCGGCGCAGCGCGTCGGCGGGACGATCAACCCATGTTCCGCAACGCGCTCCAGCTCCTCCACAAGCCCCTCCAGGCCGGTGTCGAGAGTGCCTCTTTCACGAAGCACGCAACCCTCTGGACGGCGCTCGCGGTTCTCTCCATCGCCGGCCTGATCATCGGTCTGGACAGCACGATCATGGACGGTGCGCTGCTCTCCTTCCCCGGCCAGCTTGGCACCGACGGCTCGACGCTCAAGTGGATCGATCGTGCGAAGGGGATCGCGGGTTTGACAGGGGCAGCGTCAGAGGCGATCGGTGTCGTCCCGCTTGCGGGTGGCCTGCTTCTCATGGTTCCGATCGGCAGACGGTTTCTCTAGAGTTGGTGGCGCGGTAGGCACGTGTCCGAGGGCGGCGACTAACCCGGGCTCCCTGACCACACCCCAGGCTCCGGGGAAGCCACCTCCGCGAGGCGCTAGGCCGCGGACGTGTCACGAGACGAACACTGCGAGGGTCATATCGATGACACACGGCTCTGGGGTGCCTTCCCTACGGTGGAGACATGCGAGAGGAAGCCGCCATGCCCGCCGTCGTGAACGACCTGGCGGCGCAGCGGCTCATCGCCACCATCCGCAACTCGGTACTCGGCGACGGCGCCGCGATCACGGGGCCGTTCGGGCCGCGGCCGCTCGTCTACGCCGACTACACGGCTTCGGGACGCGCCCTCGGCTTCGTCGAGGACTTCATCCGCGAGCACGTGCTGCCCCTCTACGCGAACACACACACTGAGGCATCGGCCACGGGGAGGCAGATGACCGCTCTCCGGGAGGACGCGCGCGGCGTAGTCCACCGCGCAGTCAACGGCTCGAGCGACGACGTCGTCGTGTTCTGCGGCACGGGGTCGACCGGCGCCATCGACCGGCTCGTGCAGGTGCTCGGCCTGCGACTGCCCGAGCGCTTCCGGCTCCGTGACCTCGAGCGCGGGCGTCGCCCAGTCGTCTTCGTCGGCCCGTACGAGCACCACTCGAACGAGCTCCCGTGGCGCGAGTCGATCGCCGACGTCGTCACGATCCGGGAGGACGCCGACGGCCGCGTCGACCTCGAGCACCTGGAGCGCGAGCTGAGACGCCACGACGACCGACTGCTCAAGATCGGCAGCTTCTCGGCCGCGTCTAACGTCACCGGGATCGTGACGGACGTCGACGCGATCGCGATCGCGCTCCACCGCCACCGCGCGCTTGCGTGCTTCGACTACGCCGCCGCCGCCCCATACCTGGCGATCGACATGAACCCGCTCCCCGAGTACGAGGACGGGCATCTCGCCTACAAGGACGCGGTCTTCGTCTCGACGCACAAGTTCGTCGGCGGGCCTGGGACGCCCGGCGTGCTCGTCGCGAAGCGGGCGCTCTTCGCGAACCGCACGCCGACCGTGCCCGGCGGCGGCACGATCCTCTTCGTCAACCCGAGCGTCCAGTCGTACCACCCGGCCCCGGAGATCCGTGAGGAGGCCGGCACGCCAGCGATCGTGGAGTCGATCCGCGCCGGGTTGGTGTTCGCGCTCAAGGAGGCGGTCGGCGCCGACGAGATCCGGCGCCGCGAAGCGAGCTTTGCGCGGCGCGCGCTCGCGTCCTGGGGCGCGAACCCGCGCATCGAGATCCTCGGCAACCCGGAACTCGAGCGGCTCGCGACCATGACCCTCGGGCTGCGCGACTGGAGCGGCCGGCTGCTGCACTCACACTTCGTCGCCGCGGTCCTCAACGACCTCTTCGGGATCCAGGCGCGGAGCGGCTGCTTCTGCGCCGCACCGTACATCCACCGTCTCTACCCGATCGACGACGAGTGGTCGGCGTGGATGGAGCGGCAGGCGATGGCCGGCAACATCGGCGCCACGCTCTCCCTCGTTCGTCTCGGCTTCAACTACTTCACGAGCGAGGACGTCTTCGACTACGTCCTCGAGGCCGTCCACTTCCTCGCGAACGAGGCTTGGAAGCTGCTCCCGCTCTACAGGTTCGACCCCGAGAGCGGGCTCTGGCAGCACCGGAGCCCCGATCCGACGCCTCTTCGCTTCGCCGACCTGTCCTTCGCGTCGGGTCGGCTCGAGGTCGCGGCGTCCGGTCCGGCCGCCGACCCGGGCACGTTCGCGGCCCATCTCGAGGAGGCCCGGCGCCTCGTCGCTCGCGTCGAGACGGACCCGCCCTCGGGGCCGCTCGACGACCCGGCGTTGAGCGAGGAGTTCGAGCGCGGGCGTTGGTTCCCGCTTCCGGCCGAGGCGATGCGCGAGCTTCACGCCCGCGCGGGAGATGGCGGTGCGGGGGCGGTGCGCAACGACGGCGTCACCCGGTCAGACTTGAGGGCCGGCCCGTTGGGATGGGCCGCAGTCCTTCCGGATCGGTTGTAGGTTCGACGAGCTGCGGCGGGTTGTCCCAACGACGCAGGGAGGTGTCATCCCATGAGAGCACCGCTCGAGAAGCGTGTCGCACTCGCCTCACTCAACCGGTTCCTCGACGACTGGATCAAGCCGGTCAAGATCGAGCAGGTGCGGAGCATCGACGCGACGCACCTAAACAAATGGATCGAACGAAGCGCCCGCCCGCCGGAGTCGAGGCGGAAGCTCGGCAGGATCCTCCGCCCCCTAGCTACGAGCTCCGACCTGCTCGCCGTTCTCATCTCGGGAGCGACGTCCGTCAAGGGTGGGAACTCGGACGTCGTCCTCGTCGCAGTGCCTGCGGACGCCCGCGCCGGAGGCGTGCTCGACGCCGACATCTTCGTCGTCTTCGGGGAGAGCGATGACGATGGCGGGGGTAACGGAGGCGGCAACGGCGGCGATGGCGGCGATGACAATGGCGGCGGCGGTGGCGACGACGACGACGACAACGGTGGCGACGACGACGACAAGGAGGTCTTCTGTACGTACAACAAGTGCGTCTGCGCGAACCCTGACAACTGTCTCTGCTGCAGCACCACGGTCTGGGGCGAGACGGACTGTCCCGGCAACCAGTGCGAGGACGACGACGGTTGTCCCGGAGGCGGCGGCGGCGAGGTCATCGAAGACCTCTTCGGCAGTTTCTGACCGAGCCGCGAGTTCCGCGGCGGGGGAACCCTGGAAGCAGGCCCCAGACTCGATCAAGACTCCTTGTGGTCCGTGATCCACCCTTGAACGTCTGCCCGTTGTGATCTCGATCGCCGAAGCCTTGACTGGGCCGTTTCAGCTCTCGAGCTCTTGCCGCCCGTCGAGTGGCGGCAAGAGGCGGTGTGCGATCGCGGCCGCCTCGAACCGATTCGGCGCATTGAGCTTGCGCAGAATGTGCGAAACGTGCACGCCGGCGGTCTTGATGCTGATCACGAGCGCGGCTGCGATCTCGCGGTTCGTATAGCCGCGGGCGACCAGCCTCAGGACCTCCGCCTCGCGCGGAGTCAGCCCGAGGATCTCCTCCGGGTCTCGCCTCTCGCCGTGTGACTCCGCGA
The DNA here is from genome assembly GCA_963746765.1 of uncultured Actinomycetes bacterium. GTDB lineage: Bacteria > Actinomycetota > Thermoleophilia > Gaiellales > Gaiellaceae > GMQP-bins7. The sequence continues at coordinate 794,497 of CAVVCN010000005.1, forward strand.
TTGGCGGCGCGAGATCGAGCCGCGCGCGTTGGGCGAGGAGCTCGAGCTCCCGAAGCAGGGGCCTTGCTCCGATGCGACTCGCGACTGCGTGCGCTTCTCGAAGCGGCGCGGTCGCCTCGGTGCGGGAGGCGCCGACCGCGACGAGCGCCTCGGCCGTGCGCCATCGGCAATACGCCGCCAGTGGCGCCCGCTCGAGCCGCTCCCAGGCCCCCGCCGCTTTCGACCACGACTCGGGCGACGCGACGTCGCGCGCACGCTGGTACTCGGCCTCGGCGAGCGCCAGCCAGCCGTGGGCGTTCGGCGTGACCGCCGACGCCTCCGCAGCCGCACGTCGTGCGACGCCGATGAGCTTCCGTGCCCGAGCGAGCCAGGTATGGACGGCGTCCGCATCGCGGCGGGCGCGCGCGAGCGCTGCCAGCTCCGCGTGTGCGCGCAATCCTGTGGCACAGAACCAGACGCGGAGCTGGGCGGCCTGACGGATCCGTGCGCCCCGCAAGCTCTCCTCGACGGCAGCCTCGGCATCCGTCCAGCGACGCTCCCAGAGCGCGAGCTCCGCAAGGACCACGTCGAAGACCCCGAGCCCGCGGTCGGGACGAAGGGTCTCACGAGCTGCGTCGAGGTGGGCACGCGCCTCGTCGAACTGGCCTCGACCGATCTCGAGGTAGGCTCGGATGCCGAGCAGCATGTACGGGTAGTTGGCGCTGGGCGCTCGCAGTGCGGCCGCACTGGCCTCGTCAGCCGTGTCCCAGTCGCCGACGGCGAGCAGGGCCTCGATGTAGTTGGCGTCCAGCACTGTGGTCTCGAGTCCGTAGCCACGGATGACTTCGAGCCCTGCCGCTCCCAGCCGGGCAGCCTCCTGCGGTCGCCCCAGCATCGTGTACACGTCGGTGAGAGAAACGTACGCGGATCGGAGCTCCAGCGGATCGCCTCTCTCCACGGCGTGCTCGAGACCCATCCGGAGATGTGTGAGCCCTTCTTCGGGGCGGCCGAGGTAGACGAGGTCACTGCCAAGGACGTCGCGCGCCCGGAACTCGGCCTGGTGCGCGCGGACGGCACGCGAGGCCGCGAGCGCCTCCTGGCAGACGGCGAGCGACTCCTCGAAGCGCCACGCGAGCCGCAAACCGCGTCCGAGCCAAGAGAGCACCTCCGCGCGCTCCGCCGACGGCGGCTGCGCGGGAACGAGCTCGACTGCATGCTCTAGCGCTGCAAGGCCCGTGTCGTCCTTGCCGCATTCGTACAGGTAGCGGGAGAGACGCGCGTAGAGGAGTGCGGCGCGTCGGCGATCGACCTCGCCGACGAGCTCGATTGCCCGCCGCTGAAGCTCGACTGCGCGGGGTGCCGACCCCGTCCTGCTGGCAAGCTCCGCGCTCCAGGAACAGAGCTCGGCGAGCTCCAGGCTCACGAGCTCGGACGCGTCCGGCACGACATCCCAGAGCGTGAGTGCCCGCTCGAGGTGCGCGCGAGCCTCCGCCAGACCGAACACGGCCTCCGTCTGCCGAGCGGCTTCGACCGACGCGACGAGCGCCTCCGCCTTACGACCCGCGGCCGTCCAGTGGGGGGCGAGCTCCGCCGGGCCGGCATCTCCGCTATTCGCAAGCACGTCAGCAAGCCGCGCATGGAGCTCCTCGCGCTCGCCCGGCAAGATCGTCGCGTAGATCGCCTCTGCTAGTAGCGCATGGCGGAACCTGAAGCCTCCCGTCTCCTGGTCGGCGACGAGCACGCCGTGCTCCACGGCCTGGTGCAGGAACTCGCGGAGATCGTGTTCGGGTACCTGCGCGGCCGCCCGGAGGAGCGCATAGCCGACGTCGCGTCCCGCGGCCGCCGCCAAACGCAGCATGCCCTGCGCTGCGGGATCGAGACGACTCACGCGCTGCAGGAGAAGATCACGCAGGCCACGTGGAAGCTTCCCGCTCCCGTCACCCGCGGCGGCGAGGAGCTCCTCGGCGAAGAAAGGGTTGCCCTCCGAGCGGGCCACGATCGCGTCCGCCACCGCCGCCGGCAGGGAATCGACATGACCCGCGAGGAGCGCTGTCAGCTCGTTGCGTTCGAGCGGCTGGAGTTCGAGAACGAGCGCCGAGCCGGAGCGCCGAACTGCGTTCGCAAGTCTGCGCATGCGCTCGGCCGACGGAGGCTCGTCAGCACGGTAGGTAGCGAGCACGAGCACCCGCCGGTCGGCGAGGTTGTGAGCGAGGAAGACGGTCAGGTCGATCGTCGACGCATCGGCCCAGTGCAGATCCTCGAGCACGAGCAGCACTGGTGCCGCGGCTTCCCGGTCGGCGAGCAGCGCGAGCGTGCTCTCGAACACGCGTAGCTGAGAGTCGGGCCTCTTCCCGTCCACCTGCCGGGTCTGCCCAAGCGGACGCAGGGCCTCGTCGAAAGGCTGGTACGGCAGCACCGTGCCGACGAGATCGATCGAGCGCCCGAGGAGGACCTCGAACCCAGCGTCGCGCGCACGCCTCGCGAGCTCTGAAGCGAGCCTGGTCTTTCCGATGCCCGCCTCTCCGGCGAGGAGGACGGTTACCCCGCTCCCGGCGCGCGTCGCATCGAGCGCGCGCTCGAGCTCCCCGAGCTCACGTACGCGTCCCACGAAGACCTCGCTCGCGCGAGCCACCACTCCGGCCAGTATCGCGCACTCCCACCGCAGCCGGTTTGCGGCGTAAGGACACGACCGGCCGAAGATACGCAAGCCGGGGGCTGAAGATAAGGCGCTTCGCCCGATGCGCTTCCGCTCGTGGACGGCGACGATCCGGTCGATCCGACGTATACGAGCTGCCCGCCGCCAGACATGGCTGGACGCGACGCTCCAAGGAGGTCCACGATGACGAGTAGACACACGATGCCGCGTCTCGTAGCGCTGGCCGGTGTACTTGCGTTCCTCGCCCTCTCGCCTGCCTCCGGCGCTTCGCCGGCCGGGCATAGCGCCAACCTCCCGAAGCTCATCGACTTGCCCAACGGGTTCTTTCCGGAGGGCGTCGAGAGCGGGCGCGGCACGTCGTTCTTCGTCGGTTCGCTGCTGGACGGGTCGATCCGGCGGGGAGATTTCCGAACCGGTTCGAGCTCGGTGTTCGTGGCCGGCACGCCGGGGAGCGCGGCGGCCGGCATCGCGTATGAGGCACGTCACGACCGGATCTGGGTCGCAGGCGGCGGGCCGCTGCTCATCGGCAACGGCGATCTGCGTGTGTACGACGCGTCTAGCGGGGCGCTCCTCGCGACGTATCAGCCGCCCGGAGCCGGGCTGCTGAACGACGTCGCGGTCACCCGCAACGCGGTTTACGTCACGGACTCGGGCTTCCCGCGGCTGCTCGTGATCCCCCTGGGAACGGATGGCTCGCTCCCACCGCCCTCGGCGGCGACCTTCCTGCCGGTCGGCGGCGACATGATCCAGGCCCCCGGCATCAACCTCAATGGGATCGTCGCCGAGAACGGCGTCCTGCTCGTGGCGAACTCCACGACGGGCAAGCTCTTTCGGATCGACCCTGCCACGGGCGTCGCCGACAAGCTCGACCTCGGGGGAGCCGACCTGAGTTACCCGGACGGGCTCGAGTTGCTCGCAAGCAAGCTCTACGTCGTCCGCCCCTTCGACAACCGGGTCACCGTGATCTCGCTCGGAGCACGACTGACCAGCGGCGCTGTGCTCGGCCACCTGACCGACCCGAGCTTGGACATCCCCACGACCGCGACGGTGGCCGCGGGCCGACTGTGGGCGGTCAACCTCCGTTTCACGACACCGCTGGAGCCGGCTACGCCCTACTGGATCACGCAGCTGCCACTTCGGCCGTAGGTCGGAACGCTCCGCGCCCGTAAGCACCCTTCCATACGACGACGAGGAGGCGTGAGTGATGACCGAGGTCGCACAACCCGGGACGATGCAAGAGCCGACCGGCTGGATGAAGATGCACACGGTGCGGGGCGGCGGCGGCCTGGGGCTGCACGTTCGCGAGTGGGGCAAGGCGGACGGCCCGCCGATCCTGTTCATTCACGGCTTGTCGCAGAACCACCTCTGCTGGGTCAAGCAGTACGAGAGCACGCTGGCAGACGAGTTCCGGCTCGTCGCGTACGACCTCCGTGGCCACGGCATGTCCGAGGCGCCTCTCGAGCCCGAGCACTACACCGACGGCAAGCTCTGGGCCGACGACGTGGCGGCGATCATCGACCAGCTGCGCCTCGACCGACCAGTGCTGGTGGGCTGGTCCTACGGCGGCTTCATCTCCTGGGACTACGTGCGTGAGCACGGCCAGGACCGCGTCGCCGCAATCGACCTCGTCGGGGGCGCCGTCAAGCTCGGCGAGACGGCCTTCGGCACGTTCCTCGGCCCGGGCTTCCTCGACCACTTTGCAGGCGCCACGGCGGACGACCTGCCGACCAACATCCGGGCAATACGCGGACTGGTCAAGGCTCTCCCGGCGAAGCCGCTCCCGACCGACGACGTCGAGACACTGCTGTGTTCGAGCACGGCCGTGCCGGCGCAAGTCCGAGCCAACTTGGCGGCGCGTGAGATCGACGACGACGACGTGCTGCGCGCTCTCGAGGTGCCGCTGCTGGTCACGCACGGGCGGGAGGACACGGTCGTGCTCCCAGCGATGGCCGAGCACGTCCTCGCCACCTGCCCAACCGCCGAAGCGTCCTGGTACGACGGCGTCGGGCACGTGCCGCACCTGGAGGAGCCCGAGCGCTTCAACCGCGAGCTCGCAGCGCTCACGCGTCGTGTCGCAAGAGTCGGAGCATGAAAAGCGAGCAGACGCCGAGCAGGCTCAGCCGGAGGCGGTTCCTCGTCCCCGCGAACAGGCCCTCGCCCCGTCGGGTCCGAGAGCGTGGGGGTCCTCGCGTGCGCTTGCGTGCGCGGGAGGCGCGCTCGTGCCCCTCTCGTACGTGAGGATGCTCCGCCTCGACGACTCGCTCGCGAGGGTGGGGTGGGTGACCTCCGGCGTGCAAGTTCGGCTCGATGAACGTCAGGAGGCGGAATCCTGAGCGGCGCTCTCGACTTGGCCGGACCCCGCGTACGCGATTCGTCTAGGGGTCGGGTCAGCCGCGTACGACGGCCCTGCTCAGCGCGTCCGCAGTTTCAGGGCCGACTATTCCGTCTGGCGACAGTCCGTTCGCTTGCTGGAATGCAATGACGGCCTCCTCCGTGTTCTGACCGAATGTTCCATCTGGACTGCCGGGGTCGTAACCGGCCCTCGTAAGAGCACGCTGGAGGTCCGCGATGAGCTCGGGATCGGTGCTTACGGTGAGGTCGCTCTCGCCGTCGCTTTCACCGCGCTGGAGCTTCATGCCCTCGGGAAGCGTGAAGGTCGGGACGTTCTCGCTCGGCGCGGCTGCCGGCGGCGGGGTGGGTGTCGTCGTCGAGGGCGTCGTCGGCACCGGGTCGGTCTCCGTGGGCGTCGGCGTCGTGACGATGGGGGACTCGGGCGCCGGTGTCACCGTCGGCTCCGCGCCATCGCGAAGGAGAAGGACTGCCGCCGCGGCGCCGAGCCCGACGAGCAGCAGAAGGACGAGTGCGGCGACGGCCCTCCGCCGTTGGACGGCCGCGCGCCGGGCCTCGGTAGTGGCGACCGGTAGAGCCTGCGCAGCGCTCACGGCGAGGCCGTCCCGCTCGGAGGAGCTCTCCAGTGTGTTCCGTTCCTGGCGAACCGGCGTGGCGCGTCGCTGCTCAGCTAGCTCAGCCGCGTCCCCGCTCCAGTCCTGGTCGGAGATGTCGCCGAACCAGTCGTCGAGCGGCTGCCGGTCTGGCTGCTTCCTTACCGCGCCCTGCCGCCCGGGACCACCCGCCTCATGCACGTGGAGTAATGCTAGGCGCCTACCCGGAGAGCACCGAGCGTCGCGACGCCCGGGCCTCCGCGGGAGGTCTCGGTGTCTGGCCGACGCCAGGCACTTGTCGCCGGGATGGAGATAGCAGGTGCCCGCGAAAGCGGGATGCGTTTCGGGGATCTGCCCCACCGAAGGCGAGAATCGAGCGGCGCGATCCCGCTCGTGCGGAATCGCGTTTCGCGCAACGAAGTGGAGCGTACCGGGATCGAACCGGTGACCTCCGGCTTGCAAAATTCTGTCCGGCATTGAGCGCGGGTGCACGGGCGTCGTCTCCAGACCACTGGGCAGTCGTCCGGGAGCGGGAGCGCGGCTCCGGAGTCGACCGCAGCGAGCGGGTGTCGATCGACGAACGCGAGACCCCGATCAGCCGGCGACGCCTGCGGACCAGATCAGCAGATCGAGGATCCGCACCTCGGTGAGGTCGTGGCCCCGTCTCACGAGCTCCCGCCGGGTCGCGCGCAGCGCCCTGCGATTGAGGTCGAGGTCGCGCTTGTAACCGCGGACGAGCGCGAGCGCGCGTTCTCCGAACGGAGCGTCTGCTCCGAGGTCATCGTGGGCCAGGTACGCCTGAACGACGCTGTCGAGCATGGGGACGAGCGCGGGGCGTTTCGGATGGAGAGCCTTCGTCATCTTCGAGAGACCGATTCCGCGGATGTCTGCGAACGCATCGAAGAGTTGCCCCAACGGCTGCCATGGCACCGGCGTTCCTGTGCCGGCCAGCGAGGCACCGGGAGCAATGGCCCGCAGCGCGAGCTCGATCGCCCGACGGCGCTCGAGGGTGGCCGCGATCTCGGCCGCCGAGATTCGAGCGCCTCCCCGGTTCGCCAACCTCAAGTCAGACTCATCGAACGAGGACGAGGCATCGCCGGCCTCGAAGCGCCATGACTCGAGGTATGCGCTCACAACCTGCAGGGGATCCTTGATCTCGATCTGGTCCCGTAGGCTGACTGGCGTCGTCGACCTCGTCTTCACGCAGGCAGGCTAGGCCGGCGAGGGGTGCGCGCGAGGTGTGAGTGCGGAGACTCGGGCGAGGCGCGCATGGCTAATACCGTGGCCTCCCCGCGGAAACGGAAGTGCAGCCTGTTACGACGTGGCGGCCGGGACGACCGCGCTCATCACGCAGTTGCCCTTGCCCTTGGAGCGCTCGTAGCTGAACCCGAGCCGCTCGTACATGGTCCGGGTGGCGTTGTAGAGGAACGATGCCGAGGTCTTCTTGCCCTCGGGCAGGTCATGCGGGTACGCCTCGACGAGGCCGCCTCCCGCCGCGGCGATCAGCCCCAGCGCACCCCGTACTGCGACCGCGGCCATTCCCGCGCGCCGGTATCCGCTGTCCACGAACAGGCACGTGATCCGGTAGTCCGGCATCCGGGCGACGCCCTTCTCCCACTCCTTGCGGTGGTGGATGTTCCATAGCTCTGGGACCGTCCCGAACTGGGCCCAGGCGACCGCGACATCGCCGTCCAATACCAGCGCGGCGTGCGCACGGCCGGCCTCGACAAGACGCCGCTTGAACTCGCGATGGCCGAGCTCCCTGCGCTCCTCATTGGTATCCGGGTGGCGGTGGAAGTACGTGCACCAGCACCCGCCCCACACACCGTTGTGCCGCTCGGCCAGATCCGCGAACGCATCCCACGTCCGCATGCTCAGGGGTTCGATCCGGTAGCCGTCCACCATCAGGGTGCCCATGCGCAGACGGTATCGGCTGGTTGACCCCCCCGCTGCGTGGTATGTGAGGCGCGGCGGGTGTGTGTTCAGAGGCTTCTCGTGCATCTGAGGGCAACACGTGCCCGCCGCTTATCGGGCCGGTAGCATTTGAACCCCCGACGCGTTTGGTCGGGTCTCGCTCTTAGAGGGGGGTTAGGGTGCCCGCAAGGCCCCGCGACCAGGCTCCCGCCCGAGAAGGATGTTCAGGGGTGGGTGGGCCTCGACACCTCTTCTACCACGCGTGCGCGCGTGTGCGCGCGAGGCGGATGGGGCTCGCGCCCGAGCGCGGCCGGGTCGACGCCCGCGACCTGAGCTCGTCGAGCACACGAGGCGCGAGGTCGGGCGGCGCAACGATGCGCAGGTGGATCATCGGCGGCAGTCTCGCACCGCTCTGATGCGTGACCATCCGCCCCCGTTGCCCAGCCGTCGAACGGCCCCAAAGAGGGTTCGCGCGCAACGCGTGGCGGGTGTGCCCGCCGGGGTTCAGCGTTCGGGCGACGGGGGGGCTGCTCCGGTTCGCTTGTGGTAGGCGTACGCGGCGCTGTTGTCGCACTGCGGCGGGAGGTTCGAAACGAGCGGGGCGAGGGCGTCATTCAGTCACGGCGCCGTAGACGGCGCTCGCTCGTCGAGCGGGTAGTACTTCAACGGGTGGCGTAGGTCGGCGCGATCCTCTCGGGCATCTCCTCGTATCCGCCATTGACTATTCGGACAATGTGCGAGAGGGTCTCGCCGCATTCGATAGCCCCACCGTGCACCTGCGGACCGTGGGGCAGGAAGAGAGGCGTGCATGTCCGCGCTCATGCGAGCGGCGGTACCTATCGCGCTCGTTGCAAGCCTGTTCGCGCTCCAGGGTTGTGGGGGCGGAGACTCCGAGCCAGAGGTTGTGACCGTCACAGAGACGGTGACCGACACGGGAGGTATCGATACCGAGTCCACGGACACGATCCCGACGGACTCCGACGGGACGGCGACCGACCCAACGGGGGAGATTCCGCCCGAGGCGCTCCCGACTGGCGATCCCGAGTTCGGAGTCGGCGACACGGCGACCTGGAACAGCGAGGAGTTCGTCGTTTCCGACGCCGGAACGAGCGACGAGGAGCCCGTGGAAGACCTCGGTGGAGAGAAAGACGAGGCTGTAGTAGGAACCTGGCTCTACTTCAAGGTCACGCCCTCTGAAGAGGACTCGGGTGTGTGGAGCACCACCTTCGCCGAAGAGGTGCAGGTCAGGGGCGGCGACGGGATCGTCTACCGCGAGGACGTGCACATCGACTCGTTCTTCCAGAACGAAGTCGGCGAGGACTCCTTCACGGTCTGGGTCGATGTTCCCGAGGAAGCAGTGAGCGGAGCCGTCTTCGAGATCGGCGACGGCCTGCACACGATCGACCCCGCCCCGGATGATGCCTTCAGCTTCGTGACCTACCCCGACCCGGCGTACATGACGCGGGTCGACCTCGGCACCTGATGCGAGTCTCTCGGCGCGATCGGCCGTACGAGCGGGATCGGTTCCATTGGGGGCGGGTGCCGGGAAGCTGGGCGAGCCCCCTGAGGCCTTGATTTCAGGGCACCCAGGGCACGGTTCGGACTTCGGCGTCACGCCCGGCCCCCCATCCAGGCCCGCACCCTCCTCGTAGTTGCGTGGGTGGGTGCGCTCGTGTGCGTGCGCGCGCCGGAGGATGAGCTCGGACTCTTGCGAGCCCGGGCCTTGGTTGACTCATGGAGCCCACGGCCGTAGTGTGCGCGCGGCTCGTGATTCGAATCACATGCGAAGCCGCTTCGAGTAGTCGAGCATGGGGATCCGGTAGGGGACGTTCAAAGCAGCTGCGGGTCAGCAGCCCTCACCTTCCGGCTGCGGTCGATTTCGACGGGAGGATGAGATGCCAGCTGGTACTCGCGACGCGCTGCGAATGAGGCCTTGGCTGGTTGTGGTGGGTGTGGTCGCGGCGGCGGCATTGGCCGCGACGAGCGCGTTCGGCGGGGCCGGTGGTGGAACGATCACGACGAGCGCTGGCGTGTCGAGCAAGGCTGAGGCCGGCTCCGCCGGTGCATCTGATGTCACCTCCGCCGCATCGGGTCAGTGCTCGAAAGCCGAAGCCATCGCCGCCGTCAAACGGCTCGGCCTGAGCGACGCTTCTCCGACTCATCCGGTTTGGAAGGTGCTTTGCGGCGCGTTCGCGGGTGCAGGGAGCCAGGTCATGGTCGCGTCGATCTCCGGTTCCGACAACGCGGGGATGCTCTACTGGGCGGTCTTCCAGTGGACGGGAAGCGAATGGCAATTCCTCATGAAGCAGCGTCACGCCGCAATTGTCACGGCCGTTGGATCTGACATCCGGGAGACGCGGTCGATCTACCGTCCGAGCGATTCGCGCTGCTGCCCAAGCGGTGGAACGATGACGCGCATCTGGCACTGGAACGGGTCGCGATTTGCGGCCGGCTCGTGGAAGCAGGAACAGACGTCGGATGCCTTCTTCTCTCCGAGCGGGAACATCTACTGCTGGATGCGCGACGACGACCAGACCGCCGCCGCTGTGGGGTGTCAGACCGTCAGCTCGCCGCACCACCTGGTGAAGATGGGCGCCCAGGGCCGACTGAAGATCCGCCGAGTTCCGGCTGCGCAGTGCGGCTGTGTTCCCGACAACCTCCGCACGCTCGCCTACGGCAAGCAGACGACCGTCGGACGCTTTCGCTGCGAGTCCCGCGAGGTTGGAGTCAGGTGCACAGTGATCCATTCCGGGAAGGGCTTTCTGATCAATCGCGACGGCGTCAGTCGAGCCGGACCACCGTGATTGTCGACTGCGGGTTGGCGCCTCGATGATGCTTTGGGTCGCGTACGGACAATGATCGTTGCGAGGCGGCAGTAGCCCGTCGAGAAGTAAGCAGGTGGCATGCGAGAAACGTGGCCCCATCGTTTGGCAGCTTCGCCGCGGAGATCCGCGTTGGCTGAGGATCGGATGGGCTCGTGCGAGATCGCAGTTTAGAAACGCGACTCGCGCGCCTTACCCGAGTCAACCGACCGTATCGTCACCGCTTGCGCGAGCGCGTGCGAACTATCGACCGACGCTGATCAAGCGCAGTCCGGGGCGCGGTAAACCGCTGACGGCCGCAGTCGAGCTGCGGCCGTCACGGCCGAAATGCGTTAGTGGGCAGTTGCTGTCAGCGTGCTGCGCTTCCTATGGCTGGTCTGGGATGCGTTCTACCTGCATCCGCGCCCCCGACCCTCTGGCGATGAAGCTCGCCGAGACGTTTCCGTCCCGGTCGAGGATCGTCACCCTCGCCACGTGCGTGAATGTCTGTCCGTCCTGCGCCAAGAGAATCGTGCGGTCGATCTTCTGCGAGCCGAGATCTGCGCCGGTCTGAGGGTTGAAGCGGAAGAAGACCGAGGAGGCGGCGTAGCGCCTTCCGTCGATGCGCTCCCAGCTTCCATGCGACGCCGTTCGCGTGGCAGACCATTCGTTTGCCATCTCGATCACGCTGCCGCTGCCGCTGAACACCTGCACCGACCGGAGTGGTGTCAGCGGCGGGGGACGATTCACCGCCACTTCCCATGTGCCGGCGAGCTGGTTGCCCGAACTCGCGCCCGCCGAGGCCTTCAGCGCACCGCCTGTAACCAACGCACCGAGCACGACCAGTGCAGCCGCCGTCACGAGTTGTGCCTTCCTTGCCATTGTCTGGTCCCTTCTTCGAGGTTCGCTCGAGCGTAGGGTTCGTTCCTAACGGCGCTCTAACGGCGGCTCGCGGGCGGCTAATAGTTCTGGTTGTCGGTGCTAGCTTCGCCCGGTGGCCGTGCTTCAGTTCCGCGTCTTGGGTCCGCTTGAGGTCTGCCGTGAGGGCGAGCCCATTGCGATTCCCGCGCCGAAGCAGCGAGCACTCCTCGGCCTGCTTCTCCTCCATGCGAACGAGCCCGTCTCTCAGGACGAGCTCATCGACCAGCTATGGGGCGATCCGCCCCCACGGACGGCTCGTGCTTCGCTGCAGAACCAGGTCCACGCCCTGCGCAAGCTCCTCGGCGCAGAGACCGTCGAGCGGCAATCCGGCGGGTATGTGATCCACGTCGAGCCTGGTGAGCTCGACCTGGACCACTTCGAGCGTTTGGTGGCCGAGGCGCGTCGCTGCGATCCGAAGGAACGGGCAGCGAAGCTACGGGAGGCACTTGCATTATGGCGTGGAGCCCCGCTCGTCGAGTCCCCAAGCGCGCCGTTCATGCAGCCCGAAATCGCGCGTCTTGAGGAAGCGAGGCTGACGGCGCTCGAGAGCCGCGTGGACGCCGAGCTGGCACTCGGCCTCCACGGCAACCTCGCCTCGGAGCTGCATACGCTCGCGGAGCGCTATCCGCTCCGCGAAAAGATCTGGGGTCAACTCATGCTTGCCCTCTACCGCGGTGGACGCCAGGCGGACGCGCTCGAGACCTACACACGAGCGCGGGATACATTGGTTGACGAGCTCGGAGTCGAGCCGGGTGTCGAGCTGCGGGAATTGCAGCGCGCCATCCTGATGCAGGAAGCGACGCTGGACGATGCCGAGCATCGGCCCGGCGACACGCTCGAGCGCGCGGCAGAGCTTCTGCCCTGGTCGCCTCACGAGCGCGCGGAATCGCTGTATGAGTACGCCCTTGCGCTGTACCGGACGGGGGAGCGAAGGCGTGCACTGTCGACTCTCGAGGCTGCGGCGCGAATGGCGGCCTCGGCAGGGGACATCAGCGTCGAAGAGCGGGCACGCCTCTACCTCCTGTTCTTCTCCCAGTGGACCGAAGGGATGGGCCAGCTCGAGTTCCTGGGCGAGGCGGAGCGTGCCTCAGAGCGCTTCGAGGAGCGCGGCGACGGAGAAGGGCTCGCGGTCGCGTTTCGCCACCGCTACCAGACTCTCGGGAATCTCGGGCGCTCTGACGAGGCGGCCGAGCTCGCGAAACGTGCCGCCGAACTTGCGGCGGAGCGCGGAGACCGATTCGAAGAAGCCGCAGCCCTGATGAACCGAGGGGAAGCTCTCGCCTCGGGCTCGAAGTCGGTCGAGCGAGCGATCGCCGAGTGCGAGGGAATCCTCGAGGACGGAAGCCGACGGGATCTGTGGAGCCCGGCGCCACTCCCGTTGCGGCTCTTTCTAGCTCTTGGAACGTTGTATGCACAGGCGGGCCGCATCGAGGATGCGCGCGTGATGCTCCACGATGCCGGCGAGCGGGCACGAAAGTCGGGGCTGATGTGGTTCCTCGCTGGCTCGATCGCCGAGCTCGGCGAGGCCGAGCTCATCGCAGGCAACCTCGCCGCCGCGGCAGACCACCTGCGCTCTTCTCACTCCTTGCTCGAGACTGAAGAAGACCGCCTCATGAAGCCCGAGATCGCCGCCTCCCTCGCCTGCGTTCTCGCCCAGGTCGGCGAAACTGGCACGGCGAAGACACTCGCCCTCGACGCCCGGGCTGTGTCATCCGGAGGTTTCGCGCTCGAGGTCCTCTGGCGCCGCGCTCTCACGCTCGTCGCGGCTTCGGAGCGCCATTTCGAAGAGGCGCTCAGACTCTCCGACGAGGCGCGCGCGCGCGCCGATGCTTCCGACTGGTTGACGTTCCGCGGTCAGACATTGGAGGAAGCCGCCTCTGTTAGGCGGCTCTCGGGCGACGCCAAAGGCGAAGCGCGGGCGCTTCGAGGGGCCCTCGAGCTGTACGAGAAGAAAGGGAACGTTCCAGGCGCGCAGCGCGTGTCAGGCTCCCTCGGCGCATGAAGAATCCGACGTACGGCCCCGCGACCAGGCCCCGAGCCTCCTGCGCACCCAAGGGGTGGCGGATGGCCTCGCGCGCGCGTGCGTGCGCGGGCGCTTACTCGCCGCGTCGGCGCCCCCGTACCAGGCCCCGCCAGATCATCGTTCGAAGGGGTAGGCACCCGACACCCAAGGAGCGTTCCGAGCGACTCCGAACCCTAGTCACCGTCTAAGACCGGTCACCTCCGCGACGGCACGGCCGTTTGCTTCCCGGCGGCGATCCGCATCAGCGCCCAGACGTTCCGGCGCGTCAGCGTAACTGCGCCCCCCGCCGGTGAAAGGCCAGTAGCGTGACGCGGGACGCGGACCCGGAGCGCTCCCGGCAACGAGACGAAGCGCAGGGGCGGCGCCAGCATGAGTGCCTCACCGTCGAGCCCGACAGCCACCGGCGCACTTGCACGGACTTCGAACTCGAGAGACGGCCCGGAGCCCTCACGAGTGTTCGAGGGAAGGGTGCGGGGGTAAGGGTGGACCGCCGCCACGCACTAAGAGCGCTAGACGGTTCAGCCAGGCTCTCGGAGCCCCGGAGGGCGGCTCTCGGAGCATCCCGGGGGACGCAAGCGTCTCGCTAGGGCCGCTGCTCCTCAGCCTCGCGGAGCGAGTCCAATTCAGCCCTGAGTTCCTCGACCATCTCGATTGCCTCTCCCAGGAGCACTCGCGCCTGCTCGGCGTCCAAATCCGAGATGACCGCTTCCCGGTGCGCGGGGCTCTGGCTGAGCAGGGCACGGAATGCAGCCGCGGTGTCGCTTCCTCGGGTTCCGGTCGTCCTATTGCCTGAAGCCACAGCCGAAAGCTAGAGCATGCGCTTGGCGAGCCGCCGGCCTCCCCGCCGCGATGTCCCGCTCGCCGCTGACGCGCGAGGGGGAGGGGTGACCATCCATGACCCGACCGCCGACTCGCGGAGCCGGAGGTCAGCCCGCAACACCGCTCAGTGCCTCGGTTTCCGGGCCACGCTGGTCAACCGAGCGCTGACATCGCAGACCGTCCTCGCAGACGAGAAACGGCCTTCTTGAGCATGGAGCGTACCGGGATCGAACCGGTGACCTCCGGCTTGCAAAGCCGGCGCTCTCCCAGCTGAGCTAACGCCCCGAGTCGGTGAAGTGTAGAGGCGGGTGGCGCTAGGGTGAGACGCCGTGAGCGAGCTGCCGCCCGAGTCGGAGAAGCTGCTCGCGGTCCCGCCCGACGAGTTCGTCCCGGCACGCCAGCAGCTCGCGAAGCAGCTGCGCGAGGACGGGAGGGGCGCCGAGGCCGAGGCGGTCGCCGGGCTGCGGAAGCCGTCGGCCGTCGTGCTGGCTGTCAACCGCGCAGCGCGCGACCGGCCGAAGGCCGCCGAGGCTGCCGCAAAGGCTGCGGAGAAGGTCGAGAAGGCGCAGGCGAAGGGCGATCTCGCAGCGTTCCGGTCGGCCATGGACGAGCTCGACGACGCGCTGGACATGCTCGCCGAGGTCGGGGTCGCGCACGTCAGTCCTACCGGGAAGAAGCCGACCGATGCGATGCGGCGGCGTGTCCACGACCTCCTGCGGCGCGCGATCGCGACCCAGGAGACGCGCGCAGCGTTGCGGCGTGGCGTCCTGCTCGAGGAGCAGGAGGCCGCCGGCTTCGTCGCGATCCCCGGCCTGTCCGCGACGCCGAAGGCGCGCGGGCGCGCGTCCGCGACAGATGCACGCGCCGAGCGCGAGGCCAAGAAGCGGGGCGAGCGCGAGCGGGCGCTGCGGGACGAGCTGAAGGCGGCCGAGGCTGCGCTCGAGGCGGCCGAGAGAGCCGTTCATCTACTCGAAGCGGACCTCGTTCAGGCGCCCGGTGGTGGCCGGTTTCATCGGCTACATCTTCAACAACGAGAAGGCGATCGCGAAGAAGTCCGGCTTCATCGCGCTCACCGACCGCCAATTGAAGAAGGCGCGTTACCAGTACCAGCAGGCCCTGAAGGCGAACGACCAGTAGCGACCACCGCACGGCTCGACCACCCGAAGGAGCGCCTCGTGAGGGGCGCTCCGTCGTTTTCACCGCTTCTTCACCACGCGCGGGCCTAGACTCGGCGGGTGGCGATCCGCGAGACTCGCGAGCGAGAGGTGAAGCTCCGCGCCGGCGAGGACTTCACGCTGCCCGAGCTCGGCGGCGAGGCGATCGAGCCGCGGCTCTTCGTCTCGACCTACCACGACACCCTCGACCACCGGCTCGCGCGCAGGGGCGTGACGCTTCGCTATCGCGTCGAGAACGGCAAAGGCCTCTGGCAGCTGAAGCTGCGGTCGGGGGCGCCCGGCTCGAGCTGGAGCAAGCCGGCGCGGCGGCGACGCTGCCCGCCGATCTGCTGACGCTGCTCGCAGGACACCTGAGAGGGGCGCGGCTGAAGCCGATCGCCCGCCTGCGCACACGCCGGGAGGGCGTCCGCGCCGACGGCGCCGAGATCGTCCACGACACGGTCGCGGTGCTCGACCATCAGCGCGTCACCCGCAGCTTCGACGAGCTCGAGGTCGAGCTGCTCGACGGCGACGAGCGGACGCTCCGCCGGATCGAGAAGGCGCTGCGCCGAGCCGGGGCCGACGACGGCGAGGGCAGGCCGAAGGTCTTCCAGGCGCTCGACCTGGACTTCCATCCGGACGTGCCGGAACCGCCCGAGGACGCTGACTCCGCGGCGATGCTCGGCGCCCGCCTGCGCGAGCAAGGCGCGCGCGTGCTCGCGCACGACCCCGGCACGCGTCTCGGCACCGACGCGGAGGAGCTGCACCAGATGCGGGTGGCGACGCGACGGCTCCGCGCCTTCCTCCGCGCCGGACACGAGCTGCTCGACCCCGCATGGTCGGAGCCGCTGCGCGAGGAGCTCCAGTGGCTCGGCAGCGCGCTCGGCCCGGTCCGCGACCTCGACGTCCTGCTCGAGCGCCTGACCGGCGAGGTCGCGTCGCTCGATGAGGATGCGCGCGGAGGGCAAGAAGCTCCTGGGCAGGCTCGGGCGGGAGCGCGGGACCGCCAGGCGCGCGTTGCTCACCGCGCTCGACAGCCAGCGGTACTTCGCGCTGCTCGAGGCGCTCGAAGGACCGGTCGCGACCGTCGCCGACGAGCCGTCGCTCGCCGAGATCCACGCGGCCGAGCACCGGCGGCTGCGCAAGGCCGTCCGCGCCCTCGGTCCCCAGCCGCCCGACGACGAGCTGCACGAGGTGCGGATCAAGGTCAAGCGCGCGCGCTACGCCGCCGAGCTCGCGGACCGGCAGGCGTACGTCAAGGCCGCGAAGTCCCTCCAGGACGTCCTCGGCGAGCACCAGGACGCCGTCGTCGCGGGGGAGCGGTTGCGGGCGCTCGTGGTGAGGCTGCCCGACACGGCCCTGGCCGCCGGGCGGCTGCTCGAACGCGAGCGGGTGCGGGCGCTGCAGGCGCGGGACGAGTGGGAGGCCGCGTGGAAGCGGCTCGCCAAGACGGCGTAGAGGAGGTTCGAGCCTCCGGCGGGCTGGTCGTCCGCGACGGACGCGTCGCCGTCGTGCACCGGCCCGAGTACGACGACTGGTCGTTCCCGAAGGGGAAGGCGGATCCGGGGCGAGAGCGACGAGGACTGCGCGCTGCGCGAGATCGAGGAGGAGACCGGCCTGCTCTGTGAGCTCGGCGAGGAGCTGACGACGACGCGCTACCGGGACACGAAAGGGAGGCCGAAGCGCGTGCGCTGGTGGCTGATGCGGCCGCTCTCCGGGGAGTTCGAGCCGACGCACGAGGTCGACGACCTGCGCTGGGTGACGCCCGCTGAGGCGCGGGAGCTGCTCACGTACGCGCGCGACGTCGAGCTGCTCGACGAAGTGTTCTAAGCGGCGAGCTGGCGCGCGGCCAGCCGGAACGCCGCACCCTCGCGGATGCCGCCGCGCGACGGTGTGAACGGCACTTCGAGCAGGCGGGAGACCTCGGCCAGGATGAGCGCGCCGGCGAGGAGGGTCCGCGCCCGGTCGGGACGGATGCCGAGCTTCTCGGCGCTGGCGGCGGCAGGCCGGCTGGAGAGGATCTCGACGACGCGCTCGAGCTCGTCCAGGCCGTACTCGTGGCCGACGATCCGCGCGACTGCGCGTCCGCTTCCCCCGGTCGCGAGCGCGATCTCGGGCCGCGGCGGCTCGATCGCTTCGAAGGCGGCGCGGACGGCCGACCGCGCGGCCTCGATCTCCGCCGGGGCGGGTGGATCGCTCGGGAGCAGGGCCGCGGTCAGGCGCAGCGAGCCGAGGTCGACGGAGCGCACCCAGGCGGGGCCGAGCAGCTCGGTGCCGACGACCACCTCGGTCGAGCCGCCGCCGACGTCGCAGACCGCGACGACTCCTTCTCCCGGGTTCGCGCGAGAGACCGCCCCCGCGAAGGCGAGGCGGCCTTCGTCCTCGGCCGAGACGACGCGGACGTCGGCTGCGGTTGCGCGTCCGATCGTGTCGAGCAGCCGTTGTGGCTGGTCGCCCTGCCGTCCCGGTGCCGTGACGACCGTCTCCAGCTCGCGGACGCCGAGCTTCCGCGCGATGCGTGCGTACTCGCCGGTGACCGCCGCCACCTCGTCGAGCTTCGTTCGCCGGATGCGACCGTGATGCAGGATCTCCTCGCCGAGCCCGAGGTGCACACGTTCCTCGCGGAGCGTGCGCGCCGAGCTTCCGACGACCGACGCGACGAGCAGCCGGACCGTGTTCGACCCCACGTCGATGACCCCCACGCGCATCCCCGTAATTCTCGCAAGCACCCCGGTCAGACCCCCGACCTTCACCGGCCGCGGCTGCGCGACCCGACTGCGCGGCGCGTGCGCAGGCGCGCCCGCCGCTGCAGGTTCACCTGATGGCCGTGAACACGCTCGTCCTTGCCGCGCTTGCGGCGCGTCCAGGTTCCCTCCGGTGAGAGCTCCCAGGACGAGGCGGTGTCCGACCAGGCGCTGTCGAAGACCGCCGTCAGCTCCTGACGCAGGCGGGCCTGCTCGACGGGGACGAGCACCTCGACGCGACGGTCGAGGTTGCGGTTCATCAGGTCGGCGCTGCCGAGGAAGAACTCGGTCTCGCCGCCGATCTCGAAGCCGTAGACACGGCTGTGCTCGAGGTAGCGGCCGGCGATCGAGCGAACCCGGATGTTCTCGCTGAGGCCGGGGACGCCCGGGCGCAGCATGCAGATCGAGCGAGCCACGATCTCGACGTGCGCGCCCTGCTGCGAGGCCGCGTAGAGCTCCTCGATCACGGCCTCGTCGGTGAGGGCGTTGACCTTGATCCGGATCCGCGCGCTCTTCCCGGCCGCCGCGGCTGCGCCGGCGGCCCTGATTCGCTCGATCAGCCGGGTGCGCAGGCCGAACGGCGCGACGAGGAGCTTCGCGAACTGTGCGGGGCGGCCGAACCCGGTCAGGTAGTTGAAGAGCGCCGCGACGTCCTCCGCGATCTCTGGGTCGGCGGTGAAGAGGCTCAGGTCCTCGTAGGAGCGCGCGGTCACCGCGTGGTAGTTCCCCGTGCCGACGTGGACGTAACGACGAAGGCCGTCGCCCTCACGGCGCACGACGAGCGTCATCTTCGCGTGCACCTTCAGATCGGGGAAGCCGTAGACGACGTGCACGCCCGCCTCCTCGAGCGCGCGCGACCACTCGATGTTGCGGTGCTCGTCGAAGCGAGCCTTCAGCTCGACGAGGCAGACGCTCTGCTTGCCGTCCTCGGCGCACTGGATCAGCGCCGGCACGAGCGGGCTGTCGCCGCTCGTGCGGTACACCGCGGTCTTCATCGCGATCACGTCCGGATCGGCCGCGGCGGCCTGGACGAAGGCCTCGAAGCTGGCTGCGAACGACTCGTAGGGCTGGTGGACGAGGAAGTCGCCGCGGCGGATCTCGGCGAAGAGGTCGCGCGGCTCCTTGACGTGCGCGAGCCGGGCGGGGGTCGCTCCGGGCGAGGGCTCGTACTTCAACTCCGGGCGGTCGAGGTCGACGAGCTGGTCGAGGTCGGCGAGATCGAGCACGCCGTGCACCTCGTAGACCTGGTCGTCGGCTGCGCCGAGCCCTTGCTGCAGCCGCTCGAGCATGCCGCTCGAGGTCGAGCTGGAGATCTCGAGCCGCACGACGTCGCCGAAGCGGCGGCGGCGCAGCTCGTGCTCGACCGCCTCCAGCAGGTCGTCGGCCTCGTCCGAGACTTCGAAGTCGGCGTCGCGGGTGACGCGGAACATCGAGCGCTCCACGATCTCCATGCCGGGGAAGAGGCGGTCGAGAAAGTGGGCGATCACGCTCTCGAGCGGCAGCAACCGGCCGTTCGAGCCGGCCGGGAAGAAGCGCGGCAACCCCTCCGGCACCTTGACGCGGGCGAAGCGCTCCTCGCCGGTCTCCGGGTCGCGCGCGAGCACGCCGAGGCTGAGCGACAGGCCCGAGATGTACGGGAAGCGCTGCCCGGGGCCGACGCCGAGCGGTGTCAGCACGGGGAAGATCTCGCGGTGGAAGCGGTCCTCGAGCACGCGCAGCTCGTCGGCATCGAGGTCGCCCATCGCCGAGATCGTGATCCCCTCCTGCGCCAGCGCGGGGGAGAGGGACTTCTTCCAGAGCTTCGACTGCAGCGCCGTCAGCTCGAGGACGCGCTCGCGGATGCGTGCCAGCGCGTCCCGTGGCGTCAGCCCGTCGACCGACCGCACTGCGATTCCGGACGCCGCCTGCCCCATCAGCCCGGCCACGCGCACCATGAAGAACTCGTCCAGGTTCGAGGAGACGAACCGGCACATCTTCACGCGCTCGAGCAGCGGCAACGCGTCGTCGGCGACGAGGTCCAGCAGCCGCGCGTTGTACTCGAGGGTCGAGAGCTCCCGGTTCAACAGGCGGTCGGCGGTTTCCCGCTGGGTCGTCGCGGCCATCGCCGCATCATCGCCCAGAATCTGGTTACCAGGGGGTTAGTTTCTGGTGAACCAGACTTTAGCCGGGTGCAAAAGCGAGCCGCCGCGTCTGCCAGCGTCGGGCGGCGAATGCCGTCCACGCGATCGCTGCCGCCAGCACGAAGACGATCGCGTCGCCGGCCGGGAGGCGGGTCACGAGCTCCATCAGCGCGCCGACCGCCGCTGCGCAGGGGATCGTCATGATCCACGCGACCACGATGTTCCCGGCCACGCCCCAGCGGACCGCCGAGAGCCTGCGCGAGGCGCCCGCGCCCATGACGGAGCCCGAGATCGTGTGCGTCGTCGAGACCGGAAAGCCGTAGTGCGCGGTCGTCCAGAGAATCGAGGCGCACGCCGTTTGCGCGGCGAAGCCCTGCGGCGGATCGAGCTTGGCGATCCTCGTCCCGAGCGTCTTGATGATCCGCCAGCCACCCGCGTAGGTGCCGGCGCCCATCGCCAGCGCGGCGCTGACGATCACCCAGAGTGGCGGGTCCGCGTCCGGCGCGAGGTGGCCGCCGGCGACGAGCGCGAGCGCGATGATCCCCATCGTCTTCTGCGCGTCGTTGGTGCCGTGCGTGAACGCGACGAAGCCTCCCGATACGAGCTGGAGCCGCCGGAAGACGCGGTTGACGGTGCCCGGGTGACCGCCGGCGGATCAGCCAGGTGATCGAGACCATCAGCGCCGCGGCGATGAAGAGCCCCGCAAAGGGCGCGATCAGGGAGGGGATCAGCACTTTCTCCTTCAGCCCGTCCCACTTGACGACGTCGAGCCCGGCAGCGGCGATGGCGGAGCCGAGCACGCCGCCGATGAGAGCATGGCTCGAGCTCGAGGGCAGGCCGAGATACCAGGTCACGAGGTTCCAGGTGATCGCGCCGACGAGACCGGCCAGCACGACGTCGAGCGTGATCACGTCGGCGTTGACGATCCCCGTCGCGATCGTCGCCGCCGACCTCCAGCGAGACGAACGCGCCGACGACGTTGAGCACCGCTGCGCTGATCACGGCGGCCGCGGGGCGAGAGGGCGCGGGTGGAGACGCTCGTCGCGATCGAGTTGGCCGTGTCGTGGAACCCGTTCGTGAAGTCGAAGAAGAGCGCGACCGCCACGACCGCGACGAGCGTCAGCTCATTCACTAGTGCTCCGCACTATGCGTTCTTGACGGCGATGTTCGCGATCACGTTCGCCGCCGTCTCGCACGAGTCGATCGCCCGCTCGAGGCCCTCGTACACGTCCTTCCAGCGGATCACGATCAACGGGTCGATCCGGTCGTCGCGGAAGAGCGCCGCGATCGCGTCGTGGACGATCCGGTCGCCTTCGTCCTCGAGCCGCTTCAGCTCGACGAGCGGTTGCTGGATCCCGCGGAGGCCTTTCAGCCGGGTCAGGGCGATCGAGAGCTGCTCGACGGCCAGGACGAGGATGCTGCACTGCTCGACTGCGTGCTTCGTCGTCGATTCGATCCCGTACAGCTCGAGCAGGTCGCTGACCTCCTCGATGTAGTTGACGACGTCGTCGAGCTTGGTCGCGAGCTCGTAGATGTCCTCACGGTCGAACGGCGTCACGTACTGCGTGTTCAGCAGCGTGATCAGCTCGCGCGTGATCTCGTCGCCCGCGGTCTCGGTCGCCTTCACGTCCGCCTGGGTGACGAGGGAGTTGGGGTAGTCGCGGAAGCGCGTCTCCGCCTGCCGGGCGGCTTCGAGCGCGTTCGCGCCGGCACGGGCGAAGAGGTCGTAGAACTCGGTGGGGCGGGGGACGAGGCTCAGGCGCACGAGGGCGCTGTTTACCAGATGTTCACCAGACCCGTCTGCAAGCGTCAGGCGAGCGCGTCGAGCAGCGCGCTCTGGAAGTGCGCGATCATGCGCTCGCTTTCGCCCATCAGCCGCCCGTGCTCGACACTGTTGGCTCCCGCGGCGCCGCGCAGGCCCTTCTGGACGCGCTCGACGAGCACGGTGTCCTCGGCGCCGACCTGGCCGTCGAACTCGAGCATGTCGTCGATCCAGGACTGCTCGACATCCGGCCCGACGAAGTAGTCGAGGAAGCGGAGGTCCGCTCGGGCCGGTGGGCATGATCGACCCGATCGAGAGGTTCGGGTGGCCGGGCATGACGTTCAGCGTCAGGTTCGGCCGAGAGGAAGTGGAACTGCCCGCGCGCGATCGGGCCGCGCGGGTCGAAGCTGCCTTCTTCCAGGCCTCGCGCACGGGGCCGTACTGCGTCGAGAAGGTCGAGCTTCGTTCGAGCACGTAGGCGTCGACCGACACGTCGACGACCTTCGAGAAACCCGGGTGCGCGACCTGGCAGTGGTAGCACTCGAGAAAGTTCTCGCTGCAGACCTTCCAGTTCGCCTCGTACTCGCCGGACGAGCGCTTGAGGAAGCGGAGCGAGTCGAGGTCGACGCCGGACGCGGCGACGCGCTCCGGCAGCTCGCCGAGGGTGTCCTCGAGCGCAGCCGCCTCGCCGTCCGGATTGACGAAGACGAACGGCCCCCAGCGCGACTGAAGCGGGCACGAGGCCGAGCTCCGCCTTGTCGAAGCCGGACTCGCGCTCGGAGCGCGGCGCCGCGCGCAGCGAGCCGTCGAGGCCGTACGTCCAGGCGTGGTACGGGCACTGGAGCGTCTCGCGCTTGCCCTCGCCCTCGCAGACGAGCGAGCCGCGGTGGCGGCACACGTTCAGGAAGGCGCGGAGCTCGCCCTCCTTGTCGCGCAGGACGACGATCGGCACCCCGCCGAGATCGCAGGTGAAGAACGCCCCCGGCTCGGCCACCTGGTCGGTGCGGCTGGCGTACTGCCACGTGCGCCGGAAGATCCGCTCCCGCTCGAGCCGCAGCACGGCGGGGTTGGAGTACCAGTCGAAGGGGATTGTGCGGTCGTCGGCAAGGGTTGCCACGGAGGGACGAGCTATGCCGCAGCGCGCTCGGTCTCGACGCCGACCTGCGTGATGAACACGGGGCGGCGCGAGCGCAGGTGCGCGATCAGCGCCTCCTCGTCGCGGGCGCACGGCACCACGCTTTTCCAGCCGTGCAGGTGCTCGAGCCGGTGGAAGTCGCCGCTCGCGACGCACGGGAGGCCGGCCTTGGCGACCCAGGAGAAGAGCTGCGAGCGGTTGAACAGCTCGAAGCGGTGCACGCGCGCTGCCAGCTCGGGATCGCGGGCGAAGCGCTGCGTCAGGCGTCCGGGGTTCGGCGCCGGCTCGCCGTCGTACGGATGCGCCGCCACGAGGGCGGCGCCGGCCTGGACGGCCGTCTCGATCGCTCCGTCGATTCCCTCGTCGACGGAGACGAAGTTGCGCAGGCCGAGCGCCAGCGCGTGCGCCGACAGGCGCGGATCGTCGTCGTTGTAGCTCAGCTCGAGGCCGGGGACGACCAGCAGCCCGTACTGCTCCAGGGCGCGGGCAGCCTCGCGCTCGACCTCGGCCAGGTAGGCGTCGAAGCTCGCGGCGGTGACGCCCATGGGCGCCTCCCGCGCCGTGCGGCAGACATGGTCGGTGACGCAGAGGACGTCGAATCCACGCATCCCGTAGCAGATCGACGAGCCCGGGAACGGAGAGGACGCCGTCGCTCCAGGTGGTGTGGGCGTGCAGCTCGGCGAGCAGGGGGCCGGTGCGGTTTCTGCTCATACCCACAGTGTTCGGCACGGAGGCCGCGCAAGAGGCTAGAAAGTGGTCGATTTCCAGGGAAGATCTGGCGTCCCGGTTAGGCTGCGGCCGTGATCCATCTGCGTCTCGTCGTCCCGGCTGACCTGTGCGACCGGGTGCTGGCTCTCCTGGACTCGCTCGGGTCGGCGCACAGCATCGTCCACCTCCCCGGCGTGTCCCGCGACCCCGTCGGGGACGTCGTGCTCGCCGATGTCGCGCGCGAGGACGCGAGCGCGTTGATCGAGAGGCTGCGCGAGCTCGGGCTCGAGGAGCGCGGCAGCATCGTCACGATCGAGATCGACTCCTCCGTCTCTCGGCGTGCCGAGCAGGCCGAGCGCGCGGCTGCGGGTTCCCCGGCCGACGCGGTCGTCTGGGAACAGGTCGAGGCGCGCACGTTCGAAAGCGCAGTTCTCTCGGGCAGCTTTCTGGCGTTCATGGTGCTCGCGACCATGATCGCCGCGATCGGGATCGTCACCGACTCGATCATCCTGATCATCGGCGCGATGGTCGTCGGCCCCGAGTTCGGTCCGCTCGCGGGCCTCTGCGTCGCGCTGGTCCAGCGCCGGCGCGGCCTGGCCAGGCGGTCGCTGACTGCACTCCTCGTCGGCTTCCCGCTTGCGATCCTGGTCACCTACATAGCGGTGGTGGCACTGCGCGGGCTCGACGTGCTCCCGACCGAGATCGGCGAGCACGCGGAGACGTTGTTCGTCTCGGACCCGAATCGCTATTCGGTGATCGTGGCTTTGCTCGCCGGCATCGCCGGGATGATCTCGCTGACGACTGCCAAGTCGGGAGCGTTGATCGGCGTCCTCATCTCAGTAACCACGATTCCTGCGGCAGGCAACGTGGCCGTCGCTGCCGCCTACGGCGACTGGGCGGAATGCGGCGGGGCGCTCGGCCAGTTGGTGCTCAACCTCGTCGTGATCGTGGCGGCCGGACTGGCGACGCTCGTGGTCCAGCGCGCCGTGTTCGCCAGGCGTCGGCTCTAGATCCTGCGGTAACGCGCCTGCACGAGGCACCAGAGCGCGTACGCGATCAGGCCGACCGCGACGGCGCCGAGCAGCAGGCCGCCGTACGGCGCTTGCGCCACCTCGAGCAGCGCGCCGTCGAGGCCTCTCGCCTCCTTCGGGTCGTACTCCCAGGCCGCCCTGACGAGGAAGGCGCCGATCAGGCCGAAGACGGTCATCCGCGCGAGGTGGCCGAGAATGCCGACACCCGTCGCCGCCTTCTCCTCGGCGTCGCTCATCTCGCCCGTCTTGAGCTTCTTGTTGAACTTGCACGTGACCGCACGCCAGCCGTTGAAGGCCGCGGCGCCGACGAACGCCAGGCCGGCGGCGTAGACCAGGTAGCGACCGAACGGACGCTCGAAGATGCCGGCGGTCGTCTGCTGCTCGTTGCCGTCGCCGCCGCCGTTGCCGACGAGCACCGAGATCGTCAGCCCGCAGAGAATGCCGTACCAGGCGGCGCGAGCAACCGCGCCGGCCCGCTTGGCGAGACCCTTCGGCCCTTCACCCTCGCTGTCGCGGTCGAGGATGCCCTGGGCGAGCCGCCAGAGCGCGTAGGCGGCGAGACCGGCGGCCAGGAGCACGAGCAGCCCTTTGCCGAACGGCTGCTCGGCGATCGTGCGCAACGCGCCACCCTCGTCCGGGCTCTCCTCGCGCCCGCCGCGCGCGACCTGGATCGCGAGCAGGCCGATCACGGCGTAGAGCACCGCCTTGGCGACCAGCCCGACCCGGCCGAGGCGTTCGACCGAGCGGCTCTTGCCCGCGCGGCGCCCCTTCGCAGCAATCGACCCCGTACTCATGACGATTCTTGTTCCCAACCAGCCGGTTCCGAAGCTACAACTAGGGAGTGCGCTCTGCCGTGCTCGCCGCCATTTGCGCCGCTCTGGTTCTGCCGGGGAGCGCGCTCGCGCGCGAGTGCGGCATCCCGGACGCAAATCCGCTCTGGGTCGACTACGCGGCGCACGACTCGCCGGTGCCGCACAAGCCGGGGCTGACGCTCGCGTTCGCCTCCGGAACCGTCAAGCCCGCGGAGGCTCGAGCCGCCGGCGCCGCG
This sequence comes from uncultured Actinomycetes bacterium, assembly GCA_963746765.1. Lineage (GTDB taxonomy): Bacteria > Actinomycetota > Thermoleophilia > Gaiellales > Gaiellaceae > GMQP-bins7. The sequence goes on from CAVVCN010000005.1 coordinate 820,254, forward strand.
ACGGTTTTCTTCGACCTCAACTTCAACAACCGCGTCGGGACGCCGACGGTGCCGACCGATCCGGCGACGATCTCCGACCGTGCGGACCGCCTCTTCGACTTCGCCGTCAGCGTCACCGGTTGCGCCACTCCGTGGGTCGCCCTGAACGAGCTCTTCGGCGCGCAGACGCCGACTCCGTGGACGACGACGACGGCGCAGTACCGCGCCAACACACTCGCGCTCGTGCGGCGACTTGCCGAGCGCGGCGCGAAGGTGTTCGTGACGATTGCCAACCCGCCCTACACCGGCGGTGACGCGGCGCAATGGTGGCGCGACCTGGCCGCGGTGGCGGTCCTGGTCCGCCAGGTCTACTTCACGGCACCGAACGTCCCGCAGCTGCATGCGCTCGGGCCTGTCCGGGCGAGCCGGGCGATGCGCAGCGGCATGCGCGCGCTCGTCGGGCGCTTCACCGAGATCGGGATCCCGGCGAGCCGGGTCGCACTCGAGCTCCAGTTCCAGTCCGCGCCGGGGACGGGTGGCCGCGAAGGGCTGCAGCCGCGCGCGAAGTGGCTCGAGATCGTGAAGCTGCAGGCGCTCGCCGTCCAGCGGGTGACGAGGGAGCTGCGAACGCACTCGATCTGGTCGTGGGGCTGGGCGACGTACAGCCAGGCCGGGATCGATCCGGACAAGGGCGAAGCCGTTTGCGTCTACCTCTGGGCGCGCGACCAGGATCTCTGCAGCGGACCCGGCGCCGCCGGTCCGGCCATGGACGCCTCGCTCACCGTCGGCCAGCTCGAGCAGCTCGCTCCCGGCGTGGTCTGCCAGCTCCCCGCCGGGCAGATCCGCGAGAGCGCGGTTGTACCGCTCGCACGGGCGATCGGCGACCGGGACATCGCCGAGAGCGTCGTCCTCGAGCGGCTCGTGCTGCAGCAGGAGGTGAAGCTCGACGCGCATGCGGTGCTCGTGGCGGAGCTCGCATTCGTCGACGACCACTTTCGCGGCAGCGTGTCCTCGTACCTCGCCGCGCTCAGCCGGATCCGGCTGACGCGGACGGCCGCGAGGGGGCTGCTACTCGACGAGCTGCGCCGCGAGGCCGTCCGGGCCAGGTTCCGGCCGCCGGCTCCGAGCGCGGCCGCAATCGCGGAGTTCCACGTGACGTATGCGGGGCTGCAGGCGCGCCTCGTCGAGACCGAGCGGCCGGTCGAGTGGCTCGGCTTCCGTACCAGCGGGCTCGCCGTCGAGACGTTCGCTCCGGCGAGGATCTTCGCGCTGCCGCGCCGCGGCTCCGTGCGCACGATCCACGGCCGCATCCAGGTGACGCCGCTCGCCGACACGGTCTTCCTCGGCGCGGTGCCGCTGCAGGAGGCGCGGCCGGCGATCGTGTCATCGCTGGGCCGCTTCGCGCGGGTCTCGGCCTACGAGACCTGGCTCGCCAAGGCGCAGGAGCAGGCGCTCGACCAGGCGACCTGCGTCGGCGACAAGATCCCGTCTCCCGCTGCCCTGACGCTGGACGACCTGTTGCCGTTCGTCGCTGCGTCGACCGCCTGACGGCCTCCCCGGCAGCTTCCCGAGGAGGCCGTGGGCGGGTCAGACCGCGACGCGCTCGATGCGCTCGCTGACGATCGTCACGGTCTCCGTCAAGTCGCCGGCCTGCAGCGTATTGACCTGCAGCTTCGTGGGCCACGCGTTCGTGAGGTTCCAGCGGGCGACCGGGTCGCCGCTCGCGTTGTACGCCGTCAGCACCGCGTTCCTGCGCGCTGCTGCGTTGTCGAGCTGCGCCTGCTCATGCCAGGCAACGAGCTCGAGGCTCGTAGTCATGCCTCGCTTGAGTGTGAGCGTCGGCGGCGTGCGCCTGGCGGGCAGCTTCAGCTGGGCTTCCCCTGCTCTGATGACGAGCTCGAGGTCGGCTGGGGCGATGCCCGAAACCAGCTCGACCTCCGGGAACAGGGCGACGATGTTTCCGTCGACCGTAAGCTCGAACAGCACGGCGTTGATCGGCGCGTTCGGGTTGCCGACACCCCCGCCGGCCCCCTCGGACGACGAGGTCCAGGCTCCGATCGCTCCCGCGATCAGGAACAGCCCCGCCGAGGAGCACGGCGAGTAGCGTGCGTGACTTCATCCTGCCTCCTGTTCCCTAGATTGAAAACACCTTAGGGCAGAGCGCAGCGCAGTTCTACTGGCCTTCCGTACGGACGAAGCAGTCCAGCACGTGGTCGTCAACCAGTCCGGCCGACTGCATGAACGCGTAGCAGGTGGTCGGCCCAATGAAGCGGAACCCGCGCCGCTTCAGGTCTTTGCTCATCGCCGCGGACTCGGTGGTCTGCGCCGGGATCTCTCCGGTTGTGCGAAACGCGTTCACGCGCGGCTCGTCCCCGACGAACGACCAGAGCAGCTCGCCGAGCGGCACGTCGAGCGCGAGCGTGGCACGGGCGTTCCCGATCACCGCCTCGATCTTGCCCCGGTGGCGGACGATCCCCGCGTCCCCGAGCAGCCGCTCGACATCACGTTCGCCGAAGCGAGCGATCGCCTCCACGTCCCAGCCGGCGAACGCGGCGCGGTAGCCCTCACGCTTGTGCAGGATCGTCGACCAGGAGAGCCCTGCCTGCGCGCCCTCCAGGTTCAGCAGCTCGAACAGCTTCCTCTCGTCCCGTTCGGGCACACCCCACTCCTCGTCGTGATAGGCGACGTAGAGCTGATCTGCGAGCGGAACCCAGGCGCAGCGGTTCACGCGAGCACGGCGCGCGTCTCGGCCGCGTGAGTCTCCAGGCGCAGCGCCTCGAACGCGGCGAGCGAGCGTTCGAGCAGCTGCTCGTCCTCGCGCACGAGGCCGAGCGCCCGGAGGTAGAACGGCTCCAGGTAGGTGCCGGCGCGCGGCGCCTTCCATGCCTCCAGCTCGTCGCGGTGCCCGATTCGAGCGAGCGCGTCGAGGCGGGCGCCGTGGGTGGAGAAGAGGAGCCAGGCACGGTGCCAGCCGCGGTCCGGCAGCGGGTCGGAGGCCAGCTGCTCGACCCGGTCGAGGTCGTCCCGGAGCAGCGCGAGCCGCAGCCGCGGCGTGTCGAGCACGTGGCCGTAGCCCTCCATCCGGAACTCCTCGGCGACGGCCTCGAGCTGCTCAGCGCGCGCCTGGTCTCCGAGCCGCCAGGCCGCGATCGCGCAGACGAGCAGCGAGCGAGGGCTGCGCACACACGGCGTCTCGAGGTTGCCCAGGATCGTCTCCTCGGCGCGCGGCTCGAGCGCCTGGATCGCCTCCCAGCCTCCGAGGAGCTCCTCCACCTCGACGCGGACGGCGACGCCGTGGATCCGATGGTGCGGTGTGAGGACGCTCGTGATCTCGTCGTGGCGGCGGGCGAGGCGGCGCGCCTCGTCGAAGTACCCGAGCCAGATGCAACCTGTCACGGGCGCGTAGTGGATGTCGGCGATGTGATCGGGGTCGTGGATCTGGTCGAGCAGCTCGAAGCGCCGCTCCTCCATGGCCCGGCCGAGGTCGTGCTCGCCACTCACCCAGAGCGTGATCGCGCGAGCATCCCAGGCGTACGAGCGGAGGTCCGGATCGCCGAGCCGTTCCGCGAGCGCGCTCGCTTCGCGTCCGGCTTCGGCGGAGCCGAGCGGAGCCCAGTCGCAACGCGCGATCAGCGCCCGCGCGCGGGCGCGTGACTCCGGCTCGGCGAGCTCGAGCGCGCGGTCGATCCAACCGTCGACCAGCTCCCGGGCGGGTCGACGGCGCCACATGCCCGCACGCAGCGCCGACTCGAAAGCGAGGTCCGCGTACAGCTCCGCCGCTGTCGCCCGGTCGGGCGCCAGCTCGATCGCCCTGTTCATCGCCGCCAGGAACGGCTCGCCGTCGTGCTTGAGAGCGTTCGCCCTGCCGGCGGCCCGCCAGAGGCTCAGTTCCACGCTCGGCTCGGGACTCAGCTCGAGCGCACGGTGCAGCATCGCCAGCGCCTCCTCGAGCTCGTACCGCCCGATCGCGAACTCGGCAGCCCGGCCGAGCCAGGTGACCGCCTTCGCGCGAAGCCGCTCCAGCTCGGCCTCGTCGCCGGCCCAGGCCAGGTCGGCATCCTCGGGCCGTGCGGCCTCCGCGTAGTGGTGTGCGAGCAGAGCGGCGTGCTCGCCGCGGCCGTCCCCGACCCGCTCCAGCCAGGTGGCGAACGCGGCGTGGAGGCGGGCGCGGCGCGGCTTCGGGACGCCCCCGTACGCGACCTCGCGCGTCAGCGCGTGCCGGAACGTCAGCTCGCGCTCGTCCGCCAGCGCGGAGCCCAGCCGCCGCCGCACGAAGTCGCGCGCCTCGAGCAAGGCGAAGTCGGGCGCCACTCCGTCGAGCAGCTCGCGCACCGGTCCGTCCCAGAAGACCCGGCCGATCACTGCGGCCGCCTGCAGTGCCGCCTTCTCGGTCTCGGGGAGCTGGTCGATCCGGGCCGCGAGGACGGCATGCACGTTGTCGGGTATCCGTGGAGCAGCCGCCGGGTCGCGCTGCTCGGCCAGGTTCGAGTGCAGCTCCTCGAGGAAGAACGGGTTTCCCTCGGCGCGCTCGACGAGGAGCGAGCGCACCTCGCGCGGAACGTCAGGCGAGCACAGGTCATCGAGCAGGGTCCGCGCGTCGGCATCCGGCAGCGGCTCGAGCCAGACCGTCTCCGCGTTCCGGCGGCGACCCCAGGCGGGATGCCGCTCGAGCAGCTCCGGCCGAGCCGTGCAGACGAGCAGCAACGGCCCCGAGACCTCGTCCAGCGCCCGTTCGAGCAGGTCGAGCAGCGGCTCCTGGGCCC
>CAVVCN010000006.1:0-8605 GCA_963746765.1 uncultured Actinomycetes bacterium
CTCGAGGAACTCCGCGAGCTTCTGGTTGACGACCGTCTTGACGAGGCTCTCGATCGGCGGGTTGCCGAGCTTCGACTTCGTCTGGCCCTCGAACTGCGGGTTCCGGAGCTTCACGGAGATCACGGCCGCGAGGCCCTCGCGGACGTCCTCGCCCTCGAGCTTCTCCTCCGACTCCTTCAGGAGGCCCTTGTCGCGCGCGTAGCGGTTGAGCGTGCCCGTCAACGCGCTGCGGAAGCCGGAGAGATGGGTCCCGCCCTCGGTCGTGTTGATGTTGTTCGCGAAGGAGAAGACCGACTCGACGTATGACGTGTTCCACTGCATCGCGACCTCGAGCTGGCCGTCCTCGGTCTCTCCGTCGAAGTAGACGACGTGCTTGTGGATCGGGTCCTTGCCCGAGTTCACGTGCGCGACGAAGTCCGAGATCCCGCCCTCGTAGTGGAACTCCTCCGTCTTTCCCCCCGGCCGCTCGTCCCGGAGCACGATCCGGAGGCCCCGCGTGAGGAACGCCGTCTCTCGGAGACGCTGGGCGAGCGTCGGGAACGAGAACTCGATCTCCTCGAAGATCTCGCGGTCGGGGAGGAACGAGATCGTCGTCCCCGTCTCGTCCGTCTCGCCGATGACCTGGAGGTCTGTCTGCGGAACGCCGCGCGCGAACTCCTGTCGATAGATCTTCCCGTCGCGGCGCACCTCGGCGACGAGCCACTCGCCGAGCGCGTTCACGATCGAGAGGCCGACGCCGTGGAGGCCGCCGGAGACCTTGTAGCCGTCCCCGCCGAACTTCCCGCCTGCGTGGAGCTTGGTGAGGACGACGGTCAGGGCGGACTGTCCCTGGTCATCCATCATGTCGACCGGGATGCCGCGGCCGGCGTCGGTGACGGTGACCGAGTCGTCGGGGTGGATCGTCACCTCGGCGCGCTCGTTGCGGCCCGCCATCGCCTCGTCGACGGCGTTGTCGACGAGCTCGTAGACGAGGTGGTGGAGCCCCCGCGAGCCGGTCGAGCCGATGTACATCCCGGGTCGCAGACGCACGGGCTCGAGGCCCTCGAGGACCGTGATGTCCTTTCCGGTATAGGCGGTGTCGGTCACAAGCCTCCTGAAAGAGAAAATACCTGCAAAACAGGGGTTTTACAGGGCTCGTGAAGTATATCAGACACCGCGGTCGTGGCGCGCCGCGGCGAGGCTCGTGGCGATGGCCCTCCGCACTGCTTCGCGGAGGCCGGGATCCTCGATCGAGGCGCTCGCGAAGGCCGCCTGCTCGTCGTCCTCGGATGTGGGCCGGACGTGCCGCTCCACGTGCTCGGCGGGCCCCTCCGCGGGTATCGGTCCGGGGGCGAAGCGCACGGCGGGCGGAGCGGCGTCGCCCACGGCGGCACGGAGCTTCGACAGCACCTCCTCCCCCATCCGGTCGAGCTCGAACGCCCAGGTCGACGACGTCGTGTTCACGTGCAGCGTCCCGTCGCGGGCCAGGCGCTGGGGCCACGCGGCCGCGGCGATCGCGCGCCCGACGGCGTCCGGCCACGCGCGCGTCACCTCGGCGAGCACGCCGGCGTCGGGGACTCCCGCCGACCGGAGCGCCCTGCGCACGGTTCCGTCGAGGCGCTCCATCAGTGCCCCTTCAGGTGATGCTGCCTCGTTCCTCGGGTGCGAGGAGCAAGCCAGGCGAGGACGCAGGGAGCGCCCATATCCGGCGATATGGGCGCGAGCGAGGACGACGCATGGCGCCGCTCATCGCGCGCGAGGGACCTGGAGGGCATTGCCTGAAGGGGCACTATCCCTGCTGCACCTCGCCGGGGGACACGACGAGGAGCTGCGCGGGCGCGAGCGGCAAGGCCTCCGCGCCGGTCGCCGTGACGAGCGTCTGCCCGGCCGTGCCGAGGCGCGCGCTCAGCACGCGGCGCCGGTCGGCGTCGAGCTCGGAGAGCGCGTCGTCGAGCAGGAGGAGCGGTGGGACGTCGCCGCGCTCGGTCAGGAGCTCGGCCTCGGCCAGGAGGAGCGAGAGCACCGCGAGGCGCTGCTCTCCCTGCGAGCCGAAGGCGCGCAAGTCGCGGTCCTCCGAGAGGACGCGGAACTCGTCGAGGTGCGGGCCGACCCCCGTCGTGCCGCGCTCGAGGTCGCGGGAGAGCCGGCTGTCGAGGTCGTCCCGGGTCGGTGCCTCGGCGGCGTAGCCGACGGACGCTGCCGGGAGGCCGAGCTCGCCCGCGCGCTCTGCGAAGGCGGGCGAGAGCTGCTCGACGGTGAGCCGCCGTGCTTCGACGAGCTCGGCGGCGAGCGACGCCACGCGGTCCGTCCACGGATCCAGCGCCGACGTGTCCGAGAGCCCCAGGCCAACCCGCCGCAGCGCGGCGTTCCGTTGCCCGAGGGCCTCGGCGTAGGCACCGGGGAGGTCTGCCCGCGCCGGCAGGAGCCGTGCGAGCACGCGGTCGAAGTACGCGCGACGCGCGGCCGGGCCGCTCTTCACGACGGCCAGGCGGTCGGGCGTGAACACGAGCGCATGCACGCGCGCACGGAGCTCCTCCGCCGAGCCGAGGGCCGCGCCGTTCAGCCGGATCCGCTTCGCCGCGCGCGTCGAGAGCGCGATCTCCGACTCGAGCGGGACGGTCCCCCGCCGTCCTCGAACCAGGGCCCGCCCCTCCTCGGCGCCGCGCCGCACGAGCTGGGCGTCCTGCCTCGTCCGGAAGGAGAGCCCCTGGGTCGCCAGGTGGACGGACTCGAGAAGGTTCGTCTTGCCGGCGCCGTTCGGGCCCGTGACGAGCACGAGCCCGGGCTCGAGGGCGAGCTCGAGGCGCTCGTACGAGCGGATGTCGCGGAGTGAGACGTGCCCGACGATCAGCCCGCGAGCCCCGCTTCCGGGCGAGCTATCCGGCGAGCCTGATCGGCATGATCAGGTACCAGAAGGCATCGCCCTCCGCGCTCAGGAGGCCCGGCCGGAGTGGATTGATCAGCTGGAGCTGGACGGTGTCCGCCGGCACCGACTCGAGGCCTTCGCGGAGGAACTCCGCGTTGAAGCCGATCTCGAGCGGCTCGCCCGTGTAGGCCACCGGCAGCGACTCCTTCGTCTCGCCCACGTCCTGGCTCTGGGCGGAGATCGTCAGCTCACCCTCGGCGAAGCGAAGCCGGAGGGGCGTGTTGCGCTGCGCGAGCACGGCCGCGCGACGTACGGCCTCGAGCAGCTCGCCGCGCGGCAGCTCGAGCTCGACGTCGAACGTCTCCGGGCGGAGCTGTGAGACGTTCGGGAACTGTCCGTCGATCCGTCGCGTCGTGAGCCACGCGGAGCCCGCGCCGAAGATGACGTGGTTCTCGTGCACGCCGAGCTGCACGCTCTCCGCACCGGCGGCGACGCGGCCGAGCTCGTCCAGCGCGCGGGCCGGGATGATCGCCTCGAGCTCCGGGCCGCTCGCCTCGAGCTCGGTCTCCTTGACCGCCATGCGGTAGGAGTCCGTGGCGGCCATCGTCAGCTGTGACCCCTCGAACCGGACGAGGATCCCCGTCAGCACGGGGCGCGACTCGTCCCGGGACGCGGCGCGCGAGACGCGCTGCACGGTCTCGAGCAGCGACGCGGCGCCGACCTCCTGGAGCGGGACGTCGATCGACGGCAGTCGAGGGAAGTCCTCCGCGGCAAAGACGTTGACGCGCGAGGAGTACGAGCCCGACTCGATCGCCGCGACCCCGTCCTCGGGCCGGTACGAGAGCGTGACGCTCTCGGCGGGCAGCAGCTTGACGATGTCACCGAGCAGGCGCGCCGGGATCACGAGCGAGCCCTCGCCCTCCACCTCGGCCGGGACGGTGGTCCGCAGCGACAGCTCCATGTCGGTCGCCTCGAGCTCCACGAGACCGTCGCTGGCGCGGAGCAGGATCCCTCCGAGCACCTGGACGGTGCCGCGGGTCGAGGTGGCGCGGGAGACGAGAGCGAGCCGGCTGGAGAGATCGTCGCGCGAAACGGTGACGCGAACCCCCGCCCCGACGGCCGTGTCTGTTTCCATCATTTCTCTTCTAAACCTTTCGTTGTAGTGCATAGGGAGTGTGGACGACGGGGAAGACAGACGAAAGCCCTGCGCCCATGCCGGTTCCCGCGGTGGGTCCCGGGAGGCGGGTTGTCCACCGGACCCCCAGGTCCGGCGGCCGGCGACCGGGGAGCGCGCCGGTCATCCACGGTGCTTGATCCTTGCGGTCAGGTCTTGCACGAGGTTGTACACAGCTCTGTCCTCAGAGATCATCCGTGTGATCTTGGCGTTCGCGTGGAGGACGGTCGTGTGGTCGCGGCCGCCGAACTCCTTGCCGATCTTCGGCAGGGAGGAGTCGGTCAGCTCGCGCGAGAGGTACATCGCCACCTGCCTGGGGTAGGCGACCGCCTGCGACCGGCGCTGGCTGCAGAGCTCCTGCACGGAGAGCGAGAAGCGCTCGCAAACGGCTTCCTGGATGCGTGCGATCGTCACCTCGGGAAGGTCGCCGCTCGACGGGAACAGGTCGCGCAGCACCTGCTCGGCGAGGTCGACGTCGAGCGGGAGCCCGGTGAGCGAGGAGAAGGCGACGACCCGGGTGAGCGCTCCCTCGAGCTCGCGGATGTTCGTCGACACGCGGCCGGCGATGAAGGTCAGCACCTCCGGATCGGTGACCGCGATTCCGTCGGTCGTCACCTTCTTGCGCAGGATCGCGATGCGTGTCTCCAGGTCGGGCGGCTGGATGTCGGTGATGAGACCCCACTCGAACCGCGACCGCAGTCGCTCCTCGAGCGTCGCGATCTCCTTGGGCGGCCGGTCCGACGAGATCACGATCTGGCGCCCGGCCTCGTAGAGCGAGTTGAAGGTGTGGAAGAACTCCTCCTGGAACCGTTCCTTGCCCTCGAGGAACTGGATGTCGTCGACGAGCAGCACGTCGTAGGCGCGGTAACGGTGCTTGAAGCCCTCGATGCGCTTGTCGCGAAGGGAGTTGATGAAGTCGTTCGTGAACGTCTCGCTCGTGACGTACCGCGTCGTGAGCTTCTTCGCGTGGTCGTTCACGTAGGCGCCGATCGCCTGCAGGAGGTGCGTCTTCCCGAGGCCGGTGCCGCCGTAGATGAAGAGCGGGTTGTACGCCTGGGCGGGCGCCTCCGCGACCGCGAGCGCGGCCGCGTGCGCGAACCGGTTCGACGACCCGATGACGAAGTTGTCGAACGTGTACTTCGGGTTCGCACCGGGCTGCGTCTCCTGCGGCGCTGCCGGCGAGGTGGGATTGTGAACCGGCTCGACCGGCTCGACGGGCGTCTCGGCGACGGTCAGGGCGACCCGGACCTCACGCCCGAGCGAGTCCTTCGTCGCCGCCCGGAGCAGGCCGAGGAAGTGGTTCTCGATCCACTCGCGCGTGAAGTCGTTGGGAACGACGACGACGAAGACGCCGTCGTTCAGCGTCCCGCCGGCTGCAGCCGAGAACCAGGTGTCGAAGGTCGTCTCGTTGAGTGTGTCCCGCAATCGCTGGGAAACGTCGTCCCAGAGTCGGTCGGCTGTGGGCTCGTCGACATGCTCCACGGAGGGCTCGGCTGCTTCCTGTTCGGGGGTCGCGGGACCGCGCGAGCATACCACCGTCCCGACGCTGCGTCGGGGAGGCGACACCGACCCAACGCGGCAGAAAAAGTGCTTGATTTGCAGGTCTTTCTTTCGTCTCCACACGACTTTCCACAGCTGTGGAAAGCGGTGTCCCTGGCGTCCGTCCGGACGACGGCCAGCCCCTGTGAGCAGCCCTTTCGACCGGACGCCCGAGTGGTTGCGTTGTGGATAACCGGGAGTGGCGGAGCCTCGTCTATACTCCGCGCTCCGCCGCGCTGCCGTGCGCGGGCAAGCCCGAGTCGCAAGGTTCTTCTCCGCCGTGAAGCGCACCTACCAGCCGAACGTCCGCCGCCGCAAGCGCAAGCACGGGTTCCGTGCTCGCATGTCGACGCGGGGCGGTCAGGCGATTCTCAAGCGCCGCCGCGCCAAGGGCCGGAAGCGGCTCTCCGCGTAAGTGCCGGCGGTGGAGCGCCGACACCGCCTGTCCCGCTCGCGTGACTTCGACGCGGTCTACCGGCAGGGGCGCTCCGTCTCGACGCGCTCGCTCACGCTCCACTGGTTCGCCCGGGAGGACGAGCCCGAGGGCAACGCCCGCGTCGGCCTGGCGATCCCGCGAGCCGTGGGCTCGGCGGTCGTCCGCAACCGGCTCAAGCGCCAGCTCCGTGCGGTCTGGACCGAGCTCGAGGGCGCGGCGCCTGCCGGCTGCGACTACGTCCTCGTCGCGCGACCGGGCCTTGCCGACTCCGCGGAGAGCCGGGGTCACGAGTGGCTCGTCGAGCAGGTGCGCGAGATCCTCGGCAAGGTGACGACGTGAGGTATCTCGGCATCGGCCTCGTGCACGTCTGGCGGCGCACGTTCGGCCTGCTGACGCCCGAGGGGACGTGCAAGTACCACCCGAGCTGCTCGCAGTACGCGATCGACGCGTTCCGCGAGCTGGGGCTCGTCCGCGGAGCGATCGTCGCCGGGTGGCGCGTCCTGCGCTGCAACCCGTGGAGCCACGGCGGCGTCGACCACATCGGCGACCGGACGCTCTTCCGCCGGCGCGGTGAGGAGCGCCACGCATGATCGTCGGGTTCCCGAACCCGCTGAAGCCCCTCGAGGACCTCCTCACCAACCTTCTCGAGTGGTTCCACGGTACGGCCGGCCTCACCTGGGCCTGGTCGATTGTCGCGCTCGTGGTGCTCGTCCGGATCGTCCTCGTGCCGGTCACCGTCCGGCAGATCCACTCGATGCAGAACCTCCAGGCGCACGCGCCGGAGATGAAGGAGATCCAGCAGCGCTGGAAGCACGACAAGCAGCGGCAGAACGAAGAGCTCATGAAGTTCTACCGCGAGAACAAGATCAACCCGGCCTCGTCGTGCCTGCCGATCGTCCTCCAGATCCCGATCTTCATCGCGCTCTTCTACGTCCTCAAGGACTTCGAGAAGGACATCTTCCCGAACTACCCGGAGTCGTCGCTCGAGTGGCTCGGCCTCGTGGACATCACCGAGCCGACCATCGACGGCTGGGGGCCGTTGCTCCTCGTCGTGTACGTGGCGAGCCAGCTGACGTCGTCGTACTACATGTCTGCGTCGATGCAGAAGGCGCAGCGGATCCTGCTGATGGTCCTGCCGATCGTCTTCATCCCCTTCATCCTCAACTTCCCGGCCGGCCTGATGGTCTACTGGCTGACGACGAACCTCTGGACGACCGGCCAGGGCTTCGTGACGCGGAAGCTGATGCCGAAGCCCATGCTTCCGGGCGCCGAGAAGAAGAGCTCGCGCACGCCCCCGAAGGACGCGCCGCCGCCGGCCGAGAAGGCGAACGGCCCCGGCCCGAAGGACGGAGCCAAGGACGGCGCGCCGGTGGTGGCCGGCCCGCCGAGGCGGGTGAAGCGCAAGCGGTCGAGCGGAGGCCGCCGCCGATGAGCGAGGAGGTCTCCGTCGAGGCGACCGGGGAGACCGTCGGCGAGGCGAAGTGGTCGGCGCTCCGCGAGCTCGAGCGCCTCGCGCCGGGCATCGACCGCGACGCCGTTCGGTTCCAGGTGGTGAGCGAGGGGGAGCGAGGGCTCCTCGGCGTCGGGTACACGCCGGCGCGGGTCGTCGCGAGCGCAGAGCGTCCCGAGGAGCGGGTCGAACCGCCCCCGGTCGAGGGCGAGGCGGCCGTCGCGCGGGAGCTGCTCGAGCGCGTCGTGAGCACGCTCGACGTCGACGGTCGCGTGGACGTCACCGAGGGGGACGACGAGGTGGTCGCGACCGTGACCGGCGGCGACCTCGGTGTGCTGATCGGCCGCCACGGCCAGATGATCGACGCGCTCCAGTACCTCGCCAACGCGATCGCCCACCGGTCGGTCGGCGACGACCGCCGCCGGATCGTCATCGACGCGGCCGGGTACCGGGCACGCCGCAGTGCCACGCTCGAGACGCTCGCCCGGCGCAGCGCCGAGCAGGCGTCCGCGACCGGTCACCGGGTCGAGCTCGAGCCGATGAGCGCGGTCGAGCGGCGCCTCGTCCACGAGGCGCTCAAGGACGACCCCGAGGTGGAGACGGCGAGCGAGGGCGTCGAGCCGAACCGCTACGTCGTCGTCCTGCCGCGGCGCTCGGCAGACTGAGCGACGTCCTGGAGCGGTGGCTGACGGCGGTCGTCGCGACGCCGGGCCTCACGGCGATCCGCGACCTCGCCGCGGCGCGGCGAGCCCTGCTCGACGACGCGCTCGCCGGTGTCGAGCTCGTCTCGCGCCTCGAGGGCCCGATCGTGGACGTCGGGTCCGGCGGCGGGACACCGGGCATCCCGCTCGCTGCGGCCCTCCCCGAACGGCAGGTGACGCTCCTCGAGGCGGAGCGGCGGAAGTGCGAGTTCCTCGAACGGTGGACGGCGGAGCTGCGGAACCTCGAGGTGGTGTGGGGCCGGGCCGAGGAGCAGCCGCTCGAGACGCATGGGGTCGCGGTCGCGAAGGCACTGGCCCAACCGCCGACAGCCGTCGAGTGGTGCCTCCCGCTCGTCCGGGCCGGGGGCGCGGTCGTGCTCTGGGTCGGCCCGTCCGCCGAGCGGGAACCGGTCGCCCGAGCGGCCGCGCGGGTCGCCGGGGAGCTCGAGGACGCTCCGGC